>NZ_OZ240249.1:0-3035000 GCF_965198245.1 Candidatus Poriferisodalis sp.
AACGACCCTTGGCGCTGGCCGGCCTTGCCCGGGCCAGTTCGTCCATGACTGCATCAAGATTGGCGTTCAGATCCTCGGCGCTGAAGCTGACCTTGCCGATCGCCAAATGCACGTTGCCGTAGCGGTCGGTGCGGTACTCGATCTTGCCGCCCTTGAACTCGCCCACGGCCTTGCCGACATCGGGGGTCACCGTGCCGGACTTGGGGTTCGGCATCAGCCCACGCGGACCCAGCACCTTGCCCAGGCGACCGACCACGCCCATCATGTCGGGCGTCGCGATCGCCACGTCGAAATCGGTGAAGCCGCCCTCCACACGCTCCGCCAGATCGGCGCCGCCCACCACATCGGCACCTGCCTGCGAGGCTTCCGCGGCCGCATCACCTTGCGCGAACACTGCAACTCGCACATCGCCGCCTGTGCCCGACGGCAGCGCAACTGTGCCCCGAACCATCTGGTCGGCCTTGCGCGGATCGACGCCGAGCCGGATCGACAGCTCGACCGACTCGTCGAACTTCGCCGTGGCGAAGCTCCGCACCATGTCGATTGCTTGGCTCGGCTCGTGCATTATCTGCCGGTCAAAGCGACGGACGGTGTCGGCGTACTTCTTCCCTGACATGTGGGGGTCTCCTGTGGTTCGCCTCAGCCGGCTGACTTCGATGCCCATGGACTGCGCGGTGCCGATCACCTGCAGCTTGGCGGCGTCGAGGTCACGGGCGTTGAGGTCGGGCATCTTCGTGGTGGCGATCGCGGCGACCTGCGCCTCGGTGACCTGTGCCACCGTCTCCCGACCGGGATTGTTCGCCGCCTTCTCGAGCCCAGCCGCTTGACGCAGCAGTACCGATGTCGGCGGCGTCTTGGTCACGAACGTGAACGTCCGATCCTCGAAGATCGTGATCTCGACCGGCACGATCGTGCCGCGCTGGCTCTCGGTCTTGGCGTTGTACTCCTTGCAGAAGTCCATGATTGCCACGCCGTGCGGGCCCAGCGCTGTGCCGACCGGCGGTGCTGGCGAAGCCTGCCCGGCGGGAATCTGGATTTTCACGACCGCAACGACATTCTTGCGCCTCGCGGACCTTGCTCGGCTGTCTGCCATGGGTTGCTCCTCGGAAATTGCCTGCGCAGGTGTTCAGGTCTTTGACGGCCGCTGGCGCGGCTCAGATCTTTGCGACCTGGATGAAGTCGAGTTCGACAGGTGTCTCGCGGCCGAAGATGTTCACCAACACCTTCACCTTCAGCTGCTCCTCGTTGATCTCGATCACTTGACCCTGGAAGTCCGAGAACGGACCTTCCTTGATGCGCACGCTCTCGTTGATTTCGAAGATCATCGACGGCTTGGTGCGGCGCGGCACCTCGGGCCCGTCTTCGGGTTCGGCGAGGAAGGCCTCCACTTCCCTGCGGCGAAGCGGCGACGGCTTGCCGCCTGGCCCCGCATACCCGGTGACGCCCGGTGTGCTGCGGATCATGTGGTGCGCCTCGTCGCTGGGGCGGCAACGGATGAGCAGGTAGCCGGGGAAAGACCTTCTTCTTGGCGACGGACCTTGCGGCCGGCCTTGAACTCGATCACGTCCTCCATCGGGATCGCGACCTCGAGGATCTGTTCTTCCATGTCGAATGTGCCGATGCGGGCTTCGAGGTTCTGCTTGACCTTCTTCTCGTAGCCCGACTGGGTGTGCACGACGGAACCAGCGGCCCGGCTGGTCATAGGGCGAGACACGCTTCGCCTCGGGCTCGTCGGCGGAGGCGAGCAGCTCGTCCTCGGTGAGCACGTTGGCAGATGCCCGCCTCATCGGTGGCTCCCTCGGCGCTGTCCTGCGGTCTCAGAGGCTTCGGCGGTCTCGGTGCCCGGCCCCATCAGGGTCGTGGCCGTCTGTGAGCTCAGCAACCGGCGAGCGGTTGCCATCGGGTCGGTCTCGGGTTGTGCGGAGGTATCGGTCAGGTCACTCATGTTCGTCAGTTCAGATCTTCGTCAGTTCACATCAAAAAGGCGGAGGACGCCCTCACCCAGAATCCAATCGAGGCCGGCAATGATCGCGGTCAGGATCACGATGGTGATGAACACGACGATCGAGTAGTTGACGATCTCGCCGCGGGTCGGCCAGATCACCTTCTTGAGCTCGGAGCGAACCTCGCCCACGAACTGCGCAGGCCCGGGCCCGTTCTGTGGTCGGCGAGGCCGACGCAGGCTGACGCCGTTCGCGCCTCGAAGCCGGCGCGCCGTCACCCGTCATCTCGCCCTGACGCTGCAGGTGACGGCGTGTCCGTCGGTTCATGGCCATCGGGAAGGTCTCCGGCTCAGAATTTCAGGGGCTTGGGCATAGTTCGGTCCGCCCGGCTGACGGTCAACAGGTTGGCGGAAGCGCAGGGCAGGAGGGACTTGAACCCGCAACCGCCGGTTTTGGAGACCGGTGCTCTACCAAATTGAGCTACTGCCCTCAGCGTCGGCGCATCGCTGGCGATGCGCGGGTGACACTCAGTGCGGGCCTTCTGGGCGAATGTCCGCCGCAACACGCTACCGGCAGCAATCTGGGTCGCGTCCAGATCCAGTAGCGGGACCGGGGCTCACTGTGCCCAATGCCCGCAGCGAAGCTGCGGCGCAGCGGGACCTCACGATGCTGCGCATCATGGCGGCGACCGCAAGCGGCCGCCGCTGCCGGTGGTAGCGGGACCGGGGCTCGAACCCGGGACCTCACGATTATGAGCCGTGCGCTCTGACCAACTGAGCTATCCCGCCAAAGTGTCTTGCGAAGCCTACTGATAGCACCGATATGCGCCCTAGCCGGGACCTCGCGCGGCGAGCCCCGTGCCGGAATCGAACCGGCGACACCAGCCTTACCATGGCTGTGCTCTACCTACTGAGCTAACGGGGCGACGTCCGTGCGCATCCCGAGCGATGTGCGCGGAGGTTTGTGGGGTCCGGAGTGTAGCTGTGGACCCCCGATAGCTTCGCTGCCATGCGAATCCGGCTGGCCACGATGGCCGATGCCGATGCGATCGCGGAGATCTACAACCGCGAGGTCGCCGAGGGCACTGCGACGTTCGACATGGTCCCCCGCACGGCTGCCGAGCAGACGGCCTGGATGCGAGACCATTCGGGCGCCTACCCGTGCATCGTGGCGGTCCCCGAGACAACTGACGACACAACAGCTGACGACACGGTGCTGGGCTGGGCGTGCCTGTCGCCGTACCGGACTCGGCCGGCGTACTCGACCAGCGTCGAGGACTCCGTCTACGTCCATCGCGATCACCAGGGGCGCGGCGTGGGCGACCTGCTGCTCGGCAGCCTCGTCGCCCTCGCCGACGAGCACGGGTTTCACGCAATCTTCGCGCGCATCGCCGACGCCGGCCCGGCATCAGTAGCGCTGCACGCCAAGCACGGTTTCGAGCTCATCGGCGTGGAGCGAGAAGTCGGGTCGCAAGTTCGGCCGCTGGCTCGATGTCACGCTGATGCAGCGTCTACGCCCAAAGTGAGGCGATTCGGATCGAGCTGCGGTCACGTCTGATCACGCACTGCAACGTTGTACGACGACAGGATCAGCGTGATGAGATCGAATGCGTCTGCACCGCATACCGAGTCCGCCGTTGCCCCGATCTCGCCCGAGCGAATGCGGTCGCCAAAGAAGACAAACGCGAAGCCGTCGGGCTCCCGACCTGAGCGCCATGTGAGTCCCTGTGCCCAAGTGGCCCACTCGCGGATCGCCGCGGACCACTTGCGCGTCACGGGGTACTCAGTTGATGGCCCGACGGTCAAGCGGGTGTCAATCCCGACGGCGGCAAGGTCACGACCAGAACGTAGGCTGACTAACTCAAGATCTGATTCAACGTTGATCCGGCTGACGCACAAGCCGGCAACAGCCTGGGAGGGCAGTTCGCGCATTCCGGATTCGTCGGCTGGCAGATCTCGAAGTAGTTTCTCAGCGACTGAAGTACTGTCGTCTCCGGCAGCGTAGAGAAACGGGTATGGGTCCTCCGTTGTGGAGTCGAAGCGGCCTCCCTCAAACTCGCCCTCTAGGCCTTGGGCAACCGAATTCGGATTGAACCCATCGGCAGGGTATTCCTCGTCGTGTACGCGCCAAAGCGGAGTTCCGGCCAACAGCGGGAGACGATTCGGAGCGCCGTTGAATTGACTCGGCGGTGCTGGGAGCGACTGCGTGCGCGGTGTCTGGGCGGAACCCATCGGTACGAGTTCCGCCGGTTGCCGCGAAAACCTGGCGACCCGTCAGCGCAGCTATCGGACCGGACCGGTCATCGCCTGCGCCGCCGCAAACAGAGCAGCGGCTCGACGGCGAGCCCCATCATCGGAGGAATCCACGCCCTCGCCGACGGTTACGGCCGTGCGCATTAGGTCGGCCGGACGGCCTCCCAATCGGACGTGCTCTGAGAACCACCATGAGGCGACGCCCCAAGGGTCATCTGCTGCCCTCAAGTGCTGATTGACTCGCTGCACCACCTCATAGAGAGAGCCGTCTTGATCAAATTGGAATTGCGGGTACAGATATCCGTCGCCGGTGGGCAACGCCAGCAGCATCGAGTCGGCACGCCATGTGTCGATGTCTCGGATGTCCAGCCGGACACGGCCGGCCTCAACGACTTCGTCTTCGCTGAACATCGGCTCTTCCAGCACTTGGCGGCGCACAGCGGCTCTTAGACGTGCCGGGGCCGCGAGCACTTGCTCGGACTCGTCAAGCAGCACGCTGAGTCTGTCGATCAGTCTCCGCGTGACTTCCAAGACGTCGGGGTCGTCCCAACATCTGAGCGCTGTGCGAGGCGATCGAAACGAGCTGATTCCGTATGTGCCGATCAAGGGCCTTGCGGAGACCTGGGTCCTCTTGCTGACCAAGTTCCTCGTGTTGCCGATCGACGCCGATTCCGCGCTGACAGCGATGGCGAAGCGCCTTCTCGATAAGCAACAAGCCTGCGAAGTCGGCATGTGACTGCAGGCTGCCCCGCGTACGCTCGGCCGCGAGTGTCGCCGCAGCTATACGCGGCGAATTCACCGTTCGGAAGAAGTCGAATCCGGCTTTGATTCGCGGTTCATGGATGAACTCACCAAGGTAAATCGGCAGCTTTCGAGTTGAGTCCCGCGATGCGATCGACCAACCGCTGTCGTCTCGGATGTTCTCTTCCTGATCGCTCAGGACTCGAGGAGCGTAGATTTTCTCGGCTTGTACCAGCGCCATCACGCCTCCAGTGTGAGATTCGAGAGCCCGGCGGACTCCAGTGACTCCCTCAGGGATGTGGCCTTGTCGATCGCTCGCTCAAGCACGTCCTTCAGGACGCGAAGATCAGATTGGTCAAGTGCAGTATGAAAGCTCTTGCGTCGGCCTTCCTGCACAAAGTCAACCTTGAGTGAATGCGTCAGCACAACCGCATCCATTCCCTCGGATACGTCACCACCAAAGACAGGCCGAATATCGGTCACAATCCGGGCGTCCAAGAAAACACTGTGATGCTCGTGCATCAGTTCCAGACTCTTGTGCAGGACGCGGGTCGACCTTCGATCAGCCAGACGGAGCACTCTCTCAGCGAGACGCTGCTGGTCATCACCTTCGAGAGCGAGTTTCTCCGACGCGACCATCTCGTCAATGAGGTCGTCCAGTTCGAAGTCGCTCGTCTCAGCACGCGCGACGGTCGACAGCAGCATCGACAGTAACGCTTGTGCTTCATCGCCTGTCATCTCAGTTAACTGGCTTGCCTGATCAGCGAAATCGCCGATGCCCGATGGTTTGCCGAGCACCTCAACAGCCGCGCGCAGCGCCTCGTAGCTCTCCTGTGAAGCTTCGTGGAGCATTGTCAGCACCGGCACAAACGCTTCGGGCATCTGCTGAGTCATCATCGCAGTCCTCGGGTCATGCCGATCCCGCCCAAATTGAGGCAGGCGGCGGCGCAGCATAGGCGGCCACGAATTGCAGTTGCGTGTAGAACCGCCAGCGCGGTGACAATTGACGGCACATCACGAGTTATAGCGCGCGCTTGTTCGTACATGGTGAACTCTGACCGCTGCCAGCCTAGAAGTGCCAGGGGAACTGCTCGAATTCGGGGTCCCGCTTCTCCAGGAAGGCATCACGGCCCTCGGCGGCTTCGTCGGTGCCGTAGGCCAGCCGGGTGGCCTCCCCCGCGAACACCTGCTGGCCGATGAGCCCGTCGTCGATGAGGTTGAGCGCGAACTTGGCCATCCGCTGAGCCGTCGGCGAACGGGAGACGATCTCGGCCGCCCACTCCAGCGCCACCGACTCCAGTTCGGCGTGGGGCACCACCGCGTTCACATCGCCCATGTCGAAACGCTCCTGGGCGGTGTAGGTGCGGCCGAGGAAGAAGATCTCCCGGGCCTTCTTCTGGCCGATCTGGCGGGCCAGGTAGGCCGAGCCGAAGCCGCCGTCGAAGCTGGCCACGTTGGTGTCGGTCTGGCGGAAGCGAGCGTGCTCGGCCGAGGCGATGGTCAGGTCGCAGACGACGTGCAGGCTGTGGCCGCCGCCTGCCGCCCAGCCGCTCGCCACGCAGATCACGACCTTGGGCATCATCCGGATGAGGCGCTGGCACTCCAGGATGTGCAGGCGCCCGGTGCGGGCCGGATCAATGTCAGCAGCGGTCTCGCCGTCGGCGTAGCGATACCCGTCCCGGCCGCGGATGCGCTGGTCGCCTCCCGAACAGAACGACCAACCCCCGTCGGCCGGCGCCGGACCGTTCCCGGTCAGCAGGATGCAGCCCACATCGGGCGTCATGCGGGCATGGTCGAGCGCCCGGTACAGCTCGTCGACCGTGTGAGGCCGGAACGCGTTGCGCACATCGGGCCGGTCGAACGCGATGCGAACTGTGCCCTGCTCGGTGCTGCGGTGGTACGTGATGTCGGTGAAATCGAAACCGTCGACGTCATCCCATCGTGAGGGATCGAAGATGTCCGAGACGTGTGGCAAGAACGGCATGGGTGCTCCAAGGCCGGCCGGGTGAGCGCAGTGAACCCGGTGCGGGCGACGAGGGCACGGTATTGGATCGGGACACCGCACCGGTCGCTGCGGGCACGAGGCTGAACCGATGGGCGAAGCCGTGGCCCGCGTGGCCCCGGAAGGAAGTGGTTGAGCGGTCGGCGAGCGGGGTTGCGCGCGAGACTGCGGACTCGGCGCCCAGCGATGGGCCTGCATCGAAGGGACAAGTGGCATGAAGTTTCGGGCTCAGGTATTGCAACACCGGCAAGTTCGCCATGGACACAGCGCTTGCCACCGAGCTCGTGCAGGCCGGCGAGGCCGCCGGATTCGAGTCGGCGTGGACGGTGGAGCACACCGTGATTCCGTCGGGCTACCAGTCGCAGTACCCCTACAGCCCTGACGGCAAGATGGCCGGCGGCGTGGAGGACCTGCTGCTGCCCGATCCGCTGATGTGGATGGCCTACATGGCCGGTGATCACGTCCACCATCAACTTCGCCACCGGCATCCTGATCGTGCCCCAGCACAGTCCGGTGGTGTGCGCCAAGCAGATCGCCACGCTCGACCACATGTCCGGCGGCCGGGTCCTGCTGGGCATCGGTGTGGGATGGATGCGCGAGGAATTCGAAGCCATCGGCGTCGGCGATCACTTTGACGACCGCGGACGGCGCACCGACGAGTACGTGGCCGCGATGCGAGAGCTGTGGTCGGCCGACCGGCCCACATTCGGGGGTGAGTTCGTGAACTTCGATGCCGCGTACTGCCGGCCGCAGCCGGTGAACGGCTCGGTGCCGATCATCGTGGGCGGCGATTCCAAAGTTGCTGCGCGACGGGCGGGGCGGCTCGGTGACGGCTACTTCCCCGCCCGCGGTGCGCCCTGGGACCTCATCGACTTGGCCCGCCAGACCGCCGTAGAGCACGGACGGGATCCCGATGCGCTGGAGATCACGGTGTCAGTGCCTGCGGACCTCGATGAGATACCGGAACTCGCCCGTCGGGGGGTCAGCCGGATCGCGGTGCCGGTGTCACCAATGGCCGGTCTGCAGACCGTGATCGCCACGCCCGACGACGCCAGCTCGTGGGCCGAGACCATCCAGCGCTACGCGGGTCTATAAGAGCCGCCGCTGTTTGGGGTAGCTCGAAATAAATCGAGATTCACCAATAGTGCGCAAGAACTACGTTGCGCGATCGGCGGGACGGACCCGGGCTATCTCATAGAGCCGTGCGCCCGGGGCCGTCCCGCTCGCATCGCGCGATGACGCCAGCGTAGACGCGGACGGATCACGAACAGAAACGGAATTCGACCAGGTCGTCGCGGGCGTACTGGTCGGGCAGGGCCACTTCCCAGTCGAGGTAGGCCTGCATGGCGGCTCGGGCCACTTCGGCGTCTTCGGGGTCGTAGGGCAGCGGCGGCTGACGTGAGCGGCGCGCTGCTTCAGCGTCGTCGTTGCTGCCGGTCACCAACCCTGGCTCGTCCAGCCAATCGGGCTCGAGCACCCAGGCGTCCCAGCCCATCTGGATGAGCCACGAGGCCGACATGGTGGCGCCGATGCCGTCGTGGTCAGCCAATACCACCCGCGCCCCTCGGGTCACCAGGTACTCATCGGTGGCCTGGACGAGTTGGCCGCCCGGTGCGCACAGCGCTCCCGCCAGGTGCCCGGCGGCGTAGTCCCCGGGTGTGCGTACATCCATGAAGTACGTCGTGCGGTCGCTCTCGGCCAGCCAGACCCCCAGCTGGTCGCGGTCAATCGTGCGCACGCCGCACCGTTCGGCCACTGCCCCAGCCGCTGCGAGCGCCTGCTGTCGCCCGCCAACGCCCGGCTCGGGAACCAACTCGTCGCAGCCATGCTCCAGCTGCAGCCCAGCCAGCTCCCATCCCATGGTGCCGTCCTTCAACGCCACGACTCGCTCCAGCCCAGCCGAGCGCAGCGATTGCGCTCCCATGATGCTGCGGGTCCGCCCGGCGCAATTCACAACCACCGTGGTGCCGTCGTCGACCAGTTCGTGGACCCGGCGCACCAATTCGCCGCCCGGGCACGACCGGCCGGTCGGGATGCTCATGCGGTTGAACTCCCGGCGGGTGCGCGAATCCACCACCACCAAGTCCCGACCGTCGACCAGCCAGCCCGAGAGCTCCTCAGCGGTCACATGCGGAGTGCCGAAGTGTCCTTCGACCAACTCGCCGAACAGCTTCGACGGCACGTTGATGCCCGAGTACAGCTCGCCACCTGCAGCCGCCCAGGCGTCGATGCCGCCGTCGAGCACCGCGGTGTCGGTGTAACCGAGCACGGTGAGCTCCAGCGCCGCCGCCGCGGCCTCTCCCCCACCGTCGTCGCACACCACGACCGATGTACCTGGCCGTCCGATGCGCGCCGCAACTTCGAGCCCCACATGGCTCAGCGGCAGGTTCGCGGCATAGAGCAGGTGCCGGCGGGTGAACTCCGTGGGCTCGCGGGCATCCACCAGCGCCAACTCAGTGCCGTCGCGGCGCAGCAACCCGCGGTGCCGCTCCATCAGCTCAGCCGCCGTCACGGCGCGGACGTCAGCCATCAAGTTCTCCGGGTCGGGGCTGCGCCAGGGCGCATGCGTACCTCAGGCAACGGCGGTCGACCGATGGCTCGGGCGGGCTTCGACGATGTGACCCACGTCGTAGTACTCACGCCACTCGCCCTGGTCGGCGTGCCAGAACCGTCGCCCCTTGAGCCGTTCCAGCGCCAAGCCGTAGCAGTGGAAGTTGGTCGACGCGCCCTCGATATGGATCGAGTGCAGATCGTGGCCCAGCATTGCCACGCCGGTGCAGCGTTCGACCATGACCTCACGGACGGCCTGCGGTTCTCCCTCGCCGGCGCACCGGTCGTAGAAGCGGTTCAGCTCCTGGCCGCGCATGCCCACGATCACCGCCCACGTGGTGTGCTCGTGCGGCGGCGCGGCGGTGCCGTCGCGCACGCTTTGCACATACAGCGCCAGCTCGTCGTCGTCGTTCTGTGCGATCCGGTACATGCGGGTGCTGCGCCCCTCGGTCGGCGGCGGGAAGTCCTCGAGCGGGAACAGGTCGTCGCGCTCGGCCAGCTGCAGCAGCCGTTCGCGGATGCGCTCAACCCCGCCACGGTCGATACCGCCGTGCTCACGGCCGTGCGCGTCGATCTTGGCGATGTCGTCCATCGCGTCTGCGACCGCGACAGCGCGCTCGGTAGCCCGTTCTGCCGCCATATCTGTTGCGCTCATGGCTCTCCCCTCAGAACAGCGTGAGGTACTGGTCGACCTCGCCAGCGGTGACCACGCTGTGGTGAGCAAGGAACTCGTCCTTCTTTACCTTCACGAAGTAGTCGCGATAAGGACCCTCGGCGGTGTCCCCCAGCCCGGCGCCGATGACGTCACAGGAAGCGAGTTCCTCGGCGGCGTGCAGCAGGGTGGGCGGCAGCACCTCGATCCCCTTGGCTGACACCTCTTCGGCAGACAGGGCATGCAGGTTGTCGGTGTTCGGATCGCCCGGGTCGATGTCGTTGTCGATGCCGTCGAGCCCGCAGGCCAGGTACGTCGCGAACATCAGGTACGGGTTGGCGGCGCCGTCGCCCAGACGTATCTCGATCCGGTCGGGCTCGGGGATGCGGATCATCTGCGTGCGGTTGTTTCCGCCGTACGCCGCGTACGCCGGTGCCCAGGTGGCTCCTGAGGTGGGTGCGCCCACCCCCATGCGCTTGTAGGAGTTGACGATCGGGCAGACCACCGCCACCAGCGAGCGGGCGTGGCGGGTGATCCCGCCCACGAACTTGTAGGCGAGGTCGCTCAGGCCCAGTCCCTTGGTGTCGGGCCCGCCGCCACTGCCGCCGATGAACAGAGGCTCGTCCGTGTCGGCAGTCCACAGGCTCAGATGGGTGTGCAGCCCGTTGCCGGTCTTGTCAGCAAAGGGCTTAGGCATAAACGTGGCGTAGCGGCCATCGCGCTGAGCCAGGGTGTGCACCATCAGCCGGAACAGGATCAGCCGATCGGCAGTGGTGAGCGCGTCGGAGTACAGCCAGTTCTGTTCGTACTGGCCGTTGGCGTCCTCGTGGTCGTTGGCGTAGTTGCCCCAGCCCATGGCGTCGAGGTTCTTCGACACCGCCACCAGGTGCGGCAGCATTCGGGTGAGGCCCTTGGCGTCGTAGCACGGCAGCGTCATGTTGTCGCGTTCGTCGGCCACCGAGATGGAGCCGTCGTCGTTGCGCACCACCAGCGAGTACTCGGCCTCCACGCCGCACTTCAGCACGAGGTTGCGCTCGGCCGCCGCTTCAAGCGCCCGGCGCAGGATCACCCGGGGCGAATATGGCCACAGCTCGCCCTCCACGGTGGGATCGCACTGCATTGCGGCCACGTTCGGCTGCCATGGCAACTGTGTATACGAGGACGGATCGGGCAGGGCCAGGATGTCGGGGCTGGAGGGGTCCTGGCCCATCGGGCCAGCCGCAAAGCCTGCAAAGCCGGCTCCGTCGCTCATCAGACCGTCCAAGGCGCTGATCGGCACCAGCTTGGCGCACGGCTTTCCGTGCATCTCCACGAACATGGCGTAGATGAACTCCACGCCCTCGGCCTCGGCTCGGCTGCGGATCTCGTCGACTGCGTCAGTGCCGTTGCTCATGGCGTTCCCCCTGTGATCGTGCCCTCACTGTCCGAACCCTCATCGGCCCGACCTGAGCGCTGTCCCGCCGCCGACAGTACTCAACGGCGTGGCCGAATTTGGCTGGGCGCTACGGTTCGGGGCTGGACTGACGGCGACGAGGACCGTCGGGCGGAGGAGCGCCATGTGCGGCATCGTGGGCCTGTTCTGCAAAACCGAGACCCACCGGCACGAGCTGGGCCGGCTCACGGCAGTGATGCTGCGGGAAATGCGCGACCGCGGCCCCGACAGTGCCGGGTTCGCCGTCTACGACCCGGGCACCGACGGTCGCACCCGTGTCACCGTGCTGGCCGAGGGGCGCGAGGTGGACTGGGGCCCGGTTGCGGCCGCGCTGGAAGTGGTGCTGGACGCTGAGGTGACGGTACGGGCGGTGCACGACCACGCCGTGTTCACCACTGGCGGCGATGGCCGCACCGTCCGCCAATGGATCATCGACAACGTGGCGGGCGCGTCGGTGCTGAGCTACGGCGACCAGATCGAGCTGTACAAGGCGGTGGGCGACCCGCACCTGGTGGCCGAGCGTTACGACCTTGCCGGGCGCACCGGCACCCATGCCTTGGCCCACACCCGCATGGCCACCGAGTCGGCGGTGACCACCAACGGCTCGCACCCGTTCGTCACCGGCGCAGACACCTGCCTGGTGCACAACGGATCGCTGTCGAACCACAACCGGTTGCGGCGATTCCTGGAGGCCCAGGGCGAATCGTTCCAGACCGAGAACGACTCCGAGGTGGCGGCCGGCTACCTGTCGTGGCGGATGCGCTCGGGCAACACCATTTCCGAGGCACTTGAGGGTGCGCTGGGCGACCTGGACGGCTTCTACACGTTTGCGATTGGCGTGGCCGACGGATTCGCCATCCTGCGCGACCCCATCGCCTGCAAGCCTGCGGTGGTGGCCGAGACGGACGACTGGGTGGCCATGTCGTCGGAGTACCGAGCCATTGCGCGCCTGCCCGGCGCGACCGATGCCGAAATATGGGAGCCGGAGCCGGCCCGCATCTACGCGTGGAGTCTGGCGGCGTGAGGGGCCGGGCGGCATGAGCGGGGCCGCGCGCGTCTTCGATCTCGCCGAGGTGAGCCGGCGAGAACTCAATCAGGCACTGCACAACGCCCCCGACGGAGAGTCCTTCAAGATTGTCAATCCCCGCGGCGCCCATGCGGTTGCGTGCGGCATCGCTGCCGCGATCGACGTAGTGGTGCGCGGCTCGGTGGGCTACTACTGCGCTGGCATGCACCAGCGCGGCCGGATCCTGGTGGAGGGCAATGCCAGCACTGGGCTGGCCGAGAACATTATGTCCGGGGTGGTGCGCATCACCGGCAACGCCACCATGTCAGCGGGCGCGACGGGCTGCGGTGGCCTCCTGGTTGTGGGGGGCAATGCGGGCGCCCGGTGTGGCATCTCCATGAAGGGCGTCGACATCGTGGTAGGCGGCAACGTCGGCCACATGAGTGCGTTCATGGCCCAAGCCGGGAACCTGGTGGTGTGTGGCGATGCTGCGGCGGACTTGGGCGACTCCATCTACGAGGCGCAGATCTTTGTACGGGGCGACGTGGAGTCGCTGGGCGCGGACTGTGTACCCAAGGAGATGCGGCCCGAACATCTCGACACGCTGGCCCGGCTGCTGGCCGCGGCTGGCGGGGCGACCGATGGGGCTAACGCCGGCGACTTTCGCCGCTACGGCTCGGCCCGGCGCCTTTACAACTTCATCATCGACGACGTGGACGCACTGCATGCGGCCGCCGCAGCCGGCACGGCGACGGCCATCCGATGACTGGGACACCGGCTGGGACACCGAACGGCGGCCCCACACCGACCGGCAACTCGGCGCCTCTCGCCAACACTGACCCTGACTACTGGCACCTGCGCGAGTCGTACACGTTCGACCGCAACGTGATCGCCGAGATCCGTCGGGCTGCCAACACCGGCATCTACCGCATCCGGGGATGGGGGGCCAAGCGCCACCTGCCCACCCTCGACGACCTCGTGTTCCTCGGGGCGTCGATGTCGCGCTACCCGCTGGAGGGATACCGCGAGGCCTGCGGCACCGATGTGGTGATCGGCGAGGACCGGGCCGAGCGGCCAGTGCACCTGAAGATCCCGGTCACCATCGCCGGCATGAGCTTCGGCTCGCTGTCGGCCCAAGCCAAAGAAGCGCTCGGCCGGGGCGCGTCGGCGGCGGGGACCTCCACCACCACCGGCGACGGCGGCATGACCGCCGAGGAACGCGAGCACTCGTCGGTGCTCGTCTACCAGTACCTGCCGTCTCGCTACGGCATGAACCCGGACGATCTGCGAGCGGCGGACGCCATCGAGGTAGTGGTGGGCCAAGGCGTCAAGCCGGGCGGCGGCGGAATGCTGCTCGGCCAGAAGATCACCGAACGGGTTGCCGAGATGCGCACCCTGCCCACCGGGATCGACCAGCGCTCGGCGTGCCGGCATCCTGACTGGACCGGTCCCGACGACCTGGAGATCAAGATCGGCGAGCTGCGCGAGATCACCGACTGGAAGGTGCCGATCTACGTGAAGGTGGGCGCGGCCCGCCCCTACTACGACACAGCGCTGGCGGTGAAGGCCGGCGCGGACGCGGTGGTGGTCGACGGCATGCAGGGCGGCACCGCCGCGACACAGGACGTGTTCATCGAGCACGTCGGCATCCCGACGGTCGCTGCGATTCCCGAAGCCGTACGGGCCCTGCGCGAGCTCGGCGTTCACCGCCGTGAGGTGAAGCTCATCGCAGCAGGCGGCTTCCGCTCGGGCGCGGATGTGGCGAAGGCACTGGCGCTGGGCGCCGACGCTGCGTCAATCGGCACTGCTGCACTGATCGCCATCGGCGACAACGACCCCGCCTATGAAGCCGAATACCAGGCGCTAGGAACCTCAGCTGGCTTCTGGGAGGACTTCCAAGCCGGCACCGACCCGGCCGGCATCACCACCCAAGACCCTGAGCTGTCGGCCCGGCTCGACCCGGTGCTGGCCGGGCGGCGCCTGGCCAACTACTTGCAGGTGCTCACTATCGAGACGCAGATCCTGGCCCGCGCGAACGGCAAGTCCCACGTCCTGAACCTGGAACCCGAAGACCTCGCTGCGCTCACAGTCGAGGCTGCCGCCATGGCCAAGGTGCCGCTGGCCGGCACGAGCTGGGTGCCCGGCGTCAATTGACTCGGCCCAGGCCTGCGAACATCCGCTAGCGGCCCTGCCACTGGGGTGGGCGCTTCTCGGAGAATGCGCGCGGGCCCTCGATGTAGTCGGCGCTGCTGTTCATGGCTCGCACCGCCTCGTACCGGCCTTCATGCGCGGCTCGCACGCTGGCCTCGTTGAGGCCCTGCATCGCGGCCTGCTTGGTCGCGCGGATGGACATCGGCGAGCACTCGAGGATCATCTCGGCCCAGCGGCGGGCGCATGCCAACGCCTCGCCTTGGGGGACCACCTCGGCGACGATGCCCAACTCCTTAGCCTCAGCTGCGGGCACGTGGCGGCCGGTCAGCATCATGCTCATGGCCCGCTTCAGCCCGATATGTCGCGGCAGCCGGTGAACGCCACCCGCAAGCGCAGCGAGACCGACCTTCGGCTCTGGCAACGCCAGCAGCGCGTTCTCCGATGCGACGATGATGTCGCAGGCCAGCGCGATCTCGAAGCCGCCGCCCATCGCTACGCCGTTCACGGCTCCGATCACTGGCTTGTCGAGGTCCCAGCGCGACGTCAATCCGCCGAAACCCGACGACGGCATAGCCGAACGATCACCACCCTCGGCCTGGTACCTCAAGTCATTGCCTGCGCAGAACGCCCGGTCACCCTCGCCGGTCACAATCGCGACCCAGAGATCCGGGTCGTTCTGGAATTCGTCGAACTGGTCCGACATCTCGGCATTGCCCGGCGGGTGCAGTGCATTCATCCGCTCCGGCCGGTTGATCGTCACGACGAACAGGTGCCCGTCGCGTTCCGAATAACAGAATTCACCCATGCCGGGCGAACTTAGTAGTCCCCTCTCGGCTTCGCTCAGCGTTGGCCGGCGCGTTCTCGGCGCGGGTCGGTTTGGTGGCGCTGCGGGGCACCGGCGCAATCAGTCGGCTGGCGAGTAGATGGGGTGGGTGCCGAACTGGTTCTTCGTGACGGGTGTGCCGGTCTCGGCATAGAACGCCGTGCCGCGCACGACCGAGTCGAGATATGACGGCAGCGCTCGCCGGATCATGTGCTCGGCATAGTGGTCTCGCTCAGCGGCCGGCACGTCGTCGCGCAGCAGTGCCACGACCTTGATGGTGAACTCGCACCCGGGTGATCCGGCGCTGTCCGCCGACGTCCTACTCTGCGCCGGCTCGGTCATGCGCCAACGGACGAGCGCAGTGCGGGCTTGTGGCGGGCCGAGCACCAGGTCGTAACCGGCGCCGTCGAACCAGTCGAGGAACTCGCGCTGGTAGTGAACGCCGCTGTAGTAGTAGACGTGATCGCGGCTGCGTGTACCGTCCCAGCGCTTCACCTCATTGCGCTCGCAGAACGGGTGAATGTTGGTGAGGTTGCCGGACTCGCTGATGGCCGCCCAGACGTCGGCAGGCGGGGCCACCACGGCGACGCTGGCGATGATCGGTTCCATCGGCTCGATGCCGCGAGCCCCCAATCGGTCGATCAGCGTCTCGTCGGACGGTGTCAGTGCACTGCTCGTCGCTTCATTCGCATCGTCCATTTCGTCATTCTGGACCCTGTGAGCAACGCGTGCCCGCGGACATGCTGAGCGGCATCGCGCCCGCACTCATTTCGGCCTCATACCCGTGATTACGGGGCCAAGGGGATCGATATGTTCGCCATGAGTGATAGTCTCGGTGAGAACTTCGCCGGCGGCAGCGACGCGGTGCTTCAGGTCGCCGTGACGATGCAGTCCGGCACCATCGGCAGCCACAACAGCGCTCTAGTCAACGCGTAGCAGTCCGCATCGGCTGACAGCCCAGGGTCGGCGGAGCTGCCGTCGCGCTCAGACCCTTGGCAGAAGCTGGGTGGTCTCGATGATGCGGGAATCTTCCAGCGCTGCCGCGCGGATAGGCGCGATGGCCAAGTAGTCAGGGTCGCGGAACATCGCAACGAACTGGACGCGCGTGGGATAGCGAACCAGGATGGCAATGTCCCACTGCTCCGAGTTCGGGCCGATCGCCGTGTGCCCGGCATGCCCCATCCAGATCGGCTCGCCACCGAAGCGTGGGTGCAGCTCGGCAAAGCGGCGTCCGTATTCCCGGTAGGCGTCCTCGCCGGACATGCCGTCGACGCCATAGCCCGATTCTGCGGTCTCGCGGTAGCGCAACAGATTGAGCATCACGACCGGCTCGTCGGGGTCGCCTTCCGCAACGGCGTCAATCTGGGCGGTCGAAGCGTGTTTGTGCACGAGAGCTCCTGTTCAGTTCGTGGAAGGGGTGGAATCCGGCGGCTCGCCGAGCGCCGTCGGACTGACGGCGTGGCCGCTCAGACCGGGCGGGGCCAGACGACCGGGTAGTGGTCGGTCGCCATCGGCGCGCCGGGTTCCAGCTCGGCATAGTGCAGCGCGTCGGCCGTGCCGATGCGGGGGTCGTAGCGGACGTCGTCGCCGATGTAGCGCACGGCGTAGCCCCGGCGGGCGCGGCCGGGGTTCGAGTTGCCCCGCGAACCGTGCAGGATCATCGCCCAGAACGCGATGGCGTCACCCGGCTGAAGATCGAACGACACGATGTCGTAGGCGTCGCGGTCAGCCTCGACATCGGGCGCGGGCTCGTAGTCAGGGTTCTGCGTGTAGTCGTGAGCGTTGGTCGGTGCGAAGGTGCGGGGCTGGAACCAGCGGTCCCAGGCATGCGAACCCCGCACGTACTCGACCCGGCCGCTGGTGGCGTCTACCTCGTCGAGGGCGATCCAGAACGACATCACCTGGCGTCCCGAGATCGGCCAGTAAGGCTGGTCGTTGTGCCACGGCACCGGCTGGCTCGCGCCAGGTGCCTTGACGAAGAGCTGGTCGTAGTACATGCGCACCGTCGGCGAGCCGAACATGGCCGACGCGTACTCGCCCAAACGCGAGCGGAGAACGAACTCTTCGAACACCGAACGGAACCGCCACAGGTCCAGCCCACCGAAGAAACCGGTCGACTCATAGGCGTGTGCAGTCGGACTCGGGTTCGCCATCTCCTGCGCGACGCCCTCGCGCAGTCGCTCCACCCATTCGGCGTCGACAACATTGCGGAGTACGACGACACCATCGGCGCGAAACCGCTCGATGGTTTCTTCGTCGACGATCGGTTGAGCTGGTCGATCAAGCCTCGGTTGATCAAGCCCCGATCGATCAAGCACTGTGTCGCTCATCGTCGTCCCCTGTCGTCAGCACCAAGTCAACACGATGGGTGCACCGCACTGCCAGACTCAGGGCGAGGAGGCGACATGAGCGACGATCAGAGCAGCAGCAGTGGTTCGGGGGCGATCCCCGGACTCCCGCCTCGGCCGCATCGGGGCTGGACTTTCAACGAGCAACCCGTCGGCAAGCGCTGGAGCACAAGCCGCCGAACGATCACCGAAACCGACCTAGTGGTGTACGCCACGCAGTTCGGCTTCGCCGAGGGGCTCTTCCTGGATGCCACCGCCGCCGAGCGTGCCGGCTATGACGGGAGACTCGTGCCGGGCAGCCTGGTGATGTCGCTGGCTGAGGGCTTGATCATCAGTGGCGGCGCCATTGCCGGCACCGGAGTGGCCTACTTGGGCGCCACTGTCGAAGTCAAGGGGCCCACGTTCGTCGGTGACACCCTGCAGGTGGTCGCCGAGGTCACCGCGGCCCGACTCACCTCACGGGGCGACCGCGGCATCGTGACCACCCGCAACGAGGTCTTCAACCAGCACGGCAAGCTCGTGATGGTGTATTCCCCCACACGCATGGTCCTCTGCCGTCACGCCGACTAGGCCAACGCGGGTCTGATAGCGGCAGTACGGTCGGCGGGATCCTTGGATCGACGACAGGGAGCTCATTGATGAGCAGGTTCACGGGTCGGGTGGCGATTGTGACGGGAGCGGCCGGAGGGATCGGACTGGCGGCTTGTGCCCGGTTTGCCTCAGAAGGGGCGTCGGTGGTGGCTGTGGACTTGGCCTCTGCCGACCTTGGCGCCGCGGTGGCAGCGATCGAAGGCGCTGGTGGCACAGCGCTGTCCGTGCCCGCCGACGTCACCAATTCCGCCCAAGTCGCCGGCTACGTCAACGCTGCCCGTGAGGCCTTCGGACGCGTCGACGTCCTGTTTAACAACGCAGGCATCGAGGGCACCTACGCCCCGATGATCGAGTACTCCGAAGAGTCTTTCGACCAAGTCATTGCGGTCAACGTGCGCGGCGTGTGGCTCGGCATCAAGTACGCCGCCCCGGCGATGATCGCAAGCGGCGGCGGGTCCATCGTGAACACGGCATCGGTGGCTGGCCTGCTTGGCTCCCGGGGCATCTCTCCGTACTCGGCGAGCAAGCACGCTGTCGCCGGGCTCACCAAGTCGGCCGCGCTGGAACTGGCGACTTCTGGCGTGCGGGTCAACGCCGTGTGCCCTGCGCCCATTGAGACGCGCATGATGCGGTCGCTGGAGGCTTACATCGGTGGCGACGACGCTGACGACATCCGCAAGAGATTCGCCGAACGCCTGCCCGTGCAGCGTTACGGCGAACCCCACGAAGTCGCTGCGCTGGTGGCGTTCCTGGCTTCCGACGAAGCCAGCTACATCACCGGCAGCCTCTACCCCATCGACGGCGGCTTCACCGCCGGCCGCTGAATCACACTGGTGGGCCGGGGAGGATTCGAACCTCCGTAGGCGTAGCCGACGGGTTTACAGCCCGCTCCCTTTGTCCGCTCGGGCACCGACCCCAGAGGTGGGCAGGCTACCGGCGCACGCGACACCGTCGGTAAGGCCCAGAGCACCACAAGACCCACGGTCTGCTGCCTGATTCGCGTCGGTAGCTTGCGCTTGTGCCTTCATTCGACGTCGTTTCCAAAGTGGACATGCAGGAGATCCGCAACGCCGTGGATCAGGCTTCCCGCGAGGTCGCCAACCGGTACGACTTCCGCGACACCGGCAGTGCCGTGGAGCTGGGCGAAGGCGCAATCGCCATGCGCTCAAGCACTGAAGATCGGCTTACGGCGATGCGGGTCGTGCTCGAAGAGAAGCTCGTGCGCCGCCAGGTCAGCTTGAAGGCCGTCCACTACGGCAACGTCGAGGAGGCCTCCGGTGGGACAGTTCGCCAGGAAGCCGCTCTGCAAGCAGGCATCTCATCGGACCGGGCCCGGGAACTGAACAAGTTCATCAAGGGGCTGGGCATCAAGGGCGTGCAGTCGCAGACCCAAGGCGATCAGCTGCGGGTGATGTCGAAGAAGCGGGACGATCTGCAGGCGGTCATCGCCGAGCTCAAGGCTGGCGATTTCGACGTGCCGCTGCAGTTCGAGAACTTCCGGGACTGACGCCCGAGTTCAGCTCGCCGTCTCAGCTCGCCGTCTCAGCTCGCCGTCTCAGCTCGCCGTCTCAGCTCGCCGTCTCAGCTCGCCGTCTCAGCTCGCCGGTCGAGAAAGCCGGTTCAGATCGCTTCTTGCCAGGAACCGTCACGCAGGCGGCGGATGCGCTCTTCCATCGGCGGATGCGTGGTGAACAGCCCCTTGAAGCCCATCCGGCGGCTGGCCAACGGGTTGGCGATGTACATCTGGGCCTGGTTGGGGTCGGCCAGGCTAGGGACCGTTTTCGAGGCCACGTCCAGCTTCGCAAGCGCTTGCGCGAGTGGCTCCCCGTCGCCGATCATCCGGGCTGCGGTGCGGTCTGCCTGGTACTCGCGGCTGCGGCTGATGGCCATCTGCAGCAGCATCGCGGCGATCGGCGCAAGGATGATGAGCAGGATCTCGCCGAACGGGTTGCGGTCGTTGTCGCGTCCGCCGCCCCCGAAGATCAAGGCGAATGACGCCATGCGGGCTGCGAACGTGATTGCTGTGGCGACTGCTGCGGCCACCGAGCCGATGAGGATGTCCCGGTTGCGGATGTGGGCCATCTCGTGCGCCAGCACGCCGCGGATCTCGTACCAGCTGAGGTGGCGGATGAGCCCCTCGGTGACGCACACCGCCGCGTTGCGCGGATTGCGGCCAGTGGCGAAGGCGTTGGGCTGCGGGTCGGGCGAGACATACAGCCGGGGCATGGGCAGGCCGGACAGCTCGGTGAGCTCGCGCATGATCGTCCGGTACTCAGGGAGCTGATGCGGCTGGACTTCCTGAGCCCGGGCGGAGCGGATCGCCAGCTTGTCGCTGAACCAGTAGCTGCCGCCCACCATGACCAGGGCGATGATGACGGCGATGATGAGGCCGCTTTGGCCCCAGAAGCTGCCGATCCACAGGATCAGGCCGGCGAGGCCAGCAAGAAGAACGGTGGTCTTGGCCGTGTTGCGCACTTTGTTCGCTGCCTCTTTTCCGTCGCTCCGCGGTGGATGCGCCGGTCGGGATTCAGGCTAATGACGACCAGCTTCGAAGTGGTCGTGAGCAACAGTGCCGGCGCCGCTGTGGGTGCTGGTCAGTTCTTCGCTTCGACCAGGCGCCAGTCGTCAGAGCCCGGGGCGTAGCGGTCCCTGAACTCGGGGTCATAGTTGGCTGCGAGCTCGCTGGCGCGGCCGACCGCAGCCCGGTAGGCGTCGATGAGCGCGTCCTCGGCGTCGTAGTCGAAGGGGTCCTGCAGTCGCATCTCGGTGATGCTGCCTCGTTCGATGGGGTTGTCGCGCAGGTAGCGGGCCGTCAGGGCGATGGCTTCAACGGCAGGCACCAGGTCGCGGTAGCCGAGTTCGCTGATGAGCAGGTCAGGGCCGGTCATCTGGTGAAGCGAGTGCTCTCCGCCCAGGAACGGTCGGACCGGGGTGGCGAGGTCTTCGGGCAGGTTCACGATGTCGAGTTCGACATCGAGCGCGGCGGCGATGATCTCGACCGTCTGACGAGCCGTGAGGACGTGCTCGTCGCTGATGTTGTACGCCTTGCCGGCAGCCACCTCGGGACGGTCCACGGCCAGGGTGAGCGCATGCCCGGCGTTCGGGCCGTAGGCGGCGGTGCGCAGGGTGAGACCGCCATCGGCGATGATGACCCGCCTGCGACCATCGATGATGCGCCGAACAATCAGCCACTCGCGAGGGTTGATCTGGCCCGGTCCGTAGATGAGTGGGTAGCGGAAGATGGTGGCGCTGGGGTGATGGTCGAAGACGATGTCCTCGGTGGCGACGATCTTGGCCACTTTGTCGTTGGAATCGTCGACGGCGCGCTCGGCGGTCTCACGGATCGGCACGAGCATGCCGGGCGGCCAGTTGAGCTTGGGGCGGGCAAAGCCCTTGTAGGCCGGCACTCCTCCGACGGCAATGAACTGCCCACAGCGACCGGCGAAGAATGGCACCAAGTCGCGCAACCGCCCGTACATCGCATAGACGACATCGAACGTGGCACCGTCGAGTGCTGCTTCGACCTCGGCGGCGCGGAATGGGTTCGTGTGGATGTGCTCCACGCTCGGCGGGATCGTGTCCACCTCGTGGCGCCCGGTGTGCAGGATCTTCGTCTCGTATCCGCGTTCGATCAGGCCATTGACGACGCCGGGACCCGTCGGCCCCGTGCCTCCGATCACCAACGCCGTAGATACCATCGGCTCATGCTGTCAGTTCCGCCCGACGGTCACCGGCCGAACCGGCAGCGTTGGGTGCTCGTCAGTATCTGGGTCGGGGTTGCCATGATGCTCGGCAGTTGGCTCCTAGAAGGCGAAATCTCGTCGGGCTCGGCGACTGCGCTTCGGTTCATCGGACTTGGAGTAGTCGTCGTCAGCGTCATCCCTAACTTGCGCAAGCGAAGACAGTGGGTCCGGAACGCTCGAGACTCGGGCCTCTCGCGGCGCGAGACACGGCACTCCACGGGACTGTCGGCCGGCTATTGGGTCACGATGATCGTAGGAATGGGGCTCTTCGGTTATCTGATGGACTTCGTCAAATCTTCCCCAAGTGATGTCGGCCGGGTCGTGATCGCCGTCGCAGTCATCACCGTGGTTGGCGTCGTGATGGGTACACGCTTCGAGGTCGTCGCTGCCGCAGCTCGCGGCCGACAGGGCGTCGCGCTCAGCGGATGGTGGACATCGAAGGCAGGTATCGGGACGACGCTCGTTCTGAGCGTCGGGGCGATCATTATGGCGTTCATGGCCTTGTTGACGTGGCCCGACCACTCAGGGTTCCGCATCGTCGCGATGATCGTTGTGCTCAGCGCAGGATCCGGCGCGGGTGCCGCGATCACATGGCTGCGCTCGTTGCTTGCTGGCAAACCGTTCACATCGGCTCGTACTGGCTAATCCGACTGGCAATACAAATGCCTCGCCAGGCGCCGAATGTCGAGCTGGATTGGTCAGCCGAAGACTCGCCTCAGCCAGTCCAGAAATGCCTGCGCAGCAGGTCGCTGGAGATCGAATGTTCCTGCACCAATGGACGTGCCCATACGGTCACCCTCAGCTCGTACGGCGAGCCAGGCATGGACTTCGGCTTTCGCCGGCTTCGACGGTCGATCAGCCGCGGGAACTTGTGCCACGTAGTTCTGTGCCTGCGGCCACACTCCGTCCCCAGCCGGAATGAGATCGCTGACGAAGTTCTCCAACTCACCCGGATTCACGTTGTCGGGCATCAACCACACACCGATCTTCGGTTTGCCAGGTTGACTCGGCGGCACGACGGTGCCCAGTGGATCCGGCTGTCGTGGCAACCGGATCTTGGCATCTCCCAGTTGGTCTCCGATGCGTTGCCATCGACCAGCGATATTCGAATTCGCGTCCACGACGATGCCGAGCGCAGTCCGGCCCGGTGCCACGGCCTCGGTTGCCACACTCCCCAAAACCTGCTCGACGCTGCGCTTGTTGACGATCTCGAAACTCTGGGGCTGCCCGGACTTGTCGTTTAGGTGCCAGATGACGCTGTCATCATCATCGCCCTCTACGAGCAGCACCTGCTGGGGTCCAGCATTCAGCATCGACATCTCAGCTCTTATCGAACTTCGATGCCTTGTTCAGCGGCGACCTTCAGCATCCGCTCGGTGTATTCGACAGCGCGTACGCCGCCCACGTCATCGTCGGCTTCTAGCCGGACCGCGAGGCCCTCCGATTCCTCATCGTCCGAGGCTGCGCGCGCAAACCCAGCGACGCAATCCCAACTGTGCGTCGTTGCAAGCACCTGGACGTTGAACTTCCGTGCAGCGCGCAACACCATGGCCCAGTAGTCACGCTGCAGCGTGTGATGGATGCCGTTCTCGGCTTCGTCAATCAACAGAAACCCATTTTCGGCACTCACCACCGCCACCATCACGGCGAAGATGCGGGCGGCGCCATCGCCAAGACTGCGCAGTGGCACCCGATCACCCCCCGAGAGGCCGACGACCAGGCGACGACCGAATGATTCGCGTTTGCGGGCTACTGCGGCAACTCGGTCCACACCTCGCCCACACGCAATGCTCAACGCCTCAAGTGCCATGTCTTCGTTGGGCGTGGCCACCACATCATCCCAGAGCAGGGCAACTTCCCAGCTATCCATGAGACCAGGACCCACGAGTACGTGCGCAGCCTCCTCGGGCCAGTCGCCCCGCATCATTCCGCGTCGCATTGACCAATGGCGCATCGAAGGGGCGCGCCGAACTCCGACGTCCTCATCGAACACAGGCTGGTACTCGGAGTGATCGGAAAACGAAATCTGCAGTACGGGACCGTCGAGCACGGGTACGCGTTGCCGCAGGTGCTTCTGCCAATCTTCGCTCAATTCATGCACCGCCGCGATACCCACCCGCAGCTCGCAGTCCGCCGTGCCTGAACCAATTTGAATGCAGTTCCCGAGCAAGGGTCGGCGGCCAAAAAAGAGGGCTTCGAACGTTGCGCGTTCATCGGGATCGTCATCATTCGAATTCGTTTCGACTTCTTCGTGTCGTGTGAGGACGTCGTGAAGCGCGAGTACATGACCGCGTTGCGCGAAAAGGCGAACTGCGTCGAGAACGGTGGTCTTGCCGACACCGTTCTTGCCTGCGAACAAAGTGACCCGGCCGAGGCGCTCTATGTCGAGGCGGTTAATGCCGCGGAAACCGCGGATCGACAGCGACGGTAAGTGCAATCCGTTTGTGTCGGTGTCGTCTGACATGTCGGACCGCCGGTTTCGCTCGAAACCGCAGGGTACCGCGCTGCCTGAGGACGATCAGCAGGAATTCTCGCTCGCGCGCTGGACGGGACCAGTCCTCGATGCCCGTGGTCGAAGACCCGACTCACAAACCGCGTTTCGAGGTCAGTGGGGGTGGTAGCCGCTGTCGATGTAGAGGGTCGGCAGGTCGAGGTCTCGGTACATGCGCACGTTGCGCATGTCGTCGTCGATGGCGAGGCGGGGGTTGAAGCCCTGTTCCTGCAAGGCAATGGTCTGGTCGCTCTTGAACATGGGCGAGGGGCGGAAGTCGCCCATCGGCCGCATGATGAGCAGGTCCCAACGGACCTTGTGCTGTACCAGCCAGGTGAGGGTCGCGTCGGATACCCATGTCGGCCGTGACGTGAGCGCCACCACCACCATTTTGGGGACCAGCAGTACCAGCAGCTCGGCCACCTCTTCGAGCACGTCGTCGCCGCCGACGTCGGCGAAGAACGAATCCCAGTCGCGCCAGGGGCCGTCCAGGTGGTGCTGGCGGTGCGCAGCGTCGGCCAGCACGCCGTCAATGTCGACGATGACGCAATCGCCGGGCGGCACTGGATCGGCCCGCCACCACCAGTACGACGGCCAGTCGTCCTGCTCGGTTACCACGGGCTCACCGGACATCCATCGCCGCGCACGCACGGCGTCGATCCGGCAAGTGACCGTCGTGATGCACGTCAGTGACCTCGAAGCCGGAGAAGCGAGGCGTCGTAGCTCAGTCTTCGCTCGGGGCTTCGGCCGCGCGGGTGCGGATCTCGTCCACCACGCCGGCGTCGGCGAGCGTGGTGGTGTCGCCGAGCTGGCGCCCTTCGGCAACGTCACGGAGTAGGCGGCGCATAATCTTGCCCGAGCGGGTCTTGGGCAGGTCCGGCACCAGCACCACCGCCTTGGGGCGGGCAATGGCCCCCAGTTTGGTGGAGACGTGCTGGCGGACTTCCTCTCGCAGCTCGTCGGTGGCGTCGTGGCCGCCGCGCAGGATGACGTAACCAACGATGGCCTGACCGGTCGTGGCGTCGGTCGCGCCGACCACGGCGGCCTCGGCAACCGACGGATGGTCGACCAGCGCCGATTCCACCTCGGTGGTCGAGATCCGGTGGCCAGAGACGTTCATCACGTCGTCGACACGCCCGAGCAGCCACAGGTAGCCGTCATCGTCGATCTTGGCGCCGTCCCCGGCGAAGTAGCGGCCCTCATACGCGCTCCAGTAGGTCTCGCGGTAGCGCTCGGGGTCACCCCAGATGCCACGCAGCATCGACGGCCACGGCTCGGTGATGGTCAGGTAGCCGCCGCCGCGCTCCACGACATTGCCGGCATCGTCGACCAGCTCCACCGAGATGCCGGGCAATGGGTGGGTGGCAGAACCGGGCTTGGTGGTGGTGACGCCCGGCAGCGGGGTGATCATGTGGCCGCCAGTCTCGGTCTGCCACCAAGTGTCCACGATTGGACAGGTGCCCCCGCCGATGTTGGAGTGGTACCACATCCAGGCTTCGGGATTGATCGGCTCGCCGACCGTGCCGAGCACCCGCAGGCTGGACAGGTCGTGCCGCTCGACCTCTGCTGAACCCCACTTCATGAACGTGCGGATGGCTGTCGGCGCTGTGTACAGCTGGGTCACCCCGTAGCGCTCGATGATGTCCCACAGCCGGTCCTTCGGCCAGGCCGCTCGGTCGCCGTCGCGGAACTCCGGGCGCGGCGTGTCCGGTGTGCCCTCGTACATGATCGACGAGGCGCCATTGGCGAGCGGCCCATACACGATGTAGCTGTGCCCGGTCACCCAGCCGATGTCGGCCGCGCACCAGAACACATCGGCGTCGGGCTTGAGGTCGAACACGTAGCGATGCGTGAACGCCACCTGCGCGAGATAGCCCCCAGTGGTGTGCATGATGCCCTTCGGCTTGGCCGTGGTGCCCGAGGTGTACAGCAGGTACAGAAGATCCTCTGAGTCCATGTGCTCGGGCGGGTAGTCGGCCGAGGCGTCGGCCATCAGGTCGTGATACCAGTGATCGACGCTGTCGTTCCAAGCGACGTTTTGGCAGGTGCGGCGCACGACGACCACGTTCTCAATGGAACTCGTCGCGGCCACCGAGGCATCGGCGGTGTCCTTGAGACCGAACGGCTCGCCGCGGCGGTAGCCGCCGTCGGCGGTGATGAGCAACTTGGCCGAGGCGTCGTCGATCCGGTCCGACAGCGAGTCGGCCGAGAACCCGCCGAACACCACCGAATGGGCGGCGCCGATGCGGGCACACGCCAACATCGCCACCGGCAGTTCGGGGATCATCGGCATGTAGATGCACACGCGATCGCCGCGCTCGACGCCGAGGCTCTTCAACACGTTGGAGAACTTGCACACCTCGTTGAGCAGGTCGGCGTAGGTGATAGTGCGGGTGTCGCCGGGCTCGCCCTCCCACCAGTACGCCACCTTGTCGCCGCGGCCGGCGGTGACGTGACGGTCGAGGCAGTTGTACGAGACGTTCAGCGTGCCGCCGATGAACCACTTGGCGAAGGGCAGATCCCACTCGAGCACGGTGTCAAAATCGCGGAACCAAGTGACGTGCTCGCGTGCCTGTCGCGCCCAGAACGCCAGCCGGTCAGCGGCTGCCTCGTCGTACAGCGATTGGTCTGCCACAAGCGCAGCGGATCGGAACTCCCCGGCGGGCTCGAAGACGCGGTCCTCGACGTAGTAGTCCTCGATCGTCGCTTGAGTAGTTGCGTCAGCCATCGGTACCCCTGTCTCGTCGTGCTGCATCCGAATGACCCGGATCGGCAACGCCCGGGCTGCTCAGTCAGATTCGCAGAGTAGTTGCCGCCCGCCAAGCGGCCCACAGCGAGACGCAACGCATGAGAGATATCCCAAATCTGGTCAGCCGGTGCGCCACTCAGCAACCCAGAAGGCGCCGAAGCGATCGGGATCGGTCAGCGCCGATGCCTCGTCAAGCAGGGCCCTCGCAGCAAGGGCTTCGGCTGTGGGGGCCGTCCGGCTGCGTTCCCACAGTGCCCGTGCCCCGGCGGTCAGCGTGGCGATGCCGGCTGCGCTGAGCCAGTCGGCCTGGGAGCTCAATGCGGCACCGGGCGGCAATTGATCGAAGGCCACCTCGCAGGTGATGTCTGCAGTGCCGGGCTCGCGCAGCGGGTCGTGCCCTCGGCGTTGGGAGCGGTAGGTCCGCAGCCAGTCGCCCGATTGCCGCGCTGCCAGTTCGGCAGTCCTGCGCACCCCGTAGTCGAAGATCAACACGCGACCGCGGCTCAGCAGGCCCAGCGCACGTCGCATCCAAACAGCTGCCCGCAGCTGCAATGGGATTCGTGCGCCGACGCCCGCTTCGGGAGCCAGTGCAGCGGCCATGTTGACGGCGTCCGCCCCGGCGGCAACAAGCACCTCGACGGCAGCAGACTCGCTGCGCTGCACGTGCACTTCCTGCCACCCGTCGTGGGACCGTTCGAGCAGGCGGAACGGCAGATTGTCGAGCAGCTCGTTAGCAAGCACCACACCCACCAGCGGACCCGACGGAAGATCTGGCACCGCCGCTACCGGCTGCTCGACATCCTGGGCGCCGACCCGCGCCTCAGCCTCGGAACACTGAGAGCCCACGCGCTCGACCATCACGTAGCGCAGCGCTTCACGGCACTCGCCAAGATGGGCGAGCACATTGCTGCACAGCGTCCCGCGGCCGGCACCTCCCTCGACCACGACGAATGGGTCGGGGCGATCCAGCTCATGCCACGTGCGGTCCAAGTATCCAGCCAGGCACCGAGCAAACAGCGATCCCAGTTCCACCGAGGTGGCGAAATCGCCGTCGCGCGCTCCGGGATGACCCCCTCGCACGTAGAAGCCCGAATCGCCATACAGCGCTTCGTCCATGTACGCGTCGAAGCGCTGAGCCCCAGCCATCGACATCAGTCTGCACAGCGGAGCACAGCGCTCCGCCAGCGCTCAGCCGCCGAAGTCGAATGTTGCGATGTCGCCGAAGTGGCTGACCAACCCGGGGAAGATCCCGAGCGCCAGCGTGGCGATCGCGGTGATGGCAAGTGCCGCCGCCAGGGCCCCAGTCATCGGTATCGGTCCTGGGGTGAACCTCACCATCGTGGCCGGGCGAGTCTCGACGGCAACAAGGCCACCCTCGTCGGCACCTGTCTCGGCTGGCAACTCGACAGCCAGCTCGTCATCGGTGTCGTCACGCGTGTCCACGCCGAGTTCCACCATTTCGGGCACCGGCTGAATCCACATCTGCACCAGCACCCGGGCGTAGTAGCCGAAGGCAATCACTGCGTTCACGGCCACGATCGCGGCGAGCACCCAGCCCGCAGGTGTGCTCGCATCAGCCAGTGCCCGGAACACGACGAACTTGGCGAACCATCCGCCTGCCGGCGGGATGCCGGCAAGTGCCGCCAGGAACAGGGTCATGAGCACCGCCATGCCAGGCGCATAGCTGAACAGTCCGGCGTAGCTGTCGATCGCGCCAGAGCGGGTGCGACGAGACACCGCCAGCACCACGCTGAACGCCCCCAGGTTCATGAAGGCGTAGATGATGAGGTAGACGATCACGGCCTCGCGGGCGCTCGCCAGGGTGCCCGCGGTGCTCTCTTCGTAGGCAACCGCAAACGGCACAAGCATGAAGCCGCCCTGTGCCACGCCCGAGTACGCCAGCATCCGCACGATGTTGGTTTGGCGCAGCGCAATCAGGTTGCCCACCGTCATCGTCACCACAGCCAGTGCCCAGAAGAACGGCTGAACGACGTCCTTGGCGCCCTCGAAGGCCGCGAACACGAGCGCTAGCAGCGCCACCATTCCCGCCGCCTTGGATGCCACCGACAGGAACGCTGTCACCGGCGTCGGGGCACCCTCGTAGGTGTCGGGCGCCCAGGTATGGAACGGCACGGCCGACACCTTGAACGCGAAGCCAATCAGCACGAACAGGATCGCCACGATGACGATCGGGCTCGAACCTTCGCCCTTGAGCGCTGCTGCAATCGTCCCGAAGTCGGTGCCGCCGGACACGCCGAACAGCAGCGACATGCCGTACAGCATCACCGCCGAGGCAAAGACCCCCATCAGGTAGTACTTCAGGCCGGCCTCGTTGGAGCGCGGGCCGCCCTTGCGCCACGCAGCCAGCATGTACGCGGGAATCGACAGCAGCTCCAGCGCCACGAACACGCTCACCAAGTCGCGCGAGCTGGCCATCATCACCATGCCCAGCAGTGACGTCAGCAGCAGCGTGTAGTACTCGTTCTCGTAGTAGTCGCCGTCACGCACGTAGTCGACTGACATCAGCACCACGATGTAGCCGACCACGATGAACAGCGCTTTGACCACCAGCGAGAAGTCGTCGACAACGTAGGCCCCACCGAACATGGACCGCTCCGCACCGTCGGCCGCGAGGGTCAGGATCGGTATCAGCGTGACCAGCAGGCCGATGCCGGCCAGCGTCGGCATGATCCGCTTGGCGCGATCGTCGAACGCGATGTCGGTGACCGTGACGAGCGTGCCGACGCCAAGCAGGGTCAGCTCGGGTGCGAGCGCGTGCCAGTCAAGTGCCGGCCGTACAAACGCGAGCATCGCCCCGAGGTCCATCGTCAGCTCCGCGCCACGGCAGCGTTGATCTTGTCGACGATGTTGACCGACACGTCATCGACCATGTCGTAGATCAGGCCCGGGAAGATGCCGAACAGCACCATCGCCACGATCAGCGGTGCCCACGCCGCCCACTCGTAGCGGTTTACATCGGCAATCGCGTGACCCTCCCACTCGGCCTGCGGCTCGCCGAAGGCGCTGCGCTGGAACAGCCACAGCAGGTAGCCGGCGGCGAACACCGTGCCCACGGCCGCGATCACCATGTAGGTGCGGAAGGTCTCTTCGGGCAGTCCTGCGCCGGGGTTGTAGGCCGACAGGATCGCCGGGAACTCGCCCCAGAATCCGGCCAGGCCGGGCAGGCCCAGCGATGCCATGGCGGAGATGCCCAGGATCCAGCCCATCCGGGGCGCTGCCTTGAGCAGCCCGCCCAAGCGGCTGATCTCCAGCGTGTGGTACCGCTCCTTCACCGAACCGGCCAGGAAGAACAGCATCCCGGTGATGATCCCGTGGGCCACCATGCCGAACACTGCGGCGTTGATGCCGAAGTCAGTCAGCGTGGAGATGCCCAGCATCACGAATCCCATGTGGGCCACCGAGCTGAACGCGATGAGCCGTTTCATGTCGGTTTGTGCGAGGCATCCCAACGCGCCGTAGATGATGCCGATCACCGCCAGCAGGCCGATCCACGGCGCCCACGCTGCGGCACCCTCGGGCAGGAACGGCAGCGCAATCCGCACGAAGCCGTAGGTGCCGAGCTTCAGCAAGATCGCCGCCAGGATCACCGAGCCCACCGTGGGTGCCTCAGTGTGCGCATCGGGCAACCAGGTGTGGAAGGGGAACATCGGCACCTTGATGCCGAAGCCCATGAACAGGCCGGCAAAGATGATCGCCTGAGTGCCCCGGGTCAAGCCGACGCCAGCGACGTCGGCCAGCTCGCGCATGTCGAACGTATGCAGCAGCAGGCCGTTGTCGTTGCGCGACACGAAGTACAGCGCCACGAAGCTGACAATCATCAGCGCCGAGCCGAACAGCGTGAACAGGAAGAACTTCAGCGAGGCGTAGCGGCGGTTCTCGCCGCCCCACACGCCGATCATGAAGTACATCGGCAACAGCACGACCTCGAAGAAGACGAAGAACAGGATCAGGTCCTGCGCCACGAAGGTGCCGTTCATGCCCGATGCCAGGATCAGTATCAGAATCAGGAACGCCTTGGCGTTGCCCGGCTCGGGGATGTGCTCCCACGAGTAGATGACGCACAGCGGAATGATCACCATCGACAGGATCAACAGCGGCATCGACAGCCCGTCGAGACCCAGGATGTAGTCGGCGTCGATCGCGTTGATCCATCCCTTTTCCACGACGAACTGCAGCGACCCCGCATTGCCGTAGTCGAAGGCGAACAGCAGGTACACCCCGACAGCCAGTGCTGCCAGCGACGAGATGAGCGCGATCAGCTTCAGCTCGACCTCGCGCGCACGCGGCACGAGCATCATCACGAGCGCGCCGATGACCGGCAGGAACACCGCAAGGCTCAGCGCCCAAGCGTCGAATCCAGTTGCGTCCACTACGAAGCTCCCTCTTGCTTAGGACTCTGATACATGTCTCTGCGTCATTTCACTGGTCACAGGACGATCACGAACACGATGGCAACCACGGCCGCGGTGCCGAACAGCAGCGAGCCGTAGTTCTGGACCTTGCCGGTCTGCATCACCCGCAGACCCTGACCGCCAGCATCGGCACCGGTGCCGAGCGCGTTGACGGTGTTGTCGATGGTGCCCTGGTCGATCCAGCGATACACCCACTTGCCGCCGTCGCGGGCCGATTCACCGGCGGTATTGACGACCTTGTCGATCACGTTGTCGTTGACCCAGTTGGCAGCCCGAGCGATGGGCGCCTTGATCGAGCCCACCACGATGTCGGTGTAGAGGTGGTCGAGGTAGTACTTGTTCTCGAGGAACGTGTACCCGGCCTTGGCGTAGCGGTTGCGCTCGGTCAGTCCGTGCGGTCCGGCGTTGCGCCAGAAGTACATGAACGTGATGGCGATGCCGGCCAGCGCCAGCGCCAGGCCCACGAGGGCCAACACCAGCGACGGGTCCGGATGTGACAGGCCGATGGCATTGAGGTAGTGCGACGGCTCGAAGTAGGTCTGGACACGGTGGGCGAAGCCCTCGAGCCCGAAGGGCGAGAGCACCCCGGTGGGCAGGTTGAACACGCCCGCAACCACAGCCATGCCCGCCAGGATCCACAGCGGGACGGTCATGACCTTGGGTGACTCGTGGGGGTGGCCAAGGCCCCGGTACTCGCCCCAGAACGTGTACCAGATGACCCGGGTCATGTAAGCGGCGGTGAGCAGCGCCACGACGCAGCCGAAGATCAGCATGAGCGGGTAGGCGTTCTCTTGGCCCGCGAGCGCCCCGAGCAGGATCTCATCCTTCGACCAGAAGCCCGCAAAGGGGAAGATGCCCGCCAGCGCCAGCGTCGCAATCACGAACGTCTTGTACGTGTGCGGCATGTACTTGCGCAGGCCGCCCATCTCGCGAATGTCGAAGGTGTGATGCGCTGCGTGGCTGACCGATCCGGCCCCCAGGAACAGGCAGGCCTTGAAGAAGGCGTGCGTGAACAGGTGGAACATGGCGGCGGTCCATGCGCCCACGCCCAGCGCCATCACCATGTAGCCGAGCTGGCTCACCGTGGAGTACGCCAGCACCTTCTTGATGTCCCACTGGGCGAACGCCAGACCGGCGCCGACGAGGGCCGTGAAGCCGCCGATGAACGCCATGAGGTTGATCGACGAGGTGCCGATGGAGAAGCCCTCGTAGAAGACCGGGTACAGCCGGCCGATCATGAACACGCCGGCTACGACCATGGTTGCCGCGTGGATCAGCGCTGAGACCGGCGTGGGTCCGGCCATGGCGTCAGGCAGCCAGGTGTGCAGCGGGAACTGGCCCGACTTGGAGCACACCGCTGCCATGAGCGCGATCGACGCCATCAACAGGGCGAAGTGATACGGGTTGACGGTCCCGGTTTCGCTCGCGACGCGACTCGCCTCGCCGATCTTCACGTTGATGTCGTGAATGCCGAATGTGCCGAACGTGCCGAACAGGATGATGACGCCGACGATCAGGCCGATGTCGCCGACGCGGTTGGTCAGAAACGCCTTCACCGCGGCATCGGAGTTGGGACGTTCCTCCCACCAATGCCCGATGAGCACGAAGCTGCAGACGCCCACCAGCTCCCAGCCCACGATCATCTGGATCAGGTTCTGGGCCATGACGAAGAAGAGCATCGCGGCGGTGAACAGGCTCAAGAAGGCGAAATAGTGGACGAAGCGCCTGTCGCCCTTCACGTACTCGCTGGAATAGATGTGCACGAGCAGTGAGATGGACGTGACCACCACCAGCAGCAGCACGGTCTGGCCGTCGACGAGCGTGCCCACGGCGAAGTCGACGCCGCCAGTCGACCACCAACCGGTGAACGTGGAGATGACCGGCTCGGGGCCCGCCGCGCCGTGCCCGTCGTCTTCGGCGTGCCCGTCGTCTTCGGCGGCGAGATGCAGCTCACCGTCGAGGCCAGCACTCGAGCTCGACGCGCTCAGCCCTTCATTGACCTCGACAAGCGCGTGCTCGGCGTCGTTCGACTTCGATGAGGACGCACCATCCTCCACCTGGGTGATCCACGCGACCGCCGCGATCATCGAGAAGATCCACACGATGCCTACGGCGGCGATGCCCACCTTCTGGACCCGCTCGACACCGATGACGGTGCGGCCGAACAGCAGGATGACGACGAAGGAGACCGCCGGGATCAGCGGGATGAGGAACGCGTTCTCAAGGATCCACATGCGCGTGCGATCAGCCCTTCATCAGGTCGAACTCGTCGACCGCGATCGATCGGCGGTTGCGGTACAGCAGCAGCACGATGGCCAGGCCCACGCCGACCTCGGCGGCTGCGACCGCAATGATGAACAGGGCGAAGACCTGCCCAGACACGACGTCGTGCTGCAGCCCGAACGCCACCAGGTTGAGATTGACCGCGTTCAGCATCAGCTCGATCGACATCAGCACCATGACGCCGTTGCGGCGTGCCAGCACGCCGTAAACGCCCACGGCGAACAGCAGCGCGCCCAGGAGCAGGAACTGGTTCAGCAGCATCGACCCGTCTCCTGCTTCAGTCCCTGCGCGCCAGCACGACGGCACCGATCAGCGCGGCTAACAGCAGCACCGAGATGGCTTCGAACGGAATGATGTATTGCGAGAAGACTGAGTCCGCCACGTCGGCAGTGCCGAAGACCGTGTTGTCGGTGGCCAGCGAGTCGGTGCCGAATTGGTCAATGAGGGCGTAGACGGTGACCCCGCCCAGCGCCAGCGCCGACAGGGCCGCTACCGGCCACGTGGCCCCGGTCATCTGGGGCATTCGCCCGATCGGCGCCCGGGTGAGCATGATGCCGAACAGAAACAGCACCATCACGGCGCCGATGTAGACGAGCACCTGCGTCGTGGCGATGAACTCGGCCGCCAGCAGTATGTAGTTCGCTGCCAGACCGCCCAGCACGGCCACCAGGAACAGGGCCGCATGCACGATGTTGCGCGTCGTCACCATCCCGAGCGCGGCCAGCACGGTGGCGGCCGCGATGATGCCGAAGGCGATGTTCTGCGCAACCATGGTGCCCGCCTAGCCGCCAGCTCCGCCAGTGGCGCTGGCCTCACCGGCGCCGAGCTTGCGCACCGGCCCTGCCTCACCGGCGCCGAGCTTGCGCACCGGCGCCATGTCGTCGGGGCCGAAGTCGGGCACCGTGCGCACTTTCTGCTCCGAGCCCGGCTCGTAGGCCAAGAACTCGGGCACGGTCTCCATCCACTCGCCGAGCCGGATCCGGTCGTGCAGCAGGTCGGCGATGTGCGGTTCGGAATACTCGTACTCGGGCGTCCAGAACAGTGCGTCGAACGGGCACACGTCCACGCAGATGCCGCAGTACATGCACAGCGCGTAGTCGATGTCGAACCGATCGACCACGTTGACCGTCCGAGCTTTGCCGCCGGCTCGGCGAGGCGGAGCCTTCACCTTGTGGCCTTCGATGTAAATGCACCAGTCGGGGCACGACCTCGAGCACAGCATGCAGGCGGTGCAGTTCTCCTCGTGCAGTGCGATCACGCCCCGGGCGCGGTCGGGCGGGGCTTCCTTCTCGTGCGGATACTGCACGGTGACCGAGCCCTGCTGCGGCGCGGGGATGAGCGTGCGCATGCCTCGCTTGGGGAACAGCGTGCGCACTGCGGTGCGCGCCGTCACTCCAAGGCCTTTCAGCAATCCGGGGAGCTGCGGCATCTAGAGCACCACCTTGAAGATTCCGGTCACGACGATGTTGGCGAGCGACAGCGGGATGAGGACCTTCCAAGCGAACTTCTGGAGTTGGTCCTCGCGCAGGCGGGGATAGGTGAAGCGGATCCAGAAGATGACAAAGGCCACCAGCAGGATCTTGACGAGCATCACGACCGGGCCGAGCACATTGAGTATCGGAGCGTCGATGTCGAAGCCAGGAATCCACCAACCACCCAGGAACATGACGGTGGCCAACGCCGAGAAGGCGAAGGCTGTGGCCACTTCGGCCATGAAGAACAGCAGGAAGCGGAAGCCCGTGTATTCGACGTGGAAGCCGCCGACCAACTCGGTCTCGGCCACTGGCATGTCGAACGGCGTCTGGGTCAGCTCGGCCTGGGCAGAGATCATGAAGATCAAGAAGCCGATGAACTGGGTCAGGATGAACGGGTTTCCGATGAGGCCGAAGCCGAAGATCTCGCCGGTGGCCTGTGCCCGCACGATCTCTTGCAGGTTGAGAGAGTTGGCTTGGATGACCACGCCCATGACGGCGAGGATCAGCGGCAGCTCATAGGCGATGAGCTGGCCAGCAGCTCGCAGGCCACCGAGCAGTGCGTACTTGCTGGCTGAGGCCCAGCCGGCCATCAGCACGCCCAGCACCGACAGCGACGAGACCGCCAGCGCGTAGAAGATGCCCGTGTCGAGGCTTTCCACGACAGCGTCGGGGCCGGTGGGCAGCACGACGAAGAGCAGGAACGACGAGGCAAGCACCACCACCGGTGCTGCACGGAAAACGCGCCGGTCGGCGGCGGCGGGGTGAATGTCTTCCTTTTGGAGGAACTTGATCGCGTCCGCGATGAGCTGCAGCGAGCCGGAAGGGCCCACGTCCTGGGGACCCAGCCGGCTCTGCATGAAGGCCATCATCTTGAGCAGGAACAGGTAGCCGAGCATCAGCGCAGCCGTCGGGATGACGATGAGCGCGACGCCGAGCTTGATGCTGGTCTCCGCCCAGTACGCCAATCCCAGCAGGGCGCTCAGGTCTCCCATCGCGCTCACCGGTCGATGTCCCCGAGGATGAAGTACAGCGAGCCCAAGATGGTGATGATGTCGGGCACGTAGGTGCCCCGCATGACCCAGGGCACGATCGAGATGTTGCTGAAGCTGGGCGTGCGGATCTTCACCCGGAACGGCCCCAGGCCGCCCTTGGAGATCACGTAGTAGCCCATCTCGCCCAACGGGTTCTCGGTGGAGACATAGGCCTCGCCGGCTGGCACCTTGATGATGAGCGGCACCTTGGCCATGATCGGCCCCGACGGGATGGCGTCGAGCAGTTGGTCGACGATCTTGGTGGCCTCGCGGGTTTCCTGCATCCGCACCCAGTAGCGGGCGAACGAGTCACCGTCGGGGTGCGTCCACACCCGCCAGTCGATCTGATCCCAGGCAAGGCCCGGGTTGGCGTCGCGACGCAGGTCCCAGTCGACGCCGCTGGCTCGCAGGTTGGGGCCCGAGAGGCCATAGCCCAGAGCCACATCACTGGGGATCACGCCGACGCCTCGACAGCGAGTCTGGAAGATCTCGTTGCCCATGAGCAGGTCTTCCATTTCGTCACAGAAGCCGCGCATCTTGGCCATGACGGCATGGGTTTCGGCGATCCAGCCCCGTGGCAGGTCGTCCTTGAGGCCGCCGATGCGGTCGAAGTTGGGATGGAAGCGACCGCCGGTCACTTCTTCGATCTGGTTGAGCACCCGCTCGCGGTCGCGGAAGGCGAAGAACACCGGGGTGAGGGCGCCGATCTGCACACCCATGTCGCCGAGGAACAGCGACACATTCGCGATGCGGCTCAGCTCGAACAGGATGGTTCGGATCCACTGCGCACGCGGCGGGGCCTCGACGCCCATCAGCTGCTCCGCGGCCAGGATGAACGGCACCTCGTTCGCGAAGCTGCCCAACCAGTCGATGCGGTTGATCAGCGTGGTGCACTGCGGGTAGGTACGGACCTCGCAGAGCTTCTCGTAGCCTCGGTGCATGTAGCCCATCAACGGCTCGGCTGCGATGACCTGCTCGCCGTCGAGCCGGCAGGCGATGCGCAGCGTCCCGTGGGTGGCGGGGTGCTGCGGTCCGATGTTCAGCGTCATGTCGCCCGTGTCGAGTTCGACGTTGACACGAGCATCGGCAGCCTGCCCTGCCACGTAGGCCTGCTGTTCGCGCAGCGCGGCGGCTCCGGATGCGAACCTGCGAGCACCATCGGACGCAGTTGCGGGGCTCATGCGCCCGCTCCCGACGCCTCAAAGGAGGCCATCACCTCGGCCTCGAGTTGGGCTTCGAGCTCCGGCGGGATCTCTTCGATGTCGACCACACCGGGCCACGGCTTGACCGCACGCGCCAGCAGGGGGAAGTCCTTGCGGAGCGGATGACCCTCGAACTCGCTCGGCAGGTAGATGTGTTCCAGGTTCGGATGACCCTCGAAGCGGATGCCGAACATCTCGTGGGCTTCGCGCTCGTGCCAGTCAGCACCGGCAAACACGTCGATGATCGACGGCACTGATGCCGGGGCACCGTCGACATCAGTCACGTCGGCCTTGAGGATGACGGCGGCGTGTCGTGCCGGGGCGTGCAGATGTGCAAGCAGCTGGAAGCGTGTGTCGCCGCCGCCCAAGCGCACGGTGTCGGAGGCGGTGGCGCTCGTGGTCTCTTCTTCGTCCTGGCCGACACCAGCGCCGTCGAACTCGGTGTCCTCGTAGCGGCCTTCAGGCGCATCCGTCCAGTCGATGGCCGACAGGAAGCCGAAATAGACGAAGCCGGCGTCGCGCAGCGCAGTCATCGCAGTGCGCCAGTGCTCGATCTCGAGGCGCAGCCAGAGGTTCTGGCCCGCTTCGATGTGGGTTTCGACCAAGGCGTCACCCAGCAGCTCTGCCAGCTCCGCAGCTAGGGCTTCGCGGGCCTCGTCGCCAGGCGTTTCGGTGCCGTCGTCGGTGTCGTCCGCCATGGCTACGCCGGCACCCGAGCGGGGTTGGCCTGCAACGCCGGCGCTGGTGCCGAGGGCGGCACCACGATGGGCTCACCTCGCCAGCGTTCTTGAATGTCCTCGCGCTGGATGCGCTCCTGCAGCAGCACGATGCCCTCAAGCAGTGCCTCGGGCCGGGGTGGGCAGCCGGGCACGTACACGTCGACGGGGATGATCTGATCGACGCCCTTCGTGACCGAGTAGCTGTCCCAGTACGGACCGCCGCAGTTCGCACACGAGCCCATCGAGATCACGTACTTGGGCTCGGGCATCTGCTCATACAGGCGTCGGATGACCGGTGCCATCTTGTCGGTGACCGTGCCCGAGATCACCACCAGATCGGCCTGGCGGGGGCTGGCGGGGAACGGGATGACGCCCAGGCGCATGACGTCGTAGCGGGGCGAGCCGAACGCGGCGCCCATCTCGATGGCGCAGCAAGCCAAGCCCCACTGGTACACCCACAGCGAGCGGGCCCGGCCGAAGTTCAGCAGCCAGGTGAGCGGCTTGGGCAGTTTGACCTTGTCGACCAGTGCCATTACGCGCTCCCGCTCACACCCAGCGCAAGACGCCTTTGCGCCATGCGTAGAACAGGCCAAGGACCAGGATGAAGATGAAGATCGCCATCTCGACCAGGCCGAACAGGGCGTAGACGTCGAGCCGCATCGCCCAGGGGAAAATGAACACGGCCTCCACGTCGAACAAGACGAAGAGAACCGCGAAGACGTAGTAGCGGATCTGGCTTTGAGTCCAGTCGCTGCCGACCGGGTCGACGCCGCTCTCATACGCGATCAGCTTCTGAGGTGTCGGTCGTTGCGGCCGCAGGATCCGGGCGACGCCGAACATTGCCCCGGCCATCAGGACTGCCGCTGCGCCGAAGATTGCGACAGTCAGATAACTCCGCAAGAGATCGGACACGGACCGCAACGCTAGCGACTGCGGGACCGCCTGCGCCGAATCAACGACCTCGTTGTCGAGCGCAGGTCAGACGGCTGAGCGCGAGGGGTTTCGCGGCAGTTGCGAGGCACTGGTTCCGACCACGGCGAGACACCCAAATGCCTCCGTAGGGCCACACACGTCCCTGCTCCGACCTGTCGCTTGCGAACATTCATTCTTAAATCACTCGTTCGCATCCACTACGTTGCGCTGTGTGAATGAACGAATGTATGCAAAAGAAGCAAGACGGATCATCTCCTACGCCCGCGTGTCCACGGGCGTCCAAGCAGCCTCCGGGCTCAGCATCGCCGCCCAGCACGGAGCGGTGACCGACGCGTCAGCCGCTCGAGGATGGCAGGTGGTCGCGTGCGTCACCGACGAAGCAGTGTCGGGATCCGTGCCCGTCGGCGAACGCCCTGGGCTGAGTACCGCGCTCGCGCAGCTCGAACGAGGCGACGCCGATGCGCTTATCGCTACGCCCATCGACCGCCTCGCCCGCGACACACTGGAGACGCTCCTGCTGTTCGACCGCGCAGAGCGATCCGGTTGGGAGATCCTCACTCTCGACGCTCCCGACGGCGTTAGAACACACAACGGGCGCCTGCTGGTGGAAGTGCTTGCGATGATCGCAACTCACGAAGCCGGCATGGCTCGGGCCCACACCAAGTTGCGCCGCATCGTGTGCTTCTATCGCTTGGCCCCAGCGTTGCTCAGCGTCGGCTTGTGCCCACGCCGCGGACTCACACCCGGCCGATCCTCCATCGACGAGCGCACAGCTGCTGACCAGAAGACCCATCATGGCCGCGTAACCGTCGCATCGACGGTTGCGCGGCCCGACGCACTGCGCGACGCGCACGTCGTGGCAACTTGCGTGACTTAATCTTCGTGCGTGGCTTGATCCTTCCGTCGCGCCCGATGCGTCGCCCGTCTCGAGTGATCCTGTGCCGGCCGGCCGGGGGAAAGATGCGTCGCAACTCCTCAGCTGCCCCGCTCCACTCGCCAAAATCGCGACGCGCAGACTTCAACCGTCGAATGGTCTCTACTTCTGACATTGGAACTCAGCCCGGCGTCAGACAGCTGAAGCGCGGTCGCCGGGGTTGACCCGCGGGAAGTTTCCCGCAGCAACAGCCCGGCAATCCGCGGCAGCACGCGCCTCGGCATGCGTTGGCACACCCCGGCGCCGAAACAGGCCATGCTGCCGCGCCAGCTTGTACAGCCACAGCGCGGCAGCAGCGGTCGCCAAGAGCGCGACAGCGACCAGCAGTCGATTTATCACGCTCCAATTTGACAACGAGCCGAGTGCGCCTAGCCAAAGGCATGCATCTTTCAGAGATCCGGGGCCGTCAGAGCGGGTTGCGCCAACGCAGGCCTGCGAATCGAGCGAAGTCGGTGTCGTTGGAATGCACCTCGGCTTGGTGCTCGATGGCCAGCGCTGCGATGTGCGCGTCGGTGACGAGGTTCGCCCCGACACCAGCATCAGCCAGCAAGCGCCCGAAGATCTCCAGGTGCTGCGCACCAGGGTTCAGAGCTGTGACTGCCGGGGAATGGAACCATTCACGCACGAGATCCACGGCTGCACGAGGTGGGGCCGGGTCGGCCAGGACGCTCGGGTGCGTGAGCAGGCGCACGAAACCCGCCACCACGACCCATGGAACGCCGATGCGCTCGGTGCCGTTGACGAGGTCCTCCCACCACCGCCGAGCCGGCTCATGCGACGGCATTCCATCAGCATGCGCGTAGACGAGCAGATTCAGATCGGGGACGATCACCCGCCCGTCTCGCCCAATGATGCCGCTGCGTCAATCTCGTCGTTGAGCTGGTTCAGCCGGAGCGGATCGACTCCGGCACGCAACGCGCTGCGATGCGGCTTGACCCGGTAGACGGGCCGTTCAACCGACGCTGCCGGCCCCAAGCCGCGCCGCAAGGCCTCATTCACCACCCGCTTGAACGGCTGGTCCAGCAACCGCGCCCGTTCCCGCACGGCATCGGCAACGTCATCGTCAAGCGTCAACGTCGTCCTCATGTGAGACATCATGATGTCTCATTTACTTGATGTCAAGATGTTTCGCTATCAACGGCCGAACGCGTCTCGCCGCGGGTCATGGTGCGCACCGTCGCCGCTGCATCGCCCGGCCGCCGCTTGCGCGCCCATAGGCGCCAACCGATCAGCGTGACGATGGTATTCGTTGCGACAGCTGTGTCGAGGCTCCTCAGGGCTCCCGTTGACGGCGACGCCATCTACTTCGGTCCATCCGAAGAAGCAGTGCTCCAGCGGATGAGCCCCGGCAGGACTCGCTTCGATCAGGACCGGGTGAGCGGCACCGCGACTAGCGCCAGCACCGCGACGACGGTGATGCGCTGTGTAGCCACACCCAGGGCCGGTTTGTCCCGCGATGGCACCCATCGGCTGGTTTCTCTGTCGTTGGGGGCTTGGCTCCGCACCTCAACTCGGAACATCGACTGGTTACGGGATGATCGACAGGACGGCATCGCTGCTCCACTCAAGGAGCGTCTGGGGAAGGACGCCGACAACCAAGGTGACTGCAACAGCAAGCGTGATGGCCAACACAGAGGTGAGGGGCAGGCCTCCCCAGCGCGGTCGGCTGGCCCGGGCGGCGGGAATGCTGTCGCCGTCATCAACCGGTCCCTCAGGGGCGTACATGGTCAGCACGACGCGCAGGTAGGCGAAGGCGCCCACAACGGCAGTGACCATGGCAACCGCAGCCAGGATGTAGCCACGAGCGCCGATCGCTGCGCGGATGACCTCGAACTTCGCCACGAAGCCCGCAGTCAGCGGCACACCTGCCTGTGCCAGCAGCAGCACCGCAAAGGCGAGCGCCAGAACGGGTCGGCGACGTGCCAGCCCGCTGTAGTGACTGAGGGAATGGGGGCTCGGGTCGGGTTCCAGTGATCGAGGTTCAGTACCGAACACCGACAGCACCGCGAAGCTGCCCATCGCCATGAACGAATAGGCGACCAGGTAGAAGACGGCCGACGAGACCCCATCTCCCGATTCGACTGCTGACAATCCGACGAGCACGAATCCGGCATGGCTGATGGAGCTGAACGCCAGCATGCGCTTGACGTCGGTCTGGCAGATGGCCATGACCGCGCCTACTGCCAGGGTGGCGAACGCCAAACCGACGAGGATCGGGGTCCAGGCGACGCTCTGCTCCCCGACAGCCACGTACAGCACGCGCGCCATCGCGGCAAAGCCCGCTGCCTTGGCGATCGATGCCAGGTAGCCGGTCACGGGGCTGGGCGCACCCTCGTACACGTCGGGTGCCCAGAAGTGGAATGGGACAGCGGCCACCTTGAACCCCAAGCCGACGAGCAGCAGCGCGATACCGGCGAGCAGCAGGTAGTCGTATTGCAGGCGGAGGTAGTCGGCGTCGTACCGAACCGAGTCGAAGAGGAAGTCGCCGATCCTGCTGAGGTTTGTGCTGCCCGTGGAGCCGTAGACCAGCGCGATGCCGTAGAGGAAGAACGCCGAGCTGAACGCCCCCAGCACGAAGTACTTCATCGCTGACTCGCGTGCCGAGGCTCGCCGGCCTGCCAGCGCGATCAGTACGTACAGGGCAATCGACAGGGATTCGAGGCCGAGGAACAGCACGATGAGGTCGTTCGCGCCAGCCATGACGACGGCACCGGCTGCAGACGCCAGCAGCAGCGCTGCGAACTCGGGAGGCGACATGGCGTACCGGTCGAGCGCGGAATGGGCGATGAGCGCCGTCATGACCACGCCCGCGCCGACCAGCACCGTGAGCAGGAGGCTGAAGCCGTCGCTTACGAATGCGCCTGCCAGCGTGAGTCGAGGCGTGGACCCCCACAGGCTCCACTGGATGGCTGCCACGATGGCCGCGGCCGCGCCGGTTGAGATCGAGATGACCGTGGATACCCATCCAGGCAACGCCCGGGTTGTCAGCGAGGACGCCAGCAGCAGTCCCAGCGCGGCGCCGACGAGGATGATCTGCGGGACGAGCACCCACCAGTCGACCGCCGGAGCGACGAACGGCCCTTCGAGCGACGTCATCAGTGACGGTCCTCGTCGTGGGGAGCATCGGAATGGGGAGCATCAGAGTGCTCACTTGAAGCAGGAACCTCGACCGGGTCATTGGGCGCGGGCAGGTCGAAGCCGCTGTGCTCGGCGAAGTGCTCGAGCAGGTTGTCGGACGCGGGCTCGACGGCGTTGAGCAGCGGCTTTGGATACACGCCGAGGGCAACCACGGCAATGACAAACGGTGCCAGCGTGAGCAACTCGCCCCGGCGCAAATCGGCGGTCTGGCGGTCGGCCGCGGTGGGCGGGCCGTGGAACACACGCTGGTACGCCCACAGCAGGTACAGCGCCGCGAGGATCACCCCGGTGGCAGCGATGATCGTCCACCAGCGCCGCGTCTCGAACGAACCGATCAAAATCAAAAACTCGCCGACGAAACCGTTCAGGCCCGGCACGCCGACCGACGACAGCATCATCAGCGTGAACACACCGGCATAGACCGGCGCCGCCGACTGGATGCCCGCCAGCTCGTCGATCTGGCGGGTGTGGCGCCGCTCGTACAGCATCCCGACCAGCAGGAACAAGGCACCGGTGCTGATGCCGTGGTTCACCATCTGGATCACCCCGCCGCCGACGGCCTGGGCAGTGAAGGCGAAGATGCCCAGCACGATGAAGCCCATGTGCGCCACCGAGGAATACGCCACGAGCCGCTTGAGGTCGCGCTGCATGGCAGCCGTGATCGCACCCCAGATGACACCCACTACGCCCACGGTGACCAGCACGGGCGCAGCCCAGTCGGCAGCCTCCGGGAACAGGTACAGGCCAAATCGCAGCAGGCCGTAGGTGCCCAGTTTCAGCAGCACGGCCGCCAGCACCACTGAACCCGCCGTGGGTGCTTCGGTGTGCGCATCGGGCAGCCAGGTGTGCAGCGGCACCACCGGCACCTTCACCAAGAAGGCGATCGCAAACGCCACGAAGCACAGGCGTGCGGTGTTGGTCGCCAGGTGCTGGCCTTCAGCCAGCGTCACGAGGTCGAAGGTGATGCCGCTGTCGGGTTTGCCGAGCACGGCGGTGGCCACGATCGCCACGAGCAACAGCGCCGAGCCAGACATCGTGTAGATGAAGAACTTCGTGGCGGCGTAGCGGCGTCCCTCGTAGCCCCAGCCGGCGATCAGCAGGTACATCGGCACCAGCACGACTTCGAACATCACGAAGAACAGGAACAGGTCGAGCGCCACGAACGCGCCGACCGAACCGGCCTGCAACAGCAGCATCCACGCCGTGTAGGGCTTGGGATTGTGATGCGGGTCTACCCCCGCCAGCACGATCGGCACGATCACGCTGGTCAGCACCACCAGCCACAACGAGATGCCGTCGACGCCGACCTTCCACGAAATGCCGAGCGCCGGGATCCACGACACCGTGCTTTCGAACTGGAACGCCGGATCGCCGTTGCTGAGCTGGGCGGCTGCGGCGCTCGTGTCGAACTGCCATGCCAGCGCCAACGCCAGCGCCCCGCCGATCGCAGCGAAGAGCGTGCCGATCGGGCGGGCGAGGTCGGGGCGGCTCCGCGGCAGCAGCGCCACCACCAGCGCACCCACGACCGGCACGAAGATCAGCGCGTTCAGCAGCGGGAAATCGCTGCCCGAACCCGAAGCGGCGAGCAGGCTGCTCATGCTCATGAGACGCCCCGCAACGCGAGCCAGACGACGAGGATGATCGCGCCGACCGCCACACCTGACGCGTAGTGCCGCAGGTAGCCCGACTGCAGCGGCCGAACGGCTTCGCCGATCATGCGAACCAGTCGCGCGACCCCGTTGACGGCACCGTCCACGAAACGCCGGTCAGCAGTGGCGGCTGCTTCGAATGCGGCAGTTCCGGACCCGCCCACGAAGTTGGAGATCGTGGCGTCGACGTAGAAGACGTTCTCGAGCAGAGCAGGTTCGAGCTGATCGGTCGGGATACGCGAGCGCAGCCACGCCAACACCGCAATGGCGACACCGATGAGTGCCACGACAATCGCAGTGCACGCCAAGAGCACCTTCGTGACAGGACCCGAGGTGAAGTGGAGCGGGTGAGCGAGGACCGGTTCCAGGAAGTGCTCAAGCACCAGCCAGTCGCCCACCAGCGGCAGGTTCACGACACCGCCGATGGCCGCCGCACCGGCCAGCACCACGAGCGGCAGCGTCATGGTGGCCGGCGACTCGTGCGGGTGGACGTCATCGTCCCAACGCTGGCCGCCGAAGAACACCAGGAAGGTCTGGCGGCTCATGTAGTAGGCGGTCAGCAGGGCGGTGACCAGGCCCACAATCCACAGCAGGGGCCCGATGTCGGGCTGCTCCCACGCGGCAAGCAGGATCTCGTCCTTCGACCAGAAGCCCGACAGCGGCGGCACACCGGCAATCGCCAGCCAGCCCACGATGAACGTGACCGCGGTGATGGGCATGGCTAACCGCAGGCCGCCCATGCGGCGCATGTCCTGCTCGTCTCCGAGGCCATGGATGACCGAGCCGGAGCCCAGAAACAGCAACCCCTTGAAGAACGCATGCGTGACCACGTGGAAGATCGCCGCCACGTACGCTCCCGAGCCGATCGCCAGGAACATATAGCCCAGCTGGCTGATGGTGGAGTACGCCAGCACCTTCTTGATGTCGTGCTGAGCCACGGCGGCCAGCGCAGCAAAGAGCGCTGTGGCCGCACCCACGATGGCGATGATGAGCAGTGCCGTATCGGTCAGCACCGGGTTGAGCCGCACCAGCAGGTACACGCCGGCGGTCACCATCGTGGCGGCATGCACCATCGCGGAGACCGGTGTGGGGCCTTCCATGGCATCGGGCAGCCAGACGTACAGCGGCAGCTGCGCCGACTTGCCCGCAGCGGCCAGCAAGAGCAGCAGCGACACCGCGGTTGCGGTTCCGGTGGCCAGCGATGGCGCGGCGGCCGCGAGCCCGGTGTAGGACACCGTGCCCAGCGTGGTCCACAGCAGGAACATGGCCACCATGAAGCCGAAGTCACCGATGCGATTGGTGACGAACGCCTTCTTGCCGGCGGTTGCAGCAGTAGGCCGCTCGTGCCAGAACGAGATCAGCAAGTACGAACAGGTGCCCACGCCTTCCCAGCCCAGGAAAGTGACCACGAGGTTCTCGCCCAGCACCAGCATGAGCATCGAGAACAGAAACAGGTTGAGGTACAGGAAGAATTTGGAGTACTTCGGGTCGCCCGCCATGTAGCCGACTGAGTAGAGGTGGATGAGCGTCCCGACGCCGGTCACGAACAGCGCCATCGTCATCGAGAGCGGGTCCACCAGCAGCGCTGCGTCTACCTCGAGACCTCCAATTGGCATCCACTCGAACAGCGTCGAGATGAACCAGCGCCCGCCGTGCCCACCGGCACCGCCCTCGGCCGCTGAATCGAGACCCAGCAGCCCGCCGAACGTGATGAGGGTAAGCACGAACGACCCAGCGCTAGCTGCAGTGGCCAGCCAGCCAGCCCGGGGCTCGCCCAGACGCGGGCCTGCCAGCAGGAGAATCGCGAACCCCGCGAGGGGCAGCGCGGGGATGAGCCAGACCACCGAGACCATTGCCTCAGCCCCTCAAAGCCGACAGATCGTCCGCCGTCGCGCGGGGCGAGGCTCGTAGCACCGCCACCACCAAGCCGAGACCCACGACGACTTCGGCGGCTGCGACGACCAAGACGAACAGCACCACCGTGTGCCCATGCACATCGCCGAAACGATCGGCGAAGGCAATGAAGCTGAGGTTGACACCGTTCAGCATCAGCTCGACGCACATGAGCATGATCAGCGGGTTGCGCCTCAGCAGCAGCCCGGTGCCGCCGATGAGGAACAACATCGCACCGAGCGTCAAGTACCAGCCGGTCGTTACCTCGAGGCCGCTCATCGACGAGCCTCCTGCGGTGTCGGGTCACTCTGCGCGCTGTGCGCATCGCCGTATCCGCTGCGCCGGGCCAGGATCACCGTGCCGATGACCGCCACGATGAGCAGCAGTGACGTCAGCTCGAACGCGTACACGTACTCCGAGAACAGCGACCGGGCGATGGCGCCGACGTCGGTGAGGTAGCTCGTGGCGGCGGGCTCAACCTCGTTGCCGAGAACACCCGCTTTCTCGAGTTCATAGGAATGAGCACCCATGAACAGACGGTCGACAGCCGCAACCAGCCAGACCAGCACAGCGGCGCCGCCGATGCCGAACGCAGCTGCAGTCCAGCGCTGCGCCGGCAGCGCCCCCAGTGACAGCTCGGCCGCTCGATCGACGCCGAGCAGCATGATGACGAACAGGAAGAGCACGACGATGGCGCCCGCGTAGACGATGACCTGCACAGCCGCGATGAAGTGCGCCTGCTGCGCGACGAACAACACAGCTATTCCGAACAGCGTCATCACGAGCATGAGCGCCGCATGCACCGGATTGCGCGACAGCACCACGCCGAGCGCGCCGATGAGGCATGCGGCACCAGCCACCGCGAACACGACCACTTCAACCATCAGTGGTGGCCCCCCGTTGCATGGCTGCCGCTGTGACTGTCGGTGTCGGAGGGTTCGTCGATGTCGGAGGACCCGTCGTCTTCAGGAGTCTCATCGTCATCGGCGACGTCGTAGTCGGCGTGCTGGCCTTGCTCGGGCGCTCTCACGCCGTATCCCAGCTCACTGCTCCACCCAACGCGCCCCTCGTACTCCGGCTGGCCTGAGGGCGACGTAGCCCGCATCCAGCCCGAGGTGTGCTCGTCGTCGCCTTCGTGCCACAGTTCCCACGGCTGGCGCCGGGGCCGACCGTCGTCGTCGGTGAGCAGTTCGTCTCTTGTGTAGATGGCGTCGCGCCGGGTGGGGAAGCTGAACTCGAAGACCTTTGTCTCGGTGATCGCTTCGGTCGGGCACGCTTCCACGCACAGGTCGCAGTGGATGCAGCGCAGGTAGTTGATCTCGTAGACGTAGCCGAAGCGCTCCCCCGGAGACACCGGGTCGTCAGGCGGGTTGTCCGCCCCACGGACGTAGATGCAACGAGCCGGACACACCCCGGCGCACAACTCGCACCCGATGCACTTCTCCATGCCGTCCGGGTACCGATTGAGCACATGACGCCCGTGGAAGCGCGGCGGTTTCGGTCGCTTCTCGTGCGGGTACTCGGTGGTGACCCGTTCATCGAAGAGCTTGGCGAACGTAACCCTGAAGCCGTCGAGGTAGCCCATCAGCGTCCCTCTCTCGAGCTGAGGCGGGGTGGCGGTTCGTCTGTGACGTCGCCGACATTTCGCTTGGCGGCCCGCAGCGCCGCCGACAGCAGCGCCCATCCGATCGCGAATCCGATCGCACTTGCGATCAATGTCCAAATCTGGCTCCAGCCCTCCTCGTTGGCCAGCTGTCGCAGACCCAGGAACATCAGCCAGAACAGCATCACGGGGATGAGCACTTTCCAGCCCAGCGACATCAATTGGTCGTAACGCAGCCTCGGCAGCGTGGCTCGGAACCAGACGAACATGAACAGGAACGCCAGCACCTTGACCAAGAACCACACTGTCGGCCACAGCCAGGTCCAGCCGAAAAAGACGGGTCCGGCCGGTCCGCCGAAGAACAGCGTCACCATGATCGCCGACATCGTGATGACGTTCATGAACTCGGCAAGGAAGAACAGGGCGAAGCGGATCGACGAGTACTCGGTGTGGAATCCGCCGACCAGCTCCTGCTCGGCTTCGACCAAATCAAACGGCGGGCGGTTCAGCTCTGCAGTTGCAGCAATCAGGAACACCACGAACGGCACGATGCCGCTGGAGATCACGAACCAGGTGTTCACACCACCGGCTTGTTTCGCCACGATTCCCTGGGTGGAGAGCGTCCCTGCGCCGATCACCACCGCCACTACCGCCATGCCCAACGCCGCCTCGTAGGAGATGGCTTGCGCCGACGCGCGAACTGAGCCGATGAGCGGGTACTTAGATCCCGACGACCAGCCCGCCAGCATCACGCCGTACACGGCCACCGAGGACATGGCCAACAGCAGCAAGATGCCGACCGGCGGGTCGGCCACCTGCAGAATGGTCTCCTTGCCGAAGAGCGTGACCGTGCCCGTGCGGGGCGCACCTGCTGCGGACCCGGTGTCGGTGAACACGCCGCCGACCGGCACGATCGCGAATGCGACGAACGCAGTAACCGCTGAGATGTAGGGCGCCAGCCGGAAGACAAGCGGGTCTGCGTTGGCCGGGCGGAGATCTTCCTTGAAGAAGAACTTGACACCGTCGGCGAAGGCCTGCAGCAGGCCCCACGGTCCGGCCACATTGGGACCGATGCGGTGCTGCATGTCCGAGATCAGCTTGCGCTCGAACCAGATCATGAACATGGTGGCGACCAGCAGGGCACCGAAGGCCACCAGGATCTTGACGCCCATGACGGCGATGTCGCCCCAGTCGACCCCGTCCGCGAACAGAGGGTCACCCGTCATCGCAAGGCCCCACCGCCCGCTCGGGTCTCGACCCGCACGTCGGTGACCGGAGCAGTCGCGTCGATCAGAGCGCCCACGTCGACATCAGACGAGGGGAACGCCAGCACGACGTTCCCACGAGCGACGCCGGAATCAGCCACGATCGGCAACCGCAGCGCACCGCGCTCAGAGTGAACTTCGACCTCAGTTCCCGAGTCGACGCCGACACGCTCCAGGTCGACCGGGTGCACGCGCAGGACCGTGTCGGCTTGCAGCGACGCCAACGCCGGCGTCTGATTGACGGCCACCCCTCCGTCGTAGAGCTTGCGACCGCACACCAACCGGAGGCCATATGCGTCTCGAGGTGGTGCGACGTGTTCAGCCGGGAACTCGGGCTCGAAAGCCGCTCCCGATGCAACCACGCCGTCAGCCCCAAGCTCAGCGCCGGTCGCTCCAGCGTGCGTGGCGCACAGGGCGGCAATCTCGGCGGTGACGTCCTCCGTGGACAAAAAGCCCAGGTCCCCCCCGCAGAGCACCGCCAGCTCGGCGGCGATCATCCAGTCGGGACGGGCCGAGCCGGGTGCAGTCACCAACTCGCCGACGGCCGAGACGCGTCCCTCCAGGTTGGTCGTAGTGCCTGACTTCTCTCCGAACACAGCGGCAGGCAGAACGATGTCGGCTTCTGCTACGGACTGGCTCACAAACGAATCCACCGCCACGACCGTGCCCGCGCCCGCCACGCCGAGGCGCGCCAGCATGCTGTCGGGGAAATCGGTCAGGGGGTCCGCGCCGAGCAGGAAGAGCACGTCGATCTCTCCTGAAGCGGCCGCCAAGAGGATCCCCGCTGCGTCGTACCCGCGTTCAGTGGGCAGCTCGCCCCACGCTGCCGTCAAAGTCGGCGACGGGCTAGTGCTCAGCGTGCGCCCCGGAAGCAGCCCTGGCGCCAGGCCCATGTCGAGCGCGCCACGAACGTTCCCGCGGCGTGCAGCAACGAGAAAGCGGGCGTGGGGGACGCGAGCACTGATGACCGAAGCCGCCTCGGCCGTTGCCTCGGCGGACTCCGCGACCGACGAACGGCCCAGCACCACCACGACCGATCCCGACGCCAGCTCGGCAGCCAACGGATCGTCGCCGTCGAGCAAGTCCCGCAGCACCGATGCGGCCTCGCCGCCGCGGCACTCCTCGCTCCGCGCTGCATTGCGGGTCAGACCGGTTTCGGTCGGAGCAATCTCGACCAGGCGAGTCGTGCCCGCTCGTGCTGCGCCGCGCAGCCGCAGGTGCAGCACCGGCAGCTCCTCGCGAAGGTCGCCGCACACCAGCAGCGTGGTGTCAGCGCTGCATGCGTCGTCGATCGTCGCGCCCGGCAGGCCGACGACAAGCTCCGCGGGCAAACCGTCGCCCAGCTGAGCGTCGAGGTGATCGGTTCGCAGCACCGTGCGTGCCAGCTTCGACCATGCGTACGCGTCTTCGTTGGTGCCGCGGGCTCCGCCGAGAACGGCAATCGTTCCCGGTCGGGCGGCGGTCACGGCGGCGGCCACAGCGCCAAGGGCGCTCGCCCAGTCGGTCGGCTGAAAGCGACGCAGCGGCTCAGCATCGGCGAGTTCGGAAGTACCGGCAGCCGATGGCGCACGGGCAGCCAGCGGCGTCGTCACCCGATCGGGGCTTGCGACCGAGCCGTAGCCGAACCTGCCCTTGTCGCACAGCCAGCCATGGTTCACCGGGTCGATGTCAACCCCCAGATAGCGCACCAGTTCATTTCGCGACGACTGGACCGCAATCCGGCAGCCGACTGCGCACGTCGTGCAGGTGGACTCGGTTTGGATCAGATCCCACGGCCGCGCCTTGAAGCGGTACGGCACTGCGGTCAGCGCGCCGACGGGACAGATCTGCACCGTGTTGCCCGAGAAGTACGACGAGAAGGGCTCGCCGGGGAACGTGAGCACTTGGGTCTCGTTGCCACGCTCGGTGAAATCGATGAGCGGGTCGCCAGCCACCTCGTCTGCGAATCGGGTGCAGCGGTCGCACAGGATGCAGCGCTCCCGGTCAAGGTGCACCAGGTCGGAGATAGGGATCGGCTTTTCGAAGTGCCGCTTTTCCTCGACGAAGCGGGACTCGCCCGGGCCGTAGGCCATGGTCTGGTCCTGCAACGGGCACTCGCCGCCCTTGTCGCAAACCGGACAGTCCAGCGGGTGGTTGATGAGCAGCAGCTCCAGCACGCCTTCTTGTGCCCGCTGCGTGCGCTCGCTGGTGGTGTCGACCACCATCTGCGGCGAGACCGAGACCACGCAGGAGGGTTGCAGCTGGGGCCCACGACCGGTGTCGATCTCGACGAGGCACATGCGGCACATGCCCACCGGGCTCATCCGCTCGTGGTAACAGAACCGCGGGATGTGCACCCCGGCGCGGTCCGCAGCCGCAATGACGAGTTCGCCCGGCCGCGCATCGACGGCGATGCCGTTGATCGTCACCTCGATCGTGCTCGGTGCCGCTTGGGCAGCAGTGGCGTCAGACACGGATGGCCACCTCCGAGACTGAGTTCGATTGCGGGCTGCCCGACAACTCAGCGTCGAGGTGGGCGTTCGGCGCCACCCGGGTCTCGAATTCCTCCGGGAACAGCGTCATCGCTGAGTGCACTGGTGCGAAGGCCGACGGGCCCACGAAACAGATGGTCGTCATCTGGTACGGGAACGGCTTCGGTTCGAGGCCGCGTTCAGGCACGGCAGCGTGCGGGAAATCGCCGGGGCAGATCGAGGCTCCGACCTCGAACAGCAGGTCGAGATCGCGCGGCGTGCCTGTGCCGTCGCAGACTCGCCGCAGCACCCGCTCCAACCAGGTCGCACCTTCCCGGCACGGCACGCACTTGCCGCATGACTCATGGGCATAGAACTTCGTCAGCGTGAGCGCCGCGGCACAGATGTCGGTGGTGTCGTCCATCACCATCACCGCTCCCGAACCCAGCATCGATCCCTGCGGACCCACTTCGGACGCCTCGAAGGGCAGGTCCAGCTGCGCGGGCGTGAACCACGGCGCGGAACCGCCGCCGGGCACAAAGGCTCTCAGTTCCCTGCCCGGGCGCAGACCGCCGCAGTAGTCGGGGCCATAGATGAGATCGCGGAACGTGGTGGTGCCGTTAGTGATCTCGTAGACGCCGGGGCGCTGGACGTGCCCGCTCACGGCCACCATCCGTGTGCCGGGCGAGGTGGGGGTGCCGATGGCGGTGAAAGCCGCCGCTCCATTGCGCAGGATCCACGGCAGGTTCGCGAGGGTTTCGACGTTGTTGACGATGGTGGGTTGGCCGTACAGCCCGATCGCGGCCGGGAAGTACGGGGGCTTCAGCCGCGGCATGCCCCGCTTGCCTTCGAGGCTCTCGATGAGGGCGGTTTCTTCGCCCACGACGTACGCACCGGCACCGGAGTGCAGCACGATGTCCACCGAGAAATCGGTGCCACAGATGTTGCGGCCCACCCAGCCGGCGTCGTAGGCCTCGTTGAGAGCCCGCGCGACACGTTCTTGTGCCAGCGCCATCTCGCCGCGGATGTACAGGAAGCACTGCGACAGCCCCACCGCGTAGCAGGCAATCAAGCAACCTTCGATGAGCTGGTGCGGATCGAGCTCCATGAGCAGGCGGTCCTTGTAGGTCCCTGGTTCGGACTCGTCGCCGTTCACGACGAGGTAGCGGGGCCACACGCCTGGCGGACAAAAGCCCCACTTCACCCCCGCAGGGAAGCCGGCACCACCACGGCCCAGCAAGGTCGCGTCGCGTACCTCGCTGTGGACATCGGCCGGCGCGCGCTCCAGCGCAGCACGCAAACCTTCGTAGCCGCCCGTGGCCAGGTAGCGCTCGAGCGTGTAGCTGTCGGGATGGTCGAAGCGCTCGGTGACGATGCGCGGCGAGTCGTTCGCCACGAATCCGGGTGCATGAGGAATCGTGTACGACGCCATCAGCCCGCTCCCCCGCCGGACGCTCCGTTTGCTGCTGAAGGCGCCAGCCATACGGGTGCTTCGTGGACTTCGTCTGGCGGCACGGCCCTGACCGCTCGCTCGGCCGGGATGCGCTGCCGAATGCGTGCGGTGACGCCGTGCGACGGGATCTCGTCATCGAGGGCACCCGACGCCAAGTCGTCGATCAGCTGATCGAACTGCGTCGCGTCGAACCGGTAGCGGTACCGGTAGTTCACCTGCAGGCATGGGGCCTCGGTGCAGGCGGCCTGGCATTCTGCGGAGGCCAGTGTGAACATGCCGTCGGGAGTGGTGCCGCCGATCCGCACGCCCAAGCGTTCCTCGGCGTGTTCCATGAGATCGGCAGCACCGGCGAGTGCACACGACATCGTGGCGCAGATGTTCACGAGGTACTTGCCGACCGGCTCACGCTTGAACATCTCGTAGAACGAGCAGGTGCCGAGCACCTCGGCCGGCGTGGTGTCGACGAGTTCAGCAATCTCGACCATTGCCTCTTCGGAGACCCAGCCGGCCTGTGCCTGCGCGACATGCAAGAGCGGGATCATCGCAGAGCGACGCTTCGGGTAGCGGCCGATGATCTCGCGCGCCAGCGTGCGATTCTCCTCACTAAAGAAACCCATTTACCGGTCGACCTCCCCACTTCCGTCGGACACCGAACCCTGCACAACGCGGCGGTCGCGAACCCTCACCGGTCGACCTCCCCCATGATCGGGTCGATTGAGGAGATGACGGCAATGGCGTCGGCGAGCAGGCCGCCGTACATGAGGTGCGGGAGGCTCTGCAGGTTGACGAACGAAGGGGCCCGGATGTGCACCCGCTGCGGCTTGGGCCCGCCGTCGGACACCAGGTAGCAGCCCAGCTCGCCGCGCGGCGACTCGACCGCCACATAGGTCTCTCCGGGCGGCACCTTGAAGCCCTCGGTAAAGAGCTTGAAGTGGTGGATCAGCGCTTCCATGGACTCGTCGATGCGAGCCCGAGGCGGCGGCGTGATCTTGCGGTCCTCGGTGCGGTAGGGACCCTTCGGCATCTTGTCGAGGCACTGCTCGACGATGCGCATCGACTCGCGGATCTCGTTCAGGCGGATCGAAAAGCGGTCGAACGTGTCGCCGTAGGCACCTACGACGACGTCGAACTCCACCTCGTCGTAGGCCAAGTACGGCATGGTGCGGCGCAGATCCCACGCCTCGCCGGTACTGCGCAGCAGCGGCCCCGTGGCCGACATGGCGATGGCCTCGTCGGCAGTGATGACGCCGACGCCTTGAGTGCGGTCTCGCCAGATCGGCTGGCCGGTCATCAACGTGTCGAACTCCAAGAGCCGTCCGGGCAGCACCGCCAAGATGTGCTCCACGTCGTCCTGCCAGCCGTCGGACAGGTCGGCCGCCACACCGCCAGGGCGGATGTAGTTGTGGTTCATCCGCAAGCCGGTGACGCTCTCGAAGAATCGAAGGATCTCCTCGCGCTCGCGCCAGCCATAGAGCATCATCCCGACTGCGCCGAGGTCCATGCCATTCGTCGCCAGGAACAGCAGGTGCGAGCTCATGCGGTTCAGCTCGCACATGAGCATGCGAATCCAAGTGGCTCGATCCGGGATCTCTGTTCCCAGCAGATCCTCGACCGCGAGGCAGAACACCAATTCGGAGAACAACGGCGAGGCGTAATCCATGCGGGTGACGTTCGTCGGCCCCTGCAGGTAGGTGAGATCCTCGGCGGTCTTCTCCATCCCTGTGTGCAGGTAGCCGATGATCGGCTTGGATCGCAGCACGGTCTCGCCCTGCAGCTCCATCGCGATGCGCAGCACACCGTGGGTGGACGGATGCTGCGGTCCCATGTTGATGAGCATCGGCTCATCGCCGCTCTGAGCAGCGATGGTCTCGTCATCGACATCGGCTGTGCTTGCCTGCGCCGATGAAACATCGGCAGCTGCCAACGCGGTCTCCTCGGAGATGCGCAGCACAGCATCTGCCGGCCGTCGGGTGGCGGTGGCCGTCGTGGCGCTCATCGACCTTCCACCGCCTTGAACTGCACTGGGATCGCGCCGATGGCGTAGTCCTTGCGCAGAGGGTGGCCATCCCAGTCCGGCGGCATGAGGATGCGGCTCGGATCAGGGTGGTCGCTGAAGCCGATGCCGAACAGGTCGGCGGCTTCTCGTTCGGGTGCCTCGGCACCGGGATACAGACCGACCACCGAGGGCACCTGCGGATCGTCCGCAGGCACTTGGGTGCGGACGCGCAATCGGCGCCGACCGCGAAGATCCAGCAGGTTCACCACCACTTCGAAGCGTTCCGGCTCGATGCCGGACGGCAAGGCTCGACTTCTATTCGTGAGCCCGTCGACGGCGCACACGTCGATGCACAGTTCGAAACCATCGGCGGCGGCCATTCCCACCACGTCGAGGTACTCGTCGCGGCTTGGGTACAGCACCTGCTGGCCGCGCTCGTCAGTGCACAGCACGCCGAACATCGTCGGCTGCTCAGCCGCTTCTGTGGGCAGCGCTGTGTCGTCGGCTTCTACGCCTTCGTCTGCCATCAGCGCGATACCACGGCGCTCGACTGTCCAACCCCATGCGCCTGCGCCGATTGCGGCACTCCATGTGCCGCCAGGGCCACTGCAGCTCCGCCACCGCGCTCGGCGCGTCGCTGGGTCAGCTCGCCGGTGCGAATCTTCTCGTGAAGGGCAAGGATGGCGTGCAGCAGCGTTTCAGGACCCGGCGGGCAGCCGGGCGCGTATATGTCGACCGGCACGACTTGGTCGACGCCCTGCACGATGGCATAGTTGTTGAACATCCCGCCGCTGGATGCGCACACTCCCATCGACAGCACCCACTTGGGCTCCATCATCTGGTCGTAGATCTGCCGCAGCACCGGTGCCATCTTCTGGCTGACGCGTCCAGCCACGATCATGAGGTCGGCTTGGCGGGGCGACGCTCGGAACGTTTCCATGCCGAAGCGAGCCAGGTCGTAGTGAGCCGTACCGGTCGCCATCATCTCGATCGCGCAGCACGCCAGCCCAAAGGTGGCGGGCATGAGGCTGCGGCGACGCGCCCACTTCACCAGTTCTTCCACCGGTGCGGTGAAGACGTTGTGCCCGAGTCCTGCCAGGCCGTCGTCGATGCCAAGTTTCGCCTTGAGGTCGTCGATGCCCGCCATCAGCCCGCTCCCGTCCCGCTGCCATGCTGCGGGGCGCCGCTCCATGCGGCGCCAGCCGGCACGTGCTCACGTCCCGTCAGCCCGACGGTGCGCACAGCGGTCACCCCGCTGCGGGTCGCGGCAGGCAGAGGAAGGACGCGGCGTTTGCGCGGGCCCCATTCCAGCCCGCCCATCGCCAGCTCGTAGACGAACGACAGGAAGAAGATCACGACGAAGATCAGCATCGCTACGAAGCCGAAGAGACCGAGACTGGCGTTCGCGACCGCCCACGGGTACAGAAAGACGATCTCGATGTCGAACATGATGAACAGCATCGCCACGAGGTAGAAGCGGACGGGAAATCGCTCCGGGATGGCGGCCTGGTCGACGATGCCGCACTCGTACGACGCGAGCTTGGCTTTGGTGCTGCGCTGCGGTGCCAGCAAGCGCGACGCAACGATGCTGAGCAGCACGAACAAGACAGCGAGCACGCCGAGCACCAACACCGGCAGGTATTCCGCCAAGCCGCTGTTCATGCCCCTGACCTCCTCAGCGTGTCGTCGATTCGATGCCGGTCCCAGTCTGGCCCAAGAAAGGCCAGCCGGTCACTGGCCCGCAGCTTCGCGCACCGCCCAGATCGCCTGGTCCCGTCGATGCAGGTGATAGCAGCCCAAGCCGAATAGCAGCGCGGCGAAGATCGACAGCAAAGCCGGACGCAGTCGCACGTTGCCGTGATCGCGCACCAGTACAACCGAGTACACGGGCTCGCTCTGGTCGATCTGGGGATCTGGGACGACGATCTTTCCTTCGTCGTCGAACAGGTTCGGATCAAGCTCGACTCTCGGCCGGTAAGGCTGGATCTGCACGACTGCGTAGTGCGGCTGACCTCTACTCGGCAGGAAGTACTGCGTGATGACGTTGTCGGGGATGCCGAGGGGCCGATATCGCTCGCCGCCTCGGATCAGCACCCGGTACGTCTTGAATTCATCCGCCGCTGAGAACAAACACGAATTCACCGCCAGCAGGCGGCGCGGGTCGGCATCGTTGCAAACGACACTGCCATCGGCAGCTGAGCGGGCGTCAGCGGCGAAGGCTTGGGCTTGGACAATCTCGGGATCGACGATTACGACGACGACGTCTTCGTCCTCCTCGTCTTCTTCCGATTTGTCCTTCACGACGATCTCAATCCAGCCGGGGGGTGGCTGATCGACACGAATGCCCTCAAGCTGCTGCACTTCGTCGACGAGCACCGTTGCGGGATTGGAGGTCACCTGCAGCACGTTCCAGCCGGGCTGGCCGCCGATCCATCCGATGCCGAACACCCACCACACGATGGACATCAGCAGCATCCAGCCCCACAGCCCGGTCCATGCGACCAAGAAGCCGAGCCGGACTCCCAGGTTGGTGGCCAGCAGCAGGTACACCGAACCGCACAGCACGGCCACGGCGAGGATGACGGCCAGGTAGCCGGTGAGAACCGGATCCCAGCGGACGATCCCGAGAAGGTGTGAGGCGGTCATTCGTCGTCTCCCGCTTCATGCAGCAGGTCGAAGCCGACCGCAGTCTGGCTCTCGGGGTCGAGGCTGCGTTCGTACTCAACGATCTTCCGGATGTCCTCTTCGTCCAACACCTTCTTGAAACCGGGCATTCCGTAGTTGCCCAATCGCGCGAATTCTCCATACGGCACGTTGTCGGCAGCGCCGTCGGAGATGAACGAGACATGTTCTTCGATGTCGGGGAACAGCCGCTCGAGGCTCACGCCGTTGAGCGCCGGACCGTAGCGTCCGGCCCCGGCAGGTCCAGGCTCGACCATGACCGTGCCGCCGTTGTTGGGAAGTTGAGCGGGTCCGCGGCCTGGCCAGCGCGGCGTGTGGCAGCGGGCGCAGTGCAGGTCGAACAGGATCTTGCCGTCGGATGCTCCTTCATACTCTTCCGACGCTCTCGCGGCCTCAAACCGTGCCGTGACCCGAGCGTTCGCCGCTTCATTGATTTCGTCATCGTCTTCGTCATCTGCTTCGTCTTCTTTACCGATCCTCGCGTCCCACAACCAGGCGACGAGATCGTCAATCTGCTGGTCGTTGTACGGACCGCCGCCTTCGAGGCCCCAAGCCGGCATTACGCCTCGGCCATAGACGATGATCTGCCGCACCTCGCTGACTTCGTCCAACGTCTCGGCATCGGTGTCGAAACGCGTGAACACGTCGTCGAGGGAAGGGGCCTCCCATGTCGTGTTGATGTTGAAGGAGTCCTTGTCGGAGAACTGGTGGCCGATGTCGAGCACCACTGGTGCGAAACGTGCGCCGCCGAGATCAGCGCCATGGCAATCGGTGCATGCCGCCGCAGCTGCGACGACTTCACCGCGGCTCACGGCCGCTTCGGAGAACGAGGTCACGGCACCCGAACGGCGACCGCCTTCGAGCATCCAGTAGATCGGCAGGACCAGCGCCATGATCAGCAGCATCAGCACACCGAAGGCCTGCACCTTCTCCAGCCGGCGGCCCTCAAGTTCCTCGTCGTCGGGCATGCGGCCGCGATTGGGCGCCAGCTCGATCTCGCTGCCCACCTCCGCCTGGGCTTGGCGAATGTTGACGAAGACATAGATCGCCCAGCCGACAACGACAATCGCCATGAGCACGATCGCGATCGAACGCTCCGTGCTTGCGGCCAGCAACTGAAGGGCTCCGGGCCCGCTCACATCATGCACAATGCGGCCCCTCGAGGCCTTGCCCCGTGGTGTCGGTGCCGATTGCAGGTCCTTGCGACACGCTCCCGGTGTCAACGAACACGTTGCCTCCCTCGATGGTCACCGGGAACCGATCCATGCCACGAGGCGCTGGGCCAGACTTCTTCTCGCCGACGCGGTTGTACTTCGAGCCGTGACAGGGGCACTCGAACCACTGCGAGCTGCCGCACACCGGCACCTTGCAGCCGAGATGCGGGCACTTCTGCCACAGTGCGACGTACCCCAGCTTTATGGCATCGAGCACGGCGCCTGAATACACGGGCTCGGCTGCGGCCTGCGTGGCCGAGTCGGTCGGGTACGGCTGAATGTAACTCTGCGCCTCGGAGAAGTACGAGAAGTTGGCCGCCGGGGTCGACGAGGCGATGGCCTCGTCCACCGATGCGATCGTGCCGATCTTGACCTTCGAGCCGAAGCCGCCCGTCGGACGAGGCCACAGGAAGGCGATCATGGCGGCGTTGAAGGTGCCCAGACCGGTCGCCATCAGAATGACCGAGGACCGGTTCAGGAACTGCCGGCGCGTGACGCCCACCTCGCTGGGAGGCGGAGGTGCCCAGTCCTGCGGCAGCTCAGGCTCGGCGACCGCCACGGGTGCCGGGCGGCGCTCCAGTGCAACTGAGCGTTCCAGCTCCCGGGCTTGTGAGCTGGCCCCGAACGCGCCGGCGTCATCGCCCGCCGCGGCCTCGCCCGCCGCGGTGGCCGCCAGCTCGTCGCGCCGACGTGTCTCGCGCGACAGGTACCCCAGGCCGGTGGCATCCCGGCGACGCAGCGAGACGAACGCGACCACCGCACCCAGCACGACGATGACCGGGATGGCAATCGCGAGAATCGTTCCGGTGGACATGCCGACGTGCTCCTACAGGTGGAAGATGCCGTGCAGACCGGTGTCCCACGGGTAGGTGAAGTTAAAGCCCTGCCCCCTGAAGAACGAGCCGATGATCACCAGCACCGCCCAGAACATGAGATGGATCGTCTGGATAGACATGGCGAACTTGCGGTCCTCCGGCCGCATGGACGGGTTCTTGTCGATGTAAGGAGCGAAGGCCAGCAGCACGAGAGCGACGCCGGGAATCGTCACGCCGGCGATCATCGGATCGAACATCGTGAGCAGTTCCTGCAGGCCCAGGAAGTACCAGGGCGCCTTAGAGGGATTGGGCGTCTCGTTGTGGTTGGCGAGTTCCAGCAGCGGCGCGTTGATGAACAGCGAGAAGACCAGCGTGAAGGCCGTGATGAATAGCGCGGCGGTGAATTCTGCTGCCAGCAAGTGCGGCCAGACATGGACCTTGTCGCCCGGGCTGGCCTTGACATCCTGGATCGAGCCCGACTTGACCACCGTCAGCAGGCGGTGGGTGTTGCCCGCCGGCCCCGCCATGAGGGGCGGCAGCGTGGTGGCCACGCCCCCGCCGGCAGCTGCTGGGCCGCCCGCGGCCATGCCCGCAACAGCGGGCGCGCCGCCGGGCTGCTGGCTGGCTTCCAGCAGTGAGCGCGGGATCGTGACACCGTCGTCGTCATCGGGCTGCGCGGCAGCCGAGGACGCGGCGTCGCCAGGCGCGGGCGCGCCGGTGGCGCGTGCCTTGGCTTCGGCGCTGCGCCTCAGGAGGTGTTCGGGGATCTCGGTCATGGCGTTCGTTGCGGGACGTTCAGGGTTCCTACAGGGGTCCCGATATACCTCCGTCCTTTCTCACTCTCCAGAAATGGATCGCCATGAAGATGACGATCACAAAAGGAAGCATCAAGACGTGCAGCACGTACCACCGCAGCAGCGTCTCCGCTCCGATCTGCTGGCCCCCCAGCAGCACAAAGCGCACTTGGTCACCGAAGACGGGTGTGAACCCCATCATGTTCGTGCCCACCGTCACCGCCCACAGTGAGAGCTGGTCCCACGGGAGCAAGTAGCCCGTGAAGCTGAGAAGCAACGTCAGTTGCAGCAGCATCACGCCGACGACCCAGTTGAACTCCCGGGGTGCCTTGTAGGCGCCGTGGTAGAAGACCCGCGCCATGTGCAAGAAGACCGTCAGCACCATGAGGTGCGCAGCCCATCGGTGCATGTTTCGTACGAGCAGGCCGAACGCAACCTGCGTGTGGAGGCTCTCGATGTCCGCCCAAGCCGCTGTATCTGTAGGTCGGTAGAAGAACATCAGGAAGATGCCCGTGATCGTCAGCAGGATGAACAGGAAGAAGCTGAGACCGCCCAGACATAGCGTGTAACTGACCTTCACCGCGTGCCGTTTTACCTTCACCGGGTGAAGGTGGTACAGGACGCTGTTCATGACTACGTACGAGCGGTTCCGGGGGCTGTCGGTGTAGCCCTTGCGGAAGATCGAACCGGGGCGGAAGACCGACGTCCAGAACTGGCTGTCCTGCATCCAATCGGCCGCCTGCGATTGCGCGTTCTGCAGACGCTGCGGCAGGTTCGGCTTGGATTTGGGGGACTCGAGAGTGTTCGCCATATGTGTTCGATCTAGGTCGACCGGGTCCTTCGCTGTCGCAGCAGTTCAAGCATCGGGGCTCGCGCTACAGACGCATTCCGTAGGCGTAGCCGTGGGTGTGGGTCCGGCCGTGGACATCGCCCGACGGCGGAGGGGTGTTGCTGACCCTGCCGAGCGTGATCACGCCGGTCGGGCAGCGGTCGACACACAGCGCACAGCGGGTGCACACGTCGTCGTCGATGATGAAGATGGCGTTGTCGGTGGGATCCAGCCCCGGCAGGTCCACGCCGACGGCCTCGTCGACCGCCTCGGTGGACACGTACCAGATGCACTTCCATGGGCAGATATCTACGCAGCCCTCGCACTGGATGCACTCGGACTGGTCGATATTGATGAACTGCTTCGGCTTGACCGCCGCATCGAGGTACGCGGCATCGACCTGATGCAGGACGTAATCGTCCCGGAACTTGGGCATCGGCGGGTTCGCGTCGTTCGCAGCCATCGGTTCGCTCTCTCAGTTGCCCTTGATGAGGGGACGACCGTAATCCGAGGTCGCCTCGGCGATGAGCTGGGCCTTGTCACGCCGCTGCCACCACTTCGACAGCAGCGGAATGCCGACGAGGGCCGCAAGGTGCTCGATCACGACCACGGTGTCGCTGACCTTCTTGAGGTCGATGCGCATCGGCGGGAACGTGATGGGAGACGTCATGAACTGTCCCTCAGTGACCAGGAAACGTTCGACCGACCAGCCCCATTCGTTGTCGGTGAGGCGGATCCAGCGGTCGGGCACGATCCCGAAGACCAGCAGCATCATCATGAACACGTAGGCCGCCCCCAACATGGCCTCGCCCCAGGTGGTGGGACGGTCAGCGGGACGGCGCTTGCCGTACCACATGAAGCCCGCAACCATCAGAGCGGTGACGAGGATCGAGGTGATGAGTGCAACCACTCTTTCGTTCCTCCCGCGTTCGGTCGTCGGCGTGTCAGGACCGCTGCAAGCTGGCGCATTCGATGCTGTACCGAGTACGTCAGCCGCAACGAGACCGGGTCAAAGATTACCGGCACCCCGGCTATGGCGCGTGATGTTCTAGCACGACAGCCTGCGGTCGCCACCGTGTCACCGCAATCCGTCACCGCAATCCGAGTTGACTTCTACTGCGCCATTGGAGTGACTGCGTGGCAGACTTGCGCCTCGGTGCGCTCGGGCGCGTATCGTGCCCTGCGAACTTGGCCCCGCCGGCAATGCCAGAACCCCTGGGGGAAACCCCGCGGAGGATCCCGTGACCGATGTTCCCGAGTACCTGCTGGAGCGCTCGCGACAGCGTCGCATTGCCTTGGGGGTGCTCGAGGACGACGGCAGCGGGGACGCTGGCGCCGCTGCTGCGACGGCGCCGGCGGCCGCTGGAGCTCCGGCGGCAGCGCCGGGCCAGGCTGAGATGATCGCTGCGGCACGCGAGGCCGCGAAGCTCGAAATCGAACCCGCACCGCCGCCTGACGCCCCATGGGTGGTCGCGGCCCAGACCCGTCACCGGATTCCGATCTGGGTGCTGCCCGTGCTGTTCTGCCTGCCGCTGTGGGCGTTCGTGTACGTGAAGCTGACCGAGCCGCCGCCCGAGCCGATCACGGCGATTACCGAAGGCGCGAGCACATACTCAGTGCGCTGCGCGAGCTGTCATGGCGGCGATGGCTCCGGTTCCGAAGGCGGTGCCGTGGGCCGACCGCTGTGGAACGGCGAGGTGCTGCTGACGTTCCCCAGCCTGGACAATGCGTTCATCGAGTGGATTTCGGTCGGCTCTGAGGGGATCGGCTTGGGGCAGGCCTATGGCGACCCGAACCGCCCAGGCGGCGCTCACATAGCCGGCGGCACCGACAACGCGGCCAACATGCCTGCATTTGGCGAGGTGCTCAGCGAGCACCAGCTGTACTCGGTCGCGCGCTATGTCCGCGAGATCATCGGCGGTGAAGAGATCAGCGACGAGATCGCGGCTGAGCGTGACGCCGAGTGGGAACACCGTGGCGGCGGCTCCGATTCCGGTGAGGGTGGCGGCGGCCACTAAGGCCCGGTTCCCAGCGCTGCGGCGCACCTGCCGGGCCCCGTTCCGCCGGGCACCGCGGCCGTGACCCAGACATCGTGACCCAGACACCGTGACCCAGACACTGGCGTGCGACGTGCTCGTCGTCGGCGGCGGACCTGCTGGCTGTGCTGCCGCCTACTGGTCGGCACGCGCGGGGCGTGACGTCGTGCTCATCGAGCGCGCGAGCCATCCACGCGAGCGCGTGTGTGGCGATGCGCTCACTCCGGTCGCGGTGGGCGAGCTCCTCGACATCGGCTGCGATCCCGGCGCCGCACGCTGGCACCGGCACCGTGGGCTGCGCATCACCGCCCACGGCCAGAGCCTCGAGGTGCCTTGGCCGGAGGGCGAACAGTGGCCTGACTACGGCGTCGTCGTGCGGCGACCGAGGCTGGATGCGCTGATGTCCGCCCGAGCGCAAGCTGCGGGGGCACGCGTGCTGACGGGCACCGAGGTCACGGCGCCGCTCATCACCGATGGTCACCTGCGGGGATGCACTGCCATCGCCACCGGCGCGGGCAGTGGGCCCGAAGGGCCGGTGGTCGCGCATGCCCGCTATGTGGTGATCGCTGACGGGCCGCGCTCGAACTTCGGCCGGGCGCTCGGCACCGTGCGAACCCGGACGTACGCGCAGGGTTTGGCGATGCGCGCGTACTACCCCACGCCCCGTCATGCCGAGCCGTGGATCGAGTCGGTCTTCGCACTCACCGATCATGCAGGCGGTCAATTGCCGGGCTATGGCTGGGTGTTCCCGGTCGGCGATGGCACCGCGAATGTGGGCGTGGGCCTGCTCAGCCATCACTACGGCAACGAGGCCATCTCGCTCGAACGCCTCTTCGAGCAGTGGACCACCCAAATTCCTGATCGTTGGGAGATTGACCCCGCAGGACCGCATTGCGCGCCGGCGGGTGGCAGGCTGCCAATGGGAGGATCGGTGCGGCCGCGCTCGGGGCCGAACTGGGTGGTGGCCGGCGATGCGGCCGGCAGCGTCAACCCTTGGAGCGGCGATGGCATCGGCCCGGCGCTGACAACGGGTCGGCTGGCTGCTGAGGTGATCGGCCGAGCACTCGACGACGACGACGGCCTCGAGCTGCGGCACTACGAGGCCGCACTGGCTGCCCGCTGGCAGCGGTACCACCACCTCGGCCGGCTGGCGACGCGCGCGCTCGGCCAGCCCGGACTGATGCGGCAGTTGACGCAGCTAGCGATTCGCTCCCCCCGGATGGGGAACCTGGCCATGCGCGTCTCGACCGACCTGCTGGCGAGCAAGGCTGGTCCCATCGGCCCCCGCGGCATCTACCGGGCGGCCTCCTCGGTAGCGCGGCTCTGGCGAGACCGCACCTGACCACCCCAGACTGTCCTCACCATCCCCTATCCCATCGTCATCACCCTGGTCTATTTTGCGGCACAAAAATGGGATATTTTGCGGTACTCATAAGGTATATTCTGCGGCATGGAAACGACTCCGCTTGCGCCCGCAGACTATGTTCCCCGAGTCGTCGACCAGCAGATGCGAGCGCTGCTGCGGACCGCACCGGCTGTGGTCGTGGAAGGCCCGCGTGCGTGCGGGAAGACATGGACCGGCCGGATGTTCGCCAACAGCATGGTGCGATTCGACCAACTCGAAGCGACGCGCCTGGCGTTGACCGTCAACCCGGCTTCGTTTCTCGTCGGCGACACGCCACGGCTGCTTGACGAGTGGCATCTGGTCGACGGTCTGTGGAACGCGATGCGTCACGCGTGTGACGACCGAGGTGCGAGCGGCCAGTTCATCTTGACCGGCTCAGTGAAACCCGTCGTTGCGGTCACCGATCACAGCGGAGCGGGTCGCGTCGCGCGGCTGCGAATACGCCCGATGTCGCTGTGGGAGTCCGGTGACTCGACCGGCGTCGTTTCGCTGGCGGGCCTGCTCGCTGGCGACATCTGCGCAGCCGATCCTTGCGAAGCGGATCTCACCCGCATCGGGGAATTGATCTGCCGCGGCGGCTTTCCGCGTCTCGTCACGATGGATCCACTCGATGCGCGGGCGCGCCTGCGCGATTACCTGCACGACCTTTCTCAGATCGACCTGGTGACGGGCGACACCGCGGCTCACGACCCACACAAGATGTTTGCGTTGTTCACGTCGCTCGCCCGCAACGAAGCGACATCAGCGTCGCTGACGACTCTGGCCAACGACACCGCGAGCTTTGGCGGGCCGTCAGATCGCGACACGGTTAGCCGATACCTCGACAGGCTGACCGACGCATTCGTCATCGAGCCATTGCCAGCATGGTCAACGCACCTGCGCAGCACGGCAACGCTTCGTTCCAAACCGAAGCGTTACTTCGTCGACCAGTGCCTCGCGACCGCCGCACTGCGGGCCTCCCCGGACGGCTTGGTCGCTGATCTCGAAGCGCTCGGCTTGCTGTTCGAGTCTCTGGTCATCCGAGATCTTCGTGTCTACGCCGGGGCCTTCGATGCCGATGTCATGTATTACCGCGACAGCAAGGGCCTGGAAGCTGATGCGATCATCACGCAAGGTGCCGGCGACTGGGCCGCCGTCGAGATCAAACTCGGCGGTACCGCCGCCATCGAAGCAGCGATCACATCGCTGCGCTCTTTGCGCGCCAGGGTCGACCCCCGACGCGCCGGCGAACCTTCGCGCCTCATCGTCGTCACAGCGGTAGGCCGAGCCTTCGAGACCGACGACGGCATAGCCGTCGTCCCCATCACCCACCTCCGCCCCTGAACTGTCCACCATCGGTCCCGATGTGCGCTCGCAGTCTTGGGCCTCAGAATGGCGGGCCAGCGGCGGGACTTCCGGTTGTGACCGGCGAGATGACCGGACGCAAGGACGCGCTGTCGGGGAGGTCGCGGTTACCGCCGATTCCGCGTCGGGATTAACTCTCCACGAGCGCCATGTTCAACACAAACGGCCAGCTGGGAGATGCGGGCGTGCGGACCACGAAGATCGTCTACCGACAAGAGGACGAATGGTGGCTCGGCTACCTCGAGGAATTCCCTGGCTATTGGACGCAAGGCGAGACGTTGAAGGACCTCGAGGAGCGTCTGCGCGATCTCCACGCGGATCTGACGAGCGGTGAATTGTCCGGAGTGCGCCGCGTCGCCGACCTCACGCTGGCGTGAAGCGGGCTGAGCTGATCAAGCGAATCCGCGCGACAGGTTCGATCTTGGTTCGGCATGGCTCAAGACACGACTGGTATCGCGCCCCAATATCGGCGCGTATCAGGCGGTGCGCGCCGGTACAGGCCATGGCTGCCTCGATGATCTGACGCGTGTTTCGGTAGTTGACGACCAGCACTTCGCTGCGGCCTCGAACTTCAATGCCCGCATCACTCAGTGCGAAGCCTCCGGAATAGACACGCTGGGCGGCATCGCCGACAATCAGCAGCGAGTTGTGGCCAAGCACGAAGCCGTGCCCTTCGCCGGTCTCGTAAGGGACGCGTTCGGCCACCAACGCGCTCAGCAGCTCTAGGCCAATCTGGGTCAGGTCCTGCGATTCGTCGACAAGCACGGCGCGGTACCACGGCTGCGGAAGCGACCGCACGTAGTCACGTGCTCGGCGGATGCGGTCGTCGAAGTGTTCGAGACCCCTGTCCTCCATCATTTCGCGCCATGCGATGGGGCGAACCACGTCGCGCTTCGCCCGCGCGAACGCGCTCTTCGACTGTGAGATGTTGACGCTCGCCTGCGGGCCACCGCAATGCTCGTCGATCTCTTGGCATAGGCGGTCCGCGAGCTGGTCAAGCCGCTCGATGCAGTGCCACGGTGGTCTTGCCGGTACCCGCTGAGCCGCTTACCCGGGCAGGGCCAGTGAAGTCGCGTTCGACGATGTCGCGCTGCGAGGGGTGCAGGAAGATCATCCAGTCCTCGATCGGAGCTTCGGCGAGGCGCTTGACTTCGTCGGCGTTCAGCGTGATCGAAAGCGCGGCCGCGGCACCACGCTCGGTGATGTCTCGAGCGAACTGCTCGACAGCCGCTTGCTCTGCCGCGGTTAGCTGATCGCGGCGCCATGGGTCAGGATGAACATCGTGCAGTTCAAACAAGAGTTCGAGCAGCGAGAGTCGCAAGGCGATGTTGTGGTTTCCCGGCCAATGACCTCGTCCTTCGTCGGCAGGTGTTCTTGAGGCTCTTGGACATACGGGTCCGTCTTGGCGTGGCGTTCTGTTGACGGAAGGCCATCTTCAACCGGCTCGCTTGCAGGCATCGCCTCGGTCGGTGGCGGCGAAGTCGGCAGGTTCCTGATGCGCTCAGCCCGCTCATAGACCGCGTCGTGATGACCGGCGTGGACCAGCTCGCTCGTTGCTCCGAGGCGCAGATCGCGGGCGACATGCACCGTCGTGCTCGACACGAGCGATGAGGCTAGGCCCACCCGTTGTTGCCAGCCGTGCTCGATGCGGCAAGGACTTCGGTTCGTGCGCTCAGGCCCCGATCAGCAGCGTCGCGTCGGGGCGGAGCAGCGCGAGGCCGCGATCAAGGGTCGCGACAACGCCACCGTGGTGCTCGGCCAGCGCCGCAAGGTAGGCGTCGGTGACTTGCCGGTGGCCGATGACCCCACGCAGTGACGCATCCCCGTAGCCGAGGTTGTCGGGCCAGAAGACATGATTCGGTTGCCGTGAGATGGCTTCGAGTGCCGTGAGAGCAGCTTCTGCAGATCTGCCTTCGCGGATCAACAGTCGCAACAGCGCTCCCTGGGTAATCGGGCATGTGGCAACCGCACCTTGATGCTGCGCGAGCCACGAGTGCGCCCTGCCGTGATGCACATGACTCGGCACCGTCAGTGCGATCAGCAGATTGCTGTCCGCCAGCGCCACCTTCACCATTCGTCCTCGAGCGACCTGACGTCCTCGATGGTGATCGGTCGGTCGAGGTTTACCGTGGGCCACCCAGTTTCGTGGGATGAGTCACGGGTGGCGCTTCCGGTACCGGTGGCCTTACGGAGCATCTCCACGATGACCCCGCTGAGGGTCTTGTGCTGCTGATGGGCCAGCTCGCGGGCGAGAGCGTGCAGGTCGTCGGGCAAATCGACGGTGGTGCGCATCACCGCATCATAACATCGGTGTGCAATGATACGCAAGGCCGCGGCGCAACAGCGACGGACAGCCACCCTGCTCCCCGCCACGAGCGTCACAGGCTCGCCCGTCACGACTGAGAAGGTAACGACCTCGAAGCGGGCGCCATTGTCGGGCGACACGGGGACTGGTAAATCAGAACGGGTCGGCGGACGCCAATGCTGACGCATCACCACCATCTGTTGACGACCAGATGCGCCTGTCGGTCTCGTCGTACACTTCAATGATCACGCTGCCGTCGTTCCACGGGGGGCGAACTCGGCGATCGCCGCGAGAGCATCGTCGATGACCTCGGTGGTGTGGGCGAGGCTGACGAACATCGCTTCGTAGGCACCAGGCGCGAACGCCACGCCACGGGCCAGCAGCTCGGCGTGCAGTCGGGCGTAGGCTTGCTCGTCGGTGACGCGGGCATCGTCGTAGTTCGTCGGCACCCAACCTGGTTCGGGGCCCGCGCCGCAGTACAGGCCGACCAGTGTGCCGACCTGGCAGACGACGGCATCGAAGCCGGCGGCCGCGAGGACCTCGCGCAGGCCGTCGGTGAACCGGCCAGCCCGCTCTTCCAGTTCCGCGTAGGCCGCAGGTGTGAGCTGCTCGAGAGCCGCCAATCCCGCCGCTGTGGCGAGCGGATTCCCTGACAGTGTCCCGGCTTGGTACACGGGACCGGTCGGCGCAAGCGTCTCCATGATCTCGGTGCGTGCTCCGAGCGCTCCGATCGGCAGTCCGCCGCCGATCACTTTGCCGAAGCACGAGATGTCGGCCGTCACCCCGTAGCGCTCGGCCGCGCCGCCCGGGCCGAGACGGAAACCGGTGATGACCTCGTCGAAGATCAGCAGCGCTCCCGCTGCGTCGCAGGCTTGGCGTAGGCCCTCCAGGAAGCCGGGCGCGGGCGGAACCAGACCCATGTTCGCTGCCACTGGCTCGACGACCACCGCAGCAATCTGGTCATCGAGTTCCGGCACGACGTTGTAGGGCGCAACGACTGTGTCGGCCACCGCGCTCGGCGGGACCCCGGCCGAGCCCGACAGCCCGAGCGTGGCGACTCCGCTGCCGCCAGCAGCGAGCAAGGCGTCGGCGTGGCCGTGGTAGCAGCCGGCAAACTTCACGATGCGCGGCCGGCCGGTGACACCTCGCGCCAGCCGCACGGCGGTCATTGTCGCCTCGGTGCCGCTGCTGGTCAGCCGGACCTGCTCGACTCCCGGGACTGCGCTGGCAATGCGCTCAGCCAGCGCCACCTCGCGCGCTGTGGGCGCTCCGTAGGAGGTGCCGTCGGCCGCTGCTGATGCCACCGCTTCGGTGACAGCCGGGTGGGCGTGGCCAAGAATGATCGCCCCATAAGACTGCACGAAATCGATGTACTGCCGACCCTCGACATCGAAGACGTATGGCCCCTCGGCCCGTGCCACGAAGTACGGAGTGCCCTCAACGGCACCAAACGCACGCACCGGCGAGTTGACCCCGCCGGGAATCACACGCTGGGCTGCCTCGAACAGCGCTGCATTCGTTAGGTGCGGCTCCGTCACGGCCTCGCAGCGTACGCCACGCTTACCGGATGAATCGCTGCCGGCCTGCCGCGACCAAGCCGCACCGCGGGCACATGCGAAATCAGGCGACGCAGCCTCTCGGGTCCCTGACATCGCGCATCGACATGGAGCGCCGGAAGCTGGCCCAGCAATGCACCGCTAGGGCATCGGGGCTTCGCTTGTGTTCAGGTGGCGTCGGGGGGCCATGCGGTTGATGGCGTCGACGGCATCGATGACTTCATGCGCGACCCAGACGCGGGCTCGCCCGGCACGGTGACTGACCCGGCACCGAGGAGTTGATGGATCAGCAGCCGTCCGACCCGGCCGCTGCCGTCGGCGTAGGGATGGATCGTCTCGAATTGAGCATGAGCTACGGCGGCGTGCACCACACGATGGACGTCGCTGCGCTGCACGAAGCGCACCAGGTCGTCCATCAACGCCGGAATCCTCCCGTGGGGTGGTCCCTCGAAATCTGCGGTTTGACGGGTGGAGCCGATCCACACCGCGCAATCTTGCCACGCACCGAGGTGGCGTCGCAGCAATTCGGGGTCTGAGGCCAGCAAGCGGCGGTGGCGGCGGCAAGCTCAGGCAGGCGCTAGGGCTTTGAGGCGGACAGCGGACAATCGCTTCAGTTGCTGGTTCCGCGGGTCCACCTCGATGCCGGCGGATTCGAGCGCTGTCAGGCCGAGCAGCGGCTCTGTGTCGTCGTCTACGAAGATCACCGAGCCCCAGACGGTCTGGTCCATGAACTCGAACTCAGCGTGGGCAACATCGAACTCCTTCGAGGTGCCGTCGGCGAGCTCGAAGGTGCGCGTGGTTCTCGGCGTGATGCCGATGAACTCCAAGTGCTGGCGCGGCACGAGGGAATCGATGGCCCCCGTGTCCACCAAGAACTCGCCTTCCCACGTCCGATCGGGGTCGGCCGGGTTCTTGACGATGACAGACACATGTGTTGCGCCCATGGTGAGCCTCCTCTTGCTTGCAACGCGGAACGACGGCATCGGTCGTCCGCGGCGGGGAGTCTCACGCGCGGCGTCTATGGGGTTCGAATGATTTTCTGGCGTGCGAGTCACGGCACCAGTGTTGCAGAGCGCTCTTATCAGCCATTCCCAGCAGCAATCACTGCTTCGATGAGACCGTCGTCGGAGGGGCGGCTGGCAACGGCTGCCACGGGCAGGTCCGCCTCGGCGCACGCAGCCGCAGTGGTGCGGCCGATGCAGATCACCTTGCCGCTGACCGGTCGGTCGCCGATCTGGGTCAGGTGCCCGTGCACCGCCGAGGGCGAAGCGAAGATCACCGCATCCGCGGCAGCCATATCGGCAATGAGATGGTCCGACAGTGTGGGCGTGACCGTGCGGTACGCACTGACCGCGTCCACCGTCCAGCCGCGTGCTCGCAGTCCGTCGACGAGTTCGGGGCGGGCTTGGGCCGAGTGCGGCACAAAGCACGCGTCGTCCGGTCGTGGATCGGGGAAGGCCGCAGCGAGGCCAGCACCGTCATTGCGGTCGGGCACGAGGTTGGCAGGGCGGTCCAATTCGGCCTCGACGCGGGCGGCGGTGGCAGGACCGACGGCTGCGACACGAATACGCGCGAAGCGACGGTGCACTCCGCGACGGTCGGCGCGAGCGAGCGTCGCCGCGACCGCGTTGGGTGACGTGAATGCAACCCAGCTGAACTGTTCGAGCCGCAGCAGTGCATCATCGAGCGGCTGGCCGCCGTCCAGCGGGGGTACCACCGCGATGGCCGGCGCGATCACCGGGTGCGCACCGTGCTCGCGAAGCAGCTCCGCCAAGGGACTCGCTTGGTGCGAAGCCCGCGTGACGACAACCGTGTGACCACCGAGCACGCCGATCTGGCCTTGCGTGCGCTCGGCCAGCCCGGGTTGATGCGAAAGCTGACGCAGCTGGCGATCCGCTCCCCCCGGATGGGGAACCTGGCCATGCGCGTCTCGAACGATCTGCTGGCGAGTCCCGATGGTCCTCGCGCGGACAGGCAGATCTACCGAGCGGCCTCCTCGCTGGCGCGGCTCTGGCGAGACCGCACCTGAGCCCCGCGGCCGGCGCCGATTCCGCGCCGGGTTTAGCGCTCCACGGGCGCTATGTTCAACGCAAACGGCCAGCTGGGAGATGCGGGCGTGCGGACCACGAAGATCGTCTACTGGCAAGAGGACGGGTGGTGGCTCGGCTACCTCGAGGAATTCCCTGACTATTGGACGCAAGGCAAGACGTTGGACGACCTCAAGGAGCACTTGCGCGATCTCCACGTGGATCTGACGAGCGGTGAATTGCCTGGAGTGCGCCGCGTCGCCGACCTCACGCTGGCGTGAAGCGGGCCGAGCTGGTCCGGCGGATCCGTGCGACAGGATCGGTCTTGGTTCGGCACGGTTCCAAGCACGACTGGTATCGGAACCCCGAGACCAGCACGTAACAGGCGGTGCCGCGCCACAACGAGATCAATGAACGACTCGCCCGGCGGATCATCAAGCAATTGAGCCCACCGAACGACTGACGTGTGAACCGTCAGGCAGCCGGGACGCGGATCGTCTCGAAATGGTCACGGCCATGGTCAATGAGCGAGTGCGGCTTCTCGCTGCACACGACGTAGAGAAAGTCGCGGGCGCGGGTCATGCCGACGAAGAGTTTGGATGCTGCCAGTGCCTCGGCATCGGTCCGTTCGCCTGGGTGGAGGCCCTTGTTCGCGGTGAACGGCCACGCTCCGTGCGAGATGCCGAGAAGAAACACCACCTTGAACTCGAGACCCTTCGCCCGGTCAAGCGTGCCGACTTTGACTCCACCGCCGCCAAGCGTTGAGTTCTTCAGATTCTGAGCCTCCAAGCCCGAACTCTTCAGCATGTTGAGGGCAGCGTCGACATCGTCGTTTTGGGCAGCGAACACGCCGAAGTCGTTCAGGGCGAGTTCCTCGTTGGCGTCCCGTAGCTGTGCGATCTCAGCAGCGACCCAGCGACGCTCACCTGGTTTGTTGGCGGCTATGACCAGCCTGGGCCGCACGCCATCGGTCGCCGCGTCGCGTTCGGCGTCACTACGGCGTACGACCGACCCGCTTCCTTGTTCGGCCTCAAGGTCGGCGACAGCGAAGCTGCCGACGCACGCGATGGCTGTCTCGATGATCTGGCGTGTGTTGCGATAGTTGCGCCCGAGATTGTGGCTGCGACCGCGCACGTCTACCCCGGCAGCTCGCAGGGTGTACCCGCCTGCGTAGACCCGCTGCGCCGCGTCGCCAGCAATCAGCACGGAATCCCGTCCCAACTCGTGGTGGGGCGGTCCCTGAGTCGTCGGAACCCGACGAGCTACGAGCGCGCACAGCAGTTCGAGGCCGGTCTGAGTCAGGTCCTGCGCCTCGTCCACAATGACCGTGCGATAGCGCGGCTCTGTCAGCGAGCGGACGTAGTCGCGGGCGCGTCGCATCCGGTCTTCGAAGTGCTCCAGTCCTTTCGCGTCCATAAGGTCGCGCCACGCCAAGCAGAGCTCCCAGACTTGTTCCCGCACGGAACGCCGGAACGGCATCTCGCGACCAATCCGGTCGATGCTCAGGTAGCCGTCGAGGTCGTCGATACCGCGGCCAATGATGACTCGCTGGATTTCCTCGCGCAGGTAGCCGTCAGAGCAGCCCAGTTCGTGCAGCGGCGTGCCCGGCTTGACAATCTCCTTCTTGGCGAGCGCAAAGGTGTTCTCGTTCTGCGCCCCGTTCCAATTGCCCAGGTCACCAGCTTCTTCGCACAACTCGGCTGCAAGCAGGTCAATATTGGTGAACGTGACAGCGTCGGGCACCGAGCCGGGCAGCCGCCCATAGAGCGCCTCGAGAACGGGCACCAAGGTCTTCACGTAGGTGGTGAACAGGATCGACAGCGGCTCGGTGCCGAACATGTCGGCCTCAGGCGGGTGCTTGGCGAGCCAAGCTGCACGATGCAGCGCCACCGTGGTTTTCCCTGTGCCGGCCGAGCCGCTGACGCGAGCTGGGCCAGCGAAGCTGTGTTCGACGATCTCGCGTTGATCGGGGTGCAGAAAAAGCATCCAATCTTCAATGGGTGCGGCCGCAAGATGCCGCAGTTCCTCGGTGCCAAGCTCGGCCGACAGCGCCGCCGCCGCCCCTTGCTCAGTGATGTCCCTGGCAAACCGCTCAACCGCGGCCGTCTCGTCGTCGGTCAGCCTTGCCTCGCGCCAGTCTTGCGGGGACATCTCGGACAGATCGACAAGCAAGTCGAGCAGATTTGCGCGCACCGACGCCTTGGCATCGCCTGGCCAACCGGTCAGCAGCACGTCCTCGACGTCATCTTCCGTCGCGCCGACCAGCGCCGCTGCCTGCGCTTCCGAGATTGCGACGAACTGATCACTCTGAGCCCCTCCAGCCGATTCGCTGCTACGAACCTCGAGATACTCATGCAGGTCTTCGACGGGCCACATCCACAGCAGAGGCCGCTGAGTTGCCTCAAACGGGGTCTCCGACTTCTCCGACACATCCGCCGCCCTTGGCTTGTCATGGCGGCTCGTCGGCACCGGCTTTCCGTCGCCGTCGGCGGAGACCACGCGGCCTGCCGATTCCGGCGTTACCGGTGCGGGCGGCGGCGCTCCGATGGTCTCGGCGCGGCTGTACGCCGCGTCATGGTGGTCCACATACACGAGGTGAGCGACCGATCCGTGACGCGTCAGCAGGATGCGAAGCTCCTTGGATGCACGCATCGACCACAACTGATCGGCCGGGCTCTTGCCGCGCAGCTTCTTGAGCTTCAGCCCAGGCAGTGCCGGGTTCTCCAAGTAGAGCATCACCGCAGCGTTGACCTGATGCTGCTCGTCGCGAGTAAGGCGGCGCAATGAGTCGCTGTAATCCGGCGACAGGCGCACACTCGGCAGACCGGCAACGGCAGGCGGGGTCACGACCGGCGACGCTATGCGAGTCGGTCGCGCAGATTCAAGGCTCGGGCGATGCCTCGTCGTATGCACTGCCGCACGCATACGTACGGTCAGACATCGGTGAAATTGACGCTTTAGATTGTCATGATAATCTAAAGGCAATGTATGGGCGCAAGTTGACGCTGCCGCCGTCAGGCACCGAGACTTTTTTTCTGTGGGGACCTCGGCAGGCGGGAAAGAGCACCTTGCTGCGCCAGCAGTACCCCGATGGCGTGTGGGTGGATCTGCTCAAGGCCGACGACTTCCGCCGCTACGCAACCCGACCTGAGCGGCTGCGACAGGAACTGGAAGCGGCCGGCCCTCACGGCCCGGACCCGACCCGCCAGATTGTCATCGACGAAGTCCAGAAGGTGCCCGCGCTGCTCGACGAAGTGCATTGGCTCATCGAACGTCACGGGCTGCATTTCGCGCTATGCGGGTCAAGTGCACGAAGAGTGCGTCACGGTGCGGCGAACCTGCTCGGCGGGCGAGCGCTGCGCTATGAGCTCCGCGGCCTCACCTCCGGCGAACTCGGCGATGCGTTCAGCCTCGACCGGATGCTCAACCACGGGTATCTGCCGCGCATGTACGAATCGGAACGGCCCCACCGCCTGCTGGATGCCTACATCGCCGACTACCTGCGGCAGGAGATCGCCGCGGAGGGCCTCGTGCGCAATCTGCCGGCGTTCTCCGATTTCCTCGACGCCGCCGCCCTCAGCGACGGCGACCCTGTCAATTTCGCCAATATCGCCCGCGAATGCGGCGTTTCGGGGCCGACTGCCAAGGCCCACTTCGGCATCCTCACCGACACCCTGCTGGCCCGCTGGCTGCCGCGCTGGCGGCGACGGGCAAAGCGCCGTCTGGCCGGGGCGCCCAAGCTGTACTTCGAAGATGTCGGTGTCGTCAATCGGCTCGCCCGCCGCGGCACCGTCGAGCGGGGCTCCGACGCGTACGGCAAGGCGTTCGAGAACTGGGTGTTCCACGAGCTGTGCGCGATGACGGCGTACCACGAGACCGGCGAGGAGCTCAGCTACTGGCGGCTTCCCAGCGGCATCGAGGTGGATTTCATCGTGGGCGACATGCGCGTCGCGATCGAAGCCAAGGCCACCACCACTGTCACCACACGCCATCTTCGGGGGATGCGCACACTCGCCGAGGAGCATCCTGAGTTGAGTGCCCGAATGCTGGTCTGTCTCGAAGACCGGCCACGCCGCACCCATGACGGCATCGACATCATCCCCGCAGACCACTTCGCCCGCCGCGTCTGGCAAGAGGGCCTAGCGCAATAGCACCTGGGCGTCGCCGCCGTCGCAGCCAAGCTCTCCGCCCTCGTGAACGACGACGACATCCGCCATACGCGTTCGCTCACTGGCAGAGTCGGTGACCAACTGCTCGATGCAATCGTGGTCACCACTGGGCCCGAGGCGTATCTCGCCGAGACAGGATCGGTGTGGCACCCGCAACTCGTATGGCGCCGATTGTTGAAGCATCCGCTGTCGAGGATGTCGTACGCACCTCGTCCGCAACTGCCAAGTTGCCGGTGGGTTAGAAGGGGTCAGCTTGCGCTAGACTGGCAGCGTTGTCGTTGCCTTCGGATGGCCAGACGAGGTTGTTCTTGTCGTCGTACACTTCGATGCGCACGGAGCCGTTGTTCCATGGGGCCTTGGTGATCCAGTCCTCGTTGACTTCTTCCCTTGGCATCACGCGCCACCAATAGCGTCGGCTCCAGTCAGCGTGGTCGACGAAATTGAAGCCGTCGCGCTTGAGTTGGTCCTTCACGGGGAACGAGCCGAAGACTCGTACTTCACAACGGTCTGACGTTTCGCGCGCTATGGGCTCCAGCGCGTCGACGTCGAGTGTTGGGAAGCTGCACGCCTTTTGGACCATGTCGAGGAACGGGCTACGCTTAGCGTGCTGTGTGCAGATGATCAGTCGCTGTCTTGCTCGGCTGACTGCCACGTAGAAGAGGCGCAATTCGGCAGCTTCGATGGATGCCAGCGTGTCGCCGAAAATCTGGCCGAATATCCAATGTGGGTGGATGAGGGGATAGTGATTCGCGACTGCATCCAAGATGACCACCGAATCGCATTCGAGTCCTTTGTAGCTGTGGGCTGTGTCCACAATGATGTGATCACGCAGCTCCTCGATCATGGACTCTCGGAGCGCCACCTGGGCTGCTTTCGGTGTCCGGCCGGGGAGCGCATCGGGGTCCCGGGTCCGGTTCAGCAGCGCGACTTCGCCTTTTTGGGCAAGCCATTGCGCAATTCTCGCCACAGCGATCTCGTGCTCGTCAGCTCCCGAACTGCTACTGCGTTTACGCGCACGCAGAGCTTCACGTTCCAACGGCGTTGGGTCAAACTTGTCCAAGTTGCAAATTCCCACCAGTCCATCATCTTTGTTGACAGCTTCGGCGAGTTCGTCATCGTCGGCCAACAGAGCGTTCGAGGCGTTGACGATCTGCTTCTGCGAGCGATAATTCTGCGTGATCGACAAGTGCTGAGCATGGGGGAAATGCTCGTCGAAATTGTGGAAGTAGACGAGATCAGATCCTGCGAAGCCGTTGATCGCCTGCCAATCGTCTCCGACCGCGAAGACCGTCATGTCGGGATTTGCCTGGCGCATGGCAGACGTGAGCTCGTAGAACGATCGCGAGAAGTCTTGGTACTCATCGATATGCAGATGATCGATGTCCCTGATGTCGCCGGCATTTCCCTTGCGCTCGAACCGGGTCGTCCCGCCCTTGACCTTCTCCGCTGCCTTCAGCATGAGGCCGTTGAAGTCTTCCAACTCGTCACGTTCCAGCCGTGCCAAGTAAGCCGCATACACATGCCGTCCGATACGGTAGAACTTGATTTCGTAGTCTGATGCGTCCTCGTTCATCTTGCGCTGAATGGCATGCTGATCTAATTCCTCAAGGGACCATGCACGCTGTCGGCACCGCCCAACGAAATTGACCATGGCCTGAGTGAAGCTGTCGACCGCGCGATCGCGTACTGCTTTCCACAGCTCGTCTGCATCGAGGCGTCGGGGCTTCAGGCCGTGCTTTCGCAAATCATCGCACAAACGCTGGGCGAATCCCGCTTTGCCCAGCGCTTGCAGTTCGCTGGGACCGTACTCCAGCAGCGCACCCTTGAACTTGCCGGCCTTGACCGCATCGGCGAGCTTCTTCCAAGCAGCATCGTCGTCGCTGTGCGCCGAATCGGCGAACCTGATGTACAGATCCCGTTGTGGGTCGCGTGGAACGGAGAAATCGGCTCGCAGCCGCCGGCCGCCCCAGCGAATCGTTCCGTTGAACCAGTACGGCACGTCATGCTCGGTCAGCAGATTCGCTATGACTTTCTGACCAAAATTGCTGACCCGATCGCCCCTGAGCGTCTCATGCTGAAGAGAGTACCGATGATCGAGAAACTCGTTGCCAGACAGATGATAGCCGCCAGTCTCAATTCGAGACCAATCCGCCTTGAAGTGTTCAAGCATCAAGTCCCGGATTCGACCCGCAAAGCCTGGATCTCTCACATGTTCGTCGATTACCTGCTGAGTCACCTCGCTCAAATGCTGCTTGCCTTCATCCTTGTCATCAAACAACAGCTTTTCCGACGGATGTACCAGAGCGTACGCAAGGGCATGGAACGTCATCACATGGGGAATGTCATCGCCAAGCCACGCCCGCAAGCGCCTCTCCATCTCTGATGCCGCGCGACGATTGAATGCCAACAACATGATGCGATGTACCGGCACTCCGCAGTGCTTGTGCAGAAACAGCGCACGCGCAGTCAGTACCCGTGTCTTTCCGGAGCCAGCCCTCGCCGTCACCAGAACATTGCCGGTTACTGCACCGACAGCCGCTCCCTGCTCATTGTCCAGCGACAGACCATGGCTCCGCTCCGCCCAACGACTAACGAAGTTCGCCCTCTCGCGTCGATAGAACCGAGTAATGCGCGGCAACGACGACCAATTCTCGCTTACATGTTTATCGAATTCGAGAAAGTCATCGTGGACCCGTTTCTCGATTGTGCACTCCAGCGAACGAATATGGCCGTTGCTAGCACCACGAAGAGCGTCAAGCTTACCTCGCAATGTCCGAACCTCAGCCAGCCGTGCTGCTGCATCCTCGAACTCTCGCTGGCGTCGCTGTTGCCGCAGTCGTTCCTGCTCCTCTGCTTCTCGGCGTCTGGTCGCTTCCCGTCGGTGCCGTTCCTGCTGCTCTACCTCTAGTTTTTGCCTTCGCTCGTCATCGCTACGGAAATGTATCGATCTTCCTTGCAACACTTGACGGCTAAGTGACGGCAATGAAGCATACTCGGCGGGCGTGAGGTTTTGCTTTAGGTACCGACAGAAGCTACCAACTACACTCCCGATGATTAATCTTTCGAGATTGTGTATCACATGTTGCAGATATTCTTCTGCCTGCTCAGCTTGACCGGGCTTCCAATTCTGCCGAATGAACGACTCGAACTTGGACGCGGTTGATTCGAATGTGTCCATTTGCTTGCGATCCCAACCCTAGATTGGAGTAGCAGTAGCGGCGATGGCAGCCAAGGCTTCTTCGATGATGTCGGGGGTGTGGGCGAGGCTGACGAAGATCGCCTCGTAGGCACCAGGGGCGAACGCCACGCCGCGTGTCAGCAACTCGGCGTGGAGCCGTGCATAGGCCTGCTCGTCGGTGGTGCAAGCGTCGTCGTAGTCCGCCGGCACCCAGCCCGGTTCGGGCCCCGCGCCGCAGTAAAGACCGACGAGTGTGCCGACCTGGCACACCGCGGCATCGAAGCCAGCGTCGGCCAGCGCGTCGCGCGCGCCGTCGGCAAATCGGCTGGCCCGCGCTTCCAGCTCTGCATAGGCCGCCGGCGTGAGCTGTTCGAGAGCTGCCAGCCCCGCTGCAGTCGCCAATGGGTTCCCCGACAGTGTCCCTGCCTGGTACACGGGACCGGTCGGCGCCAGCGTTTCCATGATCTCGGTACGCGCGCCGAGCGCGCCGATGGGCAAGCCGCCGCCGATGACCTTGCCGAAGCACGAGATGTCGGGCGCGACCCCGTACCGCTCGGCCGCGCCGCCAGGGCCGAGACGGAATCCGGTGATGACCTCGTCGAAGATCAGCAGCGCGCCCGCCTCGTCGCAGGCCTGCCGCAGGCCCTCCAGGAAGCCTGGCGCCGGCGGCACCAGGCCCATGTTCGCTGCCACTGGCTCGACCACGACCGCAGCAATCTGCTCGTCGAGTGCGGGCACGACGTTGTATGGCGCAACCACCGTGTCGGCCACCGCGCTCGGCGGGACCCCGGCCGAGCCCGAAAGCCCGAGCGTGGCAACGCCACTCCCGCCTGCGGCCAGCAGCGAATCAGCGTGACCGTGGTAGCAGCCAGCGAACTTGACGATGCGGGACCGATCGGTGAATCCCCGTGCCAGCCGCACAGCGGTCATGGTGGCCTCGGTTCCGCTGCTGGTCAGCCGCACCTGTTCCACACCTGGGGCCGCGCTGGCGATGCGCTCGGCCAGCAACACCTCGCGCGCCGTGGGCGCTCCGTAGGCAGTGCCCTCCGCCGCGGCAGATGCCACCGCTTCGGTGACCGCCGGATCGGCATGGCCGAGAATGATCGCCCCGTAGGACTGCACGAAGTCGATGTACCGCCGACCCTCTGCATCGGTCACGTACGGCCCGCTGGCCGATGCCACGAAGTAGGGCGTGCCGCCGACGGACCCGAAGGCACGAACCGGTGAGTTGACGCCGCCCGGAATGACGCGCCGGGCCGCGTCGAACAACCCGGCGTTCGTTGGATGCGGGTCCGTCACGGCTCGCAGCGTAGGGGTGCCGGCGCACTCACGAGCTCGCCGGATGCTCACCAGCGCGCAGGGCCGCCGCGACTGCTTCGACGAGACCTTCGTTGGAGGGACGGCTGGCGACGGCCGCCACCGACAGACCGGATTCGACGCACGCAGCGGCCGTGGTATCGCCGATGCAGACCACCTTGCCGCGGACCCCTCGCTCGCCGATCTGGCTCAGATGGCCCCCCACCGCGGACGGCGAGGCGAAGATCACCGCATCTGCGGTGGCCACATCGGCAATGAGATGGTCCGACAGCGTCGGTGTGACCGTGCGGTACGCACTCACCGCCGTGACATTCCAGCCGCGGGCCGTCAAGCCGTCGACGAGTTCAGGGCGGGCCTGCGCGGAGTGCGGCACGAAGCACGCATCGCCCGGGCGTGGATCTCCGAAGGCCGCGGCAAGCCCGACTGCGTCGTTGCGGTCGGGCACAAGGTTGGCCGGACGGTCCAGCTCGGCCTCGATGCGCGCTGCCGTCGAGGGTCCGACCGCCGCGACGCGGACCCGTGCGAAGCGCTTCCGCACACCGCGACGATCGGCACGGGCGAGCGTTGCTGCGACCGCATTCGGTGACGTGAAAGCGACCCAGCTGAATTGCTCGAGCCTCAGCAGAGCGTCGTCGAGCGGCTGGCCGCCATCGAGCGGCGGCACCACCGCTATGGCTGGGGCAACCACCGGACGTGCGCCGTGACGGCGCAGGACTTCAACCAACCCGCTGGCCTGGTGCGACGCCCGCGTCACGACGACCGTGCGGTCGGCCAGCACGTCGAGACGCTTCTCAGTCACCGCTTGTCCCTGTCCGAGCGAGCAGCTCGCGTGCGAGCGCATCGCCGAGCGCCTCGCCGTCGAGGTCATTGCCAGAGGCGCGCGCAATCTCGGAGTGGTCGGGTGTTGCCAGCAGTGCCGTCATCTCGATGCTCCCGTCAGCGCCGGTGGTGGCGTAGGCCCCGGTGGGCAGCTCGCAACCACCGCCGAGCGTTCGCAGAAAGGAGCGTTCTGCATGCACGCAACGTGTTGTGATCTGGTCGATGATCCCCGCAACTGCGGCAGCGGTGGCAACGTCGCCGTCCCGATGCTCGATTGCGATGGCGCCCTGCCCGACTTGGGGAACGAGCTCATCGGGACTGAATCGCTGCGCAATGCGGTGTGACTCGCCGAGACGCTCCAGCGCCACTGCGGCAACGATCACGGCGTCGATGTCTGGATTTTCCGCGGCGGCGATGCGGCGGGCCATGTTCCCGCGCAGGCCGGCGAAACGCAGATCGGGCCGCAGCGCCGCCAGTTGGCACTCGCGTCGTTGTGATCCGGTCGCGACGACTCCCCCTCGGGGAATCGCGTCGAGAGCCAGACCCACGAGCGCATCGCGCACGTCGCCTCGGCCAAGACAGCCCGCCAGCGTCAAGCCCGGGGTCGGCTCTGAGCGCATGTCCTTCGCACTGTGCACCGCCACGTCGGCCCGTCCATCGAGCACCGCCGTCTGCACCTCGGTCACAAAGACACCCTGACCGGACATCTGCGAGATTGGTGTGGACAGATCCAGATCGCCGCTCGTCGAGACCGGCACCAGCTCGATGTCGGAAGGGGATGATCCGGCTGCCGTCAGCGCTGTCGCGACGGCGCGCGCCTGCCATAGTGCCAGCGGGCTCGATCGTGTCGCGATCCTCACGCGTTCAGGTTCTACAGATCGAACAGGTCGCGCACCGAGTCGGCGAGCCGGTCGCCCTTGGCCTTGCCCGCCGCAGACCGAAGGGCGACGGTGGGCTGATGCAGCAGCTTGTTGACGAGGGCCGTTGTCGCACGTTCGAGCGCTTCGCGAGCGTCGTCGTCGATTTCGGGGTGCGCGGCCAGCGCACGTTCGATTTCTCGCTGGCGCACCGCTTCTGCCTTGCCGCGCAGCGCTTCGATGAGCGGCGCCATCTCCCGGGCGGTGCGGTCCCCAGAGAATCGCTCCGTCTCGGCGGCCAGGATGGACTCGACCGCCGCCACCTCCGCTTGCCTGCCGATCTGGCCCGCGTCGGCGAAGCGTGACAGGTCGTCCATGTCGAGCAGGGTGACACCCGGAATGCGAGCCACGGCCGGGTCGACATCGCGTGGCACGGCAATGTCGACGATCAGCAGGGGGCGTCCGGCACGTCGCTCGATGACCTCTCCCACGCTGGCGTGGTCGACGATGACCGACGTCGCTCCGGTCGAGGTCAGCAGCAGATCGACCTCGACGAGGGCGTCTTCGAGGTTCCCGAGCGGCAGATGGTGACCGCCGACACGCGCGGCCAGGGACTCGGCGTGCGACGAGGTTCGATTTGCCACCTGCACCGCGGCCGGGCCCGCGGCCGCGACGGCAACGATCATGCCCTCGGCCATCTCGCCCGCACCCACGACGAGCACCCGGCAGCCCTCGAGCGTGCCGAGGTACTCGATGGCCATGCTGACCGCTGCGTGACTGACCGAAGCGGTGCCCCGTGCGATCCCGGTCTCGGTGCGTGCGCGCTTGCCGGCGCTGATGCCGTGACGGAACAGCTGGTTGAGCACCGTGCCTGCGGTGCCCTCAGCACGCGCCGTGTCCCACGCAGTGCGCACCTGACCCAAGATCTCGTGCTCGCCGAGCACCGCCGATTCCAAGCCGCTGGCCACACGGAAGAGGTGCCGCGCTGCGTCGTCGTCGTAGAGGACATAGAGATGGTCGGACAGCTCGGCGGGCGCCGCGCCCGACAGCGTGCAGAAGAAGTCGCGCAGTTCGCCGAAGGCCGCATGGAACTTCTCGGCAACGACGTAGGCCTCGGTGCGGTTGCAGGTGGACACCACAACGGCTTCGCTGACATTGGGGCAGCCGGCGAGATCACCAAGTCGTTTCGGCACGTCGGCGGTGGCAACCGTGCACCGCTCCAACAATTCGAGAGGTGCGCTGCGGTGGCTCACGCCCATGACAACGATGGACACGAGGACTACCCCGGGGTCGGGAATGCGGCCTGCACAGTCTCGCCGATCAGACACCCCGTTTCCACGCGATCGGGCAAATGTCGCGTAAGAAATATGGATTTGAAGCGCTCAGGCAAAGAAAAAGACCAACCGGATCGTGGCCGTGAGCAGGATGAGTGCAGCGAGCATGGCCAGCACGAGGGCGGTGCGGGGTCTCATGTCACCCTCCGCAGACGCACTTCGGTTCCCACATCGAAGCCGAGATGGTGTGCGCTCCCGCCCGCGACGGTGAGCTCGAGCAGGCCGTAGGGATCATCCGACAGTGCAAGGCTGCCCGTGCCTGCGGTGCCCGGCTCAGCCAGCTCGACCGATTGGGAGTTGGCCGCCGCCGAAACCCCGACGCTGGCGCTGGCAATCCATTCCGCGACGAGCTGCTGGCCGAGGGGTGCCAGCGTGTCGCGGTCCACGTTGAGCTGCACCGTGCCCCAGCGCGTCACCGCGAGGACCTCTGCGGCCACCGAGCCGTCGTCGGAGATGCGTGGCACGGCAACCAGCGAGGGCAGCAACGACGCCGGGTCGACCGGTGATCCCAGCGCCTCGATGGGCTCCCCTGCTGCGAGCCGGCCCGCTGCGGGTGCAAGCACGTCACGGGCCGGGTGCAGCACCGCTTGGTGGTCCGCGTCGCCGTCGTCGGAGATCCGGACCGCTGCGTCCGCGCCGCCCACCGCTGCAGTGGCTGCAGCCAGCACGCCATTGTCAGGGCCGACCAGCATCGACTGACCGCCGCCGACCGATACCGCTATTGCGGGTCGGTCCAGTCGCCGACCCACCGATGCCAGCACAACGCCCGGGGCGAGATGCTGCACGCTGCGCACCAGCATCAGCGCTGCCGTGCGCGTGTCGCCCGGGTCGATCTTGTGGCACAGGTCGATGACAGCCGCGTGAGGCGCGGCCTGGCGCAGGATCGAATGGATGACGCCCACCGACTCGTCTGCGGTACCCAGATCGCTCAGGCAGGTGACGGTGTCGAAGCCCGTCATCTCAACTCGCCGGTCCTCGTTCGGCCTTCGATCACGCTTTGCCGAGTTCGGCCGACCGGCGGGTCGCCGCCTCGACGGCCGCAGCAAACGCGGCCCGTACGCCATGGCGTTCCAGTTCGCGGAGCCCGGCCGCGGTCGTGCCGCCAGGCGAGGTCACGTCGGCCCGCAGGTCGGCAGGCGAACGCCCTTCGGCCAGCAACGTCGCGGCGCCCAGCAAGGTCTGGTTGGCCAGCTCGGTCGCCACCGGGCGGGTCAGGCCCATGAGCACGCCCGCTTCGATCATCGCCTCGACGACAAGGAACACGTACGCCGGACCGGAGCCAGACAGGCCAGTGACGGCGTCCATCAAGTGCTCGGAAACTCGCACGACGCTGCCCACAGAGCCGAGGATCTCGCTGGCCCATGCGAAGTCCGCATCGGTTGCCTGGTCGTTTCCGCAGATTGCCGCCGCACCTTGCGACACCAGCGCAGGCGTATTGGGCATCGCACGCACGATGGGAGTGCCGCTGCCAGCAGCATTGCCCAGTGACCTCAGAGTGACCCCGGCGGCAATCGAGAGGATGCGGTCGGTGCCGACGGCAGTGACGGCACCCGCGACAGCCGGGATCACGTCGGGTTTCGTCGCCAGAATGACGCCGGCAGAAGCCACGACGTCGTCCGAGGTCGACACGCCGTAGCGGCCCGCCAGTTCCTCCCGGCGAGCCGAGATCGCTTCGGCTACGCAGATTGTCTCAGCGCTGCGACCGGCCGCGAGCAGTCCGCCGAGCAGCGCCTCGCCCATCTTGCCGCCGCCCACGATGAGCAGTTCGACCACCTCAGCCATGCGGTCACGGTACCGGACCGCATCAGAACCTCTTCCGCCGAGGCTTCCGATGTCGTCACCGTCAAGTGTCGGGCTCGGGCAAGCCTCGGGATCTCGCGAGGCGACTGAACGCACCGTGCCGGGGCACTCGCCGTGAGTGGGGCACTTCCCTGCATGCCTGCTGGCGAATGCCCCGGCAAGCACTGAATCAATCAGAAGACAATGAAAGTCGTCAAATGAATTTCGGGATCTACTTCTGGAAGCCCAGGCGAAGCAGCGTCGTGAAATCGCGCTCGATGTACGCCCAGAGCGATCCGACGATCCGATCCAATTCGTCCTCGTCGACGCAATGCGTCGGCAGCTCACCCGTCAGGTACAGCGCATCTTCGGGGCCGATGCCGTACTGGGCGCCCACAAGCGCGTAATTGCGGCGCAGGACGAAGTCGGCCACCTGGTCTGGTCGCTGCGGAGGAGCTGGGAGCACGTAGGACTCGTAGGCCAACGTGCGTTGACGCAGCGTCAGCCAAATGGCAATCACGTCGCGGGACTCCCCGGCCAGGCGCATGTACCAGCGGCGCGGCACTGCATCGTCCCGGGTCACGTCAATCAACATGGGGCGCTCGTCGGGAGTGCCTTCGGCCTGTGAGCGAGCCCACTGCGCCAGCCAGGCATCCATGCGAGCTTCGAGCTGATCAAGTTCGGCGTCGGTGGCCGGGCAACGGGTCATGAGTTGGTGCCCGGATGACTCACACGCAGGCAACGAGTTCGCGGCGCGCCGCGGTGTCAAGTGCTTCGAGAGCCGCAGTCGCGCTCGCGCGCCAGCTGAAGCGTTCCGCGCGGCGAGAGCCGGCATCGCCGAGGTGCAGCGCCAGCAGCGGATCGGTGAGGATATCGGTGACCCGGCGGGCGTACGCGTCGGCGTCACGGCCGGCGATGAGATACCCGGTCTGGCTCTCGACGACGTTGTCGCGCAGGCCGCCCACATCGGACGCGACCACGGGTGTCCCGCAGGCAGCGGCCTCGAGCGCAACCAGGCCGAACGATTCCGAGCGGCTCGGCACCAGGCACACATCGGCTGCTCGGTAGTAGGTCGACAGCAGGTGATGCGGGAGCGGCTCGACGAACCGCACATGGTCAGCGACCGACAGATCGTCAGCCATGGCCCTCAACCGAGCCAGCGTGGACTCGCCTTGCGGACCGCTGGGTCCTCCCACGATGACCAGCTGGGCCTGGGCTCCTTCGGAAGAAGCGACTCTTGTGGCTGCAAGGGTCTCAACGGCCAGTTCGGCGCCCTTGAGCGGCTGGAGACGGCCGACGAACAAGAGCACCGGTCCGGGCGGAAGCCCGATCGCCGCCCGCGCCGCGTGGCGCTGACCGGGCGCGAACATGGCCCTGTTTACGCCGGGGGTCAGCACATGGACCCGTTCAAACGGAACGTCGTACAGCGACTGCAGCTGGCTGGCCTCGGCGTCTCCCGAGGTGAACACGGCGTCGGCACAGTCGATGATGCGCTGTTCCGCATCGCCGCGGTGGCGCGGTTCGGCATCACCGGTGCTCGTCTTGACGCGCCCCAATGTGTGAAAGGTGACCGCGAGGGGCACGTCGAGGCGATGCTTCAATTCGTGTCCCGCCATGCCACTCAGCCAGTAGTGCGCGTGGATGGCGTCGACCGGTCGACGAACGAGATGCTCGGCGATTTGGTCAACAAACGTTGCGACCACCGCTGGCAGGTCGTCCTTGTCGAGCGAGGGAGCGCCAGCATCGACATGGGTGACGCGCACACCGGGTTCCACATCCACCGCATCGGGCTGTGACGGATCGGTGCGCCGGGTGTAGATGTCACACTCGACGCCGAGATGCGCCAACGCCGCGGTGAGTTCACGCACGTAGACGTTCAAACCGCCGCCATCGCCGCTGCCGGGTTGGTGCAACGGCGAGGTGTGCATGCACAGCACCGCTACCGATGAGACGCGTCCAGGTTCGCGAGATGCCCGCCGATCCGGGGCATCGCTGCGGGGTAGCCGAGTCGCCGGATACCCGGAATCGTCCGATGCGGTGGGGGCCACAGCTGACAACGCTACGCAGATCGCCCGTCCAGCACGAACGGGTCGGCAGTGTCAGCGGTCTCGCCCGGTTCGCGCCGATTCGAATGCTCAGATGGCAAGCAGACCCAGCCCCCACATCCAAACCAGCGCGGTCACGCTCAGCGAATCGATCCTGCGCACTGCCCACTCCCCACTCAGTCGCAGCCACGCCCGTTCACGCGCTCGGGGGCGCTGGCCTGCTCGGGAATCGGCCGGTGCTTGGTTCGCGGAGTTCGGCGAATCCGCCAGCCGGCGCCGCGGCCGCGCCGCGAAGGCCGTCATGGGCCGGGCTACGGCGGGTCCGATCGCCAGTGTCAGCGCGGCAAGCACACCGAACTCGATGACGTCAGAGGGTGCGAACGGCGGCACGCTCAGACCGGTCAGCGCAAAGATGGTGATCACGGCTGCGACCAGTCCCACAAACGGGCCCCGCACTCCCGGTGGCCGCCCCGCCGCTGTGAGGTGAGCGCCCGCGTCGTAGGCAGCTGCAGCAGTTACCAGCACCAGGGTCGCACCGAGCGAGTACCGAGCAATCGCTGCCGAGCACGCGGCGGCGACCCCGACGTGCATCCAGGTGCGAATCAACAGCCCTGCACGAGCCAGAACAGCCGGTGGCAGTGCATGTTCTCTGGCGGTCGCGCCGGCGCTGCCGCGGCTGGCTCGCAACGCCCCGACCACGATGAAGCTGGCAATGACCGCCGCTCCGAGCACCGCGCCCGCGAGCCGCGTGTCGAGGACGCCCGCGAATCCAACTGCACCAGCGAGCGCGGCAGCCGGCAATCGATGGTTCACCTCGAGCGTGGCCGGCGCGGCAGGTGTGTCATCGCCGTGCGGCTGGGACATTGCGTCGGCGCGGCCGCGAACGCTCGCTGCTTGCCAGCCACCAAGCACGGCAATCGCCGTCATGAACAGCCCAAACGTCAACGCCCCTGCCCAGATGGCTGCCACTTGCGCGGCGTACCACAGGATTCCCGCACCGATACTGGCGTCACGTAAGGCCGCTGCGGGACCGATCCACAGCACGGCTGCCGGGATGTGCGCCGGTGCTCGGGGAGGCGTCGCCACCGTGCCGCCGCCGCTCAACCGCCCGACACCGGCGGCAGAACGGCGATCTCGTCGCCGGCGCTGAGACGCGACTCGGGATCTGCAGGTTCGCCGTTCAGCCAGACGCGGCTGGCGGCCAATACGGCGCTGAAACCTTCGCCGAAGTTCGCCTTGGCCCAGTCGAGCGCGTCGGCGACCGATGACGCCTCGGTCTGGGTGCTGCCGACGCCGGCCGCCTCGCGTGCCCCCGCAAAAAAGCGGATCGTCACCGTCGGCATCGCCGCGATGCTACCGATCGTCTCTCTGACGGCCCGCTACGGTCAGGCGCCGTGACACAGCATTCAGAGTTGCTGGCGGTGCGCCATGGCCAGTCCGAGTGGAATCTGCGCGGCCGCTGGCAGGGGCAGGCCGACCCACCTCTGACAGGTCTCGGAGAACGGCAAGCGGAGATTGCCGCCGACGCCCTGGCAACAGCGCTCGCAGCTGCGGACGACAGTTGGCGCACCCCCGTGATGGGTGGTCGCGACCTGCACACCGGTCGAGGGGCCTTCGATCTGCCGACATTCGACCTCATCGTGTCCAGCGACCTGCAGCGGGCACGCCGGACCGCCGAGATCATCGCGAAGCAGCTCGGCGTCAGCGACGTCGTGGCAAACGAATCATTGCGTGAGCGCAGCGCGGGTCCCTGGGAGGGCCTCACCCGGGCCGAGATCGACGAGGGCTGGCCGGGCGACGTCGCTGCCCGGCGGTGGCCGCCCGGTTTCGAGTCAGAAGACAGCATTGCCCGACGTCTGCTGCCGACGCTGCAGCGACACCTGTCGGTCTGCGGCCGGGTGCTGCTCGTCGGACACGCCGGCGTGCTCAAGACCATCGATGCCCGCGTCGGTCTCGGCGACGAGCGGGTGCCGAACCTGGCAGGACGATGGTTCTGGCTTGACGGAGCCGCTGCAGATGCGAAGTGGTCGTGGGATCAGCTCGAGCCCCGCAACAGAGTCGAGCTGGTGTCCTCCGACGTCGACCTCATGATCGAGTAGCTGCGCCCATTTGCTTCGGCCCGCGCTCGCGATCTGTCGTCAGCGCTCAACAAGCCAGGCCGTTGCAGCTGCGGGGTCGACATCGGCGTCCGCCAGCAGGCCCAAGGTCCGTTCAGCTCGTGCCAGGTCGTCCTCCATGGCGTCGAGCTCAGCGTCGTTCAGCAGCTCCGACCCCGTCGGCGAAGTTTGCGCAGAGACCAGTGGAGACGACTCTTCGGGCACCGACGTCAGGCTAGAGCGAGAATCCTCGCCAGTAGCCTCGACACGAGTGCCGGAGCGCCGCATCGGTGCCTGCGGACGTCGGGCCGCTAGCTCATCGGGTAGAGCAGGGGACTTTTAATCCCAAGGTGCCGGGTTCGAGCCCCGGGCGGCCTACCGCAACGACCACGGCAGTAGCTGGAGCCTCACCTACAGTGCTCGCCGTGGTGGCTGTGCCGATACGACGCCTCGACCCGGACCTTCCGTTGCCGGCCTATGCGAAGCCGGGTGACGCGGGATGCGACCTGCTTGCCGCTGAGACGGTCACGCTCGCCCCGGGCGGGGGCCGGGCCATGGTCCCGACGGGCATTGCCGTGGCGATCCCGCCCGGTTATGCGGGTTTCGTGCAGCCCCGAAGCGGGCTGGCGTTGCGGCACGGGGTCACATGCGTGAACTCGCCCGGCCTGATCGACAGCGGCTACCGCGATGAGCTGCGCGTGTTGCTGCTGAATACCGATCCCACCGAGCCGTACGAGATCCAGCGCGGCGATCGGATCGCGCAGCTAGTCATCCAGCGCATCGAGAGGGCCGAATGGGACGAGGTGGACGCACTCGACGAGACCGAGCGGGGTCTCGGAGGCTTCGGACACTCGGGACGCTGAAGCTACCCGCGGTCCCTGCCGTCATGACCGTCACACCCCCTCAGTAGTCATGACGCCATGACGACGAAGCCACCGACGCAGCCGCCGCTCACGCTGTTCGATGTCTCGCAGTTCGAGTTCGAGGTCGATCCCGACACGAAGACACCGACTCGTCACGCGGCACGGGGGCCGCACGCCCGTGTGTTCGCCTCCGCGATTGCCACCAGGAGTATCGCTGTCGATGCCGATGCGGCGAAGGCCCGGCGGCGGCGCGCTCGGGCACGGCTTGCGAAGCGTCGCTACCTCGCAGACAGCGAGAGCTACGAGCGCATCGAGCAGGCCCGCCGGGGGCTGCACCTCGTGGCCGATTGAGCCAAGCCGATTGAGCCAGCATCGTTTGCCGAGCGCGCTGGGCCGGGTGCTTGGAAGGTCGATGCGCGGCCGACGTGACCGTCAGGCGCCTGGCGGCGATTCGTTCTCAAACAACGCAAGCGCCAAGCTGAGCTGCTCGTCCGTGCCCAGCACGACAAGCTCGTCGTTCACCGCGAGCTGATGGCCACCTTGGGGGTTGGTGAGCCAGCGGCCGCCACGATGGAGTGCCAGCATGCCGCAGCCCGTGCGCTGGCTCAGCTGGAGTTCTGACAGGGGCCGGCCCACGAAGCGGCTGCCCTCGGGAATTCGGTGCTCGAGCAGACGTACGTCCTGGTCGGTCCGGCGGAGGACTTCTTCGAAGTAACCGGCCACGCCAGGTCGCAAGGCGATCGCGGCCATGCGCGAACCGCCAATCTGGTGCGGGTTGATCACGCGGTTCGCTCCTGCCTGGTGCAGCTTCGGCACCGCACCCGCCGAGTTCGCCCGGGCCACGATGAACAGCCCCGGGCACAGCGACCGGGCACTCAGAGCAACGTAGAGATTGTCGACGTCGGAATCGAGCGCCAGCACCATCGACTTAGCGCGCTCGATGCCCGCGTCACGCAGGATGCGATCGTTCGTGGCATCGCCGAGTACGAGAAAGCGACCCTCATCGCTGATGTCGGGATCCCGGTCGATGACCACGACTTCTGTGCCGCCGTCGTCCATAGCCGCAGCAATTGCCCGGCCTACTTGGCCATAGCCGCAGATGACCGAATGACTGGAGAGATTGTCGATGGAGCGCTGCATGCGCCGCCTCCTGAACTGGTCGTCGAGCCGTCCCTCGAACAGCATCTCGATGACGACACCAATCGTGTACAGCGAGGTGCCGGTGCCGAGCAGGATGAGGCCGATCGTGAACAGCTGGTACCGGCCGCCCACGTTTTCGGGGTCGCCGTAGCCGACCGTCGAGATCGTGATGACCGTCTGGTAGAGCGCGTCCAGCACGTCGAGCCCCAGCAACACATAGCCCGTCGTGCCGGCCACCAAGATGATGAAGAGGACAGCGAGGCCTGCAAGGAGCCGCTCGCTGGGCTCAAGACCGGACGACGTGAGCCGTCGCCCCGGGCTCCGGCGCGACAGTCTCGTGCGAGACAGGCCCTTCATCACCTGCACGCTAGAACGGCCAGCACCCTCCGTCGTGCCTACGATGCAGCCGTGCTGGTCTGGCTAGACCTCGAGATGACCGGGCTGGATCATCGCCGCCATCGCATCGTGGAGATCGCGACGGTCATCACCGATGACTCGCTCACCGTCGTTGCCGCGGGCCCGTCGCTGGTGATCGGAGCGCCGCAGGCAGATGTGGACGCGATGGACCCTGAGGTGCACAAGATGCACACGGCCACCGGGCTGCTCGATGAGATCGGGGCTTCGCAGCTCACCGTGGCCGAAGCGCAAGAACGCACACTCGCGTTCGTGACCGAGCACGTTCCCGAGCCCCGCACAGCGCCGCTGTGCGGCAACTCGATCGGGACCGACCGCCGCTTCTTGGACCAGTACATGCCGACGCTGGAAGAGCACCTGCACTATCGGGTCATCGACGTGTCGTCGGTCAAGGAGCTCGCCAAGCGCTGGCGGCCTGAGGTCGCCGAGGCGTGGGCCGATCTGAGCAGGTCCCGTGCCGGCACCACCAAGCATCGGGCCCTCGACGATGTGCTTGAGAGCATTGACGAGCTTCGCTTCTACCGCGAGCAGTGGCTGATGTCGGACGTGACCGAGCCTGCCGCCGGATCAGTTGCCGGACCTGACACCGGGCCCTGACCCAGAATCGAACGCTCGTTAGAAGGTTCGAGGGGTTCGCTAGCCTGCAGCCCGTGTCGCGCCCCACCCGCGAGGAGCAGCTGCCGCCCGACGGCAAAATCACTGAGGTCGCACCGGACGTACGCCGGCTGCAGCTGCCCATGACGATGCCGGGCCTCGGGCACGTCAACTGCTACATCCTCGACGACGACCGCGGTGCCGCCCTCGTCGATCCGGGTCTGCCCGGTCCGGCGAACTGGAAGGCACTGATGGCAGGGCTGGCCCAAGCCGAAGTTCCGCCCGAGAGAGTCCACTCGATCATCGTCACCCACAGCCACCCGGACCACTTCGGAGCAGCGGGGCGTTTCGCTCGCGAGTTCGGCGCGGACCTGGTGACCCATCGACGGTTCCGGCTGTGGTGGGACACGGCCGATGAGGACGAAGAAGCGCTCGAAGCGGTGTCGTCCGACGGCGAGAACAACGAACTTGTCGCCGACCCGGTGTACAGCGGTCGCGATACCGGTCCGGGCGGACCCACGCCTTGGGGCGGTCAGCACTACAAGATGCCGCTGGGCGCCAAGGTCGGGTACTTCGCGATGCGCAACGGCTGGGGCGGTCGCTGGTTCGCCACGCCGCATCCCACCCATCGCGTGGAGGACGCCGACCGCATCAAGCTGGCGCGGCGCGAATTCGTAACGATCCACACGCCCGGGCACACCATCGACCATCTGTGCCTGTTCGATCCTGAGGGTGGGCTGATGATCTGCGGCGACCATGTGCTGCCGACGATCACACCACACATCTCAGGCATCACGACGGCGCGTGATCCGCTGAAGGATTTCTTCTCCAGCCTCGATCGAGTCGCCACCTTCGACGGCGTCACGATCGGCTTGCCGGCTCACGGCCAGCCCTTCACTGATCTCGCGGGTCGCGTTGACGACATCAAGCGCCACCACAACGAGCGCCTGGACCTGCTTCGCTCCTCATCTGACCGGCTCGGACGTGCGCCCGTGCAGGACTTCATGAAGCAGCTGTTCAAGGAGCGCTCGTGGGGTCCTATGGCCGAGTCAGAGACGTTCGCCCACCTCGAGCACCTCCGCTACATCGGCGAAGTCAACGTTTCCCGCCGGCCCGACGACGTCCTCGAATACGAGTTCAGCTGAGCGCCCGCGCACGGCGAAGCCCCGCTCCGCGCGGGCAGTCTTGCGCCACGGGCCAAAAATAACTTGACACGACCCGCAGCGAAGTGGTGCTCTTGGCGGCGCTGCGGCGTATCGTCGGGTGACCGCAGCTGATCACCTGCCCCGACCTTTGGCTCGATTGGATCTCCGGATGTCCGACTTCGGCACCTACAGCACGGCGCGTGCCTGCAACGGCTGCGTACGGGTGCCTGCACTCGGCGCGCGCTGCGGCCAGCAGCCCGTCATGTGGTGCCGCGAGCGCGGCATGGCCATCTGCGGCCGCACTGCGACGGGCCCCATGCCGACGGTGTTCCGGCACGCCGTGCGCGTTTTCGGTACCCACCCGACGCCACCCATCAAGCGCCACCGCCTGCGGCCTTCGGAGTGTCTGATGTAGTCCACTGAGACACCAGAACTCTCCGAACGGCCGCCGGGACAACCCGGCGGCCGTTCTGCGTTCTCGGCGCAAGCGCGAAGACCACCACACCAAGCCGGCATCACAGAGGAGCACACACATGCTGGAACTCATCATCGACAACCCACCGAGCCTCACCAATGAGGCCTGGCGCGCTCGGGGCCGCTGCCGCGACCTCGTGGGAACCCTGACGCCGCTGTTCTTCTCGGAGGACTTCTACGAGATCGCTCGGGCCAAGGCCATCTGCTCGGCCTGCCCAGTGATGAACGAGTGCTTCGAGGCCGCCAAGGCGCGCCACGAGCCATGGGGCGTGTGGGGCGGCGAGCTCTTCGAGAACGGCCAAGTCTGCAGAGACAAACGCCCACGCGGCAGACCGCCCAAACGGCCGCGGCCGCAGCTGATCATCGAGGAGGTGCCACTGCCTCCCGACCTGGTTCGCGCCTGAGTCTTCCCCCGCTCAGGCGCGTCCTCGAGACGGCCTGTCCCCTGACAGGCCCATCGGACACGGCCTGCCCCGGTGGCCTGAGGTTGCCCGAAATGGGCGGCTGGCAGCCCCGGGGCGGGCCGTCAGGCGGCGGCGATTACGGCTGCTGACTGAGTGGCCCCACGGTCACCTGTCCTGAAACTGGCGCCTCAACAAGCGCAAGTAGCCTCGCCGCTGCATGGAGTCACGTCCGCAGCCGCGTTGGCGCACAAGACTGACACGTTTGCTCGCAGCACCATTCCGCTATCGCTCCAAGCGGGGAATCGGCCTCTTCATCAAGAACCAATGGCGCGGAATCTTGTTTGGCGTGCTTAGTGCGTACGCGCTGGGTGCAACGGTGTTCCTGCTCGCGGGCGGCGCTCGGCCCGCGATGACCTCGCTGGTAGCGATGGAAGCCGAGGTGGAAAGCGGCGATACCGGGGACGACACCGATCGGACCGGCCCGGACGACTCAGCCATCTTCGAGGGAGCTGCGCTCGACGCGACTGAATCCCCTTCGACCGTGGCCGCCGCGGCGGAATCGCCTCCGGCGTGCAGTGACATCGATCCCTCGCAACACAGTGTCGACTCGAGCCTGGGCGGTGTTCACGCCTTGGATTTCGTGACGCTCGATGAACGACCGGCAGCGTTCGCCGGCTATGCGGGCTGCCCGCTCATCGTGAATTTCTTCGCGTCGTGGTGTGCGCCGTGTGTGACCGAGATGCCCGACTTCGAACGCTTCTGGAATACCCACGGGGCCACGGTTGCGGTGCTGGGCCTCGCGGCCAACGACCGGCTCGAAGATGCCGTCGCCACGGTGGCCGAACGCGGCGTGACCTATCCCACTGGGCTCGACGAGGGCGAGTTGTTCATCGACTTCGGCGGACTGGGCATGCCCACAACGGTCTTTGTCTCCCCCAACGGTGAGATTCTCGAGACTCACAGCGGCCTGTTGACCCTCGACGACATCACCAGCCGAGCCGAAGAGCACTTCGGGCTATGAGGATGCCGTGAGGGGCGCAATGATGAGTCGGATGGCAGAAGTGACACCAGTCGGGTCTCTCCCGCGCAGGAACCGCTTGTGAACGGCGCACGCCTCACCTTCGCCTTTACGGCCGGCATCGTCGCAACGGTCAACCCGTGCGGCTTCGCGATGCTGCCTGCCTACCTGTCGTTCTTCTTGGGGATCGACCGCCGAGCCTCCGAAGGCAGTTCCCGCGCCGGCGTCGGGCGGGCGCTGGCCACCGGCGCCGTCGTCACCACCGGCATCGTCGCAGTGTTCGGCATCGTCGGCATCGCGCTGTCGGCCGGGCTGAGCGCCCTGCGCGACTACGTGCCATGGGCAGCCATCGTCATCGGCGTGGCGCTAATCGCACTCGGCGTCGCGATGCTCGCCGGATTCCGCTTGACGGCGTATCTGCCAAAATTCGAGCGAGGAGCCTCCGGTCGGGATGTGCGCTCGCTGTTCCTGTTCGGCGTCAGCTACGCCGTGGCCTCAGTGTCGTGCGGGCTGGCGACGTTCCTGGTCGTGGTTACCGCATCGGCTGGCAACGACAGCTTCGTGGGCGGAATCGTGTCGTTCGTGCTCTATGCGCTGGGCATGGGGATGGTGCTCACCTCGTTGGCAGTCAGCCTGGCGCTGGCTCGCGGCTGGCTGCTCGGCAAGCTGCGCGTGCTGATGCGCCACACCGACAACATCGCCGCGGTGCTGATGATTGCAGCAGGTGCCTTCACGATCTGGTACTGGATCAACGATTTGACTGACCGCAGCGGAGACGGACTCGTGGTGACCGTCGAGCGCTGGAGCAGCAGCCTGAGCAACTGGGTCGCCTCTGTGGGCGGCGTGCGACTGGGCCTTGTCATGAGCATCGTGCTTGCAGTCGGTGGCATGGCCATGCTGATGACGGGTCGTGGCGACAGCGCTGAGACAGCGACATCTGACGTCGATGAGCTGTCTGGGACGGACCAAGCAGGCAGTGCCGCCGAGATGCTGAACTGAGCCACCGTGGCACTGCACCTGAAGGACCGCACGCTTCTCGACGCCGAGCGGCCCTTCGCCGAATTGCTGGGTCGGCCTGGCGTGACCGAGGTGCTGCAGCTGCGCTCGCGCTTCGGCTTCATGGCTTTCCATGGCGGATGGCTTGAGGAGGTCACCGACGACATCGCCACGGCGGCCGCCGAACGCAGCGGCGCCTCGGTGTATGCCTGCCTTCAAGGCCCCGACGACCAGTGGCACCTGCCCAGCCACTGCTTCGACCCAACTGACTCTCCGGTGCTGCGCCAGTTCCTCGACCATGTCGACGTGGTGGTCGCCGTCCATGGCTTCGGCAGCCCCCGCCTGCTGCGAGCGGTGCTGCTGGGCGGCCGCAATCGCACGCTGGCGTCCCACGTCGCCGTGCACTTGATCGGGCGGCTGCCGCACTACGAGATCCTTCACCGTCTCGACGACATCCCCCGCTCCCTGGCGGGCCAGCATCCGCGCAACCCTTGTAACCTGCCCCGCGAAGGCGGCGTGCAGATCGAGCTGCCCCCACGCATCCGCGGCAAGAGCCCGATGTGGACGGGATTCCGAGGGTCCGGCCGGGTACCCCATCACGAAGCGCTCATCGAAGGCCTGGCAGCGGCAGCTCGCGCATGGTCGCCCACCGACGGCCTGGCAGGCGATAGTCGCGAGCTGGTGCCCGAACCGTCGCTCGCCGGCTGAGGGATTCCCGATGCGACGCCGCATCGCATGGACAGTCGCTGTCGCCGGCATCGTCGGTGCCGCGGGCAGGTGGGCTGTGGCCACACAGATTCATGACGACTGGGCTCTGCTCGTGGTCAACGTCGTGGGCTGCGGCCTCATCGGATGGGCTGTAGCTCGCGCCGGACGGTCACATGCCCAAGGTCACCCTCGGCTGGGCTCCCGCAGCACTCCCCGAAGCCCTGCTGCGCCATCACCCTGGCTGACGGCCGGTTTCTGCGGGGCATTGACCAGCATGTCTGCGCTCGCACTTCAGCTGGCCCGGCTGCTCGACGACGGTCGGGTCGGGAGTGCCGGTGCATGGCTCGGCCTGACGGTTGCAGCCTGCACCGGGGCATTCATTACAGGCCGAGCGGTAGTTCTCGTCCAGCGGGCACGGCCATGACGACGGTCGCGGTCATCGTCGGCTTCAGCGTCGCAGCGGCTGCAGGCACCGTGCTGCGCTGGCGAACGAGCACTGCGCTCGGGCCGGGCGGGACGCTGCTGGTCAACATCGCGGGCGCCTTCGTCCTGGGCCTGTTCGCAGGCACCTCGGGCGCCGCCGCAACCATCGTTGGCACCGCGGGTCTCGGTGCTCTCACCACCGTGTCGGGCATCTTCGGAGAAAGTGCACGACTCAGCAGGGCCAGCCCTGTGCTGGCGCTCGGCTACGTCTCGCTGACGATCACGGGCGCAACCGCGGCCGCCTACACCGGTCTCACGCTCGTCTAGCGCGCATCAACCATCCAAGAGGGCGCATCTAGTCTCGACCGCATGGCCGACGCCACCGCTGATGGGACGTCCAGTGGCGCCACAGATCCGCCAAGTACACAGCGGCGGCCGTCGCGCCTGCGGATGATCGTGGCCGCGTTCATCGTCGTCGCCGTCTTCATCGGTGCCACCGTGTTGGCCGCAGGCGACGATGCATTCCAATTCTTCGATTCGGGGCCAAGATCTTGCGGTGTAGAGACTCCAGCCGGATCGATCGAATCCGCCGCCCCAGCAGGAATGCGCCAAACCCTGTCACCCGAACCAGCGCTGCAGTGGACGCAGATCGATCCACCAGTCGATCAGTTCTACCGAACTCGAATGCGAGACGATGGCACCCTGTGGCGCACCAACCTCGTCTCGGCTTTCATGACCGCGCCAGACGGACTCGTTTTCGTCAGGGTGAACGACGGCGGACGCCGACGATTGCTGGTGACATCGAACGGCACAGACTGGGAAGAACTCGCCCTACCGCCAAACGTCCAGCCCCAGCACATCGGTGTCTCTGGCAATCGCTGGGTGATCGCCGGACGCGCACTCGGTGACGAGGTCGGTGACGAGAACCGGTTTGATCTTGACCGCGTGGTCGTTTCCGACGATCGGGGCGCGACCTGGACTGAGGTACCCATCGATCCACAGACACCGCCCCTCTTCCGGGACAAGCACATCGCCACGGTCGATCTCATGGTGTCGGGAAACCGCATTGTGCTCATGTCCGTCGTACGGCCCGAAATGCAAGTGCGCGATCCGTTCGTCGAACATGGCCTTGCCGAACCCGGTGACGATGTTGTCTTCGGCGGTTTCCGGGAAGACACGGTGATGGCACTGGTCCGGTCTTCGGATGCGGAGGGCAACTACGTGCACGTCGAGCTCTCTCTTGAAGATCTCGACCTGGCCGACCGGGAGAAGGAAATCATTGGTCGTTGGGAGCACATCGACGCCAATCACCTCGGCTACATCCGTCTGTACGCAGGCGATCAGTACGGTCTCGAAGTCGCATCTGAGCTGAACAGCGGATCGGCCCACGGAGTGGCGACTAGAGACGGTTTCGTTGTCGCTGTTGATCGCGACGAACCAGGCGGATGGCGCTACCTCGCATCACCGGATGCTCGCGAGTGGGGCGAGCTGTACCCGGCCAGCCCGAACTTCGGCTTCCCGCTTTCGGGAATCGACGCCAATGGCGAAGCCTGGGCCGTGCTCTCGGAAGTCCATTTTCGCAACGTGCTGACCAAGATGCGGTGCGGTCAAGCGCCAACCCCCGTGGCCACGCTCGACGGCATCCAGTTCTCACATGTGTCCGGCCCGGGAATTCACGCCGGGCGAGCAGGATTCGCTGCAGTAGCAGAACCCGTCGAAGAGTTCCGGTTGCTGTTCGGCATCGACCCCGTCAACGCCGTCGGCAGTCCCTTTGGAACGGTCGCGAAGGGGATCTACGAGTTGCGCCTTGGCGAACCCATGGGGGGCATAACGCTGTGGGATAGCGCCGAGAATGCGCCCGTGTATGTGTGGGCTGATGCGTACTCCGGGAAGACACCGTCCGGGGTTCGCGAGACCGGCGCCGATCAGGCGTACCAAGTGACATTCGAAGCGCCTGATACCGGGGAGGATCTGGTCACGTTCACCATGGAGGATCTGTCCGTCGTGTCGGGGGCGATGCGCGCACGTCACTTCCACTACGGGGATGCGTCAAGAACAAAGTGGATGGGTTGGTCGAATAACGGCGTCGACTGGAACTGGCAGGACGCGATGGACGCGTTCGAGCTCGAGACGCAGCCAGTCAGCGTCAAAATCGCTGTGGGCCGCGACTTCGTGATTGCATCGGTCACGCCATCGGAGGGCGATCCCATGTGGTTCGTGGCCAAGATTCCCTGACGGTTGCCGCTGGTCGGAGCCTCAGGCCGGCGCACCGATCTCGGTGAAGTTGAGCCAGGGGTGCAGCACCTCAGGCACGGCAATGGAACCGTCGGGGCGCTGGTGGTTCTCCATGATGAACACGAGGGTGCGGCCGATGGCGCAGGCCGTGCCGTTGAGCGTGTGGACCAGGCCAGTGCCGTCGTCATCAATCCAGCGGGTGCCAAGGCGACGAGCCGAGTAGTCGGTGTAGTTCGAACACGACGTGACCTCGCGGTACGCCCGCTCCGATGGCAGCCAGACCTCGAGGTCGTACTTCTTGGCCGCTGCTGCCCCTAGGTCGCCGGCCGCCACGTTGATGACCCGGTAGGGCAGATCGAGCGAGCCGACGATCTCCTCCTGGATGGCTCGCAGTGCCTCCAGCTCGTCCCAGCTGGTGTCCGGATCGCAGAACGAGAACATCTCGACCTTGTCGAACTGGTGCACCCGGAAGATGCCGCGGGTGTCCTTGCCATAGGTGCCGGCCTCGCGGCGGAAGCACGACGAGAACCCGGCATAACGCAGCGGCAGCTCAGCCCGGGCCAAGCGCTCGCCCCGGTGCAGGCCAGCCAACGCAACCTCAGATGTCCCGATGAGAAACAGATCGTCGCCGGCGATCTCGTACACCTGGTGACGGTCTGCGGGGAAGAACCCGGCCTCGATCATCATCTCCTCGCGTACGAGCACCGGCGGCGCGACCGGGACGAAGCCGTCTCGCTCCAGCAAGTCCATCGTCCACTGCACGAGGGCGAACTCCAACCGCACTGCGGCGCCCTTGAGGTAGGCGAACCGCGAGCCGCTGTTGCGGGCCCCGCTCTCCGAGTCGACGAGGCCGGCCAACGCTCCGATCTCGGCGTGATCGTGGGCAGGCGGCTCGCCGCACTCCCCCACCTCGTGCACCGTCTCGAAATCCTCCTCGCCACCCGGGGGCACATCGGCCGCCGCAGGGTTCGGAGCCCGCAGCGCCAATTCGGTGCGACGCTGCGCGGCTGCGCGCTCTTCGGTCTCAAGGCGTTCCACCTCTTCGGAGAGGCGCCCCGCCTCGGCGATCTTGGCCGGGCGATCGTCGGGTGCCGCACGGCCGATCTCGCGCGAGGCGGCATTCTGGGCGGCACGCGCCTGCTCGGCCTGATGGGTCACCGACCGCCACGTCTCGTCGGCCGCGAGCACTTCGTCGATGAGACTGGGCTCGGCGCTCTTGCGAATCGCGCCGTCGCGATACGCAGCGTCGTCACGGAGCCGCCGAAGATCGATCACGCCGGGTGAAGCTACCCAGCGACGCGAGCCACACTGCAAACTGTGGCATTCACCCACTGCGAAGGGACATCCATGGAACCCTCCTACGACGTCGTCTGGCCTGGATCCCATTCGGGAATCGAACACCGGGAACTGGCGCCGCGGCTCGACACGCTGGCCGGCAAACGCATCGGGTTCCTGTGGGACTACCTGTTCCGGGGCGACGAGTTGTTCCCGATCCTCGAGCGCGAGCTCGCCAACCGTTACGAGAACGTGGAGTTCATCGGCTACGACACGTTCGGCAACACCCACGGCCCCGATGAAGCCGCTGTGATCGACCGCCTGCCCGATTCGCTGCGTTCACGAGCGGTGGATGCGGTGGTGTCGGGCATGGGCTGCTGAGGCAGCTGCACGCCCGCCGTGGCGCGGGCATCAGTGGTGGCCGAGGCCGCCGGGGTGCCATCGGTCTCGGTCGTGTGCGAGAGCTTCGACGGCCAAGCCATCGCCACCGCGCGAGGACACGGCTTCGACGAACTGCCAGTGGCCCTCACCGTGGGGCACGTCGATGCCCAGTCCGCCGCCGAGATGGCGGCCAACTTCATTTCTCACACCGTCGACGCAGTCATCGAGGGGCTCACCGGCGAGTCGGCGGCCAGCAACGGCACGAACGGCGCGGCCTCCCAGGGCGATCCGCTCCCCTACGACCCAGCGCCTGACGACACAGCTCCCTACGACACGGTGGCCAGCGGATCCATAGACGAGATCAACGACGTCTTCGCCAGCCGAGGCTGGTCCGACGGCCTGCCGATCGTGCCGCCGACACGCGACCGTGTCGAGGCATTCCTGGCTGGCTCTGGCCTCGATCCGCAGCAATCGCTGGGCCTCGCTCGCACGACCGGCCGTGCCATGACCGTGTGGTCGGTGGCGACCAACGCCGTCATGGCGGGCTGCGAGCCGCGGCACCTTCCGGTGTTGCTCGCCGCTGCGCGCATCCTGGCCGACCCGCACTACGGTGCCGAGCACTCCGGCAACACCACCGGCGCCGATGCGCTGATGATCCTCAACGGTCCGCGGGCGGCAGAACTCGGCTTCAACTCCGGTGTCGGCGCGCTGCGCGACGGTGTGCGCGCCAACACCAGCGTCGGACGGTGGCTGCGGCTTTACCAGCGCAACGTATTCGGCTTCACCGCAACCGAACACGACAAGTCCACCTTCGGGAACACATTCCGGGTCGTGCTGTGCGAGGACGCCGCGACGCTGGCTGACATCGGCTGGAAACCCGTCAGTTCCGAGTTCGACTTCGGCCCCGACGACGACGTGCTGACCATGGCCCGTTTCAACAGCGGCGCGATCGTCGGCAGCGTGTTCGGCTCGACACCGAACGAGATCGTGCCCTACCTGGGCGACGGACTGGCTCGCATCACCGGCTGGGATCTCGGCCACCTGTACGGCCTTGGCCACCTGCACTACCGGCCGTTGCTGGTGCTGTCGCCAATCCTGGCACGCACCTGCGCTGCGGCAGGGTGGACCAAGGCGCGCTTGGCTGAGGCCTTGTTCGAACACGCCCGCATCCCGGCGTGGCGCTTCGAGAAGCTCATCGGCGAATGGACAAACCTGACGGCGGGTCGTCCCCGGCTCACCGACATCGTCGCCGCCGGCAAGCTGCCGCCGCAGTTCGCAATCTCAGAGGATCCTGACCGGCTGGTGCCGATCGTGTCCGAGCCGTCGAAGTTCGTGATTGCAGTGGCGGGCGATGCGAACCGCACGAACGCGTACGTGTTCAGCCACGACGGGCCCCATGGCGACTACACCGCTTCGGCGATAGAGCGGCTCAACCGCGTCTGACGAGGCGGCTGTACTCAGGAACCGTGTCGCTGGACGACGATCAGCAGGTCGCGTTGGGGCTGAGGTCGCAGCCGGCGGGGTCGGTCCAGAACACCATCGACGTGGCAAACGCCGCGTAGACGGCGACCGCGAGCACCAAGCCGCCCACGAAGAGCCAAGTGAAGAGCTTGTTGTCGAATCGCAGGTGCATGAAGTACGCGACGACGATCCAGAACTTCGCCACCATCAAGATGAGGAGTCCCGGAACCTCCACCGGACCGAAGTCCACGAAGTACGTCATGACTTCCGCTGCGGTGAGCACAGCCAGCAGCAGGGCGACCTTGATGTAGCCGAAGTCGCTCAGGCCGTGTTCGTGGTCGTCATGCTCGCCGTGGTCGTCGTGAACCCCTTCGGGGGCGGTTTCGGTGGCGGTGCTCATCGTTGCACTCCTAAGAGGCCGACCGGATAAGGGAATCTTCCCATTGTCGAACCAGTCATCTTTCGCTCTTGTTCGCTTTCGCTCACGGGCCGCTCGGGCCACGGCTTCGCCTAGCGGCTCAGCCTCTAGGGGATCAGGTAGACGACCGCGAAGATCACGATCCAGACGATGTCGACGAAGTGCCAGTACAGGCCGATGATCTCGACGGTTTCCGCCCGGTCAGGCCCGAGAATTCCACGGTTCACCAGCACCCATAGCGTGACGAGCATGACGATGCCCAGCGACACGTGGACGCCGTGGAAGCCGGTCAGCGTGTAGAAGGCCGACGACGAGATGCTGACCGTGTACCCGAGTCCCTCCCGGTAGAAGCTCGTGAACTCGTACACCTGCCCGGCGATGAACACCCCGCCCAGCGCAGCAGTGCTCATCAGCCACAGTTTGCAGCGCTCCATCTCACGCCGGCCGATCGCCGACACCGCCATCACCATCGTGAGCGAGCTCATCAGCAGCACAAACGAACTCACCGACGTGAACGGGATGTCGAACAGATCAACCGCCGCCAACGGGGCGTCGCCCGACGGCGGCTTGCGGTTGCGCAGCAGCAGGTACGTCGAGATCAGCGCACCGAAGAGCAGGCAATCCGAGCCCAGGAAGGCCCACATCGTCATCTTCTCGTTGGACAGGCTCGTGGTGGGCGGCACCATCTCGTAGTCGTCCCACGAGGTGCGCGGGTACGCGATCTGCGGCTCGTCAGGATCGACTGGCTCGACGGCGGCTTCAGCGGTCTCAGTCACCGGTGGCCTCCCCATTCGGCGCGCTGGCGGCCAGCACGCCGTTCGCGTCAGCGTGGCCGTCGGGACCGCCGTCATGATCGTCGTCGCGACCGTCATGGCCGTGGTCGTCGTGCCCGTGGCTATGCCCCGCGTCGGGATCGGTCGGCGCCTCGAGAGTCCAGCCGAACATCGAGCCGACCAGCAGCAGCAGGCCGATGCCGGTGATCCAGAGGTTGTAGATCAGCCCGAAGCCGATCAGCGGGAGACCCATGGCCAGCACGATGGGCCAGTACGACGGCGACGGCAGGTGCGGGTGCTGGTCGCCAAGCTGGGCGATGTCGTTCCCGAAGGCAACCCGCCGCAGCTTGCCGTTCTCGTCATGCTGGTACTTCTTGTGCCAGAAGTCGTCGATATCGCTCACCACGGGCACGTAGTCGAAGTTGTGCTCGGGTGCCGGCGAAGGAATCGCCCATTCGAGCGTGCGGCCGTCCCACGGGTCGGCCTCGGCGGGCGGCTCAAGACCCTGGCGGTAGCGGCCCCACGTCCGGAAGATGTTGACGGCGAAGATCACCATGGAGATGAAGATGATGAAGTAGCCGATCGTGGCGACCTTGTTCCAGAACTCGAATCCGTCGAATTCCCCGTAGACGCTGTGGCGCCGAGCCATGCCCTGCAGGCCAACGATGTGCATCGGCCCGAAGGTGAGGTTGAAGCCCACCAACACGAGCCAGAAGTGCCAGCGTCCGAGACGGTCACTCAAGTGATAACCGAAGGCCTTGGGCCACCAGTAGTACATGCCCGCGAACAGGCCCATGAGCGCGCCGCCGAAGAGCACGTAGTGGAAGTGCGCCACGATGAAGTACGTGTCGGTCTGCTGGGTGTCGGCGGGCGCAATGGCGTGCATGACCCCGGACAGGCCGCCGATGGTGAACATGGAGACCAGCGATACCGAGAACATCATCGGCACCGTGAAGCGGACCTTGCCACCCCACATGGTCGCGATCCAGTTCAGGATCTTCACGCCGGTGGGCACCGCAATGAACATGGTCGTTGCTGAGAACGCCGCCACCGAGACCGGTCCCATGCCGGAGGTGAACATATGGTGCGCCCACACGCCCCAGCCCATGAAGCCGATGGCGGCACCAGACAACACCACGATCGGATAGCCGAACAGCGGCTTGCGGCTGAACACCGGCAGCGTCTCAGACACGATGCCGAACGACGGCAGGACGAGGATGTACACCTCGGGATGGCCGAATATCCAGAACAGGTGCTGCCACAGCAGCGGATCGGCGCCCGCGGTCACGTCGAAGAAGTTCGAATCGAAGGTGCGGTCGAAGGTCAGCAGCACGAGTGCCACGGTGATGACCGGCAGTGCGAAGACCAGCAGGAACTGCACCACCAGGATCATCCAGGTGAACACCGGCATGCGCAGCAGCGACATGCCCGGGCAGCGCATGTTGAGGATGGTCACGAGCAGGTTGAGCGCGCCCAGCAGCGAGGCGATGCCGACGATCTGCAAGCCGATCGCGTAGAAGTCCATGCCGTTCCCGGGGCTGAACGCCAGCCCGGTATTGGGTGCGTAGGCAAACCAGCCGCCGTCAGCGCCACCGCCGAGGAACCAGCTGAGGTTCAAGAAAATTCCGCCGAAGGCGAAGATCCACAGTCCGAGGGCATTCATCCGGGGGAAGGCCACGTCTCGGGCGCCGATCTGCAGCGGCACCAGATAGTTCGCGAACGCGTTCGCTAGCGGCATGATCACCAGGAAGACCATGGTGACGCCATGCATGGTGAAGAGCTGGTTGTACGCATCCGCGCTCAACACCCCGGAGTCCGGCCCCCACAGCTGCAGGCGGACGAGCCCGGCCTCGATACCACCTACGAGGAACCAGAACATGGCGGCTGCGCCATACATGATTCCGATCTTCTTGTGGTCCACCGTGAACAGCCACGAGCGCCAGCCCGTCGCATGAGTGGGGCGTGCGAAGACGCCGGTGCGCGGTGAGTCGTCGGTGACGTGGGGGGCATCGCCGGCTACCTCGAGCTCGGTACCGGGTGCTTCACCGTCTGGGCGATCGGTGATGATTGCCATCGGGTCGTCCTCCTAAGCCCGGGCCGTGCTCATTGGGGCAGCACGGGCGGGCTGCCGAGGGTTTTCAGGAATGCCACCAGGTTGTCGAGGTCCTGATCGGTCAGCACCTCGGAGAAGTCCAGCATGCCCTGCTGGTTGTCGGCTCGGGCCGGCTTCATGTTCGGCGCATTGCGCACCCACTCACGAAGCTCGGCGATGTTGAGGCTGCCGTCGGGCAGGTACGTGTCGTACAGCGCCCCGGCGAACGCCGTGCGGCCCATCAAGTTGGTGAGGTTCGGCGCGAGACCTGAGAGGAGGTTCGCATTGCCGCCGGCGGCGCTCTCGTACGCACCGTCGACGACGTGGCAGCTGATGCAGTGGGTCTCGAACAGCGTCGCTCCGGCGGCTTCGGGCGTCCCCTCGGCGGGTGCGACGTCTCGGGCCTGTGTCTGCCCGTCGTACTGCTGCTGCACCCAGCGATCGAAATCGTCGGGGTCGAGCGCAATGGCCCGCATCTGCATGTTGGCGTGGCTCAGGCCGCAGAACTCCACGCACTCTCCGTAGAAGATGCCCGGCTCGTTGGAGCTGATCCGCCAATCGTGCACACGCCCGGGCACAGCGTCTTTCTTGCCGTTCAGCTGGGGGATCCAGAACGAGTGGATGACGTCGTTGGAATGGATTTCGAGGTTGATCTCTTCGCCGGTGGGGATGACCAGATCGTTCGCAGTGACGATGTCGTACTGCCCGTCTTCGTCGATGTCGTAGCTGAACTGCCACCACCACTGCTGGCCCTCAACCTTGATCGTGATTCCGTCGCCCTGCGAGGCAAGCGCGAACACCGTCGGCAGTGTGTAGACCGTCAGGAAGATCAGCAATATCGTCGGGATGATCGTCCACGTAAGTTCGGCTTTGCGGTTGCCGTGGATCTGCGGGGGCAGGTCGTCGGGGTCGTCGGTGGGCTTGGCCCGGAACTTCACGATGATCGTGGCAACCGCAGCCGCCACCAAGATGCCGACACCGACGGCCATCCAGCCCGACAGGCGCATGAGGCCGTCGATTTGCTGCGCGTTCTCCCCGACCGGTTTGGTGGCATCGAGGCGACCGGTGGCACAGCCTGCTGCAATCAGCCCCAGCAGTGCCAACGCGACCAAGCGCCAGCGTCGAGCGAAGCCGCCCATCACTCGTGCCCCCCGCCGGTATCGCCAGACTCGTCCGACTCGCCTGAGCTCTCCTCGCCAGGTTCGCCGTGATCGCCAGCGATCTCGGCGCCGCCCTCCGGGTGAAACTCGCGCTCACCTCTCACCCCAAAAGCGATGCCCGCCACGATGAGTGCAACGCCGCCCAGCACCAGCGTCGAGGCCATCACCGAACGCCTGATCTGTGGCTTGGCGTACACCACGAACGCGAAGGCCAGGATCATCGCTGCAATCACGATTGCCGCCAAACTCGCCTTGGTCTTGCTCACCGACAGGAAGATCCGGGACGCCAGCACCACCGGCACGCCGATGCCCAGCACGCCATAGAGCGAGATCTCAAAGGGCCGCAGCAACCGGGCCCGCTCGACCGCATTCGATTCTGCGTCTGTGGAGAGGTGCTCGGCCCACGCGCTCATCGTCCACTCGACAGCGGAAATGAGCAGCAGCGCCACGCCCGCGATGGTCAGCAGGGAGCCCGTCACCAAGCCGACCATGAGCACGCCCATGCCCACCGCAGCCATGATCGGCCAGTAGGCCGGTGTCGGTCGGTAGTCGTGCGAGTGCTCCCGGTCGGGCGAGTCGCCGTCGCCCACCGTCAGGGCCAGGGCGAACAGCAGCGCAAATGCCGCAGCAGCGACACCCAGCACGATGGTGGCGTACATGACCACATTGCCCGTGCCGTCCGTGCTCTCGTCCATGCCGGTGAGCACGCCGACAACCACCGCTGCTGCGGCGGCCAGCGCGATGCGACCGGCGAAGTACCTGCTGGCGATGCCGACCATCGATCCCCTACTTCACCACGTACACGACGTACCAGGTGGCTGCCCACGCAAGCACGGCGAAGTCCCAAAAGAAGACCGCTGAACCCAGCGGCGTCGAACGGTCGCGGCCCACGCCGCCGCCGAGCGACCGGAGTGTCATGAGGCCGAGGTAGAACATCCCGACGATCAGGATGGCCAGCGAGAGCCCGGTCACCGCAAACGCGAGATTTGCCCACTCGCCCGAACCGAGTTCTATCTCCATGCGGTTCAGGCTGAACATCACCATGTTGAAGAAGGCGAAACCCATCACCAGCGTGATGGCCATGCCCACCCAGGTGTGGCCGCGTTCGCCGCGGCCGCTTGCCCACACCGCCCAGTGCGCGGTCACTACTGACACGAGCAGCGTGATGAGGGCATAGACGAGCTGGGGACTCGGTACAGAGTGGCCGGCCAGCCACTCGTGGCCCGGGTCCATGCCCGAGGCGTGCCGCCGGGCCATGTAGTGGCCCAGTGCGCCGGCGATTGCCATTGCCCCGGCTGCAATCGCGAAGCCCGTGGCCACAAGCTGGCTGCGCGGGCGGGGCGGTGGGCCTGGAACGACATAGCGGCCAGGTTGGGGGACATCAACGGTGCTGGCCGTGGTGGCTGGGCTGGCGACAGACGCTGGCATCAGGCTGGCACCTCGGTCGCTTCACGCTCGCCAGCAGCAACGCTGCCGTTGAGTTCCGCGTCGAGCAGCGGCGTGCCGGATGTGAGCTCAGGCAATGCTTCAGCGGGGCCGAGCGGGGGCGGCGAGTCGAGCAGCCATTCGGGGGTGAGCCCGCCCCATGGGTCTGCTTCGGCCTCGGCTCCATTGCCCATGGCAACCGAGACCAAGAGGTTCAGGACCACGAGCGCCAACCCGGCCAGCACACCGATCACGCCAATCGCGCCGAGTACCGAGAGGCCCTCCGCGCCGGAGGCGTCGACGAGGTGGGCGTAGTCAGTGGTCTCGTTCGGCGCGTGATACACAAACTGCGGCTGCTCGGTGAAGGCGCCCGACAGCGTCGGGCCGAGCCACGCCAGGAAGGCGCCGCCTCCGATCAACGCGAAACTGGCCCAGCCGGCGAGTTCAGACAAGCGCCGGCCCCAGATCTTGGGCGCCCACCAGTGCAGCGCAGCGAGCGCGCCGAGCAGTCCTGCCCCGTAGATGAGCAGGCTCTGCTGGCCCGTGACCCAAGTGGTAGAGCGCAGTGGGGCATTCCCGTCAATGCCTCGGCCAGCGATTTGCAGCCAATCCACGCCAGCGCCGATCAGACCGATCAACGCGGCGACCGCCACGAGATTGCCGGCGCCGAATGCAGCCAGCACTGCCGTATTGGGGCGCGGCCACTTGCGGCTCTGCCACACGGTGAAGCCCAGCAGCGCCAGTAACCCGGAGACGCCCGCCAGCGCACCGGCGTACAGGCCGACCAGCACGATGCCTTCGAGGCCATCGACGATGTCGGCCCCCTCGTTGGTGATGCCGAAATTGGCCCAGGCGCCGAATCCGAAGAGCCCGACGAGGCCCATCGTGAAGTACAGCGCGAGCGGTTCGAAGACCCAGCGCCGGGCTGCGACGAGCATGATCTCGGCGGCCACGCCCAGAACCGGCACCACATAGATGAACAGTTGCGGCGTCCGGTACATCCAGTCGATACGGGACCAGATGCCGTAGTTGCCTTCGAGGAACACGCGGCCGTAGCGGTGGTCGATATAGAGAATGACGATCTGGCCGAGCACCACGCCGAGGCTGACGACCAGCATCGACGCCGTGACGAGCGCCGACCAGGCGAATGGGGGCGTGCGGTCCATGTACATGCCCGGCGCCCGCATGGTGAGCGTGGTGACGGCAACGCAAATAGCGCCGGTGAGCAGCGATATCACCAGCCCGGCGACGGCCAGCAAGTGCAGATCGACGCCGTCTGCCCAGCCGCCGGCGGGCCCGCCGTTGGAGATGTACGCGCCAACGAGGACACCGAACGAGACCAACCAGCCCCAGAACGACAGCGCTGCTGCCCGGCCGAATGCCACGTTGGGGGCACCCACCTGCAGCGGGACCACATACATCGCAATGCCCAGGAACAGCGGGATCAGCATGCCGAACACCAAAGCGTCCCGCGTGAACGTGAACACCTGCACGAAGGTGTCGGAATTCAGAATGGTGTGGCCGTCTGCTGAGGCCAGATCGATGCGCACTAGCAGGTCGGTGATCGCACCAGCCAGAGCGAACAGCAGGGAACAGCTGATGAACAGCCGACCGATGCGCTTGTGGTCGGTGGTATTGAGCCAGCCGAACGCCGTTGGGTCTTCTGCCTGTGAAGCCACGGCAGATCCTTCCGAATGCTCAGCTTCGGTAGTGGCGTCGGTCATGCGGCGAAGTGGTTCCCGGACTCGGCTGGCAGCGCCGCTTTGGGGCGACACCAACGGGGCACTCTAGCGACCCGCGGCCTCCTCAACCAGATTGTCTGCGACCAAATCGCGGCGGTCTTGCGCACTGGCTGAACGCCGGTGCCCCGCCACAACCCCGTCACCAGCCGAACCGCACAATCACGTCGGCTGCCATCGCCACGAACAGCAGGCCGAGGTATGCGATGGAGCTGTGGAAGACGCGCATTGCGGTACCAAGGTGCAGGGAGCGCCAGAGCGCCAGCAGTTGCCACCCGAATGCGGCACCCCCAGACACTGCTGCCACCAAGTACAGCGCTCCTGTTTCGGCGGCCACGGCGAACCACAGTGACAGCGCGATCACCGCGACCGTGTGCAGCGTCATCTGCACCAGCACCGAGCGCTCGCTCGCTACCGACGGCAGCATCGGCACGTCGGCAGCGCCGTAGTCGTCGGCATAGCGAATTGCCAGCGCCCAGAAGTGCGGCGGCGTCCAGAAGAAGACGATGGCGAAAGCGATCCAGGCCTCAAGCGACAGCGAGCCCGTCACGGCCGCCCAGCCGACGAGCACCGGCGCTGCGCCCGCCGCCCCGCCGATGACGATGTTCTGGGCGGATGTCCGCTTCAGCCACAGCGTGTACACGAACACGTAGAACAGGCAGGCCACCAGCGCCAGCAGCGCTGCCAGCAGATTGGCGCCCCACCACAGAATCCCGAAGGCCAGCGCCTCGAGCACCACGCCGTAGATCAGGGCCGCGCGTGGCGTCACGGTGCCGACGACCAGCGGCCGGTGCGCCGTGCGAGCCATCGTCGCATCGATGTCGCGATCGATGTACATGTTGAAAGTGTTGGCACCTGCCGCGGACAGCGTGCCGCCGACGACGGTGAACACCACAAGCGCCAAGCTGGGCACGCCACGTTCGGCGACAAACATCGGCGGCACCGTTGTCACCAGCAACAGTTCGATGATGCGCGGTTTCGTGAGCGCGACGTATCCCCGCAATGTTGATGCAGACAGTGATGGGCGCAACGTCGCCAGCATTGCTGTGAGCGTACGTGTCGCCTCTAGCGTTTCGGCGTGAGCTTGCTGCGCGAGGCGCGCGTCGGGGGGCGCCGGCCGTACGTAACTCCTGAGCGGTTCGCGCTGGTTGCCCGTTGGGCGCTTTGGGCGCTCGTCGCGATTGTGATTACCGGCGCGCTGGTCCGACTCACCGGTAGCGGGCTGGGTTGCAGCGATTGGCCGAACTGTGAGCCCGACGAGTTCGTGCCGGCTGCGGACTTCCACGGCTGGGTGGAGTTCGGCAACCGCATCGTGACCGGTTTGGTGTCTGTGGCGGTTGCCTTGGCCGTGGGCGCGTCATTGTGGCGGGATCCCCGGCGGGCTGACCTGATCTGGTGGTCGCTTGCACTGGTTGTGGGCGTCGCATTTCAGATCGGCCTCGGTGCGGTCACCGTGCTGACGCATCTGTCGCCGCCGATCGTCATGTCGCATTTCTTGGCATCGCAGGTGCTGGTGGCGGCAGCGGTCGCCCTGGGGCACCGGGCAGGCATCGAACCGCTGGCTGAAGGGAACCCGAGCCCTACGCTTGGTACGCCCATCCGGGCGCATGCCTGGTTCGCGGCGGCTTTGACCGCGGCAGCGCTGTGGACCGGGACCGTGGTGACCGGCACGGGCCCCCACGGCGGTGACGAGCACGTCGAGCGATTGCAGTTGGCGCTGCCGTCGGTAGCGCGCATCCACGGCATCACGGTGGTGATCCTGGCCGTCGTCACCTTGGTGCTCGGCGCCCGCGTGCGGCGCGTGGCCATCGCGCATCGCGGCAGTGCGCTCGGTGCATGTGCGTCGCAACTGGGGCGGAGGGTGCGCACAGTGATCGGTGTCATGGCCGTACAGGCCGCCATCGGCTACGTGCAGTACTTCACCGAACTGCCAGTGCTGCTCGTTGCGCTGCATGTCGCCGGCGCCACACTGGCAACCATCGCCATGACCCGCTTGGTGCTGGCAACCGGGATCCCTTCAACACAGCCTGCGTCCACGCAGACCCTCTCAGCACAGCCGCCGGTCGACGAATCGGTTGGCATCGTGTCCCGCGGCTTCGCAAAATGATGCCGTGAGCCCGCATGCTCCGGCCGTCGCCGACCCAGAGGTCATCCGTGATCCGACGACCGAGGACGAACACAGCACCGATGTGCCATGGGTGGTTCTGGTTTGGAACGACCCGATCAACCTGATGAGCTACGTCGTGTATGTGTTCCAGAAGCTGTTCGGGTACAGCGAGGCCAAGGCGACCGAGCTGATGCTGGACGTGCACAACAAGGGCCGTGCGGCGGTGGCCTGGGGGACGCGCGAGAAAGCCGAGCTCGATGTGTTCCGCCTGCACGAGTACGGCCTGTGGGCCACCATGCAGAAGGACAACTGAGCTGTGCACGCTGCACGCTGCTGGCAGGCCCCGAACGGTGGCCCGACGACGGTGACCTCGTGACCGAGACGCGCTTCGGAGCTCGCGGATCCATGGTGAGCGTGCATCTCGCCGATTGGGAGCGGCGACTCCTTGCCGAGATGGTGGGAGAGCTGCGCAGGAACTTGCTAGATCACACGCCAGCACGCGACGGCGGGGACGGCTTGGATCCCTCGCTCCGGCGCCTGTTCCCGCCGGCTTACCTGAGCGATCCCGATCGCGACGCCGACTACCAGCGCCTCATGCGCGACGAGCTACTGGCCGAGCGGCTTGATCACCTCGATCTGCTTGATGGCACGCTTGAAGCTGATCACCTCAACGACGCCCAGGTGACCGCCTGGATACAGGGTCTGAATGAGCTGCGCCTGGTCCTCGGCACCCAACTCAACATCTCCGAGGAAGATGACCCGACTGATGTCGACCCGCACGATCCCGGCCAGCGGCCGCGCCTGCGATACCACTACCTCGGCGGGCTGCTCGCCGAACTCATTGACGCCGCGCACCGCTAGCTCGACGCTGAACGATTCGCTACACCCAGCAAGCCGTGCGCAACCGCAGCTGTCCACTGGACATTGCCTCTTCGCCCAGATGCCCATGACTCCTACGCCCAAGTAGCTGGATTTCCTACATCGAACGTCCAGCAATCACTACGCCGGAGCAGCACCGTTGCTGTTCAAGTCGGGCGTGTCGAGTGCTCTCGTACCGATTGGGCCGCTGTTCGCACGCACGCAGATCAACGTTTTCAACTATTTTCAATTATTTCCATATGTCTACACACTGCCAGGTTGTGATAGGATTCAGAAATGGAGGCAGGCACCGTCACGCAGATCATCAGCACAGCGGTTGCAGTGCTTGCGATCGTGTGGAACCAGCAGCGAACGATCGGTGGTCTGCGCGGTGAAATGCACTCCGACATCTCCGAACTGTGCGCCGTTTCGATCGAGAACGGTCAACGTCTCGCACGCATCGTCGGCCTCGGCATGCCGGCCGAGGCGGCATCCGAGTCTGCTGGCGGGGGCACCAGCCACGTCTCGACGGAGCCCCGCAGCTAGCGAGCACCCGAGCCGGCCGGTCTTCGTAGCTCTTCAGCGTGGCCGTTTCTGATACGGCGCGTAGCCTGAGGTGCCCTGCCCCCATCGTCTAGCGGCCTAGGACACCGGCCTTTCACGCCGGCGGCACGGGTTCGAATCCCGTTGGGGGTGCTGCGAATCCGCGACTCTCTCAGCCGCGCCCGGCCAGCGGGAGACGAAGTTCGACGGTGGCTCCAGAGCCTTCGGTGTTGATGACGGCAGCGGAGCCGTCGTGGATGCGAGCGACGTAGTCGACAATGGACAGCCCGAGGCCCGAACCGGGCTGCGAGCGGGCTTCGGGAGCCCGGTAGAAGCGTTCGAAGACCACCTCCCGCAGGGTGGGGTCGATTCCGGGACCGCGGTCGCGCACCTGAACGATCGCCTGTCCTTCGCGATGGGCAACGCTGATCCCGATGGGCTCGCCTGGCGGTGACCACTTGAGGGCGTTGTCGACGAGGTTGCTGATGGCACGCTCCACCAACGCCACGTTGACCACCACCTCACACGACTCAAAGTCGGTCACGAAATCGACCTCGGCGCGACGACGGTGCCGTTCCACCACCGATGCCGCAATGTCGACAAGATCGACGGGCGTCGGCTCGCCTTGGGCCCGCTGATCAGTGGCCAACTCGACGAGTTCACCCACCAGCTCGGTGAGCTGATCCAGCTCCAACTGGACATCGTCAAGCATCCGGCGGCGCTCACTGGAATCGAGCACCGCGGCCGCCCCGTCGGAGTCCTCTGTGGCTTCGGCACGCGACAGCAGCTCGATGTTGGTACGGATGCTGGTGAGCGGCGTCCGAAGTTCGTGGCCGGCGTCGGTCACCAACCGCTGTTGTTGGGCGCGCGACAGGGCAAGTGCTTCGAGCATCGCGTTGAAGCTGCGCGCCAGCTCGCCCAGCTCGTCGTCACGCTCGGGCTCGATGGGCTGGTCGAGATCCTGGGTTTGTGCGACGTTCTGTGCCGCAGCCGTCAGTCGACGCACCGGGCCCATTGCGCGGCCAGCCACAAGGAAGCCCAGCAAACCCGCGAGAGCGACGCCAGCGATCGCCATTACTGCGAGCGCCTCACGCACTCCGTGGGCGTAGTGGTCGAACTCGCTCAGCGGCCGGGCGACCATGAGTGCTCCGCGTGGCCCGAGCGAGACCGTCAACACCCGGAGCCTCACCGTGTCGGTGGCGACATCGGCGGAATGAGTCGCCGCGTGGCCCGAGGCGACCTCAAGGTCGCCGGGCGAGACCGGAATCACGTCGTCAGAGATGTATCTCACCGTTCCCTTGGGACCGATCACCTGGACCAGCACGTCATAGGGGACGTGCTTGCCAAACGCGCGAACACCGACGCTCTGGCGAAAGCGGCCGTCAGCAGTCACTAGGACGTGCGCACGTTCCTCGAGCTGCTCGTCAATCGCCGAGCGGGCCTCGCTGCGCGCGATCCACAACATGACCCCCAACACCGCCAACACTGCAACCGCTACCGAAGCGGCCACCAGCAGACCCAGACGTGTTCGAAAGCTCACGAGTTCCTCAGGACGTATCCCACGCCGCGCACCGTGCGAATGGGTCCGCGCCCATCAGTGCCAGTGTTCGCTGCTGCCAGCTTGCGGCGCAGGTAGCCGACGTACACCTCCAGCGAGTTCGAGGCGAGTGAGGTGTCGTAACCCCACACCGTGTCGTAAATCTCGTCACGCGTCAGGACGCGACCCGGGTTGCGCAGGAACAGTTCCAGCAGCCGATGCTCGGTGTGCGTCAGTGTCACCGGCTCGCCGGCACACGTCACCTCGTAGCTGGCCGTGTCCATGACGATGTCGCCACAGGCCAGCCGCTCATCGTCTCCAGAGGCCTCGGTGGCAGTACCCCGGCGCAGCAGCGCCCGCAGCCGTGCCAGGAGCTCGTCGAGCGCGAACGGCTTGGCCAGGTAGTCGTCGGCTCCGGCATCGAGTCCTTCCACCCGGTCGACGGTCGAGCCCCGGGCCGTCAGCAGCAGGATCGGCAACCGGCTCCCAGCAGCACGCAAGCGGCGGCACAGCTCGAAGCCGCCCAGGTTCGGCATGGTGGCATCGAGCACCATCACGTCAGCTCTGCCGGCCAACGCTTCTCCCTCGAGGCCATCGCGACCCTCGAGCACCGAATAGCCCTCGATCTGCAGGGCGCGACGCAATGCCGCGCGGATCCGCTGATCGTCGTCGACGACGGCTGCCGCGGGACCGTTGCCGCCCGGCCGGTCGGGGTCCACAGCCTCATTCTGGAATCCAGACGGTGAGAATCCCATGAGAATGCCGCCGGGCCCTGGCGATGGCCGCCTATCCGGCGGCGGAGTTGCGGCGACGCAGGTGACCGATGGTGAGCACTGAGCAGGCGTCGCGCTCGATCTCGTAGCTCAGCGCCCGAACAGCATCTGCGATGTCCCACCAGGCCACCTCGTCCACCTCGCCGGGATCGCCCTTCAGCCGTTTCGGCATCTTCGCCGGTGTCATTGCGTAGAACAGCACCACCTTCGGCACCTGATCGCCAATCAGATAGCTGACCGGATATGGCGCCGAGGTGATCACGCAGCGCACTCCGGTTTCCTCACGGACTTCTCGCAGCGCCGCCTCGGCCCAGGTCTCGCCGCGCTTGAGGTGGCCCTTGGGCAGCGACCAGTCGTCGTAGCGAGGACGGTGCACCACCAGCACCGAGCCCTCGTGGCACACAACGCCACCGGCTGCCCGGTCCATGGGAGCGTTGGAATAGCGACCCCACTCGACGTGACGGCGGCGAGGCTTTGCCGACGCCTCGGAGGGGATGTTCTTCTGGTCCTTCCTTGCGGACCCCTTCTTCGAAGACCCCTTCTGCGAACACGCAGCCCTGTCCTGTGCCACGGTTCGTGTCTAGCGTGTCTGCGCCACCCGCGGCGTGCTTGTCGGGCCAACAGAACTCACTACGAGGATTCATCATGGACTTGGGGATTTGCATCGCATCGCGCATCGGCGACCTGGAGTACGTCACGCGCGCTGAAGAGCTCGGCTACACCCATGCCTGGTTCGCCGACAGCCACATGCTGTGGTCGGACTGCTACGCCACGCTGGCACTCGCGGCCGAGCGGACCAGCACGATGCAGCTCGGCACCGGTGTATCGGTCTCCGGCACTCGTCCCGCACCTGTGACGGCCGCTTCGATCGCCACCATCAACGCGCTGGCTCCGGGCCGGACGTTCCTGGGCATCGGCACGGGCAACACAGCGATGCGGATCATGGGGCACAAACCGCAGCGCATCGCCGAGTTCGACCGGTATCTCGCGGCGCTGCGGCCGCTGCTGCGCGGCGAGGAGGCCATTCACCACTTCGGCGGCACCGCCGAGCCGATCCGCCACCTCATGCCCGACGCAGGATTCGTCAACTTCGACGACCCGATCCCGCTGTACATCTCGGGATTCGGGCCCCGTTCGCTGGGTCTCGCGGGCCAGTATGGTGACGGCGCAGTCCTGTCGGTGCCGCCCGACGGATCAGCCACCGCACGCGTGTGGGAACACATCGAAGCCGGCGCCGCCGAGGCGGGCCGCACGATTGACCGCAGCGACTACCTGATGTGCTCGCTCACCACCATCGTGGTGCTGGACGACGGCGAGACGCTGGCCAGCCAGCGCGAGCGTGTGTACCACGAGGCCGGAGCGTTCGCGATGGCCTCGGTGCATTACTCCTACGACCAGTACCGCCAATACGGGCGTGCTCCCGGCGCCCGGCTGGAAGCCATCTGGGACGAGTACTGCGCGATGCTCGACGACACCGACCCCGAACGCATCCACCAGCGGATCCACGCCGGCCACAACTGCTGGGTGCTGCAGGAGGAAACTCAGTTCCTGACCGACGAGTTCATCGACGCCACCTGCATCGTTGGCACTGCGGAGGTGGTTACCGAGCGCCTGATGGACCTGGGCGAGCGCGGGCTCGACCAGATCATGATCCTGCCGAACTTCGACCCCCGCTACGAAGTACTCGAACGCGTCGGCCGCGAGATCCTCCCCCAACTGCAATCCAACTAGCACGACGACGCGCGCCGGCAGCTCGGTAGCCTTGTGCGCTGCTGTCAAGCCCACCCGCCTGGAGATGCTGGGAATGAGCAACATCTGCCAAGTCACCGGTCGTCGGCCGCATTCGGGCTTCAACGTGTCCCACTCGCACCGTCGCACGAAGCGCTGGTTCAAGCCGAACATTCAGCGGAAGCGTTTCTGGGTGCCCAACGAGCACCGCTGGGTGACGTTGACGGTCAGCGCCAAGGGCATCAAGACCATCAACAAGCGCGGCATCGAGTCGGTGGTTGCTGATCTGCGCCGGCGCGGGGAGAAGATCTGATGCCTAAGAGCGACAAGCGGCCGGTCATCCGGCTGAAGTCCACCGAGGGCACCGGCTACACGTATACGACGCGCAAGAACAAGACGAACACCCGCGACCGCATCGAGTTGCGCAAGTACGACCCAGTGCTTCGTCGCCACGTCATCTTCAGAGAAGAACGCTGAGCGGCGCCGGAGATTTCTGATTACGCGCATCGTCATGCGATGCGCCGACCGGCCTCGAATGACACAAGCGCGGCCGGCGCGCCTGAGCCTGCGGGCAGCGCGGCGCCTCGCCATTGGCGCCCAGGGGTTGGCGGCACCGCTGCCAGCCGGCCGTGGAGATGTCCGGCACCTGCGCACGGCCATGAATCGCATGGGTCTGCTGCAGATCGACGCCGTCAGCGTGCTGGCACGCTCACACCTGCTGGTGTTGCGGGCCCGGCTCGGCGGCACACACGACAGCGTGCTGCGACTGCTGGAACGCGCCGCGTACACCCGCCGCGCGGACCAACGCAGCTTGACCGAGTACTGGAGCCATGAGGCATCGTTCGTTCAGGTGAGCGACTGGCCGCTGTATCGCTGGCGCATGCAGCGCGGCGAGCGAGGCGAGATGTGGAGCGGCTATGCGCGCTTCGGGCGCGATGAACCACGCCGCATCGAGGAGGCATTGGCATGGTTGGCCGACAATGGACCAGCATCATCGGCGGAACTGGACGCAGCGCTGGGCTGGGGGCCCGGTGTGCGGGGGCCATGGGGCACACGCAGCAACGGAAAGATAGCGCTGGCATGGCTCTTCTGGTGCGGTCATGTGGGCGTCGCGGAGCGGGTCGGCTTTACTCGCCGCTACGACATGATCGAACGTGTGCTGCCCGACGATGTGCTGGCACGCGAGATTGATGAGCCGGACGCTCACCGAGCGTTGCTGTGCCAAGCCGCCAGCTGCCTCGGCATTGCCACTGCAGACGATCTGATCGACTATCACCGGCTGCCGAAGCGCATTGCGCGGATGCGCATTCGCGAATTAGTCGAAGAGGGCACCCTGCTCGAAGCGACAGTCGAAAGCTGGGACCGTCCTGGCTATGTGCCTGCCGCGCTGAAGCGTGGCCGCAGGCGGTCCCGGTCGGTGCTGCTCAGTCCGTTCGATCCCCTGGTGTGGTACCGCCCGCGTGCTGACCGCCTCTTCGGGTTCCATTACCGGATCGAGATCTACACACCCAAGGCGAAGCGTCAGTACGGCTATTTCGTACTGCCGTTCCTGCACGACGACGCGCTGGTGGCACGTCTCGATGTCCGTTTCGATCGACAGCGCAACATGCTGGAAGTACCCGCTTCCTGGGCAGAACCAGGGTCGTGGCCCAGCGACGGGGAAGCTGAGACAGACGCTCTCCAGGCGTTGGCAGCCGAACTGCGTGCCCTGTCCGAGTGGTGCGGCGGCGAGGGAGTGTCGGTGTCATCGCGCGGTGATCTCGCCGGCCGTCTGCGTAAGACGATGGCGTAGGGTGCCCAAACTGAACTATGGCAATTTCTCGTCTGAGCGGCAAAAGGCGGTCCAAGACATGAACAGCGCGTCCGCTGACTCACGTGTCGCCAGCGTTGAGAGTCAAGCCTCACTCGAGACATCAGTGCGCGCCGGATACGTGTATGTCGCGACCAACCCTGCCATGCCCGGCATTGTCAAGATCGGCAGCACAACTCAGGATGATCCGCAGAGTCGCATCAGTTCGCTGTTCAACACGAGCGTGCCGGTGCCGTTCGAGATGGAGTACGCCGCTTCTGTGAGCGACGATCCCGTGGCTGTGGAGCAGGCACTCCACCAAGCGTTCAGTCCTCAGCGCGTGCATCCGAAGCGAGAGTTTTTTGAGATTGCTCCTGAGCAGCCCATCGCCATCCTGCGACTCATTAGCGCTATGGATATCACCGAGGACGTGCGTGCCGAGGTGGATGCCGAACAGTCTCCGGCCGATAGACGATCGCGCGAACGGCTTCGGCGTCCTCGACTCGATTTCGTTGAACTCGGCTTCACTCCGGGGGCGCGCCTCGTCTACGAAAACGATGCAGGCGTCATAGTGGAGGTCGCCGATCAGCGGCAAGTGCGGTTGCTGCACCTATCAGATGGCGACTACGAGGGCCTGCACGTGGGTGATGACTTGTTCCACCTATCGCCGTTGACGTCCGCTCTGCTCGGATTGGATCGAAACGTTGCCCCGAGTCGCTATTGGCGCTCTGAGGACGGACGACTGCTCAACGACATCTATAACGAAGTGTATGGCCCGGCGACGTGAGTTGCCCAGTGACTTCACAACGTGGAGCGCGCCTCGTCTGAAGACTCAGTCGGTGCTTAGCAGCACCGCCAAGCGTCGAAGGGTGGCTACGACCTCCTCGGCGCGTGCTGCGCTGCCGCCGGCGAGCATTTCAGCAGCCTCGGTGCTCAAGAGAGACCACACCGTCTCTGGATCGCTGTCGTCGGTGTGTTTTCGCAGGAACGCTGTCCAATCTCGAGCCGGAATCCCCGCCAAGGGCTGCCGAATTGCGTCGTCAATCCAATCGTCCATGATGCCGATGCGCGCGATCCTGCCGAAGTTGTGGCCGCTGTCGGACACCGGCTCGTCAACCGTGTGATCACGGCCGCTATAGGGCACGACTCCAGTAGGCATCCGAATTGTCGTATCGCTGCGCGCCCTTCGAATGTGCTGCCACCAGTGGTTGCGATACTCCGCGGCATAACGAGCCGACCAGATGCCGGGCGCCAGGACGCGAGGCTTGCCCGACACCACATTCGATAGGCACCACGGCACCACAGCGAGAAGATCCCATTCGCTGCACGCCATCGGCGTGACGGTGTATCGAAAACTCGGCACGGCCTCCTTCGCGAGCAGGTACCAGCCCTTCAGCTCGATTCCCATCGCCACGTCGTCGATGCCCTCAGTACTGCGGCGACGCAAGAGGACATCGGGGAACGTTTGCGCCTGCCGGACGAATTCATGCAGCGGCCACTCGCCCTCAGGATCCCAGACCTCGCGCATTCGATTCAGCGCCTCCACGACCTGCACCTCGATGGTCGCGCCGAGAACTGTGTTCAACGCAAACAGATCAGTCGCATCGAGGCCCTCCATGATCGTCGGCGACTGGAAGTGAATTGGCAATGCGGTGAGCGCATCCCGAACCCCGTTGGCGAGAGACGTAATTCGATGGTCGGGATCCGGCTCAGGCGGGGTCGGTTCGTCCATGCGCGGGGCACGGGCGTCGCTGGGCATCACAAGTTCTCGTGTGGAGCAGTTGATGCCTCCAAGAGCCGCTGTTCAGCGACATCGGCAAAGTGATGTACCTGCTCAGCTGCACATGCGTGCCGTCCGGACGCGATTGCTGCAGCAGCGGCGCTGCACAAGCCACCGAACGGCTCCCAGACGACATCGCCTGGGCGCGTGGCCGCCGTGATGATGCGCCGCATGAACTCGATCGGCTTCTGATTGAGGTGGACGGCCGCGTGACGACCTGGATTGTGGACACGCGGTGCGGAGCGGATGCCATTGCCCTTGTAGCGCTCGTCGCTGTGCAACGCCGGCCGGGGCCACACATTCGTCAGGCCATGGACATGAGTCCAGACGTGACGCAGACGCGACCACTCCGATGCTGTGAGGAGCGAAGCCCCGTCGACGGAGTAGTAGGGGGCGCCCTGCGGGTCGCCATGGCGATTCGCGTAGACGACCAATCGCTCCAGCATCTCGGGCGGCGGGAAGTACCAGAGCCAATCCTGGGTCAGGTACTTGCGAGTCGCTGCGTTTGCAACGCCGCACGCCTCGTTTGCGCGATACAGCGGCAAGCCGGCTCGTCGCCACTCATGGCGAAGCCACTGCTTGGCAGACATGACGCCCTCGGCCGTCTCGAATTCAAGTCGCCGACGGTAGAACACGCAAACTTCGGTGGTCACGGGGAACTGACGGATCGTGTCGCCATTCACATTGCCAGCGATGTGACTGAGTCCCTTGTCCCAGACGATGCTCTGGACGTAATCCCATCCGGCTTCATCCAGCAGAGGATGCACATTCGCCCAGCCGATCTCCGTATTCCAGAACCACAGCGTCGTAGCCGGGTGAGCGAACTTGGACCAATTCTCGATATGGGGCGCGTACCAATTTGCCAATTCTGATGGCGTACGCGGATCACCAGGAAACCCACCGACACCGTACGCACCGTCGGACATGATGAGTGCAGGTCGCGGCCACTCGACGTAGACATCGAGGACATCACCACGGTGCAGCGACCAACGCGGGCGCGCTACGCCGGACGCTGCTTGAGCGCGCGCTTGTTCGTCCGCCATACGACCAGAATAGGCAGGGGGTGTCACCGACTCATTGCTCATTACCAGAGGTCGCCGATGATCGCACACCGGCCACACGATGGCTGGACGACCACGTCGAAATCGGCGCTGATTGCTGATCGAGGTGGCTATCGTTGCTGCTCTTGCATCGGCAGGGATTCCGGTCTCCACGTTGGTGCAAGCACACAGCAATGCAGCTGGTCCCGTGGTGAAGTCTGGAGTTCACGCTGGCCTGTCAAGCCAGAGGTCGCGGGTTCAAATCCCGTCGGGACCGCGGTCGGGTAGCTCAGTTGGCAGAGCGCGCGCCTGAAAAGCGTGAGGTCACCGGATCGACGCCGGTCCCGACCACGAGCACAAGCGGCCGAAAGGGCTTCGCCCTCGGCCGCTGAATTCGACAGGTGCCGTCGCGACAAGCCTCGCCGGGCGTCTAGCGGCGTGTGACGTTGTCGGCTTGGGCTGCGGATGCGACGGCTGTGGCTACTGCCGGAACGACTGAGCGGTCGAACGCGGTGGGGATGACGAGATCGGGGCTGAGATCGTCACTGGACACCGCTGCCGCGATGGCGTCGGCAGCCGCAATCTTCATGTTCTCGGTGATGTCCGTGGCGCCAGCGTCGAATGCACCGCGGAAGATGCCCGGGAATGCGAGCACATTGTTGATCTGGTTGGGATAGTCGCTGCGACCCGTCGCCATGACCCCGACGATGTCGGCGATGGCGTCAGGCAGGATCTCGGGATCCGGATTGGCCATCGCGAACACGATCGGCCGCTCGGCCATCGTCTCGACGTCGGCGCGCGTGACAAGGCCGGGGCCGCTCAGACCCAGGAACACATCAGCGCCCGCCATCGCGTCGGACACCCACCCCTCCACGCGATCGACGTTCGTGTTGTTCGCCAGCCACGCCTTGGAGTGATTCAAGTCAGTGCGTCCGGGATGGATGGTGCCCTTGCGGTCGCACGCGATCACGTCGCCGATGCCCGCACCGAGCAGGATCTTGGCCGTCGCAACGCCCGCGGCGCCCGCGCCCAGGATGACGCAGCGCAGATTCGCCGTCTCCTTGCCGACGATGCGCGCCGAGTTTTCGAGTGCCGCAAGAGCCACCACAGCGGTGCCGTGCTGGTCGTCGTGGAACACCGGAATGTCGAGCGCGGCGCGCAGCGCTTCCTCGACCTCGAATGCGCCCGGCGCTGCGATGTCTTCCAGGTTGATCCCGCCGAAGGTCGGTGCGAGCCGGATGACCGTCTCGACGATCTCGGCGGGCTCGTTGACGTCGAGGCAGATCGGGAAGGCATCCACTCCGGCGAATTCCTTGAAGAGGAGCGCCTTGCCTTCCATCACCGGCATCGCCGCGGCGGGACCGATATCGCCGAGACCGAGCACCGCTGTGCCGTCGGTGACGATCGCCACCGTGTTGCCCTTGATGGTCAGGTCGTGGACGCGCTCGGGTTCGTCCACGATTGCCCGGCACACCCGGGCCACACCGGGTGTGTAGGCCATGGAGAGGTCGTCGGCATTTCGCAGCGGGATGCGGCTGACCGTCTCGAGCTTGCCGTCGGCGTGGAGCTCGAAGGTGCGGTCGAGGGCTGAGATGACCGTGATGCCTTCGAGGCCGTTCACCGCCGCGCAGATCTGGGCGATGTGGGCCTCGCTGGAAGCGTCCACGACGATGTGCTGCGTCAGGGTTCCTTGCATGATGGTGAAGCCGTCGAGGCTTTGGATGTTGCCCCCGACGTCACCGATGGCCATGCACAGCCGGCCGAGTGTGCCCGGTACGTGGGCAAGCTCGACCTCGAGCGTGGCGGAGAAGGCGGCGGTGGGTCGAGACCCTGCGGTGGCAGTCATCAGTGCTCCTGGCGCGGCTGCAGCGCTGGCAGGGTATTGGGCGCCGGTTAGGTATCAGGGTTGACGAGGCAGGCGGTGCCGGTACCGGGCCCGACTTCGCCGATCATCCAAGCCTCGTAGCCCGCAGCGTGAGCCGTGGCGACCGCAGCATCTGCTTGTGAAGGCGGCACGGCAACCACCATGCCGATCCCCAGGTTGAAGACGCGTTCCATCTCCGACGGCATCACCGGTCCGGTGCTGGCGATGTGGCTGAAAATGGTCGGCACCGGCCAGGTGCCGCGCTGGATCACGGCGTCGGCGGCGGGTCCCAGCATGCGCGCTACGTTTGCGGCCAGTCCCCCGCCCGTGATGTGGGCGGCCCCGCGTGCATCGCACTCGGCAAAGAGCGCGAGCACCGTCGGGGCGTAGATCGCCGACGGCGCCAGCAGCTCGTCGCCCAGCGTGCGATCGGCACCTGGCCATGCCGGCGCATCGAGCAGTTCCGGCTCGGGCGAGCTGCCGAGCAGGACGCGGCGGGCGAGGCTGTAGCCGTTGCATCGCAACCCGCCCGATACCAGCCCAACGAGCACAACGGGTTCCCCGGTGAGCGGTCGAGGCAGCCGCGCGCGCTCGGCTACACCCACAGCGAAGCCGGCGATGTCAACCTCTCCAGGTGCGAGCGCATCGGGATGCTCCGCTAGCTCACCACCGACCAGGGCACAGCCGGCGCTGCGGCAGCCGGCCGCCAAGCCGGACACAATCGCCTCGACGACATCGGGCTCGAGTCGCCCCGCAGTGATCTGATCGTGGAACAGCAAGGGCTGCGCGCCGAGCGTGACGATGTCGTCGACGCACATGGCCACCACATCGATCCCGATGGTGTCCCAGCGGCCAAGCGCCGCGGCGATGAGCGGCTTGGTGCCAGCACCGTCGTTCGCACTCACCAGCACCGGTTCGGTGAAGCCGTCCGGCAGCGCCGTGACCGCGCCGAAGGCCCCGATGTCGCTCAGCACTTCTGGCCGGAACGTGCTGCGAGCGTGCGGCGCCAATCGGCGGACCGCTTCGTCGCCGGCTGCGATGCTCACCCCTGCTGTCTCATACGTCAACGGCCCCGTGTCGCTGGCCGCGGTGATGCCGGCAGGCGTGGCGACAGGTTCGTCTGTCATCCCGCGACGGATCCCGCGACGGCAGCCGGTTGCACGCTGCCCGTCGCGATGAGCGAGCGGCTGGGCTCGCTGGTGCCGCCGCCGAAGACTTCCGCTCGTGCCTGAGCGCCAATCTCGACCGGGTATGCGCCCGTCAGGCATGCATGGCAGAAACCGCCGCCCGGCACGCCGGTTGCTTCGATGAGCTGGTCGAGGCTGAGGTAGGACAGCGAGTCGACCCCCAGGAACGCCTCGATCTGTTCCAGATCGCGGTTCGCCGCCAGCAGCTCATCGGACGTGCCCGTGTCCATGCCGTAGAAGCACGGCCAGCGGTACGGGGGCGAGGAGATGCGCAGGTGCACCTCGGTGCCGCCAGCCCCGCGCAGCAGGTCCACTATGGATCGAGTGGTGGTGCCCCGCACGATCGAATCGTCGACCACCACGAGCCGTCGCCCGTCGATGTTGGAGCTGATCGGATTCAGCTTCGTTCGTACACCCAGCGACCGGACGAGCGGGTTCGGAGTGATGAACGTGCGACCGATGTAGCGGTTCTTGACCAGTCCGTCGCCGTAGGCAATTCCGCTGGCGCGTGCGTAGCCCTGTGCTGCGGGAATGCCCGATTCGGGTACAGGCATGACCAAGTCGGCCTCGACTGGTGCATTGGTCGCCAGGTGGGCCCCCATGCGCTGGCGTGCAGCGTGGACGTTCTGTCCGGCCAGAGTGGTGTCGGGACGCGAGAAATACACGAATTCGAAGACGCACAGGCGCGAGGGCGCGCCTTCGCCAGCCCTTCCGCCGCCTGCGAAGGGCCACAGTGAGCGGCACCCGGCTGCGTCGATGATGATCATCTCGCCCGGCTGAATCTCGCGCTCGAACGATGCCCCGACAACCTCCAGCGCAGGATTCTCCGAAGCCAGCACCCAACCGCCGTCGAGGCGCCCGACGCACAACGGCCAGATGCCGTGCGGATCGCGAACCCCGATCAAGCGGTCGCGATCGGCAACCACGAACGTGAATCCGCCGCGCAGGCTGGGCAGTACGTGTGCCAGCGCTTCGGTCACCGCCTCGCGCGGCCGGGTGCGGGTTGTCTGCGGGGTAGCGGTGACGCGCTGCGCGATCAGCTCGGCGACCAAGTCGCTGTCGCTGGTGACGACGCCGTCCAGCATCCCTGACGAGGTCGCCAGCTCAGCCGTGTTAGTGAGGTTTCCGTTGTGACCCAGGGCGAACTCGGTTCCATCGAGACCGCGGTAGAACGGCTGCGCCGCCCGCCACGAGCTGGAACCCGTCGTGGAGTAGCGGGTGTGACCGATGGCGAGGTCGCCTTCGAGGCCCGCCAGCACGCGGTCGTCGAAGGCGCTGGCCACCAGGCCCATGTCCTTCACCACCGTGATGTGCGTGCCATCGGACACTGCGATGCCGGCTGATTCCTGCCCGCGGTGCTGCAGCGCGTACAGCCCGAGGTAGCACAGGTGAGCGACCGGTCCGCCCGGCAGGTACACGCCGAAGACACCGCAGGCCTCGCGCGGCTTGATGAGATCCACGCCTTCGTCGGGAGCCTCGCTCATGCCGCTGCTCCATCGATCGGCCCCGCGAACGATTGGGGCAAGGCGCCGCGCCACCGGGCGACGGTGTCGGCGAGCGCAAGGTCGATGTCGTAGCCGGGCTCCCCACGGCGACCGATCTGCACCCTCGATCCGCCGAACCGGCCAAGGCGGCGGCACTCGACGCCCGCCGACGAAGCCACACGCGCAAGGCGTTCGACGTCACCCCCTTCGACGGCCGCCAGGACGCGACCCAGTGGCTCTGCGAACAACGTACGGACCGCGGGCGCAGATGCTCCAAGCGGCGGGATCCGGGCTTGCACGCCTGCGCCCCCGCGGCAGCACATCTCTGCAATGGCCAACCCAATCCCCCCGTCAGAGACATCGTGGGCGAACTGGAGGAGCTTGTCCCGCACCGCTGCGGCCACGAAGCGGGCGGTTGCGACCGCACCGGGGAGGTCGACCACCGGCAGCGCCCCGTCTCGGCAGTGGCGGCGTTCCCATGCCCACCGGCTGCCGCCGAGCGGGACCGGCTGCGCCGAGGGGGCTTGCGGCCCGCGAATGTTGCCGGGCGCAACCTCGGGTGCAGCCAGGAGCACGAGTTCGATTCCAGCTCGCAAGCTGTCGGGGACCGGCCGCCGCACGAGTTCAGGGTGGACACCGATCATGCACACCACCGGCGTCGGAGCGATATTGATGCCGTTGGTTTCGTTGTAGAGGCTGACGTTGCCTCCGACGACCGGTACACCCAGCGCATCGCAGGCTTCGGTCATGCCGTCAATGGCCTCTGACAGCTGCCACATCACCTCGGGATGCGTCGGATTGCCAAAATTGAGGCAGTTCACGAGCGCGAGCGGATCGGCCCCGACGCAGGCAAGGTTCATCGCCGATTCGATCACGACCATGGCAGTGCCCCAGCCAGGATCAGCATCGCACCAGCGATGATTGCCGTCGACCGAGACCGCCAGGCCCCGGCCGGTGGGCGTGCCGGAGCGGGGGTCGCGCAGTCGCAGCAGCGTGGCGTCGTGGCCGGGACCGACGACCGTGTTGCAGAACAGCTGATGGTCGTACTGCCGGTACACCCAGCGCGGATCCGCCAGCATCGCCAGCAGATCCTCCGCGCACTCGCCCGGGCTGGCGTCGCCCGAGGCGGCGGCTGGGTCGACGTCCCGGCGTGCCGCCATGTCGGCGGGCGGCCGCATGGGCCGGTCATACGTCGGTGCGTCGTCGTGCAGTGTGGCGGCAGGAATCGCGGCGAGGATCTCGCCGTCGACACCGTCGCGCACACGCAGCATCCCGTCGCCGGTCACACGCCCGACGACCGTTGCCGTCACTTCCCACGCTTCGCAGATCGCGCTCACCTGATCAACGTTGCCCGGCGAGACAATCGCCAGCATTCGTTCCTGAGATTCCGACGTCATGATTTCGGACGGGACCATGCCGACTTGGCGCAACGGCACCGCGGTGACATCAACTTCCATGCCGGTCCCGCCCCGTGAAGCTGTCTCGCTCGCGGCGCAGGTCAACCCGGCTCCACCAAGGTCTTGGATTCCGCTGACGAGTCCTGCATCAAGCATCTCCAAGCACGCCTCGATGAGACGTTTCTCCTCGAAGGGATCGCCGACCTGAACGCTCGGCCGTTTGGCTGCGTCGTCGGCGCCTTCGTCGAAGCCCGCAGACGCCAGCACGCTGACGCCCCCAATGCCATCGCGACCCGTGCTCGCGCCCATCAGGACAGCCAAGCTGCCCACTTCGGTCGCACGACCCAAGACGAGACGCTCAGTCGGCATGATCCCGAGTGCGGCCACATTGACGAGCGGATTGTCGCGATAGGTCTCACACGACACGAACTCGCCCGCAATGGTGGGCACACCGACGCTATTGCCATAACCAGATATTCCGCTGACGATTCCCTCGGCAATCCAATTGCTTCGTGGCTCGTCAAGTGGCCCGACGCGCAAGGGATCGGCTAAGGCAATAGGTCGCGCGCCCATCGTGAAGATGTCGCGCAAGATGCCCCCGACTCCGGTTGCTGCACCTTGATACGGCTCGATAGCAGAAGGGTGGTTATGGCTCTCGATGCGCAATGCAACGGCGATCCCGTCGCCCACATCGACTACCCCCGCGTTCTCCCCCGGACCGACGAGCACACACGGCGCCTCGGTGGGCAAACGAGCAAGATGCCGACGCGATGACTTGTACGAACAGTGTTCCGACCACATGACTGCGTACATCGCGAGCTCAAGATGATTTGGCTCACGGTCCAGAAGTTCGCAGATGCGGTTGTATTCGGGGTCAGTGAGACCGAGCGCCACATGAATGCTCGAAGAAGTGGAAGACACTGCAGTCACATCAACCAGCCACATCGACTCTGGGACATATAACTGGGTTGCGAACGTGCTATACAAGCACCATGAGCGAACGAACAATGTCCGACGAGCACAAGGCTGCAATTGCTGCTGGGCGCATCGAAGCCGCTGCAGTGCGCGACTATCTTGAGGCTCTCGAAACGCATCGGCCGCGGCCAGGTCGCCGGCAGAGCGCCGAGTCGTTGAATGCCAAGAAGGACGCAATCGATGCCCAGATTGCCGAGGCAAAGCCGATCAAGCGCCTGCTCTTGATGCAAGAACGCCGGGACGTTGAAGCGGCTATTGAGGCGTTGCAGGTCGAACCCGATATGGCTTCTGTCGAAGAGGGCTTCGTCACCCACGCCGCCAACTACGGGCAACGCAAGGGAATCCAGTACGCCACTTGGCGTGAATTCGGCGTCCCAGCAGAAATGCTGGTCCGTGCTGGAATCACACGGGGCGGCTGACACTTCAGACCACCTCTGCCACAGCGCAAGAAGTTTGGGTCATAATACTTATTACTCCTCTTCAAGCCATGTGGCGCTCGTCGGCTGGCAGGTGCTTGCCGCGTGCAGCAACGCCTCGAGCAGCCTGGTCCCATCTGTTGAGCCCAATAGCTCGGACGTAGCGCGTTCTGGGTGGGGCATGAGTCCCACGACATTGCGCGATTCGTTGCAGATGCCGGCGATGTCGTCCACCGATCCATTCGGGTTGCCGACGTACCGCATCACTACTTGGTCGTTGTCGTGCAAACGCTGCAAAGTCACGGGATCACATACGTAGTTGCCTTCAAAGTGGTTGATCGGAATGCTCATTTCTTCCGACAGTGCCAACCCATGCCCGAGCACATGATTCACGGAAGCCATGGCGACCTGCTGCGGTTGACACAGAAAGGAGAGCCCGGCATTCGGACGCAGAGCCCCGGGGAGTAGGCCTGCTTCGGTCAACACTTGGAATCCATTGCAGATGCCGACGACGGGACCACCAGCGCTCGCGAACAAGGCCACTACGTCCATAATCGGCGAGAATCGAGCGATTGCTCCGGTTCGCAGGTAGTCGCCGTGCGCGAATCCTCCCGGTATCACGACTGCGTCAGCACCTTGCAGCGACGTGTCGTCACTTCGCAGTAGTTCGGTCTTCGTCCCCAACTCCTCCAACGCATCGAGTGTGTCGAGATCGCAATTCGTGCCCGGAAATCGAACGACGCCGACGGTGACGCTCACGAGCCGTGATCCTGATCTGCCACACGCAATCCGATACGGGCATCTTCGATCACCGGATTCGCCAGCAGGCGGTCGCACATCTGTTCCGTCACCGTCCGCGCCTCGGCCGCGTCTGCCGCCAAGAGCTCCATGCGGATGGCCTTGCCGACCCTGACGCCACTGACGCCGTCAAAACCCAGCGCCGCCAATGCGCGTTCGATCGTGGATCCGGCCGGGTCAGCGATCTCAGCTCGAGGCGATACCTCTACCAAGACGTCCCAGCGCTTCATGAAGCGGTGGCTTCCGCCAAGACGCCTGGCCGTGCCACCCAGTCGTCGAATGACTCGCCGGTCAATGTCTCGTACGCCTCGATGTACCGAGCGCGTGTGGCAGTGACCACATCGTCGGGCAGCGGCGGGGGCGGTGGCTCTTTGTTCCAGCCGGTGGCCTCGGTGGCATCCCGAACCGGCTGCTTGTCGAGCGACGGGGGCGTTGCGCCGGGCTTGTGGTGATCCTTGGGCCAGAAGCGAGACGAATCGGGTGTCAGCCACTCGTCGGCGATGACCAGCGAGCCGTCGACGAAGCCCAACTCGAACTTGGTATCAGCGATGATGATGCCTCGCTCAAACGCATGGGCGGCCGCCGTGCTGTACGCATCGACGCATATCCGGCGCGCGGCCTCAGCCGCTTCGGCTCCGACCAAGTCGGCGGCCGCGACAAACGAGATGTTCACGTCATGCCCATCAGTGGCCTTGGTTGAGGGTGTGAAGACTGGTTCAGGAAGCTGTTGCGATTCGAGCAAGCCAGCCGGCAACGGCTCATCGTGCATCGTGCCGTGCTCCAGGTATTCCTTCCATGCCGAACCTGTGATGTAGCCGCGCACAATGCACTCGATCGGCAGCATCTGCGCCCGGCGGACCAGGAGCGAGCGGCCGATCCACTCGCTCCGACGTGCGACCGCCGGAAAGTCGGCCGGATCGCTGGAGACCACGTGGGTCGGCGCTATGTCACCGAGCCAGTGCGACCACCAGGCCGTCATGGCGGCCAGCACGCGGCCCTTGTCGGGCACTGGTTCTGTGAAGACGACATCGAATGCCGAAATGCGATCGCTTGCGACCATCAAGAGGTGCCTGTCGTCGACGAGGTACATCTCGCGCACCTTGCCGCGGTGGATCAACTCAAGCTCGCTCACTGTGCTCCCTTCGAGATCCAACTGTTCGGTGCGCTCAGAGCTGCGAGGCTCACAGCACCTCGCCCCCTGTGTAGGTCACGGCAGCGGGGTATCGCTCCGCTACTTCGCTGGCAGCTGCCACAAAGGCATCGACCTGCTCGGCAGCGCGGCCGCTGAACGAGGCCGGATCGGCGAGCGCCGCTGCGACGTCGTCGGCGTTGAGCGCCAGGGAGGGATCGGCGACGATGCGTTCGGCAAGGTCGTTGTGGTCGGCCGTTCCCTCGCGTAGTGCCAGTGCTGCAGCGGTCGCGTGGGCGCCGATGCGTTCGTGCGCTTGCTCCCGGCCAGCACCCGCCGCGACCGCCGCGGCCAGCAACCGAGTCGTCGCGAGGAACGGCAGGTACTCGTCCAGTTCGGCGGCGACGCGTCCGGGAAACACGCCGAAGCCGTCCAGGACGCTGAACGCTGTCTCGAGTGCCCCGTCGAGTGCGAAGAAGGCGTCGGGAAGGACCACGCGCCGGACCACCGAACAGCTGACGTCGCCCTCGTTCCACTGGTCGCCCGCCAATTGCGATGCCATCGTCAGGTGTCCTCGAAGGATGGCCACCAGACCGTTGATGCGTTCGCTCGAGCGCGTGTTCATCTTGTGCGGCATCGCCGACGATCCCACCTGGCCCTCTGCGAAGCCCTCGGTCACCAGCTCGTGTCCGACCATCAGGCGCACGCTGAGCGCCAGGTTGCCCAGCGGGGCGGCGGCGCCCACGAGTGCAGCGACGACATCGAGGTCGAGCGAGCGGGGATAGACCTGACCAGCCGAGCCCAGCACACGGGCGAAGCCCAGCTCGTCGGCGATGCGGCGCTCCACACGGTCGACTGCTTCGGCATCGCCGCCCAGCAGGTCGAGCAGGTCCTGTTGCGTTCCCACAGGGCCGCGCAGGCCGCGCAGCGGGTAGCGGGCGGTCAGATCTTCGAGGCGTTCGGTGGCCACCAGCGCCTCAGTGCCGACGTTGGCCCACCGCTTGCCCAGCGTGGTGGCCTGCGCAGGCACATTGTGGGTGCGGGCGGTCATCACGAGATCGCGGTGGGCGGTCGCCAGGGCCCCAACGCGCATGATGAACGCCACCATCCTCTCGGTGACCAGTTGCAGCGCTTCACGCACCTGGCACTGCTCGACGTTCTCGGTGAGATCCCGCGAGGTCATGGCGCGATGGATCTGTTCGTGACCGGCCAGCGCGCAGAATTCCTCGATGCGCGCCTTCACGTCGTGTCGCGTAACCCGTTCGCGCTCGTTGATGGACTCGAGGTCAACCTGGTCGGCCACCTCGCGGTAGGCCTCCAGCGCGCCATCGGGAACGTCGACGCCGGCATCGCGCTGGGCTTCGAGCACAGCGATCCACAGACGGCGCTCGAGAATGACCTTGTGGCTGGGCGACCACAGCTCGGCCATCTCCGCAGAGGCGTAGCGCGTCGCCAGAAAGTTGGGGACCTCGGCTCTGCTCACGTCAGCCTCACCGTGCACCCGCGACGCGGAACTCTGCCAGGCGATCAGCGAGCCGCTCATCGTTCACCGCCATGATCTCGGTGGCGAGCACCGCAGCGTTGGCTGCCCCGTTGACTGCGACTGTCGCGACAGGAATGCCCTTCGGCATCTGCACGGTTGACAGCAGCGCGTCGAGGCCGTCGGCGAGGCCGCCGCTGAGCGGCACGCCGATCACCGGCAGAGTCGTGTGTGCGGCCACGACCCCAGCGAGATGAGCCGCCATTCCCGCGCCGCAGATGACGGCAGCGAAGCCAGCGTCCCGTGCTCCCGAAGCGAACGCCGCCACGGCTGCTGGCGTGCGATGGGCGCTCATCACTTCGGTCACGTGGCCGATGCCGAACCGGTCGAGCATCGCGGCAGCGGCTTCCATCTTCGGCGCATCGTTCGGCGAACCCATCAAGATTGCGACCTTCATCGATGTGCTCCCCTGACGTGTCCTGCGCGGCGGTAGGCCCGCTGCCTGCCGGCGAATGAGCCGGTGAATGAAACAGTGACGGATCGATCCAAGTCTCGCCGCCCGGAGTACCCAAGAGGGAGATATCGGAGTCCGCGCTCGCAGCGCCGAACCACACCCGCGTGCACAGCCATCAGCGGTCGCCAGCGACGAGGAGGGTTTCGGCTGCAGCGACGTCAGTGCGGTAGGTCATGCCGGGCCAGCTGATGCGTCGAACAGCTTCATATGCCCGGTCACGCGCCGTCGCCACGTCGGTTCCACGTCCGCACACGTTCAACACCCGGCCGCCTCCTGTCACCAGGGTTCCCCCCGGAGAAGCCCGGCCGTCCGCCTCCGCGACTCCTGCGCACAACACCGTCACGCCGGGGACCTCGCGCGCTCGCTCAAGGCCTTCGATGACGTCGCCGGTACGGGGTGCGACCGGGTAGCCCGCAGCGGCGCAGACGACGCACACCATGGCGTCGTCGGACACGACGACCTCATCGGTTAGCTCGCCCGTTGCAGCCGACGCCAGCAATCCAGGGAGATCGTTCTCAATGCGCGGCAACGTGACCTGAGCCTCGGGATCGCCGAACCGGACGTTGAACTCCAGCAGGCGCGGCCCGTCGGGCGTCAGCATGAAGCCCGCGTACAGCACACCGCGGTAGTCAACGCCCCGCTGGGTCAGTTCGGCCAGCGTCGGCTCGAAGGCCATCGCGGCCAGCTCCTTGCAGGCTGCCCCATCGACATCTGCCAGCGGCGAGACGCAGCCCATGCCGCCGGTGTTCGGCCCCGTGTCGCCGTCACCGAGGCGCTTGTGGTCGCGCACGGCTGTGGGCAGTAGCACCGCACGGCGGCCATCGCAGAGTGCGAACAGTGACACCTCGGGACCTCGCAGCCCCTCCTCGATGACGATGCGACGGCCGGCATCCCCGAACGCAGTGCCGTCGAGCTTGGCATCGACGTCTGCGTGGGCCTCCGCCAGCTCGTCGGTGACCAGCACACCCTTGCCTGCAGCGAGCCCACTGGTCTTGATGACGTACGGCGGGAACAGCGTCTCCAGGTAGGCATGCGCTGCTCGGCGCTGCTCCGGCTCGTCGTTGAAGGTGGCGTAGGCCGCGGTCGGCACGCCCGCAGCGCTGACGACTTCCTTCATCCACGCCTTGGAGCCCTCCAGCGCGGCACCGTCGGCACCTGGTCCGAATACCAGCCGGCCGTCTGCCCGCAGGCGATCCGCCAGGCCATCCGCCAGCGGTCCCTCCGGCCCGATGACGTACAGGTCCGCATCGATCTTGGTGGGGGGTGTCCCGGTACTCCCCGGGATGCCGGGATTCCCGGGCGTGACGACCACCTCGGCCGTTGCGCCCAAGGTGGTCGCGAACGCGTGCTCACGCCCACCTTGGCCAACCACACAGACCCTCATCGACGCTCCCCGACTCAGGCCGCGAAGCGGATGTACTGCTCGCGGCCCGGGCCGACGCAGACGTACCGGATCGGCAAACCGAGCTGGCGTTCGAGAAACACGATGTAGTCCACGGCCTGACGGGGAAGCTGCCACCGCTCGGTCACCTTGTCGAGCGGTGTTTGCCAGCCAGGCAGCGTTGCATAGACCGGTTCAGCACGGTCGCACAGCGACCGCAGGTGCGGCAGGTAGTCGTAGCGGCGGCCGTCTACTTCGTAGGCCACGCACACCTTGATCGTGTCGATCTCGTCGAGCACGTCCAGCTTGGTGAGCGCGATCTCGGTGCAGGCGTTGAGTCGCACTGCTTGTCGACCCATGACGGCGTCGAACCAGCCGCAACGGCGGCGTCGGCCGGTGTTGGTGCCGAACTCGGCGCCACGCTCGACCAATTCGTCGCCGATCTCATCGTGCAGTTCGGTCACGAACGGTCCCGAACCGACCCGCGTTGTGTACGCCTTTGCGATGCCGATGACCTGGTCGATGGCGCCAGGACCGATGCCCGAGCCGACCAGCGCGAATCCCGCCACCGGGTTCGAGGACGTGACGAAGGGGTAGGTGCCGTGGTCGAGGTCCAAGAACGTGGCCTGGGCGCCCTCGAACAGCACGCGCTCGCCCGCATGCAGCGCCTCGTGCAGCCAGCCCACGGTGTCGCCCACCAGCGGCCCAAGTCGGGGCGCCACCTCAGTGATGAGCTGATCGGCCAGCTCATCGGGATCGACGCCGGGATGGTCGAACAGCCGCTGCAAGTAGGAGTTGCGATCGGCGAGCACGCTGAGCAGTCGCTCGCGCAGTGCCATCGGCTCGAGCAGATCCTCGACGCGCAATCCGACCCGTGCCGCCTTGTCGGCGTACGCAGGTCCGATGCCGCGCTTGGTGGTGCCGAGCTTGGCGTCGCCGCGCTGGGCTTCGGCGAGTTCGTCGGCGATCTGGTGGTACGGCAGCACGAGGTGCGCAGCGGGGCTCAGCATCAGCCGGCTGCAGTCGACGCCTCGGCGCGCCAGCATGTCGATCTCGTCGATCAGCACCCACGGGTTGACGACCACGCCGTTGCCGATGATCGGCGTCACATGGTCGTACAGCACCCCGCTGGGAATGAGCTGCAGGGCGAAGGTCTCGCCGTCGACGACGATTGTGTGCCCGGCGTTGTGGCCGCCCTGGTAGCGAACGACGTGCTGGCATTCCTTGGCGACGATGTCGACGATGCGGCCCTTGCCCTCATCGCCCCACTGCGTTCCTACGACGATCGAGCCGGGCACTTCTTACCTCGCCAGGGTGTCCGCAAGCCCGGTCGCCGTTGCGGGCGCAAGTCGGCGAGTCGTCACCAAGCCAGTCACTGAACCAGCCTACGAGCGCGCACCCGTCGTCAGCCGGTTTTTGCTGTCGAAAGTGCCCTTCAGGAGGTTTGTGACAGCGGCTGAGGGTCCTCGGGGGCCTCCGAAGCGGCGGTAGCCGCCTGACGGAGTGCCTTTCGAGGTACTCGGACATGTCGATGCGGACCATCGCACGCTCGTCGTGAAACAGCGCCTGGGCCAGCGCTCGCGCCAGCTCGGTCTTCCCGACGCCGGTCGAGCCCAGGAAGATGAATCGGGAACAGCATCGGCGCAGCCTCAGGTGGATGTGGCCGGCCCCGGACCGGGTCGCCGCATGAGATCAGTCGGCTGCAGTGGCACCAGGTCACGCCGGTACTGGCGGTGTGTCTCGGCCACGAGGGCCGCTGTCTCGGCTTGGACTTCGGCCAGCCGGCGTTCCAGCAACGCCACACGCTCCTCCAGCTCTAGCACTCGCTTGACGCCGGCGAGGTTGAGACCCTCGCTGGTGAGCTGGCTGATGCGGTTGAGCATGGCGATGTCGCGGTCGCTGTAGCGGCGGCTGCCGCCTGAGGTGCGCGCCGGCGCCAACAGACCCTTTCGCTCATAGATCCGCAGCGTCTGAGCATGCACCCCGGCGAGCTCGGCCGCTACCGAGATGACGTACAGCGCCCGGTTGCGTTCCGATGCCGATGGCTTGCGGCTTGGTTGGTTGGGGCGGGGTTGGTTGCTCATGGCAGCTTTCCTTGAGGCCTGAGTCCTACGGCGTGACTCCTGCGGTATCGGAGTTCGTATCGGTCTCCCCAGCAGCGTTGCTGTCGCCGCTGGTGGCGTGACTGTTGGAGCGGTTGGCTGACGGCTCGCCATTTGCGAGCGTGGCCGGTTCCGGATCTGCATTGCGCTGACGCCGGCCCGAGCCTCCCTCGAAGTCGGTGACGTCGCGCAGCGCTTCAACGGCAGACTGCTCGGGTGCAGACAGCTTCGTTGGTACCGCGATCTCGACGCTCACCAACAGATCGCCGGTGCCGCGGCGCGTCTTGACGCCGCGGCCGCGCACCCGAAAGGTCTTTCCCGACGGTGTCCCCGGCGGGATCCGCAGCGTGACCGAGTTCCCACCGAAGTCCAGTACTCGCACGTCCGCGCCGAACACTGCTTCTGGATAGGTGATCGGCACGCTGACGGTCAAGTTGCGACCGTCCCGGCCGAAATCGGTATCGCGCGCAACGTCGACGATCACGAAGAGATCGCCATTCGGACCGCCGCCTGAACCCGGCGATCCCTTGCCGGCCAGCCGGATCCTGCCGCCATCGTCGACGCCGGCAGGGATGCGTACCTTCACCTTGCGCATGCCGCCCGACGACGGGTCCGGCACGGCAACCTCGGTGATCGCGCCCTCGATCGCGTCGCGGAACGAGACGCCGACGCGCGTCTCGAGGTCCTGTCCCCTCATCGGCATCGGATCCCCGCGGCCCGCTCGCCCACGGCCGTCGCCGAACAAGTGGCCGAAGATGCCGCCCAGGTCGCCCAAGTCCTCGATGCGGATGCTGAAGCCGCCGGGCCCCGATGCGAAGCCGCCCATCTGGGGACCGAACCCGGCGGGACCCATGCGACGGGCCTCGTCGTAGGCGGCCCGCTTCTCCGAGTCCCCGATGACGTCGTACGCCGCGGAGATCTGCTTGAAGCGCTCTTCGTCGCCATCGCTCGAATCAGGGTGGTGCTTGCGTGCAAGCTTCCGGTAGGCCTTGGTGATGTCGGGATCCGACGCATCGGGCGAGACTCCCAAGACCGCGTAGTAGTCGGTCTCGAACCACTCGCGTCGTGGGTCCATCGTCGTCCCCTACGCCGTGCGCACCTTGACCATGGCGGCACGCAGCACGCGACCGTCGAAACGGAACCCGCTGCGCAACTCCTCGGTCACCACCTGGTAGTGGTCGTTGCGTTCGTCGGAGGGGTCGTCGGATGCGGTCGGACTCGCACCATCGGGCCCCGCTGTCTCACCGGATGCTTCGCCATTGCCGCAGCCGTCCTCGTCGGGACCAGAATCTTCCTCGGGTGCCACCTCGATGGTCACGGCCTCATGCTGGGTGGGATCGAACGGCTCCCCGACTGCGTCGATGCGTTCGAGACCTGCCTTGCCCAAAGTCACCATGAGCGCCTGACCCACGGCTGCCACTTCGCTGTGGCCCTGCGCAGTGGCCGCGTCGCACCCGTCGAGCACTGGCAGCAGCGATTCGACCAGACGACTGACTCCAGCGGACACCTGTTGGCGTCGCTCCGCTTCGACCCGTCGTCGGAAGTTCTGGAACTCCGCTCGCTGGCGTTGCAGCTGATCCAGATAGTCGTCACGCTCAGCCGTCGCGGCCTCGAGCTGGGACGTCAATTCGGGGGCCTCCGCATCGATGCGCGCGGTCTCGTCGGCAACGTCATCGTTCGGCATCTGGTGCTCGCTGCCGTCAAGATGCGGCGCGGGCTCATCGGCGGCCGGAGCCGGCTGGGACGCTGAGGGGTTCACTTCTCCTCGTCCACGATCTCCGCGTCAACGACATCGTCGTCGGATCCGGCACCGTCAGTGCCCCCAGAGGCGGTCGCGGCCGCTGTCTCGTACAGCTTCTGGCTGAAGGCGCCGCTGGCGGCAGCAAGCGTCTCGGTTGCCGACCGGATCGCGTTGAGGTCGTCGCTCTCCAGCACCTCGCTGGCAGCCGCCAGCGCGGACTCCACTGGTTCTTTGTCCTGCGCAGCAATGCTGTCACCTTGCTCATCGAGGAGCTTGCGGGTCTGGTACACGAGCGTGTCCGCGTTGTTGCGCACCTCGGCCTCTTCACGTCGGCGAGCGTCCTCGGCGGCATGCGCTTCGGCGTCGGACACCATCCGCTCGATCTCATCGGGCGACATGGCCGACTGCCCAGTGATGGTGATCGACTGCTCCTTGCTGGTTGCGCTGTCCTTCGCAGAGACGTGGACAATGCCGTTCGCGTCGATGTCGAATGCCACCTCGATCTGCGGCACGCCCCGCGGTGCCGGCGGCAGGCCCACCAGCTGGAACTTGCCCAGCGTCTTGTTGCCCGCAGCCATCTCCCGCTCGCCCTGCAGCACGTGGATCTCCACTGACGGCTGGCCGTCTTCAGCGGTGGTGAACATCTCTGACCGGCGCGTGGGGATCGTGGTGTTGCGCTCGATGAGCCGCGTCATCACACCGCCCTTGGTCTCGATGCCGAGGCTCAGCGGCGTGACGTCAAGCAGCAGGACATCGGTGACATCGCCCTTCAGCACCCCGGCCTGGATGGCCGCGCCGACCGAGACCACCTCGTCAGGGTTCACGCCCTTGTGGGGCTCGCGGCCAGTGAGCTCGGTCACCAGCTTCTGCACGGCAGGCATACGCGTGGAGCCGCCCACCAGGATCACGTGGTCGATGTCGGTCTTTGCGAGGCCTGCGTCGGTGATGGCCTGCTCGAACGGCGACCGGCAGCGCTTCAGCAGGTCGAAGGTCAGCTCTTCGAACTTGGCTCGGGTCAGCTCGCAATCGAGATGGAGCGGACCGCTGTCGGTTGCGGTGATGAACGGCAGGTTGATCTGGGTGGTCTGCTTGGACGACAGATCCTTCTTGGCCTGCTCGGCTGCCTCCCGCAGCCGCTGGCATGCCATGGCATCGGTGCTCAGGTCGACCCCGTGATCGCCCTTGAACGACGCCACCAGCCACGCCACCACCGCAGCGTCCCAGTCGTCGCCGCCGAGGTGGGTGTCGCCTGCGGTGGACTTCACCTCGAAGACGCCGTCGCCGATCTCGAGCACCGACACGTCGAAGGTGCCGCCGCCGAGGTCGAATACCAGGATCGTCTGGTCGACGGTCTCCTTGTCGAGGCCGTACGCCAGCGCGGCAGCCGTGGGCTCGTTGATGATGCGCAGTACGTCGAGCCCGGCGATCTTGCCGGCCTCGGTGGTGGCGGTCCGCTGCGCGTCGTCGAAGTACGCCGGCACCGTGATCACCGCCTCGGTCACGGTGTCGCCGAGGTACTGCTCGGCGTCGAGCTTCAGCTTCTGCAGTACGCGGGCCGAGATCTCCTGCGGTGTGTAGTTCTTGTCATCGATGTTCTTGCCCCATGTGGTGCCCATGTGCCGCTTGACCGAGGTAACGGTCCGGGCGGGGTTCGTGACCGCCTGCCGCTTGGCGACCTCGCCGGTCAGCACCTCACCGTTGCGGGCAAAGGCCACGACGGATGGCGTCGTGCGATCGCCCTCGGCGTTGGCGATGACGGCAGGCTCGCCGCCCTCCATGGCAGCCACCACCGAGTTCGTGGTTCCCAGGTCGATTCCGACAGCCTTGGGCATCGTTGTGCCTTTCGTAATGAGTCATTCCGACGCCGGTTCGGGCCGGAATGTCGATAGGTTGACTGCGGCAAGCATATAACTTGAGTGTCCCGCTAGCAACTTACTTAAGTGACACTTCGGACTCGGGGCACCCGAAGGCTGTCAAGGAGCGTCGTGTCGGGGCATTTCCCTGGACACGGCTGCGGGCTACCGTGCACGCCCATGGCATCGGCACTGGGCGAACCCGTCGATCAGCACGCCTCACGCCGGCCGGGTGCCCGCAGGTACACGCTCGTGCTCGTGCGCCATGGCCAGAGCGCTTGGAACCTCGAGAACCGCTTCACCGGCTGGTGGGACGTCGGTTTGACCGACGAAGGCCAGACCGAGGCTCGGGCCGCCGGCGCTGCGCTCGCGTCAGCTGGCATCGAACCCGATGTCGTCCACACGTCGCTCTTGCAGCGAGCCATCCAGACCGCCAACACGACGCTCGACGTGATGGGCCGCGGCTGGCTGCCGGTGCGTCGTCATTGGCGCCTGAATGAGCGGCACTACGGAGCGCTCACGGGACTGAACAAGTCAGAGATGGCGGCTCGGCATGGTGCCGACCAAGTCCATCTCTGGCGCCGCAGTTACGACGTGCCTCCCCCGCTGATGCCCGCTGGCCATGAGTTCGATGTCGCCGGCGACCCGCGCTACGCAGGCTTGGCTGCGAACGACGTGCCGCGCACCGAGTGCCTCGCGGACGTCGTGAAGCGGTTGCTGCCCTACTGGTATGACGGCATCGCCCCCGACCTGCAGTCGGGACACACCGTGCTCGTGGCCGCCCATGGCAACAGCCTGCGGGCTCTGGTCAAGCACCTCGACGGGATCGGCGACGCCGAGATCGCCGAACTCAACATCCCAACCGGGGTTCCTCTGGTGTACGAACTCGGCGCCGACCTCAAGGTCACGACAGTGTGCTCGGTCGAAGACCGCTACCTGCGCTAAGCGGCAACGTCCCCAGTTATCACGGTTAGAGAGCGTCGATGCCCCGCTCACCGGTGCGAATGCGCACGACGCTGTTCACCGAGGTGACCCACACCTTGCCGTCGCCGATGCGCTCGGTGCGGGTGGATTCCACGATGGCATCCACGACCCGCTCAGCCAGCTCGGTGGCGACCAGAACCTCGATCCGAACTTTCGGAATGAAGTCGACGTGGTACTCGGTGCCTCGGTAGGTCTCGGTGTGCCCGCCCTGACGGCCGAAACCCCGTACTTCTGATGCCGTAAGTCCTGTGATGTCGAGATCCCGGAGTGCCTCGAGCACCATCTCCAGACGATGCGGCTTGATGACTGCCGTCACCATTGCGACCGACGCCTCAACCATTGGGCCCTCCCGACTGCGCCCTTCGGTTGGGCCGTCTGCCCCAAGGGTCGCACGCCGCGTGCCCGATTGCACGCAACCTGCTCAACGGCGCGCATGCGCAAGCAATTCCCAGCGTCAGACCCGATGCCAACCAGAATCGTTGCGAGGCTTTTCTTTGTACTTCGGACGCAAGCGCTAACCTCTGGCGCGTCTTGGGGGCCGGGCGCGTGCTACGGTCCGGCGCTTGCAGGACCTCAGGGTTCCGGCGCAATCGGCCACTCTGGCAAGGAGCGGGATATGTCTGTGGCGAATCGTGTGGAGAGTCTGCGTGAGATCGATCTCTTCTCCGACTGCAGCAAGAAGGAACTCCAGCACATCGCACGTGCCGCTGAGCAGGTCGACTACACCGCCGGCGACAACATTGTCGAGGAGGGCAGCGGCGGTGCCGCTGCCAGCTATGCCTACGTGATCGTGCACGGCACCGCTGTAGTTCGCCGCAACGGCCGGAAGGTTGCCGAGATCGGCGAAGGCGAGACCATCGGTGAGATGGCGCTGTTCGACGACGGGCCGCGCACCGCATCAGTGGTGGCTGCCACCGACATGGAGGCGATCATGCTGTCGCGCCGAGCGCTGAAGGGCATCATCGACAGCACTCCGTCGGTCGCGCACAAGCTGCTGTCAGAGCTCGCTGCCCGCCTGCGCAAGGCGAACCGCAAGCTCTACGGCTGAGCTGTCCCAGCATTCACAGCGTTCTCGCGGCCTCGTGAGCCCTTCGACGCCGCAGGCGTCTATGGCTCCCGGTACCCGCGGGGGCGTCCACTAGCTTCGCCAGCGTGAGCAAGCCACCCCTCCGGCCGCACCAGCTCGTACTGGGCATCGGCATCGCATTCGCTGCGATCACCGCTGCCTCGGGCATTGCGGCGGCAGCCCTTGGATTCCACGAAGACACCGATGCCGCGCATCGCGAGGTGTTCGGCAACGTGCCGGGCGGGGTCAAGTTCGCGTTCTACACCTTGACGTGTGTGCTGATCATCTACGGGGCGTGGAACTTCGCTCAGCGCACGCGGAACTGGCAGCGCGGCGCGCCCGACCGTCGTTCCACCACGGTGGCCAACGCCCGCCGTCGACTGCATGACTACCGCGGCGGCGTGCTCATGCAGACGCTGCTGCGCGACCCTGCGGCAGGCGTCATGCACGCGCTGCTCTACTACGGCTTCCTCGTGCTGCTGGCCGTCACGACCACGCTCGAGATCAATCACCAGCTGCCCACGGTGGCCAAGTTCCTCGTCGGCCCCACGTACCAAGGATTCAGCTTCGTCGGCGATCTGGCCGGGCTGATCTTCTTGGTCGGCGCAGCGTGGGCGATCGTTCGCCGGTACGCGGCTCGGCCGTATCGCATCCGGATCAAGTCCCGGCCCGAACACATGGTCATCCTGATCGTGCTCGCTGGGCTGGGCGCAACCGGGTTCTTGGTCGAGGCCATGCGGATCGTCATCGACGGCCGGCCCGCCTACGAGCAGTGGTCGTTCATCGGCTACCCGCTGTCGGCAGCGTTCGACGGCCTCGCCAACATCAGGGGCTGGCACCAAGCTCTGTGGATCGCCCACGTGGGCTGCTTCATGGCGTTCCTGGCGATGCTGCCCATCACCATGCTGCGGCACATGTTCACGTCGCCGCTCAACATGTACCTGCGCGACCGCGAGCGGCCCAAGGGCGCCATGCGCATGGTCCCGGACCTCATGGAGGCCGAAGACATCGAGACCATCGGTGTGTCGGTGACCAACGAGTTCACCTGGAAGCAACTGCTCGACACCGACGCGTGCACCATGTGCGGCCGATGCACCGCCGTCTGCCCGGCTCACGCCACGGGCAAGCCGCTCGATCCCCGCGAGATCGTGCTCAAGACGGGCGAGATCATGGCGGCAACTGGCTCCCACGGCACGGTGACGCCGCCCATCGGTACCGATGCCGAGATCACGGTGTCAGCCGATTCGATGTTCGAGCGGATCACCCATGACGAGCTCTGGGCGTGCACGACGTGTCGGGCGTGCGACGAGGCTTGCCCGGTGAATATCGAGATCCTGGACAAGATCCTCGACATGCGACGCTATCTCACGCTGATGGAAAGCGACTTCCCCGCTGAGCTGGGCAGCGCATTCCGCGGCATGGAGAACAACGCCAATCCGTGGAACCTGAACAATGGCGAGCGGGCCGACTGGGCCGATGGGCTCGACGTCGAGGTGGTCGATCCCGACGACGCGTTCGACCACGAGTACCTGTACTGGGTCGGCTGCGCAGGATCATTCGACGACAAGAACCGGCGCGTCTCGGTGGCTACGGCGAAGCTGCTCATGCGCGCCGGGGTCGACTTCGCCATCCTGGGGCCGGGTGAGAACTGCACCGGCGACAGCGCCCGGCGGTCCGGCAACGAGTACCTCTTCCAGATGCTCGCATCGGAGAACATCGCTGCGCTCAACGGCATGGGCGTCCGCAAGATCATCACGCAGTGCCCGCACTGCTTCAACACCCTGCGAAACGAGTACCCGCAATACGGCGGCAGCTGGGAGGTCATCCACCACGCGCAATTCCTGGAGCAACTGGTAGCCGACGGGCGCTTGGACCTCTCAGGTGCGCGGCTGGATGAGCGGGTCGTCTACCACGACTCGTGCTATCTGGGCCGCCACAACGACATCTACCTGGCACCCCGCAATGTCATCGGCAGCCTGAGCGGCGTCGAGATCGTGGAAGCACCGCGCAACGGCACCAAGGGCATGTGCTGCGGTGCGGGCGGCGCTCGCATGTGGATGGAAGAGACCATCGGCACCAAGGTGAACGACGAGCGCTCGCGCGAACTGCTCGACACCGGCGCCGATCGCATCGCGACGGCGTGCCCGTTCTGCTTCATCATGATCGACGACGGAGTAAAGGGTCACGGGGTCGAAGACGACGAGGTCAAGGTCGCCGACATCTCCATCCACCTGATCGACGCCCTCGAAGCCGGCGAGGGCTGAGTCCCCGAGGCACCCGCCAACGCCTACAGCAGGCGGCGGGAGCGGAAGTTCTCGTGGTAACGGCTGGGGGTCGGGCCGCGTTGGCCCCGGTACTTGGACCCCAGCAGCTCAGCGCCGTATGGGTGCTCGGCCGGTGTGGTCATCTCCATGAAGCTGATCTGGCAGATCTTCATGCTGGGGTACAGCGTGATCGGCAGGTTGGCCACGTTGGATAATTCGAGCGTCAGATAGCCGTCCCAGCCAGGATCGACAAATCCCGCTGTGGTGTGGATGAGCAGGCCGAGACGCCCGAGTGACGACTTGCCTTCGATGCGCCCGACGAGGTCGTCTGGCACCGCCACTCGCTCGAGGGTGGAGCCCAGCGCGAATTCGCCGGGATGCAGGATGAACGCGTCACCCGCGGCAACTTCGACTTCCTCGGTCAGGTCCGTCTGGTCCTCGATGACATCGATGACCCGGCGAGTGTGATTGCGGAAGACCCGGAAGCTGGCATCCAGCCGCAGGTCCACCGATGAGGGCTGCACTGCTGCATCGCCCAGCGGTTCAATGACAATGCGGCCGGTCTCCAGGGCTTCACGGATGCTCCGGTCTGACAGGATCACCGCAGTCCCCCTCTGCAGCACGCTCCCGGCTTCACCCCTGTGGTGAGCCGACGGGCGACGCTAGTACCGCCGAGCCTTTCAGGACGACCGTCAAGATGCCCGCACTGAATAGGCTCTGGCGTCGGTCCGCGGGTGTAGTTCAATGGCAGAACTTCAGCTTCCCAAGCTGATAACGGGGGTTCGATTCCCCTCACCCGCTCACTCACCCCCACAGGAGGGTCGCGAGCCCCCAGATGGCCGCGACGAATCCCACGAGCGCTAGCGGCACGGCGCGTCGCGCTGGCGCCCGTACCAGCTCTCCTCCTTCGCCAGCACGCCGCGGCCGCGCCATGGCTGCCACGTTGCCGACGAACAGCGCTCCACCCAGCGCCAAGACCAGGTACGGGATGAGATCTTCGCCAAGAAACACGGTGTTCAGTTCTCGTGGGCCATGTCGGCAAAGAGCGTGTACTGCGGCATGAACGCCAACCGCGCCGTGCCCGTCGGTCCGTTGCGGTGCTTCGCAACGAGGATCTCGGCCATGCCTCGCTCAGTGGTTTCTTCGTTGTAGACCTCGTCGCGGTAGATAAACATCACGATGTCGGCGTCCTGCTCGATCGAGCCTGATTCGCGCAGGTCAGACAGCATCGGCCGCTTGTCGCCGCGGGACTCCAGGTTGCGGCTCAGCTGCGAGAGCGCCACTATCGGAGTCTCGAGCTCTCGGGCCAGGATCTTCAAGCCGCGTGAGATCTCTGCAATCTCCACTTGGCGGTTCTCGGCGTTCGCTCGACCGTTCATGAGCTGCAGGTAGTCGACCACGATGAGTCCCAAGCCGCCCAGACGGCTGCGCAGCCGGCGGGCCTTGGCACGGATCTCGGTGACGGTCACGTTCGGGTTGTCGTCGATCCACATCCGCGCGTCGCCCAAGCGGCCCACGCTGCGCGTGATGCGATTCCACTCCTCGGCGCGCAGCTGGCCCGTACGCACGCGGGTGGCATCGACGCGGGCATCAGAGGCCAGAAGCCGGCCCGTCAGCTCGGCATGGTTCATCTCCAGCGAGAACAGCAGCACTGGCTCTTGCAGTTCGAGAGCCACGCTGGAAGCCATCGTCAGTGCGAACGCTGTCTTGCCCATCGAGGGTCGGCCGCCCACGACCACCAACGACGACGGCTGGATGCCAGCCAGGATGCGGTCCAACGAGTTGAAACCGGTCGCCAGGCCGGAGAATGCATCGCCCCGTTCGTACAGCTCCTCCAGCCGATCCAGGCTCTCATCCAACAAGTCGTGCAACGACTGGGTGGAGTCGATGATGCGGCGCTCGGCCACGCTGAACACCAAGGATTCCGCTTGGTCGATGGCAGCGGCCGTGTCACCGGGCCGGCTGTAGGCCAATTCGGAAATCTCGGCCGAGACCGAGATCAAGCGCCGTAGCAGCGCGGTGTCCTCCACGATGCGCGCGTAACGGTCGACGTGGGTCAGCGTCGGCGTGGCGGCTTCGAGTGTCAGCAGGCGCTCGGGGCCTCCGGCGGCAGCGAGGTTGCCGGTGCGTTCAAGCTGATCGGCGACTGTTAGGCAGTCGACAGGCTCGGAGGTGACATAGAGCGCCTCGATCGCCTCGAACACGAGACCGTTCGCCGGTACGTAGAAATGGTCGGCACCGAGGCGCTCGACCGCAGCGCCGATGGCATCGCTCGAGAGCAGCATCGCGCCGAGCACGGACTCCTCAGCATCGACGTTCTGCGGCGGGACCCGGCCACCGGGTCGGCGCGCAATGTCCGTCGGCAGCTCGGCGAGACTCACTGTCGACTACTTTGCCGTGCGTACCCTCTGGAACGCTTGGGCACAAGGCGTGGAATTCCGGTGGAATTCACCGCTATTGCCTGTGCACAAGTGGCGACTTGTCCACAAGTCTTGTACCGAGGCTTGGCCATGCCCTCAGTTGACCGCAGGGGTGTGACACGAACGCCGGCGAACCCGGGCGCAGGCCCGGCCAGCCGGCGCAGCGCTAGCTGAGCGCGACGACCTCGACGTTGAACGTGAATGCCACCTCGGGATGCAACTGCGCCGAGATTTCGTGCAAACCCACGGTCCGGATCGGCGCGGGCAGCGTCAGCTTGCGCCGATCGATCTCAACGCCCGTACGCGCAGTCATCGCAACGGCAATTTCGCTGGTGGTGACCGATCCGTACAGGTGCGAACCCGATCCCGCCCGGGCCGCGATCGTCACACCGTCCTCGACCAGCTGCTGTGCGAGACGCTCGGCCGTCTCGCGCTCGCGCAGGTCACGCGCGGAGCGTGCCCGAGCCATGGCGGCAGCCTGGCTGACAGTGCCGTCCGCCGCTCGCAAGGCCAGCCCACGAGGTATCAGGTGATTTCGGGCGAACCCGTCGGCGACGTCGATGACAGAACCTGCGGTGCCGACACCGTCGACGTCGCTGCGCAGCACGACCTTCATGCTTGCTCTCCGTCAACCGCCGCTGGCAGTTGTTCAACGACATCGTCGAGGAGCTCTTCAACCCCGTTGTCGTGGTCTTTCTGCTCGTCGCCCACAGGTCCATCTGCCCGGTCGGAGGGCGGCCGGCGGTCGTCGCCCGTGCGTTGACCGCGTCGCTTGTCACCGCGTCGCTGCGTCATCGGCCGGCGCGCGTACTCGACCAACGCCATCTCCCGAGCGGTTTTGATGGCACGCGCCACCTCGCGCTGCTGCTGGCGATTGTTCCCAGAGACTCGCTGGGCGCGGATCTTGGCTCGCTCCGAGATGAAGGACCGGAGCAGTTCGGCGTCCTTGTAGTCGACGTAGGTCGCACCAGACGTCGTGAGCGGGCTGACCTTGCGCCGGCGCGGACGATTGCGCAGATCCTTGGTGCGCGCTCGACCGGTTCGCTTGCGTGGTGGCATTAGAAGGGCTCCTCCTCAGGTGAGTGCTGCGGCGGGCTGTCGCTGGCCTCCCCAGCGGGGGCGCTGCCGCGACGCTCGCGGATCCCGCCAGCTTCGCCTGCCGGTCCCCGTGGGATTCGTGTGATTTCGGCAGTCGCCCAGCGCAGCGATGGTGCAATCTCGTCGGCGACGATCTCGACGACGCTGCGCTGCTCGCCGTCCGGTGTCTCCCAGCTGCGCTGCTCGAGCCGACCGGTGACGACCACGCGGTTGCCCTTGGCCAGCGACTCGCTGACGTTCTCGGCAAGTTCGGCCCAGCAGACGACGTTGAAGAAGCTGACTTGCTCCTCCCAGTCGTTGGTCTGGCGGTTCATCCACCGCCGGTTTACGGCCATGCCGAGCACTGCCCGGGCGCGGCCGGTCTGGGTGAATCGAAGTTCGGGATCGCGGGTGAGATTGCCCACCACGGTGATGGTGTTGTCAGCCATGACGCCTCCGCTTAGTGGCTGTTGGTCGACCCCGCGTCGATCAATCCGCGTCGCTGCGCTTCGTCGTCGGGGAGTCGGATGAGTTTGTGGCGGACGACTTCGTCCGCGATCCGCAGGTATCGCTCTACCGGGTCCATCGCTCCGGGCTCAGCCCGTAGCTCGATGACCGAGTAATAGCCGCGTGTCTTATGGTTGATCTCGTACGCAAAATCGCGCAGACCCCAGAAGTCGAACGAGGCAACCTCGCCGATCTCCGAAATCCGGCCTTGGACATCATCCATGGCCTTACGGGCTTCAGCATTTTCCAGGTCACCATCGCAGATGACCATGAGCTCGTACACGCGCAATTGGGGGCGACCTCCTGTGGACCCGCCGGGGCGGGGCCCCTTTCGGGGCAGGGACTGGTTGATGCACCCACCTTGCGAGCCCGGCCCCAATGAGCGGACTTGCGGCAAGCGTCACTGACGCCTGTGGCCGAACGGGCACGCAGTGCCCGTGGTGCTCTCGCAACGCTAGGCCCGACGCTCGTCGATCACACCTGCATTTTCTGTCACGACTGTGGCTTCGAACCGTTGCCCCTCATGCCGGGCGGCAGTCCTGGGGCGCCGCGAGACCACGTTCAGCCTGAGTCTCCCGGTGTCGCGGGCGGGTACTGCAGGGGATCCAGCACTGCCGCGAACAGCTGGCTCGCCCGCGAGGCGGCATCGACCGGGTCGCGTGGCGAGTTCAACGTGATGCGCACCGCAGCGGTGTAGTGGGAAGTCCACCCCGCGAACCATGCATCGCCGGTTTCCGGTGAGATTCCCGCTCGTCCGAGCGCTGTGACACCTGACGGCAGAGTGAGCGTGTCCATGTCCGCACGCAGCTGCGAGACCACGGCCGCCTCGAAGACGGTCCTGCGGTTCATCAGCCAACGGTCGATGTCGCGGTCTCGCAGCAATCGACTCGGTGCTGCATCACCTGCCTCCAGCACGATCCGGGAGGTGCGTTCCTCCCCGCCGGTGGCGACAATGCTGAACGCTGCTGCAACCTGGGCGACGTCGGCAGCTTGAGCGATGACCTCAGTGGAGATGTCCGGGGCGATCCACGGACCTAGGGTGCTCGCGGCCGAGCCGAGGAGATCGCCGAGTGGCCGTGGGCGCAATCTGGACACAACATCGACGTCGTTTGCCGGCTCGGCGGCAGCGACACTCACGAGCACGCGCACGTCGCCGCTGCGGTCCAGCACGACGACGTCGGCGCCGGCTGCGGGACCGAGCTGATCGCGTACCGTCGCAACAGCGGCACGCTGGGCGGGCAGGTCGAGGCTGGTCGTGACATGCAGGCCGGCAGTGACGACCCGATGAGTGCCGTACCGCTCGACCAGCCGCAAGTACGCCTCCCCCACCGCCGTCACGAGGCCGGCGTCGGCGACGAGCATCCGAACATACCCGCCCGCCGCAGCCCCCAGTGCGTCCGAGCCAGCCGCGCGGACGTCGGACTCGACCGGCACCGATCGCCCTGCTGCCAACTCGTCGGAGGTGAGAACACCGTGCTCGTACATGGCCACCAGTACCCGGTCACGACCGAGTCGGGCCGGTCGGTACGGGTCGTCGGGACGATCCCATGTCGCGTCGACACCCCAGGGAGCGTCAATGAGCGAAGCGATGTAGGCCGCTTGGGTCACCGTGAGATCGGACGCCGGGATGCCGTACCAAACAGCGGCGGCGGCATGCACGCCGTAGGCGCCACGGCCCAGGTACACGACGTTCGCAAAGCGCTCAAGGATTTCTGGTCGGCTGAGCTGGCGGCCCAGCCGCAGCTCTGCCAACAACATGCGCGCCTCGGCGACCGCGCCGGGGTCGTCGTCATGGACGGTGTCGAGATACCTGCGCATGATCCCGTCATCGGAACCGTCACCGTCACCCGGAGCGTCCGGCTCATCGAAGACCCGCCGCAGCGAGGATGCGTATGACGTGGCATCGACGCCATCGCGCTCCAAGAAGCTCGGGTCAAGCACCGCAACGATGGCGTCGACAAGTGCAGGCGCCATGTCCTCAAGGCCCAGCGAAGCGTGCGCGACGCTCGGGCCGATCTCGGCAATCGGCGTGCCATAGCGGTCATAGAGCACGCTCGGCACCACCTCCGTATGGGCAAGTGGCGACCGCAGGCTGTCGAACACTCGACTGCCGACGCCCACCCCAATCGCCAGCGCCAATATCAGCCACAACAGCCGCCGCGCCCAGCGCTGAGGGGCCGGCGTCGCCCGAGCACCTCGGACCGACCGGACCGGCTCGCGGGCAGCTCCTGGGGGGGCGCCCGAGGTCGGCGATCCCGACGAGGTGGGCGTGCCGGAAAGGCTGGGGCGGTCCATGTCGCTCGCGCGGCGCAGAGTACAGCGAACGTGCGGGCCAACATGGTTGCCAACTTGGGCGCGGTCGATTTGTACCCTCAGAGTGGTGGGATCGACCCCGGCCCGAGCACCCCGGCCGGGCACACCAACGCTGAGCGACGATGACCGGCGAGAGCTGAGCGGGCAGATCGGTCCGCTTGCAGCGGCCTTCACCCGGGCAGGGCATCGCTTCTTCCTTGTTGGCGGGCTTGTGCGTGACACGCTGCTCGGTCATGGGCTCACCGGCGACATCGACATCACGACCGACGCGATTCCCGACCAGATCGCGCAACTGGTCGCTGGCTGGGCGGACACGGTGTGGGAACAGGGAAAAGCCTTCGGCACCATCGGTGCGCGCCGCAAAGACACCACAGTCGAAATCACCACGCATCGAGCCGAGTCCTACGACAGCGGTTCGCGCAAACCGCACGTGCGCTTCTCCGACGACATCGCGACCGATCTGGGGCGGCGCGATTTCACCGTCAACGCCATGGCCATCGAGATGCCGGGCTGGACGTTGTACGACCCGTTCGGCGGATTGGCAGATCTGGCGAACGGTGTCTTGCGCACGCCGTCAGAGCCAGAAGGATTGTTCTCCGATGATCCGCTGAGGATGCTGCGAGCGGCTCGATTCAGCGCGCAGCTCGCGCTCACCCCGACGCAGGAATTGGTCAGGGCAATCCGCGACATGCGTCCGCGGTTGGCCATCGTGTCGCGTGAGCGCATTGGGACAGAACTCACCAAACTGCTGGAGCTGCCGCGGCCTGCCGCCGGAGTGAGATTCCTCGCCGACACGGGCCTGTTGGGCGACTTGCTGCCGCCGTGGCAGTTGTCCGGCACTGCCGTTCCGGCTCCGGGATTGGACGCCGTCGGCGACCTCGACGAGCGAGTCGAGATTCGCTGGGCGATCCTGCTCGGACTCGTTTGCGACGACGAGGCCACCGCGGCGCGCTGCCTGTCCGCGCTTCGTATCAGGGGCGCGACAATCGAGGGGGCCATCGCGATCCTTCGGGCTGCGCGTGCGCTCCAGACGGCTTCCGCTGACGCGGCAGCGTCGGGTGTTGGCGGATCCGACGCCTGGCGACCGGTTGCGCGTCGACTGGTCGCGGATCATGGCCCGGAGCTGGACGACGCCGCCGCCGCCGTGACCGCTTGGGACGGCTTGCTGAGCGAGACGTTCGTCAGGTTGCTGGCGGAGGTCCAAGCAGCCGAAGGCGAAGCCCTCAGGCGCCTCCCCGTGGACGGCCACCGCGTCATGGAGGTGCTTGGGAGGTCGGGTCCCGTGGTGGGTGAGGCTCTGGCATGGCTGCGTCACCAGCAGATCGAACACGGCCCGTTGAGCCCCGAACGTGCCTGCGAGCTGCTCGCGGAATGGGATCGACGTCGGCCGCAATAGGGGACGGGTGCATTTGAAGCCGCGCACTAGCGTGAGCCGCGTGACGCTCCAGCCTCACATTGCACCCGAGCCCGCTCCGGCCGTGCCCGGATCGGTCGACTACCGCCTCAGGCGGCGGCGGCTGCTTGCCGACGTGGAGGCGGGTGTGGTCTCACGTGCCGAGGCCTGCGATGCGCACCCCGACCTATTGCGGGCTGCTCGCAACGCAGCACCGCCGCTGGGCCGCAGCTGCCCACTGTGCCCCGACGGTGACCTGCGCATTGTCGGCTATGTCTTCGGCCCCCGGATGGGCAGCGGGGGCAAGTGCGTCCTCTCAGATGCAGAACTCCAACGCGTCGCACAGCGAAGCGGGAACTTCGTGGCCTACGAGGTGGAGGTTTGCCCCAAGTGCGGCTGGAACCACCTCATCCGGCGCTATCCGCTGGGCCCCGGCTGATCAGGGGACACGCCTGGGCAGCCTGAATGGCGTCCGCTCACTGAGTCGGGCCCGGCAGTGGCAGCAGTGGGAGTTTCTGGCATCCTTCTAGCTGTCCGGCGCGGGCCTCTACGGGCTCCCGCAGCAGCCGGCGGCGGAGCAGGTGACGATGAAGTTTGAGCTTGGCGACCGCGTGATCTACCCCCACCACGGTGCAGCGGAGATCACAGCCCGGGAGGAGCGCGACGAATTCGGCGAAGCCCGCGAGTACTTGGTGCTCAAGACCGCTCACGGCGATCTGACCGTCAAGGTCCCCACCGACATGGTTGACGAAGTCGGCATGCGGCCGCCGATCGATACCGACGACGTCGAGGATCTCTTCGAGCTGCTCGCCAAGAAAGACGTGCGTGAGCCGGCCAACTGGAGTCGGCGCTTCAAGAATCACCAAGAGAAGCTGAAGTCCGGCGACATCTACCAAGTCGCCGAGGTGGTGCGGAATCTCGCGCTTCGTGAGAACGCCAAGGGTCTCTCGGCTGGCGAGAAGTCGATGCTCGAGAAATCCCGGCAGATCCTCGTTTCGGAGTTGTCCATCAGCATGGACGTCACCGAGGACGAGGCTCGCCAACAGGTGGAACTGCGGCTCGCCGGCTGAGCGGGCAGCGACCGGGCGCGAAGATGCGCCAACCGCAGGGCGCCGGGGCAGCTGCCGCTGGCATCGGCGTCTCTCGCCTGTCAGGTCTTGCACGCACGGCGCTCATCACCAACGTCCTCGGGATCGGCACCATCGGCGATGCCTTCGCTGCGGCGATGCGCATCCCGAACTTCCTGCAGAACCTCCTGGGCGAAGGTGCGCTATCGGGGGCGTTCGTCCCGGCCTACAGCTCGCTGACCGAACGCGATGAGCGTGCCGCGGGAAGGCTCGCCGGCGCGATTGCAACCTTCCTGGTGGCGATCACGGCCACCGCGGCGCTGATCAGCATCTTCGCCGCACGGCCATTGGTGCGGCTCATCGCCTGGGGCTTTGTCGGTGAACGCTTCGAGCTGACCGTCACCCTCGTGCGCATCACGGTGTGCGGCACAGCGCTGGCGGTGCTGAGCGCGTGGTGCTTGGGCGTGCTCAACAGCCACCGACGCTTCTTCCTCTCCTATGTAGCGCCGGTGGTGTGGAACGCCACCCAGATTGCGGTACTCATCGGCGTGCTCGCGTGGGGAGTTGCGGGCGCCGACCGCGCAACAGCACTGGCCTGGGGTGTCACCGCAGGCGCAGCTGCCCAAGTGCTGGTGCAACTGCGGGGCGTCTGGCGAGCAGACCCCCAGATCGCGCTGAACTTCGGCTGGCGCGAGCGGGAGACGACAGGTGTCATCAAGCGGTTCGGTCCTGCGGTGGCTGGACGCGGTGTGCTGCAGATTTCCTCATTCTTGGATCTCGCCCTGGCTTCGTTGCTCAGCGTGGGGGCGGCGGCAGCAATGGCCGCTGCACAGACGCTGTACCTGCTGCCGTTGAGCCTGATCGGCACCAGCATCGCCGCGGCCGAGCTGACCGAGTTGAGCCGGGTCCGCGATCCCGTAGCCATTGCAGAGCGCACAGCTCGACGCCTGTGCGCCACCGCCTTCGCTGTCTCGGGCGTGGTGGTGATCTACTTCGCAGCCGGAGAACCCCTCACCGACACGGTGTTCAATCTGGCCGGCCTCCGCAACGCGATCGCAAACGACGACATCACCCTGATCGCCTTGGTGCTCGGCGCCTACTCAGTGGGTCTGGTGCCGCTGGTGGCTTCGCGGCTCTGCCAGAACGTCCTGTTTGCTGCCCGCGACACGCGCACGGCCGCCACCATCGCAGCAATCCGGCTGGCCGTATCGCTGGCCATCGGCGCTGCGGTGATGCTGCCACTGGACCGGGTGCTCGTCGTCGACGGTGCCCTCACCGGGTTCGGCGACATCAATCTGTTTTCGCTGGAATCCACCTGGTCGTTGCTGGATTCGAAGATCCGCTCCAATCCCGCGCTGCCGGCCCGATTGGGCGCCGTGGGTCTGGCCATCGGCGCAGCAGTCGGTGCTTGGGTCGAATTGGGATTGCTGCGCCGAGCTCTCCTGCAGCGCCGTTCCGCGCGAACCGGGCTGCCACGCCAAGCTGACTGGCCGAACCAGCGGCTGTTCGGGGGCTCGCTCGGCCGTCATCTGGTGCCGGCCGCCGTGGCATTCGTCGTCGGCCTCCCAACAGCGCTGGCACTGGAGGTCCTGCCTTCGGTACTGCGAGCTGCCGTCGCGGTGCTGGTCATGGCGGGTTTCCACCTCGGCTGCGGGCTCGCACTCCGGCTGCCCGCGGCCAGAGCACTAACTTCGCAACTGTCCCGACTCGTACTGAACCGGCGGCAGCGCCCGCACGACAACGCGGGCGGCACCACGGGCGACGACACAGTTCAGTCGCCTACTGACGACAACGAAGGAGGCGTGACGCAATGACAGCGCAAACCCCGGTGCACATCATCACCGACAGCTCCTGCGACCTCAGCGAAGACGTAGCCACAGAACTTGGCATCACGATCGTCCCGCTGGAAATCCGGTTCGGCATGCAGACGTTCACCGACCGCGTCGAGCTGAGCACGGCCGATTTCTGGCAACGCTGCAGAGCAAGCGATGATCTGCCGTCCACTGCCGCGCCCTCTCCCGGTTCCTTCACCGAGGCGTATCAACGCGCTGCAGACGCCGGCGCGAGCGAGGTCGTCGTCGTCACGCTGAGCGGCGACCTCTCCGCCACGATCGAAGCAGCACAACAAGCTGCATCGCAGCCTCCGGACGGCATCACGTGCCACGTTGTCGACAGCCGCTCCGTGAGCGCAGGCCTCGGCCTGCTCGTCATCGGCGCGGCGCAGCTCGCCTCGGGCGGCGCCAGCGGGGCCGAGATTGCCGAAGTTGTGCGCGCGGCCGCGCAGCGGGTCCGCGTTCACGCCGCCCTCGATACCTTGGAGAACCTGCGCAAGGGTGGCCGGATCGGCGCGGCGCAGTCACTGCTCGGTTCGGTGCTGTCCATCAAGCCGCTGATCACGGTCACGGAGGGCCGCGTCGAACCTGCGGGCAAACAGCGGACGCGCACTCGGGCACTCACGCATCTGGTCGACTTGGTGTCGGCGCAGAGCGCCAACATTTCCCAGCTCGCAGTGATGCATGCGGACTGCGCTGACATCGACGATTTCGTGGCACGGATCGCGCCGCTCACAGACATTGAGCCCATGGTGATGCTGATCGGCCCCGTGGTCGGCGCGCACGCGGGTGTCGGCACCATCGGTGTGGTCTTCATCGAGCGAGAGTCCGCGCCGCGCCAGGAGTGACCGACACCGCCTCGAGCGAACGGTACGAACGGCGCGAGCTGCTGCAGCCGGGGGCTGTCGAGACGTGGTCGGGGCTCGACCGCACGCTCAACCGACCCGTCACCATTCGCCGCGCCGACGCCGACAGCGAGATCGGGCACCGGCTGCGCCTGCAGGCCAAGGCGCTTGCGCGGGTGGAACACCACGGTCTCTTGCACATCCTCGACACCTACGACGAAGCAGACCACTTCGCGATCGTCACCGAGCAGCTGCCCACGGGGTTGCTCGTCGACGAGCTCACGGCACCCAACGGAGACACGAGGCGGCTCGCCGCGCCCGAAGCAATCCGCATCGTCATTGCAGTAACGGAGGCGCTGGCCGTCCTGCACAGTGCGGGCTTCGCTCACGGCGGCGTCGACGCGGACTACATCGGGTGGCGCGCCGAGGTGGGATGGGTCATTCTCAACGGCCCGCCGACCGACGACGCCGTGACGATCCCGGCCACTCGGCGAGCCGATCTGGTGTCGCTCGCTGTGCTCGCGCATCGCCTGATCGTCGGGGCGGCGCCCCAGCGGCGTCCCGACGGGACGTGGGAGTTCGACTCCGTCGTTCCTGACGTCGTGGCGCCTGTGCTGGCACGGGCAATGAGTGCGTCTGATCCGTGGCCCGACGTTCCGTCGATGCTGCTCGCGCTGCGGTCGATCGTGGACGACTTGCCGATATCCGACGGCGTGCGCACGGACCGCAGCTCGGTGTGGCAGGCGGAGCGGCATTGGTTAGCCCCTGTTGGCGTACTCGTGGCCGCTGCTGCGACGCTGGTTGGCATTGCACTGCTCATCGAGCAGCCGGCTGATCGCAGCAGCGAAGACGCCACGCCATCGGTCGAGACCACAGTCCCGGATCCTGACGCACCGACGGTCGTCACGATTGCCCCGGCCGCGACCGCGACCGTCGCGCCGCAGACGACGCCTGCCATCGTGCCCGCACCGACAACGACCCAAGTCCGCCGCACGCCGATCCTGCTCGAATCCATCACCGACTTCGATCCCGCCGGTGACGACCGGGTCGAGCATCCCGAACGGCTGATCTTCATCAACGATGGCGACCCGACGACCGGATGGAGCACGGCGCGCTACAGCTCGCGCGACTTCGGCGGCCTGAAAGACGGTGTCGGACTCATTGTCGTGCTCGCAGGCGACGAGCCGCTCCGGATCGAGCGCGTGGCCGTCGACTCCCCCACTGTGGGCTGGTCCTTCGAGGTGTACGCATCGGACGAGCGCAATCGCACGCTGATCGACTGGGGCCGCCCCCTGGCCGTCGCGCAGGACATCACCGGTTCGACCGCTGCGGCCGTGCCCGCCACCGACGCCGCGGCCGTGCTCGTGTGGATCACCGATCTCGGTGATGAACTGCCCAGCGGCGGGCACCGGGTGACCATTTTCCGGATCGAAATCGGCACCAGTGCCGTCACCGCCGAGGCGCCACCCAGCACCGGTGCCGTCACGCCCTAGAGGCCGAGGCACGAGGCCGGAGCCCGAGCGGCCCGCGAGCGCAGCGAGCAAGATCGGGTTCGGCATTCCAATCGTTCTCGTAGGCTTCCGCCGATGATCTCCAGGCGGGGGCGCCGCAGCTCGACGGCGGACGCTCACGAGGCGGACAACGACAACGTGGACGCAGCGGTCGCTCGCTTCGTGGACGCGGTCGAGGCCGTACGCGCCCGCACCAGCGGACCGCTGGTCACGGCTGTTCGAGCACTCGTGTACGGCATCGTCATCGCCACCGGAGCCGTCGGCGTCGTGGTGCTCGTCGCAATCGCAGCCATCCGAGCGCTCGACATCGTCGTGCCGGGCGAGGTGTGGTCGGCGCACCTGATTGCGAGCGGCGCGTTCGGCCTTGCTGGCGCATGGGCGTGGTCCAAGCGGCGGCCACGCACGGCGAGGGGGACATGAGCGGCAACGGCGCCGCGCCGCGCGACGTCATCATCGTCGGAAGTGGACCCGCTGGCCTGACTGCTGCCATCTACACCGCTCGCGCCCGGCTGGCGCCCCTCGTCATCGAGGGCGAACCGTCCTCCACCAGCGACCAGCCGGGAGGCCAGCTCATGCTGACCACCGATGTGGAGAACTATCCCGGATTCCCCGACGGCGTCATGGGTCCCGACTTGATGGTGAGCTTCCGGGCCCAGGCGGAGCGCTTCGGTGCCGAGTTCATCACTGCCAAGGCCACGAAGGTGGACTTTAGCGAACGACCGTTCTCAGTTTGGGTCGGTGGCGACTGCTACCGCAGCCGCACGGTGATCGTGTCGACGGGAGCGCAGAGCCTGCTGCTCGGCCTGCCGAACGAGGAACGCCTCATCGGCCACGGGGTATCCACCTGTGCCACCTGCGACGGCTTCTTCTTCCGGGGACAGGACATTGCAGTAGTGGGAGGCGGCGACAGCGCGCTCGAGGAGGCCACGTTCCTGACCCGATTCGCCTCCAAGGTGTACGTCGTGCACCGGCGCGCCCAGCTGCGGGCTTCGAAGATCATGCAGGACCGGGCGTTCGCCAACGAGCGCATCGAGTTCTTGTGGAATCGTCAGGTGGTCGAAATCCGGGGTGATGAGCAGCTCGCAGGCGTCACGCTGACCGACACCGTGACCCAGGAGCGTTCTGCGCTCGATGTCAGCGGCCTGTTCATCGCGATCGGACACCAGCCGAATACGGAGTTGTTCGCAGACTGGCTCGACCTCAAGCCCAACGGCTATCTCGTGACCGAGGCCGGCAGCGCGCGCACCAACATCGCCGGCGTCTTCGCCTGCGGGGACGTGCAAGACGATTACTACCGTCAGGCGGTGACGGCCGCCGGCTCGGGATGCCAAGCGGCCATCGACGCCGAGCGTTGGCTCGAATCCCAGGGCCACTGACGACCGCCGGTCGAACCGCCGTCGAGCCAGACCGAGAGGTAGCCTCGCGGCAAACACGAGATGAGGAGCCGGCGATGGCCGAAGGCATTTCCACCTTGGACGACAGCACATTCGACGAGACCGTCGGCAGCGCCGACAGCCCCGTGTTGGTGGACTTCTGGGCCGAATGGTGCGGGCCCTGCAAGATGATCGCCCCCATCCTCGAAGAGATCGCCGCTGAGAACGACAACATCCGCGTCGCGAAGGTCAACGTCGACGAGAGTCCTGACCTGGCGATGCGCTACCAGGTGATGAGCATTCCCACGCTCATCATGTTCACCGACGGCGAACCGGCAAAGCGTCTCGTGGGCGCCAAGCCGAAGAACGCCCTGCTTGCTGAGATCGGCGAATTCCTCTGATCCGACCGTTCGGCATCGGCGCAGCAGGTCCGCACGTACGAGACCTCCAGCACCGGCTAAACGCGACGGGCCATTGGCATGGCCCCATCACCGGAACATTCGATTCGGCGACCACCGCTGCCGTCAAGGCATTCCAGGTTCAGCGCTCCATCGATGTTGACGGCATCTGCGGTCCTGAGACGTGGTCGCTGCTGATCGAGGCGGGTCAGCGACTCGGAGATCGCCTGCTGTACCTGCGCACCCCGCACCTGCGCGGTGACGACGTTGCTGAAGTGCACCGGATGCTCAGCACACTGGGTTTCACAGTCGGACGGATCGATGGAATCTGGGGCCCGCTGACCGCTGCAGCGCTTGCGGACTTCCAGCTCAACATGGGTCTCGGAGGTGACGGCGTCTGCGGCGGGCAGACCTTGCAGACGCTGCAACGGTTGGTACGACCGCTCGGCGACGCGTCGGTCGTGGCGCATATCACTGAGAGCCAGCGCCTGGAGTCCGCCGGAGGCCAGCTGGTGGGACGCCGCATCGCTGTGGGAGAAGCCGGCGGGCTCGAACCGGTCACGGCGTCGGTGAGGCGCGAGATCGGCCGCAACGGCGCCGAGGTGCTGACCGTTCACCATCCCGACTGGTCGGCGCAAGCCGCACAGGTCAACCGCTTCGGCGCGGCTGTCTACATCGGTTTCGAAGTGAAGCCTGCGGCGCCCTCGATCAGCTTCTTCCAGGGTCGTCACTTTGTGAGCCGCGCAGGTCAGAAGCTCGCTGTTGACATCGCGCACAAGCTCGAACCAATGTTCGGTGCCATTCCGACCAACGGCATGGGCCTACCGATGCTGCGTGAGAGCGCCATGCCAGCGGTGCTGTGCAGGTTCGAGCGGATTGACGTGCTGCTCGAGCGCAACCGGGAGGTTGCCGACATCGTTGCTCAGTCGACTCGCGACCTGCTCACCGACCTACCTGTTGCCTAGGCGCTGCGCGAACAGCCCTTTGTCCCCAGGTTGTCCACAGTTAGTGGACAACAAGTTCAGATTGAGGCTACGAATCTGGGCGAGAGCGCCCGTTCGACCTGAAGTCTGAACTCGGCAGCCCGAGGCACTCAACTTTCGAGTGATGCTTGAAGGTTGAGGCTCATCGCCTCGTAGAGCCGGGTAAGATCGGTCAAATCAGCGAATCTGATGACAATCTGACCCCCTCGGCGCCCGAGTTGGACTTCGACAGAGGTTGCCAAAGCGGCGGCCAGGGCGGTTTCGACCTCCAGCACTCCAGCTGGGCGGTCGGCGTCGGCTGCGCGCTCCGGTTCGCCGGCTTCTGCGGCTGGCGGCTCCGGCGAGGATTCAGATTCAGGCGCCGCGCTGAGGGATCGGACCGCTTCCTCGACGGTGCGCACTGACCAGCCCTCATCCACCGCTCGCTCTGCCAACAGCTCGAGATCGATTGGATCGTCGCAGCCCAGCAACGCTCGGGCGTGGCCAGCTGAGAGCTCGCCGTCCAGAAGGTAGCGCTGCACGGTCACCGGCAATGACAGGAGCCGGAGCGAGTTGGTGACTGCTGCTCGGCTGCGGCCCATGCGGCGGCCGAGCTCGTCGTGAGTGACCCCGAAATCATCGATGAGCTGCCGGTACGCAGCCGCCTCTTCCAAGGGATTGAGATCTGCCCGGTGGACGTTCTCAATCAGGGCATGAGTCAGGCTGGTCTCGTCGTCGGCAGCTCGTATGACAACCGGAATGGTGTCCAAGCCTGCGCTGCGCGCTGCCCGCCAGCGGCGTTCGCCCGCGATGATCTCGAAGCGTCCGACGATGCCGGTCTCTCGCACGACGATCGGCTGGAGGACCCCAATCTGACGAATCGAGTCCGAGAGCGCCTCGAGAGACGCAGCTTCGAAATGCTGCCGGGGCTGCAGGGGATTGACTTCGACAGCCGAGAGCGGAACCTCGCGGTACACCGACTGTCCGGTCGGAATCAGCGCGCCGAGCCCTCGTCCAAGTCCTCGCTGGGCGTTCATGTCGGCGCTCCTTCGGCGATTCGATACTGCTCGGCGACCTCTCTCCGATCACTGAGTCCATCGGCATGCCCGTCACCAGCGCGGTCCGCTGCAGCTTGGTGCGGGTCGCCGCGTTCATGGATCTCTCGGGCAAGTTCCTGGTAGGCAATGGCGCCTCGGCTCTTGGGTGCGTACACCGTCACCGGTTGCCCGACACTCGGGGCTTCCGACAAGCGCACCGTCCGAGGGACGACAACCCGGCACACTCGGTCCCCGAAGTGCCGGCGAACGTCGGAGACCACCTCTGCAGCGAGTCGCGTCCGAGCGTCGTACATCACCATGACGATGGCACTGATGACGAGGGCCGAGTTCAGTCCTTCCCGCACCATCTCCACGTTGTGGAGCAGCTGACCGAGCCCCTCGAGCGCGTAGTACTCGCACTGGACCGGCACCAGGATTTCGGTGGCCGCGCTCAACGCGTTGACGGTCAAGAGTCCGAGCGACGGCGGGCAGTCGATGAAGATGTAGTCGTAGTCGTCGGCAACCGGCGCGAGTGCGTGCCGAAGCTTCAACTCACGACTGAATGCTGAGACGAGTTCGATCTCCGCGCCAGACATTTCCAAGCGTGCCGGTGCTACTTCGAAGCCGTCAATTCCGGTGGGCCGGATGCACTCAGTGAGTTCTGCTGCACCAAGAAGGACCTGGTACATCGAGATTTCGAACACGCGTGGATCGATGCCTGCACCGGTAGCCGCATTTCCCTGCGGATCCATGTCGACGAGCAGTGTGTTGTGACCAAGGTCGGCGAGTGCTGCGCACAAGTTGACTGCCGTGGTGGTCTTGCCAACGCCGCCCTTTTGGTTCGCCACCGCAATGATCCGACCCATTCGGTCTCCATCCGCCGACAATCGGAGTTCAGGGTACGCCAGTTGGCCCCATTCGCAAGGGCTGAGGTCGGCAATGTTTCACGTGAAACGTCCCAGGGGCCCGAGCGACCCGCGAGCGCAGCGAACAAGAGCGGGAAACGAACGGTGCCGCAGCGAGATGCCTCACAGATTCACGCAACCTCCGAAGTACCGTGACTCTTGTCATGGCACCAGTCGATGAACGCCTCCTCAGCATCCTTGTTCGCAGCCAGGACCAGGGCTTCCTCGGCCCGGGTGATCTCTTCACGCATGTGGAACATGCGAGAGCGCACGCAGAAGCAGCTCAACCCGAGCTTGGTCAACGCTGGTGCGATCTGGGAACCGGTGGGGGAGTGCCCGGCCTACTGATGGCTCTGGAGCAACCCGGCGTCGAATTCGTACTGCTGGATCGCTCACAGAGCCGCATCGACTTCCTCGACACGGTAATTGGCGACCTCGATATAGGTGATCGGGTCACCCTCGCACTCGGGGACGCCGCAGAACTGGCCCATCGTCCCGAGCACCGTTATGCCTATGACGGTGTGGTGAGCAGGGCTTTCGGTCCCCCAGCTGCGGTTGCGGAGTGCAGCGTGGGCCTGCTGCGTCCCGGGGGCAGGCTTGTCGTCAGCGAGCCGCCCAACAGCAACGATCAGCGTTGGCCGGCCGAACCCCTTGCCCAACTCGGGTTGCACTTCGTGCGGCATACCAGCACGACGCCCGCATTCGCCGTGATGGAACGCCAGTCTTTGCCGAACCCGACGTATCCCCGGACGTGGAAGCAGATCCGGAAGCGGCCGCTCTTCTGATTGGTGAGCGCCGATTGGTGAGCGCGATTACTCCGCGTCGCTCGAACTGGTGGGTACCAGCACGACGCGCCGCCTCGGCTCGTCGCCCACCGAAATGGTGTCGACGCCGGGGATCTCATTGACGGTGTCGTGAACGACCTTGCGATCGGCCGCGTTCATGGGCTCGAGTCCGCGCTCAGTGCCAGCCTCCGCCACAGCTCCGGCGAGCTCACGAACGTACGCCTCGAGCGCTTCGCGGCGCCGCTGGCGGTAGCCGCCCACATCAACCCTCACCCGGGCCCGGCGCTCGCCTGGCAGCCGGCGCTGGAGCATGGTCTTGGCGACTTCCTGCAGCGCGACCACATGGCGCCCTCGTGGGCCGATGAGCAGTCCCAACGACTCATTCGAACCTTCGAGATTGATCTCGAAGCTGTCGTCATCCGCCGCAACTGGCACTGCGGTGGCATCGATACCGAAGGCCTTGACCAAGCCATCCAGGAACTCCTGCACCATGACTTGTTGTTCTGTTGTCGTTGTCTCGACTGTCATCTTCGTCTCCTCTGGTGGGGCCCTCGACATCTGGCCCGATGCACTGCTGGCGTGCTTGCTCGCGGGCGCTTCGCTGGAATCGTTGTCGCGCCCTCAGGAACGCTCAGCCTACGGGCACGCGTCAGCGAGCCGTCGACTCACACTGGCGCAGATCGGGGTAGAACTGGGCGCAGTACGCCCGGTACTTCATCACCTCGCCGTCAGAACGAGCGAGCTTCGGGCGCGGCACGTACTGCTTGCGGCTCCAGACGACGACATCCTGATGCACGTCCTGGATCTGCAGGTCCGCAACGAACTTATTCATGATGGGGGCGCGCATTCGCCGTGGCAGGAATCCCAAGCCGGCAATTCGTCGCTTCGGGCTGCGAATCTCACGCACCTGCGAGATGATCGACATGTCGATCAGCGTGCCGTCCACAGGCGTGGCCAACACCCACAGTCGTGCATCTATGCCGATGGAGAGCTCCTGGAACTCCACATACGAGTAGCCCAGGCCAGTGACCCGCGCAATGGCTGTTACCTCGAGGTTGAGTCTCGCAATCTTGGCGATCTTGCGGGTGGTCGAGAAGCCGAAACGGCTCTCGAGGTACGGACCGTCGATCGACACCGGTATCTCGTTCGTCACATTGCCGTAGCCGTGGACATAGCTCAGGTGGGCGATGTCCACCGAGTTCTCGCTCGTCTCCTGGGGATGACCCGGAAAACGCACTGTCCGGATTTGGATGTTGCTCCACTCACCTGCATCCGACGGCTCGGCGGGGAGGTGCCATTGCGGGGGACGTCCGTCCATCCCCCACCAGGCGAAGACCAACCCCCCCCCCCCGTTGAACTCCCGAGTCTCGAAGACACGTAGCCGCGTGGATCGAGCGGGAGCCGCAGATGGGGTAACGACGCACTGCCCGTCTGCGTCGTACTGAAAACCATGGAAGGGACACACGAGCCGGCCATCGACCACACGTCCCCCTGCAGTTGGACCCAGTTGCGATCCAAGATGGGGGCACACCGACTTGGCCACGCTGATACGGCCGCTCTCGTCGCACCAGATGACGATGTTCTGGCCCATCCACGTCTGCTCGACGAGCTTCGACTTCTCCACCGCTTGCCGCGTGGTAAGGAAGTACCAACCCTCGGGAAACGGTGGAAGCGAACTAGTGTTCGCTCGATCGGAGGCCCCGGTCGGCACAACTCCATGCTCCTTGCCCATGTCGACGTCCGCCGATTTCCTCAGTAGCTATGGGCTCGGGCAGGATAACTGGCGCGCTATCACCGCTGGAGCACAAGGTTCTATACTTGCCGACGTCGTAACAAACGCACGTACCACAGACTACCCCCAATCACCCACGGGAAGCGCAACGTGACGATTCACTCCACCAAGACTGCCGCAACCCAAGCGCTCAGCTTGCCTGAAGAACTCGTGCTCATGCTTCTCAACGAGGAGAGCGGCTATTTCCATCAGGTTCCTGGCTGGAACTTGAACTGTGCCGTTGCTGGCGCCGCGCTCGCAGAACTCTCCTTACAGACGCGCGTCGATACTGACATGGAATCGCTGATTCTGTTGGACGAGACTCCGACAGGAAGCCCGGTCTTAGATCTCGTCCTGCTTCAGATCGCAAACGAGACCCAGCAACATAACGCTCAGTATTGGGTCGAAAAGCTCGCATCACGCGCCGAGATGATGATCGATCTGACATTGGATCGGCTCACTTCTCTCGGAGTGCTTGAGTACCATGACGGCGATTTCTGGACGCTAGCGCCTAGAGCTCGGCAATCCGAGTTGTTCGCTGGGGACGGCGAAGACACAGCAGTCGAGTTCATCAAGCCCCGTATCGAGAAATTGATCTTTGGTGATGACATTCCTCATCCGCGGGACATCATCATTATCGCTCTGGTCAATACCTGTGATGTCTTGCGGTTCGTTTTTGACCTTGACGAGAACGCCGAGCAAAGAATCCAGCTCCTCTCTCATATGGACCTCATTGGCAGAGCAATCGCCGATGCGGTTGCGCAGAATTTGGTCAGTCCAAGATCACAGGCATCGCCTCTGACCAAGTCGATCCCGACTCTGCCACTGCGACGAATGTTAATGAATCGGCACTTGCGAAACGGAAACATTCCAGCGGCGTTTGCCGACTTCGCCGAAGAGTGCGGCCCTGTTTTTCAGGTCAAAGCCCCTCTCTATGGGGGACCTATGACCTTCATCGTCGGTCCTCAGGTCAATCGGTGGGTACATCGATATGGACGCATGTACCTCGGGTCAGGTGACTACCTGCGGGGCTTGGAGAGCGCATATCATGCCTCTGGCCTCTTGCCAGCGCTCGATGGCGCTGATCACTTCCGCATGCGGCGAGCCCTCCGATCGAGCTATTCCCGTGCACGACTGGACCAACGTATCGGCGAAGTGTGCAATGACATACGCAACCATATGGAGGACTGGAGCGTCGGTGACTCTTGGCGCGCCGTGACCATGTGCCGTCGTCTCGTCAATGCGCACTTGACGCCGCTACTCATAAGCGTAGAAGCGCAGGACCTCTTCGACGATTTGGTCGCATACAAGATTCGAGCGCTCATGACCCAAGTCGTCAATGTCATGCCGAAATTCCTACTCAAGACTCGCGGCATGAAGAAGAAGGCGAAGGCCATCGACATACTACGCGACCGCGTACTGGATTCTCATACAGCTGCTCAGCGTGAAGGGTGTCCCCGAGACCACGCCGATGATGTGCTGAGTCTGCACCAAAGCGACCCGGTCTTCCTGCCCGAATCAAATCTGCGTTTCATCTTCTCGGCACCATTGTTGGCAAGCACCTACAGCGGAGATGAGTTGTGTTTCATGGTCTACGCCATGATTTCACGTCCAGATATCTATGCAAAGATCCGAGCAGAGGCAGACGCGCTTTTTGAGCACGGCGATCCGAATCCGAAGGATATCAACCCGTCCTCAATCGATGTTACTCACCGTTTCATTATGGAGTGCTTCCGGCTGTATCCGATTGTTCCGATGTCGATTCGGAATGTTATGAATTCCTGCGTCGTAGAAAACTATGAACTGCCAATCGGATCCAGAGTCTTCATCGCCCAGACGGCCTCCCACTACATGAGTCAGGTATTTCCCGACCCTCACACATTTGACATTGACCGATATCTACCGTCACGCGGTGAGCACCGGACGACGGCGTATGCCCCGTTTGGTCTCGGTACGCACGGCTGTCTGGGCTCCCATCTTGTTGAGATGCAGCTCGCGCTCGCTCTCTTGATGCTTGCACACTATTTCGAGCTTGAAGTGGCGCCGGCGAGCTACAAGCTCAAGATCAGCTCATTTCCATCGTTGTCGCCGAACAGGAAGCTCAAGTTCACGATCGCCAAGCGGCGACACGAGCTGGTCGTCTGACAGACATCGGCACCGCAGGCCGGCCGTCGCTACGACGCCGAGCTCGCCGGCTTCGACGCGTTGCCGCGGTTGCCTGATCGGGATCGCCGTCGAGATGATCGGCCGCCGCGGTTCTGGCCTTGACCTTGGCCCTTCCCCCGCTGTCGGGGACGTTGTCCCCCGCCGGATCGGCGGCGCGGACGACGACGGTCTCGCCGGGCGTCGGCCACGCGCGGCGGCGGACCGGTCGGGCGCACCCGCACTCGAACGCGAGCGGGCTCGCGCCGGAATCCCCAGCGAGTTCGCGTTGGCTCCGCCAAAATCTCGATGTCGACGTCCTCGGCGGCAACCGAGAGCGCATCGAGGGCACGCTCACGCGCCTCGTCAACGGTGGGGCCCGTCATCACGATCCACTCCATGACGCAGCCCTAGCTCCCCGCAGAAATCGCCGTCGCACTCATCGCTTGCGACGATTGCGCGTCCTGCCGTCTCCTGAGGTGCGGCGACTCTGGATGGGCTTTGACTCCGGTTCAGCCTGGCCCCGACGGCGCTTGCGGCCACGTTCAGAGGTCTGGTACCGACGCGAACCGGTTCCGCCCCGGCGTGACCGCTTGCGGGCATCGGTGACCCGCTCCTCCGATGAACGGGTCCGGCGGACCGAAGGAGTCTCCGAAGGTTCCGGCAGCGCGGGCTCTGGCGCGTTGTCGTGCGACGAGTTGCGTGAGCCCGACCGACGTTCTGCGCGGCGTTGCTCGCGAGCCGCTCGACGGGCCGACTCAGCGTCAAGCGCCTTGCGTGACCGCTGATTCGACACCGGTCGCGGTGGCTCAGGCTCCGACACCGTCTCAGCCTCGATGACATCGTCAGAGGACTCGGGCGTGACCAGCGGTTTCGCCGGCTTCATCGTGGCGTGGATGAAGGCCTGGGTCAGCATCCGATAGATGCTGGACACGATGAAGTAAGGCACCAACGCCGCCGGCACGAAGAAGCTGAACACCGGCAGCATGAAGGGCATGTACTTCATCATGATTTCCATCTGACGGTTCGGCATGGCCGCGCCACCGCGCCGAGCCGCCATCTGGCGTTGCTGGAGCCAGGCCAGCAGGAAGGTCACTGCCACGAGACCCAGATAGGGGAGCCCCTCGACGAAATCAGACTGGATTACGTCCTTCGCTGCCTCCGACAAGTCCATCCCCAAGGACCGCATTTCGCCGCCTGCGTCGACGATGTCCTGGTAAAGCTGCGAATCAGGACTCAGATTTCGGGGAAAAGGTTTGTCGACTGGATTCTGTTCGGGTATGCGCAGGTTCCAAATGACTCGGTACAGCACGATGAAGATGGGGATCTGGGCCAGATTCGGCAGGCACCCGCCCAGGGGGCTCACCCCGTTCGCCTGGTAGAGCTTCATCGTTTCTTCGTTGAGCTTCTGGCGGTCGCCGGTGTGCTTCTTGCGCAGCTGAGCCAGCTCCGGCTGCAGTGCCTGGGTCTTGGTCATCGTCCGGGCACCGCGCAACGTGAGCGGGGTGAACAGCAGCATGATCGCCAGGGTCAGCATGCAGATAGCGAACGTGTAGTCGGGGACGAGCGAGTAGAACCACGCCAGCACACCGGCGATGCCGTCAAATATCGGATCAGCCCAATCGAACATCAGTGCTCCCAGGATCCAGTAGCGGCATCCGCACGGCGATCCTGGCCGCTCCTCCCCGGTACCGGGTCGTAGCCCCAACCGCCCCACGGATGACAGCGGCAGACGCGCCGGGTGGCCAGCCAACCACCGCGTACCGCACCCCAGGCCCGCACGGCATCGAGTGCGAACTGCGAACACGTCGGATCGAAGCGGCACGACGGCTGCCTCGAGCGGGGGAGTGCGCGGTAGAACCTGACCACAGCGATCAGCGCTCGTGCGACGGGCCCAGTCTTCACGTCGGCGTGCTCTTGGTTCTCGGAAAGGCCCCCGCTATCTCCAGCAACCTCGCCAGCTCGGCTCGGGCGCGCCGATAGGTCACCGCCGAGACTGCTCCGCGCGTGCCGACGAGATAGCGGCCTGGCACCAAGTCGTCCGCGTGTTCGCGAAACAGCGCCCGCAGGCGTCGACGCACCCGGTTGCGCGCCACCGCGGTGCCGGCGCGTCGGCTGAGCGCAAACGCCACACGGGGCCGTGCCAGCCTGGCGTCGGCTGTGAAGGACATCCACAGCAGCTCGCTGTCGAAGCGACGACCGCGTCGCAGCGCTGCGAAGTCGGCCCTGCTGCGGCACGAATCGATCAGGCGCTCAGCCGTTGCCGGCCCTTGCGTCGGCGAGAATTCACAATTGCCCGGCCCGCGCGGGTGGACATGCGATGGCGGAAGCCATGCCGGCGTGCTCGTCTGCGGTTGTGGGGTTGGTACGTGCGCTTCACGCTGCAGCCTCCTGGAGGTTCAGGCCGCGGGCAGGTCCGTGAAATGCGGTGCGGCGACCGGAGCGTGCCCGGGTGTCGACCCGAGAGCGTTGACAGCCTACGGGTGCTGGCACAAGGCGGCACCGGGGTACGGGGAACACGAAGACGCGCGTGTCGACGCGGGTGTTAACGCGCGCATTCGCGCGCGTTATTCGCGCGCAACACCTTGTGCCGGTACATCACCGGCTGCGGTCGGGCAGATTGCGGGGGCAGCAAACACCCATGTCACCTGCCTGTTTGCGGGTGTCATGGGCCTGTCGATGAACTGTCGAGCCCGCGTCATCTCGGACATGATGGCGGTGCACCAACGCGCGCTTGCGACAGTGGGTGCGCGGCCATAAGTTCCTTTCACGGATGCCGCTTGGTGGCCCGCAGGAGAACAACGGGTTCCCCGGGTGTACTACGGCCGCAGGCGAACGAGGTTGTTGTGGTGAGTTCTCCGCAGGCGGGTGCCACAGCACACGAGCCTGACGACGAACCCCATATCTCACAGCAGTCGGCCTCATTCGAGCAATCTCATGCGACTTCACAGGAGTCATCAGAAACGGCCGAAAACGCGCGGGCGAATACCGACGAGTTGTGGTCGCAGTGCCGCGAGATCCTCCGTACGACCGTCTCGGACGCACTCTGGCTGGGCTACTTCCGCCACCTGCAGGCGCTGCACATCGACGGCGAGCTGGCTGTGCTGATCGCGCCGAGCAACATGATCCGGGATCGCATCCAGCGGCGATACATCCCCATGCTTCATGCCGCCTTCGAGCGCCTGCCCGTCCGCCCGCAGACCTACGAGATCGAGACCCGTCCCGAGCTCGAAGATCTCGACAGCGCCAACGGCACCGACGCTGACCCGCACGACGTCGATGCAATACCCGACGACGGTGCCTTCGTCCTGAGCGAGGACGAGACATGGCACCCAGCGACCGGTTCTGCCCAGCCTGCACCGGTCGCCGAGAGCGCCGCCAGTAACACTGCGTCACCCGGTACCGCAGGAACGCCGCGCAGAGTGCCGGGCGTCGACATCACCAATCCCCGCTACACCTTTGAGAGCTTCGTCACCGGCAGCAGCAACCGGTTCGCCCAAGCCGCGGCGCTCGCGGTAGCTGAGACTCCCGGAATCGCGTACAACCCGCTGTTCATTCATGGCAGCACGGGTCTCGGCAAGACCCACCTGCTGCAGGCCATCGTGAACTTCCTGGGCACGACCCTGCCCGAGCATCGTGTCCGGTACGTCTCTACTGAGACCTTCCTCTCCGAGTTCATCGAGGCAATCCGTACGAACACGACGCCGGCGTTCAAGCGGCGTTACCGCGAGCTCGACGTGCTGCTGCTCGATGACATCCAGTTCATGGAAGGCAAGGAAGGCCTGCAAGAAGAGCTGTTCCACACCTTCAACTCGCTCCACGTCGCGGGCCGCCAGATCGTGATCTCCTCAGATCGCCCGCCTCGCAGCATCGCCACGCTGTCAGACCGGCTGCGCAGCCGATTCGAGTGGGGCTTGATCACCGACATTCAACCGCCCGATCTTGAGACCCGGGTGGCCATCTTGCGCAAGAAGACCGAACACAGGCATGTGCCCGACGAGGTCCTCGAGCACATCGCCTACATCATCATCAACAACATCCGTGAACTCGAGGGCGCGCTGATTCGCGTCACCGCCTACGCCAGTCTCACCCGCAGCACCGTCACGCTCGAGATGGCACAGCAGATCCTCCGCGACGTCCGCGAACCGCAGGAGAAACCCATCACGACCGATCGGATCCTGCACATGACCGCGGACATGTTCGGCTACGGCGTGACTGAGCTCACCAGCCAAGGTCGCCAGCAGGGCCTGGTCAAAGCACGCCAGATCAGCATGTACGTGATGCGCGAACTCACCGACCTGAGTTACCCCGCCATTGCCAGCGTGTTTGGCGGCCGCGACCACACCACCGTCATGCACGCGGTCAAGAAGATCAACAGCCTCCTGCCTTCAGAACGCAAGGTGTACGACCAGGTAGCACAGCTCATCGCGCGGGTTCGAGCCGCCTGAGGCTGACTGGACATCGGCTGTCCGCTGTGCGGCTGGCAAGTGGATCTAGGGTGTCTCCACACGTTGTGGACAACGAGTGGAAAAGTTCTCGACAGACCTCGGGAAAAGTCGTACTTTTCCACCGCCGCGTCATCGATACAGGAAAAGGGAGGGTGTAACTGTGAACGCGGCAAGCAAGACTGTTGACGGCCACATGGCGCTGATCTGCGACAACGGCCTACTGTCCACAATTCACAGCCTCTACAACCATTACTGAATAAGTCTCAACCATCACATTGAGGATTGTCTGTCTCACCGGTCTCGTACGGCCAAGGAGAACCGCCCGTGAAATTGCGCATTGAACGAGATGCACTGGTCGACCAGCTGACCTTGGCCAGCCGTGGAGTCAATGCGCGCGGGGGCGGCTTGTTCGTACTCACCGGATTGCATCTGCGTGCTGACGGCGAGGGCCTCACGGTCACGGGAACCGACTTGGATCTGACCGTGCGAACCCGGCTGCGGATTCCGGTGGAGACCGAAGGTGAGACGGTCGTCCCAGCTCGCCTCCTCACCGATATCGCTCGGGCGCTACCTATCGGCGAGATCAGCCTGGAAGTGACCGAGGACGAAGTGCAGATCACCGGTGCACGTGCGCAGTTCTCCGTACGGACCCTGCCGGCAGCCGATTTCCCGGCACTGCCTCAGCCAGCTGGAGACAGCGTGACTGTTCCTGCTGGTGACTTGGCGCAAGCTTTCCGGCAAGTTGTCCGCGCTGCAAGTTCGGACGACGCCCGCCCGATCCTGACTGGAGTGCTCATGGCAGCTCGCGGAGACGGACTGCGCCTGGTAGCCACCGACTCCTACCGCTTGGCACTGCGCGACCTGCCTGAGGCTCAAGTCCTGGCGCCAGGCCAGCAAGTGCTCGTTCCGTCTCGAGCACTCGAGGAGCTCGGACGGATCTTGGATGCCAGCAAGGACGTGACCATGCGACTGGGCGAACGTGAGGTCACTTTCGAAGTCTCCGACGAGTTCCAAACCGCCCAGGTGACCTGCCGTCTCATTGCGGGCGACTTTCCCAGCTATGAACCGCTGATCCCCGACTCGCACGACAATCGCTTGGAGGTAGACCGTGCCGCGTTGCTCGACGGGGCTCGCCGGCTCCGCTTGCTGGCACGCGACACGAATGCGCCGCTGCGAATGGAGCTGCGCGAAAACAGCATCGAGCTCACGGTCATCTCTCAGGACGTCGGGAGCGCGAGCGAGGAAGTCGACGCCACGTATGAGGGAACGCCGACCACGGTCGCTTTCAACCCTGACTACCTGATCGAAGGGCTCGATGCGGCCGGCGGCGACACCGTTGAGCTCGTGCGGCTTGATGCCCTCAAGCCCGCCGTGCTTCGAACGCCTGGCCATGGCGAGTTTCTGTACCTGCTGATGCCAGTGCGGGTGTCGTAGTCAGCCCAAGCACCGCCTGCAGAGCCAGCTCTTGTGATCGTTGCCTGGCTGACCATCGAGAACTTCCGGAACCATCGATCTACGCAGCTGTCGCTTGACGAGGCGCGGACGCTCGTGGTCGGGCCCAACGGGCACGGCAAGACGAACCTGCTCGAGGCCATCGCGATGCTGGATGGCTCGGGTTCGTTCCGCGGGGCGAGCGCGGAGACTCTCGTGCGCGCCGGCTGCGAGCGGGCCTACGTGCGCGCCGAGATTCGCCGGGAGCGCCGGAAGTACCTAGTGGAGATGGAGATTGCGGCGGCGGGGCGTTCCCGGGCCCAGGTGAACGGCCAGCGTGTGCGGTCGCTGCGCGATCTTGCCGATGTGGTCAGTGCCGTGGTGTTCTGCCCAGCGGACCTGTCGATCCCTGCGGGCGGCCCAGCCGTGCGGCGGGAGCTGCTCGACGACGTTCTGTCCGCCACCGATCGCGAGTACCGGCCGGCGCGCCTCGATTTCGAACGGATTCTGCGCCAACGCAACAACCTGTTGAAGCAGGCCGGCACGCGTCTCGACGACGAAGCCCTGACCACGCTGGAGGTCTGGGATGCACAATTCGCTGCTGCTGGCGAGACGGTTGCGACCCGCCGCGCCGCCCTGTGCGCTGCACTGGCGCCTCCTGCACAGGACGCCTACTACCGACTCGCCGGGACCGCAGTTCAGTTGGAGCTGTCCTACGCAGCCCCGTGGCGCGACGGCACGCTCGCCGTCGCCTTGGATCAGGCGCGTTCGGACGATCTGCGGCGTGGCACCACCACAGTGGGCCCACACCGCGACGACATGGAGATCTTCCTGGACGGGCTGCCGGCACGGACGCACGCCTCGCAGGGAGAACAGCGGAGCATTGCGTTGGCGCTGCGACTGGCGCAGCACCGCTACACAGCAGAGATCGGGGGTATCGAACCGGTCATCCTGCTCGACGATGTCTTCTCCGAACTCGATGAGGGCCGCGCTCAACGCCTCGTCGGCTGCCTTCCTTCCGCACAGACCGTGGTGACGTCGGCCACCGGGCACGTGCCGCCCGGAATCGAGATTCGCCGCCACATCCAGATCCGCGACGGCGAGGCGATTCCTGAACACGCTCAGGCCAGCGAGAGCACCGACTGATCGGTTTGCGTCATGAGGCGTGCGAGCATGGGCATCCGATGAAGAGACGTCGCCGCGGCTGCACTGGGCGCGAGCCTCGGCCGATCAAGGACTCGTTGCGGGCCGTCACCTCTGGTTTCGGTTCGCGGGGCCGGGCGATCGACCTGGGCGAGCGTTGGGCCCAAGCCGTAGGTGAGGCGATTGCGGCTCATGCGCAGCCCGAGCGGCTCGAAGCCGGCCGCTTGATCGTGATCGTCGACGACCCCGCCTGGGCGACGGAATTGCGCTATCACTCAAGCCGGATTCTGGCCGCATTGAACGCTAAAGCCGGTGCTGCGACCATCTCAGAACTGCACCTGCGTGTGCGTCCTGGCGGATAGCACAAAAAACCCAGTGTGACCTGCGTTTTTGTTTCTCTTTCTGCTGACGTCTTGGCACCGAAAATGGCTCGCTCTCCGGTAGACTGAAGCGTTAGGAAGGGTGCCGTTGGACACTAGGGCCCGGACTTGGAGACAGAGCTGATCCATGCCGCGCTTCAGACCCCGACTCGCACAGTGACTGACACCACCTTGACGCCGAACGCGGCGACCCCAGTCGACGGCGCGGATGCGCCCGATGACAGCGCGGCAGCGCCTAGTAGCAGCGCGCCAGCGCCCAACAACCCAGTCGTAGGCGACTACAACGCCGATGCCATCACGGTGCTCGAAGGCCTCGAGCCAGTGCGTGAACGCCCCGGGATGTTCATTGGTTCGACCGGCCCGGGAGGCCTCCACCACCTCGTCTACGAAGTGGTGGACAACGCCGTCGATGAGGCCATGGCAGGGCACTGCACCTCCATCGAGGTGACCCTGCGGGCAGACGGAACGTGCAGCGTCTTCGACAACGGTCGAGGTATTCCCGTTGAGGCCCATCCGCAGTATCCCGACAAGTCGGCTGTCGAGGTCGTGTTGACGGTGCTGCACGCAGGGGGCAAGTTCGGCGGTGCCGGTTACAAGGTGTCCGGCGGCCTGCATGGCGTCGGCGTATCGGTCGTCAACGCCTTGTCCTCGGAGCTGGAGGCCATCATCGACCGCGAGGGTCGGCGTTGGCGTTTGCAGTTCCGTGACGGCGGCGAGCCTGTCGGCAAGCTGACCGACATCGGCCCCTCGCCCGATGCCAACACTGGCACCACCATTACCTTCCGGCCCGACTCCACGGTGTTCGATCATGTCGAGTTCCGGGCACAGACGCTCACCGAGCGGCTGCAGATGATGGCGTTCCTGAACGCGGGTCTGCGCATCGGCTTCACCGACGAGCGACGGGCCGAGCCCGCACGCCACGAGTTCTGTTACCCGGGTGGCATCCGCGACTTCGTGCGGCACCTGAACGAATCGTCCGAGGCGCTGTTCGACGGTGTCGGCTACCTGTCGGCGGCAGAAGCCGGCGACGAGGTGGAGATCGCCTTCCAGTGGAACAACGGCTTCAACACCGATGGCATTCACAGCTTCGCCAACGGCATCAACACGATTGAGGGAGGCATGCACGCTGAGGGGTTCCGCTCTGCGCTGACCTCGGCAGTGAACGCCTACGCCCGCGATCGCAAGATGCTGCGCCCCGACGATGGGAACCTCCAGGGCGACGACATCCGCGAGGGGCTGACAGCGGTGGTGAGCGTCCGTATGGAGTCGCCACAATTCGAAGGCCAGACCAAGGCCAAGCTGGGCAACACCGCAATGCGCAGCCTGGTGCAGAAGGCCGCCTACAGCGGGCTCGGCGAATGGTTCGAGGAACACCCGAGCGAGGCCAAGCTAGTGGTGGGCAAGGCGGTCGACGCTCGCCGGGCCCGAATCGCCGCCCAGAAGGCCCGCAACACCGTGCGCAAGTCGGCGCTGCGGGGCGCCGGCCTGCCCGGCAAGCTCACCGACTGCTCATCCAGCGACCCCGACGAGTCCGAGCTGTACATCGTCGAAGGCGACTCGGCTGGGGGATCGGCCAAGGAGGCACGCGACCCTGCCACCATGGCAATCCTGCCGATCCGGGGGAAGATCCTGAACGTTCAGCGCAGCCGCCCCGAGCGCATCTTCGACAACAACGAGATCGGCGCGCTGATCTCGGCAATCGGTGCCGGCGTCGACGGCGCGACCGGCGAGGGCGGATTCGACGTCGACCGGGTGCGGTATCGCAAGGTGATCCTGCTGTGCGACGCCGACGTCGACGGCAGCCACATCCGGACATTGCTGCTGACGTTCTTTTTCCATCGCATGCGCGATCTCCTGCAGTACGGCTGCGTGTACATCGCCCAGCCGCCGCTGTACTCCACCAAGGTCGGGTCCGAGACGGTGTACCTCAAGGACGATCGCGCAAAGACGGCTTTCCTTGCCGAGCGGACCAACCACCGCAACGAGTTCCAACGCCTGAAGGGCCTCGGTGAGATGGACGCCCAGGAGTTGTGGGACACCACGATGGATCCGGCTCGCCGGACCCTGCTGCGCGTCACGCTCGAGGAAGCCGCCACAGCGGACCTGATCTTCAGCATCCTCATGGGTGACGACGTGGAAGCCCGCCGGGGTTTCATCCAGAACAACGCCAGCGACGTGCGGTTCCTGGACGTCTAGGCCCAGCACAGCGATGGATCACCGGCCCGATACCCCATGAGCGATGACCAACCCGACAGCGGTGACACCGGCGCTGGAACCGGTGTGGTGGATGTCGAGATCCAGACCGAGATGGAGCAGTCCTTCCTGGACTACGCCATGTCGGTCATCACGTCCCGGGCACTGCCAGACGCGCGTGACGGCCTGAAACCGGTGCATCGCAGGATCCTCTGGTCGATGTTCGACACCGGCCTGCGACCGGACCGTCCCCACAAGAAGTGCGCCACCGTGGTCGGCGATGTCATCGCCAACTACCACCCCCACGGCGACGGCTCGATCTATGACGCACTCGTTCGGATGGGCCAGTCGTTCAGCCTGGCGAACAAGCTGATCGACCCGCACGGCAACTTCGGCTCGCCGTCGGACCCGCCTGCCGCCTACCGCTATACCGAGTGCCGCCTGACGAACCTGGCCATGACAATGGCGGAGGGCATCGACGAGGAGACGGTGGACTTTGCCGCCAACTTCGACGGCTCCCGCACCGAGCCGCTGGTGATGCCGTCACGTTTTCCGAACCTGCTGGTCAACGGCAGTCAGGGCATCGCGGTCGGCATGGCGACCAACATCCCCACGCACAACCTCGGCGAGATCATCGACGCCACGATTCATCTCATCTCCCATCCCGACGCCACCGTCGAGGACCTGATGGCGTTCGTGCACGGACCCGACTTCCCGACGGGTGGCCAGATGCTGGGTCGAGCTGGCGCACGCGAGGCAATGACGACGGGCCGCGGCTCGGTGAAGATGCGCGCCCGGGCCGAGATCGTCGAAGACGGCAGACGGTCGAGCATCGTGGTGACCGAGATCCCGTACCAGACCTCCGTCGAGGGCATCGAACGCAAGATTGCCGATGCGGTGAACCGCAAGGTCATCGACGGCATCACCGAGCTGCGCAACGAGTCCGCAAAGGGCAAGACACGCTTCGTGATTGAGCTGCGGCAGTCAGCGCCAGCCAATGTGGTGCTCAACAACCTGTGGAAGCACACGCCGCTGCAGTCCAGCTTTGCGGTCAACATGGTGGCGCTCACCGACGGGGTGCCACGCACGCTGAACCTTCGGAGTGCGTTGGTCGCCTATGTCGACCACCAGATCGAGGTGGTGACGCGGCGCAGTCAGCATCGCCTGGACGTGGCGCGTGCTCGGTCGCACATCGTGGAAGGCCTGCTGCGAGCGCTGGACCTGATCGACGAGATCATCGCTCTGATACGCGCCAGTGCGGATCGTGCTGCAGCGCTTGAGGGCTTGTGCGCTGAGCCGATGTCGTTCAGTGGCGAGCAGGCGAACCACATTCTCGACATGCAGCTGAGCCGCCTCACCCGGCTGGGCCGCACCCGATTGACCGACGAGCTGGCTGAGCTGACACGCACCATTGCCGAGCTGGAAGCCATCCTCGGCGACGATGCGCGACTGCGACAGGTGATTATTGACGAGCTGAGCGCGCTGCGTTCAGATCACGCGATTCCCCGGCGGACCGAGATCGTCACCGATCCGGGCGAGATGGACGCCGAAGACCTGATCGACGACGAGCCGCTGGTGGTGACGCTCACGCGTGAGGGCTATGTCAAGGCCACTTCACCTGACGTGTTCCGCACCCAGGGTCGTGGCGGCCGTGGCGTGCAAGGCGCCCGGCTCAAGGACGACGATGTCGTGGACCGTGTGATGCTGACAACTGCACACGCATGGCTGCTGTGTTTCACCAACCGCGGCCGCGTGCACCGGTTGAAGGCCTACGAGGTGCCGCTTACGAACCGCACCGCGCGGGGGACCGCGCTGGTGAACCTGCTGCAGCTGGCCGCCGGCGAACGCGTCGAGGCGGTGGTGGGGGCACGGGAGTTCCCCTCGGACCGGTACCTGATGTTCATCACGCGCCAAGGTCAGGCAAAGAAGACTGCACTGAGCGCGTACGAGAACATTCGCTCCAATGGCCTCATTGCGTTGAGCCTGCGAGCCGGCGACGAGTTGGTCCGTGTGCTCGAGACTTCGGGCGACGACCACGTGATGATCGTGTCGCGAGCGGGTCGGGCCATCCGGTTCTCCGAAGACGATGTGCGTTCGATGGGTCGAGTTGCAGCTGGCGTTCGGGGCATGCGCCTGCGCGGTGACGACACAGTGGCTGCTGCTGATGCGCTGTCGCCCGACGATAAGCGTGACCTGCTGGTTGTGGCGAGCACCGGGACTGCCAAGCGCACCGCTGCGGCGCTGTTCGGGTGCAAGCGACGTGGCGGTCTCGGCATGATCGCTGTGAAGATGCCGGACGCGGAAGCTCATGTCGTGGGTGCGCGGCTGGTCGGTCCCGACGATGAGGTGCTGCTGGTGTCGTCGAGCGGTGTCCTCATCCGGACTCGAGTGTTGGACATTTCTCAGCAAGGCCGAGCAGCTTCTGGCGTGCGGGCGATGGCCCTGGGCGACGGCGAGTCCGTGGTGGCGATTGCCCCTGTCGACCCCGAGGTCGATGTGCCCGAACCCGATGATGCTGACGCGGAACCTGGCGAAATCTCTTCGGATGAGGAGAGCTCACCGGCGTAACGTCGCTCGATGACTTCGGCTGTGCTTGTTGACGCCCCGCCTGTCCGGCAGAGCCAGTGCGGTCAGACCGCGTTGCCGGTGGCGCTTCTGGCGCTTGGGCTGCTGGTCGGATTGGGCCTCGTCGCTCGTTGGGGTCATGCTGCGCTGGCGAGTTCGCGGGCCCAGGCCGCTGCCGACGCGGCAGCCCTGGCGACGCTGGTTGTGGCGGATCTCAGCGAGGTTCCCCAAGGTGTGCTGCCCGACGACGGCGCAGCAGATACCGCCGTTCGCGATGCCGGCGGGACGCTGCTTGCCTTTGATCTCCACGTCAGTGGCAGCACTGTGCAAGTCGAGGTCGTCGTGGAGATCGACGGCCAGCGCGCTTCGGCAGCCGCGGCGGCACAGGTACCGTTGCCGTTGCCGCTGGCACCGCTGCCCGGCGTGCTTCCCGGTTCCCCTGACGGGCTGTCTGACGGCTGACTCCTACACTGCGAAGCGTGGCCGAGGGGACATCTGGTGAGGCGCCGCCGTCGCCGGAGCCGTCCGGACCAACTCCCACCGACGAGCTGTTTGCTGAGGCGCTGGGCATTACCCCAGCGGGTCGCGCCCGACGCCGCCGCGCTCGGGCGCCCGACGCGCCGTCGCCTGGTCCAGCTGCCCCCCCTCAGATTCCGCCCGCGCCGCGGGGCCAGATTCCGCCGGCGCCAACCCATGTGCAGCCGGGTCAGGTTGCGCCAACCCACGCGCCGCCGGGCCACGATGGCCCGCCCCCCGCAGAGGAAACGGAGCCCGTTCGCTGGAAATGGCTCAGCCAGCGCCGGGCCCGAGTGCGGCGCACGCATCGAATCCTTCGCCACATCGATCCCTGGTCGGTCTTCAAGGTGTCGGTGCTGTTATACGCCTGCCTGTATGTCGCGGTGCTGGCCGCGGGCGTGCTGCTGTGGAACGCGGCTCAGCGGTCGGGTCTGGTCGACAAGGTGGAATCGTTCATCACCGAGGTGGGCTCGTACGAGAGCTGGGCGATCGATGGCATGGTCATTTACCAGCGCGCCCGCATCATCGGTCTCATCGTCGCCACCGTCGGTGTTGCTTTCAACGTGGTGATGGCAATTATGTTCAACCTGATCAGCGATCTCACCGGCGGCGTGCGTGTCACGGTGCTCGAGGACGAGCGCCGACCGCCAGCTCGCTGAGCACCGGAGGGGAATTCGCACTTGGATGTGCCTGCAAGCGGGCTGTAGTGTGAGCGACTTCGCGGGGCTATAGCTCAGTCGGTTAGAGCGCACCCCTGATAAGGGTGAGGTCGTTGGTTCGATTCCATCTAGCCCCACACAGACCGAAGCAGTCATGATGAGTTTTCTTCGCAGAGTGCTGCTCGCCAGCGTCGTCGGCGGGTTGGTCACCATCGTCTTGCGGCTGCGTTCTTCCCAAGACATGCCTCGCCGTGAGGGCAGCTGGCGTGAGCTGTCTGGGCCTGACCTGCGGTGATGGGGTGATTTCCCGATGAGCTCGGCTGCAGTCATTGGTGCGGGAGCGGTCGGTCAGCGCATCGCGCGGCAGCTGGCCTCACGAGATGATATGGATCGCCTAGTGCTGGGCTCGCGCCACCCCGCCCGGTTGCGTGGGTTTGCCTCACAATTGCTCGACGTGGATGTCGAGGTGGTGGAACCGGGCGCGTTGCCCGAAGTCGATGTGGTGGTGCTCAGCTTGCCGAGCGGGGGCCACACCGCGCTGGCGGAGAAGGCCCTCGAGCGCGGCGCCCACGTGGTGTCGCTGTCGGGTGCCGTCACCGATGTGGAGAAATTGCTTGCACTGGACAAGCGAGCCAAGAACGCCAAGAAGTCCGTCGTGGTCGGGGCGGGATTCTCGCCCGGATACAGCTGCTTGCTGGCACGCCACGGTGCCGCGCAATTCGACGTGGTGACCGAGATTCACATTGCTCGTGTGGGCACAGGAGGTCCTGCCTCCCAGCGGCAACTGCACCGGGCCCGGACTGGGACTTCGGTCGACTGGCGGGATGGGGATTGGCGCCGCCGCCGGGGCGGCTCGGGCCGGGAGCTGGTGTGGTTTCCCGATCCGCTCGGAGCGCACGACTGCTACCGGGCTGCGCTCTCGGACGCGCTGCTGCTGGTGCCGGCATTCAACGACATCGAGCGGGTGACGGCGCGTGTTGCGGGCACCCGCCGCGATCGCCTGACTGCGATGCTGCCGATGCTGCGCCCACCCCACCCTGAAGGCGGGCCTGGGGGAGTGCGCGTCGAGCTGCGAGGCACGCGGGACGGCCGCCACTGCACCGATGTCCTGGGCGTCATCGACCATCCGAGCGCAGCGGCTGCCGCGGTGGCCGCGACTGCCACGCGATGGGCGCTGGCCGACGAGCTGCCCTCGGGGGCGTGGGGGCTTGGGATGCTCGACGATCCGCTGCCGTGGCTCGCAGAGTTGGCTGAACGGGGCGTGCGCGCCGCTGCCTATGAGGGCGCCCGCCTGTAGCTCCGCCGCCCCAGCCAATCAGATGCGCACTTCGCGTTGCCAGTCCTCGAGCAGTTCGTAGTTGCCGAATGTCTCGAGTGTCTCGGGACCGATGCGGCCCCACACGAACAGCATCAAGTCCTGCGCTGGCCCCCGGGCAGCCACATCCGACTTGCGGTGCGCATGGGCGACCTCGAGGCCTTCGGATGTGCGGGTGATGACCCATTCGCCGTCGGCATCAGTGGCGTGCAGGTGGATGGTCTCGCCGTTGCCGGCGAAGACCGACGGTTGACGCACCGGCAGGAAGAAGTCGAAGACTTCGTCGATGCCGTCGACGGCCGCGGCGGGCTCGATCGGATTTGGCGTGCCGTCGAAGGCGGATTCGGCGTCCCAGCGGTGCATCACGGCTTCGTTGGCCATGCGTCGCTGCCAGAACCCGATGGTCTGGTCTCGGGGGTTGAAGCTCCAGTAAGGATCACTGGGGTCGCGAGCGGCGAGTTCGGCAGTGAGTCGGGCGAGGGCGTCTGCATGCCACTGCGACAGCGTGCAGTCGGGTTGGATGATGCTGTCGCGGTCGACGGGGCCGCCCGCGGCGATGCTGGAGCCGACGAACGTCCACACTCCGGCGCAGTGCCCGATCAGCCCCTCGAGGTCCCAACCAGGGCACTCCGGGATGGGCCGCTGCCAGTCGCCGGGCGTGGTCTCGGCTCTGGCGGCGATCTCATCGAGCCGCCGACCCTCTGCTTCCAGCCACTGTGCGTACCCTTGCTGCGTCATGGCTGTTGGCCCCCTCTTTTCGATCGCTGATGCGCTCGCGGCGATCCCGAGTCCATCGCGCAGCTACATCTCGCTCGGACCGCTCGACATTCGAGCCTATGGCCTTGCCATTGGCTTGTCTGTGCTGGTTGCGGTGTGGATCACCAGCCGCCGCTGGCGCCAGGCCATCGCTGGCCAAGACGCTTCGTACGTGGCCGCCGCGAGCGATCTTGTCGGGACGATCGCGGTCTGGGTTGTGCCGGCCGGCCTGCTCGGCGCCCGGCTGTACCACGTCATCACCGACTTCGATCGCTATCGGAACAGCCTCGGAGACATTCCCAAGATCTGGCAGGGCGGCCTGGGCATCTGGGGCGGGATCTCGGCTGGCGTCCTGCTTGCGGTGTGGATGCTGCGCCGCGGCGGGCACAGCACCCCGACGATGCTCGACGCACTGGCACCGGCGCTCGCCGTGGCTCAGGCCATCGGCCGGCTGGGGAACTGGTTCAACCAGGAGCTGTACGGGCGCCCCACCGATCTTCCGTGGGCACTTGAGATCGACCAGGCACATCGTGTCGCCGGTTACGGCCTCGAGGAGACGTTTCATCCGACGTTCGCCTACGAAGCCCTGTGGAACCTGGCGCTGGCAGCGACGCTCGTCTGGGTGGTTCCCAAAGCGCTGCCCCGCCTGCGCACCGGCTACCTGTTCGCGGCATACGTGTTCGGCTACACCGCCGGGCGTGTCTGGATCGAACTGCTCCGCATCGACAACGCCACCGAGCTAGGCGGCCTGCGCATCAACGTGTGGACCAGCATCGTCGTCGGCCTAGCAGCCCTAGCCGCACTATTGGTAGGCCTGCGCCCCGCCCCCGAAGCCACAAGCGAGCGCGACGCGGTCCGTCAGTGACTAGCTGAGCAGGCTGATGAGGGTTTCACGGGTGTCGGCTTGCTCGTCGAGGGTGCCGAAGGCCGAGCCGGAGAATGAGGTCACGCCGCAGTCGGCCAGGGCGCTGATGCGGTCGGCGACCTCGGTGGCTCTGCCAATAATGGCGATGTCCTCGGGCCCGTTGAGACCCTCCCGATCGAGCATTGCCCGGTAGCTCGGCAGGGTGCCGTACACCACCAGGTCCTTGGCAGCCCGGGCCCGGGCAGTGTCGGCGTCGTCAGTTACGCACACCGGGAAGCCGGCCACAACCTGCGGCGCGGCGCGGCCAGCCTCGGCGGCCGCTTCGCTGATGGTCGGCGTCGTGTGATCCCGTAGCGTCGCCGGACCGGTCATCCAGGTGAACGTGCCGTCGGCCATGCGGCCGGTCAGGCGCAGCATCTGGCTGCCGAGCGCCGCGACGAACACGGGCGGCGCGTCCGCGGCCGGGGGAGTGATCTCGCCACGCCCAACCACGGCATCGCCGCCGTGGGAGACGCGCCGGTCCGTCAGCAGCCTGGTCAGGATCGTCAGGTAGTCGCGCATGTGCGCAATCGGCCGGTCGAACGAGTAGCCCCACATGCCCTCCACCACGGGCTTGTGCGACGGGCCGATGCCCAGGTCCAGCCGCCCGCCGACGACGGCCTGGGTGGTAAGCGCTTGCTGGGCCAGCATCATCGGGTGGCGCGGGTAGGTGGGCACCACCGCGGTCCCCATGCGGATGTCCGGCACATCACGGCCGGCCACCGCGATGGTGGTCAACGCGTCGTGACCGAAGATCTGCGGGGTCCAGTAGCGCCTGAAGCCCTGCTCCGCGGCGTCGCGGATGCTGGCTTCGAAACGCGCAGGACTGGTGTCGAATCCGAACAGCTCGATATGCATGCCCGGCAGCGTAACGGCGCGCCTCGCGACGTTACGGGACGGAGCGTGCCCGCTGCGGAGGCGGCAGGGCCCTCCGCTCCGGGAATCCCGCAGGTTCCAACCTCGCAGAGTTCCCTGCCGCCTCCGCAGCTATGACATCTGTGCCTATCCGCTCAGCCTCTTAGGCAAAGGTGTCGAAGACTTCCTCGAGCGCCTTGAGCTGGCCGCCGCTCGTGCTCGACGGCACGAGGATCGGAGTCTTGCACCCGGCGTCGAACCACGCCTCGACGCCGTCCCGCACTTGGGAAGCCGAGCCGTACAGCGTCGCATTCGACAGCCAGTCGTCGGTCATCGCCCGATGCAACGCCGCCGTATCGCCGGCGGCAGTAGCGGCCTCGACAGCTTCCATCTCATCGACCCAGCCGGCCTGCTTCCAGTAGTTCCGGTAGTTCGGCAGCGCCACATAACCGGCCAGCGTCTTGCGATTGCGAGCCGCCCCGGCAGCCCGGTCGTCGTCAATGACGGTCGGAATCATGTTCCCCACAAAGAAATCGTCCCGCTCGCCGGCATCGCCGAGGTGCGCCACCGATTTGGCGAAGTCGTTGCAGCTTGCATTTGCCCACACCGCCCCCGAGCTGATCTCCGCTGACAGCTCGGCCATGCGCCGGCGCAGCGTGGCCAGCACGATCGGCGGCAGCTCGCCGTGCTGCTGTGAAGCCGCCTCCATGGCGGCGATGTAGTCCCGCGTGTCCGCCAGCGGCTTGCCGGGGGTGATGCCCAGACGATCGTGCACCGGCCCGTGCGTCACGCCGATGCCCAGCCGGAACCGCCCGCCGGAGATCTCGTGTATGAACGCCGCAGTCGACGCCATGTCGACGGGGTTGCGGAAGTAGATCGGCTGCACCGACGTCCCGAAGACGATCTCGTTCGTGACCTGGGCGATCGACTGGCACAGCGCCACCGGGTCGCCCATCGACGGGCAGAAAATGCCGCTGAAGCCGCGCTGCTCGATCTCGGCGGCGATCTCTAGGGTGCGCGCACGACGGCCGCGCACTGCGGCCAGGGAAATGGCAGGCATGTTCATGCGGGGTTTCCTAGCAGACCGGTCTCAGTCGAGCCGTGCCGGCCGCTCCCGCATCGGCAGCGCCAGCAGGCCCAGCGCAACCAGGCTGGTGACGGTGACCAGCGCAATGGCGGGCCCAAAGCCAGCGGCGTCGATCACGAATCCGCACACCGCTGGGCCGACCAGCCCGCCCACCCCCAGGCCCGTGTAGTAGATGCCGATGACACCGCCGAGGTTCTCCACGCCGTACCACTCAGCCAGCACCGACGGCGTGGCTGTCACCCACACCGCCCAACCCACGCCGTGGGTGACCGCGCTGACGACAAGGACCGCCGCATTGCCACCGGAAATCCACCAGATCGCCAGCGCAGCAGTCAGACAGCCGAACGCGGCCCGGCACAGCCACATCGGATCAACCCGGCCGCCCAGCGCCCCACACGCCAGACGGGCGACGACGCTCGTGGCCCCGGAAATGCCAATCAACCCGGCGGCCAAGCCGGACGCCACCCCGGCGTCTACCGCGTAGTCGTTGTAGAACGCGACCGGCGCGTAGAAACCCGGCCCGATCGCAACTACTGCGGCAAAAAACAGCAGGAAGCGGCGCGACCGCGCCAGCACCGTCACACGCATCAGTCGGGCGCTCGACGTGCGAACCCGGTCGCCCCGTGTCGCAGCCCAGCCGATGGACACCAAAGCCACCGCAGCCAGGACCGCATACGTCTGCCGCCAACCGATCGCCGAGATCAACTGGTGCCCCAGCCACGGCATCACCAGCGTCCCCGTGCCGACGCCGGCGAGCAGGAACCCCATGGCCGCCGGCCGCCGCCGCTCGCTGAAGCTGCGTCCGATCAGGCCGATCATCGAGGGGTAGCAGAACCCCGTGGCCAGCCCGACAAGCACGCCGAAGGCCGCGTAGGTCTGCCACAGCGCCGACGACCAGGCGGTCCCCAGCAGACCGCCTGACATGGCCAGCGCCGCCACCGCAACCAGCGGCCGAGCGCCGAAACGATCGCCGATCCGACCCCCGATCGCACCGCCGAGGTAGTAGGTGCTGATGGCCGTGGAGAACAGCGCTGCCACGGGCCCGGTGGTTGTGCCGAAGTCGTCGGCGATAGGCGTCAGGAACACCCCGAACGAGAAGAGAATCCCGAACGTCACGAAGTTGGCAGCGAACGCCGCAGCCGCGATCGACCATGGGGCCGACGCGTCCTCCGGTTCATCCGGATGGCTGAGATTCGATGTGCCCCCCACCAGCCCCCAAGCTTGCCCTGTGCCAGCCCGGCCCGTCGGTTTCGCTGCATTGGCACGGATTCGCGCGGCACGCTGGCGGGTACCCTCGCAGCCCTTCGACTCGTTGGGGCTGTAGCTCAGATGGCAAGAGCACCTGCTTTGCAAGCAGGGGGTCACGGGTTCGAGTCCCGTCAGCTCCACCAGATCAACAGGGCGTAGCGTGGCACTACCCGTCGGCTGGAGCACGGCATGGACGCGAACCGGAACCTCGGTCTAGGCATCGCAATAGGAGCTGGAGCAGGCGTAGGCCTAGGAGCGCTCATGAGCAACATCGGCGCCGGCATAGCAATAGGAATTGCCGTGGGCATCGTTCTCGCTGTCAGTTTGAGCCGACGTCGTCGCAATAGCCAATAGTTGGCACTCCCTCGTCCACCATGGCCGTTGAGCGGCGGTCTCACGACCGCTGATCAGCAGAGTTCGAAACCAGCGACCGGGTGTGTGGGGCGGCGGTCGACGACGCGCTCACAAAAGGCTCGTGCCTCGTCAATGCGCCCGCTTTTGACGTACGCGGCGAGCAGCGTGTTGGTCATGAGGTCGCGCTGTGCTCGGCTGCCGCCGATCCGCACCACCTGCGGGATCAGTGGCTCAAGAAGATCGATGACCGCCGACCACCGCTCGTCGACAAACGCACCATAAGCCCGGGCCAGTGTCGCCCCGGTTGTCCCCGCAGGCAGCAGGCCGCCCTCACCGAGTTCCTGCAGCTCGGCGATGCACGCCTGCAACTGCTCGGTCTGCCCCAACACGGCATAGACGAGTCCGACGTGAGCATCGACGAACACGATGGGGCGAGGGAACTTCGCCTCGTAGAACTCCCGCACCCGCTCCCAGGCGTCGACATCCCGAGCATTGCCTGCCAGCTCCGAACGCCACAGGAACGACGAGGAATCGCTGAACACGGTGATCGGCGGGCTCGTCGTCGCCCCCGGGAAGCAGTTCTCGCGCACGGCCTGCCGCGCGGCTTCGTCGTCGCCGGCGGCGATGTGCAACAACGCGTAGTGCCACCAGATGTGACAATGCAGCACGCTCGCCCGATCCGAGTCCGCAATCCACCCGTCCAGAAAACCGATCGCCTCGTTATCTGCCCCGGCTTCCAAAAGTGCGTGGGTCAGCGTGTGCGCGCCATGGGCGCTGGCGGGCCGCTGTTCGAGGGAGCGTTCGGCCATCCGTCGACCCCGGTCCCACTGCCCCTGCTCGATCAGTGCGAAGGCGTGCACGGTCGCGAACCACCAATCGTCGCCGTAGTGCGTTGCCAGCGGCTCCAGGAACCTGAGCAGCTCGGCTTCCCTGTCGATGCGGCCGCTGAAACCGATGGCACCGAACACACCGCACGCGGGCGCCAGTGCGAACGCATCTCGTGGATGGTCATCAAGATGGCGACCGATCAGCTCCAGCGCTTGGGGCACCTTGCCCGTGACGAGAAGATCGATGATTTCGATGTGCCGCTGTTCCCGCGCCGTGGTCCCGCCGCGCAACTCAACAGCGGTCGCCGCCGCAGCTTGCGCTTCGGGAACGCGTGCATAGACCTGGTGCTGGCGGGCCAGTGCCGCGTGGGCAAGGGCGAAATTCGGGTCGGCCTCAAGCGCCTCGGCAAGTGAATCCTCGACGCCGGCCTCCGCGGAGAGCATCTGATCGATGCCCTCGACGTAGGCGTCGCGAGCCGCCGCCGAGGACGTGCTGAGTTCGAGACCGTAGCGGTCCTGCACTGGTCCAATCCTCCGGTGCCTGTCGTGCGTTTCCGGTGCCTGCTGCCGGCCGCGCAGTCGGCGCTCAGACCACCGCCAGCGACCAGACGAGGGGAAGGCCGGACCCGAGTTCGGTCCACTCGGCATCTTCGGACACCTGCCACACCTCGCCGGTGTCGGTGCCGACGAGGACGCCACTCACGTTGTCGGGGTCGGCGATTAGGCCATGGAAATTGACAGGCGACGGCGAATGGGCCTCATCGCAGAGCGGCCGCCACGACTGGCCGTGGTCGTCAGACCGGTAGAGGGCTGCATGGGCTCCGCCGTCGGGATCGCGATAGTGCGAGAACGCCGTGGGAGCGCTCGCGACGGTGACGCTGTAGGGGTCACGGCGGTCGATGCACAGCGGTCGCGAGTAGCGCGGCGTGACGCCTTTCCAGGCGTAGGACCAGGTTTCGCCGAAGTCGTCGGATCGGAACACGCCGGCGTTGCCTTCGAGCTCTTCGGCGACGCCGTCGAAGCGGCCATAGCCGGTGCTGATGAACAGGACACCGGGCTCGGCTGGGTGGGCGAACATCATGTGGATGTCGGGGTTGCCGCCGGGCAGGTCGACCGTCCAGCTCTGGCCGCCATCGGTGGTGCGGGCCACCCCGCCGACCTCGACGCCCACCCAGATGCGGTCGGGGTCGTCCTCGTCGATCACGAGGGCACGGGCGCGTCCCGGTTGGGGAGGTTCGACCGGCACACACCACCGAGCGGCTTCGGGAAGGTTGGCGAACGAGGAGATCTCGGACCACGTCGCCCCCCGGTCGTCGCTGCGGAACAGGGCGGCAGGCTCTGTGCTGGCGTAGAGCCGCCCACCGGGCGCGGCGCGGATCTGCCACACCTCGCGGCCCTCGAGCTGAGGTCCAGACCAGATGCGACCCCCGTCCTCGCTGGTGTGCAGCCCCGCAGCCGATCCCGCGAGAACGCGACCGTCGAGGTTGACGAGGTCGCGGACATGGCGAGCTTCGAGCGTCTGTGTGGACCCCGCGTCGTCGATGACGAAGACGCCTTTGGTGGTACCCGCAAGCAGCTGACCGTTCATGCCGTCACCCTAGATCGGACGCGGAAACCACGGGTTCGGGGACGATCAGCCCGGTGCAGGGTCCCGGTGCTCGTGCTCTCTGGGGTCGTCGAGCGTGATTGACCAGCCGGCGCCGAGCTCAGTGTCGAAGCGGTGCCCGAACATGGGCACGAGCATCGACGCGGGCAGGATGCACTCGGCGCAGGCTTCGTCGGGAATGTGGAGGCGAAGGGTGATGTGGCGTCCTGCGACGGAGGCGGTGAGGTCGGCACGATCCGCACGCAGGACTGCGGCCAGTTCTTCGACGACGTCGGCAAGAGCGGAACCGGTTGCTGGCGATCCCGCCACGTCGGTGCCGATCAGTTCGCGGTTGCTGGCCGGCTGAGCACCGGCGTTGGTGAGCAGGCCCAGCACGGCCGGCATCACCGCATCGGCAACCGCCATTGCCTGGTCGAGCGTCAGGCTGCCGATCGGGTGCGGAACCGTGGCGAATGGGTAGTCAGCGAATCCGGTCAGCTCGGCGATCGCTCGGCCGGTCGTGGCAAACGGCTCGGTCAGGATGGCCGCGGCGGGCACGCCTCGCTCCTCGAAGTGGATGGCGTCGAGCACACTGCTCGACGAGCAGCTGCCTCAATCGCCGATGGCGGCGATGATCGCCGTCACGTCGGCGGCTAGCGCCTCGACCTCCTCGGGGGCTGCGGGAAGGTTGGCGGTGGGCTTGAGCATCAGCACCGCATCGCGCGCACCGTGTGTCTCGATGAGGTTCTGTGCGACACGTTGGAGGATCCCTGGGGCGTGCGTCTTGCCGTTGCTCACCAGCCCGACGACGGCACCCTCTAGCGAGTCCGGCCGCGGCGCGAGCGCGGCGCCCGAACTGGCGGCGGGCAGCGTCGGGTCGACCAGGGTGACGGTCATGGCCTGAGTATCTCCTGGGTGATGAGCGGGACGCTACGATCCCGGCTCCATGTCGGGAAGAACGATGAATGGCCGCCGGCATCGCCGCCGCCGACCATGAGAGCGATGTCGTCGGGACACGTCCCGCGGGGAACCGAGATGTCCTCGTCGCCGGGCTGCACCGTCGGGTCGGTCTCCATCCAGTGGGTGGGATGGAAGCCGGTGACATTGCCGGCAGCTTCAACCTTGCCGCCACGCTTCACCTCGGCGTAGGTCCGGGTGGCGTGGGCGAACAGGTACTCCTGCACCTGTGCGCGGCTCCAGCCGGCCGCCCCGAGCTTGCGAGCGTGCTCGGGCGCGAAGACGATCAGTGAGCGGCCTGAGCTGAGCGACCCGAACGCAGACATCGTGTCGGCGAATGTGCCCAGCAATCCCTCGGGATCGGGCGATGCATGGTTCAGAACGTTGTGGCCCGATTCGGCAGCCATGACGGTAACCGTGCTCTGGTCGGGCGAGTAGCCAAGCGAGACGTGGTACGGCTCCCACGGGCTGGTTGCCTCGTCTTCCCCGAAACACATCGCGTACTTGCCGGCCCAGCCCTGGGTGCTCTTGTCGAGCTTGCCGGGAATCGCGGCGAGGCAGTTCCGCAGCACCAGTCGCACGGTGCGACCGATCGTGGCATTCGCCCGGAAACCGGGACCGAACAGGTTCTCCTTGTAGTGGATGCCGATCTCGTCACGGATCGGCCCGTTGACGGCGATGAGGATGGCTGCGCCGCCGGTGCTGGCCGACACGGCGTGCAACTCGAAGGACGGGTCGCCGATGGCCGCGAGGGCTGCGCCTACAACCGGGAAGTACTCGGGCAGGCACCCGGCCATGACAGCGTTGGCGGCGGCCTTGCGAGCGGTGACCTTGAGTCCGCGTGCGGGTTCGCACAGAAGTACGTCGCTGGCATCCCACACACCGCCGTCCACCATGGCGTCGACCAGCGGCTCGGTCGGCGGCACCACCGGCAGCCCGTCGGTCCAGCCGGCTTCGTAGCAGGCCTCGATCGCTTGCCACGGATCGGTCAGCTCGACGTCACGGTCGGCCGTCATTGTGATCGCGAGCATTCGGAGTCGACGGGTGGATGCGCCGGCATCTGGCCGGCGTCAACCGTGGTTCCGACGCCGGCGGGGACGTCGGCGGACCAAGCGTTCATCGAGAGCCGTTTGTGGGTTGAGGACCACCTCGACAGAAGGCGGCGGTTCATCGCCCGCAAGCACCGAGACGATCCGCTCGGTGTGAGCCGGTGTGCTGCCACAGCAGCTGCCGATCACGCCGACGCCTGCTGTGTGTGCGCGGTGCGCATGCGCGGCGAGCAGCTCGGGGGTGCCGTCGTAGACCAGCGCGTCCTTGCGCCAGATGGGCACCCCTGCGTTCGGCTTGGAAACGGTGAGCGTGCCGCTGCCGGCACTGGCAATGGCAATGACCGCGGCCTCGGTGTCGGGCACGTTGTTCCCGCAGTTGGCGCCGATGGCCGCGAGTTCCAGCGCCCCCAGCCGATCGACCAGCTCTTTGCCGGTGACGCCCATCATCGTGCAACCAGCGGTGTCGAAGCTCATGGTGACGGCGACCGGCAGGTCGCACATCGAACGCGCTGCTCGAACCGCAGCCTCGACCTCGTCGAGAGCGCTCATCGTCTCGATCCACAGCAGATCGACCCCGCCTGCCGCCAGCGCCGCGGACTGCTCAGCGAAAGCGGCTTCGCACGCTTGCAACTCCATGGTGCCGAGCGGCGCCAGCAATTCGCCGGTGGGCCCCATGGAGCCGGCGACGAGCACCGGCCGACCTGACCGCTCCATCTCAGTGTCGGCCTCGAGCCGGCCGATGTGCGCGGCGGCCTGGTTCAGCTCATCCACCCGCCGTTGGAAGCCGTGCAAGCTTTGCCGGAAGCAGTTGCCGCCGAAGCTGTTCGTCACGATCAGGTCTGCACCTGCCTGCAGGTAGCCCCGGTGGACCGCGCGTACCTCTTCGGAGTGGCTGAGATTCCATTCCTCGGGAGACCACCCCGACGACAGCCCGGCGGCGAACAGCTGCGTGCCCATCGCGCCGTCGGCCACGACGTAGCCCTTGGACTTCACCAGGTCGTTCAGTGTGGCTGTCATCGGTCGGGGCCCCTCATCGGCCGGTTGGCGGTTGCGGAGCCGTCTCGGGAGTCATGGCCGGCACGGCCAACGTACTGCGGCCGGGATTCGCCACACGACGATTTTCTCGCACGTGCGCCGCTGTCCGTTGTCACTCGCATGCTGATCGTGCAAGCATTTCGCCAATCGAGCGAGGAGCTGGCCATGGACGAGGTGACCTACGAAGTCGATGGGCACGTGGCGACGATCACGTTGAATCGACCGGACAAGCTAAACGCGATGACCGACGAGATGTACCAAGCTATCGGTGCGGCGCTGCTGGCATCAGATGCCGATCCCGCGGTTCGCTGCACGATCGTCACCGGGACCGGCCGGGCGTTCACCTCCGGACACGATCTCGGGGAGTTCGCGGACCGGACTGGGTGGATGCCGTGGCGTCCAGACCGATTCGATATCGGGCTGGAGACCGCCAAGCCCACGATTGCGGCCATCCAGGGCTACTGCCTGGCCGGGGGACTCGAGCTGGCACTGTTCTGCGACATCCGCGTCTGCGACAACACCGCGCAGTTCGGTTGCCCCGAAGTGCGCTGGGCGATCCTGCACGGCTACGGGGCGCTGCGGCTGCCGGGCCTGATCGGCTCGTCGGATGCGATGCGGCTGCTGCTGACCGGATCGTTCATCGATGCCGCTGAGGCGCTGCGAGTCGGCTTGGTCAGCGAGATGACCGCTCCCGAGGATCTGCAGTCGACGGCCCGCGGCGTCGCCGACCAGATCGCTGCGAACGGCCCTGCAGCAATCCGGATGACCAAGGAACTGGCGCTGCGCGGCCGCGAGATGTCACTGCCCGACGGCCTGCGCCTTTACCAGGAGTACACCCGTGCAGCCTTCGCCTCCCCCGATGCGAAGGAGGGCCTCCGCGCCTTCGCCGAACGCCGCGACCCCAACTACGGCGCCTAGCCCTCGTTGGGGGGCCGTCTCTGCCGTCGGCCTAGGCCATGGTCAGGCCACCGCTGACCGACAGGGTCTGGCCGGTGATGAACCCGGCCTCCTCGCTGCACAGGTAGACGACAGCCGATGCCACCTCGTGCGGCTGGCCGATGCGCTTCATGGGCACGGCCCGGGCCATTGCCCCGATGATCTTGTCGCTCGTGTCGGTGGCCGAGGCGATCTCTGCCAGCAGCGGCGTGTCAGTCGGCCCGGGGCAGACCACGTTCGCGGTGATGCCACGCCGCGCCACCTCGCGGGCAATGGTCTTCGTGAAGGCAATGACTCCGCCCTTGGCACCGGCATAGACGGCCTCGCCCGACGAACCCACCCGCCCCGCGTCGGAGCCGATGTTCACGATCCGGCCGAAGCCCGCCTCGATCATGGCGGGCAGGCATCCATGCGTGGTCCGCAACGGGCCCTTGTAGTTGAGCTCGATGATGCGGTCCCAGAAATCCTCGTCTGTTGTACCGAACGGCTTCAGCTCGTCCCAGCCGGCGCAGTTGACGAGGACCTCGACCGGGCCGAGCTCGTCGGCCACCGCCAGCAGACCCTGAGCCACCGAATCAGAATCAGCGACGTCCATCGCCACGGCAATTGCTCTGTTCGATTCGCCGCCCCCATGACGGCCGCTGCCGCTCTCAGCGTTGATCGCCGCGGCTGTGTCGGTGGCCTCGGGCACCCGCAGGTCGGTCACGGCAACCCGTCGTCCGGCGCGGGCCAATCCCAAGCAGATCTCCCGCCCGATGCCCCGGCCGCCGCCGGTCACCAAGGCCACCCGGTCCACGTTGCCGTCGTCAGTCACGTCATCTCCTGTCGCCAAACGCTGCGTTGTAGGTGCGTTCAGGAGCGTGTGGCCTGCGCCACCGCGCCCCATTTGTGAACCATGTCTGGGTCTTTGCGGATCTGCTCCTCGGCCAAGTACATGACCACCCGGGCCGCAGTGCCGCCGTACCGGTCTTTCAGCCGATCGCCCATCTCGTTCCACGGTGCGACGACGGCGAAGTGCTCGAGCATGTCGTCGGTGATGACGTCGGCCATGCCGGCAATGTCGCCCGAGCGCATCAGGTCGCGCAGTTTCTCGGTGACGCCCTCGTACCCCAGATCGGTGAACTGGAACGAATAGTTCGGGGTGGTGCCATAGAAGGCAACCTGCGTCTTGGCACGCCGGATCAGCGGTGCCAGCTCTTCTGGCGAGTCGCCGGGAGCCGCAAAGACGGGAACGATCAGGTCAATCCCGGCGACATCGCGGCCGGCCCGCTCGGCGCCCTGGGCCACCTCGGGCAGCAGCCGCTCGCGGATGTAGTGCATTGTGTGCATCGGGTGGACGTGCACCCCGTCGGCCACTTCGCCCGCCACCCGGTTCATGATCGGCCCCACCGAGGAGATGTCGACCTTGACGTCGCCGTAGTTGTGCCTGCGTGGCATCCATTGGGCCGGCAGCAGGCTGAGGTTGAAGAACTCGCCCTCGTGGCTGAGCTTCTCGTCCCGCCGGAACGCCCGCAGGCACGCCTTCACTGCCAGCACGTAGTCGCGCATGCGCGCCGCAGGGCGATCGAACTCTGACGAGTAGCGCCGCACGACGTGGCCCTTGACCTGGCTGCCGAGCCCCAGCCGGAAACGGCCACGGGTCTCGCCGGCGAGCTCCCAGGCGAGCTGGGCCGACACCATCGGGCTGCGTGGGAACGCGACCGCGATGCCGGTGGTGAAGGTCAGGCTCGGGGCTGCCATGGCGGCCGCGGCGAGCTGCATCCACGGCACCTGCCCAGTCTCGGTGTAGAGCATCCCCGAGAAACCGGCGCCCTCGACCGCTTCCGCCAACTCGGCGGCCTCAGTCCACGTTGAGGACCCCGTCATCAGGTCGAATTCCACGGCGGCACCACTCCTTCGGGCTGCAGGTGGCTCGGCCCACCAGTGCCCACGAACGCACGAACCCGCTCAACGTACCCCCCACCACCGCTTCCCGTCCGTAGTGACTCATCGGGACGGCCCACCGGCTGGGCGTGTCACCGGAGCGTTGGCCTACGCTGCGGCGATGGCTGAGGGTGCGACATACGACTGGCTGCTGCTGGGTGACGCCGTCGACCGTGCGGCCCGCATGTGGGGGGACCGCCCGGCGGTGGTCTTCGGTTCGCAGCGCTGGGACTACACCGACTTCGCCGCCGAGGTGGACCGGGTGGCCAAGGGGCTGATGGCGCTGGGCGTGCAGCGAGGCGACCACGTGGCCGTCTGGATGACCAACCTGCCCGAGTGGCTGTGGCTCCAGTACGCGATTCCCAAAGTGGGGTGCTGCATCGTGCCGCTGAACACCCGCTACCGCACCGACGACGTCGCCTACACGGTGGCGCAGTCGCAGAGTCGGTTCATGATCTCGATCGACCGCTCAGGGCCGATCGACTACCGCGAGATGCTGTGCGAGGCCTACCCCGGGATCGTTGAGGCAGGGCACCTGGAGCAGCTCGTGTTCACCGGCGAGCCCCGCGATGACAGCCTTGCGGACACCCTGAGCTGGGGCGACCTGCTGGCCGCCGGCGAGAGCGTTTCCGACGCCGAGCTGGCCGAACGGGCAGCCAACGTGACCGTCGACGACCGCATGATGCTGGCGTACACCTCGGGCACGACAGGGCACCCCAAGGGCGTCGTGCACACCCACCGCCCCCTGCGCAACAGCCGAGAGCGCGCCATGCTGCTGGGCCACACCGCCAACGACATTCACATGAGCTACCTACCGCTGTTCCACCTGTTCGGCTTCGGCGAGGTGTCGATCCAAGCGGTGCTCTCCGGCGGCTGCCAGGTGCTGTTCGACATCTTCGACCCTGCGGCGGTCCTGGCAGAGGTCGAGTCACGCGGCGGCACGGTCCTGCACGGGTTCGATTCGCACTGGGGCGACCTGCTGCGGGCTCAGGAAGAGCAATCCCGCGACGTGTCCAGCCTGCGGATGGGAACGCTGGCTGCAGGCATGGAGTCGTCCACACCCGTAGCCCGACGGGCACAAGAGGTGTTCTGCCCGACCATCTCGGGCTGGGGCATGAGCGAGTCGTGGGCGTTCGTGAGCTGCAGCCACCCGACCCACAGCGTCGAACAGCGCACCGAGGCCTCCGGCTACCCGATGGACGGCATCGAGTTCCAGATCCGCGACCCCGAGACCGGCGAAGAATGCCCGCCCGACGTTCCTGGGGCGCTGTTCGTCCGGGGCTACACGGTGATGGAGCAGTACTGGCGCCGCCCCGAAGCCACCGCCGAAGTGCTCGACGACGACGGCTGGCTCGACACCGGCGACATTGCCCGGATGCGGCCCGACGGCCACGCGGTCTTCATCGGCCGTCACAAGGACATGTTGAAAGTGGGCGGCGAGAATGTCTCACCAGCCGAAGTCGAGGGCTACTTGCTTGATGTCGACGGCGTCGAACAGATCGCCGTCGTCGGCTACCCCGATCCCCGCCTCGTCGAAGTGCCGGTGGCCTTCGTGCAACGCACCGCCACAGCCCCACCCGACCTCACTGAGGATGCCCTCCTCGAACGCTGCCGCGGCCGCATAGCCAGCTTCAAGATCCCCCGCCACGTCGTGTTCGTGGACGAGATGCCCACCACGCCCTCGGGCAAGATCCGAAAAGTAGAGCTCCGCGACTGGGCGCTGCGAGACCTCGGCGACCCCACCCACGCCTAAGAGCCCACGTGCTCCCGGGTGAACGCCCGCAAGCCGCTGGCCGGCTAGGGGCCAGAGAAGGCCATGGCTGGCTGACGCGGCCCGTCCAGCGTGTGCTCGACAGCGAGACCCATGGACCGCTCTGACTCACGAGTACGCACTTCGGCGCGGGCCACCATGTGGTGATGCACCTCGTCGGGACCATCAGCCAAACGCAACGTGCGCTGCCTATGCCACATTTCCGCCAGCGGGAACCACTGCGAGACGCCGGCCGCGCCGTGCATCTGGATGGCCTCGTTGATGATGTCGCAGCACTTCTCGGGCACCATCGCCTTGACGGCGCTGACCCAGACGCGGGCCTCGGCGTTGCCAAGGGTGTCCATGGCCTTCGCGGCCCGCAGCACCATCAACCGCATGGCCTCGACCTCGATGCGTGAGCGCGAGACGACTTCCATGTTCTTGCCCAGGTTGATGAGCTTCTTGCCGAACCCCTCACGGGACAGGCCCCGGTCCACCATCATCTCGATGGCCTTCTCGGCAGCGCCAATGGAGCGCATGCAGTGGTGGATGCGCCCGGGGCCAAGACGCAGCTGGCTGATCTCGAAGCCCCGGCCCTCGCCGAGCAGCACGTTGTCTCTCGGCACGCGCACATCGTTGAACAGGATGTGCATGTGCCCGTGCGGAGCGTCGTCGGCGCCGAACACATGCATGGGCCCCAGAATCTCGACACCCGGCGTGTCGATCGGCACGAGGATCTGCGACTGCTGCTTGTAGGTGTCCGCGTCGGGGTTGGTGCGGACCATGGTGATCATGATCTTGCAGCGCGGGTCGCCTGCCCCTGAGATGTAGAACTTCTCGCCGTTGATCAGCCACTCTTCGCCGTCGAGCACGGCGTTGGTCTGCACCTGTTTTGCGTCCGAGCTCATCACGGCCGGCTCGGTCATGGCATAGGCCGAGCGGATCTTGCCTGCGAGCAGCGGTTCGAGCCACTGCTGCTTCTGTTCGGCGGTGCCGACACGCTCCAGGACTTCCATGTTGCCGGTGTCAGGCGCGGAGCAGTTCAGGCACTCCGAGGCCAGTCGGTTCTTGCCGAGCTCGTTGGCGATGTAGGCGTAGTCGAGGTTGCTGAGGCCCTGGCCGGTCTCGGCGTCGGGCAGGAAGAAATTCCACAGGCCCTGCTCGCGTGCCTTGGTCTTGGCAACTTCCAGCAGTTCGAGCTGCCCGTCCCCCCAGCTCCAGCGCTCTTCACGGTTCTCGCCGAGGCGATGGAACTCTTCGGTGATGGGATCGACCTCGTCGCGGATGAACGTCTTCACGGCCTCATACAGCGACTCGACCCCAGTCGACATCCGCAGGTCGAAATCGTCCATGCTCGCTGACTTCAATGCTCCGCCAACCACAGCGGCTCCCCTCGTGTGCATGCCAGCTGCGTGCCTGCTTCTGGTGCAGAGAACCCTACCGAGATCGCATGTTCAGCACCGGAGCGACGTCCCTATCCCCGACCCGTTGGGGGCGCGCCGGTACCTTGAAATGCCATGTTGCAGTGTGTTCGAGGGATGTGCACCGAGATGGCCACCGCGGGGCTGGGCTACGAGGTACCCCAGACGAGAGCCTGGCTCTATGACCTCGATGCCGCCACGATCGCTGGCACCTCTCGCAACCGCGACATCATCGTCCCGCTGTGCCGGGCCCATGCGGACCGGATCAAAGTTCCGGTCGGTTGGGAGTTCGTGGATCGTCGGGCGCCCGAGTCCGAACCGGTCATGGCGCAATCCAGCCCAAGCGCAAGAACCCCCGAGAGCGCTGGTGCCCCACCGCTCTTCGAGCCCCGGTCACGCCCCGAGCCCGCTGAAATGCCCGAGCCGGAGTCCGAGCCGGCGCCGGCCCCGGCATCACTGCTCGAACGAGCCTTCCGAGCCACCCCCGCCCGCTAGAGCAGGCTCGCTCCCCGCGCTGCGGTGAGCACGAGCCGGCCATGGTGATTCAGAGTCGCCCGGTAGCGCACTCCCTCGGAGTCGACAAGCACCAGTTCGTTGCCCTCGCTGGCAACCTGCAGCTCGATGCCGAGTTCCGCCGACAGCTCGGCCCGGCTGGCCTCCAGCGCAGCACGCATGGCGCTGCGGCGCTGCGCCTCGTAGAGGTCCATGTCGTACTCGACAAAGTCCCCAGGCTCAGTCCCACTCGGTCGCATGAGGACACTTTCGCATAAGCGCCAGTAGCTTGACAGCGTGAGCCTGTGGCTGGCTGTGCCGCTGTCGCTGGTGTTCATCTTCATTGTGTACCGGCTTGGCCTGCGGATGATGGCGACGTTCTCGCGGCCGATCCCGCCGCCGCCCCCGCCGGGGGAGCTACGCCGTGTGCGGCTCACCTACCGGTGCAGCCTGTGCGGCACCGAGATGCGCATGACGCGCGCCCCGGTGCAGAACCCGGATCCGCCCCGCTGCTGTAGCGAGGAAATGGATCTCATTGCCAACGCGGACGAGTAGCGCCCCAGTTCACAGGTTTTCCACAAGCTGGGGAAAGTCACATCGATGTAATTCTCGGTCTTGGGGTCTTGCGGCCTTGGCGACGGACCGGACGGCAGTCGATCAGCGCCAGCGCGTCGCGAACAGGATGCCCACCAGGACGATGCCAAGGCCGACGGCGATCCACGCGCTCGTGGGACTGCCGGGCAACCAGCTCATGTAGTTCGCCACGATTACCGCCGTGCCGGCCCCGAGCAGCGCCACGATCAGCCAGCCGAACCACGAGCCGCTCTGTTCGCCATGGCTACTTGCGCTGTGCTGCTGGGCGGGCGCGTTCTGAGGTCGCGTGCCCTTGGGAGTGATACGGCTGGTCTTGCGGGGCCGGGCCATGGCCGATCAACCTAGTGGTCTGTCTGGGAGAACATGGCGAGGTGTACTGCCTGCCTGCGGCGCGGCCGAGCCGTGACTATGAGTCGTTCGAGTTACCGTTCGGCAATTGCTCGTCATTGTCGGGCGACACTTCAGGCGCACTGATCGTCGCTTCCCCAACTACAAGCGTCACCGTGTCGAAGTGAAGCTTGATGTCGGTGCCCGAGGCGGGTTCGAATGCGATGACCTGACCGTCAGCCGGGTCGCCTTGGGTGACCGGCTGCGTTCGCTGATCGACGGTGAAACCCAACTCAGCCATGGCGGCGGCCACCTTGTCGGGCTCGAATGTTCCGATCGCCTGCAAGCTCGGCACGACGGCAATGACGGGCGGCTTCAGCAGAAACATGATGATCTCAGATCCGGCGATCTGTCGGGTTCCGGGCATGGGGTCGAGTTCCTGAACAATCTTTGGATTCACGTCAGGGTTCTCGCTCTCGCGTTCCGCTCGCCGCACTCGGAACCCGAGCGTCTCGAGCGCCGCTTGAACGGCATTCACATCGGTGGTGCCCAACTCGTTAAGCGACGGCACGACCAGTTCTTCAGGTCCATCGGAGACAACAAGCGTGATGACACTGCCCCGTTCTACCGCCGCGGCGGCTTCGGGACTGCTGCGGATGACGCTCCCCACGCTGAACTCGGTGGAGAACTCCCGCTCGACCCGGTCGACGAGCCCGAGGCGGGCCAGCGTGACCCTGGCGTCGTCGACCGTCTGCCCGATCAGGCGCGGCACCTCCGCCTCGCCCCGGCCTGCTGAGACCGTCAGCGTCACGATCGTGCCTGCCGGGCGCTGTTCGGTGCTCGGAATGCTCTGCTCGGTCACGAGCCCGATCGCCAGGTTGTCGTTGCGCACGTCGATGCGCTCGACGCTGAAGCCGGCCGCCACCAGCAGCGCCTCAGCCTCTTCATACGTTCGCCCGACCACATTGGGCAACAGGACCAAGGTGCGTGGCGCGGCGACGAACAGGGTGACCGGGTTGTCGGGATCGTTCGGCTCGGCGAGCAGCAGCCCGGCGCGGGGGTTCTGCTGGAAGACGACGTTCTCGTCGACGTCATCGCGTTCGGAGAACTCGATGCTGACGTGATCGAAGCCGACATCGGCGAGCTCGCGCTCGGCTTCGGCGAAGTGCAAGCCCACCACGCTGGGCACCCGCAACCGCACGTCGGAAGTGCTCTCGGGCTCGGTCACGACTCCCGATTCGCCCCGGTCGTTGACCAACAGGAACACCAGCCCGGCGATGACCAGCAGCAACACGACGAGCAGCGTGATCCACATCGGCGTGCGGTCCGGCGGCTCGACGGCGCTGGGAGGCGGGCCCTGCGGGTATTGCGACGGGTACTGCGTGTGGCCGTACGGGGGCGTAGGCGGGGTAGCTGGCGGTGCGGCCTGGACGGGCGCGGGTGCTTGTTGTGCCGCCGGTGGTGCGGCGGCCGTCACCGCAGGGAAATACGCCGTGACATCGACCGCTGAGGCATGGGTCGGCTGGCCTGCCCGAAACCGCAGCAGGTCGTTACGCAGCTCGGCCGCTGAGCCGTATCGGGCATCGGGATCTTTTGCGAGCCCGCGCAGGCAGATGGCTTCGAGCTCGTGGGGAACGTCGGCGTTGTAGCGCGACGGCGGGACCGGAACCTCTTGCACGTGCTTGTAGGCGATGGCCACCGGACTGTCGCCGGTGAACGGCGGCCCCGCCGTGAGCACCTCATAGAGCACGACGGCCAGCGAGTACACGTCGCTGCGCGGGTCCGCTTCGTGCCCCTGGGCCTGCTCGGGCGACAGGTACGTGGCTGTGCCCATCACCGAACCGGTGCGTGTCAGGTCGTCAGAACCACCGCCGAGCGCTCGTGCGATGCCGAAGTCGGCCACTTTTACCTGGCCGGACGGGGTAACCATGACGTTGCCCGGCTTGATGTCGCGGTGTACGACGCCGTTGCTGTGAGCGAACGCCAGCGCCGCGGCAATGTCAATAGCGATGTCGGCGGCGCGATCGGGGTGCAGCGGACCCTCGCTGCGGATGACCTCAGCCAGGCTCCGTCCCTCGACGTACTCCATCACGATGAAGTGGGTGCCCTCGTGGTTGCCCCAGTCGTACACGCCGACCACGTTCGGCTGGCTCAAGTTCGCTGCGGCTTGGGCCTCGCGCCGGAACCGCTCGACGAACGACGAGTCGGTCGCGAACTCGGGGAACAGCACCTTGACGGCGACAGGCCGATCGAGCAGGCGGTCGCGGCCTAGGAACACCTCGGACATCCCGCCCCGCGCGATACGGCTGAACAGCTCGTAGCGGCCGCCGAAGATTGGGTTGTCGGTGTCTGCCATGGGCAAAGGGCAATTGCTGCCAGGTCGGGCCGTCGTGCCGGCGGGGTGATTGCAGGGTTCGGGCTACGGGCCGACTTCGAATGAGGTCGGGACTGCCCGCAGCGCTAGGGCGGCTTCCGCTGCGGTCGCAGCGATCATCGTTGCCAAGGTACCGCCGGCCTGCGGGTCGCCCACGTCAAGACTGGCGTCGGGTTCGATGAGCACTGCGACGGCGACCGTGGGTGCATCTGCTGGGGCCAGTAGCACCGCCCAACTGCCGGTTCGCTCGCGGTCGCCGTTTGTATCAAGCAGCTGGCCAGTCGCGACCGCTGCGGAAAGCTCGACGCCGTCGGTCGGTGCGAGGCCGATCGAAGCGAGCTGCGCCTGTGCTGCCATGCGCGCCAGCAGCCCAGCTGCATCAGCGATCTCGAAGATGCGACCGGCGTTGCGTGGCGCTGTCTGTGCGGATGCATCCGGGGTGGGCGGCTCGCCCTCGCCCGAGCGGGAGGCCGAGCGCGCATCAACACGGTGCACCACATAAGGGCGCATCCGCACCCCGCTGTTGGCGATCGCAGCAGCGGCCAGGGCTAGCTGCAGCGGTGTCAGGGGCACCCCTTCGCCGAAGACGGCGCCGTCCGGTTCGCCGGGCAGATCGATGCCTGTCGAACCCAGCTGCCGGCGCGCCCCGCCCAGCAATTCGTCGCCGGTCGCATGGACCACGGCGTCGGCGCTGAGGGCGTAGTGGCGTTGGTAGGCGCGTGCCACCGGCGGCGAGGCACTGGCTGCAACTGCATCGGGTGACAGCACGACCTGCGCGTTGGGGTCGAAACTGGGACGCGACCACATCGCCACAATGGCGCCGGTCGCGGGGTCCACGACAACGACGGCGCCGTCACGATCTCCGAGCGCAGCGCGCGCGGTGAGCTGCACACCGTGGTGCACCGTCAAGATCACGTCGCCGACGCGACCGCTGTCGACGAACAGGTCGGCCAGTTGTGTCACGGCGACATCAAGGGCGTTTCCTGACAGCTCACCATCCCAGCTGCGCTCGAGACCGCTCGCGCCCGCAGCGGGTGAGAGGTAGCCCGCGATGTGGGCGTAGAGCGACCCGTGTGGGTAGGTGCGCACCTGCACTGCGCCGGAGTCGTCTGGGTCGATGTCGGGCGTGATCGTCTCGCCGTCCGCGCTGATGATCGCACCGCGCGCCGAACCGATGGCGGCCGCCGCTGCACGTGTGTTGAGTTCGTGACGACGCAGCTCGTCGGCGCGCAGAAAGCCGATGTTGGTGAGCTGCACCACGAGCACAGCGAAACTCACTGCAAGCGCGACGGCCAACCGTGTGATGCGCCGGTTCACGGGTCACCCAGTGGAAGCTGTTGAGGCTCGCCTTGGGAGGGATCGCTCGCGGGTCGGCGTCTGCGACGCGCTGGCCTGGCGGTGGGGGCACGGAGTTCGCCCGTCGGAGCGTCCCCCGCCGCTGAGTCGTCGTCCGGACGGCGGGGCATACGGAGTTGCGCCGGCTCGGACGCCCTCGGCGCGTTCTCCTCGAGTCGCAAGCTGCCGCTGACATCCGAAATTGCCAGCAGCATCGCGACGGCGATGCAGTTGCCAACCAGCGCCGCAGGTCCATGGGCCACGAACGGCAGGGCGCCGACGGTGTGCGGGAGCAGCCGCAGCACTCCTGCGATGGTGGCAAGCGCCTGCAGCCCTATCACGGCAGTTGCCGTGGCAGCGAGCAGCCGATGCGTGCTCCGTGCCCCCTGGGCGATTCCAGCGCCGACCCCGATGAGCAGCATGAACGCAGCCAGCAGCGCTGCGCCGCCCAGAATGCCGAGTTCCTCGGCGATGACGGCGAAGACGAAATCGCTGTGAACCGCCGCGATCCGTTGCGGAGCGCCGAGACCGGGGCCCGCGCCGCTGATCCCGCCGGCACTGATAGCGAACGCCGCCTCGACGGTGGATGCCCCCTCGCCCACGGACCACGGGTCCTGCCAGTGGCGCATCTGTGCGGACAGCCAGTCGTATACCGAGGCGAGCACGATGACGCCGACTCCGTAGGTGGCGATCACGCCGCCGAGTGCGCGCGTGCGCGTTGACCGAGCGACGGTCGGCAGCTCGCTGCCGACGAGATCGTCGCCGTCAAGCCACAGCGGCAACCATGCCGCTGCGAAGATCAACACCGACGACGCGAGGTCGCCTTGGGTGAGAAGCAGCGTCCACGCTCCGACCGCAGCGACGATTGCACCCACGGCATGGCGGTGAGGCACCAAGCGAGCCGGCAGCCACCGCGGGGCGGCGACCGTGAGCCCGCAGGCTGCCAGGACCACGCCGAGTTTGGCCACGCCGTATGGCTGCACGTTGAGCGATCCGAGACTCAGCCACTGCCGGGCCGGGTCGTAGGCGCCGCCGGACACATCGATCCCGCTGGCGAAGCTGCCGAGCCCAGCCAGCACTGCGGCGATGAGACCGCAGGTGCCTGGGCGTTGCATGAACCAGTCGACGCGACGCATGGCGACCAAGGTCCCCGCGAGGGCCGCGAATCCCGCCAGCACCGCAAACGTGTGGCCCTGTGCCAGTGACGGATCGATCCGGACCACGAAAACCCAGCCGATGCCGATGAGCAAACCGACGACGCCGAAGAGAATCTCGTTGCTGTTCGGAGCCCATCGCCTGATCGCGACACGCGTTGCCGCGCCGCCGAGGAGCACGATTCCCAGCCAGACAGCCGTGTCCCACAGCGATCCCGTGTCGCCGTTGCGCGACACTCCGATGCCGGCGACCGCGAAGGCAGCACAGACCACCACGCTCGCCATTGCTGCGAGCGCAGACTCGGTGCGGCGTCGCGCGCGCAGCGGTGGCCTCAGCGTGAGCGAGAACGCCGCCAGCCGCGCCGTTTGGGCGTGCTTTCGGTGCTGTCGCCCGTCCGTGTGACTTCGGCGTCGGGAGCGGTCGGGGCGATCTCGATCCCTTCGATGTCGACGTCCACCACCAGCGCCGTGGAGTTGTCGCGTCCCCCGCAGTCGTTGGCCTGACGCACAAGCGCGCGTGCCACCTCTGATGGATGCTCATCAGAATCCAGCAGCTCGGCGATTTCGTCTTCGTGCAGTTCGTTGGTGACGCCGTCGGTGCACAGCAGGAAGCGGTCATTGCCGGTGAGGTCGAGGATCCAGTCGTCGATCAGCACCTCTGGCTCCACGCCGATGGCGCGAGTGAGCGTGTTGCGCCGGGGATGGTCGGCGGCCTGCGCGACCGTGAGATCGCCGGCCCGGATCATCTCGGCAACGAAGTTGTGGTCGACGGTCAGCTGGGAGAGCTCGCCCCCTTGGAAGCGGTAGACACGTGAATCACCGACGTTGACCAGGCACCACACCCGGCTGTCGTCGCATTGCACCACGGCGATGGCACACAACGTGGTGCCCATGCCAGCGAGATCTGGATGGGCTGTCGAGCGATGGTGCACGACTTGGTTGGCGTGGCGGACGGCCGCCAGCAGCTCCGGTGGCGTTGAAGGGGAGTTGGCTGCAACGGTCTTCACAGCGAGGCTGGATGCGACGCTGCCGCCGAGGTGGCCGCCCATGCCGTCGGCCACCACGAACAGACCGATGTCGGCGTACATGGCGTCTTGGTTCTCGGCTCGGCGCAGGCCCCGGTCGGACGCTCCGCCCCAGCGGATGCGCATCTGGCGGGCGGGGGCACTCATAGCGGACCAGTCTCGCGGCTTTGGGGGGCAGCGGCACAGCCGAGTGCAGCGCACGCAGGGCGCGGCCAGTCCGCGATGTGGGCGCAGCGGGGTTCTGTCATGCGCTGACCTCGAAGACGGTGGAGCCCACTTGCACGTAGTCGCCGATGCGCACAACGGTGGCGTTGGCGACCTTCTGGCGATTCAGGTAGGTCCCGTTCGTCGATCCCAGGTCCTCCAGCAGGTGCTGGGCGCCGTTGCGGTACAGGCGGGCATGCGACTGCGATGAGTAGCTGTCGGAGATGATCACGTCACACTCGGCACTGCGTCCGATGGTCAGCGTGTCGGCCAGCAGGTGCCGTTCGCCCTGAGCGCTCAACGGCGAGCGCACGACGAGAGCCACAGGCTGCGGGGCGGCGTTGCCGTTGGGGGGCCCGTCGCCTCGCAGCGCAAGCAGCGATCTCCAGCTGAGATGATTGCGGGGTGTCGCCACACCGGCCCACACCGCGCGCATCACCCGGAAGAAGAACAGGTAGAGCAGGACAAGCACGCCCAGCGCGAGCAGCCGCACCAGCTGCTCGGACATCAGCTCAGCTCCAGCCGCAGTTCGTGGGTGCCGATCATGACGACATCACCGTGGGCCAGACGCTCGCTGGTCATCTCGATCCCGTTTAACAGCGTCCCGTTGACGCTGGCCAGGTCCACCAGGAGCAAGCCGTCTGCGTCCTGGCGTATCTGAGCGTGTCGTCGTGAGACCTTTGGGCCGTCAAGCACGATGTCGCAGTCGTCGCGCCGCCCGATGACGGTCGAATGCCGCAGTTCGTGGCACTGTCCGTCGCTGCCGATCAAGCTGGCGCCAACCACGACGGCCCAGTGTAGGAGCGCAGGTTCGCCCGATAGCCTGATCGCCCCACGCGCGAGTGGCGGAATTGGCAGACGCGCAGGCTTCAGGTGCCTGTGCCCGCAAGGGTGTGAGGGTTCAAGTCCCTCCTCGCGCACTGCGGCGGCGGCGTGGTGGCAGCTGGTGCGGGGTGTGGCCAGCGGACTGCTGTTCAGCCGATCTGTTCAGTCGAGTGCGCCCTCGTGTTCGAGCAATTGTGTCTTGAGGTCGAGGCCACCGCCGAAGCCCACGAGCGAGCCGTTGGCGCCGATAACCCGGTGGCACGGCAGCACGATCGGCACCGGATTGCGGCCGTTCGCCTGGCCGACGGCCCGCACGGCTTTCGGCCTGCCGATCAGCGACGCCTGCTCGCCGTAGCTGCGGGTGCTGCCGTAGGGGATGTCGCCGAGTGCTCGCCACGCCGCCACTTGAAACGGGGTGCCTCGCAAGTCGAGCGGCAGGTCGAAGCTGGTGCGCTTCCCGTCGAAGTACTCGTCGAGCTGCTGCGCGGCCTGGTGCAGGATCGGGTGGTCGGGATCTTCGATCATGTCGTCGGGCAGCTTGACGGAGGTCTCCTCGCCCCGCCACGACACGGCGCGCAACCCCTGTTCGGTTGCCACCAAGCCCAATGGTCCGATCGGGCTGTCGATGGTCGTGTGCCAGTGCATGTCCGCGCTGTCGGCTGGGGCGTCGACGGTGTCGGTGTTGCAGGGACGGGAATGCGATGGGTTCATGAGGGTCCTTCCTGGGTCGGGACTGAGGTCAGCGAGGGGTCGGGCCGGACTGGGTTGGACCGGACCCCGCAGCGGCGTGCCAGAGATGCTGTGCAGCCCACGCACGGTAGGGGCGCCAGCGCTCGGCCACCGTGTCGATTTCCCGTGGTTGCATCGGGTGATCCACCAGGCGCTCTATCGCCCGGCGCAGGCCCAGATCGGAGGCGGGGAATGCGTCGTCGTGGCCGAACACCCGCATCGCGACGAGATGCGCAGTCCAGGGCCCGATGCCGGGCAGTTCACAGAGCTGGGCCACGGTGGCTTCGAGGGTGTCAGTGGCGCTCAAGTCCACGTCGCCGCTGGCGACTGCGCGGGAGATGCCGACGATGGTGTCGATTCGTCGCTGGGTGAACCCCAGCCCCGCGAGCCCTGCGGTTCCGGCATCAGCGAGCTTCGCTGCGTCCGGGAAGAGGTGAGTCAGTGGCACCGCAACGTCTTCGCCGTGCTCGATGCGCGCAGGTGAACCTGCGCAGCATTCCAATAACGCATCAATCGGTGTGCCGAAGCGCTGTGTGATCCGGCCGGACAACGTAGACGCCGCGGCGAGCGAGATCTGCTGCGCGACGACGATGCGGATGGCGGTCTCGAAGCGGTCCCACGAGCGCGGCACGCGCAAGCCTGGTGCGGAGCGCGTGAGTGGCCCGATGAGCGGGTCGTCGGCGAGCGCAGCTGCAGCCGGCGAAGGATTGGTGTCGGTTCCGAGCAAGGCCCTTGCGCGGCTCACGGCGTCGATGATCGAGTCGTACGTCGGCAGATGCAGCCGCATCTGCAGCTGTTCGCCGTCGCCCGGCACGGCCGCCATGGGGGCGGCGTCTGTTGGCACGGCCGCCATGGGGGCGGCGTCTGTTGGCACGGCCGCCATGGGGGCGGCGTCTGTTGGCACAGTCACCTCGACGATGCCGGCATGCCCATACGCGCTGAAGCTGCGGACATAAGCGGCTGAGCCGCCAGCACCGGTGACGGCCTCGACACCCGGTATGGCTCTGGAGGCCTGGTGCGAGATGAACGCCTCGAAGTCGAATGGCGCCAGGTACGGCAATGCGAGCACGAGGCCGCCGTCGAGGCGAGGCCGTTCGCCTCGGCGCCGCTTCGACCGCAACTCTGTAGGCGTGAAACAGAACACCGAGGTAATGGCCCTGTGCAGCTGGCGCGGCCCGCCGAAGCCCGCAGCTCGGGCGATCTCGGCGAACGTCAGATCGGTGTCGTCGATCAGGCAGCGGGCGAAGTGCGCCCTGCGCGATCGGGCGATGGTTGTGGGAGTCGCCCCGACATGGTGCTCGAACAATCGCCGCAGTTGACGGGCGCTGTAGCCCACGTGGGCCGCCAGTGCCTCTTCGTCGTGGTGATCGAGAAAGCCGTCGTTGATGCGCAGCAGTGCCGCTCCGACCGGCGTGGGCACGTCCAGATCGGCCAGTGAGCCGGCGCGGCGTTCTGGATGGCAACGCAGGCACGGACGGAAACCAGCCACCTCGGCGGCCACCGGATTGGAGTAGTGCGTCACGTTGTGCGGCAGTGGCTGTGCCGAGCAGTCCGCTCGGCAGTAGATGCCCGTGGTGAGAACGGCTTCTACCTGCATGCAGCGAGTCTGGCCCGCAACGATCGGACATAAACGGACATCACGAAGGACGTCCGAATTTGTCCGGTGTCGCAGAGGGCTCTTGACGGTCTCTTCGAAGAATCAGACCCCGCCGGAGTTGCTTGACGTGACAGTTCGGCGGGCTCGGCGGCGACGCAGCCACCACCACGCCACCCAGAGCGCGATCGCGATAACCGGCAGGAACGGCAGCAGAGCGCCGATGATCAGCAGCACGCCGTTGCCCACGGTCACGAGCGCATCCCAGCCGCCGCTCAGCGCATCGCCGAAGCCGGGCGGCGAGTCGTCCTCTTCGACGTACAGGTGCAGCCCGACGGTGCGAGCCAGCTGTGCCAGATCGTCGCCGTCGTCGGTCACCGGCACGGCGCGTAACTGAACATCGACGTCGAGGCCGCGGGTGGCGACACGGCCGGCAATGCGACCCTCGCTGACAGGCTCGGTGAGGGTGGTGACCACGCGGTCGCCAGGCTCGATGCGTTCAATGTCGGTGCCCTCGACCACGCTCAGGTCGCCCATGGCGAAGCGAAGCGCATCCGAACTGAGCCGCACATCGGTGAGCGTCGTTTCGCCTTTGTTCTCCAGCTCGAAGCAGAACTTCACGTCGCCTTCGGGCGGTGCCACCAGTTCGGTGAACCCGAGGCAGGGGTCCTCGTCGCCGGTGCTCAGCCACGCCCGAATCGTCAGTGCAGACGTGGGCACTGCCGCGGCGGCCTCGTCGATGTTCAACGTGATCGTGGCCAGATCGACTCGATCCCGCAGCGATCGCAGCTGACCTCGAAGCCGTTCGAGGTTGGTTTCGCGGTCGGAGAGTTCGCGTTCGAGCTCGGCGACGCCTTTCGCGTCTTCGGCTCGGCTGAGGAACTCGCGCAGCCGATCCACACTGATCTCTGCGGTGCCGATGCGGCTGCCGAGGTCGACGACGATGTCGGTGACGTCCTCGGCGCTCACATTCTGCTCGAGCAGTTCGCCGACGCCCGAGAGGCGTTGGAGTGCGTTGGCGAACTGGTCGGGACGGACCTTGAACGTCAGTGTCGTGTGCGCACGGCCCCGGGTGGAGGTCTGCTGGGCGAACGTGAAGCCGCCCACGCTCTCGATGATCGATGTCGCCTCGGCGGCAGCAGCGGAGACATCGATTGCTTCCACCGAGATCCAGGCGGTGTAGATGATGTCGCGGCCCAGATCGGCGGGTACAACCGGCGGTGCCCCAGCCAGTGAGTCCGAGCCCGATTCTTCTTGGGCAGCAGCTCCACCGCTCGTGAGAGAAGCGGGCTGTGCGGCCATTTCCTCCTCCATGGCCGTTTCCTCTTCGGCCATGTCGTCATCGGCCATGTCGAAGTCGCCTTCGGCCATGTCAGCGGCGGGGAACGCCGCAGGTACATCCTCGGTGTATGTGGCGTCGGAATCATCACTTCCGCCGTTGCACGCCGCAGCGAGCAACGTGAGGGCGAGCGCCGCCAACATGAACTGCCACATGGCGCCCCGGCGTCGGCGGAACCTGTGGTCAGTGTTGGCGGTCATAGCGTGCTCCTTGTGTCTGCAGTGATGTCAGCGGTGGTGTCAGCGGAACGCTGGGATGTTGGTGATCTGCTGGCCGAGGATCAGCCCGTGGATCTCCTCGGTGCCCTCGTAGGTCATGACCGATTCCATGTTCGCTGCATGGCGCATCGGCGCATATTCGGTGGAGACCCCGTTGGCGCCCATCATCGCCCGGGCCGTGCGGGCCACATCGATGGCCACCCGGCAGTTGTGCCGCTTCGCCATCGAGACGTGATGCGGTCGCAGCCGGTGCTGTTCCTTCAGCTGCCCGAGCCGCATGGCCTGCAGGTTGGCATTGGTGATCGACGTAAGCATGTCGGCGAACTTGATCTGGCTGATCTGGAAGCTCGCCAGTGGCCTGCCGAACTGGGGGCGTTCGAGCTGGTAGTCCAGCGCTGCCTCGTAGCAGCAGCGGGCCACGCCCACGGCCCCGAAGGCAATGCCGAAGCGGGCTTCTGACAGGCAGCTCAGCGGCGCGCCGATGCTCAGCGCATCTCCCAGCCGCATCGACTCGGGCACCTCGACGTCGTCCATGTAGAACTCGCCGGTCACCGAGGCCCGCAGCGAGAGCTTGTTCTGGATCTTGCGGGCCTCGAAGCCCGGTGAGTCGGTGGGCACCAGAAAACCCCGGAATCCGTCGTCGGTGTTGGCCCACACGATGGCCAGGTCGGCCAGCCCGGCGTTGGTGATCCACCGCTTGGCCCCGTTGAGGATCCAGGTGTCGCCGCTACGCACCGCCCGGGTGGTCATCGAGACCGGGTCGGAGCCGTGGTCGGGCTCGGTCAGCCCGAAGCAGCCGATGATCTCGCCGGCGGCCATACGAGGCAGCCACGCCTCTTTCTGTTCAGTGGAGCCGTAACGCCAGATGGGGAACATGCACAGCGACCCCTGCACCGACACGAAGCTGCGCAGCCCGCTGTCGCCGGCCTCCAGCTCCCGGCAGGCCACGCCGTACGCCATGGCCGAGGCGCCCGCACAGCCGAATCCGTCGAGGTGCATGCCAAGCAGGCCCATGTCGGCGATCGTCGGGATCAGCTCCATGGGGAAGGTGCCCGCCTCGAAGTGGTCGCCCACGATCGGATCCCACTCCTTGGCCACGAAGGTGGCGACGGTGTCGCGAATCATCGTCTCCTCATCGGTGAGGAACTCGTCCATTTCGTAGAAGTCCGACAGCGAGACAGGCGTTTGGCTCATGGGCGAATACTGCCGCGCCTGCGGCAGACGGGCCAGCCAACCGCCCGGATCGTCGCCGAACAGACACGCATCCGACATCGGGCAACTCTCGGTGCGATGCCCGTCGCCGCAGACGATTCGTGGCCTGCCGCAGTACTGTGCGCTGCTATGTCCGAGGACTCGCAGGTGACGCCACCGCCCACCGAGAGCAGGCTCTATTTCCGCCAGCTGCTGTCGGGTCAGGATTTCGCCATCAGCGACCCGATCGCCCGCCAGATGGTGAATTTCTCCTACCTGATCGGTGATCGGGAGACCCACGAGGCCGTCGTGGTGGACCCGGCCTACGCCGTGGATGACTTGCTCGACATGCTCGCCGAAGACGACATGGCGCTCACCGGTGTGCTGGCCACGCACTTCCACGCCGACCACGTCGGTGGGAACATGATGGGCTACAGCATCGAGGGCGTCGCCCAGCTGCTCGAACGCCAGGGCACCAAGATCCACTTGCAGGCACCCGAGGCGGAGTTGGTGCGCAAGACCACGGGCATCTCCGTCGATGACATGGAACTGCACGCGCCGGGCGACGTCGTGTCGGTGGGGGCCATCGACATCGAGCTGCTGCACACGCCAGGGCATACACCTGGCAGCCAGTGCTTTTTGGTGGCAGGGGCGCTCGTTGCCGGCGACACGCTGTTTCTCGACGGCTGCGGCCGCATGGACCTGCCCGGCAGCGACCCCGCCGCGATGTATCGCTCGCTGCACGACACGCTCGCCAAGGTGCCCGATGAGACCGTGCTGTTTCCCGGGCACCGGTACTCGTTCGAGCCGAGCGCCACCATGGGCCAGACACGCCAGATGAACTACGTCTTCAAGCCAAGCAGCGAGGCTCAGTGGCTGATGATGTTCGGTCAGGGCTGACGTCCCCAGCAGCTATGACGCCGCTTCCGCCTGTTGTGGGTGCGCAGGAGATTGCCAACCGCGACGACATCGTGCTCTGCGATGTGCGCTGGTACCTCGACGGGCGATCGGGCCACGAGGCCTATCTGGCCGGTCACATTCCCGGGGCCATCTGGGTGAACCTGGACGAGCATCTGTCTGCGCATGGCGCTCCAGCCCACGGCAGGCATCCGCTGCCCGGTGCCGAGAGCTTTGCGGCTTCGCTCGGCAGTCTCGGCATCGGCCCCGATGACCCGGTCGTTGCCTACGACGACCTGAACGGCACCGCTGCCGGTCGGATGGTGTGGATGCTGCGAGTGCTCGGCCACGATGCCGCACTGCTCGACGGGGGGCTGGGATCGTGGACTGGCAGCACTGAGACGGCGCCGAATGCGCGAGCAGCCTGCGAGCGCCCGGTGCGGGCTTGGCCGGAAGGGGCGTTCGTCGATATTGACGGAGCGGCCGGCGCCGGCGCCAGCCCCGAGGTCGTGCTCATCGATGCACGCGGCGGCGACCGTTATCGCGGCGAGACCGAGCCGGTCGATCCGCGCCCCGGGCACATTCCCGGCGCGGTCAATGTGCCGACAACCGACAACCTCGGTCCCGAGGGTCAATTCGCTGACCCCGAAACGCTGCGCGCTCGCTACGAGGCTGAGGGCGTCGAGACCCCGGCGTCAGCTGCCGCCAAGAGCGTCGGCAACAACGCCGTCGTGTACTGCGGCTCAGGCGTCAGCGCCTGCATGGACGCGCTGGCCATGGAGCGCGCCGGGTTGGGCCGCCCGCAGGTGTACATCGGGTCGTGGTCGCAGTGGAGCCACACCGACCGCCCAGCCGAGACTGTCTGAGCGGTCCGGCCTCGCCGCCGCGACTGCTGCCAGTACCGCTCTGCCTCACTCTTTGCGCAAAAATGCCGTCTCAGGCGGCATTTTTGCGCAAAGAGTGAGCGCTGGCTCAGACCGGTGAGCCGGGCGGCGGACCTGCCGAGGTGAAGTGCGTGTCGGGCGGGTCGACGGCCCACGGCGCATCCTGCTCCCAGCGGTCCTCGTATACGAGTTCGCGCAATGGCCGTCGCCGCACTGGGCCGTGGCGTCCAGCGGGCCGGCCGAGCGGGATCGTGACATGGATCGCCACGCCCTCCGGAATGCCGAGCAGCTCGCGAAGCTCGTCTTCGACATCGCGGTGCCAACCGGTGATGACCCCGCCGTATCCCAGCGCCCGGGCCGCCAGCAACAGGTTCTGCACGGCCGGGTACACCGATCCGCCCTCGGCGTAGGTGGGCTGCCGGTAGCGCACTAGGCACGCCAGGATCACCACCGGCGTCTCCTCAAAATGGTCGACGAAGTGCTGCATGGTGCGGGCCATGCGGGCCTTGGGCGAGTTGTCGGCGGCGCCGGAACCTTCCGCGTAGCCGTCGCCGGAGCGCTTCGCATTCCAGCCGTCGCGGAAGCTCTGGCCGAGCAGGGCTTTCACCTGCTGCGCGCTCGGGCCGTCGCGCAGCACGACGAAGCGGAACATCTGCCGGTTGGAGCCGCTGGGCGCCCGGCTGGCATGCCACAGGATCGATGCGAGGTCCTCGTCGGGGATCGGGTCGGGCAGGTAGCGGCGGATGGCCCGGGTGGTCGCCAGGCCTTCCAGCAGCCCGATCGGCCCGGTGCCGGTCCCGGTGCCAGACCCGACATCAGATCCGGTCCCAGCGTCAGCCCCAGTTCCGGACGCAGCTTCACTCATCATCGGCCTCGCTCATCTGCCCTGCGTTGTCGAGGCGACCTCACCGGCCGCCCTGTGTCTCGTTGAGGAAGTCCACCAGCTTGACGATGGCGTTCTCGGTGACGACGCCCGCAATCCGCCCACCGCTGTCGATGACGGGGTACAGCTCGATCTCCGCATCAGCCATCGCTTCGGTGACCTCGCGCAGTGTCCACGACGGGCGTGCCGGCTCGATGTCGGTCGTCATCACCTCGCCACACGTGACCGACATCCAGTCATTGCGATCCACATGGCGGGAATCGCTGAGCCGGATAACACCGAGGAAGTTCCGTTCGGGCCCCACCACGACGGCTTCGAGCTGCTTGCGAGGCAGCGCGATGCCCCACACGAAATCGGAGAGCGGGGCGTCGGCACTCACCGTGGGCACATCGGTTGACATGGCGGAGTTGACCGGCATCTCCAGGCGACGCTCGAGGTGCCCGGTGCGGCTGTCCCGCTGGTACTGGGACACCGAGGAGTTGCCGATGAGCACCTGCGACACTGCGACTGCTACCAAGGCGGGCACAACAAATGCGGGCGCACCCGTCGACTCAGCCACGAACATCACCGCTGCCAGCGGGGTGCGGTAGCCCGCCGCTAGAAAGGCTGCCACGCCGATGAAGGGGAAGAACGCCAGCGATTCGGGCCCCAGCTCAATCCAGCCGCCGACCAGGCGCCCGACGATCAACCCGAACACGGCCAGCGGGATGAACACGCCGCCCACGCCGCCCGATGCGAGCACCGTCGATGTGGCCAAGACGCGCACCGCAAGCAGTGCTCCCAACAGCACGAGCGACTCTTCGGGATTGAGCGACCAGTTCACCAGCTGACCCTCGGCGGTCGGGCCCAGCGACAGCGGCGCCTCGAACAGAAACTCGCAGAGCACGGCGAGGCCCACCAAGACCCCGCCGCCGCACAATGCCACCAGCCACCAGGGCCGGTCGGACTCTTGAATCCGCTTGGCGGCTCCCAGAATGCGGCAGAACGCTGACGCTGCGAGCCCGCACAGGGCGCCCACGACGGCTGCTCCCAGCAGTTCCTGGCGGCCGAATCCGACTCTCACCATTTCGGTGCCGATTTCGAATGGGCGGTCGTCGAAGCCAGTGACCAGCACGTACACGACGTAGCTAGAGGCGCTCGAGAGCAGTGCGGGAAGCAACGCCCGGCGGCCCAGGTCACTTCTGTAGGGCGCTTCGAGGGCGAACAGCACCCCGGTGGCGGGCGCTTGGAAGATGGCGCTGACGCCTGCCGCGGCACCGGCCACCAGCAGCGCGTAGCCCTCCCGGTTGCGGAACAGACGCCGGGCGACGCGCTGTATCGCGCTCCCCGCCGTGGCACCCGCATAGATCGACGGGCCTTCAAGCCCGACTGCGCCTCCGGACCCGATGGTGACGATGCCGGCTGCCAGCCGGAAGGGCAGGTCGCGGAACCGCATCGGGTAGGTGCGGTCGTGGAAGGCCCGGATGTACTCCTCCGAGGTGGACGGCGAGAGCCGGCGACCGGCATCGGCCCAGCGCAGCATCAGCACCGCAGCCCACAGTCCGAGCGCCGGCGCCAGCACTCGCTGCCACGGCGGCAGATGCAGCACCCGTTCGAGCAGCACCTTCTCGCTCAGCACGGCAACGGCGGCCACGATCAGGCCGGTGACGACGCCCACGGCGACATACGTGGCGAAGCGGAGCAGCCGGTTTCTCATGCCGCTGCATTTCTACAACGATCAACCGGTCATCGCCGTACCAGTCCTGCACCGGCGAGCCCGACGCCGAGAACTCGAAGCGTCTGGGCGCATCAAGAAGCCGTGTAATAGCGTTCCCTGGGTATCGACAAGGTCCTGCTGTCGGGCCAGTTCAACGAGAAGGTCTATGGCTCCCCCGAGGGCACCGTTGCACGACGGCTCCTGGAGACCGAAGTTCTGCCCGTGATGCAAGCCGGCTAGCGCGCGGGCGCGCGGCTTGATGATGACGAAATCACGGGTGCGGAGAGGGTGGGATTCGAACCCACGAACCACCTTGCGGCAGTTACTTCCTTAGCAGGGAAGCGCCTTCAACCGGACTCGGCCACCTCTCCGTGCGCAACCAGCCGCTGGCGGCCGGAGCACCGCCACAAGATACCCCCGAGCGGAAAGTTCCCGCGATGCCCGGCAATTTGGCACCTGAACGGCCCGCAAATTCGCACTTGCACCATCTCGGTGGACTGCGAGACGCGAGTAGTCACACGGCGGCAGGCGCGGGACCGCCGGTAGCTTGACCTGCGGAGGGGTGGCAGAGTGGACGATTGCGACGGTCTTGAAAACCGTTGAGGCGCAAGCCTCCGGGGGTTCGAATCCCCCTCCCTCCGCTCGCCGGACTCCGCGGCGAGCCGCGACCCCATCAGGATCCACACCACGCCGTCCGACTGCTTGTGGCGTAGGCGCGGGCCTCAGGTGCTGATCTCGGCATCTTCCAGAGCCGCAACGAGAAGCTCTCCAAGCCCCATCGATGCGGCTGTGTGGACCAGGTCGGCAAGGTCGAGCGCTGTGCCCTGTGCCCGCAGGATGCCGACGACGTCACGCCATTGACGTTCCGAAACACACCCGCCCGCTTGGTACCACTCCAGCTTGCGCAGGACTTGTTCGACGGGAGCGGTGACCCACAAGTGTTGCGGCGGATCGTCGCGCACCATGATGTGTCGACGATGTTCGAGTTGGCGCCGGTCCAACAGGCTGTTACCGAGCACGAAGAGGTCCACTTTGAAGCCGGTCTCGTCGATGAGGTTGAACGACGTGCTCTGTGCGACCGCACGCTGAGCGGCTTCGATGGGCACGTAGAACTCGATGTCGAGCGCACCCACGAGATCGTCGAGTTGCTGGCTCTCCAAGCGAATTGCCATGTCGATGTCGATTGTGCCTCTCGGCTCGCCAAACATCGAGCTCGCGAGTGAGCCGCCCAATGTGTAACTGATGTCGTGCTCGTCGAGAATGGCAGCAACTCGCAGTGCCAGCGTGATGGGGTCAGTCACTTCGGCCATCGACCGTCGGCGCCGAATGCGGCATCTGCCACTTCGGTGCCGTATCGGCGCTGCGCCACGAGGAAACGGACGCGAGTTTCGTCGGCGTCTGGTTCGTCGATCCGGATGCCTGCTCGGGTCGAAGTCTCGATAGCCGCCGACATCGCAGCGGCAAGCGCAACCCGCTGCGCAGGAGTCATGGACTCCCATGTGTTGGTGAGTCGATGCCATATCTCAGGCGACGTGTCTTCGGGCCGCGCCCCGCCGGTAGTGGTCTCATGCGGCGCCCATCGTGCTGACTGGGCACGGGCATCGAGAACGCCGCGGCCGTCCATGTCCCCAAGGTAGGCCCCTACGACGGCTGGCGGACACCACGTGCGGATGGACGATTGCGACGGTCTTGAAAACCGTTGAGGCGCAAGCCTCCGGGGGTTCGAATCCCCCTCCCTCCGCAGAGGTGTTTCAGGCCAAGGGACCGGTGGTTGTTTCTACCGCGGGCACCAGAGCCTCGGCGGCGAGCATCTGTTCGGCTGCGGCGAGCTCGGGCGACAGCCAGCGGTCGGGACCCGGGCCGGGCACCATGGTCCGCAGCAGGCTGAGCGCAGCGTTGGTCCCCGCCGCGGGCGCCAAGGGCGCTCGCAGCTCGATGCCGCGGGCAGCCGCCACCCATTCGACGGCCAGGATGCGGCGCAGGTTGGCGACGACTAGGCGCAGCTTGCGAGCCGCGCCCCAGCCCATGGACACGTGGTCCTCCTGCATGGCGGAGGTGGGCAGCGAGTCCACTGCGGCTGGCGCGGCCAGGCGCCGGTTCTCGGCGCACAGGGCGGCCGCGGTGTACTGGCCGATCATCAGACCGCTGTCCACGCCCGGATCATCAGCCAGGAACGGGGGCAAACCGTGGGAACGGCTTGGGTCGAGCAGTCGGTCGATGCGGCGCTCAGCAATTGCGCCGACCTCGGCCGCGGCGATGGCGAGGTAGTCGGCTGCCAGCGCGACCGGCGCTCCGTGGAAGTTGCCGCACGACTCGACGCGGCCGTCGGGCAGCACCATCGGATTGTCGATGGCCGAGGCCAGTTCCCGATCGGTCACGCCTGCTGCGAAGTCGAGGGTGTCGCGGGCCGCTCCGTGAACCTGGGGCGTGCACCTGATGGAGTAGGCGTCCTGCACCCGGTCGTCGTCGAGGCGGTGGCTGGCCACGATGGGCGAGCCGGCCAACAAGGCCCGGAGGTTGGCCGCGCAGGCCTGCTGGCCGGGATGGGGCCGCAGCGCCACCAGGTCGGCGGCGAAGGCCCGATCGGTGGCCAGCAGAGCCTCGACGCTGCAGGCGGCCACGATGTCGGCGACCCTCAGCAGGCCGGCTAGATCGTGGACGGCCAGGCAGAGCATTGCCAGAATCCCGTCGGTGCCGTTGGTCAGGGCCAGGCCCTCCTTCTCAGCGAGGACCAAGGGCTCGATGCCCGCTGCCGAGAGGGCCGCGGCCCCGTCAATCGTGCCCCCGTCGTCGGTGAGGATTTCGCCTTCGCCCATCAGCACGAGCGCAACATGGGCAAGCGGCGCAAGGTCGCCGCTGGCTCCCAGTGAGCCGTGTTCGGGGACCGCAGGCACCACGCCTGCGTTGATCAGACGCACCAGCGACTCCGCAACCTGCGGCCTCGACCCGGAGGTTCCCAAGGCGAGCGTGCGGGCCCTGAGGAACATCATGGCCCTGACCACCTCGGCCTCGACCGCCGGGCCCATCCCGGCGGCATGGGAGCGGATCAAGGACTGCTGCAGAGCGGCCCGACGGCTGGCGGGAATGGTGGTGTTGGCCAGGGCGCCGAAGCCGGTGGAGATCCCGTAGACCGGCTCGCCATCGACGAGGGCCTCGACGATGGCGCGGGCCGTGGCCATGGCGGACCGGGCGGCGTCGCTGAGGCGAACCTGTTCGCGATGGCGAGCAACCGCGACGACGTCGGAGACGGTGACGCCTGCGCCGTCGAGTTCCACCGTCACGTCAGGGCTGCCTCGACGGACGAGAACGCAGCCGATGTGGCGACGGCCGCTTCGGTCACGGCGTCGGACGCGGTTTGCAGGCGGCTGCCGACGAGCCGGTCCGCCGGACCCAGCACCGACAGAGCCGCTACCGGCCCCCCCAAACCGTGGATCGGCGCGCAGACCGCGGTGACGTCGGACTCGATGGCGCCGGTATTGATGAGGGGCACGGGGCGGGCATCGCGCGCCAACGGGGCGGCGAGCAGTGCCGCGCCCACCGCGGTGCCGTCGATGGGGACCGACCGGCCCACCCAGCCGACGTGGCGGATGGCCCGACGGCTTTCGACCGTGGCGATGTAGACGGCGGAGTCGCCGTCGCGCACGGCCAGGTATGCGGACTCCTCGGTGGCTTCGACCAGTCCTTCAAGCTCTGGCTGGGCTGCCGCCCTGAGCCGGGCGTAGGGGCCGGACTGCAACGACGCCAAAGCGGTGCGCACGAACGCCGGACCCACGGAATACAGCCAGGATCTGCCCCTGACGAGATAGCCGCGGTCGGTCAGGACCCGCAGATGGCGCAGAGCCGTGCTGGCCGGCATGTCCGTTCGGGCCGCGGCTGCAGTCAGGCTGAGTTCGCCGTTGGTGACCACGGTGTCAAGCAACGCCAGCACGCGCTCCGCCGAGCGCGATCTGTGCAGTGGAGACGCAGAAGCAGTTTCGCTAATTATTTCAGTAACTGAAATCTCTTGCTGCATATTGACAGACTAGGCCGAGATTCGGTAGCGTGCGACACACCACCCACCCTGCAGGCACGAGGTCCTCTATGCCCGGCAGCACACAGCACAGCGCCAGCGCCCCTCGGGGCGGAGTGAGAGCCCCCACCGGTACTGCGCTGACCTGCCGGAGCTGGCCCCAGGAAGCCGCCTTCCGGATGCTGCAGAACAATCTGGATCCCGACGTGGCCGAGCGCCCCGACGATCTCGTCGTGTACGGGGGCACCGGTCGGGCGGCGCGGTCGTGGCCCGCTTTCCACGCCATGATCGCGACGCTGACAGATCTGGCCGACGACGAAACCATGCTGGTGCAGTCGGGCAAACCGGTGGGAGTGGTCCGCACCCACGAATGGGCGCCCAGGGTGCTGATCGCCAACTCCAACCTTGTCCCGGAATGGGGCAACTGGGACGAGTTCCGCCGGCTGGAGCAGCTCGGCCTGACCATGTTCGGCCAGATGACGGCGGGGTCGTGGATCTACATCGGCACCCAGGGGATCCTGCAGGGCACCTACGAGTGCTTCATGGCCATCGCCCGCAGACGCTTCGGGGGATCGCTGGCAGGGACCCTCACCGTCACCGCCGGGCTGGGCGGGATGGGCGGCGCTCAGCCGCTGGCAATCACCATGAACGGGGGGGTTGCCCTGTGCATCGAGGTCGACCCCGAACGGGCCGCTCGCCGGGTGGAGACCCGCTTTCTCGACGTGGTCGCCGACGACTACGCCGATGCGCTCCGCCGATGCTCCGAGGCCGTACGGACGCGCCGTCCGCTGTCAGTGGGACTGGTCGGCAACGCTGCCGACGTGATGCCGCGCCTGCTGGCCGACGGCGTCGCTGCTGACATCGTCACCGACCAAACCTCCGCGCACGACCCGCTGACCTATGTTCCCAACGACCTGTCACCCGAGGCGTCGGACGAGCTGCGGCGCAATCAGCCCGACGAGCTCGTGCGCCGGTCCCGAGCGGCCATGGCCACCCACGTGGAGGCCATGGTGGGCTTCCTCGACGCCGGCTCAGAGGTGTTCGACTACGGCAACAGCCTGCGGGCCGAAGCCGCGCTCGGCGGTTACGAGCGCGCCTTCGACTATCCGGGCTTCCTTCCCGCCTACATCCGGCCCCTGTTCTGCGAAGGCAAAGGACCCTTCCGCTGGGTTGCGCTGTCGGGCGACCCGGCCGACATCGCCGCGACTGATCGGGCCGTGCTCGACGAGTTCCCCGATGACGAGGGCCTCAAGCGATGGATCACCCTGGCCGGCGAGCGGGTCGCGTTCCAGGGCCTGCCCTCGCGGATCTGCTGGCTCGGCTACGGCGAGCGTCACCGGCTGGGGCTGCGGTTCAACGAGATGGTCCGGTCGGGCCAGATCGCCGCACCGATCGTCATCGGACGCGATCATCTCGACTCGGGCTCGGTGGCCTCTCCCTATCGCGAGACCGAGGACATGGCAGACGGCAGCGACGCCATCGCCGACTGGCCCCTGCTCAACGCGCTCGTCAACACGTCGTCGGGAGCTTCGTGGGTGAGCATCCATCACGGCGGCGGGGTGGGCATCGGCCGGTCGATCCATGCCGGTCAGGTGAGCGTGGCCGACGGCACCGACCTGGCCGCTCAGAAACTGGAGCGGGTGCTGCTCAACGACCCGGGCACCGGCGTGATGCGCCATGCCGACGCCGGTTACGACCGGGCGTGGGAAGTGGCCGCCGAGCGCGGCGTTCAGATACCGGCCGCTCCGGCGGCCGCGCAGTAGGCCTGGGCGACAGAGGCGGGGGACATATGACCGTCCGGGATATCCACTCCATCGGCCATCCGGCGCTGCGGGCACCGGCTGCGGCCGTACCGCCAGCGGAGATCGCCAGCGAGCGAACCCAGGGCATCGTCGACGACCTCATCGACACGATGCGCTACGCCAACGGGGCGGGCCTGGCCGCCAACCAGATCGGCGAGACGGCCCGGATCGTCGTCATCGAAGTGAACGAGAACCCCCGCTACCCCTACAAGCCGCCCATTGAGTTGACCGTCGCCATCAACCCGGAGCTCGAGGTACTGGACGACGAGACCGTGGTCATCAACGAGGGCTGCCTTTCGGTGCCGCTGCGGGGTGACGTGGTCCGCTCGGTCAATCTCGGGGTCCGCTACCTCGACCGCGAAGGCACCGAACACTGCACTCGAGCACGAGGCCTGACCGCGGGTACCTGGCAGCACGAGTGCGACCACCTCGACGGCATCCTGATCACCGACCGGGCCGACCCTTCCACCCTGTGCACCTGGGACGAGTTCGAACAGCACCACCGCGACGCGTTCATCGAGCGCATCTCCCGGTTCAACGAGCGAGTCGGCACATGACCACTCACTTTTGGTGCGAGCTGGCCTGGCTCGGGGGACCCAGGGCCGCACAGGGGGTGGTGATCGCCGTCGACGGTGACCGCATCACCGCAGTCTGTGGAGGTGTACCCGTCCGACCGGAGGGTGCCGTGCCGCTGGCGGGCCTGACCCTGCCGGCGCTGGCCAACGCGCACAGCCACGCCTTCCACCGGGCCCTGCGGGGCCGAACCCACGCCGGGCGGGGAAACTTCTGGACGTGGCGCGACCTGATGTACCGGGTGGCGGCCCGGCTCGACCCCGACTGCTACTACCGGCTGGCTCGGGCGGCGTTCGCGGAGATGGCCCTGGCCGGCATCGGCATCGTTGGCGAGTTCCACTATGTCCATCACCACCCCGGCGGGGACAACTATGACGACCCCGACGCCATGGGCAAAGCGGTGGTGGCCGCGGCCCGCGACGCCGGCATCCGTCTGACCCTGCTCGACACGCTGTATCTCCATGGCGGGCTCGACCCCGCTCTGGACGGCGGCTACGAGCCGTTGCGGCCCTCCCAGGCCCGATTCAGCGACGGCAGCGCCGACCGGTGGGTCGACCGGGTCGAGGGCCTGGCTTCGACGGTGTCGGGGCCGATGGTGCAGGTTGGCGCGGCGGTGCACTCGGTGAGGGCTGTCGATCCGCCGTCCATCAAGGTGGCCGCGGACTGGGCCCAAGCGCGCGGCGCCCCTCTGCACTTCCACGCCTCCGAGCAGCCGGCGGAGAACCAGCAGTGCCTCGGCGTCCACGGCCTGACACCGATCGACGTGATCGCCCAAGCCGAAGGTTTGGGGCCAGGCACGACCCTGGTGCACGCCACCCATGCCGACGAGCGCGACCAAGCGATGATCGGCGAGGCCGGCGCGCACTGCTGCCTGTGCCCTTCAACCGAACGGGATCTGGCCGACGGCACCGGACCGAGCGTCGGCTTGGCCCAAGCAGGGGCCGGTCTGTGCCTGGGCTCGGATTCCCACGCCACCGTCGACATCCTCTCCGAGGCACGCATGGTCGAGCTCGACCAGCGGGCCGCCACCAACGACCGCGGCGTGTTTGATGTGGATGTCCTGGCCTCGATGGCCACCTCGGGCGGCTACCGATCGCTCGGCTGGCCCGAAGGCGGCACGCTGGAGGCGGGCGCGCTGGCCGACTTCGTAACGGTGGGGCTCAACTCGGTGCGCATGGCCGGAGCTGACGCTGAGACCGCGCTGGCCGCGACGATCTTCGCGGCCACCAGTGCCGATGTGCACCACCTGGTCGTGGGCGGCAGAACAGTCGTGCGTGACGGCCGGCACACGACCGTCGCCGTCGCCGCCGGTCTGGCTTCGGCCATCACGGAGGTCACCGCACCATGACTCTTGTCATCGACAACATCTCCGAGCTGATCACCAACGACCCCGAGCTGGGGGACGGCCCGCTGGGCGTGGTGACCAATGCGTCGGTCGTCATCGACGGCGACACGGTGCTGGCGGTGGGTCCGTCGGGGGCTGTCGCCGATGAGCGCCTCGACGTCAGCGGCCGGTGCGTGCTGCCCGGATTCGTCGACTCCCACACCCACTTGGTGTTTGCGGGCGACCGAGCCGAGGAGTTCACCCGGCGGATGGCGGGCGAGCCCTACGACGGGGGCGGGATCCGGGTCACCACCGACGCCACGCGCAACGCTGGCCGGGACGCTTTGGCGGCCTCGCTTGGCCAGCGGCTGGTCGAAGTGCACCGGGCCGGCACCACCACGGTCGAGATCAAGACCGGTTACGGGCTGTCGGTGAGTTCTGAGACCGAGTTGGCCTCACTGGCCGCCGAGGCCAGCCCGGAGGCCACGTTCTTGGGCGCCCACCTGCTGCCCAGCGAGTACCAGGGCCGGGCCGACGAATACGTCGATCTGGTGTGCGGGCCGATGCTGGACGCGGTCGCGGACCGCGTCCGCTGGATCGACGTGTTCTGCGAGACCGGCGCGTTCGATGCCGACCAGTCCCGGGCCGTGCTCGAGGCGGGTCGGACCGCCGGACTGGGGCTGCGTCTGCACGCCAACCAGCTCGGCCACGGGCCGGGCGTGCAGCTCGGCGTCGAGATGGGCTGCTCGTCGGTGGACCACTGCACCTACCTCTCCGATGATGACATCGACGCCTTGGCCGGCAGCGACACCGTCGCCACGTTTCTGCCGGCCACCGACTTCTCCACCCGCCAGCCCTACCCCGACGCCCGGCGGGCCATCGACGCCGGGGTCACGGTGGCGATGGCTTCGAACTGCAACCCGGGCTCGAGCTACACCACGTCGGTGTCGTTCTGCATCGCCATGGCCGTGCGCGACATGGGCATGACGATCGACGAGGCCATCGCCGCGGTGACGGTTGGCGGGGCAATGGCGTTAGGCCGGACCGACGTCGGGCGGCTCACCAGCGGCGGTCCGGCCCACATGACCATTCTCGACGCGCCAAGCCGCCACCACCTCGCCTACCGGCCGGGCGTCCCATTGATCTGGCGGACCCTGGGGGCCGATTACCGGCTCCCGACCGTCGATGACCCGAATTGATCCCCAAGCACAAGAGGAAAAGACATGACCAGCAACATTCCCAACCCCCCCGTCCCCAATCCGACGGAGCACAACCAGTGGTATCCGTTCGCCAACCGGCCCCTGCCGCCAGAGGTAGACGGGCAAGCGGCTAACCCGGCCGTCATCCCGGTGTTCGACGCCGTGGGATTGCCGAGCCACGCTCGGTTCGTGGTGGTCGGCGCAGGCGTGCACGGGCTGTCGAGCGCCTACCACCTGGCCATGTACCTCGAGCGCACCGGCAAGGGCTCGGGCAGTGACGTGGTGCTGATCGACAAGCAAGGCCCGGGTGCGGGCGCTACCGGGCTGGCTTGTGGCTGCATCCGCAACATGTACATGACCGGACCCTTGCACGCCATCTTGCGGGCCAGCGTGGAGGTGTGGGAGTCCGACCCCGTCAACTTCGGCTTCCAGCAGGTCGGCTACGTGTCAGTGGGCGAGGCGAACCAGACCGAGGACTACCTGAAGCTGCAGGCGTCGCATAAAGCCAGCGGCTACCCCTCCGACGTTCACACCGGTGCGGAGGCCCGTGCCTTCCTCACCAACCTGTGGCCCGACTTCAAGACCGACAACTGCGACGTGGTGCTGCACGAGCACCGCTCCGGGTACGCCGGCACCCACATGGCGGTGTGGGGCCTGGACCAGAAGTGCCGGCAGTGGGGTGTGCAGCGGGTGTACGGCGCCACCGTGACCGGTTACCAGCTCGACAACTCAGGCTCGGTCACCGCAGTGGAGACCGACCAGGGGTCGATCACCTGCGAGCAGGTGGTGGTGGGCGCAGGGGCGTGGACGCCGACGCACTGGGAGTGGCTCGGCGGCCCCTCGCACCTCGATGTGCTGTACCCCGACGGCCATGTCGAGGACCAGATGGACATGTGGACCTACTGGCGTCTGCTGGAGGGCGAGGTCCTGCTGCCTCCCGGTGTCGACTTCCGCACAGCCCAGCACAAAGACTCGCCGGTGCTGCATGTTGAGCTCATGAACACGCCGGTGTACTCCGACGACGGCAGGTTCCTCAAGGACCACTTCTACTCCTACACGCGCTATGCCGCGGAGCGGGTGGGCGCGCCCGGCCTGCAAGGCGGGACGATCCCGATCAAGATCGGGCCGCGAGCCGACGTGGAGCCCTACGGCCACCTGAACGACGCGTATCAGGCCGAGGAATGGTTCGCCGACTATTACTGCGCGACGTTGGGCATGCTGTTCAAGCGCCTGGAGAACGTGCGGCCCTTCTTCAAGGAGCGTCGCAATGGCGGCATCGGGGCGTTCACTCCCGACAACGTGCCGGTGTTCGACTATGTGGCCGACAACGCGTGGGTGATCGCCGACTCCAACCATGGGTTCAAGATGATCGGGGTGGGCAAGCTCACCGCCGAGATGATGGTGCACGGCGACAAGCCCGAAGAGCTCAAGCCGTTCACGCTTGACCGCTACCGCACCGGCGCCACGTTCGGCGACCGCAACTCCAACTGCCCCTGGGTCTAGCCCGCCGCCGGCCTCGCGCCGTTCGAGCAATCCGGCGGTGACGCTGGCGTTGCTCAGCGAATGAGGCGGCGCAGCGACTTCAGCCAGTCATCTGACGAGGTCCAGGCCTCCTCGGTGACTCGCTCGCGACCCGACGAGTTGCCGTTCGCCGTGGGGAACGAACCGAGGAACTTCACGTCGCGCTGCTTCATCTTGAGGGCGCGCAGGCAGTCCGCCACCACCTCGTCGGAGATGTGACCCTCGAAGTCGAGCAGAAAGCAGTACTCGCCGAGGCCCCGTCGCGTCGGGCGCGATTCCAGCCGGGACAGGTCGAGACGGCGGGCCTCGAACTCCATGAGAATGCCGAGCAGGCTGCCCGGCTCATTGTGGTTCTGGAACACCACGATGCTGGTCTTGTCGTTGCCGCTGGCGGGCGGCACCTGGCCTTTCGCCAGCAGCAGGAAGCGGGTCTGGTTGTCGCGGTGGTCCTCGATTGATTCCACGACGGTTTCCAGGCCATATATCTGGGCCGCGGTCGGGCTGGCGATTGCGGCCACGCCGACCGACTGTTCTTCAGCGATGCGACGGGCCGCGAGGGCGGTCGAGGTGGCCGCTTCGATTTCAGCATTGGGGAGTTGGCCGTGCAGGAACGCTCGACACTGGGCAATGGCCACGGGGAACGACAGCACCGTGTGGATAGCCGAGAGGTCATCGGCGGTGGCCGTGCCGGGCAGTGTCATCAGGTCCAGTTGCACGTTCACCACGACTTCGCGCTGGATGAGGAAGTCGAAGTCGAACGCGAGCGCGTCCTGGGTGACGTTGACAGCGCCTTCGATGGCGTTCTCGACGGGTACGAACCCGTAGTCGACCGCTCCGTCGTCAAGCGCAGAGAGCACCTCGGGGACCGAGATCAGCGGCACGAGCGCGGCCTGAGACAGGTCAGACTGGGTGGCGAGGGCAGCTTCGGTGAAAGTGCCGTGCGGGCCCATGTAGCCGATCCGCGTCGAGGGCGGCACGCTCGGAACACCTGATGGAGAGCCGGCTGAAGCCATCGGGGCAGGATACGCCCGGTGCCTGACGCTTATGACTCGGAGCGGGCATCAATCGCGTGGATGATGGCTTCTGCCGCAGCACGTCCGGCGTCGATGGAAGAGCCCGCTGGCCACTCGGCAACCAATGGAGCGAGATCCGATGCGAACGCTGAAGTCTCAAGCTTTTGGTCGAGATTGTCCATGGCTCGGGCCGCCGACCAGCCGTCTGGACGGTACGTGTCAAAGCAGGCTGCAATGTCCCCGGGATCAAGACCGAGATGGTTCACGGCGAGCCAGAGGTCGAACAGGTCGCGACCCTTGCTGCGCTGGTAGAGCGCCCGGATCTTCGTGGCCATCATTTCCGGTGCGGAGAAGGTCGGGACATCTGATGCGCCTCGAAACCACGGGCTGTCCACGACACAGGGTCGAGTGACGATTGGTCGTGCTGGAGAACGCTCGAACGTGTTGATCTCGACCTTCGCGTGAAACGGTCCGCCACTCTCGTACCGTGCGCGCAGCCGGGCCTTTGGGTGCTGCGTCCGGGTGTCAGTGCGAACGTCGTCGAAGCCGACTGTTTCGGCGATTTCCCGGATGGCATCCAAGACGCCGCCGATCCCGCCGCCGCAGCGCCGCACGTAGTCCAAGTCTTCGCTGTAGCGCCAAGGTCGGTCGAGCCAGAGCTTGTGCAAGCAGGTGCTGCCCCGGAAGACCAGTTCCTGACCCAGCAACGGATGTCGAGCGATCTCGACGATGAGTCGGGAGAGCACGAGGTCCTGTTCGACGTGCTCGGCGCTCACCCACGGGACCTGTGTTCGCCAGTGAGCAATGTCGGCACGTGTGATCACAGGTCGTGCTCCACTGCCGCGTTCACCACTATCCGCCAGCGTTGGTCGCGTGCACCATCACCTGGCCCGCCGGGTACGAGCGGCGCCCAATCCGTGCTCGACATGAGCGTGAGTTCGTCGAGCACATCTGCTACCGAAGTCTCGACACCCGTCTCAACGGCCATGTACTCCAGCAGGTAACCGGCGCGCTGCACCGCAGCAGCCGGGAAAGCTGCCGCTGCTGCCGGCAGCGACTCGATGTCGAGCAAGCGTGAGATGAGGAGATCACCAATCACCGTTGCGACGTTCGATACGCCACCGCCTCGGCCCGGCGAGTCGGCGAGGTCCAAGACGGTCGTTGACGATGTCGACACCGTGACCCGTCCTGTCGGCGTGTTGGACTGTTGCGTAGCGCGTTGGTCAGTGGCAGCTCGCTGGATGAAGCTGATACGGCTTCCGCCGATCTGCCGATCACGCAATCGCGCCGAGGCCACCACCTGCAGGATCATGGAAGGATGGTGCGCGGCTCCGTAGATCGCTGCTGCGGAAAGGAATCCTACGTAGTAAGTGTGACGGAGGTGTCGCATGAGCGGGTGGATGTAGTGCAGTGGCGGTGGCGCTCCTGCGTCCCGGAACTCCGGTGGTACGGGCACCCAGGCACCCTTGGTGACTGAAGTCATCTTGCGTGCTTGTCGTGCACGACTCAGACTCGCCCAAACCTCAGACGGTTCGATATTCAACAGATCGGCAGCGTCGCGGGAAGTGACAAAATGACGGCCTTGCCCAATCAACCAATCGGCAAGATTGTTTGGCGTCACGGTCCGGCGAGTCACAAGATTCAAAGTATCAAAACCTAGCAATTTGTAAAGGTTTGATACGTAAAATCCGTTATGGGAGAGAAGTGCACATACGGTAGGAATCGCAACAGGTCAGATAGCTCAGCATCCGATCCAGGTGATGCCGAGTGACGCCCCGCGCAGTGCCAGCGAGATCGGATCGGTTGCCGCAAGGGTGACCGTGAGCGCACCGACGGCCTTCGAGGGTTCGTCAGGACATCCCAGCAGGTAGAACGGCAGCCAATGGACGCACAACAGCTCGCCGATCTGCTGGCCGAGGTGCGTGACGGGACGGTGCCTGCGGACGAAGCGCTAGCGCGTCTGCGCCGCCTGCCCTATGCCGAGGTCGCCGGGGCGCGCATCGATCATCACCGATCACTGCGGACCGGTCATCCCGAAGCCGTCTATGGGCCGGGCAAATCGCCCACTCAGTGCGCTCGGATAGTGGCGGAGATGCTGAGCGGGGGCTCGGGACCGGTGCTGATGACGCGTGCACAGCCCGACCAGGTGACCGCCGCGCTGGCGGCGTGCCCAGGGGGGACGGCGCATCGGCCGGATGATCGAGGTCCAGATTCTGCTGACAGCACGGCGTTGGCGACGGTGGTGTGGCGGGTGGGAAACGCTCGCACTGAACGAGTGGTGGTGGCCTCGGCCGGCACCGCAGACGGTCCGGTGGCGTGCGAGGCGTTGGCCGTGCTCAGCGCCTTCGGCATCAGTGCTGCGTTGGTGTGCGACATCGGTCTGGCCGGGCTGCATCGGTTCCTCGAAGAGATCGACACCCTGGCCGCAGCCGACGCAGTCATCGTCGTGGCAGGCATGGAGGGAGCGCTGGCCACCGCAGTCGCCGGTGTGACGCCCGCACCCGTCATCGCGGTGCCGACCAGTGCCGGCTACGGCGCTGCTCTCGAAGGTGTCACCGCGCTGCTGGCCATGCATGCGTCGTGTGCTGCAGGCATCACCGTGGTGGGCATCGACAACGGATTCGGTGCCGCCATGGCTGCGATGCGCATCTTGGAGCTGGCTGCCCGCTCCCACGGCGGATCCGAGTAATGCACGACAACCCGTCGGCCAGCCCGCGGATTGCTGAGGCGCGTGAGCCGGCGAACGTCGAGACTGTCCCCGCCGGCAGCACTGGATCGCCCGCGTCGGGAGGCATCGTGGCGTGGTTCGACCCGGTCTCGGGCATTGCAGGCGACATGGCGCTTGGCGCATTGCTCGATGCGGGCGCTGACCTGGGGTATGTGGTTGCCCAACTGCAGACGCTTGGCCTCGACGGCTGGCAACTGGACACCGAACGGGTCAGGCGGAACGAGCTCGCCGCAACGCGGGCAATCGTTGATGCCCCCGAGGGGCATCACCACCGCCGCTGGCGCGACATCCGGGCGCTGCTGATCGCAGCACCGCTCGCCGAGCGCGTCAGGCAGCGGGCTCTTGCGGTGTTCGGGGCGCTGGCCGAAGCCGAAGGCCAGATCCACGGCATGGCGGCCGAAGAGGTGCATTTCCACGAAGTCGGCGCGCTCGACGCCATTGTGGACATCGTCGGCGTGTGCGCAGCTCTCGAATCGCTCGCAGTGGACTCAGTGCGCTGCGGCCCGGTCGCGGTGGGCAAGGGCACGATCAACGCTGCCCACGGCGTGCTGCCGAACCCGCCGCCCGCGGTGGTGAACCTGCTGGCAGGACGCCCGATCGTCGGCGTCGACATCGACATGGAGCTCACCACGCCCACAGGCGCCGCCATCGTTGCCGCCTTGGCTGAGCACTTTGGGCCGGCACCGGCCATGACGCTCGCCTGCGCCGGTTTCGGCGCAGGCACCCGGGAGCTGCCGGGGCGTCCAAACGTCACCGGCGTGCTGATCGGCGCCGAGATCGGGGCCGAGGCCGATCAGACCACGCCACAGCTGGCCGCTGCCATGGGGGCCCTCGAGGGAGCCGACGCCACCGAAGAGTTGGTCGAGCTGGCTGTCAACCTCGACGACGTCTCGGGCGAGGTGCTGGGCCATGCGCTGGACGAATTGCTGGCCGCTGGAGCGCTTGACGCCTGGGCCGCCCCGATCGTGATGAAGAAGGGCCGCCCGGCGCACACACTGATGGCGCTGTGCCGAGCCGAAGACGTGACCCGTCTTGCCGACCTCTGCGCACGGCTCACCGGCACGCTGGGTCTTCGCGCACGCCCGGTGGTGCGCACAGCGCTCGAACGGCACACATCGACCGTGCACGTCGAGGGGCACGCCGTCAGCGTCAAGCACGGCCCTCACCGCAGCAAACCGGAGTGGTCCGACGTGGTAGCCGCGGCCGAGGCCCTTGGCTGCACGCCAGCCGATGTCGCACGGGCGGCTGGGCTGCTGGCCGCTGCTGATCCGCCCGACCGTGACGACCTCCCGACCTGAGGGGAAACCTCTTGAAGCCCTACAGGTACCGTCTCCTAGACTGTCTGGGCGCCATCGGGCCGTCCGGCCCGGTTCCGGCGAGGATCAGCGCTTGTAGCTCAATTGGATAGAGCATCTGACTACGGATCAGAAGGTTGGGGGTTCGAGTCCCTCCAAGCGCGCTGAGGGGCATGGCAGCTAGCCCGCGGCATGCTGACCGGCGGAGCATGACGATGCAGCGCAGAATCGCAATTGTCGGCGGGGGCATATCGGGGCTGGGAGCCGCGTGGGCCTTGCACCACCACCCGGACCGTTTCGATTTCCGGCTGTTCGAGGCCAACGAACAGGTCGGCGGCAACGCAGTCACGGCCGATATGCCGCAGGCCGACGGCAGCACCATCCCGTTCGACATCTCCGTCACCGCGTGCATCCCGTCGGTGTACGACCACGTCGTGCTGTTGCTGGAGCGATTCGGCATCGATCTCGTGGACACCGAGTTCAACTACAGCGTGAGATACCGCGGTGGCATCTACGCCCATGATTTCGACTCCGAGATCAGGGATCAGCTGCAGCCCGAGATAGCGAAGTTCCAGCGCCTGCTGAAACGCCTGCATTCATTCGGTCGTCTGACCCGCGCGAGGTCGAAGTTCGCGAACGCGCTCAACCCGTTCAACTACATCAGCATGCGGACTGTGTTGAACATGGGCGGGTTTTCCGCCGACTTCAGGTACAAGATCCTCAAGCCGATGTTCGTCAACTTCCTGATGGCGACGAACGTGTTCGATATGCCGGCGGCGCTCTTCGCGCGCTATCTCGAGTTCTTCGACATCTCCACGGCAACGCCCATGCAGACTTGGGACCAGGGAACGCGGCGCATCTACGAGAACTTGTCGGCTGACTTCGGCGACAAGATCTACCTGAACCGGCCGGTCCGCAAGGTGTACCGGCAGCCGTCAGGCGTCGAGGTCGAGGACGAGGCCGGTGCCCGCGAGACCTTCGACGAGGTGATCTTCGCTTGCAATGCGAATCAGACGCTGATGATGCTGGACAAGCCCACGATGCTGGAGCGCTACCTGCTGTCATCGATTCGCTACGAAAGCGAGCTCCACAACCATGTGGTGGTGCATTCAGACTCGACAGTGCTGCCCGACGACGAGGTCGAAGCGCTGCGTACACGCAGCAACCACATCGTCCAGTACGGCGCCAGACCGGACAACTACGAGATCACCTACATCATGCATAACCAGCAGCCGTGGGCCCAAGAATCCGAGCGACCCTGCTTGGTGACGTACAACCCGATCACTCGCATCGATGACGAGCAGATCGTCAAGCGCTGGTGGTTCCAGCACATCGTGCACGACGTTCGCCATGTGGCACTGCTGGTCCCGCTGTTCCGCCTCATCCAGGGCAAGCGGCGAAGCTGGTATTGCGGTGCCCACACGCTGATCAACAGTCAGGAGACCTGCTTCGTGACCGGGCTGGCCGCTGCAACTCAGATCGGTGCGGACTACCCGTTCGATGAGCCCACCGCACGGCAGGCGTTCAACTACTACGGCGGCATCATTCACGGCACCCGCTTCCGCAAGGCCAAGGCCAAGGCCTAACGGGCCGAACACCTTTCCGCCGGCCGCGAAATCGGCCTGAATTGCTTGCGCGGAGCGTCTCCCAGATATAGCGTGCGATTAGTGATCGTCACGTCAGCGGCATTTTGTGGTTGGAGATGAGCACCGAGACCGCGCACGTTGACCGGTTCGTACTCAATGGCCTGCCGCCGGCTGATCAGTGGCCCGAGATCACCTTGTCCGAGCCGCTCTTTTCGTACCCGAGCCGGCTGAATGCTGCAGCCGTCCTGCTCGACGGCGCGATCGCCCAGGGGTGGGGCCAACGGCCCTGCATGGGACTCGGCGACGACATGTGGACCTACGCCGACGTGTACCACTGCGCCAACCGGATCGCTGCAGTGCTGGTGGAGGACTACGAGATCGTGCCGGGCAATCGGGTCCTGCTTCGAGGGGCCAACGCTCCCTGGATGGTGGCTGCCTGGTTCGCCGTGCTGAAGGCCGGCGCCGTCGCGGTCACCACGATGCCGCTGCTGCGCGCCCAGGAGCTTGCGCAGGTGTACGCCAAGTGCGCACCCGCGGTCGGGTTGTGCTCGCAGGGTCTGGAAGCAGAGCTGCAGGAGGTGACTGATGGCCCGATCGCCATCTGGGGGCCGGCAGGCGATCTGGCGGCTGCGGCTGCGGCCAAGTCGGCGGAGTTCACTGCGATAGACACTGCGGCGACGGATCCAGCGCTGCTGGCGTGCACCTCGGGCACCACCGGCGTCCCCAAGGTGGCCGCCCACTTCCACCGGGACCTGCTGGTGATTGCAGACGCATTCGCGCCGCTGCTGAGAGCACGACCCGACGATGTCTTCGTCGGCAGCCCGCCGCTCGCATTCACCTTCGGGCTGGGAGGAGAAGTCGTCTTCCCGATGCGAGTAGGAGCGTGCACCTGGTTCTGCCAGGAACCGGGCCCCGCAGCCTTGGCGAATCTGATCGCCGAGCGGCGAACCACCGTGTGCTTCAGCTCCCCGACTGCGTACCGAGCGATGCTGGCGCTGGAGCCTCGCCCGGACCTGTCGTCTCTTCGGCGCGCCGTCTCGGCCGGCGAGTGGCTCCCGCGGGCGACGTTCGAACACGTCCAAGCCGAGCTTGGCCTGCGGCTGATCGACGGAATCGGCTCGACCGAGCTGCTGCACATCTTCATCTCGGCATCTGACGACGACATCCGGCCGGGTGCCACGGGCAAGCCGCTGCCCGGGTGGGAAGCCTCGATCTTCGACAACGACGGCGATCCGGTGTCGCCAGGCGAGCCCGGGAGGCTCGCGGTCAAGGGACCGATCGGCTGCCGGTACCTCAATGACGCGCGCCAATCCACCTATGTACAGAACGGCTGGAACTTCACCGGCGACGTCTACACCTGCGATGCCGACGGCTACTTCTGGTACCAAGCCCGCGCCGACGACATGATCGTCAGCTCGGGCTACAACATCGCCGCCCCAGAGGTGGAGGAAGCGTTGCTGAGCCACGGGGCTGTCGCCGAAGCGGGCGTGATCGGCACGCCCGACACGGAACGGGGCATGGTCGTGCACGCATTCGTCCATCTGTGCGACCCCTCGGCAGCGACGGAGGCACTCGCGGGCGAACTGCAGGACCACACCAAGGCCGCCATCGCCCCCTACAAGTACCCTCGCCGGATCACCTTCTGCGCTGAGCCACTACCCAAGACGCCGACAGGAAAGCTCCAGCGGCGGGCGCTGGCAAAGCTGACAGAGCCGGCTGAGCTGGCTGAGCTGGCCGGCGCCTAGCGTCCAGGTTCGAAGACGATGTCGCCAAGAGACCGGATCCTCGACACCTACGGGCTGTTCGCTCGGGAGTACGGGGGCCCGATAGCGGTCGGCGGGCTCATCGCGTTGATGCGTGAGCTCGGGATCGACGCGCAGGCCGTGCGGTCCTCCGCGTCTCGCATGAAGCGTTCAGGCCTGCTGGTGCCTGAGCGAGTGGATGGCAAAGCTGGCTATGCGTTGAGCGCGGATGGGCGCGAGATCCTCGAAGCAGGCGATCAGCGCATCTTTGGCAACGGAGCCAGACGCAACGACGCCTCGTGGCTGCTGGTGCTGTTCTCGATCCCCGAGACCGAACGCCGCAAGCGGTACCTGATCCGGTCCAGGCTCGCCCGTCTCGGATTCGCACCCGGCCCCGCTGCGTCGTGGATCGCCCCCGCTTCGCTGCTGGAAGAGGCTCGCACGATGCTCAAGCGGAGCGAGCTGGATGACTACGTGTCGTTCTTCGAAGGCGAATTCCGAGCCGACGCGAACAGCGAGCACATTGCGGCATCGGCGTGGGATCTCGACCTCATCAACAAGCTGTACGGGGAGTATCTGACCGCTCAGCGACCCATCTCGGAGTCGTGGGTCGCATCACCTGGGGGGGACCGCGACGCGTTCGTGGCTCACATGAACAACATCAGCGCCTGGCGGCCGCTGCCGTACGCCGACCCCGGGCTGCCTCGCTCGGTCACACCCCCGGACTGGCTCGCGGAACAAGCGCGTGAGGTGTTCATGCGACTCCATCGGCAGCTTCGGCCCGGCGCGCACCGCTTCTACCTGGAAACCCTCGACGCAGCTGCACGCCGCTAGCCCGCGGCCCGAGCGGCCCGTCAGCCCGTCTCGAATAGGGACTGGGAACAAGAGCGGGAAACATCGCCGTCAGCGCAGGTCGCGGTCGATGAGTGCGTCTGGCACCTGTTCGCGGCGGCGGCTCGTGCGGCCGGGCCAGTACTGGATGGGCCACGGCTGCTCGCTGCGCCCGAGATCGATCGCGGCGTTGAGGGTCCAGTAGGGGTCGACGAGATGCCCGCGGGCGATGAGGCAGATGTCGGCCCTGCCGGCCATGAGCACGGTGTTGACGTCATCGATGCTGGAGATGGCACCCACTGCCATCGTCGGGATGCCGACCGCGTTGCGGATCGCCTCGGCAAACGGCGTCTGATACAGGCGCCCATACGCCGGCGCGCCGTCGGGATCAACCTGACCGGTCGAGACGTCGATGATGTCCACGCCGCAGTCCTTTGCCATGTGACTCAGCTCGATGGCCTCGGAGCGGCTGAACCCGCCCTCCACCCAGTCGGTGGCCGAGACCCGCACCGACAGCGGCTTGGCGTGGGGCCAGGCCTCCCGCACCGCTTCGATGACACGCAGCGGGAACCGCGCCCGATTCTCGAGCGTGCCGCCGTGGTCGTCGCCGCGCCGGTTCGTCGCTGGCGACAGGAACGACGACAGGAGGTAGCCGTGCGCAGCATGGACTTCCACCAAGTCGAAATCGGCGTCGGCTGCTCGATGGGTTGCAGCCACGAAGTCGTCGAGTACGGCGTCCATCTGCTCGTATGACATCTCCGCTGGCATCTGGCTGCCGCCGCGGTATCGCAGCGGAGAGGCTGACACCAGCGGCCAGTTGTCGGAATCGAGCGGTACGTCTTCGCCCTCCCATGGCACCTTTGTTGAACCCTTGCGTCCCGCGTGGCCGATCTGAAGGCCGATCTTGGCTTCGGTGAAGGTGTGCACGAACCCGGTTATCCCGGCCCAGGCCTCGGCCTGGGGGGTGTTCCAGATCCCGGTGCATCCAGGCGTGATGCGGGCCTCGGGCGACGTACAGGTCATCTCGGTCATCACCAGAGCGGCGCCTCCGACGGCGCGGCTGCCCAGGTGCACCTTGTGCCAGTCGTTCGGCATGCCATCGACAGCGCTGTACTGCGCCATCGGCGACACGCCAATGCGGTTTCCGAACGTCACGTCACGCAGCGCGAACGGGTAGAAGATCGGCGGTGTGCCCGGCGTCGACGGCCGGGCGGAGGGCGGCTGCTGGGATGCGAACCAGTGCAAGGTCTCGTCGAGGTAGCCGGCGTCCCGCTCGCGCAGGTTGTCGTAAGTGACCCGCTGCGACCTCGTGAACAGCGAGAAGGCAAACTGCTCGAAGGGACGCTGGCGGTGGTGGTCGACGTGTGCGAACCAGTCCTCGCTGGTCGCCGCGGCCCGCTGCAAGCTCTCGATCTGTGGCCGTCGCTCCGCCTCGAAGTTCTTGAGCGCGGTGGCCACATCGGAGGCCGCGGCCATGGCGTCGGCGAGTGCGATGGCGTCTTCCAGCGCCATCTTGGTGCCGCTGCCGACCGAGTAATGGGCCGTGTGGGCGGCATCGCCCAGCAGTACGACGTTGTTCACCACCCACGATTCGCACGAGACTCGGGGGAAGCTGATCCACTTTGAGTTGTTGCCGATAAGCGGACGTCCTCCGAGGTGGCGGGCGAAGAGCCGGCTGCACCACTCCAGGGCATGTTGGTCGGATTCGCCAAGGGCCAACCCGGCGTCGTGGCCGCCGAGCTGTGCCCGTTCCCAGGTTGCTTCGGCCATCTCGACGATGAACGTCGAACGCGTGTCGTTGTAGGGATAGATGTGCGCCTGCACCGCACTGTGCGGGGTGTCTTCGCTGTGTCCGATGTCTTCGAAGACAAGATCTTCGCTGTGTCTGATGTCTTCGAAGACAAGATCTTCGAAGATGAACGTGAACCGGTCGAAGGGCGCGTCGGTTGCTGTCCAGATGTACTTCGCGGATCCCTGGCTGATCGTGGGCCGCAGCTGGGATGCGTAGCGCGAGCGCGTGCCGCTGTTGATGCCATCGCCGGCAACTACGAGGTCGACGTCGTCCCTCAAGGCGTCGACGTCAGCCTCGGTTTCGAACTTGACGCAGACGCCGAGCTCGGTCGCCCGGCAGGTCAGGATCTCGAGCAGGCGCACCCGAGAAATCGCGGCGAAGCCGTGACCGTCGGAGGAGATGGTCCGGCCGCGGTAGTAGACGTCCATCGCACCCCAATGGCGGAACTCCGATTCGATTGCTGCGATGGCATATGAGTCGGACTCGGCGATGTTGGCCAGGGTCTCGTCGGAGAACACCACGCCGAACCCGAACGTGTCGCCGCGGCGATTGCGCTCGTACACGGTGATGTCGTGGCTCGGATCCTGCTGCTTCATCAGGATGCTGAAGAAGAGGCTGGCCGGGCCTCCGCCGATGCACGCAATCTTCATCGGGGTGTCCGCTCCCGGCTTGTCGGCAACCGCCGGATCCGTTCAGGCGAGGCCACAGCTGCCACGTCACCAGCTTTCGAGCACGACATCAGCGCATACGGATTCGATGCATTTGGGAAATAGCGGACATTTTGCGATATTCAAGAACGTAGTATAGTTCTGACGATGCCCGACATCGCCGCCAACTACCGGGGCTTGCCTGGTCGACTGAATCGCAGCGGGGGCACGCCATGAGCACGGCCGTGGTCACTGGCGGCACACGCGGGATCGGTCGAGCCGTCAGCCTGCGGCTCGCCGCTGCTGGCCACGATGTCACCGCGCTGGCGACGTCGGAGGCCGCGGAGCCGCTGCCGGGCATCGCGGCTCGCATCTGCGACGTGACCGATGAAGAGCAGGTGACCTCGACATTCTCCGACATCGGCCCGGTCGACATCCTCATCAACAACGCCGGCATCTCGTCGTCGAATCGGCTGGGGCGCACGACGCTCGCACAGTGGAATCACAGCCTGGCCGTCAATGCGACCGGGGCGTTCCTGTGCACCCGAGCGATCATCGACGGGATGCTGGAGCGCGGCGCTGGCCGGATCGTGACCGTTGCGTCGACCGCCGGCGTCGAGGGCGACAAGTACATCGCCGCATACTCAGCGTCCAAGCATGCCGTCATGGGCCTGATGCGGGTCGTTGCGGCTGAGGCTGCGGGAACCGGTGTCACGGCCAACACGGTGTGCCCGACCTTCGTCCGCACCGAGATGACCGTTGCCACCATCGCGAACATCGCGGAAAAGACCGGCAAGAACCTCGCGGATGCCGAGGCGGCACTCGCCAAGGCCACACCCCATGGACGGATCATCGAGATTGTCGAGGTGGTCGACGCAGTGATGGCGCTTGTGGAGTCAGGCCGCAACGGTCAAGAGATCGTGCTCGACGGAGCGCCGACATGACGTTCCGCGCATCTGCTGGGTTCACCGATGTCTGGGAGCACTTCGACGTCTCTGTGGATGACCGGGTTGCCACGATCACGCTCCAGCGCCCGGAAACGCTCAACTCGCTCACCTTCGATGTGTACGCCGACCTGCGCGACCTGTTCCGGGAAGCGCCGCTGCGCGGCGACATCGACGCCATCGTCATCACCGGTCAGGGACGGGGCTTCTGCTCTGGCGGCGACGTCGACGAGATCATCGGCGAATTGGTGAGGTTCGATCCCGCCCGCCTGCTCGAGTTCACTCACATGACCGGTGCAGTCGTTCAGAACATGCGCGAGTGCGCGATCCCGATCATTGCGGCCGTCAACGGCACTGCCGCCGGGGCCGGCGCGGTGATCGCGCTGGCGTCGGACTTCCGCATCTGTGTGCGGGGGGCTACGTTCCGCTTCCTGTTCACCAAGGTCGGCCTCTCCGGAGGCGACATGGGCTCGGCCTACCTGCTGCCCCGGCTGGTCGGCCACGGCCGCGCCACCGAGATCCTCATGTTCGGCGATCCTGTCTCTGCTGCCGATGCAGTCGAGATCGGGCTTGCGAACCGGGTGGTCGATCCCGACGACCTGCTCGAGGAGTGCACCGCGCTCGCCCGCCGGCTCGCAGACGGGCCTCGGCTCGCGTACCGGGCCACGAAGCTGCTGATCAGCCGCGAGGCCGACATGAGCCTCGCTGCAGCGATCGAGTTCGAAGCCATGACCCAGGCGCTGCTGATGCGCACCGAGGATCATGCCGAGTTCCACCGTGCGTTCGGGGCCTCGGAAACGCCGAACTGGAAGGGACGATGACATGACCACACCGCACCGGCTGATCAGTCCGGATTCCATGGCGCCGTCCCCCGGCTTCGCCCACGCCGTCGTCCCCGCGGACGGGCGAACCGTCTACATCGCCGGGCAGATTTCTTCGGACCCGACCGGAACCGTCGTCGGCGACACGTTCGCCGAGCAGTACGACGTGGCGCTGGGCAACGTCGTCGAGGCGCTGGCACACGCCGGCGGCGAAGCCCACCACATCGTGTCGCTCGTCGTGTATGCCACCGACGTGCAGGCGTACCGTGACGACCGCCGTGGGGTGGGTGCCGCCCACCGCGAGCACCTCGATCGTCATTTCCCGGCGATGGCAGTGCTCGGCACGACCGCCCTGTTCGAGCCCGCAGCCATGGTCGAGATCATCGCTACAGCGGTCGTTCCCGACTGAGCGAGACAACAGCCGTGCCGCGGACCGCTGAGGTGACGACACCTAGGGTCAACAGATGAGCCAATCGCCGGATGGCTGGGACTTCTGGGTCGACCGAGGGGGCACGTTCACCGACGTCGTGGCCCGCCGTCCCGACGGCAGCCTCGTCACGCACAAGCTGCTGAGCGAGGACTCGCGCCGCTACGACGACGCTGCCACCACCGCCATCGCGGACCTGCTCGGCGTGCCGCGGGGCGAACCGCTGCCACCCGAGCGGATCAGGTCCGTGAAGATGGGCACCACGGTCGCCACCAATGCGCTCCTGCAACGGCGTGGCGTGCCGACGCTGTTCGTGACGACCGCAGGGTTCGGCGACGTGCTGCGCATCGGGTACCAGACCCGCCCGCACCTGTTCAAGCTCGACATCGTCCTGCCCGAGATGCTCTACGCCGAGGTGCTTGAGGTCTCTGAGCGCATCGCTGCCGACGGCACAGTGCTGCGAGAGTTGGACCTGCCCGCTGCCGTCGCTGGCATGACTGCGGCACGTGAGCGCGGCATGACTGCAGTCGCGATCGTGCTGGTACACGGCTATCGCTACCCCGATCATGAAGCGGCCTTAGCCGCTGCAGCCCGCAAAATCGGCTTCGAGCAGGTCTCGGTCAGCCATGAGGTTGACCCGCTCGTCAAGATCGTCCCCCGGGGCGACACCACCGTTGCGGACGCCTACCTGTCGCCGATCTTGCGCAGCTACGTCGACGCTGTGGCGTCGAGGATCGGAAACAGCGACGCTGTGGCGTCGAGGATCGGAAACAGCGACGCTGTGGCGTCGAGGATCGGAAACAGCGACGCTGTGGCGTCGGCGGAGGGTCCGCAGCTGCAGTTCATGCAGTCGAATGGCGGCCTGGCCGATGCTCGTCGATTCACCGGCCGCGATGCGCTGCTGTCGGGACCAGCCGGCGGTGTCGTAGGCATGGCGCGCACCGCCGGGGCGGCGGGTTTCTCCCAGCTCATCGGCTTCGACATGGGCGGCACGTCAACCGACGTCTCGCACTTTGCCGGCGAGTTCGAGCGGGCCAACGAGACCGAGGTGGCGGGCATCCGCGTGCGCACTCCCATCATCGACATGCACACGGTGGCGGCTGGAGGCGGGTCGCTGCTCACCTTCGACGGCAGCCGCTTGCGTGTCGGTCCCGAATCGGCCGGCGCCGACCCCGGACCGGCGAGCTACGGCAACGGCGGCCCGCTTGCCCTCACCGACGCTAACGTCACCCTGGGCGTGATCCGGCCCGAGTTCTTCCCGTCGCTGTTCGGCCCTGACGGGACGCAGTCGCTCGACGTGGCTGCCGCCGCCGATGGCATTGCCGAGCTGGCCGCCCAGATCGCGCAGGCCACCGGCGTGCAGCGCATCGCTGCCGAGGTGGCCTTCGGGTACGGCGAGATCGCGGCGGAGAACATGTCCAACGCGATCCGCAAGATCAGCACCGAGCGGGGCCACGACATCACCGCCTACACGCTGGTCTGCTTCGGCGGCGCCGGCGGCCAGCACGCCTGCCGGGTGGCAGATCGGCTCGGCATCACCACGATCCTCATCCATCCCCACGCTGGGGTGCTGTCCGCGCTGGGCATCGGGCTGGCTGACGTCACCGAGTTGCGCGCTGAGCCGATCGAGGCCTCGCTGGACAGCGAGCTCATCGACGCGCTGCATCGGCGGCTCGCCGCAGCCAGCCCGACCGCAGTCGAGGCTGTGGCCGCTGCGGGGGTGTCGCAGGACCGCATCGATGTCACCGGGCGTCTGGCAGTTCGCTACCGCGGTTCTGACACGACGCTCGAAGTGCTTCTGGGCTCAGCCGACGAGGTAGCGAGCGAATTCGCAGCAGTACACCGGACGAGATTCGGGTTCAGCGCACCAGATCAGGCGTTGGTGGTTGACGCACTGCACATCGAAGCCCGCGGCCAGGCAGTCGATCCGCCTCCGGCGACTCCGCCCGAGGGTGACCGTGAGGCGCTGTTGGCCACGCACCCCACCTATATGAGCGCGGAAGCCCCGCCGGGCTGTGCTCAGTACGACACACCCTTCTGGGACCGCACCGCGCTGGCCCCCGGAGCAGTCATGGCTGGCCCCGCGGTCATCGTCGAACCGAACGCCACCACCGTGATCGAACCGGGCTGGCAGGGCACGATCACCGACCGCGGCGATCTCGTGCTCGAACGTGTCGTGGCTCGACCGTCACGGGTCGCGATCGGCACCAGCGTCGATCCGGTGCAGCTCGAGATCTTCAACAACCTGTTCATGAACATCGCCGAGCAGATGGGCGTTGTGCTCGAGCACACCGCGGTGTCGGTGAACATCAAGGAGCGGCGCGACTTCAGCTGCGCGCTCTTCGACACCGCCGGCCAGCTCGTCGCCAACGCGCCGCACCTGCCGGTGCACTTGGGCTCGATGAGCGAGTCCATCCGCACGGTCATCACCCAGAACCCGACGATGTCGCCCGGTGACGTGTACGTCCTGAACAACCCGTACAACGGCGGCACCCACCTGCCTGACGTGACCGTCGTGCGGCCCGTGTTCGATGCCTCAGGCACGGATCGGATCTTCTATGTGGCCTCCCGCGGCCACCATGCCGACATCGGCGGCTGCGTGCCCGGTTCGGCGCCCGCTGACTCGACCACCATCGACGAGGAAGGGCTCGTCCTCGACAACCTCCAGATCGTGGCCGGGGGCCGCTTTCTCGAAGAGCAGGTCCGCGACGTGCTCGCCAGCGGCCCGTGGCCGGCCCGCAACCCCGATCAGAACATCGCCGACCTGCGAGCCCAGGTCGCCGCCTGCGAGCGCGGCGCCGCCGAGCTGGCACGGATCGTCGACTACTACGGGCTCGAGGTCGTGCACGCCTATATGAGCCATGTCGCCGACAACGCCGAAGAGATGGTGCGGCGGGTGATCGACGCTCTAGGCAATAGCAACTATCGGGGCAGCTATCAGCTCGAACTCGATGACGGCAGCGTCATCTGCGTTCGCATCTCGGTGGATCGCTCGGCACGGGGAGCTGTCGTCGACTTCACCGGGACCAGCGGGCAGCACCCTGGCAACTTCAATGCACCCACGGCGGTCTGCCGGTCGGCGGTGTTGTACGTGTTCCGCTGCATGGTCGACGACGCCATTCCGCTCAATGCGGGCTGCCTGCGCCCTCTGGAACTCGTCGTGCCTGATCCCTCGATGCTGTCGCCGCATCCGCCTGCAGCGGTCATCGCCGGCAACGTCGAGACGTCCCAGCAGATCACCGATGCGCTGTTCGGCGCCCTCGGCGTGGTGGCGGCCTCGCAGGGCACGATGAACAACTTCATCTGGGGCAATGCGCAGCACCAGTACTACGAGACGATCTGCGGTGGCGCGGGGGCCACTGCGCGCCGGCCCGGCGCCGATGCGGTGCATACCCACATGACCAACACCCGTCTCACCGACCCTGAGATCCTCGAACAGCGCCACCCGGTGCTGCTGGAGCGGTTTGAGGTGCGGCGGGGCTCGGGCGGCGCAGGGGCGAACCGGGGCGGCGACGGCGTGGTGCGCCGGCTGCGCTTCGGCGAGGCAATGACGGTCAACCTGCTCAGCTCGCGTCGGCGGATCGAGCCATTCGGTGTCGCCGGCGGCCGGCCCGGCGCCCTCGGCCGGAATCTGCTGGAGCGATCCGATGGCGCCGTGACTGAGCTGGCTGGGTGCGCCCGCGTCGAAGTGGATGCGGGCGATGTCATGGAGATCCACACACCGGGCGGCGGGGGCTACGGCCCACCACCGCTTGGGAGCAAACGCTGACAAATGCAAGGGTGAGAGCGATGAGTGACGTACTGCTGACGCCCGACCGAGCGGAATTGGTCGCCCGGGTGGCGAAATTGGGTCCTGCGTTTGGCGAGCGTGCCGCAGAGCACGACCGCGACGCCAGCTTCCCGCATCGCAACTGGGCTGACCTGGCCGACGCCGGGTTCTTGGGCCTGTGCGTCCCGAAGTCTGCCGGCGGCCTCGGCGCGGATTTCGTGGGCTACGCGCTGGTGGCCGAGGAGATGGGACGGCACTGCGCAACGACCGCGTTGACGTTCAACATGCATACCGCGACGGCGCTGCTGGCCGGACCGATTGCGGAATCGCTGCTCGCCGGCCCCAACGGCCGCGCGTTGGATCCCGACGGGCGGATGGCTGCCCACCTCGAAGCGAATCGGCCGCAGTTGTGGCACGGCATGATCCACGACGGCACCATCCACTCCCAGCCCTTCTCCGAGGGACAGGCACCGGGGGCTCGCGCAGGTTTCAGCACCATTGCTGTGGTGACCGACGGCGGCTATGTGGTGACCGGCCGCAAGATCTTCGCCTCGCTGAGCGGCGCGGCACACCGGCACAACGTGCTCGCCGTGGTGGAGGGCGATCCCCACCTTCGCCTGCTGGGCGTGCCCGCCGACGGTGAAGGCGTCGAGATCGTGGGCGACTGGGATCCGCTGGGGATGCGCGGCACCGACTCGCGCACGCTGCTGATGGACAACGTGTTCGTGCCGGCTGCGAACGAAGTGCTGCCACCCGGGATGTTCAACGCGATGGTGTCGCGCTTCCCGCAGTTCTACATGAGCCTGTCGTTCAGCTACCTGGGGCTGATGCGAGCCATCCTGGACACCACGCGGACCTATCTGCGCGGCGAGTCCGGTGTGAAGGCGTCTCGGGATCACCCGATCAAGCAGACCGGCTGGGCGCAGCTGCAGCTCATCTACGACCGAGCGCAGGCGATGACCTACCGCGTGCTCGGCGAAATCTGCGCGGACCCCGGCCCTGAACAGCTGCGCCGTGCCCAGGTGGCGACGATCACCACGATGGAGAGCGCCCCCGAGATGGCGTCGCTGGCACTGCGCACCTGCGGCGGCCGGTCGTTGCTGCGACCGGGCAGGCTCGAACAGCACTACCGAGATGCCCGCTGCGGCGCCACGATGCTGCCGTGGAGCACCGAGGAACTGCTCGTGCGGCTCGGCCGCAACGGCCTCTACGACACCGACGGCAATGACCCTGACCCGGCCTGACCACCCGGCCGGACCACTCAGCGGGTCGTCGCTGCGTCCGGATCGCTGACACCGAACTGTAACGATGGCGTCGGAACGTCAATCCGCCGCAATGACTCTGTCTCTGTGATGACCCACTCGAAGATGCGTCATGCATCGAAGCCGATGTCTGGCCGACTGCTGATCGTGCTCCTCACCGCGGGGCTGTTTGCGGCCGCTTGCACCAGCGACTCCGCCGATGCTCCGGCCGGAGATTCCGCTGCGCCCACAACGAGCCCGTCGACGGCAACCGACGGTGAGCAACCTGACGCGCCCACTACTGAGGACCCCGACGCCGAGATGCCGAGCGATGACGCTTTAGACACTGCTGCGGGAGACGCCGGCGTCAATGACGATTCGTCTGGCGAGGTTTCTGAGCAGGAACGCATTGCGGCTGAAGAAGAGCGACAACGCGTCGAAGAGGAACGAAGGCGTCGCGAGGCGGAGGAACGGCTGAGGCGCCAGCGCGAGGCGGACGGCGCACAGACTGCGTCGTTGGAGCGGTTCAGCGACTGTGGCCCTTTGCTCGACTATGTCCATGCGAACGCGGCGCAAGCCGTCGGCCCGTGGGGCCTTGGCGACGGCTTCGGCATCGAGGGGGAGCGCCTCGAGGAGGGCGCGATTGCCGTTGACGAAGCGGCCTCGGGCGACTTCGCGTCATTGCAGGCAGGCGTCGACTTCAGCACCTCCAACGTGCAAGAAGCGGGCATCGACGAACCCGACGTGCTCAAGACCGACGGCGAGCGAATCGTCTTCGCGAGCGAGAACCGGGTGCATGTCGTGGACGTGACCGGCGCTGAGCCTGAGCTGGTCGCGTCGCTGACGCTCGGCGATCACTGGGGCTCGAGACTGCTGCTGCACGGTAATCGGGTGTTCGTGTTCTCATCGCGCTGGGACGTCATCGTGCCGCTCGAGCGCGATGCTGACGGTGCCCTCGCAGCGATTCCTGTCGCGCCGGAACCCGACTGGGGCCCCACGACCGAGGTTGTCGAGATCGACTTGGCTGGCTCGACCCCGTCGATCGTGCGGCGGCTGAGTATCGAAGGCAACTACGTCAGCGCCCGAATGACCGAGGGCGTTGTGCGCATCGTTACCAGCTCGAGGCCGCGTGCCATCCCGTGGGCTGTCCCGCGAGAGGTTGGCAGAACCGCTGAGGAGCAGGCAGCCAAGACGAACCGGGAGGTCGTCGCCAGCACCACGGTCGATCATTGGCTTCCGCGCTACAACTTGTCCGATTCCGCCAGCGCGACCCTTGTGTTCGGTCGCCTTGTCCAGTGCGACCGCGTCTGGGCTCCCGCTCACTACTCAGGCCCGGGCACGCTGAGCGTCACCACGATCGACATCGCTGCAGACGGCCTGGAGGGGTCGTTGGACACTACGTCGATCATGTCGGACGGCAGCACCGTGTACGCCTCGCCGGAGCACCTGTACGTGACGACGACCCGATGGTTCAACTGGCATACCCAGCCACAGGGTCCCGATGACGGCACGCTCGCCGAGACCGAGATCCACGTCTTCGACACCGGCGATGTGCTCTCGAGCCACTACGTCGGGTCGGCGACGGTGACCGGCACCGCGCTGAACCAGTACTCGATGTCCTCCCATGAGGGCCACCTGAGGATCGCGACCACGACGATCCCGCCGTGGCGCTTCGAGGGTGGGCCCGACTCTGAGAGCCTCGTGACGGTGTTCGCCGTTGACGCCGGCGGCCTGTCCCAAGTCGGTCAGATCGGCGGGCTCGGCGTCGGCGAGCGGATCTTTGCGGTGCGGTACCTGGGTGACATCGCTGCGGTGGTGACGTTCCGCCAGACGGATCCGCTGTACATCATCGACCTGACTGACCCAGCTTTGCCGACGGTGCGGGGCGAACTCAAGATTCACGGCTATTCGGCCTATCTGCATCCGGTCGGCGCCGACCGGTTGCTCGGCGTCGGCCAGGACGCCGACGAAGAAGGCCGAACTCTCGGCACCCAGGTGTCGCTGTTCGATATTTCTGATTTGGATCGGCCCAAACGCATCGCCCAGTGGACAGCGCCGGGTGGCCGCAGCCAGGTGGAATTCGATGCGCTCGCGTTCCTGTACTGGCCCCCAACCGGTCTCGCGGTGCTGCCCATGAACCAGTACCCGAACGACGAGAACGAAGGTGATCCTCCGTTTCTCGGTGCCGTGGCGCTCACAACCGTTGACGACGAGCTGTCTGAATTCGGCCGCTTCAGTCATGCGGACCCGCCGCTGCGCAAGTGCCGCGAATCCCGAGAGATCACGGTCCGCCCCGACGGCACTGAGGAAGTCGGCCCCTTCGAACGCTATTGCTGGTACGACGTCGACTACGAGGCGCGAGTTGCCGGGAGCGCAGTGATCGCCGGCCGGCTGTACCTCGCATCGAACAAGGCGCTCGAATCAATCGAGCTGGGATCAACCGAGCGCATCTCGCTGCTGCGGTGGGCTGACTGAGCGCGAATTCCTGGCGCGATCGGGTCGATTATGGGCCATAGTGATGTCATGGGTCACAGTGATGCCACCGATGGGGCTGATCACGCCGCGAAGCGGCAGATAGTCGTCTGGGATGGCGCGCCAAAGCTGGCTCATCCGCTTCTGCTGGTGGCGTTCGAGGGCTGGTTCGACGCCGGTGAGTGCGCCACTGGTGCGCTGTCGTGGATCCGCGACCGCAGCGAAGCCCGGCGCGTCTGCCACATCGACCCAGAAGAATTCTTCGACTTCCAGGAAAGCCGACCCCACATCGAGATCACATCCACCGGAGAGCGCCATATCCGCTGGCCGGAGATCGAGTGCCATGTGGTGCCCGCTGCCCCGCCGCACGATCTCGTGCTCCTGTCGGGCATCGAGCCGCGCATGCGCTGGCGCACGTTTTGCACCGGTGTCGTGGAGATCGCCAGCGAGCTGGGTTGCGAGATGGTGGTGACGCTCGGGGCGATGGTCGCGGGCGTGGCGCATTCGCGGACCGCGTCGGTGAAGGGCAGTGCGGCCAATGCCGAGCTGGCCGCCCGGCTGGGTCTGGACCGGCCGACCTACCAGGGTCCAACCGGCATCATCGGCACGCTGCATGACGTGCTCGACCAGGCGTCGCTGCCGGTGGTGTCGCTGCGCGTGGGAGTGCCGCACTATGTGGCCGGGCCGCCGAACCCGAAGGGCACGAGAGCGCTGCTGGCCCATGTGGAGACGGTCACCGGCGTGAAGACTGGCTACAGCGAACTGGACTCCAGCGTGCAGGCTTGGGAGCAGCGGGTCAACGAGGCAGTGGCGCGTGACCCTGAGATCGTGTCGTACATCCAGCAGCTGGAAGCCGAAGCGGATCGCACTGCCGAAGAAAACCTGCCCAGCGGCGACGATCTGGCACAGGAGTTCCAGAGGTTCCTGGCCGAGCAGCGCCAGTCGGGGCCCAGCGATGGCGACAGCGACTCCGACAAGGCGGACTGAGCGGCACACGCCCAGGTTGCACGGGAAAAAGAACGGCGTCGGGCGCCAACCGCCGCCGTAGGGTTCTGCCATGGGCGGCAGCACGTTCGGGGAGCGTTTCGCGGTCACCACCTTCGGCGAATCCCATGGCGGAGCGCTGGGAGTGATCATCGACGGCTGCCCCGCGCGCATTGAGCTGAACGAAGCCGATGTGCAGGTCGATCTGGATCGCCGCCGTCCCGGCCAGAGCCGCCTGGTCACCCAGCGCGATGAAGCCGACAGGGTCACGATCCACTCGGGTGTCTTCGAGGGCCTGACGCTGGGGACGCCGATCGGCATGACGGTGGCGAACACCGATGCCCGGCCGGGTGCCTATGCGGACATGGCAGCCGTGTACCGGCCCAGCCACGCCGACTTCACCACCGAGGCCAAGTACGGAATCCGCAATTGGCAGGGGGGCGGCCGGGCTTCTGCTCGCGAGACCGTCGGCCGGGTGGCGGCAGGCGCCGTCGCCCGCAGGATTCTCTCGACGGTCGGCACCGAGGTGCTGGGCTGGGTCAGCTCGGTGCGCGACATCAACGCCGACGTTGATCCCGCGGCGCTGATGCGTGACGACGTCGAGGCCGACCCGACCCGATGCCCCGATCCCGCCGCTGCGGTCCGGATGACCGAGGCCATCGAGGCGGCCCGGCGCGACGGCGACTCGCTGGGAGGCGTCGTGGCCTGTGTGGCGCGTGGGGTTCCGGCTGGGCTGGGAGAGCCCGTGTTCGACAAGCTCGACGCCGAGCTGACCGGCGCGGTGATGTCACTGCCGGCGGCGAAGGGCGTCGAGATCGGCAGCGGCTTCGCCGGGACGCTGATGACCGGACGCCAGCACAACGATGAATTCGCACCGGGGCCCGACGGGCGACCGGTCACCGTCACCAATCGCAGCGGCGGCATCCAGGGCGGCATCAGCAACGGGGCCGACATCGTGCTGCGCGTCGCCTTCAAGCCCACCGCCACCATCGCGAGCGAGCAGAAGACCGTGACCAGCGCCGGTGAGCCCACGGTGCTGGCGGCTCGGGGCCGCCACGATCCGTGCGTGCTGCCCCGGGCGGTGCCGATGGTGGAGGCGATGGTCTGCCTCGTGCTGGCCGACCACCTGTTGCGACAGCAGACAACCCAGCTGGCACCCGGACCCGCAGCACAGACGCAGGGCTGATGGGCTCGTCCTGATGGACAGTCTGCAAATTGCGCTGGTGGCTGGTGCGGGCGTGGTGGCCGGCGTGGTGAACGCCATGGCGGGCGGCGGGTCGTTGTTGACCGTGAGTCTGCTGACGGTGGTCGGAGACCTCGGCGGGTTGGTCGCGAACGGCACGAATCGCATCGGCGTCCTGACTCAGAACGTGGCTTCCGTGGCCGGTTTTCGCCGTGAAGGCGTATCGGGTCTGGGCCAAGCCGTGCCGGTGCTCATACCGAGCCTGGTCGGCTCCTTGATTGGTGCATACGCGGTCTCGAACCTGCTCAGCGACACGGCATTCGAGCGCATCTTCGGAATCCTGATGGTGCCGTTGCTCATCCTGAGCCTGCGTCCACCGAAGGCGCGTGGCGACGACATCGTGTGGCCGAGGGCGCTGACCGTTGTGGTGTTCTTCGCGATCGGCCTGTACGGCGGCGCATTCCAGGTGGGCGTCGGCCTCATCTTGGTGCTTGCGCTGTCGCACGCCGGTCTGGACCTGGTGAATGCCAACGCGGTCAAGGTGGTGGTGATCGCCGTGCTGACTGCCGTGGCGGTTCCGGTGTTCATCCTGAACGACCAGGTGCACTGGGGTTTCGCCGTCATCGTTGCCGTGGGCTTCGCCGTCGGCGGCTGGCTGGGTGCCCGCTTGGCCGTACGCGGCGGGGAGCGGGTGATCCGCCCGGTCCTCGTCGTGGCCGTCGTCGGTCTGGCCGGCCGCATGCTCGGGCTCTATTGAGCCCGAGGTTGAACGCAGGGGGCTCTGTTAAGCCCGAGGTCCCCCACAGGGGCCTCTATTGGGCCCCGGCGGCGCTTCGCCGCATAGGGTCGCCCCGTGATCTTCGACTTGGACGCTGACCGAGTTCGCAACCGCCCGGGAATCAAGTGGGGCCGGCAGGGTCCTGACGTGCTGGCGGCCTGGGTTGCCGACATGGACTTGGAGCTGCCCGACGTTGTGCTGGACGCCGTCAAGGCACGCGTCGACACCGGCGGGCTGGGCTACGACTTCTACGACAAGCCGATCCCGGTGCTCGACGTGTTTGCGAAGCGCATGGGCGAGGCGTTCGGCTGGCAGGTCGAGGGGGCCGACACGGTGCGCGTGCACGACGTCATCCAGGGTCTCGAGCTGGCGATCACCTACTGCACGGAGTCCGGCGACGGGGTGATCTTCCAGACCCCGGCCTACCCGCCGTTCTTTTCCAGCGTGGAGGGACACGGCCGCCGGGTGGTGCCCGACCCGCTGATCTGCGATGACGACGGCTGGCATCTCGACCTCAACCACTTGGAATCAGCGGCGAGCGCCCCCGATGTGACCGCAGTCATCCTGTGCCAGCCCCACAACCCGTGCGGCATGGTGCTCGACGCCGACGACATCGCCGCCGTGGTCGATATCGCCGAACGTCACGACCTGGTCGTGATCTCCGACGAGATCCACTGCGACTTGGTGTACGCGCCGCGCCGACATATCCCGGTGGCGTCGGTCAGCGAGCTGGCCTCGGAGCGAACGGTGACCGTGACCGCGGCCACCAAGTCCTTCAACATGGCGGGGTTGCGGATGGCGTTCCTGCATTCGGCGTCATCACGCTACGGCCCGGTGATAACGGACATCCCGAAGCGGCTCATCGGCGGCATCGGGATTCTGGGCCAAGTGGCCACCGTGGCTGGCTGGACCGACGCGCTCGACTGGCTCGACGAGCTGGTCGCGGGCCTTGACCGCAACCGCCACCTGCTGGCCGATCTGCTGGCGGAGCGTCTGCCCGAAGTCCGCTACCGCCCGCCTGATGCCACCTACCTGGCCTGGTTCGACTGCACCGAACTCGGCCTCGGCGACGATCCGTCCGCGGTGTTCTTGGACAAGGGCGGGGTGTACCTGAATTCGGGTTTGGATTTCGGACCGGAGGGCGCAGGCCATGTGCGCCTCAACTTCGCCACCTCGCCAGCGATGCTCGACGAGGCCACCGCCCGCATGGCCAAGGCCATCGGCCGCTAGGGCACTCAGTCGTCGGCGATCTGCTCTGATTCGCCCTGGCGAGCCTCGGTGCCCTCGAGCACTTGTGCGACGGCCTGCCACCGATACTCAAGTTCCTCTGCGGCGAAGGGAACTTCGCCGCCGGCCGCCGGTGCCTGCGCGTCTTCGCTTTGGACCAGATCGATGACGCTTGTCAGATCCTCTTCCGCCAGCTTGCAAACATCTGCGATGCGGCCCACAACTCGTGCCGTCTCGACAGCGCATCCGTTTGATGCGAGGAGCTGCAAAGCGCGGGCTGTCGCCACCAGCATCTGCTTTGCTGCGTCGCACGCCACGCCATCGTCTTCGTAGTCGGACCCGCCAAACACATGGGTGGCGGGGACCAGCGATTGCCCGAAAGATAGGTCATCACGTATGGCCTCGTCGGTGACGCGCTCTGCGTCTTGGTGGATAAGAGTTCTGGCCGCGTGAAGCTTCAGAAGCTGGCTGTCGACGGCGCCTCGCAGGATGTTGTACGCCTCTTCGAGAGCCATGTACGCGCTCTCGAGCGCCCGAACTGTCAACCCGTACCTCCTCGACACTTTGACCGACTCGCCGTTCTCGCCAGACTTCCGTACAACTTGTCGTTGTCAGCTGCGTGTCGCAACCAGCGGCGAAGCATGGTCTCTTCGTGATCGGGCGTCGTCCCAATCCAAGCGGCTGCGCTCCGATACCGTGCCCACTTGAATGTCACACCGTGGCGCGAGAGTGATGCTCGACTGAGGACCCATCGCATCACCGAGAGGAATGGCATGTCCAGCCAAGATCGTGTAGGGCAGCAGATGGCAGCGCTGCTGAGTGCAGCAGGCGAGCAAGACATCCGCCGCAGGCTGGCGAATCTGCTGGCAGAGCTCGACGCTGGCGAGTACTCGCTCGAAGTGCGAGCCGGAACCGGCGCGGCTGATCTCGTTTGTCACGAATACCGCGTCGTCATCGAGACGAAGGCCCGCGGTGAAGCAGGCCCGGCGAAACTCAGAACCGGAACGACCGAGACACAGTTCGGTCAAGTCGCTCGCTACGTCGAAGCATTCGCCGATCGCCGGCTGGACCTCGGCGGTCAGCGGCCTTGGCGGGGATTCCTGACGGACGGCCGCGCGTGGTGGGGCTGGGAATGGCAGGCCCCTGCGGCTGGCGAATCCTCTGGCGCGGACAATCTCGTCGCGTTGCGGCATGTTCAAGGGGTGGTCTTCACGGACGACTTGGACGCCTTCCGCCAGTTCGTCGTCGAGCATCTGGCCCCTCCAGAACGTCGCGGCGCGCCGGCGCCTCCGTCGCCATTGCGGAAACTGTTCGATCCATTTCTGGCCGAGCTCCGAGTACTCTTGCCGACGGTTGAAACTGAACCGTTCTATGAGACGAAGTTCGGTTTGTGGCGGCGCACGCTTCAGGGGTCTGGCTTGGTCGGACCAGGTGCAATAGGTCAGGCGCACAACTTCGCTGAGCACACGATGCTCGTCGTGGCGGCCCGCATGATCGTGCTTGCAGCACAGGATGGCTCGGCCATCGATGAACTGCCCAAGGCTGTCGCAGACGGCTTCTGCGCGTGGCTAGGCGACTTCGATGCGGGCATCGATCTCTTGGAGCGCCTAGCCAATAGCGTGTCTCAATACGACTGGCGTGCCGCAGACCGAGATTTGCTGAAGGAGCTGTATCACGATCTAATCGACCGCGACGACCGCAAGGAATTTGGCGAGTACTACACGCCGGATTGGCTAGCTGCTGATGTTGTGGATCAGGTGCTCGTGAAGGATCCCGCCCGCTTGGATGCTGCGATCGGATCGGCAGCTCGAACACTCGAAACTGAGTCAGCTTCCGACTTGGCGGCAGAGCGGGCGTTTTCGATTCTCGACCCGGCCTGCGGTTCCGGCACATTTCTGTTCTGGTCAGCTAGAGCGGTCGCCAAACGCATCCGTTCCACGCACCCGCTGTTGGTCGGACGAACCAGGGAAATTGTGGCTGTAATGGTGACCGGACTCGACGTGCACCCCGTAGCCGTCGAGATGGCCAAGGCGACGCTTGCAACGGCACTGCCTCCTGGCGCGGCGGTGCCACTACGCGTCTATCTCGCCGATGCGTTATTGCATTCAGAGCAAGCGCAGAAGAACTTGGAGGGAACGCTCGGTCTGACTTCGGCTCAAGGTCAGCGCATCGACATCCCGGCTGCGGTCATCGAGTCTCCGCACGCCGACTTGCTCGTGCGCACGCTTGTTGACGCGGCCGTAGGAGAACGCAGCCTGGCTGTGGCAGATGCTGAGACTCAAGCCATGCTCAGCGGGGCAGTGGCTCAGCTTTCCGATGCAGTGGCCGACGAAGGCGATCATGTCTGGCGCTGGTATATCGGCAATCAAGTTGCACCGTCCGCTCTGGCTCGCAACAAAGTGATGGCAATTGTCGCCAACCCGCCGTGGCTGGTCGCCAACGACACACCTGCCGGAATGCGCAAAGATCAATTGGCCACGCTCAGTGAGCGGTATGGGTTGCGACCGAGAGCCAGGTGGTCGGCGAAGGGCGACTTGGCGTCGGTTTTCTCGGCGCGCGCAACCGATCTGTACTTGGAAGACGGTGGATCCTTCGGCCTTGTCCTGCCAGGCAGTGCACTCATCAATCAGACATGGAAGGCATGGCGCTCGGGAAACTGGGGCGCTACGAGGGTCGGCTTCGACTATGTGGCAAGTCTCGATGATGTGGAGCCACCACCATTCCGACACGCGCCCAACGGCACCTGTGTCGTCGTTGGCCGGCGGCTTCGTGAGGGCGCTCCCGAATGGGACGACGCAATGTTGCTGCGTTACTCGGGTGACCCCGAAATCCCGACCGTGACCAAAGTCGAGCGCCGCGAGAGCAGGCCATCGCCGTACGCGCGGCGATTCCGTCGCGGTGCCGTGGCATCACCGCTGGGCCTCTGCTTGGTGGTTGATCCGATCCAGCCGGGTCACAATGACACGGTCACGGTGAGAACGAAAGCGTCCACGAAGCTGCCTTGGAAGGGCGTGAGTTACGAGACCGTCGTCGAGACCACGGCGCTGGTGAGGACGTTGCGTGCGCAGACGCTTGCGCCGTTCGTGTGCTCACCCGATGCTTGGCTCATTGCGCCGCTCTCCAAGGATCGCCGCGCGGTCATGGCATTGAACGATGCTGAGTTTCGGTCGTCATTGCCGCGGACGCACGAGTACTGGACAATTGCTGAAGCCCGCTACGCGCGTGATCGGGCCAAGACTGCTGGGACGACATTGTCAGAAAACGTCGACTTTCAGCGCACGCTCACGAATCAGCTTGCAGCTGGAGCGTCCGAGCACAAGTGCAAGGTGTTCTACAACAAGTCCGGGGATTCGCTGCGGGCATGCCGGGGACCAGCCCGCCTCGTGGCCGATGACAAGTCTTACTGGTTCGTCGCCGCCTCGGTCGAAGAAGCGCTGTACCTGACGGGTGTGCTCAATGCCGAGTGTCTGCAAGATGCTTGGCGAGAGTCAAAGACCTCCAAGCTTCACTTCGACACCAATCCGCTCAAGCATGTCCCGGTGCCGGCCTTCGATCCGGATTCCGCGCTGCATGCTCGAATCGTGAGAGCTGCTCGTGAAGCCGAGCGGCGGCCGACAGCGCCTCGGGCTGCGCTGACCGAGGCGGTAGCAGAGATGGTGCCCGACTACGCGACCCTCGGCAGGCCAGCAACTGCCGAGTGCTGACGCTCATGACGCCGTACCGGGGGTATCGCGTTTCATTATGGGCTGGTAGGGCGGATTCTCGTCACACCAGTTGTGTAGACGCCGCTTGGCTTCCGTGACATTGTCGTCGTACCAAGCGTTGGGGTCCGTACTTGCAAGCTTGTTCCCTGCGAGCACGACGAGTGCTACCTCTCCGCTTGGCGCTGTGCAGTAGGCATACAGCAGGCGAACGACCGGGACGCCGCTATAGCTCTTGGGTCCGCGACCGCGGCTCATGTCAGGCCACCGCAGTTCGTGAAGGTCAAGTTCGGTGCCTCGGATGGACTTGGACTGAGGCGTCGAGAGTCCGCGACCGCGCTGTTCGAGTTCGAGGACGAGACGTTCTATGCCGTCTGCAGGTTGCTCGTTACGAAATGAGACACCACTGGCATTCGAGAGTGCACGCAGCCACGACGACACAGCCTCATGCAGAAAGACCTCGACCGCCGTCATGGACGGGTGCCGGTGACTGTGGCGATCAGCGTGAACTCACGGACGGAGACGGTTGTTCACCATCTCCGGAGTCCGTGGGCTGCGCATCGTGGTCTCGGATGAGGTCGAGCGCCAATGCTGCTTCGAGTAGCGGCTTGACGATTGTGAAATCAACTTGCTTCTTGAGTTTGTGAGTGATCTCTGGCAGGAAGTGCGTGTGGTTGGGACGGCCTGTTGCGTTTCTCAGCAGGTGCGTGAGCAATGCTGCCACCGATTGCGGATACTCCGCCACGAGGTCGGGCCGGGAGACGTCTTCGTTTCGTTTCTCGGGTCTGTACAGGTTGTAGAGGAGCCGGGAGTTGGCTCTGAACGTGGCTGGATGAAGGGTCGCAAGCTTGACTGCTTCGGGAAAGCACGAGGCCAACTGCACCGTCCAGTGCACCATCTCGGTTGCCTCACCGTCTGTGAGCGCGAAGGGGTGGCTGTTGAGACGACGCTCCCAGTACGTGTGCATCCATGCCGTCCACTGAGCATCGGCTTCGTCAGAGGTCAAGCGAGAGAGCGTCCCGCTGACATGCTTCATCCACTCCACGCGAACCTCGATACTGACGGTGCGCGTCAGGTCGGCGAGCCATTCGACGTGGTCTATGTAGTCACCGTCAAAGCATGTGATTGCGGCGAGATGCTCAAAGAACGTGCGGCGCGCGTGATCCTCAAAGTGTTCGACATGCGGCAGCATGCGAATGAACATGTCGGCGAGACCGTCTTCGAGCGTTCCAACGGTTCGCTGACCCTGCAGCACAAAGCACTCCCAGTACCGCGCGGCGCGCTCCGCGTCATACGTCGGGTCCAGCAGTGGCAGCAGTCCCGTTCGCGACCATTGCCGGTCCACTAAGTGCAGTAAGTCGAGCCTTCCAATCAAGACTGCACGCGCACAGTTGCCGGCGAAACTGTGGTGCTGCAGCATCGATGTCGCCGAGCGCTTCAGGTCATCGGGCAGCCTGTGTCGGGCTGCACCGGCAGCATTGGCTTCGATGTACGCGCAGTGCATCAGGAGTCTCGCAAGATCTCCTGCCCAGTGGTTGAGCGCATGATCCAACCAGGTGATCCTATCGCCGTAGATGCCGGTGTCGGCGAGCCACATCTTGGTGCCGGAGTCCCAGATCACCCCAATTCGAGTTCGGATTTGGACCAGATCGTCGCCAGTCGGTGGTTCCTTGAGCCATGTGCCCAAGACGGTGTGCGCGAGCTGCTGGTCTGCCTCGGCGCTCGGCGACTCGGACGACATCAGGTAGTCAATGACGGCTAGGCCATCGTCGGGGTACTGCGAGATCACGGTTGCGAGCGCGCCGGTCCGCTCGTACAGCGCGGGCGGCTCGTCAGGCCCCTGCACGTAGCCGCGGAGCCAGTCGACGGCCAGTCCTGGTGAGTGCTGGATAGCCGAATGCAATAACGCTGGGTCGAGGAGCGGAGTAGCCGCTGACTTCTCGACAACCGATGCCATGTCCGGCTCTTTGCGCTGGAGCAGGTCGACTGAGTCATCTACGGAAACCACGTCCGGGAAAGATGCGCGCAGCTCTGCCAATGTCACTCTTGCCCGAGGTGCGTCGACTGCGTGTTGCACGATCCACAGGAGCATGCGACCCGCGGTGGCGGCAGAGTCTCGTTCCCACGCTTCACCGCTTGGCGCTACGTGCAAAGTAATAGCTTCGACCGCTTTTTCCGCTGCCTCTGGAAGAACAGCTTCGAGAAGGGCCCAAACCTCGTGGCGTGCGAAATATTCGAGCACCAGCCCGCTGTCGATGAGCTGTTGGATCTTGCTATCTGCCGCGAGATCGGTCTGCCGAGCGAGGCCATCAAGGCCGATCCGCTGCAAGAGCGGAATCTCCGACGCCAGCCATGACTTGATGTAGTGGGCGGCCTCCGGCGAGGCACTCGCCGCGTGCTGCCGCAATGAGTCTCGGGCAACGTCGATAAGTGGGTCGATCCCTGCAAGCCGATTGGCGCTTTCTCTGCGCGGCAGATTCTGCCAATGCGGTGCAATCGAATGACGCAAGCGACTCAGACGATCCCACCACACGGGGTCCGGTTCACCGGAGACAACAAGACGGTGAGCGTGCCGCAAGTGCCGGTCGGCGATGCGCAGTAGGTCCGGTGCCAGCTGATCCAGCCGCGGCTCAAGGAGCTGTTCCCATGTACGCGTGAACCACCAATCTGTACCGTCCATACCGACGTTCGAGGCCGGTCCCAACGCCAGTCGGCTGGCTGGTTCGATGTAGAGCACGGGCTCTGTGAGCCGTTCGAAGAGCAGAAGCAACGCCTCCTCGTCCCATGACGGACTGTCGCCGCTCAGCAGGAGCGAGAGGTGCGATTGGCCACCGGGCGGCATCGTTTGAGCTAGAAGCGCCGCCCACGTTGCAGCGTGTTCGCTCGGTTGGTTGAGCCCGTGCACAGCCCAGACGGCCTGCTCCCAGAGATCGTCGCTGAAGGCCGCTCCTTGGTGACTGAGCATCTGCAGGGCTTCGCCGATCAAGCTCGGATCACCGATGAAGGCATCGCTGAACCAATGGCTGAGGCGTCGACTGAGCTCGGTCCGGGGGGACAGCGAGTTGAAGAGGTCAGTGAACTGAGGGCGCGGGGCCATCCAGCGCAGCCACGCGGCACCTTGGATAGGACTCGCGAAGTTCCGAGCTGCATTCGTGAAGTGATGCAACCGATTCGAATGGCCGACAATCTCGGCGAGGTACGACTCGTCCTCGGGGTTAAGCGGAGGTACCCCTCGTACGATCTCGCGTACTCGCGCAGCGTGGTCGAGACTGCCCATCGACGCCCTGCTCGCCCAATGTTGAAGCAACGTGGGAAGATCGCCGCGGCTTCCGTATGAGATCGGTTGAATGCCATGGGCTGACCAGGTGTCGTCTGACTCAGACGAATGGAGCATGAAGCGCCGCGAGGTGACCGGCAGGCCGCGCGCCAAATAGCCCATAACAGTGTCTCGGTGGCTGTACCCAATGAACAGTACAGTCGTTTCGGCAAAGAGCTTCTTGACGAAGTTCAAGGCCCAGCCTTCACTCAAGTAGGCGCGTCCAAAATCTGAGGCCGTCACGACGAGGTCGTCCGAGCTGCGCTGAGCGTCTCCGTGCAGGTAGACGATGCCTGAGAAGTCGGATCCTGCGGGCACGTTGGGCGCGGTGAACGAGTCGAGGTCACTGCTGTCGGGAAGGCAACTCGACAGATGGCTGTCGTAGTTGGTGGTGACGATTCGCGTCCGAGGGGAGGTCGTTGCCAGGTTCACGATCGCTCGGTGGAGTTCGTTCGGCTTGGAATCCTCGGAACTGATGATCTGCTGTGCCCGCAAGTGCACGTCCACGCCTTGATGCTGCAACGAATCCAAATGACTGTCTTCATGGCCCTTCTCGGGGACCGGGCCTTGGGGATCGTGTTCACAAGAGATGCGAGTTGCGAGATCATGGAACAACGGCAGGTTCGATGGCTGATCCAACGAAGCGCCCGCACCTATGAAGAGCACCAGCGATCCATCCCGGTGTGCCGACACCACTTCGTCGGGTATCTCCGCCCCCCCCAAACGCATACGGCCACGGTACTGCCAGCCGTCCCGGGGTCAGCGATCGATTTCGCCTGCGAACACCGACAGCGTGGTCGGCTGACACAGTTTCGGTTGTCGAGTTCAGTCGTCGGCGATCTGCTCTGATTCGCCCCTGCGGGCCTGGTGGCGCAGCACGAGCGAGTAGCCGACGATGGCGACGGCAGCGAAGCTGAACCACTGCAGCGCGTAGCCCAAGTGGGGACCGGCGGCGAGCTCGGGCGGCGGCACGGGCACGGGCACCGAGAGGCCAGGCAAGCTCTCGCCGAGTGGGATCGAGGAACCGTCTGCGCTTGCCGCACTCACTACCTCGACATAGACCGGCACGAGGTCGAGCGTGGTCTGCTGGTCAATTCGCCCGACGTCCGTCCGCGCCAGCGAGTCCAGCTGTCCCTGTGCTGGGTCAGACGGTCCGAGCAAACCGCGTTCCTGGCTGAGACGGATGCGGCCGTCGATCTGGCTGGCCAAAGGGAGCCGAGTTGCGTAGACGGCGATTTCGCCATCGAGCAGCGCCGTACATGCGCGTTGCGGCAACCACCCTGCGACCACGAGAACACCGAGCGGCTCAGCGCTGTCGTTCGAGGTTGCCGCGGCGGGCACGGCGAAGTGACAACCTGGCAAGCCGTCGAGACTGCGGTTGCGGATCTGCACCGCTTCGTGGAAATCAAACCTGGCGATCGGCAGGCTCACCAAGCGGTACTCCAATTCGGCTCGCAGCCCGGCATCGAGCACCGCCTCGAAGAACCGGTCGGCGTCCAGCGCCCGCATGTCCTGGCGTTCGGCGACCGCGGCATTGCGGTCGCGCTGCTCGCCGTGCCGGTTGAGCTGCCAGAAGCCAGCGATCAGGAAGATCGCCAGCAGCACGCCAGCGAGCGCGTGGCCTGCCAGCCAGCGCGGCGTGCGCGCGAAGTGGTACATGTCACGACCTCTTGGGCGACGCTACTGGTGGCCCTCGCGCACCTCGACGCGGGCGATGTCGCCTGCGGGTTCGAAGCCGAGCACTTGGCCGAGGAACGACAGCTCGGCTTCGAGCGCAGCCACGATGTTGGGTCCGCGGCGGAAGCCGTGCCCCTCGCCTTCGAACACCATGTAGGCGTGCGGCACGCCTGCGTCTGCCAGGGCCGCCACCACCTGCTCGGACTGGCTCTGGGGCACAACCCGGTCCTCGGTGCCCTGCAGCACGATCATCGGAGTACGCAGCTGGCCAGTTCGCCAGATCGGCGAGCGTTCCCGGTACAGCTCGGCCTCCTGCGGGTATGGGCCGATCAGCCCGTCGAGGTAGCGGGCCTCGAACTTGTGGGTGTCGCGAGCCAGCGCTTCGAGATCGGCCACGCCGTACCGGGAGATGCCCGCAGCGAACACGTCGCTGCCCGTGAGCGCGCACAGCGTCGTGTAGCCGCCCGCCGAGCCGCCTTTGATGACCAGGCGCTGCGGGTCAACGTTGCCCTCGCCGGCAAGATGAAGCGCTGCAGCGATGCAGTCCTGCGTATCGACGATGCCCCATTGGCCAGCCAGCAGGTTGCGATAGCCGGTGCCGTAGCCAGTGCTGCCGCCGTAGTTCACGTCCACGACGGCGATGCCGCGAGTGGTCCAGTACTGGATGCCCAGATCGAGCGAGCTGCGAGCCGAACCCGTTGGCCCGCCGTGGCTCAACACCATGAGCGGCGGCTCACCCTTTCGATCGCTGACCGCCGAGTTCTTGGGCGGGAAGAAGAACGCGTGCGCCCGGCGACCATCGTCGCTGTCGAAGGTGAACGCCCGCGGAACCGAGACGTCGCCGGGTTCGAGCGCCGACTGCTCGGCGTCGCTGAGCTGACGATGCCCGCCGTCGGGTGAGATTTCCACGATCGCGGCTCGGCGGGTCCAGCTGGCGGCCACGGTGACGACCGTGCCGCCTGGAGTCACCGCCAGCCTCCCGAATTCTGTGAACCCGCTCGGGATCTCTTCGAGGTGACCGTCGCGGATGACGCCGAGGTGCCCGACACCGCTCGAGGTCCAGGTGCACCACAGCGTGCCGCCGCCATCCCAGCCGTAGGTGGCCTGCGCGAACACCCACGCCGGCACCCCGAATTCGCGGCTGCTCTCGCAGAGGGCTGCGTCACCCAGCACCGGTTCGGTGGCACCCGTGCGGGTATCCACGCGGTGAATCGACCACCACCCATCGACATCGGTGACGATATGGAGGTCGCCGTCGGGGCTCCAGGCCGGCTGGGTCAGTGCAGGGCCGTCGACCAGCACCCGATCGCTGCCCGGCACCGGCATGCCGTCACGGAGGTCGACGAGATGCAGGCGGACGTGGTCCCACGGCATGTTCGGGTGATCCCAGCTGAGATACGCGAGCGTGTTGCCGTCGGCCGCCGACCGGGGTGAGGAGTAGAAGTCGGCACCCGTCGCTACAACGCTCACCGTTCCGTCGAGGCGGACCGCGACGAGTTCGTTGCGGGGTTCATGGCCGCCGTCGGTGTGGGCCTCACGCACCCACACGCTGACCGGATCGAAGCTGTCGCTGTCAGCGTTGCGCTGGGGATCTGGCACGAGTGCCGGATCGGCGTAGCGCAGCCCCCTGGGAGTGTCAGGCTCAGGGGTCACCGCGTGCGGCTCGCTGCGACCTGTCACATCGAACAGCCGGATCCGATGGTCGCTCATGCAACTGCCGAGCACGAAATGGCCGCCATCAGGTGCCGTGAACGCAAGCCAAGCCCCGCCGCCGTATTCGTGGACAGAAGTGCGGATGTCCGCTTCCGCCGTATGGGGCACATCGGCGGGCTGAGCGCCGGGTTCGTCGAGCCGCACGCGGACCACGGTGCCTCGCCCGCGCTTGAGAGGCCGTTCTTCCACCCAATAGGCCCAGCCGCCAGCGATGCGTGATTCGGTCCTTCGCACCGCACCCGCGGCAACGTCAGCCGCCCGCAGCGGCGACGGCCACGCACCATGTCGAAATTCCCTGGAATTACTGGAATTTCGGCCGCCGTTATCTTGACAATGCGATGGTGAACTCATAGGTTCCTCGTTGGTTTGGACACGCCGCTGCGGTCACTCATTCTGAGCAGATTCCGCAGCGGCACCAGCGTGCGCTCCGGGTCTTCCACCGGCCCGTGACGCGCAGGTGGACCGGGGGAGCGCCCACCAACTCCCTCGGTCCACTCATGCCTGCAACGCCTTGCGGCCGTTCAAGGGCCGTCGCTGTCCGACGGCGTCGATTCGTGCTGAGCCAGGATCGTCTGCAACGACAGCTCGGTGGCCCGCAACCGCTGCTCGCAGTGCGCGATCAGCAGCGAGGCTCGTTCGACCTTCGATGCCAGCGTGTCGATGTCGACATCGTCGTCCTCGAGGCTGGCCAGGATCGATTCGATCTCGGCTATGGACTCGGCGTAGCCGCCGAGCTCGCCTTCATCTGTCACAGGGTCTGTCATGGGTTGTCTGTCCCCCGGTCGGTCGGGTCGATAGCCGGTGCGTTCACGGTGCTGGCGAACTCCGCATCCAGCGTCTGGGTGGTGATCGTGGCTCCGGCAGCGGGCATCGAACGCACGACGGTGCCGTCGGCCGCACGCGTGATCGAAAAGCCGCGAGCCAACGTCCGCTGTGGCGCGAGTGCGGCAATCACGGCCGCAGCTGAACGCAGTTGGGCGTACGCCTCCGATACTCGCCGTTCGGCACGGTGTGCGAGCCGCAGCCGTGCCTGGCCCAGGCGAGCACGCGGTCGGCCCAGGCGACGCTCGGCCAGCAGACCGAGGGCTCCACGAGCTGCCGCCAAGCGAGCTGCTGCTGCGGCTGCCCGGGAGCGGGCAGTCCGATGGAGTTCGCGCCGTGCCCGAACCAGGCGTGCGTCAAAGCTGGCGACATGGGCGACGAGGGCGGCGGCACACGCGGTCGGCGTCTTGGCAGCCGTGTGTGCCACCTGGTCCGCCACCGAGGTGTCGATCTCATGGCCGATCCCGCAGAACACCGGCAGCGGGCACGTCGCGATGGCCTTCGCAACGCTGGCCAGGTCGAATGCCAGCAGGTCGGTGCGGTCGCCGCCGCCGCGCACAACGGCAATGACGTCAACCTCGGCGCTCCCGAGCGTGCGCAGTGCCGCGACAAGGTCGGCTTCGGCGGTGACGCCCTGCACCCGGGCGTCGCACAGCAACACCTCGAACGCGTAGCCGCTCGCTGTCAGCTCGTGGACGAAGTCGGCGTGTGCTGCACTTCCGGCCGCCGTGATGAGGCCGACGCGCAGCGGCACCAGCGGCAGCGGCACGGCGGCATTGCGCCGCAACAGCCCCGAGGCAGCCAGTTCGGCCAGCGTGCGCTCGCGGTCGGCGGCCAGCACACCGAGCGTGAAGTGCGGGTCGACGCCGCTCATGATGAGCTGCACCTGTCCGCTGCCTGCGTAGTACTCGACCTCGGCGCGGATCCGCACCTCGATGCCGTCGTCGAGCGTCAGCCCGCCTCCGGCAGCCAGATCCCGGTTCACGAATCGTTGGCGTCCCTTGAACAGCGCCACCCGCATGCGCGCGCCCCGGCGGTCCTTGCCCATGCCCGGCTCGATGAGGTTGAAGTAGATGTGGCCGCTCGCCGCCTGCGAGTAGCCGATGATCTCGCCGCGCACCCAAACCTCGGAGCTGAAGGCCCGCCGGATCGTCTCTTCGATGGCAGCCGCGAGGTCCGACACCGACCAGGTGCCATCGGGCTGGGGGGCGTCGTCGCCGGCCACGGCTTCGAAGCCTTCAACAGCGCTGCTCACGACCCTGAGGCTGTCACGAAATCACCCTCGCCGCGACCGATTTACAGCTTGAGAGTCGTGGCGCAGGCTAGGCGGTCACCGTGGTCAGCGTCGATAGGGTGCGCTGCGGAAGGTTGCCAGAGCGGACGAATGGGGCGGTCTCGAAAACCGTTGTGGCCCTCGGGTCACCGTGGGTTCGAATCCCACACCTTCCGCCATTCAAACACCGAAAAATGGCTCTGACCAGCAGTTTTATAGTCACTGACTATTCTGTTATGCGGTGAGTCATCAGATTCGTGCATCGCGGAGAAATGAATTCGGCAGATTCTCGGTCCAACTTTGAGGGTGTCGCCCGTTAGGCGCGAGCCGCCTCGATCCGGATGACCTATCCGAGACGTTAACGAGCGAGGTGCCGAGTCGGTCGTAATCCCGGGCGATCACGGCTCCGCTGCACCCCGGAATCTGCCGCGCACGAGTCCGGGAATTGGGTCTTGCGCGTCGTCCAAGTCGACGAGAGGGTCCCCAGCTCCGGTACGCGACTCACGTACCGAGCTACATCACTGACCGACGGAGGTTCTCATGTCTTCACCTAATGGCAACGGCATTCACGATCCCTTCGACTGGTTCCGCTCTCACGAGTCGAAGTCGCCGGACCTGTGCGGCTCGGCGAAAAAGAGCTTCGCTGCAATTCCGCATCGTTCGGAGCAGGACTCACATCAGCAGGTGAGGTCATCTGCGAGACGCTCGACGTGACCGGCGACGTCCGAATCTCAGGGCACACGCTTCTCGGCTAGGGCAAGAACTCGTCACGTGGGATGAACCGGGCAAGTCTGGCGAGAGCGCGACTTATGTTCCTCGTCTTGTTTCCTCGCACCAGAGCGTGTGCTGGCTCTCCCGGATTGGGTGCCGCCACAGGTTGCTGATCGTGGCGGCGTGCCTCAGCCGCCGTGAACGCTGCCACACCCACGCCTTCCTTCAACGTGGCAGACCGGTCTTCCTGAATCGTGGCTCGATCAACTGACAAGTCGAAGCCCTTGAACGCCGCGCTGGTGACGCGTCCTTCTTCATAGTGGTCTTCGTGAACTCTGCGCCACAAGACCTCGCCGTCGTCAAGATCGACATAGCAGTTCAACGGGTTTGGTACCCCATCGACGCCAAGTGGAGGCGCAGTTCCTCTCTAGACGCGTCGTCTTGGTCAGTTTCGTTGCCATCGCCATCGACGAAGAACAGAGCCAGTGGCATACCTGCGCGGACTTCAACTTCCAGTTCGAAGCGATCACGTATCCACTCCATCTGCACACCGCCGTCAGGCAGTGGCGAGGCGATGGGTTTGGCGATGTGCGGACCAAGCGACTCCAGCAATCCGAGCGCCCCATTGACAGCACGATGGTTGATGCGTTGCTCGCCGTATCCATTCCAATTCTCCGGCAATTCCAAGAATCCTCGCAGCCGCTGCTCGACAGCGGGCAACCACGCCGGGATGCTGCGCTCGATCCGTGTTGCGGTCTCACTGTCCGAACGAACGCTCCAGGCGGGCGTCAAGCAGTGGCTGCAGACCCCCGCAGCGGGCTGCTGCATATGTTCCTGCGTGATAGAGGTCACTGAAACCTTCCCCATATCCGGTGTCCGTGCGCTGTTGTCACGGACGTGAAACCGCGAACGATCCACTCCCGCGCCGTATCCATGAACGCAAGAGCGCCATCCAAGTTGCTGTCCTCGATTGGAAGATGACCGCGGCTCTGCAGGTACAAGGCGAGTAGTCCGTTTTCTTCGTCATCGACGGCTTCCCAAGCCTCAACGTTGAGCCAGCCCAAGGTCGGGAGATGATAGTGGAGGTAGATCGCGGTCATCTCTGGTTCGGGCAGGAAGTCGTCACTGTGCGATCCGTTCCATGGGGCAAGCAGGGCAGCAGTATCGCTGACCCCAGACCAACCCTGTGCTTCGCCCAGTCGATTCACGTACAGCACGTCGCAAACGTTCGGCTCGGGTGCTCCAAGACCGTCTGCCTCCAAATGAACCGTGAGCCGCTGCCAAGCAGTGACGAAGAATTCCCGAATCGCCTCAAATCGTGGGTACTCGTCGCGCGCATCGCTCTTCTGCCAATTCACCGTCAGCCGATCGGATTGGAATTGCACCACTCGATTCCCGGTGTCGTCAGTCAGCCACAGCCTCGCCGTCGGAGGGGACGCCATTGCGTCTTCCTCCGAACCGGCGTAAGGGTTCAATGGCGGCAGAGGTTCGCGTATTGAGGAGACGGGCACCATGTCCGCCCAGACCTCGGACATGTGCTCGATCCCATCAGCCTCAATCGGCAGAGGTTCGGCGAACTGGACAGCCAATGCCACTTCGGTGACCGGTGGATGTCTGTAGTCCGGGCGTGGGCTGGAAACTTGGGACACCGCGCTCAGCATGCCATAAGGCTGAAGGAGCCACTTGGCCGCGGCGCACGCAGAAATTTGTCCAGTCGAGTCATGTGCGCTCCCGATCCACATTGTCGCAGGATGCCGACAAATCCACTGAATATCACTGTCGGACTACCACGGCTCCTCATTCGACAGGTGGATGTCTCGCTCGGCATTCCCCAACCAGGCTCGACCGAACGGCACGGTCGAGGTTTCGACACAACTGTGGTCCGGGATCAATGGTACTGCGAACGAACGCGCGGATCCGTGACGCTACAGCCGCTCCCCAGTCCATTCTGGGTGGAAGCGTCGACTCGTGAGCAGCGGTACTGCTCATTGCGGCAGGGGGCACATGAATTCCGCAGAGTTGACGAGGAGGTTGATGCGCTGCGACCGTCCCGCGCCTATGGGCGAGGCGGCCGTGTTGGTGGGTCGCGGGTGGGTGTGTTATTGGAGCATGGGGCAGGGGAGTTCGTCGGGTCCTGTGGTCATGGTCCCGGTTGAGTTCCAGCGGATCTTGATGGGGGCGCTGACTTTCGCTACCGCGGGGAAGCCGACTCCGTCGGGGGTGACGGCGCCGATGTAGTAGGTGAATTTGTGGCCTGCGGCGCCGGGCCGCAGGGGTTCGTGGACATAGGTGGTGGTGTTGGCGTCGGTGGTGGCGATGTCGTAGCCGTAGCGGCGGTGGTCGGTGTTGGGTTTGCGCTGGCTGATCACGGGGTGGCCGTAGTGGGTGCGCATGATTTTGTAGCCGGTGATGCCGCTCGTCCCGGCGGGGGGCTGCCAGGTGAGGGTGACGGTCTTGCAGAAGCTGGCTTTTTCGCCTGTGAGGCGGCCTCTGTCGTCTCTGACTCTGACGATGACCGATCCGGCGATGTCGCTGATGGCGGCTGTCAGGCTCCGGGGAGCGTCGGCGGGTCGGACGTAGGGGGCGCCGTTGTAGGTGGTCAGGCTGGTCAGGGGCACGAACGCGAGGGGGGCGCCCAGGTGCGGGGTGCTGGGCCGCACGTCGAGCTCGGTCAGGCTGTCGAGGCCGTCGAAGAGGTTGTTGTAGAAGGTGCTGTTGACGAATTTGATGCCTCGTCCCCGGTAGGACATGTTGTTGAGGCGCAGGGTCTCGAGGCTGTGGAGGCGGCCGAAGATGTCTGGGTGCCAGTTGCCGGCTCGCAGGTGGCGGTTGTGGCTGAGATCCAGCTCGATCAGGCCGGTGAGGCTGTCGAAGATGCCGTCGGGCAGGGTGTCGAGGCCGGCGTCGCTGAGGTCCAGCTCGACCAGGCCCGGCAGGTTGTCGAATGTGTCGCCGGCCAGGGCGCCCAGGTAGCTGCCGCTGAGGTCGAGGCGCTCGAGGCTGGCGAGCCCGTCGAGGTCGGCTGGTCTCAGCGTCTGGGTGCCGGTCACCCGGATGCGCAGCTCGGTGATGGCGGCCATGTCCTGCCATGAGACCGACTCGCAGGTGTCGCCGCCGGGCGTGGCCGCCAGGATCGCCGCGGCCACCTGCGCGGTGCGTCCGCAGATGTCATACAGCGGCCGGGCGGACCTGGACCAGGCGCCGGTGCCCTCTTCGTTGGTGGCGCGTACCTGCACTGCGACGTCGTCGATGCTGGCGGCGCTGAGCCCGGTGACGGTCGCGGTGCGCCCGGTGCCGGTGTGGGCCACGTCGGTCCACGCCCCGGTGTCGCCGAGCCGGTATCGCACGTCGTAGTCGGTGATCGGGGGGCCGCTGTTGGCCGGGGCGGTCCAGTGAACGGCCAGCCGGTCGGTGTTCGCCGCGACGGTGCGCACCCGGGGCGCCCGGGGCGCGGCGGGCGGCTCGGCCACGTCGGTGATGGTGATGGTCACTGCGATGTCGGTGGTGTTGGTGGCGGTGTGGGTGCCGTCGGAGGCGCGCACCTGCACCGAGTAGGCGGCCTTGGCCTCGAAGTCGTAGGCCACCCCGGCCCTGGTCCGGATCTGGCCGCTGGACGGATCGATCGCGAACGACCTCGCGTCGGTGCCGCGCAGGCTGTAGCGCACCGTGTCGTCGGCGTCGGCGTCGCTGGCCGCCACCGGGGCGCCGACGTCTGCGCCGGCGCCGGGGTTCTCGGCCACGCTGCGCGCTGCGGGCGCGGTGTCGGCGAACACCGGCGCGCTGTTCGCGGTGCTGCCCACGGTGAACACCTCCGACAGGGCGTAGTAGGGCCGGCTCTGGTGGTTGACATTGGAAAAGCTCGCGTTCGCGTCGAGGGGGTCGCCGGCGCCGTTGAGGCGGCCGTAAGCGACGCTGCTGTCGCCGAACGCCGCGCTCGCCGCCGTGCCGTCGCTGTCGCTGCCGGTCCACACCACGCCGTTGGTGGGGAAGGCGACGCTGCCGGAGCGGTCCGTGGGGTTGGCCTCGTCGTCCCAAGTGCCGTCGTAGAAGTCCTCGTAGTCGTCGGCCGCCTTGTTGCCGTTGAGCCAGTAGATCGCCAGGCCCTTGGCGGTGGCGGTGTAGGTGGTACCGGTGTTGTCGCGGGCGTCGTCGTCGTCGGTGCTGCCCACCACGGTGAACCCCGACGCGTAGGGCCTGATCGCCCGATGGCCCGCCCTGGCGTTGCGCCGGGCCTCGGCGTTGTAGTCGCCGATGTCGCCCGACGTCGGACGGAAGGTCTGGTGGGTCAAGAACAGCAGCCGGAACTGGCCGCCCGCGGCCGCTCCGTCGGGCTTGAGCTCCCAGTTCAGCGGCACAGTGGTCGCCGCGGCGGTCGTGGCACGGCCCGACGCCGACCACCCGGTGACGCCCTCGACGTTGCGCGCGCGCACCTGCACCTCATAGGCCGTCCCGGCGGCCAGGCCCGCGATCGTGGCGCCCAGCCCGGTGCCGTCGTGGGGCCAGTTGATCCAGGCACCGGTGCCGTCGGTGCGGTACTGCACGTCGTAGTCGTTGATCGGGTGGCTGGTGTTGGCCGGCGCCGCCCAGGACACCCTCAGATGGCTTGTGCTTGCCGTCGCTGTCACCGTGGGCGCGCCCGGCGCGGCCGACGGCGGCTCGTCCACATCGGTCACCGTGATCATCACCGTGATCGAAGCGCTGTAGGTGCCGTCGGTGACAGACACCACCACCGAATAGCGGGACCGGGTCTCGTGGTCATAGGTCACCCCCGCCTTGGTCAGGATCCGCCCGCTGGTCGACCCGATGCCGAACGATGCCGCATCGGCGCCGCCCAACGTGTAGGTCAGCGAGTCGCCGACATCCGCATCGGTGGCCGCCACCAGGTCGCCCACATTGGTCAACGCGCGGGAGTTCTCCGGCACACTGCGCGACGCGGGGTCCGAATCGGTGAACACCGGCACGCTGCCGCCCACCGTGAACACCTCCGAAAGGGCGTAATAGCGCTGCTGGGTGGAGCTGCGGGAATCATGACTCGCCAGTTCGGGGTGGTCCCCCGCATCGAGGGGACCACCCGCAGCGTTGAGCCGTCCCAAGGAGACGTTGGTCGCGCCGAAATAGAAAACTCTGCCGTCAGTAAAACGCTTTTCGGTCCCGTCGTTGTTGCTTCCGGTCCAGATCCAAAGGACGTTGGAGCGCGCTCTGTTGCCGTTGCGGCCCCGGGGGTTGGCCTCGTCGTCCCAGCCCCCGTCGTGGAAGTCCTCGTAGTCGTCGGCGACCTTGGAGCCGTTGAGCCAGTAGATCGGCACGCCCTTGTCGGCATTGGTGTAGGCGGTCGAGGCGTTGTCGCGGGCGTCGTCGTCGGCGGTGCTGCCCACGACGCGGAACCCCGAGCTGTACGGCTTGATGGCGGAGTGGGCGTTGGAGGCGTTGGCCTGGGACTGGACGTAGGTGTTGTAGTCGTCGATGTCGTCAGAGGTCGGGGCGTGGCCTGCGTAGGTGACGAACAGCAGCCGGAACCGGTCGCCGCCGGCCAGTCCGGCGGGCGCCAGGGCCCAGTTGCGGGGGACTTCGGAGTCGGCGTCGGTGAACACCGCGACCCTGGGCGCCACCTCCACGGACTCCAAGTCTGCGTCCTTTTGGTGCTCCGCCGCTGCCTGCTCTTGGTCGTCTGGTCCATTGGGAGCCAGGTCGGGAGACGATTCCTCATCGGGTGTCGTCGTGTCGGGTACCGGCGGCGGCGGTTCGGGCACCGGTTCGGGCTGCGGCGCGGGCGGGGTGTCGGCTCTGACGTAGCCGGACCACTGGCTGACCCCGGTGGGGCTGACCGCCTTGGCCCGGTAGACATAGCTGCCCGACGCCGATACCGAGGTGTCGGTGTAGCTGGTGTCGGGGCCGGCGTCGGCCTCGATCACGCGGAAGACGCCCACTGCGTCCGCGTCGCGGTCGCGGCGAAGGATCGCGTAGTGGGTGACGGCGGGGTCCGTTGACGCCGTCCAGGTGAGGGTGACCTCGTCGTGGGCGGCGGAGGCCCCGAGGCTGTGGGGCCTCGCCGGGGGGCTGTCGCCGACCGCTGCGGGAGTCGCGGCCACCTCGTGGTTCTGGGCCCAGGCGGGGACAGCCACGACCACGGAGGCCGCCAGCGCCACCGCAGCGCCCACCACAACGGCGCGTCTCACCGCGCCGGGCGGGCTCATCGGCCCGGGTTCGCCGGGGCTGCCCGAACGGCGCGATCTACGGGGGGGGGGGGGTCTGCGACACGGCTGCTACCGCCTTCGGATTTTTCGTCGTGCAGCGCTTGTGCTCAGCGCGCGGCCAATGGTGAGGCACCGTCACACAAATATGAGACGCCAAGATACTCTAGAGCACGCCCGCGAGCAGACCGTCCATGAGCGAACCCGCGCCGGACGCCGCGTCTCGCCGGGTCAGCACTTCGGCATGGGCGGTGGGGTCGTTTGTGGTCTCGCGTTCGTTGTGGCGCGCCGCGACGATCTCGTCGCCTTCGAGAGCGACATGGGAACGTTCGAGCGTTGGTGAGTCCGCATCAGTCAGCTCCCCGATGACGTAGTAGCCGAGACCCGGGTGCTGCTAGCCGAAATCAAGGCGATTTCAGAGCGCGCATGACGAGCTTGAGGAGGCATACTTTGCGGTATGCCTGATTCGACTACCATCAAGGTCTCGGCCCGGACCCGGGATGCCTTGCGTCAGCTTGCCGATCGTGAGGGGCTCACGTTCGACGCGCAGATCGAGAAGCTGATCCGGCGCGAACGTCGTCGCATCATCGGAGCTCAGCTCGCGAGTGCCCCGCTCGATGCCGCCGACGAGGCTGTGCTCGATGCGTCTGCGAGCGATGTCGCGCATGCAAGCGGGTGATGTCGTCCGCTGCGATTTCGGGACGCCGGCGAGGGGCGAGCCCGGATTCGTCCGACCGGCCATCGTCGTCACCTCCGATGATGTGCTCGAGTTCCGTCAACACGCGATCGTGGTCGTACCGTGCACGACGACCAAACGAGGATGGCTGAGCGAGGTTGACATCGCTGGCTTCGGTGTCGCCCAAGCGCACCTGCCCACCACCCTCAGCGTCGACCGCGTCGTCGAGACGACGGGCGCCAACACCGGGCCCGTCGCGCTGCAACAGATTCGAGAACTCATCGCTGACCTGCTCGGACTCTGACCCAGCCATCGGGTGACGCAGAACCGCAGGCCCGCCGCGACGCTCGCTTCGGGTACCGCCGGGTGACTTGAGGGGAAGGGTTCCTCGGACTCCTGGATGGTGCTGCGAACTCAGCGGTGGTTGCTGAAGAACTCGCTGAGCAGCCCGCCACACTCGGCTTCGAGCACGCCGCCAATCACCTCAGAGTTGTGGTTGAAGCGCGGGTCTACGAGCAGGTTGTAGAGCGTGGCAGCAGCGCCGGCCTTGGGGTCATAGGCCCCGAAGACCACCCGGGCTACCCGCGCTGACAGGGCTGCCCCGGCGCACATCGGGCACGGTTCGAGCGTCACCGCCAGCGTTGCGTCTGACAGTCGCCAGTCTCCGACGGCGGCGGCTGCGTCGCGCAGCGCCAGCACTTCAGCATGCGCGGTGGGGTCGTTGGTGGTCTCGCGCTCGTTGTGGCGTGCCGCGAGCACTTCGCCATCGACAATCACCACGGCGCCGACGGGCACCTCCCCAGCCGCCGCAGCCTGCCGGGCTTGTTCCAACGCCAGTTCCATGGCTGCTTCGTCTGTCACACCGAGAGTGTGCCGCTCTTTCGTGGCGTCATGCAGTCGTTATGCCGCGGCGGGCTTTGGCTCGCTCGCGCATCCGGGCGTGGGCCTCGGGCGTGCCGTCGTGGAAGGTGCCGAACAGCCTGTCGAGCGGCACAGGCCGATTGCCGTAGTTGCACTCGAAGTAACGATGATGCAGGTGGTGGAAGTAGTCGGCTCCAGCCATGGTGGGCCCGGAGCGCTTGCCGATCTCGAAGCGCTCGAAACCCGAGTGGGAAAACGCCGTTGCGACGCTGTTGGACAGCAAGGTGAGGATCAGGATGAACGGGTGAGCGGGCACCACCCACCACAGCACGATCATGCTGAGGTACATCATGTGCTCGACCGGGTGCATCGACAGCCCGCTCCACGGACCCGTGTTCACATTGTGGTGGTGCAGGTAGTGCACGTGGTCATAGACCCAGCGCATGTGCAGCACCCGGTGGATGCCATAGAAGTGAGTCACCGACCACAGAGACGCAATCACGGTCAGCGCGCAGATGTACGGCCACCATGTGCCCCAGGACACCGACGGGATCCAGTCGTTGGCGTAGAACCACAAGGTGAGTGCCTCGTAGGCCGACCAGACGCCACAGCCGCTGACCAAGCACCAGAACATGTTGTCCCGGGTCTGGTTATTCCACAGGAACGATCGGTTCGTGGTGCTGAGCCATCGGCGGTTGTACTTGTAGCGCTGCTGCTGGACCCGCCGGACGTACAGGGCCACATGCAGCGTTCCCGCGACCAGCGTGAACACCACCACGTTGCGGAGGTAAATCTCACCGATCCACCTGGGGCTCAAGCTCTCCATGCGCTCGAGGGACGGCGTGAAGAAGTTCCACACCACCGCGGACATCGCCACCCAGAGCATTCCCTGCGGAAGCATCATCGTGGCGATGTGCCGCAGCGTTGCTATCGGCCGCGGCGGCCAGTCCAGAATCGTCGACACCGAGATGGGCAAGTCCGGCTCGTAACCCTTGGTCTCGATGCCGCGCGACCTGCTGTCGGTCATGAATTCTGAGTCTGACACGCGGAGAGTGTGGGATTCGAACCCACGGAGGCCGATGAAGACCTCACACGCTTTCCAAGCGAGCCCATTCGTCCACTCTGGCAACTCTCCAACAAAAGACGTGTCGCCGTCTGGCGAGGCGGCCAGGTGATCTGCGGCACACAACGAGGTCCGCTGAGAGCTGCTGCCTCCCGGCCCTGACTCGGTTCACGGGTCGCCGTTGCACAGGACCCGGCCGCCACGTCAGACGGCGACACACACCAAACGCTAACCAATGAATCTGCTGATCCGCCACCCTCAGAGATCCTCCGTCCGAATCGCTTCGTCACGTCTCCGCTGTAGCTCTTAGGATCGCTGCGAGATGCCGCACCAGTCGCTCTACCGGAGGTTCCGACCTCAGCGGTTTGCAGAGGTAGTCGGACAGCTTCACCTGGTCCGGGCCTTGAGCAATGCCGTCCGCGAGGACCGCGTCGGTCACGCGTACCTGCTGAGCGGCCCCCGCGGCACCGGCAAGACCTCGACCGCACGCATCCTGGCCAAAGCGCTCAACTGCGAAGCGCTCGGCGACGACGGCGAACCGTGCGGCACTTGTCACAGCTGCACCGCCGTTGCCGCAGGCACCTCGTTGGACCTCATCGAGCTTGACGCAGCGTCCAACAACTCGGTCAACCACATCCGCGACATGACCGAGAAGGCAGCCCTGGTCAGCTCCGGGCGTCGCAAGGTGTACCTGCTCGACGAGGTGCACATGCTGTCCGCGGCGGCCTCGAATGCGCTGCTCAAGACCTTGGAGGAACCGCCGCCCCACGTCGTGTTCATCCTGGCCACGACTGATCCGCAGAAGGTGCTGCCCACCATCCGCAGCCGCACCCAGCAGTTCGAGCTCTCGCTGGTCGGAGCGGACGAGATGGCCCCGCACGTGCGAGCCATCGCCGAGGCGGCTGGAGCGCCAGTCGACGACGCGGTCGTGGACTACGTGACCGATCGCGGCGGCGGATCCGTGCGTGACGCGCTCTCCGCGCTCGACACCGTGCTGGCGGCCGGTGGCATCCCCGACGACCGCACCGACGTGAACGCACTGGTGCAGGCACTGGCGAATGCCGATCTCGCGGCGACGCTGATCGCGGTGGCCGAAGCGACGTCGGCGGGTGTCGACGCCCGGGACCTCGCCGAGCGCACGGCGCGCCGCTTGCGCGACATGTTCCTGGCGGGTGCCGGTGTGGAGCCCGCCGAGCTGACTCCTGCCGATATCGCGTCGGCGCGTGAGCTGAGCGACGCGATGGGTCGCCGAGCCAACGTACGGGCTCTTGAGGCCCTCGGCAGTGCGCTGGCGCAGATGCCGCAATCAGCCGACCGCCGCTTGACGCTGGAGACCGCGCTGGTGGGCCTGCTCGCCGACGAGGTGCTGGGTTCGGGCGCACCATCGGCGGCTGTGCCAGCGTCTGCGGCACCGGCGCGGGGCCCGACGGGTCGGGTTGCCCCTCCCGCTGGCGGTCCCGCGGCCGCCCGGGCGGCTATGGCGGCAACCAAGGCGCCGCCTTCCCTGGACGCCCCCCGGGTCGCTGCACAACCGCCGCCGCCGCCCGCTCCGCCGCCCGCTGCTTCGGTGCCGCCGGCCGCGGCACCTCCCACGTCGCCCACCGAAGCCGAACCGCAACCCGAAGCGGCTGAGCGCACACCTGCGTCAGCGATGACGACTGCGGATCTGCAGCGCATCTGGGAGACGCAGATCGTTGAGCGGCTGCGTCCCGTCGCCGCGGGACTGTTCCGCGAGGCCAACGTCCTCGCCCACGACCGCAACGTGGTGACCGTGCGGCTCAGCGAAGGCGTGCCTGTTGATCAGGCCCAACGCCGCTGCAACGAGGTTGAAGCAGTCCTCTCGGAAGTGCTCGACCAGACGGTCCGCCTCGAAGTGAGCGGTTCGGGCAACGTGGCTGGTCCGGCCTCGACGGCACACGACGACGCTCCTCCGCCTCCGCCCGTGCCAACGGCACCGGCCGAGGTCGCCTCGCCTCCGCCCTCACACGACGCTGCTCCGGCTGCGAGTGCACCCGAGGGAGGCACCGCGCAGCAGTCCGAGACCGGCAGCGCAAGCGCATCAGCGGTATCGCAGGAGTCCGTGTCGCAGGAGTCCGTGTCGCAGGAGTCCGTGTCGCAGGAGACTGGCTCATCGGCCTCATCGCAGGAGTCCAAGGTGCAACAGATCGTGGACCGTTTCCCCGGCTCGGTCGTGGTCCGCGTTGACGAGGGCACAACCTGACAGCCTTGACCGGCAGCGGGCGACGTCTCCATTGCGCACAGCGACGGGAACCACACCAGCGACAGACCACCGGCAGCAGGGACTGACGTGTACGACGACGCGGTCGAAGACCTGATCGACGAGTTCAGCCGCCTGCCCGGCATCGGTCCCAAGGGTGCGCAGCGCATCACCTTCTGGCTGCTGAAGCGACCGGCGACCGACGCCCACCGCCTGGCGGCAGCCATCACCGCAGCCAAGGACCGTATCGGATTCTGCGGTCAGTGCTGGAATATCAGCGAGACCGACCCGTGCGCCCATTGCGAGGACCCGGCCCGACGCAACGGCATGGTCTGCGTGGTGGAGGAACCACGTGACGTGATTGCCATGGAGAAAGCCGGCTTCCGAGGCCGCTACCACGTGCTCGGCGGGGCGCTCAACCCGCTCGAAGGCGTCGGCCCCGAGCAGCTGCGCATCCGCGAACTGCTCGCACGTCTCGACAGCGAGTCGGTCACGGAGTTGATCGTGTGTACCAACCCCAACATCGAGGGCGACACCACCGCCATGTACCTCGCCCGACAGCTCGAACCGCTCGGCGTCCAAGTGACCCGACTCGCCAGCGGCCTGCCCGTCGGCGGCGACCTCGAGTACGCCGACGAGCTCACGCTCGAACGAGCGCTGCGCAACCGCCGCACCCTCACTCCGTAGATCTCGGCGTAAATCGCTGGACGGGCTTGCGGTAGCTGCCTAGGTTCCGGGCGGCACTTCCCCGGCGGCCTGCGCATTCGAACTGCGCGTTCGAGGAGTGTCATGGCTGCCCACAACCCCAACGACCGAGTTGCCCCGGACCTGCCCGTGGCGGTGTTCCGACCGTCGCCCGATGAGCGCGTGATGGTGACCGGACCATGCCACGCCCGAGCACTGTGCCTGAGCGCCGGCGCTAACCCGGGGGGCGTCGCTGCGGTGTTTGTGGATCCGTGCGGCGTGCTGCTGGCCATTGCCACCGCCCCCGCAGCCGTCGTGGGGGCGATGCTCGTCGACCCGGCCCCGTTCGCCCGACTCACCGAACTGCTCGGAGCCAGCCGCATCTACCTCGAGGTTCCCGGCGCGGATGCACCGGCAGTTACCGATGCCGTCGAAGCCGCTATGTGGCCGCTGTGCGTCGCGACCAAGGTGCTACCGCGGCTCAGCCTCTAGGCAGCCCGCAGGATGACGGCGTCGCCTTGGCCGCCGCCCCCGCACAGCGCCGCGGCGCCGAGCCCGCCGCCACGACGGCGCAGCTCACCGATGAGCGTGAGTGCCAGCCGGGCACCCGACATGCCAATGGGGTGTCCGAGCGCCACCGCACCGCCGTTGGGGTTCACGATCTCGGGCGACACGCCCAGGTCAGCCGTTGACGCCGCGGCTACCGCGGCGAAGGCCTCGTTGATCTCGAACAAGGACAGATCCTCGACACCCAGTTCGGTGCGCTGCAGCGCCCGACGGATGGCATTCGCCGGCTGGTTCAGCAGGCAGGTGTCAGGCCCAGCCACCATGCCGTACGAGAGGACCTCAGCCAGCGGCTCGACGCCGTGCCTTTCGGCTGCTTCGGCAGACATGACCACGACCGCGCAGCCGCCGTCGGAGATCTGTGATGCGTTGCCGGCCGTGACCGCGCCCTGCGCTGCGAACGCAGGACGCAGCGCCGCCAAGCTCTCCGAGGTCGTCCCCGGCCGAATGCCTTCGTCATCGAGCACTGCCAGCGGCTCGCCCCGCCGTTGAGGGATGTTGACCGCGACGATCTCGTCGTCGAAGCGGCCTTCTTTCTGAGCCGACGCGGCACGCTCGTGCGACTGCGCCGAGAACTCGTCCATAGCGCTGCGTGAGATCCCCGCACCAGCGGCATCCCGCTCGGTGCCGTCGCCCATGTGCCGGTCGTCGAAGGCACACCACAGGCCATCGTGGATCATCGCGTCCAGCACGGTGCCTGATCCCATGCGCATGCCGTTGCGACCATCGGGCAGCAGGTACGGGGCATTCGTCATCGATTCCATGCCGCCTGCCACGACGACGTCAGCGTCGCCCGCCGCGACCATCTGGTCGGCCATGTAGATGGCGTTCAGGCCGGACAGGCAGACCTTGTTGACCGTGATGGCCGGCACCTCCATCGAAATGCCCGCTGCGGTCGCCGCCTGCCGGGCCGTGATCTGCCCTTGGCCCGCCTGCAACACCTGCCCCATCACGACGTAGTCGACATCGCCAGCAGCAATGCCTGAGCGTTCAAGCGCTCCTTCGATGGCAACGCCGCCGAGCTGGGCGCCCGTCAGGCCGGCCAACGCGCCGTTGAACCTGCCGATCGGCGTCCGAGCGCCCCCGACGATCACAGAACCAGCCATCGCGACCCCTTCGCTTCTGCCCGCGCCCACAGCCCCTGCGCCGAGACACGGATGTATGAACGGCGAGTATACGAAACGGCTCTCGACGCTACCGTTGCGAGGAGCCGGCGGCGGCTCGCGACGTCGCGCCGCACGGTTAGCGTTCGGGCTCGTGAAGCAGTTCGCTGATGCCATCGCCGCCGGTGCGTCCGGTCCCGATCTCGAGGCCATGCCGATCCCGGAGAGCTTCAGGGCGGCGCACGTACTGCGCAATGAGCAAACGATGTTTGAGGGCCGCGCCTCAGCCGAAAAGGACCCGCGCGAGGCCATGCACATCGGCGAGGTCGCGACGCCCGGGCTGGCTCCTGACGAGGTGTACCTGGCGGTGATGGCCAGCTCGATCAACTTCAACACCGTGTGGAGCTCGATCTTCGAACCGCTGCCGACGTTCGGCTTCCTGGACCGTCTCGGCCGCGAGAGCCCTTGGGGCGCCCGTCACGCGCTCGACTACCACGTGCTGGGCTCCGACGCCTCGGGCGTGGTGCTGCAGGTCGGCTCGGCGGTGCGCAACTGGCGTCCCGGCGACCGGGTCGTCGTGCACTGCAACTACGTCGACGACCAGGACCCAGCCGCTCACGAGGACTCGATGATGGCCTCCAACCAGCGGATCTGGGGCTTCGAGAGCAACTTCGGCGGTCTCGCCGACCTCTCGGTGGTGAAGGCCAACCAGCTCATGCCCAAGCCGACGCATCTCAGCTGGGAAGAAGCGGCCGTGAATGCGCTGTGCGCATCCACCTCGTACCGGATGCTGGTCGGCGACAACGCTGCTCGCATGAAACAGGGCGACTCGGTGCTCGTCTGGGGCGCCTCGGGCGGGCTCGGCGGCTATGCCTGCCAGCTCGTGCTCAACGGCGGCGGCGTGCCGATCGGCGTGGTCAGCTCACCCGACAAGGTCGAGTTGCTCCACCAGCTCGGCGTCGACCACGTCATCGACCGCAGCGCCGACGGCTACCGCTTCTGGGCCGACGAGAACACCCAGGACGAGCGCGAATGGCGCCGCCTCGGAAAGACGGTGCGGGGCCTCATCGGCGACGACCCCGACATCGTGTTCGAGCATCCCGGCCGATCCACGATGGGGGCTTCGGTGTTCGTCGCCAAGCGCGGCGGCAAGATCGTGACGTGTGCCGCCACCAGCGGCTACATGATCGAGTACGACAACCGTCACCTGTGGATGCGGCTCAAGCGGATCGTCGCGAGCCACTTCGCCAACTACGCCGAAGCATGGGCGATGAACCGTCTCATCGGACAGGGCCGCATCCAACCGACCCTGTCCAAGACGTACACGCTGGACGAGACCGGTCTTGCGGCGTGGCAGGTGCATTGCAACTTGCACGAGGGCAAGCTCGGCGTGCTGTGCCTGGCGTCCGGGCCCGGGCAAGGCATCACCGATCCCGACAAGCGCGAACAGATCGGGGAAGAGAAGATCACGCTGTTCGCGCGCCACGCTGCATCGCTGGAAGCCGCCAACGCCTGAAGCCGCTGCCACTCGAAGCCGCCGACAAGAAAGTGCCGAGCCGATGATCCTGACCGAGATCGACCATGTCGCCATCGCCGTGAAGGACCTTGATGCGGCAGTCGCCTACTACGCCGAGGCATTCGGAGCCGAGGTCGCCCACCGTGAGACCGTGGACTCTGACGGTGTCGAAGAAGCCCTGATCAAGGTGGCTGACAGCTACATCCAGCTCACCGCCGCGACCCGTCCCGATTCGCCGATTGCCAGATTCCTCGACCGCCGGGGCGAAGGCCTCCACCACATCGGCTACCGGGTGGACGATTGTGCAGCGGCCCTCGGGGCGATGATTGACGCAGGTGCCGTGCCCATCGACACGGCCCCCCGTCCGGGCTCGCGCGGCACAACCGTTGCGTTCGTGCATCCCAAGGGGAACCTGGGCACGCTCGTCGAACTCGTCGAGGAATAGGCTCCCCGACACGGGGCGCAGGCGTACGAACCGGTTTCCGTCGCCTGCGCTCACGGGAGGGACCTCATGACCGTATTCACCAAACGATTCGCGATCGTGTTCGCTGTACTGGCGATATTCGCCGCAGCATGCACGGGCAGCGACGAGCCCGCGGCAACAACCGCTGCGGCACCGGCGACGACGGCCGCGGCCGAAGAGCCTGCCGACGATATGGACGACGCCGAGCCGTTCAAGATCGGACTCGTCACCGATACCGGCAAGGTCGACGACAAGAGCTTCAACCAATCGGCATGGGAAGGCGCGCAGCAAGCCGCTGCTGCACTGGGTGTCGAGGCGAACTACATCGAGACCGAAGAGGCCAAGGACTACGAGAACAACATCGGCCTGTTCGTCGAGGACGGTGCGAACGTCATCATCACCGTCGGCTTCGGCCTCGGTGACGCCACCATCGCTGCGGCACAGGCAAACCCGGACATCTTCTTCATCGGTGTCGACCAGTTCCAGGGAGAAACGCTGCCGAACCTTGCGGGGTTGATCTTCCCGGAGGACAAGTCGGGCTTCCTAGCGGGCGCGCTGGCAGGCATGCTCACCGAGACCGACATCGTGGGCGCCGTGCTGGGCACTGACCTGGTCCCGCCAGTGGTGGCCTTCAAGGAAGGCTGGGAGCACGGTGCGCGCTACACCAACGCAGGCGTGCAGACGATTTCCACGTATCACCCTGGCGGCCTTGACGTGGCCTTCGGCGACCCCGACTGGGGTGCCGCCACTGCACGCCAGGCGCTTGATCAGGGCGCGGACATCATCTTCGGCGCAGGCGGTGCCACCGGCAACGGGGCGCTCATCGAGATCGCCTCGCAAGACGGCGCGTACTGCGTGGGCGTCGACACCGACCAGTGGAACACCGTGCCCGAAGCGCAGCCGTGCTTGTTGACGAGCGCTATGAAGCTCATCACCCCGGGTGTGGCCGACCTGGTCGCCCAAGCCAGCGCAGGTGAGTTCACTGGTGGCAACTACCTCGGCGAGGTCGGACTGGCTCCGTTCCATGACTTCGACGATGTCGTCACCGATGACATGCGTGCCACGCTCGACGACGTGCTGGTGGGCCTGAACGACGGAAGCATCGACACCGGCTGGCCACCGGGCTGAGCCAGCGAGGCACGAACTGAGTCGGTCGCCGTGGGCCGCGGACACCTCACCTCGCCGTGAGCGCGTCCGCTGGCTCATCGGCGCCCGCTGAGACAGATCAGACAACCGGATCCGAGGCCGCCGCGACCCGGCGGGCCCCAGCCTCCCGGGTCACGGCTCGCACGGTCCTGCGCGCCGCAGCAGTACCGCTGGCATCAGTCGTGCTCGGGCTCGTGCTGGGCGCGATGCTCATCAAAGTGCAGGGCCATTCGGTTCTCAGTGCCTACGGGGCACTGGTTCTCGGCGGGCTGGGTGACGCCGATGCGGTGCTGCGCACTCTGCAGAAGGCCACACCGCTCATCTTCGGCGGCTTGGCGGTCGCATTCGCCTTCAAGGCGGGCCTGTTCAACATCGGCGGGCAAGGTCAGCTCCTGGTCGGCGCTGCATTCGCGGCAGGTGTCGGTTTTGGCATCGACGGTCTGCCGCTGGTGATTCACCTGCCCCTAGCGCTGCTCGTCGGCGGCGCTGCGGGAGCGGCGTGGGGTGCGATCGCGGGCGTGCTGAAGGCCACCTCGGGAGCACACGAGGTGATCGTCACGATCATGCTCAACTTCGTCGCCGGCAATCTCACGGATTGGCTGGCGGCGAATCCTTGGCAGGACACGTCGGGTTCGAATATCATTGCCCGCACCCCGCTCGTGGAGGACTCGGCCGTCATCCCCACCTGGGGCTGGCTGCCTGCGGGGTTCTTGCTGGCCGTGGCCGCCGCAGTGGTGTGCTGGTTCTTGCTGGAGCGCACGACGTACGGCTTCGAGGTGCGCAGCGTCGGGGCCAACCGTCACGCTGCCCGGTACGCAGGCATCTCGGTGGGGTGGATCATCGCGTCGGTCATGGCGGTGTCGGGGCTGTTGGCCGGCCTCGGCGGCGCTGTCGAGTCGCTGGGTGTGGACGGGCGGTTCGAAGCGGGCGTGAACGTGGGCCTGGGCTTCGAGGGCATCACCATCGCACTGCTGGCGCGGACACATCCGGTGGCCGTGATCCCCGCGGGCCTGCTCGTAGGGGTGATGGAAGCCGGTGCAGCCAAGATGCAGTTCGAGTCGGGTGTTGCACCCGAGATCATCGATGTCATTCAGGCGCTGATCCTGCTGTTCGTCGCTGCGCCGATGATTGTGCGCTGGCTGCTGCGGTTGCGCGACGCGGATGACCGCCGTCTCACCCTGGGCGCAGGTTGGGGCCGATGACGGTGATCGAGGCGTCGTCGGGGGCCGCTGTGCAGCGGCACTGGAGTCCGGCGCGCATCTGGACTGTGGCGGGAGCAGTTGCGGTCGTCGTATGCGTGTGGGGCTTCTACGCCTGGAACGGTCCGCAGACCACTGCTGTGCTGTCGGGGACCGTGCGTGCGGCCACGCTGCTGGTGCTCGGAGCGATGTGCGGGATGCTCGGCGAGCGCTCAGGAATCGTCAACATCGGGATCGAGGGGCAGTTCTTGATGTCGGCGTTCGCGGCGTTCACGGTGGCGTCGGTCGTCGGATCGCTCGCTGCGGGCGTGGTGGCCGGCGTGGCCACCGGGCTCGCGATGGGCTGGATGCTGGCCGCGATGTCGATCGGGCTGCGCACCGACCAGATCATCGCCGGCACGGTGCTGAACATCGCCGCGCTCGGCCTCACGTCGTTCTTCTACGACCGCGGGCGCTCGCTCGGCCAGCTCAAGTACCAGGCGATCGAACTCGGGCCGCTGGCCGACCTGCCGGTCGTCGGCAGGGCGCTGTTCAACCGCCCGCCGCTCACCTACGTCGCGCTCGTGCTGGTTGTCGTGCTGCACGTGCTGCTGCTGCGGTCGGTGTGGGGGATGCGCACCACTGCCATCGGCGAGCACCCCGGCGCCGCTGCCACGGTCGGTGTCGACGTCATCCGGCTGCGGTATCTGAACGTGACCCTGGCGGGAGGGCTGGCCGGTCTCGGCGGCGCATACCTTGCCCTCGAGGCCGTCGGCACGTTCAGCCGTGCGATGTCGGGCGGCCGCGGTTTCCTGGCGCTTGCCGTGATGATCTTCGGCCGCCGCACGCCGCTCGGCGCCTATGCCGCGGCCCTGTTCTTCGGCTTTACCACGGCATTGCAGAACCAGTTCCAGCTGAACGACACCTTCGATATTCCGGCGCAGTTCGTGGGGATGCTGCCGTTTGTGGTGACGATCATCGTGGTGGCCGCCGCAGGCCTGTTCGGGCACATGCGCGACCCCGCCGCGCTCGGTCAGCCCTACGAGGTTCGGTGATGGCTGCATCTGCGGCGAACGGCGCGCAGCCTGGGTTTGATGCGGCTGCTGCGCAGCGCCCCCCCGAGGTGCTGCTGGCAGGGCGGGGGATCACCAAGCGATTCGGCGCCGTGGTGGCAAACGACGACGTGTCGGTCGAGCTGCGACCGGGCCGCATCCTGGCGCTGCTGGGCGAGAACGGCGCCGGCAAGAGCACCCTCGTGAACGTGCTGTTCGGCCTGCACCGGCCCGATGCGGGCGAGGTGGTGATTGCCGACGAGACGGTGGAGCTGTCGAGCCCGCACGACGCCATCGCCCGGGGTGTCGGCATGGTGCACCAGCACTTCCAGCTTGTGCCCCCGATGAGCGTCGTGCGCAACATCGTGCTCGGCGCTGAGCCACACCGGTTCGGGATGATCGATCTGGCCCAGGCCCGGCGACGCGTCTTGGAGCTGGCGGAGCGCTTCGGCCTGCACGTCGACCCAGACGCCCCAGTCGAGGACCTGCCGGTGGGTGCGCAGCAACGGGTCGAGATTCTCAAGGCGCTGTACCGCGACGCCCGCGTGCTGATCGCCGACGAGCCCACGGCCGTGCTCACCCCGCAGGAGACCGACCACCTGCTCGGCGTGCTGCGCGGCTTGACCGACCAGGGGGTCGGCATCGTGTTCATCACCCACAAGCTGCGCGAGGTCATGGCTGCAGCCGACGACATCGTCGTGCTGCGCGAGGGCAAGGTGGTGGGCACGACCACGCCGGCGGAGACCAGCGAGGCAGCGCTGGCCGAGTTGATGGTCGGTCGGGCTGTGGACCTGAGCGGCGACCGCATCGAGTCGGGTGTCGTCGCGGTCGCAGGCCCGATCGCGACGGCCGCTGCAACACCAGAATCCGAGCCTGCCGGGACGCAGTCGCCCGCTGTTGAGCCCTCTGAGGACGCACGACCGGTCGTGCTCGACATCCGCAGCCTCTGCGCCGACGACGACCGCGGCCAGCGCGCCGTCGACGAGTTGTCGCTCACGGTGCGTGCTGGTGAGATCGTCGGCGTGGCCGGCGTGGAGGGCAACGGCCAACGGGAATTGGTGGAGGCCATCACTGGTCTGCGCCACGCGACTGCCGGCGACGTGTCGATCAGCGACCGGGATGCCTCAGGAGCGCGGCCGCGCCAGGTCACGGTCATCGGCGTGGGTCACATTCCCGAGGACCGGGCCAAGCACGGTCTCATCGGCTCCTACTCGGTGGCCGACAACTCAGTGCTGAACCGCTACTTCAGGCGTCCGTTCTCGGCAGGCGGCATGCTGCACCGCGACCGCATTGATGCACATGCCCAAGATGTCGTCGCGACCTTCGATGTGCGCACCCCGAGTGTGGACACGCCTGCGGACAGCCTCTCGGGCGGCAACAAGCAGAAGCTCATCGTGGGCCGCGAGTTCTCTGACGACATCGATCTGTTGATCGCCGCTCAGCCCACCCGCGGCATCGACATCGGCGCCATCGAGTTCATCTGGCGCCGTATCCGCGAACGCCGCGACGAGGGCACGGCGGTGCTGCTGGTGTCAGCCGAGCTCGACGAGGTGATGGCCCTCAGCGACCGGATTGCCGTCATGTACGAGGGCCGCATTGTGGCCACCGTCGACCCCCGCACCACCACCCGCGAGGAGATCGGCCTGCTCATGGCCGGCGCCACCCCAGCGGTCGCTGCAACCGGCAGCTAGATGACGCGGTCGCTGCCGCCGTCTTGGGGGATCTGGGCGCCGGTGGTGTGGGCGAAGGCGGGACCGCACATCTGGGCAATGAGCGCGCCGACATCGGCTGAGGCCAGCTCGCGGCCCAGCAGGTTGCGTCGCCGGTACTGCTCCGACGTCAACCCGTAGGCGGAAGCTCGCTCGGCGATGAGCTCATCGGACCACAGCCCCGTATCGAACACGCCGTCGGGATGCACGACGTTGACAGTGATGCCGTCGGCAGCCCACTCGAGTGCCGCGACTCGGGCGAGCTGGGTGAGCGCAGCCTTGGATGCCGAGTAAGCCGCGGCTCCCTTGCCCGGCGCGGGCACGTTCTTCGAGCCGACGATCACGACACGGCCGCCAGCGGGCGAGTGCCGCAGAACGCGGTGTGCCGCTGCGAGCGTGTTCGCCGTCCCGCTCACGTTGATGTCGAAGGTCTGCTGCCAGGCAGTTCCCAGCCCCGCATCGTCGGCGAGGCTGCCCAGCGGTGCCGAAGGGCCGAAGATGCCGGCTGCTGCCACGACGATGTCGATGCCCCCGAAACGCTCCACGGCGCCTGTCACCGCTGCCGCGACAGCGCCAGGATCGGTGACGTCGGTGACGGCGTGATGTCGCGCCGTCCCGGTGCTTGCGTCCGGTGCTTCGGCCAGGTCGATGCCGACCACCGCAGCGCCGCCGGCCGCGAGTGCGTCCGCTGCAGCGCGCCCGATGCCCGACGCAGCGCCCGTCACCAGCGCCACTTGGCCCGCCAACCCCGCCGGCGTTCCGGAGCGAGCCAGCTTGGCCTGCTCGAGCTCCCAGTACTCGACATCGAACAGGTCGGCTTCGTTGAGCGCCACGTAGCCACCCAGCGCTTCGGCGGCACAGATCACATCGATGGTGTGCAGGTAGATGTCGGCAGCAATGTCGCAGTCGCCGGCTCGCCGGCCCGCCGTCCACAGCCCGAGCCGAGGGTCCAGTACCACCCGCGGCGCAGGGTCCAGCATCGTGAGTGTCGTGTGTGCGCCGGGTTCGTCATGCCGTGCACGGTTGCGTTCGAAGTACTCGCGATAGTCGGCTGCGAACGAGCCGACGTCGCGGCCCACCATCGGGAACTGCTTGGTGCGGATGATGTGATCGGGCGTCGCCGGTCCCCGGCGCGCCACCGATGCCACGTCGTCTCGGGCGCAGAACGCCGCGGCTCGTTCGTCGTGCACGGCGCGCAGCAGCATCGGCGTGCCGGCCGCAGCTGAGATCGCTGCTCGCAGCTCCGCTACCGCCTCGACCGTGTCAAGGCTGATGCCACGCGCCCTGCTGGCACCCGTCTCGCCCGCATCGCTGCCGCCGAACGAAGGCGCCCCGGCATCGGCGAGGCACTGCTCGGCCTCGCTGATGAAGGCGATCATCGAGTCGTAGGCAGCGCGCACCGTCACACCGAAAGTGAAGATCCCGTGGTTCGCCAGGACCATGGCCTCGGTGCCGTCGTGCGCCTGCGCGGCCCATTCGACGGCGCAGCGACGGGCAAGGTCGAACCCCGGCATGACATATGGCACCACGACGATCCGGTCGCCCCAGAGATCGCGCACGCGGGCATCGCCGGCGCCAGTGTTGGTAAGCGCCAGAACGGCGTCGGCGTGACTGTGCAGGACCGCTCGCTGCGGCAGCAGCGCGTGCAGGATGGCTTCCACAGACGGGTTCGGTGCGCTGGCATCGAGTAAGTGGATGCGCAGCTGGTTCACCATCTCGGTATCGCTCAGCTGCTCCAGCTCCGCCAGTCGCTGCACAGGATCGAGTCGCAACGGCGCGAAGCCGGGCGGTTCGATGGTGCCGAGGTCCCAGCCGCTGCCCTTCACCCACAGCGTCGGCACCGGTTCACCCCAGGCGTCGCGGCTCGTGCCCTTGATCGACGTGTTGCCGCCGCCATGGAGCACCAGTGCCGGGTCGGCACCGACCAAGCGTGACCCGAAAGTGATTTCGCCGAGATCGCCCAATGCGGCCCAGCGCTCTGCTTCGGAAGCATCCCAACGGTTCTGCATCAATCGGCCCTCCCTCGGGGACCCCGGGTCGCTGCCAGGGCTGCGGCGATGGAGGGGCCATACGGCGGTCGCAGGACTCCGGCATCGGTGATGATCGCCGTGATGAGGCGGGCCGGCGTCACATCGAACGCCGGATTGACCGCCCCCGCGCCCGCAGGCGTGAGTCGGCGCCCGCCGACGCTGTGCACCTCGTCGGGATCCCGCTGCTCGATGGCGATGCGCTCGCCTGACGGCACCTCCGGGTCGATCGTCGTGGTCGGGGCGGCGATGTAGAACCCGATGCCCGCATCGGCGGCGGCGAGCGCATGGACGAAGGTGCCGACCTTGTTGGCGGTGTCGCCATTCGCAGCGATGCGATCCGCTCCCACCATCACCGCATCCACTTCGCCAGCGGCGATCAGCGACGCCATCGCGCTGTCCGCCACCACCGACACGTCGATGCCAGCGTCGGTCAGTTCCCACGCCGTCAGTCGTGCACCCTGCAACAGCGGCCGTGTCTCTGACGCCAGTACCCGAACCGGCTCGCCAGCTGCGGCCTTGGCGTACACGGTGGCCAGCGCAGTGCCGATTCCAGCGGTGGCCAGCCGGCCTGCGTTGCAATGCGTCGCGATGTTGGTCGCGTCAGCGAGGACCTGACGCCCGAGGCGTCCGATCTCTGCACACGCCTCGGCGTCCTCGGCTCCGACGGCCTGCGCTTCGGCAAGCAATCGCTCTCGCAAGGTTGCTGTGTCTGTCGCGGCGGGGGTGCCGAGCGCTGTGTCGATCGTACGGTCGACCGCCCAGCGCAGGTTGACCGCCGTCGGACGGGCATCGCCGATCTGAGTGCGCAGACGCTCGAGTACCGATCGAGCCTCGTCGAGCGAGCGAGGCGCCGCTTCGTCGAATCCGACGACGACGGCGAGAGCGCCGAACGCACCGAGTGCGGGCGCGCCCCGGATTGCGAGCCGCTCCATGGCATCCATCGCGGTCGCCGTGTCTCGCACATCGATCAGGGCCAGCTCGGCGGGCAGTCGCGTCTGGTCGATGATCTCGATGCTGTCGCCGGTCCAGCGCAGCGTTGGCGTCGGCGATGGGATTGTCCCACCGACATCGGATCCAGTCATGTCGCGGACCAGTCTCGCGGGAGAAATCCGGCGGACGCACCCGACACCCGCCGGTAGCGTCCGCGCCGTGCATCGACTGGTGGCCCTGTCGCTGGGCGGAGGCGATCGCTTCGTGACCGAATTGCAGCGCGCCTGGGACGCCAGCGACGCCGTATTGCCGGTTGACCAGCGCTTGCCAGCGGCAGCACAGCAGTCGCTCGTCGAGCGCATGGGAGCCAGCATCGTCGTAGATGCCGCCGGTCGTCACCGCCGCCGCGGCGGCTGGGCCGTCGAGCCCGGCGACGCGCTCGTAGTGGTCACCAGCGGAAGCACCGGCGAACCAAAGGGCGCGGTCCTCACCCACGCAGCCATCGAAGCAAACGCGATGGCCACAAGCTCCGCGCTCGAGGTGGATCCCACCACCGACCGCTGGCTGGCATGCCTGCCGCTCGCGCACGTTGGCGGGCTGTCCGTTGTGGTTCGCGCACTGCTGACCGACACCCCCTGCGAAGTCCACGACGGCTTCGACGCTGCAGCAGTCGCCGACGCCGCCCGGCGGGGAGCAACGCTGACGTCACTCGTGCCGACAGCGCTGCAACGCACCGAAGCGTCAGCCTTCCGAGCCATCTTGCTCGGCGGTTCGGCCATGCCCGCCGAGCGACCCCAGAACACCGTCGCCACCTACGGCTTGACCGAGACGTTCAGCGGCGTGGTCTACGAGGGCTGGCCTCTACGCGGCGTCGAGCTGCGCGCCGTCGGCGACGAGGTCCAACTGCGATGCCCGATGCTGCTGCGCTGCTACCGCGACGGCACCGATCCCCGCACCGACCACGGCTGGTTCAGCACCGGCGACGCCGGAGCCGTCGCTGACGACGGTCGCCTCTCAGTCTTCGGCAGAGTCGACGACATGATCACCAGCGGTGCGCAGAAGGTCTGGCCGGTCGCAGTCGAGCGGATCCTGGCCCAGCACCCCGGTGTCGCCGAAGTCGCCGTCGTCGGCCGTCCCGACCCCGAATGGGGCCAAGCAGTCACTGCCGTGATGGTCCCCGCTGACCCCACCAATCCTCCATCGGTCGACGAGCTCCGCGACGCCGTCAAGTCCCACCTTCCCGCCTACTGCGCACCGCGCGCGATCGAGCTGGTCGACACGCTGCCCAAGACCCCGCTCGGGAAGACCCAACGCTGGCGCATCTAGCGAGGGTTCAGGCGCCGCCGGTCGAGGCTTCGGTGGGCACGGGTAGGTAGCCGCCAGCAGGCGTGACATCTTCGGGCAGCGGGTCGGCGAACAGCGTCGCGGTGCCAATGCCGTGCACGCCGTGTGGATCGACAGCTACCGCCGTGTCGCGGGCGACCCGCAGACCTGCAGGACCGCAGATGAACGACGACACCACCGAACGCACACCGCGCATCGACGCTCGGCGGGACAGGTCGTAGGTGGCGTGCGGCCCACCCAGCACGGCAGGCTTGAGGACCGCCACCTCGATAGCGCCCACCTCGACGAGCCGGTCGAGCGCATCCGGGTCTCGCAGGTGTTCATCGGCCGCCACGGGCAGCCCGACGGTGCGGCTGATCTGCGCCCAGTCCGCAGGCTGTGGCGTGGGTTCTTCCACGAACTCGATGTCGAGGTAGCCGACGCGACGCAGCACTTTGATCGCGGTTGAACGGTCCCAGCCCCCGTTCGCATCCAATCGCAGCGCCACGCCGGCCGGCAGCGCACGGCGCACGGCGGCGATGCGCGCAGACTCGTCCGCGGCCGACGCGACGGACACCCCGTTACCGCTCGGATCGCTCGCCGCAACCTTGAGCTTCACGGCCACATGGCCAGCCGCTGCTGCGCGCGCGGCCCGCTGCGCGGCGGCTTCTGGATCCAGGTCAGCGACGAGTGCGTGCGTGGCGATGCGCCGCTGGGCGGGCGTCTTCCCGGCAAGAAGCGTGGCCAAGGTCACGCCCTCGATCTCGGCATCGAGCTGCGTCAGCGCAGACTCGACAGCAGCCGCAGCGCATGGTTCACTCGGCGGATCGCCCTCGGGATCGGTCGCCCATCGCTCGAGCGCTGCGAGCGCCTCATCGTAGGTCTCTACGCCGAATCCAGGCAGCGGCGCTGCCTCGCCTCGACCCACGCAGGCGTGGTCGCCCACGTGCACCTCGATGCCACGGCGAACGGTGATCGGGCCGTGGGCCGTCAGCAACGGCTGTGCGAGCGCCAGCTCGAATTCCCCCAAGGTCGCCTGCACCGGGTTGAAGCTATTGGGCAGACGGCACCGTTGCCCCTCTGCTTTGTGCGGGGCATACCCTCATCGACCATCCGAGGGGGAAGACGCACCACCGATGCCGAGAGAAGCCGACATCCCGTGGGCTGAGCTGCGTGCCGCGGCCCAAGACGCGTCCCGCATGGCGTACGCGCCGTACTCCAACTTCTCTGTGGGAGCGGCCGGTCTCGTTGACGACGGGCGAATCGTGTCTGGATGCAACGTTGAGAACGCGTCCTATGGGCTGACGCTCTGCGCCGAATGCGGTATGGTCAGCGACCTGCATCGCAGCGGGGGCGGTCGCCTTGTGGCCGTGGCGGTGACCGATCCTGAGGGCAACTTGCTCGCCCCCTGCGGCCGCTGCCGGCAGCTGTTGCACGAGGCCGGTGTTCCGGATTGCGCCGTGAACGAGCACACCACAGTCAGTGAGCTGTTGCCCGGCGCCTTTGATTTGCCCGCTCCCCGTGAAATGCCCGGGGTCAGTGAGCGTCGAGGTGCTGGCGGATAGCCGCTGCGCACCTGTCAGGGTCTTCAAGATGGACGGCATGACCTGAGCCATCGGGCACGACGAGCTCACTGTCGGGGAGCAGGCTGGCCATCTTGCGGCCGGTGGTGACGAACTTGGCGTCCAGTTCACCGCACACCACCAGTGTCGGTACCGCAATGCCAACCAGCTGATCCCACAGCGGCGTCATCGAGCCGGTTCCCGCGGCACGCAGCGAGTTCGCCAGACCCGCGGGATTGCACTTCATGCGCTGGCGGATGGAGGCGTCCCACTCGTCGGGGTCGAGGCGAGCGCGCAGCGTGTCCCACATCGGCAGGGCAACCCAGTCGTCCACGAAGCGCGCCAGGCCGAGCTCGTCGATCTGATCGGCGAGCGCTTCGTCGGCTTCGCGGCGTTTCGCACGCGCTGCGGCGTCCGCCAGCCCGGCGGTGGCGCTGATGAGGCTGAGCGAGCGGCAGACCTCCGGGTGCGTCGTGGCGAGGGCAAGTGCCACCCGGCCGCCCATCGAGTAGCCGACGACGTGGCACGGTCCATCAGGCGCCGCGGCCGCCAGTTCGGCGAGCAACTCGGCCGTGGCCTCGAGGCTGTAGGACGCCAGATCTGGCGGTGATGGGCTGTGGCCGTGCCCGACGAGGTCCACCGCGACGCGCCGGTAGCCCTTCAGCCGGTCCACCAATGGCGCCATCGCAGCGGCACTGCCGGTAAATCCGTGAATCACGATGACTGGTGCCCCGCTGCCGGTGACCGTGGTGGCGAGCTGCAGCGCTGCGGGCGCAGACGTCACTGCGAGCCCGGTTCGGCGCCCGCTGTAGCCAGCTCGACGGCAGCAGCGAGGCGCCGGTGCTGGTCGCGGTTGGCGTCCGGGTCGATGTCGATCGTGATGACGCGTACGCCGCAGCCCGAGTGGGTCGCAGCCAACAGGTCATGCAGCTGCGCACATGACGCAACGTGGTGGTGCCCGAAGCCCACGGCGGCTGCCAGCCCGCCGGCGAGTTCTGCACTGCGACGAGCGGGCGGCGTCGTCAGCAGCCGATCAAATGCGTCGGCGTCGACAACCCCGTACGCGGGCAGGAACGAAAAGATCGTCCCGCCGCCGTTGTCGACCACGACGACCGTGAGGTCGATCGGCGCCGGTGCTGGATCGAACGCTCCCACGAGGCCGCCGAGATCGTGGCGGAATGCCAGATCCCCGACCAGCACGGTGGTAGGTGTGCCCGACGCCGCCACCCCGGCCGCTGCCGAGATCACGCCGTCGATGCCGCTGGCGCCCCGGCTGGCGTGCGCTGCCAACGGTTCGGGGCGAGCACGAAGGTAAGTGTCGACGTCTCGAACCGGCATCGAATTCGACACGTACAGCGCATGGCCCGCGGGCAGGCTGCGTCCCAGTTGCCGAGCCACGCCCGCTTCCTGCAAGGGTTCAGCATCGAGCACGCCGTCAATCGCTGCGCCTGCGCGTGCATCGGCTTCGGCCCATCGCCGCGCCCATCCAGCACCGGGCCCGGACAGCTGTCCGGCCGCTTCGGCCAGCACGTCGGGCCCCACCCCCAGGTGCAACGTGACGTTGAAGCTGGCATCGGTCCAGCTGCGCGCCGGGTCAACCAGTGCAAACGCCGGACGATGCCGCTCAATCCAGAGCCGCAACGACTTGCATGTGGGCGCTCCGCCGACGCGCAGCACTGCTCCGGGCGGCTCGGCGTCAGCCCATGCCGTCCGGAGCAACACGTCGTGATGATCCGTCACCACAACTCCATCCAGCTCACGCCGAAGCTGCGAGCAAGGCTCAGCCAACAGCGGCCACCCCGTAGCCCGGCAAAACTCCGCCACCGCATCCACCCAGCGATCACCGTCATGCATCGGACCCGCGACCACCACCCCTCGCCCGCGACGCTCAGCGAACTCCACCAGCGCATTCACAGCGCCCGCTGATTCGCCAAGACCGCCTGTGTCGACGCGTGTGCGCATAGGGAGGGGAGGGGCAGGCGAAGAAGCAAAGCCATTCGGCTCCAACGGTTCCAATGGCTCACGAAACGGCAAATTGACATGTACCGGTCCAGGATTGAGCCCAGCCGCCTGCTGGACCGCCCGCGCCGCTGCGACAGCGAACCACCGTGTCGCTCGATCAGGCGGCAGCTCCGATGGCACCGGGGTCTCGCAGAACCAGCGCACGTGGCTGCCATACAGCGAGTGCTGGTCGATGGCCTGGCCGGCGCCCCAGCCGCGCAGCTCCGGCGGCCGGTCAGCAGTCAGCACTACCAGCGGCACGCCCGAGTAGTGCGCCTCGACGACTGCTGGCAGGTAGTTGGCGGCTGCGGTGCCCGACGTGCACACCAGCACCGTCGGTTTTCCGGAGCCCTTCGCCAGCCCGAGTGCGAAGAAGCCAGCGGATCGTTCGTCGATCCTGACCCACGTCTGCAACCCGGCAGTGGCGTCGACGGTGAGCGCCAGCGGCATCGACCGCGAACCCGGGCACACCACCGCATCGGTGACGCCGGCTGTGACCAGCCCCTCGCACAGCGAGCGGCAAGCCACGTATGCCGAATCGTGCTCGGAGATCTGCATGCTGTGGTTCAGTCGCCTTCGAGCGCGTACAGGAGGGCTTCGAGCTTGGTGGCGGTCTCGGCCAGTTCAGCGCTCGGATCTGCGCCAGTCACGATGCCACCGCCCGCGAACAACCTGGATTCGGTCGGACTAGTCAGCGCGCAGCGCAGTGCAACGCGAAACTCGCCGTGCCCGTCCAGCGTCGTCCAGCCGACCGGCGCTGCGTACCAGCCACGGTCGAAGCCTTCGTGCTGCTCAATCCAGTCGCGGGCAATGCGCCGTGGAAGTCCCGCGACTGCCGCCGTGGGATGCAGTGCGCCGGCGAGTTCCAGCACCGTTGAGCCCGCCGTGACACGTCCGGTGATCGGCGTATGGAGGTGCATGATGCGCGCCAGCTCCATGACGCCGGTCGGCGAGGGAGGATCGAGCGCCACACCGCACGCACGCAGCGTGTCGCGCACGTCGGTGACCACCATCGCGTGCTCGGTCAGCTCCTTGGGATCGCGTTGCATTTCGGCCCCGAGTTCCCGGTCTCGTGCCGGATCGCCGTAGCGGGGCCGCGAGCCGGCCAGGGCGTCGGTGTGCAGCCGTGTGCCGTCGAATTGCACCAGCCGTTCAGGCGTGGCGCCGAAGAATGTCTGCGACCCGCGTCCGAATGCGAACGACGCGCAGGACGGATATCGCGTCCGCAGCCGGTCGAGCACTGCGATGGGCTCGAGGCGCGACGCTATGCGCAGCTCGCGAGCCGTCACGACCTTGTCGAGCCCTCCCTCGGCGATCCTGCGCAGTGCGCGCCGCACGAGCGCGACATAGCTGTCGTCGGCTTGATAGCTGCTGCCGAGCAACGCAAGTGCAGCCGCATTCAGATCGCTGGCTGCCGTGTCCGCGAGTTCAGGGTCCGCAGCGCTGTGCACGGCTGCCATGACCGGCCACACGCTGGCACCCGGCGCTGATGTCAGCCAGGACCGGCCGCCGTGGCGCACCAAGAGCAGCTCGGGCAGCGTCAAGGCGCCTGTGCCGAATGCCTCCCACGCCGAAGGGGCCTCGGGCGGGTCTGCGCTGAACGAGAAGCCGCCGGCGAGCAGTGGTCCGATCGGATGACCACTGTCGCCGGTCACGGTGACATCCAGCAGGCCCAGCGCCTCGGCAACGGAGACCCAGCGTCCAGCGCCCGGCTCAGCGCTGGCTTCGAAGACGCTGCCGAGGGCGCAGAACTCCAGATCGTCGTCGGGACATGCCCAGTACACCCGTTGCGACCCCTCGGCTGCGGCGAACACCTCCAGCGGATCGGGCGCCCCGGGCAGCTCCCGGCATTCCAATGTCAGGGTGCGGGTGCCGCGCAGGCCCGCTGACGCGCCGCGGCGGAACCCCGCTGCGGCGGGTGCGCTCGGCCCTGCCACCGTCACCACCGAGGGGGTACTTCCCGCCGACTCATGGTCGCTGCCGGCCAGGACCCGTTCGGTGGCGTGTTCGACGAGTGCTTCGCGGAAATGCTGTGCCACCAGATCGGTGACCAGCGGGATCAGGCGAGCGGCCAGATCGGCGCGTTGTGCCGCGGGCACGTCTGCGAAGCGGTCAGCGAACAGCCCGACCGCGTCCGCAGCGACAGCTTCCATGTTCGATGCGTGCCGCAGCGCGAGGCCGATGAGATCGTCGAGCGGCATTTCGGCGGCGAGCAGCTCTGCGGCCGCGCGCAGCATCGTCAGCGCGCCTGTGCTGTAGAGCGCGTCGTCCGCGGCACCGCCGGCATCGGCAGTCGAGGACGCGTCATCGCCGCCCACGGAGGGGTGCAGCGGTCGCACCAGGCCGGTGTCGGTCGCCAGCCGCACGAGTTCTTCCTCGAGCCCGGACTGCTGCACCAACTCGTCGAAGGCCAGGGTGTCACCGTGGCGTCCGCCCAGCGCAAGCAGCATCGGGTCGTCGTGGCCGTCGCCGAGCCGTCGAATCTGCGCCAGCGAGAAGCCCGCCTCAGCTAGGCGTCGGATCTCACCGAGCCGTCGCTCGTGGCTCTCGTCGTACTGTGCCACGCGGCCCTGACGGGCGGGCGGGTGCAGCACCCCGATCTTCTGGTAATAGCGCACGGTGTCGACGCTCACCGAATGCGCCATCGCCAGATCCTCGACTCGCACGGTCCCAGCGTAGACGCATTGTGAGAGTGATGACTCCAAGAGTGCTCGCTTTGTCGATCCGTAAGGCCTCCCACTATCGAACGGTTGGACGCTGGCTAGGGTGGCTCGATGGCTGAGCGGGTGCGCTTGAGCGCTGACGACTGGGTGGCGGCAGCATTGAAGACGCTGATCACCGACGGCATCGGCGCCGTGAAGGTCCTGCCGCTCGCCAAGAAACTCGGTGTCACCCGGGGCAGCTTCTACTGGCACTTCGAGAATCACGAGGCCCTGCTCGACCGCTTGCTGGAAGTGTGGGAAGAGACCAACTCCGGGACGATCATCGCGGCCGCGACCCGCGAGGGCGGCATCATCGAGCGCTACATCGCCTTGATGCGCTGCTGGCTTTCCATGGAACGATTCGACCCGCATCTCGAGGTGGCGGTGCGCCACTGGGGTCGCAGCAATACCGACTTGTGGGAGCGCCTGCGCGAGGCCGACCAGCGGCGGGTCGAAGCGCTCATGGCGATGCTTGCTCCCGAGGTTCCCGACTCGACGATGGCCCTGCACCGGGCCCGCACCATGTACTACCTGCAGATGGGCTGGTACGAGCTCGAGGTGGACGTGCCGATGGACGCTCGGATCGAATCCTGCACGTACTACTTCGAGATCTACGTGGGTCGCGCGCCAACCACGCAGGAGCGGACAGCGATTCTCACAGGACTGCATTCCTGAGATGCGCAGACTTCCTTGACGCGTTCCATACAGGACCGTACGGTTCGAGACGGTGAGCTGTGCAATTCGGCTCACGACAGTGAGCGCCTCCACTGAGCGCTTCCACTGAGCGCTTCCACACAGTGGCGAGGCGACATGACGCGTCGAGGCCGTAGGCGACAGGACTCGGTCGCGGCTGCTGCGGCACCCCGGCAGCAGGCACGCAACATTTTCAAGCCGCTGGAACTCATCAGCGCCGACGAAGTCGAGCGCATCCACAATGCATCGCTGCGGGTGCTGTCCGAGATCGGCATGAACTTCCTGCTGCCTGAAGCGGTGGAGATCCTTCGCACGGCGGGCGCGACGTCCGATGATGGCGTGCGGGTCCGCTTCCCGCCCGAAATGGTCACCGAATCGGTGGCATTGGCGCCGTCGACCTTCACGCTGCATGCGCGCGACCCCGCCAACAGCGTCATCTTCGGCGACGACTGGGTCGTGTTCGGCATGGTCGGGAGCCCGCCGAACGTGTCGGACTTGGATCGTGGCCGGGTCACGGGCAACTACGTCGACTACTGCAACATGCTGCGCTTGCAGCAGCAGCTGGATGCGGCCGACACCTGCACCGGCCACTCCGTCGAGCCGATCGATCTCGAAGTGCGCACCCGCCATCTGGACGCGGTCTCGGCCATGTACACGCTGTCGACCAAGCCGGGCTTCTGCTACTCGCTGGGCCGGTCCCGTGTCAGCGACGCCATCGAGATCGCTCGCATCGCCCGCGGCATCGACCATGACACGCTGCTGCGAGAGCCGTCCATCCATACGGTCGTAAATGCAAACTCGCCGCTCGTGTACGACAGGCCGATGCTCGAAGGAGCCATCGAGCTGGCCCGGCACGGCCAGCCGGTCGTGTACACGCCGTTCACGCTGGCGGGTGCAATGGCGCCGATCACGATTGCCGGAGCGCTCACCTTGCAGAATGCCGAGGCGCTGGCGGGCATCACGCTGGCGCAGTGCGTGAACCCGGGCGTGCCGGTGGTGTACGGCAGCTTCACTTCGAATGTCGACATGCGGTCAGGGGCGCCGGCGTTCGGCACGCCCGAGTACGTAAAGGCCACCATCATCAGCGGCCAGTTGGCGCGCCGCTACGGCCTGCCGCTGCGTGCCTCCAACGCGAACGCTTCCAACGCTCCCGATGCGCAGGCCACCTACGAGTCGCAGATGTCGCTGTGGGCATGCGTGGTCGGCGGCATCAACTACGTGCTGCACGGCCTGGGCTGGCTCGAGGGCGGTCTGTGTGCCTCCTATGAGAAGGTGATCATCGACGCCGAGATGATCCAGATGCTGCGAGCGGTGCTGCGGCCCATCTCCATCGACGACGCTTCGCTCGCCATCGACGCCATTGCCGAGGTCGGACCTGCCAACCATTTCTTCGGCTCTGCCCACACGCTGGAGCGCTACGACACCGCTTTCTACGAGCCGATGCTGTCGGACTGGCGCAACTTCGAGACGTGGTACGAGGACGGTGCGCTCGACGCCACCCAGCGGGCGAACCGCATCTGGAAGCAGCTACTCGCCGACTACGAAGAGCCTCCGATGGACGACGCCATCCGGGCTGAGCTCACCGACTTCGTCGAGCGCCGCCGAGCTGAAGGCGGCGTGGAGCCCCTCTAGCGGAAAATCAGTTGATCAGCTTCTCCATGCCTTCCCAGTAGGGGGCACGGAGCTTGAACTTTTGCAGCTTGCCGGTGGCCGTGCGGGCCAGCTCTTCGCGGAACTCGACGCTGGTGGGGCACTTGAAGTGCGACATCCGGTCGCGGCAGAAATCGATGAGCTCGCGCTCGGTCGCTGTGTCAACTGCAGCGTCGATCACCACGAGCGCTTTGATGGTCTCGCCCCACTTCTCGTCGGGCACGCCGATCACGGCCACTTCGGTCACCGCCGGATGGTTGAACAGCACGTCCTCCACCTCGATGGAGGACACGTTCTCGCCGCCGGTGATGATCACGTCCTTCTTGCGGTCCGAGATGGTGACGTGGTGCTCTGAGTCCATCGTGCCGCCGTCACCGGTGTGGAACCAGCCGTCGGTGATGGCTTCGGCGGTCGCCGCGGGTTGCTCCCAGTAGCCCTCGAGCACGACGTTTGCCCGAGCCAGGATCTCGCCCTGGTTGTCGACGTCGATCTTGACCCCGATCGCCGGGGCGCCCGCCCGGCTCAGCTTGCGGGCCTTCTCGTCGGGATCGAAGTCGTCCCATTCGTGCCGGCAGCGGTTCATGGTCAGCAGCGGCGCCGTCTCGGTGAGGCCGTAGATCTGGATGAACTCCCAGCCCAGCTCGGTCTCCATCCGGGCGATGGTGCGCGTGGGGGGCGGGGCGCCCGCCACCACCATCCGTACGCGTCCGCTGCCGGGGATTGGGCCCTCCCAGTCGGCCGCTGCGTCGAGCACAGCGGCCACCACCGCCGGCGCGCCGCACATGAGCGTGACGCCGTGCTCTTCGATGCGGCGCAGGATCTCGGGGCCGCGCACCTCGCGCTGCACGACATGCTTGCCGCCCATGCCGGTCACGGCGTAGGGCATGCCCCAGCCGTTGCAGTGGAACATCGGCAGCGTGTGCAGGTACACGTCACGGTCGCTGACGCCCGAGTGCCAGCCGAACGTGGTGGCGTTCACCCACAGCGCCCGGTGCGTCTGCTGCACGCCCTTGGGGCGGGCGGTGGTGCCGGAGGTGTAGTTGATCGTTGCGGTGGCGTCCTCGTCGGGCGTCCAGGGCGCCGGCTCGACCCCAGTCGCGTACATCTGGTCGTCGGCGTCGGTGCCCATCACGACGAAGTGCTCGATGTCGATGTCCTTGCAGGTGTCCTCCATTGAGGGGTCCACCAGCAGCATCGTGGCGCCGCAGTGATCGACGATGTAGCTGATCTCGTCGTGGCTGAGGCGGAAGTTGATCGGCACGAAGATACGGCCGTAGCCCGACACGCCATAGAACGACGTCATGAGCCGTCCGGCGTTCTGGGACACCATCGCGACCCGCTCGCCGTGGGAGATGCCGAGCTGGTCCAGCTTGGCAGCCTGGGCGCGCACCAGCTCGCCGAATTGTGCGTAGGTGATCTCGCCGAGCCCGCCGCCGGGCGCTTCGGGCTCGTCAGCCAGCGCCACCCGGTCCGGGTAGACGTTCTCGGCCCGGTACAGGAAGTCGGAAACAGTAAACGGAACCTTCATGTCGTCCCCTCAGTGTTGTGCGTCGTCGTGGGCCGTGTTCGTGTGTTTGCTCTGCTGGCCGCCGGGGTCACCCCTGGGCGGTCGGCCGCGCCAACTCTAGAGCGGGCTGTGGCGGCAGTGCCCTGGCTGGTGGCCTCCTAGGGTCGCGTCCATGGAGGGAGCGCACGGACCGCCGCCCGCCGCGGGTCAGTTCGACGTTCACCTGATCGACGGCACCTACGAACTGTTCCGCCACTTCTTCGCCGTTCCCCGCCGCGATTCGGCCGACGGCGCCGAGATTGGGGCACTGCGGGGTGTGCTCGGCAACATCGTGATGTTGCTGGAGGGAGGCGCCACCCACGTTGCGGTGGCCACCGATCATGTCGTGGAGTCGTTCCGCAACGATCTGTGGCCCGGCTACAAGGACGGCTCAGGAATCGAGCCGGACTTGCTGGCGCAGTTCCATCCCACCGAAGATGCGCTGCGCCTGCTGGGGGTTGCTGTGTGGCCGATGATCGAGTTCGAAGCCGACGACGCCATGGCCGCCGGTGCTGCGATGGCCGCAGACGACGACCGCGTCCAGCAAGTGTTCATCTGCACGCCGGACAAGGACTTGGGCCAGTGCGTGGGCGGCAGGGTTGTCCAGTGGGATCGCCGTGCCGATGAGGTCTTCGACACGGCCGGCGTCGAAGCGAAGTTCGGCGTCAGCCCCGGGTCGATCCCTGATTATTTGGGCTTGGTGGGCGACAGCGCCGACGGTTTTCCGGGCCTGCGCGGCTGGGGCGCCAAGTCGACATCGGTGATGCTGTCGCACTACGGCCACATCGGGGAGATTCCGGACTCGCACACCGACTGGGTGCCCAAGGTCCGAGGCGCCGCCGGCCTTGCGGCAACGCTTGCTGCCGAGCGTGATCTGGCCCTGCTGTTCCGCCGCATCGCCACCGTCCGCACCGATGCACCGGTGTCAGAAAGTGTCGACGAGTTGGCATGGCGCGGCCCGCACCGCGGTTTCGAAGACCTCTGCGAGCAGATCGGCGCCGGGGCACTCTTCGACCGCGTGATGAATCTCGCGGCGTACCGCACCGACTGAATTGCGACCGTGACCTAGAGCGCTAGCGGATTGGCGGCGATGTTCGCCAGCCCCGTCTGGCTCAACTGTGTGCAGAAATGCCGCCACAGACGGCAAATTTGCGCAAAGAGCGTGACAGTCGTTTCCCGAGCAGCGAACTATCCGAGCGGGCTCTCAGGCCGGCTGATTCAGCTCGATCATGTTGCCGGCCGGGTCGAAGAAGAACGTCTGGCGAGCGGTGGTTCCAGGCAGCGGCACAGGGTCCTTGACCCTCACGCCCGCTTCGCGCAGCTCTGTCACGGTGGCGTCGATGTCGTCCACCTTGAACGCCCAGTGCTGGCCCTTGGGAGGCACCCAGTCGGGCACCTCGATGAGGTGCACCTCGCCGCCGCCGGGCGTTTGCAGCCACCGTCCGTTGAAGCCGAGGTCCGGCCGATCCAGCTGCTTCATGCCCAGGATGTCGGTGTAGAACGGCGCCGCGGCGTCCACGTCGGCACAGTTGATCGAAACGTGATGAACAGACCCCAGTTCCATGCCCGCAGCTTAGGCCCACTCCCGACATCCATGTCTGCTGACCGCGCGGCCCGTCCGGTTCGACTGTTGTCATGGCGGCGTCTACGTCGAGCCGTTCGGCGGGCTTCGCTTATGCCATAGAAATGCTATGTTCATGGCATGCGGCAGCGAGTAAGCACTACCGTCGATGATGCCCTTCTTGACCAAGCTCGCGGGCTCCAAGCCTGGGACAGTGATGCAGCGATGATGGACGCGGCCCTCAAAGCGCTGACCGACCGTCACCGGCAGGCCGAGATCGACGCGGAGTACGAGGTGTACGACCGTATTCCCCTGAATACGCCGGACGAGTGGGGCGACTTGGAATCTTTCATCACGGCGAAGTGGGGAGACCCGCCCCGTCGCGAGAAACTTGACATCGACGAGTCCACGCCGTGACTGTTGTTCGTCCTCAGTGGGGCGAGGTTTGGTGGCTCGAATCGCCGCACATCGGACGCCGGCCGGTCGTAGTGCTCTTGCGTGATTCAGCATTGGAACGCCTCGCTACGGCAGTTGTTGCGCCGTGTACGACATCGATCCGAGGTTTGTCCAGCGAAGTCGTGCTCGAGCCCGGAGATGATCCGGTACCGAAAGTGTCAGCGGTCAATCTGGATTCAATCGAAGGCACTCCCCAAGCACATCTCGTGGAACGCTTGGGCCGCCTCAGCGACGAGCGCATGCGCCAGATCTGCACGGCTCTGGAAGTCGCTGTCGCCTGCTCCTGAAGTCGCACCAGCGGCGAGGGAGCGGCTTGCTCTCGTAGGCTCTGCCAGATGTCTGAGCCGACCATGGCCGAGCGGCTGGAAGAGCTGGCCCGCCGTCGCGACGAGGCGCTGAACGCTGGCACCGAGCGCGCCATCCAGCGGCAGCACGACAAGGGCAAGATGCTGGCCCGCGAGCGCATCGAGTACCTCTTCGACCAGGGCACCTTCCACGAGCTCGACATGCTCGCCCGCCACCGGGCCCACGACGTCGGCCTCGAAGAGCGCCCCTACACCGACGGCATCATCACCGGCTGGGGCAACATCAATGGCCGCAAGGTCTTCGTTGCCAGCCAGGACTTCACCGTCTTCGGCGGCGCCCTCGGCGAGGTGTACGCCGAGAAGACCCACAAGGTCATGGACCTTGCCGAATCGGTCGGCGCTCCCATCATCGGCCTGAACGACGGGGCGGGCGCCCGCATCCAGGAAGGCGTGGTCTCCCTCGCCGGCTACGGCGGCATTTTCCGCCGCAACGTGCTGGCCTCGGGCGTCATCCCGCAGATCAGCGTGATCATGGGACCATGCGCCGGCGGCGCCGTCTATTCGCCCGCCATGACCGACTTCATCTTCATGGTGCGCGACTCCAGCCACATGTTCATCACCGGACCCGACGTGGTGAAGACCGTCACCGGTGAGGACGTCACCCTCGAGGAACTCGGCGGTGCCGGCTCCCACAGCACCAAGTCGGGCGTGGCGACGTTCGTGGCCGCCGACGAGAAGGCAGTGCTCGACGATGTGCGCTACCTGCTGTCGTTCCTGCCGTCGAACAACCTGGATGCGCCGCCCACCGTCGAGCCCACTGACGAAGCCGACCGCTTGTGCTCGGAGCTGCGCGACCTCATGCCGCAGAGCTCCAACGTGCCCTACGACATGAAGCAGATCATTGCCGGCGTCGTCGACGACGGCGAGTTCTTCGAGTACCACGCCGCTTGGGCCGGCTCGATCGTGTGCGGTTTCGCTCGGCTCAACGGCCGTTCGATCGGCGTCGTCGGCAATCAGCCGATGGTGATGGCCGGCGTGCTCGACATCGAGTCCTCGGAGAAGGCCGCCCGCTTTGTGCGCTTCTGCGATGCCTTCAATATCCCGCTGCTCACGTTCGTGGACGTGCCCGGCTTCCTGCCCGGTGTCGACCAGGAGCACGGCGGCATCATCCGGCACGGCGCCAAGCTGCTGTACGCCTACTGCGAGGCGACCGTGCCGCGGGTGCAGGTCATCACCCGCAAGGCCTATGGCGGCGCGTACGTGGTCATGGATTCCAAGTCGGTGGGCTGCGACGTCAGCTTCGCTTGGCCCACCGCCGAGCTGGCCGTGATGGGCCCGCAGGGAGCGGTGGAGATCCTCAACCGGCGCGAGCTGCAGCAGGCGGCCGACCCGGACGCCCGCAAGGCAGCGCTGGTCGAGGAATACAGCCGCAAGTACGCAAACCCCTACATCGCAGCCGAGCGCGGCATCATCGATGCGGTCATCGATCCCGCGGAGACCCGCCAGAAGGTCATTTCCGCATACGACATGATCGGTGCCAAGCGCGAGGAACTGCCGCGCCGCAAGCACGGCAACATCCCACTGTGACGGAGTCACAGATGTACACAGCGAACTCTGCGATACACGAGGCCACAGCGAGGGACGGGTGACAGGGTCCGTCATCAGCGCATCGCACGTGGCCATCACACCCACGGCGAGCGCGGAGGAAGCCGCCGCCATTGTCGCCGCGCTCGAGCTGCTGTGGCCTCGTCCCGCCCCGGCTCCAGCGCACGGCGGCCCGCCCAGCAAGTGGCGCTTCAGCGGCCGGCAGTGGCACGCCCCCTCTTCCTGGCCCGCCGTCCACTACCGCTAGCCCGGATAGTGGTAGTGAAAGCCAGGTCCTCGACCTGAGGGCCGACTCGGGATCAAACCCTCCGTTTCGGCGAGAGCGCGGAGGTGAGTGTTCGCCGTTGGCTGACTGACCAGAGCAATTGCCTCGTACTCGGCCGACGAGATGCGCTTGCGTTCCCGAACCCACGCTGTCGCTGCGGCGTGGCGCGCCGCCCGAGCACCCAAGTCTCGACGTGCGGAACGCGAGAGGCACCATGCGGGGGGCGCACTTGAGGGAACCGGAATCGGCGATAGCAACGGTGGCTTGCGGGAGGTTCGATAACCGGCGACGCGGCGTAGAGCCTGGGTTGCGTCGGCGGGTGAACGTTGCAGCAGAGGCGCGCATGACTCGGCGGTGAGGAAAGCAGTCGCTGGATTCAATGCGCGCCAAACGAGCAACGCCACATCGACGTCGTCGCCTGCGGTCTCGGGGGACGGCGCGCTGTCCGCCGTCGTCATCCGAAGGCCGGCGAAGAACTGGTAGCGGGAGGCGTCCACTGAGCGTCCATGCAGGACGACACGCACGGCGGGCCGTTCGGTCAGCTCGATGAGAGGCGGATCGCTGCCAATTCGGATGAGATCGGCGACCATCCGATCGACTCCAACGCCCTCCTGCTCCGCGAGGCCGAGCTGTCGCACAGCACTCATGAGCGTCCGATAGCGCGGCTGCGAAGGGTGGGTGATGATGTTTTCAGCGACCACGTCGCCGATGAAACCGCCAGGTGAGGTGACGCGAAGCTCGTTGCCGATGTGCTCGATCACCGTTGGATCCGATTGGTTCCAGTCACGGTGACAAACACCGTTGAGGATCGCCTCTCGCAATGATCGCTCTGGTATGGCGTGCACGCGGACGATGCCGAGACCCATAGTGAGCTCGCGAGACGGGTTGTGATGTGTGTATGCGTCCTCGACCAGATCGAGTTCCTCGAGCAACGAGAGGCCGGGCTGGTGGACCCGAACATCGGACGGTCCACCGGGTACCGGTCGATGCGTGTAGTCGAGGGCGGGCGAGCTTCGTTGGCCGAGCAGGATCTCACCTGCGAGGTTGAGCGAGCCTGAATCCCCGTAGAGAAGACCGAGCCGCGCGAGCAAGTCGCGCAAGTCGAGCGATGACTTCTTATGGTCAGAAGCCGCGAGACGTCTTCGCAGCGACGCCACTGCGCCGTCAGACACATCGCGCAAGGTCATTCTCGACTCGCGATGCGATGGGTCGGCGGCCGCGTCGGCGAACAGCCCTTGCAACAGCTCGGTTGAAGTGACAGGCACGCAGGAAGCTCCTCGCCGATGCTGGAACCTGCGTTCGAATGGCACAGGCTCGACTGCCTGTGGAACGGCAATGACGAGCAGCCTCACCCCCGAGACTTCGACTTCGTGGATGTCGACGGTGACCTTGCGGTCGGTGAGCTGGTACAGGCGGGTGCGTAGCCAATTGACGTCACTCGCGGCGCCGATGAGGTCACCGGTCGCATCGTCGACCCCGACGATGATGACCCCACCGCCTCGAGTGTTGGCGAAGCACGCTGCCTCGGCGGCGAGTTGCTTGGCCACGATGTCGCTCCGCGGCTCGCCTGGCAGGATGCTTGACCCGGAGCGTCGTCCTGCTTCCTCTTTGAGGTCGATGACCTGGGTTTCGAGGGCGTCTGGATCAGCGTCCCCTGCGGCGAGTGCGGCCAGGACACATTCGATCTCAGCATCGTGCGATGGAGGCGGGAGAAAAGAAAAGCCTCGATCAGACATCGTCTCGATCTTATCTTTTGAGGTAGAAAAATATAACTCTGAATAGGAATCGAAACACTGCTTTTGTTTTTTTCAGTAAAAAATAAATTTGGATGGTGCGGCTCTAGAGCTTCTGTTCTTGCGTGTGCAGCCCTGACAGTCGGCATGGCGCGAGCAATGCGTGGCAGCATCGCCCGATGAAATCTGGGTCGATGCCGCTCGAAGGCTTGCGGGTGGTCGATCTCTCCTCGGTGTTCGCAGGGCCGCACTGTGCCCGCTACCTCGCCGACTTCGGCGCGGACGTCGTCAAGGTGGAGCGACCCGGAGGCGACACCGTTCGCAACATGGGCTGGCGCGACCACGACGGCGGAACGCTGTGGTGGCGGCTCGTCAACCGCAACAAGCGCTGCGTGACCCTCGACCTCAAGGCAGCCGACGACCTGGCGCTGCTGCGCCGCCTGCTCGGCGTGGCCGACGTGCTGGTGGAAAATTTCCGGCCCGGCAAGCTCGAAGCACTCGGACTGATTCCCGACGAGCTGATTGAAGCCAATCCGAAACTGGTGATCGTCCGGCTGACCGGCTTCGGCCAAGACGGGCCGTATTGCGACCGTCCCGGCTTCGCCACCCTTGCGGAAGCCATGAGCGGCTTCGCCTCGATAAACGGCGAGGCCGACGGCGCCCCGTTGCTACCGCCGGTTGCGCTCACCGATGAGATCGCAGGACTCGCGGGCGCGTTCGCCGCGCTGGCGGCCGTCCGCAGCGGCGTCGGTCAGGTTGTCGATGTCAACCTGCTCGAGTCCATGTCGCAGGTGATGGGCCCGCTCATGACCGCCTGGCACACCGAGGGCTACCTGCAGCCCCGTCTGGGATCGGGTATTCCCTACAGCGTCCCCCGTGGCACCTACCAGGCGTCCGACGGTGGCTGGCTGGCCGTGAGCACCTCGAGCGACTCAGTTGCCGCCCGGGTCATGGCGATAATCGGCGTGGGAGACGACGAGCGCTTCACGACCTTTGAAGGGCGCATGGCCCACCGCGCCGAGTTGGACACGGCAATGGCCGAGTGGGTGTGCCAGCGGACGCTCGCCGAAGCAGTGGAAGCCTTCGACGAAGCGCAGGCCGCAGCAGCACCGGTGCTCGACATGAGCCAACTCTCCGACGACCCGCACGCCACCGCACGCGGCGTGTTCGTGGAGGTCGACGGGCTGGTGCAACAGAACGTGGTTGCCCGGCTCAGCGCGACCCCCGGCCGAGTCCGCTGGACCGGCCGCCCCGAAGGCGCCGACAACGACTGCCTTGCCGGCGTCGATGACGCTGGCCGCAACGGCGCTGATCCCTGGCCCGACCCCTAGACGCGATCCTGAATCTCGCAGCGTCGGGCATCCGCGTCACGAACGACCCTGCGGACCCATAAGTCCCGTGGGTGCTGCAGTGGAGTGGCGGCTGTCGGGCGCAGACGCTGCCGAGTTCACAATCCACGGCGCCGCGCTGAGCTTCCTCTCCCCACCGGACCACGAGATGCCCGCTGATCGGGACCGCAACAGCGCGTACGACCTCGTCATCGAAGCCTTCGACGGCAACCTGACGGGCTCGTTCGCCGTCGCGGTGCTGGTGACCGACGTGGACGAGACGCCGGTGGTGAGCGGCGACAGTGAGCTGGTCGTCGATGAGCACACGTTGGGCACGATTGCGCGCTACGCCGTCGTCGAGACGGCATCGGTGACGTGGAACTGGGAGATTTAGAGCCGCAGCGGATAGGCGGCGATGCCCGGCAGCCCCGACGGCCTGGACTTTGCGCAGAAATGCCGCCACAGACGGCAAAATTGCACAAAGAAGGCGCGACAGCAACTTTCCGAGACGTCACCTATCCGCGCGGCCTCTTAGCCCGTTCAGGTGTCGTGGTCGCCGATCGGCACGCTCGTGGGCGATCCGGTGCAGGCGACCGATCCCGACGGCGATGTGCTGAGTTACACGCGGCCGCGGAGACTGTTCCACGGCGCCGCCTTCACGATCGACCAGCAGACCGGTCAATTGCGCACAGCGTTGGAGCTTGACTACGAGTACTTCGCCCGGCTCATCGTCGCCGTGAGGGTCACCGACCCGTCCGGCGCGGCTGCACTGACGTACCTGAATATCGACATCGTGGATGTGGACGAGCCTCCCATCGTGAGCGGGCCTCGGGCAGTCGATGTCGGAGCAGGGTCGACAGCGCCGATCGCCTCATTCGAGATATCCGACCCCGAGGGCGACCCCATCGTGTGGTCGTTGGCAGGCGACGACGCGCAGCGGTTCCGCATCGACGACGGCCGCCTGAGTTTCGTCGCACCGCCCAGCTTCGAACGGCCTGCAGATGCAGGCGCAGACAATGTGTACGACATCGTGGTGGCGGTCTCCGACGGCGAGTTCTCTGATGAGATCACCGTGGCGGTGACTGTCACCGAGCGGCTGACGCCACGACGTGCGAACCCCATTGGCGGCTGTTTCCTCAACAGCCGTCAGCCAGGTCCGCAACGCGCTGGAATAGCCGGGCTGGACAAGTCACAACACCGCGCAGCCGACATCAGCCGCTGCGTCGCGTCCGATCCCTGGCCGGACCCCTGAGTTCGCCCGGCAACGCTGGGAGCGAAACGAGCACTCAGCGTTCGTGCGCGATCGGCGCCACACCCTTCAGTTTCAGCAGCACCCATCGTCCGAACTTCAGCATTGGATACGTGACGCGTGAGATCAACGGCGAACTGAACGCCAACCGGTTGAACTTGTTGAAGGCACCACGGTCCTCGGACAGGAGCGCAAGCACATGAAGCGCTTCGTGACCGGCAAAGTGCCGGTTGCCGATCTTGACCACCATGCCGTCGTTGAGATCGTGCGGCAGCCTTCGGACCTCGTCGACGATCGGGCCACCTTGGCGGGCGTCAACCAGCACAAACTCTCCCACTGATTGCTTCAGCCGCAGGTATTGGGCGTAGTTGTTGCACATCGGACATTCGCCGTCGTAGATCAGCCAGACCTGACTCGTCTCCCGAGGCTGTTGTGACAATTGACGGCGCCTCACAACGCGAAACGGTATGCCGACGATCGGCACCGACTGTATGACCCCGGAGAGCGGCGCTCTGCGGATCCAACTTGCAGCAGAGCCATGCGGATCCAGCGCATCGACCGAGACATGTGCACGGAGACAATTGCGGTGCTGCGGTTGATCGAAATCAGTCCTGGTCGCGTGTGAGGATGCGGTCAGGCCGAGCTGGCGCGGGCTCGTTCGGCCAATTCGGCGATGTCAGCCATGATCGCCGACAGCTCATAGTCCTTCGGCGTATAGACGGCGGCCACGCCGGCATCGCGCAGCATCTGATGATCGGCCGGCGGAATGATCCCGCCCACCACCACTGGAGCACTCACGCCTTCGGCGTCGAGACACGCCAGCACTTCGGGCACCAGCTCGAGATGGCTGCCTGACAGGATCGACAGCCCCACCACGTCGACGTCCTCGTCACGGGCAGTCGCAGCGATGTGGGCCGGCGTCAGGCGGATCCCCTCGTACACCACCTCCATGCCGGCGTTGCGCGCTGCCACCGCCACCTGTTCCGCGCCGTTGGAATGGCCGTCAAGTCCCGGCTTGGCCACCAGCACCCGTGGCGGCCCGCCCGCCATCTGGGCGCAACGCTCCGCCACCGATGCCAGCCCCGATCTCACCGAAGCAGGGCTGCCGGCCCCGACGCCACCCAAGCCCGTCGGTGCCCGGTACTCCCCGAACACCTCGCGCAGCGCCTGCGCCCACTCGCCGGTCGTCACCCCGGCGTGGGCGGCCTCGATGGTCGGCCCCATGATGTTGACATCGCCCGACGCGGCAACCCGCAGGTCGTCGAGCGCTGCCACCACCCGGTTCGAGTCTCGGGTGCCCCGCCACCGTTCGAGATCGGCGATGAGCTCGGCTTCCACCTCGGGATCCACCCGCAGGATCGACTCGTCGCCTTCCAGCGGCGACGGGGCGGTCTCGGTGAACTCGTTCACTCCCACCACGGTCAGCTCGCCGCTCTCGATCTGCCGTACGCGCTCGGTGTGGCTCGCAACCAACCGCCGCTTCAGTTCCTCGATGGCCGCAAAGGCGCCGCCCATGCCCAGCACGTCATCCAACTCAGCCTGCGCAGACGCCACGAGCTCGGCCGTCAGGCCCTCCACCACAACCGAGCCGTCAAAGATGTCGCCGTACTCCAGCAGGTCGGTCTCGTGTGCCAGCACCTGCTGGATTCGCAGCGACCACTGCTGGTCCCATGGCCTCGGCAGCCCCAGCGCTTCATTCCACGCGGGTAGCTGCAATGAGCGGGTCCGTGCCCGCTGCGACAGCGTCACGCCGAGAGCTTCAAGCGTGATGCGTGCCACGTTGTTCTCTGGCTGGGCTTCGGTGAGGCCCAGCGAATTCACCTGCACGCCATAGCGGAACCGGCGCAGCTTCGGGTCGGCCACGCCGTAGCGCTCAGAGCAGATCCGGTCCCACATCTGGGTGAGGGCCCGCACTTTGCAGACCTCCTCCACGAACCGGATGCCCGAGTTCACAAAGAACGAGATGCTGCCGACGGTGGCGTCGAAGCGATCAGGCGGCACCTTGCCGCTGTCGCGCACGGCATCGAGCACGTCGATGGCGGTCGCCAGCGCGTAGGCGATCTCCTGAGTGGGCGTGGCGCCGGCTTCCTGCAGGTGGTAGCTGCACACGTTGATCGGGTTCCATTGCGGCACGTGCTGCGAGCAGTACGCAACGACGTCAACGGTCAACCGCCGGCTGGCCTCGGGGCCGTATATGTACGTGCCCCGGCTGAGGTACTCCTTCACGATGTCGTTCTGGGTGGTGCCTCGCAGGGCCTCGGACGGCACGCCGGCGTTCTGCGCGTTGGCGATGTACAGGCTCAGCAGCCACGGCGCCGTGGCGTTGATGGTCATCGAGGTGTTCATGGCCTCGGGCGGGATGCCGTCCATCAGCTGGACCATGTGGCCCAGGTGCAGCACCGGCACGCCGACCTTGCCCACCTCGCCGCGTGCCATCGGATGGTCAGGGTCGTAGCCGGTCTGTGTCGGCAGGTCGAAGGCCACCGACAGTCCGGTCTGGCCTTTGGCCAGCATCGACCGGTACAGCTCGTTGGACGCCCGTGCCGTGGAGTGCCCCGAGTACGTGCGCATCAGCCACGGCCTTGAGCGCCGTGGCGAATCGGAGGCAGTCATCGGCCTTAGCCGTCGAGCATGCGGAAGACCATCGGGCGCAGCCAGATCTCAGGCAGCGGCCGGGTGATGGCCTCGGCCAGAAGTTCCAGGTACGCCGCGCGCTCGACTTCCACGGATCCCAGCCCCGCCAGGTGCGGTGTCGTCCACTGCACGTCCAGCAGCGCGCCGCCGGTCACCTTGAGCGCATCCACCAGTGCCACCAGTGCCACCTTGGAGGCGTCGCTCTCGGTGTGGAACATCGACTCGCCGGCGAACAGGGCGCCGATCGCTACCCCATAGAGGCCGCCTACGAGCTCATCGTCGAGCCAGGTCTCCACGCTGTGCGCCCACCCCAGCTCGTGCAGCTCCCGGTAGGCGTTTCCCATGTCGTCGCTGATCCAACCGTGGGGACGGGAGGGATCGGCGCACGATTCCAGCACCTGCTCGAAGGCGGTGTCGATGCGGATGTCGAAGCGCCTGCAAGCCCGACGCAGCGAGCGGCTGACTCGGAGATAGCTGAGCGGCAGGATGCCGCGTGGGTCCGGCGACCACCATCCGACGGTGTCACCCAGCGGCATCGGGAACAGGCCCGTCCGGTATGCGCCCAGCAGCGTGCCGGCTCCGAGGTCGGCACCCGCTCCCACAAGGCCGTTCTCATCGGCTGTCGACGCTGGCGGGAATGACCATCCCGACGCAGCCGGCTCCGTCGGGCCGTCTTCTGACTGGCGCTGCATCAGCGCGAGCCTAGGCGTGATCTGGTCGAAGTGCCGCTTGACGCGCTGGCGCGCCGACTGCGCTCTGGGCTAGCTGCGCGCATCGATGTACGCGTTGATCTGAGCGTCGGTCGCTTCGGACATCGTCACGCTGTGCACCACGACTTCGTCGATCGGGGCGTCGGCTGGGTCGGTCTCGACGCCCTCGATTGCCAAGACGACGTCCATGCCGTCGACGACGTGGCCGAGCGGCGAGTACAGGGGCGGTAGCGAAGCGCCGTCGGGACCGGTGATGACGAAGAACTGGGAGCCGTTGGTGGCCGGATTCCCGCGGTTGGCCATCGCAACCGAGCCGATCCGGTACCAGTCCTCTTCGGGGAAGTCGCCGGTGAATTGGTAGCCGGGACCGCCGGTTCCGTACTGCAGTTGGACGTCGCCGCCTTGAATCACGAAGCCAGCGATGATCCGGTGGAACAGCGTCCCGTCGAAGGCTCCCCAGCGGCCCAGCACCACGAAGTTGTTGACGCTGTCGAGGTCGAGCACCGGGTCGAGCACCATCGTCAAGTCGCCCATGCTGGTTTCGAAGGTCGCGGCGTACATCGCCTCGACGTCGATGCAGAGCGGGTGCGGCCCGTCGAATTGGTTGCGGGGGCCGTCGCTGCCGTCGACAGCAGGGCAGCCCGTCGGCTCTGGCGCAGCGGCCGCGGTGTCGTCGGGGCTGTCGTCGACCTCAGTCTCAGCTTCAGCCTCGGTGGCCGGCGGCGCTTCATCGCTCGGCTCGTCAGTCTCGAACGTGGTGACGTCGGGCGCCTCGGTGTCAGTGACCACTGCGCTGTCACCGCTGTCGTCGGGGTCATCGCCGGTGAAGTTGCTCCACAGCCACAGCGCCACCAGCACGGCTGCCACGATGAGCACGATTCGCATCACTTTGCGGGCCACGGTGGAACGCTTCTTGACGCGTTCGGCTTGGGCCACCGCACGCATGCGGTTCTCGCGCTGGCGCTGTCTCTTCTCGCTGCTCATGAGCGGCGCTCTCCGTGCCCTCGGCCCGCACAGGGCGGGCGCAATCGTCTCGGCCCGCACAGGGCGGGCGCAATCTCGGGGCTCAAGGTGGCCCCTGACCAGTACCGGCGGTCACACTACCGATGCCCACTCAGTGGCCCGCAGAGGCGGTCGCGGAAAGACCCCCCGGTACCCTCGCTCGGCGTGCCGTTGGTCGTGCAGAAGTTCGGTGGAACGTCGGTCGCCAGAGCCGCGCGCATGCGTGAGATTGCCGACCACGTGAAGCACTGCCGCAGCCGCGGCGACGAGATCGTGCTGGTCATCAGCGCCATGGGTTCGGAGACCGACGAGCTCATCGCCCTGGCGACGCAGATCTCCGATGAGCCAGCCGGCCGTGAGATGGACATGCTCATCACGGCGGGCGAGCGCAAGGCGATCGCGCTCATGTGCATGGCACTGCATGACGTGGGCGTCCCGGCGGACTCGTTCACCGGCAGCCAAGCGGGGTTTCTCACCGACACGAACCACCGCAACGCCAAGATCTTGTCGGTCACCCCGAAGCGAGTGACCGAGTCGCTCGAGGCCGGGCGTGTCGCGGTCGTGGCGGGTGCCCAGGGGGTGTCCACCGACAACGACGTGACGTTCCTGGGCCGCGGCGGTTCCGACACCACCGCGGTGGCGCTGGCGCACGGTCTCGGCGCCGACGCCTGCGAGCTCTACACCGATGTGTCGGGGGTGTTCACCACAGATCCACGGGTGTGCCCCAGTGCCCGGAAACTGGCACGTCTCGGCTTCGATGAATTGCTCGAGATGACCGCCATGGGCTGCCCCAAGCCGGCCGCCCGCTCGGTCGAGGTTGCCCGCACTTACGGCGTTCCCCTGCACGTGCGCTCGGCATTCACATGGGAACCGGGAACGTGGGTCGTCGACACGGAGTCAGACATGGACGCGAGAGAAATGGAAAAGCCGATTGTGACCGGCATCGTGCCGGATACGTCGCAGGCCAAGGTCACACTGGTCGGCGTCCGCGACGAACCGGGGATCGCCGCCAAGGTGTTCCGCACGCTGGCCGACGCTGTGGTCAACGTCGACATGATCGTGCAGAACGTGGGCGACCACGACCGCACGGACATCTCGTTCACCGTTCCAGCAGAGAGCGCCGACGAGGTGCGATCCATCTGCGAGGGCATGGTGGACACGGTGGGCTTCGCATCGACGAACACTGATGCAGATATCGCCCGTGTCTCGCTCGTCGGCGCCGGCATGGCCGGCCATCCGGGAGTGGCCGCCACCATGTTCGAGACGCTGGCAGCGCAGAACATCAACATCGAGATGATCTCCACTTCGCCGATCCGCATCTCCTGCGTAGTAGCCGAAGCAGACGTAGACCGAGCCACAGTGGCCCTGCACACAGCCTTCGGCCTCGACTGACCAGCCGAGAAAATCGCAGAAGCCCGCTGAACCGACCTCGGTAGCCTCAGATCCATGCGCGTAGGAATCGTGGGAGCCACCGGCCAGGTAGGCGGCGTCATGCGGGACATCCTCGCCGAACGGGACTTCCCGATCGACGAGCTGAGGCTGTTCGCATCAGCCCGCTCAGCCGGCCGCAAGCTGTCGTGGAACGGATCCGAGATCGCTGTTGAGGACGCTGCAGCAGCCGATTTCACCGGTCTCGACATCGCCCTGCTCTCGGCAGGCAAGACCACATCGCTCGCAATCTCCGAGCACGTCGCCTCACAGGGCCCAACGGTTATCGACAACTCTTCGGCCTGGCGCATGGACCCCGATGTCCCGCTGGTGGTGCCGGAGGTGAACGCCCCCGAGGTGTTCAACGCGCCAAAGGGGATCATCGCCAATCCGAACTGCACGACGATGGCGGCAATGCCCGTGCTGGCGCCGCTGCACGCTGAGGCCGGCTTGGTGTCAATGGTGGCGGCCACCTACCAGGCGGTGTCGGGCGCGGGCCTCGCCGGCGTCGACGAGCTCGACCGTGCCTTGGCTGCAACCACCGAGGGTGCCGCTGCGCTCACCTTCGACGGCGATGCCGCCACCCACCCGGCCCCGGACAAGTTCCCCGGCCCGATAGCTCACAACGTGCTGGCACAGGCAGGCAACTTCGTTGACGACGGCAGCGGCGAAACCGATGAAGAGCAGAAGCTCCGCTACGAGAGCCGGAAGATCCTGGGCATCGGTGATCTGGCGGTATCGGGCACCTGTGTGCGGGTGCCGGTATTCACCGGGCATTCGCTTGCGCTGAACCTTCGCTTCGAGCGGTCGATCTCGCCCGAGCGAGCCACCGAGCTGCTGGCCGATGCGGCGGGTGTCGAGCTGGCCGATCTGCCCACACCGCTCACCGCAGCGGGCCGTGACCCGTCCTACGTGGGTCGCATCCGCCGCGATCCCACCGTCGAACACGGCTTGGCACTGTTTGTGGTCGGTGACAATCTCCGCAAGGGAGCGGCGCTCAACGCGATTCAGATCGCCGAGGTCCTCGCCGCTGCCCAGGGCGCGAGCGGATAGGCACAAACGCCATAGCTGCGGAGGCGGCAGGGAACTCTGCGAGGTTGGAACCTGCTGGATTCCCGGAGCAGAGGGCCCTGCCGCCTCCGCTGCGGGCACGCCTATTCGCCGCGGCGCACCACCACTTCGGCGCCGGGCACCTCAGGCTCGTCGTCGACGATCTCGGCTGGAAAGCCGGGTGCCGTGATGGTCCGCCCCGTGGCTTCCTCGAGCCGTCGGATGATGTTCGGCGACCACTCCCGGTCACCGTAGCGAGCGGCACCGTCGGCGAACATGTCCACCAACACCGGCGATAGCTCCAGCGGCAGGCCCTGTTCAGCGGCAATGTCGGCGAACAGGCCGATGTCCTTGCACACCAGGTCCATGGTGAAGTTGATGTCCCGCGAGCCATTCAGGATGACCTGACTCTCGGTTTCGTGAACGAACGAATTGCCCGAGCTGATGCGGATGGCCTCATACGCGGTAGCCAGGTCCATTCCCGCCGCTTGGGAGGTGACCAAGGCCTCGCACAGCGAGACCAGGTTGGCCGTGGCCAGGTAGTTCGTGACCACTTTGAGAATCGATGCGGAGCCCAACGCTCCCGTGTGCAGGATGCGGCGCCCCATCGTTGTGAGCAGCGGCAGCATCGCCTCAAAGGTGTGCCGCTCGCCGCCGGCGAAGATCGAGATGTTGCCGGTGGCGGCCCGGTGGCAGCCGCCCGATACCGGGCAGTCGATGGCGGCCCCACCAGCGGCTTCCACAAGCGCTCCCAGTCGGCGGACCTCGTGGTGATCGGTGGTGCTCATCTCGGCCCAGATCTTCGAACCCGATCCGGCCGATCCGGCTGCCGCTGACGCGGCCGAGGCGAACCCAGCTAGCACGCCATCGCGAGCTTCGAGCACGGCTGCTGACGCAGCGGGCGTCGGCAGGCAGGTGATCACCACGTCGCAGCGTTCGGCCAGCTCAGCTCCCGATGAGGCCTCGCTCGCACCGGCATCGAGAAATGGCGCCATCGCAGCCGGATCCAGGTCGCGCACGACCAGCTCGAACCCGTTGCGCTGCAGGGAGCCGGCCAGCTTGGCGCCCACGTTGCCCAGCCCGAGGAAGCCCACCCGCCGCGCTGCGTCCGATTGCATCACGCCTTTCTATTGTCGCGAGCGTGGCGTAGCTTCACGCTCGCATAAACCTGTCGGGCAGGCGGGATTTGAACCCACGACCTCTTCGTCCCGAACGAAGCGCGCTACCAACCTGCGCCACTGCCCGTTTGCGATCACCGCTGGCTGATCGCTCCGGCCGAAGTTACCGGTCTCGCAAGCGCAAGCGCTACCGGAATGTACGGTCGTCTATGTGGCGCTCGCGGCGTCGCGCTCCAGCAGTTGGTGCGCGGTGCGCCGCAGCTGCAACGGGTTGAGCGGCTTGATCAGCCACGCATCGGCGTCAGAACGCCGGGCCAAAAAGACATCGGCTTCCCGGTCGGCCAGCATCAGCACCGGCACCCGCGGCAGCCTGCCCATGCCGGATTCGAGCCGCAAGTCCAAGCACGTGGCCATGCCGCCCATGTTGCCGATCTGGAAGTCCAGGATCACCAGGTCAGGTGTGCTGGCCTCGACCGCGGGCCGGACCTCGTGACCTGATCGCACGACCCGGAAGGTCACGTCGGCCCCGGAGAGTGCGGCGGCCACCTCTTCGACGACCCAGTCTGCATCGGTGGCCAGAAGCACGTCGGTCACGATGGCGCAGGGTAATGGGGTCTGCACTGCTGGGCGTCGTGTCGCGGCCGGTCCGGCTTGCGTCGCACATCTGGGCAGCGCTCCTAGAGTTCGGGCCGTTGCCGATCCAGGGAGCCTGGGTGAACGCACGTCAGAATCGCCGCCGCTGGTCCGCGCGCCTCGCGGCCGCGACGCTGCTGCTGTCTGGCGTGTTGGGCCTGGCCGTCTCCCCGGCGTCCGCTCACGACGAGCCGGCTGACCATAGCCCCGACACCGAGAACCCCCAGATCGTGGGCGACGACGGTTCCCGACAGATCGTCGTGGTCGAGGTCAACAGCCTCATCGATCCGATCATGGCGTCGTACATCAAGCGGGAGATCGTCACCGCGCAAGGACGTCATGCGATCGGCGTGGTGCTGCAGGTTGACAGTGCCGGAACCACGCTCGATGACACCGAGCTCGTCGAACTGCTCGACAATGTGCGCCTCGCGCACCTGCCGGTGGGGGTATGGGTCGGACCCAGCGGCGCGCGGGCGCTCCGAGGCGCTGCCCACCTGGTCACTATGGCCGATTTCGCCGCGATCGCGCCCGGCGGTCGGATCGGCGACTTCACCGCAGTGCAGGGCCTCATTCATGCCCATGGACCCGATGCCGAGCGGTTCCACCGTCACGACGACGATGGGCTTCACTCGGGCACGAGCGTCCGGTACTTCGACGCCAAATCTGCCATGGGCGAGGGCCTCACCCACAGCACGGCTCCCTCGATCGGCGAGTTCATCTTCGCCATGTCGGATGCGGGCTACTTGCCGCCGATCGGGCAGAACGTCACCGGCGACGACGGTGTGGTGCGGCGGGCCCCGGCCCCGGATGTGGTCGTGTCGTTCGTCAAGCTGCCGCTGCTCGACGGCCTGTTCCACACCGCTGCTAGCCCGGCGGTCGCCTACTTGCTGCTGCTCGCCGGGTTGTCGTTGCTGCTACTCGACTTCTACACCGGCGGCATCGGCGTCGCCGCGGTCGTGGGTGCTGTGTGCGGGCTGCTCTCGGCCTTCGGCTTGGGGACACTTGACATTCGACCATGGGCGCTTGCACTGCTCATCGCAGCCTTTGTGGCGTTCGCTGTGGACGTCCAGACGGGCGTGCCGCGCTTTTGGACTGCCGTGGGCGGCGTGGCGTTGCTCGTCAGCTCGCTGTTGCTGTTCGGCCAGTACTCGATGAGTTGGATCCCGCTGGTCGTGGGCCTCGTGATGGTCGGCGTATTCGTGCTGTCGGGCATGCCTGCGCTGGTCCGGACCCGGTACGGCACCGCCACTGTGGGCCGGGATTGGCTGGTCGGAGTTGAGGGCACTGCGGTGACCGACATCGATCCCGACGGCACTGTCGAAGTTCACGGTGCCCAGTGGCGGGCCCGAGTGAACCGGCTGACACCGCTGCAGGTGGGTGAACCGTTGCGCGTCAGCGGCTTCAGCGGGGTGGTGCTGCAGGTGGAACCGCTCGAAGGTGCGGCGGTGGACTACCGCGAGATGCGCAAGAAACGGGCTGATGCGCCGGTTTCCGAAACCGAATGAGGTTTCGTTTCCCTCTTGTCAAGTGAATTTCTGTCCTCTAGTGTCCCTCCCGACAAGGGGGACATATGAGCGCTTTGTTGGTCGAGGAGTGGCAGGACAGGGCAGCTTGTCGAGGACCTCAGGCGGCGGTGTTCTTCCCGCCGCCCCGCACTGAGCGGCGCGACGAGAAATCTGAGCGCGAGGCGCGAGCGAAAGCCATCTGCAACCAGTGTTCGGTGATCGCTAACTGTCTCGATCACGCACTGGACGTCGGTGAGGCGCATGGCATCTGGGGCGGGCGCAATGAGATCGAGCGCCGCAACATGCTGCTAGTGCGCACTGACGTCAGCTAGCAGTCCCCCACAGTTCCACCAGCCACCAGCCGCTGGCGCTGCGCGCCAGCGCGGGTTCAGTCCTGCACTGGCGTCAATCAGATACCGGGGGCAGTCGCGGCCCGGCAATGCGAAGGTCCCCCCGTCGACGCGTCACCCCCGTCCGGTCCAGGTACCCCACCAGTGGCAGCGCGTACTTGCGTGTCGTGCCCAGTTCTTCGCGGATCTCGGCCACGGTGATGCCGTCCGGCTGTGCGCTCAGCAGGCCCGCTATCCGCTCGGCTGCGGCCTTGATGGCAGAGTTGGCAAACCAGATCCCGTCCGTGTGAACCAGGTCGCCGCGCCCCGACAGTGCCAAGAGCTCCTGCTGGGTGACACCGCTCGGCTCCGGCGGTGAGAAGGGTGCCGCTGCAAGCTCGGCAATGACGGGATGGTCGGCGAGCACATCTACCGCGTCCGCCCGCCGGGCGCGCCCGGCGTCGATCACGATCCGGTCAAGGGTGTCGATGGCAAGACGCTGTCGTTCGTCGAGTGCAGCCAGGTCCAGCCCGAGGGGACCGGCCCGCTCGACCTGGTCTCGCAGGTCGTCAAGCAATGCGTCCAGCAGTTCGGGCGGCGCCACCCAATCGCCCAGTACGGGCTCAACGCGTTCGCCGGTCAGTCGCTCGAGTTGCGCCGCCTCCACCCAGCCGCGCTCGGCAAGCATGCGCTCGGGCCGGGCGTCGGGCGTGGCGATCGAAGCTCGCAGCTGTGGATCGGGATCGAGCACGGTGCCGCCGCCGATGGTCTGCCCCCGGCCGAAATCCCGCAGCACGAAGCGGTCGCCGAGCACGAGCGGCAGCGCGACCGGCAGGTGCAACCGGGCGTAGCCGGTCTCGCCGGGAGCGATGCGTTCGGGTCCGAGCACTCGCAGCCGCACGGGCCATTCACCCGATCCGAGGTAGAAGGCGTAGGCGCCCCGACGGGTGACATCGCTGCCGAGGCTGTCCAGCACCCTCAGTTCCACGTCGATGCTGCGGGTGCGGTGCCACTGACCGGGCCGCACGAGCGCGATGCCGCGGCCCAGATCGTCGGCATCGACACCGGTCAGGTTGAGCGCCACCCGATGTCCCGGTCCGATGCGTTCGACTGCAGCGCCCTGGGTCTGGATTGCTCGGATCCGGGCCGTCCGGCCGCCCGGTGCGGTCTGCAGCTCGTCGCCGGCTGACACCCCACCGCCCGCCAAGGTGCCAGTCACGATCCGGCCCGCTCCGGTTGCGGCGAACGAGCGGTCAATCCACAGGCGGGGCCGGTCCCGGTCGGCTGCCGTGGGTGTGGCAGCGCACAGGTCGTCAAGCGCGGCCCGCAGCTCGTCGAGCCCGGTGCCGTCGATGGCGTCTGTGGCGACCACCGGTGCATCCTCGAGGAACGTGCCCTCGACGTGTTCGGCAACATCCAGCCGGGCCAGCTCGGCCAGCTCGTCGTCGACGAGGCCGATCTGGCTGAGCACCACCACGCCGTGCGAGATGCCGAGCAGTTCGAGGATCGCCAGGTGCTCTGCCGATTGCGGCTTCCAGCCTTCGGGCGCAGCTACGACGAACAGGGAGGCGTCCACCGCCCCGACACCGGCCAGCATGTTTTTCACGAAGCGGATGTGCCCGGGCACGTCCACGAAGCTGACCTGCCTGCCTGACGGCAGCGTGCAGAAGGCGAACCCCAGGTCGATGGTGAGCCCGCGCTCCTTCTCCTCGGCCAGCCGGTCGGGGTCGGTGCCGGTGAGGGCGCGCACCAGCGTCGACTTGCCGTGGTCTACGTGCCCCGCGGTGCCAACAATGTGCACGCCGCCAGCATGCCCCGCCAAGGCCGGATGTTGCCGAATGCCGCGGCGAGGGCGGGCGCCGGTTGGCCGACTGCGGTAATCGGCTTGTGTAGCTTGTTGGCGCGACCGTAAGGTCGCTGGTGGACCTAGACGGAATCGAACCGTCCGAGGCAGGGGTATCAAACCAGCTCGGCGCACCAGCGCTAGGCCCACGAGAGCCGCACTCTCCGGAGTGCGGCTCTCGTCATGCTGGCATGCAGAGCTTCAGCCACTTTCATGAATTCCCGCGCATTGAACGCTCACGCAACACGCTGATCGCGTCTCTGCAGGCTGCCGTTCTTGTCAGGCTGAAGGGGCGGCGTAAGAACTGCGTTCAATTGGCGTCAAGAATCGGTTCAGATTCCCTGAAGCCGAATGAAGGCACCTCACCTGAGGCGGTCTGGTGCTACAGGCTGAGCGCTTGCCGGACGGCGGCGGCTACGACGGCGTCGTCGGCGGGATCGACGGTGCGCAGGTCGATGACAGTGGTCTGCTCGTTGACGCGGGCAATGACGGGTGGATCGTGCGCTCGCAGCGCAGCCGCGTGGTCGCCGTCGAGTTCGATGCCCGCAGACGGGATCTCCTGACCGGGCAGCGAACCCGCGCCAGCCAGTGCGGTCGTGCGTGCTGGCTGGCCGACGCCGAGCGCTTCGGCCCGCTGGGCCAACTCGTCGACCGGCACTTTGGCCATGCGCCAAAACGGGATTGCATCGGCATCGCGACGCAGGTACGCCAGCGCCACCGACTGCAACGCATCCAGCACCAGCGAGCCAGGCCGGAAAGCCCGCATCAGTGGGTGCGACGCACAGGCGGCCACCAGATCGGCGTTGCCGCAGATGATTCCGGCTTGCGGGCCGCCCATCAGCTTGTCGCCGGAGAACGTGACGAGCGCAGCGCCCGCTGCCAGTGTCTGGCGCGCACCCGGCTCACCGGCCAGCCAGTCGGGCCGCGTCCCCAGCCACGGGCAGCGCTCGTCCAGCAGGCCCGATCCCAGGTCGGACACCACCGGTGGCCCGATCTTGGCCAGGTCCGCCACGTCGGCCTCTTCGGTGAAGCCGGTGATGCGGTAGTTGGAGGGGTGCACCTTCAGCAGCAGCGCAATGTCGTCCCGCTCGACGGCCGCCCGGTAGTCGGCTGCACGGGTGCGGTTGGTGGTGCCCACCTCCACCACCCGCGCGCCCGACTGCTCCATTACCTCGGGTACCCGGAATCCGCCGCCGATCTCGACCAGCTCTCCCCGTGACACCGCCACGCCGCGGTCACGGGCCAGAGCCGCCAGCACCAGCGTCACCGCTGCGGCGCAGTTGTTGACCACGAGTGCCGCTTCGGCGCCGGTCAGGGTCGCGAGCAGCAGCGAGGCGTGTGAGGTGCGTGAACCGCGGCGTCCCGACGCGAGATCGAATTCCAGGTTGCTGAACCGCACCGGTCCGTCCTCGTCAGGTTCCAACCCGAGCGACGCCCCACCGTGTTGTTGACCGAGCGGAGCCCGGCCGAGATTGGTGTGCAGCAAGACACCGGTGGCGTTGATCGCTGGCCCCAACAGGCTGCGCCGCAGACGGTGCGCTTCGTCAGCAGCCGAGTCGGGATCGCCGGCGGCAATGGCTGCCCGGGCGGCGATCACCAGCAAGGGGTGCGGCAGGCCCACATGTGCGATCCGCAGCGCCAGGTCGTTCACCGACGGCGGCCTCATCGCCCGGACACTACCGCCGCCCTCTCACACGCCCGTCGGTAACGTCCCCGGGGGCCTTGCGAGAACTGGAGCCGAGATGACTGATCCTGCTGCACCCGCCGAGACGCCGCTGCGGCAGGCGGCCACCGTGGTGCTCGTTCGCGACGGCACCGACGGTCTCGAGGTGTTCATGCCGCGGCGCAACCCGCGCAGCGAGTTCGTCCCCGGCCAATTCGTGTTCCCAGGTGGCGCTGTCGACGTAGAAGACCGCGACGACCCGGGTCTGGAGTCGGTCTGCTTTGGCCTCGACAATGCGACGGCCTCAGCGATGATCGGCGTCGATCATGGCGGCCTCGCGTTCTGGGTGGCCGCAGTCCGAGAGTGCTTCGAGGAAGCCGGTGTCCTGCTGGCCCGCAATGGCAAAGACCACGTGTCATTCGACGAACCTTCCACAGCGCAGAGGTTCGAGACGCTGCGTCGGCAAGTCCACAGCGGCGAACTGCGGCTAGCGCAGATGTGCGAAGACGAAGGACTCGTGCTCGAACTCGACGAACTCCGCTATGTGAGCCATTGGATCACGCCGGTCGGCCCGACGCGCCGCTTCGACACCTGCTTCTTCATGGCCCACATTCCCGAGCGCCAAGAGCCGCTCCACGACGGCAGCGAAACGGTCGAGAGCACCTGGATCCGCCCCGCCGAGGCCTTCGCCCAACACGCCGAAGGCAAGTTCATGATGATCTTCCCGACCTACAAGAACCTCGAGCCAATGCTCGAAGTCGACACGGTCGCGGACCTCCTGGCCTGGGCCGACGGCCTTATCGATATCCCAGCCTTGCTGCCAGCGATCGCCGTGCGGCCCAATGGCGAATTCCTGACACTGCTACCAGGCGACGAGGGTTACGAAGAAGCCTTCGCCAACCCGCCCCCACCCGGCTCCACGCCGTAGCGCCGCCACATCCAAGAGGGTGGCGCCTGGGGGCGCGGGTCGCCCCTGCCCCGATGCACCGCGGGCGGTCTACAGGATGGTCAGGTTGGCCACGAACAGCGCCACGATGAAGCCGATCACTGTGTAGTGGTGGGCCTTGAGCGAGCGCAGATCACTGATGCGCTCGGCGCAGTCCTGTTCGCGCAGTGCAGTGACTTCGGCGCGGTCTTGCTCGCGCAGTGCAGTGGCTTCGGCGCGGTCTTGCTCGCGCAGTGCAGTGAATTTCTGGTCGAGACGATCGATTTTCTGGTCGATCCGGTCGCCGAGCCTTTCGAGCCCGGCCGCCTGGTCGTCCTTGGTCGCGTAGCGCTCCAAGTCGGCCTTGGTGGCGAGGTCGCTGAGCGGCGCGGGCGCCAGGCACGACATCAGATACTCCGCGAGCGGCTCGTCGGTTTGCTCACAGAACCAAGCGTAGAGCCGGGACCGATTCTGCTCAGACACCATGACCTCCGATCGTTGCCAGTCGAACTGGTTCATGCCGGGCCGCTCCCGGCACGGCGCGACCGTAGGCACCGGGTTGCGGCGGAGACCAGCGATTATCGGTGCGTGTCGGCGTTCTGGTGGCTGGCTGGGCTCAGGTGAGAGCCAAGCAGCCACTGGTGTGTGCGAGCGACTCACCCGTACGCCCAGCCGACGGCCTCTTGGCCGTTGGGGGAGTACTCTGCGGGGCCTCATGACATGAACGCAGTTCATGTTGATCTGCGAGTCACCTCAGGTGGTGTCAGAGGGGATGACAGTGGCTGCTCGAGAACCCGACAAACGCCCGCTGCGGCGCAACGCGCTCGCGGTTGTCGTGTTGGTGTTTGCGGCGACCACCTTGGCGGTGCCCGCTGCGGCCGACTCGCCGGCTGTTCCAAGCAAGCCCACCGGGCTTCGGGTGGTGTCCGCTGCCCACAATTAGGTCACGATCGGGTGGGACGACCCCGGCGATGCGTCGATCAGCGGCTACCAGGTGTTGCGCCGCCTGCGCGACGTGTACGAGATAGGCCGCTTCGATGTCATCGAACACAACACCGGCACTGCGGACACGACCTTCGCCGATACCGACGTCACTGCCGACACGCGTTACGTGTACCGCGTCAAAGCGATCAACCCCCCCCCCCCCGCCACCCGGACCTGACAACAGCAACGACGACAACAATGACGGCGGCAACACCGACGATGTGATCCCCCGTCAGGCCGTCACGGTGATCGACAGCCCCGACAAGCACACCGGCGACGATCCGGTCGCTGCCCGCAGCATCGTCACCATCGATCCCCCGCCGCTGCTGAACTCCACACAGACAGTCGACGATCTCGACCGCACCCGCTATTCCGATGTGTCGCTGCATTCGGATAATGCGGCTCCGCGGAGTTTGTGGTCGGACGGGGTGACGTCGGTCCGGGGCTTGGCGACTGACGGGAACTATCTGTGGGTCTCGGGCAGCGGCAGCGGCCTGGGAGAGGGCGACTCGGTGCATGCGTTCCGGCTGTTCGACGACCCCGCCACGCTCAACGTGAACGAGTACGGCACCCTCGACCTCGACCGCGGGCTGGGCTTCGGGGAATTCTCAGAGAACGGGGTCTTCACCGACGGGGAGACGATGTGGGGCGTCGAGGTCGGCGACTCCACCGCCAGGGCGGTCAGCCTCGACGGCGGCGAACGCGTCACCGCGCTCGAGTTCGAGCTCCACGAAGACAACGACAACGCCAGAGGGATCTGGTCCAACGGGGTCACCATGTTCGTCGTCGATGAGACCGACACCAAGATCTACACCTACCGCGTCGGCGATGTGGTGGTGTCGGGTGTTCCGGCGCCGGGTGTGGCTCATGTGTCTGCTGGTGGATATCACTCGTGCGCTTTGGGGGGCAGCGGTTCGGATACCGAGGTGAGCTGTTCGGGCGGTTACGCGTTGTCGGACAGCGACGCGTCGGTGCCTTCGGCGGGCACCGGCCGTCATTTCGAGTTGGTGTCTGCGGGCGGGTTTCACTCGTGCGGGTTGTTGGACAACGGTGCGGTGAAGTGCTGGGGCAACAACGACTACGGGCAGGCGCCGGCGGATCGTGCTCACAGCGACACGATGCTGTCCTATGTGTCGATGGATGCGGGGGTATGGCATACCTGTGCGGTGGTCGATGACGGGATGCTGGTGTGCTGGGGCAACCGGGCATGGTTCAACGACTCCGGCAAAGCCCATCATCATCCTCAGCGCGATCGGTACAACGCGCCCCGCCGGGCACAGCCCGACAACGCCCGCTCCGTGTCAGCGGGCTACTGGCACACCTGCTGGACCTATGGCACCACCACAGCGCCCAAGGTGATCTGCACCGGCGACAACAGCCTCAAACAGGCCCGCTGGAAGAAGAAAACCCTCAGCTAGACGATGAGTTCCCAGGGGTGGGGTCTGCCCATGCCCTAGCTGCGGCGGGAGCTGAGCGTGACGGAGATCGGGCCTTCCAGACGAGCAGTGCAGGTACCCATGTCCACGGGCGGGCAAACCTCGCTGACCAACCGCTCAGTGATCCGCTCAAACACATCGGCGGCAGGCCCACCAGCACCATTGCCAGTCACAGGCTCACCAGCATCACCGCCAGCGGACACGGCGGGCTCCAGCGGTATCGAACCCAGCAACGGCACGCCAAGATCAGCGGCCAGGCGCTCGCCGCCGCCTTCGCCGAAGAACGACCAACGCTGCCCGTCAGGTGCGACGAACGCACTCATGTTCTCCACCACGCCGACGATCGGCATGTGGCTGCGACGAGCCATGTCGGCCACACGCACCGCCACCTTCTGCGCGCTGAGCGCGGGGGTGGTCACCACCAGCATCTCGGCCTGAGGCAGCAGGCGGGCCAGCGCCATCTGAACATCGCCGGTGCCGGGCGGCATGTCGATGAGCAGGTAGTCCACCTCGCCCCAGTCCACGTCGTGCAAGAACTGCTCGACGGCCTTGGCGAGCATGAGACCCCGCCACATTAGGGCGGTCTCCTCGGTCTCCACCAATAGCCCGGTCGAGACGACCTTCAGCAGACCGGCACCGGCAGGCCGTTCTTCGGGCAGAATCTTGCCCCGCTCTTCGCCCTCAGCGGGCGGGCGGGCGCCGAGGCGGCCCTCCATGCCCAGCATCCGGGGAACGCTGAAGCCCCAGATGTCGGCGTCCATCACCCCGACGACGAAGCCGCGTGAAGCCAACGCCGTCGCCAGGTTCACCGTTACCGACGACTTGCCCACGCCACCCTTGCCCGACGCCACCGCCAGCACCCGGGCGCTGGCGGGCACCTGGCTCGGTGTGGCGTTGTCGCGGGCGGTGCGCCGGGCACGCTTCATCACCCGCGCCTTCTCTGCGGCGTTCAGCTCGTCCCAGTGCAGCCGTACGTTGGTGATGCCGGGCAGTCCAGCGACCCGCGTCTCGCAGTCCCGCTTGATCGTTGCGCGCAACGGGCAGCCGGCGGTGGTCAGTGCCACGGTGACATGCCCGGTGCTGCCCTCGCGATAGGCGTTGCGCACCATGCCCAGGTCGACGATGTTGTCGCCCAGTTCGGGGTCCATGACACCGCGAAGGATGGCGATCATCGCCTCGTCATTCGCGGGAGCATCGGTGGACGTGCTCACGCTGAGGCAGGGTAACGCCGCTGCGGGTGGCCCCACAGGCCGGTGCCTGCTGCGGCGGGCATGGCTCCTTCGGCCTGCTGCACGCAGTTTCAAGCCACACCTGTGCACTTCGGCCCGATGGCACTAGCATCGGCCTGAGAAGGTTTGCCCGATCCGGGATGATCCGGGAGTCGCTGTTGTGATCACGCTGACCGATACCGCCGCTGAGAAGGTCCACGAACTCATCACTCAGGAGCTGTCTGAGTCGGGAGGCGAGCCGATGCTGGCGCTGCGTGTCGCGGTGCGGCCGGGCGGCTGCTCGGGCTTCAGCTACGAGATGTTCTTCGATTCCGAGACGGCCTCCGACGACATGTCGAAGTCGTACGGCGACATCAAGGTGGTGTCCGATCCGATGAGCGCGCAGCTGCTCGAAGGCGCCACGCTCGACTTCACCGACGGCCTGATGGGATCGGGTTTCGCCATCGACAATCCCAATGCGCAGCGCACCTGCGGCTGCGGCAGCTCGTTCAGCTGAGCCGTACTGAGCCCGAACCTGGAGCGATTCCAGGCCAGGCGCGCGTCAGCGACACGATCCAGTTCGTCGTCGACGGCCGCTCCGTCGAAGTTCCCGACGACGGCGACACGCTGCTCGGCGTGCTGCGCGACCGTCTCGGCATTGAGGCGGTCCTCGACGGTTGCAGTCCTCAGGGTCAGTGCGGCTGCTGCACGGTGCTGGTCGACGACGCGCCCCGCATGGCCTGCGTCACGCCGGTGCGCCGGGTGGCCGGTCGGCAGATCACCACGGCCGCGGGACTGAGCCCCGCAGAGCGACAACGCTGGTCGGAGGCATTTCTTGCATGCGGCGCCACCCAATGCGGCTTCTGCACACCAGGCATTGTGTGTCGCTTCGTGGGCCACGAACGGCGCGGCGCCGATCTGTCGGACCGCACGACGGTCGACAAAGCGCTGGCGGCGCACCTGTGTCGATGCACGGGCTGGCAGACCATCCGCGAAGCCGCCAACCATGCCGCGTCCCCACCCGCCGAGGTCCCCGCACGTGACCCAGAGGCCGCCGCCCGTCGCGCCAGCATCGAGACCGGTGGCCCGCAGCGATCGGTGCCGGTCAGTGTGCTGGGCGGGCTCGACTTCGGCGCCGACGGAGCACCCCCAGGCACGCTCACTGCGGTTGCCAGACCAGACGGCAACTGGTTTGCGGCAGAGACCCTGACCGAGGCGCGTCGCCAGGCCGCCAAAGTGCAGGGTCGCCGCAGCACGCTTGAACCTGCCCCGCCCATCGAGATCCCCGACCCGCCGGCTGGCCAAGCATGGGACGTCCGCCTGGCAACCTGCTGGACCGAGCCCGGCTACCTCGAAACCGACGCTGCATGGTGCGTGCCCGGCGGCGAAGCATCCGATCCGCTGGCAAACGGCGGTGCATTCGGAGGCAAGACATCGTCGCCGGTCCAAGACGAGGCACGGCAGCTCGCAGCCCAACTCGGCCAGCCAGTCTGCGCGCTGTGGTCACGAGAAGATGCAGTACGCCGAGGCCCCAAGCGCCCCCCGCTAGCTGCAGGCCTCAGAGCCGACGGAACCGGAATCATCCGAATAGCAAGAACACCCGGCGCCGCCGACATCCTCCGAGCCGTCCTGCCATCAGCAACTATCGAAGAAGTAGAAGTGCCGGGCCCCCCAACCTCGCTCGCACTACGCGCCGCAGTCTGGGCCGAAGCAAACATGCTGGCCACAGCGCTAGAGCGGCTGCAATCCGGCGAACCACTCCACACGAGCGGCACCGCCACGATCAAGATCACGTCTCCCGCAGGAGCCACAGCCCAGGCAACGGTCGGTCCAACCGGAATCGAAGTGCACATCGAAGCTGGAGACCCCCTCGACAACGTGACCCTGCGCAGCTACGCAATCGGCGCCACCCACATGGCCTGGAGCTGGGTCACCTCCGAGTCCCTGTCAGTAGACGCCAAAGGCGAAGTCCAAGACCTCACCATCCGCAGCTTCGAAATAGCCCGCTCCGCCGACACCCCCAACATCGAAGTCACGATCAAACCCTCCAACCAGCCCCCCGTCCCAGCGGGCGAAGCAATATTCGCAGCAGTAGCAGCAGCCACCTGGCTCAGCCGGGGCGTCCCGCCCCACCTCCCCACCGGACGCGACAGCGCCGCGCTAGCGTCACCCGGCGATGGCTGAATCAGCAATTGACAAGCTCCGCCGCCTCAGCGCGGCCGAGGACGGACTCTGCAGCTTCGTCTGTCTCGACGCGAGCGGGAACCCGCACGTGTCGATTATCAACGCCGGGGTCATGGACGACCCCGTGACCGGTGAGACCAGCGTCGCCTGCGTGGTGGCGGGCAAGGCTCGCAAGGCTCGATTGCTGCGCGAAGACCCCCGGGCAGCGGTCGCGTTCCGCCACCGCTGGGATTGGGTGGCTGTCCACGGCAAAGCGCAGCTGATCGGCCTCGACGATCCCGCCGACGGCGTCACCGACGCCGACATCCCCGAATTGCTGCGGGAGGTGTTCCGCTCGGCCGGCGGCAACCACGAGGACTGGGACGAGTACGACCGGGTGATGGCCCGCCAGCGTCGCCTGGCCGTCTTCATCACGCTGGATCACATCACGTCCAACGCCGGCAGCATCTCTTGAACTGATCACCAGGGAACGAAGGCATACCGATGGCTGCACCTATCGCTCACTATTCGAAGTGGTACCGAGCCGGCGACTTCGTGTTCGTCTCAGGCCAGATCGGCCTGCAGGACGGCGCGCTCGTCGATGGCGTCGAGGCCCAGGCCCGCGCCGTTCTTGCAAACGTCGAAGAGGCCCTCGCCGAGGCCGGAGGCACGCTCAACGATGTCGTCAAATGCCTGGTTTTCATGACCGACATCGGCAACTTCTCGCTGGTCAACTCGATCTACGCCGAGGCTTTCGGCGAGCATCGCCCGGCCCGCAGCGCCATCGGCGTGGCAGCCCTGCCGCTCGGTGCCGAAGTCGAGATCGAAGCCATCGCGCACCTGCCCGAATAGCCCCCTGACCCGGCCCGCCCGCCTACTACGCTGCGGCCCATGTTCGGCGGCATCCTCATCGTGATCGTGCTCCTGCTGAGCCCGTTCATCATCACGATCTCACTGGCCGCCGTAGCTGCCCTGTTGGGCAAGCTCCTCGGAGACGATGCTGAAGCCCGCCACGAAGGCAGTTCCCTCGTCGAAACAAACTTCTAGCCAGCTAGCGCCAGCGGTAAGTACCGAGCCGGTAGCCGACCGATCGCACGGTCTGGATCAGGTTGGCATTCTCCTCGCCCAGCTTGGCTCGCAGCCGCCGCACATGAACATCCACCGTGCGGGCACCGCCGTAGTACTCGTATCCCCACACTTGGTTCAGCAGCGCTTCACGCGTGAACACCCGCCCCGGCTGAGAAGCCAGGAAGCGCAGCAACTCGTACTCCATGTAGGTGAGGTCGAGCGGACGCTCGTCCACCACCGCTTCGTAGGTGTCGAGATTGATGCGCAGCGACTCGTAGGTGATGATCTCGGTCGAGGGGCCACTCGATGCGGCTGCCAAGTGCGCCAGGCGGGCCTCCAGCTCGCGCGGGTGGAACGGGTCCAGGCAGAAGTCGTCGAACAGCTCGTCGCGCATTGTCAATTCGTCAAGCGCGTTTCCGCGCACCAGCATCAGCACTCCCAGCGTGGCCGACGCGTTCTCACGCAGCGCCCGCGCCACCGCCCAGGCAGCATCGGTGCCACCCCCGCCGTCCACGGTTCCGCTGTCGAGCCGGATGATCGCTCCGGTCCAACCTTCCGACGGCGCGGCCGCCGTCACGTCGGCCGCACTGGCCACCGGCTTCCAGGCGTAGCCGCCCAGATCCAGGAACTGCGCTAGCTCGGCGCTCACGGAGGCGGGGTGGACGGCGTACATGGTCACTCAACAGTTCACACAGCGGCAAAGTAGTTGTCCAATTCGAATTGGGTCACCTGGGTCTGGTACGCCGACCATTCTCGCCGTTTGTTGCGCAAGAACCAGCGGAACAGGTGCTGGCCCAGCGTCTCGGCCACGAGCGTGCTGCCTTCCATCTCGTCGAGCGCCTCGTCCAGCGAGGCCGGCAGGTTGTGCCCGTAGGCCGGTCCGCCGTGGTCGCTGTAGCCGGTGATCGACGGGGGTGTCTCGGGCGGCAGCTCGTACCCCTCTTGTATGCCCTTCAGCCCCGCGGCCAAGATGACGGCGAACGCCAGGTACGGGTTGCACGCGGGGTCCGGCGCCCGGTACTCGACCCGCGTCGCCTCCTCCGCCTCGTTGCGTGTCGGCGGCACCCGGATGAGCGCCGCCCGGTTGCTGCGGGCCCACGAGATCCCCACCGGCGCCTCGTACCCCGCAATCAGCCGCTTGTAGCTGTTGACGAGCTGGTTCGTGACGGCGGTGATCTCGCGTGCGTGGGCCAGCAACCCCGCCACAAAGCCCCGCGCCACGTCGGACAGCCCGTCCGCACTGCTGGGGTCGCTGAAGGCGTTGCGCCCCTCGGAGAACAGCGACAGGTGGGTGTGCATCCCCGAGCCCTGCACCCCAGCCAGCGGCTTGGGCATGAACGTGGCATGCACGCCGTGCTCGAAAGCGATCTCGCGCACCAGCAGCCGGAATGTCATCACGCTGTCGGACATGGTGAGCGCATCGGCGTAGCGCAGGTCGATCTCGTGCTGGGACGGCGCGTCCTCGTGGAACGAGTACTCGACGGGTATGCCCATCGCCTCGAGCGCACTCAGCGTGCGATGCCTGATGTCCGACGCGATGTCGGCGGTGGTCAGGTCGAAGTAGCTGCCCCCGTCCAGCGGCACGGGGCGCCCGTCGGCCCGTTCGGGCTCGAACAGGAAGTACTCCATTTCGGGTGCGACATAGAATGTGTAACCGGCGGCGCGCGCCCGGTCCATGACCCGTCGCAGCACGCCGCGCGGGTCGCCGCTGAACGGCGTGCCGTCGGCAGCGGTGATATCGCAGAACATGCGGGCCGAGACATCATCGCTGGTCCGCGACGGCATGAGCTCGAACGTCTCCGGATCGGGCTGGGCCACCATGTCGGCCTCAGCGATCCTGCTGAAGCCTTCGATGGATGACCCGTCGAACACCATGCCCTGCTCGAAGGCCGTTTCCAGCTCTGCCGGCGAGATGGCGAATGACTTGAGCTGCCCGGCCACGTCGGTGAACCACAGACGGATCAGTCGCACGCCCCGTTCGGTGACGCGGCGCAGCACGTAGTCCTGCGGTCGTTCCATGGCGGCCTTCCCCTTCCGGCTCGGCTCAGTGGGTCGCAGAGTCCTCGGTGGAGGACCGGCAGGGTCCCAGTGGCTGAGCCCCCATTGTCGGCGGTGATATGAGGCCAAAACCAGGCACCAGAGCCAGCTTCACGCGTTGTTCACAATTGAGCAATGGCCCGGAAACCCTGGCTCGTTTGTATCGTGCGCACGGATATTGGTGTCAGCCGCCGACCGAGCCAGCTATGCGCGGGCTCCCAGGCTCACCGGCCTCACCCGATCCACCCCTGATTCACATCCGATTCAGTTCACATCCGATTCAGTTCACATCACATTCAGCGAAGGAGCATGCTGTGACCTACCGGGCTGAGTACATCTGGACCGACGGCACCGAGCCCACGGTCGAAGTGCGTTCCAAGACGAAGGTCCTTGCCGACGGCGAAGAGCCGGGCATCTGGGGATTTGACGGTTCCAGTACGAACCAGGCTGAAGGCAGCGACTCCGACGTCGTGCTGCAGCCCGTCTACACCTGCCCCGATCCGCTGCGCGGCGGCAACGACATCATGGTGATGTGCGAGACCCTCCTGCCCGAGACGTTGGAGCCGCACCCCACCAACATGCGGGCCAAGCTGCGGGCAATTCTCGACAAGTACGGCGATCAAGACTTCTGGTTCGGACTCGAGCAGGAATACACCATGCTCGACCCGGTCACGAAGTGGCCCTCTGGCTTTCCGCCGAACGGCTTCCCCGGTCCCCAAGGGCCCTACTACTGCGGTGTCGGTGCGCTGCGCATCCACGGCCGCGATGTGGTCGAGCAGCACACCACCTGGTGCATCGACGCGGGCCTGGCCATCTCGGGCACCAACGCCGAGGTCATGCCCGGGCAGTGGGAGTTCCAGATCGGCCCGGTCGACGCCCTCACCGTGGGCGATGAGATCTGGCTGGCTCGCTACCTGCTGTACCGCGCCGGTGAGGAGCACCAGATCGAGATCAGCCTTGCTGCCAAGCCCATGCAGGGCGACTGGAACGGCGCCGGCATGCACACCAACGTGTCCACCAAGGCCATGCGCGAGAACTACGAGGCAGTGGTGAAGGCGGCCGAGTCGCTGGGCGCCCCTGGCAAGCCCGAGGAGCACATCGTCGGCTACGGCCACGGCATCGAGCTGCGCCTGACCGGCGAGCACGAGACCGAGCGCTACGACACGTTCAGCTACGGCGTGTCCGACCGTGGCGCCTCGGTGCGCATCCCCTGGCAGGTCCATCAGGAAGGCAAGGGCTACATCGAGGATCGCCGGCCGAACGCCAACGCCGATCCCTACGTGGTGACTGCGCTGCTGAGCCAGACCATCGGCGAAGTTCTCGCCTGATCTGACGCCCTAGCGGTAGAAGTTCGTGATCGGCATGCGCCGATCCTTGCCGAAGCTCTTCGCTGTGATACGAGGACCAGGCGGCGACTGACGGCGCTTGTACTCGGCGATGTCGACGAGCCGTGTCACGCGGTGCACGAGCTCGGCGTCGGCGCTGAGCTCTTCGGCAACGTCGATCAACTCGGCGGCGCTGAGGTCGCCTTCCACGTAGGCCTCTACCAGCGGGTCCAGCAGCTCGTAGGGCGGCAGGCTCTGGTCGTCGCGCTGGTCGGGCCGCAGCTCCGCTGACGGCGGCTTGGTCAGGCAGGCCTGCGGGATGCGCTCGCCGTCGCCCTGTCGGTTGCGCCATTCGCACAGCTCGTACACCACCAGCTTGGGCACGTCGGAGATGACGGCGTACGCGCCGGCGGTGTCCCCGTACAGCGTCGTGTAGCCGACCGACGTCTCGGTCTTGTTGCCGGTTGTCAGCACCAGCCAGCCGAACCGGTTTGACAGCGCCATCAGCAGCACGCCGCGGATGCGGCTCTGAAGGTTCTGATCGGTGAGATCTGCGGCAGCTCGGTCGGCGGTTGAGCCGACGTCAGCAGCTCGGTCGGCGGTTGAGCCGACGTCGGCAGCTCGGTCGGCGGTTGAGCCGACGTCGGCAGCTCGGTCGGCGGCTGAACTGTCGTCGCCGGGGTTGGCGCCCTCGAGCATCCCGGCCAGGGCTGCGTGCGCGGGCTCGATTGGCACGGTTCTGAAGTCGATGCCCAGGTTGGCGGCGAGCTGGGCGGCGTCCGTGCGAGATCCGTCGCTCGAATAGCGCGACGGCATGGAGACGCCGTGGACGTGTTCGGGGCCCAGTGCGTCGGTGGCGATGGCAGCCACAGCGCTCGAGTCGATGCCGCCGGACAGTCCGACGGCAACGTCGGTGAAGCCGTTCTTGCGGACGTAATCGCGCGTCGCAACCACCAGCGCCAGCCACACCTCTTCCAGCGGGTCCAGCGTTGGCGCCAGCACGCTCTGCGCCCCGTCATCGCCGGGCGATGGGGAACGCTGGGCATCTCCGATGTCCAGATCGCACACGGCAACCTTTTCGGCGAAGGCGGGAAGCCGGCACACGACGCTGCCGTCCGCGTCGGTCACGAACGAGCTGCCGTCGAAGACCAGCTCGTCCTGCCCGCCCACCTGGTTGACGTAGACGACCGGAACGCCAAGCGCCGAAGCACGGGTCCGAGCGACCGCCTCCCGGTCGGCTTGCTTGCCGCGCCGGTACGGCGACCCGTTCAGGTTCACCAACAGCTGCGCGCCCATGGCAACTTGCGCGAGCGCCGGACTGGTGTCGGCCTCGCCCCCGATGATCGAGGGCAGCCCACCGTCGTCGGTGGCGGCGTCAGCAGTCCGCGGCGGCCCCCACAGGTCTTCGCACACCGAGACACCGACACGGACATCGCCGATCTCCAGCAATGGTCCCGCCTCGGTGCCGGACACGAAGTAGCGCTGCTCGTCAAACACTGAGTAGTTGGGCAGCAGATGCTTGCGAAACACGCCGCGCACCTCGCCGTCCCAGCACATCGCAGCGGAGTTCCACAACCGCACCGGGCCGGCCTGCCCGCTGTCCTCAGGGAAGCCCACTACCGCGGGCACCTTCCCCGTGCCCTCAGCGATCCGCTCCAGCGCCCGTGCAGCGCCCTCCACGAATGCCGGCTTGAGCAACAGGTCTTCTGGCGGGTAGCCAGTCACCGTCAGCTCGCTGAACACCACCACCTGCGCGCCCAGCTCCACAGCCTCGTCGTAGGCCGCCAGAACCATCTCCGCGTTCCCGTCAAGGTCCCCTAGCCGAAGGTTCAACTGCGCCAACCCCAAACGCACCCGAGCCATAAGCCAAACCCTACGCTCACCCCCCAACCCCACCACTCGAGCGCGACGTGTCGCGCGGAGGTATCGGCGATGGACGTGGGTACGCTGCGCCGTCACCGGGGGACGCTGTGGCGGCTACCGGCTTGGTAGCAGCGGGGGACGACCAGCGAGGTGGTGTAGTGGCCAAAGAGAGGGTCGAACGTGACGAGGAAGATCTCGTCCGCCTGTACCTGACCGATATAGGCCAGTACCCCCTGCTGAACAAGGACGACGAGGTCCGGCTCGCCCAGCAGATCGAAAAGGGCATCGCCGCCAAGGAGTCCCTCGAGTCCGACAGCGCCTTGGCGAATTCGAAGCTGTCGAGCGCCCAGCGCCGCCGCCTGATCCGCTCCCAGCAGCAAGGCGCCCGCGCCGAGCGCACGTTCGTCCAGTCGAATCTGCGGCTGGTGGTGTCGATCGCGAAGAAGTACCAGGCATCGGGGCTGCCGCTGCTCGATCTCATTCAGGAAGGCAACTTGGGCCTCATGCACGCGGTCGAGAAGTTCGACTGGCGCAAGGGCTTCAAGTTCTCGACCTATGCGACGTGGTGGATCCGCCAGGCGATCACCCGTGGCATTGCCAACACCGGTCGCACCATCCGGCTGCCGGTGCACGCGGGCGACACGCTGGCGCGCCTGCAGAAGGCCCGTTCCCGGCTCGAGCTGAAGTACGGCCGTCCCGCCACGCTCGGCGAGTTGGCGATCGAAGTCGACATGCCCGAGCAGAAGGTGACTGAGGCGCTGCGGTTCGCTGCCGAGCCGCTGTCGCTGTCGGAGCCGCTGCGCGAAGACAGCGACGCCGAGCTGGGCGATGTCGTCGAGGACCGCGCGGCCGAGTCGCCGTTCGAGGTGGCGGCCACCACGCTGCTGCCCAGCGAGATCGTGCGACTGCTGTCGCCGCTGGACGAGCGCGAACGCGAGATCCTCAAGCTGCGCTACGGCCTCGACCGGGGCGAGCCCCGCACGCTCGAGGAGGTGGGCGAGCATTTCCAGCTCACCCGCGAGCGCATCCGCCAGATCGAGGCGCGGGCGATGTCCAAGCTCCGCCATCCCAGCACCGACACGGGCGCTCGCGACCTGCTGTCGGTGTAGGCAGCGCAGCTTCCGCACCGGAAGCGTCGGCACCGGACGCCGCTGTCGATGGCAAGCGCCGAAGCAGTCCCTGAATTCGACAACCTGTCAGCATTCGACAACCTGTCAGCGGCACCCGTGCATCAGGTGCTGCTCTGCGGGGACATCCACAGCAATGCCGAGGTCGCGGCTCGGGTGTCGGCCGCAGCGCTCGACGAGGGCTGCGCGGTTGTGCTGCAGGTCGGCGACCTGGGGTGGCGCCCAGGCGACGAACGCAGTGCCGAGATGTGCGAGGCGGTGGCCGGCGGCGGCGTGCCATGGGTCTTCATTGACGGGAATCATGAGCACCTCGGGGACTTGGCGTCGCGGGCGGCGCCGCACCGCAGCCAGCGCTCGCCAGGCGGCTTCGATCCCGATCCCGACGGGCTGTGGGGGCCGACGGAACCGATCCTGATTGCTCCCATGCTGTGGTGGGCTGCTCGAGGCTCACGCTGGACGTGGCGCGGCACGAGATTCGGCGCGTTGGGCGGTGCGTGGTCGCCCGGCTGGCACTATCGCCAGCGGGGCTGGCGTTGGTTCCCGAGAGAGACGATCAGCCGGCGAGACCTCGACGCGTTGGGCGACGAGCCGCTGGACGTGCTGGTGTGCCACGACGTTCCCGCCCGCGAACTCGTCGGGGAGGGATCGGGGTTCGCACGCCGAGGCGATACCCAGATCGGCGAGGCGAACAGCACCCAGGTACGCACGGCAGCTCGGCGCACCGGGGCCCGGCTGGTCGTGCACGGCCACTGGCACGTCGGTCACTTGTCGTTGTTCGACACGGGGCGGACGGAGCTGACCGAGGTGGTGGGCCTGGCAGCGAACGGCGAGCCGGGCAGCCTGGCCGTGCTCGATCCAGTGACGCTGCAAGTGCGATCAGCAGGTCCTGACGGCGCGGGAAGCCGGCAGCGCTAGCTCACGGCGACGGTCTGGTTCTTGCGGCACGCGCCCCCACGGGCGCGGCGGTTGGCTCAGGCCTCGCTGAGGCGCCGAACCACGATGACAATCAGGGCGCCGACGATCACGGCGAGCAACAGCTTCTTCATGGTGCATCGTCCTCTGTGACGAGTGGGCCGAAGTCATCGGCTCAGCGAATGCTACGCGCACATTTTCCGAACACGGCGCGCGGCTCGATTGGCGGAGGTGGACGGGAATCGAACCCGCCGGACGGGGATCACCCGTCCCGCCCGCTTTGAAGGCGGGGGAGCCCACCAGGCGCTCAGACACCTCCGTCGGTCATCTTTGCCCACCTTCGCGCCCCGCGCCAGCGGCCAAGCCCACTCGTGCTCGTCGGAAAATCAATTGATCGCGCCCCTGGGTATCGGCCAAGGTCATATCTCATTATGAATTTCATGTGTTTTCTCTGATTTTCAGGAGCATCAATGATCTATGCCTATGTGGGTGCGAAGGGCGGTGTCGGCAATACCGTGACGGCCCTGCTGGCTGCGAGCAGTGCCAAGCGCGCCGGTCGCGATGTCGTGCTGGTCGATCTCACCGGCGACTTCGGTGTGGTGCTGGGCACAGCGCCCGATTTGCCGGGAATCGCCGAGTGGACCGCGGCGGAAGAACTGTCATTGGGCGCGGCGTCGGCGCTGGCGGTCGATGTCGCGCCCGGGGTCAGCTTGTTGCCGCGCGGCAGCGGCGAGATCGACGACGCTCGGCTCGGAACCCTGTGGTCGCTGCTCGCTGGCAAGCCACGGGTCAACATCATCGACGCGGGTCGCGGCCGGGCGGCGCTCGACCGGGTGGAGGGGCCGCGAGTGCGGCGGCTGCTCACGATGACCTGCTGCTACCAGGCGCTGCACCGTGCACGCGATGTCGTGGCTGAGGTTGACGACGTGATCGTGCTGACCGACACGCAGCGTGCGCTGGGCCTCGCCGACATCGAGGCCGCATTGGGACGTCATGCCGATGCCGTCGTGGCGGTCGATCGCTCGATCTCGCGTTGGGCCGATGCGGGACTGCTGCTCGACCGTTGCGCGAAGTCGGCGCGATCGCTGGATGCGTTCTTGTGAATCGCATGGCGCGGACTGTGGGGCGACATCCGGCAAGCAGGGCGCCGTCGAGCAGAGCCTTTGTGGAGGAGATCCACGAACGGTTCCTGCCGACGCCGGCGCCCGAGGCCCGTGACGTCGCGGCCGCTGTGGACATCGCGGCACCGCTGCTCGACCGCAACCACGCTGCCGAGCTGGTGTCCGAAGTGCTGGCCCGCCTTGCGGGCATCGGCCCGCTCGCGCAGATCTGGGGCGATGACGAGGTGACCGAGGTGATGATCAACGGCCCCGGCCCGATCGTCATCGAGCGGCGCGGCCGCCTGTCGACGTTGGGTTCGATCAGCGCCGCCGAGGTGCACCGCCTTGTCGAGTACCTGCTGGGGCCGACGGGGCGCCGCGTCGACCGTCGCCTTCCCATGGTGGACGTACGGCTCGACGACCGCACGCGCTGCCACATCGCCGTGCCGCCGGTTGCGGTGGACGGCCCGTACATCACGCTGCGCCGTTTCCCCGCCGACGTCCGCCACCTCAGCGAGTTGGCACGTCCGGCTGATGTCGAATATCTGCATCGTCTTGTGGCTGAACGAGCCAATCTGATCGTCTTCGGCCCCACCAGCACCGGTAAGACCTCTCTGCTGGCGAGTTTGCTGGCCACGGTCGCCGACCGGGAGCGCCTCGTTGTCGTCGAGGAAGCAGCGGAGCTGCCCCGGCTGGGCGTCAGCACGGTGCGCCTCGAAGGCCAGCCGCCGAACGTCGACGGGGTCGGAGCGGTGACGATGGCCGAGTTGGTGGCAGCGGCGCTGCGGATGCGACCCGACCGTCTGGTGATCGGCGAAGTGCGCGGCCCCGAAGCAGCGGCGCTGCTGCAAGCCCTCACGACCGGCCACCGCGGCTCGGTGTCAACCCTGCACGCCGACGATCCCGCGCATGCGCTGTGGCGGCTCGAACAGCTTGCTCGAACCGGTGGCGCAGTCGGCGACGTCGGCGCGCACATCGCGTCGGTCCTCGACGGTCTCATTCACATGAGTCGCGCTCCCGAGGGGCGCCGGACGGTCATAGCCATCTACGAGGTGCGAAACGACGGCTCGCTGCAGCGAACTGCTGGGTTGGACATGACGGCGCGCGTGGCTGCGGCCGTGTGATGAAAGCGGCTGAGCGTGCTGTTCGTACTGGTGCTGGCATGCGTGGGCGCGATCACGTCACCGGCGTTGCGCCAGTGGCTCCGCAAGCGCCGGCAACGGCGACGCGACCGGGCGGCGGTCGCATCCCGGTCGGCTCACATGGGCGACTACTGCGCTGGGGTGTCGCGCCGGCTGGGAGGCGGAGACACGCTGCTGCAGGCGCTGCGCGCCGCCGCCGGGGATGGCCCGATGTCGCCGCCGTTGGATCAGGTCTCGGCCGAGCACGAGCGTGGGGTCACGCTGAGCCGCGCCGTGCAGCGATGGGCGGTACGCGAGCAGACGTCCGAGGCGGCGCTGCTCTCGACGGCGGTGACGCTGGCCTCGGACCGGGTGGGGGCGCAGCCGCAGCTCTTCGACCATGTCGCTGCGACGGTCCGGGCGAGAGCCGACATAGCCGCCGAGGCTCGCGTCCACGCAGCGCAGGCCCGCGCTTCGGTCTGGGTTGTGGCGGCGTTGCCGTGGGCGGTCGCGCTCGCACTGCTGGCCGAAGGCGGTTCTGCCGCCCGAGTGCTCACGTCCACACCTCTGGGCTGGTTCTGCAGCGGCGCGGCGGCGCTGGCAGAGCTGGCGGGCGTGACGTGGATGCGCGCCACGGTCGCGCGGGCGATGCGATGACGGGCCATGCGATGACGGGCCACTTGGCCGGGGTATGGAGCACGGCAGTTCTCGATGCCGCATTTGTCATCGGCCCGCTTGCGGACAGCCCCATCTTCAAGAGCGTCGTGCTGACCAATCCCGTCGTCGTGGGCGGTTTGGCTGCTGCGGCTGTGTGCTGGGGCGGCTTCATCACCCGGCCCGAGCCGGCACGCCGCCGCTCGATGCTGCTCGCAGCCACGGCGCGGCACACCGGGGGCGCGTTCATCACGGTGGACTCCCTCGCCAGCCACCCGGCCCGCTGGCTGGGCCTGGCGCGGTCGCGCCGTAGCGACGTTCCGCACCCCGATCGCGTGGCGGCGGAGTTGGGAGCCATCGTCGACGTGATGAACGTGGCCCTGGCGTCGGGGCTCTCGATCATGGCATCGCTGCAGCTCGCGCTCGCCCACCGTGACGCTGCGAGCCCGACAGGCCGCTGGCTTGCCGCACTGACCGCGCCCCATCGGCCGCTTGACGAAGCGCTGGACGAGTTCGGCCGCGCGTGTGGGCCCCGCGCGCGGGCCTTTGCCGCTGCGGTCACCGGCTCCATGCGTACTGGCATTCCGCTGGCACCCGAGTTGGAGCGCCTCGGGCGGGAGCTGCGTTCCGACGTCCGCCGGCGTCTCGAGCGCAGGGTCCGGCGCCTGCCGGTGCTGCTGCTGTTCCCCCTCGTGCTGTGCGTGCTCCCGGCGCTCGGGCTGATCGCGATCGTGCCGGTGCTTGTCGCTGCGTTCGGTGCCTGATGCCCGCCACCCGCTTCGCCCCCAAACCAACCAGAAACCCAAAGGAGCTCCGATGACGGAATTCTCGACCTCTCATCCGACCGCCCATCTGACTGCTGTGGCCCGCCGCCCGCCGCCGGTGCGTCGCACCCACCGGCTCACGCCGGTCGGTCAAGCCGACGAGGCCGGTCAGACCACCGCCGAGTACGCCCTGCTCACGGGTGCCATCGCGTTGCTGGTGGCGGCGGTCACGGCCTGGGCCACCACCACCGGCAAGATCGGCCGCCTGCTCGACGCGGTGTTCAATTACCTCACCAAGGCCATCTCCTGAGCCCACGCGCCCCAGGCCGCCACCAGCACGGGCAGGCCACGGTCGAGTTGGCCCTGCTCATGCCGTTCCTGGTGTTGCTGCTCATGTGCATTGTCCAGACGGCCTTGGTCGCGCGCGACGCGGTGCTGGTGTCACATGCGGCCCGGGTCGGCGCGCGCATTGCGGCGGTAGAGCCGTCGCTGAACGCCGTCCGCAGCGCGGTGATCGCCGCAACCCCGCTTGATTCGGGACGGCTCGACGTCGAGCGAGAAACCGCCCGCGACCTGGTGCGCGTCACCGTGCGCTACCGCTCACCCACGCAGGTTCCGCTGGTCGGTGTCCTGATCGGCGACGTCGATCTGTCCGAATCGGCCGCCATGCCCGACGAACGCCGAGGGGGCTAGCGCGAAATTGCCGCTTGCGCATGTCACACCCATGGGGTTCAATGGCAAGTCACACAGCTGTAATTACAGGTCAGGAATCTCGGCGACGAGATTGCAGCTGCAACCGATGTCGGGAACGCCTGTCGAGGGACTGCCGGGAGGAACGATGGCATTCGCAACTGAAGAAGCGCTCGAAGCACCAGAAGGGAACTGGTGGGATCAGGCCAACTGTCTCGGCGTCGATCCGGATTTGTTCTTTCCCGAGCGCGGGGCCAGCACCCGCGAGGCCAAGGCCGTCTGCCGCGGCTGCATTGTCAGCGATGACTGCCTCGAGTACGCACTCCGCAACAGCGAGAAGTTCGGCATCTGGGGCGGCATGAGCGAGCGAGAGCGCCGCCGAGTACGCCGCCAACGAGCCCTGACGAGGCGCGCCGCAGCTGGCTGACGTGTCGAGGCCTGCCAGCCCGGTTATTGGTTTGACTGAGCGCTGGTACGCTTGCGAGCGTGATGGCAATCGCGCTCGGACCGCCTGAACTGCTCATCCTGCTCATCATCGTGCTGGTGCTGTTCGGGGGAGCCAAGCTGCCGAAGCTGGCTCGCTCGCTCGGCCAGGCTCAGCGCGAGTTCCGTGATGGCGTGAGCGACGAGGAAAAGGCGGCTGGCGGCAGTTCGTCGAGCAGTTCGTCGAGCGACTCCAAGCCCAAAGACTCTTGACGTAGCTCGCGCTCAGGCGGCGCGAGCGGACTTGCCTGCACGACGACGATCCCGCAGGATCCGGCGGCGCTGCCGCTCCGAAGTCCCGCCCCACACTCCGTGGGTGATGTTGTTGGCGAGTGCGTACTCCCGACACGGGTCTTTCACCGGGCACTCTGCGCACACCTTCTGAGCGGCGATCACGCCGGCCCCATCGCTGGGAAAGAAGACGTTCGGGTCGGTATCGGCACAGCTGCGACGAGTGACCCAGTCGGAGGCCAGGCTCTCCGAGCCAGGGCCGTTTGGCTCGTGGACAGAAGCAACCTGCAATGTCGGCAGATCGCTCGATTCGGGATTCTGCCTTGCCGCCCGGATCGAACCGACCAGAAAAGCTCCGTTGTTGAGGCCCCGGCTGGCGAGGCCATCGTCATACATCCTCATCACGAGAACCAACGCCATACACGCGCGTCTGGTTCCGGAGATCGCCGACTTTCATCGAATTTTCATGTGGTGTTCATGACCTGTTTGCCACAACCACGTCGGTACCCTTGTCGAGCGCCGATCCACACCCAAGGAAGCTTGTGTCCGACATCGCCACCGAAGCAGAACAGCTCCCGCCCGAGGTCGGCATACGCATCATCTATCTGGGGCCTGTCGCGCCGCACTGGGAGATTGCGGGGATCTACGGCGAAGAGGCGGCCGTCGAGGAATTCCGCCGCCGCACCAACGCACGCCTGCAGCTGCTCCCGCCCCACGATCCGCAATTCCGCCGCAACCGCGAGCGGGTCGTGCGCGACGCCGAACGCGAGAACTACGAGCTGCACTGGGACCTCGGCATGCCCGAAGAAGACGAGGAAGATCTGTAGCCCTCGCTCGCGTTCACGGGTTGTTCACGGCATCCGTTCCGGTCGTTCACCGGCAGCCACCGTCGATTTCACCGGGTCTTCGTAGCTTTCGCTGCCATGGCAGACCCTTGCTCGTCACTGCGCCGCGGCATGAAGCTGGCCGTGGCCCTGCTCATTGCATTTGCTTTGTTCGCTGCCGGGTGCAGCTCGAGCGACGACGACCTGTCAGCCGAAAACTCGTCGGGCCAAGACGGCGCGGCGTCAAGCAGCGGATCGATCAGCGTCACCGGATCCTCCACGGTCGAGCCGATCACCAACCTGCTCGCTGAGGCCTTCGCGGCGAAGAACCCGAATGTGGCCTTCTCGGTGGCGGGCCCGGGTTCAGGTGACGGTCACAAGGCCGCCTGCGCCGGCGAGGTTCCGATCTGGAACAGCTCGCGCCAGATCATGGACTCCGAAGACGAATGCCTTGCTGAGGCCGGCATCGGGTTCATCGAGCTGCGCGTCGGCATCGACGGCATCTCGGTCATCACCGCAGCCGCCAACGACACCGTCGACTGCCTGAACTTCGCAGACGTCTACAGCCTGGTCGGCGTCGAGTCCACCGGCTTCAGCTCCTGGACCGACGCCAACAGCCTGAACGCTGAGCTGGGCGGCACCGGTCCGTTCAGTGGCGGCGCACTCGAGATCTTCGCCCCCGGCGAAGAGTCGGGCACCTTCGACAGCTTCATCGAGATCGCCCTCGAAGACGTCTGGGAAAGCCGCGTCGAAGAGGGTCATGCCGATGAGAACTTCGCCGTGCGTCCGGACTACAACGCGTCGGCCAACGACAACGTGATCATCGACGGCATCGCCGGCAACGACTCCAGCCTGGGTTGGGTTGGCTTCGCGTTCGCCGACGAGAACCGCGACGTGGTCAAGCTGCTCGAGATCGATGACGGCGACGGCTGCGTGTCCCCGACGCCCGAGACCATCGCCTCGGCCGAATTCCCGATCGCCCGCTTCCTCTACACCTACATTGACGCCGCGCAGGCGTCGGACCCGGCTATCAAGGCATTTGTCGACTTCATGCTGAGCGACGAGGGCCAGATCTACGTGGTCGAGGCCGGCTACGTGAACTTGGATTCGACCGACTTGGAACAGTCGCGCAGCAACTGGACCAACCTGACCACGGGCAAGAACTTCTAGACCTCCGGGAACCAAAGACACCGCCATATGAGTCCCGCCGCATGAGCTCCGCCGCATGAGTCCCACGCCGGACAGATTCACGCTCAGCGCAGCAGATTTTCAGACATCGCCGATGCGCCGGCTGCGCTCGCAAACCGCCCGCTGGCTGTTCATGGGCGCGGCCGCAGTCACGGTGCTGGTCAGCGCGCTCATCATCTGGACAGTGGCCTCGCAGGCGTGGACCTACATCAGCCAGGTGGAGTTCACCAAGCTCACCGACATCGGCTGGTTCCCCCGCCGCGGCCTGTTCGACCTCAGCACGCTGTTGGTCAACTCGCTGCAGATCTCGGTCATCGCCATGGCCGTGGCGGTGCCCTCGGGTTTCGGCGCGGCGATCTACCTGTCCGAGTACGCGCACCCCAAGGTGCGCAAGGTCATGAAGCCCACGCTCGAGCTGCTGGCCAGCGTCCCCAGCGTGGTGCTCGGCGTGTTCGCCATCAGCTTCATCACCCCGTCGATTCTCAGCAACTTCTTCAACCAGATCAACTTCTTCAACAAGCTTGCCGCCGGGATCGCAGTCGGCTTGCTGGTCATCCCGCTCATCGCCTCGATCGCTGAGGACGCGCTGCGAGCCGTGCCGGTGGCGCTGCGGGAGGCCTCCGCCGGTCTCGGCGCTCGCAAGGTCACCACCTCGGTCCGGGTAGTGCTGCCGGCGGCCATGTCGGGCCTGATGGCCGCCACCATCGTCGGCTTCAGCCGTGCGATCGGCGAGACCATGGTGGTCACCATCGCTTCGGGCGGCGGCGACACGTCGCTGTTCAACATGTCGATTCTCGAATCGGGCGGCACCATCACCTCGGCCATGGCTGCGCTGGGCCTCGGCACCGACCAGGTCGCCGGCAACGACCTGGCGTTCCAGAGCCTCTACTTCCTGGGCGCCCTGCTGTTCGTCATAACCCTGGTGCTCAACATGGCAGGCGACGTGATCGTCCGCCGGCTGCAGAACAGGTACTGAGAGCACAGGCCCTGACATGGCAGTACTGACCACCCCCGCTGGCATCGCCATCGACGCAGCCGACGTACTGCGCCGCCGCCGCGGTGCCGATGTCACCGGGGCCGTCTTCAAGTGGCTGCTCATCGGCGCCACCGTGTTCGCGACGGCCTTCTTGGCGGTGCTGCTCGCCGTGATGATCGTGGACGGCTGGGACGTGCTGTCGGGCAACCTCTGGTACTTCCTGACCCACGGTTTCTCGCAGCGCTCCGCTGGAGAGGCCGGCATCTGGCAGGGCATCATCGGCAGCTTGCAGGTGGCGCTGGTCACGGGCGTCTTCGCCGTGCCGACCGGTGTGGCCACCGCCATCTATCTCGTCGAGTACGCCCAGGGCTCCCGTTTCGCCCGCATCGTCGAGCTGAACATCCGCAACCTGGCCGGCGTGCCCTCAATTGTCTATGGCCTGCTGGGCCTCGCGGTGTTCGTCAAGGCGCTCGAAGATTTCACGCAGGGCAAGTCGGTCATCGCCGGCGGCATGACGCTGGCCGCGATGGTGCTGCCGATCATCGTCATCACCTCGGTCGAGGCGCTCAAGGCCGTGCCGTCTTCGCTGCGCGAAGCCGCGTACGGTGTGGGTGCCACCAAGTGGGAGGTGCTCTCACGTCAGGTTTTGCCGGCCGCGCTGTCCACAATCCTCACTGGCACGGTGCTGGCGCTGGCGCGCGCCCTTGGCGAGGCAGCGCCGCTGATCCTGGTCGGCGCCGCCACCGGCTTCCTCCGCTTCGGCGACGCCAACATGCTCGAGACCTTCACCGGCCCCTACACGGCGTTGCCGGTGCAGATCTTCAGCTTCGCTCGCCTGCCCGGCGCAGACTGGGGGGTGAACGCCGCTGCGGCCAGCGTCGTCATCTTGGTCTTGGTGCTGGCGGTGAACGGCCTCGCTATCTACCTCCGCAACCGCTTCGAAAAGCAGTGGTAGATGCAGTAGAACCTCCTTGACGACCCCCGTGAAGTGACGATGATTCTGTGAATCCCGAGAAGGCCTTGATGACCCCCGAGTCCGACGTACCAGTGCCCGAAGTGATGGCACCGCCGGCACGCCCCACGCGCATCGACGTGAGCGGTGCGGCGACGGCGGCGTTGACCGGCCAGCGCCTCGAGGCCAGCACCGTATTCGAGTGCGCCGGTGTCGACGTGTACTACACCGATTTTCGGGCGCTGCGCGACGTCACGCTCGATGTTGCCGAACATGAGGTGACGGCGCTGATCGGGCCTTCGGGCTGCGGCAAGTCGACGTTCCTACGCTGCTTCAACCGCATGAACGACCTCATCGAGGGCGCCCGAGTGCTCGGCACCATCAACTACCACGGCGTCGACCTGTACCAGGACGAGGTCGACCCGGTGGAGGTGCGTCGGCGGGTCGGCATGGTGTTCCAGAAGCCGAACCCGTTCCCCAAGTCGATCTACGACAACATTGCGTACGGGCCGCGGCTTGCGGGCGTCAAGCGGTCCGATCTGGACGACGTGGTCGAGGGTTCGCTCACGCGGGCGGCACTGTGGGACGAGGTGAAAGATCGTCTGAAGATGTCCGCCTACGGGCTGTCGGGCGGCCAGCAGCAGCGTCTGTGCATTGCCCGGGCCATTGCGGTGCAGCCCGACGTCGTGCTCATGGACGAGCCCTGTTCTGCGCTCGATCCGATCGCCACCGGCCGCATCGAGGAGCTCATCGCCGAGCTGAAGACCGACTACACGATCATCATCGTGACGCACAACATGCAGCAGGCCGCTCGCATCAGCGACATGACGGCGTTTTTCTCGGTGCAGGCCAACGAAATGGGCCATCGCACCGGCCTGCTTGTCGAGTACGCACCCACCAGCCTGATCTTCACCAACCCTGACGACCCCCGCACGGAGGCATACATCACCGGGCGGGTCGGCTAGGGACACTCACCAGCCAGGCGACACAGATACGCCACACTGCACCCATGACCGAAGAAGTACGAACCGAGTTCCATCAGTTGATGGACGAGGTTCGTGCCGATCTCGTGCAGATGGGCGGCATGGTGGCCGAGGGCATCTCCGCGGTGACCGCAGCGCTTCTCGCGGGCGACATCGGCGGGGCCGACCAGATCATCACCGCCGATGACGAGCTCGACCTGCTCAGCCTGGAGGTCGAGGAGAAGTGCGTGCAGCTGCTGGCACTGCAGCAGCCGGTGGCGGTCGACCTGCGCACGATCCTGACCGACCTGCGAATGATCTCAGAGATCGAGCGCAGCGGCGACCTGGTCACCAACATCGCCAAGGCGGTTGCCCGCTTGCATGGCGCCGAGCTGGAGCCTCGGGTGCGCGGCCTGCTCGACCGGATGCGGGAGCAAGCGGTGCGGCTCACTGCCATGGCCATGGATGCCTTCGCCGAGCGTGACGCCGGATTGGCTTCAGTGCTCAACGACGTCGACGACGTGCTCGACGACCTGCACGGCCAGTACCTGGACGCGGTGTTCGCATCACGCAATGCGGGCCAGATCGACACCCAGCAGGCCGTGCAGCTGGCCGTGGTGGGCCGCTTCTACGAACGCATCGGCGACCACGCCGTCAACATCGCTCAGCGCGTCGAGTTCCTGGTGACCGGCCAGCTGCCCGAGCATACGGGGGCCAACCGGGCCCGGGCCCGACGGGAGCAGGGCGAGACGCTGTGATCGCTGCGCTGGTGGCGGCTGCGTCCGCGCTGGCGATTGCGCTGATCTTGGTTGTCATCATCGGCGTGCGGGCGCGGACGTCGGCTTCCGAGCGGCTCGGCCGTGTGGCGCACCGCTTTTCTGGTGAGGGCGAGCCCGACGGGTTGCGTCCCGGCGAACCACGTCTCGACGACTACGGCCTGGATGACTGGATCACCCACCTGGAGTCGGTTGCCACGACAGCCGCCATGACGGCCAACCTGGCCGAGCGGGACCGGGCGCGCTGGCAGCTGGCCATGAACGAGCTCTCGGTGGGCGTGGTGCTGGTGGACGAGGACGGCACCGTGTGTGCCAGCAATGCGCGGGCCGACGAAATGATGTCGGCCCGCGACGCGATGGCACTGGTGGGCGCAGGGGTGACCCAGTTGCTCGAGGCGGCCCGGGACGGGCACGCTCGCTCCCGCATCGTGAAGCTGACCGGTCCGCCGCCGCGGGTGATCGAGATCAGCGCCCATCCCGTGGCGAGCGACCGCCACGCTCTGGGCGCAGTGGCGGTGATTGCGGACCGGACTCAAGGTGCGCGGGTCGACGACGTGCGCCGTGACTTCGTGGCCAACCTGAGCCATGAGCTGCGGACGCCGGTGGGCGCCATTGCGCTGCTGTCTGAGACGCTGGCCGAAGAGGGCGATGCGGAGGTACGCACTCGGCTCGTCGACCGCATCAGCGCCGAGGCTGAGCGGGTGCGACTCATCATCGACGACCTGCTGGAGCTGAGCCGGGTCGAGCTGGAGGGCTCCATGCGGCGGGAATCGGTGCCGGTTGTGCCGCTGCTGAGCGAGGTGGCGCACCAGTACTCCGAGCACGCCCGCAAGCACGACGTGGCGCTGGCGCGGCCGGCGGTCGATCAAGGCGAAGATCCGAGCATCGTGCTGCACGCCGACCGGGGGCAGCTGTTGCGAGCGGTCGGCAACCTGGTCGACAACGCCATCAAGTACAGCGACCCCGGCTCGGAGGTGCGGTTGAGCGTGGCTCCCCGTTCGGTCGACGACGGGCCGCCGTCAGCGGTGCTGGCCGATGCGGACGCGGCGGTGGCTCGGATCGGACCCTCGGATGCGTTTAAGGCGTTAGATGCGGTTGACTCGTCGGATGACCTGGATGACCTGATTGACACAGCGCACGCATCCGAGGCAGCCAAGACATGGGTGGACATCGTGGTTGCCGACGAGGGCATCGGCATTCCCGCCGATGAGACCGAGCGGGTGTTCGAGCGCTTCTACCGGGTCGACAAAGCTCGTGCCCGTGCCACCGGCGGCACCGGTTTGGGCCTGAGCATCGTGCGCCACGTGGTTGCCAATCATGGCGGCGAGGTGATGCTGCATACGCGTGAGGGCGTCGGCACCACGTTCACACTGAGATTCCCCGCTCCCGAAGACTCTTGACAGAACTCTTGAGGCAACCAGGCAGGACAATGACGACATCGGTACTGGTCGTAGACGACGAGCCGTCCTTCACCGAGGCCCTCACCGTGGGCTTGCGGCGCGAGGGCTTCGAGGTGCGCACTGCCGCTGACGGCCGGGCCGCCCTGGCTGAGATCAGCGAGTCCGAGCCCGATCTGGTGTTGCTGGACGTGATGCTGCCCGGCATGTCGGGCTTGGATGTCTGCCGGGAGATCCGCAAGTCGTCACGGGTGCCGCTCATCATGGTGACCGCTCGTGGCGAGGAGATCGATGCCGTCGTGGGCCTGGAGGTGGGTGCTGACGACTATGTCACCAAGCCGTACCGGCTGCGTGAGTTGGTGGCTCGCATGCGGGCGGTGCTGCGGCGCGCCTCGGACCAGCCGGTCGAGCCGGAGGGCGACACCATCTGTCTGATCGAGGGCGACGTGACGCTCGACATCGATCGACATGAGCTGCGGGTGGGCGGCGAGCTGGTTTCCCTGGCGCTGAAGGAATTCGAGCTGCTGGCCTACCTGCTGCAGAACGCCGGCCGGGTGGTGACCCGCGACAGCCTCATGCAAAACGTGTGGGGCTACGAGTACATCGGCGACACCAAGACGATTGACGTTCATGTGAAGCGGCTGCGGGCCAAGATCGAGGACGATCCGTCAAATCCGCAGCGGATCACGACCATTCGCGGCTTGGGCTATCGCTACGAGCGGAGTGCGGCGAGGCCCGACACCTCATGAGCCACCTATGACTGCGGGCTGATGCAACCGTTCACCTGGCTCGCCCGCACGCACCTGCTGTCCGCCGCAGGCGATGCGCTGATCGCGATTGCGCTGGCCGGGTCGCTGTTCTTCAACTTGGATCCGGCTGCTGCGCGGCCCAAGGTGGCGTTGTACCTGCTGGTGACCATGGCGCCGTTCGCCGTGGTCGGGCCGCTTATTGGGCCGATGGTGGATCGTGCCCGCGGCGGGCGCCGGAGCATGATCATTGGTGCCGGCATTGCCCGTGCAGTCCTGGCGCTGCTGATGGTGCGCCACCTCGACTCGCTGCTGCTGTTCCCCGAGGCATTCGGTGCGCTGGTGGCGGGCAAGACGTACCACGTGGCCAAGAGCGCGGTGGTGCCGGGGCTGGTGCGTGAAGAACGCGACCTGGTGGAAGCGAACTCGAAGCTGATGTTGCTGAGCGGGCTGGGGGGTGCGCTTGCCGCTGGGCCGGGCGTGCTGTTGAGCTTGATCTCTTCGCGCTGGGTGCTGGTGCTGGCGTCGGTGGTCTTCGTGCTGATGACGTTCCCCGCTGCCCGGCTGCCCCGCACGGCTGTGCGGCCGCCGCGGTCGCACCCCGGCGAGGCGGGCCATGTGCCTCAGGTGCCTCAACCGGGACCGGTGCCTCGTCACGACCGTCCCCACAGCGACCCGTATTCCGAGCCGCGCGGTCCCCGTCGGCGGAGGCCGTCAGATCTCTACACCGGGCCGTGGGGCGACGAGGGAGGTGACGAGCCGGGCGGGCGGCGGAAGCCAGGCCCGCCGGCGGTGCCGAGACAGGCTCCCGCTGCGACGCGACGGGGCGGGATGCTGCTGGCGGGCTCGGCCATGGGCGTCGTGCGTGCCATGACCGGCTTCACGCTGTTTCTTATTGCGTTCTGGCTGCGTACCAACGATGCGGCGCCGTGGTGGTTCGGTTTCATGTTCACGGCGAGTGCTGTCGGCCAGTTAGTGGGCGCCGTGTCCGCGCCCTGGTTGCGACGCCGCATCCGTGAAGAAGTCCTGCTCGCCTGCACCCTTCTGCTGGCAGCCGTTGTGTCGTTCTATGTGGTGACGGCGCCCGATCGCGTATCGGTGCTGGGGCTGGCCATGGTGATTGGACTCATGTCCGCTCTGGGGAAGCTGTGCTTCGACGCGATCGTGCAGCGCGACGAGGCGCCTGCGGACCATGGCCGCACGTTTGCCCGCTTCGAGACCCGCTTCCAGCTGATGTGGGTGATCGGCGCGCTGGTGCCGGTGGTTGCGCCGAACGGCATCCTGCCGCTGCGAGCCGGGGTGATGTTGCTGGGCATCGCCGCCACCGTGGCGGTGGTTCTCTACCTCGGGGGGCTGTGGGCGCTGGCTCGGGGCCGGCGTCCTCCTTCGGAGGTCATCGCCACCCGCGTGCGGACCCGCATCCGCCGCAAGAATCAGACGTCGTGACTCGCCGTGGTAACTGGTCAAGTGGCAGGTTGAGGCGGGCCAGCCACAGGCCGGCCAGCCAGAGGCGAGGTGCCGCAAGAACGTCGGGCTAGAGCGGCAGATCGAGGCGGGCTAGCCACAGGCCGGGCGCCGCAAGCTCGTTGGGTGTCGGGAGCGCCCCTTGTTCCCACAGGCGGGCCAAGCCCTCCCGGCCCGCTCGTTCGGTCACGCCGGCAACGAATTTGTCGCCCCGGTCGCGGGCTTCGGCGCTCAGCCGCACTCCCAGCAGTCGGTCGGCGAAGTCGGTTCCCTGCGCGGCAACCTGGCGCCGCCGCACGGCCTCGCTCAGTGCGCCGAAGCCACCGATGAGCCGGGGCCCCGCCTGTATAACCACATCATCGACATAGGCGTGGACGACGCTCAGCAGCGTCTCGAGCCGTTGCACGGTGTCGTTCTGGCTGTCATCTCGTGACACGCCCAGCAGCAGCTCGGGGTTGCCGAAGATGCGCTGGAACTGGGTGTTCATCTGCTGGGATGCATCCGGGCCGTCGGCGAGTGCTGTGAGGTCGAGGTCCAGGTCGTCAAGGGTGGGCTCACTGCGGCGGAAGCCATCCACGTAGCGGTGCAGCAACCTGTCCAGCTCGGCATGGACGTGTGTCACCGACAGCACCGAGTGCATGGCGTGCTCCCGGATGGCAACCCAGAGCATCACGTCGTCGACATCGAGGCTCCATTCGCCGGCGAAGTCGGTGATGTTGGCGGGCACGATGAGCACCCGGTCGTGCTGGCGGGGCACACCGAGGTCCGAGTTGCCGAATGCCTTGGCGGCGAGGTGGCCGGCCATCATGCCGGCGGTCATGGCCACGGTCATCGGGCTCATCATGCGGAGCAGGCCGGCGAAGGGGTCCATGCTGTGTTCTTGACTGTGTTCTTGGCCGCGGTCTTGGTCGCTGGCCAGGCGTTCGGACAGGCGATCCATGAGGGGGCGGATGGTTTCGAGGGCGTCGTTGGCCCACCCCGAGCGGGTGACAGGATCGGTGCGTGGGGGACGGCCGCCGGATGTGGGATCGAGGTTGGTGACATGCGCCACATGCAGTTCTGCTACCCGGCTGATCTCGCTGAGGCGGTGCCGGACGACTGGGTCGACGTTGTGTTCGATCTTGCCGCCGGTGGCGAGTTGGTTGGCGGCCTGCCGGGCGCCTTCCCAGAGGTTTGCGTCATTGCCCAGGAGCGCGGCGATGTCGCCGAGGAACGGGATGCCCGAAAACGGGTTGTCGTCGTCGTCGGGAGGGGCCACAACGGCATGGTACGGCTGGGCGAACAGGCCGAGGGCGTCGCCGGGATCGGGCATGGTAGGGCTGGGCGCACCGGCTGGGGCATCGTAGGGATATGACCCCACGTATCGCGGTGACGGGCGCGGGCGGCGTAATCGGCGCCCGGGTGCTGCAGTGGTTGGCTGAGTCGTTCGACGAAGTCGTGGATATCGACGATGCCGGCGCGGCCGGCGCGGCTGGCGGGGATGACCTGTTCGGCGCCGAGGTACTGGTGCACTTGCGGTTGACACGTGAGGTGACCACGGATCGTCTGCGCCGGGTGCTCGCAGTTGCGGACGAGGTCAAACATCTGACGCTGGTGTCGAGCGCCGCCGTCTACGGGGCGTGGCCGAACCATCCGACGCCGATCTCGGAGGACGTGCCGGTGCGGCCGAATCTCGAGTCGTCGTTCGCCGTGCACCAGGCCGATGCCGAACGCACGGTCCTGGACTGGCGTGATGCTGATCCAGCCCGCACGGTGGCGATTCTGCGGCCGGCGCCTGTGGTTTCGAGCGGCATCGGGGGGCCGATCGGCGAGGCGATGCTTGCCGCAGCGCCCATTCGCACTGGAAGCGACGATCCGCCAGTGCAGTTCCTGCACTTGGACGACCTGGCGTCCGCCGTGGTGCTCGCCACGCAGCGCCGCCTGTCGGGCGTGTTCAACGTGGCCCCTGACGGCTGGCTGTCGCCCGGTGAGCTGCGGGCCCTGCTGGGGGCTCGGCCCAAGATCCGCCTGCCCATGCCGTTGCCCAAGCGGCTCGACCGCTACGTGGCCAGCCGGGTCGGCCATTCCGCCCCCGAAGGACTGCTGCCGTACACCCGCTACAGCTGGGTAGTGGCCAACGATCGGCTCCGTGCGGAGGGCTGGACGCCCCGCTACAGCAGTGCTCAGGCGTACGTGATTGCCGACGTCGGAATGCCCTGGGACGACCTCAATGCGCGCCAGCGCCAGCACGCCATGTTGGTCGGCGCAGGGGCTGCTGTGGTGGCCGGAGGGTGGGCTGCCGCGGCCTGGCTCCGGCGCTCCTACGCTTTGCGATGATGATGGTGCCGCCGCAGCACGACACTTGGGTGGAATTGACGCCCGAGGAGCTGCCGATCGCGGCCATCTATGACTGGGCGCTCGACCCGGAGGCTGGGGCGGTGGTGCTGTTCTCGGGCACAGTCCGTGACCATGCCGAGCACCGCACGGGTGTTACGCAGTTGGTCTATGAGGCGTACGAGTCGGAGGTTGGGGCGCGGCTTGCCGACATCGCTGGCGAGATGCGGCAGCGGTGGCCGAGCGTGCGCAAGGCGGCGCTGTTGCATCGGGTGGGGACGCTGTGCCTGACCGAGAGCTCGGTGGTGGTGGCCGCTTCGGCTCCGCATCGTGATGCAGCATTCGAAGCCGCCCGGTTCGGTATCGATACCTTGAAGGCCACGGTGCCGATCTGGAAGCAAGAACATCACGACGGCGGAACCGACTGGGGTTTGCAGTCGCAGCCGATCGCGCAAGTGCCCGGGTCATGAGCCCGCTGCTGTTTCTGGCTATCGCCATAGTGGTGCCGTTGTTGGGAATGGCTGTGCTGGGTGTGGGCGCCCGCTTGAAGAGCCAGCGTGTGACCGACGACGAAACCGAGCCGTTCCGGCGGAGGTTGGCGTCGATTGCTCCCCGATCGTCGGGTGGGCGATCATTGGGCACACCGGGGCTGGTGCAGATGATGCGGCGGCTGAGGGGCGCACGAGGCGCTGACCCGGCCGACGCGAGTGATTCGGCTGTTGAAGCGGCGGCGGACAACGCGGGAACAAGAGGCGCAGCGGACAGCGCGGCGTCTGACGCTGGGACGGCTGGGAACGATAGGGGCAGAAGGCGCCGGCGCGGTCGGCGGCGGCAGCGCACCCAACGGCCCGAGACAACAACAATCGGCGTAGTTCGCCCCAGGGCCACGACTGCCAGCGTCCGGCTGATCGAACGTGAGTACTCGTTGCCGCTGCTGCCACCCTTCAGCGACGAACTGGACGATCCCGCTTGGCAGCGACGGGATCCACGCAGGCATGCACCGGCCCGACGACCCGAAGCCGTGCAACCGCCGGCCCGAACGACGGAGCCTCCGGCCAGTTCAACCCAGCCAGGCTTCGGTACTGCACAGTCGCCGGCCGATGCGACGCAGCGCTCGGAGCGGTCGTCGGCTGGTTCGGCTCAGCCCGGGGCGGGCTCTGCACTGTCGTCGGCTGGTTCAGCACGGTCGCCGGCTGATGCGGCGCAGGCCTCGGCGCGCTCGGCACGGTCGCCGACTTCCAGTATTCGCCTCCTACCCGCACAGGGGAGCGGCCGAGACCAAGATCAGAATCGACGGCCCGTCTCAAGCCCGGCAGCCGATGGCCGTCCTGGTGCCGTGCGTCGTGATGCTGGCCGCCGCGTAACCAGCACAGTTGGCGCTGCTCTGACCGCCCCCACAGCTCCGGAGCCCCCGCAGGCTGCGCCCCAGTTCAAGGGCACAGTGCGGCTCGTGGAGGTCCAGACTCCAATCGTGCCTCCACGCAACGAACGGGTCACATCTCGCAATCAAAGGCGTCGTCCTGGCTCGTGACCTGGCGATCGATCTCGGCACCGCGAACACGCTGGTGTACGAGCGGGGACGCGGCATCGTGTTCAACGAGCCGTCGGTCATCGCTCTCAATGAGCGTTCGGGCGACGTGCTGTCGGTCGGGCGCGAAGCGTGGCAGATGATCGGGCGCACGCCCAGCTACATCATCGCTGCACGACCGCTGCGCAACGGTGCCATCACTGACTTCGACATCACCCAGCGGATGATCCGGCTCATCCTCCAAGGCGTCGGTGTCGGCCGCTTCGGCCGGACCCGTGTCGCTGTCTGCGTGCCGTCGCTCATCACGCCGGTGGAACGGCGTGCGGTGATCGAGGCTGCGCGTCGAGCTGGTGCGTCCGACGTCCGGCTCATCGAGCAGCCGATCGCCGCGGCCATCGGCTCCGGCCTGCCGATCCACGAGCCCACCGGCTCGCTGGTGATCGACATCGGTGGCGGCACCGCCGAGATCGCGATGGTGTCGCTAGGCGGCATGGTGTCGCTGCGTGCGGTGCGGGTGGGGTCGTTCGACTTCGACACTGCATTGATGAACTACTCACGACGTGTGCACGGCATCGCCATCGGCGAGCGCACCGCCGAGGAACTGAAGATCAGCATCGGGTCGGCGTGGCCGATCGACGACAAGTTCGACGCCGAAGTGAAGGGGCGCGACCTGACGACGGGGCTGCCCCGCACGTTCCTCATCACACCGACCGAGGTGCGATCGGCGCTGGCAGACACGGTGGAGCTCATCGTGGAGGCCGTGCTGGAGTGCTTGGGCGAGGCGCCGCCGGAGCTGGCACAGGACCTCATTCACACCGGTGCCCTGATGGTCGGCGGCGGGTCTCTGCTTCGGGGGCTGGACCAACGCATCGCATCTGAGGCTCGGGTGCCGGTGCTGCGGTCGGAGTCGCCGCTTGAGACGGTGGTGCTGGGTGCGGGCCGAGCGCTCGAGAACTTCGAAGCGCTGCACGCCTCGCACACCATTCCCGGCCGGTAGCGGACCGTCCGCAGCGGTGGCGTCCGCTGGGGTGGTGCGTCGGGCTGTCTTCTGGGCGACCGCATTGATGTTGCTGGCGGTCGCGGGCTGCTCGGGATCGCCTTCTGAACCAGAGCCAACGTTCCGGCCGCAACCGGCTCCCGCCGACGGCTTCGACGTAGGCACGTTGACCTTGGGTGTGTTGGTTGACCTGTCGGGCCCAGCCGCCGAGGCGGATCGTGCGGCGCTCGCCGGCGTGCGGGCCTACTGGGCTGGGGTCAATGCTCGTGGCGGGGTGGCGCAGCTGTACTCGGTCGAGTTGTCGGTGAGGGACCTAGGCGATGTTGAAGCGGCCGCTGCCGCGCTCGAGGGGTGGGACATAGCAGCGCTGGCCTACGTGAGCGCGGGCGTCGACACGGCCGAGCTCACCAGGCCTGGTCGCACCTCGTCCGGCGCTCCATCCGAAGTCTCGTCTGACGTCTCGCTCACGCACTTGCCCCTTCCGGCCGTGCCCGCGGTGGCCACGCTCGGCGGTGAGGACCTGGCCTGGGTGCTCACATCGACAACGCCGGTGGAGCTGACCACGGTGGCCCTGCTGGACCGATTCCGAGCGAGCGGTCCGGGGGCGACCTGGTGCGTCGTGGTGGACGGCTCACACCTGGGCAGTCAGGTTGCGGCAGCGGCCCATGTGGCGGGCGCGGCCCGTGAGACGGTGCCGGCGATGCTCGACCTCGACGTGGGCGAGATCGAGGTGCTCGACCTGTCTGCATCTGTGTTCGACGTCGCCGATGCGGTCGCCGACCGACGTTGCCGCTACGTCTTGGTCGAGGTTGCCGAGCCGAGGGCGACCGGTGTGCTTGAACAGCTGCCACCGAACCTGACCGTGGTGCGGCGCGCCACCCTGGCTGGCGAACTTGAACTGCCGGCGCAGGTAGAGCTGTTCATCGACCCGGCGCCGCCGTGGACGGCCGGCCAGTCCGCTGTGATGGACGCTTTCGCCGCCGACTGGGCAAGCTTCGCCTCTGGCTCGCAGCCTGTCTCGGGCACGCGGGCTGGATGGCTGTCGCAGCTGCGCCTGCACGCACTGCTGGAGGACGCATTCGCTGGCGGCGACGTGAGCCGTGAGCTACTGGTGGAGCTCTCCGGACTTGTCGAGCCGGTCGATCCCGATCGCAACACGCTGCCCGGCGTGGCCCGCCTCGGCATGGACATCTCCGAGCCGGTCGGCGGCGGTCCGTTGCGCACGCTCCGTCTCTACGGACGCAGCGACGTCGGCGCAGACGCCCGCGGACTGCGCCAAGTACTCCTCTACGACGCAACACGCTTCGTGGAGGAACTGCGAGACCGCCTCAGCACCCGCGGCTAGACGAGCTTGTGTCCCGTATGTCGGTGCATGGGAGTGGGGGCATCCGTGCTTCAAACAGATGCAGCGCTTCGTGCGCTGGCGGGTCGGCGGGTCAGCGGTCAGGCAGGGCAGGGCAGGGCACGAATCCGGCAGCGCTGTCAGTGGACAGGCACGCCGAGCAATTCGCCGGCGACGGCTCGCACCTGGCGGTCACGGTCCTCGAGCGCCGCTCGCACGGCGTCGACGGCACGGTCATTGTCGAACTGGTGCAGGCCTAGCAGCGCCCGGCGCCGGATCTGAGGACGATCCTCCATGGCGGCCAACAGGACTTCGAGCGCCATCGCCTGGGCAGCATCGGGGCCTGCGTCAGCATCCAAGCCCGCGGCAATCGCACCCAGCGCCGCGACAGCACTCTCACGGCACAGCGGATCATCGTGCCCACGGGCAACCTGGCACAGCTCCTCAACCGGCCTAGGATCCCGGTCACGCTCACCGAGCGCAGCCGCCGCAGCCTCCACGACTGACGCATCCGGATCGCTCAGCAGCCCCACAAGCTCGACCTCGACCGGTGCCAATTCCGCAGCACGGCACCGCACCGCCGCTGCCTCATCCCCCAGCGCCCGCCTGACCTGGGCGACCTGCAGCTCACCGCAGCGCGCCAGCGCCCCGAGCGCCGCCGCTCGCACGGCCGCCGCGCTGTCAGAAAGCAGCCGCTCGGCGACCGCAGCCTCGCCCCGGTGCCCGGCCACTACCGCCTCGAGCCGGCGTGCATAGGCATCGTCCGCCGCCTCGCCGAGCCCACCGCCACTCATCCGATGAGCGCTTCGAGCACGAGCGCCCCCACGGCCGCGCCAATGGCCACCAACGCCACCAGCGCCATAGCGCACAGAGCGGTGAACGCCGCCAAGCCGACAACCGCAACCAGCCTGCGCCAGATCGCTGTCGGCTTGTACGGCCAGCGTCCCGACTTCGTGGGCCCGAACTCCATGGGCCCAATATGCACCATTGACCGGCCGAACCGCGCATGGCCCAACAAGGGCGCATGGCACGCTGTGCGCCTGTGACCGATGCGTCCGGCGGTAAACCGGCAGACGAACCTGGCGACGATCCCCAAGAGGACGACGCAGATATCGGCTGGCGCGCACTGGCCGGGTCGCTCGACGACCCGGGTTTCGCCTCGCCGCCACCGCCTGCGGCCCCTGACGCCGACCCGAAGACTCCCGACGCCGCCGACGAGCCCGAACCCCACCCTGAACCCACCCCCTCAGGCCACCCGCGCCCCAGGCAGTACTCACGCGCAAGCATCACCGTCGTCATCGTGCAGATCGTTCTCGCGCTGCTGATCATCGGCGGTTTCACCACCCGCCTGCTCAGCAAAGCAGTCATCGCCCCCGGCGGCACGTCCGACATCGAGGAGTTCGTCCATGTCAACGACCACCCCGCCTACGCCTCCGACGCCTCTATCAGCCTCGTCAGCGTCCGCACCAGCTTCGGCCCGTCGCTGTTCGAAGTGATCGGCGGCTGGCTCGACGGCGCCCTCGAGGTCGTCGACATCGAGGACATCCTCGGCGAACGCACCATCGGCGAGAACCGGGAAGACGGCCGCCTCCAGATGGACCAGTCGACACAGGTCGCCGTGGCCATCGCGCTCGAGCACCTCGGCTACGAAATCATGACGCCGGTCGGCGCGCGAATCGAACGGGTCATGTCCGACGCCCCGGCCGAGGACGCCCTCCGCACAGGCGACATCATCCAATCGGTCGACGACACACCCATCATGACGGCGCAGCAGCTGTCCGAGACCATCAAAGCCAACGAACCCGGCACTCAAGCGGCACTCACCGCCCTCGACCCCGACGGTGAAACACGCACCGTCACCGTCACCCTGGCCGATCGTGACGGAGTCGCACTCCTCGGCGTCATCGTCACCACCCATGTCGAGTTCGCCGAGCTCCCCATCGACGTGACCCTCAACGTCGAGAACATCGGCGGCCCCTCAGCGGGCCTCGCATTCACGCTGTCGGTCATCGACGCGCTCACGCCCGAACCGCTCACCGGCAACCTCGATGTGGCCGCCACCGGCACCATCCACCACGACGGCACGGTCGGGCCCATCGGCGGTGTGCCCCAGAAATCCCATGCCGTCGTGCGAGCCGGCACCGATCTCTTCCTGGTGCCCGCCTCCCAAGTCGAAGAAGCAGTCGCCGTTGCCGAGCCCTCAGTCACAGTCGTCGGCGTCGAATCCCTCGAAGACGCCCTCGCGGCGATCGAAGCCAATCAATCCTGACCGTGCCCGAGCCTGAGCAGGGTGGTCTACAGGATCGTCAGGTTGGCCACGAACAGCGCCACGTCAACCACCCCTAGTGGAGCCACAGGTATGCTGCCGCGGGCTGCATCTCCGGTCGCACTGTCCAGATGGGGACCTCTTCGACTCGGTTCATCATGAGGCTTGGCTCATCGTGAAGACAGATCCCGACGAGCATCCGCCCACAGGCGAGCAACCGCCCCCCGCCGAACCAGACCGAACAGCCGCACCCGCAGACCCGGTGGGCCCGGAACGACCAGACATCCCTCAAGCACCACGCCGCGCCCGGTTCGCATCAGTCGACACCTTCCGAGGCCTCCTCCTCATAGGCATGGTCTTCACGCCCAGCACCGCCGTCGGCGACCACTTCGCCTTCCTGCGCCACGCCGAGTGGGACGGCATCACGATGAACGACTGGATCTTCCCGGCGTTCCTCGTCACCAGCGGCCTGAGCCTGTCGTTCCTGCTGCGAAACCCATCCAAACAAGCCACCTACCGCCGCCTGATCCGCCGCCTCATCCTCCTCGTTGTCCTCGGCATCGCCTACAACGCGTACGGCACGTCATGGTTCGACATCACGGACCTGCGCTTCACCGGCGTCCTGCAAATGATCGGCATCGCGGGAGCCTGCGGAGCGGCTGTCGTGCTCGCGAGCAGAGCGATGTTCGGCGAAGACAAGATGTGGCTGCTCATCGCCGTGGCAACCACCGTCATCTTCCTGTACGGCCTCGGCCTCGACCTCATCTCGTGCGAGCCGCTAGGTCGCTGCAGCCCGTACCTCAGCTTCGACTCCGCCGTTCTCAGCACCAACCACGTGTATCGGACTGGTCAAGCCGGATGGGATCCCGAAGGCCTGGTGCTCTCCGTCGCATCGTCGGCGTTCGTCCTCTACGGCTATTCGGCCGGCATGGTCATCCGGCGCATCGGCCAGACCGACCGGTCGGGGACGCTGCTGCGAATCGGCACGCTCGCCTCACTGTGCTTCTTGGCTGGACTCGCCGCATCTGCGTGGGCGCCCGCCAACAAGCGCCTGCTGACCCCATCGTTCGCCTTGCTGGTGTCAGGCACAGCGCTCGCTGTCGTCTGCATCATCTATCTGCTGATCGACACCAGCAACAGCCCCACAGGCGACAAGGTCCGGCGCCGCATCACTTGGCCGATCATCGCGTTTGGCCGCAACGCCATCATCGTGTACCTGTTCGAGCGTGTCCTGCTCCACGCCGGCAGATCCATCCACATCGGCGACAGATCGATCGAGACCCGGCTGATGGAGGACATCTTGCCGGTCGGTGCGCCAGCGGTGCACGAGGCGTACGCCGCCGTGATCGCGTGCGTCATTCTCCTGGTGGTCGGGACCCTGCATCGCCGCCGGCTGTACCTGGCGCTCTAGCCGTGAAGCACAACGTGTCACACATCGGCTGATGTCAACAACTCGTCCCCGTTCATCGGCCGCAACTGAACTCGACACGAATAGGCGCCGCCGACGATGGCTCCGTCCGACGTGGCTGGCCGTGCTCGTTGTCCTGCCGCTCGCCGGACTCGCACTGCAATCTGCAGACCGGCTCAGCATCTACCTCAATGCCGGCGCAACTGGCGCCAACCCGCTCGAGGCGGCACGGCGGGCCTGGCGCCTTACCGGGAACTACCTCGACGAGGGCAGCTTCGGCCCCATCGGCCGCTTCGTCGAGTTCCTCGTGCACGGCCTCGCCATCGAAGCGGGCGACGCCCTCAGCCTGGCACCGCACGCTGCTCTGGGCGCCGTGCGTCTGGCCATGGTGGGCCTCGTTGCCGTGCTCGCGTTCAAGCTGATCGAATCGCTGCAGCGCTCTGCGCACACACACGCCGACCCATCGTTCATCGGGCTGTACCCGCTGGCGCTCGCAGCTGCGCTGGTGGCAAACGGCCTCGGCGGGGGCCTCGCACAAGTCCCCCACACGTCCATCGGCGCTGTGGCGGTCGTGTTGGCAGTGGCGCTGGCAACCAGTCGCGACCGGGACATGGCCCCTCGACCGGTCGCCTGGCATGAGTACGCCTCCATGGCGGCCATGGGCGCAGCGGCAGCCGCGTTCGACGAGCTCGCCTACCTGGCCCCCTTCGTCGCGGCTGCCTTGTTGGCCGCCCGCAGCGTGGCCTCGGGGTTGCCACCGAGGAGAACTCTGCGTATCGCAGCAGTTCGCCGGTGGGTTGCGCTGTGGGCCGGATTCGCTGTGGTCTTCGTCCCTGCCCGCTTTGCCATCGCACAGCGCTGCGCGGCGGACTACGCCTGCAGCGACGGCTGGATCCTCAGTTTCGGGCCCGACGCCATCGGAGCTGCCGCGGCACGGCTGGGGTCGGCGCTGCCACTGGCAGGTTGGATCGCCAACAACGACCGCACCGATGCCGCCGGTCTGGACCTCGGGTTCGGGGAGGTGCTGGCCAACTCGATGCTCATCGTCGCGTTGCTGGTTCTGCTCTCACTGACGATCGCAGCAGTTCTGCAAGGGCGCCGCGAGACGCCCCCGGGCGACTCGACTGCCGGCCCCTCGCCTCGCCAGCTCATGCCCCGCCAACTCCGCCTCGCACTGGCTCTCGGCGGGTTCGGCGCGGCCATCACAGGCGCCGCCGCGCTGTACGCAGGTCTGTCGTGGAGGGTGCAGCAGCTCCCGTTCGGCCACGCCGTCAGGCAGGGATGGCGCGACACGCTGCTCGCCCAAGTCGGATGGTCGCTGATCGCAGCCGCAGTCCTCGCATGCCTCGACCTGTTTTTGCGCCGCCGCGCCGCACATGTACTGAAGCCAGTTGCGGCGCTCGCACTCGCAGTAGCTGCGGGCTTCACGCTTGTCGCGAATTGGCAGCTCGCCCAGATCGACCGGTACGACGAGACCGCGTCGGTCACCACCCTGATCTCAGCATCCACGGTGAACATGGGCCTCGCCGACAGCGCGGCCGGCATCGCAGAGCTGAACGATTGGCCCCTGCGCACCGACGGTGTCGACTACCCAGCGTCGCCGAGTGCCGTCCGCTGCCTGCTGCTGGAGGTCTACGCCGACCGCGAGGCGTCCGCTTCCGAAAGCCACATCGCCGCGGAACAACTCCGAGCCGACCTCAACCGAATCACGGCTGAACGCAACGGCGTGCCCTACTGCGACCAAGCAGCCGACCCCACGGCCGACCCGGCAGTCGCCTCCGCAGACGATCCACCCAGCACCACCCCCGAAGCGAGCGCCTCATGACGACGTTCACGAAGACCCGCACCGCGCAGACAACCCGCCGCAGCACCTTGCTCGTCACTGCGGGCCCAGCCGTGCTGGTCGTGCTTCCCCTGCTCGGCATGTCGCTCAAGTCCGACGAGCGCCTCCACCTCTTCCAACAGGTCTTCTACACCGACGTCAACCTGTTCGGCGTAGCGCAGTACGTCGAAGAGCGCATCTTCAACTTCTTGAATATCGGCAACTTCCGGCCGATCGGGCGATTCACCGAAGTGCTGGTCCACGGACTCGTCTTTGAGTCCGCCGAAGCGACGGGCCTTACCCCGCACGTCGTCCTCGGCGTGGTCCGTGTGATCGTGGTCGCGCTGCTGGCGGTGCTCGCGGCGAAGATGGTCGGTGCGCTGGTTCGCTCGGCTGGCGTCTCGGCCGACCGGTCACTCGTCAGTCTCTACCCGCTGGTGGTGGGCACGGTGGTGGTGGCGAACGGCATCATCGGCGGACTCGCACAGTTCCCGCATACGTTCATCGGGTCGGTCGTGCTCATCCTGGTGGCGGCGCTTGCAACCGCTCGCGACCGCGATCTCGAACCGCGTCCGCTGCGCAAACGCGAATACGCCTCGATGGCAGCGTTCGGCGCCCTGCTCGTCCTGTACTACGACGTCGCCTACTTGGCGCCCATCGTCGCAGCCGGCTTTCTTGCCGCCCGAGTGGCTGTCGCGCAGCTGCCGTTCCGAGCGGCTCTCGCCACGGCGGCGGTGCGCCGCTGGGCAGCACTGAGCGGCGGCTTTGCGGCCGTGTTCATTCCCGTCCGCATCGACATCGCCCGGCGCTGCGCACCGGGTGAGTGCTACTCCGCTTCGGACCTCAGCGTCTCGCCCGAGCTGTTCGAGACGGCGCTGCCACGCTTGGCGACGGGGCTGCCGCCGGTCGGCTGGGACTACAACGCCGAGCTCGCCCGCCTCTTCGGCGTCGATGCAGGAATCACCAGCCTCGCCACCAACGTGCTGCTGTTCCTCATGCTGGCCGCAATCGTGGGGTTCGCGGTCGCTGCTGTGGCCCGCGGATGGCGCCCAGACCCCGTCCCGGCCGTTGAGACATCCGCCGCCGACCAGCCCACCCCCGAACAACCCCGCGGAACCCACGCGCGCCTCGCTGCTGCGCTCATCGGGCTCGGAGCCTTCATGGCGGTCCTGTCCGCAACGCTCGCGGGGCTGTCGGCCTCGATGCAACGGCGTGATCTCCCGATCGGCGAGGCATGGCGAGAGGCGCAGCTGGCCCAGGTGGCCTGGTCGCTGATCATTGTGGGTTGCCTCGCGGCGCTCGACCTCGCAACGCGATCTGAACGCACGCGCCGGGCGCTGCGGGCGGCCGTAGCCGCTGTGCTTGCCATCGGCGTGGCGTTCACGCTGCTGGCGAATTGGAGGTTCGCCGAAGTCGACCGTCGCGATCCCACAGCGGCACTCACCAGCCTGATCGCAACGTCGACCATCCATGTCGACACCACCGAAACGGGCGACCAGATCCGCTGTGCGCTCTCGGGCGGATACCGCGAGGTGACGCCCGAGAAGGTGTGGATCACCGGCTGGCGGATGCGCAACGAACTCGATCGCTTCATGGGCGGGCGCCACGGCTTGGCGTACTGCTTCCCTCCGACGATTGAAATTCCCGAGCCCGGCTCCTAGCGGAACCGGATCCAGAAGTGCTGAATGCGATGAAACTCGATGTCTTGGCTCTCGTAGTCGCCGGGCCAGTAACCCGGATCGCCGCTCAGCAGCCATCCGTAGTGGACGGGGTGCCAGCCGACACGCGTGTTTCCCGAGATCTCGAACGCATCATGGAAGTGTTCGTAGGTCACCTCTTCGATGCGAGTCACGTTCGGGTCGTTCTCGCATGTCGGAGCGGCCTGATATCCGACGTCGAAGTCGGTGTTCCACAGCGCTTCGTGCATGGCGCCATGGTCGGCATGGGCGTAGTCGGAACAGCCGGGATAGGTGCCGTTCCAGTAGCCAGCGCCGATCAGGTTGTGGTTTCGCAACGTGTCGTTGATGCCCAGGGCGGTCCGGTTGTCACGGACCGTCGTGATCGCCCACTTCACCTCGTCGGCGGTCACATCGCCGTCGCCGAGGTTGAACCACACCACAGCGGCAACGTGCGATGTCCAGACCTCAGCAGTGAGATCGCTGACACAGTCGCCGTCGTCGAAGCGGCATACCTCGGTTCCCAAGGAGTCGAAGGGGCCCTTCACCCCTGCGTAGGTGAAGGAAGCCGGAAGCGCGCTGTCGGTGCGTGCCATCGCTTCCATGAAGCCGAAGAACGAGTTCGTGCGAGCGGACTCGCACGACGGTGTCCACTTGCCCTGCGGCCATGGATCCGGCGGTATCTCGCCAGTGCCTTCGTCGTATCCCGGCGAGCCGCAATAGAACGTCTGCTCACCCCTGTTCAGGACAATGAAGACCTTGTAGTTGCCAGTGGAGTTCTCGATGAGCGACCACGCTTGGATTTCGTCATCGGGGTGGGGCACCACCACATAGCTCATCTTGTTCGGACCGTTCGCGCCTGCCTGAAACGTGCAGGCTGCAAGAGCGGCGGCAACGGCGAGCACCATGATCAGCGTCGCTCGTGGTCGCTTCATCGCTGCTCCCAGCCTGGCCAGCACGCGGGCACACCCACGGTAGGCCCGGCATTCTGCTGACATGAGCTCGCTGATCCGGACCATCCGCCGCTGCTGTCGCTGGGTCCCGAGTGTGCTCGTGGTGCTTCCGCTCGCAGGGCTCGCATTCGTCGCGGATGAGCGCCGCAGCGTGTACTTGAGGGTGCTCACCAATGACGCGAACCCCTTCAGGGCGGCGATGGATGCCGCCCGCGGCACCGACAACTTCTTCTCGGGGGGGAACTTCCGGCCGGTCGGGCGATTCTGGGAGATGCTCGTCCACGGCTTCGTCTACGAAGCCGGGGAGGCCACCGCCGTAGCGCCTCACATCGTCCTGGGCGCGCTGCGCCTCACCTTGGTGGCGGTGATGGCTCTCGGTGCCACAGCGATGGTCTCGGCACTGGCGCGATCTGCCGGCGTGCAGCAGCACGCCTCGCTGGTGGGGCTGTACCCGCTGGCGCTTGGCGCCGTGCTGATCGCCAACGGCACCTCGGGGGCGCTCGCCCAGTTTCCGCACACGTTGATCGGTTCGGCCGTGCTCATTGTGTGGGTCGCCGTGGCGACGAGTCGCGACCGCGATCTACGAGCGAGACCGCTTCGCTGGCACGAGTACGCCGCCATGGTCAGCGCGGGAGCGCTCGCCGCGATGTTCTACGACCTGGCCTATCTGGCACCGCTCATCGCTGCGGTGTTCTTGGCGGCGCGCTGTTTCGCGTCGCGAATGACACTTCGGGCAGCGCTTGCCACGGCAGCAACCAGGCGATGGGTCGCTCAGGCGGCGGGCTTCGCGGCGGTGTTCGTTCCGATCCGCATCGCCATCGCATTCCAGTGTTCCGATGGCGGCTGCTATGAGGGCTCGGACCTCAGCCTGTCTGCGGACGCTTTCAGCACTGCTTGGCCGCGGCTGTTGACCGGTTTTCCGGCTGTCGGCTGGGACTTCAACGCCGATCTCGCCCGTGATGCCGGGGTGGAACTCGGGTTGGCCGATCTGGCCGCCAATGCCCTGATGGCGCTCGTGGTTGTCGGGATTGTCGTTCTGGCGGCGGCAGCAGCGTGGCAGCGTCCCGTCCCGGACACCTTGGCCACGTTGCACAGCAGTGAGGCGGCAGGGGGAGGAGCTGGCAGTTCGGGACGGCTTGCTGGTGTCTTGCTGCTGCTTGGCGGATCGCTGGCGGTGCTCTCAGCGTCGGTCGCCGGCCTGACGGCGTGGGCGCAGCAGCGTCAGCCTCCCGTCGGTCAGGCCTGGCGGGAAACGCTGCTCACCCAGGTTGCGTGGTCGCTGGTCATAGCGGCCGGCCTGGCCGTGCTCGACCTTGCCCTGCGCGGCCACGCCACCAACCGGATCGTGCGCAGCCTCGTTGCGGCCGCCCTGGTCCTCGCCATGTCGCTGACACTCCTTGCGAACTGGCGCTTCGCCGAAGTCAGCCGCCGCGATCCCGTTGCTGTGCTCACCAGCCTCACCTCGCTCAGTGCGGTCAACCTGGACGACACCCCAGGCGGCAATGCGGTGCGCTGCGCCCTCATCTCGGCGTACACAGAAGCGACTGCCGGCCAGCCGTCGTGGACAGCCGGGCAGGCCATCGGCGAGAACCTCAACGATCTGACGCTCGAGCGCCTAGGCATTCCCTTCTGCGACCCCAATCGGCCAGCGCCCGCGCCGCAATCCGTGCAAGACCCAGGCTGAATCACCGGGGTAGAGCACCGGTGCTCTCTTGAGGGCGCCGCCACGGTCGCGTTCCTGACAATCGCCATCACCGTCGCAGCCCTCGGTGCCTGATGGTGTGGCAGTTCAACGCCCTACGTGACGACGGCGCTGTGCCCTCATCTCGGCCTACACCGAGTCAGCCTCAGTCACCGTGCTGACCTTGCTGCATGTCCGCGACCGTAGGTACAGGCGCCGCAGCAGCGAGGTGACCGTCGGTCCGTCTTGGGACTCTGCCGGAAGCGCGCTGACGGATTTCTCAAACGCCGCCGGGATCAGCTCAGCGAGTTGTTCTGCGCGCTCGATCACATCCTCGGCGGGCATCCGCAATGCGTCGGCTGTCGCTTCCCACGCTGATCTGCGGTCTGCGCGCTGCAGGGTGTATCCCCGGCCGATGCGTTGTGGAAGGCGAAGCGTCTTGATCGCCTCGTCGTCCGCGGCGTACGGAAGCCCGCTGGCCAAGTCGTACAGCGGGGCGAGCCGGATGTCGCCGTCGTTGCCCAGCATCACGCTGTAGTTCTTTGCGTGTGCATCGGTGCCGGCGATCACCCAGTTGAAGATCAACGCGTCCCGGTACGCCTCGACGTCCTCGTCGGGAGATGATGAGTGCCAACGCAGCAGTGCTGATACCTGCTGGATGCCCGGCCCGCCTTTGACCTGGTATTTCTTCCGCGGCTCCACGCCGAGCGCTTGGCAGAAATCCTCTTGGTGCAGTCGTTCAACGGAACCGTTCACGAACGTGCGGTCATACCGCTCCACAACGACGGTTTGGATGCCGCCGATGGACAGCCACTCGGTCTTTGCGGCAGGAATGCCGAGGTGACGTGCTGCTGACTGCGTGCAGCGCTATAGGGGCGTTGCGTGACCGGCAGCGACAAGGAGACCGCCTTGGCCACGTTCGGCGGCGCTGATCGTGGCACGAGTCGTCTGAGCGCGTTCAGCGGCTTCGCTCTGGCTCAGCCCGGCGGCGCGTCTGGCGTCACGCAGTGCCAAACCGAGAGCCTCAGGCGTCAGGACGTCTCGTTCGCCTGGCATGCACGAAGAATATCAATGACAAATATTTTGGTCAATCACATTGTATGAGCAGAGCAAAGCTCCCAGCCTCAAGCCTGGGCGCACTGCGCGAAGCGGACCGCGCGGAGGCGGCTGCACTGCGCGAGGCGGACCGCGTCGAGCGCAAGGAAGACCTGCGGTCGGTCAAGGTGCACCACTACACCGTGATCGGGTTCATCGTGGCGCTGTTCGTCGCGAACCTGACGTTCCTGTAGGCCGCTCCGCTGCGGGACGAGGACGAGCTTCTGTTCGCCGTACAGCTTGAACCACGCTCCGCTCGGGGCTTGAACAAAGTAGCTACATGTTGCTTCATCGGCTGTTATGTTTGTCTTCATGCGGTCAGTCGGCATCAAGGTGCTCAACAGCCGACTCAGCGAGTACGTACGGCTGGCGGCCAGCGGCGAGACCATCCTGGTGACCGACCGCGACCGCGTCGTCGCCGAGATGGGGCCGCCGCAGCCGACCCGCAGCCCGCTGGTAGCAGATGCTTTCCTGGCAGATCTCGTCCGCAGCGGCGTGCTGAGACCAGGCCTGGTGGCGGCGACAGAGCCTCCGCCTTCGCAGCCGACCGCGCCGCTGAGCGAGATCCTCACGGACCTCGACTCGGCCAGAGCCGACCGGTGATCTACCTTGACACCTCTGTTGTGCTCGCCCAGCTATTCAGTGAGGACCGTGTGCCGCCCGAATCGCTGTGGGGCCACACGCTCGTGTCCAGCCGGCTGACCGAGTACGAGACCTGGACCCAGCTGCACGGGCGCGGACTGGCCGAATCCCACGGCGAGGCCGCTCGGGCGCTGCTGGGCCGGCTGGGACTCGTCGAGCTCGTGCCTGCGGTGCTCGCACGCGCGCTGGAGGCATTCCCGGGTCCGTCGAGCGTGCGCACGCTCGACGCCTTGCACCTGGCAACATGCGAGTTCTTGCGCGACGCAGGCCAAACCGTGGAACTCGCCAGCTACGGCCGCCGAATGAACGACACAGCCCGCGCCATGGGCGTCCCGCTCTTCCCCGACGCCGACGGCTGACACGCCGCGGCGCGGTTCAGCAGCTCGAATCCGCCGAGCTCGATCTCGGCCCCGGGGCTCCTCGCGTCCCGCCAGCACCCGTCCGTGCCCACGAGTACCCCGTACGCACCCAAAAAATGCCCTGAAAGCGCCCAAAACCGCGCCACGTCGGTGCGAGCCATCCCCGCCGGCGCTGCCACCCCAAGAACATGACACGCATGTTGGTCCTTGCCGACTGGGAACGGTCCTTGCGTTCGGTTGCACGCGGGAGGGCTGTAAACGATCGGTGGAATTTCGAGATTTGCATGCGAACGGTGACAAGCCGGTCGACTGCGCCCATGGCGGCTCGGGCAGCGTTGGCAGTGCGCTCGGCAGGGTCCTTGGCAAGCGTGATCGCAGCGAGGACTGGCGCAGCTTCGCCCGCGACATCGGCGTGGACGCCCGCTGGGCCGCCGAACAGATACAGCGCTTCGCAGCAAACACACCCGCTTGCCTACAAGCCGAGATCGACGCGCTGTCCCCCGACAACAGGTCCAGCGGCATCACCACCCGCCTGCTGGCAGCGATCACTCAACGCTGCGACTCCATCACCGCCTGAACGGCCGAACACACGCCCGACCGCAGCAAAAGTCAGCGCCGCCCGCCGCGATCTGTAACGCGACTTCGGTCACGCCGCCACGAGCTCGGCGATGCCGTGGTTCTCGATCTGGTGTCCGATCACGTAGGAGGACACGCCGAACTCGTCAGCAAGATCGGCGATGAGGTCCTGATCGACGAACTGAACGGTAATCCTCTCCGCCAAGCTCGCGGATGGGGCCAGGAACTCAGCTGCAAAGGCTCGGTTCCGCTGCTGCCGCTCAGTGTTGGCTCTCGTGAGCAGAGCGTCGTTGCTGGTTGTCAGCGCCTCGGCCAATGCACGGCAAAACAGAAATCGTTGACTGGTCTCCCCGGCCGCCCTCAACCCGAATGACACCGTCTGCGAGTCTCGGGGCCTCACCACTCCATCGATCGACGTCAGCGCACCCAGAGATTGGACGGGCCGGGTGGCCCGGTTCAGCGTCGCGACATCGTGGCCAATTGCCTCCGCTAGCTCTGCTGTCGTGGCGATGAGTTCACCGTTGAGGCCGAACACCTGACGGGCCCGCCGCGCCAGCTCATATCCCGCCTGCCACGGACGGCTCGCATGGTGAGGCAGGTCGCCCGAATGCAGCAGACTTGCCCCAAGCCGAACCTCATTGGGCACCGCCTGCTCCATGGCCTTGTGGATCGCGGTGCACGCCGCCAGCGGCTCGTCGGGACCCAACGCGGGCAGAGCTTCCTCTCGCAGATCGCCCAGCAACTCTCCGACCTGCAGCACGAGGCTCTTCTGCGGCTCGTCAAGGTCGTAGGGATCCCTGCCGAGTCCTGCCGCGGTCGCGCAGAACGCCAGCTCGTCGGCATCAGTGGCCTCGATGGCCGCCCACTCTGACTGCAGATGCGTGGCGGTGATGCCGCATGCCGCGAGTCGACTCACCACCATGTCAACGAAATCAGAACAGTCCTGCACGAACTGGTCACGATCAACCGTTATCGAGCCGCGACTTCGAAACTCGAGCTCGTTCCACTCCGACATCCGGTCGCTCCATACGATGTGCGTCAGTCGGCCAGCCGAGCTGAATCGCACATCGGGGAAGGCGTAGCCCTCTGCACCGGTCACCAGACTGTGGCGCTGAGCGAACGCCCGATCAGTTCGGTTGAGGAGATTCTCTGCCTCATAGGCGAGGAACCACCAATTCGACACCAGCCATTCGGCCATGGGATAGAGAGGGACATAGACAGCGTCACGCAGTGTCCGCGCTCGCTTGTCGTCAACCCGGGTCAGCACCGCATTGTCGGCTTGAATGCGTAATGAAGCGAACGTTGCTGCCAGTTCCGGACCCTTGATGCCGGTGCCATCAAGCCATTCGACATCGAAGCGCAGTGCGTTCATCGGGGCCTCTCCATGTGCAGGGGCCACTCGTCTGGCCTGAGCGGGTAGCCCTTGTACGAACCGTCGCCCTTGTTGACGAGCCGCGCTTCGAAAACCGTGTCGTCCAGTCGGTGCCACGCATAGCGCGGGTAGCCGTCTTCCCATGGCCCACCGGTCGAGCCAGCGCGCACGGCGGAACGAAGCCAATCCGTGACCACTTCGGCGTCGTTGTGCTCCCGGGGGCAGATGGACGCGTCGCTGCGAGGACGGGGGTGGCCCGCGAATGTCGGCATGTCCTTGTGCTCAGGGCTGCCGACGTAGCGAACACGGTCTGCCAATGCGTCCAGATCGGTGCCTGGCGGGACGATTCGAGTGCGTTGCCGGGGACGTTGTCGATTCGGTGACCGCATGGTCAAAATGCTACGAGACCGCTGTCCAGGCCGCGCTTTGCGAACCCGATCGGCACCGAGCACAACGGTGGTTGAGGGAGTCAGCCAGCGGTTCAGTGCTTGTGTCGGCGTTCCTAGCTGATGGGCTTCAACTTCCACAGGGTCAAGTGCCAACAGCGACGAGGGCGGAGTCGCGAGGAGCCCCGGGGCCGAAACCCCGGGGCTCCTTCTCAGTTCTTGCTGACCCGATCGGGCGGGCAGGCCACCCGACCGTTCAGTTCAACTCTGCAGCTAGCTCCTACTGGGGAGCCTTCACGCTGCTGCTGCGCCCGATACGGACCTGCGAGCGAGTGTTCATGCTCTCATCAACCTTGATGGTTGTGGTCGCGTCGTCTGCGTAGCCAAGGGCGACCGGCGCAACTGCCGCACGAGCGTCAGTCTCGACCTCCGTCGTGTTCGGGTCGTCGGTGACTTCCGAAGCGCCCGCCGCTGTGGTCACGAGGTCACGCAACGCCGGCAGCATGATCGCCGAACTCGTCGTCGCCTCATAGCGGACAGTCGTCCCAGGGTCCGAGAACACATAGTTGTTGTCGGCACTCTCGTCCGTGTCCGCCGTACCCGGGTCATCGGGCGAGTTATCCAGCGCTGCCAAATTGAGATCAGCTCGCACCTCGTCGGTCAGGCCATGGTTCGGGGACGTGGCGTCAGCTGCTTGAGCGTCGACGACTCCAGCCTTCCCGGCGCGTTCAGCCGTTGCAGCCAGAATGTCTTCGAGCAGCTCGTTGTTCTCGGTGCCACTCAAGCCGGTTGCGCTGATGTAGGCGTTGAACGTCACCTGGATCGCAACCTTGGTCTCGCCGCCAGCCAACGCACTGATCGACCACGCGGCGCTGTCATCGGCCAAATCACCTCGCACGGGACCGCCGCGGACGAGGGTCTCGATGCTCAGCTCCTTCTTGGTCGCAGCCGAACCGCACTTGCCAACGTTGTCGCCGGTGATGGTGTCAGGGTCGGTGTCGACCTTCACCTCGAACATCGCCGCGAAAGCACTGTTGGCCTCGAGTTCAGCCGCCAGATCGCCGAACGTGGCCTTGCCGTTGATGAACCGCACGAACACGGTCCGATCGCGGCTGTTGACCCGAACATCGATGTCGAGGTCCTTCTCGTCGTCGTAGCTGCTGGTCTTGTCGAACACGACCGACCACAGGTTGCCGACTGCACCAGCAGCGGCACCGTCAGCCTTGGCAGCGATCCAGATGTCCGGAGCGTCGATCGAGCTGTCGTCGGGAGTGGTTGCATCGCCGTCGTCGGGCGCTGTGCCAGCACCACCAGTCAGGCTGTGAGGCACCGCAGCCGCAGCTTGCTTGCTGTGGTTCAGGTTGCTCATCAGCACCGATGTGATGCGCGGGGTCGCCTGCGCCTTGATGGCCGTGAACGAGCGCTGCAGGTTCTTGTTCTTGTTCGGGGATGTGTCCACGATCGCACCAGCAGCAATGGTCACACGGTCACCAGGAGCCAGATCGGCCGCTGTGCCGGTGGCGTCGCCGTTCGCATCGGTGGTCTGGAAGTCCAGGTGGCCGTCGGCACCGATGACCACAGTCTTGGTGTCGCCTGCGGTGGCATTCCGGATCGTGACGATCGGGTCTTCGCCGGTTGCTGGCGCAGCGAGCCGCGGGTCACCCTCAGAGACGGTGACTTCAGCCGTATCGCGGCCAGCAATCATGATGACGCTGATCGTCGGACGTGTCCGGTCTGCCGGTGGCGCAGCGATCGTCACCGATGTCGCACCAACCTTGCGCTGGTCAGCATCAGAGCCGAGCTTCGCTCCGGCCACTACCGAGACGGTGTCGCCGGCCTTCAGCTTGTTCGACAGCTTCACAGTCACCGTGTCGGGGTCGCAAGCGCTTCTGGCACCCGCGCCGTGATAGACGTCGTCCAGCCGTGCCGGGGCACCGTTGATCTCGAGAATGTCGCGGATCGCGTCTGCCAGATCGGTGTTGTCGACGTTGTCGCTGAAGTACAAGACGATCTTGTCGTTGTCGACCTGAGGCGCGTCGTCCGCGTTCATCTTCTTGTCTTTGTTGACGTCCATACGGTCGTCGGGCGTAACGTCATCGTCGAGGGCAGTATCGGAGTCCTCGCCGCCGTTGCCGATTTGCACTGACAGGGCATCAGCCGAAGCTGCTGCCGCAACTGCGGCCTGCATCACGCTGTCGCTCACAGCAGCAGTGCCGCCGATCGCCACGATTTCCAGGTTCAGCTTGCCAGCGGCCGTTGCTTCTGGCGTGGCAGCCAGGTAGTCGCGCACCGCTGCGGGCAGTGTGTCGCCCACAATCAGCATCGGGACCAGGTCGCCGTCGTCATAACCGGCGGAGGTGCTCGAAAGCACCGGTGCAGCTGCGACGCCGTCGGGCAGGCCGTCCTGGCTCACCAGCGCAACCGTGTCAGCTGACGTCGGCGCAAGGTCGTCCTTGCAGTCACCGGTCAGCAGTCCGGCCAGCTCGACCGAGGTGCCTGCTGGTGTGTCGCCAGCGATGCGGTCCACGGTGTCAACGCCAGCGTCGCTGAGCGCGTTGGCGACGTCGTCGGAGACGGCATCGGTGCCGCCCACGATCACGACATGCTCGATGTCCTCAGCCTCGATGAAGTCCGCAGTTGCCATCGGCAGCTCTTCGGCTGCGGTCAGCAGCAGCGGCAGCTGGAGACGGTGAGCGATCGGGCCGACCATCATGGCATCGACCAGCGACACGTCGCCGCCGTTCGTCAGCAATGCCGCCGGATCCTCGCCGCCGCACCATGCGGCGCCGCCGCCCAGCTCCGCTGCTGCAGCAGCAGCGGTCGCGTAGCGGTCCGAACCCGCGATGCGGGACACCGTAGGCTCATTCACGAGTGCCTCGATGTCTTCGGCCACCATGTCGGACACTGCACCAGCGCCGCCCAGGATGTAGACGGTGCCGACGCCGTAGTCCTCGATGAAGTCGGCCACGCCGCCGTGCAGGCTGTCGCTTGGCGTCAGCAGGATCGGCGCATCAAGGAAACCGGCAAGACCGGCAACCGACACTGCGTCAACCAGCGCCCGGCCCGATGCGACGAACACGCTCGGAACCCCGCCAAGGCCCGTGGCATCGCCGAAGTTGTTCGCAAGACGAAGCGAAGTGTCGTAACGATCACGGCCGCCGAACTCCCGCACCATCGGGGTATCGGCGTCGTCGTCGTGATCGACGAGCGCTTCGCTAGATGTGTTTGCGGCGTGGGCTGGGGAGCCCGCTACGACCGCAAGCACCGATGCCATGAGCATCGCCGCCAGGATCGCTGCGAGAGAGCGCCTGCCCCGCCGCCTCTGAGTGGTAGTCAAGGTTCTGTTTCTCCCTGTTCTGGGTTCTCCAAGACGGGAAGTTTTCCCGTCTACCTAGTCAAACCCTGCGTCGCCGCAGTTTGTGACAACGCCGACTCGTCGGTGGGCCCAGCGGTGCGGTATCCCGCGTGGCGAAGCCCGCGCGTTCTGAGTCAAGCGCTCGGTGCAAAGCAGTGTACAGACGGGCAGCCCGGTGTGATAGGGCGTATTTTGGCCGATCTTCTCCCGCTCTTGTCGGTGGCTGCGCATTCTGCATTACATCGATGAACACGAACGGATCAGACGATTTCCTGGCTCATGAGCATGGGGTGGCTCTCAACGTGATCGTCCGCCGTGGGACAGCAGAGCACCCTCTATTTCTTCGCACGAGAGGAGCCGCGCTTTGGCGCGATGAAGTCGGCCCAGGCGGCCATGAGCACACGCCGCTGTTCGAACAGGTCGCCGCGCACATACGCGGACTCGGTGCTGTTGCCCACGACATGGGCGAGTGCAGCCTCGCTCACCGCCCACGGTGTCGAGGTGGCCTCGATGGCCCAGGTCTTGAACGACGACCGGAAGCCGTGCACGGTGCAGTCGAGCTCGTTGGTGCGCAGCAGCTTCAGCAGTGTCTGCCAGCTCAGCGGATGTCCGGACTTGAGCGGTGAGGGGAAGACCAGCCCAGACCCGTCGTCCAGTCGGCGGGCGCCGTCGAGAGCCTCCAGCGCTTGGGGGCTCAGCGGGACACGGTGCTCAGTGCCTGATTTCATGCGTTCGTCGGGGATGCGCCATGCTGCGTTGCCTTCGTCGATCTCGGGCCACCGGGCACCGCGGGCTTCGCCTGACCGTGTTGCGGTGAGCGCAAGGAACCGAAGACAGAGCTTCGCAGCCTCGCTGGCGCCCGATGAGGTCAACTTCTCGAGTGCGCGGGGAACGTCCCTGTAGTCGAGTGCCCGCTGATGGCGGCGGATCCTGGGAATCGGCGGGAGGGCCGCTTCGATGCCGTCGCCGGCGGGATTCGAGGGAATGTGCTCATACAGCGCCATGGCATAGGCCAGCACTTTGCGAATCCGCTGGCGGACTCGGCGAGCCGTGGCGGGCTTGTCCTGCCAGATGGGGTGCAGTACCGCCAGGACGTCGGCGCGGGCGATGCGGTCGACAGGCAGATCCTGCAGCGGAGCGGCGTGGCGCCGCAGCGAGTCGAGCCACTCCTGAGCATGACGAGCGTTGCGCCAGCTCGGCTCGTTGAGCGCATGAACCGCAGACGCTGCCTCCGCGAAGGTCAGCACATCGCGGGCGCGTGGCGCTTTCGCCGGGCGATCGTCGGCAGCATCGGCACGCAGCCGAGCGGCCTTCTCGCGGGCATCTTCGAGGCCGACCGCCGGGTAGGGGCCCAAACCGATGTCCCGGCGCTTGCCGTCGACGGAGATCCGGGCGATCCACGAGCGCCGACCTGAGGGCTTGACCACGAGCGTGAGCCCGCCGCCATCGGCGTGCTTGCCCGGAGCGGCAAGTTCGACCTCTGATGCGATGAGCCGCCCGGTTTGTGCCACGGAGTTGCCCTGACTGTTCCCCACCTCGGTACCCCAAGAACTAGGGGGTCCAGAGTCCCAAAGGGGGTCCAAACCCGCGCGAACTATCAATTTCCCTGCCGACCGACCTGCGGCTTTAGGAGCCTCGTTCCACGAGATGGCTCATGAATGCGTGGAACAGGGAGAAACAACACCTTGACTATTCGAACGAGGCGGCGCGGTAGGCGCTCTCTCGCAGCGATCTTTGCGGCGATGCTTATGGCATCGGTGCTTGCGGTCGTGGCGGGTTCTCCTGCACAAGCCGCAAACACATCTAGCGAAGTGCTCGTAGATCACGACGACGACGCTGCCACCGCGGCAGTACGCGAGTTCGGCGGTCGTGATCGTTACGACACTGCGCTTCGCCTTGCCAACAACTTCGGCAGGGCCAAGGGTCTCGGCAATGTCTCGACCGCCTTCGTGGCGTCGGGCCTTGCTCTGGTCGATGCCGTGTCGGTTGCCGGTCTTGCCGGCTTCTTGGATGCGCCGGTTCTGCTGACGTCAGGCGACAGCCTGCACGGCGGCGTGGCTGACTTCATCGAGGACTACGGCGTCCAAACCGTTTACATCCTCGGTGGTGCCGGTGCTGTGTCCGACGAGGTCGCAGAGGACATCGAAGCCCTTGCCAATGAGCCCACGGTGTCCCGCATCGAGGGCGCTGACCGCTACGCGACCGCTGCTGCTGCAGCGTCGAAGCTTGGCGGCGGCGCAGCCTGGTGCGGTGCTGAGGACCCAGCGGCAATCCTGGCCAACGGCGGCGATGTGTCGCTGGTAGAGGCCATGGCCGTCGGCCCGATCGCCCACCGCCTGCAGCTGCCGCTGTTGCTGACTGCAGCCGACGAGCTGTCGATGGCAACTGCGGACTTCATTGAGGCTGAGGACATCGAGCACGTCGTGATCGTGGGCGGCACCGATTCCGTCTCCGACGCCGTTGCCACTGCGCTGAGCGATTCCGGTGTCGACACCGTGGAGCGGATTGCTGGCGACACGCCGGCAGGCACCTCGGTCGCGCTGGCCGAGCTGGCCCACGATGGCTGCTCGGACGATCTCGCTGTTGTCTCGCCCGACATGGTTGCCCTGGTGAGCCAGGACGGCCTGCCTGACGGCGTTGCGGCCGCACCGGTTCTGACCAGCACCTTTGCTGACCAGGATCTGGTGCCGATGCTGGTGGTCGGCGACACGCTGCCCGCTTCGGTCCGCGACTACCTGGCTGCCACGCCTGACGAGAATGACGCAGGAGAAAAGGTCAACCTCAAGATCGTGGCTATCGGCGGCGCTGCTGCGGTGAGCCAGAGCGTCGTGGACGCTGCGCTTGCAGCAGCAGCCTCGGCTGATGGCCTGTCCGTGCAGATCGGTGCCACCACCGACAAGAACGAGGACGGCGACATCGACGCCGACGACGTACCGGCACCCGGCGATACGGCCGTGAACCTGTACTTCAGCGACGACGTGATTGGCGAGGATGCGCTGGAAGGCAAGATCCGTGACGCCATGGAGCTGAACGGTGCGCCTGCACGGCTCGCCGAGGACGATGAGGTGACGCGCGAAGGTGGTGACGACCCCTGTAACCCCGATCAGGTGACAGTGACCTTCGCGAGTGAGCTGAAGGCCGGTGACACCGTGTCGGTGGTTGGCGGCTTCAAGCTGGGCGCCTCTGGCGACCAGCGGACCGTTGGTGGGGCATCGTTGACGATTCCGGCTCCGGCTCCGGACCGGACCCGTCCGACGATCAGCGCCATCATGATTGCTGGCCGCGAGACAGCTGAGGTCACCGTCTCTATGGACGACCCACAGCTGGCCGTAGGCACCGAAGTCACGCTCAGGAACAGGACCGCTGGCGACGACAAGACGGCGTCGGTTGGCGCGGACGGCAACCTGGACTTCACTGATCCTCTGGTAGCTGGCGACCGGGTCACCATCCCGAGTGGCGCAATCGAGGACGCCGCGGGCAACAAGAGCCTGCAGCGTTCGTTCACGGCAATCGCCCCGCACAAGAGCCCGCGGATCACTGCGGTCACGATGAGCAACCTGAAGCACAGCGCTCAGGCTGCAACTGAGGTGCCGACGGAGATTGCTGGAGCAGCTGTCACCGGCGATGCCGGCATCAGCATCACCGCCAAGGCCGACGGCCCTGCGGCTGGCGCTGTTGGCAACATCTGGTCAATGGTGTTCGACGTGGCGAGCACGTGGGAGGCTGATCCAGACGCTGAAGTCGACATCGACGTCAGGGTCAACAGCCGTGACCGTGCCGTGTTCGTTCGGTTCAACACGGGCGACGCCAAGTTCGGCGATCTGAAGGCTGCCCTTGAGGGCAACAGCGCCTTCGACGCAATGTTCGCCGTGAAGTTGCCGCCCAACGAAGCTGATGATGCTGGCTGCAACGCCACCCTCAACCAGCCGCTGGATATCGGCAACGACGACCGTCAGATCGGTACCGGCCTTCTGGATGGCGGCATGACTCAGGTTGCCATTGAGGTTCGCTTCAACGGCTACGTGGAGGAAGTGACCGACACTGGATTGCTCGAGGACATCCTCAAGGACGTCGTTGACCGTGACAACGGCCTGGCCGCCACGGCCGACGTCACCGGCGCCCTTACCTTGGGCAGCCCGGCGACGTTCGTCGGCCCGAAGACCACCGTGCGCTACGAAGCGATCACATCCAACGCAGCAGCGCTGCCGCAGGTGCGTGACCTCGTGACCACGGCGGCTGGTGCCGACGCCGTGACCGACAACGCGGACACGGCCGCCGATGCCGTTGCGGCTATCGCCACTGGCTACGCACCCGAAGCCGAAGCCGACGAGACACACAACGACGAGAAGAACGCTGCCTCGCAGGTTCGGATCGGTCGTAGCAGCGGGGTGATGGTCCCGCCGACTCCTGAGGCTTAGGAGTTAGCTGCACAGTTGAACTGAACGGTCGGGTGGCCTGCCCGCCCGATCGGGACAGCAAAAACTGAGAAGGAGCCCCGGGGTCTCGGCCCCGGGGCTCCTCGCGTCTGTGCTCACTTGTGGGCTGGAATCCCACGTCCGCTGCACGCTGGTTCCCTGCTCCAGCGCAAGCCGCGGCATCATGTGCCGAGGAGCGATATACGTGTACGTAGTCAACGGTGCCGTATATGCTGTGCCGACATCCAGGCAAGGCGCCGTCAGCAATGAAGCAGAAGCTCACCATAACTGTCGATTCGAACCTCGTTCCCGCGGCGAAGCGCCACGCGCGTGCGCAGGGCGTGTCGTTGTCGTCGCTGATCGAGATGTCCTTGCGCGAGGTCATTGACGAAGGCGAGCCGTCGTTTGCGTCGCGTTGGCGTGGCCGGTTCAGTCCAGCGGAGCGGGATGATGCCCGCTATGCGGCTTTGGCCGGCAAGTATCTTCGATGATCCTGCTGGACACCGATGTGCTCATCGATGTCGCTCTCGACCGCGATCCGCACACGGCGGCCGCAGTCGAGGTGCTCGAGCGGATCGAGCTGGGCTTCGAACGGGCCGCCATCGCGTGGCATTCGGTATCGAACCTCTGCTACCTCGTCGCGCCCGCGCAGGGAGATATCCGGACGCGCGACTTCGTGACTGAGCTCGTTGCGTTCGTCAGCGTCGCCACTACAGACACCGATTCGGTTCGGTACGCCGCCGGGCTCCCGATGGACGACTTCGAGGACGCTCTGCAGGTGGCAGCCGCTCGTGCGTGCGGCGCCCGATGCATCGTCACACGGAACCTGAGGGACTACGAGCGATCGCCGATCCCCGCCATCAGCCCGCAGGACCTGCTGAGCCCCGATCCGGCGGGGAACGTCGGCCGTCGCTGGCAGAATACGTAATTTACCGATGGTAAATGCCTGTAAACGATATTATAATATCGACCATGGAAGCAAAGAGGCCGCGGAGCAAGGTCACCTTGGAAGCTGCCCGACTGCTCGGGCGCCGCGTGGCGCTCGGTCGGCGGGAGCGCAGGTGGACTCTCGCGGATCTCGCTGAGCGCGTCGGCACCAGTGAGGTCACGATGCGAAAGGTCGAGCGAGGCGACCCGACCGTAGCGCTGGGGACAGCGTTCGAAGCGGCCGCGCTAGTCGGCGTGCGTCTGTTCAGCCATGACGCGTCGGTGCGTGCCCGGGAGGCAGAGCTGGTCGACGCGCGTCTCGCTGTGCTGCCCGCCCGAACGCGCCGCCGTGCAGTCGACGACGACTTCTGAACCGATGCAGCACCCCGCAACGGTGTATGTCTGGGTATGGCTTCCGGACGCAGACGAGCCCGTCGTCGCCGGGCGTCTCGACGATCACGGCAGCGGCGCGGTGAGGGAGTGTCCGATGTTCTGTGTAAGCGGGCCGGTCGGTTGGTCATTTTAGGTGAGCGGGAGTCGTCCTGGGTAGCGGACGGCGAGCTGGTTCAAGCAGCGTTTCCATCCGATGGTTCCTGTTCCTTGTGGTCCTCCTCTGTTGGTGGTGATGTTCCTCACGGCGAGGTAGAGCAGTTTGAGGGCGGCTTGCTCGTTGGGGAAGTGCCCTCGGTTCTTGGTGACCTTTCTGAGCTGGCGGTTGATGGACTCGATCATGTTGGTGGTGTAGATGACCCGGCGGGCTTCTGGGGGGTAGTCCAGGAACGGGATGAACTGTTCCCAGCTCGACCGCCACAGGCTGACCACGGCGGGGTATCTGGCGCCGATGCCGGCTTCGAACTCATCGAGCGCCGCCTCGGCGGCTTGGGCGTCGACGGCGGCGTACACGGGCCGCAGTTCCTTGGCGACTTGTTTGCGGTCGTTCCAGGTGACGTAGCGGTGCGAGGCTCGAAGCAGGTGCACCACGCAGGTCTGCACGGTGGCCGCGGGCCAGGTCGCCTCGATCGCGTCGGGGAGGCCTCGCAGGCCGTCGCAGCACACGATCAGCACGTCTTGGACGCCTCGGTTGCGCAGCTCGGTGAGCACCCCCAGCCAGTACTTGGCGCCCTCGCCGTCGCTGTCGCCGATCCAGATGCCCAGCACATGCTTGCGGCCGTCGAGATCGACGCCCACGGCGAGATAGGCGGGCCGGTTGGCGACGTGGCCGTCGCGGATCTTCACGTTCAGCGCGTCGATGAAGATGATCGGATAGACAGCATCGAGGGGCCGGCTGCGCCACGCCTCGAGCTCGTCGAACACCCCGTCGGTGACACGGCTGATCAGGTCATGTGACACCTCCACGCCGTAGATCTCGGCCAGATGGGCCGCCACGTCGCGCACGGTCATGCCCCTGGCGTACAAGGCGATGATCTTGTCGTCGAACCCTTCCAGGCGCGATGTTCCCTTGGGCACGATCCGAGGCTCAAAGGAGCCGTTGCGGTCCCGGGGAGCGTCCACATCCACGGTGCCGACGCCGGTGTGCACCCGCTTGGGCGTGACGCCGTTGCGCGAGTTGCCCGACCCCGCTCCCGCAGGGTCGCCCTTCTCATAGCCCAGATGATCGGTCAGCTCCTCCGCCAGCGCCCGCTCGAGCACCGCCTTGGTGAGCTGGGTCAAAAGCCCGTCCGCGCCCAGCAGCTCGGCGCCCTCGGCGCGGACGCGTTCCATCACCGCGTCCAGCGCCCCCTCAGGCACCAGCGGCGTCGTGTCCGCCGCCGGCCTCGCCGGCAGCCTCTCTCGATAATTCTCAGTCATTGCGGTCCTTCCTGTCGCCTCGGCATCCATCACCGACACGACACTCTCAGACCAACCCCCTTACACAGAGGATCTGACACTCTCCGCGGTGACCTTCGCCTACGGGCGCAGCTACTTGGCCAATCCCGACGCGATCGCGCTGTACCTGCCGGATCTGCCCTTGCGCAGCGGCGAGATCGCGCCCACCTCGGGAACGCTGCCGGGGTGCATCGCCGATGCCGCGCCCGACGCATGGGGACGTCGAGTGATCGAGTACCGGCTGCGGGCGTCGGACACCGATCTGTCCGAGCTCGCGTACCTGCTCGAATCAGGCTCGGACCGAGCCGGCGCGCTCGACTTCCAGGCGAGCGCGACCGAGTACACCCCTCGAAGCGGCGAAGGCGCCGATCTCGGCCAGCTCGCCGAGGCCGCACAGCGCGTTGAAGACGGCCAGCCGCTGCCGCCCGCACTGGAGCGGGCGCTGCTGCACGGCACCTCGATCGGCGGTGCGCGTCCCAAGGTCGCACTGCGCGACCAACGCACAGGCGTGATCGCCAAGTTCACGTCTTCTCGCGACACCTACCCCGTCGTGAAGGCCGAGTACATCGCGATGGAACTCGCCCGCCGCGCGGGGATCGACACCGCCCGGGTCGAGTTCGCCGCCGCCGCCGGCCGTGACGTGCTGCTCGTGCGCCGCTTCGACCGCTCACCGCCGCGCAAACGCCGGATGATGATCTCTGCGCTGACCATCTTGGACCTCCACGACGCCCACGGAATCGCCGGCCGCTACGCGACATATGCCGCACTCGCCGACTCGATCCGAGCCCGGTTCGGTTCCCCCGACGCGACCCTGCGGGAGCTGTTCTCCCGGATCGTGTTCAACATCCTCGTCAGCAACACCGACGACCACGCCAAGAACCACTCCGCCTTCTGGAACGGCCGCGAGCTCACCCTCACACCCGCATACGACATCTGCCCCCAACAGCGCACAGGAGGCGAGGCCCACCAGGCAATGGCCTATGGCCCCAACGGCGAACGCCTCAGCCAAGCCGCCCGCTGCGCCGAGCACGCCCACAACTTCCACCTCGACACCCACGAAGCCCAAGCCATCATCGACAGCCACATCGACACGATCACCGAGCACTGGCAAGACGTCTGCGACGCCGCGCAACTGTCTCAGGCCGACCGCGAACGCTTGTGGGGCCGCCAATTCCTCAACCCGTTCGCCCTGCACCCATAGCCGCAGCCACGCACAGCACGCGCTGAGCCGACCGGGCTCCGACTGTCGCAACGCGGCGCTGCGCCGTTCCCGCGGTGTTCCCCGGCCGACCTCAAAAGGCCCGGGTCAATTGTCGGGGAACGCCCGCCGAACGCCCTCGCGTTTCTGAGTCCTAGACCTGTGCTTTGCACCCGTTTCGTGGCCCGATTTCGGCGTCTCGGAGTGGAACAGGGAGCAACAGAACCTTGAACACTACTCATAAGCGGCGGGGCAGGCGCTCTCTCGCAGCGATCCTGGCGGCGATGCTCATGGCATCGGTGCTTGCGGTCGTTGCAGGCTCTCCTGCTCAAGCCGCAAACACATCTAGCGAGGTGCTTGTCGATCACGACAGCGACGCTGACACTGCGCCTGTGCGCGAGTTCGGCGGCCGTGATCGTTACGACACTGCACTTCGCCTTGCGAAGGACTTCGCTGAAGGCAAGGGCGGACTCAACACCGTCCCGACTGCATTCGTCGCGTCTGGCCACAAGCTGGTCGATGCCGTATCGGTCGCCGGTCTTGCCGGGTTTCTTGACGTACCGATCCTGCTGACGCCCGGCGACAGCCTGCACGGCCGCGTGGCCGACTTCATCGAGGACTACGGCGTCGATAACGTCTACATCCTCGGTGGCGCCGGTGCGGTGTCCGACGAGGTCGCAGAAGACATCGAAGCGCTCGCCAACGAGCCCACGGTGTCCCGCATCGAGGGCGCCGACCGTTACGCGACTGCTGCTGCTGCAGCGTCGAAGCTGGGCGGCGGCGCTGCCTGGTGCGGTGGCGAGGATCCTGCGGCCATCCTGGTCAACGGCGGCGACATGTCGCTGGTCGACGCCATGATGGTCGGCCCGATCGCTCACCGTTTGCAGCTGCCATTGCTGATGACCACAGCCGACGAGCTGCCGGCGGGTACAGCGGACTTCATCGAGGGTGAGGACATTGAGCATGTCGTCATCGTGGGCGGCACCGATGCCGTCTCCGACGACGTCGCCACTGCCCTCAGCGACTCCGGTGTTGACACCGTGGAGCGCATCGCTGGCGATACGCCGGCGGGCACCTCGGTCTTGCTGGCCGAGCTGCTGACCGGTGACTGCAAGGACGACCTCACTCCGACGGCACCCTCCACGGTGGCGCTGGTGAGCCAGGACGGACTGCCTGACGGCGTTGCTGCAGCACCTGTGCTGTCCAGCAGTAGCGACTTTGCTGATGGCTTCTTGGTGCCGATGCTTGTCGTGGGCGACACGCTGCCCGCCGCGGTGCGCGACTACCTGGCCGCCACTCCGCAGGCCGACTCCGACGGCAACAAGGTCAACCTGACCATCGTGGCCATCGGCGGCGCCGGTGCGGTGAGCGCAAGCGTGATGAGCGCCGCGCTTGACGCAGCTGCATCCTCGGATGACCTCACGGTGAAGATCGCAGCTACTGGTGGCGACCTCGACGATGACGGTGACGAGACCGATGATCCCCCACAGGCTGGCAACAAGTCCGTTGACCTGCACTTCAGCGACAACGTCATCGACGATTTGACAGCCCTCGAATCAATGGTGCGTGACATCCTGGAGATCAACGGTGCTCCAGCACGGCTCGCCGCAACTCCGGTCGCACATGCTGGGGGCAACAGCAGCATTGCGGACTGCGATCCAGACACGGTCACCGTGAACCTCGCACGCGAGCTGAAGCCCGGCGACACGATTTCGATCGTTGCAACCAGCCTGAAGTTCGGCGCCAATGTGGACTTGCGTTCCATTAGCGGTACGTCGGTGACAGTGCCTGCGCGTGTGGTAGACCGCACACGTCCTGCCGTGAGCGCCATCGGCATCGTCGGCCAGACAACTTTCCTGGTGAGCGTTACCGAGGACAACTTGGCGCTCGACTTCGTGCTTGACGGAAACGACTTCGAGCTCAGCTCCTCGCGCGGCAGCACACTTGGAGCAGTTGGTTGGACGGCTGGAGCGAAGTCGGGCACTGTGGCAGTCGTCAATGAAGATGCTGACGCAACCAACCTCATTCACGCCGGCGATCGCCTGACGATCAAGAGCGGTTCGGTTGAGGACGACAACGAGAACAAGAACCTCCAGCGTTCGTTCACTGCAGTCACCCCGCAGAAGAGTCCGCGGATCACCTCGGTGCTGATGAGCAGCTTGAAGCCTCTCACCCAGGCGGCGTACACGGTTCCCGCTGTGTTCACGGGCGCCGAGACGCTGATCACGATCTCGGCCAAGAAGGATGGTGCCGCGGCTGGTGCTGTCGGCAACGACTGGGGCTTCGTGTTCGACGTGGCCAGCACCTATGACGACGAGAAGGCGACCGACATTGATGTCCGGGTCAACAGCCGTGATGCGACCGTGTTCGTGCGGTTCAACAACGGCAAGGCCAAGTTCGCCGATCTGAAGGCCGAACTCGAGGACAACAGCGCATTCGATGCGATGTTCGAGGTGAGTCTGCCCGCGGATGAGGACGGCGTCTGCGGTGCCACCGAGAACAACAACCTGAGCATCGACACGAACAGCAGGCAGGAGCCGGCACTGCGTGCCCTAGATGATGACGATGCCGCCATCATGGGCCAGACCCAGGTTGCGATCCAAGTCCGCTTCAACGGCTACGTCGAGACCATCGGCAACACACCGGGCACCACTGATCATTCAGAACTGCTCGCAGACGTGCTGGACCGCACTGCGAGCCGGGTGCAGGGCAAGGGTGAAGGTGTACCGCTGGAAGAAGTTCGGGCCGTTGCAGTTGGTCGAGTCCGAACAGCGCTCGGACTGTCCGACAACGCGACGGCGGGAACATTCAATGCACCTGGCACGACGGTGCGCTACGAGGCGCTCACCACCAGTGCGGCCATGCTGCCGCAGCTGCGTGACCTCGTGGACACGGATGCCGGCCACGCTGGCGACGTGCGCACAACAGACACCGCTGGCGATGCACTCGATTCTGATACTGACATTGATCCGGTAGTAGCGATCGCGATCGGCTACGCGGCAGATGAAGGCCACGACCCGGACGGCAAGCGCGACACCGTGGACGAGGACAAGAACGATTCCTCGCAGGTCCGTATCGGGCGCAGCAGCAGCGTCGATGCTCCGGACGACCCGCTGGCCAGCTAGGAGCTAGCTGCACAGTTGAACTGAACGGTCGGGTGGCCTGCCCGCCCGACCGGGACAGCAAAAACTGAGAAGGAGCCCCGGGGTCTCGGCCCCGGGGCTCCTCGCGTCCCCACCCACCTCTCGAACGCATCTCGCGGCCGCAGGTCGTCCTGTCACGCTTGGTGCCAGTCTCAGTACATGTTCTGGTGCGAGTTTGGGTATCGGTCTATAGTTTCTGGCAGATGGGCTACACGCGTGAGGTGTACACAAACGCGCCGCTGGTGTACGTCACCTGCGAAATCCGGTTCCCGTTAGCCCTGATTGTTCATGAGAATGCCTGATCGGCGTTTTGGGTTGTGTTTTCGGTGTGCGGGGCGGGTTTGTCGGCTTGGCGGGACCCGGTGGGTGTTGTTTGGCGCTGTTGGGGTGGTCGCTGGGCGGGTGTGGGGTCCCCGGCATGGGTGTGGGGGCGCGGCGGGCCGGCCGCTGGGTGAGCGGCGCTGTGGGCGGCTGGGGGTGCGGGGTGCTCAGTTGGGGTGCTGGGCGGCGAGCAGGGCTTTGGCGCCGGGGTGTGCGGTGGGGAGCCGCAGCTTGACGCGTCGGCCGGTTTCGCACACGAGCGCGGGCAGGTGCCACAGCTGCCAGCGGAGCCGTTTGGGTGCCGCTTTGGCGAGCGGCCCGGTGAGGCGCTGTGTCTGGAACTGAGGTGTTTCTGACTCTTCGCGACGGGTTGGGGTTGGGTTCAGACTGCGTCGGTGGGTTGCTGGCGGGTTGTGGTTGGTGAGAGTAGTGGTCTGGGTCATCGTTGGCTCCGGTGCCAGGCTCGGCGTTGTTGGTCGGCGGTGTGCATCCCGTGCTGGCGGGCGGCGCGGATGGTGTCGCCGCGGCCGTCGTGTTCGTCGTTGGGGGTGACGTAGCCGATGGCTTCGTGCAGCCGGACGCTGTTGTGGTGGGCTCGGATCCGTTCGAGTTCGGCGGTGAGCACGGTCGGGTCGGTGATCGTGGTCAGGTGGGGGTGCTCGCGTTTGGCGTGGCCCCACAGCGACTCGATCCAGGCCTGGTCGGTCGGTGTGGAGGGGCGGCCGAAGTGTTGAGCGATCGAGCACAGGGCCATGAACCGGCGGGTCTCGTTGGCGCGCATCTCGGTGCCGTTGTCCGAGATCGCCAGCAGCAACGGGATCGTGGTGTCGTCGGGCGGTTCGGCGTCGGGGTCGTCGAGGCGTGCCCGCAGCTCGTTGGTGAGCAGCCCTTCGTTGTCGAGACCGCGGCTGAACAGGACCCGGGCGGCGACCGAGTCGGGGTTGGCTGTGAGGTGGGTGGAGATCCATTTGCGGCTGACGAGGTCGACGATCGCGTACGCGTGCTTGGCGGCAGCGCAGCGTTCGAACTGGGAGCCGTCCCAGCACCACAGCTGGTTCGGGCGCCATTCATGCCAGGCCGGCCACGGCGTCTTCACGCTGCGCGCGGGCCGCGGATCTCCTTGCAGGGCAAGGCCGTGACGGGCCAGGACCCGATCCACTGTCGATGGCGATACCCACACTCGCTGTTCGTAGGAGCCGCGGTGGGCGAGCTTGCGGTGCGAGCGGTCGATGTCGCCCCAGTCATCGAACAGCGCCAAGATCTCGGCCTCTTCGCACTCGAGGAGCCCATGGATCGGGTTCCCGCCCGCAGCGAGATCCTCGAGGCGGCCGGCGGCTCGGCGTTGTCGCCAGCGCCACACCCTGGCCCGGTCGACCTCGAGGGCCGCGCAGGCCCGGGTGAGACTCCAGCCGGCGCGCACAGCGTCGTCGATCAAGCCGAGCAGCGCTGCTTTGGCGGCCCCGTCGACGCGGGCGGGGATCGGGCCGCTCATCCCCAGTGCGATTTTCCCCGCAGCACCGCCAACTCGACCGCCTGCTCGATCACCGTGGACTGGAGCCGTTCGACTTCGGCGCGCAACGCGGCCGCCTCCGACGCCTCGGCGCGGGACTGGCGCGGCCGGCCCGGCCTGGAGGCCTGCAAAGCGGCGATCGCCCCGTCGCGAGCCACAGCGCGCAGCCGAGCGACCACCGAGCGATCCACCCCCGCCTCGGCCGCGGCGTCCGCTTGGGAAATCTGCCCCGACAGCATCCGCACCCACAAGTCGTACTTCTGCTCCGCTGTCAGCATCCGCTTCGGCTCTCGCTGCATCGACGTCATCGTTGACGGCCTCCATGATCAAGGCCAGCCACCATCTCAGATGCAACCTGAAAGAACCAGAATCCCGTCGCGTTAAGTCAGACGCAACACAGAACCAGTGCACGAGCGCTGCGCTGATGGTGCACAGTGCTGCCCATGCGCTGTTGGCGTCCCAGGCGGTGAAGGGCATGCGCGCCAGCCCGGAGTCCTTGAGACGGGCGACGGCGTCTTCGACGTCGGCGTGTTTTCGCATGAGCTTGTCGAGCCGCGCTGGGCCGGCTGTGGCGTCGGTGAGGAATCCCCAGTAGCGGAAGTTGTCGCTGTCGAACAGGCTGCGCTGCGCGCCCGGGTGCAGCGGTTCGCGTCGGATGATCAGCCGTGTCCCCTCGGGCCAGCCCGATAGGTCCACCAGATCGGTCAGCTCCGCGACATGGGCCTTGGAGCGGCGCTGTTTGGGGTTCGCCACCGCGGCGCTCCAGCGTCGGGGATCACAGCGGGCAGCCGCGATCGCGGCGTCGATGCCCGCGGTGGCCCGAGCCGACATGAAAAACGTGATGTTGCGGTCCCGGCATGCCTCAGCGATACGCGCCGAGCAGCCGCCGGCGTCGACCCGCAGCACCGTCTCGCGTCCCCCCAGCGCCGCGGCGTCGCCTGCGCGGTGGCCCGCGGCGTCGGCTGCGGGCAGCACCGATATCGCAGCGTCGAGCACTTCTATGTGATCGGCGATGTCGTTCGCGGCGGCGTTGCCCGGGCGCAGCTTGACCCACAGCGGCTCCCCGTCGCCGGTCGAGCACATCATCGGATGAAAACCGAACCCGCCCTTGTAATGAGGCGCGGCGCCCTGCTTGTTCTCCGAGTGGACCTCCACCAGCGTCGAGTCGATGTCGAGCACCAACGGACCCGAGCCGCGGCGCTTCGACCACGCCTCGCCGCGCGCCGTGGCCGCGGCGCCCCACAGCGCCCCGAGTCCCGAGCCGTCGATGCCGCGCAGTGCCCGATACAGCGTCGAGTGCGACCCCACCGGCCCGAACAGGTCCCGCTGAGACCGCAGATGCTCGATATCTGTGCACGCCTCCCCGCCTCCGGCCAGCACCAACAACAGATGCACCAACAAGGCTTCACCGCCTGTGTTGCGTCTGACTTAACGCGACGGGATTCTGGTTCTTTCAGGTTGCATCTGAGATGGTGGCTGGCCTTGATCATGGAGGCCGTCAACGATGACGTCGATGCAGCGAGAGCCGAAGCGGATGCTGACAGCGGAGCAGAAGTACGACTTGTGGGTGCGGATGCTGTCGGGGCAGATTTCCCAAGCGGACGCCGCGGCCGAGGCGGGGGTGGATCGCTCGGTGGTCGCTCGGCTGCGCGCTGTGGCTCGCGACGGGGCGATCGCCGCTTTGCAGGCCTCCAGGCCGGGCCGGCCGCGCCAGTCCCGCGCCGAGGCGTCGGAGGCGGCCGCGTTGCGCGCCGAAGTCGAACGGCTCCAGTCCACGGTGATCGAGCAGGCGGTCGAGTTGGCGGTGCTGCGGGGAAAATCGCACTGGGGATGAGCGGCCCGATCCCCGCCCGCGTCGACGGGGCCGCCAAAGCAGCGCTGCTCGGCTTGATCGACGACGCTGTGCGCGCCGGCTGGAGTCTCACCCGGGCCTGCGCGGCCCTCGAGGTCGACCGGGCCAGGGTGTGGCGCTGGCGACAACGCCGAGCCGCCGGCCGCCTCGAGGATCTCGCTGCGGGCGGGAACCCGATCCATGGGCTCCTCGAGTGCGAAGAGGCCGAGATCTTGGCGCTGTTCGATGACTGGGGCGACATCGACCGCTCGCACCGCAAGCTCGCCCACCGCGGCTCCTACGAACAGCGAGTGTGGGTATCGCCATCGACAGTGGATCGGGTCCTGGCCCGTCACGGCCTTGCCCTGCAAGGAGATCCGCGGCCCGCGCGCAGCGTGAAGACGCCGTGGCCGGCCTGGCATGAATGGCGCCCGAACCAGCTGTGGTGCTGGGACGGCTCCCAGTTCGAACGCTGCGCTGCCGCCAAGCACGCGTACGCGATCGTCGACCTCGTCAGCCGCAAATGGATCTCCACCCACCTCACAGCCAACCCCGACTCGGTCGCCGCCCGGGTCCTGTTCAGCCGCGGTCTCGACAACGAAGGGCTGCTCACCAACGAGCTGCGGGCACGCCTCGACGACCCCGACGCCGAACCGCCCGACGACACCACGATCCCGTTGCTGCTGGCGATCTCGGACAACGGCACCGAGATGCGCGCCAACGAGACCCGCCGGTTCATGGCCCTGTGCTCGATCGCTCAACACTTCGGCCGCCCCTCCACACCGACCGACCAGGCCTGGATCGAGTCGCTGTGGGGCCACGCCAAACGCGAGCACCCCCACCTGACCACGATCACCGACCCGACCGTGCTCACCGCCGAACTCGAACGGATCCGAGCCCACCACAACAGCGTCCGGCTGCACGAAGCCATCGGCTACGTCACCCCCAACGACGAACACGACGGCCGCGGCGACACCATCCGCGCCGCCCGCCAGCACGGGATGCACACCGCCGACCAACAACGCCGAGCCTGGCACCGGAGCCAACGATGACCCAGACCACTACTCTCACCAACCACAACCCGCCAGCAACCCACCGACGCAGTCTGAACCCAACCCCAACCCGTCGCGAAGAGTCAGAAACACCTCAGACCGGAGCGCGCTCGCCGCGCCGCGGAACCGCCGCCGACAGCGCCGAAGTCAGCCCGACGCGGTCCGCGAAACCGCCCAAAGCGAACAGCCCCGCGCCCCACGCCACCCGATCTCCGCCGCCTGCCAGACGCGCATTTGCCACACTGCTAAGTTTCACCTCGGAGATGCCTCTCTGAATTGCACACTGCGTGTGTCGACAACACGCATCGTCGCAGATCAGAGAGGCTTTTCCGCGGACTCACACACCCAAACCCGCCCGACTCATGAACAATCAGGGTTAGTGCCGCGCCTGACGGCTGAGGACACACTGAGCCGTCTGGTCGAGCAGTTTGCGGACTTACTGCCCCTTCCCGCCACGGGCACGGTGGAATGGGCAGACGAGGACACAGATGATGGCGATGAGACCCAACGCTTCTTGCGATTCTCGAACCGCGACCGCACGTCCTCGGTCGTGCTCACCCGAACGTCCCTGTCGATCGAAACCACCTCGTACAGCGAGTGGCCAGAGTTTCGGTCCTTGGTCATGCATGCAATCGATGTTGTTGCCAGCGATGCGCGAGTGGCGGGTGTCGAGCGCGTCGGCCTCCGCTACATCGATGAGATCCGCGTTCCCGAACCCATCACCGATGCGTCTCAGTGGAGCGACTGGGTCGCAGCCGACGTCCTCAGCCACTTGAAGATGGTGCCCGATATGTCACCAGACGGCTTCACTACCGCGGCCGTGCTCCACAACGGCAACCACCACATGCTCGTCCGGTATGCCGCGATGGTCGGTTCGGGAGTCGTCGGGGACAAGCCACTGCGCCGACGAACGCAGCCGCCCGAGGGACCTTTTTTTGTCATTGATGTTGACTCGTATCGCGACACCAGCGGTTCCGAAATGATCGACTTCGACACTGAACCTGTCGCTACGGTGCTCGACGAGTTGCACGAGCCGATAGGGAAGCTGTTCCAGCGCTCGATCACCGATCGTGCGCGGGAATTGTTCAGGGAGGAGCCATGACGCTCATCACCGATCAGACCTCAGCGAGATCTCGGCAGCTTGGCTCAGGGTTCATGCCCGGGATCGGCACGGCTTCTGCAGCGGAGGCTATTGCCGACCTGAATGAGGCCTACTGGGTGTGTACGCGTTGGACAAATGTGAGTTCAAGACGGATCCTCAGCTCTCGTGAGGCACCCATCCGGCGTGCACCGCCGTTGTCCGCTCTGGGCCTTCTGACCAACACGAAGGCACAGCACGGCAGCGAGGCGCTGCTCGCAGAGTTGGCGATCGATCGTGGTCTCGGCTGGACGGACATCGCCCGACTGTGCCGGGTCTCGATCTCGGCTGTACGCAAGTGGCGTTCTGGTGGTGCGCTTGCACCTGAACGTTTGAGGTCCTTGAGCAAGCTCGCCGCTTTTCTCGAACTTCTTGAGGAAGTCGGACCTGTCGGTGAAGCTGTCGGTTGGCTGATGATGCCTCTCGTTGAGCAACACACCGTCACTGCCGCCGATCTCTTTCGCGCTGGCCTTGGCGAAGACATCCTCGAGCACGTGCAGGGACATCTGAGTGTCGAAGAGCTGCTGGACCGCTGGAGTTCCAGCTGGCGGACTGAGACACGCTCGGATTGGATGGTCGTTGATCGCCCAGACGGCGAGCGAGTGATCACCCGACGAAGCTGATGTTGGAGCCTCAGACCCGGTTCAACGCCCAGTCCGTGATTCGCCAAGAGATCAAGCGTCGGCGAGCCGGATTGAACAAACCATAGGTCGCAGGCCACCACGTCATGTGTTGGCACTGGGGAATGTCAGGAACGCTCTTCAAGCGATGCCACGAACGCCCCTGACGTCTCGTAGCGCGTGAACCTGTCTGCTTCCAGATCACCGTCGGGATCTGGGGTGGACTCGGATGTGCTGACGGGTGCCGCGACCGTCTTCTTATGCTTCGCGGCAGCTGTACCTGACTGCGGTGCCATGGGCCAACCGTACTTGACCCCCTCCGCGGCGAACAATCGAGTTCTGAGGCTCGGCCGGCGATGGTTCTGGGTTCGTGGGCGGAAGTAGCATTGCCGGAAACCCGCGAGCAGGACTTCTCGTCCAACCATTCGACGGCCTTGGTCTGCGGTCGTACCGGGAGCCGCGCCGAACAGGAGGCTCGGAACTGTGACCCAACCCTCTTCAGGACTTCGCCGTCGCTCGCTCGCAGCGGTCGCCGCCGCGCTGCTGTGCGCCACGGTGCTGGCGGTCGTCGCCGCTGCCCCAGCCCATGCCGCCAATACGGCGAGCGAGGTGCTCGTCGACACCGACGACGACGGCGAAGGCGACGCCCGAGAATTCGGCGGCCGCGACCGCTACGACACCGCGTTGCGCCTCGCCACGAACTTCGCCACCGGCAAGGGCGGCAGCGGTCAGGTGCCGGTGGCCTTCGTCGCCTCGGGTGTCACGTTGGTGGATGCTGTGTCGGTGTCTGGCCTGGCCGGCTTCCGGGACGCACCGGTGCTGCTGACACCTGGCGACACCCTGCACAGCGAAGTGGCTTCCTTTATCGAGGACTATGGCGTCGGCACCATTCACGTTCTTGGCGGCCGAGGTGCCGTTGCTGATTCGGTGCTCGAAGACATGGCAGCGCTGTCCAACGAGCCCACGGTCGGCCGCATCCAGGGGGCTGACCGGTTCGCCACCGCCGCAGCGATCGCATCGGCCCTCGACGAGATCCCGTCGTGGTGCGGCAGCGACGCCGCCAGCGCAATCCTTGTCAACGGCGGCGACGTGTCACTGGCCTACGCCATGATGGTCGGCCCGGTCGCCTACCGCCTTCAGCTGCCGGTGCTGATGACCCAGGCCAATGCCTTGCCCACGGCCACAGCAGGCTTCATCGACACCGAGGACATCGAACACGTGGTGATCGTGGGCGGCACCGAAGCAGTGTCCGCCGATGTCCAGCAGGCGCTGACCGACGCCGGCGTCGACACGGTTGGCCGCGTCGCCGGCGACGGCGCAGCGGGAACCTCCGTGGCGCTCGCCGAGTTGGCGCACGACGACTGCGCCGACGACCTGGAACCCGTCTCCGGCGACACCGTGGCTCTGGTCCACAGCGACGCGCTGCCCGACGGCGTTGCGGCCGCCCCAGTGCTGGCCGCCACATTCGACGACGGCGCACTGGTGCCGATGCTGCTCGTGGGCGACACGCTGCCCGCATCGGTGAGCGAGTACCTGGCCGAAACACCCCAAGAAGACAGCGACGGCACGAAAGTCAACCTCAACATCGTGGCCATCGGCGGCACCGGCGCGGTGAGCGCGAGCGTGGTCGAGGCGGCGGTCGCTGCCGCCGCCGCTGCCCCGGATCTGACCGTGCAGATCGGCGCAACCACGGACCGCAACAACGACGGCGTCGTCGACGCGAACGACGTGCCCGAACCCGGCGACCGCGCCGTGATCCTCTACTTCAGCGACGACATCAACCCCGAGGGCACCTCGCTGACGCAGATCATCCGCGACATCATCGAACTGAACGGCGCTCCTGCACTCCTTGCCGCTTCCAACGCTGTGACGCACACAGGTGTCGACGACGTCTGCAATCCCGATCAGGTCAGGGTGAGCTTCGCGAGCGAACTGAAGACGGGCGACGTCGTCTCGGTGGCGGCCGGTGCTCAGCTCGGTGCCGGCACCGATGCAAGACGGCTCGGTACGGCATCTGTGACCGTGCCCCGAGCTCCGGTGATCCGGATCCGACCGACAGTTGACGTCTTTATGATCGCTGGTCGGTTCGTCGCCGAAGTGACCGTGTCCGACGGCGGCCCGGTGAACGAAGAGAGCGTCGTCTTGCGTAGCTCGAGCAGCACCAACACGGTGTCCGTGGAACCAGGGACCGGCAACTTGATCTTCAGCGAAGAGCTCGAGAGGGGCGACCGCGTCACGATTCGCAGCGGAGCGGTCGAAGATGTCGACGGCAACCGGAACGCGCAGCGTTCCTTCGTCGCCATTGCGGCGCACAAGAACCCACGAATCACGACGGTGCTCATGAGCAACCCCAAGTACCCGAGCCACGCCGCAGCCACGGTGCCGAGGACGATCGGGGGCTCGCGCAACACCATCGACATCGTGGCCAAGGCCAGCGGTGCCGCAGCCGGCGCTGCGGGCAATGACTGGTCGTTCGTGTTCGACGTGGCCAGCACGTGGACGGCAACGGGGGCTTCGGACATCGAGGTGCGGGTCGTCGAGCGCGACTCGACCGTGTTCGTGCGATTCAACAATGGCAAAGCCACCAACGGAGACCTCAAAGCCGCAATGGAAGCCAACCTCGACGCCGACGCAATGTTCGAGATGAAGCTGCCCCGCGATGCCGCAGGGGGCTGCGAGACGGCCCTGAGCACCGAGTTGGCGCTCGGCACCAACGACCGGCAGATCACGGCATCTCTGGTGGGCGGGGTGACCGAGGTGGCCATCGAGGCACGCTTCAACGGGTACCTGGAGAGCGTCGACGACGACGGCCTGCTGGAGGACATCCTGGCCGACACCGTCGAGCGCAGCGGCGCCGTCAGCGACCTCGTCGTTCGGGCTGCGCTTGACCTGGACGCGCCGGAGCCGTTCGTAGGGCCGGGGATGGTGGTGCGCTACGAGGCGCGCACGACCGACGCGGCCATGCTCCCGCAGGTGCGTGACCTGGTGACCACGGTCGCCGGCCGAGACGCTGTCTTTGACGATCCGGACACGAACGCCGACGAGACTGCCGACCCGGTGCCGGCCATCGCCACCGGCTACGCCCAGCCCGAGGACGACGAGGAGAAGAACGGCCGCTCGCAAGTCCGCATCGCCCGCAGCAGCAACGTCAAGCCCCCCGGGTAGCCCCGCCAAGGACGGCTTCCGTGCTAGGAGCAGGCGATGGTAGGGTAAACAGCCATTAGATCCCCAGGCAGTCAGCTATTGCTGAGTTGCCTGTATGAAACCCCCGGGGGGCGGTAGTTGCCGCTCCCCGTATTTCGTTTCACTGTCAGGCATTGGGCACACTGCTGCTCGCAGTGGCGGTTCTCTTGGTGCCCGGTCATCAAATCTTGGGAGCCACGATGCGACTCGGAACTCGTCTCTTCGTCGACTACTGGAACTTTCAGATCAATTGGAACGAACGCACGAATAGGGCGCAGTGCGACTGGACGGCGCTGCCACGCGTCCTGGTGGAAGAGGCCGCTAGGCGCCTCGAAGCTGCTGGTGGTTCCGATTCCCTAGCGCTCGACGAGACCCTTGTGTACGCAAGCGTTAAGTCGGGCGAGAGCGACGCAAGACTCAGCCAGTGGCTCACGAACTTCCTTGATCGCCAACCGAGCTTCCGGGTAAAGGTGCGTGAGCGTCGGATCCGAACAGGCGGTATCTGGTGCAATTCTTGCAAGACTCAAACCGGTGAGTGTCCGCAGTGCGGTACTCCGTTCAAGCGAGCTCCAGAGAAGGGAGTCGACGCCGCGATCGCTACGGATCTTCTCTCGTTGGCATGGGAAGGTGTGCTTCAGGTCGCAGTACTCGTCTCCGGCGACTCGGATTTCGTGCCTGCTGTTGAGCGAATCCAAGAGAAGGGACTCAAGGTTGTGAACGCAACATGGCGCAACCATGGGCACGAACTCGCGCAAGCCTGCTGGGCATCCTTCCAGGTGGATTCCCTGGTCGATCGCTTGATCCGCAACTAGTCAGCTGCTCGATGCCGAGTTCGCAGTCAGCCGAATCAGTGGTCGGTGCCCAACACTTCGATCTGGTGATCGCTGGCTGCAGCCGCAAGCCTGGTGCCGAATGTGGCGAGCGCACGCGCACTTCCTCAGCAGACAGTCGGCGATGAACTGCCGCTGCTCGCAGGCGTTGGATTCGCAAGGATGTTCTGGGTGCGCTATGTCCTCGCCGGTCTTGTCGCGGAGGTTGCGATCCTGCTGACGTTGGGCGTTCTGCTGTTCATGCCGTTCTGGGACCGCCGAAACCAGAACATCTGGGACAAGCTCTCGAGCACATACGTCCTGGTCGACCTGGCCGGCGCCTGGCACACCAAGCCTGACCTGACTCGTTAGCCGGCGGCAACCCCGCGCTCCTGCTCGGTGCGGCCTTCATCGCTGCTTGTTCGCCGTGGGTCGTCGTTCGACCGGTCAGGGCTGTGTCGTCGACCGTGGCAGACCGTGAGCGGCTTCGAGGCGGGCGAGGCGATCAGTGTGCTCGAGGAGTGTGGAATTGACCTCACGGAAGCCGGCCTGCATCTCGGCGCGCACGCTGGCGAATTCGGTGTGCATTTCGTTGCGAAGGCTGCCGATCTCGGCGCGTAGGCCGCCGATCTCGGTGTGCATTTCGTTGCGAAGGCTGCCGATCTCGGCGCGTAGGCCGTCGATCTCGGTGTGCATTTCGTTGCGAAGGCTGCCGATCTCGGCGCGTAGGCCGTCGATCTCGGTGTGCATTTCGTTGCGAAGGCTGCCGATCTCGGCTCGCATTTCGGTACGAAGGCTGTTGATGCTGTCCCCGAGTGCGTGGAGCTGCCATACCAGCAGCCCTCCGAACACTGACAGCAACGCTGTCAACAGCCCGCCGAGCACGCTGATGATCACATTGGGTGACACTGGCCTGCGCCCTCGGCCTTCCGATCGTGGCCAGTCAGGCTGCATCGCCACACTTGCCTGACCGCCGGTGGGCGAAGCCGACGCGTCCGCGTCTGAGACGCTGGGCTCGGGAGCGGATGCGCCCTGAGACTCGGCCGGTGAACTCATAACGGCAGTCGTTTCGACTGGTGCGGACATCAGACCTCGCTGGGCACCGCGGCGCAACAAAGCGCACGTTTCGGTTCAGATCAACCGCCGCATCAGCCGGGCAGCGAGGCAAACACATCGTAGCCGAGCGCACCCTGTACCCATGTCCTAATTTGTGAAATCGCATTCGCCAGGCTCATGTATGCCGAGAGCGGATCAGGGGCGGCGGCATCGACTTCGACTCCGGCGCCTGGCTGAAGGCGGTCTCGCGGGGTTTCGCGTCTCGTGACGCGATGCAGGGCCGTGGTGCGGTCCGGCCTAGCCTCAGCACGCAGTGGCGTATCCGCGTGGTTGAGCGGCAACCGGCACTGCAAGTGGTCCCGTGGAGAGCGAGAGCGGTGTGATGGCAGCGGTCCGATGGACTCGCCTGCGGCGGTCGGCGGCACTCAGCATTCTCTGCGCCGCGACGCTGGGATCCATCCTGCTCACACCAGGACCGTCGGGTGCACAGAGCGCTGAGGTCGCGCAGGTACGGGTAGAGGCTGCGAGCGACTACGAGCTTGCGGCGGCCCTTGCCGGCGGCACGTGCGACTCGTCGGGCGGCTCGTACAGCGTGGCCCTGGCGTCGGGTGAGAACTGGCCTGACGCGCTGGCAGGGACTGCGCTTGACCGGCCGCTGCTGCTCACCAAGCAGGCGTTCCTGCCAGCGGCCACTCGGGAGTACCTCGAGCCGTGCGCCAGTAATCCCAACGCCAAAGTCATCATCTTGGGCGGCCCTGCCGCCGTGTCCGAAGGGGTGGCCGAGTCGCTGCGTGCCTTGGGCTACCGGGTGGATCGGATTGTCGGCGCGGACCGCTACGACACCGCCCGGCGTGCTGCTCGGGCCTTCGCCCCGATGTCGCTCAGCACCGTCTATCTGGCCTCGGGCGTCAACTTCGCAGACGCTGTGGCGATTGCTCCGAGCGTGTCGGCGAGCAGCCCGCTCATCCTCACCACACCCAACGCATTGCATGCCGAGGCGCAGCGGTTCCTGTCCGACCCGAACCGGAATATCGCGTCAGTCACGATCCTGGGCGGCACCGCGGCTGTCTCGGCCGGCGTCGAATCACAAGTGCAGGGCCTCGGAATTGCAACCCAACGCGTGGCCGGCGCAACCCGCTACGACACGGCGGCGATGATCGCTCGGCTGTCGTTCAGCACGCCTGGGTGCCATCCGGTGACCGACGTCGCCGTGGCCAACGGCAAGTCGCCCTACGGGGGGCTTGCAGCCTCAGCCGTACGTGGCAGATGCCAGCCGCTGCTGCTTGCGCCTCCAGCTAGCACCCCGGTGCCGGAATCGCTTGCGGCGTTCGGACGGGACTGGCTGCTCGCGGTGGGCACTTCAGCCCGATTGACCGTGACCGCTATCGGTTCGGCGTCGTCGGTCAGCGATGGCGCGCTCGCCACCGTGGCGACTGGTCGCGTGACCGAGTCGAGCGATTCGACCGGGTCGACCGGGACTGGTTCGGCAGGCAGCACACAGGCTTGGGAGCAGGTGGCCGCCTCGGTGGTGCTGGTGCAGTGTCTCGACAGCTCCGACCAGCCGACCAAATCGGGCTCGGGGTTCGCCGTGGGGGACGGCCGCCAGATCGTCACCAACCATCACGTGGTGTTCGACGATCGGAACCGAGCGTGCACCGGTATCAGGGCCTGGGTCGGCGGCACATTCGAGCAGGCGCCACCCCGCTACGTGACCGTGACGCTTGAGCGCGCCGTGCAGACGCGCGACCTGGCCCTGCTGGCGCTGGGGCCGGACGCAGAGGCGTTGCCGGCGGTCGCAATCGCAACGGAACCGCTACAAGCCGGAGAGTTCATCACTGCATTGGGGTACCCGGTAATCGGGGGTGAGACGATGACGCTCACCACCGGGCGCTATTCGGGAATCACACAGCAGAGGGGCGTGACCTGGATCAAGACCGACACGCAGATCGCCCCCGGCAACAGCGGAGGACCAGCGTTCAACGATCAGCGCCAGCTCGTCGGCGTGGCAACAGCGCTGGCCCTGGCCCAAACAAACGACGGGTCGAACATCATCGGCACCCTCGGCTTGTTGGCTCCCGTAGTCGACGTGGCTGCCCTGCTGGCCGGTGACATCGGCGACGACCCAGGCGACGACCCAGGCGACGACCCCGTCGCTGACGAAGGCGGTTGGAGCCACGGAATCGGGAGCAACTCCGGCAACCCCTACATCATCCTGGAGACGACTGCGGAACGGCACTCCCTCGCGTCTCCATGGGACGACCTGGTACCCGTCCTGGTCGTATGGTGCCACGACGAGGTACGAGTGGATTTTTGGAACCCGCTGTTCGACGAGTTCCGTGGGCCGTACATTTCGGGTCAGATCAACTTCTCGAACCGGGAACTGCACGGCCGGGTGCCCGTGGGCTACCGCATTGGCGGCAAGAACGCGCCGTTCGCGTATGCCTTGTGGTGGCCGACGAACGACAACCGGGCCATCGTCTCCGGCAGCGAGGGGTATGAGTTCGTCAGCGATCTACTGAACGGATCAGGCGAGCTTGTCTTCGGTTATACGAACTTCGACGGGGAAGTACAGGCGATCGTGTTCCCAGAGATCGACGGGTTCGTTGCCGCATACGACAAATTGCAGCAGAGCTGCGACGCCCGGTAGGGCAGCGTGCAACGCGTTCACTCTGGCCGGGACGGGCTCATGACACCGCCGCGCCAGACTGTCGTCTCGTGATGATGCTTCCTCGCCGAAGGTTTCGCTGGGTGACGGCGCTGGCTGCCGGCCTGATGCTGGCGTCGTTGCTGGCGCTGCCTCCCGCAAGCGGTCAGACCGATGTCGCCGAGGCGACAGACGGGCCCGTGGCGCCGAGCCAGTGGCCCAGCTCGTTCTTGGCAGCGCCCCAGATCGAAGCGTGGCCGAATGCGATGCGCATTTTCGGCCCCGATCGCTTCCAGACGGCCCTGGCCGTGTCGCTCACGATGCGCGGCCGCGGCGGGTTCCCCTTCGATTCCGCCGATGCCACCTCCGGCGACGGCCGCAGCCTGGCGGCAGCCGACGGCTGGTGGGGCCTGGGCGTGTGCCCGCGGGCCGTGATCGTGGTGGCCTCGGACTCGCCCGCCGATGCACTCACCGCCGCCGCATTGTCCGATTCCACGGGCGGATCCAGTGAGCCGTACCTGCGCCGGGTCGCCGCCAGCGACCCGCTCTTCGACCCCATCGGGGGCTTCAACCGGGTGGACACCTTTGCCGCGCCGATCCTGCTGACCGGTTCGGCCCGCTCAGGCGCCACGACGCTGAACCATGCGACCCGGCTGGCCGTCCAGGATCTGCGCCGGGGAGGCTGCAATGCAGCCCGCCAAGCGATAATCGTCGGCGGGCCGGCGGCGGTGCCGGCCGCTGTCGAGACCGAGCTGGTGTCGATCGGCTACAGCGAGGTGTTCCGGGTGAGCGGCGTAACCCGCTACGGCACCGCAGCCGCGGTGGCGACGTCGCTCGGCACCGCGCCGATACCCGCGGGCGTCGACGGCTGTGCCGACCCCTCGGCAGCCGATGGCCATGCCGTCATGACCTTCTACGCGAACTCGGTGGTCGAATGGCGGCCGAGAGCCCGAGACTGCGAGCTGCTGGGACGCACGGTGGTGCTCACCGGTGGGGTGGATGCGCTGGCGGCGGGCTGGTGGACGAGCTTCTGGCAAGTGCCGGTGCTGCTGCATGACGGCAGCGACACGCTGCCCGACGAGACGGCCGTGGCGCTCAGCCTGCTCGACGTCGAGAACCTGATCGTGCTCGGCGGCACGTCGCAGATCCCTGAATCGGTGGCCAACTTGGCCGCGCAGATCGCCAGGGCCGAGCAGCTGCGGGTGTCGGGCTCGGATCGCTACGCCACCAGCGTCGCAATGGCCCAGCACTTCGGTGGGTGGTGGCCCACCCTTGTGGGGGAATACTTCGCTCGCTCGTCCGTGTGTCTGGTGGCTTCAAGCGGGAGCGGTGCTGGCGCACGAGGCTGGCCCGATGCGCTGGGAGCAAGCGCCTGGTGCGGTGCTGCGTCGGCACCCTCGCCCGAACAGACGCCGTACGTGGTCGAGCGTTTCGTAGGCCCGGTGACGGCGCTCGAGCCGGGATCGGTGGAGGCGGCGCGGGCGTCCTCGCGTGGGCTCAGCGATACGGTCTCGCCACGGCCGAAGCGTTCGGCAGTGCCGATCCTGCTGGTGCCCGTAGGCGCGGACGAGCTGCCCGAGCCTGTGTACGAGCTGCTGCTGCGGGCATTCGCCCAGCGCCGGCGATGCGTCGACGCCGTGGGCGGCCTCGGCCGCAACGGGGCGGCCGATCCCGAACAGTACGGCGCAGCGCTGAACTCTGGAGCCTGTTTCGATCCCGGCTTCGTGGTGGCGTTCGGAGGGCCATCGGTGATCAGCCCCAGCCTGCTTGCCCAGGCATCCTCGCTGGTCAGCGGCCGCTTAGCGCCTTCGACCGAGCCGCCCCTGCCGGTGCTGGTGGGCTCCCAGGTCGCCGACCGTGACGATCCCAGCCGCATCGAGAAGGCGTCTCGGGCCAGGCGCGGGGTGGGGGCGTTTGCGACCGGACTCTCATTCGACGGCACCGTGTACTACCGGGCTGACGAGACCGGCAACATCGGCGGGCACAGTTCGGCGGGCAGTGCGTCGAGCTCGGCTTCGGCAGCGGTGCCCACGGGCCGGCACCTGCTGTGCCTGCCCCGGGCGACCTACGAGGAGGCCCGCTGGCTGGTGGTGGAGACGGCACAGGGTCGAGCGCCCACGATGGTCGGCGACCTGCCTGCGCTCGGCTGGTACCGCCTCGACAACGACGGCGTGCCCCGCACAGAGGGCGACGGGGCACCCGGATGCCTGGCGGTGGAGCTGCCCCGCAACGATCCGGTGATGGTGCGTGCGGTGGGGCCGTACGGGCGGTCGTCGCTGCCGGTGGCGCTGGTGGCCGACGAATACCGGCGGTTCCGGCTCACCGACGTGATCGAAGGGGCCGAACCGCTGCATGTGGGCCTGCCGGGCGATGTGGATCCGTCACTGGGCGGAACAACCCGGTGGTCGTTTCGTGCAACCAACATGAACGTGGATGCGCACCTGCCGCCCCGGCGCGAGGATGTGACCGATGCGTTCCTGTCGGTCGAGATCACCCGGGGCATCGGCGAGGAAGCCCCCGATGAGTTCACTGCACTGTGGTCGGTGGAAACGGCATTGGGCACCGTGACTGGCGTGGCCGACGGCGAGGCCCTGTTCGTAGTCGGCACCTGGGAGCTGCGCGGGGTGAGCACGCTGCGCTCAGGGACCTGGCTGCGCGACGAGTTCGGGCCCGAGCCCGAGGCGTCACCGGAGGTCGCCGCAGGCGTGCTGGTGGCCGGAACCGCCGACGGGGGCTACGGCGCAGGGGGCTTCATGGCGTCGATCAACACCCACAATCCCACCAACGACGACGACACGGTCGCCTGGCGTGTCGACGCCTTCATCAACGCCGCCCCGTAACGGCCATCCTCACTCGGTCGCGGCGGGTTGCGGCCCCTGAACGCGAGGGCGCGGTACCGTGGCCGAGAGGCTGCGGGGCGCCATGCCGCCGCAACCCTCTGCGGGCAGTTCCGCTGAGGTCCGCAGCACTGCAACGATCATGTTCGCTCACGACGCCCCAACACCTCACCGCGCGATGAGGGCTGCACGTGCGTTCGTCGCGCTGATTGTGGCTGCCGGCGTGCTCGCCGTTGCGCACAGCCCTGCTCAAGGGGCTGCGACCTACGCAGAATCGCGGCGCCTCGAGGGCCTGACGCGGTTCGAGACGGCCATCGACATTGCGGAGGCGTACATCGACGACGTCGAGACCCTCGCGGAGGGCTCCAGCGTAGACACGGTCATCCTGACATCGGGTGCCGACGAACACTTCGCCTATGCTGTGCCGGTTCCCGTGCTGTCGAGGCTGCACCATGCACCGCTGCTGCTGACCCGGCCGAATCGACTTCCCCATTCGGTCGCGACATTCCTCGAGGACAACGACATCGCCACGGTGATCATCGTGGGCGGCGAGTCGGTGGTGAACAGCTCGGTGGAGGAATCGTTAAGTCTGCTCGGCGACATCGAGGTTTCCCGCATCGGCGGCGCGGATCCCTACAGCACCGCAGCCGCCCTCGCCGAACAGGTCGGCGAGAGCGCAACGCCGGGGGAGTTCTCGGTGGACGGACGCACGGCGTTGCTGGCCACCGGCGAGAACTTCGCTGATGCGCTCGCAGCCGGACCGCTCGCGTACCGGGGCAATCACCCCATCCTGCTCACGCGCAGCGCTGAGCTGCCGGAGGCCACCGAGCTGTATTTCGAGGCCAGCGGCATCGAGCACGTGGTGATCCTGGGAGGCGCGGCGGCCGTCAGCACCGGCGTGGAACAGGCCATCATCGAATTGGGCATCGAGATCACGCGCTGGGGCGGCGCGGATCGGTTCGGCACCGCAGTGAGGATTGCGGAGGCACTGCTGGGGGTCGACACGCCGGCGGAGTGCTTCGACGGCGCCGAGCTGGGTCTGGCGTACGGGCGTCGCTCGCCCGATGCGATCGTAAGCGGGCCGCTGCTCGGAGAGCTGTGCGCACCGTTGCTGCTCACCGAGTTCGACGAGCTGCCCTCCAGCGTGGCAGACCTGCTCAGATCGGACGACTACGTCACCGGAGACATCAACGGCGATGTCCGTCTCAACGTGTTCGGCGGCGTGGGAGCAGTGGCCGACCAAGCGGTGACCGAGGCGGTCGAGGCCGTACAGCTGCCCGAGCTACGTGCCAACGTGAGCGGGATGGAAGGCGGCTGCCACTTCACCGTCGAGTTCAGCGAACCGGTCCTGACCTCCGATGCTGCGAACTTCTCGAATTACTCCACCGGCCAGGGTCGGTTCGGCAGCGTGGACGCCGGCTCGGGGTTCACCACCGCACGCGCCACCGTGACCTTCTCGGGGGCAATTGTCAGCCCGGGCGGCGCGGTGCCTGCCGATTGTTTCGCTCCGCTGCAGGAGCGGGAACGGATCGGTGTCGCCAGCCGTGCGATTCGCTCGGCTGCCGGCGATCGCACGGTCGCGCAAGGCAGTTACTCGATCTTGTCGGACAACAGCCGCCCGACGTTCAAGATCAGTGCCCCGCAGGGTGCCAGCATGGTTTGGGTCCACAGCAGCGAGCCGCTGTCGGCGTCCGACATCGAGATCCTGTTCGAGCGCAACCGGGTCCCTGAGGTCACCTACCCGGCTGCCGTCGAATCCGGGGTCGCCATGTTCGCGGTCGAAGTTCCCCAGGAGCTCGACGCAGAGCTACGCGCCGGAGACCGGGTGTCGATCGCCAGCCGGGCCGCCACGGATCTGGCCGGCAACGAGAGCCGCGCGACTCGCCGAACGGTGGAGCACGACGAAACCTCGCCGCAGGTGGCACGCATAACGGTGACCGAGTTCGTGGCCACGCGACAGGCAGCGGTGACGCTGAGTGCGGTCGACGCCGGCGGGCGGACGGCCGATGCCATCCTGATCTCGGCGAATGTCGGCACCTCAGTCGACGGCGCTGCGGGCAACCAGTGGCAGATCGACGTCAATGTGCGTGACGCGCATCCCCGGAGCTGGTCGCCGTCGCAGCTCAGCGCAGTGCGTGTGTCCGAGTCGAGCCGCCGGATCCTGGTGGTGGTGCTGGCTGACGCCGTCGCTGACGATCTGGTCGCCGACCTCAACGGCGACCGGGCGTTCAGCTCCCGGTTCAGTGCGCTGACATACAGCGGCGAGGGTTCAGCCAGACCGGCGGACACCCGCGGCCGGGTGTCATTCGAAGGCGGCGCCAGCATCGTCGACCTGGGGGTGCTGTGGACCGAGCCGGTGCACGGCTGCGGCCCGACCCGGCGTGCTGTCACCCCACGCAGCATCGAGATCGACGTCGACGGCGACGGCGAGGCCGATTTCTCGCTCGACGGTCACGCCTTCAGCGACAGCGACGTGATGATCGTGCCCGACGATGAGCATCCGGCCTCGCTCGGTGAGGAGGGGGCCGTCTGCGACGAGACGCCCGGCGTCCCTTCGGGCACGCTCGTCGCCCGCATCGAGTCATCCAGCGTCGACAACCTGCCCAACACCGAGTCACAGGCCACGGTCCGGCTGGGCGCCGCTACCGATTTCGCCAACAATGACAACGCCACCCAGACGGGTGTGAAGTTCCGCCGCCCCTAGGCGCCCAGGCCTCCTGCATCAAGTCCCTCGCCCCAGACGGCCGGTGTGGTTGAGTGGGCGTGCGCTGACGAGACGGTGTCGCTGGAGGCCCGAGAGTGGATAGAACTTTGCCTGATGTACCCGCGGCAGGATTACGCCGTGCGGGCACGGCACGCCTGCGCGCGGCTCGGCGCCGCAGCCGCAGGTGGGCGTCCGCATTGCTGTGCGCCTTGGTGCTTGCCGGCACTGCCCCTCACTTGCCGGTGGGCGCCGCAGCGACCGACGCTTCGTTCTCCCGGCTGGCGGGCCTGACCCGTTACGAGACTGGAGTCGCCATCGCCGGGGTGTACGTCAGCGAGCGCGCTGACGCAGGTGCACGGCCGAATACCGTCATCGTGACCTCGGGAGCCGACGAGCACTTCGGCTATGCGCTGACGGCACCGCCGCTGTCGAGGCAGCACGGCGCACCCCTGCTGCTCACCCGGCCCGAGGAATTGCCCGAGGCGGTGGCAACGTTCTTGAGTTCGAACAGCTTCGGGCAAGCGATCATCCTCGGTGACACCGAGGTGGTCTCCGACGACGTGGCTTCCGATCTGCGAGCGCTCGGCCTCACCGTCAGCCGCGTTGCCGGCGACGATGTCTACCGCACGGCAACGGCCGTGGCGGCGCTCGTCGGCTCGCCGGCAGGTACGCCTGGCAGATACCGCAACCTGGGGCGCACCTCGCTGATCGCAACCGGCGAGGTCTTCGCCGACGCCCTCGCAGCGGGGCCGCTGGCGTACCAAGGCCGCCATCCGGTGCTGCTCACGCCGAATCTCGACCTGCATCCCGACGTGAAGCAGTTCCTGATCGACAGCAAGACCGAGCACGTCGTCATCCTCGGCGGTCCCAAAGCGGTCAGCCCCTGGGTGGAGTACGACATCGGCGATCTCGGTATCACCGTCAGCCGGCTGTATGGCCCAGACCGGTTCGCCACGGCGACCCGGATTGCTGAAGAGCTGCTGGGCCCCGATTCGTCCCAACGGTGTTTCAATGGATTCGAGTTCGGGATCGCGTATGGCTGGCGGGCAGCCGATGCCCTCGTCAGCAGTCCGCTGCTCGGCGAACGTTGCGCAGCCCTGCTGCTCACCGAGCGGAACTCCGTGCCCGAGACGGTCGCTGGCCTGCTGGCCTCGGACGAGTTCGCTCCCGGCGACAGCGACGGGAACCTGCACCTCACCGTGTTCGGCGGTTCCAATGCTGTGACGTCGTTCACTGCCTTGCTGGCCGTCGCGGCCGGCACGCTCCCGAAGATCTCGGCTGACATCGCTGGCGTGGAGGGCCGCTGTTTCCTCGAGGTGAGCTTTGATGAGCCGGTGCGCACCTCTCACGCCGAGAACCCGACCAACTACCGCCGTTCACACGTGGCGTTTGGACCCTCTGATGTCGAGGTGGATGCGGGTTCGGGCACCACCACCACGGCGGCGACGATCGTGTTCACGGGCGCGCAGCAGTATCCGAATTCGGTGGAACCCGTCGGTTGTGAGCGTCCACTGGTGGCCGAAGAGGAGATTGAGATTCGCGCCGACCTCATCGGCGAGAAAGACGGCCGCCGCGTGGTTCGGCGGATGGTCGCAAACGTCGATGCAGACCGGACTCCACCGACGATTTCGCTTGTCGCCAATGACAATGCTCCCGCGGTGCTCGTCACGGCCAGCGAGGCAGTGAGGCTGCGTTCGGGAGTTGCCGAGCTGAAGCGGGAAGGACCCGGCGGGGAGACTGTGACGGTCATCCTGCAGGTGACCGAGGGCGCGACAAGCTTCGAAGTGCCAGTGCCCGCATCATTTGGCGGCGTGCTGCGTGCGGGCGATCGCCTGACCATCGAGGCTGGCGCAGTAGAGGACCTGGCGGGGAACTCGGCCAACCGCGCTTCCATCAGAGCGGTCGGCGACAACACCCCGCCCGAGGTAGCCACGGTGACGGTCTCACGACCCCGCGGGCGTGCCGTGGCGGCGATCTCGGTCGATGTGCTGCGAGACGGCAGCGTCGTGAGCGACGCCCTCACCGTGACGGCGAGGTCGTTCGGAGCGGCTTCGGGAGCGACCGGCAACAACTGGACCCTGGAGATCGTGTCGGAACCGCGCTGGCTCCCGACACGCATTGCAGTGGTCACCATCACTCGTACCAACAACGGCGGGCGCCTGCGCGTGCAAGCCGCCGAGCGTCGCACGGTGGAGGCCATCGTGGCCGATCTCAATCGAAACCCGAGCTTCAGAGCCTGGTTCACCGCTGAGCTCGCCGACGGGGTCGAATCCACCGACACCGAACCGCTCACGTTGAACGGCAACTTCGACCCGGCGCGATTGAGCGGCGGCTTGAGCAGTGTCGATATCACCGTGGTCTGGTCCGAGCCGGTGCTCGACTGCGATGCCGGCGAGGGGCTCGTCGTGCCCGGCCGATTGGAGATCGACGCAGACAACGATGCCGTCGCCGACTACGCCCTCGACGGACGCGGTGCTGCCGCCGCTGGTGTGACGTTCGAGGCTGCGCCCGGCGGAAATCCGGCGATCATCGCTGGCGGAGCGAACTGCGACACAGCCGCCGGCGTGCGGGACGGCACGCTCGTGGCCCGCGTCCAATCAAACGATCTCACAGCGTTGCCGGGGCTGAACTCTGAACTGCTCGCGGGCGACGGAGCCGCCATCGACCTCAACGGCAATTACTCGCTCGAACACCGCTTCGACCGCTTCACGCGGCCGTGACGCCCGGCGGTGATGATCAGTGACCACAACGTTTGTCACACAGTTACGATCATTGGCGAATCTTGGCGACGTTCATCGTTTTCACCTTATAATGAGTAACTTGCAGTAGTCCGCTGTCGATTGCGACCGGTCGACCTCGTATGAGGAATGGGGGACGGTGGAGAATCGCAGTCGGCCGTTCATCGGCTTCGCTGCCGTCGTCATGACGTGGTGCCTGTTGACGCTCCCGCTGGCGTTCGTCACTTCCGCGCCTGCACAGGCGGCGAATACTGCTGCGGAACTGCTGGTCGACCCAGCCGATCGCACCGCGTCGGCAACTGAAAACGGCGTGAGGGAGTTCGCCGGCGCCAACCGGTACCAGACCGCACTGCGCCTCGCCGAGCGCTATGCCCGCGAACGAGGCGGCTTGGACTCGGTGCCTACCGTCATCCTGGCATCAGGTGATGCGCCGATCGACGGCGCAGTTGCTGCTGGCCTTGCCGCCCGGAACACGGCCCCCATATTGCTGACACCGCCGACGCAGCTGCACCGCGGAGTTGCCAACTACATCGAAGACCATCAGGTGTCAGCGGTGATCGTGCTCGGCGGGCCCGCGTCGGTGTCCGAGGTGGTGCTCGATGCAGTGGCGGTGTTGGAGCCCGAGCCAACCGTTCGACGCATTGCTGGCGAGGATCGATTCGCCACGGCCGCGGCTATCGCCGCTGAACTCGATGCCATCACCAACTGGTGTGGCACCAACGACACGGTGGCGCTTCTCGCCAACGCCAGCGACGAGCGCCTCGGCGAGATCGTCGCCACCGGACCGTTGGTCTATGCGCTCGAATTGCCGGTGCTGCTCACCGAGCGCGCATCCGTGCCGGCCGCCACCACCCAAGCCCTTGAGAGCTTGCGCATTGACCGGGTCGTGATTGTGGGCAACACCACCGTCGTGTCCGAAGACGTGATCGGCCAACTCGTTGCCGCCGGCGTGGATGCCACCGAACGGATCTCGGCAAACTCCCCTGAGACCATGTCGGCTGCAGTCGCCAGGCTGATGACCAAGACGTGCGACCCCGAGCTTGATCCTGCTACGTACCTTGTGGCGCTGGCCGGCACCGGCTCAGCGATCGATGCCGTAGCTGCTGCACCGCTGCTGGGCCTCGGGCTCAACGGATCGGGTCCGGTTCCGCTTCTGTTCGTCGGCAGCCGTCTGAACTCGTCGATCTCGAGCTTCCTGCGCACCACCAAGACAACGGTCGACAAGCTCAAGACGCACGTCGAAGTCGTTGCAATCGGGGGCACGTCGGCGATCAGCGACGCGTCGGTGCGACTGGCGATCCGAGCAGCGACCACGTCTCGAACGCTCACCGGGCGGATCTCGGCCGTCGCGGAAGAGAACTCGTTTCACATCACCTTCACCGAAGCGATTCGCATCGAAGGTGGGCATTTCGAGGGCCGGATGCGCGATCTGCTGTATGTCAACGACATACCAGCGCTCATCGTCGAACAGAAATTGACGAGCTCTCGTCCCGCCGATGCGTGCGACGCGGTGTCATCGCTGACTGTCAGGTTGCCCCACCCGCTGCAAGCGGGCGATGTCATCGAAATGCAATCCACCGATGACTGGTTTGCGGTCAACGAAGATCGGCGCCCGTTGCAAGGCACGAGATACACGGTGCCGACGCCGCGAGTCAGAGCCCCCATGCTGGACATGGAGATCATCGCGTTAGCGGGGCGTAGCGAACTCCGCTTCGCTCTCGAATACGACCCGGCTGAGTCTGACGGCACCGACATTTCGTTGGACCCGAGTCGTATTCGCATCTTGACGAGCCGCGACATCGACGTCGATGTCGGGGAGCCAGAGTTTGTCGGCGCCGAGCGTCTGCTCGGACTCGCCTTTCATAAGCTGCCGCTCACCGCGCCCAACGGGTACGCCGGAGACAGCAGCTCCGAGCCCATTGCTCCCGGCGCGGCGTACGAGTTGGCCTTCAACGACGTCGTGGACTTGCGCGGCGGCGCAGTGAGCGGGCCTGACAGTCTGCGCAGCGGCCGTCTCCGGGCACGGGTGAAGGCGCCCGCCGCAGCGTTCGGCATTGCCGAAGTGCGCATCGGGCCGGCAAATCCCGGCGTCGACGACAGTGCCACCACCACGACGCCCGACGCGATTGCCGAGGTCAGCGAACGCGCCCAGGTCACTTTGGACGACTCGGTACACATCGTCGGCAAGTGGACCGGTAGCGCTGGGGGCGCCGCTGGCAATGGCTGGCTGCTCGACAGCGCCCGGGCCTCGGCACGACTCGGCGAGACTGCGAGCGCTGTCTCGCGCACCAGTCATCCGGCGATACGAGTGTGGATCGACACTCCTGGCCGCGTCATTCTGCTGCGGTTCATCGACTCTGAAGACGGCGAGCCGCCCGAGTTGACGTACGGGGATTTCGTGCGAGCGCTGAGCAGCAACAGCGCGTTCACCCGTCACTTCCTGGCCGAGTTGGTCAACGGGTGCATTGACGAGAGTGTGCCCGTGTCGCTCGATGACGACAGTGACTTCCTTGGCATGCCGACCTTGGGAGGCGGCGTGAGCTCGGTCAGTTTCCTGGTGGAATTCACCGACTACGTCAGCGAATTCATCATCGACACCGAGCCTGACGTCGTCTCTGTCACCGATGTCGGTGATGCCGACGGGGTGGTCGAGGTGATCGACGACATCCTCGGCGCTCTCATTGAGGATTATGGCGAAGTTGCAGACGACCCGCCCCCGACGCCTGACCGCGTCGAGACCACGAAAAGGCTGCCGAACGACCAGGTGGTGTTCCGCTTCACGACTGCTGATCCGGACCACACGATCGGGCAGCTCGTCAGTTTCCGGCGCGCAACGATCGAGATCGCCGCAGGCATCGCTCGCGGCCAGACGCCCGACGACCCCGCCACTGAAGACGTCGACGAGAGCCTGAACCCAGTCGGGAAGCTGCGGGGCATCTCGAGCCGCGACGCGTTGCTGCGCAACAGCCTCCCCGCTCCCGCCCCCTAGTCTCGGCAGGGGCGAGGGAGCGAAGCCACACCCATGAGCAGCGCCAAATCGGACCAGTTGCTGGAGATCCTGCGGGACGGCGGTCTCACGACACTGCCGGCACCGGTCCAGCTGGCATCGGGACAGTGGTCGCGGTACTTCATCGACGGCAAGGAAGCGCTCGCAGCGGGGGCAGACCTGCGGCTCGCTGCTGAAGCGATCTGGGAGCGAGTGGCCGAGGCCGGGGTCCGCTTCGACGCGGTCGGTGGCTTGACCCTTGGGGCCGATGCGCTCGCCGCTGCGATCGCGCTGGTGAGCGAGACCAACTGGTTCATCGTGCGCAAGGCACCCAAGGGGCGCGGCACTGACCGTCGCATCGAGGGGGCGCGCATCGGCGACGGCGATCATGTGCTGCTGGTGGACGACGTCGTGACCACCGGCGGGTCGATCCTGCAAGCCTTCGACGTGGTGCAGGCCACCGGCGCCGAAGTGGTCGCTGCGGTGACACTTGCCGACCGTGGCGACGACGCAGCCCGCGAGTTCGCGCAGCGCTCGGTGCCGTACTTCCCGATGGCCACCTATCACGACCTGGGCATTCCCAGAGTCGGCGAGGAACAGGCCGCGGCCACCGCCGGCTGACTCGGCTCGAGACACGGCTCGACGGCCAGAATTGACTCAGGCTGCGTCTGGCCCTATGCAGCAGTGGCCGCTCGCTGCCGGGGCAGAAACCGGCAGTACTGTCGATCGAATGCGGCGGTTGCTGACAGCGGCACTGCTGGCGACAGTGCTCGTCGGGACAGTGCTGGTGCTGCCCACGGCGGCGTCGGCGGCCTCTGGCGACGACGATCAGGGCGCGGTCTTCGTTACTCGATACGGAGGTGCAGATCGGTACGCCACATCGCTGTTGGTGGCCGAGGCGTTTGCGGCCAACGCCGGCATTTCGGTCGATGCCGTGGTGATGGTGTCGGGTCTCAGCTGGGCTGACGCTGTCGTGGCTGCTCCCATCGCAGGTGCGCTGGGAGCGCCGGTGCTGATGACGCCGCCGGGTGAGCTGCGAGATGACGCGGCAGCCTTCGTGCAGCGAGTGGGGGCGTCGAGCGTCATCGTGGTGGGCACCGAAGGTCAGCCCGACACGGTGAGCGACGAGGTCGTGACAGCGCTCCAAGGATTGGGCGTGACCGTCGAGCGGGTCAGCGGTTCGGACCGCTACGCGGCCGCGGCCGCGGCTGCACGCCGCCTGTCCTCCGTTGGCGACATGGGTGGATTGGGGCGCACTGCCATCGTGGCCAGCGGCGAGGTGTTCGCCGACGCCCTCGTGGCAGGCCCGTTCGCTGCCCGCGGGCAGCACCCGGTGCTGTTGAGCCCCAAAGCCGGGCTGCACGCCGAGGTGGCCACCTACCTGACCGAGGCCGAGATCGCCCATGTGGTGCTGATGGGCGGCCCCGCTGCGCTCAGCGAAGCCGTGGAGAGCGCAGTCACCGAGCTTGGAGCATCGGTGACCCGGTTGGCAGGTGCAACCCGCTACGACACCGCGGTACAAACCGCACAGTTGGTGACCGGCCGCTACGACGATGCTGCCGGGCAGCCCTGCTTCGCTACGAGCACGATCGGTGTGGCTCGTGCACGGGTGCCGTTCGATTCGTTCAGTGCTGCGCCGCTGCTGGGCCAGCGGTGCGCCCCGCTGGTGCTCGTTGATCCCGCCGAAGTGCCCGCCGACACAGCGGCATTTCTCGACACGGCGCGCAGCACGCATGCCGCCGTGGGTCTGCGCGTGTTCGGCGGCGAGGCTGCCGTCTCACAAGCCGCCCTCAACACCTTCCTCAGCAACGAAGAGGCCCTCGTCGATGAGCAGGCCGCGCAACCCACGGTGCTGCCTGCAGGAACCTGTGGCGGTTCCATCACCGATGAGCCGCGTCAGCTCGTCACCTCGACCAATGCCGAAGACCCGGCGTGGTCCCCCGACTGCAGCCGGCTCGTCTACACCCAGAACGGCTCGCTGTGGACGATGAACAACGACGGCACCGACCAGCAGCAGCTCCTGCCCGACGTCGGGGCGCATCTCTTTTCCGCTGCTTGGTCGCCCGACGGCACCCAGATCGTCTACGTCCGGGGCTACCAGGGCGTCGACCATTGGGTCGCCCACATCTGGACCGTCAATGCCGACGGAACGGGCCCAACCCAGCTCTCCACCGGAGCCCTCGTGGACGCGTCCCCTCGCTGGTCGCCTGACGGTGAACTCATCGTCTTCGACCGCTTTGACGACAGCGGTAAGCAGGTGACACGGATGACCCGTACGGGCACCGAGGTTGAAGTGCTGACGACCGAAGGGCGGTGGAACTTTGGTCCCGTCTACTCACCCGACGGCACCGAGTTGGCCTACGTCGCGAACAACACCATCGTGGTCATCGACGCCGATGGCACGAATCCTCGCTACATCATCACCCCCGTTTCCAACCACGAAGAGCTGTCGTGGTCGCCCGACGGCAAACGGATTGCGTTCATTCGCAGTCGCGACGGCGTTGCGACGCTCTCGATCGCTGACCTCACAGGGCTCAACGAGGAATCCGTCTTCGAATCTTCGGACCAAGTGCTATCGCCACGCTGGTCACCCGATGGCGATCTGCTCGCCTTCCACACCATCGAAGCTGGCGGCGTCCATCGCGTCTATGTCGCCGGCGCCAGCGGCGATCCGGTCGAAGGTGGCGCCAATCAATGCCGCCCGGGGGGTTTCTCGGGAGTCACCGCTGGGTTCCCATTGCCCAGCTGGGGAGCCCCCACCACGGGAACGCTCCAGATCGCAGTGCTCTATGTGGACTTCGAAGATGCGCCAGCGAATCACACCACCGAAGAAGAAGCCGGGCTCGGATTGCCGTACATGGAGGCATACCTCGAAGCCGTGAGCTACGGCTGGCTCGACATCGAATTCGTACAGCGCCATGGGTGGCTTCGATCAGCCACCGATGTCGACGACTACTTGAGCTACGGAGGTCGGGACTTGACCGGGGTTCCGATCGAGATCATCGGCGATGTGGTGGCGGCTGCAGACCCCGACTTTGACTTTGCCGGGATCGGCGCCGTCATGATCGTGCTGCCGAGCAGCTGGTTCGGAAATGGCTTCGCCAGTGGGCCGATCACCGCAGACGGGGCGTCGATGACTCCGACCGTCATCAACTTCTCGCACCTCGAAGCCGAGCGACCCCCGTTGCAGTGGGGGAACGTCGTCGCACACGAACTCGTGCACAACTTCGGCTTGCTCGACCTGTATCCGGCTGACGGCAGCGCACATGCCCGTGCCGCTGCGCCCAGCGGCCAGGCCTGGGTCGCGGTGGAGTGGGGGCGCATGAACATGTGGTCGTGGTATCTCGCCGCCGAGCACGATCCCCGCCTGGCGCACGATTGGCAGTCCTCCGACGGGGGCCGATCAACCGGCTACGAACGGCACTTGGTCACCGAGGAAATGCTGGCGTGGAGCCGTTGGCAGCTGGGCTGGCTAGGCGAATCGCAGGTGAGTTGCTCCGATGCGCCCGAGACCACGGTGACTCTGGCGCCGATCGCGCAGCCAGGCAACGGCGTTGCGATGGCCGTCGTGCCGCTCAACACCCACGAGATGATCGTGATGGAGAGCCGCCGCAAGCTGGGTTACGACGCCGGCCGGTTCTTCGAATACGCCAATGCGGGTACCAGCACCACGTTCCCCCGGCTCATCACCGAGGGTGTGCTCGTGTACACGGTCGACTCCTGGCTCGGCGGCGGGCAACTGCCGCTCAAGGTTGCGGGCGACGGCGGCAACGGCCAAGTCCTCGACTTCCCGGTCCTCGAAGTCGGCGAGTCGGTGACGCTGCGGGGCTACACCATCACGGTCATCGCCGACGATGGCGACACCCACACCGTGGTCATCACCCGCAATTCCTGACCGCAGCTCGGCCCCCGCGTGATGGCGTCCTGGCGCTGGGCACTACGTTCGGCCACATGCGGCGGGCACTGAGCGGGGCCACGCTCGTCGTCGCGCTCGTGGGGGGAATGCTCGCACTGCCGGGGACGGCCGCTGCCCAGACTGCTGGCGAAGACGGGCAGGCCAGAGCTGCCGTCACTCGCTACGGCGGAGCCGATCGCTATGCCACCTCATTGCTGGTGGCCGAGGCGGTCGCGGCCGATGCTGGCGGATCGCTGAGCCATGTCGTGATGGTGTCGGGCCTGAACTGGCCTGACGCGGTGGTGGCTGCGCCGGTGGCGGGAGCGCTGGGTGCGCCTGTGCTGATGACCCCGCCTGGGGAGCTGCGCGACGATGCGGCGGCGTTCGTGCAGCGCACCGGCGCGTCCGACGTGGTGGTGGTGGGCAGCACCGGTGATGCCCACGCGGTGAGCGAGGCTGTCGTGGCTTCGCTCGCAGACCTGGGGCTGTCGGTCGAGCGCGTCGGGGGAGCTGATCGCTACAGGACTGGGGTGGCGGCTGCGCGCCATCTCTCCTCGGTAGGTGACATTCCGGGATTGGGCCGCACGGCGATCGTGGCAAACGGCTGGGTGTTTGCCGATGCGCTGGTGGCAGGATCGTTCGCTGCTCGCGGACGGCATCCGGTGCTGTTGACGCCTCCGGGTGAACTGAACGCTGACGTGGCTGCTTACCTGTCCGAAGCCGGAATTGAACATGTGGTGCTGATGGGCGGCACCGGTGCGCTGGCCGAATCGGTGGACTGGTCGATCTCTCAGAGCGGCATCGCCGTCACGCGCCTGGCGGGTGCGACCCGCTTCGACACCGCAGTGAAGGCAGCAGATTTCGTTGTCGGCCGCTACGCCAGTGGAACCGAACGGTGCTTCAGCACCGAACGGATCGGCCTGGCCCGGGCGCGTGTGCCGTTCGACTCGTTCAGTGCCGGTCCGCTGTTGGGACGGCTGTGCGCCCCGCTGCTTCTTGCTGATCCCAACGCCATTCCGCTCGACACGGCAGGCTTCTTGGACGCTGCACGAACGGCAACGGCTGCCGCGGGCGCCGACGCGCTGGACCTGCGGGTGTTCGGCGGCGACGCAGCCGTGTCCCAGGCGGCGATCGACGCCTACCTCAGCGGCGAGTCCGCCGTCGAACCCGAGGCCGAGCCCACCGAGTTGCCCGCTGGCACCTGCGGCGGGCAGATCGATGCGGCCCCGGTACAGCTCATTGCCGAGGATTTCCCTGAGAAGCCAGCCTGGTCGCCCGACTGCAGCCAGATTGTCTATGGGGCGGTCTGGCGGCTGTGGATCGCCAACCGCGACGGCAGCGAACCGAGCGAGCTGACCGAACGCGACGACGGCTTTTTCTATGAACCCGCTTGGTCGCCCGATGGCACCCGGATCGCATATGCCCGCCAAGTCCACCAGCAGACCCATTGGGAGTCCCACATCTGGGTGGTCAACCTTGACGGCACCGCCAAGGCGCAGATCACCCGCGGGGACGTCTGGGACGACGACCCGTCGTGGTCGCCTGACGGCACCAAGCTCGTGTTCACTCGCACCAGCGGGACGGGACGCAACGCCGAAGGCCACCGCATCGAGCCCGATCGTTACCTCGTGACGATGAACGCCGACGGCACCGACGAGCGGTTCTTGGCCGTCGGCGGTACATGGGAGCATGCGCCCAGGTGGTCACCCGACGGCAGCCAGATCGCGTATGTCACCAATAACTCCGTCTGGGTCCGCAGCACAGACGGATCCGGCGGCAGGGCCGTAGCTGGGAACGCTTATTCAGATGGCGGTCTGTCGTGGTCGCCCGACGGCACGAAGCTTGCGTTCACCCGCGTCGACGGCACCGACGCGTCCATACGTCTCGTTCAGATCGACACCGCCGGCACCGAAGTGCTGGCCGACGTGCCCGGGCGCGAGAGCTATCCGCAGTGGTCGCCCGACGGCCAGCGCATCCTCTTCTATGTCTCCACCGAAGAGGGCACACGCCAGGTGTGGGTTGCGGGCGCGTCAGGCCGCCAGATCGGCATCGCGCCGGGGCAGTTCGTGGGGCGCGGATCGGCTCCGTCGGTGGGCGGCTGCGGCGGAACCTCCAGCGACGCATTGCGCCAGCTCGGCCCGCTTGGCGGCAACGGCCCGTCATGGTCACCCAACTGCACACACGTGGTGTTCGTCCGGGACAGGTCGCTGTGGCTGATGCGCAACGACGGCACCGACCTGCGCTGGCTCGCTACCTACGACAGCCACATCTCGGGACCGTCGTGGTCGCCCGACGGCACACGGATCGCCTTCTCGCGCCTCCTCTACGAGAACGAGCGGTGGATGTCTCACATCTGGGTGGTGAACGCGGACGGCACCGGCCACACGCAGCTCACACGCGGCGACGTGCAGGACAGCGACCCGTCGTGGTCGCCTGACGGCTCGAAGCTGACGTTCAGCCGCTATTGGGGCAGCGGCCGCGACGAGAACGGTCATCGCACCGACAGCGATCGCTACATCGCCGTCATGGGACTTGACGGCTCGGGCCGGCGAGCGCTGACAGCGGGAGGCTTGTGGGAGAGCTCGCCGGAGTGGTCGCCCGACAGCACCCTCATCGCGTACATCGCCGGACAGAACGTCTGGGTCGTCACGCCCGACGGATCCCATCGACGCGGCATCGCCGGCGGCGTCTCCTTGAGCGGCCTGTCGTGGTCCCCTGACGGCTCTCGCATTGCGGTTGTCCGCAGCGATGACGGTGCAGCTGCCCTCCACCTGATCGAGCTCGCCAGCCTCAGCGACATCAAGATCGAAGGCGTGACTGGGCAACCGTCGAGCCCGCACTGGTCACCCGACGGGCAACGCCTTGCGTTCCAAGCGGTGGACGCCGACCGCCAGACGCACATCTGGGTGGCTGGCGCATCGGGAACCCAAGTCGGCACCGTGATGGGGCAGTTCGTGGGCGGCGGTGCGGCTCCAACCGCCGGCGGGTGCGGTGGAACCTCCAGCGACGGCCCTGTGGAATTGACCGAGATGGCCCACGCTGCCAGCGAGCCCGCATGGTCACCCGACTGCACACATGTTGCGTTCGTCCGGGACCGTTCGCTGTGGCTGATGCGCAATGACGGTTCGGGCCTTCGTCCCCTCACCCGCTTCGATGGCGAGTCTGCCTCGGGACCGTCGTGGTCGCCTGACGGAAGCCGCATCGCATACGCCCGATCGGTCACTTACGACCAGCCGACTAGGTCGCAGTCGCATATCTGGGTGGTCAACACCGACGGGACGCAACGAATGCAGCTCACCCAGGGTGATGTCAGCGACAGCTTTCCGACATGGTCGCCAGACAACGGCCAGATCGCGTTCGAACGCTGGAGACACGACGAAATCGAGGCAGGCGGCCGTTGGGGGGACAGTTACATCATCCTGATGGACGCCGACGGCAGCGATCAAACCGTGCTCACCGAGGGCGCCGTCGGGGCGCGCTTGCCTGCGTGGTCGCCCGACGGCAGCCTCATCGCCTATCTCTCCGCCGGTGCGGTGTGGGTCACCGCACCCGACGACCTCAACCCTCGCGTTGTAGCCGCCGGCGCGCTTGCGGCGGGCGGTCTGTCTTGGTCACCCGATGGCACGCGCATCGCCTATGTGCGAGGCAGTTGGAGCGAGAGTCACGTGGTGGCAGTCGAGGTCGATGGCCCTTCCGAAGACGTCATCGGACATGGGTTGCTCAAGCAGAGGAACCCCAGATGGTCGCCTGACGGCGAGCGAATTGCGTATGACGGAGTCGCCGCTCCCACCGATGCAGACGTTGACAACGCCCGCTACAGCAACATATGGCGCGTGGGCGTATCCGGGGCTGCAGGCACGCCGGTGCCAGACGGCGCTCGCGAGTGCCGACCGCGGGGTCGCTCGGGCGGCACAACAGCGGGATTCCCATTGCCGGATCGGGGGGTTCCCTCGACCGGATTGGTGCGGGTGGCTGTGCTCTTCATGGATTTCTCCGACGCGCAGGCTGAGCACACGACGCAGGAAGAGGCAGAACTCGGTCTGCCGTGGGCCGAGACGTTCCTCGAGACGGCCAGCTACGGAAAGATCGACATTGAGTTCGTACCGTTGCATCGGTGGCTGCGCGCCGAGCAGGACTCGACCGCCTACATAGGGCGCTTGGCGGTCGGGATGGGCCTCTCGAGTCCAACCTCTGCACACGCTGTTGCCTTGGCCGACGACGAGTTCGACTTCTCAACGGTGGATCTGGTTCTCACGGTGTTTCCCAGGAGTCACTTCGGCGGCGGCAACGCAGGTGGTTCTGCCGCCGCCGATGACGTCGAGGTCTCGACGACGAGGGTGAACACCCATCGGCGCGCCGAGTCGGGGTCGCTGACAGCCTGGGGATACGTCGGTGCCCATGAGATGACGCACAACCTGGGCTTGCTCGACATGTACCCCTACGATCCCGAGCGCGGCAAGCCGCCCGAAATCGCTTCCGGCAACGTGTTGGTTTTTGTCAACATCGGATTGATGGGTCTGGCGAGCACCTTCGCCACTGTGCAGAACGATGAGCGCCTGCGACAGATCTGGAAGCACTCCAACGGCAGCACTTCGACGAGTTACGCGAGGCATCTCAGTCTGGGCGAGGTGCTGGCTTGGAGCAGGTGGCAGCTCGGGTGGCTGGGCGACTCGCAGGTGAGTTGCGTCGATGCGCCTGACACGACCGTGCAGCTGGCGCCGATCGCGCAGCCGGGTGACGGTGTAGCGATGGCTGCTGTGCCGCTCACCACCCACGAGATGATCGTGATCGAGAGCCGCCGCAAGTTGGGCAGAGACGCCGGCCAGTTCTTCGAAGTGGCCGACACGGGCGCCAGCACCACGATCCCCCGGCTCATCACCGAGGGTGTGCTCGTGTACGTAGTCGACTCGGCGATCGGCTCGGGCGAGCTGCCGATTCGTGTTGCCGGCGACGATGGCAACCGCCACTTAGACGACTTTCCGGTGCTCGAAGTCGGCGAGTCGGTGACCCTGCGGGGCTACACGGTCACGGTTACCGCCGACGACGGCGACACCCACACCGTGGTCATCACCCGCAACTCCTGACCGCCGTCCCGCCAGGCTGCGGGACAGCGTCCTGTCGCTGGGCACTACGTTCGGCCAGATGCGGCGTGCACTGACCGGAGCGGTGCTGGTCGTCGCAGTCGTGGGGGGCGTGCTTGGGTTGCCGACGTCTGCAGCGGCCCAAACCGCCCAAGAAGAGCAGTTGGCCAAGGTTGCGGTCTCCCGCTACGGCGGCGCGGATCGCTATGCCACCTCATTGCTGGTGGCCGATGCGGTCGCGGCCGATGCGGGCGGCTCGCTGACGCACGTCGTGATGGTGTCGGGCCTGAGCTGGCCTGACGCGGTGGTGGCTGCGCCGGTTGCGGGAGCGTTGGGTGCGCCGGTGCTGATGACCCCACCCGGGGAGCTGCGCGACGATGCGGCGGCGTTCGTGCAGCGCACCGGTGTGACCGACGTGGTGGTGGTCGGCGCCACGGGGGGTGCGCACGCCGTCAGCGACGCGGTGGTGACTTCGCTGGAAGGCCTCGGCATCACGGTGGAGCGTGTGGGCCGCGTGGATCGCTACGCCACAGGTGTGGTTGCGGCGCGGCAGATTGAGTCGGTGGGCGAGATGCCCGGTTTCGGCACTACGGCGATCGTTGCCAACGGTGACGTGTTTGCCGATGCTCTGGTGGCGGGTGCGTTCGCAGCACGGGGGCCGCATCCGGTGTTGCTGACCCCGCGTGACGAACTGCATGCCGGAGTGGCCCGGTACCTGTCCGAGGCGGGGATCTCCCATGTGGTGCTGATGGGCGGCACCGCTGCGCTGGCCGAAGCGGTGGACTGGTCGATCTCGGACCTTGGCATTTCCGTCACGCGCCTGGCGGGTGCAACCCGCTTCGACACCGCGGTGAAGGCTGCGGAATTTGTGGAAGGCCTCTACGCCCAAGGATCCGAGCGGTGCTTCACCACTGAACGCATCGGGTTGGCCCGAGCGCGCGTGCCATTCGACTCGTTCAGTGCCGGCCCGCTGCTGGGACGGCTGTGCGCCCCGCTGCTGCTTGCCAGCCCCCACGCCATTCCGCTGGACACAGCGGGCTTTCTTGACGCTGCACGGACGACGACGGCCGCCGCGGGCGTCGACACGCTGGACCTGCGGGTGTTCGGCGGCGACGCAGCCGTGTCCCAGACAGCAATCGACGCCTACCTCGACGGCGAGCCCACCGTCGAACCCGCCGACGAGCCCGCCGGACTGCCCGCAGGCACCTGCGGGGGAGCGATCGATGCCGCGCCGGTGCAGCTCGTCACCGAGAACGACCCCGAAGAACCTGCCTGGTCGCCCGACTGCAGCCAGATCGTCTACGGAGCCCGTTCACGCCTGTGGATCGCTGGCAACGACGGAAGCGAACCGAGCGAACTGACTCAACGCGACGGCGGCTATTCCCATGAACCGTTCTGGTCACCCGACGGAACTCGAATTGCCTATGCACGCGAGGTCTACCAGGGTGAACACTGGGAGTCACACATCTGGGTGGTGAACGCCGACGGATCCGGCAAGACTCAAGTCACCCGTGGGGACGTCTGGGACGGCGACCCGTCGTGGTCGCCCGACAGCACCGAGATCGTGTTCAGCCGCATCAGCGGGACGGGACGCGATGCGCAAGGCGATCGCATCAGCAGCGACCGCTACATCGTGGCCATGAACGCCAACGGCACGAACAAGCGGTTCCTGACAGTCGGCGGCGCATGGGACCACGCCCCCACGTGGTCGCCCGACGGCAGCCAGATCGGTTACATCGCCTACGACTCGGTCTGGGTGCACAACACGAACGGATCCGGCGGCAGAGCCATAGCGGGCAACGCCTACTGGGACGGCGGCCTGTCGTGGTCGCCGGACGGTTCGAAGATTGCGTTCACTCGCCGTGACGGGGAGGATGCGTCCATCCGGCTGGTTCAAGTCGACACCGCCAGCGAAGAAGTGCTTGCCGACGTTCCCGGGCGGGAAAGCCATCCGCGGTGGTCGCCCGACGGGCACCGGATCCTGTTCTTCGTCGCGACTGAGGATGGCACGCGCGAGGCATGGGCAGCAGGCGCGTCGGGCCGTCAGGTTGGCATCGCGCCGGGACAGTTCGTAGGGCGCGGCTCGGCTCCGTCACCGGGCGGTTGCGGCGGTAGCGCCAGCGACGCATCGCAGCAACTCGGCTCGCTGGGCGGCAGCAGCCCGTCCTGGTCGCCGAACTGCACCCACGTCGTGTTCGCTCATGACCGATCGCTGTGGCTGATGCGCAACGACGGCACCGATCTGCGGCGTCTCACTCGCTATGACGCCCGTACGTCGTACGCGCCGTCGTGGTCGCCTGATGGCACACGCATCGCCTATGCGCGGACGGACTACCTGGACGACAGGTGGGTGTCGCACATCTGGCTGGTGAACTCCGACGGCACCGGTCACACGCAGCTCACTGGTGGCGACGTGTGGGACGACGAGCCGTCGTGGTCGCCCGATGGCGCAAAGCTGACCTTCAGCCGGTACTGGGGCAGCGGCCGCAGCGATGCCGGTCATCGCACTGACAGCGATCGCTACATCGCTGTCATTGGGGCTGACGGCTCGGGTCGACGTGCGCTCACCGCCGGCGACGCGTGGGACAGCGCCCCGGTGTGGTCGCCCGATGGCACCAAGGTCGGGTATCTCGCGAGCGACGGCTTTGCGTCTGTCGTTGCGCCTGACGGTTCCGACAACCGCAGGGTCGCTGGCGGCGTGCATCCCGACGGAGGCCTTGCCTGGTCGCCCGACGGCACCCGTCTCGCATTCGCCCGCCGCAGCACCGTTGAGGGTGACACAGACCGAACCGGTTCGGTGGTGGTGGTCAGGCTCGACGATCCCACCGAGGCGGTGCTGGTCGACGAAGCTGACCGAGGCATCCTTCCTCGCTGGTCACCGGACGGGGAGCGCGTCGCCTACACCCGGGTCGGAGCCGACAACGAGCGATCCATCTACGTCACCGGGGCAAATGGCACGGCGACGGTCTCGAGTGCTGCGCAGTGCCGCCCCTTGGGTCTCAGCGGAACGACGGCAGGATTCCCGTTGCCCGGTTTGGTGCCGACAGCCGGGGCTGTGCGCGTCGCCGTGCTGTTCATGGATTTCGCCGACGCGCCGGCCGAGCACACCACGCAAGAAGAAGCCGAACTCGGGCTGTCTCGGGCCGAGACCTACCTCGAGGCGGTCGGCTACGGGAAGATCGACATCGAGTTCGTGCCATTGCATCGGTGGCTGCGTGCAGCGGAGGACTCGGAGGTGTACATCGGACCCACCCCATTCGGGCCCGCGCTCGTGGGCACAGCGTCCGCGCACGCTGTTGCCCTGGCCGACGCCGAGTTCGACTTCTCGACGGTGGACCTGGTACTGACTGTGTTCCCCGGCACTCACTTCGGCGGCGGCAATGCACTCGGTTCTGTCACTGCTGACGAAGTCGAGGTGACAACGACCAGGGTGAACACCAAGCCGTTGGACGAGCCCGGCGAGCTGCAGGACTGGGGCTATGTGGGCGCCCACGAGATTGCTCACAACTTGGGCTTGCTTGATATGTACCCCTACGACGACGAGGTTCACGAACTGCCCGAAATCGATTCCGACAACGTGTGGGTGTTTGTCGACGTGGGGTTGATGGGCTTGCAGAGCCACTTCATGACCGAGCTGGAGGACGAGCGGCTGAGGCACACCTGGAGAATCCCCGACGGCACTGAGGGGTCCAGCTTCGCGACATCCCTGCGTTCGAGGGAGATGCTGGCGTGGAGCCGGTGGCAGCTGGGATGGCTCGCGGACTCCCAAGTGAGTTGCATCACCGAGGACATCGCAACGGTCCGCTTGGGGCCTGTCGCTGCGCCACGAGACTGGTCGGCGATGGCGGCGGTGCCGCTGAACGGCCACGAGATGATCGTGGTGGAGAGCCGCCGGCAGCTCGGCTACGACGCTCCCCGGAGCTTCACGGCGCCCGACGGCGCAAGTACCGAATTCCCGACGCTCATCACGGCCGGGGTGCTGGTGTACACGGTCGACACGCTGCTCGACACGGGAACCTTGCCGATCAAATTCGTTGGCGACAGCGGCAACGGCCAGATCGAAGACTTCCCGGTGCTGACCAAGGGCGATTCAGTGACGCTGCGGGGCTACACAATCAGCGTCACCGGGGACGACGATGACACGCACACGGTCTCCATCACCCGTAACAGCTAGCAGGCTGGCTTCGCACTTACTTGCCGGATCTTGTTGGCGAAGATGTGGCAGGCAACAGCCTCAGCACGGTCCTGGCGTAGGATCGGCGCGGCACTAGGTGCAGCTTCGAGCTGGGAGTGGCGATGATGCGCATGCGGCCGGCGTCGGGTTGCCGCGTCGTATCGCTGCGACGGGCTGCGACCGGGTTGTGTGTCGCGGTGCTGGTGGCGAGTGTGTTCGTGCCGGCTCATCCGGCGTCGGCGCAGTCGAGCAGCTCGGGTGATGTGGTGGTGATTGCGAATGGGTGGTCGGCGCCTGATGCGGGTGCTGCTGCGCCGCTCGCTGGTCGCCTTGATGGCGTGATGCTGTATGCCTCGACAGAGTCGCTGGGTTCGGCGACGGTGAATGCTCTGGGCAGGCTGGCGCCGTCGCGGGTGGTTCTGGTAGGTGGTGCTGCGGCGTTGTCCGCTGATGTGGAGGCTGAGGTCCGCCGGCTGGTGCCCGATGCGACGGTGGAGCGTCTCAGCGGCGCTGATCGATACGACACCGCGGCGCGTGCTGCGTCGGTTGAGCCGGCGGTTCCGCAGAACCGTCCGGTCATTTTGGCCAACGGCTGGTCGCCGTCCGATGTTGGCACCGCGGCGCCGTTGGCGGCGAGGCTTGGCGGCAGTGTCCTGTACGCAGCCAAGAATGTGCTGGGGCGCCCGGCTGCCGCGGCGCTTGAGCAGTTCGCGCCATCCCAGGTGATCCTGGTCGGAGGGACCGCGGCGCTGTCGGGCGACATCGACACGGAGCTGTCCGAGCTGCTGCCCGATGTTCCCACGCAGCGGTTCGCGGGCACGGACCGTATCGACTCCGCGGCGCGGGCTGCGTTGTACGGGAACGCTCCCACCGGACGGCCTGTGGTGATCGCGGATGGCTGGTCGACGCCCGACGTCGGCGTGGCGGCGCCGCTGGCGGCTGCGCTGGGCGGCAGCGTGCTGTTCTCGTCCGAGGGCGCGCACGAATCGCTCTCGCATGCGTTGGATCAGCTCGTTCCTTCCGAGGTGGTGCTGGTCGGAAACTCCGTGCTTACCGATGGGCTCGCCGAGGACCTCAGCCGCCTCCCGCTGGACACGCCGCGGACCCATATCACCGGCGCTGACCGGATCGAGATCGCCGCCGAGGCCGCCCTGCTCGCCCACAGCCGCGTACTCGTAAGCCGCTACGACCCCCCAAGCGACCCAGTCGAGGATCGCCCCAGCCTGAGGAACATAGGTCGCACAACATATGACGACGAAGGAAACAGAGTCGGTCCGCTTCAGATCAACGGCCAGCCGTTCGACCGCTCGGCGTTTGCCGGACGCGATGTGCTGCTGTGGCTGTGGTCACCGTTCTGAGGCCTTTGCCTTCGTCAGAGGCCTGTGGTCGCAGCGCTCAAGAAACAGCACGGAGACAATCTGGCCATCATCGGTGCCCCGTTCCTCAGCAGCGGTGTCGATCACGACGACCTCTTGGGCTTCAGCCGACGGGTCGAAGACACCCCCCACCTTCTGGGAGCGAGCGGCCCATTCTTCACCCACCCAAGGGGGGGCACCTCCGTCTACTCAGGATCGTTGGTTCTTGTCCGCGCTGACGGGACTGTGACAGTACCCGTGACGACAGCGGTGCCGATCTTCATGATCCTTGATGCCCTCAGCACTGGGCGCCCGACCCGAACCGTCGCCCTGGCGGCAGGGAGAAATCATGCTTGCGCCCTCAAGCCCGGCGGCACCGTCGAGTGCTGGGGGGAAACCGGGAGCGATGTACTGGACGGGCCTGAGGGCACATTCACCACCGTGATCTCGCCCGCATGTTCCGGCGGGGGGTACTGGCGCGAGTGCATGAGCATGAGCCAGTCGGGACCGCTCGGAACTGACGGCACGTTCACAGCGATCTCGGCCGGCAACGAATTTTCCTGCGGTATCAGGGCCGATAGAACCGTCGTTTGTTGGGGCAGCAATGGCTCGGGTCAATCGGATGCGCCCGAGGGCACGTTCACGACAATTTCGTCTGGCCATGAGCATTCGTGTGGTGTCAAGTCCGGCGGGTCCGTCGCCTGCTGGGGCAGCAATGGCGAGGGCCGATCGGATGCGCCCGAGGGCACGTTCACGACAATTTCGTCTGGCCATGAGCATTCGTGTGGTGTCAAGTCCGGCGGGTCCGTCGTTTGTTGGGGCAGCAATGGCTCGGGTCAATCGGATGCGCCCGAGGGCACCTTCACAACGATCTCGTCTGGCTACAAGCACTCGTGCGGCATCAAGACCGACCGAACCGTCGCCTGCTGGGGCGACAACGAAACAGGTCAATCGGACCCGCCCGAGGGCACGTTTACGATCATTTCGTCTGGCTACAAGCACTCGTGCGGCATCAAGACCGACCGAACCGTCGCCTGCTGGGGCAACCGCAGCTATCAGCCGGTGAAGCGGATTCCGCCGGGCCAGTTCACGCACGTTGCGGTGCCAACGTATTTCGGGCATTCGTATTCGATCAGCGCTGACGGAGTCGTGGAATACGTCGTGTGGTGGTGATGAACGGCCGCGGCGCTTCGCCTCGCTGTGCCAGGTCGTTGCGGCGGGTGGTGGCTGGGTTGTGCATCGCGGTGCTGGTGGCAGCCGGGTTGTCGCCGGTTCGTGCTGTGTCGGCGCAGTCGAGCGGTTCTGGTGTGGTGGTGATCGCGAATGGGTGGTCGGCTCCTGATGCGGGTGCTGCTGCGCCGCTCGCTGGTCGCCTTGATGGCGTGATGCTGTATGGGTCGACGGAGTCGCTGGGTGCTGCGACGGTGAATGCTCTGGGCAGGCTGGCGCCGTCGCGGATTGTCTTGGTGGGTGGTGCTGCGGCGTTGTCCGCTGATGTGGAGGCCGCGGTCAAGAGCCACCTGCCCGATGCGACAGTGGAGCGGCTCAGCGGCGCTGATCGGATTGATACTGCTGCGCGTGCTGCGGCGCTGGCCCCTGCGGTGCCGCAGAACCGACCAGTCATATTGGCCAATGGCTGGTCGCCGTCGGATGTGGGCACCGCCGCGCCGCTGGCGGCGAGGCTCGGCGGCAGCGTCCTGTACTCAGCGACGAACACGGTCGGCGCGGCGACGATCGCAGCCCTTGAGCGGCTCGTTCCGTCTCAGGTCATCATCGTCGGAGGCGAAGGGGCGCTGTCGGGCGACATCGACACGGAGCTGTCGGAGCTGCTGCCCGACGTTCCCACGCAGCGGTTCGCTGGCGCCGACCGCATAGACACCGCAGTCCGGGCTGCGTTGTACGGGAACGCTCCCACCGGGCGGCCTGTGGTGATCGCTGATGGCTGGTCGACGCCAGACGTCGGCGTGGCCGCGCCGCTTGCGGCTGCGCTGGGCGGAAGCGTGCTGTTCTCTTCCGCCGACGCGCACGAAGCGCGCTCGCATGCGCTGGATCAGCTCGTTCCTTCCGAGGTGGTGCTGGTGGGCAACTCCGTGCTCACCGATGGGCTCGCTGAGGACTTGGGCCGGCTCCCGCTGGACACCCCCCAGACCCGCATTACCGGTGCCGACCGGATCGAGATCGCCTCCGAGGCCGCCCTGCTCGCACACGGCCGCATACTGCTCAGCCGCTACGACACCCAGAGCGATCCGGCGGAGGATCGCTCGAAGGTGCGACGGCTCGCCGCCACGCAGATCAACGGTGAACTGCTCGACATTTCGGCGTTCGCAGGCCGCGACGTGCTGGTGTGGTTCTGGTCGCCGTTCTGAGGCGGCTGCCAGAAGCACGCGCCTGCGGTCGCAGCGCTCAAGTCACAGCACGGAGACAACCTGGCCATCGTCGGCGTCACCGGCTACTTCGACCACGCCGATCTCACAGGATTCATCAGCGAGCATGGCCTCGAACAAATCCCCCACATCATCAACCCTGGGGGCCTCCTGCCCCTGTTCTTCGAGAGCTGGGGTCGGTACGGCTGGGATACGTGGGCACTGATCCGCGCCGACGGGACTGTGGCACCAAGTCTCCCCGGGTCGCCTGTACCAGAGCTCCTGGTTGCTGACGCTCTCAGCACGGGGCACCCGACCCGAACCGTCGCCATCTCAGGCGGGCAGAGTCACGCATGTGCACTCAAATCCGGCGGCGTACTCACGTGCTGGGGGAACAACCGGTACGGACAGCTGGACGGGCCTGACGGCACGTTCACCACAATTTCGACGACGTGTTGGACTCCTCCTGGGGCTAGTAGCCCTGAATGCTGGGGGATCAGCGAATCTGGAAAACTCGGTCCTCAGGGCACGTTCACGGCGATCTCGACGGGTCAGTACCACTCCTGCGGGATCAAGACCGATGGGACGGTCGCCTGTTGGGGCCGCAACTATCAAGGCCAGTCCGACGCACCCGACGGCACGTTCACGGCGATCTCGACGGGTCAGTACCACTCCTGCGGGATCAAGACCGATGGGACGGTCGCCTGCTGGGGCAGCAACTTTCAGGGCCGGTCGGACGCGCCGGATGGCACGTTCAGGGCGATCTCGGCCGGCAGAGACCTCTCCTGCGGGATCAAGACCGATGGGACGGTCGCTTGCTGGGGCAGCAATCAGCACCGCTCGTGCCAGCAGGGGGCCGACGGATGGGAGTGCACTGACGTCCGATCGAATCAGTTGGATGCGCCCGAGGGCACGTTCACAGCGCTTTCGGTCGGGGGGCCGAGTTACGCCGGTCACGCCCAATCGTGCGGGATCAAGACTGACGGAACCGTCGCCTGTTGGGGCAACAACGATTGGGGCCAGTCCGACGCGCCGGGGGGCACGTTCACAGCGGTCTCGGCTGGCAATGCTCATACGTGCGGTATCAAGAGCAACGGAACCATCGCCTGCTGGGGTGCAAAATTCACGTATCCGGCGCAGGGCCGGTTCACGCACATTGCACAATCGCTGTACTGGATTCACTCGTACGCGATCAACGCTGACGGGGGTGTGGAATACGTGGGATTGCTCTGGTGACAGCCGCTAGTGCGCGACCAATGCCTCGGCTGAGGCGCTCAGCCTTGGTCGCTGCGGGCATCTTGGCTTGTGGCTCTGTCCTCCTGAGCTGCGGCAGTAGTGACGGGCGAGAGCCCTCCGATGTGGGTGATGACGTTCCGACGACGAGTGCCGACGACACGGTGCCGGTTGAAGGTGTCGCTGTGACTGGCGAGGTCAGCGTGGAGGATCAGTCAGATCCCGATCAGGCATCGGAAGACGAAACAGCGGACACAGATGAGCGTGTCGCCGAACCCGAAGACTCCGATGATCTCGGCGATGGCGTCGAGACAGATGTTGTCGAGACAATCGTCGATGAGCCCGACGACGTCGAGGACGCCGAGGATTTCGACGTTGACGACGGAGACATGGTCGCCGTCAGCCCTGCGGACGACGATGAGGTCCCGAGCGACGATTCGCTTCCGGATTCAGAGGAGGAAGCAGCAGTCGACGACACGCCGTCCGACGATGAGGTGTCAACTGAGTCCGAGACGGCGAGCGACTCGCCCGAGGAAACACCTGCGGTCCTTGTCGAGGACCGTGAGCAAGTGCTTCAGCTGGCGGCGCATCGGCTCAACGGCGAGTTGTTCGATGTTTCGTCGCTCGCCGGTCGTGATGTCCTGCTGTGGTTCTGGTCGCCGCTCTGAGCGGAGTGCCAAGGAGAAGCGCCTGCGGTCGCAGCGCTGAAAGCACAGCACGGGGACAGCCTGACCCTCATCGGCATACCGGGCAAAGACAGTCGCGACGACATGGTCCAATTCGTCAGCGGCTTCGGCCTCGAGAACATTCCCCATCTTCCCGACGACCCTGCCCGCTTGTGGGACAAGTTCGACGTGAAGTTCGTCAGCTTTTGGGTGCTGATTCGTGCCGACGGCACCGAGGAACGAGTAGCCGGCGCCGTCCCCGAACACCTCGTTACAGACGCGCTCGTCGCAGGCTGACCGCACGTCCGGCTCGATGCGCGAACGAACGAGGCGTCGCCGGAATCCCGAATCCCTGAGCCTCACTCAGACCCCCGACAGTGCTGCGGACGGGCACGGCTCGCAGCGTGCAGAGCGTTTGCCGGCGTCGCTCGTGGCTGGGCTGGCGTTGGTGGTTGTGGGCAGCGGGGTGGCGTTCGATCCTTGGGGCTGGAGCGGTTACCTGTCTCCCAAGGTGCTGATTGCCGCTGGCGGAACCCTGCTCTTGGTCGTCCAACTGGGTCGCGGCGGGATGCTGGTGGTGCCTCGAGGGTGCCTGCTGTGGGGCGGTGTCGCGCTGGGAGGATTTGTCGTAGCCGCGAGCATCGCGAGCGACTCAGTGTTGCGTTCGATGCTGGGCGCTCCGCTGCGCCAGGAGGGATTGCTGGCGTGGCTTGGCTTCGCTGTGGCGTTCGTGGTGGGACTGTCGTTGCGGCGCAGCTTCGGTGATGCCGCTGATGGGTCTGTGGTCCAGGTTGCCGTGGTGGCTGTGTTGGCAGTGGGGACGCTGGGGGCGTTCGAGTTCGCGGGCCTCGAGATTGACAGCGACCTGATCGAGTTCCGGGGCCGCGTGCGTTCGACGCTGGGCAATCCGGCAGTGCTCGGCGGATTCGTTGTGCTCCTGGGGCCGGTGGCCGCTGTGGCCATGACGCGGGTTGGCCGGTGGCGCATCGCCGGCGCAGCGGCGGCAGGTCTGGCAGTACTGAGTGCGTGGACGTCTCAAACCCGCGGCGTTTGGGTCTCGGCTGCGATCGTCGCCCTGGTTGTGGCGCTGCTGCGGCTGCGGGGTCATCTGCGCTGGACATTGGCGGCGGCGGTGGCTGTTGGGGCCTTGGCGTCGCTCTTCACCGGCAGGTGGCAGGCGGCGCTTGCAGACTTGAGCGAGCGGGCAGCGATCTGGCAAGTCGCGCTGTCGGCGATCCGGGAGCATTGGCTTGTCGGAGTCGGCCCCGAGATGTTCATCGTCGCCTTCGGGGAGCATGTCGGCGATGAGGCCGCCCGCGAGATTGGCCGCGCCGCCACCGTGGATCGCGCCCACAGCGGCGTCCTGGATTTCGGGGTCTCATACGGCGCAGTCGCCGCTGTGCTGCTCGTGACGGGATTGGTCTTGATCGCCGCAGCGGCGCTCAAGGCGATTCGCGGCGGCAATGTGTTCAGCGCCGCGCTCGGCGCGGGCATTGCGGCGTACGCCCTGCAGCAGCAGGTGTTCTTCGCTCATCCTGCAGTGGACATGACGTGGTGGCTGCTGATCGGGCTTCTTGCTGCGGGAACCGGCGTGTCCGTGCGTTCCATGCCGCGGGCGGTTGCTGTGGCAGCGGGCGCAGTCTGCGCTGCGTTGATCGTCAATGCGGGCTCATTGCTGCGCAACGACCGGCTGTACAGCGAGGCGTTGAAATCGCCGACCTTTGCGGGCGCACTCGAACCGCTCGACCGAGCGGCGTCGCATCGCCCGTTTGACGACGCGAGCTATGTGCTGATAGGTGCACTCGTGGCGGAGACGCCCGACGCACACATCGTGCTTCGCGGTGTGGAGCGGCTGCGCGACGGAGCAGATCGAAGCCGGGGCAACGAGCTGGTGTCGTTGGCGTTAGCCGACGCTCTTCTGCAGGCTCACAGTCTCACCGGGTCGGAGTCGCATGCGGTTGAGGCGAGAGATGCGCTTTCTGAGCTGATCGCGAGCCAACCTGCGAACGGCGATGCATATCTCAGGCGAGGCATCGCTCTTCATCGCCTCGGCGATGTCGAGTCCGCCCGATCGGATTGGCAGCGTGCTGAGTACTTGATGCCCGAACGTTCCGAATCCCGCGCGTTTCTCGATGTGATCGACACGAGCTGACGATCCATGGGCTGCGGCGATTCGACCGGCCGCGGATTCGGAGCGTTATTCGAATCGCGCTGTACACACGATTAGGGTCGGCGCTTCAACCCTGCTCTAGCGAGGAAGTGTCATGAACTCAACGAGAGCAAACGCCGTGGCACGCAATTCAAGTTGGTCTGTATTGGTGCGCTCCCGTCGGTTCCTCGCAGTGCTGGCAATCGTCGCGATGGTCGCCGCAGGTATGCCCCAGGCAGGCGCGGCGCCCGGGGACATGCACACCTACTCAGGCACGATTACCGGCGAGAACGGCAGCGCGGTCAGCGGGATCACCGTCAGCATCTTCTGTTTTGCTTGCGGTGATGAGCAAGTCGATCTGACGGGCAATCGGCTCCGTCCCCGCATCTCACGCTCCGAGCTCATGGGGGAGGACGTGACTGATTCATCAGGCAGCTGGTCGGTCACCGTCGCTGAACCTTCCGACCGCTGGGACCAACCACTCATCCTCGCCTGGGATCTTTCTGGCAACGTCGCACCGGCAGTCCTGAACGTTGACAGCGAATGGGCCACTACCACTGGAGTGGATGGCACGCTCGCTGACGGCGGCAAGTTGTCGGGCCGCATCCTCGCGGACGGCGCTGCGCCGCCTGTCGGCGTCTACGGAATCTCAATCAAGCTGGAGAGCCTGAGTCAGGGCAAGTTCGGATTCTTGCGCTATCCGCTCGAGATCGGCGATGACGGCAGCTTTGCCACACCCGCTCTGCCCGATGGAGAGGTCATGCTGGTACTGCCCAGCGATCTTCCGGAACCGTACGCCGGAGCGACGTGTTACTCCACTCCCTTATACGACCTCATTGACGAGGCGCATCGAGATTTTCCGACGCTCGCGACGATTTCGAACGGCCAAGATGTCAACGTAGATTTCGAATTGCCGAAGAGGGCTGCGCTGTCAGGGCGAGTCACCGACACTTCGGGTACCGGCTTGGGGGGCATCCGCATCGCCACAAGTCCTGGCGGTATTGCGAGCGGTGGTTTCGCAGCACTGACCTCGGACGATGGGACGTATGGCTTCCGCCGCTGCAGTGGCTCATCTGGCGTATTCCAGATCCGCTTCTTCGCGGCTGACGGACGCTATGCGCCCGAGTGGTACGACGACAGGCTCAGTCCATGGCGAGGGGCGGCCTACATGTCCGGTCGACCTGGTGAGCACCGGTCGGATGTCGACGCACAGCTGTCGCTTGCCAGCACCGTGTCTGTGCGAGTGGTGGATGCGCTGGGTCTTCCGGTTCCCGGCGCGTCGGTATCGGTGTGCAGATCGAACTCCGAGGACTCCGACGCCATCCCGAATTGCCTGTCGTCGCGGACGGCCTCGTCGGGTTCGACCGAAGTTGTGGATGTGCCCGCAGACGATTATGACGTGATCGTCTACCCGCGCGGCGGCGGAAGCGTCACGGCGTCGCTGACCCTGCCCGAAGGCGGCCGTGAACAAGTCGACGTTGTCGTCACTGCCGGGGGCAGAATCAGCGGCGTCGTCACTGACAGCTCGGGTGAACCGATCTCGGGCTTCCCGGTGATCTTCCGTGGGAACTCCGGATATTCGTACGATGCCGTCACAGATGGGGACGGCTTCTACGTTTCGCCGCTGATGAGTGCGAGCGACTATTCGGTCTCGTTTGGCGGGGTCCGTAACCGATTCCCGCCTGGAGGGATTGAAACGCGTGAATCCATATCGGTTGTCGACGCCACGATGACAACCGATGTCGATGCCCGTCTCAGCGTCGGGTACATCACCGGCACGGTCACCTCCGGCGGCTCGCCCGTGGGTGATGCGCGGGTCGCTGTAGCACCGTCAGGCCGTTCTGGGCAGGCATTGTCTGTGATGACTGCTTTGGACGGGACGTATCGACTCGCCGCTGCTGCGGGTGAGTACTCCGTGCACTTCTCATCTGCCTGGCATGTAGCGCAGTACTATGACGGACGCGCAGAACTGAGCGATGCCGGTCCGGTGACCGTCGCAGTGTCCGCTGCGACGAGCGGCATCGATGCCAACCTGACGGCCATCCCGCGGGCCGTGGCGCCTCCAGTGGGCACCGACGTCACCGGTGCATCATCGGCTCAAGGGGGCATTCCAAGCTTCCGCTCCAGCGACGCGATCACCATCACCCATCAAGGTTGCATGGACGGCAACGCGTCATTGAGGGTGTCGGACATCGAGTCGGGCCAGTCGACGTGGCACGGGATGAGCGAAGAGCCCGCGGGATCAGGCACCTACGTGGCCTCTATCGCGTCCGCCAGCGAGCTTCAAGCAGTGGGCCGAGGGCACGTGACGATCAATATGAACTGTGCAGGAACCACGGAGACGGTCGAATTCAGCATCTATATCGACCCGTCGGGGGTGGTGCAGAACCAGCACGGCAAGCCGATCGAAGGCGCAACCGTCACCTTGATGCGAGAAGATCCCGACACGGCGGTGGCCGACTTTGAGGCTGTCGCCGATGGCTCGGCCCTGATGGATCCCACGGTCAACAGCACGAACCCCGATGTGACCGGCGCTGACGGGCAATTCCGCTGGGACGTGGTAGCGGGGCTGTGGAAGGTGCGTGCCCAAGCGCCGGGCTGTCATGCCCCGGGGGATTCAGCGACGGCGTACGTCGAGACGGCCGAGTTGGTGGTTCCGCCGCCTCGTCTGGGCTTGGTGCTGGAGCTCGAATGCGAGGGCACCTCGGAGAGTTCGCTGGTCGTCGCCAACGGCGGATCGCTGTCCGATATCGGCACAGCAGCCTCGTTGGTGGCCGCGGGACTGGGTGATGCGGTGGTGTTCGCCGAGTCGGCTGGCTCGCTGGGCAATGCCGCTGCCGAGGTGGTCGCTCAGCAGCAGCCCGGGCGGGTCCTGCTCGTCGGGGGAGCCGCCGCGCTCGCCCAGAGCGTCGCGGATGAGATCTCCCGTCTGGCTGCTGGGGTCGAGGTGGATCGCCTGTCGGGCGCCGACCGGATCCACACCGCTGCGTTGGCCGCCCAGCGTGTGCTCGCTGAGGCGACGGACCCATCGGTGGTGATCGCGAACGGCTGGTCTTTGTCCGACGTGGGCACAGCGGCGTCCGCTGTGGCCGCGGGCCGTGCCGACGCGGTGCTGTATGCGCAGGCGGGCTCTCTGGGGGACTCCACCCGGGACGTTCTCGATGAGCACCGGCCCACGCAGGTGTTGATCGTCGGCGGGGCCAGGGCGCTGAGTGCCGAAGTCGCCGCTGCCGCACAGGAAGCTGCAGGCGGTACGCAACCCGAGCGCCTGGGCGGTGCCACACGGGTCGAGACTGCTGCTGGGTCAGCCCGGCACGCATTCGGACAAGGCGCCGCCATCGCGGTGATCGCGAATGGCTGGTCGCTGCCCGATGTCGGCATCGCCGCATCCCTGGCCGCAGCGCTCGACGGCGCCGCTGTTCTGTATACCGAACAGAGCGAGCTGGGCGACATCACCGCTGGCCTGCTCACCGAGCACCAGCCGACGCACATCGTGCTCGTCAACACGGTCGAGCCGGCCAACCGCGCCTTGAGGACACGGATCGCCGAACTCGCACCCCAGGCCACGGTCACCTACGTGACCGCAGCCACAGCATCAACCCAGTTCGCACTTCACCCCACAAGCTGAACCAGCGTTCGGCACACGATGAGCGCGACCGGAGTGTTTCGCCACCGGGGCAAGAGCGGCCAACAGTTGCGCAGGGGCGCTGCCGCGGCAGTGATCGCAATGGTCGTGGCCGCCACCGTGCTTGCGATGCCGGAACCCGCAGCCGCACGAGCCGCTCAGCCATCGATTGCCGACGTAACGGTCACTCGCTACGGCGGCGCTGACCGTTACGCCACGTCGTTGCTTGTGGCCGAGGCCTATGCGCGCGAGGCGGGTGGCAAGCTCGACACAGTCGTACTGGTGTCCGGCGAGAGTTGGACATCTGCCGTCGTAGCAGCGCCTTACGCCGCGAAGCTCGGGGCACCGCTGCTCATGACACCGCCCGATCAGCTGCGGGATGACGCAGCTGAGTTCCTGCAACGAGTGGACGTGTCGACAGTGCACTTGCTGCGCACCTACAGAACCGACGGCTTCATCAGCTTCGAAGTCGACGTAGCCCTCACTGCCCACCTGGGCATCGATGTCGAGTACATCATCGGCGGCGACCAGTACTACACCTCTGGCGTGGTGGCCAAGAAGATGGGCGAGGCCGGCATCATTCCGGGCTTTGGCCGCACGGCCATAGTTGCGAATGGCGAAGCGTTCGCCGACGCGCTCGTAGCTGGACCGTTTGCCGCACGAGGCGGCCATCCGGTGTTGCTGACCCCGCGGGACGAACTGGATGGCGGTGCTCGTGCTGCGCTGCTCACCGGACGCGTCGAGCACGTAATCGTGATGGGCGGAACAGCGGCGATCAGCGCGGAAGTCGAGAAGTCCGTACTCAAAGACGGGATCGGCGTGACTCGTATTGCGGGGGCGACGCGGTACGGCACAGCGATCGAGGCAGCAAGATTCATCCGCAATCGCTATAGCGACAAGGCTGGCGAGGAGTGCTTTACGTCACGCCGCATCGGCGTGGCTCGGGCACAGGTGCCGTTCGACTCGTTCAGCGCTGGACCGCTCTTGGGACTCCTCTGCGCGCCGCTGGTGCTCGCCGACCCCAGTGGCATTCCTGCCTCGACGGCCGCCCATCTCGACTGGTCCCGAGGACGGACTGCCGCCGGCAGTTCCTCATCGTTTGAGGCGTATGTCTTCGGTGGTGAGGCGGCCGTCTCCACCACAGGTCTCACGCGATATCTCGAGGCTGAGCGTGTTGCAAGCTTCACCGGCATCGTGGTCGGGACACGGCCTGTGGACGGATGTGGCGGCGAGATCACTGATGGGCCCGTCGAGGTCCTTGATGGGCGGGCGTCGAAACCCGTATGGTCCCCGGACTGCACCAAGATCGGTTACCACACCTACGACCAGATATGGACGATGAACGCCGATGGCACGGGTCAGCAGATGCTCGTCCGCCATGAGCAGGGCGGCATCACCGATCTGGAGTGGTCGCCCGACGGCGACCAGATCGCGTACAGCTTCGCCGTGGGAGTGGGTCTTGACCGCGGCGCGCATATCTGGTCGGTCGCTACCGATGGCACCGGCGCTGCTCAACTGACGTTCGGTGCCGTCTATGACGACTCGCCGTCTTGGTCGCCGGACTCAGGGCACCTCGCGTTCAGGCGCATCAGGCACCTCAGCACTGTTGCGGCAGCCGACTTCGACTACGAATACGAACTCCTCGTCATGTCGTCGTCCGGCTTCCGACCTGTCCCATTGACGGGGTTAGGGGCGAATCTTGAATCGTTGGGATGCGAGTTCTTGACCTATGGGTCGCCTCGATGGTCGCCGACTGGAGACTGGATTGGGTTCATCGCCGAGAGCGGCACCGTGGCTGTCATCGCGCCCGATGGTTCAGAAGCGCGTCCGGTGGCCTATCAAGCTTGGGCAGATAGGGGCCTCTCTTGGGCGCCCGACGGTCAACGGCTCGCCTTCATGCGCTACACCGCGCAAGGAGGCTCCGTTTTCTTTGCCGACATCGAAGGCCTCGAAGAAGAAGTTGTCACGTCCGCGGCCGGCGCTTCCTCGGTGCCTGATTGGTCACCAGACGGTAAGCGTCTCGTCTACTCGGCTGGAGGGACCGTCTCGGTTACGGGTGCACGGGGCACTTCGGTCCCGGCGTCGGCGCGCACATGCCGCCCCCGGGGGTTTGGCGGCGTCTCCGCAGGTTTTCCGGTCCAGGATGACGTGCCGACCACGGGAGTCGTTCGCATCGGTGTGCTGTTCATGGACTTCTCCGACGCTCAGGCGGAGCACTCCACCCAGCGTGAATCTCGGCTCGGATTGCAGTGGGCGGAGAACTACCTGGAGGCGGTCAGCTACGGCAGGCTCGACGTAGAGTTCGCGCCGCTGCATCGCTGGCTGCGGGCGGAGCAGCCCTTCGAGGCATACATGGGCCCGACAGCTGTCTCAACTGGCTTGGTCGGGGCTGCCTCGGAGCACGCGGTGGAAGTGGCCGACCCAGAGTTCGACTTCACCCAGGTGGATCTCGTACTGACGGTCTTTCCCGGCAGCCACTTCGGCGGCGGCAATGCCTTGGGTTCAGCCACAGCCGACGGCTTGACGGTGTCGACTACGCGGGTTAACACGTTTCCGCTGCCCGAGCGTCGTGAACCGCTCGACGACTGGGGATATGTTGCCGCCCACGAGATCGCGCACAACCTCGGATTGGTCGACCTCTACCCCTACGGGCGCCGCCCGACGCGAACGCTGCCAGACGACGAGCAGTTCAGAGAGGTTGAATTCGGACTGATGGGTCTGCAGTCATATGCCCCAGTCTCTCGCAGCAGTGAAACGCATCCAACCGGCGAACCCGAGCAGGCGAGAGGACAGGTGAGGGGATGGTGGCCTGAGCCGCTCGCGTGGAGCCGTTGGCAAATGGGATGGCTGTTCGATTCGCAGGTTCGCTGCATCGTTGATGGGTCGGCCGAGGTGACGCTGTCCCCGGTTGCGCGGCCCGGCGACGGCGTAGCGATGGCGGCAGTTCCGCTCAACGCTCAAGGGGCTCTTGTCGTCGAGAGCAGACGTCCGACCGGATATGACAGCCACAATCAGGGATCTGGCGACTTTGGCGTCTTGGTCTACACCGTCGACGCTGCGCGCATATCGGGCTACTTGCCGATTCGCGTTGCCGGCGACCTCTACCGCTACCCGCTGCTGGAAGCCGGAGAGTCGGTGACGCTGCGCGGCTACACCGTCGCCGTCGTGTCCGACGACGGCGACACCCATACCGTCACGATCACCCGCAACAGCTGATGATGTTCTGCAAGCGGCCCGTTCGGGGCCGAGTTCCGGTCAGAGGCGAAGTGATGTGAAACGGCTGCGCCGGAGCGCTGTTGCGGCGGTCGGATGCCTCGTGGTCAGCGGCGCACTTGCCGTGGTGCCACCGGTTGCGACGCATCCCGCAGCAGCACAGAATGTCGGCGGATCGGTCTTGGTGGTGGCGTTGGGAACGTCGCTGCCTGATGTGGGCACTGCGGCATCGCTGGCGGCTGCGGGCGAAGGCGAAGCCGTGGTTCTCGCCGAGGCGGTGGACGAACTCGGCGCGGGCGGAGCTTCGATCATCGCGGAGCAGCAGCCGGACCGCATCTTGGTGGTGGGCGGCGCCAGTGCCGTCGGCTCCAGAGTCGTGAGCGAGCTGCGCTCCCTGGCGGCAGGCGTCGACATCGACCGGCTGTCCGGCAGCGATCGCATACATACAGCCGCGTTGGCGGCGGCGCGAGCGCTGCCGGGCTCTGGGTCGGTCACGGTGGTGCTTGCGAACGGCTGGTCGTTGCCCGATGTGGGCGCGGCGGCTTCCGCGGTGGCGTCGGGTGCTGCAGACGCAGTGCTGTATTCCAGCCGGGACGCACTTGGCGAGTCGACCCGCCAGGTGCTGGCCACACATCGGCCGGTTCGCATACTGGTGGCCGGCGGTGCCGCGGCGGTGTCGGCCGATGTTCTGGCCAGCGCGACCGGGTCTGCGGGGGTCGTCCAGACGGAGCGGCTCGGCGGCACGACCCGGGTGGAGACAGCGGCGCTCGTCGCGCAGCACGCCCTGGACGGCGGTGCCACGACGGCGGTGCTCGCAAATGGCTGGTCGCTGCCCGACGTCGGCGTCGCAGCCGGTCTGGCGGCGGCATTGCCGGACAGTGTCGTGCTGTATACCGAGCCGGATTCGCTTGGTGCTGCGACCGAGACGGCGCTCACCGAGCACGCGATCAAGCACGTCTTCCTGGTCGGAGCCGTCGACGCCGACACGACGCACCTGATGTCGCTGGTCCCGTCGAAGTTGCCGCTGACCCGCATCACCACCGCCGCACATGCGTCGCTGCACGCACTGGGAGCGGCTGCGCCTGCGAGCCAACCGCGCTTCGTCGCGATCAGTGCCGCTTCGTCGTTTGCGTGTGGCATCGGGCCCGATGGCACGGTGGAGTGCTGGGGCAACAACGGTCGGGACAACGCGGTGGCCCCTGCCGGAACGTTTTCCTCGCTTTCTGTTGGACAGAATTATTCGTGCGGGTTGCGGCTAGACGGCACTGTCACCTGCTGGTTGTTCGACGGCAGAGACGGGCCGGCGGCACCGTCGGGCGTGTTTGTCGCAGTCTCAGTCGGGAGTTCCAACTCGTGCGGCCTGCGACCCGACGGCACGGTGGCGTGCTGGGGCAGCACATACAGCGGCGTGAACGATGTTCCCGCTGGGTCCTTCACCGAGATATCCGTCGGGCGAGACCATGCGTGCGGCCTGAGACCCGGCGGCACCATCGAATGCTGGGGCGATGACGACGGCGGCGAGACGGTGGCACCCGCGGGAGCGTTCGTCTCCGTGGCTGCGGCCTCCAGCGGTGACGACTCGTGCGGCATTCGGCCGAACGGCACGGTGGAATGCTGGGGCCGGCGCTACGAAGGCGACCACCCATTTGAGGTTCCGTCCGGCGAGTTCCGCTCTGTCGTTCCCAACGTGAATCATGCCTGCGGCATCCGGATGGACAGCTCGGTGGAGTGCTGGGGCACCAGCTACAGCGGTCAGCTGAACGCACCGCACGGTGCCTACCGCGCGGTCAGCCTTGGTTACCAGCACACCTGCGGCTTGCGCCTCGACGGCACCGTTGTGTGCTGGGGCGAGAACGTCCGGGGGCAATTGGAGGTGCCCCGTCGCGACGGCGCACCGCGCCTTGCGCCGTGGCTGTCATCGGACGCTGCTTGGGTTGTCGGCATCGGCACTTCCATTGAGGTGGACGTGAAGTTCCCCCTCGCCGTGAGCGGACTGGAGGTCGACGACTTCGACGCCGTCAACGCCGACGCGACCGCGCTGGAGGGATCCGGCGTGAGTTATCGAGTGACGGTGGTTGCGACGTCGCCCGGAACCGTGGTGGTCCGCGTGCCCGAACAAGTGGCCCATGACCGGCTCGGCTACGGCACTGAGCGATCGCAGCCTCTGGCCGTCACGGTGACCGACGGCCGGTCGGCCGGCACCGTCGGATTGGACACGTGGGATCGCGATGCCGTGCTTGCCGCGTATGAGGCCGAGTACGAGCGTGAGGAGCCCGATTGGGGCTACACCGGCAACGTGGCGGACTGCGTAGCGGGATCCACCAGCCAGGAATTCCGCGACAGCATGATCCAGCGCATCAACTGGTTCCGCCGCATGGCCGGGGCGACCACCGTCACGGAGAACAGCGGTTTCTCGTCAACCGCCCAGCACGCCGCGCTGATGATGGCCGCACAGGGCTCGCTCTCGCATTTTCCCGGCGCCGACTGGAAGTGCTACTCCGAAACGGGTGCGTTGGGGGCTCGTTCAAGCAACCTCTTCCTCGGCCTCTCCGGTGTGCGCTCCATCGACGGCTACATCCAGGACTCCGGTGCCAACAACCTGAGGGTGGGGCACCGCACGTGGATCTTGCTGCCGCAGCAGACGATGATCGGCACTGGCGATGTCCCCGACGCGCGCGGCGTCCACAGGGCCAGCAATGCCCTGTATGTGTTCGGGCCTCGGTCGTCGACTCGTGAGGTTCGGGAGCAGCGTGGATTTGTCGCATGGCCTCCGCCCGGGTATGTCCCGTACACGTCAGTGTGGGGACGGTGGTCCTTCGGTCTGGCGGCGCTCGAATGGCAGTGCAGCCAGCGAGCCCTTTGGCAGTGCCAGCCTGATGTCTCCGGGGCGACGGTTGCTATGGCCGATGAGTCCGGTCCCGTGAATATCGAGATCATCGCGAGAGCGGATCTCCTGACCGACGCAACGATCGTGTGGGCAGTCGCAGGCGACACGAACTCGGGCCAGCACGAAGAGCCGGCCGACGGGGAACACTGCTACACAGTGACCATCAGCGGCGTGCGCGTCGAGGGCACCGTCCAAGACCCATACGAGTACATGACCTGCGTCATAGACCCCGATACCGAGGCCTAGTCACGTGCCACGCGTGCTTCGGGGGCTCTGCGTGGCGGTGTGTTCGACCGCCTTGGCTGCATCCATGCTCGCGGTGCCGTCGGCGGCGCAAGCCAACACGGGCTCCACCCTGATCGTTGCCAACGGCGGTTCATTGTCTGATGTCGGCACTGCTGCGTCACTCGTAGCCGCTGGTGGGGGCGACGCCGTGGTGTTCGCCGCATCCGCTCACGCCCTGGGTGAGCGGTCCGCCGCTGTGGTGGCCAGGTTCGCCCCTGACCGTGTGGTCATGGTGGGCGGGACCGCCGCACTGGCTCCGGCCATCGAAGGCGAGTTGAGGCGTCTGGTGCCACGAGTGGCGACCTCGCGTCACGCCGGTGCGGATCGGATCGACACAGCGGCCCGTGCCGCTGCGGGCTCGCTCACCAGCGCCACCGCACCGACGCTCGTGGTCGCGAACGGGTGGTCGCTGTCCGATGTGGGGACTGCGGCGTCGGCAGTTGCGACCGGCCGCGGCGACGCTGTGCTCTATGCAGAGAGCGACGACCTAGGAGCACCGACCCGTGAGCTGCTGAGGGAGTCGCAGCCGGGTCGAGTGCTTCTGGTCGGCGGAGCGGCCGCGCTCGCTGAGAGCGTCGCGGAAGAGATCCGTGCCCTGGCGCCGGGGGCAACGGTGGAGCGCTTCGGGGGCGCGACGCGCGTCGACACCGCAGCGCTGTCAGCTCAGCGTGCGCTCGAGGCTGGAGCGACCCACGCGGTCGTGGCCTATGGCTGGTCCGAGACCGACGTCGGGATCGCGGCGGCACTGGCTGCGTCCGACGGCAGCAGCGCTGTGCTTTATGCGGCGTCTTCCGACGCCCTCGGAACGGCCACGGCGGAGCTGCTGCGTGAGCACCGACCCAGCACCGTCACGCTGGTCGGGGCGCTCGAGGCTCTGGCGGCTGCTATCGAGACCGAAATCGCCGGGCTTGCGCCGGAAGCGGAGGTTCGACGCCTGGGCAGCCTCGACGTCGCCGTCTCGGCCGGGCTTGCAGCAGCCGATGCGGCGTTCCGTTTCATCCAGGCCGACTCAGAGGCTGACGTGCCGACCGCCGATGCCCGAACTCATGTGCCAGAGCCCCTGCCTGAGCATTGGCTCGATCGGCTCAACGCCTACCGCGCCGCGTCGGGCCTGCTGCTGGTCACGGAGAACTCCGAATGGTCCGCGGGCATCGTGAAGCACCTTGAGTACCTTCGAATAGAAGGCCCCTTCGGAGACCCTGCCCAGGCGTCGAGCCATCATCGCGAGGACCCCACCAGCCTGCACTTCACCATCGAGGGGCATCGCGCTGGACAGAGCTCGAATCTTTCGTATGCGAACCGGACTGACGCCGACGGGATCGACAGTTGGATGCGAGCGCCTTTCCACGGAGCAGCGATGCTGCATCCGCTGTTGGAAAGGGTTGCGCTCGGTCGTTCTGAACGACCTGATGGCCGCTTCGACCACGGACTCGATGTGAATCGCGGACGATCCGGCAGCACGTATTCAGAAACCGTCGTGTTTCCCGGGGCTGGCAACTGGGTGCCGCTCACACGCTTCACCGGCGAGCGCCCCAATCCGTTGGACCACTGCCCTGGCTATCAGGAGCGGCCAAGTGCTGGGCTGCCGTTGATCATCCTGTTCCCGACGAGCTTTCGTTTCGCTGCGGGAGCAACGGCCGAACTGCGAGGCGCCAGCGGCCAGCACTTCCGCACGCTCGACGGCAACCTGTGCACCGTCCACGCGGCGAGCAACAGGATCTTCCTCATAGCCAACGAAGCCCTGGAGCCTGGCGAGTGGAAGGCGACGTTCCGCGTCCGAACGGGCCAGTCGCTGACGTGGTGCTTCGGCGTGTATGAACCCTCGGCGGCCTCGGTCCCGCTCAGGCGGCTCGGGGGCTGTGAGAATTATTCCGCTCGCCCGGCCCTGCACTCTTCGACCTCCGGCGGCACAGCAGACGGCAGCCAGTCGTCGACCTCCTACACCGCCGTCAGCGCCGCCCATGCTTCGGGCAACATCAGCATCTGCGTGCTGCGATCCGACGGCTTCGTCGAATGCAGCGGTCCAGGACAGGCGAGGAACATCCCCGATGGTCCGTTCACCGCTGTCGATGCTGGCTTTTTGGGGTCATGTGGCCTGCGCCCCGATGGCACGATCGAGTGTTGGGGCGACCTCTACAGTGGTCAGACGTATGGCGGCATACCAGAGGTGCCGCAGGGCACGTTCACGTCGCTCGACGTGGGCCGCGGGCACTCATGCGCCGTTCGCAGTGACGGTGCCATCAAGTGCTGGGCCGACAGCTTCGGCAACGAACATGGCCAAGCAGACCCGCCGGCGGGAGCATTCACCGATGTAGCAGCCGGCTGGTCCCACACCTGCGGCATCCGCGTCAGCGGCAACGTCGAGTGCTGGGGCGGCGAGCCGAACCCCTTTGAGTATCTGCGACCGCCGTCCGGCAGCTTCATGGGGATTGCCGCAGGAGACGACTACACCTGCGGTCTGCGTTCGGAGGGCACCGTCGACTGTTGGGGATGGCCTGGAGTCGCGGGACACGAGGTGACAATTCCCCCGACGGGAACTTTCACAGCCATCTCTTCGGGGCGGTCTCATGCCTGCGGGATCCGCCTCAACGGAACCGTGGAGTGCTGGGGCTACGGCATCTACGCCGAACTCGACGTGCCAGCGGGCCACTTCATCTCCATAGCTGCGGGCGAAGCATTCTCGTGCGCCATCCGCGCCAACGGCGAGCTCGAATGCTGGGGCGGTTCGGAGAGCCGAGGCTGATGCTGACTCATCGCGGCCGTGCTGACGGCGGCCTTGCAGATCGAAACTCTCGCCAAGGCGATGTTGCCGACCCAAGCACTACTGTTGATGCGCCAAGGAATCGGCACCGCCTAATGGACCCACCCGAGCGGGACACGGCATGGCCGGCAGGATCAGTCTTCTAGGACGGGTGGCCGGTGTGCGATCGGCTGGTTCGCTTCGCTGGTTCGGCGCGGCAACGGTGGTGATCGTCGGCCTGTTGGCGGGTCCTCCCGCCGGAGCACAGACGCATGCTGCGGTGGTGCCGCCGCCGTCATTTTTTGTCCACTGCGGCGCATCCTTCCCTAGAACTGCCATCCCTGTCGTTGTTGCCTCCGACGCTGCGGCCCAGTCGGATCTCTACAGCGCCGTCACACTCGCAGGCGTCGTCGGCACCTCCTGCATCATCCTCGCCGGACCGCGTGACGAGCCGATGCCCGCCGATCAGCAGGCCCTTCTCGACCGCACGAGCGCTGAGGGGTACATCGTTGGCGGCACTGCGGCAGTACCCGACTCCAAGCTCGCGGGTCGTACCATGGTCCGCATCGCAGGCGTCGACCGGTGGCAGACCGCGCGTCTCGTCGGACGAGAAGCCATCGCTCAAGCCGGCGGTCAGCCACCGCGAGCCGACGCGTCCCTCGGCGCCGAGAACCCCCGGACGTCTTGTCATTTCGACACGCCGATTGTGGTTGCGTCCGACGCTGCGGCCCAGTCGGATCTCTACAGCGCCGTCACCCTCGCAGGCGTCATCGGCACCGACTGCATCATCCTCGCCGGACACCGCGACAAGATCATGCCCGGAGAACAGCGAGCGCGCCTCGACGCAGCATCTGGTGGGGGCTACATCGTCGGTGGCACAAAGGCAGTGCCAAACGAGAAACTGTTCGGGCGCAACATGGTCCGCATCTCAGGCTTAAACCGCTGGAACACGGCCAACGCCGTCGGTGCCGAGGCCCTCAGGATTGCGGACCCGTCCGATCCGGGCTCAGCCGATTCGGCCTCAACTGACTCGAACGCAACAGAACCGAATGAAGACTCTGATGTCCTAGAGTCTCCTCAGTTTCTTCCCATGCCCATGCGGATCGACGGCGACTGGACAATCCCAACCTTCATCTGTGCTGAGGAAGGCAAGTATCAATCTGGGGACCTGAACCGACTCGTCCAACGATTGAATGATGAATTGGATGGATTTTTTGAGCGCCTCTCTTCTCGGCAGATGACACTCAGGTTCAGAACTAGTTCTGTGCTGACTGACGATATTGCATGGGATGAGCTATCTATTGCTGATGCTCGTACCGAGGGCATAGAACCATGTGCACAGGCGGCCAAACAGCAGTCCGGCACGAGTCAAGTTTTGATTGTTGTAGACCTACCTGTTGACTTCATTGCTGGCTACGCCAGGCTCTCATCTGGTCCTGCTTTCGCCGCCACATACGATGGCTGGACCGAAAAGGCTAGCTTTCTTAGAAGCGTGGTTCATGAATTGGGCCACTCTATCTTGGGGCTTCACCACCTCAAGCTCGTACGTCTAGGAGATGTATTTCTTGATGAGGATTCAAGCGCAAGGTCTGTGTTCTATGAGGAGCCCAGATTGGCTTGCTATCAATACGATCAATTAGACTGGCCCGTGCCGGACTATGCCGAACCTTGCGAACGCCTGACTCCCTCCGCACCGCGATCAACGTCCATCGGACGGAAATACGCCGACGGGTACCAGGTCGCGTGGGAACCGCCGCTCTTCAGTGATGATGCTGCGATATCTGGATACACAGTCGAGATCAGTTCCGAAGGCGATTTTTCATGCACTGGAACCAGATGGAATCCCGCTCATTCGACGAGCAATCACTGTCGCATCGAGAAGGGCCCAGAATCGAGACTCCATACATTCGACTTAGCCGCAGCGGAGCCGGGCAAGTACGGAATTGCGGTCACCGCGAATACGAAGTACGGACAGGGAGACCGTAGCACGTACAGTTTCGATATCGGTCCAGTACCGCCGTCTTTCGGCCCTATACGGACACAAACCATCACCAACACGACAATACAACTCGCTTGGAATACCGAGAGCCACGCCAATTTCAGAGAAGAGCACTCGGCCGACGTTGAATATGAGATTGCGTACACTGCCAACGGATTAAGGCTCGTGCAGCGGGCATGGGGCCGCAACCGCTATTTCGATACTCGTGCTGTCTTGACGGATCTCGATGAGGGTACCGAATACGAGATTCAAGTCCGTGCCTGCTCAAGAACGTTGAGTGCAAGGAATTGCGCGGGTTGGAATACCCTGAGCGTATCTACGTCGTCGACGGTTCCGCCACCAGAGGCGGTTTCTGTAGCGTCGGGTGCCGGGTGGTATCTCCTCACTTGGGAGCCCGTTCCTGGGGCCAAGAGCTATCTGCTCGAATTGCCTAGCGGAGCATGGCACAGGCACATCGCGCCAGATTATGGTACCGGATTCAACGTGCAACCAGGATCGACGTACTCCATAAAGATCCGCTCCTGCAGTTCTGTCGTGCTGTCGTGCGATGACAGCGAGGAAACAACTGTTACTTTCACAACAGCCGCCGAGCCGGCCATCCCTCCCCCCTATAGCGTCGCTCTTCAAGAAATCGACGAGTCAACCGCCACTGTCATGTTGGGCACTCTGGAACCGTGGACAACCCTGGATCCTGACCTGCAGTACAGGATTGAATACGAATACACCGATGGAGAAACGAGTTCAGGCCTACGCACGGATCGCCTGCATCGATCGAATCTTCAGCTGTTGAGTCTCTCGGTGATGACCGGCAAGACATACACGCTCAAGGTGCGCTACTGCGAAGAGCCTGAAGCCGTCGACGTATGCAGTGCGTGGGCCGTGATCACCTTCTCGAATCCGTCGGCGATGTCAATGCTCGGTCCGCCATCGCTCCGGTTGGCAGATGTTGGGGATGTTTGGCTCGAGTTTGCCTGGGATCCTGTACCAGGAGCGCGTTCGTACTATTGGCGATACCAAGAAGCCGGTCGTGAGAAATCTTGGGTCTATGGCCGTGATGTCGAACACGATATAGAAGCTGCTTACGGCGTCGAGCCTGGCTCGACGTACACGGTTCAGGTCCGAGCGTGCGGTGATCCAACGCAGCCATGCGGTGAATGGGGTACCGCTGCCTTCACTTCCCGCTCGTCATTGACGCCACTGCCCAGGTCGTATCCGGTGTCCATATCCGGCATCACCGACACACAGGTGCAGCTGGAATGGAATCCACCAGAAGAATACCCCTACTACGCGTTCAAGTGGTACCCGACCGATGAGCGGGGTGACGTCTTCGTTCAAGGCGACATTGGCTACGGCGACGATCGGGTGATCACCGGACTCAACCCAAGCACTCGTTACACAATCGCGATTCGCACATGTAGCTGGCGCGACGACGTTCCCTGCACCGATTGGGTGGCCACCGAAATCACCACGCTCCCACGCAGCTAGCCCTGGCAGGTATTCGTAGTGCGGTTTCGTTCAGCGCGACACCTAGTCACCACTCAGCTTTGGAAGCGGCCCCAGCACTGAAGTGTCCCGTCGACGCGTATGCCGCACGAGAACGAGGCGCCTGAACTGACGGATATGAACCGGCCCGCGGGTGCGTCCGGTTCGCCATGGAACCCGTAGCCCCAGCATTCGGCGACGCCGTTCGGTCGAAGACCGCAGGCATGGCCCACTCCTGCGGAAATCGTCGTGAACGGCCCCGGCGGTGGGGATGTCAGCATGCCGGAGTCTTCTGATCCCCAGCACTCAGCAGTACTGTCCGAGCGCAGACCGCAGGTATAGAAGTGCCCGGCAGCAATCGCCTCGAAGCTGCCAGACGGCACTTGCAGGACGTCGGACTGCGACGGCGGGGCGCCCCAGCACACAACTGAGCCGCCGACGCGAATGCCGCAGGCGTGGTATGCGCCGACAGCGATATCAGTGAACGCCCCTGCTGGCGGTTCTGCTTGGCCGTAATCCTCATTGGACAGGATGGCGAATTCACCCCAACACTTGATCTCTCTATCGCTTCGGACTGCACAAGCCTGAGACCCGGCCATGTCGAGGGTCGTGAACGTGCCATCGGGAATTCCTCGCACTTGACCGGGGTGGTGGGAGCCCCAGCATGCGATGCTGCCGTTCAGCCGCAGGCCGCACGCAGTCAGGGTGCCTACACCGACCTCCGTGAAAGGACCATCGGGGGCGTTGAACATGTCGACAAATTGGGTGCGGACCGATTCGTCGAGGGAAGCGAGGTCGTTCCCGATAGCGCGGCAATCGACGTGGCTGTCGGCACGGAGCATGCAAACGCCCCCAAGGTCTGTTCCACCCGTTGGCCCAAAGAAGCTCCCTACACTTCCGGCGGACACCGTGCGGTACGAGGCCAGTGGGTCGTCATCGGATTCGGTGTCGGTTTCCGATCCTTCTCCTGGTGCACCGCTGGTGCGTGTGACGGTGAAGTCTTCAGTGTCGCCAGTAAAGGTGTACCGGGTCATTTCTGCGTAGTTCACTAGCAGGCTGGCGCCGCTGTACAGGATCGATCCGGCATCCAAGAATTTCCCAAATGTACTGCCGAGAGCGTCTTTGGCATACATGGGGAGGCAGTCGAAGAACAAACTGCGAACTTTGGCGATCACGTCGTCATTGTCGGCGAGGATGCCGTCCTTGATGCACGAGAGTCCGTCCTTGAAGTCAGCCAAGAATTTGACCAGTTGCTCATTGCCGAATGTGGACGCCAGCGTGTCGAGACCGAATGCGATTGCGTCGAGTGTTGCGTGCAGGTGATCGGCTTCGGCACGGAATGTGAGCGAGCCGTGTTCGCCGAATCCCGCTTGGGGGGCGTGGATCAGGGCGACTTCGCCGCCGGGCAGGATGACCTCGCCGGTGTCGAAGAACTCGACGAGTTGGTTGATGGCCCATGTCGAGAGTCCGGTAGATGATGCACCTCCTTCATATCCGGCGAACGTGAGCACTTCGGACGCGGCGTGCTGACTGCGGATGGGCTGGTGTGTTCCGTCGGGCGCGTACGCAGACAGTGTCATCGCAAATCCGCGATTCATTCCCACTTTGAGGCGCAAGTCGTCGCGTGTCGTCGGAATGGGAGTCGTCGTCTCCCCGCAGACGAGCAACGGGATGTCCTCTGGGTCGTTCCTGCCGTCGTCGGCTTCGACATCGATGCCGTGAACCCAATCGGGTGACGCGCTGTCGCATTTGGGCGGGTCGATGCGTGTCTCAAACACCTCTTGGATCGCCTGCACGTATATCTCGACGACCTCTGCACCGAGGTCGCGAGCTTGCTCAAGAACGCGAATGACCCAGGGCGGCAGGTGGTGGCCCACGGCGGCGGCGTGCGCAAGCACTTGCCCGGCCAGCGAGGGCACATCGGAAAAGATGAAGTCCTGGGTGCGGTGCCAGCCCGCGCGCAGCCATCCGGTTGTGGTGTCCCAGCTCTGCCGCGCAAAGCCCGTCAGCTGGTTCCATCGGTCGGCGATCCAGTTGGCAGGGATCTTGAAGGGATTAAAAATGGTGAGGTGATACACCTGCGCGGTCACCGTCGACCGTTGCGGGTCGTAGGTCGCGCTGGGTTCGGGAAACCACAGTTCGAGGTTCTCGTCGTAGTAGTACAGACCGACGGAATCGCCAGGTTCGATCTTGGCAGCGTCGACAGGAATCTCGACCGTGACCGGCCACACCTCCTCGCCGGTGAGCTCGACGCTCAATGGGCCGTCGAGCGCGGAGACCTCCAGGGACTCATCGACCGGAGCGGGGCCATCGACGACCCGTGCGGTCGGGGCGGCCTCTGCGGCAGCCGTCACCGTCGCGCCGGCGACGCTGAGCACGTCGACCGCCGCGGGACGGACCCGCACCGTGTAGTCAGTGCCGTCGTTCAGGCCGTCGATGTCGAACGAGGTGGTGGTAACCACCACTCGGTCAGTGCTGTTGTAAGTCGTCACAGCGGTGCGCCACTGAACCTCGTAACCGGGCTGGGAAGAGTCGGCCACAGCTTCCCCTTCGGGCCAGGACACGCTGATGCGTCCCGCCAAGGGCACCGCCTCGGCCTCGCCCCCAAGCGCTGTCACTGACGCCGACGCGTCCGCTACAGCGTCGCGGCGGTAATCGGCGGACTGCACCCGGTCCGCGATCACTCCCACTGCAGCATCGGGCACCAAGCCGGCGACTTCGAGCAGAAGGCCGTACGGGTTCTTGCCGCTGACATCGACAAGCAGCACAGCGCTCGGCGGTCGGTCGGCAAAGAGATCAGCGCCTGCATCACCGAGGTCGCCATCGGCTGCGTACAGCACAGCGCTCCGGTCCATCGACGCGGATATCGCCGCAGCCACCCCCACGTCGTTGAGCGACCAGCCGTCAGCTATCACCGCCACCGTCGCTCCTGCGTCGAACGCTTCACGCGCCGACAATGCAGCGGTCTCGACGCGTGTCGCGCCGCCCAGCCGCCGGGGCAAGACGCCACCTGCGGCGCGTTCTGCTTCGGCGGCCACCCCATCACTCAGCGCCGCCGCGCCGCCAACGATCAGCACCGCTGATGGACGGTGCCCCTCCAAGACGGCACGAGTCGGCTCGCCCAATGCGTCGGCCTGCGCATACAACACCGCGTCGCCCCTGCCCGACGCCACTGCGGAGGCGGCAGTGCCCACATCTGACAGCGACCAGCCATTGGCCATCACGACCGTCGCCGCGTCCCTGCCGTCCAAGATCCGCTCGGCGGCCAGCGCAGCCGTGTGAATCCGATCATCGCCCGCCAACCGCTCGATGGCCACGCCCGGCGCCAGCGCACGCACCTGTTGCTCGACAGAAGAAGAGAGCACGGCAGCACCACCAACCAGCAGCACTCGCGCCGGTGCCCGCTGTGACACCACGCCGGCGGGACCGCTGCCGAGCGCGTCCGTTGCTTCGGAGAACACCACGGCATCGCCCAAACCTGCAGCTACCAGCGACGCAGCAGTGCCAACATCGGACAGCGACGCAGCATTCGCCACCACCAGCACGGGTCCGGCTCCGTCCGAGCCGCCCTCGGAAGCCGACGCCGCCTTCATCGCCAGGCCAGCTGGACCGAACACAGCAGCGCAGAGCGCCCACACGGTCACGGTCGCCAGCAGCCGAAGTCTGAGCCGTCTGAAGCGTGACGTGCCTTCGCGCAATTTCACCGTGCCCCCAGAAAATGGCAACTTAGAGCGTGAGCGGATAGGTGGCGACGTCCGGCAGCCCCACGGCCCGGACTTTGCGCAGAAATGCCGCCACAGACGGCAAAATTGCACAAAGAAAGCGTGACAGCAACATTCCGAGACGTCACCGATCCGAGCGGCCTCTTAGCAATCCACCCCAGCAGACGAGGCTGTGTACATCCGAAATACAACCATAAGGCGCATGCACATTCCCGGGGGGTGCGCTGAGTGACCTATCGAACGAAACTCCCGCTTTGTATGACCCGAATGAAGCCAGCCCGTACCTGCCCGATGTCGAGATCCACCTGGTCACTCAACCTGACCCGTACAGCCTCTCGGCCTCGGTGGCCGGTCGCCTCGGCTCCGCTGGCGTCATGTCTGGCTTCGGTCGTACCGCCATTGTCGCCAACGGCGAGGTGTTCGCCGACGCGCTCGTGGTCGGGGCATTTGCTGCTCGTGGCGGTCACCCGATACTCCTCACCTCGCCGGAGGGCTTGAGCAGTGGCGTTCATCTCGGTCTGCGGTACCAATGGGATGTTGAGCACATAGTCGTGATGGGCGGCACCGCGGCAATCAGCGAGGAGATCAAGGAGTCAATCACCGACTTGGGATTGCCGGTAACACGTCTCGCAGGAGCGACGCGCTACGACCCAGCGATCGAAGCTGCAAGGTTCGTCCGGAATCGCTATAGCGACGCTGCAGGGCAGGAGTGCTGTACAACTCGAAGGATCGGCGTGGCCCGGGCCCGTGTGCCGTTCGACTCGTTCAGCGCTGGGCCGCTGCTGGCCCGGCTGTGCGTACCACTGTTGCTTGCCGATCCCGCGGTGGGCCAGCGACCACCGCCGTACATCTCGACCAGGTTCGATTTCATGCCGCCTCAGGCGGTGAGCCTCTCGAGATGCACGTCTTCGGCGGCGAGGCCGCGGTGTCAACCGCCGCGTTGTCGAACTACTTGGCACGAGAACGCGGAACCAGATACTGGGGAACCGGGTACTGGGAAACCATCGCAGTCGGGATCAACACGTGGGATCGCGATGCGGTGCTCGCGGCATATGAGGCCGAGTTCGACCGTGAGAAGCCCGACTGGGGCTACACCGGCGATGTGGCGGACTGCGTTGCGGGAACCATCAGTCGGGAATTCCGCGACGGCATGATCCAGCGCGTCAACTGGTACCGCCGCAGGGCGGGGCTGACCACCGTCACGGAGAACAGCGGGTTCTCGTCAACCACCCAGCACGCTGCGCTGATGATGGCCGCACAGGGTTCGCTCGCGCACTACCCCGGCGCCGACTGGAAGCGCTACTCCGAAATGGGCGATGTCGTCTTTGGTGGCGAAATTGTCGACGCCGCTGGGCTGCACCGTAAGCCATCTCGACCGGCGTTCCAAATGGGTTGGTCAACAGCGACCACTACATTGCTGAACGTGATCCGTGCACGGTCGCTGGCGGTGTGTGCGACCGTCGTGGCCGCTGCTGTGCTGGTTCTGCCCTCTCCGGCGGGGGCCACCGTCTCGGCGGCTGAGGACTCGGGCGTGTGGGTGGGTCGTTATGGCGGGGCCGATCGGTATGCCACGTCCCTGTTGGTGGCTGACGCGGTGGCTGCCTATGCAGGAGGCTCACTGGACTCGGTGGTGATGGTGTCGGGCCTCAGTTGGCGCGATGCGGTGGTGGCAGCGCCGACGGCGGGCGCATTGGGTGCGCCGGTGCTGATGACCCCGCCGGGGGAGCTGCGCGCCGACGCGGCGGCGTTCCTGCAAAGGACAGGCGTGACGAGCGTGGTGGTGGTGGGAGCCACTGATGGGGCCGACGCGGTCGGTGCAGAGGTGATCGCGGCCTTGGAGAGCTTGGGTGTTTCAGTGGAGCGTGTGGGCCGGGTGGATCGGTACGCCACCGGTGTGGTGGCGGCTCGGCGGGTGACCCCAGGTGTGATGCCCGGTTTGGGCACCACGGCGATCGTGGCCAGCGGTGAGGTGTTCGCCGATGCGCTGGTGGCGGGGCCGTTCGCGGCGCGTGGGCGTCATCCGGTGCTGCTGACGCCGCCAGACCGCCTGCACGCGGGCGTGGAGGCGCACCTGTCGGCCGTGGGAATCGAGCACGTGGTGTTGATGGGCGGCACCGGGGCGCTGTCGGAGGCGGTGGAAGCCTCCATCACGGACCTGGGGATCTCGGTGACCCGCTTGGCGGGCGCAACCCGCTACGACACGGCAGTCATGGCCGCCGAGCTGGTGCAGGGCCGCTATAGCGACGAGGCGGGCGAGCCGTGTTTCTCCGGCAGCACGGTTGGCCTGGCCCGAGCGCGGGTGCCGTTCGACTCGTTCAGCGCGGCGCCGCTGCTGGGACGGCTGTGCGCTCCGCTGCTGCTCACCGAGCCGCATGCGATGCGCGCAGAAACCGCCGCCATATTGGACGCGGCCCGCGATGAGCACGACACGATCGGGCTGCGCATCTTCGGCGGCGACGCAGCCGTCTCCCGCTCCGCCGTCGATTCGTACCTCTATGCACACCTCGCCGCTGGGAGCGGCCTCACGGTGCTGCCAGCCGGTACGTGCGGCGGTTCCGACACCGACGAGCTCCGCCAACTCGTCACCTCGCTCAATGCCGAGGACCCTGCTTGGTCACCCGACTGCGGTCAGTTCGTCTATACCCAGAATGGCTCCCTGTGGACCATGAACAACGGCGGCTCGAACCAGCAGCGGCTGGTGCCCTATGCCGGCGTTTATCTGAACTCAGCGGCATGGTCGCCTCGCGGCACTCAGATTGCCTATGTAGGCGGGTATCAAGACGATGACGATTGGGTCGCACACATCTGGAAGGTCAACGCCGACGGCACAGGAGCAACCCAGCTCACCGAGGGAAACGTCATCGACGCCTCTCCCCGGTGGTCGCCCACTGGGGAGCTGATCGTCTTCGATCGTTTCTCCGACGGCAGCAGGCATGTGATGAGGATGGCCCCGGACGGCACGAACGCCGAACAGCTGACCAGCGGAAGCGCACACAACGACGATCCCATGTATTCGCCGGATGGTTCGCAGCTGGCCTTCATCACCGGTTCCGCCGTGGTGGTGGCCGAGGCCGACGGTTCGAATCCGCTTCTGATCGTCTCCGGCGTCGTAACGCGGGGCGGGTTGTCGTGGTCGCCCGACGGCCGACGGATCGCATTCGTTCGCAGCGGAAATGACCGTCAGACACTGTTCACCGCCGACGTCAGGGGTCGGCTGCAGGAGGCTGTCTATGAGTCCGAAGAGGGCAGTGCGGTCCTGGCGCCCCGCTGGTCACCCGACGGACAGCTGATCGCCTTTCACACGATCGACCGCTCCGGCAAGCACCGGGTCTTCACCATCGGCGCACGCGGCGATCCTGTTCCCGACGGAAGCGAGTCATGTCGACCCCGCGGAACACCCGGTACGACGGCAGGATTTCCGCTTCCGAGCTGGGCCGCTCCGTCGACAGGCACGCTGCGAGTGGCTGTCCTCTTCATGGACTTCCCCGACGTGCAGGCTGACCACAGCACCGAAGTCGAAGCCGAACTCAACCTCCCGTACATCGAGGACTATTTCGAATCGAGCAGTCTCGGTCAACTCGATGTCGAGTTCGTCCCACTGCATCGCTGGCTACGAGCCGAGCAGCCCTCGACCGCATATCTGGGCGAAACAGTGTTCGGGCCAGCGCTGACCCTTGCAGCTTCGACGCATGCGGTTGCGCTCGCCGACGACGAGTTCGACTTTGTTTCGGTGGATCTCGTACTGAACGTGTTCCCCAGCAGTCATTTCGGCGGCGGCAATGCCACGGGTTCAGCCACTGCCGACGGCGTGACGGTGACAACCACGCGGGTGAATACGGTCAAGAGCAGTGAGCCCCGCGAGCCCTCGGAATGGGGGAGCGTCGGAACCCATGAAATTGCGCACAACCTCGGGCTGCTCGACATGTATGCGTACGACCCGGAGCTACGGCCTCAGCCTGACGTCAACCCCGATTCCGACGATGCGCGGGTAGACGTCACATTGGGGCTGATGGGTCTGAACGGCTTCTTTCTGACCTCGCCGCAGGACTCGCGTTTGGCCCATGAGTGGAGTTCTCCGGATGGCGTCCGATCGACGGGATTTCTCTGGCAGTTGCGTGTCCGAGAGATGCTGGCGTGGAGTCGCTGGCAACTGGGATGGCTCACCGAGTCACAGGTGCGCTGTATGAATTCACCTGAGGCTGTCGTGACGCTCACCCCTATCGCCCAGCCAGGCAATGGATTGGCCATGGCTGCTGTGCCGCTGAGCACGCACGACGTCATCGTCGTGGAGAGCCGTCGCAAGCTGGGATACGACGCGGGCAGGTTCTTCGAGGTACCTGAGACGGGCGCGAGCACGACTTATCCGGCCCTGATCACTGAAGGTGTGCTGGTGTACACGGTCGACACCAGCCTCGGTTCGGGGCAGCTGCCCGCGAAAATCGCAGGCGACACCGGAAGCGGCCAGGTCGACGACTTCCCGGTGCTCGAAGCCGGCGAGTCGGTGACGCTGCGCGGCTACACCATCACCGTTGTGGCCGACGACGGCGACACCCACACCGTCACCATCACCCCCCAAGACTGATTCACGCGAGATCACGGCGCATCTGACACGAACTAGCCTGCCGCGCGTGCTCCGGAAAGTGGTCGGCGCGGTGTGCGCGGCCGCCATGACGGTCGTGTTGCCGGTGCTGCCATCTGCTGTCGGGGCTCAGTCCGCGCAGGAGGAGGTGCTGGCGAAAGTCGCGGTGACCCGTTATGGCGGGGCCGATCGCTATGACACGTCTCTGCTGGTGGCAGAGGCGTATGCCAGCGAGGCCGGTGGGCAGCTGGAGTCGGTGGTGATGGTGTCGGGCCGGAGTTGGCCTGATGCGGTTGTGGCCGCACCGGTGGCGGGTGCGTTGGGCGCTCCGGTGCTGATGACGCCGCCGGGGGAGTTGCGTGCCGATGCGGCAGCGTTCCTGAGGCGCACCGGTGTGTCGAGCGTGGTGGTGGTGGGTACTGTCAGCGGTGCCGACGCGGTGGGTGCAGCGGTGACCTCCGCGCTGGAGGGTTTGGACGTCTCGGTGGAGCGTGTGGGCCGTGCCGACCGGTACGGCACCGGTGTGGTCGCGGCCCGGCGGGTGACGCCGGGGGTCATGCCCGGCGAGGGCACTACGGCGATCGTGGCCAGCGGCGAGGTGTTCGCTGATGCGTTGGTGGCGGGGCCGTTCGCGGCACGTGGGCGCCATCCGGTGCTGCTGACGCCGCGGGACCGATTGCACCCCGGCGTGGAAGCGCACTTGTCGGGGGCGGGAATCGATCATGTGGTGCTGATGGGCGGCCGCGGGGCGCTGTCGGAAGCGGTGGAGAATTCGATTACGGCTCTGGGGATCTCGGTGACGCGCTTGGCGGGCGCCACCCGTTTCGACACCGCCGTGCTGGCTGCGGAGTTGGTGCGGGGCCGCTACAGCGAGGCGGCCGGCGAGCCATGCTTCGCTACCGAGCAGATCGGTCTGGCCAGAGCCCGCGTGCCGTTCGATTCGTTCAGCGCGGCACCGTTGCTGGGACGACTGTGTGCTCCGCTGCTGCTCACGTCTCCGGGGTCCATTCCGCTCGAGGTGGCCGGGTTCCTCGATGCCGCACGGGCCTCTGCGAGCGCCGACACCCTGGACCTGCGGGTGTTCGGCGGCGAGTCAGCAGTCTCCCAAGCAGCCATCGACGCGTACCTCCGCCCCGCCGACACCGTCTCCACAGCCTCGTACCAGGTTCCCGATGGACCCCGGGGTGACAACACGTTTCTGGACGTCTCGCGAGGCCGAACCTGCGTAGTGCGCCTCGACGGCAGCGTGACCTGCTGGGGCGTCGATGGATTCCGTGAGCGCTTGACCACGGCCGGGCTCTCCGACGTCGTTGCTCTCGGCGCGGCTGACACCACGGGCTACCTCACAACCCACTCGTGCGCCGTGCATGCCGACGGGACCGTCTCATGCTGGGGCAATGGACGCAGCGGAAAGCTCGGACAAGGAAATAGTGCCAACCACTACGTGCCGGTCAAGGTCCCGAGAATCACCGATGCTGTCGCCGTTGCCGGGAGCCTTGATACGACCTGCGCGGTGCACCGTGACGACTCGGTGTCGTGTTGGGGCTCCAATCTCGCGGGCGAGGCCGGCGCCTCATTGGATATCGAAAACGTCTTCACGCCGTCGCAATTCCCGAGGTTGGCCGATGTGGCTGCCATTTCTGCCGGCAGGCAGACGTTCTGCGCAGTACATCGTGACGGCGGCGTGTCCTGCTGGGGTGTCGTGCGCCACGCATCTCCGGTCGACGTCAGGGGTATCCCCCCGGCCACATCGGTCTCGGTGGGCTTGAACCAGTCATGCGCGGTCACCACCGCCGGCGAGGTGTTCTGCTGGCGCGACCACGACACGTTCCAGACCCAGAAAGTCGAGGGCCTGCAGGGCGTCGTCTCGGTGGCGGTGGGAGATGCGAGTGCATGTGCGCTGCATCGTGACGGCGGTGTGTCCTGCTGGGGGGACAACAGCGTCGGGCAGCTCGGCGACGGCACCACGGCCGGCCGGTCGGCGCCGAGGCGCATCGCTGGCGTCTACGACGCGGTCGACGTGGGCATCAGCATGAGCTCGGAACCGATTCCGGCGCATGCCTGCGCGCTGCATCGTGACGGCGGTGTGTCCTGCTGGGGGGACAACAGCGTCGGGCAGCTCGGCGACGGCACCACCGCGAAGCGCCTGCGGCCGGTCCGCGCCCAGCAATTCGCCCCGATTCCTGCCGCTGACGTGGCGATCACGTCGCTCGAGGTTCTGCGGACATGGGGGGACCAGGTCGCTCTGCAATGGCAGACCGACCATCCGTGGCTCAAGAAGGCGTGGGACACCATTCGAAACAAGACGCGAGTCTCAGAATCGGGATTCGGCGGCACCGTCTGGCACGAATGCGACATCCGGACTTCCAACCTCACCTGCAGTGCGGTCGAGATGAACATGTCCGAGATGTCCCTCGGCGGTCTCGTCCACGAACTGGTGCATGTGTACGACCATCAGACCGGTCTTGCGCCGGGCAAGGCGTGGGGAGCGGTGCAGCTCTACTTCGCCAACAAGTATCCCGACTGTTACTGGGGTGACCCGGGGACCGAGATCCTGGCCGACACCGTGACCCATCTGATGGTGCCGCATGCTTGGCTGACGTATTACTCGGGCACCGGTTGCCCGTCGCTGGGCGCGCGGCCGTCGCTCGAAGACGAACAGGTGGTGTTGGACGGCCTGGCCGGCCGTGTGCCGGATTGGTACACGAAGAACATCACCACCGGCGAGGAGTTCTGGGCTGCGTGGCTGAAGGGTCCGTCTCTGCGCACGCTCATCAACCTTGCGCCTGAATTCGGCGGCCTCTGCTCCGACGAATGGATCAGATTCCCGCTCGACCCGGAACTCTTCCCTGCGGCGGATTCCGACCCGTTCCGCGACGGCGGCTGCTGACCGGCTTGATGATGCTGCGCCGCTGCACGATCCAGGTCGACTCCAACGACTGACGCGCTCGAAATGTGACGGCAGCCAGGCGGGGGGGCTGCGGTAGCATTCGAGTTGTAGGAGGCCGTACGGGCCTCTGCCAGCGACCCTGAGAACCGCCATGGCCCTTCGACTCGAAGATCGAGACTTGGTCATCGCGTACCAGGCCGGCGACGACGAAGCGTTTGCTGAACTGGTGCGTGAGTACCGGCCGGAGCTTCTCAATCACGCGCGCCGGCGCCTGAGCTGCCACGAATCTGCCGAGGACGCTGTCCAGGAGACCTTGGTGCGTGCCCTGCGGGCCATGCCGCGGTTCAACGGCAATTACCGGGTGAAGCCGTGGCTGCACCGGATCCTGGCCAACGTCTGCATTGACGAAGGCAACCGGCGTCGCCGCGAGAGCGAGAAGACCGAACGCGCAGCCGTCAACGGCACTGCGCTGCAGCCGACACCCAGCGTCGAAACCGAGTTGGGGCTGGACATCGATCTCTCCGACATCGCCGACGCGGTGGAAGGCCTGTCCGAGCCGTACCGCGAGGCGCTGGAGCTGCGCTTCGTGGAAGAGCTCTCGTACGACGAGATGGCGAAGGCCACCGGCGTGAGCGAAGACAATGCCCGTGCTCGAGTATCACGTGCGCGCTCGGCGCTGCGTGCTGCCCTGCGTGTTGCGGCGTTTGTTCCGGTGGCACTCGTCGGGCTGCTTCGCCGCGGCGAACGGGCTGCTTCGGCGGTTGCGGGCCATGGGTCCGGCGCCGCACAGTCGTCAGTCGGTTCCGCGATGCCGCTGTTGACTGAAACAGCGCCCGTGGCGTCGCGTGCTGCCGCCGCCGTCGCCAACGCTGCAACCGTCGGTGTGCCGATGGTTGCCAAAGCTGCGGTGGGCCTTGGGCTTGCCACAGCGGTGATCTCACCGACGGCCGATTCAACCGTCCACAAGGCGGCCGAGCGGGTGCTGCCCGACTCGGTCATCGAAGTGCTCACCCCGCTCGCCGTCGAGGTGCCGCCGCCCGACGCCCCAGTCGTCGTGCCCGCCGCAGAACAGCCCCCGGTGGTCGAGTCGGCACCTGCCGCTGCGAAGACTGATGTGACTCCGGCCGTCGTCGCTGCCGCATCCGTCACGCAGGAGGAGGCCGCGGCCACAGCTGTCGAGCCGCAGGAGGCTGCGGTTGTCGCTGTCGAGCCGCAGGAGGCCGTGGTTGTCGCTGTCGAGCCGCAGGAGACTGCGGTTGTCGCTGTCGTGCAAGAGGAGGCTCCGCTCGTAACGGTTACGGACGACGACACCTCCTTGATTGCCGATTCCACTTCGGCTGATTCCAATTCGTCGGTGGCTACGGCGGTTACGCCGGACGTGTCCGAGTCGGAAGGCGGCAGCCAGGTCGTCGATCAAACAGTCACCGAGTCTGAGACGTCGAGCGTCGCCGTTGGTCAGGTTGCCAGCGAGACCGAAAGCAGCACCGCTAGCGAACCCGTCGTGACCGCCGTCGCCACGAGCAATGTCGAAGGCGCCGAGCTGACCTTCACGCCATCCGGTGCCGACCGCTACGACGTCTCAGGCACGTTGTCACTGACGGTGACGACCACGACAACCACGACGACCGACGACGGTGAGACCGTCGAGACCGACACGATGAGCAAGTCGGTGGCCGTTGTGGTGCCCAGCACCGCCTCGCTTCAGGCCGCCGACCCTGCGGTGGACGAGCGGCGGTTTAGCGCCTTGCTGGTATTCGCCCCCGGCGATGACGGTGTGTCCGCCGAGATGCGGTTGGCCGCCCGTGGCAGCGACAACGGCGATGGGTCGCTGTCGATGACCGGCGTCTTCACCGCCACACCCACCGAGCCTCTGCCTCTCGCCGAACGCGGCACCCTGTCGGGCACGCTGACGCTCGACGCCGACGGCATGCCTCAGTCGCTGACGGTCACCCTCACCCAGTAGCTCGGGGTCACCAAGACCCACAGCTCGAGCCACGGTGCTTGCGTTGACCTCAGGCGTTCTTGATGAGCAGGCCGCCGTCTACGGGGAGCACGGCGCCGGTCATGTATTGGCTGGCGGGCAGGCAGAAGTTGAGCGTGCCGTGGGCCACTTCCTCGGGCTCCGCGTAGCGGCCCAGTGCGGTGCGGCGCTTGGCGAAAATCGTCTTGTGTTCCTCTGAGATCTCTGCGGTCATGGCCGTGTTGATGGGCCCGGGGCAGATGCAGTTCACCGTGATGGCCTCACGGCCGAGCTCCACTGCCAGCGACTTCGTCAACCCGATCACGCCGTGCTTGGCCGCCGTGTACGGCGAGCCGAACTTCGTGGCGCCCCAGCCCTCGGTGGACGCAATGTTCACGATGCGCGCTGCGTCGGACTGGCGCAGGTATGGCAGCGCCGCCCGCACGGTGTAGGTGTGCGCTGTCAGCAGCACCTCGAGCGAGATCGCCCAGTTGTCCTCGTACTCGGGGGCATCGATCGGCGAGAACCGTGAGATGCCGGCGTTGTTGATGACGTGGTCGATGCCGCCGAAACGCTCGGCCACCTCGGCCGTTACCTGGTTGACACGGTCGCGGTTGGCCACGTCCATGGTCCAGCCCGCGGCCGAGCCGCCGGCGTCGTTGATCTCGGCTACCACAGCGTCCACCTCGGCCTGGCCTAGGTCGGTCACCGCAACGTGCGCGCCCTCGTCGGCGAACAGATGCGCCGTCGCCCGTCCCTGGCCCATGCCAGCGCCGGTGATCAGCGCCACCCGGCCCTCAATCGACCGGTTCAATGTCGACAGTCGCTTCGTCGTCCCCACAGCAATCCTCCAATGCTCCCCGCGCACGGCCCGCGGCGGCGCTCAACGTAGCCGCAACGACTTCGGCTGGCCTGCCGACCGATGCCTCGGGTGCAGATGTGGCTTGGCCGCTAGACGAAGCTGGGATCGAGGTACGAATCGACTAATCGGGCGACAGCCTCGTGGTCGCCAGCGATGACAGCCTCCGACGGTGTTCGGCTATCCAGCTCCGCATTGCGCGTGGACCACCACTCGCGGGAGTAGTCCGCTCCCATCACATGGTGGAGCTTCCGCAGGGTGTTCAGCACGGTGAACACAATCTGGGCATTTTCCGGGCTGGGGAGACCGAAGTGTGATGTTGTCATGTCAGGAACTCCATTCAGTCATGCATCTCTTGTATGTCGTGCGCAGAGCGTAGAGGGTGCGCGGATTGGAGCACCTTCTCGGTGACAATGAGTATTTGTCTGTGAACGAAGACATATATATTATGTCAGCGAACAAAGACAAATCGGGAGTGTTCTTGTATGGAGACCACGAACGCAGCGCGCCCGCTGCTGACCAGCCGAGAACTCGGAGCAGCCATCGCGGCGGCGCGCAAGGAGCGCGGCTGGTCGCAGCGCACCTTGGCGGGCGAGGCTGGCGTGGCCCGCCCGTGGCTGTCGAGTTTCGAGAACGGCAAGCCGACGGTGTCTTTGGACGGGGTGTTACGCGTGACGATCGCACTGGGTCTGGGCTTCGGCCTCATTCCGGCCGATGCCGATGCTCGTATCGGTGCTGACATTGATAGCGGCGGATTCGATCTCAACCGGTACATCGATAACTGGAGTACCAGCCGCTCCGCCTCCGAGCCGTCAGCCGTTCACCATGACTGACAGCGTTCTCGCTGTGCTGTTGCGTGGGCAGATTGCTGCCGAACTGCATCGCGCAGCCTCTGGCCAGCTGATGCTTCGCTACGACGACAGCTACCGTGCCGACCCTGCTGCCACGCCAATCTCCGCGGCGATGCCGCTGACCTCGGCCGAGCACGACAACAACGTGGTGACGCCGTGGCTATGGGGCCTGCTGCCCGATGACCGTGAAGTGCTGCGCCGCTGGGGCCGCGAGTTCTCGGTGTCGAGTGCAAGTCCGTTCTCGCTGTTGGGCACGCCGATCGGCCGCGACTGTCCCGGTGCCGTGCAGCTGTGCCCGCCATCGGAGATCGGCGCGCTGTCGGAGCGTGTGGCCGAGGCGCAGTTGATGAGCGATGCCGACATCGCCCTGCGGCTGCGCGATCTGCATGCCAATCGCGCACTGTGGCTCGGCAGTGATTTCCGCGGACAGTTCAGCCTCGGCGGGGCCCAGGCGAAGACAGCGCTGCACCGCAGTGACGGGCAGTGGTACCGGGCGATCGGCTCGTTGCCGAGCACGCACATCATCAAGCCCGCGATTGCCGAGTATCGCTGGAGCCAGGTCAACGAGCACCTCTGCCTCGCCGCGGCATCCCATGCGGATCTCCCAGCAGTGCGGACGTCGTTGGTGACCTTCGAAGACGAGACAGCGATAGTGGTTGAACGATTCGACCGTGTCTGGCGTGGCGGGCATGTGGAGCGCCTTCATCAGGAAGACCTCTGCCAAGCTCTGTCGGTTCACCCCGATCACAAGTACCAATCCGACGGCGGGCCAGGGCCTGAGGACGTTGCGGGCGTGCTGCGCTCCGTGGTGCCGGGCCGGCTGGCCGCCGATGACGTGTGGCGCTTCGTCGATGCGCTCGCGTTCAACTGGCTGATTGCCGGCACCGATGCCCACGCCAAGAACTACGCGCTGCTCCTGCACGGTTCGTGGGCGCGACTGGCGCCGCTGTTCGACGTCGCATCGTTCCTGCCGTACGACGATTCCAAGGGCCACAAGGTGAACTTGGCCATGAAGATCGGTGACGGCTACCGGCTCACGCGGGCCGATCGCTCCGACGCGTGGCAGAAGACTGCGAGCGGGCTCGGTCTCGATGCAGAGGACGTTGTCGCACGCGTTGCCGACCTCGCCAGCCGTCTACCGGCTGCGGTCGCTGAGGCAGCGGCTGATCCAGCCATCGCCGACTGCGGAGCGGAAGACTTCGCCCAACGCCTCATCGAGCTGATTGCCGCCCGCGTCGGCCACTGCGCCGCCATCCTCGAAGCGGCGGCCTGAAGCTGCGGCTCGTCTGTTGGTCGCGGACTGCGCGGCGGCGGATCAGTTCCGTCGCCGGCTCGGCCAGTGCTGCGATCAGCTGGTCGCCCAAGCCGTGCCGCCGTCGACCTTCAGGACGGAGCCCGTGGTGTAGCTCGAAGCCTCCGATGCGAAGTAGAGCGCCGCACCCACCACCTCGTCGGCCTCGCCACCTCGCTGCAAGGCGATTTCTGTCGCGGCTCGCTCGTTGAACGCATCCATGTCCCAGGCTTTCGAGATATCGGTCAGGAACGGCCCCGGCATGATGCAGTTGACCCGCACGTACGGGGCGTATTCCCGGGCGAACGACTGCGTGATGGCGTGAATGCCCGCCTTCGCTGCCCCGTACGCCGTCTCGTTCGGCGACGGCGCCACCGCAGCAACCGAGCTGACGTTGATGATCGAGCCGCCGCCCGCTTCGAACATGCGCTTGCCGAACACCGCCGAGGCCCGGAACGGGCCCTTCAGGTTCACGTCGATCACCTTGTCGAACAGTGCCTCGGTCACCTCGTACAGCGACGGATACAGCGGCGACAGCCCGGCGTTGTTCACCAGCACTTCGCAGTGGCCGAACTCGTCGTAGACGCGTTCGCACAGGGCATCATTCTGCTCCCAGTAGCCGACATGGCACGCCACCGCCAGCGCCCGCTGCCCGGTCTCGGCACGCACCTCCTCGGCCACCGCCTCGCAGTTGTCGAGCTTGCGCGATGCGATCACCACATCGGCGCCGGCGCGGGCGTACGCCAGCACGATCTCGCGGCCCATGCCCCGCGACCCGCCGGTGACCACCGCCACCCGACCCGACAGGTCGAACAGCTCTGACGGCGACTTCGCGGCCATCTCAGCGGCTCCAGGCGTTCCAGCTCATCACCGAGTCAAGATCGGTCCGGGTGGCCAGCTTGAAGTCGGTGCCCAGGGTGTACGCCACCGGGCTGAGCGCGTACTGCCGCACCGTGTCGTAGGGGATGCCCAGGATCTCCGCCGCCTCGCGTTCGTAGCCGAGGTGCAGCGTGGTCCAACAGGTGCCCAGACCCCGCTCACGTGCGGCCAGCATGAAGCTCCAGGTCGCGGGGATGATCGAGCCCGCCTGGCCCACCATCATCCGCGGATCGTCGGTGCGGCCGGTGATGCACGGGATGAACAGCACCGGGCTGCGACCCATGTTCTGCGACAGGTACTCAGCCGACGAGGTCACCCGAGCCTGCTGCGCCTCGCGCTGGGCGCCCAGACCCGACGCCACCCGGCCCGCATACATGGGGCTGTTGCGGTAGGAGTCGAAGCCTTTCTTGTACAGCGCGGAGATGGCCTCGATCTTGTCTCGCTCGGTGACGAACACGAAGTGCCAGCCCTGCATGTTCGAGCCCGTCGGCGCCTGCACGGCGATCTCGACACATTCCCGCAGCACCGATTCGGGCACCGGCCGGTCGAAGTCAAGCCGCTTGCGCACCGCGCGGGTGCTCTGCAGCACCTCATCGGCCGACAGTCCAAGTCTTTGTCCGTCGGCCGCAAGGCCGAGCTTTGATACGTCAGGTTCGCTCATGGCGCAGGAGCGTAACCGGCACCGTGATACACACCGGGGCCCGAGCGGTCTGCCGTCAGCGCAGGAACTTGCTGGTGGTGTTGTCGGCCAGCACCCGCCCGCCCGTCTGGCAGCCGGCGCAGTAGTGGACCGAGTAGTCGCGGTACTCGACGGCCCGCACTACGTCACCGCAGGCCATGCAGGGTTCCCCCGTGCGGCCGTGCACTGCCGAGGGCCGCTCGGCCGAACGGCTCATCTCCGGGCGCCCTCGTTCGAAGGCCAGAGACTCCTCGACTACCGCTTCGATGGCCGCCACCACCCGCCCCACGGCGTCGGCGTCAAGCCGTCCCACCGCGGCGAATGGCGAGAGCTTCGCCCGATGGCAGATCTCGTTCGCGAGCCACCGCCCCAGCCCCGAGATCACCCGCTGATCCCGCAGGAAGTTGTGCAGGCGACCCGAATGGGTCGCCATGAGCTTGGCCATGCCCGCCGGGTCCACCTCGGTGGCCTCGGGCCCCAGACCGGCGATCGGCTCGGCGTTGGCCACATCCCCCTCAAGCACCCACACGCCGGCCCGCTTCTGCGTGCCTGGTTCGGTGAGCATCAGCCCCAGGCCGCTGTCGAACTCGAACCGCGCCAAGCCGTCGCGGGGACGGCGCGGCCGCTTCGCACCCGGTTCGAGCACCCGCAGACGGCCACCCTGCATCAGATGCACCACGAACGTCAGACCATCGCCCCCGTCGCCCCTGTCGTCGCTGTCGTCGCTGTCGTCCCCGTCGTCGCCGAGACCCGCGCCACCGCCGGTTCCCCCGCTGGCCGGATCCTGCATCGGGGGAGCGAACCGCAGCAGCAAGTACTTGGCTCGCTGGCCGACGCTGCGCAGCGGCCGTCCCAGCGCCGCGCTGGGTTGCGGGCTGGCGGTCTTGAACGCCGTGAACGACAGCGGCTCGACGCGCTGCAGTACCTCGCCGGCGGCCAGCGCTTCCAATCGTTCTGCGTGCGCCCGGATCTCGGGGATCTCCGGCACGGCGTCTCAGCTCCCGTCGCCGCCGGCGTCATCGGGCGGGCCGCCGCCGCCATCACTGCGTCCATCCGCAGCGCCATTCCTGTCGCCGCCGTCGCGTCCGTCGGCTGCGCCGTTCCCGTCGCCGCCAGCCAACGTCTGCCCCAACGCAGCATCCACCGCTGCCAACGCCTCAGCGGCCGCGATCAGCACCCGCACATCGCCGCTCACCTTGATCAGCCCCGCCTGAAGCGCAGCCAACGCGCCCAGCTCGCCTCGCCGCACGGCCTCAGCGGTGGTTCGTGACTGGCTCATCACCACAACGCCGTCGTCGCCGTCGTCAAGACCCTGCGCTGGCTCCAAGTGCGCTCGCCCGCCGTCGATCACCAGCCGGTAGGCAACGACCGGTCCGCCATTGCCGTCGCCGATCCGCTGCTCCACTGTGGCCTGAACCTCCGGCAGCTCCACCTCCGCGAGCACCCCGGACATCGCCTCACACCAGTCCTCGGACCCGATCTCCACGCTCCCGAACCTACGCCCATCATCGGCCAATAGCATGACGGGGTGACCTTTCCGGCTCGCCGTTTGCGCCGCCTGCGCCGCACCCCAGCACTGCGCCGCCTCGTCGCCGAGACCACCGTCACCCCCACCGATCTCATCGCTCCGCTGTTCGTGCGCGAGGACGCCACCGAGCCGCAGCCCATCGTGTCGCTGCCGGGCGTGGTGCAGCACACCCAGGAATCGCTGCGCAAGGAAGTCAACGAGCTGGCGGGCCTCGGCATCAGCGGCGTCATCCTGTTCGGGCTGCCCGCCCGCAAGGACGCTGTGGGTTCGCAAGCCTGGAACCCCGACGGTGTCGTGCAAGTGGCACTGTCCAACCTGCGAGACGACCACGGTCCGGAACTGGCGATCATCGCCGACCTGTGCCTCGACGAGTACACCGACCACGGACACTGCGGCGTGCTGACCGACGACGGCGAGGTTGACAACGACGCCACGCTCGAGCTGTACCAGCGGGTGGCGCTGGCCCAGGCCGAAGCGGGCGCTGACATGGTGGGACCCTCGGGGATGATGGACGGGCAGGTAGGGGCGATCCGCCAGGCCCTTGACCGCAACGGCCACGAGAACCTGCCGATCATGGCCTACTCGGCGAAGTACGCGTCGGCCGAGTACGGGCCGTTCCGCGACGCCGTCGACGTGACCATCCGCGGTGGCGGGAACCGCAAGGGCTACCAGCAGGACCCCTCCAACGCCCGCGAGGCCATGGCCGAGATCGAGTTGGATATTGCCGAGGGCGCCGACATCGTCATGGTGAAACCGGCGCTGGCATACCTCGATGTGATCGCCGCCGCCCGGGCCCGTTTCGACCTGCCGCTGGCGGCGTATCACGTGTCGGGCGAATACGCGATGCTCAAGGCCGCAGCTGCCAACGGCTGGATCGACGGCGACGCCACTGCGGTCGAGCACCTCACCGCCATCAAGCGAGCCGGCGCCGACATCATCCTCACCTACCTCGCACGCGAATTCACCGAGACGCTGCAGTAGCGACCGGCCCGAACGTCCGCAGGCTCAGCGCGCCGGGTGTGTCACCCGCGCCACCCCGATGGCGCACAGCGCTCCGATGAACTGCGCCACGATGAACAACGGAGCACTGGCAGGTGCGATGCCGGCGAACGTGTCGGAGAACATGCGGGCCACGGTCACGGCCGGGTTGGCGAAGCTGGTCGATGAGGTGAAGAAGTAGGCGCCGCCGATGTAGGCGGCCACCGCGAAGGCAACGAACTGCTCCTTGCCCGAGCGAACCACGCCGATGATCACGATCACCAACCCGAACGTGGCGATGATCTCCGACAGGAACGCCTCAGGACTGATCCGGTCCTGGGTCGACCAGAACACGGCGTCGAGCTCGAAGATCACGTTGGCCGCGATGGCGCCCAGGATCCCGCCGACGGTCTGCACCACCACGTACAACCCGGCCATCCGGTTGTCCAGGTCGCCTGCGAGCCGCGCCCACAGCGTCACCGCGGGGTTGAAATGCGCTCCTGACGTCGACCCGAACAGCAGGATCAGGCACGCCAATGCACCCGCAGTCGCGATCGAGTTTTCCAGCAGCTGCAGCCCGACGTCATTCGGGCTCAGCCGCTCGGCCATGATCCCCGAGCCGACCACGCTCAGCAGCAGGAACCCGGTGCCCACGAACTCCGAGGTCAACCGGCTGGCCGTCGTCTGTCGCAGCGCCGTCACCGGGACAGCCTCGCAGCTACGAGCAAACGAGCGTCAACGGCGCGGTGAACTCATGGGCCCCGTTCGGCTGTCTCCTAGTAGAAGCAGAGCGGCGGAACATAGGCGGCGACCGTCGGGGCAGGTCGCGGCGCCGTGTTGCGTTGGGAGCCCGTGTTGGTGTTGGATCCCGTATTGATGTCGAGTGCCGCGTTGGTGTCGGACTCTGTCTTGCTCTCGGGCGCCGCGTTGGTGTCGGACTCAGTGTCGCTTTCGGGTGCCGTGTCGCTTGCGACGACAAAGACGTTGTCGTCGAGTTCGTCGTCGATGGGGGTGTTCCGGCGGATGATGTCCGCCAGGGTGGTGCTGCGAACCTCCGCCAAGAGATCGGCGTTCGCCGTGAAGTAGGCGTCATTCTCGAACCAGAAACGGTCGCCGTCGCGGAGGCGGCGGAACTGGTCGGAGATGACGGCACGGAGCGTCTCGCCGACCGCTGCTGCGGGCACGTGGTCTTCTGCCAGCGCAGCGGGCCAGAGGTCCAAGTCGCCGACGTCTGCGTAGGCGTCTTCGAGCGCTTGTTGGACATCTGGGTCCGACGAGATGTCGGCGAAGCTCTCCACTGCAGTCAAGCCGTAGGCGCTGCGCACCGTGTTGTAGTCGCCGACGCCGTGATCGCGACCCCGCTGAATATTCAGCGCTACCAGGTCGAAGGCGATGCCGTGTGGCTCGCGCTGGAGGAAGTTCCGGACTTCGTTGATGACCTGCGAGTCGACATCTTGGGCCTGTTGAGCAGCGAAGCCGCGCAGGACTTCGGAGATGCCATGACCGTTGTAGAACGAAGGGCTGAAGAACGAACTTGCCAGACTGATCTTCTCTGACTCCCCGTCGGCGTCAAGGAGATTGAGTTTGGGCGACAGCAAGGTGTGGCCGACCCGGTACGCCGCCGCCGAGAACTCGCTGGCGATAGTCGGATCTACGTCTGGGTCGTAGCCCGAGTAGGCGTCGAAGGCGTCGGGCCCCAACAGCAACGGCAAGAACTCGCTGAAGGTGATGTTCTGGATCTGAGCGCCGACGATCTTGCGGGCCAGTTCGTAGGTCTCATCGCCGCTCAGGTCAGGATTCTGGGTGGCGATGATGCCCGCGAGGCGATTGTGCTCGCGGACGAACAGCGTGTGCATCGCCGTGAGACCGATCTGCTCGTTGACTCGCACATCGCCTGCAACAAAGAGCGTCGGGCGGTGCGCGCCGCCTTCATTGCCGAGACCCTGGTCGTTGTACGGCAAGAATCGGCCGTCGCTTGACGTCTTGAGCTTGCCCGTGCCGTCGTTGGTGCGCAGAGCGGAAGCTCGAACTCTGTCGGAGCCGTACACCTGCGAGCCGTCAATGAACGCGGTGATCGCGTTGACCTGCCTTCGAGGATTCTCTGCGTTTGTCCCAGTCTCGGGATCGGAGACCGAGCGGCTGAGACCGATGGTGGCCTCGCCGGTCCCAAGGGGATCGAACACCGGGTCGTCCGCAGGGACAGCGATCGGGAGCGGCTCAGCGGTGTTGTCGAGGCTCAGCGTGATGTCGTGGTCCAGGAACTGGCCCCACTGCCACACGATGTCGCTGGCCTGTGAAAAGTTCGGCACCGAGGTGTGCTGGGCGAACACGAGGTTGCTGATGGTGCGAGCGTTCGGTCGCGATGTCGTCGGCGTCGACACACCGTCGGCGTAGGAATTGGATGCCTTCTTGAGAAGAGTCGTGCCCGCCATTCCCCACGTGGGGTTGACCAGGTTGTTTCGCCGGCCATCCAGTGCCCGCGGCTCGAGATTCTCGGGAAGCTCGTTAAGGCTGAGAGCAACGATGTCGCCGCTCTCCCAGTCGGCATCGACGTCGGGCCATGTGAATTCGCCAGCGTCGACGCTTCCGTCCGCGAGGTTGAACCCCACATCGCCGATCTGCAGCCGCAACGAGCCGGATCCCTCTGGAAGCTCAGGATCGAAGCTCATGCTCACGCTTGCGGTGCCCGAGTCCGATCCCGGCTGGACAAGCAAGACGCTCGTCACCGCGTAGTCCGTTTCCCCCCACGAGAAATCGGTATCGGTGAGTGAGCCGCCCACGGTCTCGCTGTACCCGACGGAATCTCCGTCGCCTCCCACCGTCAGATCGGCTTCCCACAGCACGCTGCCCCCGGTGGTCACCCACTGCGGGGTGGTGCTGTCCTGCGAGTCGGCGCTGAGAGCCAGGCTGTGCGGAGGTGGCGCTGCCAGTGTGAGCAGGACGGCCAAGCCCGCGGCCAACACCAGGAGGCGACGTAAGGGGACTGTGTCTCGCACGGGGGCGGCGCTCCTCAAAATGGAGGGCCGTAGCCCAGGTTGGTGGTGGTGGTCTTCAACGTGATCAGCCTCCGCCGCAGCGGGGTTGCGAATTCCCCAAGCTGCAATCGAAGGCTGAGCGGCGCACGCTAACGGTGCCTTCGTGCAGCGGGACCGATACCGCGCTGAGGGTTTACCAATAGAACTCTGAGGAATCCGAAGGCTGACTTGCTCATTCAATGGTTGAGCGTGCTTGAGCGATCAACGCCGTTGCCGCACCGTGACGACCCCTTGGGCCGCTTGGCGGCACGAGGGCTCATCACCCGGAGCGCAAAGGGATTGTCAGCTGCAATCGAGGATCTTCCACCGCTGCCGGCTGCGCCTGCAGGCGAGCCAGCGTTTAGCGAGCGTCTCGAAGAGTTGCGCCGAGATGAACGGTGAGGATTGGGTCCTCGACGCGTCGGCCTTCGTCAAACTGATCAGGACCGAAGCAGAATCCGATGCTCTGCGCCGATGGCCATCACAGCGGCACCTGGTATCAAGCGCCTTGTTGCGCACCGAGGCCAAACGAGCGGTCGCTGAGGAAGACGTAGAGGCGCGTCGTCGCTGCGAACGCTTGCTGGCCGAGACGCACTTGGTCGAGCTCACCACAGCGATGCTCGATGCGGCCTGCCGGATCCCCGGTCGCAACCTGCGAATACAAGGTGGATGAAGCTTCCAGAGCGCTATTGACCGCTCGACGCACCCACGAGGACACCGAACGATCCTCAGCCGCTGCCGCTGCCTTCACCTGTTCGAGCACCTGTGGAGAAAAGCGCACGGCTACAGGGTCGGACAGTGTCGCCGTGCGTCGCTGTGGCGGCCCCTGGGGCACCTGATTCTCCGGTCGGGCATAGAACTGGTACTCCTCGGCGGGAGTCATGGCTTCAGCGTTCCGTGCTTGAACAAGTGCGGCAGTTGATCAGTGATTTCGAACGGATCATCGTTGTCGAGTAGGTCCAAGTCGAGCAAGTGCTCCACTGAGCTGACTGTTTTACAAACGAGTACAGGCCTCAAGCCGTTTGAACGGCGCCCAGCTCAGTGCTCGCGCAAATCGAAGGCGATCTTGGTCGAGCCGCGGGAACCAGCACTCGCGGCGTGCTCCAGCGCAGCCCGGTATTCCTCCAGCGGGTACAGCTCGGAGACCAGCCGGCCCAGGTCGCTGTCGCGCACCAGCTTGATCGCAGCCTCGAAAGTGTGACCCCCGTCCAGCGACGGCTCGGTGCCGTAGCAGTAGGCCCCCACCATCTCGGTCTCGCGGTGCCACAGCGCCGACAAGTTCAGCTCCACCGAAGCCGGCATGCCCAGCACCACCACCCGACCCCGCGGTCGGGTGATCGCAATGGCATCGGTCAGCGACGACGACGAGGCCACCGCGTCGATCGTCACGTGCGTCCCAGAGCCCAGCGTCTCACCGATCACCCTGGTGCCAGCGGCCCGGCGCACGGCCCGCCCCAGCTCGTCGGGCGACACCGCCAGGTCGGCCCCTAGCTCACGCGCCAGCCGGCGCTGATGGCTGTAGCGAGCGCCCACCACGATCGCCGCCACGCCGGTCAGCTGCCGCAGCGCGGCCACCGCAACCAGACCCATCGTGCCGGCACCGATCACGGCCGCCGTCCCGCCCTCGGTCACTCCCGACCGCAGCGCAGCATGAACGCCCGCAGCGGTCGGCTCGATCATCACCGCCGCCTCGTCCGACAGTTCCGCAGGTTCCAGCGAACCAAGCGAATGCAGCTGCGACTGGTGTGCGGCGAACGTCTCGGACCAGCCGCCGCCCGTCGACGCGCACGAACCTGTCTGCAACCCGGCTTCGATGTCGCCGCCGATGAGGTGGCCGTAGTCGTTGCCGTCGGCAGGCGCCGCATCGGGCCACGGCGGTGCAACACCGTGAGCTTCAGGCCCCAGCACCGGTTCCAGCACCACCCGGGTGCCGTCGTCGATGTGACCCACCACTTCATGGCCTGGCACGAACGGGAACGACACCAGCGACTCGAAATAGCGCGACACCTTCCCGTCCACCGTCGCAAGATCCGAACCGCAGATGCCTGACAGCGCCGTGCGCACGTACTGCCAGTCACCGCCGGGCAATTCCGGGGGATCCATCTCGGTCAAACTCAGCGGACCAACGCCCGCACCCGAGCCAGGCTTCAGCTTGCCCGCCGCCATGGCCGCCGCGAACCGCAGCTCCTTGCGCTCGAAGACCAGTGCCTGCACCTCAGCCCGCCCGAGCCTCAGCCACCGGCCGCAGCGGCCGCCGAACTCACATCAGCAGCCTTGCGCTCCACCACGTCGGCCAGCTTCGCGACAAACTCGCCCAGCGGCACATCGCGCCGCACCGGCTGGCCACGCGGATTCACGCCCACTGTGCCCGCCGCCACATCGTCGTCACCAACCACCAGCACATACGGCACTTTCTCCAGCTTCGCCCGACGAATCCGCGCCCCCAACGGATCGTCCGCCGGCACCATCTCGGCCCGGAATCCGGCTTCACCCAGCTGCGCGACCACCTCCGAGGCAAACGCATCGTGGTCCGCCCGCACGCCCAGCACCACTGCCTGCACCGGCGACAGCCACGGCGGGAACGCACCCCCGTAGTGCTCCACCATCACACCGAAGAACCGCTCGATTGCGCCGAAGAGCGCCCGGTGGATCATGATCGGCCGGTGGAGTTCACCGTCGGCGCCGGTGTATCGCAGATCGAAACGTTCCGGCAGGTTGAAATCGAGCTGAATCGTCGACAGCTGCCATGACCGCCCGATGGCGTCCAGCACGTCGATGTCAATCTTCGGCCCGTAGAACGCCGCCTCTCCCTCGGCCTCGACATAGTCGTGGCCGCGCCGGTCCAAGGCCTCCCGCAGCGCTGCCGTCGCCCGATCCCAGCCCTCGTCGGTGCCCACGAACTTGTCGGGATCCTGCGTCGACAGCTTGAAGGTGAAATCCTCGAAGCCGAACGCGCCGAAGACCGACAGCACGAAATCCAGCAACCGTTCGATCTCGTCGCCCAAATGCTCGGGCGCCATGTACAGGTGGCTGTCGTCCTGGGTGAATCCACGAATCCGCATCAGCCCGTGCAGCGTCCCCGACCGCTCGTAGCGATACACGGTGCCCAGCTCGAACAGCCGCAGCGGCAGCTCCCGGTACGAACGTTGGCGTTGCCCGAAGATCAAGCAGTGCATCGGGCAGTTCATCGGTTTGGGGTAGTAGGCGCCGTTGTCCATCTCCATCGGCGGATACATGCCCTCGGCGTAGAAGTCCAGGTGCCCGGAGGTCTCGAATAGCCGGGCGTGGGCCAAGTGCGGCGTGTACACGAACTCGTAGCCGCCCGCTTCGTGCCGATCCCGGCTGTAGTCCTCCATGATCTTGCGGATCACCGAGCCCTTGGGATGCCACACGGCCAGCCCGCCGCCCAGCTCGGGGGGGAAGCTCAGCAGATCCAGCTCGGTCACGAGCCGCCGATGGTCACGCTTGGCGGCTTCTTCCAGCCGTTCCAAGTGAGCAGCCAGCTCACCAGCAGAGCCCCACGCTGTGCCGTAGATGCGCTGCAGCATCTGGCGGTTCTCGTCACCCCGCCAGTACGCGCCCGCTACCCGCATCAGCTTGAAGTGGCCGAGCCGTCCGGTGTCGGGCACGTGCGGGCCGCGGCACAGGTCCACGAACTCGTCGGTGTTGCGGTAGGTGGTGATCACCCCGCCCTGGGGCCCAGAGGTCGGGTCGTCGGCCTCGCCGTCGAGGATCTCGATCTTGTAGGGGTGCTGGGCGAACAGCTCATCGGCAGCGGCCCGGTCCACCTCGGCGCGAATGAAGGGCTGGCGCGCCGCCACGATGGCACGCATCTCAGCCTCGATCGCTTCGAGGTCGTCGTCGGAGAATGTCCGCGGCCGGCCAACCTCGTCGACACCCAGGTCGAAGTCGTAGTAGAAGCCGTCGGCAATCGGCGGCCCGATCGAGAACGTCGCGCCCGGGTAGAGCCGCAGCACCGCCTGGGCCAGCACATGCGCGGTGGAGTGGCGCAGCACCTCAAGTCCGTCGTCGGAGGACGGGAACACCAGCGACACCGAAGCACCATCAGGCAAGGGCCGGTTCAGATCAAGCTGCTCGCCGTCGGCGACCGCGATCAGCGCATCCTTCGCAGCCCGCCGCCCCAGTGACGCGGCGAGATCAGCACCAGTGGCACCGCCGGGAAGTTCGTGGGATTGCCCGTCGGGCAGCACCACGGTGATCGCTGCGGAGGGGGCCTCGCTGCCGGCGCTCATTGGACTGGGCTCACTGGGACTGGGCTCACTGGGACTGGGCTCACTGGGACTGGGCTCACTGGAACTGGGCTCACTGGACCAGCCTCATCGGGCAGGCAACACGGGGCTGCGGCTAGCCCCCGCCCCCGCCGGAGAACACGATGTTGATCAGGACGATCAGGAAGAGCAACCCACCAAGCACCCAGAGCTTGTCCGCGAACTGGAAGCTCTTGAACTTCGCGAACGGGACCATCATCTTCGACGGATCCTGGAGCGACGTTTCGTCGACCTTGCGGGTATCGGCGTCGCTCATGAGCTCTCCTGAAGAAACTGTTGGGCGGCCGATGCCGCGGTCGGGGGCAGGCCGCAAGCGCAGCCACCGGGCAAGGCTAGTGGTCTGACTTCGTCATGGCTGAGGGATTTTGCCGAGTGGATCTAGCCCTCAGCAGGTCTGGCTGGCTGTGCCGGCTAGGTGCGTACGGCGTCGGCGCCGAGCAGTTCGCGCATCGGTCCAGCCAGGGTGCTCGCATCCACCCAACGCGACTCCGGCAGTTTCACCACCGAGTCGCCGACGCGTATGTGCACGGGCTGGTCGCCGGGGTATTCCGACAGCATCCGCTCGAACGACGCCAGCCAGCGGTCGTCGATGTCGACGCGCTCGACGTTCAGCCACAAGGGCACTGGTCCCTTGCGCAAATCGAAGGTCTCCACCTCGGTCGCCAGAAACGCTGTCTCGCCCTCACCGCGACGGTCCGGCCGGCCGCGCACCAGCACCACGGCGTCCTCGGCAAGCGCCTCGCCCGCAGCGGCGAATCCCTTGGGGAACAGCGTCACCTCCACCGAATCGGAGAGATCCTCGAGCATGAAGCGGGCCATCGGCTCGCCGCCCCGCGTATAGCGACGCTGCAGGCTCTGCACGACACCGCCGAGCGTCACCCACTGCTGCCCGCCGTCTGGGTTGGGCGGCAGCTCGCCGAGACCGCCCACCGAGCACGTCACGACGCGCCGCAGCTGCGCCTCACCGCCGCGCAGCGGATGATCCGACACGTACAGCCCCAGCAACTCCTTCTCCCACGCCAGCGTCTCGCGCTCGGAGGCCTCGATATCAGGAACCTCGATGCGCTCATCGAAGCTCGGGCCATCAGTCGCATCCGACGAGCCGTTCCCGCCGCCGAACAGCGACTGAACACCCGCGGCAGCCTCTTCCCGCCGTCGCTGAGTCGCCTCGATGATCTGCTCGAACACCCGCAGCAGCCCGGTCCGGGAGTGTCCGCACGACTCGAATGCACCCGCCTTGATCAGCGACTCGGTGAACCGGCGGTTCAGCACCTCGCGAGGCATCCGCATACAGAAGTCCTCGAAGTCGACGAATGGTCCGTTGGCGGTGCGCTCGGTGATGATCGGCGTCGCCACCTTCTCGCCCACGTTGCGCACTGCCGACAGCCCGAACGGGATCGTGCTCCCGTCGGCCGCGAAGTCCAGCTCGGAGCGGTTGATGTCGGGTACGAGCACGTCGATGTCGTGCTGGCGGCAGTCGGCCAGGTACACGCCCGCCTTGTCGATGTTGCGCTTGGAGCCCGTCAGCACGGCGGCCAGGAACTCGGTGCGGTGGTTGGCCTTCAAGTACGCCGTCTGGTAGGCGATGAGCCCATAGGCGAACGCGTGGCTCTTGTTGAACGCGTAGTCGGCGAACGGCTCGATGATGTCGAACAGCTGCTTGCCGAGGTTGGCCGTGTAGCCCTTCGCCACGCTGCCTTCCACGAACTTGGCGCGGTGCTCGGCAATCTGCTCGCGGTTCTTCTTGCCGCAGGCCTTGCGCAGGTCGTCCGCTTCGGCCATGGAATACCCGGCGATCTCCTGGGCCACCCGCATCATCGACTCTTGGTAGATCATCAGCCCGTAGGTCTCATGCAGCAGCTCGGCCAGGTCGGGATGAGGAGGCGAAGCCGGCTGGCGGCCGTTCTTGCGGTGGGCGTAGCTGTTGTGCATGTCGGCCGCCATGGGGCCGGGCCGGTACAGCGCCACCAGCGCGCAGATGTCCTCGAACCGGTTGGGCTGCATCGACCGCAGCAGCGAGCGAACCGGCGTGGACTCCAGCTGGAACACGCCCATCGTGTCGCCGGCCCGTAGCAGCTCGAAGGCGGCCGAGTCGTCGAGCGGCACCGAGTCGATGTCGAGATGCTCACCCGTGGTGCGCTCGACCAGTCGCAAGGCCTCGTCGATGATCGACAGGGTTCGCAAACCGAGGAAGTCCATCTTCAGCAGGCCCAGGTCTTCGACGCCGCCCATGTCGAACTGGGTGACGATGGGTGCCTCGTCGGGGTCGGTCCCCGCTTCGGGCTTGCGCTGAATCGGCAGGTACGTGGTCAGCGGCTCGGGGCTGATCACTACGGCGGCGGCATGCACCGAGTCCTGCCGGATGAGGCCCTCGAGTCCGCGGGCCACGTCGACCACCTCACGCACCTCGTCCTCGTGGGTGTACATGGTGCGCAGCTCAGCCGCCGCTGCGTAGCCGTCAGTGTGCTTGTCGTCGCGTTCGAGGCAGGCGCCCAGCGGGGTGTCTCGGCCCATGATCAGCGGCGGCATCGCCTTGGAGATGCGATCGCCGAGCGCGTACGGCTTGCCCAGCACCCGAGCGGCGTCGCGCACCGCCGCCCTCGCCTTGATGGTGGAGAAGGTGATGATCTGCGCGACGTGGTCGTGGCCGTACTTCTGGGCCGCGTAGTGGATCATCTCGTCGCGGTAACGGTCGTCGAAGTCGATGTCGATGTCGGGCATCGAGATGCGCGCCGGGTTCAAGAATCGCTCGAAGAGCAGACCGTATTGGATGGGGTCGAGATCGGTGATGCCCAAGCAGTAGGCAACGGCGCAGCCAGCCGCTGAGCCGCGTCCAGGCCCCACCCGGATGCCGTTCTCGCGGGCATGGCGGATGAGATCCCAGGTGATCAGGAAGTAGCTGCTGAAGCCCATGTCGGAGATGACCTTCAGCTCGTACGCGATGCGAGCGGCGGTGTCTTCAGACACGTTGGCGCCCCAACGCCGCTTCGCTCCCTCGAACGCCAGGTGCTTCAAGAAGGCGTCGGCATCTGCGTGCGGTTCGGGCACCTCGAAGTGGGGCAGCAGCATCCGCCCGAACTCGATGTTCACTTCGGCACGCTCGGCGATTGCCAGTGTGTTGTCGCAGGCCTCGGGGTGCTCGCCGAACAGCGCACGCATCTCCGCGGCGGACTTGAGATAGTGCTGGTCGCCGTGGAACTTGAAGCGGTCCGGGTCGCTGCGCAGCGCCCCGGTCTGCACGCACAGCAGCGCATCGTGGGCCAGCGCATCGCCCTGTTGGGTGTAGTGCAGGTCGTTGGTGGCGAGCAGGGGTGCACCGAGATCGTGGGCGATCTGCAGCAGCTGGGGGTTGCAGTCGCGCTGGGCACCGATGCCGTGGTCCTGCAGCTCGACATAGAGCGAATCGCGCCCGAAGATGTCCTGCAGGCGGCCAGCACGGCGGAGGGCCTCGTCGTAGTCGCCGCCCAGCAGCGCCTGCTGCACCACACTGCCGAGGCATCCGGTGGTGGCGATCAGACCGTCGGCGTGTTCGGCGAACATCTCCCAGTCCATCCGGGGCTTGTAGTAGTAGCCCTCGAGGAAGGCCCGGCTGGCCAGCTTGAGCAGGTTGCGGTAGCCGGCGTCACTGTGGGCCAGCAGCGTCAGGTGGTAGTAGAGCTTCTCGCCCTCGCCGTCGTCGCCCGAGTCGTCGACCTTGCTGTTCTTGGCCCGGTTTCGGCTGGGCCGTTCGTGGCGGCTGTCGAGCGCCATGTAGGCCTCGGTGCCGATGATCGGCTTGATGCCCGCCGACTTGGCTGAGCGGTAGAAGTCCAGGACTCCGTACATGTTGCCGTGGTCGGTGATGCCAAGCGCCGGCTGGCCGTCGGCGACCGCTGCAGCCACGACTTCGTGGATGCGCGCCGCGCCGTCGAGCAGGGAGTACTCGGTGTGGGTGTGCAGGTGAACGAACGACGCTGCCACGCTGCTCCTTGATGTTGTCCGAAGCGACCCGTTTGTCGAACATAGACCCGTCGCAGGCGCGATCCCGGTATCGCCGAAGCGTTCGCGAGGCAAGGTGGCAAAACCCCCGGAAAACATGGTTGGACGGGCGCTCGCAGCACTGCATCATGGAGGGATGAGCACACCGGACCGCGCGCCGCACAGCGCGCCGGGCGCTGACGACCAGAACAGCGTCGACGAGCTCGCTGCCGACGAGCTGGAGTTCGACGACGGTGCCGTGCTGCCCTGCGACGAACTCAACAGCGTCCTGGTGGTCGACGATCCGCGCCAGGGCTTGTGGGAGCTGGTCGACAGCGGCTGGGCCGATCAGCACCTGCCCGAGCTGCCGGCGTTGGCGCTCGAGCAGGACCCGATCCATCTCCACAAGGACGTGTTGGCGCACACGATCGCCGTCGTGGCCCAGAGCCCGCCGCGGCTGCGGGTGCGCCTCGGGGCGCTCTTTCACGACATCGGCAAGCCGCTGACGCGCTCGTTCTCCCACGGTGGTGTGACGTTCCGCAACCACGAGGCCGTGGGCGCCAAGATGACTCGCCGCCGCATGCCGCAGATGGGCTACAGCCGCGAGCTCACCGACGAGGTGGCCCGGCTGGTGCACCTGTCGGGCCGCTTCAAGGGCTACGACACCGGCTGGACCGATGCGGCGGTGCGACGCTACGTCCGTGACGCCGGGCCGCTGCTCGGCGACCTGAACGACATGGTGCGCAGCGACTGCACATCGCGCAATGTGAAGCGGATCCAGGCGCTGCACGATGCGCTCGACCGATTCGAGGTTCGCATCGCCCGGCTGGCCCGGGAGCAGGCCGTCGCCGAGGTGCGTCCCGAGATGAACGGCGACGAGGTGATGGCCCACTTGGGCTTGGAACCCGGGCCCGAGGTGGGCCAGGCCATGAACTTCCTGATGGAGCTGCGCCGGACTGAAGGCGAGCTGGGCGACGACGAGGTCCGCCGCCGCCTCCATGGGTGGTGGGCCGCCCAAGCTCCTGTCGAGTATGGGAGCGAGCAACGAAACTGATCCGTTGTGGCGACCGCCGTTGTTGCGCCACATTCCTGCTGCATATGACACGATAAGCTCTTTTACGCGTCAAACACATATAGGACTGGCGCGGTAAGCGGCATGTCCAGCAGCGGGAGCGAGTCGCCATCATGGGCCTTCTTCGCACAGAGTCGTGGCCAGGAAATCCGGCGGCGCCCCGGGTTGTCGACCAGCGGCCGGGAACATTTCGCGCCTATGTCCCTCACCGCCTGACCTGCTGGCATCCGTTGCTGCCAGCCGATGTGGCGGCACTCGTTGCAGATGCCGAACGGCAACTGGTTGCGACCGCCTCAATACTTGCACCGGATTCTGCTTCGGTCAGCATGTTCTTCTGGGCGGAGTCGCTCGGCTCGTCGCGAATCGAGGGAGTGACACCGCAGGCCCGGCGGGTCGTGCACGCATTGATCGCCGAGGCGTCCCCAGCCCCACCTCATCGTCGGGGCCATGTCGGCGAGGCGATTGGCAACATCGAAGCAACGGCAGAAGCACTGCGCATCCTGGCCCAGCCGGCGGCATTGACCGTCGAGCTGCTCTGCGATGCCCATCGCGTGCTGATGAACTCGTCCCCGAATCCGGGACTCGGCGGCGTCCTGAAGACGACGCAGAACTGGATCGGGGGCAATGACTGGCATCCGCTCGATGGCGAATTCGTGCCGCCTCCGCCCGATGAATGCCGACCGCTCATGGAAGACCTGGTTGCCTACCTCAGAACCGGCGATCATTCGCCGGTTCTGCAAGCTGTGGTGGCGCACGCTCAATTCGAGACGATTCATCCATTCGGCGACGGCAACGGCCGTGCAGGCCGAGCCCTCTTGTACGCAGCGTTGAAGCATCGGTGCGCCGCGGAGGGGTTCATGCCGCCTGTCAGCTTGGCGCTGTCGCAGAACCGTGATGCTTACCTGCGGTCGCTCGCCGCGTATCAGAGCTACGTCGGGGCGCCCGATGACGTGCGCAGATCCGCAGCCGTGATCCCGCTGCTCGAGGTGGTCAGTACTGCTGTGAACCAGTCGTGCCAAGCGGCGAATTCCTATTCGGACGTCGTATCACGCCTGCAGAACCGTTGGCGCGAACGTGTGGGGCAGCGCACCGGGCGCTCTGCGGCACTGGCTGCAGTGAGTCTGCTGGCGTCGCAACCCTCGCTGACGCCAGAGATCCTCGCGTCGGAATCCGGCTTCTCGCAGCGGCGGTGCGCAGACGCGCTTCGTCGCCTGACCGAAGCTGGCATTACACGGAGCCGCCGCGTCGGTACGCGCTTGCGTGCCTACGACGCCGACCGCATCTTCGAAATGTACGACGTCATGTCCTCGACAATGTGTGATCCGCACAGCGCACGTCAACTCCTCGGCCAGATCGCAGAAGATCCGTTTCTGCCGACCAAAGACAGCAACGACTTCTCGGGCGCCGTCGAGAGCGTCGATCTCGGGGCGTGGTGGGAGCGATGCCCACTGCGCGTGCGCTCGACCGGCCAGCGCTGCGGGCTTGCAGTTGGGCACCGAGGACATTGCCGGACAATTCCGCAGCGTCGCCACCCGCCCCGCACACGCTGAGTGCGACAGGCGCGTCGCGCCCTCGCCCTAGCGTGGGCGCCCGTGGAATGGGTGTCGAATCCTGAGATCTGGATCTCGCTGGTCACGTTGACGGTGCTCGAGATCGTGCTCGGCATCGACAACGTGATCTTCATCTCGATCTTGGCGAGCCGTCTTGACGGCTCTCAATCAGACACAGCGGGCGGCGGAAAGAGTTCACAGGCCGACCGTGCGCGGGTTGTGGGACTGTCGCTGGCGATGGGGATGCGGGTGCTGCTGCTGCTGGGCATCTCGTGGATCGTCCGGCTGACGACGCCCCTGTTCTCGGTGTTCGGCCACGAGCTCTCGGGGCGCGACCTGATCCTGCTGGGCGGCGGGTTGTTCCTGCTCGGCAAGTCCACGTTCGAGATCCACCACAAGCTCGAAGGCGACGACGACCACGGCCCCGAGGCCAGCGCAGCGGGGTCGTTCGCTCGGGTGATCGTGCAGATCCTGCTGCTCGACTTGGTGTTCAGCCTGGACTCGGTCATTACCGCTGTCGGCATGGCCGACCGTGTCGGCGTGATGATCGCAGCCGTCGTCATCGCCGTCGGCGTGATGCTGTGGTCCTCAGGTCCGGTGATGCGCTTCGTGAGCCGCCATCCCACCGTCAAGATGCTGGCGCTCAGCTTCCTGCTGCTCATCGGCATGTCGCTCGTGGCTGAGGGCGCCGACTTCCACATTCCCAAGGGCTACATCTACTTCGCCATGGGCTTCGCAGTGATGGTGGAGGCGCTCAACCTGCGAATGAAGCGCAATCGCGCGTCACGCAAGCCGCCCGTGGAGCTGCACGAGCGCCGCCTGCCCGAAGCCGACACTCCCGCTCACTGAGCCGACCGCGCCTAGCGGCGCCGGGCGACGGGCCGCGACGTACTACTCGGCGCCCTCGTCGTCTGAATCTTGACGCAGCCGGTCGGCCAGCTCGCGCAGCCGATCGAGTGCATCGGCATCGTCGATCTCGCCGAGGAACTGCGGCAGCTTGATACCCGCTTGGCTTGCCACCTCGTGCAACGGCGGCAGAGCGCCCACGAGGCCGGATACGAAGTTGGCGGTTGTACCGGCTTGGCCGTCGCCGCCCGAGCCCGAGTCCCACACGGTGATCTTGTCGATCTTGAGGTTCGAGATGGCCTTCACCTGCTCGGCCACGAGGTTCGGCAGTTGCTCGGCAATCATCAGCAGCGCTGCTTGGGGCGCCGCGCCGCCGCTGGCGGCCACCAGGGCACCGAAGCCCTCGGCGCGGCGGCTGAGCAATGCCAGCAAGCCCAGCGCCTCAGCCTCCATGAGCAGCCGCTGACCGTCGGCCTCGCCGGCCTTCACCAGCCTGATCCGGTCAGCCTCGGCTTCGGCAAGCGTCCGCACCCGCTCGCGTTCCACCTGGGCCGGCACCACGATGTCGGCGTCCTGCGCGGCCTTGTCGCGCTCTGCTCGCACCCGCTCGGCTTCTGCCTCAGCCATGAACGATTCCTGCTCGGCCTGGGCCTGGCTGACGCGTTCAGCGGCGTTGGCGGCGCGTTCAGCTTCGGCTTCGGCTTGGCGCCGCTCGCTGGCCGATTCAGCAATCACCACGTGCGATTCGTTCTCGCCTTCGGTAGCCGTGGCGTTGGCTTGTGCCACTCGGATGCGCTGCTCGCGTTGCGCCTCGGCGGCGCCGATGTCGCCGTCGCGCTCCTGCTCGGCCACCTTGACCTTGGCCTCGCTAATGGCGCGGGCCGCGGCTTCGCGACCGAGGGCGTCGATGTATCCAGATTCGTCGGTGATGTCCTGGATGTTGACGTTGATGAGGCGCAGCCCGACCTTGCGCAGTTCGAGCTCGAGCGATTCGGTGATGTTGACGATGAGCTGCTCGCGGTCGGTGTTGATCTGTTCGATCGGCATGGTGGCGATCACCACGCGCATCTGACCGAAGATGATGTCGCGGGCCAGGTTCTCGATTTCCAGCAGAGTCAGACCGAGCAGCCGCTCGGCGGCATTCTGCATGACGCCTGGCTCGGTGGAGACCCCGACCGTGAACGTGGCTGGCGTGTTGACCCGAATGTTCTGCTGCGAGAGAGCGCCTTGCAGCTTGATCTCGATGGGAATCGGCGTGAGGTCCAAGAAGGACCAGCCCTGCAGGATTGGCCACACCATTCTGCCGCCGCCATGCAGGCACTTCGCCGACTCACCTTCCCCTCCGACGCGTCCATAGATCACGAGGATCCGGTCGGATGGACAGCGCTTGAAGCGCGATGAGATCCACAGCAGGGCGATCAGCAGGATGGCGAACAGGCCACTTGCGAGTGCGATGACGGCCATAGCTACCTCTATGTCTGCTTGGTGTGGAAGGTCAGGCTAGTGAGGCGCTACGAGGACCGTCGAAGGGTCGACGACGCCGATGACGGTGACGGCAGTCTGCGCCGGCAGGCTTTCGTCGGACTCTGTCAGGGCGTTGATGACCCGCAGTCGACCCTGCACCATCACTTCGACTTTGCCTGGCTTGGCACGGTTCGCGGCAACCGTGAGATAGACGGTGCCGTGCGCGCCTACTGCGGACTGGTAGTCGATCGAACCGCTCTCGCCGAGCTTCGCGAACGAGCGCCACAGCAAGCCCACGGCAATGAACACTGCGAAGCCGGCGGCGATGGCGACGCCCACTGACAGGGCTGTGGAGCGGTCTGCCTGCTTCATGAGGACGCCCGTCCAGCCGAACGCAAACGAGAATGCGGTCAACGTCCGCACAGACAGGAACCCGCTGCCCGGGTCCTCGTCGCCAACGTCGAATTCGACGTCACCTCCGATGCCGAATGCCAGCAGCGCGATCTGCAACAGCAGGAAGAAGCTGGCGATGAAGGCGATCGCGTAGAAGATCTGCAGATCGCCGGTCAGAGCCTGCCACCAGTCACCCATGAACTGCCTCCTCGCTGGAACTCTACGCGTCGCTGCGAGTGGCCCGTCTGCGCGGAAGACCGCGAGCGAACCTGCCTCCGAAACAGGACTGGCCTAGCTGGACTGGCTTAGCTGATCCTGCGCTCGGTCAGGCCACCGGACGGCGTCCAGGTCTCGACCACCAGGTGCCTGTCCTCAACGCGTACCAGCACCACTCGGGCGATGTTGATGGTGAAGAGCGCCAAGCGGACCGAGTCATCGATCTCGTGGTGATGCCCACGCACGAAGACCACGAGCTGGTCCGTGTCCGCCGGCACAGCGCTGCCCTCGATCCGCGCATCTCCTGCCGCCAAGTCCTCGTCATCGGGCGTTGAATGCAGGCCGAGGCGCGGGTCGCGTCGCAAGTCGGCGGCCTTTGCCGAGGTCTGCTCCATGCCCAGCCACAGATGCCCGTCACGGATCGGCGCTTCCATGCCCGACATGCGAGGCGAGCCATCGCGACGGATGGTCGCCATCACGGCGTGTTGGTGATTCTCAAAACGCTCCTGCACCCGCCCGGCCAGCTCACCGCAGGCCTCGGCGAAGGCTGCCCAGCTCATCACGTTGCTCGTCGTGCTCATCCGAATTCCGCCTCGTTCACGACTCGATGCGTCTCGCCGTGAGGCTAAGAGGACGGCGTCGGTACCGTCGCGGTCGTGAGGCCGGTGCGTGCAGCAGCGATGGTTGCGGTGATGGTGCTTCTGGCCGCAGCATGCGGCTCCGGAGCCGACGATCCTGGCGGCTCGGCCGATCAGCAGCAGCCGGGTGTTGCAGGCGACCCGAGCGTTGCGGTGACTGCGCCTCCCGCCCTGCGCACGGTCCCGGCGCCGGCGACCAGCACTGCGCCTGCAGCAACCAGCACTGCGCCTGCAGCGTCCGGCACGGAACCGAGTGCGACTTCGAGCGCACCAACTAGCGCTGCTCCGACGACGCGATCCCTCGCCGAAACCCGGTTCGAACTGGTGCCCGTTGCCGAGATCGTCTCGCCGATCGCGCTGGTCGCCAGGCCCGGCACCGACCAGCGGTACGTGGCCACGCTGACTGGGCAGGTGTGGCTGTTGGACCCTGCCGATGCCAGCGCCGCACCGCAACTGGCCGCAGACGTCAGCACGTGGGTCAGCCAGGGCTGCGAGAACGGGCTGCTGGGCCTTGCGTTTGCTCCCGACGGCTCGCTCCTGTACCTCAGCTATACCGACACGGCTCGCAACAGCCGGATCGCGGTGATGCCGATGGAGGGCGAGATCCCCCAGACCGACCGCAGCAAGGTGCTGCTGGCGCTGGATCAACCTGCGTGCAACCACAACGGCGGCGACCTGACGTTTGGACCCGACGGGCAGCTGTGGATCGGCTTCGGCGACGGCGGCGGCGCGAATGACGTCTTCGGGCAGGGCCAGGATCGCGACACGCTCCTCGGCACCATCGTGCGCATCGATCCGAGCCCTGCCTCGGGGAGGGGTTACGGCATTGGTAACCGCAACCCGTTCGCCACCAGCGGGGGAGCGCCCGAGGTGTGGGCCTACGGCGCGCGCAACCCGTGGCGGTTCTCGTTCGATCGCGAGAGCGGCGACCTGTGGATCGGCGACGTCGGCCAGGACCGCATCGAGGAAATCCATGTGCTGCCAGCCGACGACGGATGGTCACCGGGCGCCAACCTGGGCTGGCCGCTGTTCGAAGGCAACGAGCAGTTCAGTGGGAACGGTGCCGGTACCGACACTCCCGCCGACATCGTCTTCCCCGTCTACACCTACAGCCACGACGAGGGCTGCTCAGTCACTGGCGGCTACGTCTACCGGGGACACGCCCTCGGGGCCCTGTGGGGCACCTACGTGTTCGGCGATTACTGCACGGGTGAGGTGTGGGGCCTGGTACGGGGACCCGGCGGCGAACCAGAGCGGATCGAGCTGGGCGTGTCGGTACCGCGCAACTCGCTGGTGTCCTTCGGCGAAGACGCCGGCGGCGAGCTCTACGTGCTCAGCGCAGCGGGCACCGTTTTCCGCCTCGAATCAGTCACGCCGTAAAGGCTCCCGGCAACATGCCGCCCTCAGCTGGGTTGCCAAGCGCCCCAAGCGAGGTCGGTGACCACTCGGAGCGTCCAACGCGGCTCAGTGGTGGACACGACCCACCCATCAGAGCCTCGCCGGCGGTTGATGAACCAGTCCAAGATGAGTTCCGTCGGGCCTGACCCGTAGCCGAGGTAGGCGCCGTCGGGCGACCAGCGCGCCCCGAGCGTGAGATCAGGCAGTTCGTGGACAAGCGTGAGCTCGGCACCCAGTGATCCGGCGGTGTGCAACTGAAGTGCCCGGCGATCGATCACGCCGTCGCCGTGCTCGTCATAGTGCGCGACGTAGGCGAGGCGGTTGTCCACCGGAGACCATCCGAGGACGTTGCCGTTCCCCTCGATGGCCGCAGCACCGCCGATTCCGTTGGACTGCTGGACCATGGGCCGGGTGCCGAGGACGTTGCCGTCCGCATCGCGCAGCACCTGCGTGTACGCGACATGGTTACCGTCGCGCGACCACAGCAGCGCCCCGTTCACGTTTGACCGGATCTCGCCCAGCTCACGCAGGTCGCTCCCGTCGCGTCGCACCACCCAGGCGTGCTCCCGCAGCGGGACGCCCCGGCCGGCCGTGCCGACTGTGATGCCGTAGGCGAAGTGGGTGCTGTTGGGTGACCAGCCCATGAACCGGCTACCGACCGGCAGCTCGAGCACGTTGGTGTCGCCGTTTGCGGTCTGCACCCTGAGTCGCATCGAGCAGTCCGTCGGATCGAGCGACTCGTACGCGAGGTGGCTGCCGTCCGGCGACCAGAGATGCAGGAGGCGCCATTGGATGCGGTCGATGAAGCCCAGATCGCGGGCGTCGCTGCCATCACTGCTCGCGATCCAGAGGTTCTGGCTCTCGTTCCGCTCGTTGCCGTCACAGTCGCTTGGCGTGGCATACGCGATGCGCTGACCATCAGGTGACCAGCCCAGGAACGTGACGTCCTCCCCGAGAGTGACGGGGGAAGTGCGTGCATCCACCGTGTCGATACGCGCGTGCGATGTCTCTTCCCCCGATTCGGGATCGGTGGACAGCTCCACGTACGCGAGGCGTCGCCCGTCGGGCGACCAGTTCGCGAGCGATAGATCCGAGAAGAGGAAGGTGCGGTAATCGACGTGGCCGATGCGGCGGAGTCGGCTGCCATCGGCCGCGGCGAGGTGCGCTTCGATGCTGTCGGAACGACCGTCGCCATCGGTGTCGATGAACCTGAAGGCGACCACGTGGCGGCCGTCGGGCGACCACGTCGGGTATCCGCCCGGTTCGAAGAGCACCTGCTCGTCACCGGCGAGCCCGGCGACCCTCAGATGGCCGTCGACATTGGACCAACTCAAACGACCGTCATTCGGATGCCATGCCCAGCCGCGATGGTCTTCGGATTGCAGCTGCCGTTCCGATCCGTCGGCGCGCGCCGTCCAGAGGCGTTCGCCCTCGCCGGAGGGGCCTCGCGCCTTGCTCATTGCCAGGACCGGCAGCGACGTTCCACTCACGGGAGCGGGGCGCGGCACTCCTCGCTGGATGGCAGTGAAGATCGCGCGCGCCTGCTCATCTGACGGGGAGGCTTCGGGGATCGCGACGCGAGGCTCTCCTGCTTCGGCGATCCGCTCGATCTCGATCGTCGATCCGATGGCATCCAGCGTCGCCTTAACCGCCGTTTCGATGGATGAGCCCACGTCATCGGCACGGCCCACGATCACGACACGCGCAGGGCGGTAGTCGGCGATCACGGAGGCGGTTGCGTCCGGCAAGCCGTCTGCGATCGTGCGCGGCGATGCGTATGCGACGGCTGCATCTGCGGTCTGGGTGGCCACGTCTGCTGCAGTGCGGACATCGGTCCCGTTCCAGCCGTTCGCCACAATCAGGGTGGCCGTGTCCAGCCCGACGACCTCAGGGCGCTCCAGTGCAACGCGGGCAGCCAACGCTGCGGTCTCGATCCGGGTGGCACCGCCGAGGCGCTCGACCACGCTCCAGCGGTATGCCGCACGCGCCGCTGTGGTCAACTCATCCATCGCCGCCGGCAGCACCGCAACCTCGCCGCCCACGACCTGCACGCGGTCTGGCGCGAAGTCGGCTATGAGGGCGGCGGTCTCGGGCGACAGGCCGCCGGGATCGATGCACACTTTCGCTGCGTTGCGGGCGTGATGAGCTAGCGCCTCGGCGACCGCGTTGTCGGCTGGGCCCGGGCAACCGGCCACGACGAGCGTCAGGTTGGGCCCATTGCGTGCAAGATTCGATGGCGAACTTGCCGCGCCCGACGGCACCGCTGGTGCAAGGACGCCTAGCGAGACCGCCAGGGCCATCACTACCTTCGCTGCTGGCTTGAAACGCCGATTGCGACGCTTTGCCGTCGAAGTCGGAATTGCGGGACCGCGATCTCTCTTCACGAATGCGGAACGCTAGTCAGCCCGATGCGTCGCACCGGACCGCGGTGGCCGGGCTCAGCTCTGGCCGTCCAGTTTGCGGTTCTTGATCTTGGCCTTGACGTAGTCGCGATTCATGAACGCAATGAAGTCGAGGCTGATCTCCTTCGGACAGGCTTCGGTGCACTCGCCGTGGTTGGTACACGAGCCGAAGTACCGCTCCATCGTCTCGACCATGGCCTCGGTGCGCTCCCATCGCTGGGGCTGGCCTTGGGGAATCAGGTTGAGATGTGCCAGCTTCGCTGATGTGAACAGCTGCGCCGCCGAGTTGGGGCACGCGGCCACACAGGCGCCGCAGCCGATGCACGCCGCAGCGTCGAACGATGTGTCCGAGGCCTCCTTGGGAACGGGGGTGAGGTTGGCGTCGCCGGCTGCGCCGGTGTTGACCGAGATGTAGCCGCCCGCCTCGATGATGCGGTCGAAGGAACTGCGGTCCACTACCAGGTCGCGCACCACCGGAAACGCCTTCGCCCGGAATGGCTCCACGGTGATGACATCGCCGTCGGAGAACCTCCGCATGTGCAACTGGCACGCCGTGGTGGCGGCCTCGTGACCGTGCGCCCGGCCGTTGATCATCAGGCTGCACGTTCCGCAGATGCCCTCACGGCAGTCGTGGTCGAACTCGATCGGCACACCGCCCTCGTCGATGAGCCGCTCGTTGATGATGTCGAGCAGCTCTAGGAACGACATGTCCTCGCTGACGTCTGGCGCATCGAAGGCCTCGAACCGACCTGCGGCGTCTGGCCCGTCCTGCCGCCAGATGCGCAACTTGAGGTTCAGAGTGCCGCCGTGGCTCTGCTGGCCGGACTGGCTGGGCTGGCCGTTGGTCCCGCTCACTTGTAGCTCCGCTGTGTCAGTGCCACCACTTCGAAGTCCAGCTCCTCGGTGTGACGGGTCTGCGTCTCGTCGGGCCCGTTCCATTCCCACGCGGCGACGTGCGCGAAGTTCTCGTCATCGCGCTGCGCCTCGCCCTCGGGAGTCTGGTGCTCGGTCCGGAAGTGCCCGCCGCAGCTCTCCGCGCGAACGAGCGCGTCGCGGGCCATCAGCTTGGCCAGCTCGAAGAAGTCGGCGACCCGGCCGGCCTTCTCCAAACCCGAATTCAAAGTTGCGCCCGATCCCGGTACCCGCAGATCCGCCCAGAACTCGGCCTCGAGCGCTGGGATCTCGGACAAGGCCTTCTGCAAGCCTTCCCGGGTGCGTTCCATACCGATGCAGTCCCACACGATCTTGCCCAGCTCCCGGTGGAACCAGTCCACCGAGCGAGTGCCGCCGATCGACAGGAACCGTTGGGTGGCATCGGTGACCCCGGCAACCGCCTGGGTGAACGCCGGGTCGCCCAGCGGCACCACCGACTCGCCGAGCCTCCCAGCCAGGTCGTCGCCGATGGTGTAGGGCAGCACGAAGTAGCCGTCCGCCAGGCCCTGCATCAGCGCCGAAGCCCCGAGCCGGTTGGCCCCGTGGTCGGAGAAGTTGGCCTCGCCAATGGAGTAGCAGCCCGGAACCGTGGTCATGAGGTGGTAGTCGACCCACAGACCGCCCATCGTGTAGTGCGTGGCCGGGTAGATGCGCATGGGCCCCTCGTAGGGGTTCTCCCCGGTGATGCGCTCGTACATGTCGAAGAGGTTCCCGTACTTCGCCGCCACCGCCGCTTTGCCCTCGCGGGCTATGACCCCGGCGAAATCGAGATAGACGCCGTTGCGCAGCGGTCCGACGCCCTTGCCCTGGTCCACGACGGTCTTGGCATTGCGGCTCGCCACGTCGCGCGGCACCAGGTTCCCGAAGGCCGGGTACTTGCGCTCGAGGTAGTAGTCGCGGTCGGACTCGGGGATCTGGTCGGGTGAGCGAGCGTCGTCCATCGTCTCGGGCACCCAGATACGGCCGTCGTTGCGCAGCGACTCCGACATCAGCGTCAGCTTCGACTGGAACTCGTCGCTGACCGGGATGCAGGTGGGATGGATCTGCGTGTAGCAGGCGTTCGCGAAGTACGCCCCGCGCCGGTGCGCCCGCCAAGCGGCGGTGACATTGCACGCCATGGCGTTGGTGGACAGGTAATAGACGTTGCCGTACCCGCCGGTCGCCAGCACCACCGCGTGCGCGGAGTGGGCCTCGATCTCTCCGGAGACCAGGTCGCGAGTCACGATGCCGCAGGCCCGACCGTCCTTGGTCACCAGGTCCAGCATCTCGCTGCGGGTGTAGAGCTCGACCGCACCGGCTGCGACCTGCTTGGCGAGTGCCTGATAGGCGCCCAGCAGGAGCTGCTGGCCGGTCTGGCCCCGGGCGTAGAAGGTGCGGCTGACCTGCGCGCCGCCGAAGCTGCGGTTGTCGAGCAGCCCGCCGTACTCGCGTGCGAACGGCACGCCCTGAGCGGCGCACTGGTCGATGATGTTCAGCGACACCTCGGCCAGGCGGTGCACGTTCGCCTCGCGGCTGCGGTAGTCGCCGCCTTTGACGGTGTCGTAGAAGAGTCGGTGAACCGAGTCGCCGTCGTTGGCGTAGTTCTTCGCTGCGTTGATGCCGCCCTGTGCAGCGATCGAATGCGCCCGGCGGGGCGAATCGTGGAAGGTGAACGCCTTCACCCGGTAGCCCAGCTCAGACAGCGACGCTGCCGCTGAGGCGCCCGCCAGTCCGGTGCCCACCACGATGATCTCGAAGCGGCGCTTGTTGTTCGGGTTGACCAACTTCATGGAGAACTTGTGGTTCTGCCACTTGTCTGCCATGGGCCCATCGGGCACCTGGTCGTCGAGCACGCCGTTCGATGAACCGTTCATCGCCGCGTCAGCCCTCTCAGAAGCCATCCCAGTGAGCCTCCGCCTCTTCGCTGCATCTAATGTGCCTCCGCCTTGTCGGCCAAGCACTCAAGATCGACGCTGCTGCACTTGGCGTTGTCCTCGTCGACGAGGCCCGCTTGGACGAGAATCGGGAATGACATGTTGCCGACGAGGATCACGCCGGCCAGCACCGTCGCCAGGTTGCGGCGCAAACCGTTGTAGCGCGGATTGTTCACGCCGAGGCTCTGGAACATGCTCCAGGTGCCATGGAAGATGTGGATGGCCAGCGCCAAGTTGGCCACGACATAGATGATCGCCACGGGGATGGACGAGAGCGATTCGACCACGTTGTGGTACGGGTTGCCCCGCACGTAGGCGTCACCCAACCACCAACCCCACGTGAGATCGGCAACGTGGAACAGCACGTACAGGCCCACGATCGGACCCGTCCAGCGCATGGTGCGCGAGGCGTAGTTGGCGGCGATGTAGTCACGCTTGGACTCGTATTTCTTGGTGCCCCCTACGAAGCTGGCCCGGTCGGAGGCCAGCCGACTGCGTTCCTTCAGCGTGTACGCCGAGTGCAGGTGCACCAGGAACATGGCCAGCAGCCCGACCCGCATGATCCACAGCAGCAGCGTGCGAGGCAGCAGACCGCCGCCGAGGTCCCGCAGCGTCTCGGCGTACTCGTACATCCGCGAGGGGCCCTCGTAGAGGTGCAGGTTGCCGATCATGTGGACGATCACGAAGCCCAGCAGCCCGATGCCCGTCAACGCCATCACCCACTTGCGGCCGACTGCTGATTGGTAGATGTTCAGCGGGAACGGCAGCGGGCGCTTGGTCTTGAACACCGGTGCAGACCCGGCGGCCTGCGTGGCAGTCGGCGCCATGTGCTCCTCCTGGGGGTGGCGTGGTGCGGCGACCCAGTATTGCGTGCAACCAGCCGGTCAGCGCGGCTGAGGTTGCAGGGCGCGACCCGCTGGCCGGACGCGCCAACGCCGTACGGTACTTGCGCGCCTGCTGCAGTGCTCACTGTCGGCGGGCTGGAGTTGGCCGGCCCCGCCGAGCGCGCCAGGTTCGCCCTGCTGGGGACACAGCGGGGAGCTACGGGCCCGACCCCGAGTGCACCGGGCGGGTGGGATCAGCGGAACGCATGACGTGGCGCAGGGTGCGTTCGACCCATGGACGGATCCACGGTGCACGGCGCCGCCCGCCGGAGGGTTGCACCGGCTGCCAGGCGGCCACGCTGGGATGGTGGCCGACCCCCTCGACAGCGGCCGCAGATCCCCGCATGGCGAGCGCGCGCAGACCACGCTCTGCGCCGACAAACACGTTGGGCTCGAGCGTGAACTGCTGGCACAGCAGCGTGCCGGCGGCATCTGCAGCTTCGTAGGTACTGCGATGGGCGACGTCGTGTTCCACCGTTACCAGTGCGGGGGCTTCTCGCCGGTACGGCTCTCCGTTGACGAACCACTCGCCCCTTCGAACTGCCACCGTCCGGATGCCGGTTGAGCGCTGCACGGCGTGGCTGGAGCACCCGTCGACAGCGACGTCGATGTCGATGCGGTACTGCGGTTGGGCGCCCATGCCCGCCGGCCACCACAACGTCGGTCGTTCCAAAGCCACCAGCCACTCCAGCTCGTTGCGCCCGCGGGCCAGGACCGGTTCCGACTTGGCCAGGCCGTTGCCCAACGCCGCACTGTTACCTGCTGCGTCAGCACCTGGGGCGCCGGCACGCCGGACGCCGATCGGGAGCACGGCGGTCGTGACTTCGCATCTGTGAGTGCCGGAGCTGTCCACGTTGGCGGCGATGCGCAGCACTGCCCTGTCGTAGTTGGCTTCGATCACCAGCGCACGGACGCGTTCGATGCGCGCCGGGCCGGTCTGTTCGATCCACACCTGCGCGTCCGCGCCCTGGGGCACTTGAACATTTCCGCGCGCAGCCTCAACGGCTAGCAGATGCTCTTGGCCGGTGCGCAGCAGTTGATTCACCTCGAAGGCGTGTTCGGCGTGGCGCCCACTGAGGTCGCCCAGGTACGTGCCGTCGAGCCACAGGTGGCCGAGCTCGCACAAGCCGCTCACAACGAACCACCAGCGAGCGTCGGAGTTCGCATCGCTGCGGAGTTGAGACTCGAGATCTGGCGACAGATCGAAGCGCCGCCGGTACAGAACTGCGCTCTTTCCGCCGAGGCCGGGATCGAGCCACCACCGGCCGGGAGTGGCAGTTTTCTGCCAGCCGGACTCGTCGAGCGTGCGGTCGGCCACCGTGCGCCACTCGCCGTGCCCCGCTGCTCGCACCAGCCAGTCGCCGTCCAGCGACCATTCGACGCTCACGTCGTGACGGTACCGGTCGTTGCCGGAGCTCTTGGCGCGACAGTCCCCGCGCCTGTCCATCAGCAGACCACTAGGTTGCCGCCATGACCCAACCCACGACGCTCGGCGAACTGCGCAAGATCGGCTGGGTCTCCCGACCGGTCAAAGACGAGATGCGTGCGAACGCCGCGAAGGCCGTCGCAGCGGGCGAGCCGCTGTTCGAGGGCGTGCTGGGCTACGAGAACACGGTGCTGCCCCAACTCGAGAACGCCATGCTGGCTGGTCACGACGTGGTGTTTCTAGGCGAGCGGGGCCAAGCCAAGACCCGCATGATCCGCTCACTGGTGGACCTGCTGGACGAGTGGATGCCCTACATCGAGGGCTCGGAGATCTTCGACGACCCCTACAACCCGGTTTCCCGTCACGCCCGCGACCTCGTTGCCGAGCACGGCGACGACACTCCGATTGCGTGGGCGCACCGCAGCATCCGCTATGGCGAGAAGCTGGCCACTCCCGACACCTCGATCGCCGACCTCATCGGTGAGGTCGATCCCATCAAGGTGGCCGAGGGCCGGTACCTGTCCGACGAGTTGACGCTGCACTACGGACTGGTGCCGCGCACCAACCGCGGCATCTTCGCCATCAACGAGCTGCCCGACCTTGCCGAACGCATCCAGGTGGGCCTGCTCAACGTGCTCGAGGAACGTGACGTGCAGATCCGGGGTTACAAGATCCGCCTGCCACTGGATGTACTGCTGCTGGCGACGGCCAATCCTGAGGACTACACGAACCGTGGCCGCATCATCACGCCGCTCAAGGACCGCTTCGGTGCGCAGATCCGCACCCACTACCCCCTTGATGTGGACACCGAGATGGACATCGCGGCGGCGGAGGCCCGCCCCTTGGACCTCGCGGACTTCGATGGCGGCGTCAAGGTCACCCTGCCCGACTTCATGTCGGAGATCGTGGCCACGTTCAGCCATGTGGCTCGTTCCAGCAGCCACGTCAACCAGCGCTCGGGCGTGTCGGTGCGCATGACGGTTACCAACAGCGAGACGCTGGTTGCGAACGCCACCCGCCGGGCGCTGCAGCGAGGCGAGCGCCACGTGGTGCCCCGAGTCAGCGACTTGGAATCGCTCATGAGCTCGACCGCGGGCAAGATCGAGATCGAGTCGATGGAGGAAGGCCGAGACGGCAAGATCGTCGAGACCATGCTCCGTGCAGCGGTGCTGGAGGTCTTCAAGAACCGCTTCTCGCCCGACGAGCTGAGCGACGTAGTGGCCAGCTTCGGCGAGGGGAAGGTGGTGCACACCGGCGACGACCTCGGCTCAGAGGCCTACATGGAGCTGCTCGCCGGCAACCAAGCGCTGGCCGTCGCTGCGGAATCGCTGGTTGCTGCGGCCACCGATCCGCCGTCGGGTGAAGGAGCCGGCCCCGCCGTGCTCGCCTCGGCCGTGGAGCTGGTGCTGGAGGGACTGCACCTGTCCAAGCGGCTCAACAAGGAGCACGTGGGCGCCCGGGCGACATACCGCTCGCGGGGCTGAGTCGCTGCGAGGGCTGCGACCGTGACAGAGTGATGCTCATGCCGGGGAGTTCTGCATTCCCGAGGCGCGTGGCTGCGCTTGCGGCCGACGGGGCAAGGCAGTGAAGATCCGCTGGCGCCGGGCCCGTCGCGAGGGCGCCCGGTTCCGCTACTCCGCGTGGGACGGCACCCAGACCGGCTTCGATTTCGACGCGGACAGCTTGTTCGCCGAGATGACCGACGACCTGCTGTATCACGGCGATCTGAACGCCGCCCTGCGCCGGCTCATGCAGCAGGGCTTCACCGACGCCGAGGGCAACCGGCTCGAAGGCCTGCGCGAGATGATCGAGCGCCTGCGCGAACGCCGCAAGGAAATGCTGGAGCAATTCGATCTCGGCGGGGTGTACGACGACATCGCTCGCGAGCTCGACGAGATCACCGACACCGAGCGCGAAGCGCTGGAGGAATTCTCACAGGACGCAGCCGACAGCGGCGATGAGCGCCGGCAAGAGATCGCCGAGTCCAGCGCAGCCGGGCGCAACCTGCAGCTCGACATGCTTCCCCCGGACCTGGCCGGGAAGATGCGCGGCTTGCAGAACTACGACTTCGTCTCACCGGAGGCCCGCGAGCAATTCAACGAGTTGGTCGAGCGGCTGCGCCAGGAAGTCGCCCAGAGCTATTTCGACCAGATGACCGGGGCGATGGGCAATATGAGCCCCGAAGACCTGGCCCGCACCAAGGACATGATGGCCGAGCTCAACCAGATGCTCGAACAGCGTGCCCGCGGCACCGAGCCCGACTTCGAGGGCTTCATGGACCGCTACGGCGACTTCTTTCCCGAGAATCCCCGGAGCCTTGACGAGCTGCTGGAGATCATGGCCAGGCGCATGGCAGCCATGGCCTCGATGCTGAACTCGATGACCCCGGCCCAGCGGCAGCAGCTCGCCGACCTGGCCGCCCAGCTCATGGACGACATGGATCTGCAATGGCAGGCCCAGCAACTCGCGCAGAACCTCCAGCAGGCGTTTCCCGACATGGGCTGGGATCGCAACTACCAATTCGGCGGCGACGATCCGCTGTCGATGTCCCAGGCGGCCGACGTGATGGGCCAGCTCGGAGATCTGGACGCGCTGTCGGAGATGCTGCAGGGTGCTGTCAGCCCGTCTGCGCTTGCAGAGGTGGATCCCGAGCGGGTCCGCGAGCTGCTGGGGAACCAGTCCGCCGAGGCGCTGGAACGACTCAGCGAGATGGCCCGGATGCTTGAGGAGTCAGGCCTTGCGCAGCACACCGAGGGTCGCTTGGAGCTGACGCCGCGGGCGCTTCGCCGCATCGGGCAGAACGCGCTCGGCGACCTGTTCAACCGCCTCATGGACGACAAGGTGGGCAGCCACCAGGTGCGCAAGTCGGGCGTCGGCCACGAATTCGCCTACGAGACCAAGCAGTACGAGTTCGGTGACACGTTCAACCTGAACATCGAGCGAACCGTGCGCAATGCCGTCGCCCGGCAGGGGACCGGCACGCCGGTGCAGCTCACACCGGACGACTTCGAGATCGAACGCTCCGAGCTGCTTTCGCGAGCCTCAACCGTGCTGATGCTGGACCTGTCGCTGTCGATGCCGATGCGCGACAACTTCCTGCCGGCCAAGAAGGTCACGATGGCGCTGCACTCGCTGATCTCGACGCAGTTCCCGCGCGACTACTTGGGGATCGTGGGCTTCGCCGAATCGGCGAAGGAGCTGACGGCCGCCCAGTTGCCGGAGGTGTCGTGGGATTTCGCCTACGGCACCAACATGCAGCACGGCTTCATGATCGCCCGACGCCTGCTGGCCCGCCAGACCGGTTCGAAGCAGATCATCATGATCACCGACGGCGAGCCGACCGCCCACCTCGCCCGCGACGGCCGGCCATACTTCGCCTACCCGCCGGTGCGCGAGACCATCGAGGCCACGCTGCTGGAGGTAACGCGGGCGACCCGTGAGGACATTCGCATCAATGTGTTCATGCTCGACCCGAACAGCTACTTGCGGGCGTTCGTGGAGAAGATGACCGAGATGAACGGGGGGCGGGCTTTCTTCACCAGTCCTCAGAATCTTGGTGATTACGTGCTGGTGGATTTTCTTGAGCACCGTCGTCGATTGATTACCAGCGGCCGGCTCTAGCGGCCGTTCTCCCGGGGGCACGGCGACGGCGGCGTCCGTGCTTCAAACAGACGCAGCGCCTTTGCTGGGGCGCGGGGTCGCAGGGGCGCTGCATGACTGCGCGCGGACACCGCCGCCCCCGCGCCCCCTTATGTCTTTGAGCCGAGCGTTGTTTGGGTGTCGTCTGGGGTCGGCAGGGGTGGGGCGACGTTGCGAACGGTGAAGACACCGATGGCAGCGATCAGGACGAGCCCTGCGCCCACGACGCCCAGCGCGGTGGTGCCGAGGCCGTCGATCAGCAGGCCGCCCAGCAGCGGTCCGCCGGCGCGGCCTGCGGCCATGACTGCTTGGGCGTCGCCGGCACGTTCTTCGGGATAGCGGGACCGGCTGGCCAGGACTTCGAACACTCCCGGTATCGCCAGCCAGAAAAAGAAGCCCCACGCCACGAGCGCACCGAAGAACAACCACGAATGCGCTGATGTCGCGATGAGGATCACGCACGCCGCCGCGGCTGCCATCGGGGGGCTGGGGAACTTGCGGGGGGCCTTCCATCGAACCGCCGGGATCGCAACCAGGGCGTTGAGACTGAAGCCGACGGCGATCACCGTCACTGACATTGATGTGTTGGCGGTTCCCAGGACCACGGCGAACACGAAGACCGAAGAGCCGCCGAGGGTGAACAGACCCAGACAGATCAGCAGGATCCGGGCGGCGGGCACGGCACGGTTGCGCTTGGCCGTTCTGGGGAGATGGTCCACTTCGCTTCGGTAACCGAACGCCAGAGGGACGAGTGACACAACCGCCAGCGCCCCGAACACGAGCCGAGCGCCGCCAGCGGTGAGGAGCACCGAGATGAGCGGTGCCGCGATCAGCCCGACCATGGGGCCCGTCACCGCCACATCGTCCATTCGGCGCGTGTCGCCGAAGGCCTGCACCCATCCGTACCAGGCCACAAGCCCCAGTGCGAGACCGCTGAGGAGCCGCAACGCCACGAGCATCGCGAACGCGGGCAGGGCGGCCGAAGCCAGATTGGCCGCCGCGGCTGCCCCGAGACTGGTGACGAACACCCACCCGCGTGGCTGCAGCCAGCGACCGGCGCCCCATGAGGTCACCACGAATCCGCCCAGTTGGAACACGCCGATCAAGGAGGCCACGCCGAGGCTGATGCCGTAGTGATCAGTGATCTCCGGCAACAGGAACGGCGTCGAAACGAAGGCGAGGACGCTGAAGCCGACCGCGAGCAGGATGCCGATCTTGACCGTCGGTCGCAGCAGCAGCGCGAGCCGGATGGGGAATTGCACCAGCGGACGCTACTGGTGTGAGCGAGTACTCGGAGTTCAGGCGCGTGCCGGGGTGAGGCCGCCCAGGACCATGTCGGCAAATTGGCGGGCTAGGTCCTCTAGGCGGAGTTCGCCGCCGGGGCGGTACCAGTTGGCCAGGGAGTTGAGGCCCGAGATCATGATCCGGGCCAGAACTTTGGCGTTCGTGTCGGCGCGCAGGGAGCCGTCGGACTGACCTTCGGCGAGCAGGCCCACCCAGAGGTTCGTGAACTCGCGTAGGGCGCTGGTCAGCTGGTCGCGGGTGTGCGGGGGCGATTCGTTGTAGCAGCGGATGTTGGCCACCGTGAAGCTGCTCTCGGCGACGATGCAGTTGACATAGGCAACGATGGCTTCCGCCAGTCGTTCCGAGCCCCTCGCCTCGGGGCCTAGGGCTTCAAGCGCTGCATCGATGGCCTCGCGGGCGTGGTCGATGCCGACACGCAGCACCTCCTCGACGATCGCGTCCTTCGAGTCGAAGTGGTAGTAGAGGCTGCCTGCCTGCATCTCGGCGGCGCCGGCGATGTCGGTGAGGGTGGTGGCGGCGTAGCCGTGGCACGAGAGCAGGCGCGCGGCAGCATCCAGAATGCGCATCCGACTGCGCTCGCCCTTGCGGATCCGACGGCCATTGCCGTTGCCGTTGTTCTCGTCGGCTTCAGTGGCGACGGTGCTGTCTGTGGGGCCCGACTCGGCAGAGCTGCCGGCGGCTGCGCCTAGACCGCCGGAGGCTGCGTCGGTGCTGTCCATAACCGAAGAAGAACTTAGTCCTGAACGAGCGCTCATGCAGTGGCCGAACACGCAGCAGTGTCTTGACACCTCCAGGGGGCATACGCCGGGCCGTGCCGAAGTGCGCTCACCTACACTCCGCGAAGCGGTCGCGCAGGGCGGCTGCGGGTCGAGCCGACGGGGGCCGGGGTGAAGTTCAGCTTGTTCATGTACTGCACGATCGGCCGCCGCCACGAGCTGGAAGCCGGCCTCGCAGGGCTCAACAACGACTACTACCAGCGCATGCTCGGCGAGATTGCCGAGATCGCACACTTCGCCGACGAGACCGGCTGGTACGGCTTCGGCCACCCCGAGCACCATTTGCAGATCGAGGGCTTCGAGATCTCCAACGACTTGAATCTGATGGCCAGCTGGATCGCCCAGCACACCAGCCGGCTGCGGCCAATTGCCTGCGGGTACGTGTCGACCACTCACAACCCGCTGCGGGTGGCGGAGCAGGTGGCAACGCTCGACCACATGACCGGCGGGCGGCTGTGCTTCGGGGCGGTGCGCGGCTACCAGCACCGCTGGGTGGACCAGTTCAAGATCCGTCCCGACCTCGCCGCGGTCGGCAAGTGGAACCGCGGCACCTACGAGGACGAGTACAACCGCCGGTACTTCGAGGAGTTCGTCGATGTGGTGCTGACGGCGCTCCGCAACGACACGTTCTCCTATGAGGGCGAGTTCTGGCGCTTCCCCAACGACAACCTCAACCCGCACACCCACACCGTGTATTCCGACTACGGCGCCGGCGTGGATACCGACATGACCATCCGTGAGATCGGCATCGCCCCGCGCCCACTGCAGTCACCGCACCCGCCGCTGTACGGCGGCTTCACGATGTCGATGAGCTCGGCCGTGTTCTGGGCGCGTTACGGCGGCACACCGATCGTGCTGAGCGACAAGATGGACTTCTGCGAGGCGCTCTGGAAGGCGTACCGGGAAGAGGCCGCCCGCCACGGAGTCGAGAAGCCCCGCGGGCACGAGTGCGGCTGGGGCGGTGTGGCGGTGTGCGCGCCCACCGACGAGGAGGCGTGGCGCCAGTTCGCTGACATGGAGTGGTTCTGGAATCAGTGGGCCATCCAGTTCGGTCAGGGCATGCCGTTGCAGCTCGTCGGCAGCCCCGACACGATCAGCCGCCAAATCGAAGAAGCGCAGACGCTGCTCGGCATCGACGAGGCGTTCTTCCTGGTTCCACAGGGCATCCACTCGGCCGATCAGATCAACGCGTCGCTCGAACTCATCAGCGACAAGGTGATGCCTCGCTTTGCGTGAGCTGGACCGAGGGCCCATGACCCAGCCGCCTCCGGGCGGACGGCTTGGAGGGCTGGGTTGATCCCCGGCATCTCGCAGCGCACAGTCAGCGCGCCAGACGGTTCATGTGCCGTCGTCGTGACCCCGCGTGGCGAACTCGATCTGGGGGCCATTGGGTCATTGGACAGTGCCGTGCGTTCGGCGCTGGCCGCCGCGGGATCGCCACCGAGGCTCATCATCGACCTGTCCGATGTGGACGTGCTGGCACCAGTGGTCCTCGGCGTGCTGCTCGACGCTCAGCGGCGCTGTCAGGGCGCTGGGGGCAGTTTGTTGCTGGTCGTGACGAGCCCTGAAATCGGCGCCACGCTGGCCGACACCGGGGTCGAGACACTGTTCGAGGTGGCCGCCGAGCTACAGGACGCCATGCAACGTCTTTCCGTCGGCTGAACATCGGCAAACGAGACACCGATTGGGCGGATCGGCGGCAAACCCCCCGTCGCGGCGGCCGTATCCTGAGCGCCCGTATGGCTGGACCGGAGTACCTGTACCAGCGAGAAACCTTCGCAGGCGGAAACAGCCGGCTTGCCCGCTTCCTGGCGCGGCCGATCCTGAAATTCGTCCACCGCGAGGTAGCCGGCAGCGTGCTGTTGTTGCTGGCCACCGCGGCAGCACTCATCTGGGCGAATTCATCCGCGAGCGACACGTACTTCGACTTCTGGCACACCCACATCGACATCACGATCGGCAGCTTTCAGCTGCACCCGCTGACGTTCGAGGAGCTCGTGAACGACGCACTCATGGCGTTGTTCTTCTTCGTGGTCGGCCTGGAGATCAAGCGGGAGCTGGTTACTGGCTACCTCGCCAGCGTGCGAGCCGCGACGCTGCCGGCGATTGCCGCCATCGGCGGGATGGTCGTGCCGGCGTTGCTGTACTTCATGCTGAATCCGTCCGGCGAAGCGGCCTCTGGGTGGGGCATCCCGATGGCCACCGACATCGCCTTCGCGGTGGGCGTGGTGGCGCTGCTGGGCTCGCGGATTCCGCCGATGCTCAAGCTGTTCCTGCTGACGCTGGCCATCGTGGACGACATCGGGGCCATCGCCGTCATCGCGATCTTCTACACGAGCGACCTGAACCTCAGGTGGCTGCTGTTCGCCGTTGCGCTCTTGGTGGTTATCAGGCTGCTGACGGCGATGAAGGTTTGGGCCCTCGAGGTCTACTGGGTGATCGGCCTGGTGGTCTGGTACGCCACGCTCGAGTCCGGTATCCATGCCACCATCGCAGGGGTGGCGCTGGGCCTGCTGACGCCCGCGAGGCCGCTGCTCGGACGGGGGCAGGCCCAGGACGTGGTGGACGATCTGCCGGAACATCCCAGCATCGAGCAAGTCCACCAGGCATCGTTCCTGGTGCAGGAATCAGTGCCGATGACCGAACGGCTGGAGACGCTGTTCCACCCGTTCACGGCATTTCTCATCGTGCCGCTGTTCGCCCTCGCGAACGCTGGCGTGCCGTTGTCAGGCGACACGATCTCCGATGCTGCGGGCTCGCCGGTCACCTGGGGCGTAGCGGCGGGCCTGGTCATCGGCAAGCCGGTGGGGATCACAGCCTTCACCTGGGTGGCAACTCGATTCGGCTTCAACCTGCCCGAAGGGATGAACTGGCCGCAGTTCATCGGCATGGGTTTCGCCGCGGGCATCGGCTTCACCGTGTCGATCTTCATCACGGGCTTGGCGTTCGACGAGAATGGCATCACCGATCTCGCCAAGATCGGCATCCTGGCCGCGTCGGCCTGCGCGGGCATTGCGGCACTCATCTTGCTGGCTCTGTCGGGCAAGGCCGGCGATCATCCCGACGAGGCGCCGCCCGGCATGCTCAGCGACCGCAGCGCGCCGCCGGAGTCTCCAGCCGCCAATAGCTAGCCTCGCCCATCGTGCTTCGATCGCCCTTGTTGCCCCAAACCCGACGCGACACCGTGAGGTCTCTGTGACTGCTGTTCCGTATCTGGCCTTGATCGCCTCCGGGCTGGCGCTGCTGCTGGCCTACTACTTCGCCAAGGTCGTGCTGAGGGCGGACCCAGGCACCGATCTGATGCGCGAGATCGGCGGCGCCATCCGCGAGGGCGCCATGGCGTTCCTGCGTCGGGAGTACAAGTGGGTCTCGGTCTTCGTGGCCGCCATGTTCGTGCTGTTGCTCGTGGTGCCGATCGACGGTCGCCCGGCGGCGAGCTTCGCCTACCTCATGGGTGCGGTGCTGTCGTCGGTTGCGGGCTTTGTCGGCATGCGCATCGCCACGGCGGCCAACACCCGCACGGCCAACGCGGCCCGCCAAGGGGCCGCCAAGGCGCTGCCGCTGGCGTTCAAGGGCGGCGCGGTCATGGGCTTCAGCGTGGCCGGCCTGGCGTTGCTGGGCATCTCGTTCAACTACCTGCTGTGGGTGAAGTGGCTGGGGGTCGACCAGGCCTTCCAGGTGGTGGCCGCGTTCGGACTGGGCGCCAGCTCGATCGCGCTGTTTGCCCGTATCGGCGGCGGCATCTACACAAAGGCCGCTGACATCGGCGGCGACCTCGTGGGCAAGGTCGAGGCCGGCATTCCCGAGGACGACCCCCGCAACCCCGCAACCATTGCCGATGCGGTCGGCGACAACGTGGGCGACGTGGCCGGCATGGGTGCGGACCTGTTCGAGTCCTACGCCGGGTCGATCGTGGCGCCGGTGGTACTTGCCTCGCTGCTGGTGCCGGTCTTCCTCGACGGCGACAGCTTGGTGGGCAGCTTCGGCGATGCCGAAGCGCTTCTCATGTACCCGATCCTCATCGGAGCGCTCGGCATGATCGCCTCGATCGTCGGCGCGCTGTTCGTGCGCGGGCGTGAGGGCCGCAGCCTGTCGGGTCAGTTGCACACCGGCCAATACGTGGCGATGGCGCTCACGGTGGTGTTCGCCATCGTCGGCACACTGGTGCTGTTCAGCGGCAACCCGACCTTCGGCACCAGCGCCGGTGCCCCCGAACTCAGCGCCCCGATCTTCCTGGCGCTGACGATCATCGTCGGGCTGCTCGGCGGTTGGGCGATCGGCTTCACCTCGGAGTACTTCACCTCCGAGCACTACAGGCCCGTGAAGGGCATCGCGAAGCAGTCCGAGACGGGCCCAGCCACCGTCGCCATCGAGGGCATTGCACAGGGCAAGCTCTCCACGCTGCCCGCAGTCGCGCTCGTGGTGACGATGATCGGCCTGTCGTACTGGTTCGGCGGGCTCGCCTTCGGCGACGCCGGCAACGAAATCGGGCTGTACGGCGTGGCGTTGGCAGCCATCGGCATGCTGTCAGTGACCGGCGTGATCGTGGCCGTGGACGCCTACGGCCCCATTGCCGACAACGCCGGCGGCATCGCGGAGATGGCCGAGCTGCCGCCCGAGGTGCGTGGCGTCACCGACAGCCTCGATTCGCTGGGCAACACGACCGCTGCGGTCGCTAAGGGCTTCGCCGTCGGCTCGGCCGCCGTCACAGCACTGGCGCTGTTCAAGTCGTTCAGCCTGACCGCCGGCGATCAGGTCTTCCTGGACATCAACGACACTGCGGTCACGATCGGCCTGTTCCTGGGCGCCATGACACCGTTCATCTTTGCGGCGCTCACCATGTCCTCGGTGGGGCGGGCCGCTCAGGCGATGATCGTGGAAGTCCGTCGCCAGTTCGCCGAGATCCCGGGTCTGCGGGAGGGCGAGCCCGGCGTGAAGCCCGACAGCCGCCGCTGCGTCGACATCTCCACCCAGGCGGCACTGCGCGAGATGCTCCTGCCGGGCGGCCTGGCGGTCGTGCTCCCGCTCGTCATCGGCTTCATCGACGTCAACGCACTCGGCGGTTTCCTGGCGGGCGCGGTCGTGACCGGCTTCCTCATCGCCATCTACATGGCGAATTCGGGCGGCGCCTGGGACAACGCCAAGAAGTACATCGAGGCGGGCGCCCACGGCGGCAAGGGCACCGATGCCCATGCGGCGGCCGTGGTCGGCGACACCATCGGCGACCCATTCAAGGACACCTCAGGCCCGGCGATGAACATCCTCATCAAGGTGATGACCATCGTCAGCCTGGTCTTCGTCCCCGCCTTCCTCTAACCGCCACGCGGATTCGGCAAGTTCCGCGAGCCCGACCTCTGCATCGCGCTCGGGCACATACCGCCGAACCGTGGCGTAGCGTCCGCGATCGTGCGTGACGTAGCAGTCGAGGAGGTTGCCGTTCGGCCTCGGACTGTGTTGATGGTGTTGGTCGGGGTGCATGCCATCAACGACTTCTACGTCACGGTGCTGCCCGCGTTCCTTCCCGCCCTGGCCGACGAGTTCGGCTTGAGCTACACGGACCTCGGCGTGCTGTCGTTCGCGTTCACCCTGCTGACTGGTGTGCTCTCGCCGGTGCTGGGAGGCGAGGCTGACCGCCGGGGCAGGCGGCGGTGGATCTTGGTCTTCGGCTTCGTGATCGGGGCCGTGGGGTTCTTGGGGATGGCAGCGTCGCCGAGCTTCTGGTTGATCGTGATGCTGAGCCTGTTCTGCGGCCTCGGCGGCGCCGCCTACCACCCGCAGGCCACGGCGTTCATCGTCTCGGCCTACCCCGACAAGCGTGGTCGCATGCTGGGTATCCACGGCTGGGGCGGATCGTTCGGGCACTTCGCGGCGCCGGCGGCGGTGGTGCTGGCGGTCTCGGTCTTGAACTGGCGGCTGACCATGGTGGCACTGGCCATACCGATGGTGATCGCGGCCGCGACCTTGCAATGGCGACTTCGCGAGATTCCGGCCGCACCGGCGGTACGGCTGCGCGGTGCCTTCAACAAACCGCTGCTCGTGCTGTCGATGTCGTTCGGGGCAGTGGCCATGGTGGGCATGAGCTTCATCAACTTCTCGGTGAAGATGCTCGTCGACGAGGGTTGGGACACCAACGATGCCGGAGTCATCCTGACCGTCATCCTGCTGGTCGGCGTTGTCGCCCAACCGCTGGGGGGCTTGGCGTTCGACCGAGCCGGCGGCCGCACAGTGCTGATCATCGCCGCGTCGGGCACCACGCTGTTCGTGGCGCTGTTCGCGCTCACCGGCGGCGCACTCTCGCTGGTCGCCCTCGGCGGCATCTCGTTTTGCACGTTCAGCCTGTTCCCGGTCTCGATGGCAATGGCCAGCCGGCTGGCGCCGCCTACGCAGACCGGGGCCGGCATCGGCGTGATATTCGGCGTCTCTGGCTTGATGACCGCCGTTGCGAAACCCGCCGTGGGAATCCTGGGCGACATCACCGGCGACATCCGGGTTGCACTGGCGTGGCTGCTGCCGCTCGCTCTCGTGGCGGTCGTGCTGGCATCCCGCCTCAGCCCCGATGCCCGCTACGTCCCTCCTGCGGTCACGAAGTAACGCTGCGACAGCAACGGGCTCACGCTGCGCAAGCTTGGTTCGTCATCCTGCGCGAGACCAGCCAGCGCCAGGTCGGATTCAGGCGCCGAGGACGGCCATGCCGATGGTGCGGGCTGCTTGGGCCTGGCGCCGGTCGAACGTCAGCATGGTTGCAGCAGGGCTCGCTCGACGGGCAGCGGCCAGGTGGATGGCGTCGAGCGACCGGCACAGCGTTTCCTCAGCGATGTGCGCAGCATCATCGAACGTCGCGCCATCAAGCTCGACGATTTCGAAGGCCTGAAGATCGACTTGAAATTCTTGGCGCTTTGATGTGAGGTCTGCTCCACCAAGAAGGCGCGCAAGGTTGCGTCGTACTTCGATCTCGGCGAGACGCGAGGTGAGCAGTACCTGTTCGGCGTTCATCAACCGAACAGCGACATCAGAGTCTCGTTCAGCGACGTAGCGCTTCGCCAGCGCGCTGGACTCCACGTAGAGCATCAGTCGCCGCGGTCCTCATCAAATATCTCGGCGATGGTGAGTCCGGAACTGGACGGAACGGGTCTTACTGGTCCGAGCCCTCCGCGCCGCTTGGCAGGAGTGATCCAGCCTTCGGCGACGCCTTGTTCGATGCGGGCCATGTCGTCCAGCGTCGCATCGTCCAGTGCAGTCAGCTGAGCGACGGGTCGCCCCCGATCGGTGACGATGATGTGCTCACCACCGGCGGCCCGCCGCACGCATTCCGACAGCTTCGCCTTCAGCTCTCGAATGCCGATGTCAGTGCTCATGTGACTACATTAGCAAGTCATGTAGTCACAATAGAAATGAACTATGACGACATCGGTGTGCAGGTCGTCTAGGTCTCCGTCGGGCGCCCCGCGGGGTCATCGTCCCCGTCGTCGGGTTCGAGGCTGTCGCCATTGGCTGCGTCGTCACTGGCTTCGTCAGAATCGGAGGCCTCGTCTGCGGTCTCGGGATCCTGGCCGTCGGTCGGTTCGGAATCCGGTTCGGCATCTACTGATTCGGCCGCTCCGGCCTCACGGTGCCTGCGCAGCGTGACGAGCGCCGCGAGGGCCAGCACCACGCCGGCAATGATCCCGCCGATCGCCGCTGGACCGAGCCCACCCCCGCCGGGTGCCGTCTCGACATAGAGCGACTCGGGGAGCTCATCCAGTGCGTCGAAGGGGAGTTCCCACGTGTACTTGGACTGGCTCACCGTGTCGGCGTTGTGCTCGACGGCATCGCCGGGCAGCGTCACCGAGAACGTCATCGTGGGCGCGTCGAAGCCCATCGCCGTGATCTGGGACAAGTCCGCCGCGCTGGTTTCCTCCTCGAATGTGCCCATGTCGAGTTCGAAGCGCCATCCGCCGCCGTCGAAGCGACGCACGCTCGGGCCGTCCTCCTCGGTCAATTCAGCTAGGACGGCGTCGCCTGCATCGGCCGTCCAGGTGGCGAGGGCAGTGATGACGCAGTCCCCGTCCTCGATGCCGACGTCAACGCTCTGCTCCACGTCGATGTCGCTCAAGCCCAGCGGGTTGTCGAAACCGGCATCGTCCGCCATCTGCTGGCAGAGGTCCTCGGAACTGCCGCCCTCGCCGAGGGCCGCAAAGCCAAGAACTGCCTCGTCGACGCGCATCGACATACCCGACGAGCCCGACTTGTCGTCCCGGAAGACGAAATCCATCTCGATGTCGACACAGGCCGTCGCCAGCAGGGCCAGCACGCATGCGGCCATCGCCCTCCGCATCATCGATCGCCAGCGTGAGGCGTTGCGAGGACGTGGACGCGAACCGGTCATGACGGCACCGTAGCCCTTTCCGAGTGGGGGCTTGCCACGGTTTGCCCAGATCCGGCCCGGCACTCGGACTTCAAGTTTCGGCAGTCTCGCAAGCAGCCGATTCAGGTGGCAGCGGGTGGGCGGAGGCGATCGGCGACGCCGCGGGTGAGTCGGTCCAAGATGCCCGCCAGTAGCACGATCGCGATGCCGGCCTCGAAGCCGCGCCCCACCGCATCGCTGCGGCGCAGTGCGTTCACGGTCTCGAGGCCGAGGCCGCCGCCGCCGACCAGCCCGGCGATCACCACCATGGCCAGCACCAGCATGATCACCTGGTTGACCGCCACCATCAGCTCGGGCGCAGCCAAGGGCAGCTCGACGCGACGCAAGCGCTGCCCGCGGGTCGCGCCAAAACTGGTTGCAGCCTCATGAACTTCTGCAGGCACTCGCCGGAGGCCGAGGTCGGTGTAGTGCACCGCAGACGGCAGCGCGTACACCACCGAGGCGATGATGCCCGGAATGCGCCCCACGTGGAACAGCGTGATGACCGGCACCAGCAGGACGAAGCTGGGAATCGTTTGCAGGAAGTCCAGCACCGGGTCTGCCAGCTTCTGGAACCGGTCGCTGTGCGAGGCCCAGATGCCCAGCGGAATGCCGATCGCCAGCGTGGCCGCTACCGCCACCACCGTCTGGGCCAGCGTGTCCATCGACAGTTCCCACATGCCCAACCAGCCGATGCCCAACAACGCGATGCCAATGCCCAGGCCCAGCGTCACCCCACGCGCCATCAGGCCCGCCAACACGCCGAGGCCGATCATGGCCGGCCATGGGATCTGTGATGAGAGCAGCTCGCGCAGCGGCGTCACCATGTACAAGGTGATGAAGTCGCTGAGCGGCCCGGTGCCAATGCCCGACGAGCCGATGTCGTAGAGGTTGTCGCGGGCCCACGCCGTGATGTCATTCACGTACGGCGAGAAGTGCCAGTGCAGCCACTCGGGGAACTTGTTGTGGCCGACGAGCCCGCCGACCACTGCCACCAGTGCTGCTGCCACAGCCAGCCAGCGGATTGCCTGCAGATCTGCAGCGCGCACAGCGATGGTTCCGTGGCCGCGGCCGCGCTCACCCAGTGTTGCAACGCCTCGAGAGAAGCGATCCAGGATGATCGCCATGATGACGATGGCGATGCCTGCCTCCGAGGCCTCGCCGACGTCGATGTCGCGCATGGCTCGCAGCACGTCCTGGCCGAGACCGCCGGACCCGATGAAGGCGGCGATCACCACCATGCTCATCGCCAGCATCGTCGTCTGATTGACACCGGCCAAGATGGCAGGGCGGGCGGCAGGGATCTGCACCAGACGCAGCGTCTGACGCTCGGTCGCACCGAACACCTCCGACGCCTCGACCATCGGGTGGGGCACGTTGCGCAGCCCGACATCGGTCAGCCGTACCACTGGCGGCAGGGCAAAGATGACCGTCGCAACCAGCGCGGGCACCCGCCCGATGCCGAACAGCAGCACGAACGGGATGAGGTAGACGAACCCGGGCATGGTCTGCATGGCGTCGAGCGTGGGACGCAGCACGCTTGCGAACCGGTCGTTACGCCAAGCGGCGATGCCCAGCGGGATGCCCGCCAGCAACGACAGGAACACCGCCACGCCCATCAGCGCCAGAGTGGCGAAGCCCTGCTGCCACAGCTCGGTCATGCCGATGAGCACCACGCCGCAGAAGCCGAGTGCCCCAGCCACCCGGCCGCGCACGCGCCACAGACCGAGGCCGCAGAAGACCGGGTACACGTACCAGGGGAACCACCGCAGGATCGCTTCGAGTCGCCGGATGCCGGCGTCGGCCAGATCGGTGACGGGGTTCAGCAGCACCGAGTACAGCCAGTGCGAGGTCTGGTTGTTGATGAGCCAGCGCCGGGTTCGATCGATCGGGTCGGCCAGCCCGAGATTCCACGACTCTGGGAAGGCCCCCACTGAGGCGGCGAAGCCGACGATCACCAGCGCGACAGATGCTGCGGCCATGGCGACAGCGACTGGCGATCGACGCCGAACGGGCGGCGTCGCAGCCCCCGCAGGCGTGGCAGCCTCGGCCGTCTGACTCATCTCAAGTTCCGCTCCAAGATGGCTGCCACGTCGTCCTGGTGCAGTACCCCAACGGGGTCACCAGCGGCGTTGCACACCAAGACCGGTCGGTGCTCCGAAAGCAGGTGCGGCAGTGCCGTCTCGAGCGTGGCGGTCTCGGTGGTGCGCGGCCAGTCGTCTTCCACCACAGCGTCGTCCAGCGGTCGCATCAGCGAGCTTGCCGGAAGCACTTTCGCGATCGGCGCATCCTGCGTGAACGCCCGGACGTAGTCGTCGGCCGGCTGGGTCAGGATCTCGAGCGGAGTGCCGACCTGGGTGAACGCCCCGTCCCTCATGATGGCAATCCGGTCCGCGAGGCGGAGCGCTTCCGCGAAATCGTGAGTGATGAAGACGATCGTGCGCTGCAGCTCGTGCTGCAGGGCCACCAGCTCGTCCTGCATGTCTCGCCGGATGAGCGGGTCGAGCGCCGAGAACGGCTCGTCGAAGAACAGCACTTCGGGCTCGACTGCGAGGGCCCGCGCCAGTCCGACGCGTTGCTGCATCCCGCCGCTGAGCTGCTGTGGATAGTGGTCGCCCCAGCCGTCGAGGCCCACGGTGGCGAGCACCTCCCGTGCCCGCTCATGGCGCTCGTCACGCCCGACGCCCTGCACCTCAAGCCCGTACGCGACGTTGTCGATGACCCGCCGGTGCCCGAACAAGCCGAAGTGCTGGAAGACCATGGCCATCTTGCTCCGGCGCAGCTCGCGCAATTCCGCCTCGCCGGCGTCGGCCAGCACCGTTCCGCACACCTCCATGTCGCCGTAGGTGGGCTCGATGAGGCGCGATATGCAGCGCACCAGCGTGGACTTGCCGGAGCCTGACAGGCCCATGACCACGAAGGTCTCGCCGGCGGACACCTCGAAGCTCACGTCGCGTACCGCCACGAGGCAGCCTGTCTCGGACTGGATCTGCTCTCGCTCAGCGCCGGTGGAGGCCAGGTCGCGCGCTGCATCGACCTTCTTGCCGAAGATCTTCCAGAGACCACTGACCGAGACAATTCGATCCATGGGCGCCTCCGCTAGCCGCGTTACCGTCCAGCCGGACGGGTTCGGGGTGTCGATACGCTGTGCTGACTGTGGCACGATCTCGCCCCCGTGATGCGGCAACCGCCGGCAGCACTGCCTCGGAACCCGCTGCCGATCGGGTCGGATCGCGATCGGGTCCGGTGCAGGAACGCGCCGTGCAGACCCGCGAGCGAATCCTGCAGGCCGCCATCGAGGTCATCCGAACCGACGGAGCTGCCAATCTCACGCTCGATCGAGTCGCGATGGCAGCAGGTGTCAGCAAGGGCGGCTTTCTTTACCACTTCGGTTCGAAGGACGCCCTGATGGCGGGCCTGTTGGACGAGACGCTCGCGGTCCTCGACGACGAGCTGGACAAACGCGAGAACAGGTTCCGTGCCGCTGATCCCGCTGCCCGGGGCACGTTCGCGCTCGCGTACCTCGACTATGTGCGCGAGCCGTACAAGGCAGCTGATGACACCTCGGCGTCGATCCTGGCGGCTGCTGCGCTCGACGACGAGCTGCTCGCGAACACCCGCGCAACGTTCGAGCGCTGGCAGGAGCGCCTCATGCGCAACGACAGACTGGCGGAGACCACTGGGCTGCTCGCACGCATCGTCGGTGACGGCCTGTGGCTCATCGACCTGTTCGGACTCGCCCCGCCGACCAAAGCTGAGCGCCACGAAGTGCTCGACCTGGTCTCGGCGATGATCTCCGATCACGATGGCAGCGAGGTCGGCGCAGATCCCCCGCAAGCCTGCCCATAGACCGGCACATCCAGCGGCGCGAGCGCCACGTTGCCGAGCAGCAGGTCGGCGGCCTTCTCGGCGATCATCATGACCGGCGCGTAGATGTTGCCATTCGTGACCGTCGGCATGACCGAGGCATCCACGACGCTGAGACCCGAGGTGCCCCGCACACCCATCGTTGCGGGTTCGGTGACGGCCAAATCGTCCGTGCCGAGCCGCGCCGTGCCTGCGGGATGCAATGCCGTCTCCGCATCGCGTGCCACCCAGTCCATGATCTCGTCGTCCGTCTGGGTGGTCGGGCCGGGCGACAGCTCGCAATCGTTGTATGCCTTGAAGGCCGGCTGGTTCATGATGTGGCGCGTCACCCGCACGGTCTCGACCCACTCTCGCCGATCCTGGGCGGTGGACAGGTAGTTGAAGCGGATCGCCGGCTTCGCAGCGGGGTCACGCGAGCTGATGCGCACCCAGCCGCGGGCATCGGAGTGCATCGGCCCCACATGGACCTGGTAGCCGTGCTTGCTGACCGGTGCCGAGCCGTCGTAGCGCACGGCCAGCGGCAAGAAGTGGAACATCAGGTTCGGATAGGCCTCGTCCGTGTTGCTGCGGACGAAGCCCCCGGCCTCGAAGTGATTCGTTGCCCCCGGTCCCCGCCGTGCCAGCCATTGCAGCCCGATCCACGGCCGGCGCCAGCGTTGCAGATTCGGCTGCATCGAGACCGGCAGTTTCGAGGCGTACTGGATATAGACCTCGAGGTGGTCCTGAAGATTCTCGCCGACTCCCTCCAGCGGGGAGACGACCTCGATGCCGTGCTGGCTGAGCAGCGCCGCAGGACCGACGCCTGACAGCTGCAGCAGCTGCGCCGAGCCGAATGCACCCGCGCACAGGATCACGTGCCCTGCGCGGGCGACACGCTGGCGGCCCCGCTGGCGGTAGGCAACCCCCGTCGCCCGGTTCCCATCGAAGCGCACCTGGCCGATCAGCGCACCGGTGCGGAGCTCCAGATTCGGGCGGTCCATCACTGGATGCAGGTACGCCCGTGCCGCAGACAGCCGCCGGCCGCGGTGAATATTCCGGTCAAACGCAGCGAAGCCCTCTTGGCGAAAGCCGTTCATGTCATCGGTCAGCTCGTAGCCGGCTTGCTGCGCGGCCTCAAAGAAGGCCTCGAACAGCGGGCTCGTCGCCGGACCCCGTTCGAGCACCAGCGGGCCATCGCCGCCGCGCCACTCGTCGGTGCCCGCCAAGCACTTTTCCATCCGCTTGAAGTACGGCAGGCAGTGCCGGTAGTCCCACGCCGCCATGCCGGGCTGGCTGGCCCACTTGTCGTAGTCGGCGGGATTGCCTCGCTGGAAGATCATCCCGTTGATGGAGCTGGAGCCCCCGAGCACCTTGCCGCGAGCGTGGTACACCCGCCGACCGCTCATGTGCGGTTCCGGCTCGGTTTCGTATTGCCAGTCGTAGAAGCGGTTGCCGATCGGCATCGCCAGCGCCGCAGGCATGTGGATGAGCACGTCCCAGCGATAGTCCCGGCGTCCGGCCTCGAGCACGAGCACCTTGGTGCTGGGGTCCGCACTCAGCCGATTGGCAAGCGCGCAGCCAGCCGATCCGCCGCCGACGATCACGAAGTCATACACAGAATCTTCCATAGACCGTATTGTTCATGATGTGATGCACAGAACTGTGACATGCCAGACGAACCCCGCCGGCGCCGGCCCCGGTGGGCCGACGCCGACGGGTCAGCGTCGGGCTGCAACCTGTGCGCTGCCCGGCTATTGGAGCCAGGCGCTCCAGGTTGCCTCGTTGTCTGCGATCCACTGCGCAGCGGCGTCATCAACCGACATGCCTTCGCCTTCGACGGCGGCAAGCATCGCGATCTGGTCGGCGCTGTCGTAGCTCATGGCTCGCAGGAAGTTGTCTGCTGCGGGGGCGTTGGAAGCGAGGCTGGCATCGATGATCTTGAACAGGACATCGGCGGGGTAGTCGCAGTCGACACCGCCGGCATCAGCTGTGCCGTAGCAATCGTCGCTGTAGTCAGGCAGAAGCACGTTGGTGAGGTTGTAACTGTTGAACGCTGAGTGCGGTGTCCACAGGTACACCAGGATCGGCTCTTCCCGGCTGTACGCGGCGTCGACGGCAGCCAAGATCGCAGCTTCGGACCCGGCGTATACAACCTGCAACGGCAGGCCCAGGTTATTGATGATGTCTTCGTCGTACTGCACGAAGCTGGGATCACCTCCCAGGAACTGTCCCAGGTCGCCGGTCTCTGCGGTGGCGAACAAGCCGGCCAGCTCAGGATCGGCGAAGCCCTCCCACGTAGCCAGCTCCGGATGGCGCTCGACCATGTAGGTCGGGATGAACCAGCCGATCTTGCCGATCGGGCCGAGCAGACCAGCATTGTCCACGTTGGCGCCCGCGTTGTCGATGAAGTCGATCACGTTCTGTGCGTGACCCGACGGCCAGACTTCGAGCGAGGCGCTCAGATCGCCGGTGTTGATGGCCGCCCATTGGGCGTTCTCGTCAATCTCGACGATCTCGACGTCGTAGCCGAGTTCGCTCTCGAGCAGCTGCGCGGCGACTGCCACGTTCAGGGCCGAGCCGTTCCACGGATTGGCGGCAAGCGTGATCGACTCTTGCGAGCCAAGATCGTCGCCGCCCGTGCATGCAGCTGCGAAGAGCCCGAGACCTGCAATCAATGCGATGAGCAGCTTCCAGCTGCTCCTCTTTCGATGCCGACGCGTTCGTGCGTCGGTCTTGCGTACTTCGGACATGGGCACCCCCCGGTTTCCTTCCCCGCCCGTCAGCACTGCCCCTCACCGGCGCCTGTCACCAGCGCCGGCTTGTAGAGGTTCGACCTGCTGCGGGTCCGGCTGTCCCGGCCTTCCCCGACCAAAAACAGGCCATTTGGACGGTTTTGAAAACCATAGCACGCCGAAAACGGGCCGCTACCGCGCACATGTGCGCGTACCGCACGACCCGAAGACGGCGAGCACCGAACCTCATCGCTCAGCCCCCGTACAGGTGGGCGTACTGTGCGGTCCGATGACGACTCCCAATGTTCTGCTGGTCATGGCCGACCAGCTTGCGCCGCACTTCACCGGCACCTACGGCCATCCTGTTGTCCAGACGCCCGCGATGGACTCGCTCGCAGAGCGGGGGGTCCGGTTCGACGCTGCGTACTGCCATTCGCCGCTGTGCGCACCCTCGCGGTATTCGATGATGACCGGCAGGCGCGCGTCGGCGATCGGCGCATGGGACAACTCGGCTGAATGGAGTGCGTCAGCGCCCACCATCGCCCACTGGCTCAATCTGGCCGGCTACCGGACGGTGCTCTCGGGGAAGATGCACTTCGTCGGTCCCGATCAGCTGCACGGCTTCAGCCGGCGCCTGACGACTGACATCTACCCGTCGAACTTCGCATGGACTCCCAACTGGGATAACGCGGATGAACGGATCGGCAAGTGGTACCACAACATGGACAGCCTCTCCGAGGCCGGCCAGGCGCTCGCCACCTACCAGATCGACTACGACTCCGAGGTGGGTTTCGCCGCACGCCGATGCCTGTACGACCTGGCCCGCGAGGCTGATGACCGCCCGTTCTTCCTGGCTGTGGCCTTCATCCACCCGCACGATCCCTACGTGGCGCGCCCCGAGTGGTGGAACCTCTACGACCACGACGAGATCGATCTGCCTGGCCCGACCCCTGCCGAGCTTGACCCGCACACGGTGCGCATCCGTGCCGGCATCGAGGCCGACACCATCGGCTGGACCCAAGAGCAGTGCCGCGCTGCCCGCCACGCCTACTACGCCAACACGAGCTACTTCGATTGGTGGCTGGGCGAGCTGCTGGGAGCGTTAGAAGAGACTGGCCGTGCCGATGACACCGTGATCATCGCCACCAGCGATCACGGCGACATGCTCGGCGACCGGGATGCATGGTTCAAGATGTCGTTCTTGGAGCGGTCCGCCCGTGTCCCGCTGGTGATGGCCGGGCCCGACATCACCCAGGGTGCTGTGCCGAACGTGTGCTCCCTGCTGGATCTGGCGCCGACGCTGGCGGACATCGCAGGGGGTCGGCCGGCTGAGCTCGGCGCTCCGCTCGACGGTCGCAGCCTGTGGCCCGCGGCGACCGGGGGTCACGACTCGGTCGATGAGACCATCGGCGAGTACATGGGGGAGATGACCTCCCATCCCATGTTCATGATCCGCCGCGGCCGCTACAAGTACATCCACTGCGACACCGATCCGCCGCAGTTGTATGACATCTCGGCCGATCCGGCCGAGCATCACAACTTGGCCGATCCTGCCGAGCATCGGAACCTGGCCGATCCCGCCGAGGGGGCTGGCGATAGTTCACCGAACGAGTCCGACCTGGCGACGTCGTTCGCGCAGGAGGTGGCAGAGCGCTGGGACTCCGAGGCGATCCGTTCGGAGGTGCTCGCATCCCAGCGCGCTCGGCGGATTGTGCACGCCGCGGCACCGCAAGGCTGGGACTTCTCGCCTCCCTCGGATCCCGCGAACACCTACATCCGCGATCACATGGACTGGGCCGAAGCTGGCCCCCGGCTGCGCTTTCCCCACGAGCAGAGCTAGCGCCACGGGCACTTCCCAACGGGCTGGCGGTGCCGTCGGGCAGGGCCCGCAACGCAGCCGAAACATCTCGGCAACAGCGCCGACCCGCACTGTGCATCGAGCGGTCACAACGGGGTGACTCCCGCGCAACACGCCTTTCCTAAGTTCGCCGGAGTCAGCCAAGTGTCGAGAGCCGAGTCCTAGGAGATTGGCCATGAAACGCAAGGTCCTTGTTTCTGTCGCGGGTGCCATCGGCGGCCTGCTCCTGTTTGCGGGGCCAGTTGGCGCACAGGACGACACAGTCACATCCGAGGTCGTTCAAGCTGTCATGGACAACCTGTGGGTGTTCATCGCCAGCGTGCTGGTGTTCTTGATGCAGGCCGGATTCGCCATGCTCGAATCGGGACTGACGCGCTCGAAGAACGTGGCCAACATCATGGCCAAGAACCTTGCCGATGCATCCATCGGCATTCTGGCGTTCTTCCTGGTCGGCTACGGGCTGGCCTACGGCGGCGACGGCAACAACCTGTTCGGCTGGGGGGCGTTCGCGCTATCGGGAATCGATCTGTTCGACATCTCCGAGGGCCTGTCCGGTTCGACCGATTTCTTCTTCCAAGCGGTCTTCGCGGCCACGGCGGTCACGATCGCCTCAGGCGCCATGGCCGAGCGCACGAAGTTCAGCACCTACCTCATCTTCAGCCTGGTGACCACGGCGATCATCTACCCGATCGTGGTCCACTGGACCTGGGGCGGTGGCCTCATCGCCAGCATCTCGATCGGCGACGCCGTGTTCAGCGACTTCGCCGGCTCCACCATCGTCCACAGCGTGGGCGGCTGGGCCGCCCTCGTGGGTGCCTGGATGCTCGGGCCTCGCATCGGCAAGTACGGCCCCGACGGGACGTCGCGGAACATTCCGGGCCACAACGTGACGCTCGCCATCTTGGGCGTGTTCATCTTGTGGTTCGGCTGGTTCGGCTTCAACCCCGGTTCCGAGCTGGCTGCCGACGAGTTCGTGATGTTCGTGGCACTGAACACGGTGCTGGCGGCATGCGCGGGCACGATCGGGGCCACGGCGCTGAACTGGCTGCGCACCGGCCGACCTGACGTGCCCATGGCAGGAAACGGCACTCTGGCGGGCCTGGTCGGCATCACCGCCGGCTGCGGCACGATGACGCCCTGGGGCGCCATCATCACCGGGTTCTTCGCAGGCCTCATCGTGGTGCTCGTGGTCGGATTCGTGGACCGCAAGCTGAAGATCGACGATCCCGTCGGCGCCTTCGCCGTCCATGGCGCTGCGGGCATGTGGGGCACGCTCGCCATCGGCCTGTTCGCCCGGTACGACGATGCCTTCCTGGGCCGGGAGAACGCCGGCCTGTTCTACGGCGGCGGCATCGAGCAGCTGATCGTGCAGTTCCTGATGGTGGTCATCGTGGCCGTCTGGGTCATCGTGACCTCGATGATCCTGTTCGGGATCCTGCGGGCCACCATCGGACTGCGAGTGACGGCAGAGGAGGAAATGCTGGGTCTCGACGTTTCCGAACACGGGGGCCCCGGAATGGCACTGGACGACGTGGTATCGAGCGGCTGACACTCGACCATGGGCTGAGTCGCCCAGCGACCACCTGCTCTGCTGTCAGCGGAAGTCCCCGGGTCTAGGCCCGGGGACTCTCCGCGTCTAGCTTCGGCTCGATGCAATCCCGAGTCCTAGTGGATGCGCTGGCGAACGTGGCGCGTGGACTGGCGATGGGTGCCGCGGATGTCGTGCCGGGCGTGTCGGGCGGCACGGTGGCGCTTCTGCTGGGGATCTACGACCGGCTGGTGGCCCAGATCGCACACCTGAGCTCGGCTGCCGGACAGGTGCTGCGCGGCCGGCTGCGGCCGGGGCTTGCAATGGCTCGTCGAGCCGATTGGACATTTCTCGCCACCTTGGCGGCGGGCATCGCCATAGCGGTCCTGGCGCTTGTCGAGCTGGTGCGGCTCGGAATCGATGAACAGCCCGTCGGTCTGTCGGCGGCTTTCTTCGGACTCGTTGCCATGACCGTCGTGACCACCAGGCACCAAGTGAGCCACTGGCGAGCGGGGCTCGTCGTGGTGTTCGTGGCCGTCGCCGTCGTGGTGTTCGTGCTGCTGGGCGTCCGGGCGGGCAGCGTCACCGATCCCGCTGCGGGGACGATCATCGCAGCCGGCGCTCTGGCGATCTGCGCCATGATCCTGCCCGGCATCTCCGGCGCCTTCGTGCTGCTGCTGTTGGGGCTCTACGACCCGATTACCGAGGCGGTGGCCGAGCGAGAACTCGGGACCGTCGCGCTGTTCGCACTCGGTGCCGCACTGGGACTCGGGCTGTTTTCCCGCCTTCTGCAATACGTGCTGGAGCGGTGGCGAGATGCCGTGATAACGGTCCTCATGGGCCTGATGGCCGGGTCCCTGCGGGTGCTGTGGCCATGGCCGGTCGGTGATGCCAACGCTGAGGGCTTCGGCAATGCCGCGCTTGGCGCCCCGCCCGCGTCAGACCTCCTGAGCGCGATCGTTGTCGCTACGGTGGCTGCGGCCGTTGCCGCGGGCCTGCACCGTTTCGGTGCACGCCAGAGGCCTGCGTGACGGCACTTCGCCGCCGATAGTCGGGATCGTTCCGCTACCGTCCGGCTCCGCCCACCCCGGATGCACATGGCCACTTCTCTTGTCATTGTCGAGTCGCCCGCGAAGGCGCGCACGATCTCGCGCTTCTTGGGCGACGACTACGTGGTCGAGTCCTCGGTCGGTCACATCCGTGACCTGCCGCGCAATGCCTCCGAGGTGCCTGCCGCCTACAGGTCCGAGTCGTGGGCGACGCTGGGCGTCAACCCCGACGACGGCTTCAAGCCGGTCTACGTGGTGACGGCCCGCGACCAGGTACGGCGTCTGAAATCCCTGCTGCGCTCAGCGGACCAGCTGTATCTCGCCACCGATGAGGACCGCGAGGGCGAAGCCATCGCCTGGCATCTGCTCGAGGTGCTCAACCCGCAGATTCCGGTGCATCGCATGGTGTTCCACGAGATCACCGCCGCGGCCATCCGGGAGGCAATCGACAATCCCCGAGATCTCGATCGTCGGCTCGTCGACGCACAGGAGGCCCGGCGCATCTTCGACCGTCTCTACGGCTACGAGGTCTCGCCGGTGCTGTGGCGCAAGGTCGCGCCGCGGCTGTCCGCAGGGCGGGTGCAGAGCGTGGCCAACCGCCTCATCGTCGAGCGCGAGCGAGAGCGGATGGCGTTCAGAGCCGCCGAGTACTGGAGCATCACCGCCACGCTCGATGCTGAGCTCCGCACAGCGGCCGGCGGGGGGGCGGAGCAGTTCGATGCGACGCTCATCTCGCTGAATGCACGACGGATAGCGACCGGTCGTGACTTCAGCCAGCAGGGAGAGCTGCGTTCGGGCGAAATCGTCGTGCTCGATGGCGGCGCCGCCGCAACGCTCGCCGATGCCATGACCGGCGCGCGGTTCGCGGTGAGCTCTCGTGAGTCCAAGCCGTACCGTCGCCGGCCTCCAGCACCGTTCATCACTTCGACCCTGCAGCAGGCTGCGGGCGCTCGGCTGGGCTTCTCGGCCTCGCGCACGATGGCAGCAGCCCAGCGGTTGTATGAGAACGGCCGTATCACCTACATGCGCACGGACAGCACCACGCTGTCGGATCAAGCGCTCGACGCGGCACGGCGCATCGTGGCCGGTCGCTATGGGGCCGAGAACCTGCCACCCAAACCGCGCATCTACACCCGCAAGGTCAAGAACGCCCAGGAGGCGCACGAGGCGATCCGCCCCGCCGGTGAGAACTGGCCTGCGCCCGGCGGCGTGACCGATCTCGGTGGTGACGCTGCCCGCCTGTACGGCTTGGTCTGGCAGCGCACGATCGCCAGCCAGATGATCGACGCCACTGGCGAGACCGTCACGATCCGGCTGGCTGGCACGGCGAACTGCGACTTGGCACCGGCACTCTCAGTGGGTTCATCGGCAACTGGCCAGCACGACCTTGAGCTGTCTGCCGCGGGCACCGTGGTGCGCAGCCCCGGTTTCCGGCTGGTGTACGCGCCGCCGCCAGCGGGTCCCGACGAGGAGCCCGAGCGCATCCTGCCCGACCTCCACGCTGGCGGTTCAGCCACCGCGATGGCCGTCGAGCCGGCCGAACACAGCACAAGCCCGCCGGCCCGGTTCACCGAAGCCTCACTGGTGCGACGACTTGAGGAACTCGGCGTCGGCCGCCCGAGCACTTACGCCAGCATCATCGAGACAATCCAGGCGCGTGGCTACGTGTGGAAGAAGGGGTCGTCGCTGGTGCCGGCGTTCACTGCCTTCGCGACGGTGGGACTGATGGAGCGGCACTTTGACCATCTGGTCGACTACGCGCTCACTGCCCGCATGGAGGAAGACCTCGACGAGATCGCGAGCGGCGAGCGCGACGCCGAGCCGTGGCTCACTGAGTTCTATTTCGGCGATCAGGATGCGAAGACGCCCTCCGACGCCCGCGGTCTGCGCTACCTGGTGTCCGATGACCGGCTCGCGGACATCGATCCGGCGGAGATCAACAGCATCCCCATTGGCATCGATGCCGACGGCGAATCGGTGGTCGCCCGAGTGGGACGTTTCGGTCCGTACCTGCGGCGCGGCGAAGCGACACGGCCGCTGCCCGACGACCTTGCCCCCGACGAGCTCACCATCGAGCGAGCACTCGAGCTGCTGTCTGAGCCCACCGAACGGGTGCTGGGTACCGACCCCGATACCGGACTCGACATCCTCGTGCGACCCGGCCGCTTCGGCCCCTATGTCTCAGTGGGACGGCCCGACGAGACCGACGAGCGCCCTCGCACGACATCGTTGCTGGGACACCAATCGCCCGAGACGCTGACGCTCGAAGATGCCCTGCAGTTGCTGACACTGCCGCGCACGGTGGGAGTTGACCCCTCTGACGGGGAAGAGATCGTCGTTCGCAACGGCCGTTTTGGGCCGTACCTGACCAAGGGCCCGGATTCCGGAACGAACGCAGAAAACCGGAGTCTTGAGTCCGAGGAGCAGCTCTTCACGCTGAGCCTGGAAGAAGCATTGGCGCTGCTGGCTCAGCCCCGCCGACGGCGCGGCCAGCAAGCCGCGAATGCAGGCCGCGAGATCGGTCAGGACCCCGACAGCGGCAAGGCGATCACCCTGCGCGACGGGCGGTTCGGACCATATGTGACCGACGGCGAGTACAACGCGTCGCTGAGGCAGGGCGACGATGCTGAGTCACTCACGCTGGAGCGTGCGGCCGAGCTGCTGGCGATACGGCGCGCCAAGGGGCCGGCCAAGAAGAGCGCAGCCCGGCGCAAGCAGCCAGCCAAGAAGAAATCCAGCGCCAAGAAGAGGGCGGCAACGAAGGCGAGCGCGAAGAAGTCCGCCACCAAGAAATCCGCTGCCCGCAAGAAATCAGCGCCACGCAAGCAATCTCCTCCATCTAGCGATTGATGACGCTCGCCCGCTCCGGCGACGCAGCCGCCCCCAGCTCAGGGCGAGAGGGCTGCGCGCCCTTGCTCCTAGTCTGCTGAGTGTCATGAATTCGGATCACTCGATCCCGTCGTTCGACGGCTCGGATGCGTCCGGCCCCGTTGCATCGGGATCGGGGCTGTTCGCTGCGCCGGGCTTCCTGCGCTTGTGGATCGCGCAGGTGGTCAGCTCATTCGGCGACTGGATCGGGCTGCTGGCGACCATTGAGGTGGCGCGGCGAATCGGCGGTGACCAGCCCGGATCTGCGATCGCGCTTGTAGTCACGGCGCGGGTGCTTCCCGGCTTCTTCCTGGCATCGGCCGGGGGCATCATCGTTGACCGCTTCAACCGCAAGCGGTTGCTGGTGATATGCGACATCGTGCGCGCCAGTGTCTTGCTCACAATCCCGTTCATCGACCGACTGTGGGGCCTGGTGGTGGCATCGCTGGTCTTGGAGCTGGCAACTTCGCTGTGGAGTCCGGCCAAGGAAGCCATCGTTCCCAACATCGTGCCCACCGAGCACCTCACGGCCGCCAACTCGCTGGGGCTCGTGGCCGCGTATGGCACGTTCCCCCTCGGTGCCGCCGCCTTCGCGGGCATGGCCAAGCTCGGCGCGGTGTTCGGCTGGACCGACATCGGCCAGGTGGAGATGTCGCTGGTTATCGACTCCGCCACATTCCTGGTGGCCGCGGCGCTCATCGCCACGCTGCCGCTGTCCCCGCACATCACTGCTGCGCATCGCAAGCGCGACAGCGAGCGCCGCATCAACTGGGGTCAGGGCTTCCGCGAGCTGCGCGAAGGCTGGGATTTCATCTTCCTGAGCCCACAAGTGCGCGCCGTGCTGGTCGGTTTGGGCACCGGCATGATCGGCGGGGGGATGCTCGTGCCGCTGGGCGCTGTCTACAACGACGAGGTGCTGGGCGCAGGCAGTGCCGGCTTCAGTTCGATGCTCGTGGCGATGGGCCTCGGCGTCGGCGGCGGGGTTGCTCTGGTCACCCTGCTGCAGAGTGCGGCGAATCGCTTCGGCCATCACTCCCGTTTCGCCGGAGCCGGTCGTGCCCGCCTCTTCGTGCTGTCGGTGTTCGTGGCCGGCGGCTCGTTGCTGTTCGCCGCCTCGGTGTCCATCACGCTGCTGGTGTTCGCCGGGGTGCTGCTGCTCGGGCTGGCGGCGGGCTCGGTGTATGTGACGGGCCTGACGTTGCTGCACGAGAACGTGGAGGAAGTGCTGCGCGGGCGGGTGTTTGCCGCGATGTACACGCTGGTGCGCTTCTGCCTGCTGATCTCCATGGCAGCCGGCGGCTTCTTGTCCGACGGCTTCAACTGGCTGTTCGATGTCGTCTTCGACAACCAGATCACGTTCGGCAACGCGGTGCTCGCGCTGCCCGGCGTGCGCGGGGCACTGTGGCTGGGAGCACTGCTGATCCTGATGGCGGGCGTGCTGGCCAGTCTGTCTCTGCGCAGCCGCCGGGGCGAAGGACGCCGCGCGCCGCAAAGGGCGGGCGACGTCGGGGACGGGCCATGACCGCCCGCGGTCGCTATATCGCGCTGGAGGGTTTCGACGGCAGCGGCAAGTCGACTCAGGCCGAGCGACTGGCAACAGAACGGGACGCCGTGCTCACCCGAGAGCCCGGCGGAACACCGCTCGGCGCATCGCTGCGGGGATTGCTGCTCGACGCCTCCGACGACGCCGTGCCTGCGCCGCGCACCGAGGCGCTGCTGTTCGCTGCGGATCGGGCCCAGCACATCGCCACAGTGGTGGCTCCCGCACTCGAAGCGGGCCGCGACGTCGTCACCGATCGCTCGTACGGTTCGACGCTGGCCTACCAGGGCTACGGCCGGGGCCTGCCACTCGACGAGCTGCGGGCGCTGATCGACTACGCCTCGCGGCGGCCAGCGGGCGCATCAATCGAGTTGCCCGAGGTCATCCTTCCCGATGTCGTCGTGCTGCTCGATGTGCCGCTGGTCGATTCCGATCGTCGGGTTCACCACCTTGATCGCATCGGCGGTGAGCAGATGTCGTTGCTGGAGGCTGGTCCCCACGCGGACCAGCCCGAAGGCGGAGAGCCGGACCGGTTGGAGGGCGAAGCGCTGGAGTTCGCGCTGCGTGTGTGGCGCAGCTATCGGGAGCTCTGCGAGGCGGAACCCGAGCGGTGGGTCCGTGTGGACGCCACCGGCAGCGTCGATGATGTTGCTGCGCGGGTCATCGACGCCGTCGCTGGGCATCCCGCGATGCGGGACTAGGCCGGTCATCGTGGCCTCAGCGTCCGGCGGCGACGATCAACCGGGCACGACAGAGCCCGCCGCGCTGTCGCTCTTCGACTTCGACGACCCGCCAGCGCCGCCGCCGGAACCGCCTCCCCCCCTCGACGAAGCGGCGGAGCAACCTGACCTGCCGGCGCCCGCGACCGAATCCGCGCGAGTTCAGGCCCCCAGCCCGCCTCCAGCCCCCGTCGCCGAGTCACGGTTCGACGCACCGCCGGCTGACGAACCACCGGTCGGCAACCTGCTCGACGGCATCGTCGGGCAGTCCGCTGCGGTCTCCCGTCTGCAGTCGGCGCTCGAATCGCCGCTTCCGGCGTACCTGTTCGTGGGTCCCGCTGGTGCGGGACTGCGCAGTGCGGCGTGCCGATTCGCAGGCGAACTGCTCGCGGCGCGCAGTGCAACGCCCGAGCGGGAGCGGCGTCTCGCCCTCGCCGAGCAGCATCCCGACCTGCTGATCTTCGACCGCGTCGGCGCTGCGATGACTGCCGAGCAGGCCCGCGACGCAGTGCGTGCAGCAGCGGTTGCCCCGGCAGCCGGTGAGCTCAAAGTCATCGTGCTTCCTGAAGTGGATCGAGCCGTACTGATCGCGCCCATCCTGCTCAAGTCGGTCGAGGAGCCGCCGCCGTCGTGCGTGTTCGTGCTGCTCGCCGAGGAGATCAACCGGCCGATGGAGACCCTGGCATCCCGCTGCGTCCGCATCGACTTCGAGGCGCTGGGCGAAGCCGACCTGCGAGCACTGCTCGTTGCCGAGGGCATCGACGACAGCCGCGCCGACTTCGCAGCGGTCGCCGCCGGAGGCTCGATCGATCGAGCTCGCCTGCTTGCCTCCGATGCGGACGCTGCTTCCAGGATCGACACCTGGCGGGGACTGCGCAGCTCGCTCGATGGCACGGCATCTGCCGCGATGGCAGCTGTCGACACAGCGTTGGAGGCGACCGAGCAGGCAGCGGCCCCACTTGAAGCCCGCCACGAGACCGAACGTGCGGACGCCGATGAGCGGGCCGAGCTGTACGGGACGAACTTCGGCCGCAGCTCGCTTGACGAGCGGCACCGCCGCGAGCTGCGGCGAGTGCGCACCGACGAGCTCACGATGGGATTCGCAGTGCTTTCGGCACAGATTCGCGATGAGGCTCGCAATGCCAAGTTGGCAGCGGAGACCGCAGCGGAGCAGCTGGCAGCCGTCGGCGATGCTGCAGAGGCGTTGCGCTTCAACGCCAACCAGCGACTCACACTGAGCTGCCTGTTCATCCGGCTCGGGCGGACAAGTCCGTAAGACCTCGCCGCTGATCGGACGCTGCGGCCGGCGAACGAGCCCGAGGTGGGGATTGAACCCACGACCTGCTCTTTACGAGAGAGCCGCTCTGCCACTGAGCTACTCGGGCAACCGGCGGCACACGGTACCAGCGGGCGGTGGTGCCCCACGAGGGGGTTCCGGCGCAACCGACCACTAATATCTGCGCTATGAACGCACTTGCTGCGCAGGTCTGGCACTACTGGTTGGCGGTACCGCTCACCATCGTGACGGTGCTGACCGTCGCCAAGCTGGTCGCGGGCTACGTGCAAAAGGTGGTTGCTCCGCGCTACCCCAAGCGCTGAGCTGGCAAGTGAGCGCTCCCGCCGACGAGCACGTCGACTGGGATTTGGCGCGCCGCATCGCCGTGCGCGTCGCTGGCACCGAGCCGCTGTACCAGTCGTATCTGGCTGAGCCGCTGCGTGCGGACTTCGCCCGGTTCGTGCCGGTTGCGGCCGAGCTGGTCGCCATTGAGACGGGTTTGGAGACGCCGGGCGAGGCTCACGCTGAGATCATCGATCGGGCGGGATGGATTGACGCCAACATCGCAGCGTTCCGGCGGCTGCTGCAGCCGCTGCTCGGTGCCCCGGCTACCCCCGATGAGCCGGCGGAGACATCACGGGTGACGCGCACGCTGGGCGCCGTTGAGCTGGGCTCGGTGCTCGGTTGGATGTCCCGCCGGGTGCTGGGCCAGTACGACCTGCTGTGGGCTTCCGACGATGAAACCACCGGCACCGCCGCGGAGACAGCGGGCGACACGGTCTACTTCGTCGGTCCGAACATCCTGGTCACCGAGAAGCGATACGCATTCCCCCCAGCGCAGTTCCGACTCTGGCTGGCGCTTCACGAGCTGACGCACCGTTCGCAGTTCACCGGTGTGCCGTGGCTGCGCCCCCACTTCTTGCAACTCGTGAACGGTCTTGTCGACGAGGCTCAGCCCGATCCCGAACGACTGCGCGAAGGCCTTCGCGCGCTGGTCGCGCAGCGCCGCGGCGGTCAGGACCTTCTGGGCGAAGGGGGATTGGCCGCTGTGTTCGCCACTGAGCAACAGCGCAGCCTGATCGCCCAGGTCGGCGGCATGATGAGCCTCGTCGAGGGACACGGTGACGTGACCATGGCCAGAGCCGCCCGCGGGCACATTCCCGATGCGGAGCGATTCGCCCTCGTGATGGCGCACCGGCGCCGAAACGCCCGCGGCATGGCCCGGCTGGTCCAGCGCCTGCTTGGCATCGAGGCCAAGCTCGCCCAGTACCGGGCGGGCGAGGAGTTCATCGCCGCGATCGAAGGAGAACGCGGACCGAAGGCCGTCAACCGGATCTGGGAGCGCGTCGAGCATCTGCCGTCCATGACGGAGATTCGCAACCCGACAGCGTGGCTGGAGCGTGTCCCGGCAGCCTGAAGCCTGCGACGGCGAACCGACGGCGCCCGCTGCGGGGGCCGACGAACTCGATCAGCTGATCGACCGTTGCACGTTCGGCGAAATCGAGCGTCGCGAGCTTGTCTGTGGGGTGTCGGGTGGTGCCGATTCGGCCGCTTTGCTGGTGCTGGCCTGCCGGTTCGCGCAGCGCAGCGGCAGTGGCGTCACCGCTGTCACTGCTGTCCATGTCGATCACGGCATCCGCGCCGACGGGGCTGTGGAGGCGGAGCGCGTCGGGGCGCTCTGTGACCAACTCGGTGCCTCGCTGAGAGTCGAGCGGCTCGGGCTCGCCCCGGGGGCCAACCTGCAGGCGCGCGCTCGCGAAGCCCGCAACGCCGCCCTGGGCCCCGAGGCGCTGGTGGGCCACACGGCCGACGACCAGGCGGAGACGGTGCTGCTGCAGTTGCTGCGCGGCGGAGCACTCGATGCGCTCGCAGCCATGCGAGCCGACCGCCGGCCGCTGCTGGTGCTGCGACGGGCGGACACCGATCGGATCTGCGAGATCGCCGGCTACGAGCCGATCCGGGATCCCTCCAATGCCGACCCGCGCTTTTGGCGAAGCCGAGTCCGTCACGAGCTGATCCCGCTGCTGTGCGACATCTCCGGCCGCGATGTCGTGCCGTTGCTGGCGCGTGCAGCCGGGCTGGCGGCCACTGACGCCGACCTGCTCGATGTGCTGGCTGCCGACATCGATCCCACCAGCGCCGCCGAACTGCGGACCGCACCGTTGGCTCTGGCTCGGCGAGCCGTGCGCGCCTGGCTGCGCACTGATCATCCGCCTGATGCCGCCACCGTCGAGCGGGTGCTGGAGGTGGCCCGGCACACCCACCGGGCTACCGAGGTCGGAGGCGGCCGCCGGGTGACCCGATCAGCCGACCAGCTCCGGCTGGAAGGGTGACCGTTCCGCCGTCCGCAACGCGGAACCAGTAGGTTCGACTCACGTGACGCCCGCACAGGCTTCGCCGTCGCCTCAAAGCGACCTCGACTCGATGCTCGCGGGCGATCCGGCTGTCGGGGAGGTACTTGTCTCTGGCCCCGAGATCGCCGAGCGGGTCGTCGAATTGGGCGCGCAGATCACCACCGACTACGCCGGCCGTGAACCGCTGCTGGTGGCGGTTCTCAAGGGCGCTGTGATGTTTGCCTCCGATCTCAGCCGCGCGATTGACCTGGCGGTCGAGATGGATTTCATGGCCGTGTCGTCGTACGGCAGCAGCACCCGTTCCAGCGGGGTTGTTCGCATTCTCAAGGATCTCGACATCGACATCGCAGGGCGGGACGTGATCTTGGTGGAGGACATCGTCGAGAGCGGTCTCACCCTGTCGTACCTGCGTCGCAGCCTGCTGGCTCGCAGCCCCGCCAGCCTGGCAGTGTGCTCACTGCTGACCCGCGAGCACAACGGCAGCTTGAACGGCCTCGTCGACTACATCGGCTTCCGCCTGCCGCCTGTGTGGGTCATCGGCTACGGGTTGGATTTGGCTCAGAAATACCGCAATTTGGCCGAAATTCGCGCGTACGACGCTTCTGCCGCCGAAGACGCCTGAAACTCCTGCGCGTTCGCCGTGCAGCGCCGGTTCGGCACCGGTAAATTCGGCTCCGTACACGCTTGCAGGGACGGCGAGCTATGAGAGGGAAGTGGGCGGAGGGCATTCAGCCCCGCAACTTCAACTGGGTCGTCGCCGAGCGCCTCGCCGTTTGCGAGCGTCCCGGCGGCTATGGCGCCAGTCACAGGCGCGTCCGTCGTCAGGAAGAGATCATCTGGCTGCGCCGCAACGGGTTCGACATGGTCGTCTCGCTGATCGCTGCGCCGCACAACCTTCACAACTATGACGAGCTGAGCCTGCGGTATCTGCACCGGCCGTGGCCCGCTTTCGACGACATGGCCGAATACCTGCAGGCAGTCCACGACGATCTGGCGCGGTTGGCCAGCGAACGCAAGCGGGTCGTGCTGCACAAGGAACGGGTCGGCGAGGACGTCTGCGGGTTCATGGCCTCGTACCTGCTGCTGTCAGGCAAGGTGCCCACCGGTCCGCAGGCGACGGCCATCACCGAGCGGATCTTCGGTCAGCGTGTCGGGCCCGAGGGGCGCCGCGTCGTTGACGTGGCGTTGGGCATCCTCGCTGATCGGAAAGCCGAGGGCTGAACTCGGTCGTGACTGCACCCAGCTCCGCTGTGTCTGATGCGTCGCCTGACGGCGACCGCTGTGTCGATGATGCGTCGCCTGACGGCGACCGCATTGAGCTGCGGGAACTGCGGGTGATGTGCGTGGTTGGCGCGCTTGCCCACGAGCGCACCGCGCCGCAGCCGCTCAGCATCGACGTGGATCTCTACGCCGACCTGAGCCGTGCGGGTGCATCGGACGACCTGGCCGACACCATCGACTACGGCGGCGCATGCGATCGCATCGTCGCGCTGTGCGCCACCGAAGCGCCCCAGCTGCTCGAACGGCTGGCCGAGTTGATTGCAGCGGACCTGTGCAGCCTCGACGCTGTGACGGCAACCACGGTCACGGTGACCAAGCTCCGCCCGCCCGTTGCGGCCGATCTGGCCACGACCGCTGTGCGAATCACCCGCCGCCGCCCGGCGTGAGCCGATGAGTCAACCCGGCGTGAGCCGATGAACAACGTCGCTGTGAGGGCGTTCGTGGGCATGGGCGCGAATATCGGCAACCCCGCCGCGCAACTGGCCGATGCGCTCGAGACCTTGGCAGACGCTGGCGTGCTGGTGGCCAGTTCGGGTGTGTATCGCAGCGCGCCGATCGGCCCATCACAGCCGTCGTTCCTGAATCTCGTGGCCGAGCTGCGCGTGGCTGAGGGCCCCTATGAGTTGCTTGCACGGTGCCAGGCTCTCGAAGCGGCTGCCCATCGCGTGCGGCGGGAGCGTTGGGGACCGCGCACGCTCGACGTCGACGTACTGCTGTTCGGCGACCTCGTCCTGCGTGATCCCGAACTGGTGATCCCGCACCCGCGCCTGCGGGAGCGCCGATTCGTGCTCGACCCGTTGGTGGAGCTCGCACCCGAGATGGTCACCGTCGGCGAGTTGGCGGCCGTGGCCGACCAGGATTGCGAGCGCATCGCTGGCCCAGACCGGCTGCGAGACCTGGCCGCAGCCTCGCCAGCCGGATGTTCGTAGTACGATTTGTGATACATTTTGACGATGCCACACGCGATCTCGGTCAGACTCGATAATGAGGCGTTTCGGGCTCTGCGGCAGGTCGAGGCCCAGGGCTTGACGCAGTCCGAGGCCGTGCGCACGTCGATCGTGCACGAAGCGGAGCGCTTGCGCGAACGGCAAGCGCTCGCTGCCGAAGTTGCATCCTTAGAGGCCGACGATGTAGATCGAGCAGAGATGGCCGCCGTCGCGAGCTTGATGGAAGACTTGCGTGCACCGGGGTGATGTCTATGAACTGCGCCTGCCCGAGGGCATCGGCCACGAGCAGCAAGGAAAACGGTTCGGCGTGGTGGTGCAGTCGGACGCACTCTTGCCCCGGTCGGTTGTCCTGGTCGCGCCGACTTCGACAAGCGCACGACAGGCCTCGTTCCGTCCAGGCGTGGAGCTCAACCGACAGCGCACGCTCGTGCTCGTAGAGCATGTCGGGGCAGTCGATGTCAGCCGGCTCGGAGACCTCGTCAGCCACCTCACACAAGAAGAACTCTGGGGTATCGACATAGCGCTCGGCACCGTGCTCGACCTGTGACCTGAGACTCACGGCCTACCTCACCCGCTGAGCTAGGCCTTCGGGACCGGGGGTGCGTCGGCGCGCAGGATGAACAGGCCTTCGGCGTTGACGCAGAGTCCCTCGGGGCCGTGCACCTCGGCGTGCTGGATGATCTTGCGTCCCGAGGTGTCATGTATCCACGCCCGCAGATGCAGCGGCTCGCCCAGCGGAGTCGCGGCGCGGTAGTGGACGGTGAGCCGGCCGGTATAGGCCTGGCGGCCCCGCATCCGGTTCAGCGCGCCCATCAGCTCGTCGATGATGAGCGCCACCACGCCGCCGTGGGTGCGTTCGGGAGGTCCCGCAAACATGGGGTCGACAACGGCTAGGCCGGTGACTGCATCGTCAGATTCCTTGAAGTACCTGACGTCCACCGACGCCGGATGCAACTGCCCTCCGCCGATGGAGAAGGGGTCGAACTCGATCTCGTCGCCAACCTCGAGCGGCAGCGGGAAGAACTGGCCTTCGTAGATCTCGCGGAGGTATGGCCGGCTCAACATGTCGTTGAGCTTCACTCGCAGCGTGCCCTGCTCCAGCCGGTCAGCAGCAGCGGTGACAGCCGCTGTGACCTCGTCGAGCACCTCGTCTTTGACCCGCCTCCCCGCCAATGCCTGGTTCAGCCGGCGCATCGCAGCGGTTGCCCGTTCGACGGCGCTCCAGTCATGTCCAGGCCCGACGGTGCTGGCCGGATCGCTGCGCGAATCCTGCTGGGTCACGGGCCGAGACGCTATCTGTGCCGCCCCGATGTACGCCCGCCGCGCCGTGCCGTGGCCTGCATCGCCGTCGGGGCATACGCTCGGAGCATGCGGCGCACCATCTTTGAAGAAGAGCACGAAATGTTCCGCGAAACGGCACGGGCCTTCGCCGAGCGCGAGATTGTCCCCAACCACGAGAAGTGGGAATCCGACGGCAAGGTCGACAAGGCCATGTTCCGCAAGGCCGGAGACGTGGGCCTGCTGGCCACTGCCGTCGACGAGCGCTACGGCGGCGGCGGAGTGCCGGACTTCCGCTACAACGCCATCCTCAACGAGGAGATCATGTCCGCCGGCGTGGCTGGCTCGGGCATGTGCATGACGCTGCACAACGACGTCTGCCTGCCGTACTTCATCAACCTGTGCGATGAGTCCCAGGCCGAGCGGTGGATGCCGGGGTTGTGCAGCGGTGAGCTGATGAGCGCCATTGCGATGACCGAGCCGGGCATCGGCTCGGATCTGGCCTCGATGAGCACGACGGCAATCCGCTCCGGTGACGGGTACGTCGTGAATGGCTCGAAGACGTTCATCACCAACGGCATCAACTCCGACCTCGTCATCGTGGCGGCGAAGACCGATCCCAGCGAGAAGCACCGGGGCATGTCGCTGATCGTGCTCTCCGAGGGCATGGAGGGATTCGAGCGGGGGCGCAATCTCGACAAGCTGGGCTTGAAGTCTCAGGACACCGCCGAGCTCTTCTTCGACGACGTGTTCGTGCCCGAAGAAAACCTTCTCGGCGGCGAGGGCAACGGCTTCACGAGTCTGGTGCGCAACCTGCCCCAGGAGCGGCTGTCCATCGCGGTGACTGGCGTGGCACACGCGCAGGCCGCATTCGACTGGACTGTCGAGTACGTGCGAGAACGGCAGGCTTTCGGCCAGAGCATCGCCTCGTTCCAGAACACCCGCTTCGAGCTCGCCGAGATGAAGACTGAGCTCGATATCGCCTGGGTGTTCGTGGACCGCCAGATCGAGGCCCTCAACGAGGGCGAGCTGACGGCGACCGACGCCGCAGAGGCCAAGTGGTGGGTCACCGAGATGCAGCTGAAGCTCATCACTCGCTGCCTGCAGCTGTTCGGCGGCTACGGCTTCATGTCCGAATACCCCATCTCCAAGGCGTACGCCGATGCCCGGGTGCAGACCATCTACGGCGGCACCACCGAGATCATGAAAGAGATCATCGGCCGCGAAGTCACCGGCACCCGATAGGCAGCAGGCAGAAGGCGGTGTCCGGCCAGACTCAGCGGTCGGCGCCTGATTGGACTTGCTCGATCCACCCTTCTGCCAGCGCTTGCAGACTCACAAAGGCACGTGCAGCGTCGTCCACGAAGGCGACCCTGCCATGCCCGACCGACCGGATGAGCCCTGCGGAGAGCAGCCTCTGGCGATACCTGCTCAAGCTCCGGCTGTCGTGCTGCCAGCGCGTGCCGATGTCCGCGATGGTGGACGATCCCCGGTCTTCGAGCATGGCAATGAGGAACCGCTTGTCGAGGTCTGAGAGCCGGTGCCAAACCGGAGCGTGAACATGTTGGCCGTACAGGCTCCTTGCGTTAGCGACTGCCCGCTCGGCTTCGTCAGCGCGTATGCCGGCCACCGGATCCTCGGACTCGTCCCACAGGCTGGCACCGATGAGCTGGACGAGGTACGGCTGCCCATTCGAGGCGTCGACGACGGTCCGCAGCGAGTTGGCGTCGATGCGCGCACCGGCACTCACGATCGGATCCAGGAGCGCGACCTCTGTTTCTGGCATCGTCAGATTGCCGATTTCGTGACGATGGCAGCGTTGTAGGAAGGTGCCGGAAGGCCCTGACAGCAGCCGCCGTTCCAACTCGGGCAACGCTGCGCCAGCGAATGCGATCGGTCGCTCGGCGCGGCGGGACACGAGCTGAAAGATGCTTCCGAACTGCTTGATCTCGTCAACCTCAGCGACATGCAGCTCGTCGATGGTGATCAGCAGTCCCGTGCCCTGTTCGGCCAGGACATCTCCCAGTCTCGAGAGCACCGTCTCGAGGTCGTGGTGTCCTTGGGGAACCGGCTCGGGCGTGACTGCAGATTCGGTCTGGATGCCGATCATGCCGAGCGATACTCCGCTGACGACTCGGGCCGGCGGGCTGCCATGTTCAGCCTCGAACGCTTCGAGTTGGCGGATTGCCTTGATTGCAATGTCGTTCAGCAGCCCCATCGGCGTCGCAGCGGCAACAGCAATGCTCAACCAGCCGTGAGCAGCAGAACGGTCCTCGAAGGCATTCAGCAGCACGGTCTTGCCGGTTCCCCGCAGGCCCCACAACAGCGTGGCGTAGCTGGGGCTGCGCACATTTCCAAATATGGTCTCGAAGTCGCTCAGCGGCGTACGCCGCCCGGCGAGCACAGGCGGGCTGATGCCGAATGATGGGGAGAACGGGTTAGCCGGTCGAACCATGGCACTCACATTTCTTGGGGGTGGATGATGCCGCGATGCTGACGGTTGTTCGCGTTGCGGCCAGACTGAACGTCGACAAGAGCGTAGTGAAATCAGTATGTTTCTGCGGGATAGTTTTTTTCTGCGGGACAGTCTGAAACTGGGGACCGTCTCGAGACAGCGTCCAGATGCAGGGGCCGTTCGATTCACAGTGCCTGCCAGACTCACTGAACGCTGACCGCACAGGAGCAGGACATGGACGACGGAACTGGGCCTGCGAGGCGCATCAACTCAGTCGCGATCATCGGGGCGGGCACGATGGGCGCCGGCATTGCGGCCGTGTCGGCAAAGGCCGGCTGCCGCGTGCTGCTGCTCGACGTCGACGAGGCCGCGGCGCAGCGAGCGTGCGACTCGGTCGACGCCGACTTCCAGGAACTCGTCAGCATCGGCTCGGTCGACGACCGCCTCGACGACATCGCCGGCTACGACTGGGTGTGCGAGGCCGTCATCGAGGACCTCGCCACCAAACGTGAGCTGTTCGAGCGCCTCGAAGCCGCCCGCAGCGACGGCTCGGTCATCTCATCGAACACGTCGGGCATCCCCTTGCGGCAGATCAGCGAGGGCATGAGCGAGCGATTCCGGCGCGACGTGGCCATCACGCACTTCTTCAACCCCGTGCAGGTGATGAAGCTGTTCGAACTGGTGCCCGGCTCCGACACCGAGCCCGAGGTCATCGAGGCGTTCGCACGCTTTGGGGCTGAGCGGCTCGGCAAGGGCGTCGTGCATGCCAAGGACACCGTCAACTTCATCGGCAATCGCATCGGCTGCTACTTCATGCTGTCCGGCTTGCATCAGGCCAAGCCGTTCCTCGCCGACGGCATGACCCCCGAGACCATCGACGCAGTGCTGGGCGCACCGGTGGGCTTGCCCCCCACAGGCCTGTACGGGCTCATCGACCTCATCGGCCTCGACGTGATGGAGTTGGTCGGCGCCAACCTGGCCCAGAACCTGCCGCCGGGCGACCGGGGACTCGAATTCGCCCAGTTCCCCGCTGCGGAGCAGGCGATGGTCGCCCGTGGCCAGCTCGGGCGCAAGACCGGCGGCGGCTTCAGTCGGCGCCTGAGACTTGACGACGGCACCCGCAAGACCGAGACGTTCGATCTCGTGACCGGCGAGTGGCGAGCGGCCACCGAACCCGATCTCGAAGGCGTTCCCGCCGAGCTTGGCGAGGTGCTGTTCGCCGATTCGCCGCAGGGCGAGCTGGCTCGGCACATCTTCGGCGGCACGCTGGCGTACGCGGCAGACCTGGTGCCCGAGATCGCTGACGACATTGCCAACATCGACAACGCGATCCGCTGGGGCTTCAACTGGGTGCACGGACCGTTCGAGATGCTCGACCACCTCGGACCCGCCCGGGTCATCGACTTCCTGCACGGTGTCGGCGCTCCGCTGCCGGCCATGCTCGCCACGCTCGAGGCGTCCGGCCGGTCGACCTTTTACAGCCAGGCCGCCGATGGCGCCCGCCAGCAGCTGATGCCTGACGGCACTGTTGCACCGGTGGCTGGCGCTCCTGCCGACGGCTGAGTCGTTGGGGACGGCCCGCGTTCAGCGGTAACGGCGGGCTGCCATTGCGGTGCGGTGTGTGCTGTGTCGCTGCGGCGGGGGTGCTCGTGTGGGCGGGGCTGTGTGGTGGGCTTGTGGGAGTCCTGGGCTCGGGGGTCTGTGTTGCAGTGTGTCTCATTGTCTGATGTGCTGTGCTCATGGGTGTGTCGGGGTCGGGGGCGCCGCGGCGGGGCGAGGCGTGGCGGCTGTGGGTGCGTCTTGTGCTGGCCGGGGCTGTGCTGGTGGGGGCGTGGTGGCTGGCGGAGGGCCTGTTGGGGGGATCGTCGGCGCAGGCCCATGACTGCGTGGATCGCTACGGGTCGGGTGCGTTCAGCTACGGCGAGGCGGAGGGCGCGAACAGCGGCCACGGCCATTTCTGCGGGGTGCGGTCCACGACGCCGACGACGCCGACGACGGCGCCGCCGTCGAATGGGGGAGTGTCGGATCCTGAGAGCCTGACCCCGATCGACCGCAGCGGGCAGCATTCTGCGCCGCACGGCTACTGGCACGCGAACCACGCCGACCGCAGCCATTGCGGCGACGGCGACCACTACTACCACGACCGCTACACCCGCGCGCGAAGCTGCGGCGGCGCCAGCAGCGGCAGCGATGCGTGCGTGTCGGGCCTCCACCGCCACACCTACAGCGGCTCGTGGTGCCATCCCGATCACACCGCCGCGAACGGCGACTGCCGCACCCACCGCGACGACGGCACCCACGAGGCCAACCCGTGCCCCGACGACAGCGCAGACGACGACGATGACGACGACGCGTGCGTGTCGGGACGCCACGAGCACACCTACAGCGGCTCGTGGTGCCATCTGGACCACACCGAGGCGAACGGCGACTGCCGCACCCACCGTGCTGACGGCACCCACGAGGCCAACCCGTGCCCCGACGACGACGCAGACGACGGCGGCGGCGGGGGGTGCTCGGTGGCGCTGGGGGCGCTGGGGGCGGGCACGGTGACCCGCAGCGGGACATGGGCCGCGGGGTGCACCTCGGACAACCGGGGCTCCGCGCAGGTGCCCTACCGGGCGGTGCGGTACACGTTCTCTGTCGCCGGCGCGGCGACCGCGACGGTGGGGGTGTCCTCGTCCACCGACGCCTATGTGTACCTCACCAACGCGGACCGCAGCTTGTCGCGCCACGACAACAACTCAGGCGCCCACAGCGGCGACGCGCTGCTGTCAGCGGTCACCCTCGCCGCAGCCGGCTACACCGTCGAGGCGACCACCGCGGCGCCCCGCCAGGACGGCGCGTTCACCATGACCCTCACCATCGCAGACGCCCCCGACCCGCCCCCAGCGGTGGTCATCAGCGGCCTCGCCGACGCGTCGGCGACCCCCGCCGCGGGCGCCGCCACCGCAGCGGCGTCCGACACCTTCAGTGTCACGCCCGCCGGCGCCGCCTGTTCTGCGACGCCCGACGGCGCCACGATCGCACCCGCCACAGGCACATCGCGCACCGTGACCCACACCGTGGCCGCCGGCACCACCGTCACGGTCACGGTGACCTGCATGACAAGCACCAGCACCGCCAGCGCCGACGCCCGGTTCACCGCCGACGCCGCGCCCGTCCCCGACGTCGAGATCGACGGCCTCGACCACGCCGCTGCGACCCCCGACACAGACTCGACCAGCGCCGAAGTGTCCGACACGTTCACCGTCACCCCCACCGCAGCGCGATGCAGCGCCCAAGCCACCCCAGGCACCCCCCAGGTCGCACCCGCCACAGGCGCGTCGCGCACCGTCACCCTCGACGTGGCCGCCGGCACCACCGTATGGGTCATCGTCATCTGCAACCACCACACCAACCGCGACCTCGCCGCCGCACGATTCACCGCCCACCCCACACCCACAAACACCGACACAACGACCCCCCCGCCCACCACGACCCCGCCCGCCACGCCGCCCGTCGCCGCGCCGGCGTGTCCCAGCGGCGGCGCCTCGGGCGGCGCGACGACGCGCAGCGCCACGTCGGGGCCGCCGGGCTCTGGGGGCGGGTCGTGCCCCGCGCCCGAGCCTGCCGACCGGTGCAGCACCGCGTTGAGCCCCGGCGAGCCCGGCGCCGATTCCCACACCGGCTCGATCACCAACGACACCGGGTGCACGTCGAGCTTGCGCTCGTCGAGCTCGGGCACCTATTACGCCCGCCGGCACACCTTCACCCTCGACGCGCCCGGATGGGTCACCGTCGACCTGCACTCCGATCCGGCCGAGCGGCCGAGGCTGGACACCTACCTGGTGCTCTCAGGCGACAGCCTGGACCGGCCGATCCGCAACGACGACGCCCGCGACCCCAACGGGCACTACTACGACTCGCGCATTGGGCCGCTGCTGCTGCCCGCAGGCGACTATGTCGCGGAGGCGACCACGTACGGGATCGGCGATACCGGCAGCTACACCCTCACCGCCGAAGTCACCGCCGCCGGCCTGACCGAATCCCACACCGCCACCGTCGACGCGCCCAAGACCGTCAGCTTCGACTACTGGCCCGCCGACGCCAAGATCGCGGTGAAGACTGCGGCGGCTGAGGAGTTCGGGCTCACCGTCACGACCGCCCGGCACGCCGCCTATGGCACCGCGACCGTCACCCTCACCCCTCGCCTCGTCCACGACCACCACATCACCATCCGCATCACGAGCAACAGCGGCGCACGCGAACGACAGATCCCCATCAGCCTCACAGCCGCCTGCCCGACCGCGCCGGTGCTGCCCGGCGGCCCCAGCCTCGCGGCCAGCACCCACAACAGCGTGCTCTGCATCCAAGCCGGCACCACCGACGCGGCGCCCGAAACTGACACGGGACCGTGGGGCACTGATTACCGGTACGAAGTGGCGCCGGGTGTGCTGAACGGCATCCTCGAGTCCGCTCGAGCGGCATTGAACGCACGCGCGGATCGGCTCACTTGCGGGTTGACCGTGAACAAGCTCGCCGCGTACCTGCTGTCGGTCGGCCATCACGAGATCCGCAAGACCGAAGAGAACTCGCAGAGCAGACACATCTTTCGGCCCCGCACTCCGGCAAGGTCGGCAATGGCGTTGTCTCGTGGCGACACCACCTCAGATTTCATGTACTCCGACGGCGCACGGAACAGCACTCCGAAACGGGCATTCTTTCATCCCGGCGTGGGCTGGTGGCAGATCGACGACCAGGGCTCGTGGCCGCATCTGAATCACGGCGAGCGCTCGCAGACTGGTCTCGGTCCTGATGACGACGAAGAGGACTCCGGTGGCGAGGCCATCGCCGAGATGATGGCAGGGAAATACTGCGACCTTTCAGGCGGGGACGCGGAGATGCAGATGCTGTTCGAGTCCAATACGTGGTACGGGTGCCAGAGCGGGGGCTGCTACGCGAGTTCGGGTCTCATCTATCTGGACAGCAGCGACGACCTCTATGTGACGGTCAGCGAGAATCGGGACGACTACAGCACGTCGGGCGGTATCACGTCGCACCGGTGCCGTTGGGATGTCGCCCGCGCCGCGGAGCCGGTCCCGTGTTTCTTCCATGACCCGACTCGTGGTGGTCATGAGGGATGGCTGAGCAATTGGGCCCCGACCAACATCGTGGGCGCGACGAGTCCGCTGGCTGCACCGTTCATCTCGTTCACCTATGGCCCCGAGACCAGCCAGAAGAGGTTTGCGGTGTTCCCCGGCGAGATCCTGGAGATGTTCGAGTCGGGATCATTCTCGACGCGATACAAGTCCGTGCCCAAGGCGAGCAACGTGCGCTGGGTGCAGGGTGTGTGGTCGTCTGGCACCTACAACCAAGGGACGACGACAACGCCGCTGTCGGCAACCTTGGAGATCGAGGTGTGCGAGGAGACCGAGTGGGTGACGTCGGTCGACAGGCGATGCGATTGGCACAGCGTGGACGATGGGCAGTTTCCCGAGACGATGGGCGTGGACTCGCCATGAGGACTCGTTGTGCGCTGCGCCGGTCCCGAGCAGCATGGTTGCTGTGCTCGTTCGCGGTGGGCTGCAGCGGGACTGTCGACAGCGACCCCGTGCAGTTCCTCGCGTCCGAGCCGGCAGTCACGGCCCCGGCGACGACGACCGAGGCCGTGGCCGAGGAACCCGACGGCATCCATTCTGAGGTCGAACCCTCTGCTGTGGTCTCGAGCTCACCAACAGCGATGCCCTCGCGCAGTGCCATGTCGAACAGCCCGTTCGGCGAAGCGGATCTGTGGATGGGTTCGGGTCCCGAGCCTGTGGGGCTGCAGAGAGCGCTGGGTCCAAGGGACCTGCCGGGGCCGTTTCTGCTCGTTCCCGGCGGGATCGTGGGGCATTTTCGCGTGTACGACATGTGCGGTCGGACCGAGGCGTCGTTTCGACGCGGCGGCGACTACGGATCGCTGGGCCGCCGGATTGGTTTCAGTGCAGCGCAGCGTAAGCACAAAGGTTGCTCGGACAAGCGGTTCTTCGGCGTCGCCAGTGGGCCTTGGATGCAGTACGCAGAGCGCTACTTCCGTTGGCGTCGGGACGCCGAGCAATGGGTATTGGCCCACCGGGATGCGCACGAGCGTGCACGCGGCGGTGCCGACTTGGTCGAGATCGCGAAGCCGCTGGGGTTCGCTGCGAGTGAGCGGGGCGAAACGGGTTGGCTGACGCTCAGGTTTGCACCTGCGGACGCACCGCTGGATGAGGTGCGGGTGGTGCCGGGGTCGGTGCTGGTGCGCGACGGAGTGCTGCGGGGCCTGGTTCGGAACTGGTCACGGCAGATGTGGGCATATGAGGTGACCGTCACCGCTGGGGAGCGTGAATTCGGCTGGCCGTTGTCGGTCCAGCCAGGCGAGGTCGCGCCGTTCGAGATTCGCGGCTGGGACGGTCCCATGGACCCCGAGCTGATGGGTCTCGGGGTCGATGCTGACATGTCGTGGCATGCAGACCCGTCGAGGGCGTTCGGTGACTACAGCTATTCGGAGTCCTACAGCAGCTACCCGCAGCACCGTTTCGAGGTGGACGGGGAGGGCTGGGACCGCTATGCCGATGTGTGGACCGACGCGGAGGCCGGCAGGGTGTCGGTGGGCGCGTTCGGGTGGCAATTGGGTGTTCCGTTGATCGTTCCCGATTCTCACCCCGGCCTCGCCGATGACATCGAGACGCTGTCGGTGCGGGACTTGCGCGGCTACGGCGCGATGCTCGACGGGGACGGCCGCGTGCTCGAAGTGGGTCCCGCTTGGGTGGGTCACTCTCGGCTGGTACCACGCTCTGACCCAGACTCAGAACCGGTCGAATTGAGCTTCACGGACGTGACCGAGCTTCGCGACGGCGAACCTGACAGGGTCGAACTCATGTTCTGGGCGTTCGAGGAACTGCCCGAGACCCTTCCCGACAACTTGTCCGAAGCAAAGCTGGTCGATTGGTTTCACGACTACGACCCGCTCACCGGCGATTTCCGTCGCTATGTCGGCCATCTCGGGGGGTTCATCGTGTGGATCGGCGCTTCGCATCCCCAGCTCGACGACAGCATGCGGTGACTCTGTGGTCGAGGACGACGATTCGGGCGCGGTTGCGGTGGATCACTGGCGTGGAGTTGGGGCCGGGCGATTACACGGTGGAGGCGACCACATACGGTTCGCGGCGTTCCCCGACCGAATTCTCAACGGAACCGCTGACTCGGTCGACTCGACGCGTTACAAAGCCGTGCCCCTGAGAGCGAACGCTCGCCGACAGGCGAACACATGGTCCACCGCCGCGTACAGCGGCGCAGTGATGGAAGTGCAGATCTGTGACGAGCCTGAATGGGTGATCGACGGTGGGGGCTCATGCGATTGGGTGAGCGTCAGCGACGCCCGCTTCGCTTCTCTAATGGGTGCCCAAGATGGAAGCTGAGGTCGGCACTGAGAGGTATTGGCGGACTCCCCCTTTGGCGGCCTTCTGTTTGCTGGCGCTCATGGTGGGGTGCAGTACCACGCCGCTGGCCCCGTCTGCCGATGCAGCCCCCCATTCGCTACCGTCGCTCTTAGCCGGCGACACGACGAGCAGCACCGCGAACGCGGCACTGCACACAGGAGATGCCGCCACTCAGTACGCCGGCCCTGACGACACCCAACGGCATATGCAGCTTGTGCCGAGTCGCACCGCCGACGCAGCGGGACCGTTCGGCGAACCCGATACATGGCTGGGGGCAAGCCCGCCTCCGACGGGTCTACAGCGCCGTCTGGAGCGCGGCGACCGTCCCGGCCCGCTGATGGCAACATCGTCGCCGGGGTACGCACTTCAACCCGTCGGCAACACCTATCGGCTGACGGACCGATGCGAACGCCTGGACCTGTTGGTGGTTTGGCAGGCTGGCGGTCCGAGTGCGGTCATGCCGTATTTTCGATACTCCGCGTGGACGCGCAGACCGCTGGAGGAGGCCGTGACGGACTGCACATGGAGGCGCTACTTGGCGGAAGCCGAGGGAGTGGACTATTACGGAATCGAAGGCAGGTATTTCCGGGACCGCTCGAGAGCAGAGGAATGGCTGCGGGAACTGGAGCGTGAAGCTGAGCGCAGCAGGTTGCTGCCCTACGACGCGGCTGAGATGGGCTTCTTGAGCAGCGACCATGCTCATCCCGAGCGGCTCGGGGGGATCTGGTTTGCGCCGTGGGACGCCCCGCTCGACGAAGTCCGAGTGCTGGTAGAGACGATCGCGGTGCGCGACGGAGTGCTGCGTGGCCTGATGCGGAACTGGTCCCGGCATCTGTGGGCGTATGGCTTGACGGTGTCAGCTGGGGGGCGTGAGTTCGTGTGGCCCTTGTCGGTTCAGCCTGGCGAGATCGCCCCGTTCGAGATTCATGGCTGGGACGGCCCGACCGATCCCGATTTGATCGAACTCAGCGTTTTGGCTGAGATGTCGTGGCACGCGGACCTGTCACGGGCATTCCATCGGTACGGCAGTGACGTGGAGAGTGTCAGATCCTCTGTGTAAGGGGGTTGGTCTGAGAGTGTCGTGTCGGTGATGGATGCCGAGGCGACAGGAAGGACCGCAATGACTGAGAATTATCGAGAGAGGCTGCCGGCGAGGCCGGCGGCGGACACGACGCCGCTGGTGCCTGAGGGGGCGCTGGACGCGGTGATGGAACGCGTCCGCGCCGAGGGCGCCGAGCTGCTGGGCGCGGACGGGCTTTTGACCCAGCTCACCAAGGCGGTGCTCGAGCGGGCGCTCGCGGAGGAGCTGACCGATCATCTGGGCTATGAGAAGGGCGACCCTGCGGGAGCGGGGTCGGGCAACTCGCGCAACGGCGTCACGCCCAAGCGGGTGCACACCGGCGTCGGCACCGTGGACGTGGACGCTCCCCGGGACCGCAACGGCTCCTTTGAGCCTCGGATCGTGCCCAAGGGAACATCGCGCCTGGAAGGGTTCGACGACAAGATCATCGCCTTGTACGCCAGGGGCATGACCGTGCGCGACGTGGCGGCCCATCTGGCCGAGATCTACGGCGTGGAGGTGTCACATGACCTGATCAGCCGTGTCACCGACGGGGTGCTCGACGAGCTCGAGGCGTGGCGCAGCCGGCCCCTCGATGCTGTCTATCCGATCATCTTCATCGACGCGCTGAACGTGAAGATCCGCGACGGCCACGTCGCCAACCGGCCCGCCTATCTCGCCGTGGGCGTCGATCTCGACGGCCGCAAGCATGTGCTGGGCATCTGGATCGGCGACAGCGACGGCGAGGGCGCCAAGTACTGGCTGGGGGTGCTCACCGAGCTGCGCAACCGAGGCGTCCAAGACGTGCTGATCGTGTGCTGCGACGGCCTGCGAGGCCTCCCCGACGCGATCGAGGCGACCTGGCCCGCGGCCACCGTGCAGACCTGCGTGGTGCACCTGCTTCGAGCCTCGCACCGCTACGTCACCTGGAACGACCGCAAACAAGTCGCCAAGGAACTGCGGCCCGTGTACGCCGCCGTCGACGCCCAAGCCGCCGAGGCGGCGCTCGATGAGTTCGAAGCCGGCATCGGCGCCAGATACCCCGCCGTGGTCAGCCTGTGGCGGTCGAGCTGGGAACAGTTCATCCCGTTCCTGGACTACCCCCCAGAAGCCCGCCGGGTCATCTACACCACCAACATGATCGAGTCCATCAACCGCCAGCTCAGAAAGGTCACCAAGAACCGAGGGCACTTCCCCAACGAGCAAGCCGCCCTCAAACTGCTCTACCTCGCCGTGAGGAACATCACCACCAACAGAGGAGGACCACAAGGAACAGGAACCATCGGATGGAAACGCTGCTTGAACCAGCTCGCCGTCCGCTACCCAGGACGACTCCCGCTCACCTAAAATGACCAACCGACCGGCCCGCTTACACAGAACATCGGACACTCCCGTGACGTGAACCTCCTAGTAGGCCAGTATGCGCAGAGTCCGATGGCCAACGCGGTGCTTGAGCATTACCCACAGGTCACTGCCGATGTCGCTCCCGACGCAGTGTCGGCGGGAGTGCTGGAGTGGACGGACATGACCCTGAGCGTTCCTAACTCGCATCCGAGCCTCGCTGATGACATCGAAGACCTGAAGATCGGGAATCTGCGCGGCTATGGGGCGCTGTTCGACCGCGATGGCCGCATCGTGGACATCGCTGCGGCTCCGGTGGGGCGGGTCTGGTACGCGCACGACGAGGGCGAAACCGACATCTGGCAGCGGCGGCGCTGGGAGGAGGTGCCGAGCCTGCCCCACCGCCACCTCGGTCTGATCCAGGTTGGTGTCCGCCTTGACGTGCATGCGCCGTGGCCCGATCTGGAAGTCCTGAACTGGCGGCTGCCTCCCAGCGACTACCCGGGCATGATTAGGGCGTTCCCAGAGGACGGCGATTGGCAGTGGGAGTACATCGAGGGCGGCTACATCTTCTGGATCGGCGCCGCGGATCCTCAGCTCGACACCAGCGCGCAGTGACTACGCCCGCCGCCATGAATTCGCACTCACCGGACCGGGATGGGTGACCGTCGACCTGCGATCCGATGCTGCCGAGGTGACGCGGCTGGACACCTGCCTAGTGCTCTCAGGCGACAGCTTGGACGGGAGCGTCTGACACTCCCGCCGACGCCTATGTGTACCTCACCAACGCGGACCGCAGCTTGTCGCGCCACGACGACGACTCAGGCGCCCACAGCGGCGACGCGCTGCTGTCAGCAGTCACCCTGGCCGCAGCCGGCTACACCGTCGAGGCGACCACCGCCGCGCCCCGCCAGGACGGCGCGTTCACCATGACCCTCACCATCGCAGACGCCCCCGACCCGCCCCCAGCGGTGGTCATCAGCGGCCTCGCCGACGCGTCGGCGACCCCCGCCGCGGGCGCCGCCACCGCCGCGGCGTCCGACACCTTCGGTGTCACGCCCGCCGACGCGACGTGCACCGCGACGCCCCCAGGCGCCGCGATCGCACCCGCCGCAGGCACATCGCGCACCGTGACCCACACCGTGGCCGCGGGCACCACCGTCACGGTCACGGTGACCTGCACGACAAGCACCAGCACCGCCAGCGCCGACGCCCGGTTCACCGCCGACGCCGCGCCCGTCCCCGACGTCGAGATCGACGGCCTCGACCACGCCTCTGCGACCCCCGACACAGACGCGGCCAGCGCCGAAGTCACCGACACGTTCACCGTCACCCCCGCCGCAGCGCGATGCAGCGCCCAAGCCACCCCAGGCACCCCCCAGGTCGCACCCGCCGCAGGCGCGTCGCGCACCGTCACCCTCGACGTGGCCGCCGGCACCACTGTATGGGTCATCGTCATCTGCGACCACCGCACCAACCGCGACCTCGCCGCCGCACGATTCACCGCCCACCCCGCACCCACAAACACCGACACCGACACCACACCGCCCACCGCCACACCGACCCCGCCGACCGCCACCACACCGACCGCGAACGACGACGACTGCAACGACACCCTCGGCACCCTCACCGGCACCGCCGCCACCAGCGGCACGCTCGCCGCCACGGACGGCTGCACCTCGACCCGCCACCCCCGAAAGACCGCCACCAGCACCTATCAGGCCCGCCGGCACACCTTCACCCTCAACAGCCCGGGCTGGGTCACCATCACCCTCGAGTCAGCAGCGACGAACACCCAGCGCATCGACACCTACCTGGTACTCCTGCGAGGCCACACACCCGACGGCACCGGCACCTACATCACCCACAACGACGACCACCGCTCCAGATACGGCACCCACGGTCTCAACAGCCGCCTGGTCGACGTGTTCCTCCAACCCGGCAGCTACACCATCGAGGCCACCACCTACCACGCCCACAGCACCACCAACCCCGCCCGCACCACCGGCGACTACGACCTGACCGTCGAAGCGACCCTCACCGGCCTGCAAGCCTCATACGACGCCATCGTCGGCGAGGAGCTCGCGATCGAGTTCACCCTCGGCGGCTTCGCGGCCGCTGCGACCTCCTCAAGCGCCGATCTGGCCGTGAGAGCCGAGCGCACCGGCACCACCGGCACACTGCTGGTCACACCGTCGCGAGCGCTGACGCGCTCGGTCACCGTCGCGTTCACCAAGCCCGCTGCTAGCAGCAGTGGAGGCGCGCAGCGATCGACGCGCACGGCAAGATCAGCCGCGGCCAGCGCTTGGGCGTATACATTCCAGGTCCCGGCACAGTGCGACCGCAAAAAGGGCCATGTGTCCGGGCCGCATCCCAACGGTTCATGTATCTGGGGCGAAGCAGCCTTGCTGGAGTCGCAGGACTGGTACCCGCGCTATGAGGTCGCACCGGCGCTGCTGAACGGCACAAAGCGTGTCGCGCGACAAGCATTGGAAGTCTACCGCGGTGAGTGCGGCATGACCGCGATTCAGCTTGCGGCATGGATGATATCGATCGGCATACGCGAGATCCCGGTCGGTGCGATGGCCGTCGAGAAGGCGGTCGACTTGGATGGGAATCCGGTGGATGAGTACGGCAACCTGGTGGATGAGCACGGGTATCCGCTGGATGACGAGGGCAACCGTGTGGCGGGACAAGGGCCGAGAATGCGGCCGGTGTTGTATGAGATCGGGTGGAACAAGCGATATCCGGCGCGGTCGCTGATGACGCTTTCGAGGTTCGACTACTACGACCCCAATCCGCAGAGAATCCCTGCGCGGGTCGGACGAGAGGACAACTACAGGCTGTATCCGGACAATGACAAGACTTGGCCCGTGACCCGTGCTTTCTGGCATCCCGGCGTCGGCTACTGGCAGCTCGACTGGTGGCCGCTGAGCATGGGCCATGCTGAGCGCTCCGACCTCGACAAGGGCGGCCTCGAAGTTGCGAGGAGGCTGGCAAGTTCCCACTGCGGCGACAACTCGACCGACAAGTCCAGTTTTGCCAACTATCTCAAGAGCCAATGGAAGGGCTGCAAGGGAGCGGAACCGAATCCTTGCAAGAGAACTTACGAGAATATGTACTTGGGGCCCGAGCCGTTCAGCGGCATCGAGGGTCTATATGTGACCACGGCAAGCAATACGGGACACCTCGACAGCGACGGCGGCGCGCAGCCGCTGGGAATGGGCTCGAACGGATGCAGGTGGGGTTCGACTGGGGACCGCTTCGATTGCTGGTTGCAAGACACCGACAACCCCGAGGGCTACATCGACTGCGTCGACGACAACAGCGATCCACACGGCTGCCCACCAGGAGAACAGCTCGGCGGCACAATGACGAAGAGTCCGCTCGCGGCCCCGTTCATCTCGTTCAACTCCGGGACCGTAAATAACGAGAGACGGTACGCGGTGTTCCCAGCGTCGTTTACCGGCGACACCGTCACATGGATCAAGTACGCCCCCATCGGCACGCTGGTGCGCAGCGTCTCGGGCAATACATGGACGCGCAACACCAAGACCGGCGAGGACAAGGGTGACAAGTTGATGGTGCTGGTCTGTTCTGCCGACGCAGTCAACGAGGATCAGGACTGCTCGTGGCTGGACTCGACCCATGACCGGTTCCAGACTCTCGTACGGGCGAGATACCCGTGAGCCCATGCTGGTGGCTGTGTCCTGGATGCAACAGCTTGCGTGCTGCTGTCGTTCTTGCTGTGGCACTGACAGCGGGCGCTTGTTCTGATGACCAGCAGCAGTCGACGGTTGGCGTGCCGACGAGCAGTGTCGCCGTCGCGGCCGAGGCGAGGGATGCAGTTGTCGCGCCGACGGCCACACCTTTGGGCACTGGCCGGGATGTTGCTGGGGCTGCACCGCCGAGTACCTTCGAACGGGTCGAGACTCGTGCGCCTGTGGGCCCGGGCGAGAGCAACCGGTCCGTGGCGCCGACGAGCACTTGGGTGATCTTCGAAGAGGCCGAGCCCGAGGCGCCGCGCTGGACGGCGTTGGACAGCGTGCGGGTCCCACAGGCCGATGCCGACCTCAAAGGGGCAGGCTTTTGGCTCGATTGGAGCTATTTTCCCTCGGCACGCGAGAGCGATGAAGACTTCGATGGCGACGGCAAGATCACGGTGGCAGAGGCCATCGTGCCCTGGCTGGTGCAAGATCTGTGCGCCGTCGACACCGATGAGGTGGATTCGGGCAATCGGTGGCTGCTGGAACGGGTCGCGCAAGCCGAGTGCCCCGGCCGCGGAACGGGCATCGCTGGCGATGTGGTTCGTTGCGTTCGGATTTCGGCTGACGGGACGCGGGAGCCATGTCTGGAGCCGATAGCGCAGGTTGACGGCGAAGGCCGCTGGTTGGTGATTGACGATGCGGCCGAGGGCGTGTTCGGCCAGACGTACCGGACACGGCGCGAGGCTCTGAATGCCGCCGCGCGAGACCGAGACCTGCGCACGTTGCCGGTGTTCGCGAAGCCGTTGGGACTCTTGGCGTGGACGTTTGGCGAGGCACTTGATGAACGCCGCTACGGCGAGATCATCTATTCCGAACCGGCGTCGCCGATCGACGAGGTGCGGGTACTGCCTGAGTCGGTGGCGGTCAGCGGGAGGACGTTGCGGGGCTTGGTGCGGAACTGGTCACGTACCTTATGGGCGTGGGGGGCTGTGGTTCATGCCGACGATCGGAGCTATGGCTGGCCGTTGACGATTCAGCCCGGCGAGGTCGCCCCGTTCGAGATTGAGGACTGGAACGGGCCCGCCGATACGGCGCTCATTGAGTTCACGGTGACGGCAGATTTGTCCAACGACATGGATCTCTCACGAGGATTCGAGATACCGGATCTGCGCGCAAACTCCCGTGCCTACTGGAGCTGCGCCAAAGACCGCGGGCCGCCCGTCCCCGACGATCACGATCCCGAAGGCCCGCGCCCTTCGGTTGTGCCGCCAGAAGTGCTCGACGACTTCCCGCCTGAGGTCGCCCAGGAGGGTTGCTTGTTCGAAGTGACGGGTGCTGGAATGCTGCGTGGCCAGCCGAGTTCGGGCGCTGCTCACGTGGGCCTCAGTGGCCCATCCCATCCCAGTGTCGAGGGCCGTCTCGCACCGGGACTCATCAGCGATCTGCGCGCGTATTACGTTCGTTTCGACCGCACTGGGCATGCCATCGAATTGGTTCAGGCGACCCCCTACACAGCGTCTGGCGGATACCTGATCGACGGCAACGGCGACCCAGTCTTCGATGACGACGGCGATCGAATCGAGATGTCGGCTGAGGTGTTGCGCGAGTTCCCGCCCCGCAACAGATCATGGGCGTCTGTCGATCTTCTGCTCGACATAGACGCATTTAGCGAGGACTTTCTGTTGTGGATCGGCGGCGCGCATTTCGCGGACGACTGAAGACGGCTACCCGGCTGCGGTCGGCCTCAGTACCGCGACGCCCCACGGCGCCGCGGTCGCACCCGCCACAGGCACATCGCGCACCGTGACCCACACCGTGCCCGCCGGCACCACCGTCACGGTCACGGTCACCTGCACAACAAGCACCAGCACCGCCACCGCCGACGCCCAGTTCACCGCCGAGGTGGAGATCAGCGGCCTCGACCACGCCTCTGCGACCCCCGACACAGACTCGACCAGCGCCGAAGTGTCCGACACGTTCACCATCACCCCCACCGCAGCGCGATGCAGCGCCCAAGCCACCCCAGGCACCCCCCAGGTCGCACCCGCCACAGGCGCGTCGCGCACCGTCACCCTCGACGTGGCCGCCGGCACCACCGTATGGGTCATCGTCATCTGCAACCACCACACCAACCGCGACCTCGCCGCCACACGATTCACCGCCCACCCCGCACCCACAAACACCGACACAGACACCACGCCGCCCGCCGCCACACCGACCCCGCCGACGACCACCACACCGACCGCGAACAGCGACGACTGCGACACACCCCTGGGCGCACTCACCGCAGCCACCCCGCCGACAACGGGCACCCTCGCCGCCACGGACGGCTGCACCTCGACCCGCCACCCCCGAAAGACCGCCACCAGCACCTATCAGGCCCGCCGGCACACCTTCACCCTCAACAGCCCGGGCTGGGTCACCATCACCCTCGAGTCAGCAGCGACGAACACCCAGCGCATCGACACCTACCTGGTACTCCTGCGAGGCCACACACCCGACGGCACCGGCACCTACATCACCCACAACGACGACCACCGCTCCGGATACGGCACCCACGGTCTCAACAGCCGCCTGGTCGACGTGTTCCTCCAACCCGGCGACTACACCATCGAGACCACCACCTACCACGCCCACAGCACCAACAACCCCACCCGCACCACCGGCGACTACGACCTGACCGTCGAAGCGACCCTCACCGGCCTGCAAGCCAGCTACGACGCGACAGTGGGCCGCGAACTGCGTATCGACTTCGAGACCGGGGACTTCACGCCCACCGCGTCGGTGCCGGTGTCGGGGCTGGCTGCGTCGGCGACCAAGTCCGGCCCGGCGGCGTCGTTGTCGGTGACGCCGTCGCGCACCGGTGCGTTCAGCGTCACCTTGTCCTTCAGCCGCCTCTCGGGCGCGTCGGACAGAGGCACGCGCTCGACGCGTTCCGCCACGCCGAGAGCGGCCGCAGCCGCCAGCTACGTCGTCACCGTCGACTCCACCTGCCCAGCTGGCCAGGTGCCGGGGCCGCACCCGAACGGCACCTGCATATGGGACACCGACGAGAACCTCGCCGCTATCGAGATCGGCGACCAAACCCGCGGCAGTCAGCTGTATGAGGTGACTCCAGCACTGCTGGAGGGTGCCAAGCGGGTCGCAGTGCAGGCCTTGGCCGAGAACTCCGGGTGCGGCATGCGCACAGGTCAGCTCGCCGCGGTCATGATCGCGATCGGCTACTGGGAGTATCCGATTGAGGTCGGTGGCGCCAACCAGCGTGTTCCGGCACGGTCGTTGATGACCCTGTCGCGCTCGTCCCACGATCGCGATCCTCCGCTGTATCCCGAGAACGTATTTAGTGAAACCGTCGATGTGGGCGCGTTCTGGCATCCCGGCGTCGGCTACTGGCAATTGGACTGGTGGCCGGTGGGGATGAATCACGCTGAGCGCGCCGACATCGACGAGGGCGGCCACGCGGTCGCCACAAAGCTCGCAGGGGCGTATTGCAGCCCTTGGCCGGGCGAGACACCGGAGCAGAGCCTCAAGAACTTCCTGGACGCAAAGACGATGCGAGGCGGCTGGAGTGGATGCAAGGGCGCGACTACCGGGGATGACCAGTGCTATGAGACGTTCCAGAAGATGTATCTGGGTGTGGAGTCGTTCAGCGGCGCCGAGCGGCTGTGGGTGACCACTGCGCAGAACTCCGGTGACGATCACGCACGAGGCGGGGGAGTGCACGATATGTCCTGCCGGTTCGGCTCCGGCGGCACGGATTTTCCGTGCTGGCTGTACGACACCGAGAGTGCGTCGATCGAGGGCGCGTTCAGCGGCGGAAATAAGCGCGGGATTACAGGCGGCGACAGTCCGTTGGCGGCGCCGTTCATGTCGTTCACCCACGGTCCTGAGGCCAGCATGAAGAGGTTTGCGGTGTTCCCGCAGTCGTTCGCTTACCCGGCTGGTGCAACAGGCACCAAGATCACATGGATCAAGGTCGTGCCCACTGGCGCTCGCGTCCGCAACACAGCAGCGTCCTCGTGGCACGAGGACGACTACGACGAAGACGACGACGACAGCAACAACGACAACGAGCTGCACGCGAATATCTGCGAACTCCACATCACTGGCGTGCCCGACCGATGTGAACGGTTGAGCACTACCAGCCCGTTGTTCGCCACGACGGTCCGCAAGGCCTACCCGGGACAGTCCCCAGGAGATGGGCGGTGAGCATTCGGGCGTCGATGGCGCGAGCCACCGACGTGCTGCGGCGCTCGGCGGCAGCAGCGGGTGTCACGGCGTTGCTCGCGGGCGCGGCCTGCTCGGGGGTTTCGCCTCGCACAGAATCGCCGGAGGTGCCGTCCAGGGCCGGTTCCGTGCCCGCGATCACGGCTCAGGTGTCGTCAGCGGACACAACGGTGCCCTCATCAACGACGGCACCGCTGCGGCTAGCGGCTGGCGATCCGGTGTCGGCTCGGCCGCCGGCGACGGTCACCCGGGTGGTGTTCGAGACGGTGCCCGAGCCGGCGGTGCATCACAGTCTGCGTGTGCCTCAAGGCGACGGCGACGTCAAGGGCCCCCTGTTCGACATTGACAGGGCGTCGTCGCAGAGCCCGCAGGAGCGTGAGGCGGCAGGGACGATCTTGGATCTGTGCCGCCTGGAGGATGCGCTGGTTGCGGAGCATTGGCCGTACGAGGTGCCCGAGATGGGCGAGCTTTCCCCGCAGGAGCGACAACAGTTGGCGCGCAGCTTGCTCGGGCGCGACTGCCGCGGAGCCGAGATCGCTCTTGCTGAGCCGCTGCTCGGATTCTGGGCAAGCCGCTATCGGGTCTTTGGCACCCATGGTCTGGGAGGCACGTTTTTTCGTACCCGCGGGGAAGCTGCAGCGTGGTACGAGCAGCATGCTGCAGCGCAGCAGGTGCGCTACGAGAACACGCTGGCGCCCGATGCGGAACTGTACGGCAGCTTCGGGTATCCGATCGAGTATTCGGGTCGCGACAATCCGGTCGATGAGGTGCGGGTGCTGGCAGGCACGGTGAGCGCTACCGGCGGAGTGCTGCGGGGTCTGGTGCGGAACTGGTCCAGAACTATGTGGGCGTACCGTGTGAAGGTCGAAGCGGGGGGTCAGGGGTTCTCGTGGCCGTTGTCGATCCAGCCCGGCGAGGCGGCGCCGTTCGAGATCGACGGCTGGGACGGCCCCTCCGATCCATCGCAGCGCGACATCTCAGTGGTCGCGGATATGTCCAACGACGCCGACATCTCTCGTGCCTGGTGGATGTTGCCCTACCCGCAAGTCATCGAGCCCGGCGCCTGGTACCGCCCGCCGCCTCGGGAAGTCCTCGACGAGCTGCCTCCCGACGCCGAGCGGCTCGTGTCGGCCGGCGCCTTCTACAACTCCTACAACGATCCTGATTCTCATCCGAGCTTGCACGGTGAACTGGCCGAGAATCTCGACTTCGAGTTGGCCTTGTTCGTGGCTTTCCTCGGCGACGACGGCACTGTGGCCGACGTGGTTGCTTCGACTCCCTACGACAGGGGGCGTCGGCTGTTCGCCCCTCCGGGCGGGGTGCTGCCCCCCGGCGCGGAGTACTCGGTCGATTCCTACGGCGAGCGCGACGGCCGCGTGAACTATCGCCCGTTCGTCGTGCGGCGGTTCCCGGTCCCAGAACTGGGCGTGCGGGAGGTGCATGTCTTGTTCGGCGGCACCGCCGTTGATCGCTGGGTGATGTGGATCGGCGCCGACCATGGCGCACCGGCGTCATGAGGCCAGTCGCTGCGATGACGAATGGGCGGGCGCGACGATGTCAGTCGCGCAGCGGCGCTGTGCCGCAGGTGCTGCTTGTGGCTGTGTGGGCGGTCTGGTTGGCCGCCGCGGGATGCTCCAGCAGCGAGATCCCTGCGGTGGGCAGTTCGGCAGCGCCGACAGCGGTCGCTGCCAGCGAGCCGACCGATACAGCTGGCGCGGACGGCACGGCGGGCGCAGGGCTGGTCGGCGACCGAGCGCCTGTGGCTGCGCCGTTGCGGCCGGGGGAGGGGGTCGAGGTCACCGCAGGCACGGAAGGGCAGTGGGGGCATTTCCGAGCCGAGTTGTACAGGCAGCTTCTGGGTGAGCTGGGCTATGAGGTCTCAGATCCCTGGGAGGCAGGCCCCAATGTCGCCTACCTGTGGATGGCCGCCGGCGATCTGGACTACTGGACCGACGGGCGGTTCCCGTCCCATGAGGTCTGGCTCGACGGCGACAGCTACGACGGGTCGCGGGTGGGGGATCACGTGTCGGTGGTGGGCGAGCAGATGCCCGTGGGGAATGTGCTGGGCTGGCTGATCTCCAAGACCTTCGCTGACGAGCACGGTGTGTTCACGATGGACGAGCTGAACAGCGACCCGGCCGCGCTGGCGGCATTCGACGCCGCCGATGCTGTGCCCGGCGACGGCAAGGCCGACGTTTTCTCGCTGTGGGGCACCTATGGCAACATTGCGGAGTCGCAGGCGGCGTTCTCGGGTTGGGACAACATCGCATTCGTCAGGCTCGATGATGCGGAGATGATCGAACGCGCGGTGGGCGCGGTGACCGCAGACGCACCCGTAGCCATGTTTGTGGGGACTCCCTTGGCATTGACAGCGATGCTGGAGCCGGGCGTTGACGTGTACTGGCTGGGCGTGGAGGAGTTTCTTGACGACTCGAACCCGTTGGGCCATCTCGAGGGAGAGCTGTTCTCCCAGGTGACCCGCGGACACGACGGCGTCGGCGGCTACGCAGCGATCAGCGCCCGGGAGTGCCCTGCGGCGGCGTCCCGCCCCGACGGGCTGTGCCCGCTCGGTTGGGCCGCCAACGACATTGCAGTCGCGGCCCGCAACGATTTCTTGGCCGCGAACGCCGCAGCTGCAGCGCTGCTCGAAGCCGTCACGCTGTCCCCGGTCGACGTCTCGCAGGCCCTAGCACGGCAGGCCGACGGCAGCGATCCCGCCGCGCTTGCCGCCGAATGGATCGCTGCCAACCGATTGCTGGTCGATCAGTGGCTCACCGCAGCCCGTACCGTACCCGCAGAAGCCGAACCCGCATCCTCCGGTGGGGACGTGCATTCTCAAGAGCGACGCTGAGCTGTTCGGCGAACGCGGCGCCAAGGGCCGCTATCGAGTCACGCCTGCGCTGCTGGAGGGCACCCAGCGGGTGGCGCAGCAATCGTTGGATGCGTATGCGGGCGAGTGCGGTATGCGGCCGGGCCGGCTCGCGGCTGCGATGATGGCGATGGGCTACTGGGAGACCCCGGTGACCGCAACATCGGCGCCGGCCGATTTGCTCTATGACGTCGGCGACGTCAAGCGCGATCCGGCGCGGTCGCTGATGACGCTTTCGCGCGGCGACTATCACCAGCACGGCGCCACGGGCAACAACGCGGTGTTGTACCCCGACAACTTCCAGACCGGCGACGCCGACGGCCGGGTTGCCCCGGCGGGCGTTCTGGCATCCCGGGGTCGGCTACTGGCAGCTCGATTACTGGCCCGTGGAGCGGAATCACGCCGAACGCGCTGACGTCGACGTCGGCGGCAGGGCGGTCGCCGATGTGCTGCGTACAGCGTATTGCACCGGCGGCGAGGAGGGCCTCAAGACCAAGCTCGCGAGCCAGTGGGAGGCATGTGTCGATGTCGTTACGGCCGAGAACGAACACTTGAACGTGTGTTACGAGACCGCCGCACTTCTGTATCTGGGGTTCGTGACAGGCACCGGCAGCGAGGCGTTCTACGTGGCCACAACGCACAACAGCGGCCACGACAGCGTCGCCGGCGGCGCGCAGCTGATGAGGAATGGCTGCCGCTGGGGCGACAGCGGCAGCCCATTCGACTGCTGGTTCTATGACACCGACAGCTACCAAGGCCACGCCGAGACCGGCCGCGAAAACGGCGACCGCAGCCCCGCCACCGCCATCAGCCCCTACGCGGCGCCGTTCATGTCGTTCACCCACGGCGACAACAGGTACGCGGTGTTCCCCGAGTCGTTCACCGGCGGCACCATCACCCGCATGAAATTCGTCAGCACCGCCAAGCTCGCGCGCAGCGAAACGACCAACACCTGGCGGACCGACGCCCACAGCGGAGGACTGCAGGTCAATATCTGCTCGGGACCGCCGGCTGGGCAGGTGTGCACATGGACCGACGCTTCGGACCCGAACTTCAAGGCCCGCATCCGCGGCCAGTTCCCCGACGCAAACCCCAACAAGAATCCATGAACCGCCCACGGCGCCTGCAGCAGCGAGGAGCCGACGAGCGGGGTGTGCTGCTGCGCGCGATGTTGATGGCGTGTGCGGTGCTGGCGCTGGGCGCTGCATGCACGAGCCCGACCCCGGAGCTTGTCGGCAGCCCGACATCTGTGCCCGTCGCTGACACCGCTGCGAGCACCCAGACAGCAGCAGAGCCTGAGACGGTCGACCAAGCCCCGGCGAGAACGCTTCCCTGGGAGCTGCCCGTTGACGAAGAACGGTTCATCTCCGCAGCCTCCGAACGGTTCATCGAATTCAAAGAAGTCCCCCCGCCGGTAGTGCACGAGACGCTGCGCATCCCCCAAACCGACAACGACACCGCCGGCGCGCTGCACCGAGACATCGGGTCCTTCAGTTGGCAAGCGGAGCTAGCGGGCAAGATCTTCGACAGATGCCGTTACGAGGATGAATTCGTGGGATGGTACGGCAGGTACCCCGATTCTCGTTTCGGCGAACCCACCCCTAAGCAACGTTCCGAGGTAAACGGCTCCCGCGCCAGAGTGGATTGCCGCGGGCAGGTCGCGTTCGAACAGCCGCTGAATGGCTATAGCCCGAATCGCTGGTTCACGTTTGGCGACTTCGGTTTCGAGAGCCCGTCTTTCCGTAACCGCGATGAGGCGGTCGAGTGGTACGAGCAGAGGGCTGCTGCTTGGCGAGAGCAGCACAAGGACACATTGCCGCCGTTTACGTCACCGCTGGGGTTTCTCAACACGGCGATGTATGCGGGCGCTGAGGAGTACGCGATTCGGTATGCGCCGGTTGATGCCCCGGTTGAGGGGGTGGGGGTGCTGTCCGGGTCTGTTTCGGTGTCTGGTGGTGTGTTGCGTGGTTTGGTGCGGAACCGGTCGCGGACGCTGTGGGCATACGGCGTGAAGGTGCGTGCGGGCGATCGGGTGTGGAGCTGGCCGTTGTCGGTGAGCCTGCGCCCGCCGTACACGCTTGATGTCTCGCACCCGAGCTTGAACGGGCTGTGGGCGCCCGGTGTGGTGGAGCGCCTGTGGGGCTATGTGGCCCATGTCGACCATGACGGGCACCTGGTGGCGGTCAGCGCGCTCACGCCGTTCCGGGACGGCCACGCCGACGCCCCGCCGATCGTGATGCGCTCCTATCCACCCATCGAGTCCGAGCTCGGCGAGCTGCCGATGCCCCATGTGAGTTTCGCGTTCGCGTTCTCATATGACACCGATTGGATGTTTTGGATCGGCGGCGCCCACCCGCCGTCGGGTTGAACTGGGCACAATGGTCGCGACCGGTTCCCGGCGCGCGACTGCGAATCGACCGCGCCCCGGCGTGACCATCGCCGCCGTGGCCGACGCGTTCACCGTCACCCCCGCAACGCCGCATGCGCCGCCACGTCTCAGGGTGCGCACGTCGCCCCAGCCGCGGCGCGATGCCGCGCCCAAGCCACCCAAGGCATCCCACAGCTCACCCCCGTGTCCCGGGCCAGGGATTGTCAGAGAATCCTGCTCACCTATGAGCGTGAGCGGATAGGTGGCGACGTCCGGCAGACCCACGGCCCGGACTTTGCGCAGAAATGCCGCCACAGACGGCAAAATTGCACAAAGAAAGCGTGACAGCAACATTCCAGGACGTCACCTATCCGCGCGGCCTCTATACGGGTGGTATCGACGATCTGCATGTCACAGCGGCGCGCAATCACAGGGAGTGCAGCACTGACGGCGGTGTGAGCGGGCATCGCTGCCGTTGGCACGACAACTGGTCCGATGACTTCGGGTGCTTCTTCTATGACACTGAACGGCCCGAGGGGAACATGGCGGACTCGGACAAGTGGGGCTATGACACCGGCCAGAGCCAGTTGGCGGCGCCGTTCGTGTCGTTCACCTTCGACGCGAAGCGGATGGCGTTGTTCCCCGGGCCGGTCACGTCCGCTCTCAAGCCGGCGGGGCATGCGACTGCGGGTGTCTTCGCGACGTGGGTCAAAGCGGTCGCCGAAGGCGAGAATGTGCGCGCCGAAGGCGCCGGGCTGTGGTCCAGCGGCGACTACGATCGGGCGGGGACCACAACGGTCGAGACCGACGACTCGGTGCTGCAGATCGAGATCTGCGGCGACGCCGGCTGGGTGCTCGCTGATGGTGCGAACAGGTCGTGTGGGTGGCTGAGCGCGAACGAGACGCGTCTCGCTGATCGGCTGGGCTTCGATGCGGACTGAGCATCGCTGGCGCCGTGGCTGTGCCGCAATGGCGGTCGTGCTGGGCTTGTCGATGCTCGCTGCTGCATGCACCGCCACGCCTTCGACTCAAACGCAGCCCGAAACCTCCGAACCGACCCCGACGGTGACGGCTCTCAGCAGCACCGCTGAAGCGGATGGCGACCGGGAGGCACCGCCCACCGACACAGCCGTCCCAGCACCCGACAAGCAGACACAAGTGCCGCTCGCGATGGCGTCGCGTACCGCAGACGCCGCAGGCCCCCTCAGCGACCCCGATCTGTGGATCGGTGCCGGACCCCCAGCCACCGGCCTGCAGCAGCCTCTCGGCCCCGGCGACATCCCCGGGCCGCTGCTCGACATTCCCTACGCGGGCGTCGGGCTGTTTCGGGTCTACGACATGTGCGGCTGCACCGAGGCCAGTTTCCGGGAGGGCGTGGACTTCGCGTCGGTGGTGTACCGCTACGGGTACGACACAGCGCGGCGATTCCACAAGGGCTGCAGCCAGTCCCGGTTCATGGCCATAGCGCGCAGCGCGTGGACAGAGAACGAGCGCAGCTACTTCCGCTGGCGAAACCAGGTCGAGTCATGGCTCGCGGAACGCCGCGTAGAGCACTACGGGGCACGCGAACGCGCCGAGCGCGAGAGCACCGGGTTGCCGCGCAATGTGCACGGGTTCGGGCTCGCTCGTAGCCATTCGCTGTTCAGTGTCGAGTTCGCGCCGTTCGATGCTCCGGTCGCTGAGGTGCGGGTGCTGCCCGACACGGTTGCGGTGTACGGCGGTGTGCTGCGCGGCCGGCTCAGCGGCGCGACACCAGACGGGTCTGGGGCTGAGTCGCCGAGCCTTCGGTCGGGTCCGCGCTCAGCAGGCTGGACGGACGATGGCGTCGGTCATGCGGATGGCCTGGGTCATCTGGGCGGCGTCGTGGATCCGCACGATGTCGATGCCCGCACAGATGGCGGCGGTGATGGTAGCCGCGGTGCCGAAGAGGCGATCGTCGATCTCGGCGTTGGTGATCGCCCCGATAGTCGACTTGCGCGACGTGCCGATGAGCATTGGCAGCTCCAACGCCCACAGCTCCGGCAGTCGCCGCATCATCTCCAGGTTCTGCGAAACGCCGAAGCCGAAGCCGAAGCCCGGGTCGACCACCAGGCGGTCGGTGCCCACACCGGCCTCCGCGCAGATCTGGAGACTGGCCTTCAACCCGGCTGTCACATCGGCGACGAGGTCCGTATGCGGGCGGCCCCGCTGGTTGTGCATGAGTACGGCGGCGGCACTGCGCTCGGCCACCAGCGGTGCCATCTGGCGGTCGAGGCGAAAGCCCGTGATGTCGTTCACCACCGTGGCACCGGCATCAACCGCAGGTCCTGCCACCTCCGCCCATGTCGTGTCCACCGAGATCGGCAGGTCGGCTCCTAGGCGGTCCAGCTCGGCTCGAACGGCCTCGATGACTCGGACAGCCCGCTGCCGCTCCACCTCTATGGGGGTGGGTTCCGCGCCCGGCCGGCTGGAAGCGCCGCCGATGTCGATGATGTCGACCCCGCCTGCTACGAGTTCGTGCGTCAGCGCGAGCGCATCGTCAAGCCGGTCCGAGACGCCATCGCCGGAGAACGAGTCGTCAGTGGCATTGATGATGCCCATCACGTACGTGCGGGTGCCCCATTTCCAGCACGGTCCGCGCCCGGGGTCCCACCGGCCGTGGCGATAGCGGCGCCGGATCGGCCAGCCTGGCTGCGCCCCGGGTCCGGTCACCGTCAGCTGAAGTCCGCTGTGGGGCTGCCCGTCGTGACCGGGGGCAAGACACCGAGAAGGTTCGACGCAGCGGCCCGCAGGCCGACAACCCCGGCTGTCGCGTCGAACGGTGCCAGAGTGTCAAGGGCCTGCGACATGTACGACTGTGCCGTTTCCACCGAGGTAGCAATCTCGCTTCCTGCCACGACGACCGCCCGTGCCTCGTCCCGCTGGGCATCGTCGAGGGGTCGGCCGAGCAGATCGCCAACTGGATGCCCGTTGGCCAGCATCCGGATGACCGGCAGCGTGTAGACGCCCTCGCGCAGGTCGTTGCCCGACGGCTTGCCGAGTTGCTCGTCGGAGGCCACCAGGTCGAGCACGTCGTCGACGATCTGGAACGCCGTGCCGTACGCCAGCCCGAAGGCGGACAGGCACTCCAGAGTCGCGGAGTCCACGCCCGCCACCAGACCGCCGATGCGACACGACGTGGCGTACAGCTCGGCGGTCTTGCCCCCGATGGCCAGGAAGTACTGGTCTTCAGTGCGGCTCGTGTCGTAGATCAACTGCAGCTCGCGCACCTGTCCCTCGCACAGACGCCCGATCGTTGCGGCCAGCAGGGCTGCCACCTCAGTGCCGAGCGACGCCGCTAGCTCGGACGCCTTGGCCAGCAGGAAGTCGCCGGCCAGGATCGCCTTCAGGTTCCCCCAGCGATGATTCACCGCCTCGATGCCGCGCCGTGTCTGCGCGTCGTCCATGACGTCGTCGTGGTACAGCGAGCCCAGGTGCACCAGTTCGACGGCAACACCGCCGCACACCATCTCGTCGGTGACTGCAGTAGGTGCAGCCCCTTGTGGGTTCAGCGCCAGCGCCGACGCAATGACGAACGCAGGCCGCAGTCGCTTGCCGCCCGCGGGGATCAGGTGCGAGGTCACTTCGGTGAGAAACTCGTCGCCAGTGACCGCCGCGGCCCGCAGCGCCGTCTCGACACGGGCCAGGTCATCGTCTGCGGTGGGTCGGGCCTGCAACGGGGAAAGCGGCGCCACGGCGCAACCGTAAACGACAACGGCAGGGTGGCCGCGCTCGAAACACCCCCCGTCTGCGGTTCGCGAGGGCCCCAGAACCGCAAAGGAGCGATCTTGCAGGGCAGCGTTACACTGCGCTCACCTGACCCGAAGCTCCCGTGTGGGTGGCTCAGACCAGGAGGCCCAGTGTTCGAACGCTTCACCGATCGGGCCCGCCGAGTGGTGGTGTTGGCGCAAGAAGAAGCGCGCCTGCTGAATCACAACTACATCGGCACGGAGCACATCCTGCTGGGGCTGATCCACGAGGGCGAGGGCGTCGCAGCCCAGGCGCTCGAGTCGTTGGGCATCTCGCTCGAGGCCGTGCGCAGCCAGGTCGAGGAGATCATCGGACAGGGCAGCTCGTCGCCGAGCGGCCACATTCCCTTCACGCCGCGCGCCAAGAAAGTGCTGGAGCTGTCGCTGCGCGAAGCGTTGCAGCTGGGCCACAACTACATCGGCACTGAGCATGTGCTGCTGGGGCTGATCCGTGAGGGCGAGGGCGTCGCAGCGCAGGTGCTGGTGAAGCTGGGCGCCGACCTGTCGAAGGTCCGTCAAGAGGTCATCCAGCAGCTATCCGGCTACAGCGGCTCCAGCGGTGGCCGCGAATCCGTTGGCGCCTCGTCGGGGCAAGGCAGCGAGCAGGGTGGTCAGAGCGGCTCGCTGGTGCTCGACCAGTTCGGGCGCAACCTGACCGCCGACGCGCGGGCCAAGAAGCTCGACCCGGTCATCGGGCGGCTGCGCGAGACCGAACGCGTCATGCAAGTGCTGTCGCGCCGCACCAAGAACAACCCGGTGCTTGTCGGCGAGCCCGGCGTGGGCAAGACGGCCATCGTCGAGGGCCTCGCCCAGAAGATCGTCAACAACGACGTCCCCGAGTTGCTGCGCGACAAGCAGCTCTACACGCTGGACCTCGGCGCGCTGGTGGCCGGTTCCCGCTACCGGGGCGATTTCGAGGAGCGCCTCAAGAAGGTCCTCAAGGAGATCCGCACCCGCGGCGACATCATCCTGTTCATCGACGAGCTGCACACGCTGGTGGGTGCCGGTGCCGCTGAGGGCGCAATCGACGCGGCGTCGATCCTCAAGCCCATGCTGGCGCGCGGCGAGCTGCAGACCATCGGCGCCACCACGCTCGAGGAGTACCGCAAGTATCTCGAGAAGGACGCAGCGCTTGAACGCCGCTTCCAGCCGATCACGGTGGACGAGCCCACCCTCAGCCACACCATCGAGATCCTCAAGGGGCTGCGCGACCGCTACGAGCAGCACCACCGGGTCACCATCACCGACCAGGCGCTGGTGGCCGCGGCGAACCTCGCCGACCGTTACATCGCCGACCGCCACCTGCCCGACAAGGCCATCGACCTCATCGACGAGGCCGGGTCGCGACTGCGCATCAAGCGCATGTCGACGCCGCCCGACTTCAAGGAGATCGAGACCAAGCTGACCGATGTCACCGAGCGAAAAAAGCAGGCGGTCGAATCGCAAGACTTCGAAATGGCCGGCGCGCTGCGCGACGAGGAGAAGGAGCTGCTCGAGCAGCGCACCGTCGTCCTCGCGCAGGCCAAAGCCGAGGGCCACGACCTGTTCGATGAGGTCGACGAGGAGGCCATCGCCGAGGTGTTGTCGATCTGGACGGGCATCCCGGTGTACAAGCTCACCGAGGAAGAGACCCAGAAACTCCTCAAGATGGAAGACGAGCTGCACAAGCGGGTCATCGGCCAGCACGATTCCATCAAGGCCGTCAGCCAGGCCATCCGCCGCACCCGTGCAGGCCTGAAGGACCCCAAGCGTCCCGGCGGCTCGTTCATCTTCCTGGGCCCCTCGGGCGTCGGCAAGACCGAGCTGGCCAAGACGCTGGCCGAGTTCCTGTTCGGCGACGAGAACTCGCTGATCAGCCTCGACATGTCCGAGTACATGGACAAGTTCACGGTGAGCCGCCTCGTCGGCGCGCCGCCCGGGTATGTCGGCTACGACGAGGGCGGCCAGCTCACCGAAGCGGTGCGTCGCAAGCCGTTCTCGGTGGTGCTCTTCGACGAGATCGAGAAGGCCCACCCGGACGTCTTCAACACGCTGCTGCAGATCCTGGAAGAAGGCCGGCTGACCGATGCGCAAGGCCGCTCAGTCGACTTCCGCAACGCCGTGCTCATCATGACCTCCAACCTGGGCACCGCCGACCTGCGCAAGGCTCGGGTGGGCTTCGCCACCGCCGATGAGGGCGCCAGCTACGACCGGATGAAGGAGAAGGTCAGCGACGCGCTCAAGGCGCACTTCCGGCCCGAGTTCCTGAACCGCATCGACGACACCATCGTCTTCCACGAGCTGAGCGTCAACGAGGTGGTGCAGATCGTTGATCTGATGATCAAGCGCACCTCTGACCAGCTTCGGGCACAGGGCTTGGGGTTGGAGCTCACCGATGCCGCCAAGCAATGGCTGGCCCGTACCGGGTACGACCCGCAGCTCGGAGCCCGACCGCTGCGCCGTGCGCTGCAGCACAACGTCGAGGACGCGCTGAGCGAGCGGATCCTCTACAAGGAATTCCACGCTGGCGAGATCATCGTGGTGGACGTCGAGGACGACGAGATCGTGTTCCGCGCCATCGAGGGCTTCGACCCCGGGCCGATCGAGCTCGAAGAGGCCGCAGCGGTCGAATAGCCGTGCACTGGCCGGCACCCTCTCGCGGTTCGCCGGTGCTTGAATCCTGTTGCAAGTCGCCATGGCCGCGAAGCGGCGTTGTCTTGGCTGCCCTGGGCGTGCTGATGCTGGCCGCGGGCTGCCGAGCCGACATCGTCGTCGACATCGACATTTCTCATGACGGAGCCGGCACAGTCACCGTCGAGATCACCTTCGACGAAGAGGTGATGCGATGGGTGCCCGATCTGGGCGACTTGCTGATTACCGATGACTTGACGAAATGGCACATTCGCCAGCAGGAACTCGAGAGCGTCGAAGGCCTGTGCCTGAGCGACATTCAGCTCAGGGAAATGGCGGAGACAGCGGTGCAAGCTTTCCAAGAGGATGCTCCAGCCGTCATTGCCCAGCAGCTTGTGATGGAAGTTGTCAACGAGCTGCGGACTGCCGATGGCCAATGCCAGCGCGTGACTACATCTCGGCGCTTTGCCGACCCTGACGAGCTCAGCCAGATCTTGACGGAGGTCGATCAATCGCCGGATGGATCGCCCGGCTTGTTTCGGGGTGTCTCATTCGTGGCCGCACGGGACGGGGCACGGGTGCTCTACGACCTGACCGTGACCGTCGGCTTGGATCGACCCGTCGCCGGGCTGGTGAATCCGGCGACAGCCGACGCGTTGGAGGGCGAGCTGTTCGGGTTGCCGATCGATGAGATCGAGGCTCGTGCGGGTGCTCCGCTTGATGAGCTGGTGACGCTGGTGGTTCAGGCGACCGTGCCCCAGGGGGCGGGCAGGTTGCCTGTCGATGGCGTGATGACGCTGAACGAGGGGGGTACGCGGGTCCTTCGGGTTTCCGGCGAACTGTTCGATGCTGAGATTGCTGGTGCTGATGCTGAGGCGGAACGGTTGGCCGAGCGAGCTAGTCGTGGGGCTCGTATTGCTGTGATCTGGTGGATCGTTCTTGGCCTCGTCGTTGTTGTTGCGGTCGTTGTTGCTCTGCGCAGCCGGCGACGGCGGCTCATGTTCCGCTGAGCTGGGACACCGGGTGACCCCGGCAGTCTCACGCGGCGATGTGCATCGTCGGTGTTCATTGTTGCATGAGCACAATAGGTTTGACTAGCCTGCAGCGAAGCCGGGTCAAGCCCATCGCCGGTGATGCCGTGCGCGTCAGGCGACTGGCGGATGCTCGCCCGAAAAGGCTCTTCAATCAAGGAAGCGGTACGTCATGCCATACCCCCCCCCCCCCTCGCATGGACCTCCCCCTGACCGGTCATCTCGGTTAGGAGGCAGCTGGCGTGTCCTGGCGGCTTGCGCTGCTGCGGCACTGTTCGCCGCGATTCTGTTCCTGCCGTCGTCTGCGAGCGCCACGAACAGCGCATCGAAACCCACGGGACTCGCGGCTGCGCTGGTCGATGCCGACTCTGGCGACGAGTACGACGGTGTGGTCACGCTGACGTGGAACGCACCGGCGCGGGATGCGTCGAGCGTGACCGGCTACCAGGTCTTGCGGCGCCAGCCCGGCGTCGATGCCGTGGGCGTTTTCCACACCCTTGTGGACAACACCTCCACAACTGACACCAGTTACGAGGACTTCAGCGCCAACGATCCCGGCGCTGCCTACACCTACCGGGTCAAAGCGTGGCGTGACACCGCTCTGAGCGGCAGGTCCCGCTGGACCCGTATCGACCTGCCGGCCAGCTACACGCCGCCGCCGCCGGACACGACACCGCCGCCGCCGGACACGGTGCCGCCGGACACGGTGCCGCCGGTCGCTGGGGCGTCGTCGGTCACGACAGCTAAAGTCGAGGGCGGTGATGACGGCCAATCCGACGAGACCCTCATTGACAAGACCCTCATTCCGGACACCTCCGAAGTGGTGGCGAGGGACGTAGTAGTCGCACCGGACAATCCCGTGCCGGCGCGTGCCGATCTCAATCCGTGCTCGCTGGCCAAGCACAGCAGCAAGTACTGGTGCAGGCGCTCAGCCTTCAGGAAGTACCTGGCGCCGATCGATCTGCGGATGACCTACACCGACCAGGGGTATACCCAGATCGGGTGGGACAACCCTCCGATGAAGCCGCTCAAGATCACCAGCTTTGAGGTGCAGCACAGCACCGACCGCGGCAGTACATGGACCCAAATCGCGGACTACACGGGCAGCCATCCCCACGAGGTCGTGTTCACCTCACCGCACCCACGCGAGTGCAGCCTCAACCGGTACCGCGTGCGCGCCGTATACGGCAGCGACGGCCAGAGCCCGTGGAAGACAGCCAACCTCGACGACAAACAGCTCCGACCCGGATACCAAGTACCGGCACCCACCATGAACTATTCCGTCGCCGCGACCGTGTCCGCGAGGTGGGTATTGTCAACCGGTCGGCGCGTCGCTGCTGACTACACCCTGTCGCCCGTCTGGGGGAATCAACCGAACTGCGTGAGCGTCGAAGTGGAGAGGGGCAGCGTCGACGGTTTGCACGCTCCCGCACCGACCGACTCCAGTTGGCGTTGGACCGATACCCCCAGGAGCTTCACCAGACAGTTCATTCTCGACGTCAATGGCAACCCGAGGCTGGCCAATCCCGACAGCGTGGCGTTCGTCGTCGGTGCGCGGGTCCGGTTCTTCATCAACGACAACTACGGCCCGTGGAGATACGTCTTCTGGCGCTGGGGCCGTCAGACGTCAGGGAACTTCCAAGTGAGGAGAGCCTTGGCGCTGGACTTCTACCGCGATCTGCCCGACTACGACCCGCCCCTCTAGCCCGGACTGACCCTGAATCGGCCCGAGGGCCGTGAAGGCTCTGAGGGGTCCGCGCTGAGGAGAGCAGGGGCACCCGTGCCGCAATCGAATTGGTGATGCTGCTGATCTCGCCGGGCGGACGCTGGTGCTCGGCGGGATCCAGTTTGTGGGGGAGCGTCCGCTGGCGGGGTTTCGATGGAGTGGTCCTTCGGCGATGTCGAGGTGTCCATCGAATTCGGCACTTCGTCTGGACACGCGACGGTTTCCTCGTTGGATGTGTCGACCGACGAACATCGCTGCGAAGAGAGCGTCGCTGTCGACTGTGCGTCCGTCAGGGATTGGCTGAGCGGCCTCACAGGGCAGTCAGCGAGGTCGCTGCGATGGTGTGATACTGGAATTGTTGGGAGGGGAGCAGGCATGGATCCTTCTCAAGCGCAGATCAACCATGAGGCGTACCAGCAGAAGTACCAGCGCGATCTTGAACGTGACCATCTAGGTCGTGTCGCGTTGATGCACGACGGCGAACTCGTGGAGATCTACAACGACGAAGGCGACGCGTACGCCATCGGTTGCGACAAGTTCGGGCTGGGGAATTTCTCGATCAAGACCATCGGCGACCGGCCTGTGCAAATGGGCATCGTCGCAGCGGCCACGACGTAGCACTACCGATCCGTGCCCACCTTCGAAATCCAGGAGGTCGACCACCAGATCCTGCTCAAGGTCACGGTCGAAGAGCCGAGTTCCGGTGGCGGCATGACAGTCAGCGCCGGGATGCGCCACGAGATGTTCGACGCTCTTGTGGACACCGGCGCGCAACGCACTTTCATTTCGTCCAACGTCGTCTCGCGCCTAGGGGCTGTGCCCGTCGATGTCGGGTCGTTCCTGTCGGCCAACGGCGAGAGCCAAGAGACCGAAGTGTTCCGTCTTCGCGTCAACATCCCGTTCCCGCAGACGGGCGACCGCAGCCTCACCATTGCGACCGGCAAAGATCTCAACGTGATGATGCTGCCGTTCCAGCCGCACAATTTTGACGTCCTGCTCGGGTTGGACTTCCTCCGCCAGTTCCACATCACCATGCACAACGGGCTGTTCCTGCTCAGCAACTAGCCGCAGACGGGCGAGCATCGGTCTCCTTCAGGAGAATCACAAACAGCAGAACTTGTTGGCCGAACTGAGGTCATCGGGCTCGCTGAAGGCGCACGCCGAGGCTGGCCATCGCAGGCTCACCTTCGGCTAGTCGAACCCGGGCAGACTTGGCGGGTGGCTCGGGCTCTCGTTTTGGCTGCTGGGGCGGGGACGCGGTTCGGCGCAGCCATGGATGGCAGCACGAAGGTGATGGTTCCTGTCGCTGGACGGCGGCTCATGTTCCGCTGAGCTGGGACACCGGGTGACCCCGGCAGTCTCACGCGGCGATGTGCATCGTCGGTGTTCATTGTTGCATGAGCACAATAGGTTTGACTAGCCTGCAGCGAAGCCGGGTCAAGCCCATCGCCGGTGATGCCGTGCGCGTCAGGCGACTGGCGGATGCTCGCCCGAAAAGGCTCTTCAATCAAGGAAGCGGTACGTCATGCCATACCCCCCCCCCCCCTCGCATGGACCTCCCCCTGACCGGTCATCTCGGTTAGGAGGCAGCTGGCGTGTCCTGGCGGCTTGCGCTGCTGCGGCACTGTTCGCCGCGATTCTGTTCCTGCCGTCGTCTGCGAGCGCCACGAACAGCGCATCGAAACCCACGGGACTCGCGGCTGCGCTGGTCGATGCCGACTCTGGCGACGAGTACGACGGTGTGGTCACGCTGACGTGGAACGCACCGGCGCGGGATGCGTCGAGCGTGACCGGCTACCAGGTCTTGCGGCGCCAGCCCGGCGTCGATGCCGTGGGCGTTTTCCACACCCTTGTGGACAACACCTCCACAACTGACACCAGTTACGAGGACTTCAGCGCCAACGATCCCGGCGCTGCCTACACCTACCGGGTCAAAGCGTGGCGTGACACCGCTCTGAGCGGCAGGTCCCGCTGGACCCGTATCGACCTGCCGGCCAGCTACACGCCGCCGCCGCCGGACACGACACCGCCGCCGCCGGACACGGTGCCGCCGGACACGGTGCCGCCGGTCGCTGGGGCGTCGTCGGTCACGACAGCTAAAGTCGAGGGCGGTGATGACGGCCAATCCGACGAGACCCTCATTGACAAGACCCTCATTCCGGACACCTCCGAAGTGGTGGCGAGGGACGTAGTAGTCGCACCGGACAATCCCGTGCCGGCGCGTGCCGATCTCAATCCGTGCTCGCTGGCCAAGCACAGCAGCAAGTACTGGTGCAGGCGCTCAGCCTTCAGGAAGTACCTGGCGCCGATCGATCTGCGGATGACCTACACCGACCAGGGGTATACCCAGATCGGGTGGGACAACCCTCCGATGAAGCCGCTCAAGATCACCAGCTTTGAGGTGCAGCACAGCACCGACCGCGGCAGTACATGGACCCAAATCGCGGACTACACGGGCAGCCATCCCCACGAGGTCGTGTTCACCTCACCGCACCCACGCGAGTGCAGCCTCAACCGGTACCGCGTGCGCGCCGTATACGGCAGCGACGGCCAGAGCCCGTGGAAGACAGCCAACCTCGACGACAAACAGCTCCGACCCGGATACCAAGTACCGGCACCGTCCATGGCGTACTCCGTGTCCGCGACCGTGTCCGCGAGGTGGTCAATGCAAGCCGGTCAGCGCATCGGTGCTATCTACACCCTGTCGCCCCAATGGGGCAACCAGCCGAGCTGTGCGAGCTTCGAAGTGGAGAAGGGCAGCGTCGGCGGTCCGGACGATACCCCGGTCTGCGTGATGCTGATCACTCTTCACTGCACGAACACCGCCGATGGTTCGCACGCTCCCGCACCGACCTCCTCCAGTTGGGGTTGGACCACTTCCCCCGGGAGCTTCACCCAAGGATTCGGTGTCGACGCCGATCGCAACCCGCGTCTGGACAATCCCGACGGCGTGGCGTACGTCGTCGGTGCGCGGGTCCGGTTCTTCATCAACGACAACTACGGCCCGTGGAGATACGTCTTCTGGCGCTGGGGCCGTCAGACGTCAGGGAACTTCCAAGTGAGGAGAGCCTTGGCGCTGAACTTCTACCGCGATCTGCCCGACTACGACCCGCTCCCCTAGCCCGGACTGACCCTGAATCGGCCCGAGGGTCGTGGAGGCGCATACGGGCTCGGAGCGTTCTCATTCGAAGAGATTGGTGCCAAGCCGATCTTTGCCAGCTATCCCCTCTGGGGACAGGAGCGTTGAGTGAGCTAACCGTGCCAATCTGGGACCGGCAGGTTCTGGTGGAAACGTTGGTCGCGGTCACTCCCGAAGCACCAGTCCGAAGGTTCCTCGGGCTAGTTGACACTGGCACTCAGGGGACTGGCGTGTCGAATCGTGTCGTGCAAGCCCTTGAGCCATCGCTCGAACCCGTTGAATACCCCGATGTCAGCGGAATCGGCGGCTCTGTGTGACCGACACCTGCGTATTGGCTGTGGGTCGGGCTTGGGCTCTCGTTTTGGCTGCTGGGGCGATGTCGAACCGCACCAAGCGCTTTCCAGCGCTTGGTGGTGCATCTGCCACATCGCTTGGCTGAGGGCGGGCGTCAGCGACGGCGTTAACCGGACAATTCGGTCTTGAGGGTCCGCAGATTGACCCTGCTCGCCCAAGGGGTTGCGACCGAGGCAGTACGTTTCTGAACCTGTCGCTGACGCTCCTGGGTCCTGAGCCTTCGTTCGTCGCCGCCCGCTCAGCATTGAAGCAAGCGCCGCTTGTAGCCGATGTGCGTGGCACCTCGCGCGCGGGCCCCGATAGAGTTGAAGGCCTCGGGCGATTGACGCAGAGTCCGTCCCGGAGCAAGACCGGGTCGCTCGCAAAAATGGGAGACCCGGGTTCGAGTCCTGGTACCTCGTACGAGGTATAGCTCAATGGGAAGAGCGTCCATTTTCTTTCGCGTTCAATTCCGCGTCGGACTTGTTGTGCGCAACTGACCTATTGCGGCGATCTTGTCCTCGTGCTCGTCGCGGGAACTCGGGTGGGATCGGGCCACAGGCCTTTGTTGAATGCTGACTCAAATATGGTTCTGCGTGACATGCCAACCGCTTGGTAGCGATCATGAGCATGGCCGATGAGACCTCGGCCCCATGAATCGCTGTTGCGGTACCTCGTTGTTTGCTCGTGAAAGTCGTCTACGCAAGTATCTGCCCACTGTTCCCGACTGAGCCCAGCCAGAAGAAGCGCGTTGATGCCATGTCCGAGTTCCTTGGTCACGGCGAAGATCGAAAATACATCGAGCAAGCTGTACTCGACCCGAGTTCCTTGAAGCAGAGCGCGGGCATCCCTCTTGGTGAGCTTCTGAAATCTGGCCTGGGCGTCCGTACTCAGGCCCCGTACATGGCCCCGCAATGCCGCGGACGAGCTTCCACCACTGTGAATGTGGAAATTCCGCATCATCCGATATAGGTGGAAGAGTTCAAGATCCACCGATGAATTGGGTGGATACGTACGGCCCGACATTGATTCGAGCGCCTCATGCATATTGGAAGCGCCAATGTCACCCCATGTCCGGACGCTTGACACAGCGGTCGGCAAGCCGAAGTTGAATTGATCCCTGACCCACTCGATGCACTGGGTGACGTAATCCTCGTGGATGGCAAGCGCGTACGGCACGGTCACAGTCGCGAGATGCGGACCGGCTGAGCGGAGCACGTCGGCGGCGGCGTCAGGGCGCAGGTTGAAGCGCGCGATGTGTGGCACGGCTGGAAAGATCTCAGGCAGTAGCCGGCTTGAGCCTTCTGTCAACTGCAGAGTGTGCGATGCCAGCGCTGACCCTGCGAGCAGCGACACCATTGCGTTGTTGGCCTGCTGCCGCGTCGCCTTGTAGCGCCTGTAGATGGGGAAGTACACGGTCGGGGCCATGGGCGCTCCTGCGGATACAAGTGACGCGGCTACGAGAGGCTAGAAGTGGCAACCGGGGAATCCCGCCGGCTTGGGCGTTCGCCGGCGATTCCCGCCAACTGCGCGCGGGCATCTCTGCCCACCCCAGCCCTTGCTTCCTGGGTGCTTTGGGCGGGCAGACTGGGCGGGTGGCTCGGGCTTGGGCACTTGTATTGGCTGCTGGGGCCGGGACCCGCTTTGGGACTGCTGTGGATGGCACGACCAAGGTGATGGTTCCTGTTGCTGGACGTTCGATGTTTGCTTGGAGCGTCGAGGCGGCGTCGGCCACGTGCGACGGGGTGACGCTGGTGGTGCCCGTACGGTTGGTCGCTGATCTTGCTGACAGCACGGGGGGCGCTGACATCGTGGTGGCTGGTGGGAGGACCCGGTCGGGGTCAGTTCGGGCTGGGCTTGAGACGGTTCCGGATGATGTGGACGTTGTGGTCTGTCATGACGCCGCACGGCCGGGGTCTTCGGCGGAGTTGTTTGCGGCCGTGATAGCGGCTGTTCAGGGCGGGACGGATGCTGCTGTGCCGGCGTTCGCAGTGAGCGACACGCTCAAGCGAGTGCCGGACTGGGGGGATGATGGGGGTTTGGTCGTGGGAACCGTGGATCGTTCGGGGCTGTTTGCTGTGCAGACACCACAGGCATTTCGTCGCGAGGCTTTGATGGCGGCACATGTCGGCGAGCCCGAAGCGACCGATGACGCGGCCCTGATCGAGGAGAACGGCGGCACGGTGTTGGCGATTCCGGGCGAGGCTGCCGCGCACAAGGTCACCACGGCCGCCGATCTCGTCGTCGTGGAGGCCCTGCTCACAAACCGCACTTCGGGCGGCGGGCTCTAGCGTCAACTGGCGTGAGTGCTGCTGATCGGGGCAAGGCTGGGCCGGCGATGCGCGTGGGGCACGGCTACGACGCGCATCCGTTTGGTGATGCTGCTGATCTCGGGGGGCGGACGCTGGTGCTCGGCGGGATCCAGTTTGTGGGGGAGCGTCCGCTGGCAGGCCATAGCGACGCCGATGTGGTTGCCCATGCGGTGATCGATGCGATGCTCAGCGCGGCTGGACTCGGTGACATCGGCACGCACTTCCCTGACAGCGATGAGCGTTGGCGCGGAGCCGACAGCATCGAGATGCTGGCCCAAGTCGCAGCCCTTCTCGCAGAAGACGGCTGGCAGTTGGCGAATGCCGACTGCACGGTCATCTGCGACCGGCCGATGATCGCTCCGCACCGCGACCAGATGCAGGAATGTCTCAGTGGCGCCGCGGGCGGACCGGTCACGGTGTGCGGCAAGCGGACCGAGGGGCTCGGCGGGGCTGACGGGATCGTGGCCCATGCCGTAGCGCTCCTGCTCGCTAGCGGCGAGCAACGATCAACGCAGGTCGCTAGCGGCGAGCAACGATCAACGCAGGTCGTCAGCGCAGGCGATCGATGAGCGCGGCAAGAGGCCGACGTCGTGGTGCGCCCCCTCCGCGTGGCGGCGGGGGTGCTCGGACACCGGCTCGCGGGGGAGGCGGGCAGCAGCGGCGCGCAGGTTCGACGAACCGATCCAGGTCCGGTCGGGGTCCTGCGGACCGCGAACAGTCCGCTCGGCCGCAGTCACGCCCGCGAGGACTCGGCGGGGATCACGTCGAAGGCCGACAGGCCGTGCGTGAGCTGCTGCGGGCGGGCAAGCGCAGAGTGCACGAGGTGCTGATCTGCGAAGACGCGCACTCAGCCGCCACGCTCGCCGAGATCGTTGACCTTGCTGGCGATCGCCGGGTGCCGCTGCGCGAAGTCACCCGCCGCAAGCTGGACGAAGCAGCGCTCACCGCCGCACCGCAGGGCGTGATCGCCAAGGCCGCAGCCGTCCAACCTGCGCCGCTCGAAGAGCTGGCGAAGCCCAAGGGGAACGCACCACCGCTCGTCGTGGCAACCGATGGTGTCACCGACCCGGGCAACCTCGGCGCCATCCTCCGCACAGCAGAGGTCGCCGGTGCGACCGGAGTCGTGCTCACCAGCCACCGCTCGGCGAACCTCACCCCGGCCGCGGTGAAGGCTGCTGCTGGCGCCATCGAGTACTTGCCGATCGCCCTGGTCGGCGGACTGCCTGCCGCACTCGCGAAGCTCCGGGATGGCGGCCTGTGGGCCATCGGTCTCGACGGCCATGCTCCCGATGGTCTCGAGTCGCTGCGGGTCGGCGACGAGCCGCTGGTGCTGGTGCTCGGTGCCGAAGGTCGCGGGCTGTCGACCCTGGTCGAACGCCGCTGCGACCAAGTGGTGTCGATCCCGGTCCTGGGCCGCATCGAATCGCTCAACGTGGCGGCGGCCGCCGCCGTTGCCCTGTTCGACATCGCTCGCGCTCGCGGCCAGCAGCCTGGCTGAATCCGCGGCGCTCAGCCATACGCTGGGGCAGGTGCCCGAGTAGCTCAACGGCCAGAGCACCGCTCTTGTAAAGCGGGGGTTGTGGGTTCGATTCCCACCTCGGGCTCGCCCCACAGGAACGACCTGCTCACAGCGTGATCACCAGGTTGCCGATGTGCTCCTTGCGGCCGAAGGCCTCCTGGGCAGCATGAATTTCCTCAAGGGGATAGGTGCCGCCGAGAATCGGCCGGATCTCGCCTCGTTCGATGTACCCGACGAGGTCTGCGAAGATGCCCGGCTCGTAGATGGTCGCTCCGTAGAATTCGAGATCGTTGAGGTACAAGGTCCGCAGGTCGAGTTGCACGATCGGTCCGCCGATGGCGCCCGCGGTGACGTATCGCCCTCCTCGAACGAGCGCATCGAGCCAGCCCGCGAAGCTGTCCCCGCCGACCACATCTGCAACAGCGTCGAAGCGACCGCCGTTGGCCGAGACAGCCGCGTCGGCGACTGATGGGGTCTCCCGGGCTACGGCGGCATCTGCGCCGATGTTGAGCACTTGGCCGATTTTCGAGCTGCCAGCCACTGCGACCACGCGTGCGCCGCGTCGCTTCGCGAGCTGCACCAGGGCGCTGCCCACCCCGCCGCTGGCACCGGTCACCGCGATGCTCTGGCCGTTTCGCAGACCGATGCGCGACAGCATGTGCTCTGCGGTCACGGACGAGCACGGGAACGTCGCAAGCTCGGCATCGGAGAGCTCCGAGTTGACGAGGTGCACATTGACGGCCGGCACGGCTGTGAACTCGGCGAACCCGCCGTCGGCCTCGCTGCCGAGGTACCCGGCCCCGCTGCGATCGGACGGATCGTCGGGATCGCGCAGGCATGGGTCCACCATGACCCTTCGCCCGAGGAGCTGCGCGTCCGACACTTCGGTGCCGACTGCGACGACATGTCCTACGACGTCAGCACCTTGAATTCGAGGCAACTGGAGGCCCCGGCGGCCCCAGCTGGCTTCGTCGGCGCTTGCCTCAGCGAAGCCGCCTTCGCTGGTTGCCGAGCTCACCGCACGGCTGTACCAGCCCACCCGGGTGTTGATGTCGGTGTTATTCATGCCGCACGCCGACACCCGGATCAGTGCATCTCGGGGCCCCGGGATGGGGGTCGGCACGTCGTCTCGCACCTCCAGCATCTCGGGTCCGCCGCTGCCGGTGAGCAGCGCTGCGCGCATGGTCGGACTCGATGGGTCACCCGACAGTGGGGTGACGACGGTCATGCGGATTCGCGATGGACATGTATGGCCATGAGTGCGCGGCAGAATATCGGCCAGTGAACGCCGCCAAGTCACAGGTGATCGGCATCGCTGCATGAATTCGCCGGACGGCGCCGTTCCGACCCATGGCGATGACCGTGGGGTTGCTGAACGTCCGCGGCAGCGCGCGCTGCCGGCTCGCTACTACACCGATCCAGCGATCCACGCTGCGGAGCTGTCTGTCGTGTTTGCGCGGTCCTGGCAGCTTGTCGGTCACGTTTCCCAGGTGAGCAGGCCCGGCCAGGTCCTCACGACCGTGGTCGGCGACGAGCCCATCTTCGTCGTCAACGACGGCGGCGAGATCCGCGCGTTCTTCAACGTCTGCCAGCACCGAGGTCACGAGCTGTTTCCGCCGCAGTCTGAGGGCGGTGACGTTGCAGACACCCCAGGTGTCATCATGTGCCCGTACCACGCCTGGGTGTACGGGCTGGACGGCCGGCTGCTCAACGCGCGCAGTCGCGATGTGGGCGAGCTCTGCATCCCGCGCATCGCAGTCGACCAGCTCGCCGGATTCCTCTTCGTCAATGTCAATCCCGACGCGGTGCCGCTGGCGCAGTACGCGCCCCGCGTCGCCGACGAGATCCTCGCGATCATCCCGCAGTCTGCGACCCGTGTGCTGACTTGGCGCCGAACGCACCTCATCGCCGCGAACTGGAAGATTGCGGTCGAGAACTACAACGAGTGCTACCACTGCCCGAACGTGCACCTGTCGTTCACATCGGGTGTGGTCGACCCGGCCAGCTACCACATCAGGCCGGAAGGCACCGTGATCCGCCATACGGCCACAGGCGTCGACAGCGATCGCTCCTTCTATACGCGCCCTGCGGCCAGCGACGCCTATGCCGCGTTCTACATCTGGCCGGCATCATCGATCCAGTGCTATCCCGGCCAGGCGCTCAACACCTACCGCTGGGTGCCGAGGGGGCCGGACCAGACGCTGCTGGTGCGGGAGTGGTGGTTCGACAGTGCCGAGCCGACCGATGTGCAACGCGAGATCATCGACTTGGACTGGAACACCACGGTGTCCGAGGACCTGAGGCTCGTCGAGTCGACTCAGCGTGGCGTTCGAAGCCGCGGGTATCGCCCCGGGCCGCTCATCACCGAGCCGTCTGGAGTTGCCTCAGTGCACAGCGAAGATGCGGTGCCCCATCTTGGGGGACTGCTGTTGTCGGCGCTCGGCGACCAGCGACCACCGAACGAGCGCTGATCCGGTGACCGAGTCTCACGCGCCGCGCATCGCCGTGATCGGCAGCCTGAACGCCGACGTGACGCTGTGGGTGCCAAGGCGCCCATCGCCTGACGAGACGATGCACGCTGAGCGCATCGCCTGGTTCCGCGGCGGCAAGGGCGCCAACCAGGCGGTCGCTGCGGCCCGGCTGGGCGCCAGCGTGGTCATGGTCGGCCGGGTCGGCGACGACGAGCAGGGACAGTGGCTGCGCTCGGGCCTCGAGGCCGAGGGGATCGACTGCCGCCACGTGGCGACCGTCGACGTTCCCACCGGCCTGGCAGTGATCACTGTCGATCCGAAAGACGTGTCGATCGTGGTGGCCGCCGGTGCCAATGCGTCTCTCGATGCTGACGGCGTGCAGGCGGCCGCCGCTGAGATTGCAGCAGCCGACGCACTGTTGCTCCAAGGCGAGGTGAGCGCTCGTGCGGCCCGCGCCGCAGCGGAGATCGCGCGCCGACACGGCGTGATCGTGGTGCTGAACCCAGCCCCCTTCAACGACGTCGCTCCAGCAGTGCTGCCGCTGGCAGACGTTGTCATCGTGAACCGGGCCGAAGCCGAGCAGTTGCATCAGTCGAATTCGGGCGGCAGTGCCGCCGAGATGCGCGCCAATGCGGTGCTCGTCGAGACTCGGGGAGCGGCGGGATGCGTCGTGCGTGCGTCTCGGCCGGCCGAGCCGGCGCTGCGAGCGCAGGATTCAGGCGACATCCCAGAGCAGATCTCCGTGCCGGCGCCGCAGGCCGACGTTGTCGATGCCACCGGCGCGGGCGACGCATTTGCCGGGGCGTTCGCGGTCGGCATGGCATCGGGTACTGATCCCCTGGACGCGGCCGATCTGGCCGTGCGGGCTGGTGCCTGGGCGGTGGGGGTCGCTGGTGCGCAGCCGAGCTTGCCGACGATGGCGCAGCTGCAGGACGTGGGTGACGCTGGCGCCTAAGCCAGACCGTAGAGACGATCGCCGGCATCGCCGAGTCCGGGCACGATGAACGCCCGCTCGTCGAGATGGCTGTCGACGGCCGCCGTCACCACGCGGACATTGGAGGCGCTGTCCTGCAGTGCAGCGATTCCCTCTGGCGCAGCGAGTGCGCACACCATCGTGACCGGGCCCACACCCGACGCTGCCAGCACTCGTATCACCTCGGCCGCCGAGCCACCCGTCGCCAGCATCGGATCGAGCACCAGCACTGGTCGATCTTCCAGCACGCTCGGCAGCGACTCGAGGTAGCGCTCGTGGCCGACACCGCCGGGTGTCTCGATCCTTCGCATCCCTATGAACCCCACCGGTGCGGCAGGCAAGAGTCTCAGCGCCGCATCGAGCATTCCCAGCCCAGCTCGCAGGACGGGCACGATCGCTGGCATCGGTTCGAGCCGCGAGCCCTCAGCGGGTCCGAGCGGTGTCTCTACTGGCACAGGGACACATGCCGCGTCGGCGAGTGCCTCTGACACCAGCAAGAACGTCAGCGCGTCCATTCGCTGACGGAACTCTTCGACGGCAGTGTTCTTGTCGCGTAGCCGAGTAAGAAGGGCTGCGGCTACCGGATGGTCGACGATGCTGATGCTCATGGGCTCACTTTCACGGGCTGATCTTGGTGGGGTGGCACTCGTCCGTGCGCAAATTAGGTGCTGAGGGGTACACCCCGCTGCGCTTGTTTGGCCCTACGCTCACAACACTGCCGCTGCCAAGCGGTTCTTCGTCATTTATAAGCGCGACCAACCAACGTGAGTTGCAGCGCACGCCGGCCTCGGCGGGAGGGACCCGGGCCGTACACCGACGGGAGGTCACCCGATGAACAGCCAAGCCGGCGAATCCAACAGCGGCGCAGCGGTGCGCGGACTGCTGCTGGTGCTGGTGGCCGTCGTCGTGGGCGTGCTCCTGCTCCGTTCGGTCGACGATCCCGACGACGCGGCTGTGACCGACACGACGCCGCCGGTCGAGTTGGGGGACACGATCCCGCCCGCGACACAGGCGCCGACGGCGACGACCGCCGCTCCCGGTACCGGTGGAGCCGGGTCCGACACGGTCACCACCGTCGCGCCGCCTGCCACGGCGGACCCCGCCACCGACACCACCGCGGCGGGAGCAGAACCGTTCCAGCCGAGACCGGCGGCAGAGGTATCGGTCCAGGTCGCCAACTCCACGACCGTGCGCGGAGCTGCGGGGCGGCTCACCGACCGGTTCAAGACGCTGAGCTACATCACCAATACACCGACCAACTACGTGGGTACGCCGCTCGACCGGACGCGGATCTACTACCAGCCGGGATCCCTGCTCGAAGCGCGAGCGATCGCCGGAGTAATGGAGCTCGACGCCGACAACGACGTGTTCCCGATGCTGGCGGACACATCGGCCGTGTCGGACTTCGAGACGCCCGACGTGCTGGTGGCGCTGGGGACCGATCTGGCTGAGTAGGCGACATGCGGGTCGTGGTGTGCCCGGACAAGTTCCGTGGCACTGCGTCCGCCGCAGAGGTAGCAGCAGCTATCGAGGCGGGGGTGCGTCGGCACGCCGGAGCTCATGCCCAGGTGGCATGCCTGCCTGCTGCTGACGGCGGCGAGGGCACGCTCGAAGCGCTGGGCGGACCGAATCGCACCTCGCTGGTGACCGGGCCGCTGCGGGCACTGGTAGAAGCCGAATGGCGGCTCGTGGGCGACACCGCGATTGTGGAGATGGCTCGCGCCAGTGGACTGCTGCTGGCTGGCGGAGCTGAGGGAAACGATCCGCTCGCGGCAACAACTGCTGGCACCGGTGAGCTGATCGCGGAGGCTGTGGCCAGCGGTGCCCGGCGCGTGATCGTGGGAGTGGGCGGTTCTGCCACCACCGATGGCGGTCTCGGCGCGCTTGACGCCATGTCACCGCTGGCCCGTCTCGCCGGCGTCTCGGTGGTGGTGGCCTGCGACGTACGCACCCGCTTCTGTGATGCCGCACGCATTTTTGGACCTCAGAAGGGTGCTTCGCCGCCGCAGATCGAGCTGCTGACCCGCCGCCTGGAACGACTCGTCGACCTGTACCACGAGCGCTATGGGATCGACGTCAGCGAGATGCCCCGCGCGGGCGCCGCTGGTGGCCTGGCTGGTGGCCTGGCGGCGGGCCTGCGGGCCGAGCTGGCCCCCGGGTTTGAGGTCATTGCAACGGAGGTCGGCCTGCCCGAAGCGATCGAAGGCGCCGATCTGGTCATAACCGGCGAGGGACGGCTCGATGCGGGTTCGTTCGACGGGAAAGTGGTGGGCGGCGTGCTGGAGATGGCTGCCGAGGCCGGAGTGCCAGCGGGCGTCGTCGTGGGTGCTCGAGAACCAGGTACCGATCCTGCCGATTGGCGCTCGCCCGCAGGCGCGTCCCCCCTCACGCGCCTAGTGGTGCTGACTGAGCGGTACGGGGCCGAGCGGTCGATGGGCGACACGCTGTCGGCGGTGCGCGATGCCGCCGCGGATCTGGCCGCAAATCTCGTCTCTTGAGTTGGCGGTTAGCACTCTCAGCTCTAGAGTGCTAACCGCTGCATGAGGTGCAGCAGCGACGTGACGTCCCGTCACCCAGTCGCCCATGCACCAATAGGCCCATTGACCAATCAACCCGATTGACCAATCAACCCGATTGACCAGTCAACACAGTGTCACCGAAGACAGGAGCCACCTGATATGGCCAAGATGATCACGTTCGACGACGAGGCCCGCCGCGCGCTCGAATCGGGCATGAACCAGCTCGCCGACGCAGTGCGCGTCACGTTGGGCCCCAAGGGTCGCAACGTTGTGCTGGACAAGAAGTGGGGTGCACCCACGATCACCAATGACGGCGTGTCGATCGCCAAGGACATCGAGTTGGAAGACCCGGTGGAGCGCATCGGGGCCGAGCTCGTCAAGGAAGTCGCCAAGAAGACCGACGACGTTGCGGGTGACGGCACCACCACTGCCACCGTGCTGGCGTGGACGATGGTGCGCGACGGCCTGCGCAATGTGACTGCGGGTGCCAACCCGATGGCCGTGAAGCGGGGCATCGAGGCCGGCGTCGATGCCGCAGTGGGTGCCATCACCGACATGGCGATCAGCGTCACCGATTCGAAGACCCATGTCGCCCAGGTGGCGGCAATCTCTGCCGCCGACAGCGACATTGGCCAGCTGATCAGCGATGCGTTCGACAAGGTCGGCAAGGACGGTGTGATCACCGTTGAGGAGTCGCAGACCTTCGGTCTCGAGATGGATCTCGTCGAGGGCATGCGCTTCGACAAGGGCTATATCTCGCCGTACTTCGTCACCGATCCCGACACGCAGGAAGCCGTGCTCGAGGACGCGAACATCCTGTTCATGCAGGGCAAGATCTCGGCAGTCCGTGACGTGCTGCCGGTGCTCGAGAAGGTGACCCAGGCAGGCAAGCCGCTCGTCATCATCGCCGAGGACGTCGAAGGCGAGGCCCTCGCCACGCTCGTCGTGAACAAGATCCGCGGCACGATCCGCTCGGTGGCCGTGAAGGCGCCCGGATTCGGCGATCGCCGCAAGGCCATGCTGGCCGACATGGCGATACTGACCGGCGGCCAGGTCATCAGCGAGGACGTGGGCCTCAAGCTCGAGAACACCACGCTCGACTTGCTGGGCACCGCCCGCCGAGTGGTCGTCACCAAGGACGAGACGACCATCATCGAAGGCTCCGGCGACGAGTCCGAAGTGCGGGGCCGGATCGAGCAGATCAAGAACGAGGTCGAGAACACCGACTCGGACTACGACCGCGAGAAGCTGCAGGAGCGGCTGGCGAAGCTGTCCGGCGGCGTCGCAGTGCTGCGCGTCGGTGCGGCCACCGAGGTCGAACTGAAGGAGAAAAAGCACCGCATCGAGGACGCGGTCAGCACCACCAAGGCGGCTATCGAGGCCGGCGTGGTGACTGGTGGCGGTGTCACGCTCGTTCGGGCCGAAGAGGCGGTCAGCGCAGTTGCGGACAGCCTCGACGGCGACGAGTCCACTGGTGCGCGGCTGGTCGAGCGTGCCTTGGCGGGACCGCTGAAGCAGATCGCCGAGAACGCTGGCCTTGAGGGCGGCGTGGTGGTCAGCCGGGTCCGTGAGCTTGAGGGCCCGATGGGTCTCAATGCTGCTACCGGTGAGTACGAGGACCTGGTCGGGGCCGGCGTCATCGATGCCGCCAAGGTGACGCTGTCGGCGCTGCAGAACGCGGCTTCGATCGCCGCACTGTTCCTCACGACCGAGGCAGTCATCTGCGAGGAGCCTGATTCCGGTGGTGGCGGCGGCGGCATGCCGGACATGGACTTCTAGCGGGAGCCTTCACAGACCCCACGAACAGCCCAACCCAACGAGACGGCCCGGGCCAGCACCCGGGCCGTTTCGCGTCCCCGCCGCAGTGCCGCTTGGTAACTTCAGCCGATGGCAAAGACATTTGTCGCAGTCGATCGAGGAATCGCTGCTCAGGCTGCGGAGATTCTTGGGACGGCGACACTGAGCGAGACCATCGATGCCTCGCTGCGCGAGATCGTGAATGTGAAACTTCGCCTCGAACTCGTTGAAATACTGTCCGAGCCCGACCGTTTCGGCTTCGCGGCAGCGGAACACGCGTGGGGTGGGCAGCACTGAGGTGGCCCGCGCCACTCATCTCGCCGATACCAGCGCATTCGGACGCTTCCAACGCCCTCAGGTCCGCGAAGCGGCCATTCCCATGGTCGCGTCGGGACGGGTTGCGCTGTGCGCTCCGGTGATCTTCGAACTGGGGTTCAGCGCTCGCAATGCCGCCGAGTACGACGAGATCATGATGCGAGCCGCCGACTTCGATCTCATCTCAGATATCACCGGTCAACCCACCGAGTGGATCGTCGAACGCGGCACCGCCGACTGAGGCGCCACCGCGCCGGCACGGACGAACCGAAGCAAGGGCCGCCGGTACCCTGACCGGATGCGGCGGGGGCGCACGATGCGGGTGCTGGTGGACCGGCTGCGACAGGGCACTTGGACGCGGTCGCCTGATGAGGTCGTGGTGGAGGAACCGCTCGAGATCCGCCTCGACGGCCACATGGTGGCCACCACGATGCGCACGCCGGGCCACGACTACGAACTCGCCGTCGGGTTCTGTGCAGGCGACGGTCTGCTCGGCGACGCAACCGTGACAGGAGTGCGCTACTGCGGCGAAGGGCCGGCGGCCGAATTCGAATACAACATGGTGACCGTCGAGACCGGAGGCAAGGCGCCAGTGCCCACGCCCCGCCTCGGCAATGTCAGCGCCGCCTGCGGGATTTGCGGCAGCACCACCATCACCGACATGGCCGCACGCTTAGGCCCGCTGGCAGGCATAGGTCAATTCAGCGTCGATGCGGTTCACGCAGCCCTGGCCGCAGTTCCCGCGACCCAAGAGATGTTCGGCCGCACCGGCGGGTTGCACGCGGCCGCGACCTTCGACACCAGCGGACGCATTGACATCGTGCGCGAGGACATCGGGCGGCACAACGCCGTCGACAAGGTGATCGGCCGGCGCCTGCTCGACGGGCGCGATGACGCAGGCGACACGGCGCTGTTCGTGAGCGGACGCGCCAGCTTCGAGATGGTGCAAAAGGCGTGGGCGGCGGGAATCGGCACCCTCATTGCCGTCAGCGCCCCCAGCTCGCTTGCCATCGAGGCCTCCCGGTCTGCGGCTATCACGCTGGCGGGTTTCGCACGCGGCGACGAACTCAACGTCTACTGCGGCAGCTTGGCGGGGATTCCAGAGCGCCTCGGCGAGTCCCCCGCAAACGCTGAAGTTCATTCATAGGCTGCGCGGGTGTCGCAGATGCCGGAAGTGACGACGTCCGTCGGATGGGGTGTGCTGCACCTGTTCTGCAAGCTGACGTCCGCTGCTTACCGCGCCGACGTGCTCGCCGCGGTCGAAGCGACCGTCGACGACGACCACCAGGTCCTGACCGTCGCCGTGCTGGGCCACAAGGCCGATGTCGGCTTCATGGCACTCGGACCTGACCTGTGGCGACTGCGCAACCTCCAGACGCAACTCCAAAAGGCCGGCCTCAAGGTTGTCAACAGCTACGTGTCGATGACCGAGGTGAGCGAGTACGCACCCGACCTGCCGGCCGAGATGAAGACCCCACGCCTCTACCCCCAGCTCCCGCCCGAGGGCAAACAGGCCTTCTGCTTCTATCCCATGTCGAAGCGCCGCGACGCGGTGGGCGAAGGCAGCGGCAACTGGTTCACGCTGCCCTATGACACCCGCCGAGAGCTCATGTACAACCACGGCAAATCCGGCAGGCGCTTCCGGGGCCGCATCCTGCAAGTCGTCACCGGCTCCACCGGCGTCGACGACTTCGAATGGGGCGTGACGCTGTTCGGCGAGCACCTCGACGACCTCAAAGACGTCGTGTACACGATGCGCTACGACGAGGCCAGCGCCATCTATGGCGAATTCGGCACCTTCTATACGGGGCTGTTGGCCGACGCCCCCACGGTGCTCGACCGCATCGGCCTGTGCTAGCAGGCGCAAGGACACAGCCTGCGAACTGACGCTTCAACCCGGTCACACTCTCCCCTAGGGTTATGCGTCGGCGCTCAGTCAAGTTGCGGGCAGCGGACGCCGATTCGATCGGAGATGGCACACGCGAGGTTGCGAAAGTCGTCATAGCAGTCGCGAACCGCGTTCACATGTCCGCCGACGGCGCCATCAGCGGCTCTCAGGAAGAACATCGGCTTACGTGCATCTTGGGCGTAGGGCATCAAGCTCCTGTAGTTCCTGAGCAGTCCAAGGCAATGCTCGTCGTTCTCCACCACTAGCTGATGGCCATCGGCTTCCTTGAGTACGGCCGTGCGGTATTCGTTTGGAATCGCGTCCATCCAGCGTGCGTATGCCTTGACCGGCCGATCTAAGCGAACAGCGTGTTGTTGTACCACGTATCCGATCGGCTGCATGGCTCCGCTTGGCATCGCTACACCGTCAAGACCCTCGGTGCCGGCAGCCTTGTCGAGCCGCTCCTTCCATCCGTTCCGCCAGGACACGAGCGTGGGCCCGAGGTTCCTCAAGCCCTGCAGCGAGAACAAGTCGGGCGCGAGAGGAACCACTACGTGGTCGGCCGCGATGAGCGCGGCACGGTTGATGGCACCAAGGTTTGGTCCCACGTCAATGAGCGCAAGATCTGCCTCGGATTCACGCTGGGCGTGTTGAAGGATGCGGCTCAATGCAGTAATGACTCGGAACGCACGCGGCTGGTCGTCATCGAGACACAGCGGCCACTGACTCGACAGCTGGTCTTCCACTCGGGACAACGACAAGTCGCCTGGAACTAAACTGATCCCCGGCCTCGGCATCAACGTCTTCGGCGGCGAAATGTCGCCGAGGCCTTCGATAAGTGGGACGAGCGCGCCCGACACAGTGTCGCGTGGCGCCTTGGACGCCCACAGCCTCTCCATTTCGTTCTCGTCAAGAAACATGCTCGTGAGGTTTGCCTGTGGATCCAAGTCGGCCGCTACGACACCGACGCCTAGGTCCGCGAACATCCACGCCAAGTGGTACACCAGTGATGTCTTGCCGACGCCGCCCTTGTTGTTGAAGAAAGCAACGGCAGTCATCGCGCAGACTTCACGGTGACGAGCACTCGATTATGGTCAACGTTGAAATCCGGGGCCGGATTGCCGTTCTCGCTGAGCAGCTGTAACGCTAGGGGAATGCCGTAGCCGAACCTCTGGGCGAAGCCGAGATTGTGCATCGTCTCTGCGATCAGTTGGTTTCGGTAGTCGGTGGCACCCTTGCCTAGTGTCTCAGGCGTGACGAGACCATATAGGCCACCCGGATTCTCAATCGTGACGCGGTCCGTATACCAGTACAGTCTCGTAGGTGCGTTGGTCCCCTCGTAGCTGCGGTGCATTACACCGTTGAATGCGAGTTGGCGCAGCGCCTCCAAGGGGTAGTCGGGATACCGGCGTTCCCGCGGTCCTCGCCCGATCTCCAGCCTCGTCTCGATATTGAGTCCGATGAGAGTGCTGAGGCGGTTGAGCACATCGGCGAGTCGGCCGCTTAGCGTCGACTGATTCCGGATGGGATCGGTAACTTCAGTTCCGTCGAAGCGTACAAATTGTAGGTATGCACCGGGCATCCAGAACAGCGGATCGCGGGCGAACGAAAGCAGGGCGCCGTTGGTCGGTCTATCGCCAACGAGCAGCCGAAGTGAGCGCATCTGGTCCTCAATTGAGCGTTGATTCTCATCAATCACATCGGCAGCAATTGATGCCGGAAGGTATTCCCTCTCGATATATCCAACATCCAGATCAGCCGTGCTGGCCGATTCTCGTGGCCTTAGATCGAAGGCCATATCGCGCCCGCGCCGCCGTTCGGCGAGTCGTAGCTCGTCGGATGGGGCAGCTTGCCGAACAGTGGGACCAACTCGGACCCACACTCTTCCGTCATATCGAACCGGTGGGTCGGTTGCTGGCTGCACTGTAACGACGGCGACGTCGCAGCCATCGATGGAGCGGCGTTGAACGTCCATAGACGGAATCGGCAACGTGAGACCGTCGCCTCGCATGTCCGCGAGCCGCTTGAGCAGATCGTCGTTTACATGCAGCCCAGCACACTCGCCATCATCGGTGATGCCCACGACGATGATCCCAGGAGTGCCGTGTGCGGGCAGGTCGTTCGCAAAAGCGCAGATGGACCTTCGGATCTTCTCTGCAGCGCTGTCGGATAGCGACCGTTTGCGCTCGACGAGGTCCGACTCAATGTCGCCCATCATGGCGGCAAGCTCTGCGTCGGTGAATCCGCTGGATGTCACCCTCGCAGGGTATCCCTCGTACATACAGGCTCGGCCGAGGTCTGTTCCGCGAGTCTCTCCAAGTTCGGCCTGCGCCAGCCGGCGCAGTGTGGCGGCTGCGATGGCGAGCCACGGCCTCGCGGGCTGACGGGGGCGAGTCGTAGTCTGTTCGCAGGTCGGATCGTCGCTGCGACGTCCCGGCATCGTGAGACAGGCGAGGCCGCCATGCGGGGTTGTGATGTCTGAGTACTCGGCCCCCATCGACGACATGCTGTCTGATCTTCTCCGCGGCTGTGGTGTCTGCGCGTTCAGCTCCCGAATTGTGGACTAGGCGGTCGCCATTTTGTAGATTGTCGCCATGCCAAATTGTCGATTCGCAGTGCAGCCACCGCTCAGTGCTGACCTTGCGAGCTGTGCATGAGCGCGGTGACCCCCACGCCGGGCTACCAGTCGCGCATCGCCGAATCGGCCATCGACACAGCCTTGAGCGCTGTGGGCGCCGTGGTGATCGAAGGGCCGCGGGCATGCGGCAAGACGTGGACGGCGCGGCAGTTCGCTCGCAGCGAAGTGCTGTTCGACGGCAGCGACGAGCAGAGAATGGCCTTCGCAGTGGACCCGGCACGGACGCTCGACGGCGACGTGCCGCGCCTGCTCGACGAGTGGCACTTGGTGCCCGGAGTCTGGAACGCTATGCGCCGAGCCTGCGACGACCGGCGAGACAAGGGCATCTTCCTGCTCACAGGATCAGCGATCCCGCCCGACGACATCACCCGACACTCCGGCGCAGGCCGGGTTCGGCGAGTCCGGATGCGAACCATGACCTTGGCCGAATCCGGTCGATCGACGTGCGAGGTCCCGCTCAGCGCGTTGCTCACTGGTCACGAGGTCTCTGCCACGAAACCAGACATCCCATTCGAGGAGATCGTCGAGATCGCAGTCAACGGCGGCTGGCCCGGCTTGATCGACCTGCCGCCCGCCGCCGCGCAAGAGAACCTGGTCGCGTATCTGGACGAGATTGCGAGGACCGATGTCGCGCTTGTGGACCGGGCGCACCGAGATCCGAGGGGGGTCTCGACGCTGATGAGATCGTTTGCGCGCAATGTCTCAACCGAGGCCGGCATGTCCACTCTGGCGAGGGACGCTGACCTTGACCGGACAACGGTGAAGGCATATCTCGAAGCGCTGGAGCGGCTCTTCGTTGCCGAGCGGGTACCGGCCTGGCAGCCTCGTCTGAGGTCTCGCGTTCCGCTGAGACAGGCACCTAAACGAGTGTTTGTCGACCCGTCCTTGGCCGCAGCGGCACTTGAAGCCGGCCCTGATCGACTTCGCAACGAAGTCGGCTACTTCGGCTGCATCTTCGAGAACCTGGTGATGCGTGATCTGATGGTGTACGCCGAAGCGAACGGCTGCGGGTCGCATCACTACCGAGACAAGACGGGCCTCGAAGCAGACGCGATCATCCAGCGGCGCTCCGACGGCGCATGGATCGCCGTGGAAGTGAGACTCGGCGGCGCTGAGGCGGTCGATGCCGCCGCAGCATCGCTCAAACGTGTCGAAGCCGCCGTGGATACCAGCTTCGTTGGCCCACCAGCCAAACTGCTGGTGATCACCTCCACCGGCTACGGCTATGAACGCCCCGACGGTGTCTCCGTCGCGCCTGTCACCTCTCTCGCTCCGTAGCGACAAGCCAGCGGGTATCTCTGCGCGGGCGGCCTCGCGTGGCGTGGGGGGCGAGTCGTAGTCTGTGCGCAGACCGGTTCGTCACCGCGACGGCCCGGCACCGCCCCACAAGCGAAGCCGCCATGCGAGGCCGCCATGTCCGACTATTCCGCCCCTATCGACGACATGCTCTTCGTGCTCGAGCATGTGGCCGATCTGGAAGCTCTGGCCGCCCACGAACGGTTCGCGCATGCCGACTTGGAGACCGCAGGTGCACTCCTCGATGAAGCCGGCCGCTTCATGTCCGCCGAGTTGGCGCCGCTCAACGTGACCGGCGACCAGCAGGGGCTCGTCTTCGACGATGGCGTGATCACTCATCCCCCCGGCTTCGCAGAGGCCTACCGCAAGTTCGTCGGCGCCGGCTGGAACGGCATGGCCTTCGATGCCGATTTCGGCGGCGGTGGGATGCCCTGGTGCGTGGGACTCGCCGTCCAGGAGATGCTGACCGCGGCCAACATGGCGTTCAGCCTGTGCCCGCTGCTGACCCAGGGCGCCATCGACGCTCTTACCCACCACGCCGACGAAACCCTGCAGCAGACCTTCCTGCCCAGGATGATCAGCGGCGAATGGTCCGGCACCATGAACCTGACCGAGCCGCACGCCGGCTCCGACGTGGGCGCCCTCACGAGCCGGGCCATCCCGCAGCCCGACGGCAGCTACCTCATCACCGGGACGAAGATCTTCATCACCTACGGCGAACACGAGCTGGTCTCCAACATCGTCCACCTAGTGCTGGCGCGCACGCCGGACTCACCTCCGGGCACCCGCGGCATCAGCCTGTTCCTGGTCCCTAAGTACCTCGTCAACCCAGACGGCTCGCTCGGGCGGCGCAACGACCTGCGCGCGGTATCCACCGAGCACAAGATCGGCATTCACGCCAGCCCGACCTGCGTGATGTCCTACGGCGACGACGAGGGTGCCGTCGGCTATCTCGTCGGCCCCCCCAACGGCGGCATGCGCGCCATGTTCACGATGATGAACAACGCTCGCCTTTCGGTGGGCCTGCAGGGCCTGGCACTCACCGAGCGGGCGTACCAGCAGGCACGGGAATACGCACTGACCCGCAAGCAGGGGCGGGCGATCGGCGCCGAGCTGCCCCCAGGCGATTCCTCGCCGATCGTCGATCATGCCGATGTGCGACGCATGCTGCTGACGATGCGCGCCAACGCCGAGGCCATGCGGTGCGTGATGTACCTGAACGCCGCGGCGATCGATCGCTCGATCGTGACGACCGATCCGGACGAACGCCAACGGGCTGATGAGCTCACGGCGATCCTGACGCCGATCAGCAAGGGCTGGGGCACTGACGTGGGCGTCGAGATGACCTCGCTCGGCGTGCAGGTGCACGGCGGCATGGGCTACATCGAGGAAACCGGCGCCGCGCAGCATTGGCGCGACAGCCGGATCGCCCCGATCTACGAGGGCACCAACGGCATCCAGGCCGCGGACTTGGCGTTCCGCAAGCTGCCCCTTGGAGGCGGCGAGGCCATGGCACGCCTGATCGGCGACATGGGGGCGACAGCCGGCGAGTTGGGCGCCAGTGACGACACCCATCTGGCCGCCATCGGGGCTGCGCTCGGCGATGGCGTCGCCGCGATGGGCGACGCAGCCATGTGGCTGGGCGGTCAGCTCTCCGCGGCGCCGAACGATGTGGCCGCCGGCTCGACGCCGTTCATGCGGCTGGCGGGCGTGGTGGTGGGCGGCTGGCTGCTGGCTCGAAGCGCGCAGTCAGCAGCGGGCCTCCTGCAGGCTCAGGGGCTGACGGCTGAGCAGGCTCGGGACGCTGCGCCAGGAGGGTCAACCCCAGGATCAGACAGCTCCGCATCGCCGCAGTTCCTGGCCGACAAGATCACCACCGCTCGCTTCTACGCCGACCAGATCCTGCCGACCGCTCGCGGACTGGTGCCCGCCGTGACCGGCGGTGCCGATCTCTTCTTCGCCATTCCAGCCGAGCGGCTCTAAGCAGAGGAGATGCCGCACCGATGATTGTGGCCGAGGACTGGGAGCGACGACATGGCCGACTCGCATGCTGACGGAGGGCTGAGCGTGCAGGACGCGTCGGCGTCGGCCGAAGCCTCCATCGACCGGCTGCGTGCCTTCTTCAAACAGTCGGGACCAGTGATCGTGGCCTTTAGCGGCGGCGTCGATTCGGCGCTGGTGGCCTGGGCGGCCAACGAGGTTCTCGGAGACGATGCGCTCTGCGTGACGGCGGTTTCGGACAGCCTCGCGAGCGATGAGGCTGGGGACTGCGCGGCACTGGCTGCTGAGTGGGGACTCGCGTGGCAGACCGTCGAGACCGACGAGATGGCACGCGCCGCATATCGCGCCAATGACCCAGACCGCTGTTTTCATTGCAAATCAGCCCTCATGGACCAGCTCGAGCCCCTGGCATCGGTACGCGGCGCGGTGGTGGTGCTCGGCGTCAACCTCGACGATCTGGGGGATCACAGGCCCGGCCAGCACGCGGCACATGAACGGGGAGCGCGATTCCCGCTCGTCGAAACCGGTTTCGCCAAGGTCGACGTCCGGCGTGTCAGCGCCGAATTGGGTTTGCGCACCTGGGACAAGCCCGCTGCGGCATGCCTGGCCTCGCGAGTGCCCTATGGCACGCAGGTGACGGTGCCGCTGCTGGCGCGGCTCGATCGGGCCGAGGCAACGTTGCGCCGGCTGGGCTTCCGCCAGCTGCGAGTCCGCGACTACGGCGACACGGCACGCATCGAACTGCCGCTCGACGATCTTGCCGAGGCGATCCGCCAGCGTGAAGCCCTGGTGGAGGCGGTGCGCGCCGTCGGTTATCGCTACGTCACGCTTGACCTGGAGGGCTTCCGCTCGGGCAATCTCAACGGCGCGCTGACGAGCGGCACCTCGCCCAACTCTGCCTCTTCGGCCCCAGAGGCCGACTGATGAGCGCAGCCGGGACCGGTGCCGAGGCCCCGGCGGTGCCGCCCGACATTTCCGTGCCTGGGTCAGTAGAGGAAGCCGCAGATCTATTGGCCGATCTCGCCATCGCAGCATTGCCCGGCTGGGTCGAGCGATGTGTGACCGATGCGTGCGAGCGCGGGGGACTCACGGCAGCAGAACTCGGCGGACCGGCGCGTGCCGCTGGCTTGCAGTGCGCAGCCGAGACTGGCCCTGCGCTGCGCGATCTGCTGGCAACCGATGTCGACGCGCAGACATCCACGCCGTTGAGCGTGCTTCGCACCGCAGTGCGATTCCCGACACAGGTGCTCGCGGACGGCGGCGTGCCCGAGCCCGACCGGGACGACTTCGATGCGTCCCGTTTCCCCGACGATCCCTACGGTTTGACACCGGCGTCGTTCGCCGACATCGATCCGGGGCTGGGACCGATCGGCATCGGGTGGGGAGCAGCGAAGGCATACGAGGTGCTGCAGCGTCGGCGCGCGGCCGAGCCTGCGAGGCGCATCAATGCCGAGGGACAACGATGACGTCGTTCGGCGAGCGCCGCGCCGGGTTGATCGAAACGGCAGCCGCCGACCAACTGCCCGCGGCGCTGTCTGCGCTCACCGATTCCTGGCTGGCCGAGAGCTACGCAACCGAGGCCGCCGAGTGCGGACTGGGCGGCGCGAACGGCGCCAGCACGGGTGTCGCCCTCGTGGCCGTCGGCGGCTACGGCCGCAGCGAGCTGTGCCCCGGCAGCGACATCGACCTGCTCTTGCTGCACGACGATGTCGATACGGGCAACCTGGCCGACCGCCTCTGGTACCCGATTTGGGACGAGAAGCTCAAGCTCGGCCACGCCGTGCGCTCGATGTCGGGGACGCTGGAACTGGCGGCATCCGACACAGACACGGCCACGGCACTCGCCGATGCCCGCCACTTGGCTGGCGACGCGACTCTGACAGCCCGCCTCATCGAGGGCGTGCAGACCGACTGGCGCGACAACGCAGCACAGCGACTCGACGAGCTGCACCGTTCTGTCAGCCGCCGGCACAGCCAGAGCGGTGAGGTGGCTTTCCTGCTGGAGCCCGATCTCAAGACGGGCCGCGGCGGGCTGCGCGACGCCCACGCGATCAGGTGGGCGCGACTGGCGGGGGTTGAACTGCCCGCTGCGGACACCGAACGCCTCGCTGAGGCCTACCAGACGCTGCTGCGGTCCCGTGTGGACTTGCACCGCACCACCGGTCTGCGCAGCGATGTGCTCTCCGCGGATGACCAGGATGCGGTGGCCGAGCGATCCGGCGCAGTCGACGCCGATGCCTTCATGGCCGATATCGCGCGGGCGGGGCGCATCATCACGTTCCTGTCTGACCAGCTGTGGTCAACCATTGCCCGCCAGAGCACCGCCCTTGCGGCGCCGGATGTCGACATTGCCGGACTGGCAGTCCGCGACGGAGAGCTGGTGATCGACGGCGATCCTGCCGCCGACGTCGTCCTGGTGTTGCACGCGGCGGTGCAGTCGGCCCGCGGGGGCATCCCGATCAGCCGAGCCAGCCTCGACAAGCTGGCTGAGCGCCAGGCGCAGTTCCCGGACCCGTGGCCCCACGGCGCGCGAGCGCTGTTCGTCGAGCTGCTGGGTTGCGGACACCGCGCCATCGACGTCATCGAGACGCTCGACTACTTCGACGTGTGGACCCGGGTGCTGCCCGAGTGGGCGCCGAACCGCAATCGCCCTCAGCGCTCCCGCTACCACCGCTTCACGGTGGACCGCCATCTGCTCGAGGCCGTTGCCGAGGCGGCCCGCTTCACTCACCGGGTGGCACGCCCCGACCTGCTGCTGATGGGAGCGCTGCTGCATGACATCGGCAAGGGCTATCCGGGCGATCACACCCAGGCCGGCATGCGCCTGGCGGGCCCGATCGCCCAGCGCTGCGGTTGGCGCTCCACCGACGCTGACACCTTGGTGCGCCTCGTGCAGCACCACCTGCTGCTGACCGACATCGCAACCCGTCGCGACCTCGACGATCCGCTGACCGTCGCTACCGTCGCCCGCGCCGCCCAGACTCAGGAATTCCTGGAGCTTCTGGCGGTCATGACCGAGGCCGACTGCTTGGCCACCGGACCCATGGCGTGGGGGGACTGGACCGCCAACCTGGTTTCCGCACTTGTGGAGATGACCACTGAACATTTGAGCGGTTCCGATTCGACGCCGTCGACTCACCGCCGCCTGCTCACCACTGACGTCGTGGATCTGATGGCGGCTGGCGAGACCGCCCTGCGGGTCGATGGCAACGTCCTCACCGTGGTCGCACCCGACGAGCGAGGCCTATTCAGCCGAGCGGCAGGCGTGCTGGCACTGCGAGGGCTCGACGTGCTGCAGGCAGATGCCTATTCCAGCCCTGCGGGCATGGCGGTGTCGTCATTCCGGGTCGTGCCGCCCGACACGCCGGTCGATTGGGACCGGGTCACCTACGACGTGCGGCGGTCGTTGAGGGGCCACCTGGCGCTGGAAGCGCGCATAGCGGAGCGTGCCCGGGTGTACCGGCGGCGCCGAGCGCTCTCGGCGACACAGGCGGCTACGAGCGTCACATTCGACGCCGAGTCGGCCACGGGAGCAACGATCGTGGAGGTCCGCACCGAGGACCACATCGGCGTGCTGTACAAGGTGACCCGCGTGCTGGCCGAGATGGGTCTCGACATCCGGTCTGCCAAGATCCAGACGCTGGCGAACGAGGTGGTCGACGCGTTCTACGTGGTCGGTCCCGACGGTCCGGTCATCGACGAGGCGCACCAGCGAGAGGTGGAGCTGGCCCTGCGCCACATCCTGGCCTGAGCGACGCAGCTGATCAGTCTGGTTCCTGCTGACGCAGCTGATCAGTCTGGTTCCTGCTGACGCAGCTGATCAGTCTGGTTCCTGCTGACGCAGCTGATCAGTCTGGTTCTTGCTGACGCAAGAACTGCTCCAGTTCGTCGAAGAGGCCGTCGGGGTTCTCGACCATCTCGCTGAAGTCCTCGACGGCTTCGGCGGCGGACTCCTCGAGAATCTGCTGTGCGTATTGGGCGAGGGTGTCGTCACCCGCCACCAGCTCGTCGATCTGGTGGCCATAGTTGGCGGCGGCGCTGTGCAATTCCGACTCTCCCAGGGTGATGCCCATGAATCGGGCGACCCGCTCAGCCAGTGCCAAGGCGGCCTTTGGCGAGGGGTAGTTGTGCACGTAGGTCGGAACGGTCGCCCAGAACGACACGCTGGCGAAGCCGGCTCGATGGCAAGCGTCGTTGAGCACGCCGATGATGCCCGTCGGACCCTCGTAGGTGGACTGGCGCAAGCCCATGGTGAGGCTGAGGGCGGCGTTGTTGGAGGCGCCCACGACGTTGATCGGGGCGTTGTGGTGGGTGTCGGTGAGCAGGGCGCCCAGCGTGACAACGGTGGAGACGCCCAGCGAATTCGCCATCTCGATGATCACGTCACAGAAGGTGCGCCAGCGCAGCCGGGGTTCCACACCCAGCACGGTGATCACCGTCCGGCCGTCGTCGGCCTCGCCGATCCGTACGTCTGGCGTGGGCCAGTCGATCTGCCGCTCGCCGTCGACGACCTGCACACTGGGCCTCACTGAGGCGAAGTCGTAGAAGTACTCCGGATCGATCTGGGCCACGGGATGGCAGCGGAAGCGTCGCCGCAGGTACTTGGCCGATTCGGTGGCCGCATCGCCAGCATCGTTCCAGCCAGAGAACGCTGCGATGAGCACGGAGTCGCTGCTGGGTTCGGGTCGTTCGAACCACTCGAGATGGCCCACGGCGGCGAGGCTACCGGCAGCCCCACGCAGGCCGACCCCGACGCTCGGGTCTGCCCCTACGATGCGCACTGTGGCTGATCTCGCCAGTGCTCGAGGCGGCGCCGTCAACGCGGGCACGCACCATGCCGATGTTCGCATCGAGGTGTGCGAGCGTGTCGACGACGACGTGGTCACCGCCTTTGCGCGGCTGCATCCGCAACTGTCGAGCTCGCCGCCGCCAGATGCAGAGACGCTCGAGGGCATCGTCGGCCATCCGGCCAACACGGTGCTCGTCGCCCGCGCAGGGTCTGGTGAGGCCGGATCCGATGAGATTGTCGGCGCAATGATTCTCGTCCTGTTCCCGCTGGCGAGCGGCCTGCGGGCCTGGATAGAAGACGTCGTGGTGGACGAAGCCGCGCGCGGCCGCGGCATCGGAGCAGCGCTGAACCGGCGGGCCATCGAGATCGCCCGGCAGGCGGGCGCGCGCACCGTCGACCTCACGTCGCGACCTGACCGGGAGGCCGCGAACCGCCTCTACGACCGGCTCGGCTTCGCGCAGCGCACCACCAACGTCTACCGGCTTGACCTATGACTACCGTTCGGGCGCGACGGTCTCGCCCGCCACTGCCACACACCACTGGGGGACCCCGGAATCATGGATCCTGACAGCATCAACTTGGGCCTGTTCGTCCTGCGAGTCATCGTGGGCGTCACCCTGGCGCTGCACGGCATCGCCAAGTTCCGGGGCGGCATCAAAGGTGTCGGCAATTGGTTCGAATCTGAGGGTCTGCGCCCCGGTCTGCTGCACGCCTACCTCGCGGCCCTCACCGAGATCTGCGCTGGTTTCGGCCTGGCACTCGGGCTGGTGACGCCACTCAGCGCGATGGCGTTCATCGGCGTGATGACGACGGCTGGGTGGGTCGGCCACCGCAGCAACGGGTTCTTCATCATTCGCGAGGGCTGGGAGTACGTGTTCGTGCTCGCCGTGGCTGCGGCGTCAGTGGCGGCAGCCGGGCCCGGCGACTGGTCGCTCGACAACGCGCTCGGTCTCGACTGGAGCGGCCCTGTGTGGTTCGTCGTCGCCATTGCAGGCGGGCTGGCCTCGACGATCCTGCTGCTGGCCGCGTTCTACCGACCGAATGCGCTGGCGGAGACGTGACGTTGGGAACTCGTCCGTGAGGCCCAGACCATGAGACCTCGGCGATGAGACCCAAGCGATGAGCTGGGGATTGCTGGGTCGGCTGGCCGGCTACGGCACCGTGTCAGCGGGCACGGTGGTCGTGACTCAAGGCGTGCTGATTGTTGCGTACGCGGTGCTCGGCTGGCCCGCGGTGGTCGCCAACGTCGTGGCGGTGTGCGTGGCGGCCGGGCCCGCGTACTACGCCAACCGGCGCTGGGTGTGGGCTCGCACCGACCGGCACTCGGTCACCCGAGAAATCCTGCCGTTCTGGGGCTACAGCCTCGCCGGCTTGGGCGTCTCGTCGCTGTTCGTGGCGCTGGCCGAGGGGTGGTGGCACTCCACCGTCGCCGTCTCGGGAGCCAACCTGGTCGGATTCGGCGCTCTGTGGGTTGGCAAGTTCCTGCTGCTCGACCGTGTGCTGTTCGCCCGTCCAGCGACCCATCGGGTGACCGGCACCCCGGAGCGCTGATGAACCCGAGGCTGGCTGCGCTGGCCCAGCAGGTGAAGGGCTTCATGCCCCACACCGAGGGCTTGGCGCTGTACCGGGCCGCCGTCGAGGCGGCTCCACGCGGACCGCTCGTCGAGATCGGCTCGTATTGCGGCAAGTCGGCGGTGTACCTGGGTGCTGGCGCGGCGGAGGTCGGGGGCGTGTTGTTCACCATCGACCACCACCGCGGATCCGAAGAGATGCAGGCCGGCTGGGAGCATCACGACGCGGACATGGTCGATCCCCGCACCGGTCGCATGGACTCGCTGCCGCTGCTGCGCCAGACCATCGAGCGTGCCGGCCTCGAAGACACCGTGGTGCCCGTCGTGGGCGACTCGGTCACGATCGCGGCCCACTGGGGCGATGCCGCCCTGGTGTTCATCGACGGCGGTCATGGTGAGGCCCCTGCCCACGCCGACTACGAAGCTTGGTCCCCCAAAGTGATGCCCGGCGGCCTGCTGGCCATCCACGACGTATTTCCCGATCCCGCCGACGGCGGCCGTCCTCCCTACGAGATCTGGCTCCGGGCCCTCGCCGACGGCTTCACTGAGCACGCCGCCGAAGGCAGCCTGCGCATCTTGGCCAGACCGATCAGGGCCGAGGCGCAGTGATGAGTGCCTCTGCAGCCGCGGTCCGGCGGTCGAGAGCGTCAGTGGCCAGGAGCACAGCCGCCGCCGTGTAGGCCGACTGTTCTTCGTGCGGGAAGGTCTTGCCGTGGGGCACGACCCAGCCTGTGTAGTAGGCGCCGTCGGCCGTCCGCAGTGGCTCAGTGGCCTCAATGAGCTGGCGGGCGGTGGCCTCCTCACCGGCGCGCAGGTACGCGAGCGCGCACTCGCAGGTCTCCGCGGCGGTCACCCAGGGCTGATCGGCCACACAGCGCACGCCGTGGTTGCCGAGCAGGAACTTCGGTGCGCCTGCGGCGAGGTGGGCCCGGGCCTGCGCGCCGTCAACGGCTCCGCACAGCACTGGGTAGTACCAGTCCATCGCCCAGCGATCCTTGGGCTCGAAGCCGTCGGGTCGGTGGCGGATCTGGCGTTCGGTGCGTGCCAGCGTGCGAGCCCACGCCGGACGCTCGTGTCCCAGCAGGCTCGCCAGCGCCAGCCCGCATCGCAGCGAATGAACGATCGACGACGAGCCGGTCAGGAGCGCATACGGCCACGGTGTGCCGTCGGCGTGCACAGCCCACGGGATGTGCCCGCTGGCGGTTCGCAGCCCCACCACGAAGTCAAGGGCACGTGCCACCGCCGGCCACATCGTCTCGACGAACCCGCGGTCTGCAGTCGAGAGCCAGTGATGCCACACGCCCACGGCCACATAGGCGCAGCAGTTCGTGTCGACCTTGGCGTCCTTGATTCCATGCGAGGTGTAGTAGTTGTGCCAGCTGCCCGAAGCCTGCTGATTCGCCCGCATCCACTCGTAGGCGGTCTCCGCAGCGCTGTGCCTGCCCGCTGACGCCAGCGCCATGGCGGCCTCGACGTGATTCCACGGGTCGGCGTGCCCGCCTTCGAACCACAGGATGAGGCCGCCCGGCTGCTGGCAGGCATCGATGGCATCAGCCGTAGCAGCGACCTGTCGAGGCGACAGCAGCGGCGCGGTGCCGACGGCGAGCTGCCCGGAATGGTTCGGGCCGTGGTCGGGAGCCGCAGCGATTCCCGATGGTGCGAACTCAGGCGGCATCTGCGGCCCCCACCGGTTCGGCGAGCGGCCCGCCAACCGACGGCGTTGTGCGGACGCCGGCCAGCGCCGTGTCGGGCAGCGCGGACTCAGGAGGCATGCGAATCTCCCACCAACTCGGCACCGCTCGCCGCGTTGGTACGTGCCGACGCCTTGTATGCGTAGAGCACTGTCGACTTGGGCAGCACGGCGCTGAGCAGCCGGTCAAGCGTGCGCGTCAGGGGGGGCGCCGCCGTGATGTCCCACACGAGCAGCCGGTGGTAGGCCCGCACCAGCGGGTGGCTGTCGTTGCGGGGGCCGACCAGGCAGCGCAGCCACCAGTACGGCGTGTGCAGGCCGTGTGCGCCATGGCTGTCGGAGACGTACAGGCCTGCCGCTGCCAGCTTCGCCCGCAGCTCGCCCGAGCTGTAGATGCGCACATGGCCGTCGGGCACTTTGGGTGCGTGGTAGTCGCCCGAGAGCGCCCAGCAGACTCGCTCGGCGGCGGGCGCCGGGACGGTGACCGCGATGGTGCCGCCGGGCCGCAGCACCCGTGCCAGCTCTGCGATGGCCCGCTCGTCGTCGACGATGTGCTCGAGCACCTCCGCTGCGATGATCCGGTCGAAGCTGGCGTCTGCGTAAGGCAACGACGTGGCATCGGCCACGACCGCGTGGGCGAGCCGTTGCGCGGACTGCGAGGCGATCTCCCCGGTGTCGTCCATGGCCGCGAACATGTCCGTGACGGAGCGCAGTTCGTCGGGATCACGATCCGAGGCGACGGTGACGCAGCCACGGCGCGCGCTCTCGAAGGCGTGGCGGCCCGCGCCGCAACCGAGATCCAGCACCCGGTCGCCACGCTGGGCTCCGAGACGTTCGTAGTCGACCGTAAGCATCAGCGGCTGGCGAGCGCCTTGATCGCAGATGTGCGCGGCTGCCTCGCCGGGACATCTGCCAGTAATGCCCGGTATTGCTCGACGGTCTTGCGGGCCGTCGCCGCCCACGAGTAGTTGGCCTTCACCCGCGCTCGTCCGGCCGCTCCCACGGTCGATCGCAGTTCGGGCTGAGACAGCGCCCAGCCGATGCGGGCTGCGAGGGCCTCCGAGTCGCCGGGGGGCACCTGCAGGCACGTCTCGCCGTCTGGGCCGGTGACCTCGGGCAGGGCGCCGCCGGTGGTCGCCACCAATGGCACTCCACACGACATCGCTTCCACCGCGGGCAGCGAGAACCCTTCATACAGGGACGGCACCACGGCCAGTTGTGCCTCGTTGTACAGCTCGACGATGCGCTCGTCGGGCACGCCGCTCACGAACTCGACGCTGCCGGCCAAGTCGAGCTGGTCGATGAGCCGGCTTGCCGCCGAGTCGTCCTTCGGTCGGCCGATCACCACCAGGTGCAGTGCGGGGTTCTCGACTCGCAACTTCGCCAGTGCCTCGAGCAGGTAGGCGAGACCCTTCATGACCACATCCGCGCTGGCGGTGGTCATGAGCCGGCCCGGCACCGGCGTCACGTCGGGCAGGGGTCGGAACTGGTCGGGATCGACGCCGACTGTGACGATGTTCAGGCGAGCAGGATCCACGCCCAGGTCGGACACAATGTCGTCGAAGCTGTTGGTGGACACGGTCACAATGCGATCGAGACGCCGAGCCACCCGGTTCTGCATGCGGGTGAAGGCGTAGAAACGCCGCATGGCAAGCCGTTTGCCCCGCGTGGGCGCATGGGCGATCTCCAGTCGCCGGTCGACGGTGATCGGGTGGTGGATGGTGCCCAGCGTTGGCATGCCGGCCCGTCGCAGCCAGTCGATGCCGTAGCCCAGGCACTGGTTGTCGTGCACCAGGTCGAAGTTGTCGAGCCGGCTGCGCAGCGCCTGAAATGCCCGCAGGCTGAACGTCAGCGGTTCGGCGAACGAGGCCGTGCAGGTGATGATCCACTCCAGCACGTCGATCGGAGTACGGAACTCCGCCAGCTTCGGCACCCGGAACGGGTCGGGCATGCGATACAGGTCGAGGCTTGGAAGCTCGGTCAGTTTGATGCCCTCATCGAGGTGCGGGTAGGGCGGTCCACTGAACACCTCGACGCTGTGGCCGAGCATTGACAGCTCGCGCACCAGGTGGCGGACGTAGACGCCCTGTCCGCCGACCCAGGGGTGGCCGCGGTAAGTCAGCAGCGCGATACGCAACGGCGGACCGCTGTCAGCCGACGCGTCACTAGACCGCATGTCTGCTGGCCCGATGTCGGGACCCATCGCAGCCTCCATCCGCAAGCGAGAACTCAGCGAGCGACAACCCGGCAAAGCGGGAGCGGGCAGGCGAGTTCGTCGAGGTTGCGTGAGGCTACTGGGCGGTCTGTCCCCGCCGACTATGTCCCCTGTCGGAGAACGAGAGCACCACGAGCCGGTCCCGGTACCGTTCGCAGCGCATGGTTGGTGCTCCCGAGACCGTCACGATGCCCGCTGGGTCGCTGCCTGCTGACCATCCCATTCACCGGCTGGGCGACAGCCTCTACCTGCGTGCAGCCCGTTGCCAGCCGACCGGGCGGGTGCCGGTGTGGTTCCAGCGCCAGGCGGGTCGCTCGCTGCCGGAGTACCGGGCGCTGCGCGGCGACGGGAGCATTCTCGATGCCATCGCCGACCCGGCCACCGCGGCCGAGATCACCATGCAGCCGGTGCGCCGCTACGGGGTTGATGCGGCGGTGCTGTTCTCCGACATCGTGGTGCCTGCCGCTGCCGTCGACTTCGGGATCGACGTGGTGCCCGGCGTGGGTCCCGTCGCAGCCGAGCCACTGCGCAGCCGGGCCGACCTGGACCGCCTGCCGATGCTGGACGCGGACGCTCACACCCCCTACGTGCTCGAGACGGTGCGACTGCTGGCAGCCGAGCTCGACGTGCCGCTCATCGGATTCGCGGGGGCGCCGTTCACGGTGGCGAGCTACCTGGTCGAGGGCCGCCCGGCCCGCCAGCACCAGATCACCAAGGCGCTCATGCACACCGACCCGGCGCTCTGGCACGACCTCATGGAGCGTCTCGCTGCCATCGCCGTGGCCTCCATGCGATCGCAGGTGCTTGCGGGTGCGAGCGCCGTGCAGCTGTTCGACTCATGGGCTGGAACACTGTCGCCGGCCGACTATGCGGCATATGTGGCGCCCCACAGCAAGCGTGTCTTCGACGAGCTGGCCGATCTCGGTGTGCCACGAGCGCACTTCGGCGTCGGCACTGGGGAATTGCTCGACCAGATGGCCCAGGTGGGCGCCGACGTGGTGGGAGTGGACTGGCGGATACCGCTCAGCGCGGCGCGCCGGCGAGTCGGGCCAGGCGTGGCGTTGCAAGGCAACTTGGATCCGGTGCTGTGCCTGGCCGGCTGGCCAGCCGTGCGCGCAGCGGCCGACCGCATCCTGGCCGAGGGCACCCGGCAGCCCGGGTACATCTTCAACCTGGGCCACGGCGTGCTGCCCGAAACCGACCCATCAGTGCTGGAGCGCCTGACAGACCATGTGCATGAGTACCAGCCGGCGAACGCAAGCCAGCACGAGTGAGCGAGCGGGGGCCTCGTCATGGCACCCACTAGTCATGATGACCTGTAGTCATGGCACCTAAGCGGGTCGTCGTGGTCGGCGGCGGCATCTCCGGGCTGACTGCTGCGTACCGCCTGCTGCATCCCGCTGACGCCGGAACTGCGGTGCCCAGGGTGGTGCTGATCGACAGCGCCGAGCGCCTGGGCGGCAAGATCCACACCACTCCATTCGAAGGCGTGCCGGTCGACGAGGGCGCCGATGCATTCCTGCTGCGGGTGCCCTGGGCGATCGAACTCTGCGACGAGCTGGGAATCTCGGCCGAGCGCATCTCGCCATCGATCGGCGGTGCCTCGGTCGTTCACGCCGGCCCAGACGGTCCGCAGCTCACGTCCCTTCCCGACGGACTAGTGGGCGGGGTGCCGACCCGGCTCGGACCGCTGCTGCGTTCCCCGCTTCTGGGTCCGGCGGGCACGCTGCGCGCCGCAGCCGACTATGTGCTGCCGCGCCGGTTCACCGCACGCCGATTGGGTCCTGACGGGATCGACGTGGTGACATCCGACCCGGGCGAGAACGCGCGCTTACGGCTCAAGTCCGCCAGCGTGGGCGACATCGTGCGCTCTCGGCTCGGAGCGGCGGTGTCGTCCCAGGTGGTCGACCCGCTGCTCGGCAGCATCAGCGCGGGGGACACCAACCGGCTGGACGCAGCAATGTCGGCGCCGATCCTGATCGAAGCGCTCGGACGCAGCCGCTCGCTCATGCGGGGACTGCGCCGGATGCAACCGGCCCCCGTCCCAGGTGCCGACGGTCCGGCACCGATCTTCGGCAGCTTCGAAGGCGGGATGGGTCGGCTGGTCGAAGCGCTATTGCAGCGGCTCGACGGATGCATCTTGCGGCTCGGCCACTCGGTGGAAGCAATCCGGCGCCCCGGAACACGGTTCGCCGTGCACACCGGGTCCGAGGTGCTCGCCGCAGACGCGGTCATCATTGCTGCACCCGCTCATGCGGCGGCGGAGGTGCTGCCGGGCGCGCCCAACGCTGCCGCTGCGCTCTCGCGCATCGGCTACGCGTCGGTGGCGGTGACGACGCTCAGCGTGCGCCCCGATGCCATCGAAGCGCCGGCCGAGGCCGGCTTCCTGGTCACCCGAGACATCGGCTGGCTGACGACGGCCTGCAGCTACGGGTCGGCGAAGTGGCCGAACTGGTCTGGCGGCGGCAACAGCGACGTCGGCAACTGCGACGCCGGCAATGGGGGCAACGAGGGCATCCCAAACGCCATCCTGCGTGTCTCGGTCGGCCGGGATGACGACGACCGCCACACGCGCCTGAGTGACAGCGAGCTACTGGAAACCGTGGTGGGGGAACTGTCTGGCCTGGCGCCCCTGCGAGGGCTGCGCGATCCCGCGGCAATCACGTCGTGGCGCGTCTCGCGCTGGGAGCGGTCGCTGCCTCAGTACGTGCCGGGTCACGGACATCTCGTCGAGCGCATCGAGAGCGCACTCGCCCGCGAACTCCCCGGTGTGTTCGTGACCGGTGCGGCCTACCGGGGACTTGGCATCCCCGCCTGCATCCGGCAAGGCAATGAAGCGGCAGCAGCAGTGGTGCAGCACCTCGGCTCAGGCCCGCCCATCACCTCGCCGTGAGCCGTCCAGCCGTGTCGGGTCGGCTGCTGCGCGACGGCCTGGCCGTCGCCTTGGGCGCACTCACCATGCTGTCGCTGCCTCCATGGGGGCTGTGGCCGCTCGGGCCCATCGGCCTGGGCCTGTGGCTGCGTTATTGCAACCGGGGCGCAGGTCGCTGGCGCGATCGGCTCGAAGCAACAGGCGCCTTCTGGCTCGGCGCGTACGTGCTCGGGCTGTTCTGGATGACCGAGCTGACGGTGCCCGGATGGATCGCGGCCGTGCCGGTCGAAGCGCTGATCATGGCGCTCCCGGTCTCGCTCGTCGCCCCGAGCGGCTGGCGGCGGACCCTCGGCGTGCCCGCAGCGCTGGTGCTGGGCGAGGCAGTGCGCTGGCGCGTCCCGTTCGGCGGCGTCCCGATGTCCAACCTGGCGCTGGGACAGGTCGAGGGACCATGGCTGGGCGTCGCCGTCCTGGCCGGCCCGCTGGGCGTGATCGCGCTGGTCGGCGTGGGGGCTGTCATCGTCGAGCGGCTCTGTGCTCGGGAATGGTGCGACGTGGCGTGGCCAGCGGTGGCTGCGATCGGCCTTCCCCTCGCGGCACTGGCCTGGCCGGCGACGACCGTCGATGCCACCATCACCGCCGCGGTCGTGCAGGCCGGCGGCGAGTTGGGAACGAACGTCGACACGCCCCAGCGCAGCGTGCGGACTCGGCACCTTGAGGCCACCGCGGCCTGGGAGGGCAACGCAGATCTGATGCTGTGGAGCGAGAGCAGCACGTCCAGCGACGGTCCCCTCGAGGCGTCTGACCGTCTGGCAGAACTTGAGGCGTTAGCCACTGAACGCGATCTGGTGCTCGTGGCCAACTTCTACGAGCGGATCCCCGACGGCCAGCGCTTCCGCAACACGACCGTCGCCATCGATCCCAACACCGGACTGTCGGACCGGTACGACAAGGCCCACCTGGTGCCCTTCGGCGAGTACGTGCCGCTGCGCAGCGTGGTGGAGCGGTTCGCCGACCTGTCGCTGATTTCCCGGGAGGCGATCGGAGGTGCCGGTCCGGGCCTGCTGACGACCTCATTGGGCGACATTGCTGCTGTCACGTCCTACGAGGTGTACTTCAGCGAGTTGGTCCGCGACGGTGTCCGTGCGGGCGGGCGCATCGTGGCCAACCCCACGCTCGCGTCGTCGTACAGCACGTCGGTGGTACCGGCGCAGTCGCTGGCCAGCGCCCGGCTGCGAGCCGTCGAATCGGGTCGCTGGGTGCTGCAATCCTCCACCACCGGCTACAGCGCGATCGTGTCCCCGAAGGGCGAGATCACACATCGCAGCGAGCTACGCGAATCCGTCGTTCTGGCCGCCAATGTGGACCTTCGCTCGGGATCCACCCCGGCGACGGTGCTGGGCTCGTGGCCCCTCATGCTGGCTGCTGTCGTCGTTCTGGCATCGTGCGCCGTGACAGCTGCGCGCACGAAGAGGCAGCGACAATAGGCGTACCTTCGTCTGACGAACGTCTTCTATCCCGCTCTTGTTCGCTGCGCTCACGGGCCGCGCGGGCCACGGCTTCACCGCCTATCGGCTCAGCCTCTGAGTTGCATCATCCTCGTACGGATGACCCCGAGACCGTCCGCCAGGGCCATCGCCCACGACCCGTCCGCATGTACCACCGCATGGAAGAGATCCATCTGACGGTCCCTGGGACCGAATTCGGAGCGAGTCGCAATGTCCGTGATCATGTGCTCAGCCATGCTTGATGTCCGAATCGGGGCGCTGTGGCGACCGTACCGAGGGTCAGAGGGGCTTTTCCGCGGACTCACGCACCCAAACCCGCCCACCTCATGAACCATCAGGGTTAGAGTATGAACAATCAGGGTTAGGGTGCATGTCGCCCGAGGGGTGAGCCGCGTTCGTTTCAGGCTTGTGTGCCGTCGGACAGCGGACCGGCGATCTCAAGGAGCCAATGTCATGGCAGCTACCGTCCCTGCGAGCGCCAAGCTTGCAACAACTGTCCTGTTGGCGTTGGCGGCCCTCTTCTTGCTGCCTTCGGCTGCGGGTGCGTTCCAAGCCTCAGAGGCGGCTGCCGAGGGGATCGGTGACGAGACCCAATTCGTGCTCAACACGTTCTCGCTCCTCATTTGGGGAGCGCTCGTCATGTGGATGTGCGCTGGGTTCACGATGTTGGAGGCTGGTTCCGTCCGTTCGAAGAACGCGTCGATGATCTGCTTGAAGAATGTCGGCCTATATTCGGTAGCCGGGCTCATGTTCTTCGTGATCGGCTTCAACCTGATGTACGGCGACGTTGAGGGCGGATTTCTCGGCACGTTCAGACTGCTCGTCGGTCCGTCGGATGCTGAAGTCTCGATTATGTCGGGCGGCACAGGAGCGATCGGCGACCTGCTCAGCACCGGTCGCTCCGAGCCGGCGTTCTGGTTCTTCCAGATGGTGTTCGTCGCGACGGCGGCATCGATCGTGTCGGGCGCAATCGCAGAGAGAATCAAACTGTGGGTGTTCCTGGCGTTTATCGCAGTGCTGACCGCATTCATCTACCCGATCGTGGGAGCATGGACGTGGGGCGGAGGTTGGCTCGCCGAGCGAGGCTTTCAGGACTTCTCCGGCTCCACCGTGGTTCACAGCACGGGTGGCTGGGCGGCACTCGCCGGGCTCTTGGTCATCGGTCCGCGTCTGGGCAAGTTCCGAGCAGACGGCACCGTCAAGACCACGCCTCCGTCCAATGTGCTGTTGGTCACCTTGGGGGTGCTGATCCTGTGGTTCGGATGGTTCGGGTTCAACGGCGGATCGCAGTTGGCATTGGCAAGTGCCAAGGACGCCGTGTCAATGAGCATGATCCTGGTCAATACGAACTTGGCTGGCGCGTCCGGTTTCGTCATGACACTGTTAGTCGTCCGCCGGTTCTGCGGCCGGCTCGACCTGGCTGTATGTCTGAACGGCGCTCTCGCCGGATTGGTTGCCATTACCGCCGGTCCGGATCTCGTGGAGTTCTGGTGGTCTGTGATCATTGGTGCCGTCGGTGGTCTACTGGCGACTGCATCGACACGGGCGCTGGAGAGGTATCGGGTGGACGATGTCGTCGGCGCGGTGCCCGTGCATCTCGTGGCCGGCATCTGGGGAACTCTGGCCGCGAGCATCGCTGCTGGCGCTGATCTGGGGACTCAGCTCGTGGGCGTGTTGTCGATCGGAGCCTTCGTATTCGGCGCTTCGCTGTTGCTGTGGAAGGTCTTGGATCTAGTGGTAGGTGTGCGCGTCGACTCCGATGTCGAACGGGTTGGACAGGATGTCGGCGAGTTGGGCATCGAGTCGCAGCCTGAGTTCATGCTCATGCCTGATGATGTTGGCGACATGTAGGCCCGCTCAGAGCTGAGATGCTCAGATGCGACGACATGCCGACGAGGCCCAGCTCAGCCGGCTATCCAAGGACCGGGCAGAAGCAACACTCCGAGCCTGTCTCGCGGCCTCAGGGTGATTGAGACCCAGTGATCAATGTGTATCGCGTCTTGCATGCTCAGGCGAGCGATTCCTTCCCTTGATCGCAGCGTGACCGTGTCGCCGTCGCCGTCGACGTCGACAGGCGGGTTCGTCTTGACGCGCAAGTGTCCACGATAGTCAGGATTGGCAGACAACGACAAGCAGCGGCGCAACTCGGCAAACGCCGAAGGTCGGCCCCGCAACAGCGCCGGGGTCTCGCAGTCGGTGAATGCAATCCACACCTCGCGATTCGCGTGGACATAGCCGGCACCCCGCACCGGTGGCAGTTTCCCGTCTCCGTGGACCATCCAGCGGCGAAGACTTGCGGCAGCAAGCGAGGCCGCCTGGGTCGTTCCTCCGCTTGCGCGCGCGAGTCCTGCGCTGAGGCGATGGACGTCGGCAACCGTGACGCGGCTGATGACTCGACCGTCGACGCCGTAGCCGCCTGCGGACGCCTTTCGCTCAAGATCATGGAACAGGTGCATGTCGATCCCGGCTTCGTTGGATGGCTGAGGCGAACAACAGTAGACGCTTGACTACGACTCGACGAATGCCGGAGTGCCCAGCCTTGATTCACCCCGGGACGTTTCTCTGGTTGTCAAGTGCGGATTGTGAGGGTGGCGGAGTCGGCTCGGAGCGGCTCGCGTGCCTGGACGGGACGGACAATGCAGTGATGAGGCATCTTTGGGCACAGGTTCCTATGAGGTCACGTCGCTCGTTCCGGACCGGCCGCAGCTGGCAAGTCCCAGAAACGGGCCGCTCGTCGCCCGGTGAGACATGAAGCAGACATAGATGACTCCGAGCGATGGGCCAGCGGGCCGCACTCGGTTCGGATGCGCTATGTCTCACGTGCCCGGTGATCAGCCGTTGCAGCCTTTGACGATTGGCCGACTAGCGGCGATTCCCCCGCCAGCACTGCCAGATGCTCGACAACACCCTGCGCACTGCCGTGGCGACACAATTGGTTGATGGAGTCTTTGGGCTCGGCGGCGCAGCGGTGGGTTGCGCGGCGGAGCCATTTGGTGGCGGGCTCGGAGAGCCGGCGCCGGTGTCGAGGGCTGCGAACAGGTCGGTGGACGCCTTGTAGTCGTCCACCAGATGGGGCTTGAGCCCGAACGCGCGCCAAGAGGCGCGCCGGTACCACCCGCCCCCAGTAGCCTTGATCAGCCTCAAAAACGGTGACGAGCCAAGCGTGAGCCATCCGGAAATCCAGGCAGAACAAGCACATATCGACCGCGCGCATGCGCTTCTGGAGTCTTCCCGGGAGCGAGCGACGCGGCTGCGCGACATGGTCGAGGTCGGCCGCGGTGGCACCCGGCAGGCGAGGTTCGAACGCGACGTCATCGAGGACGCCGTGGCAGGTCGCCTCAGCCAGCTCGAGCTGGGTTCGTCGTCGCTGGTGTTCGGCCGCATCGACCGGCCGGCCAAGACCAGCGACGACGCCCCCGAGCCCGATGCCACCGGTCCCAGCGAGACCTTCTACATCGGCCGGCTGGCCGTTGCCGACGAGCGGCAGGAGCCCGTCGTGGTGGACTGGCGGGCCCCGGTCGCGGAGCCGTTCTTCCGTGCGACCGGCGGCGACCCGCTGGGACTGCTGCGGCGCCGCCACTTCGTGTGCCGTGGCCGCGTCCTCGCAGACTTGGAAGACGAGGTCTTCGACCTCGACGCTCTCGACGGCGATGGCTCCGATAATGGCCGACCGCGGCTGAACGCCCACGGGGCGCTCTATGCGGCCCTCGAAGAGCGCCGAGACGGCCAGCTGCGGCAGGTCGTGTCGACCATTCAGGCCGAGCAGGACGAGATCATCCGCAGCCCACGCAAAGGCATCCTGGTCTGCCAGGGCGGCCCCGGTACCGGCAAGACGATCGTGGCATTGCACCGTGCCGCCTACCTGCTCTACACGTACCGTTTCCCGCTCGCAGGCCAAGGCGTGCTGGTTGTCGGCCCCAATCGACTCTTCCTGCGCTACGTCGAGCGCGTGCTCCCCAGCCTGGGCGAGGTCGGCGTGCACCTGTTCGTGCTGGCCGATCTGTTCAACGACATTTTCCCCGAGGTGCGGATCCGATTTGCAGACGCACCCGACGTCGCCCGCGCCAAGGGCGATGCCCGCATGTCGCAGGTCATCGTGAACGCCGTGCGGGACCGCCAACGAGCTCTCCGCAGCGACCTTCGCTTGGAGTTCGGGCTGAGCTACGTCACCCTTGCCGCAAGCACGTCACGCGCCATCGTGGCCGAGGCTCGCCGCCGGTTCCGCCATCACAACGCCGGTCGTGCCTTCGTGGAGCAGGAGGTCTACGCGGCCATGTCGGCCTCTCACCGGCGTCGGCCCGACCCCGTCAAGCTGCGTGACCGACTTGCCCGTCACCCTGAGGTGATGGCGGCGTTCGAGCGCATGTGGCCGCTGTTGACGCCGGCACAGCTGCTGCGCGACCTGTTCGGTTCACGCGCGCTGCTTCGTTCAGCGGCTGCCGGCGTGCTGCGTGAGGTCGAATGGGAATCGCTGCATCGGCCCCGCGGCGACAGCGAAGCTGACTACGAGTGGAGCGATGCCGACGTTGCGCTGCTCGATGAGGCCTATGCCGTGCTGGGGCCCCGGTCGCGCTCACGCAAGCGACGCAGCGACACCGAGATGCGCACGTACGGGCACATCGTGGTCGACGAGTGCCAGGACCAGCCACCGATGGCGCTGCGGATGATTGCCAGGCGCTCGCTCAACGGCTCGATGACGCTGGTCGGCGACATCGCCCAGGCCACGTCTGCGCACGCGCCATCGGGTTGGCAGGAAATCCTCGCTCACCTGCCGTCGGGTCCGGTGCCTCCGCGGCTGGCTGAGCTCACCCTCAGCTACCGCATTCCCCAGCCCAGCCTTGAACTCGCCAATCGTGTGCTCGCGGCAGCTGCGCCCGGTCTCGCGCCGCCAGCTGCCGTGCGCATCGACGGGTCGCCGCCTCGCTTTGTCTCGGCGTCCCAGAGCTTGGCTCACACCGTGCTGGAGACGGTGAATTCCGAGGTTGTCGCGCTCGACGGCGGGAGCATGCTCGTGGTGTCGCCCACCCAGTTCATGGACGAGATCGCGGCGCTGTTGGCAGATGCTGGTGTGGATTTCGGCCGCGCCACCGCGGCCAGCCGCAACGCCACCGGTGCGCTGCACCCGCGCGTCACCTTGGCGCCCGTGCGCCTGTGCAAGGGCCTCGAAACCGACGGAGTCGTGGTGGTGGAACCCGGCGCGATGGTCGATGAGGAACCCCAGGGCCTGCGGGCTCTCTACGTAGCGCTGACTCGCGCGACCAAGAGAGTTGCGGTGGTGTACTCACAGCCGCTGCCCGATCCGCTCCGGGCGGAGATCATGCGCGGTGCCGAGTCGTGCAACACTGGCCGCACCGCCGCAAACGCCGATGCGGTTGAGGTGAACTCGGGAGAATCACATGGCTGATGTCACGGTGACAGTGCTGAACAACGGACCGCTGCTGGTCCGCGGTTTGTGCCAGATCGACGACCACGAAGGAAACTCGGTGGCCGACAGCGATTCGGTCGTGGCTCTGTGCCGCTGTGGCCAGTCGGGCACGAAGCCGATGTGCGACGGCAGCCACAATCAGGGATTCGACGGCTCCCTCAACCCCCCGAGCTAGACACGCACCCTTCGCTCGCGGCATTCTCCACGTCCACTGCGGCGTGGTTCTCCTCAACATTTGCCGCGCCGACGCAATGTCAGGTCTCGGGATGGGAGAGCATCTCGGCGGGCAGCCACTGCCTGATCGCTGCGCCGACCGGCTCGGGCAAGACACTCGCCGCGTTCCTGTGGGCCATCGATCGGGTCATGTCCGAGCCCGAGCCGCCACGTGCCGAACGCACTCGGGTGCTGTACCTGTCGCCGCTGCGGGCGCTGGCAGTCGATATCGACAAGAACCTGCGAGCGCCGTTGGCTGGCATCGGCCTGGCCGCCGAGCGCCTTGGCACCGTTGTGCACACACCGACCGTGGGCGTGCGCACCGGTGACACCAGCGCCGCTGAGCGGCGGCGGCTGATCACCCGGCCACCCGACATCGCCATCACCACGCCTGAGTCGCTGTATCTCATGCTGACCTCGCAGGCGCGCGAGACGCTGCGATGGGTGCGCTGGGTCATCGTCGACGAGATCCACTCGGTGGCCGCCACCAAGCGGGGCACGCACCTGACGCTGTCGCTGGAGCGGCTGTGCGAGCTGACCGTCGAGCCGCCGCAGCGGATCGGCTTGTCGGCCACCCAACGACCCCTGTCTGAAGTCGCCCGGTTCCTCGGCGGCAACGATCCTGACCAGCCGGCCTCCAGACACGTCGTGATCACCGATGCGGGCATGAGCTCTCAGCTCGACGTGGAGGTCATCGTCGGGGTGTCCGACATGGGCGACCTGGCAGTCGCCAGCGCTGCGGGAACGCCCAACGGCAACGTGCGAGTCGATCACGACGATGATTTCGCAGCGCCGCGTGGGGTGGCGCCATCAGACACAGCGCCGGAGCTTGCGGCGGCGCCATCAGACACAGCGCCGACAGTCCCAGGCAGTCCAGCACCGCAGACCCGCTCCAACAGCATCTGGCCCGCCATCCATCCGCGCCTGCTGGAACTCGTCTACGCGCACCGATCCACGATCATCTTCACCAACGCCCGCCGGCTGGCCGAACGGCTGGCCTCGCGGCTGAACGAACTGCATCTCGACGGGCTGAACCGCGCTGCCGAGGCCGAAGGCACCTCGCCGCCGGAGGGTGAGGAGCTGGTGAGAGCGCATCACGGGTCGCTCAGCCGCGAGCAGCGGCTGACCATCGAAGACGACCTGAAGTCGGGCCGTGTGCGCGCCATCGTGGCCACCTCATCGTTGGAGCTGGGCATCGACATGGGAGCGGTGGACCTGGTGATCCAGGTGGCCTCGCCCCCGTCGGTGGCGGCAGGACTGCAACGCATCGGGCGCGCGGGTCACCACGTCGGTGCGCCGAGTGTGGGGAAGATCTTCCCCCGCCACCGCGGCGACCTCGTCGAGGCGGCAGTGGTGGCACAGCGAATGGGCACAGGCGAGATCGAATCGATCCGCTTCCCCCGCCAGCCGCTCGACGTGCTGGCCCAGCAGGTTGTGGCGATGGTCGCCGTCGACGACTGGTCGGTGAACGACCTGCTTGGCGTCGTGCGCCGTGCCGCTCCCTACGAACAGCTCAGCGAAGAGGTGTTCTCCTCGGTGCTGGACCTGCTCGCCGGCCGATACCCGTCAGAGGAATTCCGCGAGCTGCGGCCGCGCATCGTCTGGGACCGCACCACCGGAATGCTCCGTGCTCGCCAGGGGGCCGGCCGCTTGGCGGTCACCAACGCCGGCACCATTCCCGACCGGGGTCTGTACGCGGTGTTCACCACCGACGGATCGCGTGTGGGCGAGCTGGACGAGGAGATGGTGTACGAGGCCCGCGTGGGCGAGACGTTCCTGCTGGGGGCGTCGACGTGGCGGATTGCCGAGATCACCTTCGACCGTGTCGTGGTCACGCCTGCGCCGGGCGAGCCGGGCAAGATGCCGTTCTGGCACGGCGACGGCCCTGGCCGACCGCTCGAGCTGGGCCGGGCGGTAGGGGCGTTCATCCGCACCGTCGGCGACCAGTTGCCCGACCCGCTGACGCCCGACTTCGCCACGGACAGCTCTGACGATGCGGTCACTGGGCTGATTAGCCGTCTGCAGCGCGAGCACTGCCTGGACCGAACCGCGGCAGAGAACATCCTGCGGTATCTGGACGCGCAGCGGACTGCGACTGGCGTTGTGCCCGATGACCGCACGATCGTCGTGGAGCGGTTCCGCGACGAGATCGGCGACTGGCGGATCTGCATCCTCACCCCGTTCGGCGCCCGGGTGCATGCCCCGTGGGGCATCGCGCTGCAGGCCAAGTTCGCGCAAGGGGCTGCCCCAAGCGGCGAAGGACCAGTCGAGCTGTTGTGGAGCGACGACGGCATCGTGCTTCGATTGGGTGACGTCTGGTCTCCAGACGACGAGGCGGCCTTGCAAAGCAGGCCTGGCCTCGATGCTCCCGATCTGGCGCTCGATCCCGACGAGGTGCGCGAAGCCATCGTGAACCACCTGCCGTCGACGGCACTGTTCGCGTCCCGCTTCCGGGAGGTTGCCGGCCGCGCCCTGCTGCTGCCGCGCCGACGGCCGGGCGAGAGGGTCCCGCTCTGGCAGCAGCGTCAGCGTTCGGCGGGACTGCTGGAGGTTGCGGCGAAGTATCCGAGCTTCCCGATGCTGCTGGAGACCTCCCGCGAGTGCCTGCAGGAGGTGTTTGACGTGCCGGCGTTGTCGGAGGTGCTGGGCGACATCAAGTCCCGCAAGATCCGCATGGTGACTGTCGACACCGACGGTGCCTCACCGATGGCCCAGAGCCTGCTCTTCGACTGGATCTCAGTGTTCATGTACGGCGGCGATGCCCCGCTGGCCGAGCGTCGGGCCGCGGCGCTGGCACTGGATCGCGACTTGCTGGCCGACTTGCTGGGTGCCGAGGAGTTGCGCGAGTTGCTCGACGCCGAGGTGCTGGCAACCCTCGAACTGGAGCTTCAGCGCTTGGCCGATGATCGCCGTGCCCGCGATGCCGACGAACTCGCTGATGTGCTGAGCCGAGTTGGCGATCTCACGGCACTGGAAATCACGCACCGTTGCGAACCAGACGCGTCGGGTTCGCCGCCGGGCGAGCGCTGGCTGGCCGAGCTGCTGGCCGAGCGCCGTGCGGTCGAAGTCCGTATCGCCGATGAGACCCGCTACGTCGCCGTCGAGGACGCAGCGCGCTGCCGTGACGCGCTCGGATGCGCCTTGCCGGTGGGCTTGCCGGCTGCGCTGACAGTCGATGCGTATCAAGGCACCGATCCACTTGACGAGCTGGTGGCTCGCTTCGCAGCAACGCATGTGCCATTCGAGACCGAGTCGGCCGCGCAAAGATTGGGCATCCCGCTGGTCCGGGTGACCGCGGCGCTCAACCGCCTCGAGGGGACCCGACGGGTGACCCGGGGCGCGTTCCGGCCCGATGGCACCGGCACTGAATGGTGCGACATGTCGGTGCTGCGAACGGTGCGGCGGCGCTCGCTGGCCCGCCTGCGTCGCGAGGTGGAACCGGTGCCGCCCGAGGCTTACGCTCGCTTCCTGTCCGCTTGGCACAGTATCGACCGGCCCCGGCGGGGTGCCGATGCGCTGGCCGATGCCATCACCCAGTTGGCGGGTGCGCCAGTCGCAGCGTCGATCTTGGAGGCCGACGTGCTGCCGGCTCGCCTGGCCCGCTACGGCGGGGCCGATCTCGACGCGCTGCTGGCCAGCGGAGAACTGGTGTGGATCGGCGCGGGATCGCTCGGCCCCAACGACGGCCGCATCCGTCTCTACTGGCGCGACGAGATCGCCACCCTGGTGCCGCCGCCCGACGACGAGCCCGATGACCCTGTGGCGGCAGCCGTGCTCACCCACCTCGCAGAGCGCGGCGCCGCGTTCTGGACTGACCTGTTCGCAGCAGTGCACGCTGCCACTTCAGGCGATGCGCCAGCCGATCTGTCCGGACTGTCCGAGCGGGTGCTGGCAGCTTTGTGGGACCTGGTGTGGGCGGGATTGGTCACCAACGACACCTTCGCCCCGCTGCGAGCGCTCGGTCCACGCAGGGGCCGAGCGGCGAAGGCCAAACGGCCCGGCAGGCGCGCAGCTGGTGCGTCACGAGGCCGATCGGGTGTGCTGACACGCTCGGGTCCTGGTCATCGGCCCCGCCCGGGACGCCTGCGTGCTGGGGGACCGCCGAGCGCGGCGGGCCGCTGGTCGTTGGTGTTGCTGCTGCGCGAACCCGCACCGTCGCCGACCGAGCGTGCCCACGGCGCGGCGCAAGCGCTGCTGGAACGCCACGGCATCGTCACCCGCCCCGGCGTGCTGGCTGAGGGTCACCCAGGAGGTTTCGCCGCGGCCTACGGCATCCTGCGTGCGCTCGAGGAGCGGGGCAGCGTGCGGCGGGGTCACTTCGTGGAAGGCCTCGGTGCCGCCCAGTTCGCCACCGCCGCGGCAGTGGAGCGCCTGCGAGACCACCGCGAGGGATCCGGCGACATGGTCGTCCTTGGAGCGGCAGACCCGGCCCAGCCCTACGGCGCCGCCCTCGGCTGGCCACCCAGCGACGGCCGTCCCAGCCGAACCGCTGGCGGCCATGTGGTGCTCTGCGACGGATTCCCGCTCGTCATGCTCGACCGGGGCGGTCGCACCCTGCACACCTTCGAGCACGCCAACACTGACCTGCGCTGGATCGATGCACTGCGCGACGCCCTCGCCACCGGCCGACTCACCAGGGTCGAGCTGGCACGCATCGATGCCACACCCGCCGCCGAGCACCCGATCCACGACACCCTGACGGCCAACGGCTTCACCCCCGGCTACCGAGGCCCCACCCTGCGCGCTTGATCGCGAAAAACCGTTAGCTGAGGCACGAGGCACACGCCTACGCTCTTTGTCATGGCACGCGCGGTGTCTCTTCCGATTTCCGAGGATCTCGCTGAACGTCTGCGCGCCGAGGGTGAGGCGAGCGACCTACCGCCGCCTGTGTTGGCCGCCTCGCTCATGGATGAGGGCCTGAAGACCCGCCAGTTCCCCGGCATCGTGTACATGGACGGTCCGTCGGGACGCCGGGCCAGCTTGGCCGACGGTCCCGATGTTTGGCAGGTCATTCGAGCACTGCACGAAGTGCCTTCCGACGAGCACGACCCTGTCGAAACAGTGTGCATCGAGGCCGATTTGTGTGTTCGACAGGTCAGACTTGCGATGCAGTTCTACGAGGCATACCCAAACGAGGTCGAAGCAAAGATCGCCGACAACCGCGCTGCCGCAAAGCGCATCGACGAGATGATCTCAGAACGCGAGCGAGCAATTGCAGGCGGACAGGTCGTGCAGCGATTCAGGCCGCCGCACGATGTCGCTCCGCGGACCTGAAGTCCTGACCGAGCCATGCGGTGGCTGCTCGACGAAATGCTGCCTCGCGCTGCCGTAGATGCACTCAACGAGCGAGGCCACGATGCCGTGAGCGTCGTGGACATCGATTTGCGAACTGCTTCCGATGACAGCGTGTACGCAACTGCCGTCGAACAAGCTCGAATTGTGGTGACCGAGGACGAGTTAGCGAAGCGTGGGCGCCTGCGTGTTCCGCACGTGGACCAGCGGTCCTGAACAACACCGGCACAGATCGGGACTGCCGGCTCCCGGGCCGGCCATCGCTAGGCGATCTGCCAGATAACCGGCTCTTCGCGTTTTAGCGTGGGGTGAGTGTGTCGAGCTGTCCAAGCCTTGCCTTGGCGCGCAGTTGTCCGTTCGCGAACCAACGGAACTCCAAGTAGTCGGTGAGGATGAGATTGGGCAGTGCCTCGCGGTACCGCTGGAGCTGCTCGCTTTCCTCTTCGGCATCGAGATTTGCGCCGAGACATCGCGAATGGACAACGTGAGTCTCGCCTCAGGGTGTCACATCGTCCCGTAGCGATCTGAGCTAGCGCGACGCGGCGAACCGCTGATCAAGCGTGGTAGATGGCCTGCAGGACGTCCATGCGGGCGGCGCGGCGGGCGGGCAGGATTGCCGCGACGATGCCCATCACCACGCAGAGCAGCAAGATCACGACGAACTGTCCGATGGGAACGCCGAACTCGCTCACGAACGACTCGGGCATCGCCGCCACTGAGACGACGCCGAGCACCAGGCCGAGCACGATGCCCATCAACCCGCCAAATACCGCCACAATCACGGCTTCCCAGCGGATCATCCGCCGTGTCTGGCGACGCGTCATGCCCACGGCCCGCAACAGCCCAATCTCGCGTGTCCGCTCGAACACCGACAGCATGAGCGTGTTGACCACGCCGAGCGCTGCAATGACGACGGCAAAGAGCAGCAAGGCGTTCACGGTGAGCAGGAGCTGATTCAGCTGGTCCTCGGTGTTCTGGGCGAACTCGTCGGCGTCCCGCAGCGTCACTTCGGGGTAGCGATCGGTGACGGTCTCAATCGCAGGACGGACGCTGGCGGGATCGATGCCAGGCGCCACCGAGGCGGCGACGAAGACGTCATCTTGCATTGATGACCCGAACACCTCCTCGTAGGTCGACAGGTCAACCGCCCAGTTGCCCACGATGCTGGCGTCGTCGTAGACGCCGACAACGGTGAGGGTTCGCGTGGTGTCAGGGAATACCGCGGTCAACGTGTCGCCAGGCGACAGCCCGAGATCAGTCGCCGGGTCGGCATGCACGAGCACACCGTCGTTCTCGAGTCCGTCGTAGGCGCCATCGACGATGCCCGCATGCACGACCGAACCGAAGGCGGCACGGGGGACCCCGACAATGTCACGCCCAGCGCCGCCGATCAGCGCCCGCGCGCCTGTGCCCGGCCCGCCGCGAAAGCTGATCGCCAGATCTACCTCTGGCAGCCCGTTCAACTCGACTGCGAGCTGGCGGCTGAACACGCTCGGTCCTTGTTGCTGTGCGGGTGCGACGTAGTAGTCGGCGGTGATCGACGTCTCCAGCAGCGAGGTCACCGTCTTCTTGAAGCTGGTCCCCACCACCAGCACCATCGTGACCAGCGCCAGGCCCACCATGAGCGCGGCAGCAGTGGCCGAGGTGCGATGCGGGTTGCGCGCAGCGTTGTTGCGCGCCAGCGTTCCCGAGATGCGGCCTATCCAGGCGATGGGCGCACCCACCGCCCGAGCGATCGGCGCGGCAACCTGCGGGCTGAGCAGCGCCACCGCAATGAAAAGCAAGAGTGCCCCAGCTCCCAGCGCGAGCAGGCGTGTCGTGGTGTCTCCTGCACCGAGCACTCCCAGGATCACTGCCAGCCCGCCCACAACGGCAAATGCCAGGCCAACGAGCACGCGTCGGCGGGTGCGCGTCGCGGACAGTACGAAGTCGTCGGTGAGGGCGGCAATCGGCGGGATGCTGGCCGCCCGTCGCGCCGGGGACAGCGATGCCAGCAGTGTCACTCCGACACCCACAACAATGGCCACGATCCAGGTACGCGGCGCCAAGATGATCCCCCCGCTCGGCAACCCGCCGCCATCGCCGGCAGCACTGATGATCTGGTTGATGAGCGCCGCCACGCCGAGACCGCCGAACAGACCTGCCACCGAGGCCACGCCGCCGATCAGCAGTGCCTCCACCAGCACCGACGTGCGCACCTGTCGGCCCGACGCGCCCAGGCAGCGCAGCAGTCCCAACTCCTTGATGCGCTGCCCCAACACAATCGAGAACGTGTTGTTGATGATGAAGGCGCTGACCACAAGCGCGACGGCCGCGAACGCCAGCAGCGCGCTCTGGAATACCGTGATGATGACGTCGAAGAACGCACTGAACTCGTCGGAGACGACCTCGCCGGTGACGGCCTCGAAGTCTGCGGGCAGGGTTGCATTGACCCGTTCGGCCAACTCGTCGGGGCTCAAGGCCCCCGCTGCACTCACATTGATATAGGAGAAGCTGTCGGGAAGACCGAACAGTCGCTGGGCCGTCGGCGTGTCGAACAGCACGAATACAGCGCCGAAATCCTCCTCGCCGAAGCTCGCGATGCCCGAAACCGTGAAGTCCTCGGGCTCGGCAAGGGTGCGGACATTGACGACGTCGCCGATGGCAATGTCGTATCGATCGGCGGCGAATTCGTCGAAGAGAACCTCGCCGGTCCCCGGTGCATCGCCTCGCACAATCTCGATTGCTGAGACGGCGTCAGCTTCGTAGTTGTAGGCAAGCGTGGGTCCCTGACTGCGCACCAACTCGCCATCGGCGGTGCTGACGAATGGGAAGCCCTCGACGATGCCGCTGACGCTGGCCACCCCGTCGACGCCTGCGAGCTCATCGACGAGGGAGTCCGGCGAAGGAGGGCGGGTGAGGTCGATGCTCTCGATCGCAGAAATGCCGCGCACCCGCACCGAGATCGGCGCGCCCACTTCCTCCGCGATGTCGTCAAAGACCGCTCGCAGGCTGTCGGCCAGCACGAACGATCCTGACACGAAGGCCACACCGAGCACCACGGCGAACGTCGTGAGTGCCAGGCGGATCTTGCGGTCGAAGAAGGACCTGAGGGTGAGCTTCAGCATCGATCTGGCGCAGCCTCAGTCGCCGAGGTGCTTCATCACGTCGAGCACGTCGTCGGCCTGTGGGTTGCTCATCTCGTTCACAATGCGACCATCGACGAGGAACACCACCCGGTCGCTGTATGACGCCGCCACAGGATCGTGGGTGACCATCACAATCGTCTGTCCCAATCGCCGCACGGCGGTCCCCATGAATTGCAGAATCTCGTCGCCCGTTCGGCTGTCGAGGTTGCCGGTGGGCTCGTCCGCAAAGACGATCGAAGGATGTCCTGCGAGCGCCCGGGCCACTGCGACGCGTTGCTGCTGGCCGCCTGAGAGCTCACTGGGCCGGTGGCTGAGGCGGTCGGTCAGCCCCACTGCGTCCACCACCTCGTCGAGCCATTCACGGTCGACTTCGCCCGCGCCGAGCCGGCGCGGCAGCACGATGTTCTCGTACGCCGTCAGCGTGGGGACCAGGTTGTAGGCCTGGAAGATGAAGCCCACCCGGTCGCGTCGCAGCAGCGTCAGCTCGCGTTCGGAGAGTTCGGCGAGCGGCACGTTGTCGATGACGACCCCGCCCGAGGTCAGCGCGTCCAGGCCGGCCATGCAGTGCATGAGCGTCGACTTGCCCGAACCCGATGGCCCCATCACGGCGGTGAACTCGCCCCGTGCGAAGCTCACGTCGAGCCCGTCGAGGGCTCGCACCGCCGTGGGGCCCGAGCCGTAGATCTTCACGGCATCCACCGCCTGCGCGGCAACGGCGGAATCGTCGGCGAATTGCACGGCGTGATGCGGTGCAGTGGCTGTTCGAGGGCGAGGCATGGCGGAACGCTACTGCGCGTTTCACCAGCGTCCTTCGCGGCCACAGCGTTCTCAGCAGACTCTCATGCCGTCCGTTTCCTGCGCCGTTTCTAGAATGCCGTGATGAGGTGCCCTGCTTGCGCTACTGAGGTCCCGCAGGGCGCACGATTCTGCCCGAGCTGCGGCAACCTGCTCGTGCAGACCGAAGAACGTCGTGTGGTCACGGTGCTGTTCGCCGATCTGGTCGGGTTCACCTCGATGGGCGAGTCGGCTGACCCCGAAGCACTGAAGCATCTCGTCGACCAATGCTTCGGGCGGCTCGTGGGCGATGTCACCGCGTTCGGAGGCACCGTCGACAAGATCATCGGCGACGCGATCCTTGCCCTGTTCGGCGCGCCCACAGCGCACGAGGACGATCCCGAGCGGGCGCTGCGCGCCGCGTTCCGGATGCGTCGATCGCTGGAGGCGTTCAGTGCCGAGCGCCGCATGGACCTCCAGATGCGCATCGGCATCAACACGGGTGAAGTGCTGGTGGGCGCCCTGCGAGCCGGCGGCGACTACACGGCAATGGGTGACACCGTCAACATAGCGAGCCGTCTCCAGACCATCGCCGAAGCGGGCGAGGTGCTGGTGGGAGACGCCACCCAAGCAGCCACCGTTGGCATCGTCGAATACACGCCGCGGGGCGAGATCGGCCTACGGGGTCGCGACGAGCCCGTGACGGTGTTCGCGGCCAGCGGCGAGCTGGCGCCGCCCGGCCGCCGCCGCAGCGCGTCGCTGTCGCCGCTGGTGGGACGTCACCTCGAGAGCGCCCTGCTGGATTCCGCGATCGACACCTCCGTGGCCCGCCGGCGCGCTCAGTTGTGCCAGATCGTGGGCGAAGCCGGCATGGGCAAGACACGCCTGGCTCGTGAAGCGGCGGAGGGCACCGTGGAGCGCCATAACGCGATGGTGCTCGAAAGCATGGCGCTGCCCTATGACGAGACCAACCCGCTGCGCTGCCTGGGCGATGCCATCGCGGCCGCTGCGGGGGTGAACGCCAGCGATTCGACGGTGCTGGCCACCAGACGCATCTCGTCGCTCGTGGCCGATGTCCTGCAGAGCACAAACGGCAACCCGAACGGCGTTGCCAGCTCCTCCGACGCCGTCACCTTCGAGGAGATCGACGAGATCACCGATGTGGTGCTGGCCGTGCTCGGGCGGGTCGGCACCGGCGATCCCGCCGAGATCGAATGGCGCGCAGAGGCGACGTTCCGCTCCCTGCGCCGATTCCTTGGTGCGCTGGCGCGGCGCCAGCCCGTGGTGCTGCTGCTCAGCGATGTGCATTGGGCAGAGGAACGACTGCTCAAGGTGCTCGAACAGCTGCTGGCGGCACTGGCCAACCAGCCCTTCATCGTCATCACGACGGCCCGCTGGAACATGGACGAGCATCGCTGGACGGTCCCGCCGGGCCGCCACAGCACGGTGGTGCTGAACCTCGACGCGCTCAGCCGCGAGGCCACCGCCGATCTGGTGACCGAGCTGCTGGGCGTGAGCGTTCCCAATCACGTGGCAGAGCAGCTCTATGAGCGCAGCGGGGGCAACCCGTTCTTCCTGGAGGAAATGTGCGTGCTGCTGCGTGAGTCGGGCGTGGTGGGTCCCGGCGCTCGGCCAGACCACGAGGAGCGCTCGCTGGCCGAAATGCCCGACACGCTGCGGGGACTGGTTGCAGCTCGCCTCGACACGCTCAGCCCACCCGAACGTCGGTTGGTGGACGCCGCGTCGGTGATCGGCGGCGGCGGTTCGATCAGCGAGCTGCTGGAGATGACGGCATCACCCGAACCCGACCCCAACGCAGAATTGGACTCAGCGGTTTTTCAGCGTCTGGTCGACAAGGACATCCTCACGAGCGAGGCAGACGGCTGGACATTTCGCAGCGACGTGGTCCGCGATGTCGCCTACAGCATGCTGACCAAGGCCGGGCGGGCAGAGCGGCACCTCGATGTCGCGCTGTGGCTGGCACAGAACCGCGAGGATCCTTCCAGCGAGTCGGTCGGGCTGATCGCCGATCACTTCGCTTCGGCCGTCGAGCTGGGCGTAAGTGCCGACGATCGAGACAACCGAGACGCCGACGCCTTCGAAGGCGGCATGACTGAGGTGGCGATCGAGTGGCTCGGCCGGGCCGGCCGGTGGGCCGCGGCCCGCGACAGTCACTACGCATCGGCGCAGTTCTACCGCCGCGCCATCGAAATGCTCGGTGACGCCGACCCGCGGCTCATCGACATGGCACTGGGCAGGGCCGCGGCCCGGCTGAGGCTCGGCGAGCTGCATGGCGCCCGGGCCGATGCCGAGCTGGCACGGGCCATGGCAACCCTGAACGGCAACCGGATCGCCGCGGCGCATGGTCTGCGTGTGCTGGGCGAGGTTGCGCTCGCCGGCGACGAACATGGCGCCGCCGACAAGCTGCTGGCGGACGCGCTGGACCAATTCCGCACCATGGGCGAAGTGCGCGAGGCCGCCGAGTCGCTGCGCCTGCGAGGACTTGCGTCGCTGCGGGCCGGCGATTACGCACGTGCCGACCGCTATATCAACGAGGCAAACGGCACGTTCGCCCATCTGGGCGACGAGAGCGGCGTGGCGTGGTGCTTGCAGAATCTGGCGTGGCTGTCATTCGAGCAGGGCTTGATCTCCGAGGCCGGTCGCCGGCTGACCACCGCAATCGAACGATTCATCGACCTGGGCGACACCGTCGGCCTGGCAACCGCCGAAGGCCTGCTGGCGTTCCTGCGCTTCCACTCTGGCGATCGCGACGAGGCCGAGGAGCTGGCCGGCTCGGTGTACACCATTGCCCACGAGCGGGGTGAGCGGTTCACCGAGGCGATGATGGATCTGCTGCTGGCGTCACTCGGGCTGTGGTCGGGCCGGGCGCTTGCAGCTGTGGAGCGGGCCCGTGCCGCCGAACAGGTCTTCCGCGATGTCCACAGCGACTTCGGCGTCGTGCAGGCGCTGGGACTGCTGGGCCGGTCGTACGCCGCAGTGGGCGAACTCCAGCGCAGCCGGGCGGTGCTGGCGGAGTGCTTCCAGCGGGCCAGCGACATGCCCGGTCGTCCGCTCGAAGGATTCGCCCGGGCGGTCCGAGCGGGCGCAGCGGTCCAGATGGGGCACCCAGAGACGGTCACAGACGATCTGGTGCGCGCCGGCTGGGACCGGACGTCTGGGCGCGATCCGCACGCTGGGGCGAGCCAGCCTGAGCCCACGAAGCGAGCCGAGCGGACCGCAGTGATCGGCCTGCTCGACCTGGAGGTCTCCCTAGGGCTCGCGCTGTTGCAGCTGGGCCGGCCGGAGGACGCGATCACAGCACTCGAAGCCGTGAGCTCGGACGACCTGCCGTCCACCTACCTGCACTCCAGCTTGGCCATCGCGTATGCGGCCGTCGGGCGCACCATCGATGCGTTGGAGCAGTCCCGGTTCGCCATGGCAAGCGGCACCGGCACCTATCTCGACATGCGCACCGCCCTCGTGGCCCGCGCTCTGGCGCATGCCCGGGACGCCGATCGCCCGGCGATGGAGGCTGCGTTCGAGCAGGCCCTGGTGCTCATCGACGCCACCGACAGCCGGCTCAGCCAAGCGGTGGTGCGGCTGGCCCGCGCCATCGGCCACGAGTCTTTCGAAGCGCCCGACACGACTGCGTTGCGCTCCGAAGCGGAGGTGGCGATGGCCCAGCTCGGTGCACGCCCGAGCGGCTGGGAAACGGCGTTCCGGCTGGCCGCGGGCCTCGAAGCAGCGGCACCCGCTATCACCGGCCCGCTGCCCGAGGCGATTCCGTTTCCCGGAGAGACGGACCTGTAGGGTCGCCGCATGTCTGCGCAGGTTCAGGGCGGAAGGGTGCTGATTGCGAAGCTCGGTCTCGACGGCCACGACCGCGGGGTCAAGGTCGTGGCCCGGATGCTGCGCGACGCCGGCTTCGAGGTGATCTACACCGGCCTGTTCCAGACCCCCGAGAGTGTGGTCGCGGCTGCCATCGACGAGGACGTGGACGCCATCGGGGTTTCCATGCTGTCGGGCGCCCATGAGGCATTGATGCCGCTGGTTGTCCAACGCCTGCGCGAAGCGGGCGCCGAGGGCATCCCGGTCATTCTTGGCGGCATCGTGCCCGGTGCTGACCTCGAGGCGATGGCTGCGGCCGGCGTGGCAGCGGTGCTGACCCCGGGCGCCACCTCCGATGAAGTGGTGGCCGCCGTTCGTGGCGCCATCGACCGATCTCGCGGGTGACAACCCGAGCGTTGGCTGAGCAAAGACCGACCTACCGGCAGGCAAACGCAAACAGACCGGTAGATTGCCCGTCGTGCCTATGGAGCGAATTGGGGTGGTGGGCTGCGGCCTGATGGGGTCCGGCATCGCCGAAGTAGCTGCTCGCAGCGGTTGCGACGTCAAGATTGTCGAAGTCGACGAGGCTGCACTCGCGGCCGGCATGGCGCGCATCGAAAAGAGCCTGAACCGTGCGGTCAACGCCGGCAAGCTCGACGACGCCGGGAGGGAAACAGCGCTCGGCGCCATGTCGTTCGGGCTCGACCTCGACGATCTGGCCGATCGAGAGTTCGTGATCGAGGCGATCGTCGAATCCGAGGCGGCCAAGCTGGATGTGTTCGGGCGGCTGTCGAAAGTGCTCACCGATCCCAACGCCGTGATGGCGTCCAACACCTCTGCCATCCCGATCATGAAGCTGGCGATGGCAACCGACCGGCCCTCGCACGTCATCGGCATGCACTTCTTCAACCCGGTGCCCGTGATGGGGCTTGTCGAAGTCATCTCGTCGCTGCTGACAGCCGAGCAGACTGCCCAGAAGTGCCGGAAGTTCGCTTCGGATCGGCTCGGCAAGCGAGTGGTGGACAGCCAGGACCGGGCCGGCTTCGTGGTGAACGCCCTGCTGATCCCCTACATCCTGTCCGCCATCCGGATGCTCGAATCCGGCTTCGCCTCGACCGAGGACATCGACGCCGGCATGGTCCTGGGCTGCAATCACCCGATGGGCCCGCTGGCCCTGTGCGATCTCATCGGCCTCGACACGACGCAGGCGGTGGCAGAGTCGCTGTACGAGGAGTTCCGCGAGCAGCTCTACGCACCGCCGCCGATGCTCAGCCGCATGTGCGACGCCGGCCTGCTGGGTCGCAAGACCGGCCGGGGCTTCTACACCTACGGCGGCTAGATGTCTCCCGCTGGTATCGATGCCCCGGCGGTGAGCGGCTGGTTCGCCCGCCATGTCCCGCAGGCTGCCCAGCCGCTTCGCTTCGAGCTCATCGCGGGCGGGCATTCGAATCTGACCTACCGAGTGCATTGCGCTGACGGCGATTCGGTGGTGCTGCGCCGCCCGCCGCTAGGGCACGTGCTGGCCACAGCGCACGACATGTCCCGTGAGCACAAGATCATTTCGGGAGTGGGGCAGACCGACGTACCGGTGCCTCGTGCGATCGCGCTGTGCACTGATGAGGAGGTGAACGGGGCGCCGTTCTACCTCATGAGCTACGAAGAAGGCGCCGTGCTCCATTCGGCGGACGAATCCGAGCTCGTTCTCGATGCCGAGCGCATGTCGTTGAGTCGCCGGGTGGCTGACGTGCTGGCCGAACTGCACGCGATCGAACCCGATGACGTGGGCCTGGGCGACTTGGGGCGCCGGGAGGATTACCTCGGGCGGCAGATGCGACGTTGGGCCCGTCAATGGGAGCAGTCCAAGACGCGCGAGCTGCCGATCATGGACGAATTGGCCACCGAGCTGGACGCCCGCAAGCCCGAACAGATCGGCTCGGCCATCGTCCATGGCGACTACCGGCTGGGCAACATGCTGTCGAGCGCCGGGGACATCGTGGCGGTGCTCGACTGGGAGTTGTGCACCCTGGGCGACCCGATGGCCGACGTGGGATTCCTGATGAACAACTGGGTGGCACCCGACGAGCAGTCGGCTGGCACGTCTGCGCCCACGCAGGCGGGCGGCTTTGCGGCCCGCAGCGACATGCTGGATTGGTACGCCGACGCGTCCGGGCGCGACGTGTCGAAAATCGACTATTACCGCGCGTTCTCGTACTGGCGATTGGCTGCTATATCCGAAGGAGTGCTGAACCGGTACCTGCGCGGCGTGATGGCCGACGCTGAAGAAACCGACACAGACGTGTTCCGCCAAAACGTCGATTTCCTGTCGGCGAGCGCAGCCGAGCGGCTCGCCATCAGGTGACGGTGACGGCTGATCGCTGATGGAACAGGGTCCCGACAGCCGACCCGAACCCGACGACCCGGCGCGGGATCCCCAGCCCGATGCTGAGCCGGCAGCCGAGACGCAGGATGGGCCGTCCCGAGGTGCGTCGGTGCAAGAGCCGCTGGCGCGCCCGGGATGCCTGCTGGCAGGAATTGCCGGTGCGGTGGGCGCGCTGGCGGGTGCGCTGATCGCGGGACTGATCCTGCTGGTGGCATTGAGCGGCGACAACTCGGATGTCGCCAGGCCGACCGGCACGGTCACGGTGGCCGAGACGCAGGCCGGTTCGGCGTCGCCGGCTGCCGCCGACACGTCCGAGATGTCCGAGCCAACCAGCACCACACGGGCCGAGACGGCGCCCGAGTCGACCAGTCCTGATTCGGCCGCCGCCGATGACGAGCCGGTAAGCGACAGCGCTCCTGTCTTGGGGGACGATGCCTACCCGGCGCTTGAACCCACTGTCGTCGCTGAGTACTGGGCGCGGCTGCTCACCGGTGAGGAGATCGAGCCAGGCTCGCCGTTGGGAAGCCGCATCGAAGGCATCAACATCAAGGCCGTTCTCGAGGCGGTCCAGGAATCGGTCGTCATCGTGAAGGTCACAACCGATGAGGGCGACGTCACAGGCTCCGGCTTCATCGTGACCCCGCAGGGGCGCATCGTCACCAACGCCCACGTGGTCGAGAACTCGAACAGGGTGGACGTGCGGTTCTTCGGGGGCGAGCTGGTGCCTGCTCGGGTCATGGTCACCGATCCCGCGCGGGATCTCGCGGTGCTTCAAGTCGACCGGGACGGCCTGCCGACGGTGCGGCTCGGCTCCACTGACGGCGTGGAAGTCGGCGACGAGGTGATTGCCATTGGCAATGCCCTCGACATCATCGGCGAGCCGACCGTCACGTCGGGAATCGTGTCGGGTCTCAACCGCTACATCGAATTCGAGGACGGGAAGCGGTTGGTGCGTCTCATCCAGACCGACGCTGCCATCAACCCCGGCAACTCAGGTGGACCGCTCGTCAACGCCGCCGGAGAAGTCATCGGGGTCAATACGGCGATTGCCCGGAGGCTCTCCGCAGGCATCGGATTCGCCGAAGGCATTGGATACGCCATCTCGATCGATCATGCTCGACCGATCATCGACCTGCTGCTCGAGGGCGTGGTGCAGGCCAAGGCCTACCTCGGTGTGCGCATCGTCTCGGTCGAGGACTGGATCAACCGGGACGGCCCGCCCGATGCCGACGACACGGAGCCGGAGCCGGACGGCGGGATCGGCGATTTGGGTCCGGAGACGGTGGAGCCGGGACCCGACCCCGACGACGAGCTCGCCGATATCGAGGTTGCGCCCCAGGTCACGTACGGGGCGCTCGTCGTCGGCATCGACCCTGGCGAAGCTGCCGGTCGGGCGGGTATCGAGCGGGGCGACGTGATTGTCGAATTCGAAGGCGAGACAATCCGGACGAGCAACGACCTAGTGGTGGAGATCTTGGCGCGGCTGCCGGGGGATCGGGTCGAGATGGGCGTGATCGGCCTCGACGGGAGGCTGCGGTCGGTCGAGCTGGAACTGGGTTCCTTCGAGTCAGAGGAGTAGATGCTCCGGCCGGTGAGTCGCTCAGCGCGTCTCGCACCTGTTCGCGATACTGCAGGCCACGACCAATAAGGGAGCGTCATGACAGATCGAGTCTTCGACACCGGAACCGACGACATCATCGTCGAGGTGACCGACGGCGTGATGACCATCACGCTGAACCGCCCCGAACGCCGCAATGCGATGTCCACTCCGATGATGGACGGACTGATCGCTGCGATCGCCGACGCCGAGGTGGCCTCCGATGTGGGCGCACTGGTGCTGACCGGGGCCGGCGGGGCCTTCTGCGCCGGCGGCGACGTCAAGGGCATGGCCGCCGCTGGCGGCGAGGGCGGCGGCAGCCCGCTGCAGTACGACGCCCGGGTGCACAATCAGCGGCGCAGCCAGCGCGACACATCCGGGAAGCTGTACGAGATGCCCAAGCCGACGATTGCTGCGCTGCCCGGCGCTGCTGCCGGGGCGGGGCTGTCGATGGCGCTGGCGTGCGACCTGCGCTACGCCGCGCCCAACGCGGTGATCACGACGGCGTTCGCCCGCGTGGGCTTCAGCGGCGACTACGGCGGCACGTGGTTCATGTCACGCCTCATCGGCTCGGCCAAGGCGCGCGAGCTGTACTTCCTGTCGGACCGGGTCGATATGGACCAAGCGATGTCATTGGGCTTGGTGAACGGTGTGTTCTCCGCCGAGAGCCTGATGGACGAGGTGGGTGCCATTGCGCGGCGGCTGGCCAACGGCCCGACCGTGGCGTTCCGGTACATGAAGGAGAACCTGAACCGGGCCGTCAACGGTGGCATGGGCGAGTGCTTGGACATGGAGGCTGCCCACCACATCCACTGTGGGCAGACCGACGACCACAAGGAAGCGGCGCAAGCTTTCGTGGACAAGCGCGAGCCGGTCTTCCACGGCCGGTAACGGTCTCGCCTGTCCGCGCTTCTTCTAAGAACAGTTCGATTTCTGCGATTGGCGGCATGGGCTGAGCCGTACGCTTGTGCGGATGCGGAACGACGTCGACCCCGGCCAGGTCGATCCGGCGCGGGTGCCGCAAGTTCCTCGCGTCGCGGTGGCAGCCCCGATTATCGAGCGTCGAGACGGTGCCGGTATCGCTGGTCAACGAAAGGGTTAGGTCACGCCACCCCGCCCGGCATCCGCCGCACATCAACCGCCGCGTCGTCCGGGGGCGCGCGAAGCGGTGTCAGGACGGGCCTGGCGGGCGCTCACGGTGGCGTCGCTGGGCACGGTCTTGGTGGGCTTCAACAGCACCGCGACGAATCTCGCGCTCGATGCGATTCAGGAGAGTTTCGTCGGCGCCACCGCAGCCGATGTGGGTTGGGGCATTGCCGGCTTCATGATCGGTACCGCAGCGTTCTTGCCGCTGGCAGGCCGCCTGGCCGATCGCATCGGGCGCAAGCTGATCTTCCAGGTAGGACTGGTGCTGTTTGCCCTGTCTGCGGTGGCTTCGGCGATTGCGCCCACCGTGTGGACGCTGAATCTGGCCCGGGTGCTGCAGGCCATCGGCGGCGCGGCGATTCTGCCTGCCTCGCTCAGCTTGGTGCTGCCGCTCTTTCCTACGTCACGACGCACCACCGCTGTGGGTCTGTGGTCTGCTGCGGGCCCGCTGGCGGCCGGAATTGCCCCGGGACTGTCTGCGCTCTTGCTGGGGGCGGCCGGGTGGCGGGTCCTCTACTTCGTGAGCGCGCCCGTTGCAGTGTTGATGTTCTTGGTGGCGTGGCGCGTTCTTCGGGAGCTGCCGACGCCGGAGGCTTCGCACCGGCTTGATGTAACCGGCGCCGCAGCAGGGACGATCGGGCTCGCGGCGCTTGTCACGGCGATCATGCAGGGTGGCCGGGTTTGGGGCTGGACGTCGCCGGTCACACTCACCGTGGCGGTCGTGGGGCTGGGCGCGTTCGCCTGGTTCGTCAACAACTCGCTGCGCCATCCGGAGCCGCTGCTGAATCTGCACCTGCTGCGTCGACGCGGCGTATGGGTGACGCAGTTGTCCAACTTCTTGGTGGGCGTCTCGTCGCAGGCGATCTGGCTGATCTGGCCGCTGTTCATGTTCAACTTCTGGGACTACTCCGCGAACCAAGTCGGACTCGGCGTCACGGTCGGGCCCATCGCGGCAGGCGCGTCCACCGTGTTCTTCAGCCGGCTGGGCGAACGATGGAGCGCGATCACCCTGTGCCGCACCGGTGCGGCCATACAGATCCTGGCCATCGGATGGCAGGTGGTGCGGCTGGGCACCGAGGCGGATTATCTCGGCGAGATGGCACCGACGATCGCGCTGTTCGGGTTGGGCTGGGGCATGTGTGTGCCGCTGCTCAACAGCGTGGCGCTGGCCTGGGTGGACGAGTCGTACTTCGGCGAGATCAGCGGACTGTTCAACACGCTGCGGTACGCAGCTTCCGCGATCGGCATCGCCGGCCTGTTCGCGCTGCTGAAGGACGAATCCGGCGAGAGCGCGCTCGTCTACTACCAGCATGTGCTGTCGTTCTTCCTGGTCTTCGCGATTGCGGCGTTCGTGTCGCTGTGGATTCCCATCGGACGACCGGACCGCTCGCGCGGATAACGATCAGCTTTTGCGAATGGTGCCCTGCAATCGTGTATGGCACGCTGATCACCTGTGTCGTTGGATCAGATGCTCCGGCTGTTCGCGGTGGCAGCGCTTGCCTGCAATGCGGCGACCGTTGTGGTGTTGTTCCGCCGCGCACGTGGGCGGCAGCTGAGTGCTCGTACCGTCACGGGAGTCGCCGCGGCGCTGGCGGTGGGGGCCATGCTCGGCTCGTTGTACCTGTCGGAGATTGCGCACCTTGAGCCGTGCCGCTGGTGCTGGTTCCAGCGCATCGCCATGTACCCGCTGGCGCTCGTGCTGGTGATCGGGATGCTCGTTCGTGATCGGGGCGTGTACCGCTACGGGCTGCCGATGTGCGTGATCGGCGCCGCGATGTCGACCTGGCACTACTTGCTGCAGCACTTCCCAGGTCTTGAGGGCGCCACGACGTGCAGCCTGACCAGTCCGTGCACAGTTCGGTACGCATGGGAGTTCGGCTTCGTGTCGATCCCGTATATGGCCGGCAGCGTGTTCGTCCTGGTTGGGGTGCTGTTGAACCTGTCGCGCCGCCGTTCCTGACGACTCTTCGTTCCTGACTATGAGTCGGTGCGTCTGGCTCCTACGGTGTTGACATGATCAAGAACGCGACCCAGCGATGAGGCGGCTTCTGAACAGGTTGATTCCCCGGACCACAGGCGGCTGCTGGGCTGCTGCTGCCGGCACTGCGGTGTTAGCCGCGCTGGCCTTCTACCTGGCCTTCTTCGTGTTCGGCTTCCATCTGATCTTTGTGGATGAGGTGGTGGACGAAGAGGCCCCCGAATTCGTCGGCGCTGATGCCGACATCGACGAGCTGATCAGCGAGGCGCGGGGCGACGACACTGACGCAGCGGCCGCTGCCGACGAGCGCGCCGCGGTCGACCAACAGATCGCCGAGCTGGAATCAGAGATCGTCAGCGTGCGTGATGCCGCGATGGCGCAGGACACCGACGAGGCCATGGAGGCCATGTACCAGCAGGTGGATGTGCTGCAGGCCGAGCTAGCGGAGTTGGAGGCCGAGCGTGAGCGGCTGATGACCCCGACTGAAGTCGAGCAGGCCGCCGAAGCTGAGAAGCAGGTCACCGAGCACTCGATGTCGGTAGCCGAGCACATGCTTGATGAACCCGAGGCGGTCGACATGCCCGATGACGGCGGCGTGCGGGTGACCGCAGTGGGCACGTTCGGAGCCCGGTCGCATCCCGCCTCGGGCGTTGCGGTGGTGCTCACCGACGGCACTCAGACGTTCCTGCGGTTCGATGACGACTTCGCCACCGATAACGGTCCCGATCTGAACGTGTACCTGACAGCAGCAGGCCCCGACGCCTCGGTCGGCGATCTCGCAGCCGATTTCGTCGACCTGGGCGACCTCAAGGGCAACATCGGTGCACAGAACTACGAGATCCCTGCCGATGTGGACCTCGAGCGCTACAGCACCGTGGCCATCTGGTGTGTCCGCTTCAACGTCGTGTTCGGCACGGCCGAATTGGAGCCGATGGGCTGAGTCAAGCGGGCGCGATGGTGCCCGTGTTCAGGCTGAGTTGCCGGCTGTCGGAATGGCCTGGATGTCCTGGATCACATCGGGCGGCAGATCGGCGCCGATGTCCATGGCGACGCTGGCGTTGACCTCGTCGACAAGTCCGTCGAAATGCTCCGCAATGGCGCTGGCGATCTCGTCGTGGCGGCCGACAGCGGCGAACAGCCGCACCACGTCGTCGTCGATGCAGCCGGCCATTTCGCCCCAGCCGTCGTTGCGTGAGAGATGGTTGAGGCGTTCCCCGAGCTCGCCCAGGTCGTGCTGTTCGAGCACTGGCCAGTACGCCCGGGTGCTGCCGTAGAAGCCGATCCGGTACCGGACCCACTCGACCATGCGCTCGACGGCCTCGTCGTCGGGCCCGGTGCAGATGAACCCGCCGCCGGTCACCCAGAAGTCGCTGCGGTTGTGCCCGGCCCGATCCAGCCCGGTCTGCAGCTGCGGCATGACATGTTCCCGCAGGTAGTCCGGCGTGCAGAAGCCATGGAGGCGTACACCGTCGCAGTGCTGCCCGGCCACTCGCAGCATGGCCGGCGCGACCGCAGCGATCATGATCGGCGGTGGTGGACCGTCGAGCCGTTCGGGCGTGAAGTTCGGCGTCATGAGGGAGAAGCGGTAGTGCTCGCCCTCGTAGCTGAGCCGTTCGCCCGTGGCCCACGTGTGCCAGATGGCTCGCAGCGCTTGAACGTACTCGGCCATGCGAGGCGCCGGCGCCGACCACGGCACGCTGAACCGCCGCTCGTTGTGCCCCTTGACCTGGCTGCCGATGCCCAGCACGAACCGCCCGCCCGAGGCGGCCTGCAGGTCCCATGCGGTCGACGCCGTCACCATCGGGCTGCGAGGGAAGCTGATCGCCACGCTCGTCGACAGTCGCACCCGCTCGCTGTGCACCGCTGCGATGCCCAGCGGGATGAACGGCTCGTGCCGGTTCTCCATGGTGACGACGCAGTCGTACCCGTCGGCCTCGATCCGCCGAACCTCGTCGGGCACAGCTCGCAGGTTGTGCTGAGGCAATGTCGCGTTGACGTGCATAAGGCACTCCTGTCTTCCAGCGACCTCTGTCGAGGAGGCCTATCGCTGAGCCATATTGCTGCATCCGCCAGGTGGTTGCTGCCGGTACCGCAACTCCACGCCGAGCTCGCAGCGGTCGAGTCCTCCGCGGCCGAAGAACGGCGACCGAGCGAAAGTGGCCGAACGACGGCGCCCGAACCCCTGATCCGCTCGTGCACCCTGCGCCTTCGGCAGCGTGGTGGTTCAGGACGTAGGAACGTCGTGCCGGGGTCGTGGGTGACCAGGCTGGTGATGCCGGCCTAGAGGACCCAAGCAGACCGCGAGGACGATCCGCCCGCTATGACGGGACCCTGCTTGGCACCGTCAGGGTGAGATCCTGCGAGAGCGCCATTCCCGCTGCGGTGCACACCTGAGTCTGGGAACGGGCTGGCCCGTCGCTCGGCGTGGCGCATTCGGTTGCAGCCCGCAGCAACAGCGTGACATCGCCAGTACCGCTCGGCTTGACGTGGATCTCCCATAGGTCGCTGCGCCCATCGACGCGCTTGAACTTGAGGGCTGTGCCGTTGGTCACGTCCAGCAAGTCGTCACGCAGCGTGCGGTAGCTGACAGCGATCGGCTCGCTGAACTGCACACGCACGGTGAACTCGCGGCTGCCATCGTGCGCGTGAGGAACCGTCGACGCGACGAACTCCGCAGTCAGCGTCGGGTCGTCGTTGCCGCCGTCGCCATCATCGCCGCCGCTGCCGTCGTCGCTGCCATCGTGCGACGGCGGAATCGTCGACGCGACGGGCTCCGCACTCAGCTCTGGCATGTTGTAGGCGTAGATGCGGGCATCTGTGTTGTCGGCCACCCACATCGTGCTGCCGTTGGACCAGATGCCTTTGGGACTGTCGTTGCCTGCTGCGAGCAACCCGTCGAGGTCCAAGTCGGCCTTGCGGTCGCCCGTGTGCAGGCCGTAGGCATAGATCTTGGCATCGTGGTCGTCGCTCACCCACATGACCGTGCCGTCGGACCACAGAGCAGCAGCCCGGTCGTTGCCTGCTGAGCCCAGCCCGGTGATGTCCTGGCTGGACCTGCGAGCGCCGGTGTGCAGGTCGTAGGCGTAGATCACGTCGTCGCTGTGGTCGGCCACCCACATCGTCACCCCGTCGGACCACAGGCCCTTGGGGTGGTTGTTGTGCGCACTGTCCAATGAGTCGATGTCGCGGCCCGTCACACGGGCGCCCGTGTGCAGGTCATAGGCGTAGATCTGGTCGTCGTTGTCGTCGCTCACCCACATGATCGCGCCGTCGGACCACACGCCGTTCGCGTGGTGATTGCCCGCCGAGCCCAACGCGCTGATGTCCTTGGAGGCGTCGCGGGTCATGTCGGCCAGGCTGTAGGCGTAAACGTAACCGCCCAGATTGGTGACCCACATCGTCACACCGTCAGACCAGATCGCCCGGGCAGTTGAGTTGCCTGAGGCAAGCAACCTGTCATCCGGCAGCACACCCCACTCGGACGCTGCCCGGTCGACAGTGACCGTGTGGGTCTCGTCGTCGCTGCTGTCGCTGTCGTTCCCGTCATCGTCGGCGTGCGTGTCATCCGCCTCAGCGACGGTGAACTCGTAGCGGTACAGCGCCCCGGGCTCGAACTCGTCTGTCAAGACGAATACGGCGCTTCCCGGTTTGCAGGCCACGATCCACAGCGACTGGTCGATCGCGCGACGCCATCCGGAGGTGTCGTCTTGTTGCCCCGCGCACGCCTGGGCAGGATCGACCGACGGCGGCTCGGTGGCGCTGTAGGGCTGCGCGTGCGATGCGAACTGGCCCGGCTGGGCGGCGTTGACATAGACGTAGGCGTGCCCGAACATCGACAGCAGAACATCGCTGCGAACGAATATCCGCTGCCACTCGCCGTGCACGCGCATGTCCAACGAGCGCGGATCGGGATCGAGCCATGCGTCGAGTTTGGGCTGGGGCGGCGGGCCTGGCGTCACCCCTGCTACCAGGTACCTCGAGACCACGAACGTGGTCCTGCTGGACGCAAGCTGAACCTCGGAATCTGACGGCGTGGCCCCTGGCCGGACCAGATTGATCTTGAGCACATAGGGTCCGCCCACCGGGCACTGCGCACTGATCGTGGCCGAGACAACGACGTCGCCGTTGTGGGCCGTGTGCTGAGTGTCCGCGCCGATGCCGCTGCCCTCGCATTCGTCCTTGTCGGCGCCGTAGCGCTGTACATCGGCCCGGAACGTGACCGAACTGTCGGCCTCAAGATTGCTGACCGACACCGCCACGTCGATGGCGGTGTTCGCTGGCACGGCCCGGCCCGGTGACAATTCCACCGACACCGTCGCCGCGGAATGTGCGTTCGACACACTGGGGACGCCAAGCCACAGCGCGAGCAGCGCTGCCAAGAAGACCGCCACAGCGATTGTCCGTCGGGCTGACCGCCCCTTCTTGGGGCGGATGTCGCGTCGGCGAGATATTGGATTCATGCCGCCGGTAGACGTTTGGTGTCGGGTCTCGATCTCGATGGGCGTCACCATGCCAAGCGAGGTATGCCGCGGCTGTCGGTTGTGCCCTATTTCGAGGTATTCGGGGATTTCATTAGTCAGATCGACACGTTTGTGTCGGCGCTTGAGGTCCGGGCTGGTGCTGCCGGATCTTGCGTTGCTGCTCTCGGTCGTCCATCAGGACTTCCTCTCGCGAGAAACCCTGACTCTCAACAACCTCCGTCAGTTTCAGATCTGCGCCCTCGGCAGGACTCGAACCTGCGACGCACGGTTTAGGAAACCGACGCTCTATCCCCTGAGCTACGAGGGCAATTCGCAAACGTCCTTGAGAGGACGGCTGCTCGAAGTATGGCCCGATTCACTGCAGGGTTCGCCACGCATCCGAGGATCAGCCATCTGGCGGACCCTCATTTCCCCGATGCGCTCCACATTCCCGCACGCTTCGACCTGTTGGAATTGCGCCCGGCACCCACAGGGACAGACCTAGTTGAGCTTGAACCACGTTGGCTGGTGGTCCGACCCGACCGCGTCGACGTCGATCCACGCTGACTCGACCGTTGATGCTAGGCCCGGTGTCACGAATCCGTAGTCGAGCCTCAAACCGACCTCGAATCCTCGACTCTCGTCGTACCAGGTGATTCCCTCGTCGAGGGAGTTGCCGGCCGCAGTCCACGTGTCCACGAGCCGGTCACCGGCGAGAGTATGGCCATAGTAGTAGTCAGCCTCGCCGACGATGAGTGGATACTCGGTTGACGTTGGAGTCAGGTTGAAGTCGCCCATCACCACGAACTCGCTTGGCGCAGGGCTCTCGCCGATGCCCATCCATTCGATTCCGGTGACCGACGCCCCATTGAAGGGGACCCCAAACATGAGCGGCAGCAGAAACTCGATCGTCGTTCTCCGTAGCCGGGAGTTGACAGAATCGAGATGGACTGAGTAGCACCGAAGAGGCCCAGACGGAGCATCGATGATTGTTTCGAGCGCGCCATGCTGTGCGCCGTGGGCATTGATGACCCGTACTCTCGGCAAGAGCAGGTTCCGACACGAGAGGATCGGCCAGCGGGAAAGGACCATATTGCCGAACTGAAGTCGACGATGCTCGACTGACCCATCGGGAGTTTTCGAGCTTGCGTCAAGATCGACATTGGGTCCGTATACCCAGTGATGCTGAGCGAGCAGTTCGCCTAACCGGGCTGGTTGATCCTTGTCAGGAAGCGCCTCGACATTGCGTACGACTTCCTGTAGTGCGATCACGTCGGCGCTACGTACCGCGTCGGCGATCCTCTCGAGGTCGTAGCAACCGTCCTTGCCCTTTGAGTACTGGATGTTGTACGACACGAACCTCATCAGGGGTCCGTCGGGAAAGTGGACTGCGCTGGAAGGGTCAGGTGATGGCTCTGGGCTGTGGGCGACGCAGTGAGGTCGCCGTCGTGACCCGCCAATCTTCCTCGAGGCTCGCCGACGATCGACGAACCTTTCCCATCAGCGAGATGACACGCAACCCAGTGGTTGGGGGTGATCTCACGCAACTCGGGCACCTCAGCACGACAGCGGTCGACAACCAAAGGGCAGCGGGTGGAGAACACACAACCGGGTGGTGGTGCCGCAGGACTCGGAACCTCTCCGACCAGAGAAACACGGGTCCGACTGGCCTCGGCCGCGGGATCTGGTATCGGAACTGCCGACAGCAAGGCCTGCGTGTACGGGTGAAGCGTCGCCTCGAACAGAGTCTCGGTCTGGGCGAGTTCGACGATGTGTCCGAGATACATCACCGCGACTCGGTCGGAGATGTGCTCCACCATCGAGAGGTCGTGGGCCACGAACAGGTAGGCGATTCCGAACTCGTCTTGAAGATCAGCGAAGAGGTTGATCGTCTGCGCCTGGATCGACACATCGAGCGCGGAGATGGGCTCGTCGCATACGATCAGGTCGGGGCTGAGGCCGAGCGCCCGGGCGATGTTGATGCGCTGGCGCTGACCACCGGAGAACTCGTGGGGGTAGCGGGTGCGGTGGGCAGCACGCAGGCCGACCAAGTCGAGAAGCTCAACCACCCGGTCGTTGACCTGTTGCGTTGTCATCTCCGTGTGGACCCTCATCGACTCGCCGATGATTCGGCCGACAGTATGCCGGGGATTGAGCGACGCATACGAGTCCTGGAAGATCATCTGCATCCGCGGTCGGAGCTTGCGCAGCTCCTTTTCGCCGAGGCTCGTGAGCTCGATGTCGTCCAGCCAGACCTGCCCGGAAGAAGGGCGGTGGAGCTGGAGCACGGCCCGTGCGGTGGTGGACTTGCCGCACCCGCTCTCGCCGACCAGCCCGAGCGTCTCGCCGGCGAAGAGCTCGAAGCTCACGCCATCGACCGCCTTTAGCGGCTTGTCGCTCGACTTTCCCGGGAAGTACTTTCGCATGTTCACGACCCTGAGCACGGGCTCAGCAGAGTCCCTGGCCGTGGCTGACGCCGCCGTCTTGGCGACGGGCCGGTCCACCTCAGCCGAGCCGCGCCTAGCCATGTCGTGGCATCCCCGCCTCGATGTCGTAGAAGCACGCGACGTATCGGCCATGGACCGGCTCGATCAGTGCCGGCACCTCGCTTCTGCAGCGGTCGAACACATGGGGGCAGCGATCCGCGAACGGGCAACGAGTCGGCTCTTCAGCTAGATCGGGCGGCAGACCGGGGATGCTGGTCAACCGGTCAGCTCGGTCGCCCATCTTAGGCAGAGCGTCTAGGAGCCCGATGGTGTACGGGTGTAGTGGCCGCGTGTACAGGCTGCCCACATCGGAGATCTCTACGAGCTTGCCGGCATACATGACTGCTACCCGGTCGGCCAAACCGGCAACTACGCCGAGGTCGTGGGTGATCCAGATCAAGGCCAGCCCGAGCTCGTCACGTAGGTCGTGCATAAGCTCCACGATCTGGGCCTGGACCGTCACGTCGAGTGCCGTGGTTGGCTCATCGGCGATCACTAGCTGGGGGTTGCATGCCACTGCGATAGCGATCATGACACGCTGTCGCATGCCTCCCGAGAACTCGTGAGGATAGGCATCGATGCGGCCCGGGGCGTCGGGTATCCCGACTCTCTCCAGCAGATGTATGGCGCGGTTGCGAGCCTGTCGCCTCGACAGACCGAGATGGGTGCGGATCACATCGATGAGCTGGGTGGAGATTCGCATCGTTGGATTGAGGGAACTCATGGGATCCTGGGCAACGAACCCGATCTCGGCCCCTCGAACCCGTCGCAGCCGGCGCTGAGACTCGCGAAGGAGGCCGACCGTTCCGTCGCTTGTCTCGAGCGTCGCTGTGCCGTTGGATATTCGTGCCGGCGGCTCGGCGAGTAGCCGCAGCAGGGCGAGCATCGTCACGGATTTCCCGCTTCCGCTCTCGCCCACGATGGCCAGAGTCTCACCCCTGGCGACGGAGAAAGTCACGCCGTTCACCGCATGCACAGTGCCTTCCGGGATGTCGAACCGGACCTCAAGGTTCTTCACGTCGATCAGTGCTGGCGCGTTCATTGCTTCACTCGCTGAGATCGAGGGTCGAGCACGTCGCGCAACCAATCGCCGAGCAAGTTGAGCCCGAGCCCGGCAAAGACGATGGCGACCCCCGGTGTGAGCGAGATCCACGGACGAATCGTGAGCACGCCTCGACCGGCGTTGATCATGTTGCCCCAACTCGGAGTGCTAGGCGGCACCGAAAGACCGAGGAATCCGAGGCCGGCCTCGTAGAGGATCATGGCCGACATCTCGAACGTGGCCAGCGTGGCCAGTGGGCCGATGAGGTTGGGCAACAGGTGCAGTCGCAGGATCTGGCTCTCCGGTACTCCGACATTTCTTGCTGCCTCGATGAACATGCTCTCCCGTAGCTTCAAGACCTCGCCCCGCGTCACACGGGCAAACACGGGAATCGACGTGAAGCCGAAGATGAGAATCACGTTGATGAGGCTTCGCCCGACGACCGCGGCAAAGAACACCACGAACAACAGATAGGGCAGCGACAGGATCAGGTTGATGAAACCGACGATTATGGCGTCAATCGTGCCGCCCCGGTAGCCGGCGATCAGACCGATTGCCATTCCCAGAATGATGGCGATTCCGACGCCACCGAGAGCCACACCAAGCGAGACTCGGGTTCCGAAGATGATGCGACTGAGCATGTCGCGTCCCAAGGTGTCGGTGCCGATCAGGTAGTCATTGGAACCCCCATCGGACCAAAACGGTGGAGTATTGGCATCACTCAGTGTCTGCTGGAGAGGATCGTGAGGAGCGATCCATGGAGCGAACGTCGCGAGGATGAGCAACATGACGAATACGAAGGCACCGAACATGCCGCCCTTGGAGCGGCAAAGCAGCCGCAGGGCCTCACGAATCCGAGCCCGGAACCGCAAATCCCTTTCGATGTCGATTTCATGGCCGGTTTCAGTCTCGCCAGCATGGAAATCGGCGCCACTGGGAGCAGCATGATCAGTCATGTGATCCCCTCTCCGTGTGGCTTCGGTATCGTCGCCGACGTACCGTCCGCAGATGATCTAGGCCGAGGGGTCCGCGTCTGGCGCAACGTCCCCACTCTGATCCGCGGGTCGGCGACTGTGTACAGCACGTCAGCAAGAAGCGAGAAGAGGATAACGATGAGCGCGCCGAAGAACGCTATTCCCTGCACGAGCTGGAAGTCACGATTGCTCACCGCTTCGGCCAACAACCCTCCGGCGCCCGGCCAGGCAAAGACAGCTTCGATGTACAACGATCCACCCAGCAGCGCCCCGATCTGCAGGCTCATTACGCTGATGAGTGGAATGAGCGCGTTGCGCAATATGTAACGACCGTAGATGACTGGCGCTCTGAGGCCCTTACTGCGAGCGATGCGCACGTACTCCTCGTTGACGATCTCCAGCACCGACGATCGGGTGAACCGCAGAAGCTGAGCCATTGGAAACAAGCCGAGAGCAACGGCCGGCAAGACTATCGAATTGTCAGGAATGGTGAGGAACCACATCGAAGTCGTGCTACGCCCGAACGACGGGAACCACCCTAACTCGACCGCGAACACCACGATGAAGACCAAGGACAGCCAGAAATTCGGGATCGTCTGGCCGAGCAGGCCGAACCCGCGCGCCGCACCATCCCAGCGGCCGCCCGCCTTGACACCCGCCAAGATCCCGAGCGGTACTCCGACTGCGACCGCGAAGGCCATCGCCGCGATGCCAAGCTCGATCGTCGCTGGCATACGGTCGAAGATCACTTCTCGAACCGGAATCTTGTACCGAAGAGAATTACCGAAGTTGAGACGGGCCGAATCGCCCACGAAGCTGACAAACTGTTCGGCAACGGTCTTGTCCAAGCCGTGCGCCTCTCGTGCCGCTTCTCTTTGCTCCTGGGTTGCCTCCCTGGGAACGAGCAGGTTGGTCGGGTCCCCTGACACCCGCAGCATCGCAAAGACGATGACCATCACGCCGAGCACGAGCAGTAGCGACTGACCTATGCGCCCAACCAAGTACCTCGTCACCGACTCTCCGTTCTGCTCGCTCTCCTTGCGTTAATTACCGGTGGGCCGAGGTGTAGTACCTCGGCCCACCGGTCGACCATTGGCTTACGAGCCGGCGTCTGTCAGGGAGCCACCGCTAGGTCCCAGAGCCAATATTCCTCGGCCGAGCGCGGCTTGTAGTTGGAGACTCGATCGCTGGTTGCTTCGAATGAAAACGGCACGTAGAGATAGATGAATGGCGGGTTATCGTACATCCGCTGTTGCAGCTGTCGGTACAGATCCGCACGCTCGTCGTCGTCGGGGGTCGCGAGTATCTGAACGAGGAGATCGTCAACCACGGGGTCAGACCATGCTGAGAAGCTTGCAGCGTTGCCGCCCATGGCCCCCTGCAGGCGGTCCCATCCCTCAGGATTGGCGTTCGACCAGCTATCGCCGAATAGCGGCGGTAGCTGCTTATCCGCCTCCAGGTCCCAGTAGGCCCCGGACTCGATGATCTCAAGTGATGCATTGACTCCTACGTCGCCGAGTTGGGCCGCGACGGCTTCGCACACCTGCTCGAAGTTGGTGTAGGCACCCGACGGGCACGCGAATCCAATGTCGAACCCATCGGCGAACCCGGCTTCGGCCAACAACTCCCGCGCCCGATCAGGGTCGTAGGGATACGGTACGAGACCGTCGTTGTAACCGAAGTCGGCCCGCGTCATCATCCCGGTGGCTTGGCTGCCCTTGCCGTTGAACAGAGCGCCGATGATGCCTTGGACGTCGACCGCATAGTTGAGGGCCTGGCGTACGAGGGGATCTTCAATTGGTTCGCCCACACCAGTGGTGAGGTTGTTGAACGCGATGTAGTACACCCGGTTGGTTGGGTACTCGATGACGTTGACGCCGTCGATGCCCTCTAGCGATGCAGCTTCGTCTGGGCTGAGGCGGCTCACGATGTCGACCTCGCCCGTCTGGATCGCAGAGGCCCGGGTGGAGGACTCGGTGATCGGCCGGAATATGAGCCGGTCAAGTTTGGGGAAGCCCTCACGCCAGTAGTTCGGGTTCCGGTCCAACACGATGCGGTCACCCTGGACCCACTCGGTCAGCATGAACGGACCCGTGCCTACCGGCGCTTGGCCGAACCCCGTGAGCCCGACCTCAGCGTAGTATTCAGGAGGAACAAAGAACCATATACCAGCCGTGAGACCGAGGAATAGTGCATTGCGTGCCGGTGCGACGAGTTCGACAGTGAATTCGTCGATCTTGTTAACCTCGGACGCTCGTTGGTAGTAGTTGAAGTACTGATTGTCCGGGGTCCTTTGTACCTCCCACGAGAAGACTACGGAGTCCGCGTTGAACGGTTCGCCGTTATGGAACAGCACGTCCTCACGTAATTTGAAAGTGTACGTTAGACCGTCGTCAGATACTGTCCACGACTCGGCGAGAGCTGGCTCGAACTCCAAGTCGTCATTGATCCACACCAACGGATCGAATATCTGGCTGGCCACATTGCCTGCGTTGCGTTCGGCCGCGTTCGCGCCGTCGATCGCGTTGGGCTGCGTCGTGAGCGCGATGATCAGCTCGCCGCCCCCTGCTGCGGGCTCGTCGGCTGCGGGCTCGTCGGCTGCGGATTCGTCGGCTGCGGGCTCGTCGGCTGCGGGCTCGTCGGCTGCGGGCTCGTCGGCTGCGGGCTCGTCGGCTGCGGGCTCGTCGGCTGCGGGCTCGTCGGCTGCGGGCTCGTCGGCACCGCCGTCGCTATCGGCACCACAGGCCGCCGCGATCAAAGCGAATGCAGTTAGCAGCAACCACAACCGCCTCATCTTGGATTTGCGTAGATGTGTCACAAATTTCCCTTCCTTAGGCAATTGCCATGCCTATGAATCACACCGGGTTTGGTGGAGGCTCTGTTCCTTGAGAGGATGGAGCGATGCCAGGAAATGGGAGATATCCAGCCGAGCTGCGTGAGCGTGCGGTGAGAATGGTGCTCGACAACGAGCGCTGCTATGGGTCGCAGTGGGAGGCGATCTGCTCGGTCGCCGACAAGCTGGGCCCGACCCCGGAGACGGTGCGGCTGTGGGTGCGCCGCGCTGAGATCGACGGCGGGACCCGGGCCGGGGTGACCTCAGCGGAGCGGGCTCGGATCAAAGAGCTCGAAGGCGAGAACCGTGAGCTGCGCCGAGCGAACGAGATATTGAAGGCGGCGTCGGCTTTCTTCGGGGCGGAGCTCGACCGCCAGTCGAAGCGATAGTGGCGTTCGTCGACGCCCATCGAGGCCGGTTCGGGGTCGAGCCGATCTGCGCTGTGCTGTGCGAGCACGGCGTCGGGATCGCCCCGTCCACCTATTACGCAGCCAGGTGCCGGCCGCCGTCGGCTCGGGCGCAGCGCGACGCCTGGTTGTGCGAGCAGATCGCTCGTGTGCACCGGGACAATTACGACGCGTACGGGGCGGCCAAGGTGTGGGATCACCTCAACCGCGTCGAGGGCATCACGGTGGCTCGCTGCACTGTGGAGCGGCTGATGCGCCAGCTGAGCCTCGAAGGGACCCGCCGGGGGCGTACGGTGCGCACCACCACCAGCGACCCCGACGCCTGCGGGCCCGCGGACCTGGTGAACCGGGATTTCACAGTGCCGGCCCCGAACCGGCTGTGGCTCGCCGATCTCACCTATGTGCGCACCCGCAGCGGCTGGGTGTACGTGTCGTTCGTGATCGACGCCTATTCGCGCCGGGTCCTGGGCTGGCAGGCCTCGCGGTCGATGCGCACCGAGCTGGCGCTCGACGCCCTGGAGATGGCCATCTCGGGGCGACGCCGCGACGGCCACGGCATCGACACGGTCACTCATCACAGCGACCGCGGATCGCAATATCTTTCCATTCGCTACAGCCAGCGCCTCGCGGACAACGACATCGTCGCGTCGGTCGGCACCAAAGGGGACAGCTACGACAACGCCATGATCGAGTCGTTCAACGGCCTGTTCAAATGGGAGCTGATCTACTCACGAGGACCGTGGCAAGGACTGCGCGATGTCGAGTTCGCCACCCTCGAATACGTCGACTGGTACAACCACCGACGAAGCCACAGCGCCCTGCTCACCGGCAGCGGCAACTACACCACACCCGCCGACCACGAAACCGCCTACTACCGTCAAACCGTCACAGCCACCCCGGCCGTGACTCAACAACCCGAGCCTCTACAAGACTCGGTGTGATTCACTACACCTAGCCCCTGCGCCGGATTTCCCTCAAGGCTTGGGTGACAACACTATTGACCCTGTCGGGATAGGCAGGCGACAAAAACGGCGATCACGCCTCTGACCTGGGCTTTCGCGCCCACGAGCCCAAAAAACGTTCCAGGATCGCGCGAAATCCGTTCCAAGTCCCTCAGCCGTCAAACCCCTGACCTCGGGGCTTGTAATTCGCGCATCCCCCCACGCAATCGTGCGCCTCCGCAGACCGCCGCTGACCATCCCAGAACTGCAACATGAATCACCCCGGGACGTTCCTATAGATGTCAAGTGCGGGTTGTGAGGGTGGCGAGGTCGGCTCGGAGTGTGCGGTAGAGCTCGCGGGCGACGAAGCGTTTGAGGCAGCGGATGGCTTCTTTTTTGGTCTTGCCTTGGGCGAGGCGGCGTTCGGTGTAGCTGCGGGTTCGTTCGCAGTATCGGAGCCGGACGATGACGATCATGTGCAGGGCTCGGTTGGCGTCGCGGTTGCCGGCGAAGTTGAGTCGGTGACGCTGGGTGCGCCCGCTGGATGCGGGGACCGGCGCGGCAGCGCACAGGTGAGCGAAGGACGCCTCGGAGCCGAGGCGGTCGATGTTGTGGCCCGCGGCGAACTGGACAAAGCGAACGCTGTCTGCGGCTAGCTGGCTTGGATCTGGAGGTTGGCAGCCGCGTGATGGGTTGAGCCTCCTGCGCGAGCGTGATGTTTGTGAGAACGACCACGAACGCATTAGGAGGCTCGATGTCTCCCGCTGGTGCCTGCTTGACGCTCGGTGGGCGGCTGTTGCCGGTCAAGCGGATCGAGGCGGGGGCCATCAAGGCTGAGGCGGCCCGCGATCCAGCGACCCCGTCGCGTCACTCGATGGGGTCTCGACGGGTGTCGCGCCGACTCAGCCGTCGATCGCCCGCTGAACGTGTCCGGGCGCCATCTGATGCGGATTCAGCAAAGAAACGGTGCCGCTGAGGCTCGAAGTGCCCAAGAGTTTGTATTGATTCGGGGGCATTCTGATACGACCCTAAAGGTGAGTCAAAATGCAGTTATCCCCAAGTTGAGGATTCCGCCGCGAATTTTCCTGTTTTGCCGTTGATCGTTAGGAAGAAGCTCTGTTTCGGCGGCCGGTTGCCGCTGGAACGCGGCTCCCCGCTCGGGTATTCGTTGACAGTCGGTGATGGGACTTGCTGATGGTCGGTGACGAGATTTGCGGCGCTGGCTCTCACCGCCTGCAGCCAGCGAACTTCGGCGCACCGGGCAGCGCCAGCACAACCACGAATACCGACGAGGCCGGTGCCGTTGAGGCAACGCCGAGAACGATCGCGGCGGTTAAGTCCGCAGTGCACAGCGCGCGGCACGCGCAGACGACCGCGTCCGGCGCGCAAGCCGACGCGGCCGCCGGTGCTGGCGGGTCGTCGACGTGGCCGTCGTCGGGAACCGATGGCCTGACTAACAGCGACGCTCAGCTTGCGCGGCGGCTGGCCCAGCGCGATATAGCGGAAGGCACGCTTCGCTGCTACGCGAGCCAATGGCGGGGGTTCACCCAGTGGGCGGCACGGCGCGGAGTGAGGGCGCTGCCCGCGGATGCCGCCGCGGTGGCCGCCTATCTGGCCCAGCGGCTGGAGTCCCACGGGCACAAGCCGGCGACGCTACGCGTGAGCGCCGCCGCGATCGCCTGGGTGCACGCCGCGCACGGGCTCGATAGCCCCTGCGGTCATCCGGATGTGAGACGCACCCTCAAAGGGGCCGCGCGCACAGCCGGCAGTGCCCAGAAACAGGCCAATGGGCTCACCGCCGACAAGCTGAGCCTGATCATCGCGACCGCCCGCATGCCGCGCACCGGACGAGGCGGGCGGCCCGAGAGCGCCCGCACTGCCCGCGCCAGAGGCGACCTGGACATCGCGCTGGCGAGCTTGATGCGCGATGCGATGCTGCGCGTCTCGGAGACCGCAGCGCTCACCTGGGACGACCTGAGCACCGCTCCCGACCGCAGCGGCCGGCTCCTCATACGGCGCTCCAAGACCGACCCGACCGGCGAAGGAGCGGTCGTGTACGTGTCTCCCCGCACCATGGCATTGGTCGCGCTCGAACCGGTGCGCGACAGCGCACAGGGCCGGCACAGCATCTTCGGACTGGGCCGCAATCAAATCTCGAACCGCATCAAGAACGCGGCACGCGCCGCCGGACTCGGCGAGGGCTACAGCGGCCACAGCCCCCGTGTGGGCATGGCACAGGACCTCGCACGAGCCGGCATCGAGCTGACCAGCCTCATGACCGCCGGACGATGGCGGTCCCCCGCAATGCCCGCGCTCTACACCCGCAATGAGACCGCCGGCCGAGGGGCGGTGGCCCAGTTTTATGCCCAGCGCAGCCCAACCGCTTGAGCGCGCCCCTCCTACGAACAGTCGGTGCGACGGAGCTCCCCAGACGATCGAGGGCATCGCGCGATGCGCGGCATTGGATCGCCGACGCAGGCAATGCCCACTAGTCTCGTCTCTTGGTGAGGCCCGTCGAGGGGATGCAGGCCATGGATAACTGCATTTTTTCACGAACTTTGCGTGCTGCTGTTAGACAACGACTGCGGACGCATACGAACTCTGCCGGGACAAGCCAACGATTTCGGATTCGCGGCGGGTGTCCTTCTCGAGCTGGCTCGACGCAATCGGATCGATCCCGGGTCCGATCCGCTTTGCGTGATCGATGATCGACCGATCGGCAATGAAGTCCCGGACCTGGTCCTTGATCGGATTCGTGACGCCGAGCAGCCGCACTCTGCGGAGTGGTGGGTGCGTCACCTGGGCGCCGATTTCGGTTCACGGATCGCCGATGCGAGTCTGAGCGACCTGGTCGAGTCCGGGATTGTGGAACGAGTGCCCGGCGACTTGTTCTTTCTCGCGTCGGATGTCGAGCTCACCCGTCGATGCCCGTCCGAGGCGACGGGATCGGGTGCGGACGATGTCTCGGTACGGGTCATGCGGGCTCTGCTTCTCGGCGAGAAGCCCGAGACGGACGATGCCACGTTGATCCAGCTCGTCGAGTCCTGCGGATTATTCGACTGCATCCTCGACGCGCCGGAACGAGAGCGGGCACGACGCTCAGTAGGGCAGCTGGGCTCGCTGCATCCGCTCTGCCAGGCGGTTGCACGCCTCGTCGCTGCGGGCAGCTCACCGCCAAGGCCTGATTCTGCTCCCTGCAAGCCCATACCCGACGTTCCCGGTCTGCCGTTCTTAGGCAATGCCATCGGCTTGGCCGGTGAAATAGGTCCTTACCTAAACGCTCTGTATCGAGTGCATGGTCCGATCTGCCGCGTCCGCATACCGGGGAAGAGCATCGTAGTGCTGAGCGGCAAGGAAGGAGTGGAGTTCGCGAGGAAGCACTCGCAGACGCACCTCCGCAACGACGTGGCATTCGCGCCGATGTGCCGTGCCGCGCAGTCCGATCGATTGCTGATCGCCACCGGCGGCCATGACCACATCAAGCTCCGCAGAATCGCTCACGAGATTGCCTCTGCGATGAGCGTCGAGGCGAATCTTCCGAAGTTGATCGCTGTCGCCCGAGACCTGCTGAGCGATTGGCAACAGGACAAATCCGTGTCGGCGTATGCGGCGATGCAGCGAATGTCCATCATGCAGGTGGGGCACGTGGCATTCGACAAGTCAGTGGCCCCCTACGTCGACAGCGTCCGGTACTGGAATGACACGCTCATCATCTCGATGCGCGGGGACCGGCCGTACTTCATGGTCGAACGCCGGTTGCGCAAGGTGCGGCGCGACATCCAGCGGCTCTTCCACGAGAGCTTGGAGGAGCACGATCCGGACTTGCGCTCTGGTCGTCCTCGCGACTTGCTCGATCGCCTCTTGGAGATGCAACGACGCCAGCCGGAGTTCATTTCCGTGCCGGATCTGATGGCGGCCGTCATCAATCCGTACTTCCAGTCATCTGACCAGATCGCATGCACCTTGGGGCTTGCAGTGCTGTACCTGCTCGCAGATCAGCGCCTCGCTGAGCGCTGTCGAGCCGAAGCCGACGAAGCGTTCTCGTCAGGAACGCTCAGCGCCGATGGACTGAAGGGACTCGAATTGACGAGAGCCGTGATCGCCGAGGTGCTGCGCCTTCACGCGCAAGCACCGATCATGCAGCGAACGGCACGCATTTCCTTTGAATTCGAAGGCCACTGGGTGCCTGCCGGCTCCCCGATGTGGGTGGCCGCGGCCGTCGTTCACGGCGACCCTGAAAACTACGACGAGCCCGATGTGTTTGAGCCCGATCGGCACCTTCCACCCCGGCTGGAGTCCCAGCGCGAGGGTGCCTACGCTGCCTTTGGCGCTGGCGCGCACTCCTGCATCGGCGAGCAATTTGCTTCCGATCTCATGGCCCTGAATCTGGCCACGATGATGTGCTTCGCCGAGATTGATCGGCTCCCGTCGGGAGACCGCCGCGTGCGGATCACGTCCTATCCCCTGATTCGCCCCCACACCAAGTGTCGAATCCAGATCAAGAGTCTCCGTGATGCCGACGGGAACCTAACGGGGGTCGGCACGGCTCCGCTGTCCCAGCTCCACCCGTAGGGCTTGAGCATGCCGCTTCTTCGTCTTCGGTGGTCTCTGCGGGAGGGACGCAGGCGCTGGATCCAGATCGTGGGCATCGCCTTCACCCTCGCGATCGGCATCGGCGGCTATGCAGGGCCCGCGAGTGCCATTGACTGGCGATTCGACGCGACCCAGAAGAGCCTGGACCTCACCAACATGTACGACCTGCGGGCAACGGTCAGCGGAGGCCAAGACGTTCCCGTGGGCTCTCTCGCGCGGATTGCCAGCGACATCGACGGCATTGACGAGTACAGCGAACGCCTCGTGCTTGACATGCAGATTGAGACGACAGCGGACGGCGAAGAGCTACTTGTACACGGACGCATCGTCGGCGTCGAGGAGGCCCCAGGGGGGCCACGCGTCAACCGGGTCGAAGTCACAAAGGGCGACGCCATGCCCCAAACGGGAACGGGCGAGCCTCGCGTCTTGATCGAATCGAAGTTCGCCCGATTCCATGACTTGCCGGAAAGCGGCACATTGATTGTCGGAGGTGACACCAGCGTCGAATTTGTCGGTCATGCCACATCGCCGGAGTACTTCCTGATCGTTGAAGGAGACGGCTCGCTCGGCCAGTCCAACTTTGCGGCGCTCTTCGCCCCACTGGCCACCGCGCAGGACATCTCGAGCCGAACCGGCGCGGTAAACGACTTGGTGGTGACGCTGGAGCCAGGTGCCGACGCCGAAGTGGTACGGGAACAGTTGGTCGATGCTGCAGCATCATTGGACGGGGTGCCGCTGGAAGTCATCACCCGAGACGAAACACCGTCATATGTCGGATTGATCAACGCTCCAGAGATCGACCGAGACCTGAGCAACGTCTTCGCCTTCTTGCTCTTCGCGGGCGCCGGCTTCGCTGCGTTGAACTTCTCCTCCCGCATGGTGGAATCCCAGCGCCGGGAGATCGGCGTGTCCATGGCGGTCGGCGAGAATCCAAGGTCGATCGCTGTCCGACCGATGCTCATCGGTGTCCAGATCGGTGTCCTCGGAGTCGTCCTCGGCGTCGCCGTGGGATTCCTACTGTCCAACCAAGCAGTGGCATTTGCCCAAACGACCTTCACCTACCCGGTCTTCGAGCAGCCGTTCAAGCCGGGCATCTACGCGCGGGCCGCCGCAATCGGCTTCGCGGTGCCGCTCTTGGCGGTGCTCTGGCCTGTCTTCCGCGCTGTCCGGGTCCAACCGGTCGAGGCGCTTCGGTCGGGCCATCTGGCGTCTCGGGGCGGCAGTCTGGGGCCGATCATCGGCCGCGTGCCATTGCCCGGTCGCAGTCTCGCACGAATGCCGTTCCGCAACCTCGTGCGCACACCGCGCCGAACTCTCATGACGTTGCTGACATTCGCGATGAGCTTGGCGATCCTGTTCGCCATGGTGGGATTCAGCAGTTCCTTTGCAGCGACCTTCGAACGGGGCAATCAAGAACTGCTCGGGGCCGAGCCCGAACGCTTCATGATTCGATTCGATTCCCTGTACCCAGTCGATTCGTCAGAAGTAAACGGTGCACTGACCGATCCCACGGTGCATCTCGGCGAACCAGCACTGCAGTTCGGGGCGAGCGTCATCGCCGCCGAGGGTGACGAGAGCCTCGACGAGGCGACCCGACTCGATCTTGTGGTTCGCTTCGTGGACTTCGGCAGCACGGTGTGGACGCCGACCGCAGCGGAGGGAACGCTGACTCGGGGAGCGCAGGGCATCGTGCTAGCCGACAAGGCCGCACGCGACTTCGGTGTAGGCGTCGGCGACGACGTGATCGTCACTCATCCCGCGCTCGTCGACGGGGCATTCACCTACAGCACCCGCACGCTGCCGGTCACGGCGGTTCACCCCCACCCGCTGAGGCTCAACGCCTACATGGACATCTCGCAGGCATCGACGTGGGGCTTCGGCGGTCTTGCCAACATCGTGACGGGTGTGCCAGCAGAAGGCAGCAGCCTGAACGACGTGAAGCGGTCGCTCTTCGGCAGCGGCGACGGCGTCTCGCGCGTACAGGGCCTCGACGAATCGTTCAAGTCAGTCGAAGACTCACTCGATCAGTCCGCAGGTCTGTACGCCGCCACCCGGGTCTTCATGATCTTGCTTCTGCTGCTCATCGCGTTCAATACCGCCAACATCAACGTGGACGAACGGGCTCGGGACCACGCCACGATGTTCGCCTACGGCGTTCCCGTGAGAAGAGTGATCGCGAACCTCTCGGTGGAGGGGTTGTTGCTCGGCGTGGCCGCGGTGGTGCTCGGCGTCCTGTTCGGCTACGCGCTGCTGCTGTGGATGGTCCTGTACCTGATGCCGACAGCCATTCCTGAGATTGGGCCGCTCGTGTCGATCAGACCATTCGAGATGGCGCTGTATTTCGCCGTAGCGCTCGTCGCAGTCGCATTGGCGCCCGCGTTCTTGGTTCGCAAGCTGAAGAAGATGTTCATACCGGGCACGCTGCGCGTCATGGAGTGACTCGTCCGATGAGGCGGCGCTACGTGACTGACCGCGCAGCAGATTGATGGGCACGACCTTCGGGTACCTGGCGGTCTCCAGCATCGGTGCCGGCCTGGCTGTCGCCGGGCAGTTCGAGTGGGCCGCGGCGGTGCTGGCCATCGGGATCTTCGGCGTAACTGCCTTCAGCAGGCGTTGAGTCACATGCGCAGCTCGGACGGCCTCCTCGTTTCGCTATCCACACGACGCAGACGAGGTGGCAGATCGCCTACGACGGCTTAACCTCCTCAGGTCGAGGATCGAATTCAAGCTCGATCCACGCTTTTGGGACGCGACACTGGAGGTGTACGCCCAGTGGATCAGCCGCGGCGCCGACGCCACCGAGCTCGGCGGCCCCCCGACCTCTGCGTACTGAACTAACCATCGATGTCTGATACGGCCCCCGTTGACGATTGGGGTACCGACTACGACATTTTGGACCCGGAGTATGTGCGCGATCCGGCCCCGGTCTGGGACGAACTGCGGGAGGGATGCCCAGTCGCTCACACCGAACGCTGGGGCGGCTCATTCCTGCCGACTCGATACGACGACGTCCAAACGCTCGTCAAGCTGGTTCCCGAGCTGTCGAACAGTGATCCGCTGGTCACAACTCCGCCGCCGGAGGTCATCGAGGAGAATCAAGCCAACCCGGACGACGGATTCGTCTCGACGCTGCTGGCGGGAACCGACGACCGCGGCGAGCCCATCGATCCCATGAGGGTCGTCGGCATGCTCAACCTGCTGCTCATCGCGGGTATCGACACCACCTGGAGCTCGATCGGCTCGGCGCTGTGGCACTTCGGCACCCACCCCGCCGACCGCGAGCGCATGGCGGCAGAGCCCGAACTGTGGCCGACAGCCATCGAAGAACTGCTGCGCTTCTATGCACCAGTAACGATGGGCCGCCTCGCCACCGAGGACGTAGAGATCCGCGGCGTCACCATCCCACAGGGCAGCAAGGTGATCATGAACTTCCCAGGTGCCAACCGCGACCCCGAAATGTTCGAACGCCCCGACGAGGTCATCCTGGACCGGCCGCACAACCGCCACGTTGCCTTCGGAGCAGGCATTCATCGATGCGCAGGCGCCAACCTCGCCCGCCTCGAAATGGATATCGCGCTGCGCACCTGGTTCGATCGCATCCCGGACTTCGAAGTAAGCGCACCCGACGAGGTCACTTGGGCGGGCGGGCAGATCCGCGGCCCCCGCTACGTGCCAATCCGCTTCCCCTCAGCCAGCTGACAGGCATATTGATCGATGGGAGGGGCCAGTGTGCACCTGTGTATGGAGCGCTCGCTGCTCCCAGGTGAACCTCACCGGCTATTGCGCAGGCGGTGGGGGTCCATGGGTTTCGCGTAGGCGTGATGTTGGATTCATGCTGCCGGTTTGTGTTGGTGTCGAGTTTCGAACTCGACCGGTGTCAGCATGCCAAGCGAGGTGTGCCGTCGCTGCCGGTTGTGCCAGATCTCCAGATACTCGAAGATGGCGTTGGCCAGCTCGATGCGCGTGTGCCAGCGCTTGCGGTCCAATAGCTCGACTTGCATCCGGGACCAGAACGACTCGATCATCGCATTGTCGAAGCAATCGCCGACCGAGCCCATCGAGGGCAGCAGCCCCGAGTCGATTGCCCGCTGGGTGAATGCCCAGGAGGTGAACTGGGCGGATTCAATCGGTGGTTGCAACGCCTCGTGATGGAGGTGGTTCGTGGCCGAGACCAGGCATCAGCGTCAGATGGCGGTGCGGGAGTTTCGTGGGAAGGTCTGGTCGCCGGGCCGGCCCGGTGTGGCGTGTCGTGAGGACCGGGTTCGGTTCTGGGAGGCGATCGCTCGTGGGGTGTCGAGCGAGGACGCGGCCGGGTTGGCGGGGGTGTCCCAGGCGGTTGGGACCAGATGGTTCCGTGAGGCTGGCGGGATGTGTCCTGTGGAGGTGTCGCCGACTTCGGGCCGTTATCTGTCCTTTGCCGAGCGTGAGGAGATCGCGATCCTGCACGCACAGGGGACTGGCGTGCGGGCGATCGCCCGGGAGCTGGGCCGCTGCGCGTCAACGATCTCGCGTGAGCTTCGCCGCAACGCGTCGACGCGCAGCAACGAGCTGGCGTATCGGGCGTCGACGGCGCAATGGCACGCCGAGCGGCGAGCGAGCCGTCCGAAGGTGTCCAAGCTCGCCGCCAACGACCGGTTGCGGGACTATGTGGCCGATCGTCTGGCCGGGCGGATCGCCAGGCCCGACGGCGGGCTGGTGGCCGGCCCCGAGGTGCCGTTCACTGGTCGCCGTCACGGTCGCCGGGCGGACCGGCGCTGGGCCACCGCATGGAGCCCTGAGCAGATCTCGCATCGGCTGAAGCTCGACTTCCCCGATGACGAAACCATGAGAATCAGCCACGAGGCCATCTACCAAGCGCTCTACGTGCAAGGACGCGGCGCCCTCAAGCGAGAGCTCGTCGCCTGTTTGCGGACCGGGCGGGCGCTGCGAGTGCCCAGGGCCCGCACTCGCCAGCGTGGCAAGAAGTTCATCACCCCGGAGATCCTGATCTCCCAGCGGCCCGCCGAGATCGAGGACCGGGCGGTGCCCGGCCACTGGGAAGGCGATCTGATCATCGGGCTGGAGCGCTCGGCCATCGGCACTCTCGTCGAGCGCAGCACCCGCTTCACGATGCTGCTGCACCTGCCCCGCATGGAAGGCCACGGCCAACAGCCACGGGTCAAGAACGGGCCGCCCCTGGCCGGGCATGGCGCCGAAGCGGTCCGCGACGCCATCGCAGCGTCGGTCAGCACACTGCCCCAACAGCTGCGCCGCTCGCTGACCTGGGACCAAGGCGCCGAGATGGCCCAGCACGCCCAGCTCTGCACCGACACCGGACTCGACATCTACTTCTGCGACCCCCACAGCCCCTGGCAGCGAGGCACCAACGAGAACACCAACGGACTGCTGCGCCAGTACTTCCCCAAAGGCACCGACCTCGCCCGCCACAGCCGCGACGACATCGACGCAGTCGCACACACCCTCAACACCAGACCCCGCAAGACACTCGACTGGCAAACGCCCGCCGAAGCCTTCAACGAACACCTACGCTCTCTTCAACAGCCCGGTGTTGCGACGACCCCTTGAATCCGGCCTGGGTGCCTTGGTCGCTGTGGATCACGGTCTCACCCGGTGTCGGGCTGCGGCCGTCGATGGCCATGCCCAATGCGTTGGTGACCAGTGCGGCGGTCTGTCGGGAATCGATGGACCAGCCCACGACCCGTCGGCTGAAGGTGTCCAGCACCACCGCGCAGTAGACCTTGCCTTCGCGGGTCGGGTGCTCGGTGATGTCGGTCACCCACAGCTGATCGGGCCGGGGTCTTGCGAAGTCGCGGTCGACGAGGTCCGCCGCGGTAGCAGTGTTCGGGGCCTTGCGATGCTTGGGCCGTCCCGAGATGCCGCGCAGCCCCGCCCGCCGCATCAGCGTCTCGACGGTCTGGCGGCACACCGCTATGCCCCGACCCAAGGTGAGCTCGCCGTGAACACGCTTGGCGCCGTAGGTCCGTCGGGAATCGGCATGGATCTCCGCGATGATTCCCGCCGGCTGCGCGTGACGGATCGACCGCGCGGACCGCGGACGACTCATCCAGCTGTAATAGCCCGACACCGACACACCCAAGAGTCGGCACGCCACCTCGACCGGAAGTCCTTCTGCGGCGATCACTCTGATCGCCGCGTACCGCCTTTTGGGTCGCCGTCCCCCTTCAGCAGCTCGGTTGCACGACGATGGATCGCCAGCTCGGTCTCAAGCTCACGGACCCGCTTGCGCAGAGCCACCAGCTCGGCATGCTCAGCGGTCCTCATGCCGGGCTCGACCCCCGCATCGATACGCGCCTGGCGGCGCCACGTGTAGATCGACTGGCCGCTGATCCCCAGCTCAGCCGCAACCGCCGCGACCGGACGGCCAGCGTCGACCAAATCGATCACACGCCGCCCGAACTCTGCCGGATACCCCTTCGGTGCCATGAAGCCTCCTCACAGCTCATGACAGCAGAATCCAGCATCGCCCCCGCGCGAAACCCAAGGAGCACCGCTCGTGAGGCGATCGCCATGATGCTCGACGTCGATCCCGCCGACGTGGGCCCGATCGACGTGCTTATGCAGGAGCAGGGCGGGTCCGAGTCGCTGGCCTAGACGGCGAGATGCACCACATCCCCATGGCTATGGTGACGGTCAACGGGAGGCGCGGAGCCCACCGCTTGCGCAGGGGAACCTGAGCACTCGGCCCTGGGCCGACTTCAGGCGGACCGGCCTCCCGTACTGCGCCCCACGCCGCGGCACTTCGAACGTATTGGTGCTGGCCAGGATCGCCCCGACGAACCTCGACATCGCTCGAGTTGGCGAGCTAAGCAGCCGACCTACGGATCGCCGAGAAAATCGCTGGCCTCGCGTCGGAGGCGGCGCGAGGCTGCGCCCGCCACCGCCGGGTACCTGTCTCGGTCGGCAGCACGGAGCGAAGCATGCCGACAGTGCGCGATGCGATACGTCTCGTTGAACGTGACGGTTGGACCCATGCGCGAACACGAGGCAGCCACCGCCACTTTCGACATCCCGACAAACCTGGCACGGTCACGATCCCCGGCAAACTGAGCGACAATGTAGGCCCGAGGCTCTGGGCGAGCATCATGACCCAAGCGGGTCTGAGGAGGCGAAGCCGATGAAGTTGACCTACGTGGTCACGCTCGAGGAGCTGCCGCACAACTTCAGCGCCTGCGTGCCCGATGTCCCAGGCTGCGTCAGCACCGGAAAGACGCGGGAGGAGGCTCTGGAGATGATCCAGGAGGCGCTCGCATTCCACATCGAAGCGATGATGTCGGATGGCGAACTGCCCCCGCCTCCGACCACCGGCATCGACGATGCCGTTGCGCACCACAGTGGGCCCGTTCCTGATGACGTGCTCAGCTCCTACGCCGAGTTCGGTGGTGGTGGCGAAACCGTTGAGACTCGATTCGAGACGGTCGAAATCGAGATTGGAAGCCATCCGGCGGCTCTCGCCGAGGTAGCGGGTTGAGCTTGTCGGGTGATTGATCAGCGCATGCGTCAGCGAGGTTGACACTCGCGGCGCACGCCCGTCAGGAACTGCGGCCGTGACCAGGCCTTACGCCGCTCAACATCTTGAGACAAGCAGGCCTCCGCGGGAGTTCGCGATGAAGCTGACCCGCGCCGTCGTCATCGAGCAGACCCCGAACAACTACGGCGCCCCTGCGCCGGGCGTTCCGGGATGCATCAGCACCGCCGAGACCCCCGACGAGATGCTCGCGAACATCCGCGAGACGCTCGCCTTCCACATCGACGGCCTGGTCCGCGGCGGCGACCCGGTGCCGGCGCCTGCGATGTCCATCGACGACGCCATCGCCTACCACGGCCGGGCCCTCGCCGATGGGGACGCGGAGTGGCTGGCTGCGGGCGGTGACGCCACGGCGACGCTGTCGACCCGGTTCGAAACGGTCGAAGTCGAGATCTCAACCCCTCAAGCGACTCCCGCTGGCTGACGCCAACCCAGCGGGCTCCGTGAGCCGAGGCAGAAATCGGCTGTGGCCTGCGGTTTTGAACGCCTACCGTGTCGATGTCGAGTAGCAGTCCGGCCGTCGCTCGCGGGAACGCTGCTTCGAGATTAGCGCCGCGGCGAACCGTCGATGTTGTCAGAAATTTTAGATATATTTCTGACATACCCTGTGAGCCGTATGACACGAAGGGAGGTCACTCATGGCGTCCGTGGCGGACAGGATCACTCAGCGGGTGGCCGAGCGCGGTCCGGGGGCATGGGTGTGCACCCCCGGGGACTTTCTGAGCCTCGGGAGCCGCGATGCTGTCGATCAGGCACTGTCGCGCTTGGTCAAGGCCGGCAAGCTGCGCCGGATCGGGCATGGCCTGTACGACATGCCGCGGTTCAGCGGTGTGTTGAATCGGCCTGCGCCAGCCGATATGGACGCCGCCGTGTCGGCGTTAGCGCGGCGGGACGGCGTGCGCATCATGCCCGATGGGCTGGTGGCGGCGAACCGGCTGGGTCTCACCAATGCAGTGCCGGCAAAGGCGAGCTACATCACCGACGGACCCTCCAGGACGCTGAAGATCGACGGAAGAACGGTTCGGCTCCGACATCGCAGGCCCCGAATCATGCAGTGGGCCGGCAGGCCGGCGGCTCCGGTGGTTCAGGCACTGGAGTGGCTCGGCCCTGACGCCGCCAGCGATGTCCAGGTCGCCGCGACGCTCAAGCGCCGCCTTCCCGATGAGGTGAAGCATGACCTCGGCCGGAACATCAACGACGTTCCCGGCTGGGCGGTGCCGCTCGCACGCAGCATCGTGAGCGGTCAAGCTGCCACCGCGTGAACAGCCGCTCGTGGGGAAGGCTTGGGCTTCCGTCTGTGCGCGAGGGACGAAATCACGAGATCCGGATGTTGAGAAGCGGGCGTCGACTGGCTGGCACCGCGGTCCAAGGGCGCGGACCAATTCCCCGATGCATCCGCTCTGCAAAGCCTGCGGATGTCCGGTTTCTGGTCAGCGCCTACGCTTCGGCCTGCGTTTGTGAACCAGTGTCATCGAAGAGGGGACCGTTCGACATGGTGTCTCGTGCTGCCGAGCTGTTCGACACGTCGTTCCCGGATCCACAGGAGAGCGGCCGAGCGTTGTGTGAGGCTCTGATTCGAGCGGATACGGAGGCTGAGGTTGAGGCCGTTCTCAGCGACGCCGGCTACTGGGACGACATCGACGCGTGGAGCGTCTTCGGCGCCAACCCAGCGAACGCTTCGGTGATCGGAGGGCAGCAGGAAGCACCAGAGGCTGCCCTCGTCGAGAAGATCGTCAACTCCATCGATGCTCGCCTGCTGGACGCATGCCGACAGCGCGGCCTTGATCCTCGGTCGGTTGATGGCATGCCGTCGAGCGGGCTGGAGGCTGTGTCGTCGTGGTTCGACCATGGCATGAACACCAGCCAGGTGTCCCGGGCAGGGAATGTCGTGGCGTGGGCACCGGGCAAACGCGAGGAGCAAGCGGACCGGATCACTGTCGCAGCAACCGGTCCCACCGACGGTTACGCCAGTGTCTCGATCGCCGACGATGGAGAGGGCCAGGAGCCCGACGACTTCGCCGAGACCTTCTGCTCGTTGAACACCGGCAACAAGCGCTCTATCCCGTTTGTGCAGGGCAAGCACACCATGGGTGGCACCGGTGCGCTGCGATTCTGCGGTGCCGGACGAGTGCATGCCCACAATCTTCAGTTGGTTGTCTCACGGCGCAATCCGGTATTCGCGTCCGCGGGTGATCAGATTCCGTGGGGGTTCACGGTCGTTCGGCGGTTCCCTGAACAGGACAACGAGAAGACCCCGACGTTCCGATTCTTGGCGCCCAACGGGTCCGTGCTTCGTTTCGAAGCGGACGAGTTGGCGATCTTTCCTCTGGAGCCGGCTGAGCGTGGGCGGGCTGAGCCGTACGCACGTGCAGCCCGCTGGGGCACGCTCACGAAGCTGTACGAGTACATCAGGGCCACCTACATCACACACTCGTCGGATCATTCGCCGAAGGCTCGCCTATCGCTGCTGCGCAAGCTCGAACTGCGCATGCCGAACGCCATGCTGCCGGTAAGGCTTTACGAATGTCGGCCGTTCCGACGTGTCGCAGATCAGCATCCGACGATGGTGCTCACGGGCATCATGGGACGCCTCCACAATCTCCGGAACCCATCGGAGTCGCTGGAGTGGGACGGAACACCAAAATCGCTCGAGTTCCGGGTAGACGGGCAACTGATCAAGGTCGCCGTGTGGGCATTCAAGAAGCCGGCAGGCTCATGGCGAGGATCGCATGGGGTGCTGTTCACGCTCAACGGCCAGACGCATGCCACCCTCCCCGACTCGTTCTTCGACCGGACTGACGTCGGGATGAACCCTCTGCGCAAGTCGCTTCTAGTTGTCGTCGACTGCACTGCGATCAGCAGCACTCACGAGAGCGCTCTGATGATGACGAGCAGGGATCGTCTAGCGGATTCCCTGTTCGCGAAGCAGATCAAGGACAGGCTCGCCAAAGATCTGAGCGAACACCCGGCGTTGCGGACGCTGCGCAACGAGCGCTCCCGCTACCCGGGCGCCGCCGACGAGCAGGCACGCCGCACCGTTCAGGAACTGCTGGACACGCTGATACGGGAGAACCCGGACTTGGGCAGGCTCCTCATCGACGGCACCGAGATCTCGAACCCGCACAGACCCTTCGCACACGCCCATGAAAGACCAGAACTCCGCAAGTTCCCGACCTTCTTTCGTCTCAAGGGCGCCAGAGACGGTCACCGACGTCGAGACGCGCACCTCGGGCTCGACTATCTCCGGTTCGTGTTCGAGACAGACGCCAAAGACGACTACTTCGATCGGGTCGACGCACCGGGCGTGAGATGCCTGGACATTGAATCCGACAGAGGCTCTTGGGAGAACGCCGATCATCTCGTGGACGGCTGGCATCTGAGCGAAGGCGTAGCTGAGATGAGGCTCCGGCTGCCGGACACCGCAGCGGCCGGAGACGTGCTCCAGTTCAAGTTCACTGTCTTCGACGACAACCACGAGACCTCCGATTTCGTCAGCACCATCGAGCTGGCCGTGCTGCCGTCCAAAGAACCCAGCGGGCCTCCCGACACGCCTCGCCAGCCGCGGCAGCGGCCCCCCAAGGGCGACGCACCGGAAATCAAGGAAGTCCGCGAGGAGGACTGGGGCCGGCAGGTGCCCGAACCATTCGACGGCGACACGGCTCTGCGCAGAATCGACAACGGAAACGGCGTCTACGAACTCAGGTACAACGCCGACAACAAGTGGCTCCGCAAAGAGATCTCACGCTCCAAGGCGAGCGAGGACCAAGCCGCCGACCTCAGGCACCAGTTCGGCGTGGTCATGGCCGCTCTCGGTCTTGCCGTGATGGGAGCGCATCAACGATCAGCCAACGGCCGATCAGAGTACGAAGATCCGACCGAGAACGGCAAGCCCGAGATGAGCATCAACGAGCTCATCGAGTGGTGCACATCAGCAGCCGCCCCAGTCGTCGCATCGATCCACAGCCTCACAACCGAATCGTTGAGCACCGACGACAGCGACTAGAAGCCAGAGTCGAGCGCAGTGTGAGTCGGGGTCGCGCGGATCTCGTAGAGTCACCGGCCATGAGGCTCCCCGTGCCGGCTCTCTCTCGAGAAAACCTTCCGAACGCGCTTCCTCGCCTATATAGCTACGGGATACCGCACAGCACGAAGGTGCCTACCGTTCGAGCTGCGGTGCTTGCAGATCAGGCCCAAGCGTCCGATACTTGAGGGTGATGGGGGAAGCGGCCGATATCGGCCGTCGAGTGCAGCAGCTGCGGATTGGCGCCGGGGCGGCTCTTGACGATGTAGCTAGCGCGCTCGGTGTGAGCGCCCGAGAATTGTCTGCCCTAGAGCGCGGCGATCGTGACATCGGAGACGCCGAGCTCACAACGTTCGCCGATTTCGTCGGCGTCTCAGAGCTGGCGATCCTGGAGCCCGATTCGTTGCTCGGCCGACTCGCTGTTGCGCCTCGTGCCGGGGACGAGACCGTGTCGACGCGAGAGGCCCATCGGAGGCTGATCGCGCTCGCAGAGATTCATCACGTGCTCCGCGACGGCGGCCACGAGGCTGAGCCAGGAGTTGCGAGTGTCCCGCAGGACAGCTCCGGGCGGTGGCTGAGCCGCGCGAACCAATTGGCGGAATGGGCCGGCCAGCGCCTCGGCGATCTGACGCGCGATCCGCCGGAGGCGGACAGATTCGCCGCCCTCGCAGCGGCGATCGAGTGCCAGTTCGGCGTCGACGTCATGATTGAGTCTCTAGGTGAAGATGGCCCGCTGGGGCTGTCGATGACAGATCCCGAGTTTCCGTTCATTCTCATCAACGCAGACGTGATGCGACCCCGAGCGATGTTCACGTTGGCGCATGAGCTCGGCCATGTGCTCGCTGGTGATGGATCTGAGATCAAGATCGATGAAGATCTCCGGGGCAACAATGACGAAGAGCGGCTGGCGAACGCCTTCGCCGCGGGGCTGCTGATGCCTGAACAGAGGGTCAGCTCATTGATCGAAGAACACGGGCGTGATGCCAAGTGCCTGGCAATGATGATCCTGTACTTCGGAGTGAGCTTCGAGTCGCTGATCTACCGATTGCACAATCTGCAGATCGTCAACGCCACGGGACGTGATGCGCTCAAGAACGCCGGGCTCCACGGCTTACTCAGAGCGCTCGAGGACACCGAGGAGTCGACAATGCTGCTATCGGCCCGTGAACGGCCGCCTCGAAAGCCGCCTCGTCACCTCACAACCCGCTGCATCAGCGGAATCTGGGACGGAACCATCAGCGCGGCGCCGCTTGCAGGGCTGCTGGACGTGGAGACAGACGAACTCGTTGAGAAACTGCGAAGGGCCTGGGAGACGGCCGATGCCATCACCGAGGACTACTCGACGCCCAAGGACTCGCCCGAGGTCGTGGAGCAGGCGTACGACGCCGATCCCGTAGCCGTATAGCGGCGTCACAGCCGAGGCGACACGGTGGATGACAGACCGGTACTGCACGACGCCGTCACGTTGCGTCATTTCTCAGCAGCTAACCGCCTTGACGTTCTTGAGGACATTCATGGGTCGCTGCCCGAGCCCAGGGTGGCGCCAGCGGTTCTTGATGAGATTGACGCTGCTGCTCACCAGGGCGAGGCCCACTGCACGCAGATTCTCGGCGAGTCGTGGCTTGGCGATCCCCCGGTGCTCACTCCCGCGGAGCGAAGGCTCGTGACCAAGCTGCGCATCAGCCTCTCCGACGGCCAAAGGCCGCCCCAGGGCCACCGAGGCGAAGCAGAGAGCATCGTGCTCGCCGAGAAGCACGGCGGGATGCTCGCGACCGATGACAACGCGGCCTATCAGTTCGCGACTCGGCGATCGAAACTTGGGCTGACAAGAGTGATCGATACCGTTGACATCCTCCGCAGCGCTGTCGAGCAGGAAGTCATCACAGCACAGGAAGCGGTCGACATCGCAGATGACATCGAGGCGGTGGATCGATGGCTTCGCCCTGTGCACGACGGACAGATTCGTACCGAGTACTTCGAGCCGGTCTTCTGAACGGCATCGTCGAGACGGTGAGTGGCAGCCACCGGCCGTTTCGCCACCCTGACAAGCCGGGCACCGTCACGATCCCGGCTAGCTTCGGGACGGGGTGCTCAGGGGTACGCGGCTCATCATCCGATCCGCGCCACGTGAGCAGCGAACTCGAACGAACTCTGTGGATTTTCGGGGACTGACCGCGGATCCAGCGTTCGGGTGCTGCGCGTCAGTACACGGGTGTTGCGCGCGCCATACTGCGCGTGTGGCAACTGTGTACGTGACGGACAGGCTCGGTGCGCTGTGAACGACAGCGCTGCCAGAGCATCGATCCGGCCCATCGAGAGGGTCGCGCTGCCGACGTTCTGGGACGGCGTGGCGCAGGCCTTCGACATTCAGGGTCAGCACCCGCCCTACAACTTCCTCGATGACAAGGGCGCCAATCTCTATGTGTCGGTGTTGAACAGCTGGCTGCGGTACGGAGCAAGGGCAAGAAGCGTCGCTGCGCGGCGCCTGCCGGAAATCAGCGAATGACCGAAGGGGAACAGGAGGCCGCAGTGGTCGCCCCCTACTTGGGGGTTGTGATCTGGCGGAGCCGAGCGGCGGCGCATGAACGCATCGCCAAGGCTCAGCAGATGCTCGGCATGCCCGACGAGTCTTGACCGTTGCCTGCCATCACGTTTCGACTGCGTCGTCACCCCTCTGACCTCTGACGGTGCATCCCCTGCGGGACGCGGCGATCTCTACGCGGCCAGTAGACGTTTGTGCTGGGTCTGAAACTGACGGAGGCTGTTGACAGTCGGGGTTTGTCGTGAGAGGAAGTCCTGATGGACGATCGAGATCGCCGCATGAGCGATGTCGACCGGTCAGGGCAGGATCTCGAGCCGTTCGCAGTGCAGGGGCCGGACCACGCCGAAGTGGCGGCGGTCGACGGTGGCCACGGCTGTGGCGCCCAAGCGCTCTGCAGCGGCTATGACGGAGGCATCGACCGTACCCAACGGCAGATCGCCGTAGGTGTGAACCAGTTCGGCGATGCGCAGCCAATCACTCGCTGCCACGGGCTCCACAAACAGGTCTCCAGAAGCGAGGTCGCCCAAGAACCGCACTTCGGCCCGTGAACCCAGTCGCGTACCGACGAGGTACGCGACTTCGGTGATCACCAGGGTCGGCACGATGAGCGGTCCCGGATGCTGCGAGAGCAGATTCAGGCTGGCCGCGTGATGTCGATCGTCTGCGTCGATGTAGGCGTAGAGCGGCCCAGCATCGACGATCAGCGCGATGCTGGGACCTCGCTGGCCAGGATCTCCTCGATGCGTTCGGAGATGTCTGAACAACCGCTGCGACCTGCCGCCGCCGCGCCGAGGCGTCGCCGAGGCCCGAGATGGTGCTCGATCGCCTCTCTCGTCAGCTCTGAGATAGTGATGTCGCGCCGAGCTGCTTCGTGGCGAAGGCGGGCGTCGAGCTCGAATGGGAGCTTGACAGTAGTCCGATTCATGTATGCCAGCATACCCGGCGAGCTGGCCGGGACGTAACGGGACTCGTGGGAGCGGTGTCGGCGCGGTGCAGATGCCACAGCTCGTCGGCTGGCTACCGGGCAACGCCTCGGACCACGCATGTGCCGACGAGCGCTCGCACACCGCCCGATGCGTACAGCAGCGCAAACGTCGGGACGGCGATGCACGGCATGACCCGAGCGAGGCTCGTTGCCACTGTGGCTACGTCGGCGAGGGCGACTACCGCGCACGCATCAATATCCTTCGGTCTGCGACCGGATGCGGTGGAATCGACTCGCCATTCGAGGGCTGTCATGCCGAAACTCAGGAAGCGATCCCAAACATCCGACGAGGGTCGAAATGAATCCGAGATCGCGCGACAGCAGGCGACTAGATCGGCGCTTTGGAATCCTGAGCACGAAGGCGGCGCTGACAGCATGGGCACACTGCTCACGCAGTACGGGCTCTATGTCGAGTCCGCCGAAAAGGTCAGCCACCGAAGGGGCATCGCAAACAACTTCTTCCTTCTCGTCAACTCCGCGGCCTCGGTCGCATTGGCCGCATTCGGCCTTTCCAGCGATGAAGCTGTCGTTTGGCCGCTGCTCTTCTCCACAATCATCATGATCAGCGTCTGTGTCCTGTGGGGCTTCACCGTCCACAGCTACCGCCAACTGAGTTCGGCCAAGTGGAGGATCGTCAACGCCCTAGAGGAACGCCTGCCCGCCGCGCCGTGGGCTGCGGAGTGGCAATTGCTGGGCCGAGGCAAGTCCCGACGGGGCTATCGGCGTCTCACGGCCGTCGAGAAGTGGGTTCCGGGTTTGTTCGCGTTGGTCTACGCAGTCGGTTTCCTGGCTCTCGCGTTCTTGGGTTGACGGCGCGTCACAGGTCACGGCGACAGGGCGCGTATCCCCTGGACGATCGAGCTGGTGTTCCAGCCGACCACAAGATCAGCTGCTTGACGAACTTCAGCGGAGATTCTCTGTGCCCCCCACGGCGTGATCGCGAGGACGGGTTTGGCATAGAGAAAGCCAGTTTTGGCTAGCGATATCTCCTCGTTGATCCACTTGCTGTAGGTGGCGTAGACGCCAGCGATGATGACGACCACATGGCATGGCGTCATCTGCCGCTCGATCGCTGCTCGCAGCAGCCGCTGATTCTGGGCGTTGTGAATCGGGTCGTTGCTCGGAACCGAGTAGTTCCTGTAGCTGAAGTACGGAGCAGCATTCAGGAGGCCACAGAGGCGGTCGTACGCATCGCCGTAGGTCCATGAGTGACTGATGAAGAGGTTTCGTGTCTTGACCACAGCCTCAACCCGACTTCTGATCGACGGAGGCTTCGGCGCCCTCTGACTGTTCATCGGGTGCGGTCGCTGGCTCTTGAGCGTCGCGGATTTCACGGAGCACAGCGAGAACCTCGTCTTCGGGCCTTGGCGCCAGTGTTCGCAGAATGTGTTTGGCCACATTGACCAGTTGCCTCTCGGAGGCTGCGAACGCCCTACGGCCCCCCTCGGAGGTCTCAAGCACAAGTACGGCAGCATTGAAGTCTTCCCAACTGCGATTGAATTCGGCCGCGGCGGGCATGATCTCGAAATCTGTGATCGGTCCGCGACCACCGAGACTGCGCCAGACTTCATGGTTCGTTTTGTCCTGCAGGAATCCTCGCAGGCCGTCGTTCTCGTTTGTCATGCTGACCTCCCGGTTTGTCGTGTACCGATGAATCGGATCGTGGGTGCTGCTCCGGTGCCGTCCCCTGATCTGCTTTGCTCTGATGCACGATCGGCAAACTCGCAGGCGGACTAGAACGGTGGCCATCGCCAACGATGCAAATCTTGGCCGAGGGGTGTTACAACAAAGCCACATCGCGGTTGCCGGCTGCATTCGGGACAGACACGCAGTTCCTTCCATCGCCGAGCTAGGGGGTGCCAGGCTGCCGGTCGAGATCCACATCGGGTTGCCCCATTCGTCGCGCGAAAGCCTGAAGTACCGGCATGCGAAGAAGCGGCTCTAGGAGCAGCTGACACTCCGTGGCTACCGTGCCAGCGTGGCTGAACGATCATCTCCGCAGAACCGCTACCGGGTTGAATTCCCCACGGACGGGTCCGAGCCGTTCGTACGACTGCCGTTGGGCAGAAACTGGACCAGTCATCCCGAGGCGGCGGCGATCGGTGTCGAGCTTCCTGGGCGTCAACGCTCGGGCAATCATCAGCGCGCGATGACAGTCGTCGACTGTGCTGAGGCGGCGGTCGTGGCGCGGCAGCACAGGCGCGGTCGCGATGCCCACGACAACCCGGTGGCGGCCAAGGTCAGCGACGGGGCAGGAAGGGTGCTCAAGAAACTGAGGCTCTGTCTCGAAGCTCTCGTTGATGCGGGAGTCCCCGGAGCAGCCGACGCGCTGCGGAACGCATTCGGTGTGGCGTCAACATCGGGGTCACCAACAACGCCGCAACAATCCCCGCAATCGGCAGGCTTCGACACCGCCGCGACGAGTGATGTGACTGCGTGGGTCGTGCGCAGCGGACGTGAAGGCTTGGAAACGGTCGAGTCCAACCTGCGCGACCGCATGGTGTCGTTGGGCTGGGGCGACTGGGTCTTCGATCAAGCAATCGGCGAGCACGGCGACCAAGCGGCGCTGGATCGCCATTTCGCCGAACACCTCCCGCGTAGATCCGCCAAGGACAAACGCAACGCGCGGAACTCGATCCTGGCCTTTCGCAACAAGATCAAGACCGGAGACATCGTGGTGATGCCTCTCAAGGGATCGCGGATCTCAACAGGCTGGATCGCGATCGGACAAGTGACCGGCTCCACAGTGTGCGACCCCTCGCGGGGCTTGGGCGAGCGACTTCGCCGTCCGGTCCAATGGCTGCACACCAACGTTCACGACGACAATGTCGAAGACGACCTGCGCGCCTCCATCAACGGCCGGCGCACCGTGCATCGAGTCCTGGCGCCGAACTCGGTGCATCGGCTCGTCAGCCTTGCTGAGCACGGCATCGATCCAGGACCGGATGACCCACCGCAGCTCGCACTGTCGGGCGAGGAGGCAGGAGTGCTCGATGTCGAAGGCAACGTGATCGAGGGAGCCAGCAAGCGAGTGTCGGTGCTCGTCTACGAGACCGACCAGCGAGCGCGTCGCCGTTGCATTGCCGCTCACGGCTCCTCATGCCAGGTGTGCGGCATCGATTTCGGAGCCTCCTACGGCGACTTCGCGGACGGCTTCATCCACGTTCACCACAAGACACCGGTCCATCAAGCTGCGGCTGACGGGGAATACGAACTCGACCCAGTCAACGACCTCGTCCCCGTCTGCCCGAACTGCCACGCCATGCTCCACCGACATCCCGACAAGCCCTGCAGCGTGGAAGAGCTGCAGCGGCTGATGGAAGAGGCTGAGGCGCGAAGTGTCTGAGGCAGCACGGTAGGGGTCGACGTGGTTCGCCGTTTCACAGATGTGCGAGCCCATGTGGCAAGCATCTGGAGGCATTGAGCAAGTGCGGCGCATACAGACAGGCGTGTCGGCGGGTGTCGCCGAATCAGCAAACGATGCCGAAGCGAAACTCATTGAACTTGCAGGCGAAGCTTGGAGAGCGTTCGATGCCGCAGCGTCGTTCGCATCGGTGACGAGACCCTCGATGCCCATCCTGTTCTTTGGAGACGTCCGCCGCTACCTTGCCTCACGGCTTCGGATAGTGACCGTTGGACTGAACCCATCCGATCAAGAGTTCCTGGGCGGCGAACCCTTCCAGCGGTTTCGCGGGCTGGCCCATGACACCGCCCGAGATCCAAGGAGCTACATCGAAGCACTTGCGCGCTACTTCAGTGGCGACCCACACTGGGACTGGTTTCGGCACTTCAGGCAGCTGTTAGCTGAGCTTGATGCGAATTACGAAGCTGACGAGTCTAATCAACAGTCGTCCACCGTGCTGCATACCGACATCTGCTCACCGCTCGCCACAACTCCAACATGGAGCAAGATCGAAAAGCGCAGGATTCTCGATACTGAGCGCGAATCGCTGATTAGCGCCGGGACGCAGCTCTGGGAGGAGCTGATGCGTCAGCTCCGACCGAACGTCGCCATTTTCTCCGCTCGCCGCGACCTGTGCCAAGAGCACTCATTCGAGCCGGTAGGGGATTGGCGGACGCTGCACACGGTCACAACAAACCAGTCCGGAGGGCTTCGGCGCAACGGTCCCTACGCGATCTCATCACGCTGGCACAGGATTGAGGACCAGCGTTGCCTATTCGTCCAATGCCCGAATCGGATTCCTCCCTTGCAGATTGGCGGTATGGACAAGAGCACAGCGGGCCGCAAGATCAAGCGCCTGCTGAGTAGCGGACCGTGAGCAAGCGCGTCGCCGTAACGGGCATCGTGAAAATTGGTCCAGGGGTCAGGCGACCATCCGGGTGCCGGCGCTGAGGCCGAGCGCCGTCGCCTTTGGGCACGAGTTCTTAGTCCAGCGAAGCCGGATGCGCATGGTCCGAATGGGCCTTCGTGGTGATGGGACTTGGCAAGTTTCGGGGTCGAATTCGAGTCAAATCATCGAGAGAAAGACTCGATGAGGCCTTGTTCCCGCCCTCTTACACGGTCAAGATCGAGGCGGGGACAAATTGCCGTTATCCATGATCTTGAGTCCCCTTGGCAGTGACAGGGATCCCAGATTTGGGTCCCTGCCAACAGGCCGAACCTGCAGAGTACCAACGCCATCGCGAGCATTCTGAGACAGGGTCCCGATCCCGGTCTGAGGAAGACCAGGTCACCGTTCGCTGCGCTCGGTTGACGATCTGCAGATGCCGTGGGGTGAGCCACCCCGTGCGGGTCAGGTCACCTGACGCGGCTCGCGGGGGTCCCGTGGGTAGTTGTAGAACTGCGCGACTGCGCCTCGGTCGGCGGTCTCGTTGCGGGTGTAGTGCGCGGGCATCGTCGGGGAACGCCACCGTCCCGCGGTCATCAGGCTGGGCAGTTCGACGCCTATTCGTGCAAGGTCCTGAGCCATGCCGACACGTGGTGAGTGGCCGCTGAAACCGTCGCCCAGGCCGGCCGCCAAGGCTGCCTTCTTGATCCGAAGCGAGATCTGATTCGAGCTGAGCTCGAACACCCGGAGTCCCGCTGGGGCGCCATTGCGAATCGACGCAAGGGCCGCCATGGTCTGCGTCGACACGAACACCACAGCACCTTCGCCGTCGGGGTCGGTTTTCGAGCGTCGAATCAGCAGCCGCCCGCTGCCATCGGGCACCGTCTCGATGTCGCTCCAGGTCAGCGCGGCGCATTCGGAGACCCTGAGCATCGCGTCGCGCATGAGCCTCACGAGGGCGATGTCGAGGCTTCCTCTCCTCGCGGCAGCCTGTGCGCTCTCTCGTCTGCCGTTCTTTCCGAGTCGCTGCCGGCAGGCGGTGGCTGCGATTGCGTCGAGTGCGTCCGCGGTGAGGCCCTTCGCCTGCTTCTGAGCCCTGCCGGCCACTCGAGTCGCTCCCCGGAGGGTTCTCTTGACATCGGGATGACTGCACGGGCTATCGAGGCCGCAGTTGTTGTGGACGTAGGCGATCGCAGCAGCGGCGACGCGCAGCGTGGCGGGCTTGTGCCCGAGCTGCTCGAAGCGTTCGGCCAGGTACGCGGCGACGTGTTCGGGCTTGGCAGGGACTGCTGGGACTCTGCGGGCAGTGGCCCAGGTGACGAAGCTGCGCCATTGGCTTCTGTAGCTGCGGATTGTGTTGTGAGTGACCTCGTGGCAAAACAGCCCGTTCAGGTTCTGTGCGTCGGAATCTGTGACGAGGACAACATCGGGGATTGCCTCGTATCCCGGGCGTGTGAGGGACGAGTTGCGAATCAGTTGCTCGCCGGTGAGGACCACGCTGTCACGGACGACTTCCTGCCAGCAGCTGGAGCGTTGAGGAGTATCCCGCTCGGTCGCATCCTCGAATGTCGATAGGCAGCGCAAGTCCGGCGCTTCGCAAGAGCCGTTGGTCCCGTTGATCCGAGTGGCCTCGGCCGGTGGCACTGACGCTTCCACAGATGCAAGCCCGGCACCGGATGTTCGCCCACGTGGCGTCGTCATGGGCTGGCGCTGCAAGCGCACGATCGCCGTGGGCTCCACCGGCAGTATGCGACATCCGCACAATTACATGTAGTCATACAAAGGGCAGTATCCAGGGGATAACGGCAATTGTCCACCGTGGACGAAACATGCGGGGCCTAGGTCAAATCAAGCGCCCGCGCCGGGCCGGTGACTCCACCTCACCGGTCCGCGGCAGCCCTGGCGAGCGTCGTCGAATCCTGCGTTCCCCGCGACGAAGTCTTGGGCGGCGGCCTCGTCGACAAGCACTTCGCAGCCCAGCTCGACCAGGTCATCCGTGGCGCTGTCGGATATCACGACTACGCCGATCCTGACTCGTTCTTCAAGATCACCCACCCGACGAATGGCCTGCGCGACCTCCTGGCGGGAACCTTCGCACGCCTGTCGGACAACGCCAGCGCAGCACCCAGCGCCGAACACGCCGTCTACCGCTACGAGACCAGCTTCGGCGGCGGCAAGACGCACGGCCTCATCGCCCTCTGGCACTTGGCCAGTGGCGCCCGCCCCCCGAACCTCGACGAATTCATCGACCCGGTTCTGCTGCCCGACGAGTGCGCTGTCGCCGCGGTGGTCGGCGACAGCATCGATCCGATCAATGGACTCACTACCGACGGCGTCACCACGTTCACCCTGTGGGGCGAGATCGCTCGCCAGCTCGGTGAGGACGCCTGGGCTGCCGTACGCAAGAGCGATGAGGCTCGGACAGCCATTGGCAAGCAGGTCTGGTTGGACATCATCGGCGACCGCCCGACGGTGATCGTGATCGACGAGGTCGCCCAGCACCTGCGGCTGCTGGCCACGTCGGGAGGCGAGGCACAGCGCAACCTGGCCGCCCAGACCATCGCTGGACTGAAGGTGTTGTTCGAAGCGGCGACGGCAGCTCCGCGGGCGCGCATCATCGTCACATTGGCCACCGGCACGGAGGCATTCGAAGCCGAGACCGCGAAAGTCGACAAGGCGCTTCGCGATGCCGAGGTCCAGCAAACGCTCGCCGAGGCTCACGACGTCATGGAACGCCCAAAGGGGGCTGTCGGTCGGCCGGCCGAGGACGACGAGATCGGTTTCATCCTGCGCCGGCGCCTGTTTGCGGAGGTCGACGAGAACGCAGCCCGCTCAGCGGCACAGGCCTACCGGAAGCTCTATTCGACGCTGGCCGAACGGGGTGTCACAGTCGGCGGCTCGGCCACCGACAACCCGGCGGCCTACGCCGAACGACTGCGTACCGCGTACCCCTTCCATCCCGCACTGATCGACTGCCTCGACAAGCGGATCGGCCCCATGCCTGGGTTTCAGCGCGCTCGCGGCGCACTCAAGATGCTCGCTGAGACGGTGGCTGCCCTCTGGCGTTCCGATGTCTCCACACCCATCATCAACCTCGGCGATCTTCCTCTCGACAACTTCACCGTCAGGTCGGCCATCACGACATCGATCGGGCGTGAGTCCCTCGACGGACCTGCTGAGGCCGACTTCGCCGCAGGCACCAGTCATGCCTCATCGGTGGACAACGAACGATGGCCGGCCGAGCGGCTCGCCACACGTGCCTGCCGTGCGGTGTTCTGCAACAGCGTCGTTGGCGCAGCACTGCCGGGTGCTTCTGGTCCCGACCTCTACGCAGGAACGCTTGCTCCGGGCGAGAGCCCCGAAGCGGTCGACGCTGCGCTGGAGGCAACCAGCCGCGTCGCTTGGCACCTGACCTATGACGGTGCCCGATGGCGATTTCAGGTGGAGCCCAACGCCAATCGCATCATCGCCAGCGAAGTGGCGAATGTTCTCAAAGCGGATGTCACTGAGGAACTGGACCGGCGCATACGCCGCATCTTCGCCAGCGACGGCCCCACCAAGGCCGTGCATTTCCCGACCGGGCCTGCCGATGTTCCCGACGTCCAGCAGCTGCATTTGGTGGTGTTCTCGCACGAGGACTTGACGGTCACCGCTGCATCGGCCGGAGAGATTCCCGATCAAGTCGTCGATGTGGCCCAGCGCTACGGCGCGAACGAGCAGAACAGGACCAACCGCAACTCGATCGTGACGTTGGTGGCCGACGAGAATGAGGTGGAGGCGATGCGCTACCGAGTCCGGTTCGAGCTCGCGGCGAAACGCATCACCGGCGACTCCAATCGCCTCAGCCAGTTTGACGAGGAGGTAGCGAAGGCGCTCCGGCGCTTGGCGCAAGATGCCGAGCTCGAATCCCGCATCGCCATCACGCGGGCATACGCCCACCTGTACTGGCCCGAGAATGCGCCTGCGAACAGCCACCTTCGGCACTTGCATCTGTCATTTGGCGACTACGGGAAGACACCGAAGGGTTCGCACACCCCGGTGATCATCGAAGCGCTGCGCGGCAACGGCAAGATCACCGACACGCAGCCGCCGACTGACCTGCTGGCGAGCGCCAGCGGCTTCGGCAAGGTCCGCACGGAGATCACAACGGCGGAATTGGCTGGGTGGCCCTGGCGTGACCACCGCCAGAAGATCGTGCTGAACGCCAGCCTGCTCACCGAGGCAATCTCGGCAGGTGTCCGCAACGGCACATGGGTCTACTTCGATCCAGATGCAGAGCGGGCATGGGGCAAGGACGACCCGCCGACAGGGGTTCGCACCTCCGGGGACACGCTGCTCTATACGCCGGCCCGGGCTGCCGAGCTGAACCTGCTGCGCAAGCGAACGGACTGGGCCGCGGTCAGCGCGGTGGTGACCACCAGCGCAGGGCCATTCGACGGGGCAAGTCTCCGGCGCGAACTCACGACAGCGCTCGGTGGTGAACCACCCAAGGCAGAAGTGCTATCTGCACTGGCTTCCGCAGTGCGCAATGGCCGGCAAGTCGCAGTCTCGCTGACCTTCCCAGGCTCCGAAGTTGCGCCCCAGCCGTTGCCAGTGGACGAGATCGAGGGAACCGAACTCGATGCCCTGTTCGTGTTCGTTCCAGCACAGCCCACCGAGCCGCTCCCACCCCCGTTGCGCCGTATCACCGTCGAAGGCGAGACAACCGGGAGCGCCCTCGGCAAGCTCCGCGATGCCGTCGCTGACGGCGGCGTCGATGAGATTGCCGCGCTGACCCTCACGGCGAGCGCCGCGGCGGGTCCGGGCACAACCAACCTTCGGGCGCTGGGCTATTGCGCATCTCAGCTGCCGCGCTTCGAATGCGAGATCACGGCATCGCTGGAGGTCGAGTTCGGCGGGCTTGAAGGTGCAGTCGGCGTCGAACTCGCCGGCGGCATCGCTGACTGGCGTCGCATCGAGCAAGCGATGTTCGCGCTGGCTGATCTCGGCACCGAGGTGGGGGGCACGTTGACCATGCGACTGACGCCGCCGTCGCCCGTAGCGGTCGACGGCAGCGACTGGGAGCAATTCCGATCGGTGGTCGCCAACAACGACCCAGGTGCCATGCGCATCGAGGCTGAACCAGCCGACCGCGCTTCAACCGGCGGTGCACAGTGAGCGTGCCGAGCGTGCGTCAGCGGCGCTTTGAGCTGCAATTGCAGCCGACGCTGGCCGGCGACGACTGGGGTTTCCGCCTGAGTGAGACGTTCGGCGGTGCCATAGAGGCGGTGGCGAAGGTCGATGCGACACGCGCTACTCAGTTCAGGCGGGCCGTGCTTGAAGCAGTCGAGGCGTCGGGTTACCCGCCCGCTGCCGTTTCGCCGAGGCGGTGCCGGCCTTTCAACTTGCAGCAGGGCCCTGGAGTTCGGCTAGCACTGACGGTCTGCGCCTCGCTGCCGGTGGCGAAGCCACTTCGTCGGCGGGCGATCGCTGACGGCGTGGGTGCCCTGTCGCCCGAAGAAGCGCTGTATTGGTATGCGCGAACATCTGGCCCCGAGCGCGGACGGGCACTGCGGGCCCTGCGACTGCTGCTGGCCGATGACTGAGGGCGACCGGCCACGCCTGCTGATTGAGGACTGGCTTCCGGTCACGGAGCTCGGTATCGAATCCGTGCGTGAACGGGCGGCGGCCAGCGCGTTGCCCCCGATCTACTTCTTGCATGTGTGGTGGGCTCGGCGACCCTTGGTCGCCAGCGCCGGAGCGATTCTTGCGAGCTTGCTGCCTGCGTGGTCCCAGGAACTCGCCGACGACTTCGGCGACCATGAAGAGCTGTCCACATCGGAGGCATACCAACGCTGGTTCCTGCATCTCTGCGGCATCTGGGGCGACCCTATTGTTGCCGACCAGCTGGTTCGTGCGGCAAAGGCCACGGGTAACTCGATTCCGAATCCGTACACCTACAAGCAGGCGTACAAGAATTCTCCTGACACGTACAACGTCGAACTCCTTCACAGGGTGTTGGAGAACACTTGGGACCGCGTTCCGACGGTGCTCGATCCCACAGCGGGAGGCGGCTCGATCCCTTACGAGGCCGTGCGCTTCAATCTGCCCTCCTACGCAAATGACCTAAACCCGGTCGCGGCGTCGGTGCTACGGGCCAGCGTTGAGATTCCGGCTCGTTATGGTCCTGTGTTGATCACGGACCTGGAGCGCTGGGGCTCGATTCTCGTTGAGCGTCTACAGACAAGGCTCAACCGCTACTTTCCTTCGCTGCCCAATGAAAAGGCAGCAACGTACATCTTCGCCCGGACAGTGGCGTGCCCGAGGACGGGCAAGTGTGTGCCGTTGGTCAGCGATTGGGCACTGCGGCGGGGCAGCAAGCCGGTCGCGGTGCGGCTGGTCACAGAACGATCCGGCGACCTTCTTGACGTGCCCGAATTCGAGATCGTCGAGGGCGCTGCCGCGCGGTTCGACACCAAGAAAACTGGTACGTGGTCGCGCGGCAAAGGGGTCTCACCGTGGGATCACTTGGTGATCGACAGTGACTACATCAAGGCCGAAGCCCAAGCCGGTCGCATGGGCGACGTGATGTACGCCGTGGCGATCCGCACCACGAGAGGACGAGGTTTCAGAGCGCCGGCGGAAGTCGATCTGCAGGCTCTCGCCGCCGCGGAAGCCGAGTTGGAGCGTCTGCTGCCGAAATGGGAGCGTGATGACGTGCTCCCACGCGAGGTGTTTCCAGAAGGGAATGACAATCGACCTATCGAGTACGGAATGCCTCACTGGCGGGACATGTTCACCCCGCGCCAGCTGCTCGTGCATGGATCTTTCGTAGAGGAATGGCGCAATCTCGCCGACGAGGTGCGAGCCGGGATTTCTGATGCTCCTGATCGTGCAAATGCGGTACTGGCGCTGCTCGCCATGATGCTCGGAAAGGCGCTCAACTATGACGCCCGCCTTGGTTCATGGAATGCCGGTCGCCAAGTAATGCGCTCGGTTTTCGACTCCCATAACTATGCCTTCAAGAACACCTTTGCGGAGTTTGAGGGCGCGGAACAACTCCCGGCTTGGACGCTCAGCCAGTTGCTCGATGCATACCGGAGCATCGCAAGACTGCTGTCGCTGGACGGCGATGCCAGGCTCCTGGACGACTCCGTAACGCCACCTGCTCCAGTCACCGTGACCAGTGAGAACGCCGGCAATCTGAGTTCGCTGGCCGATGAGTCGCAGTCCCTCGTGTGTATCGACCCGCCGTACTACGACAACGTGATGTACGCCGAGTTGGCGGACTTCTTCTACGTCTGGCACAAGCGGACTCTGGGACGGCTGTGGCCAGATCTGTTCGCGGAGCAGCTCACCAACAAGCATGACGAGGCCGTCACCAACAAGGCGCGGTTCAGTCACGCCGGCAGGCGAGCCGGAGCGTTGGCCGATCACGACTACACGGCCAAGATGGCGGCCATCTTCGCCGAGTGTCACCGCGTGCTCGCTCCAGACGGCGTGATGACGGTGATGTTCACCCACAAGCGGGCCGATGCATGGGACTCGCTCGGCACTGCGCTGTTGCAGGCCGGATTCGAGATCCGAGCATCCTGGCCGGTACACACCGAGAGTGAGCAGTCGCTCCACCAAGCCCGTCAGAATGCCGTCAAGTCGACGGTGTTCTTGAGTTGCCGCAAGCGCGCGGACGACCAAGTCGGTGATGGCTTGGTGTACCTCGACGACATCGCAGCAGACATTCGCAACGCCGCTGGCGAAGCCCTGCAGCGCGGCCACACGCAAGGTCTCATCGGCGTCGACCTGCTGTTGTCCACGTACGGACCTGCCCTCTCAGTGCTGTCGTCGCAGTGGCCCGTGTACGCCGCGGAAGCCGACGAGACTGGCCGCTCGCGGCTGCTGCGACCAGAGGAAGCACTGGCCGTCGCTCGGGCAGAGGTCCTGCGACGTGAGCGGATGCGGCTCGTGGGCCACGACATCGAATTCGATCCACTCACCGATTTCACGCTGCTCGCCTGGAGCACGTTCGGTGCCCGCGAGTTCCCCTACGACGAAGCCCGGAAGTTGGCTCTGTCCATTAGTGATCTCGATCTCGACGACGCAGAGCGCGCCAAGCTGCTGAGCGTCAAGTCGGGCGTTGCGAGGCTGATCGAGCCGCGGCTTCGCCTGCGCAGAGAGACAGACGCGCACCTGCCGGGCATCGACCGTTCCCGCGCTGTTGTTGACGTCTGGGTGGATGCCATCCACACCGCCGCGTACACCACCACGCAAGACGGTCCGGGAGCGGCCAAGCGATGGCTGGACGAGCGCGATCTCACCGAAAACACTGTCTTTGAGTCCTGTCTTCAGGCATTCGTGCGTGCGCTTCCGAACACCAAGCATCAGGGGGACTGGAACGTCCCCGAGGCCGAGCATCTGCACTCGCTCGTGAAGGCGTACTTCGAGAACATCGAGTTGCCGCCCGAGCCGGTCGTGTTCGAGATCGAGGATCTGTCGTTGCCAGGCATCGCGAATGACTGACGACGGCTTCGTCGGACTGAACCTGGGCAAGCGCTACAACACACTCGACGATCCGCTGAACACGTTCTACGTACCCGTCCTGGAACGTGCGACTTCGTACGACCGAGTGGCGGGATACTTCTCGTCGTCGTCGTTCGTGTCAGCAGCGGCAGGGCTGGCGCGATTCATCAACAACAGCGGCACCATCAGGTTGCTGGTCGGCTCGCAGTTGTCCGAAGCCGACCGTGACGCACTGCTCGGCCAAGCGCCGCTGACCGATGTCTTGGCTCACAGCCTCAACGACGACTTGGACCGCTCCGTGAGTGCCGATGAGATCGCACGCCAGCGTCTCGGAGTCATCGCTTGGCTGGTGCAGCAGGGACGCCTCCAGATCCGGGTCGGCGTGCCGTGCGACCCGAGCGGTGTCCCCTTGGCCGGCTCGGACGCCGGGCAGCGCTACTTCCACTCCAAGTTCGGAGTGCTTGCCGATGACGCAGCCAATCGGGTGGCGTTCACCGGCAGCATCAACGAATCGGCTGCGGGCTGGCAACGCAATTTCGAGTCATTCAACGTGTACCGATCGTGGCGGGCCGAGAGCTGGGCGGACTACGGCGAACCATTGTCACAGGAGTTCGAGGAACTCTGGAGCGGCCAGCCACCTCCCGGTGGCGGCAGCAGCGGGAATCAAACCGGTGTTGCCGCTTGGCGAACCGTGCTATTGCCTCAAGCAGTGCGCGATCGGTTGTTGCAACTCGTATCGCCCGGTTGGACACCGCCGCCTCGCGATCCGCTGGAGCCGTCCCCCTCGCTGACTCCATCAGAGCTTGAGCATCTGGCTGCAATCCGCACAGCGCCAAGTACATGCACCGGGGTCGGACTGGTTTCGGCGGCTGTCGAGCCTTGGCCACATCAGCTGGCGATCTCACGGCGCATCTGCGAGACGTGGCCGCGTTCGTACCTGTTGGCCGATGAGGTCGGCCTCGGCAAAACCATCGAAACCGGATTGGTGCTGCGTGAGCTGCTGCTGTCTGGTCGTCTCAGCACTGCGCTGCTCCTGGTTCCCGCTTCGGTGCTGATCCAGTGGCAAGAGGAACTTAGCGAGAAGTTCCTGCTGGACATTCCACGCTTGGACAGCGGCGACTTGGTGTGGGCCGATGGCAGACGTCACAAGGCGGCGGCGTCCGGCGAGAGTGCGTGGCGGTCGGCACCCGTGCTGCTGGCATCGTCTCATCTCGCCCGCCGGCGGGAACACCGTGCTGCCTTGACCGAGGGCACCGCTTGGGATCTTGTGTTCGTGGACGAAGCCCACCACGCTCGCCGTCGCGGCACCAAGGCATCGGACTCGCCGAACCAGATGCTGGCCACATTGTTGGCGATGAAGCGTGCGAGCACGTGGAACGTGCTGCTGCTGGCATCCGCCACCCCGATGCAGATGAATACCCACGACATCTGGGACTTGCTCCTGCTCTTCGGTCTCCCGTCGCCGTGGTCCGAGTCGCCGGAGCACATGGAGCGGTACTTCGGTGAGTTCGGCGCCGAGTTCGCCGACCGTAAGTGGACGTTTCTTCGGCAGATGCTGGCAGGGCACTTCGCAGCGGCCAATGCTGAGCCCGCACTTGTTGACGAGATGACCGGGGCGCTCGGTCTCGTAGCGGCAAAGCGCATCACCGAGTTCCACAAGCGGCCGTACACAAAAGGCTCGACACGGGACTTGGGCAAGGAACAGAAATCGTGGTGGGACACTTGGCTGCGGGCCAACACACCCGTGCGCGACCGGGTGTTCCGGACCACACGGGCAACCTTGCGTACCTACCAAGAGCAGGGCGTGCTGCCCGAGGGCACGGTGGTTCCAGAGCGCCGAGTCACACACGAGTCGTGCGAACTGGGTGAGTCGGCCGAGGCGCTCTACGGTCGCATCGACAGCTACATCAAGCGCCACTACGACGCTTACTTGGCCGATCGGGGCCGGCGACGCCCCTTGGGCTTCATCATGACCGTCTACCGGCGGCGGCTGACGTCGAGCTTCCATGCGGTGCGCTGTTCGCTTGAGCGGCGCCGAGAGGTGCTGCGGGGCCAGCGCCATCTGCAGGCGTTCGTCGACGATGACGATGTGGCGTCGTCTGAGGAGTCGAATGCCCTCGCCGCAAACGGCCTAGCCGTTGCACAGACGGCGTCGGGCGGCGCCGGGGTTGATCCAGCGTGGGATCCCGAGATCGCCGGTGCCGAGTGGGACGACGCGGTGACTGCGACTGCCAGCGAGTACTTGGCTGAGGAGCTGGCTGAGCTGGACAGCTTCATCGACGAGCTGAACGACTTGCCGCCTGACGAGCCCAAGACTCGACGGCTGTACGAGTTGCTTGAGTCGAGCTTCGCGGGTGGGCATCGAAGCGTGGTGGTGTTCACGCAGTACGCCGACACGTTGTGCTACCTGCGGGAACGCCTGCGGGTCATCTACGGCACAGGGATCGTCTGCTACTTCGGCGGGCGGGGCGAGCGGTGGGATCCTGACGCTGGCGAGTGGGCTGTCCTTCCGAAGGAACGTGTCAAGGAGCTGTTCCGCCAGGGCGACGACGTCCGCATCATGCTGGGCACCGACTCGATGTCGGAGGGCCTGAACCTGCAGACCTGCGCCCGTGTCATCAACTACGACCTGCCGTGGAACTTCATGCGTGTCGAACAGCGCATCGGGCGTGTCGACCGCATCGGAGGCCAGCCTCGCGTGGAAGTGACCAACCTGTCGTACAAGGGCACGGTCGAGGACGACATCCTGCGGCGGATCGAGGACCGGCTGCACTGGTTCACGACCGTTGTAGGAAACGCGCAACCGGTGCTCGCGTCGATGGAATCAGCCATGCAGCGGGCGGCCCTGGGCCAGATCACACCGGATGGCGCCGTGCTCGAGGTGGAGCAGATGAACCGCCAGGCGATGGCGTCACCCGTCAAGCTGGCAGACCTCGACGCGGTGCCGCGACACGCCCGGCCTCTGCAACCTGCGATGGATCTCAGCGGTCTCAGGGATGCGCTCCTGAAGATCACGCTGTGTGCCGAGCGATTGAGCCAGCACCCCGACATCGACGGAGCATGGCTGCTCCACCTCGATGGATCGGTTCACGGCGTCACGTTCGACCGTGCCCGCGTGCAGCAGGTTGACGGCCTGTCACTCCTCACATGGGGCAGCCCACTACTCGACCGACTGCTCGACACCGCACAGTCCACCACCGGCGAGTTGTGACTACCGGGGACCTATCGTCTGCCGACGCACCGTGACCAATTTGCGATGGATGGTATGGACATGAACACCGAGACTTCACAGGCGGTCGCTTTGTCCCCGCGAGGCGTATTGATCGAGTGGGCAAATCGGCAGCAATCGTGGGTGCGCTACCTCGTCGGCGAAGTGTTGGCGGCAGCCGGTCCCGTGGGACGTGAAGTCGTCGACGGTGCATTCGCCATTTTCTTGGCGGAAGATGGGCTCAGCGACGATGCGGACTTCACGGGCATTCCGGCCCTCGTTGACGAGGGCCACCTCGGCTCTGGCGATGACCCGATCCGCTTGCTCAAGCTCTCGAATGTGCATGGCGTCAATGCTCTGGCACCGAACCAGTCGATCGAGTTCGGCCGAGGCCTCACTGTTCTGTACGGCCAGAACGGCGTCGGAAAGACTGGCTATGCGCGAGTCATCAAGCGCGCTGCCGGGTCACGCGAGCACGAAGACATCTTGGGCAACATCGACAGCGCCGGTGTGCCCGTACCGCCGAGCGCAGAATTCGAAGTCGAGATAGGCGCGTCGCAACACTCCATCGCCTGGAACAACGAAGTCGGCATCGAGCACATCAGGCGCATCGCAGTGTTCGACTCCGCGACCGCAGAGGTTCACGTCGACGATGACCTGAACTATGTCTTCACGCCTGCCGAACTTGCCCGCTTCGACGATGTCACCAAGGCGCTGCAAGACGTACAGGAGAGCATCGGCAAGCGCGCCGAGGAGCATGCGTCGAGAACACAACTCTCACCCAACCCATTCACACCAGATTCGGCCGTGCACCGGAGCGTCGAGAACATCACGGAATCGACCTTGATGGACGCCATACGGCAGCTCGCACAGGTCGCGCCTGACGCCGAGGAAACACTGCAGCACAAGCGAGCGGAGGCGGCTGCGCTCGCTGCAGGAACCGAGAGCGCGCAGGCCAGAGAACTGGAACGACAAGTCGGTGAGGTCGCCGAGGCGGTTGACATCTTGACTGCCCTAACCGCTTTCGACGTTGAGGCATACAACGTTGCTGTCGCGTCGGTGAATCAAGGGCGCGAGGCAGTGGCACTGCTTCGATCGACACTGTCAGCATCGACGCCAGCGGGCCTCCCGCTCGACGAGCACTGGGAGAGCTTCGTCAGGGCTGGAGCGGACTACGCGAGCCACTCGGACCTGGACGCCTACCCGACGGAGGAATCGGTATGCCTGTACTGCGGGCAGCACCTGGGCGACGACGCTCACAGGCTCATCGTGTTGTACGGCGAGTTCTTGAACTCCGCCGCACAGCAGCAACTCGATGCAGCCGAGCGGGAACTCGCCCACACGCTGCCGCAGATAGATGAAGGGAGGCTCGAACGATCGCTGGAGATGCCGACGGCGTTCCCTGAGCCTCAAGACCTGCTGGTCCGAGCAGAGAAGGTGTGCCGCGATGCACAGGGCTCGCTGCTGCAGATCGCCAACCGACAGCACTGCTCAGACGCAGAACTGTTCGATCGCGCTCAGCAGCTCATAGAGCCGCTGGCGCAACTGCGGGAGGGCGTCAAGCAGAGACTCAACGATCTTGCTGAGCAGCACGAGCGCAAGAGCGATGTACTCCCACAGCTGCAGCGGGAAATCCGGGACCTCGAAGACGCGATCAAGCTGTCGAGCCACCTTGAAGCAATAGAGCGGTGCATTGAGCAAGCACAGGTCGCCGCTCGTCTTAACGCGAACAACGAGCGCACCTCAAGCCAGACACGACGCAGCCTCACGCTTGCCGCCAAACGCGCCAGCGAAGATGCGATGAACCACAGCTTCGAAGAACTCTTCAAGCAAGAATGCGTCTCGCTGGGAGCGCGTACGGTATCGCTCGACTTCCAGGCGCGCCGCGGCAAGGCCGAGCGGGCAAAACACATGGGCACCCATCGCCCGTCAGCAGTGCTCTCCGAGGGCGAGCAAAAGATGCTCGCCCTCGCAGATTTCCTAGCCGAATGCCGCACTGACGGCCAGGGCTCTCCGCTGCTGTTCGACGACCCCGTTTCGAGCCTCGACGAACGTGGCATCGAGGGCGTGACCAAGCGGCTCTGTGAACTGGCCAAAGAGCGACAAGTCATAGTCTTCACGCACAACATCATGTTCGCTGCAGCGCTGTTGGAGGGAAACCGCGGCACACCGACAAGGACTACGTGCATCGAGGTTCGCGATCAGGGCACCGATCTCAAGGGAGTCATCGGGCTCAACGTCGAACCCCGCCTCGACACGCCCGAGAATCTTGCTAAGAAAACGAACAAGGCCATCCAAGAAGCGGGGGCTGAATCCGACTTCGAGAGGCAGGACCGGCTGATCTCAGAGGCGTACTCGCTGATGCGGAGTTGGTGTGAGGCGTTCGTCGAGCAGCGCCTCTTTCAGAGCGTGACACAACGTTTTCGTGCACATGTGATGATGACCAATCTCAAAGACGTACGCGTGGACCGCTTAGACGGTGCAATCGCTGTCATCGGGCCGATGTTCGCCAAGATCAGTCGGTATGTCACGGCCCATTCTCAGGCATTCGAGCAACAGAACACAAAGCCGAAAATCCAAGATCTCAAGGACGACTGGAAAGAACTGACTGACGCTAGAGACCGCTACGCGGGCTGATCAGCGGCCCAATCTCGCGTGAGACTTGAGTCGCGACGACCTAGAGATCCATCCCGTCACACCAACGTGGGACGCTGGGTTCCCAATATGCGGCTCACTACGTCGCAGGGCAGCAACACTCGCCGCGCGATGTCGTCTGGGGACAATCCGGCGAGGTCCGAAGCTCGACTGAGGTGCGTTGGAGTCGGCAGGGCGCGATCGGTTGAACCTGGCTCGACCCGTCGCCAGCCGAATGCACTTCGTTGCTTCATAGCCCGCGTGTAGGTCGCTTCGTCAATCCTGCCGATGTCTTTGGCGCGTCTCGCGAGCGCAGCCATCGACAGGCCCCATGTGCGCTTCAGATCGAGGTAGCAGGCCCAATCGAGTTCGGACGGTAGCTCGCTCTCCAGTGCGGGAGCGGGGCCTAGGAAAGCTCCGGCGAAGCGGTTTGCTTGTGCTTCGACGGTACGGGTGCCGGGCCTGCGTTCGCTTCCGCGGTGCATTACCAGATGCCCGAGTTCGTGCGCGAGGTTGAAATTGTCGCGATCCCAGACGGATTCCTCCCCGCCGTCAAGAACGATGATCGGAAGGTCGTCGACGATTGCGGAGTAGGCGTCGATGTCCCGGTCAGTTTCTGGGTCGCGCACGATCGTGATCCCACCTGACTCCAAGTCGTCCACTAAGTCCTCGCTAATCGGCCGATCCGGTGCCAGTTTCAGTGCTTCTCTGGCTCGCGCCGCAGCGAGTTCGACCTGCTCAGCGGCACTCTCGATTTCAAGGTCAGGGTCAATGTGATGGGCGTACTCGAAGGGATCGGGGAACACGACTTCCTCTCGCAAACCCCGTGCAACCTGCGCCGTAGCTTGGACGAATCGCTCGGCTCTCAGTTGTTCCCGCCTCGGCGTCCTCTTCAGGTGGCGGAATTGCGGTGCGAGGATTACGTCGAACGCCGGCCGATCGGCGAACGCCTCCGGTTCCACCTCTAGGAGCAGGGCGGCAAGGGCGATGTTGGCTGTCGAGAGCGTCGTCTCGCCCCGCTCGGCTTGGCTCAAGGCCGATTGGCTGATACCGAGGGATTCGGCCAGATCGGCTTGCGACTGGCCAAGCAGTTCTCGCATCGCCACCAGCTGGGCGCCCGCAAACACAGGCGCTGTTCGCCTCGCAGCTGCCATCAGATCGTCGTGAGCTTCAGGGGATGCACGCGTCATCCGTGTTCGCCCCTCAAGACTCCGCGCGAGTCGCTCGCGCGCCAGCAGGAACGGGCACTCTGCATGATTCCCCCTGTACGGGCCTCTCCGACAGCGTCCGTACTCCAACCACAGTACATGCGAAATCTCCGGCCAGAATTGGCATTCTACCAGAATCTAGGTTGTTAGAATAAAGTCATGACAGATTTCGGCGGCATACCGTGGGCGCGAAGTCCGGACGGCGCGATCGGCGGACAGCACTGCGTTCGTCGCTTGACATGCCGCCGTCCCGCAGGCGAATCCAGCATTTCGGGCTCATCGCCGACGACTTTCTTGCTGGGTCCCGACGTCTCGACGCGACATCGCTCATGTCCGACCCGTCGCCAAGTCGTGTCGACGCGGCCCGCAACCGCCGCCCTGACAGCCGCTCGCTGCCCCCTCCGACCTGTCGCCGGTTGTGACCACTGTCATGTCCGGCCTCTTGCGTACGGGAGTGCATCGTGCCAGTGAGCGAACCAGTGAAGCGACTCGCATGGGTCCGAGCAGGGGGCCGGTGCCTCCTCTGCAATCAGTATTTGGCCTCGGAGCACCTGGGCGGACCGGGTCCCATTCGCCAGATTGGGGAGGTCGCGCACATCGTGGGAGAATCTAGGCAAGGGCCTCGTGGTGATTCTGTGACACCAGAGTCGCGTCGCAACGAAGCAGACAATCTGATGTTGCTGTGCCCGAGCCACCACACCGAAGCCGACTCGGGACGGCTCAGCGACGAGCTGTACACCGAGGACTATCTCCGCGGCCACAAGAGGACCAAGGAGGCATGGGTCAAGTTCGTCACAGGTCTGAGCTCCGAGCGCACGACCACGGTGCTGCGCCTGTTTGGCGATGTGCGCAGCTCAACAAACCTCGTCGGAGTTGATGAAGCAGCAGAAGCCACGATGCGCGAGCAGTTGCGGACACCCCACTACCTGCCCGATCCACGCGGTGTCGGCCTCACCATCGACCTGACGACAGTTCCCGACCCCGGCACCACTGACTACTGGTCTGCCTGCATCACGGCAATGCAACCCGAGCTTGGACGACTTCGCGCAGCCATTAGAAACGGAGATACCTCCCATGTGAGCGTCTTCGCGTTCGCCCTGATCCCGATTCTCGTCGCACTTGGGTACCTGCTCGATGACGCGAACAATGTCGACATCTACGACCGCCACCGCGAGACAAATTCATGGCTTTGGGACGCAGAGGCGCCAATGATCGCCTTTAAGTACCGCATTCCGGAAACACGCGATGCCACCGAAGCAGCGGTGCTTGTGAACGCAAGCGGAACAATCGAACCCGCCGAGCTGCCAGCTCCGATGAGAGCCATTCCGCAGATCGTCGTCGAGCCAGTGGGAGATCACATTTCAGGCCCCTCCACATTCGCCTCGCATGCGACTCTTGACGCCTTCGTCGATGTGATACGTAGACTCCTAGCCGCCCTCGAAGAGCACAAACAGCTGGCTCACGTCCATCTCTTCTTGGCTTCACCCATTTCTGCCGCCATCGCGATCGGCCGAGCGTGGCCCCACGACAATGCAGCTCCCCGATTTACCGTCTACCACCGCACAGACAATACCTACCAGCCTGCAATCTCATTTCCGATCTCGGAGGAATGAACCATGGAACATGCAACCTATTTCGAAACATTCTTGAAGAACGAAGTGAACCTCAGCCAGAGTTCGCTGGACCTGCTCGTGGAACGGGTCGATGCCGTTTATGATGCCTTGAAGCAGGACGACACTATCGGCAGTCTCATCACTGGCAAGATCCCGCAGGGTTCTTGGCCGCACCGCCTAATAATAAAACCAAAGGCGGGAGGTGACTTCGATGCCGACTTTCTGTTGGAAATGGACCAAGAACAGGATTGGGAACCCAAGACATATCCCAACGAAGTTTACAACGCCTTGCACCGTCATTCAACCTATTCAAAGCAAGGTCACGGCCGCAAATGTCGCTGCGTATACCTCAAGTACGCTCCTAAGAACAATATCGGCTGCCACTTGGATATCGTTCCATTCGTCACGCTTCAGGACGGGCGACGCGTAATCGTTAACCGAGACGACAACGAATGGGAACCACCCTACGGCTCGACAGACCCTCAGGCATTCTCAAATTGGGTCTACAGACGAGACGAGATCACCGAAAAGCACTTTCGCAAGGTGGTTCGCCTCATGAAGTTCCTTCGGGACGAGCGGGGCAGCTTCAGCGGCGTCAAGTCTGTAGTGCTCACGACAGTGCTCGGAATGCAGGTCACAGAACTCAGGGCTCTGTCTCCGGATTACTGCAGGAACCTGCCCACAGCGCTTCTGAATCTCGTGGAGGACTTGGATACATGGCTGCAACGCAATCCAACGAAGCCCTCCTTGCCCAACCCGAGCAACGATGGCACGAACTTCGACCACCGTTGGGCGCAGGAGACTTACGCAAATTTCCGCGACCGCATCCACTCGATCGCCGCGACGATGCGCGACGCGTACGACGAGACGGACAAAGGCAAGTCGGTCAAGACCTGGCAGAAGCTGTTCGGGTCGAAGTTCAGCCCACCAGGGAGCGCCGCGGCCAAGACTGCTGGAGCGGCTGTCGTGGCGGCGACGATCAGCAGCCCGCAGCGGTCACGCTCACAGCGATCCGGGCGGGCAGGATAAACAGTGGACGTAGAATCGGAACCCAGATTGCACAACTCCGTTGAAGAATTCCGCCACGAGGTCTCAGCGCTCGACTGGTGCGAGATCACCGATGTCTCATGCCAAAACGGGAAAGTTCTCATCAGCCTCCGCTTGGACACATCAGAGTTCACCGGCGGCCCCGATGGACTTCCGGTCAAGAGCCGCGAGCGCATCAACATCACGGTCGGACCAGAATTCCCCTGGGTTCCTCCGACAGCCTCCGTCAAGCATTGGGACTGGGCCGGCTTCCCCCATGTCCTGCTAGGTCGGCAGCTCTGCCTCTACTTGGACCCCTCGACGCAGTGGGACCCCAACAATCCCGTGAACAACTACCTCTGCCGGCTTGCCGAATGGTTCACCGATGCAATCGCGGGAGACTTCGACCCAGGAACGGCACTCTTCCATCCAGTCGGAGGCGTGCCACATAGAACACCTGGCGCACCCACCATCGTCGTAACCGAACCCTTGCCACTCGACCAAGAAGGATTCCGCTTCCAACGGATTCAAGTCCGCGACCGAACTCCACACTGTATCGAGGTTGTCTCGTGGAGGCGCAAGCCCGCGCTAGAAGACACCCGAATCGCACTTCTCGTCATTCTCCCCGAAATGCTGCCCATCGGCGCTGGAACGCGACTGTCGGACTTGGCGTGCATCGTCACACTGCAACAATCAAGCGGCGCCCGCAAGCGACTCACGAAACGACTTCGAGAGCTGGCCGATGATCTCGGCAACGACGACCCGCTTCAGTTGGTGATAGCGGTGCCGAATCCTGCCAACCAAGGCCAACGGGGATACCACCTCATCGCAGCGCACATCGGTAACGAACACGTCAGCCAGAGTCTCTCGGCAGCGACCTCACGCAGGCCGACGCAGCCCCCTTCTCGTCGGGAGCCGGAACTCCTCTGGTTGTATGTCGACGACAGCCGCGAAGCGCTGTCAGTTCGGAGGGACAGAAGCCAGCCGATCCAGCAATACCGAGGACTCAAAGTAGAACTCTGGGGCTGCGGCGCACTTGGCTCCTGGATCGCGGAATTCTTGGCCCGCGCAGGAACGTCGCAGATCACAATTCGCGACTACGGCCATGTGACGCAAGGCCTCCTCGTCAGGCAGAACTACACGCATGCGGATGTTGGCAGGCACAAGGTTGATGCCGTCGCCGATCGCATTCGGGCAATCAACAGCAGTATCAATGTGCGCCCGGTCCGACATATATGCCAGCTGGCAGCCAATGAAGAGCTTGACTGCGACATAATCATCGATGTAACAGTCAGCACGAGCGTAGCAACGGCTATCGAAGATGCTCAGGGAAACGGAAACATCCAAGTGCCCGTGGTGCAGCTAGCAGCTGACAGTGAGAGCGCTTCCCTCGGAATCGTCACTGTGTGTCATCCGTCATCAGACTCAACGACCAATGACATCGATGTGGCACTGCAAGAAAGAGTCGAGAACGATCCAGCGTTAGCTGCCTTTCGCGGACTATGGAACCCTGACGAACCTGCCCCGATTACGCCAGCGCTTGGCTGTTCTGTGCCGACATTTCGAGGTTCTGGCGCAGACCTCGCGGCGATTGCGTCCGAAGGACTGAATCTGGCAGCGAGACTCTTGTCTCGTCGAGTCTCTGGGGGGTACCTGTTCTCCACCCCAAGCTCGCCTCACTCTGTGCCCACTAGGACAGCCGTGGCGCTCGCGCCGGATCCATGAGTTGATGGGCGCGCTCGTAGCACGCAACGCAGCGGATGTGACGATGCGCGCAGGATGCAAGTGCACGCGGACGACAGCAACTCGTTTCCGACGCCACTAGCCCTGATTATTGAGCCTTCGTCTTTTTTTGGGATTGGGGCTGCTGGGTTCGGCGGGGTTCATGTTAGGAGGAGTCCGCGGGCTTCGAAGTTGGCGTAGTTGGTGAAGCCGTGGGCTCGGCGACGAAGGACTTGGAGCAGGTTGATGCTCCTATGTTTGGTGCGGTCGATGCGGCCGTTGCTGGGCCGCCCGGCGTGGTGCCAGTCGAGTATCTGGTTGTGCCACGCCAAGAACGTGTCGACGATGCTGCTGAACTCGGGGATGTTGCCGGTGCGGTAGATGTCAGCGAACCGGTCGAGCGCCTCGAGGGCGCCCTTGGGGTCGGTGGCGAGATAGAGGTTGTGCAGCTCGCCGAGCGCTTCCCAGGCTGGGTTGAGCCGCGGATGGGCGGCGAACAACGCGTCGAGGCGTGCCTGTTCGGCCGCTGCGAGCTTGTCGGGTCGGCGCATCAGCAAGAACCTGGACCTGAACACGTCGCGGTCGAACGCGGGCACTGAGCCCTCGGGGCGGCGCTGGACGTCGCGGCGCACCGCGGTGAGCCCCGCCGCGAACCAGCGGATCACATGGAAGCGGTCCAGCACATGGCGGGCGCGGCCGAGCCGCTTATCGATCGCGGCCTTGTACGCCGCCGAGCCGTCGGACACCACGACCTTCACGGCTTTGCACCATCGGGGCCCTTGCGCGGCCAGAAACCCCGACAGCGCCTGGGCATCGCGGTGGGGCACCATGGCGAGCACCTCGCCGGTGTCGCCGTTGACGATCACCGTCACGTAGCGGTGCCGCTTGCGGATCGAGGTCTCATCGACCAAGAGCACCCGACATCGCCGACGGCGGCGGCGGTCGGCGGCCAGGCCCGCCCATGCGACGACCAGCGCGTTGACCAGCCTCCAGCTCAGCCCGTGACGTCGGGCTGCGGCGTTGACCGTCATCGCCCGCGCATCGGCCACCAGCCGCCGCGCCAGACGCGCCGTAATCGATCCCTCGAACGCCCGATGGTCCTCGACGAAACGCCGGCCGCACGGCACCCACACCAGCCGCCGCCGATCCCACACCAGCGTCACCGGCCGCCCCGACACCTCCAAGTCGCGGATCTTGTTGTCACGGCGGTCATGAACCTTCCCGCTCGGGACCCCGCAATCGGGGCATCCGGGGCGGCGCACCGTCGAGCACACCCGCACCACCAGCTCCTCCGGCGCGTCGACGACGACCCCCTCCACTTTGATGCGCGGCAGCCACAGCCGCACCGACATAACATCACTCGCCATCGAGGCCTGTGTTGCGTCTGACTTAACGCGACGGGATTCTGGTTCTTTCAGGTTGCATCTGAGATGGTGGCTGGCCTTGATCATGGAGGCCGTCAACGATGACGTCGATGCAGCGAGAGCCGAAGCGGATGCTGACAGCGGAGCAGAAGTACGACTTGTGGGTGCGGATGCTGTCGGGGCAGATTTCCCAAGCGGACGCCGCGGCCGAGGCGGGGGTGGATCGCTCGGTGGTCGCTCGGCTGCGCGCTGTGGCTCGCGACGGGGCGATCGCCGCTTTGCAGGCCTCCAGGCCGGGCCGGCCGCGCCAGTCCCGCGCCGAGGCGTCGGAGGCGGCCGCGTTGCGCGCCGAAGTCGAACGGCTCCAGTCCACGGTGATCGAGCAGGCGGTCGAGTTGGCGGTGCTGCGGGGAAAATCGCACTGGGGATGAGCGGCCCGATCCCCGCCCGCGTCGACGGGGCCGCCAAAGCAGCGCTGCTCGGCTTGATCGACGACGCTGTGCGCGCCGGCTGGAGTCTCACCCGGGCCTGCGCGGCCCTCGAGGTCGACCGGGCCAGGGTGTGGCGCTGGCGACAACGCCGAGCCGCCGGCCGCCTCGAGGATCTCGCTGCGGGCGGGAACCCGATCCATGGGCTCCTCGAGTGCGAAGAGGCCGAGATCTTGGCGCTGTTCGATGACTGGGGCGACATCGACCGCTCGCACCGCAAGCTCGCCCACCGCGGCTCCTACGAACAGCGAGTGTGGGTATCGCCATCGACAGTGGATCGGGTCCTGGCCCGTCACGGCCTTGCCCTGCAAGGAGATCCGCGGCCCGCGCGCAGCGTGAAGACGCCGTGGCCGGCCTGGCATGAATGGCGCCCGAACCAGCTGTGGTGCTGGGACGGCTCCCAGTTCGAACGCTGCGCTGCCGCCAAGCACGCGTACGCGATCGTCGACCTCGTCAGCCGCAAATGGATCTCCACCCACCTCACAGCCAACCCCGACTCGGTCGCCGCCCGGGTCCTGTTCAGCCGCGGTCTCGACAACGAAGGGCTGCTCACCAACGAGCTGCGGGCACGCCTCGACGACCCCGACGCCGAACCGCCCGACGACACCACGATCCCGTTGCTGCTGGCGATCTCGGACAACGGCACCGAGATGCGCGCCAACGAGACCCGCCGGTTCATGGCCCTGTGCTCGATCGCTCAACACTTCGGCCGCCCCTCCACACCGACCGACCAGGCCTGGATCGAGTCGCTGTGGGGCCACGCCAAACGCGAGCACCCCCACCTGACCACGATCACCGACCCGACCGTGCTCACCGCCGAACTCGAACGGATCCGAGCCCACCACAACAGCGTCCGGCTGCACGAAGCCATCGGCTACGTCACCCCCAACGACGAACACGACGGCCGCGGCGACACCATCCGCGCCGCCCGCCAGCACGGGATGCACACCGCCGACCAACAACGCCGAGCCTGGCACCGGAGCCAACGATGACCCAGACCACTACTCTCACCAACCACAACCCGCCAGCAACCCACCGACGCAGTCTGAACCCAACCCCAACCCGTCGCGAAGAGTCAGAAACACCTCAGGCCCTCCAGGGTTCGGCGTCTCCAAACACCGATCCCAGCAGGGCCTCGACCCCTACAAACGGACCCTCAACCCACCCTCATCCCAACAAAAGACGAAGGGCCTGATTATTCATGAGTCTGGTGGGTTTGGGTGTGTGAGTCCGCGGAAAAGCCTCTCTGATCTGCGACGATGCGTGTTGTCGACACACGCAGTGTGCAATTCAGAGAGGCATCTCCGAGGTGAAACTTAGCAGTGTGGCAAACGCGCGTCTGGCAGGCGGCGGTGATCGGGTGGCGTGGGGCGCGGGACTGTTCGCTTTGGGCGGTTTCGCGGACCGCGTCGGGCTGACCGAGGCTTTGTCGGCGGCGGTGCCGCGGCGCGGCGAGCGTGCCCCGGCCCATGATCGGGGCGCGTTGTTGGTGCATCTGTTGTTGGTGCTGGCCGGGGGCGGTGAGGCATGCACCGATATCGAGCATCTGCGTTCTCAGCGGGACCTGTTCGGGGCGGTGGGGTCGGGCTCGACGCTGTATCGGGCGCTGCGAGGCATCGACGGCTCGGGACTCGGGGCGCTGTGGGGCGCCGCGGCGACCGCGCGGCGAGGCGTGGTCGAAGCGCCGAGCCGGTGGCCCGTTGGTGGTCGACATCGACTCGACGCTGGCGGAGGTCCACTCTGAGAACAAAGCCGGCGCCGCGCCGCATCACAAGGGCGGCTATGGGTTTCATCCGATGATCTGCTCGACCGGCGACGGGGAGCCGCTGTGGGCCAAGCTGCGCCCGGGCGACGCTGCAGCGAACGACATCGTCGATCACACAGAAGTGCTCGACGCTGCGATATCGGTGCTGCCTGTGAGTGCTCGCCGGTAGTCGCGTTCTGCGCTCATTGAGTTTCGCGGTGGTGTCGGGGGTCTTCTGGCCCGGCATTGACCATGCGCTTTGGGGAGCGGTGACTCCTCGGGCGTGTCGAGCGACCAAGCATCGACTGCGCTGGAGGAGTCGCTGTCGGTGATGAACCAGGAGATGTAGGTGAATATCAAGGACTTGTGTGAGCAGGGCTGGACGATCAAGGAGATCGCGGCCGGGACGGGGTTTCATTCGGCCGCGATCTCGAAGTATTTGAAGCAGGGGCCGCCGCCGGGCAGGCGGGAGGCGCCGGATTCGGCGAGGGTGATGAACGCCCGCTGCTGTGAGAAGGTCCGGTCGCTGATCGAGGCGCACCCGATGCTGTTGGGGATCAGCGTGTTGGGCTGCTTGGTGGCCGAGGGGTTCGAGGGCGGCTGCTCGACGGTGACCCGGGAGCTGCGCCGGATCCGGGGTCCGCGCTTTGTCGCGGCGGATCGGGTGTCGGTTCCGATCCACACCGATCCGGGCGAGGAAGCCCAGTTCGATTTCTGCAACCTCGACATGTGGGCCCGGCGTTGGGGCTGGGACCATCCGTTGCGCTGTTTCGGGATGATCATGTGCTGGTCGCGGGACCGGATCTGGTGGTTCACCACCGCTGAGGACCGGCATCACACCTTCGAAGGTGTGGTCCGGTTCTTCGAGCACGTCGGCGGGATCCCGGCGGCGTGTCGGACCGATCGGATGGGTGCGCTGGGCTCGGCTCAGGGTCGCCGGTTCGTGCTGCACCCGCCCACGATCGCGTTCGCGGCCCATCACGGCACCAAGATCACCTCGTGCAAGGCGGGTGACGCGAAGCGCAAGGGCAAGGTCGAGCGGCCGTTCCGCCAGCTCCAGGCGACGTTTTTGCCCGAGCTCGAAGCCCAAGGCATCCCTGCGGGCCTCGACGAGCCCGACCATCGCGCCGTGGTGTGGCTGGACGCGAACGTGCACGCAGCCGAGTCGAGGGTGACCGGCGCCCGGCCCGCCGATCGGGCCGTGGTCGAGCTGGCGTTCTTGTCGCCGCTGCCGGCGGACCGGTTCGACACCGCCTACGTCGAAACGCGTCGGGTGCACAACATCGTGCCGTTCATCTCCATCGACGGGGCCCGCTACTCGGTGCCGCCCCAGATCCTGGGCCAGCGAGTCGAGATCTGCCGAGCCGTGGGCTCCGATCGCGTGGAGATCCGCTGGGCCGGACGGCTCGTGGCCGCCCACACCCTCGTCGCCGGCCGTCACGTCGAGGTGTGGGACCCCGCGCATCGCCACGCCGCACAGACCGCCGCGATGGCTGATCGGCCCCAGCGGCCCGTGCTGCGGCTCGTGACCTCGAGTCCCCAACCCGCTGCCCAGCTCGCCCTCGGCGAGGGCTTCGATGTCGAGGCGGTCGACCTCGCCCAGCGCTACCCGCCGGTCATCGACGCCGACGAGGAGACCGCGCCGTGAGCAGCCTCTACGAGCAAATCAAGGCTGATCTCGGCTACCTCAAACTCGACGCCGCCGCCGCCTCGTTCGCCGGCCTCGCCGACCAAGCCCGCACAGAGGACTGGACCCACATCGACTTCCTCGCCCGGCTCGTCGCCATCGGGGCCACCGCGGACCGCGACCGCCGCCTCGCCGCCCGCATGCGCTACGCCCGGTTCCCGTTCCACCGCCGCGTCGCCGACTTCGACTTCGACTTCCAGCCCTCGATCGACCCCAAACTCGTCGCCGATCTCGCCACGCTGCGCTTCATCGACGAGCAACGACCGGTCCTGTTCTTGGGCCAGCCCGGCTGCGGCAAGACCCACCTCGCCGTCGCACTGGCCATCGCCGCGGCCCAAGCCGGCTACCGCGGCTACTTCACCACCGGCGACGCCATGGCCAAGACCCTCGCCCGAGCCGATCACGACGGCACCGCCGCCACCAAGATCAAGGCCTACACCGCCCCCACCGTGCCCGTCATCGACGACGTCGGCCTCATCCGGCTCAAGACCCCAGCCGAGGCCGCCTGGTTCTTCGAGGTCGTCAACACCCGCTACCAACAAGGCCACCCCACCCTCGTCACCACCAACCGCGGCCTGCCCGACTGGGGCGAGATCTTCGGCGACACCGTCATCGCCGCCGCCATCTTGGACCGGCTCACCCACAACGCCATCGTGTTCAACATCAAAGGCCCCAGCTGGCGCCTACGCGAACACGACAGCCTCCAAATCGCCACCACCCAACCCACCCAAAGGAGCACCCGCTAACCTCGCACCACCCGGCCAGCACCCCAGGCCCCACCGCGACTTTCGCTGAGCATCGACCGCGACATCCCCTGAGCGCTCACAGGCCGGGCCGATGATCTCGCGTACATGATCATCGAAGTCATCGCCGGCTGCTGTTGCCGGGTTCGCCCATGCCGAAGAGTGATCGCCGGGCCCTCGAGCAAGCCGTGCTGGTCCTCTCGGAAGCTGAGTGGACGGGCCGCAGCAGGCACGGAGCAGAGCAAACCGTGCCTGCACGGTGTGAGGGGACTCAGCGGGACGGGGTGGGCAGAGCGTCGCTCACTGCGCGTCGAACCCGGGATGACATCGAGCGATCCTCGGCTGCGGCAATGGGACTTATATGCGCGGTTACGCACAGGTGTGGAGGGCAGAACAGGTTTGCCCGGCAACTAGATGCCGTCAGCCTCCCTGCGCCACTTGTCAAAGATGTCATCTACATAGTGCGTGCCGTACCGAATGCGGAGACTGCGCCCCTCGCAGACTTGAGCAGCTAGTTTTCGCAGCTTCGCAGCTTGATACCAAGGGAACAACTGCTCCGTCAGAACCCACTCAAAGAGATGATCCGGGTCGTAGGGATGCCCTTCCCGCGGCGCGTTGAGTAGCACCCACTTGATCCGGTTCTCGTCCATAGGGTGCCAACCACTGAGGTTCACGGACGCCGAGAGACTGCGCATCGCCACTTGAACCACCGGGTCAACGGCGACCGGGTACCGATCATCGCCGACTTGCCCAGTCAAGAGGTTCATGGCACCGGTCGAATTGATCCACACGCGTTCTTCAACCGTATCGACCCAACGCACCACGCAGACGGCCGTACCCGCTGTCGCCACTCGGTGCAGTTCAGCCAAATCGTCGGCACTCGGCCAGCATCCAAGCACTGCCGCAGCACGGCTGAGCATGGAACGCGAAGCTGACCGAAGCGTTGTGATCTCGTCGCGTCGCACCAGTCGCCGCAACGGCTCGGAATACTCGATAATCCGCACCCCCGCTGCCAAGACGCAGTGGGGCTTGCCTTGCTGGCGCAGCCACCGGATCGCCACCAGCATCGCTTCGTCGGGTGAGATGTCGCCTAGGTGGTTAGGGACGAACGCTGTAGCCATCTGCTCCGAGCCTAAGACCGCAAAACCCGGCGACCAAATTCGCGCGATGCGAGTCACCTGTTGCACGCGCGTGACCAGCGTGTTTGCCGCGAGAGTTGGCAGGTCGCGTAGCCCATGAGAGTATTCGTGTAGTGGAACTGCCGAGAATTGAACTCGGTGCGCTGGCCTAGAAACTCCGTCGCAGCAAACCTGCCAGTCCCGCACCGTGCCCCCGGGGGCGGCTTCTATCCCAACCCCCGGGGGTGCGGACCTCTATCCCGATCTACACGCGACCACATGCGTACCTGTGGTTCCAACTGACCACCTAAACGTGCTGGTCAGGGCACTAGCCCGGTGATCGACACGCGCGGGCCACGTACACGAAATGCCACCCGTGTAGTTCCGTGCCTGCCTTGCCACGCCTTGCGAGACCAGAACTCGCCGCGACTTGCCATGACTGCCGTGCCTTGCCGAGGGCAACTTACCAGGGCTTTGAGCGGCCTGGTTCAGCGACAGTGCCGGGCAGCGCGTCAGCCTCTTCGATCACTTCGGCGTTGATCTTGCCGGTCGCTCAGCCCAGCGCTCCGACCACCGGTGTCTTGTTCGAACCGCTGCGTCCGATGACTCGACGCTTGGCTGCGTGCATCGCTCGCGCACGGCCACCGATGTAGGTCTCATCGACTTCGACCGGGCCCGCGAGCAGGGCTTCGTCGTGGTCAGCTCTTGCCTCGCGGATGCGGTGCGCCAAGAACCTCGCGGTCGTCTGTGTCGCGCCCAAGTCTCGATGCGGCTTAGTGCTGCTGGTGCCTTTGATGCCGGTGGTCATCAGATACACCGCGAGCACCCATGTGCGATACCGCACCTCCGCCCGCTCGTCGCCCAAGCCGCTGCGGCCGCAACGGGTTTGAGAGATTTTCGCTACAATGATCTCTCATGAGCACCGCCCGGCTTGTCCGTGATCATGTCGCACGGATGCCAGAGCGTTCGTTTGTTTTCAGCAGCGAGCTGCAAGCACCTCCGCATGCGGTCGACTGCGAATTCGCGCGCCTCGTCGACAGGAACGAACTGCTGCGAGTGCGCAAGGGGCTGTACTGGAAAGGGCCGCGTACACGAGCCGGAATTCCGGCGCCACGGCCGATGCAAGTGGGGCTGGAAGTGGCAGGCGACGGCGCCGGACCAGCGGAGTTCTCAGCCGCAGCGGCGTTGGGATTGACCAGCCAGGTTCCGTCTGTGGACGTCGTCGCGGTTGCCGGACGGCCCCCAACGCCGCCTCAAGGCGTGCAGTTCGTGTCGCGATCAGTCGAGCGCCGGATCCGGAAGCTGCGCTTCCTCGAAGTCGCCGTTATCGAAGTGCTGCGTGACGGTCTCCGATTCGCCGAGGCGGACTGGGAGAGCGCCGTGGCCGCTCTGGCGCAACTCGCGGCAAAGGGCGAGATTCGGCTTCCCACGATTGCTGAGCAGATTCACGATGAACACCATGCCGACGCTCGTGCCCGCTGGCAGCGCCTTGAAGAGCTGTTGCAAGCATGACCTTTCGCATGCTCGACGACCCAAGCGAGATGGAGGGTTACGCCAGTGCCGTGGCACGAGTTGCGGGGATTCCTCAGCACCACGTCGAGAAGGACTTCTGGATCACTGAGGCACTGCGAGGAGTCGCGAACGCCTCTCGCGATACCGCGCGGCACTACTACGACGTCGATGTGCTCTTGCGCAGCAGGGCAGTGCTGAACCAACTCAAGCTGCAAGGCGCCGACATCTTGGCGCGCGAGGTCGCCCGGCACTCCACGGCGGCTGGCCTGCCGAGTGCTGAGCGACCCGCAGGCGGCTTTGCCCAAGGCCCCGCGTGGGCATCCGGCCAGGACGAAGTTGAGCAGTCCTACAACGACGCCCTCCGGCTCCTGGTTTGGCCCAACGCCGAAACGTCGACATTTGAGGAGTGCTGCAAGCGAGTTCACGCACTCGCCAACCTGCTCTAGCACCGGCTGCGGGCGCAGCGTGGTCCGCAAGATCGCTGCGGGGATCCCGGCGTTCACCCAGATGGAACGCGAAGCCATCCTCGACACGCTCGACAGCCAGCACCGCGCCGCCGAGCAGCTCCGCCCGCTCGTCGCCCGAGCCGCCGCCGCTGCTCGCCCTAGTTCGGCTCGCTGCTCAGGATGATCTCCAAGCCTCAAGAAACGACGACCGTCCAATCGGGATCGGGAAGTACGCTGCCACGGGAACTCGAATCGAGTTCCCAGCGGAGAGGACCCGAGTATTCGGTGCCGTGAGCTTGCTCCTCTGCTGACTCGCAGAACGTGCCCCGCTTCGGCGGGGCACGAACGCGTCTGAGTGTTCGCGTCCATCACAAAGCGCATCGGCGTGGGCCAGCGTGCGCGGCGAACTCTGCGGAACTGCCGTATGTCCTCTACGGCAACGTCGAGTGCCTCGTCTTCGGAAGGGTCTGAGTTGTTCGCGGCGAGGTCAGCGCTGACGGATCAGTTGACCCAATCCGCCGTCGGAAGCTCAGTCGCTGGGCTTGCTGTCGCGGGGTGGCGGCTCGGGCAGACGTTCACGCGGAAAATCGGACGGTCTCGCGATGCCCTTCGGGATGTATCCATGACGTCGCTCGGTCAAGTTCGATTTGTTTTTCGCCTTCTTGCCACTCCGGCGTCCAGTACCACCCTTGCTCGGGGTCGCGCTCGGCGCAAGGTCGAAGCAGAATCCCGTCGCTGACGACTTCAGCCTCGAGTTCGTCACCGTCGTGCAGGCCCGCGGCAAGCCGAAGTTCCTTCGGCAGCGTCACCCGACCGCCGACAGTAAGCCGCGCCAACACCATGACGTCACCGTACCGGTGCCGCGAACTCAGGCTGTCCGAGCAACTCTTCGAAGCGGCACGGGGACGTAGCGCCGCGTAGCGCCGTGTTCGGGGACAGGCGGGCGCCGGCCAGGCGCCGGCCGGGGCGATGAGCTCGCCGCCATGGTGGTGGAGGTCATCGCCGGCTGCACACGGGCCGTGTGCGCAAGATCGCTGCGGGGATCCCCGCATTCGTGCAGATGGAACGTGAAGGAATTTTCGCCACGCTCGACAGCCAGCACCGCGCCGCCGAACAGCTCCGCCCGCTCGTCGCCCACGCCGCCGCTGCCGCCAGTGCCGAGTCGCCTCCGGGCGGAGGGTGATTGCCACGTCACCGAAACGCCGTGCCTGTCCACCCGAAGTCCGGCTCTCCGGTGCGACCGGAGCTTGCATCGAGCACCGTAGAGACGTCGCGATCGATGCTCCGCACGGTGGGAGCGGTGTAGGCCTCATGCCGCAAGGCAACGCGTACTGAACAATCCAGTTGACAGCCTTCGTGCGTCTGTCCTAGGCAGTCGCGGTGACACTCGCTTCAGCGGCGCTCACCATCGCCGCACTGTTGATTCCCGGAGTCGCTTTCATCTGGGGTTACGAGCGATGGAATGAGGTCTACGCCCGACGCGCGCGGGACTGGCCGTTTCGTTTGGCGGCAATCTCCGCTGTCTATCTCGCCGTCGCGTCAGGCACGATCTACTGGCTGGCTTCCAACTACTGGGCTGATCTGGCGAAGCTCGAACCGGTTCCGAAGTTGCTCGCGTTCGTACCATTCGCGTACGTCGTCGGTGCTGTCGCGATGGGTTTCGCCCTGGGTGGCCTCGTACGTCTGCTGGCAGCGTGGGGTCGATGGCTGGCGCGATTTGGGTGGCTCAATCGAGTCGAACAGTGGCTTGTAGGCTGGACACGAAGCGGCAGGGGAGCACCGAACGCTTGGGCGTATCTGTTCCGAAGCGAGTCTGAGGGCGTAGTGCGCTGCAAACTCAAGAGCGGACGCTGGGTTGGCGGCTACTACGGCATAGGTTCCTACGCGTCCGCCCAAGGCCCCAAGCGCGATCTGCTCATCTCATGGGCCGTTCCCTTTGGCGAGAACGGCGCTCCGGTCGCACCTCACAGCGGCACAGAGGATTCCGGCGGCCCCGGGCTACGCACGAGCCTGCTCGTCAAATGGGACGATATCGAAACACTCGAATTCACCACTACCGACAGCGGATGACAGGAGGCAGCGCAATGACGAACCGAGCAGTCCCCGGACGCGTCGGGCTGATAGGGAAGCGCGGCGGTTATGCGCCCACACGAGACTGGCCTGAGGACATCCCGATCGAGGATGTCTACGGCCCGGTGAACGACAGCTCAGATACTCCCGAACCAGCCGACTCGACACAGAGCGACGACGCATAGCCAGCACCGCACCGCCGAACAGCTCCGCCTGCCCGTCGCCCACGCCACCACTGGCGCCGGCACGCAGACCTGAGTCTCGTCGACGAGATCGACCTCCACGTCGTCGCCGCGCTGGCCTCAGGCCGAAATCGGTTGGATCGAAGTGCAGGGCTACCGTTACGTTCGTGGCGGTGAAGAAGCTGTCGATCTCTTTGGACGAGTCGGTCGCCGAACGTGCGGCCAGCGCCGCTGCGTCGCACGGGGTGAGCCTGTCTGCGTGGCTCAACGCGGCTGCAGAGCGGGCGATCCGCATCGAGGACGGGCTTGCGGCCGTGCGTGAGTGGGAAGAGGAGCACGGCGAACTCAGCGCCGAGGAGCTGGCCTGGGCTGACAAGGTGATCGCTTCCGACATGAGGGCATGAGTCAGCGGCGTGCCCGGCTACACGTACGACACCGGCGCGCTGATTGCTGCTGAACGCAATGACCGACGGGTGTGGGCGTTGCATCAGGGGGTACTCCCCGACGGTCTGACGGTGCCGATTGCGCCCCGCTTGACGGTGCCCGACGTGTCGGATCCTGGAAAGACGTAACCCCGGCCGTTTGCCGAAGCAGGGACGGTTCCGGGGTGTTCGCAGCCACCGTACTGCCGTGCCGGTCCCCGCATCGGGCTGGATCAGCGTGCACGGCGAGTTCTGCGGACTGCCCGTGCTTCCTCAACGGCAATGTCGAGTGCCTCGTCTTCGGGAAGGTCAGAGTTGTTCGCGGCGACGGGCGCGCATGCGAGTTATCCGCTGGCGGGAATGATGCGCAATTCCACGCCCTCCATGTCGCAGAGCACCTCCCAGTTCGTGCTCACGTTCCCTTCGATGACGTGAAGAGCGGTCTCGTAGTGGATCGCTGCGGCCAAGAAGTCTGCGGCGGTCTTGTTGATCCCTCGATGTCGGCGTAGCAGCAGGTCAACCATGAGTGCCGTGTACGGCCGTGGGTCGGCCACCAAGAGCACGTTTGATGGTGGATCCGCTGCGTACTCTATGACTTCGGGCGCATCGACAGCAGTTGTTCGATGCGGGTAGCCAGCGCCGACAGCCAGCCCGCGCTGCGGGACTCCTCACGAATCGGGAGGCCATAGGCGTACAGGTGGCGTTCTGAGACGACGCCGCCCGAAAGCACCGGGTCTTCGCCGGAGACCTCGCGGCAGATCTCCGTGTAGTGCTCAGCGATTTCGGCGAATGCACGCTGAACATCCTCCTCGGTCATTCCTTCTGTGGGGACGACATCGACGTCACTGCGACGCTTGGCGGCAGGAGGGCTGTCGTCGTCTCCCGATGGGACATCGATGTCGAGGCGAAGGTCAGGGTCGTCTTTGAGCAGTTCTCGGCTCGTATCGACGTACTGCTCGGCAATCAGGGCGAATCTGTCCGGGACCGACTCGTTCTCGCCGAGTGGCTGTGGCTTGTGAGCATGGTGCAGCCAGTAGGTGAGCAGCGAAGAGACCAGCTCGTCAGGGGTGCGGTGCAGCTCCGCCGCGCGTTCGTTCAGGTAGCGAGCCTGTTCGGCGTCGAGCACCAGCTTGAGCTGCTCCATGCCCGAAGCGTAACGAGAGCCCACTTCTAGCGCTGACCGCTTCGCCAAGACCTCAATCGTGCAGGCAAATGGCTCACGGAGAAACCGACCTGTGGACACCACGACTCGCATCGGCGTGAGTCAGCGCGTGCGGCGAGCTCTGCGGACCTGCCGTACTTCCTCGACGGCAATGTCGAGCGCCTCGTCTTCGGAAAGGTATGGGTTATTCGCGGCGTTCGCAGCGAGGTCAGCGCTGACAGCAGCAGCGTCGGCTGAGTAGAGCGCCCAAGCCGACTGTCGAGTGATGCCCAGGGCCTTGCCGATGGCTTCCCATGTAGCGCCCGCCTGGCGAGCCGCAGCCACCGTCTCGCGCTTGAGTTCGTCACACTCGTCGGTTGCGCAGTTGCCCGACACCCCGGCGACGCTATGTCTGGCGACAACTCCCGCCAAACGAATAATGGAACTCCCAGTTGGTGCACCGCACCCCGACCGGTCACCAGATTGAGGGCATCCAGGTGCTCAGGGGCACAACGGACTGTCAAGAAGCCACGTCATGTCGCACGCATTCTCTGTCGAAGAGATCATTCGTCACCCGGTTCCGCACGTGTGGACCGCCCTCACCGACTGGCCGAACGCTCACCGATGGATGCCCGGGATCGACAAGATCACCGCCGATGGAGAGACCGCAGAAGGCCAGGGTAGGGGCGTGTTGTGGCGGCTGATGTCGCCCCTGCTGCGCATCGCCATCGGAGTGTCCGACGGCAAATAGCTCAGACTCCTCAAAGCCATGATCGAGAAGGGCTGACCGCCGCATTGCGCGAGGTCGCCGCCATGGTGGTGGAGGTCATCGCCGGCTGCACACGAGCCGTCGTGCGCAAGATCGCTGCGGAGGTCCCCTCGTTCGTGCTGATGGAACGCAAAGGGATCCTCGCCACGCTCGACAGCCAGCACCGCGCCGCCACGCAGCTCCGCCCGCTTGTCGCCCAGGCCGCCGGCACCACCAGCTCCGAATCCCCTCCAAGTCGAGGGTGATTGCCAAGTCCAAAAACCGTGCCAGTCAACTCCGCATCCCGCTCATCGCCCAAGCCGCCGCCAACCCAACCGCTACGACGCAGTCCCGAATCGATCGCTGAATACAAGGCGGTGACAGTTGCCGCCCCGACCCGCTCCGACCGCTGCGCTCGAAGAGCGAGCTGTGCTGTCGAATAAGGATTTTGTAGTGATAAGCACATTGCTTATAATACGTGCATGCTTATGAACGTGACACAGCTCTTTGACAGCGTTGCCATCGAGGCGATGGTGAGTTCAGACGAGCCTGCCGCCGATTTTGCAGATGCGTTGCTCGACGCCGAGGTTGACGACAATCACATTCGACTTGCTGTCCAAGTGAAGAGTCGTGCCCCGTATCCCGGTGAGATATCGCGCCTGGAGCCATTGCGAAACCGCCTCGCGACCGTGGGTGTCCCGCTGCTCGTGGCACCGCTCATTTCCGAGTCCACCGGACGAGCACTTACGGAGGCGCAGTGGTCGTGGGCCGACACCCAAGGCAACGCGGATGTCCGTACGCGCGGCATCCGCATCAGTCGCCGCGTTCCGAGCCGTCCGGTGAGAAAGCCGCGTCGCAGCTTTCCTTCAGGGTCCGGATCGTGGTCGATCATCCGCTCGCTCATCTCAGACGGCGACGTCGGAGGCGAGACCGAGCTTGCAGAACGTGCTGGTGTCAGCCAGCCTCGGGTCTCACAGGTGTTGTCGGCGCTGTCGGCCGCTGGGCTCGTCGAACGTCACGGTCGATCGACATGGACCGTGGACCGACCAGCGCTGCTCGATTCTCTCTGGAATAACTATGCGGACACACGCAGGTTCACCAGTTGGTTCTACTCGCTTGATCCACCGCAGCAGACATGCGAACGGATCGTGGCCACCGGGGAGTCTCTTCACTCTGACACCGTCATCTCCGGTGACGTAGCCGCTGACCGCCTCGTCCCGTGGCGAGTGCCTACCCACACAACCGTGTACACGGGCGATCATCGGCTGTCAGCCCATCTTGATCTGACCCCAGCTCAAGGCCCCGACGATGCCAACGTGGAGTTGATCGTGCCCGCAGATGCCTCGGTACTGCGAGTGCGTCACGAAGGCGACCCGACTCTCGCTCATCCGACGCAGGTGTTCTTGGACCTCCAGCGACTTGGCGGGACCGATCGACCAGAAGCCGCAGAGAAGATTCGCGAATGGCTGCTGACCCGCTAGACCATCTCGACTTGACATGCGCATCGACTGCTGAACACCTCGGATTCGTAGCGCTGGCAGATGTCGCTGCAGCGACGGTCAATGGCGACAGCCGAATCATCGGTGGACACATGATCGCTTTACACGTGTTCCGGTGGGGATTGGATCTGACGCGCCTTACCCAAGACGTCGACCTCGGTGTGAGGCCTCAGGTCGTACAGACCCCTGAACTCACCGATGGGCTTGAACGCTTGGGGTACTCGAAGACGGCAGGAAACCGCTTCGAGAAGCCCGCTACCGGTCTCCCGTCCACGGCCGCCGACCGAAATGCCATCATCGATGTTCTCATCCCGGCGTACCAAAGCCGTCCACGACGCAACCGCAAGTTCGGGCAACACCTCGTCACGACCGAAGTACCTGGACTAGCGCTGGCCTTTCAGCGCCAACCTGTCGATCTTCAGTTGGAGGTCACATTCCTGGACGGATCCAAGCAGAGTTTCCCGGTGCGAATGCCCGACGAAACCGCTGCGCTGAACCTCAAGATCATGGCCCGCACCGTGCGTCGCAAAGACAGCGACGCCATCGACGTTTGGCGCGCTCTTGAGGTTTGCGCCGCCGCCGGCAAGCGTGACATCGATTTTGGTCCCGACAAGGAACGGGTCAGACAGGTCCTCGGGACGCAGTTCGCCCGAGGCGGTGATGCGATTGCTGAGATCAGCCAAGCGCGGAATCTCTCCGACCTCGAAACCACCCGCCTGGAGACAAGGATCCAAGCTCTCATCCAGCAGGTGTTGCCCTGAGCGCAGCGCTTGACCGTGGCGGCCCTCGCGGACCGGCTCGAGCCGTTCCCGCTGGGTCAGTAACCAGGGTGACAGGCTGTCAAGCTCATGCAACCCGTGAGCATCTCAGGGCGTCGTCGACGACGTCGTCGCTGATGTCCCATGTCGCCTTGATGTCGTCACGCGCGTCGCCAGCGGCAATCGCCTCGGCAATCGCGGAGACCCGCAGTCGCCGGCCCCGAATCGTCGGCTCGCCGAAGCCGAATTCGGGGTCCAGCACCACGTTCGGAGTGCCGAACAGGCGGAAGCGGCGCACTTCGTCGGTCTGCTCGTACTCGGCGTCCTGCTGGAAGCGCTGCACTTCCATCGAGAGCATGACGCTTTGGTTGGTGCGCACCACGAACCGCAGCGACGGGCTCAGCACCGTCTCGTCTTGGACGCGCAGCACCAGATCCCGGCCGTCTTCGCTGAGAAACGGGCGAGCGGTCGCAAGCGGATAGTCGGTCTCGAACTCTCTGCGCAGCGGCATACCGGGGATCTCCGATGGTTAGCTTGCGCTGATGGGTGCAGCACCCAGCCTCGACGGACGAGTTTTCGTCGGTGCCGCCAACGATCCTGCGGGCGACGTGGGAGCAGAGACGCGTTTGGAGTACCACGAGGAATCGGAGTGGGAGAGCCAGCCCGGCACAGGCACCAGCATTGATCGCGAGGTCGTTGCTCCGGCCGGCCGGAAATTCGGGTGAAGTGGATGTGCATATCGGATAATCTGATTCCATGGCGGAGATCAGCGCAACCGATGCGGCACGGGGTTTCGCTTCCGTCCTCGATGCCGTCGAGCACCGCGGCGAGCAATTCACTGTTGTCCGGCGCGGCAAGGCGGTCGCCCGCATCGAGCCGCTCGGCCGCGGCGACGGCCGTGAAGTCAAGGAACTGCTTTCCGCCGCACGTCCGGACCCCGCATGGGCCGACGAGCTCGCGGAGCTGCGCAGGCTGCTTGAGGTCGACGATCGCGCATGACAGCGCTGCTGCTCGACACGACTGTCCTCATCGACGCCGAAGTCGCCGTCGTCCACGCCGAACTGCTGGCCGAGGCCCAACGAGCCGGCCGGGCACGCGGCGCCCACGACCTCATCATCGCCGCCACCGCACGAGCAACGAATCGGACTGTCGTCACCGCCGACCCGAAGCGGTTTGAGGGCCTCAGCGGCGTCTCTGTGTCCACCTACCGCTGAAGCGCCGCCGGCTTGGACTCGCAGTACCAGATCCCGGCCGAAACGCCTGAATAGGTCAAATATGCAACGATTGTTGTATTTATGCTCGCTATAGAGCTAGGGTGCCGGCATGGATTTCGTGCACCCGGTCAGTGCCGTGATCCCAGGAGCGCAAGGACAAGTGCTTGCTGTGCTCGCCGAAACTTCCGCTGAGCTCAACCTGCGCACCGTGGCTCGGCTGGCTGGCGTGAGCGCATCACAAGCGTCGCGTGTGATTCCCGGCCTCGTGGAACTCGGCTTGGTGGAGCGACGAGAGGTGCCGCCGTCGTCGTTGTTCCGCCTCAATCGCGAGAACGAGGCCGCTCGAATCGTCGTCGAACTGGCTCGATTGCGAGACAACGTGCTCAACCGAATCGGCACCGCTGCAGGGGATCTGCCCCAGCCGCCTGCGAGCGTGATCGTCTTCGGGTCGTTCGCCCGCCGCGAAGCTGACCGGACAAGCGACATCGATGTCGTCGTCGTGCGCCCCGACGAGGTGGACCCCGACGATGACGCATGGATCGAAGGGATTGACCGATGGCGCCACAACGCCCGAGCAATCACGGGGAACGACATCGAGGTCATCGAGATCGGGCTGACCACAGCCGTCGAGAAGCTGTCGCACGGCGGGCATGTGTGGGAAGAAATCGCCCGCGATGGCGTAGCCATCTTCGGTGCCTCCCTCGACGAGCTCCGGGACATAGCCGATGCCTAGGTCGCCTCGGACAAGACCGGTGTCAGCTGCTCAAGTGCGTGCATACGCCCGCAAAGCTCAAGAGTTCGCCGACGCCAATGCTGTCGCCAAGGACCTGCGCCGACTTCTTCCGCTCAAGACCCAGGCCGAATACGAACCCGAAGGCATAGCGCACGGAGTCGCCGCCAAGGCAGTCGAACGTGCACAGCGGTGCACGATCATTGCGCGAGCCGTGGTCGCCGGCTTGAACTAGTGCTGGGCTTCCCCCCGAATTGTGGAGGGTCGGTCAGTCGAAGTCGCTCGGACTCGGAGGCCTCATCAGCGCGTCGATCGCCGTCCACAGGGTGCGCGACACCGGGTCGAACAGCACCGGCACAAGCACACCGACAGGAGCGGCGAGCGCCAGCAGCAAACTGCGGCTGATATCAGTGCCCCAGACCAGCATCGCCGCAACGACGGTCGCCAGCACGGCGGCTGCGGACACGACCGTGTTCACGGCCACTGCGCCCAGCCAATGACCCTCCATGCGTTCGAATCTCAAGCCGCAACTTGGACACCGCTCTCGTATAGCGAACATGGCCCAACGTCGAAACAAGCCGCGGCCGCCGCAGGACGGGCAGGCCAACGTCAATCCGCGCCACAGCACGCGCACTCCCGCAGTTTGCCCGTTGATTCACCCTGGGACGTTCCTATAGATGTCAAGTGCGGGTGGTGAGGGTGGCGAGGTCGCCTTCGATCAGGGCGGTGCTCGCGATCACCGCCTAGGAGCCGCTGACCGCCGTCGATGTCACTGCGAGATCACACTCGCATGGATCCCTGCTGAATGGTTTCGTAGTTGCGCGCGAGCGTTCTTGACCGCTCGCGTCAGGTGCGAGAAATGATCGAACAAACGTATTTCTCTGACTTGGCGAATGAGAGCAGCGTGGTAGCGTCCATCCGTGAAGTCGCAATCCGATGTCGCGAGATTCGTCGGTTCTGTGGCTGCTGTCGCTTCTTCTTCCGCGCCGCCTGAGGACCGAGTCGAAGACATTCTCGACGAGGTCAGCGACGTCCTGCCGTTCGTGGGGGCATGCATTACGGCACCGCCCGACTCTCTCGGACGGAGCGAGATCGTGTCCAGCCGGGGGTACTCTCACGACCTCGTCACGCACCTGAGCAGCAAGTCGTTCTTCGACGAGTGGCGAGAAATGCAGCCGCCACAACGCGGAACCCGATTGAACGAGGCGCTGAGCCTTGAACCACTCCCGGAGACAGTGGTGGACTACGTCATACCTGCGGGCTTCGGCGGCGGCGTGTCGGTTCCTTTGTCAACCCACGACGACGCATTCGGCAGCATGCACTTCTCTACCGAGACGGAAGATGACATCACAGACCTGGCGCACTTGAGCCTGTGCATTATTGCCCCGGCGCTGGACAACGTCGTGGCCTGCGTCCCCAGAACGAGCGTGCGCGCCCTGCTCAGCGAGAGAGAGCGAGAAGTTCTCGGACTTGTCGCAAGAGGCGATTCGAACGCGCAAATCGCTGCGACGCTGTACATCGCCCAGCGCACCGTCGCGACCCATGTAGAGCACATCCTGTCCAAGCTGGGCGCGGCTAATCGTGCTCACGCGGCGGTCATTGGACTCGGGCTGGGATTGATTCCCCTCGACCAGGTCGACAAGCATCCTGAGTCGCATCGGCCACGAGGTCAGTCGTGTCGCAAACTTTCTTCTCGACTGGGGACCGCGGTTGGGCCGAAGTATGCGCGGTGAAGCGGACTGGGATCTTTCAACAGGACATCTGCCCGTTCCTCCAGGACGACTTGCCCACGTGCGAGCACCAAGACAGTCTCCGCAACCTCGAGGGCGATAGTGGCGAACTGCTCGACGAGCAGTACGGCGACACCCGCCTCAGCCGCGGACTTCACGACGCCGATCAGCCTCTGAATCACGCGGGGTGCAAGACCAAGCGAAATCTCATCGATCAGCAGGACCGAAGGGTCCGCGATGAGGGCGCGGGCAAGGACGAGCATCTGTTGTTCCCCACCCGACAGCTCGCTTGAGCGCATGCGAGCCTTGGGCCGAAGCTCCGGAAAGACCTCATAGGCAAGTGCGACATCGTTCGAGGCGACACGCAGGTTCTCCTCGACTGAGAGATCAGCGAAGATCCGTCGACCCTGTCGCACGTGGCGGAGGCCACACCGGTTGCGATGGCGGCGCGATTTGTTCGTGACGTCGTTGCCGTGGAGCTGAATTGCGCCTTCGAACGGTTTGACGACCCCCGATACCGCTTCGAGCAACGTCGTCTTGCCTGAGCCGTTGGCACCCACCAGGGCGACGACTTCTGATGGCCAGATGTTGAAGCTCGTGTGGCGAACGACAGGCACACCATTGCGCCGCACGTCGAGATCGAGGACTGTGAGCGCAGGGCGTCGCGCTGAGTTCATGTGACTTTCGGCTCTATGCCGAGGTAACTCGCAACCACTTGCTCGCTCGCCAATGTCGGAGCGGTCGGGCCTGCGGCGATCGACTGTCCTTGATCCAAGACGACAACCGTCTCACAGACGTCGCGAATCAGCCGCAGATCGTGCTCGATGATCAACAGGCCGATGCCCCATTCGCCAGCTACGCAGGTCAGAGCTGATCCGAGCCGTTTTGACTCGGTGTCGGTCAGGCCGGCCGCGGGCTCGTCCAAGAGAGCAACTGCAGGCACCGAGCAGAGCGCGGCGACGAGTTCGAGCTTCCGACGCGCGGCCGAGTCGAGTTGCGCAATGCGCGTACGGGAATCTGGCAGGTCGAATTGTGCAAGCAGCCAGTCTCTCTGTTCCATGGTGGTGCGTCGCCTTGCAGCGACGGCAAGGTAACTGTCCACCGAGAGGCGAGTCGGTGTTCGCTCTCGCTGAAAGGTGCGTGCGAGACCCGCTCGGGCGCGTTGATGGGCGGTGAGCGAATGCAGCGGTCGGGACCCCAAATGGACGGTGCCTTCGGTCGCCGACAGGTATCCGGTCACGGCGTCCACGAGACTTGATTTTCCGGCGCCGTTGGCTCCGATGAGTCCGACGACTTGACCTGGTGCAATGTCGATCGACACGCCGCCGACAGCGCGTACTGATCCGTAGTCCACAGTGAGATCTCGAACGACAAGTGAGCTGTTCCTCGAACTTGGCCGTTGGCACTTGTGCGTCTCTCGCCGGTTTGAAGACGGCGCGTGCCGTCGTCTCCGGAACTTTGAAGCCAGCGCAATCCACTGGCCTGCGATGCCGTCGCTGTCTTGGCTGAGCACATGTGCTGCGCCAACTGCGAATACCAAAGGTCCGATGTCCTGGGACCATCCCAGCATCCGCAACAGCTCGGGAATCCATGCCGAGAAGGTGCCGGCAATTGCGGCTCCGAGAGCTCCCGCAGCTCCGGCCATCACGATGAGCGCAAAGATCACCAATGAGTCGATCGGCTCCAGCTGCCGCGCAGATACCCGCCCCACTTGCAACGCGAGGAGTCCTCCAGCGATGCCGGCGACAAGAGCGCTGACGGCGAACGCCGTGAGTTTGGTCAAGATGATGGATCGCCCGGCTGCGGCGGTAGTCCGTTCGGATTGGCCCACCATCGCCCACGATGTTCCGACTGCCTGACGGCGAAGCGCCCGCAGGCCAAGCTCCAACACGAGCGCCACCAAGAGCGTGAACCAAAGGAAGCGCAGTTCAGAAGCGGCGATGGATGGCCTCGGAGCAAGGAAGTTGTCGCGCTCGCCTGGAAAGCCCCGGTTGAAGACTGTGATCTGGATCGCCGCCGCGAGTCCGAGAGTTACGACTGCGAGATCCACTCCGCGCAGGCGGAGAGCCGGAAGACCGACGAGAACGCCGATCGGAACGGCGGCTATCCCGCCGAGAACCAAGGCGACCTCCACCGGCACCCGAGTGTGCAGTGCGAACCATCCGACGGTCCAGCCGCCGATCCCGGCGAGGCTGACTTGGCACAACGACACCATGCGGGCATCCGAGTACAGGAAACCGACAGAGCGGGCCAAGATTGCCGTAATGACCGCACTGGTCGTGAGAAAGAGCCGGAATTCGCTCTGAACGGACATGATCACGCCCACAGCGATGGCGGCGGCGCCGAGCCGAATGTCAGCGCGCGTCATCCCACACCTCGTCGCGACGCTGCCAAAGGAGGAGCGCCAGGATCAGAAAAAATGGGACCGCAGCGCGGTAGCGGCTGATGCCGGGGAGCCGCGCCGAGTACGCCTCCAAGAAGGCGATCGCGAATCCGGCCCCGAGAGTCGGCCATACACGCTCGAAGCGTCCGGCGAGGGCGGCCGCCAAGCCGGGCAGCAGCAAGAAGACCATGGGAGCAAAAGCAGGCGGCCTGCTGGGTCCGACCAAGATCGCGCCGAGTGCCGCGAGAAGCCCGGCCACACCCCATACGGCAGCTGTCAGGGCGGCGACCGGCACACCGTCGAGTTCCGCGGTGATGGCATCTTGGGACATGGCTCGAAGGCGGATTCCTACCCGCGTGCGCACCAGCACGACACTCGCCACCGTCGTGACGACCAAGGCAACGGTCACTGCGATCATCGTGTCGAAGGTGATGCGCACTCCGGCGACCTCGACAAATCTTCCCGGCAGGAAAGGCTGAGAGGCGCGCGGGCTGTCGCCGAAGATGCGGAAGCCAGCCGCGAGCATGCCGAGCAGGACCGCAATGGTGACCGTGCTGCGCGTCAGCGGCTGGTGGTCGCGAAATAGGACTGCGAATGTGGTGCCCAACGCTGCGCCGAGCAAGACGCCCACAATCAAGGCAGCGGTTGCGGCTTGGAAAATGGGGACACCGTTGTCGAGGAGCGCAAGCATGGAGAACGCGCCCATTGCTCCGACAGCCGTCGTGGCGAAATTGAGCGTGCCCGCCATTCGGTAGATCAGCACGATGCAGATGCCAAAGATGGCGTACGACGCGCCTGCTGTGAGCGAAGCGACGAACGCTCGGATCATCGTCGACGGGGACAAGCACCCCCTTCTGTGACCGCGTCAAACGACACGGTCACAGAAGGAGGGCAACCCGGGAGGCCACTCACAGCAGGGAGGCTTTCTCAGGGAACGACGATCCACTGAGGAGTTCTGACGACCCATTGGCCGTTCACGAGTTCGACGAATTTCGCCGCCCGGTTCGAACCATGAGCTGCGCCTTCGCCGAAGGCGTACGGGGTGCCCGTCATGCCGGTCTCAATGGGCTCGAAGTTCAGCAGGGCCTGTGCCACCGACTCGCGGGTGATCTCGCCGTCGATGCCTTCGAGGACGCCGACCATGATCGTGGCCGCCAAGTAGCCGCCCTCAGCGAACGATGTCTGAGGCACTCCGGCTTCATCCATGAGCTGTCGCCAGTCGCTCAGCACCGCGCTGTCGGTGTCAGTGAACGGCTCGAATTCCGAAGCCAGGATCAGCCCATTCCCGACTGATCCAAGCTGTTCCGCGACGGCCGTGGTATAGCCGGAAGTGAGTCCAATGATTTGCACATCGAGGCCCTGAGCCTCGCGGATCTGCATCATGGCCACGTAGTGGAAGTCATTCGCTTGAACTACGGCCGCGTCACAACCGTGGCTCTCGAGGTCCAGCATGAACGGGGTCAGATCCCCATCGAAGATGAGGGCTGTATCGCTGTAGGTGAGTTCCTTGCCGGTGGCAGCAGTCCACTCCGCTACCGCGGCGTCGTAGGCAGGCCCGAAACCGGGGACGTCGAACGCCCCAAAACACACATTCTCAGCGCCGAGTTCCTGGCTTGCATAGAACAACGCAACGGCATCCGAGAAGAACGGTCCCGTATTCACCGGAGATATGTTGGAGCTAGCGAAGCACACGGGATCGATTCCCGTTCCCTGGATGGCGAAGAGCCCGACTTCTGCGTAGTACTGAGCGTTGACGGCACACTCGAGGACGCTGGCCGAGCCCACCATTGCAACCACGCCGATCTCGTCGCCGAGCCGGCGGGCTCCCTGTGCGGCAAGCGCCGGGTCGAATCCGTCATCCTCCACGATGTACTCGATCATTCGGCCGTTGATGCCACCGGCGGCATTGACCCGGTCAAATACCGCTTGTGCCGCTGAATGCGATTCGGGAAAGGAAGCGGGCCCCGTCAACGTCGAGATTGCGCCGAGTTTGATGGGCTCGGTGCTCACAGCGTCACCGTCCTCCGTTGCGTCGTCGGCGTCTGCGGCCGTCGTTGCGCTTGTTTCCTGGGTGGTGGTGATGGGCGCAGCCTCCTCAGCTGCGCTTGAATCGTCCGAGCCATCTGAAGCTGTGGTCGAAGCGGCGGCCGTCGGCGCTGGTCCGCCTTGATCCTCGCCATCGGCAGTTGAGCTCTCGCTGCTGCAGGCGGCCGAAATCAATACGGCGGCCGCTATGGCTAGCGCTATTCGCGCTATCGGCTTGGTTGAGTTGACCATGATTTTCCTCTCTTGTGGCTTGTAGGCGAACGCGTCATGACTCGGCTGCCTCAGAGGTCGGCGAAATCGCCAAAGACAGCTCGGCCGTCCACGACGGTCGTCGCGATCTGAGCGCTCGGAATCTTGTGCGGATCGATGTCGAGTACTCGGTCGTCGAGAACGCAGAAATCGGCGACCTTCCCGGGCGCCAAGTCGCCCTTCCACGCCTCTGCCCGGTCCTGCCAGGCACCGTTTACCGTGTACGTCTCGAGAGCGTCGAGAAGCGAAATTCGCTCTTCAGGCCCGTACGTCTCTCCGGTGGCCTTCGACTCGCGCAGGACTGCCGCGGCAACTCCTTGGCGCCAACTCGGATAGGTGATGGGTGCATCGGAACTGGACGTGACTCGCACGCCTGCATTGAGCCCAGTGCGCATCGGCCACTGGTAGTCGGCGCGTTCCTTGCCCAGGAGATCGCGCATCAGAGTGGCGATGGTCCACTTGATGGCGGGTTGCATGCTCGCGCCATAGCCGTGCAGCGCAAGAAGCCTCAGCATCTCCGGGCTCGCAAGGTCAGCATGTATGAGGTAGTGACGAGGATCCGGGCGCGGATTGCGTAGCTGTGCCTCAACTAGACACTTGACAGTGGCCTCAATGGCAAGGTCGCCCGTGACGTGGACGCCGATCTGGTGGCCAGCATCATGAGCTAAGCCGACCATCGCGTCCAAGTCGGCGAGTCGTTGCTCGTCGCACTCGCCGGCGATTGTGAGACAGCCGAAGCCACCTCCGCAGTACTCCTGACTGACCCAAGCAGTCTTGTTGGGCGGCACTCCGTCGGCGAAAAGCTTGATGCCGGCGACTTGGAACCACCCCGGCTTGTTCGGAGGTGGCACAAAAGTGTGCAGGTGCTCTTCCACATCACTTACACAGGAGGTTGTGAGCGGGCTGAATGCCATCAGCACTGTTGTGCGCAGCGAGAAGTCGTCACGGCCTGCGCGTTCCGCCAATATCTGAAGAAGGCGCTCGCCGGCGGCGCCCCCTTCGAACGTATTGCCGCCCGGACCAAGCGCCGCGTCGGTCACAGAGGTGATGCCTTCGGCATGCATCAGATCGCGTGCTGTGTCCAGCGCTTGATTCAATTCGTGATCGCTGAGCGACGGCATGTGCTCGGCGACGAGTGAGGTCGCGGACTCTTGCAGTATCCCTGTCGGTTCGCCATCACTGTCTCTGACGATCACCCCGTCGCTCGGATCTGGAGTGTTCCGTCCGATGCCGGCTATCTGGAGTGCGCGGCTGTTGACCCACAGCTGGTGCCCGGAGAAGTCTCGAAGCGCGACGGGAATCTGATCCGTCACTTCGTCCAGGTCTCGCCGGTGTGGCAGACGCTGTGCGTTCAGGTCGTCGAGATAGCCGATGTCCCAGCCGATGCCCCGAATCCAGCCGCCCGCTGGCCGTGCATGCCGGATGGCTTGAGCGATGTCGTCGATCGACTGCACTGTCGGAAAGCTCACGTCGACAGCCAGCGGCGGGCGGACCGCCCCGAAGTAGCCGAGATGCACGTGTGAGTCATTGATCCCGGGCACGACGCTTCGACCGTCGAGGTCGACGACACGGGTTCGAGGACCGGCGAGCGAGCCGATTTCGAAGTCAGTGCCCACCGCACAGACCCGGTTGGCCCGCACCGCCAGCGCCTCGGCGACGAGCCCATTGCATGCGGTCACGATCTGGCCATTTCGCAGAACCAAGTCGGGAGCGAAGTCGTCGCCAGCCATCCGCCGAGCTAACCAAATGGCTCAAAGGCTGCCCATCGGCAGTTCTGCCGATTTCCGGACGTCGCAGTCAAGGGCGCAGGCCAAGTGCGCGGTAACGGGTTGCCTCGGCGACGGTTACTGGTTGGTGCGTGAGTGGTCGATGACCACCACCGCGAGAGAGAACATCACGCCTCCACTGAACTCAGAGACCCCCACCGCGCTAGAGGACGTTGCCGTAACGGTGCGTCGTATGGCTGACGGCTTGCTCGCGCAGGTAGTGCAGCAGTTCGATGCGGCCCTCGGCGGTGACCGGCTCGTCCGCGATGTGAACGCCCGCCTCACTGGCCGCCGCTCGCAGGTTCCTGGGGCACCTTCCCACGACCCGCACTCGCTCAACATCCAGCGTCGCCAGCCGGGTAGCGAATTCGGTGCTGCTTTCGAGCAGCGCGTGCGACGTGACTAATTCAGCACCGCATCGCTGCGCGGCGGCTCGGACTCGAGCGATGTCTCGGGGCGCCGCGTCAGCCTCAGCCCGCATCCCAACGCGTGGCAAGGGCCGATACCGGAGGACATTGGACTCGCAGTACAGCCCGGTCGGATCATGCGACTCAGCGAACTCCGTCCGCCAAGCCTCGTCGTCGCTGGCCCGGGCCGCGTCCAGCCATTCCTTGTCGCTGAGACGTGTATCGACGCGGTGCCATGTGCCGAGCTGAGCCACGTAGTTGGGACCGCCTGCTTTGGCGCCTGGTCCGATCGAGGATCGTTTCCAGCCGCCGAAGGGCTGGCGTCGGACAATCGCGCCGGTCGTCGGGCGGTTGATGTACGCATTGCCCACTCCTACGGCATCGGTCCACTCCCGGATCTCGCCCGGGTCGAGGGTGTGAATGCCGCCGGTGAGCCCGTAAGCGGTCGAGTTCTGCATGCTGATCGCGTCGCGGAGGGTCTCCGCCTGCATGACGCCGAGGACTGGACCGAAGCACTCGGTCTGGTGGAACCATGAGCCGGGCAGCACTCCGAGGCGTATGCCCGGTGTCCAGGTTTGGGAGTCGAGCCGACGCGGCTCGACCAGCCATTCTTCGCCGTCGTCGAGTTCGGTGAGTGCCCGCAGCAGCTTGCCTTCGGGCGGGATGATCGTGGGGCCCATGTTCGTGGCCAGATCAGTAGTGGGTCCGACCTGCAGGCTCGACACTGCGTCGGCAAGCTGGCGCCGCAGCCGAGGCGACGTGTACGTGTCGCCGACGCAGATGGCCAGGCTGGCCGCCGAACACTTTTGACCCGAGTGCCCGAATGCCGATTTCACCAGGTCTGCGACCGCCAGATCGATGTCGGCGCTCGGTGTGATCACCATGGCGTTCTTGCCGGACGTCTCGGCGAACAGGCGCATCGCCGGATTCCATGTGCGGAACATCTGGGCGGTGTCGTAGGCCCCGGTGAGAATCACCGCTCCCACGCCTCGGTGGGTCACCAAGTGACGGCCAACATCGTCGTCCCGAGTGCGGACGAAGCCAACCAGATCCCGAGGCAGACCCGCCTCCCAGCAGCACTCGGCCACGCTCTCTGCACAGCCAGGCGTCTCGGGCGCGGGCTTGAGGATGACGGCGTTGCCCGCAGCCAGGGCAGCGAACACCCCACCCGACGGTATGGCTACGGGGAAGTTCCACGGAGACGCCACCAGCACGGTTCCGAATGGCTCAAACCGGGCAAGACCCAGACCGTCCAGATCCAGCGTCCGATCGCCGTACCAGCGGGCGAAGTCGATGGCCTCGGAGACCTCCGGGTCTGCTTCGGCGACGGTCTTGTGCCCTTCATGAACCATGGCCGACACCAAGTCGCTGCGCCTGCGACTTAGCTCGTCAGCCACGCTCCACAACATCTTGCGCCGATCCGCAGGCGATCGGGCAACCCACTCGCGTTGCGCCATGGCGCAGGCCTGCACCATGCGATCCACCGTGTCGATGTCTCGGGTGATGCCAGTGGTGGGACCGCTCCAGCCACGCGAGACGATCTCGCGGACCCAGGCACGGTTGGCTGCCAACGCAGGGTCGGTGTCGGGCTCGTTGAAGAACGCCTGGTTCGGGTCGGCGGACTCTTCGGCGCGGCGCCGGTCTTGGGTGCGGCGTGGTGCATCGCTCACCGTCCAGCGGTCGGCGACCGCTGCGCGGAATTTCTCTGCCTCGGCGACGAAGCCTTGACTGCCGGGCTGCAATCCGAATAGGTGGTGGATGAAATTCTCTTCAGACGCGTTCTCTTCCAAGCGGCGGAACAGGTAGCTGATGGCCACGTCGAAGTCCCGTTCCGCCACTGCCGGCGTGTACAGCAGCACATCCCGCTCGTCGTCACGCAGGCGAGCGGCTTGCGCCGGTGCCATGCCCTCGAGCATCTCGAACTCCATGCGATGCTGAACGCCGCGCTCGGTGGCGAGCAGATCTGCCCATGCCACGTCGAACAGGTTGTGACTCGCGACGCCGATGCGCACCGACGCCGTGCGGGCCCCGGTAAGCACCCAGTCGAGGCAGCGCTTGTAGTTGGCGTCGGTGTCGGCCTTGTTGGCATAGGGCGCCTGAGGCCATCCGTGCGTAGCCGCATCGACCCGTTCCATCGCCAGGTTCGCGCCCTTCACCAGCCGAATCTTGATGAAGCCGCAGCGGCGACCCGTCTCGACGCGGGAGTTGTGCCAGTCGACCAGCGAGCGGAGCGCGTCGAATGAGTCAGGCAAGTAGGCCTGCAGCACGATTCCGGCGTCGACGTCAGCGAAGGGGGGCTCGTCGAGCACTGTCCGGAACGCCTCGACGGTGAGCTCAAGGTCGTGGTACTCCTCCATGTCGAGGTTGATGAACGTCGCGGGTGTCGTGGCCGCGGCTGCTCGAACCAGTGGGCGGAGCGCCTCGACGACCCGGTGCAGCGAGCCGTTGAAGTCCCAAGGGTTGAGCTGGGACACCACCGACGAGAGCTTCACGGAGACGTAGTCCACGTCGGGCAAGCGAAGGGTCTCGAGCACTTCCTGTTGACGACGGCGGGCTTCAAGGTCACCGAGGACTGCTTCGCCGAGCACGTTGACGTTGAGCGAGAAACCAGCAGCGACGCGCGTCCGCAGATGAGCGCTCAGCCGGTCGGGTTCGGAGTCCACGACGAGATGACCGACCAACGACCTCATCCGTTTCCTCGCAAGGGGCATAACGAGTCGTGGGAATCTCGGCCCAATACGAGCACCGAGACGGACCAGCAGCTTGTCAACCGGCGACAGGAATGACGGCAGCTCCGCCTCGCCGACCAGCGATGCCAGCTGGCGGGTCGACACTGCGGGATCCTCAGGACGGATCACCCGGTCCACGAACCTCATCGCAAACGCTGTGCCCCACCGGTCGCTCACTACTCCTGCCAGACGCCTGCTGGCAGCCCGACCCGACTTGGTATCGGGAGCGGCAGGCGTCCCCAGCCAGCGCTCGACCCGCTCGATGGCTCCCTCAGCCAGCAGCTCCGCGTCAGTGGTGCGTTCGACCACGGCTCACCCGCTCGTTCGGAGTCCCAGCATCACACCCCATCTGCCTTCACAATGCCGATCCCGCTGCATCTCGATCTTGGCCGAATGGGAACACCCAGCGAGCCACCGATCTGTCCAGCCAGCCACAGGCTCTACTGTTCGAAGCCCACCCCTCCGTGAACTGCCAGGAGAAATCCGAGCATGGATACAGAAAACGCCCAGAACGTGATTGCGGAGTGCTGGGGCAGCGAGATCATTCCCGAGCTCGAGCGCTACATCGCGATTCCGGCGTTGTCGCCGAGCTTCGACGCCGACTGGGAGGCCTCGGGTCATATCGAGGCAGCGGTTCAGCAGGTAGCGGCGTGGTTGGAGTCTCGGCCAGTGACCGGCGCCACGGTGGAGATCCAACGGCTGCCGGGGCGAACCCCCTTGATCGTTGTGGAGGTGGAGCCCTTCGGCGCCGCCGCGACTGACGACGGCGACGAGTCCACGGTGGTGCTCTACGGACACGTGGACAAACAGCCCGAGATGACCGGGTGGAGGGACGGTCTGGGGCCGTGGACGCCGGTGCGCGATGGCGACCGTCTGTACGGCCGCGGCGGAGCCGACGATGGTTATGCCGCGTTCGCAAGCATGGCCGCGATCGAGGCGGTGCAGGCGAGCGGCGGCAGCCACAGCCGTTGCCTGATGCTGATCGAGGCGTGTGAGGAATCCGGCAGCCCGGACCTGCTGCACCATCTCGACGCGCTGGGCGAGCGACTCGGCGACGTGGGCCTGCTGGTGTGCCTGGACTCGGGCTGCGCCACCTACGACACGGTGTGGCTGACGACGTCGCTGCGCGGCCTGGTGGAGGCGACCCTGCGGGTCGATGTCATCGCCGAGGGCTGGCACAGCGGCATGGCCAGCGGATTGGTGCCCTCGTCGTTCCGGCTGCTGCGCATCCTGCTGGATCGCATCGAGGATGCCGCGACCGGCCAGGTGAAGGTTGAAGCAGCAAACGCCGACATTCCCTCCCACCGGGTTGCCGAAGCTCGGGCGATGGCAGATTTCCTGGGCGGCACGGGCGAGGACTTCGGCTTGATCGGCGATCTGCAACTGATGGAGGACGACCCGGCTGACGGTCTGCTCGCGCGTACTTGGCGCCCCGCACTCAGCGTCGTTGGTGCCGATGGCATGCCGCCCACCGCGTCGGCGGGCAACGTGTTGCGACCGTACACAGCCCTGAAGCTCAGTCTGCGCCTGCCGCCGACTGCCGACTCCCAAGCGGTCGCGTCGGAGCTCGCGGACCTGCTGCGTTCCGATGCGCCGCTGCAGGCGTCGGTGAGCGTGGACGAGGTCGACTGCGCAGACGGATGGGATGCCCCCGACTTGGCACCGTGGCTGGCGGCGGCGCTCAACGAGAGCGCCTTGCGTCGCTTCGGGCAGCCGATGCAGCTCTTCGGCGAAGGGGGCAGCATCCCGTTCATTGCCATGCTCGGCGGTATGTTCCCCGAGGCGCAGTTCGTGGTGACCGGGGTTCTCGGCCCGGAGTCGAACGCTCACGGCCCCAATGAGTTCCTTCACGTCGCCTACGCCGAGAAGCTCACCGGTTGCATCGCCGACATTCTCGACGCTGAGGCCAGACGGTCTGGAAGCTGAACCATGCCTTCTCAAGCGCTCAGACGATCGGTCAACGCCGCGATCTCCGGATCGACGTAGGCGCCGTCAGCCTGGATCTGCTGGTCGTCGAGCCACACAGACGGAGCGAGCACCACGCCATCGGAGTGCGCCGGCGAACCGAACTCAGTAGCGCCGATGCCGATCTGCACACACCCGAAGACTCGCTCGTCCTCCAGGATTCGTCCTGATGGCTTGCGCACGCCTGGATTGAAGCCGTAGCAGAAGTGGTCGAACATCAGGGCCTCGGTGTTGTCGAACGACCGAAGCCACTGCTCGTACAGCTCAGCCTCGGGTCCTCCTGAAAATTCAGTTGCGTACCCGTCCACCAGGGTCATGACGATCGGCTGGCGGAGCAGTCCGAGGCTGTCCGGAGGCCACGCCGCTCCGTCGAACACGAGGGTGCCATTCGCGGATTCACGAATGACCATGCAGCCGGACTGACCACCGAGCATCTGGGGCCAGCCTCCGTTCTCAGGCGGATCTTCCCAGTAGGGATCGCCTGCGGGATCGACGGTCATCGTCACGTCGCAGCCGGCCGGACTGGTCAGCCGCAGCGTGCTGACCGCCTGCGACTTGCGATACAGCAAGGCCTTGACCTCGTCGAGGAGGGCGTTGTTCACCCTGCCGATGGTGCGAATCATCATGTCCGCGTCCATGCCGGTGAGTTCCAGGTAGACGCAGCCGCTGCTGATCGCAGCGTGAAACGCGTCGCTGTAGAGGTGGTAGCCGACCGAGAAGTTGATCCAGTGCCGGGCCTTCAATGCAGCAGCGGCCACGGGCTCGGGCACGGGACCGACAGGCGTGCACATCGGATAGGTCAGGACGGTGGGCTCGGCGCCGACTGCCCGCGCGGCCGCCTCGGCAGCGCGGGCGACATGTTGATCCGCCTCGCTGTCGGCGGTGATCAGAACTTGGTCGCCTGGTGCGACCGGCCGGATCTCCGTGAACAGGACACGAGCCGCATGACGAAGCTCTGCCGTCATGGCTTCAGCCGCCGTGCTCATCGTCGGCGGAGCCCAACCTGTCGATGACTCTGCGGATGTTGAGATTCGACTCGTACTTCACGTCAGTGACGAGGTAGGAGGTCACCGATTCCACACCGTCAATCGCTTGAACTTGGCTATGGATCAGATCGCTGAGGTGAGGCACATCTCGACAGAAGACGTCTGCGAGCACGTCGTGTCCGCCTGTGAGCGTGGCGACGTAGCCGACTTCGTCCAGTTCGGCCAGCCTCGAGGTCACGGCCTCGAGCTTCCCTGCACTGACTCGCAGCAGCAGCGTGGCGTAGAGGGCGAGGCCGGATCGGTACGGGTCCAGCCAGACATTGAGGTGGAGCACGCCGGCTTCACGCATCAGCGTGATCCGGTTCCGCACGGTCCCGACGCTGACGCCGACCTCTTTGGAGATCTCGCTGTAGGTGGCTCTTCCGTCAACGCTGAGCATCCCGACGATTTCGAGGTCTAGGTCGTCAAGTTGCACGACGATGCGCCTCCCTCGTTGTTAGTACCAAGTCGAGCCTGGTCCAGCCTGGGCGGCCAGCGCAGTGACATAATTATCAGATATCGCTTCTGAAAATACAAGATTTGCATAGATTCGCCGCTTATGCTAGAATTTCTGTAATTCAGACATGTATATACTATCCATGTGTGCAGGTCGTGACCCGCGGGGGCGTGGCCAAGCGGGGGTGAGGAACTGAGAGGACATAGGAATGAAGATCAGGACCTATCTCTGCGTTGCAGTCGCGGCAGTCCTGCTCGCTGCGGGTTGCACAAGCGGCACAGATGACGCCGACGTTGCGGACACTGCCGGCACGACCGACACGGCGACTCCCACGGATGAGGCGGCTGCAACCGAGGCTAGCGCTGCCCCCTCCGACGCCTCTGGGGTCGAATTCGTCTACGCAAACCCGTACGGATTCGGCGACTTAGATCCTTCGAGTGCGTTCTCGAATGAGAACACGATCTTGCAGAATCTCTACGAGACGCTGACGCAGCTGGCCGACCCCGAAGCTTCCGACGAGGTGAGCGGTGTGCTCGCCGAATCGTGGAGTTCGAACGCAGATGCCACTGAGTGGAGCTTCAAGATTCGCGAGAGTGTGACCTTCCACGACGGCACTCCGCTGACCGCCGGGGCAGTGCGCGACTCGTTGCAGCGCACCATCGACCTGGGCCTCGGAGCGGCATTCATCCTGTCGTCCGTCGAGTCGATGGAAGTTCCCGACGACCACACCCTGACGTTCAAGCTCGCGTGGCCGACGCCGCTTGACCTCGTCATGTCGTCGCAGTACTCGGTCTATGTCGTGTGCCCCTCTGCTGTCGGAAATGACGCTGCCTGGTTCAACGAAGGGAACGCTTGCGGCACCGGTCCGTACACCATCGACTCCCATGATCCGGCGGGCAGCACATGGCTTGCCCGATTCGATGACTACTGGGGCGGCTGGTCCGAAGACCAGGTCGAGACCGTCGAGATGCGGCTGATCGAAGACCCCGTGCTGGCAGAACAGCTCATCCGCAATGGGGATGCCCACTTCACCTACAACCTGCCATTCGACGTCTACACCTCGCTCGAACAGGACAGCGACATCGACGTTCTTAGAAGCCTCTCCATGACCAACCTCTTCGGCATGTTGAACGTGCGGCGGCTTTCCCCCGAGATCCGGGAAGCCCTCGTGCTGTCGTTCCCCTATGACGACGTCACCGCATCGCTGTACGGCGGAGAAGCGGTTCGAGCTCGCGGCATGGTGCCGCTGACGGTTTGGGGCTCCAGCCCCGATCTGGACATTCCCGCGACCGATCTCGACAGGGCGCGGCAGTTGATCGAGGCCGCCGGGGCAGATGGCCTCACTGTCACCTACAGCTTTGACGCCGGCACCACGGAGCAGCAGCAGATCGGCGAAGTCTGGAAGGCGAACCTGAGCACCATCGGCGTCAACCTCGAGCTGGAGCCGCTCACCTGGGACGCACGCTGGGAGAAGGCCAAGTCCGACCCCGATGCAGCGCAGGACGTGTTCACGATGTTCTGGTTCCCGACCTATGTGACGCCCTATGACTTCCTGTTCTCAACGTTCCATTCAGAAGAGGCGCCGTTCTTCAATCTCGGCTACTACTCCAATGAGACGTTCGACGCCTTGATCGACGAAGCCGACGCGATCAGCGGCACCGATCGAGAAGCGGCAAGCGAGCTCTTCCGCCAGGCACAGGAGATCCTGATCGACGACCATGCGGCCGTCTTCATGCTCGACGTGCCCTCAGTGGAAGTCTTGCGTGCCGAGTTCACCGGACACATCCCGAATCCGGCATACAACACTGTCGTGCGCTTCTACGAGCTGCGGGCAGTTCGCTGAGTCAGCACTCAGAGCGATTCAGAATCCAGAAGGGTGATGCATTCACTGGAGTCCGTCACGGACTGTGAGGACTTCATCGTCGGCTGCCTGTTCATGGGCACAGGCGGCGGAGGCGACCCTGTCGAGGGCCTCGAGACCTTGACAGCTGCGCTCGACGACGGGCTGACCCTCCGATGGCACCACGCGGATCGCATTGACGACAACGCTCTCACGGCGATGGTGTACGGGATCGGGTCCATCGCCCCTCGATCCGATGACCATGCCGATTCGCTGCGCGAGGTGCGTCTTGGTGTGGGCGACGTTGTGGGTGACGACGCCATCTGTCTGGCCGTACGGGAATTGTCCGATCATCTCGGGCGACAGATCGGGTGCCTGGTGGCAGCGGAGCTTGGCGCCGCCAACGCGCCCGGTCCCATCGTTGCGGCCGCCCAGTTGGGCATCCCGATCGTTGACGGTGACTACTCGGGCCGAGCGATCCCCGAGGAAATGCAAAGCACTCCGTTTGCACACGGCATATCGAGCGACCCGTTAGCTGCCGTGGATCGATGGGGCAACACCGTCATCGTCAAGAAGACGGTCAATCCGTACATGCTTGAGCGAATCGCCCGTCACATCGCGATCGCGAGCTTCGACGAGGCGGCCATCGCGTCGACGCCGCTGGCTGGCCGTGACATGAAGGGCGTTCTTGTCCCGGGGACGCTGTCTCTGTGCCTCGAGATCGGCCGGGCTTGCCGTGTTGCGACTGAGGCCGGACACGATCCGGTCGCAGTCGCCCTCGAGGTGGTTGCCGGCTGGCGGCTGTTCGACGGTGTTGTGGTCAGCAAGGAATGGGAGGACTCGGGCGGCTTCATGATCGGAACGCTCAAGATTCGGGGAACGGGCGCGTGGGAGGGACACGTCCTGCGCACGTGGTTCAAGAACGAGACACACGTCACCTGGCTCGACGGCCAGCCGTGGGTCTGCAGCCCCGATCTGGTCACGCTCGTCGATCCCCGCAGTGCACGCGGCTTCACCAACACCGACATCGGGGAGGGCGACGAGGTGAGCGCGGTCGGCATGGCTGGCCTTGAGCTGCTCCGTCAGCCGGACACTCTCAGGAATGGCACCGGTCCGGCCTATTACGGCTTCGACGTGCCCTATGTACCGATCGAGCGGCTCATGCAATATGCCCCCCGGCTGGGGCGACACGACTCAGCATGATCGATGCGGCTGAGACTCTTGCCGCTCTGGGCATAGAACCGACTCTCGCTGGATCCACGGACTTAGTCGCCACGAGTCCCATCGATGGCAATGCCATAGGGCGAGTCGCGAGCGTCCAGAAAGACGAGATAGACGAACTGATTGCCCGATCGCGCTCAGCTTTCCTGCAGTGGCGTTGCGTGCCAGCTCCGAGACGTGGCGAGCTGATTCGCCTGCTGGGCAATGAGCTACGACGACTGAAGGAACCGCTGGGCCGGCTGGTGACCCTCGAGACGGGCAAGATCCTGCAAGAAGGACTCGGCGAAGTCCAAGAAATGATCGACATCTGTGACCTGGCGGTCGGGCTGTCCCGCCAGCTCCACGGCTCCACGATCGCATCCGAGCGCTCGCAGCATGCCCTGCGGGAGATCTGGCATCCCTATGGCCCCTCGGCGATCATCACCGCGTTCAATTTTCCGGTCGCTGTGTGGAGCTGGAACGCGGCACTGGCTCTCGTCTGCGGAAACTCCATCATCTGGAAACCGTCCGACAAGGCTCCCCTCACTGCGGTCGCCGTTCATCGCATCCTGTCGGCAGTCCTCGATCAATTCGGAAGCGACGCGCCGAGCCACCTCAGCCAACTGGCGGTCGGGAGTGCTGACATCGGTGCCGGGTTGGCAGCACATCAGGACGTCGCATTGGTCTCGGCCACTGGATCCACCGTGATGGGAAGGTCCGTCGGCAGCGCCGCATCCGCTCGATTCGCACGTGTGATTCTCGAGTTGGGTGGCAACAACGCGATGGTCATCGCCCGAAGTGCCGACATCGACTTGTCGATCGAAGCCGCCGTGTTCGCGGCAGTCGGCACTGCTGGGCAACGGTGCACATCGTTGCGTCGCCTCATTGTGCATCAGGCCGTGTACGACGAGGTTCTCGACCGTCTGCATGACACATACTCTCGACTGCCGGTCGGCAATCCGCTTGACGCCGGCACTCTGGTAGGCCCTCTCATCGACGTTGACGCCTTCGTCAACATGCAGCGCGCGCTGGAGATCGCAAGCGGTGGTGACTCGGGCAGAGTCCTCGGAGGGCAGCGTGTGCACGTCGAAGGCCTTTCTGGCGGCTTCTATGTGCAGCCCGCCTTGGTCGAGATGGGAGCACAGACCGAGATCGTCCGCCAGGAGACTTTCGCTCCCATTCTCTATGTCCTCAAGTACGGCGACTTCGCAGATGCGCTGACGCTCAACAACGCCGTCGATCACGGGCTGTCATCGTCGCTGATGACCACAGACGTCAACGAAGCCGAACTCTTCGTATCGGCGACTGGCTCAGACTGCGGCTTGGCCAACATCAACGTCGGTCCGTCGGGGGCGGAGATAGGCGGTGCGTTCGGAGGGGAAAAGCACACAGGCGGAGGCAGGGAATCCGGCAGTGACGCCTGGAAGGGCTATATGCGGCGACAGACGAGCACCGTCAACTACTCGCAAAGCCTTCTGCTGGCACAGGGCATCTCGTTCGGCTCGAAGGCGGATCGGTGACGTTCCGCGAGATAGCCGTGCTCGGCTTGGGAAGCGTCGGCCGACTGGCGGCCGAGCTGCTTCAGGAAACCGGATTCGATGTCACTGGTCTCGATGAACGGGTGCCCGAGAGCCTCAGCTTCCCCTGTGCTCCCATAGATGCGAGCGACGAAGCGCAACTTTCTTATGCATTGTCCGGCAGGGAAGCAGTGTTGTCATGCCTTCCGTACGACCTCAACGCCGCGGTGGCAACCGTCGCTCATCAACTGGGGATTCACTACTTCGACCTCACCGAGGATGTCTCGACTACTCAGCGAATCCTGGGGCTGGCAGAGACCTCGACGGCCGTCATGGCCCCCCAATGCGGACTTGCGCCCGGATTCGTGGGGATAGTGACCGCAGACCTCGCGGCACGACTCGACACGTGCCGCTCGCTGAAGCTGCGAGCCGGAGCACTTCCGCAGCATCCCTCGGGCCGTCTCGGCTATGCGTTCAATTGGTCGCCCATGGGAGTCGTCAACGAGTACTTGAACGACTGCGAAGTCATCGAAGACGGGGTGCACAAGTTCGTATCGCCCATGGAATGGCACGAGACCGTCTACGTGGGCGGCACGAAGCTCGAAGCCTTCACGACCTCCGGCGGCATCGGAACGATGTGTTCCAGCTACCTCGGTTACGTCGACAACGTGGACTACAAGACCCTGCGGTACCCGGGTCATGTCGACCTCATGAACTTCCTGTTCCACGAGCTGCTGATGAGAGAGCGGCGAACGCTGTCGAGCGAGATCCTGCGACGCGCCAAACCGCCCGTCAAAGACGACATTGTCTATGTCCACATCGCAGCAGAAGGAGAAGAGGGAGGCAACCCACTCCGGTTGGAGTACGTCCGGTCGTTCTTGCCGATACGACTCTGCGGACGCTCAAGAACGGCCATTGCCTGGACAACAGCAGCGTCTGCCGTGGGGGTCATCGAACTCGTGAGGCGCGGCGAACTTCCTGCGAAGGGGTTCCTCAAGCAGGAGGCAGTGCCGTTCGCGTCGTTCACGTTGACTCCGACGGGTTCGCTGTTCGTCGAGTCTGACCCGGCCGTTGGGCATCGAGATCTGCTTGCATGACTTCGGCGCACACCGCACCGCTTGATCCGCTCGACCTTGAGGCCTTTCGACGTCACGCCCATTCGCTCGTCGACTGGGTGGCCGATTATCTCGCCGGGCTCGACAACCTCTCCGTGTGCTCGACTGTCAACCCAGGTGATGTCCGTGCGAAGCTCCCCCAGCGAGCTCCGGAGCAGCCCGAACCCTTCGAGGCTCTGCTGAGCGACCTTGACCGTGTTGTGGTGCCCGGACTTGCGCACTGGCAGCATCCGGGATGGCTGGGCTACTTCCCGGCCGGTTCCTCGCCGGCATCGGTGCTCGGCGAATTGGCCTGCGCCGGCTTCGGCGTCGTGGGCATGCTGTGGTCCTCCTCGCCAGCGGCGACCGAGATCGAATCGCATGTCTTGGACTGGCTCGTCGACCTGTTGGGTGTGCCGCAGCATTGGAAGACGACCGACATCGGCGGAGGCGTCCTCCAATCGGGCGCGTCGGCGTCCACCCACACGATGCTTGTCGTCGCCCGCGAGGTCTGCCGCAAGCGAACGGGGGCAGCCATCGATGACATGGTGGTCTACACGTCGCGCGAAGCCCATTCCTCGGTCGAGAAGGGCGCCCGCGTCGCCGGGTACCGACACATCCGTTTCGTCGGAACCGACGCCGAATTCGCCATGCAACCCGATGCGCTTGCTGCCGCGGTCGAATCGGATCGGGCAGGCGGCTTGATGCCCGCGTTCGTGTGCTCGACGGTCGGGACGACCGGAACCACAGCAGTCGATCCGGTTCGTGAGATTGCAGCAATCGCCCGCTCCGAGCACCTCTGGCATCACGTTGACGCCGCATACTCAGGATCAGCCATGATCTGCGACGAGTTCCGGCCCTATCAGGACGGCCTGGAACTCGTCGACAGCTACACCTTCAACCCTCACAAGTGGCTCGCCACCAATCTCGACTGCTCCGTCATGTGGGTCGCAGACCGGCGGCCGCTCATCGAAACCCTGAGCATCCTGCCGCCCTACCTGCAAAACGCAGCCACAGCGTCAGGTCACGTCATCGACTACCGGGATTGGCATCTGCCACTGGACCGACCCTTTAGGGCGCTGAAGCTCTGGTTCGTGTTGCGCAGTTTCGGGGCGGACGGGCTGCGCAAGATGATTCGGAACCATGTGGCGTGGACGCGCCGGATCGCAAAGCACATCGACCGTCATCCCAGACTCGAGCGCATCGCAGAGGTTTCGTTCGCGTTGGTCGCATTCGCTCATCGGGACGGCAATACGGCTACCGATGACCTCGTGGAGAGGATCAACCGGGACGGGCGCTTCTACATCACCGCCTCCGAGGTCGACGGCCGTCGTTACGCTCGAATCGTTGTTGGTTCGACCTGGACTACCGAGGCTCATATCGACGCTGTGTGGGACTTGATCGACAAGAGCGCGTGACGATGGCCCCGATCCCGGTTCCGTCGATCTCACCCATCGGGGATCACACTCGCGAGACAAGATCCAAGAGCGGCAGAGGTATCGGGTTCAAGTACCTGACGCGGCGGGCGGCAACGAGTCTCCTCGTGATCCTGGGCGTCGTCACGATCACGTTTGTGGTCTCGCGCCTCGTTCCGTCGGACCCAGCTCAGCTGTATGCAGGGGCGCGAGCCCGTCCTGAGCAGGTGGAGCAGGTTCGGCAGGATCTCAACCTCGATGCACCGGTGCTTTCCCAATATGTGTCCTACCTCGGGGACTTGGCGCGGGGCGATCTCGGAGTGTCGTTCGCTACGCGACGTCCAATCGCACAGGACCTGCGTCGATTCCTGCCGGCAACCCTGGAGCTGGCGCTCGCGGCAACGCTGCTGTCAATGATCATCGGCATACCAGCCGGTGTCTTGGCAGCGGCTCGCCGAAGCCGTCTGAGCGACACCTTCATTCGCTTGTTCGCGGTGACGGGAGTGTCGATGCCAGTGTTCTGGGGTGCCCTGCTGCTGCAATTGCTGTTCGCATCCCGCTTGGGATGGCTGCCGCTCGCTGGTCGAACCGACTCCCGGGTGACCTTCGATGAGATCACCGGTTTCTTCGCCATCGACTCGTTGCTGTCAGGAAGCCCGTCGAACTTCGCAGACGTGATCGTTCACCTCGCGATGCCGGTGGCGGTGATGGCCGCGTACCCCCTCGGGCTCACGATCCGACTGATACGGGGCTCGATGCTCGAAGTGCTGGGCAGCGACTACATCGAAGCCGCACAGGTAGCACAGGTTCCCCGGCGCACCGTGCTCAGCCGACTCGCGCTGAAGAATGCTGTCCTACCTGCACTGACGGTGCTGGGGCTGACGTTCGCCTATTCGGTGTCGAGCGCGTTCTTGGTGGAGACCGTGTTCGCATGGCCAGGCATCGGCAAGTATCTGACCGACGCGGTGGTGCGTGTCGACTACCCGGTGATTGCGGCGGCAGCGATGGCCGTCACGATCGTGTATGTGCTGGTCAACCTCGCGTTGGATCTAATTCAGGCGCGGTTGGATCCCCGAGTGGTGCTGGGCTGATGCACACAGACCCGCAGCCGCGTGCGCGCCGGTTCGGCCTCGGCGCTGCGGGACGGGACCGTCGCAGGTTCGTGGCGCCGGGCGGAGCGCTGTGGCATTTCGTCCGAAGCCGGCTGGGAGTCGCTGCGACGGTGATTGTGGTGCTGTTCACGCTGGCAGCGGTGTTGGCTCCGTGGCTGACGCCGTATGCCGATGCCGGCCGCGGCGTGCCTGACTTGCCTATCCGGCTCCAAGCACCCAGCTGGTCACATTGGTTGGGCACCGACGACCTAGGGCGCGATGTGCTTGCTCGGATCCTGTTCGGTGCTCGCACCGCGATGTATGTCGCTGTCGGGGTCGTGGTGCTGTCCGTCGTGATCGGTGTCGCGGTAGGTGCCATTGCCGGGTACTTCGGTCGTTGGGTGGACGAAATCCTGATGCGCATCACCGACACGTTCCTCGCGTTTCCTCCGCTGTTGCTGGCAGTGCTGGTTGCTGCCGCTCTGGGTGCGAGCTTGCGGAACACGGTCATCGCCATCGCGATCTCGTGGTGGCCTTGGTACGCGCGTCTGGTGCGTTCCCAAGTGCTGAGTCTGCGAGAACGCTCCTTCGTCAAGGCGGTCAGGGCCATCGGCGTCCCCGACCGACGCGTCATCACTGTGCACATCGTGCCCAATGCGATGGCGCCAGTTTGGGTTCAGGCAACCGCCGATCTCGGCGCGGCAGTGCTCACGGCTGCGGGACTGAGCTTTGTAGGGCTCGGACCGCGACCGCCAACCGCGGATTGGGGAACCATGATCGCCCAAGGCCGCCAATACGTCCTCTCGGGACAGTGGTGGATCGCCGGCTTCGCCGGAGCTGCCATCGTGATTGTGGCAATGGCCTTCAACCTCGCCGGCGACGTCATCCGAGATGTCACCGATCCCCGCACCCGAGGTGACCAGCAATGACACCTCTTCTTGAAGTCCAGGACCTGCATGTGTCATTCAATCCCCCCACGGGGTCCGTGCGCGCTGTACGCGGCGTGTCGCTACGAGTCGGCCAGGGAGAGATATTGGGGGTGGTCGGCGAGTCGGGCTGCGGCAAGACAGTGCTGTTTCGAGCCCTGCTCGGATTGTTGCCCGCCACCGCGACCGTGAGCGGCGCGATGCGCTTTCGCGGTGAGATGATGCCTATCGACGGCGCCCTTCAGGGCGCAGCGGCGCTCGTCTATCAGAATCCGGGCGCTGCCCTGAACCCAGTGTTCACCATCGGTCGGCAACTGCAAATCGTCGCCGGTACTCGAGATTCCGAAGTTCTGTGCAGCTTGCTGGCCCAGGCAGGTCTTGCGGAACCGGAGCGCCTGCTGGATTCCTATCCGCATGAGTTCTCGGGCGGGATGAGACAACGGGCAGTGATCGCTCTTGCACTCGCTCAGAACCCTCGTCTCCTCATTGCTGACGAGCCGACCACTGCGCTCGATGTCACAACCCAGACACAGGTCTTGGATCTCATCGCCGACCTGCGCCAATCGAGTCAGCTCGCTGTCGTGCTCATCAGTCACGACCTGGCTGCGATCCGGCGCGTGTGCGACCGAGTCGTAGTGCTCTACGCCGGTCGTGTCGCTGAGACCGGCTCTACCGATCAAGTCCTCGACAGGCCGACTCACCCCTACACGCGAGCTTTGCTCGAATCGGTTCCTCGACCTGAGGCGGTGGGCGGAGACCTGCTTTCGATTCCTGGGAGCGTGCCCGATGGTCGTGACGAGATCACGGGCTGTGCCTTTGCGCCTCGCTGCCGCCACGCCAGCGAGCCCTGCCGTGTCAGACAGCCGCCGCTGCACCGAGTTCAGACGGGCCACGACGCTGCGTGTGTCTTGGTGGAGGCCTCGAAGTGAGTCCACTGCTCTCCATTCAGGGCTTGCGTGTGGGTTACGCGAACCGAGCATCGAGACATACGCGGTCGAACTTGGTGATCGACGATATGGACCTCGAGGTGTTCGAGGGCGAGACGCTTGCGGTTGTCGGTGAGTCAGGAGCGGGAAAGTCCACTCTCGCCGAAGCCATAATCGGTCTGATCCAACCCACTGACGGCAGCATCCGCTTCGATGGCACAGAGCTCGTCGGATTGCGGGGGCGGAACCGGCGCCGGATTCGGAGCCGAATGCAAATGGTGGCGCAGAACCCGCTGCTCGCACTCAATCCACGCCGACCCATCGGAAACCAGGTCGAAGAGCCGCTGCTCGTTCACACGCGGCTCAAACGGGTCCAGCGCCGACTGCGTGCGGACGAGATGATGGCCGCACTCGATCTGAGTCCTGCCATGCGTGACCGGCTCCCGCACGAACTCAGCGGCGGTCAGGCCCAACGGGTTGTGCTCGCTCGGGCACTGGTCCTCGAGCCCTCGATGATGATCTTCGACGAACCGACATCTTCGCTCGACGTCTCTGTGCAGGCAGGCGTGCTGAACCTCCTGCAGCAGCTCAAAGCAGATCGCAGCCTCACGTATCTGTTCATCACGCACGACCTCGGCGTCGCTCGCCACCTTGCGGACCGAATCGCAGTCATGCGCTTCGGAGAGATAGTGGAGAAACAGGCGACTCGTGCACTCTTCGAAGCTCCTCAGCATTCCTACACGTGCACGCTGCTCGGGTCATCGTTGACGGTCTAGGGGGACGCCGCGGCGCTCGACAACGGGACAGTGCCGCCGGACTTCTCGCCGAGAGGCGCGGAAGCAGAGTGCATCGCCCACGAATTGGCGGCCGGGAACAAGTGCGTGCAGTCGCGGCATTGGGATTGGCGAATCGACATCTAGCCGGCGGGACGCCAACCGCGTTGAGTCAATCGCGCGGTTCTGTGCCACATTTTTTGTAACACAAATAAATTGACTCGAAGTGTCCTGTTCGATCATCACCGTGCATGGGTCTTGCGCCCCTGCGACGACATCTTCGGTGGTCTTGGCTGCAGGCCTCGCTGAAGAGCTCGGGCCGAAGACGCGACACAGTGTCGGCAAGTCGGCCACTTCCTTCTTGGGCAACGATGCGCTTCTCGGTGTCGCGGCTCTGGTCCTCGATCGAGAGCTCTTGCTTTCTGCGGCGTCGACGGGAGCCTCGTCGTGAACGACACGACGTCTCCATCAATTTGGATCTCGAAGAACTCTTTGGCTGCATTGGATGCGTCGCTGAACATGTCACGCAGCTGGTTGGCATCTTCACCTTCAACGCCACCGCGCTCAAGCCAGAATTCGAACGACCGACCCTTTCGAACGGACGTAACCCGCTCCACCTGTAGACCAGCCCGCTCGATGATGCACATCCACTCGTCTCGACGGTAGCTACGGACGTGAGTCGGGTCACGGCGTCGCTCGACCATGTCGAGGAAGGCATCAAGCTCGGGATCGTCGGGCGACATGCTGTCAACAACGACGTACCGTCCACCAGGACGCAGGACGCGTGCAGCCTCCCCGATGGCGGTGTCGGTCAGTCGAAGTCGCTCGGACTCGGAGGCCTCATCAGCGCGTCGATCGCTGTCCACAGCGTGCGCGACACCGGGTCGAAGAGCACCGGCACCCCTACGCCGACAGGTGCCGTGACCGCCACAGGACGGGCAGGCCAACGTCAATCCGCGCCACAGCACGCGCACCGCCGCAGTTTGCCGTCGCGAACGGCGGTGCTTGCGGGCTAGCCAGAAATTCAGACCCGGGCAGGCGACCTCACGGGCTAAGCAACTGCCATGACAGCGCTGTTGGCTTCTTCTCATCGCGTCGACGTTCACGCTGGCGCATTGCCACGCACGTGCCGTTGTGGCTACGCTTGTGGTCACAAAACGGCGCACCAGTGCGGGAGGCAGATCAGATGAGGTCAGTAGGGGTGCGGGAGTTCCGTGACCATGCGACGAAGCTGATCGGCTCCGGCGAGACGCTCGTCATCGAGAAGCACGGCCGGCCGGTCGGTTTTTTCGTGCCGATTGTTGCCAAGGACCGGCGTGCTGGGGCACAAGCGCTTGAGCGGCTGAACGTTCTCGTCACCGAAGTGCTCGAAGAGACCGGTCGGACCGAGGACGAATTGGTGTCTGAGATCGCGGACACCGACGGCGATCGCAACTGGAGAATCCAGCTGCAGTCGGCTCGAGTGAGCCGCAACCCGTCCGAGGGTCTCGTCTATACCGCCACGCCGTGGGCACGCGAGCCCGATGAGGCTCGTCGTTGACACCAGCGTTCTCGTCGGCGAACTCTTGCGGAAGGCCGGACGGGAGCGCCTGCGCGACACCCGCCTGAACCTGTTCCTGCCCGAGCAAATGTGGCAGGAAACCCAGTGGATGCTTCCTGTCCGGATAGAGCAATTCTCCCAGCAGCACGGCCTCTCGCCGGCGACCCAGCATGACCTCGTAACGGCCTGCTTGGAAGCGGTCATGGGAAACGTCGAGGTCGTCTCCGAGCCGATCTACATGGCACGAGAAGACGAGGCGCGGGCTCGTTCGGTGCGCGACCCAGATGATTGGCCAGTCGTGGCGTGCGCGTTGTCGCTCGGCGCCGGGGTGTGGACCAACGACAACGACTTCCTGGGCACCGGCGTGCCGACGTGGACCACAGCAACGCTCGATCTCTGGCTGCGACGAACAGATTCAGACGACGAGACGTAACGCTCCGGACGTTGTTGAAGGGTGCGCGCCTGCGTCCAAGGCAGCGTGAACCCTGACGGCGCCTCGACATCCCGATGCCGTCGTTTTCGGAGAGGAGCTTCCTGCAGTGACGAGGATCAAGCCGCCCGTCGGCGATCCGGCTCGGCCGGTCGGCCACCTTGTTTCGACCCCGTCCTTGGAGCGCCGCCTCATCGATCGACGGAGCGGTCACCGTGACATGACGCCGAGCGGTCCGTCACGCGGTCGAGGAACGCGAGCATGGCGTTCCAGGTGTGGCGAGCAGCGCGTTCGTCGTAGGCGAGAGCTGCGCTGGGCCGATCCGCAATCGACTCGTTCGTGTAGCTGTGCCGAACGCCCCCGTACACATGCATCTCCCACCGCACGCCCGCGGCCGACATCGACTCGGTCATGGCCGCGGAGGATGTCGTGGCCGGCGTGAACCAGCGATCGCACGGCCACGGGATCGGCGAGCAGTGCGTTGCGGCATTCGACCATCGCGTCCTGGGTCGCGAATGGCGCATGCGGCCCGTGGTAGTCGAGCGCGAACGCAACGAACCCCCGCTCGGCGAATCGTCCGGCCGATTCGGGTGACCACCCAGCCAGCGCAACTATGTCGTCGCGAAACGTCGGTCTCGGTTGCCACTGCGGACCGTGGTGGAGGGCGTCGAGTTCCACATATGGCAGCGCGACACGAGCCGCTACCTGGCGTGCAAGCGTCGACTTGCCGGCGCCGGTGGCACCCGCCACCAAGACTCGCTTCGGCCGCCCGGGCAGTGGATCGGACCACTTCAGGATCGGCATTCCTCCAAGGGTAGGTCCGAAGCTCGTCGGCACTCGTGTGTCGGTTGGTCCTGTCGAGCGGATTTAGTGGAGCGGGTCCCACCACGCCGCCCGACTGCTCTCCAGCCGTCAGAACCGCGGAGCGACCATGTGACCGTCGCTCGGCGTTTCCCGACATCGCCAGGTCCGGGCCTGCCAGAAATCGGCTTGGTAGCAATGCAGGGCTACCGTTAGTTTGTGGCGATGAAGAGGCTTTCAATCACCCTCGAGCAATCAGTCGCTGAACGCGCCGCCAATGCCGCTGCGTCGCATGGAGTCAGCCTGTCGGCGTGGCTGAACGCAGCTGCGGAGCGGGCAATCCGCGTCGAGGACGGGCTTGCTGCCGTGCGCGAATGGGAGAAAGAGCACGGCGAGCTGAGTCCTGAGGAATTGATGTGGGCTGACAAGGTGGTTGATTCGGTCAAGAGTTCATGAGCTACCAACGTGCCCGGATTTATCTATGACACAGGTGCGCTGATTGCTGCCGAACGCAGCGACCGGCTGCTCTGGGCCCTGCATCAGGACGTGCTGGGGCAAGGCCTAGCGCCAACGGTTCCCGCTGCCGTGCTGGCCCAAGGCTGGCGTGGCGGTCCGCAGCCGCAGATGTCGAGGCTGCTGTCTGGTTGCCGGATCGAATCGCCCAATGAGGCACGGGCTCGCTCTGCGGGCACTGCCTGTGCCTTGGCTGGCACCAGTGATGTGGTCGATGCCGCAGTGGTGGTCGGGGCCTCAGCTCGAGGCGATCTCGTGATCACCAGCGACGAGCGCGATCTTCAACGAATCGCAGCGGCGCTCGGCGTCACGTTGAGCACACAGCAAGCCTGACCCGCCAGAGGGTCTACTTCCTCAGCAGGTCCCGGACCAGCGGCAGTGCCTTGTGCGGGACCTCCTCGGCGACGAAGTGGCCGCATTGAGATAGTGCGCCATGACTTCGGGGGTCAGCGTCTTGCGGTTCGCGACCGCCCGGGGCATCACACCCTTGACGAAATAGTTGCGCCGGGTGATCAGGTACTGCCCAAGACGGCTCGACATCATCGAGCTGAAGAAACGGAAGTGGCGATCACTGCCCACAGGCCAGCACCAGGTATTCGCGATGACCAGGTTCTTGACGCGTTCGGGATGCTTGCGGGCGAAGTCCAAACCGATCGGCTCGCCCGAACCCTCGTCGACGTAATGCACTTGGTGACCCGACGAGGTGAGGTGAAACCTGCTCTCGAACGGGAACAGGGTGTCCGAAACCCAGCCGGGTCGACTGGCTGGAGGTTCCCCACCAACCATCGCAAGACCCTCACCGGACACCTCGACGAGGTGCATGGTGTCGATCAGGAATCCGGGGTGCTGGTGCCGGCCTCCCCGACATCTCCGTCGCCACGTATCGCTGTCGGCTTCGCCCCTCGGACGCCTCCGCAACCGCAGCGATTTCGGAATATTTGGATACTATCCTTCCGTAATGGAGGATGTTGCGGAAGGAACCGCTGGCCGGACAACTGAAGTCGAGTGGCGCGGACGCACCACGAAGGCGTGGGTTCCGCAGGAGCTTCGTCGCCGAGACCTCGCGCTGCCAGCCACGGTGGTTCGCAGCGCAGAACGGGCCGTCGCAGCGTTGCGCCTCGCGGACCAGCGTTTGCCTGCGTCGTGGGAAGCACTCGCACGGCTGCTGCTGCGCCATGAAGGCATTGCCTCGTCCGGTATCGAGGGGCTGCGCGAACCCGCCTCGTCTGTGCTGGTTGCCGAACGCACTGGCTCCGGTGGTGCTGCTGGATGGATCGCGGACAACCTCGCGGTCATCGACATGGCGCTGCTCAGCGCAAAGCAGCCGCTGAACGTCGAAGTGCTGCACTCCTGGCACGCAAGGCTGATGCGCTACAGCGGACTGGCCGCAGAAATGGTGGGCGCATTCCGACCCTCGCTGGGGTGGGTGGGCGGCACCTCGCCGTTGGATGCCGCGTATGTTCCGCCGCCTCCCGATGAGATCAATCGACTCATGGACGATCTGCTGCGATTCGCGGACGCTTCGGACGATCTCGACGCGGTCTCGCGCGCCGCGATCGCTCACGCCCAGTTCGAGGCGATCCATCCCTACGGCGACGGCAACGGCCGCCTGGGCAGGGTACTGGTCAGCCGCATACTCAGACGAGCAGATGCGACGCAGCGCTCGGTCGCGCCGATCAGCATGGCCGCCGCCCGCGATCCTGGCGGGTACCTGTCAGGGCTGCGACTCTTCGAGACGGGCCAGACAGCCCGGTGGGTGCAGTGGTTCGCCCAGATCGTCGAGCGCGCCGCGGGGCACACAGACAGCATCGTTGAGCAGTCGCAGCAGCTCATCGAACAGTGGACCGAGGCGACCAGCACACTCCGACACGACAGCGCCGCCCGGGCGCTGCTGCAGTGCCTGCCGGGACACCCGGTCATCAACTCAGCCGACGTCGCAGAGCTGCTCGGGGTCAGCGAACGCACGGGTAGGACTGCCCTCGAGTCGCTCGCCGAACGCGGCGTGCTCCAACCCATCCAAGCCGACACCGGTCATGTCGGCCGTGCCCGCCGCTGGTATGCCGCCGCCGACCTGCTGCGACTGTGGGGAACCTGAGCCGCACTCTCGGGAGGAGCGGCACGAGCAGCAGGGGCGACGGGGTACTGCCACCCTGGTGCCTCCCCTTGTTGATCGGTCAGGTTGTAAAGGTGGGCTGGTTGCCTGCGCTGTGACGGGCCAAACGACGACTGGTGGATGGTCGCCTATCCGTGTGGCCTGTTATCGGGGTCCGAGGGTTCGGCGTGCGACGGTGGCAGCGGTATGGGTTCGGGTGGATCCGCTGTAACGGGGAGTGGTTGCGGCGGGCACGATCGCGCTGGCCTGATCTTTGACTTCGGCGGTGATCGCGGTGGTTCCGCCGATGAACACGATTCTTGCGGGCTGGTAGTCGCGCAGCGCTTCGGCAGCTTCGGCGGAAAGCTGTCCCGCCTCGGTGTAGAGCACCACGGAACCCGCGGTGCGTGCTGACACCGCAGCAGCCACGCCGATGTCGGGCGGGCTCCAGCCGTTAGCCACGATGACGGTCAGCTCATCGGTGGCTGCTGCTTGGTGGGGGCCCAGGAAGCGTTGGGCCACTTGTGCCGCTGTTGCTGTCCTTGTGGCGCCGCTGACGCGTTCCACCGTCGCGGCTGGCACCGCAGCACGAATCCCAGACACCACTGCGGGTTCGATCGCCGCCTCGCCTCCCACGACCAGCACCTGGGCCGGGCGGTAGTCGTGCAACAGCCGCCGTGTCGCGTCCGGCAGAGCGCCCGACTCGGTGTAGGCGACCGCCGAGCCGGGTGTGCGCGCGGACAGCGCTGAGGCCACGCCGATGTCGGCAGGACTCCACCCGTTCGCGATGATCAGACCCCCCCCCCCCCCCCGGATGCGTCCAGTATCCGGCGCGCGACTGCGGCGGCTGTGTCAGAGCGCGTCGCCCCGATGATCCGCTCGAGCGAATCGGACTCCGACGCGCTGCGCATCGAGGTCAGCACCGAGGCGCTCACAGCGGCCTCGCCGCCCACGACGATCACTCCCGCGGGCTGGTAGTCAACCAGCAACTTGCGTGCGGCGACCGACAGCCGGTCGGCCGTAGTGTAGATCACCGCAGAATCCGGCGTGCGTGCCGACAGCGCCGCGGCGACGCCGATGTCGGGCGGACTCCATCCGTTCGCGACGATCACCACCGCCGTACTCGCACTCAGCCCGCTGCCGCCGCCGCCACTGCTACCGCCGCTGCCCAGTCTGCCGGGTCCCGTGGGGCCGGTCGTGACGGTCGTGGCGGTCGTGTCGGCCGTGACGGCGATGGTCATGACGACGGTCGCCCTGCCGCCGTTCGCATCATCGGCGTCGACGGTGACGGTGTAGGTGTCGTTGGTCGCGATGTCGAAGACGACCCCATCGCCGACGGTGATCTGGCCGCTGTGAGGCCCGATGTCGAACAAGCCCGCGTCGGCACCGGAGAGGCTGTAGGCGAGCGTGTCGTTCTCGTCGGGATCGGTCGCGGTGACGGGCGCGCCGACGTTGTCGCCGGGGCCGGCGCTCTCAGAAACGCTGCGAGTCGTGGTCGGTGACGTGAACGACGGCGGGTCGTTCACTGGGTTGATCTCGACCGAGACAGCCGCGGTGTTCGACAGGGAGGGGCTGGCTGTGTCGCGGACCTCGTAGGTGAAGGTGTCGGCCCCGTGATAGTCGGCGTTGGGCGTGTAGGTGATGGTGGGGTTCTGGCCGGCGTTCGCGGGCTGGTTCACGACGGCGCGGCCCCTGCGCGGGCTGCGGGCCACTGTGATCGTCAAGGCGCTGCGGTCGTCTTCGGGGTCGTCGTCGTTGGCGAGCACATCGATCGTGACAGCGGCGTCCTCGCTGACCGTGGCTGTGTCGGCGACGGCGTCGGGACGCTCGTTGACGTCGGTGACCGCGATGGTCACGGTCACGGTGTCGCTCGCATTTGAGGAGTCGCTGGCCTTGAGGGCCACGCTGTGCGAGGGCGCCGCCTCGAAATCGAGCGACTCGCCGGCGGCGACGCGGATCTGGCCGCTGTCGCTGTCGACCGTGAACAGGTCCGACCCTGACAGCTCGTAGGCCACCACGTCGCCGCTGTCGGTGTCGGCGGCCCTCACCGGCGTCCCTGCGGCTGCACGCGCCCGCGCATTCTCGGGAATGCTGCGCGTCGGCGTCCGCTCGTCGAACGACGGGGCGACGTTGGCGTCAGGGGCCGCGTTCACCGAGTGAGCTGACACCGCGGCGTGGCGCTTGTTCGGCCCGTGCGCGTCGGTGTAGTCGGCGGTCATCTTCAGGTAGTAGCCGACATCGCCCGCGGTGGGCCTGTAAGTGCTCGCCGTGGCGCCGCCAGTGGCGCCCGATATTGCCGTCCAAGGGCCGCTGCGGCTCGTCGAGCGCTCCCAGGCCCACACTGTCGACAACACGTCGTCGGGGTCGCTGAGCGTGGCGGTGTAGTCCGCGTCGGCTTGCGGCCGCGGCGACGAGAACACCACCACTCCGGGTTCGTCGGTGTTGGTGACGGTCACCGCGACATCGAGAGTCGCGCTGTGGCCGCCAGCCGAGACGCCCAGCGTCACGCTGTAGACGTTGTCACCGCCGGAGTCGGCGGCGGCCTCGTAGTCAGGCGCCACCTTGAAGCTCAGCAAGCCGTTCGACGTGTTGAAGTTGAACTCGAACTTGTCGCTGTCGTTGCCGGCGAGGGGCTGCGGGGCGATGGTGGCATCCTCGGGGTCCGTGGCCCGGTACGTCCCGACGAGGAGCGTGCTCCCCTCCTCGATGCTGGGCGCTGGGTCGCCGGTGATCATGGGCAGCTCATTGACGGGGTCGACGGTGACGGCGACGGCGACGCTGCCCGTCTTGGCGTCGCTGTCGAGGGCGTTCACCGTGATGTCGTAGACGTTGTCTCGACCGGAGTCCGCGGGGCGCTCATGGTCGGGGCTGTTCGCGAACGACAGGACACCTGCCGAGGTGATGGCGAAGTCGGCCTGGTCCGTCCCGCCCACTGACCACTCGTGCGTGAGACCGGGCTTGCTCTCGGGGTCACTCGCGCTGAACGTGGCGAGCGCGCCCAGGTAGTTCTCGTCCACGCTGAGCGCGTTGTCGGTCACGGTGACGCCGCGGGTCGCAGCGAACGAGATGTCCGCCGGCTCGTCGAAGTCGGTCACGGTGACGGTCACGTCCCGCGTGGCCGTCTGGGGTCCCAGCTCGCCATCGGCGGAAGCACGCAGGGTTACCTCGTATTCGTTCTGGTCTTCGTAGTTCGGAGGTGCCTTGAACGTGAGCACGCCGCTCGCGCTGAGCTCGAAGGCGCCACCGTGGGGTCCCGCGAGCTGCCAGGTCACTGCCTCGCCCTCGGGGTCGCTCGCGCCGTAGGCGGCGACCGCTCCGGTGCCGTTCTCGACGAAATCGATGCTGGTCGGTCCGGTGATCTGCGGCGCCTCGTCGATGTCGGCGACGGCGATGTCCACGGTGGTGACGATGGCGCCGTCGGAATCCGTCGCGGTGACGGTCACCGTGTAGCTGTCCTTCGTGTCGTGGTCGTAGGTCGCGCCCGGCTTGGTCCGCAGCTGCCCCGTAGAGCCGACAAGGTCGAACGACCCGGCGTCGGTTCCGCCGAGGGTGTAGCTGACGCTGCCGCGGCTCGCCGTGGGCGCTACTGGGAGCCCGATGTCCACGCCCCCCGGTGCGTTCTCGACCAGGCCGCGCTGCGTCGTGATCGACTGGAGCGTGAACGTCAGACTCGCTATTCGCTCGGTCGTGAACTTCCCCGTGCCGCGGATGCTCGTGATGACTCCCCGCGGGGAGGTTGCCGGGTTCGACAGCGAGAACCCGGTACCGTCTTCGGTTCCCGCGTCCCAGGGAAAAAGGTCCACCTCGTGCGCACGGAACCAGCGGCCGGCGGCGTCGAGCAGCGGCAGCCCGGAGACGCCGACGAACCAGTCCGGGCTCGGCGCGATCATCGTCGTCAGCGTGACCCGCGGAAACTCGGCGGTCGCCATGACGCCGCTCAGCGTGCCCGCGCCCGTCGCGCCGATATTGCCCGAGCGCCTCAGCACACCGAGCGCGGTCGGCACAGCGGCATCGACGGCTGCCCGGACCTCGTCGCGGAGCGTTCCCGTTCCCCCGGTCTCGGCCATCCGCTCCACCCCGGCGCTGGCCCGCCCGCCGCTTGCGAGGAAGGTCGCATCGGCGGAGTGGACGCCGCCGATGAGAGGCGAGAAGTGCGCCCCGCCCGGACGGCCCTCCGGCGTGACAGTCGTCGTCCAGAGGCCCCGGAACCTGACGGTGTAGACGGCGGTCGACGCGAACGGCGCGACGGGGTCGTTCGCCGGCGGGGTGAGCGACAGGTCCGGCGCGGTCCGCGTCACCGTGACGCCATAGGTCTGCATCGCGACGCCGTCATGCGCGGTCACCTCGACCCGGATCACGTTCTCGCCGACCGACAGGTCGACCTGGAATCCAGCGGCGCCGTCGGCGTCGGTGCGGATATTGCCGTTGCCGTCGAGGATCTCGACGGCGGCGTTGCCGTCGCTCGCGGCCGCGGCGACCGTGACATGGGTCACGGAGTACCCCACCGACGCGGCATAGGAGGTGACACCGCTGCTGAACGCAGGGCTCAGCCGCACGCCCGACAGCGTCAGAGCGCTGAGCGTGGCGTCGTCGGAGGTGGTGTCCTCCGTCATGTTCGACACTGTGTTGGGCCCGAAGGCCGCCACTGCGTTGGCCACTGCGGCCGTGTCGCGCAGCGCCGTGCCGCCGTAAGACACCTCGACCGAGTCTTGAACCAGCACGCTCTTGGCCAGAGTCAGTGTGACGGTTCGCCTGCCCACGACCGGCGCTGCCGCCAACGATGCAGGATCGCTGCCCACAACGACCTCGAAGTCGAGGATGGCCGGCACCCACGCCTCGTCAAGATCCTCATCGAAGGTCAACACGAGCATGTCGGCGTCCACCTCCGCGTCTGCGAGTGCCGGTGCGGTGTCGTCGACGCTGACATGTTGCACCACGCTCGCCGGGACCGGATCGACGGCGCCCACGGCGTGGATTTCGCCATCGCTGAGGACGCGCATCGACAGCACTCGCGCGCCGGGGTTGCCGGGATCGACCACCTCGATGCTCGCGCCGGGCGGCGGACGGTCGTTGGGATCAGAGTTGTAGCTTCTGGGTCTGGCCCAACTCATGATCCAGTTCCCGTTCTCCAGCGGGGCGACCGTCCCGCTCGACGCGACGAAGAAGCTCTCTTCGTTGCGGTGGCCGTAGTCGCGCACGAAAGTCGCTTTGTTGGCAGTCGTGTCGATCGAGTATTCGACTATCCGGGTGACTCGCCGGTAGGGGCGACGCTCTTCATATGTTTCGGGGTGGAATGGGCTAGCGGCACCATTGTCGAACAGCAGCAGGTTGCCGTTGTCGAGGAGAGTCGCTGCGTGCTGCCCGCTGAAGATGTCGTAGGGGTCACCCACAATGGAGATGAGATTGTCCGTCCACGGCGATGTGTCCCGGTAGCTGTGACCGAGTTTCCATACTGCATCGCCGGTTGTTCGGTCGATCCTGAATACTTGCGAACAGCCTCTGAACGAGGCAACGATATCGCCGTCATCGAGGACCTGCAGCGAGTTCAAATGTGCGTAACCGCCTGGGAAGCGATGCCCGAGACAGTCTTCTGGGGCCACATGGTCCCAGGAGTTCCAAGTGAATACGGCTACCCCGTCCGGAGTGATTTCTTGAATAATCGAGTCGTCCATCGCTTCAGTGGTGCTGTACGGATTTCCGTCCCGATCCTTTATGTGGCTCAGGTCGCGTCGGATGGGTTCGTAGGCCATCAGTACGTAGTTTCCATTCGCCTTGACGACGAAGTCGTGGCCGTCAGTGTGCACATACTCGGAAGTCGTTGTGACACGTTCAACTTCATTCAGGTCTTCGTCTAGGATCACGATCTCAAAATTGGACCTGCTAATTCCCGAAGGCCGGGATATTGGAACGACCCGTACGTTATGTGCAAATGGATATGCACCTGCTGGAAAATACCTCAAACTCCCCGCTGGTTCTTCCATCTCACGGTGCAATACAGGAACCCCATTCTTGTCGAGCAACATGACGAAACTCACAGCGTCGCCATTGGTGCGGGCCTTGGCAGTCATCAGTCCGTCTGAGACAGCGGACGTGTAGTGGCTGGTGACGGTGGGGAAGTGCTCGGCGATGCAGTGCACGACGTAGGTGGCGGTGTCGTTGTCGTCGGTGAGAGTGATGACGATGTCGCTGTCGTCGGAGAGGCCTCGAAGTTCGTGGCGGGAGTGGACGCTGGCGACGCTGCGCCCGTTGATGGTGAGCCGGGTCCGTTGGTGTTGCTTGGTCACCAGCAGCGTGACGGTGTCGTCGTCGCTGCAGCGCAGGGCGTAGTGGCGGGTCTCGGGGTGAAAGCTGGGGTACATGCGCCGGGTGAGCCGGTGGGTATCGGGCACCGCGAGCTGGGCTAGCCCTACGACGGGCTTGTCGGAGTCGTCGGCGGTGCGGCCGCTCAAGGCACCTGCGAGCTCGCCGGCCGAGTCCTGTATGGGCGCTAGGCCCGGCGTGTAGTCCACGGTCACCGGTTGGCCCGCTGCCACCGCCGTTGCCAAGGTCAGCACCACGGTGTGGCCCTCGACCGCCACGCCGGTCACGGAGCGATCAGTGCCCGCGACGTCGACTGCGAAATCGCTGTTGGCGGGCACGGTGGTGTCGTCGAGCATCCGGCTGTAGACGAGCACTACCTGGTTGCCGCCGGCGCGCGCGGCCCACAGCTGCGGCACTGGTGCCGCTGTAATGTTGGTCGCTGGTCGGTTGTAGAAGGCGGCGGCATCCTGTCCACCGAGGTCTTGGAGTTCGGGGCTGGACGTGCCGAGGTGCCTCGGGGAGTACCCCACGATCACTGCCTCGCCAGCGAGCACTGGTGCGATCAGCGTGAGCGTCACCTCGTTGCGGTAGACCTCCGCCCCGGCAACCGTCCGGGTGAAGCCGGCCACGTCAGCGAAGAACGCCGAGCCCAGCGGCGTTGCCCCGGCGTCGAGATCCTCGCTGTAGGTCAGCACCAGGAACTGTCCGTCCACCACGGCGTCTGTCAGCGTCGGAACCGACGCCGGCGTGTTGTTCGCTGCATCCCGGGGTGCTGTCGCGGGTGCCTCCACGCCGGCGGCGGAGCGGATGGGGCCTGCCGTCGGCGGGCTGTAAGAGACCGTCACCAGCTGGCCTTGCTGCACCGGCGCATCCAGCGTGAGCACGACGCTGGACCCCGAGACCGTCGGAGCGTCAACGTCGCGCACAGCGAGCGACACCTCCGCTATGAACGCGTCCGCGTCCGGCGTCGACGTCTCATCGAGGGGTGCGTCATATACGAGCGTGAGCGTCGCGGCATCAACGGAGGCGGAGGTCAGAGCAGGTGGCGTCAAGTTCGTTGCGGTCTGGGCCCCGAAGGCTGCCACCACGTTGGGTGCGGACGCGGTGTCGCGCAGCGCAGTGCCGCTATAGGCCACCGTCACGACTTCGGCGGCCGTCACGGGCGCGGTCAACGAGAGCACCACGATCGGGCCCTGCACCGTCGGCGCTCCCTGCAGCGACGCCGCCACGCCGTCGACGATGACCGCGAAGTCGCTGTTGGCGGGCACTGAAGTCTCGTCGAGGCCATCGCTGAAGGTCAGTGTCAGCGCAGATCCATCCACCACGGCCGAGTCCAGCGTGGGCGAATCGCTTTGAGCTAGCGCCGGCGAGGTCGCCGCCCAAGCGGCCAGCAGCCATACCAAGGCGAATCCGCCGGCTGCGGCTAGGCCGCGCATCACGGCGGGGGATGGCTGCGGTGGGCCGGTGGTGCGGGGATTGGCCGGAACCTGCGGACCCCCCCCCCCCCCTCGTACCGAAGCTCCTCGTAACGACTCAACACATTCATAATATATTGAATGAACTTGAATTTGTTGGAGGCTCTGGGGGTCCCTGAGTTCGGTGGAGGCGTGTCGCGGATCAGCTTGGTTATGGCGTGGAGTCGACCCGGCCGTTGACGACGAAGCGGCGTCAAATTGACAACAAGGTGGTGTCAATCGGGCGGCGCGTCTGGCTGCTTGCTGAACGGAGTAGTAGGCCAAGCGACATGGCAGATCGGCTGCGGCTGCGGACCTGCGCTTGGGTCCTGGGAACGGTTGCGATCATCCCTGCTGCGGCGTGCGGATCGGCCGACCCGGTGGACCAGGTCTCCACTGCGGGAACGGACGCCGCCCAGGACTCGACCTCTGCCTCTGCACTGGTTTCTTCGGCGATGACCGAACCTTCAGCATCGGGCACGCCGTCGCCAACGGTTACAACGGTGGTCGCTCCAACCGGTGTGCTCTTGGCGTGCGATGACATATCCGAGCTGGAGAGCACCGTCGAAGGCAATCTGAGCGGTACCCAGAATCCCGATGACGAGCTGACTGGCATCATCCGGGACTACGGCGGACAGCACCGTGAGACGTTCGCCGATCTGTGGATCGATCGGGCACACGGCGGGGCGCTCGTGGCAGCGTTCACCGACGGTGTTGAGGCCCACCGCGAGGCATTAGCGGCCTTGCTGCCGGACGGCGCGAGATTCGATGTCGTCCAAGCCGACTACTCCACGGCCGAGCTCGAAGCCGTCCGGGCAGAGATCCAAGCCAACGCACAAGACCTCGAAGGCGTGAGCCATTTCGGCATCCGGACGACGCGGAACCGGGTCGGGGTCGGCTTCATCGACCCGCCCGACGCGACGCTGGACCGGCTCGCTGAACTTGTGCCCACAGAGCCGGTGTGCGTCGACGTCTCCTACAGGCCCGAGCCGCCCAGCGGGCCGTTGGACATCGTCCCGCTGGTCAGTGCCGAGGACCCGCTGGTGGTCTGCCGCGGCTTCGGATCGGTGCGCTACTCCCGGCTGGTCAACCCGCTCTCGGTCGACGAAGTCGATCATCCCGCCGTGGAGGCCTTGCGTGACGAGCTCCGATCTCCGAGCCCCGAACCACTGCCCACGGGCGACTGGTCAGTCATGCGCATCGACGACGACCGCGTCACGTTCGCCATCATCGACGGCGACGTCATCGTCGGGCGTGCATCGTTCCGCCGGGCCGGCGAGAGGTGGGTGCTGTCAGGCTTCGGCGGACCCAACCGCCCGTGCGAAGCACTCGTGGCGCTCCCGCCGGGTCTTGCCCATGTCGAAGTCCACCTCGATCCCGGCTCGCTGCCACAGCCCGCCGACACGAGCATTCACCTGCAGGTGAGAGAGATCGACTGCGCTGGGGGCCGCGAGATGGGCGACGCCCTCCAAGGACCGCAGGTCATCGAGACCCCCGACAGCGTGCTCGTGGCGTTTGCCGTCATTCCGGTCTCAGGCGGAGCCACCTGCCCGGGAAACCCCTCCACACGGGTCACGGTCGAGCTGTCTCAGCCCCTAGGCGAACGCGCCCTGCTCAACGTTGTGCGGGTGCCGCCCGCACCGATCGAGGTTCGCCCGGACGGCTAAGCCTGCCGGTGACGAGAGTGATCCGATTCGCGGGTCTGAAATCGGCTGATCGGCCTTCGCGCTTACAACGCAGCACTTCCTACGGGACCACTTGGACCCGCTTCGACCTTGTACCGAGGCCCGCCTGGTTGATCGCCTTCACTCGGTACGTGTGCCGGATGCCCGCCGTCACGTCCGTGTCCGTGAACGTGGTCGCCGTGCTCCCGGTGTCCGTCACGTAGACCAGCAGGGCGTTCTCGCCCTCACTAGGCCGCCGCCGCAGTATCTGGTAGCCGGTGACGGAATCGTCGCCCGGCGCGTCCCAGATCAGCGTGATCGAGCCGTCGTTGTTCACGGTTGCCGCCAGGTTCTGGGGCGCAGACGGCGGTTCCACGGATTCCTCTGTCGCCGTATGGGACGCCGAAGCCTCTGCCTGCCCCCGTACAAGGCGCACCGCAAGCGTCTCGCCGTCCGTCCAGCCGGGATCGTCCACGTTCTCCCAGGTAAATCCCGAGTTCACGGATCCTTGCTCAGGGAAGGCCAGCACCACATCGCCCGCATGCAGCCTCAGTTCATCGGTATTGACGTTCGTCGTGAACGCCAGCCTGAGGGAATGCTCGGAGGTGGAGTACCAGAGCCACAGCGCCTGAAGGCCATCGCTCTCGCCTTGGTTCGAGAACAGATCGGCGCTGCCGGCACCGATAGATCCACCGCTCCCGTAGTCGACCACTGTCATGTCCGCTGACCACACCGTGACACCCGGACTTGCCGACGCTGGGACGGGCACCGGAGCGGCATCGTCGTTCAGGACTGTTGCTGTCGCCTCTTGCGACGAGTTTGCGCCCAGGCGGTACAGGCTCCCCGGCTCGATTTCCACCGTCACCACGCTGTCGGCCTCGAACGCATCGTCGTCGTCGGTGGGAACCCGGAGTTCGGTCTCCGACTCGCCCGCGGCGAACGTCGCGCTGGTCGTCGCCGGGGAGTTCAGCATCGTGCCGGTCTCATGGACGGATACGGGAACCGTCAGGGCCTCCGAGAAACCCGAGCTGCGGGTCAGCGTGAACACCGCGTCGGAGCCCTCTCCCGCATAGGCGGAGTCGGCCTGGATCGTCACGAGCGGCAGGTCGTCGACCGACGGATCCGGCCCTGGCTCGGTGTTCAGAATCGTCCCCGTCGCCGACACGGTGGCGGCGAAGTGCACCGGGCTGTAACCGCCGGGGTTGCAGTAGGTGTCGCCGTACCAGACACGGCACTCCCCCAGAGGGACTCGGCCATCGCCGGGGAGGGTGAACCCACCCGGCTGCTCGACGAGCCTCGTGACACCGGAGGGGCTGCTCAAGGTGAGCGTCAGCTTCTCCCCGCTGTCGTCTTCGGTGTCGTTGACAACCGGCACGCTGATCGTCTTCACCGTGTCGCCCACATTGAAGGTCAGCGTGCCGCTCGTTTGCGTGTAGTCGTTGTCCGCCGTCGCGGTGCCGTCGGAGGTGGCATATTCCACCGTCACCGTCACCGTCACCGTCACCGTCACCGTCACCGTCACCGTCACCGTCACCGTCACCGTCGCTTGCGGTGCGAGTTCCACCCTGAAGATCAGGTGCGAATCGGTGCCCTCGGTCGCCGAGGCACCGACCACCGACAGCTGGGGGTTGACGGCGATGAGGAGCGAGTCTGCGCTGCCGACGTTGTAGTCGCTGAGCCCCCAGTGGTCGTAGGCGCCGTCGTAGATGTCGTTCGCCGGCGCGATGTCGTCCGGATCGATGATCTGGACTCTGGCAAGCATCGGTCGGTCCTCAGCGGAGGAGATGGGCCCCAATATCTTGTCCCAGCCCAATGCGCCGTCCCTGTCCGCAGCGACAAGTCCCGACTGGGCAGCAGAAGGAAGTGGGTCTTCTGGATAGGGCACACTCCAGTGCACCTTGACGCCCACGCTGACCCCATTGCCGGGCAGCGCATCAACCCGGAGGCGATACGAGAGGTACTGGCCTCCGATGATGCTCTCCGGGTGTCCGCGCCTCTTGATGGTGACCGTCGGCTCGTCGCTTGCCGCCGAAGCCGGAGACACCGTGAGCGTGCTCGCCAACAGGCTGGCGAGACACACCAGCGCCAGCGCGCCGAGCATCTCCACCCGGTATCCGGCCATTTGGTTCGCAACCCACTCGATGTTGTCCAGCGCACCCACCGGCTGGTCACGGCCCAGCTCAGCAACAGATGTTCGCGGCGCTCGGATCAGACTGGGTCGCCGCTGAAGCGGTGGGCCTCGAGGTCGCTGAGGTCTGCCCATTCCAGGGTGCGGGCATGGGTCGCTTCCAGCACGACCTGGGGTGCGGCTCCGGCGGCGAGTGCTTCGGTCCAGCGGGCCGCGCACAGGCACCAGTGATCGCCGGGGGACAGGCCGTTGAAGCCGCCGGCCGGCTGCGGCGTCGACAGGTCGTTGCCTGCCGCCTTGGAGAACTCGAGGAACTCAGCGGTCATCACCGCGCACACAGTGTGGACGCCGTGGTCGCCGGAGTCTGTGTTGCAGCAGCCATCCCGGAACCAACCGGTGAGCGGGTCGTATGAGCAGGGCTGCAGCTCGCCTCCGAGAACGTTGTGGGCCACGGCGCTCAGTCTCTCAGGTCTCGCAACCCCTGTTGCAGCACCGGTGTCGCCCGCGGGGCATATTTCCTCAATGAGTCCCGGCAGGAAGATCTAGGCGAGCAGCCCTGCGTACAGCGGCGCCATCAGGGCCGTCATGAACCCTGCCATGGCCAGCATGATCGTGCGGGTCTGCCTGGCGATTGCGCTGTCGACGTAGGCGCGCATGCGTTCCTCGAGAGCGCGCAGGTCGTCCTTGGTGGCGAAATTGCGCAGGTCGTCCTTGGTGGCGAATTCGCGTAGGTCGTCTTTGGTGGCGAAATTGCGTAGGTCGTCTTTGGTGGCGAATTCGCGTAGGTCGTCTTTGGTGGCGAATTCGCGTAGGTCGTCTTTGGTGGCGAGGTTGTCCGTGCCGTGAGGCCAGACGGTCTTCATGAGGGTGGCGGCGGGATCTTCGCCGAGTGTGGTGATGAGCTTGTTCACCAGTGTGTTCCGTTCGATTTCGTCGATGGCCACGGGCTTCTCCTCGAGTGTAAGCATGTGCAGGCGTGGCGGCCGGACGGCCTCCCCGACGGGCGCCCTTGGACCAATGCGGTCGAGTCGGCCAGGCTCCACAGGGGTGCGGTCTCGCGGTCAGTGCGGTGAGGCAGGCACGCCGTTTCAGCCCGGCGGCGAAGCTGAGGCGCAATCTATGGCGTGACAACCGTGGGAGCAGGTGAATTTCGGGCCGCTGGAGGCGCCAATTATTCGACGGAAGGCTCTCACAACATCAGATAATCTGATTCTGTGACGGAGATCAGCGCAACCGAAGCCGCACGAGGCTTGGCGGACGTGCTCGACGCCGTCGAGCACCGCGGAGAGCGATTCACCGTCGTCCGGCGTGGCGAAGCCATCGCCCGCATCGAGCCCCTCGCCCGCGGCGAAGGGCTCGAGGTCAAAGAGCTGGCCGGACGCGCAGCGCCCACGACCTCATAATCGCCGCCACGGCACGAGCAACAAGCCGGACCGTCATCACCGCCGACCCGACGGGATTCGACGGCCCGACCGACGTTTCCATCGCCACGTATCACTGACGGCCCTTCTGCCTCACGGGTCAACGCCCGTTATCCGGCCATCCCGCTGCTACCAACCTCTATGTCCAGAACAGCTAGTCCGGTCGGACGAGGCCGAGTTCACGCGAGATCACGATTCGTTGAATCTCGCTGGTGCCTTCGCCGATCTCCAGGATTTTCGCATCGCGATAGAACCGCGCCACAGGGGTTTCGTCGATGAAGCCGTAGCCGCCAAAGATCTGCGTCGCTTCGCGGGTCGCCGCCACTGCAGCCTCTGTCGCGTAGAGCTTGGCGATGGCTGCCTCGTCGTCGTGAAGTCGCAGATTCCAGTTCTGCGAAATCGCCCGAAGCTCGTCCAGGTCGGGTACTGGAACGGCCACCGCTACCCCCAGGTCGTCCGTCGTCACGACCCGCGACAGGGCCGTACCGTTCGCAGCGTAAGTACTGCCGCGAACGCCATGTCACCTGCAATTGCGGGTACCTGAATGGGAGGGTCAGAGTGACCACAGAGAAGGAGCAGTCCGAACGACAATTCATCATCAAATAACATCTGAAATGTCGCTAACCTCATCAGAGCGACAACTCGGAAGGGCGCGATCGTGGGTTGGAACCAGCAGCGATTCTGGGCCGACCGGACATTCACGTCTCGCGCAGCTCGACCGACCGACCCGAAGGGGCAGATCTTCTCTGCCTTCGTCCCTCATCTGATCAGCGGATGGGCACCGGAACTGCACGCTGACACATGGCAGCGGATCACCGCTGCGACGCAGCGATGCGAGGATCTCGCGCAGTCGACAGCGAGCGCTCCAGCGTTGGCTTCGGAGTGGCTCTTGGACCGAGCTGAGAGCATCGCCTCGAGCACGATCGAAGAGATCCGGCCGTCAGCTCGTCAAGTTGCCCGAGCGGAAGCGCAACTCAGCCTCTTCGGCACCCAGCCGCCCGTCCCCGAGATGCAGGCATTGCGCAACGTCGCGACAACAAAGAAGGCGAGTGAGTTGGCAGCGTCGAGCGCAGACCTGACGATCGATGCGTTGTGCGAGATCCACGCAACGTTGATGGGGGACGACGACCCGATTGCCGGGCAGCTCCGCGACCGGCAGAACTGGGTCGGCGGCGGCGCCCTCGGCGGCCCGCTCGAAGCTCGCCACGTCGGCCCGCCACCGGAACTCGTGCACGACCTGCTCGAAGACCTCATCGAGTTCGTCAACGGCGACGGGATACCGCTCGTGCGTGCAGCGATCGCTCACGCCCAGTTCGAGACAGTCCACCCCTTCCCCGACGGGAACGGGAGAACCGGCCGGGCACTGATCCAGTACATGTACCTGCGCGACAGGGTGATCGGGAGCGGAGCGCTGCCGGTGAGCTCGTCGCTGATGCTCAACAAGGAGCGGTACTTCGACGCGCTCGACCTGACTCGTGTCGTCTGCGAGCCTGATGCGCCTCAGCGGTCGCAGGCATTCCGGCCTTGGATCGAGTTACTGGCTGAGGCAACCGATCATGCTTGCGTTCTGCGGAGCAGGCTCACCACGCACGTCGAATCGCTCGCCGAGCGATGGGTCCATCAGGCTCGCTCGTCGGGCATCCGAACCTCGAGCGCTGCGTTCCGCCTGCTGCGGCAACTCCCTCAGCACCCCGTGGTCACCGTCGACAGCGCCATGGGCCTGCTGCGGGTTGACAAGCGAACAGCCCAACGAGCGGTTGCCCGAGTTGCCGCCGCCGGCGTCTTGGAGCAACGAAGCGCTGGTCGCCGCAACCGCGTGTTCGAGTGCCGCGACATGATGGACACCTTCAACGAATCAGTGCGCCAGCAACCTGCTCAGAACCTGACGCTGTCAACGCCCAGCAAGGCCGCCACTGCACAGACGTCGGGCACATGTGGAGCGCCGACGAACCGAGGCGGCACCTGCGGCCATCCACAGCCGTCACCGGGTGGTCGCTGCCAAGCCGGACACCGCAGAGCAAGCTGATCGCGACGCGGCTCAGCGACCTGCCTTGGCTGTCTTCCGCGGACACCGGCGCGTCTCTCACGCCGTGCCTCCTATTTTCGCGACGGCTTCACGAACGGCAGTCTCGAGAGAGAAATCGGAACATCGATCGGGTATTCACTCTCATCCCATCTCAGGAATACAGCATCATGAGGATCTAGGTAAGCCGGCAATTGGGCGAACCCGATTACTTCCTTGAGATTCGAACTCCAACCGATGCTCGTCGCGAATCCAGTGACGTCACCCCCACTCAGCAATTGCATAGGGGGGATACGCCGAATTTTACCGTTGACGATCGGCATCTCATCACGCTCCAAGTATGACGAAATAAGCTGACGCCAGTCAACTCTCATGGCCCAAATACGACGTCCGATGCCTCCGGCTTGACTTTCAGTAAGGAGTGCCTTTCTTCCGACAAAGTCACCTTTCTTGAAGTCCACAAAGCGTCCGAGATTTAGTTCGTACGGCGAAGCATGGTACGCATCAGCTACCAAGCCATAGCTATGCGCCTTTACGACATCTGGACCCGCTCGTGCATAGTCGATGGCGGGCAGCACCATGCCAGCCTCGACGCGAACGATGTCTTGAGATGCGTGCCCACACGGCTCGATCGAGGCCCCATTAGGTGTAGATACAAGCGCCTCCCAAACGTCGTTCCCAGCTTCCGGGGGAACCCAGAGTTCGTAGCCCTTGACTCCCGTGAATCCCGTGCGCCAAACGTGTACTGGCACCGAGGAGAATGCTGCTCGGCGGCCCCGAGAGAACTCTAGATCAGACCAGTCTTGTCCGGTTGCTTCTTGGAGAATTGACAGCGCGTTCGGTCCCTGCAGCGCGAGAATCCCAAACCGATCTGTGACGTCTTCAAAATCAACGTCTAGCCGTCTGCGCTGCTGCGATAACCATCGATTCATCAAACCTGCTGTGACGATGAAGTCAGTCTCGCTCAGTCTCAGTAGCATGCCTTCAACGATGACCTTCCCAAGATCATCGCACCATGGTGTGTAGTATGCATGATTGATGGCAATCTGCGTTGCATCTCTCGGAATCAGTTGATTGATGAAGCGCTCTGCATCTGGCCCATGAATATGAATCTTGGCCAGAGGTGACTTGTCCTCCAGCATTGCCGCATTACGGATTGCAGCAGTTTCTGCGGCGATGCTGGAAAAGAACTCAGGTAACGCATTTTCTCCCCAGGTCGCCCAAGCTCCCTGCACATTCGCCCTCCGAGCTGCAGCAGTAAAAGGACTACAGGCAAAGAGTCGATCAGTGAGCGGGGAACCAAAGAACTCTAGACTCATCGGATCAAGTTTCTCTTTCTTCGACTGTTGCTGATGAGTAATGCCTCAGTGAGTTGAGGGAAGCGTCGAGGAGAGTCAAGTACTCTTGACCGACACATTCTCAGGCCAGGTGGTCCGGGACACTCTGCGAGAGGGTCGGCGACGATCCCGGGAGCAGAACGACAATATTGAGAAGCCGGGCCTCAGAATCTCCGCCGATCCACCGGTGAGGCACATTCGCCACGAATACCATCGTGTCTCCGGCTTCCAGAGTTTCGACTCCATGACCCTCAAGCTCGACGGAAACAGTGCCCTCTAGGACATAGAGGATCTCGTCACCGGCATGTGTCCATGCAGGATCACTTCTGAATCCGGGGGGCACCACACATTCACGTATCTCCATTCGTCGACGCGGAGTCGACGTAAGCATCCGAGCAAGCTGCGGAGGATCCGCTTCGTCAGCGCTCCTCCACACACCCTCGTCGCGCCGGACAACGCTCACAATTGGTTCCGCGCCCTGAGCTAGGAGTTCGGGTGCGGTGATCTTGAGCGCGCCAGCAATTCTGTAGAGCGCGCCCAGACTGACGTTCGTCAACCCGTTCTCGACTTGGCTCAAGAAACCAGTGGACAACCCTGTCTCTCGGGCTACGTCTGCGAGAGTCATGCCCAGGTCGGTGCGGACGAGGCGGATCCGCTGCCCCAGCAGCGCGATGTCAACAGAATCGCTCTCGCTCGCCCCGGATTCACTCCTGGTCTTTTGCATCGTTTGTGCTCCTTTAGTTACGGGGTACAGGGGTGGCGAGGAATCTCGGCATGTTGGTCTCACGGCGGCTGGCAAGGAGTGCCACGAGCGCCACGACGTATTGCGCAGCGAGCAAGATCTGGCTGGGTATGGAGATGTCAGGACGTATCACAAGAAGAAGGAGCGAGGCCACCAACACTGCCGCCAGCGGGCCGAGGGTTCGTAGCCCGACCACCTCGGTGCGTCTGAGACTCCGCCAGATCAGGAGTGCGGCGATGATGCCGATCAACATCCACACCGACGCCGGAACAGCTGACTCGGCCTGGAGTCTCAGCTGGAGGGCGTCGGCTGCGCCAAAGAGCAGTGCGCCAACCAGTACGCCCGCTGGCCGCCATCGGCCGAACACCAGGATCGCGATCGCGATGAAGCCCCGTCCTGAGGTCATGGCCTCTCTGAAGACGCCGACCGAGCCGATGGACAGGTACGCGCCGGCTAGGCCGGCGAACGCTCCCGCAATCGTCGTCGACACCCACTGTGTGCGAAGGGGACTCACTCCGGCGGCGCTCGCGGCCGACGGGTTCTGTCCCGTCGCACGGATCCCGAGTCCGAGGCCGGTTCGAGCGAGCATCAGGGCAACCACCCCGATCAGCACGAACGCGACATACCCGAGCAGATTCTGCTCGAAGAGCGCCCCGCCGATCCAGGGGATCTCGCTGAGGACGGGAATGGCGATCGGGTCAAGTCTGTCGATCGGCAGGGAACCTTCGGGAAAGGCCCGCTCCAGCGCGTAGTTGGTAGCGCCCAGAGCCCCGATGTTGAGCCCGATCCCGACGACTACCTGGTCTCCACGCAGGCCTATCGCCACCGCAGCCATGAGGAGGCCCCCGAACGCGCCGGCCAGAATGGCGGCCAGAATGCCCGCGGTGATGCTCCCACTGCTTGCTGCGGCCCAATAGCCGACGAACGCGCCTGACAGCATCATGCCCTCGAGTCCCAGATTCAGCACTCCAGCGCGTTCGGAGATGAGCTCGCCAGTCGCCGCCAAGAGCAACGGGATCGCCAGGCGGACGGAGGCTGCTAGCCACAGCGCGTCGAAGGGCTCCATCACAACCCCCCCGCCGGATGATGAGCCGCCTCGGGTACAGGCACGGCTGACCGCTGGCGTCCCCAGCGATGCTCGAGCAGGACGCTGGCCGCCACGGCGAGGATGATCAGACCCTGCACCACCAGCACGATCTCCGAGGAGACCCCAGCTCGAGATTGCAGCGCACCCCCGCCTTGGCGCAACGTCGCAATGAGGAGCGCCGCGGGAAGCAGGCCTGGAATCGAGTTGCGTGCGAGCAGAGCGACGACGATGCCGTCATATCCATAGTTCGCGCTGAAGTTGTCGGACACCGTGGTGACTTCGCCAGCCAGAATCCGGGAACTGCCGGCGAGGCCTGCCAACGCGCCCGAGATGAGCAAGGCCAGCACTCCGAAGCGAGCCGGAGACACGTCCATGTGGCGGGACATTTCGGGATTGGCGCCGACCATGTCGAAGCGGAAGCCCAACGTGGTCCTGGCCAGCACGAGCCAGGTGAGGCCGATCAGCGCGACCACCCCGACAACATCCCAATGGAGTGCGGTGCCTGCAAACATCTCGGGCCACTGGGCCGAATCCCTGACGCTCTCGCTGCGGGCAAACCCGCTGCCCTTGTCCTGCATGGGGCCCCGGATGACCCAGGCGAGCACCTGGATGGCGATGAGGTTGAGCATCAGAGTGGTGAGGATCTCGCTCGCTCCGGCTCGCGCCCACATCCATGCAGCGATACCGGCATAGAGCGCACCGCCGACGAGTCCGGCCGCCACGGCTATCAGCAGGTGGGCCGGCCCCCAGGGCACCTCGATATTGATGCCGACCCAGCCCGCCGCCAGCCCTCCTGCGATGATCTGCCCCTCGAGGCCGATGTTGATGCGCCTCACCCGGAAGGCCACGATCCAGCCGGTGGCACAGAGCATGATCGGGATGAGTTTGCTCAGAGTCGACGCGGCCGGGCGAGTCCCGCCGTAGGCCCCCTGGAACACCGCGCTGACCACTGTGCCGAGATCGTGGTCGTTGAGAACCAGGATGATCGCCGATGTCAACAGAGCTAGACAAAGCGCGACGCCCGAGGCCAGGACCGGTCGAAGGGCTGCGGATCGAGTCGGCTGCCAACTCACGCCGACGCGCCTGTCATCTTCAGGCCAATGTCGGTGAGGTCCGCTTCATCGGGGCGGATCACCTCGCTCGGCCTGCCCTTGAACAACACGACGAACCGGTCCGACAGAGCCAGGATCTCGTCGAGTTCCTCTGAAATGAGCGCTACAGCGCCGCCCGCGTCCCGGAAGGTCCGTATGACCTCGTAGACGAACTCGATGGCGCCGACATCGAGGCCTCGGGTCGGATGGACGGCGACGAGCAACTCCGGACTGTTGTGCATCTCGCGTGCGATCACAGCCTTCTGCTGGTTCCCTCCCGAGAGGTCGGAGAAGGCGGCGTGCATGCCCGGCGCGCGGATGTCGAACCGTTCGCACAGCCGCATGCAGTGCTGATCGATAGCGCCGAACTGCAGCCACCCCCGTTTCGACAGCGGCGCAGCGGCAAAGTCGCGATACATCAGGTTGTCCCGAAGCGAGCGATCGACTGCACTGCCGATGGCATGCCGGTCGGCGGGAATCAGCCCCGTGGCTGAACGTCTTTCGCCCCCCGGGATCGATGTCTCCGGCGAGGCGTAGTGCAGTACTTCGCCCTCGGTCAGCACTACCAGCCCAGTCAACACGTCGGCCAGCGTGCTCTGGCCATTGCCCTCCACGCCAGCAACTCCGAAGACTTCACCCCGGTGCACGGAGAAGGAGACGTCGTCGAGATTCGCGTCGTGCGCAGCTGAGGCGGTGGAGACCGATCTCAGCTCGAGGACTGGATCTCCGGGTGTGTTGGGGGTGTTCCTTGAGAGCAGCGAGACGTCGCGGCCCACCATCATCCGGGCGATGGTCTTCTCATCGGCGTCGGAAGCGTCGACGGTTCCGATCTTGCGGCCGCGACGCAGCACGGTGCAGCGGTCGGCGACGGCAAGGGCTTCATGGAGCTTGTGATCGGTGAAGACGATGGACTTGCCGTCGGTGACCAGCGACCTGATCACCTGTTGGAGGCCCGTCCACTCGACCGGTGACAGCACCGCGGTCGGTTCGTCCATGATCAGGATCTCCGCCCCTCCGAAGAGGGCCTTGACGATCTCGACCCGTTGCTGGAGCCCGATGGGAAGGTCGCCAACCCTGGCGTGCGGGCTCACTTCCAAACTGTGCTGTGACGAGAAGTCTGCGAGTTCCGACGCGAGCCGGGAGAGCCGGCTGGACCGCCACCAACCGATCCCGAGGGCCACGTTCTCGCAGACCGTGAGGTTGTCCACCAACTCGAAGTGCTGAGACACCATCCCGATTCCGGCTGCCTTGGCATCTCGGGGACTGCGGAGCCGAATCGGCTGGCCGTGAACCGAAACGGTTCCCCGGTCAGGGCGCACGAGCCCGAAGAGAATCTTCATCAGTGTGCTCTTGCCCGCTCCGTTCTCGCCTAACAGGGCGTGGACTTCGCCCGCGCGAAGATCGAAGTCGACATCCGAGCAGGCGAGCAGGCTCCCGTAGGCCTTGGTAATGCCCTCAGCATGCAGCACTGCGGACTTCGCCGGTCCCGAAGGAATGTCGTTTTGGTGTCCCGGCACAGCAGATGGCGTGTCGTCGCCGGATCAGGACCCGGCCGCGCGGTTCTGGGCGCGCTTGCGTGACACGAACGGGGGATCTACCACCTCGGCCCGTATCTCCATCGCCGGGAACTCGCCGCCGCCCCAGCTGATGGTGACCTCTGTTCCCGGCTCGGTCAACCCCACATCGATGCGGCCGAAGGAGAACACTCGGCGAACTATCGGGCTGTAGCAGACGCTCGTCGCCCATCCAACCTGCTGCCTATCGTGAACGATCGGGAAGGCCTCGGGATACAGCGGATGCGGGAATTGGATCGGCGGTGGCGACGGTTCGTCCCTGAACTGGGCCGCGTACAGCTCGATCACGTCGTCACTGTTCCAGACCAGCCCCTTCATCCGCCGGGCCGGGCCGCCTGCGTCAATCTCCGCCTGCAGCGCGGCCTTGCCCATGAAGTCGTCCTCGCGGTCGAGTCCTACCAGATAGTCGAGGTTGAGCTCGAACGGTGAGCAATAGCTCATCTCCGGATCGAGCTGGTTGCGACGCAGAATGCCGGGATCCCCCTCGAAGGCGCACTGATAGTCGAAGTGCAGCATCACCAGCCCGGCCTCGGCCCGGGTCAGCCTCGACGTGTAGTTGCCAAGGAAGCCGAGTCCATGCTTGTGGCCTGCTTCGACGAGATGAGCGATGAGGTCGTTCGTTCGATCGGCCTCGACGTAGATCTCGTAGCCGACCTCGCCGGTGAATCCCTGCCGCAGGATTTCACACGGTATGCCTGCGATCTCGGTGGCCTGCAGCCGGGAGAAACGGAGCCCTTCCATCGAGGGCCCGGCGGCGTCGTTCATCAGCGCGGTGGAGTTCGGTCCCTGGATCGACATCAGGCAGTACTGGGTGCGAATGTCGGTGACCTGCACGTCGAAGTTCCCGACTTCGATCACGTGCTGCAGCCAGCTGTCGATCTGGTCCGTGGTGATCATGTACGTGTCCTCGGACACACGGGTGATCAGGGGATCCTGGATGACCTTGCCGTCCTCCCGAGCCATCACGGTGTACATCGACTGGCCGACCTCGATATCAGCGAAGTCCTTCCGGGTTTGCAGGAACCGCATGAACTGGTGGACATCTCCACCGGAGATGTTGAACTTGCAGATCGGACTCCAATCACCGATGACCACGGTCTCGCGAAGTTGCAACGCCTCCCGGTACCAGCCCACGTACTCGTCGACAATGAGGAACGGACCCCACTGCGTCCATTTCTGAGCTTTGCTGACCAGTTCCATCTGCCCGGCGCCGGGAACGAAGAACATGGGTCGCTCCGCGCCCAGCGGCAGGTTTGTGTTCATGGCCAGCTGGTACTGGTCCTGGCCGTAGGCACCGCGGTAGTTCTCTACCTCGTGCATCGTCTGTCCCTTTGGGTGATAGCCGTGAGCTGTCGAAGCTAGACCCCGGGCGGCAGAATGATGGATCCGTCGTTGATGCCGGCGATGAGGTCGGCAACCTGGGCCTCCAAGTCCGCGGAGGCGTAGTCGGGACAGAGCACGAATGACTGGATGTTCGGGTCCTCGACCCCCCAAAGGGTGAGGTCCGCCGGCATCGAACCTGACAGGAACGCTGACACCATCGTGTCGACCTGAGCCAAGGAACTCAGCGTTGCCGTCCCCACCAACTGGGTCGAGCGACCGCATTGGGGGAAGATGACGCTGAAGATCTTGACGTCTTCGCCGCTCTCGTCGACGGCCTGGAGCACGCCCTCGAGTCCAGAGTTCACGAAGGCGAACAGGACATCTGCGCCGGCCGCGATCTGGGCAGCCGCAGCTTCCTTCGCGCCGGTCACGTCCTCGAAGTCGCCGACGACGGTGGAAACGGTCTCGATGTCGGGGTTCACAGAGGTGGCCCCGCCCGAGAACGCGTCAGCCGACTGGGTTGTGGGCGGGATCTCAAGCCCGCCGATGAATCCGACCTTGTTGGTCTGCGTGAGGCCGGCGGCAATCACACCGGCGGGATAAGCGGGCACGCCCTGGCGGACGATGTAGATGTGAAGATTGGGGTCGTCGGTGGCCTGCCCGTTGACGATTGCGAACTTGACGTCCGGGAACTCGGGCGCCACGATCGTGCCGGCCTCGGCGAACTGGGCGCCGACGCCAATGACGAGATCGTTCGTCGCCGCGAGATTGCGCAGGGCGTCAACCGTCTGCTCCGGGTCGCCGGCATTGTCCTGTACGGCGATCGTCAGTCCGTAGGCCGCCTCAGCCGCAAGCAGCCCGTCATAGTAGGACTGGCTGAACCCACCGTCATTCCTGGCGGTAGGCAGAGCAAGGCCAACCGTCGGCGGTTCTTCGACCGGCTCCTCGGCGGGCGGCTCCGCTGCAGCTGTTGTTGGGGCCGGAGCCGACGTGTCGTCGGCAGATCCGCTGTCGGCGTCGTCGCCGCAGGATGCGGCGAACAGCGCGAAGACGAGGAGCAGTGGAAGAAGTCTGAGCGCTCGGATAGACACAGTTCACTCCAATATTTGTTTGATATTTGTAATCGCCGAACGTAGCCGTATTCTCGCCTGGTCGTCAAGACATGCCTTGAAGCAGCGGACCGTTACGCAGCATTAAGGTCGACACAAACCACCTGAGCCGTCTGCATAGGTTGGACTCAGGAGCAGACCATTTTGTTTGGCAACACCAAACCTAAGGCACCGCAACCGAGCTTCGCCGATCAATCTGCATTGGCTGCTACTTGCAAGTCGTGGGGAAACGCCCTTCGGCCGGCGTCCGCTACCAGGTGCTCACCGGCAACTACTTCAGCGACGACCCAGCAATCTTCGATCAGGACTGAGCTCTGCTTATCGGCTGCCGACTTGCTCGGTGAGCAGCCGTACTGCCTCCCGCCGGCTCGACTCAGTGCCCCGGTCTGATTGCTCGGATGAGCCGAGCCACGATTTCGGACCAGTCGTCATCGGTCGGGCGACCCCGCTCTTCGGCCTGAACACGCATGGCCAGATAGGTGCCAAGGCTGAGTGACTGGCACAAGAAGACGACAGCATCGGTGCTCAACGACGGGTCGATGACGCCAGACGCCTTGCCTTCGGCCACGATCTCCGCGAGATCGCCCGCTTCTGCCTCCTGGCACTGGGCAACGGCCGGGTGCAGCGACGGTTCCCGGCTGGCGCTGACACATGCCTCGATCCACAGGTTGCGAGTGTCATCGCGTGTCGATATGAACAGCGTCGCGCCGAGCATCGTGAGCTTCTCGGCAGTGGTCGCCTCAGCATCCTTGATCAACAGCAGCATTCGCTGCGCCGATGTGTGCTCGATGACAGCGGTGAACAGTTCGTGCTTGGTGGGCCAACGCGCGTAGATGGCCCCGGTGGTCAGACCGCACCTGCGGGCGATATCCGAGACGGTGGCGGACTCGAAGCCGCGCTCACCGAACACGGTGATCGCCGAATTCAGGAGGCGTTCGGTGACCTCTTCGGGTCGTCGACTGCGCGATGCCGTTTCAACTGGAACAGGAGAACCGGAATTCGGGAGAAGCGACACTGAACGCTGATCGTAGTCCTCACGACCGTTTGGCCAATGCAGCACTTCGCTGACCCGGCGGGCCGAATTCGACCCCCTCTCGATCCCTCTTTTAGATCGTGATCTCGTGCCGGATGCCTCGGACGTCCATTTCGAAGTCGAGGTCGTGGACCGGGGGGCGCGACCGGTACCAGCGCAGACCGTGGCGGGTCGCTGGCCCCATGGAAGGGATCACCGCGTCCTCCAGCAGATCTTCGTGCATGAAAACCGTGTACACGTCGGTCGTGGTGACCAGGTCCCAGCTGGCGCCCATGGCTGCGAGGCGCGAACCCATGGTGGCCGCCACGTGACCGGCTTTCTCTCGCATGGCCTCAGGCCCGGTCTCGCCCTTGCGGATGATGGCGTTGTCGTCGAGCGTCGCTTCGGGAATCTCCCCTGCACCCGAGACCACGAACGTCGTCGGGGCGTCGTCGTCGGTCTCGGCGGTGTAGGAGAAGGCGTGCAGAACCGGCTCGGCGGGCGGGTTGTGAGCTGGGGCCACATTGGTGCGGGCCAACGGGTTGTGATCGTCGACGTAGAGGTCCCATGACCGGACGAGCTCGACGTAGCCGGCGTTGAACCCGATGAAGCCTCCCATGGAGTACGGGGTCGTGCAGCGGAGCTCGATCGCGCAAAGCGCCTGACGCTCTCGCCCGAATTTGCACAGGTAGGCGTCGATTAGCTCGAAGCCCTCGCGCCACGGCAGGTGAGCGCCCAGCGTGGCGTGGACAACTTCGAACCCTGGGTCGGCAACAACCCCGCTGGAGAACGGCGAAATGCCGGTAAGGAAGTGGTACCCGCCACGCGGGTTGGCAATCAGCATGAGGTGCCTCCTGGGCTAGCGCTCTGAAGTCTGCTCGCGCAGGCAATTTTCCTGCTCGACGGCGGCAACACCCGATTGCCGCGGTTAGTAGCTACCACAGCAGCTAGCCCCGCTCTCACGACGCCGGCCCGCCGTACCCGCTTGGCGCTAGCCGCTGGGCATCGTCCAGCTGACAACCAGTAGGCAGCCGGCGAGCGCCACAGCAATCGCGAGCAGCCAGTCGCCGGTGCGGGATTGAGTGTCGGTGGATGTGTTCATCGTGATTTCTCCATCTCTATGAACCATGCTCTTGGAGTGCACGTTGTCCTGCCTGCAGTGCATCAGGGGGGTGTCACAGGAATGCGAGCCATCCACGGTCTGCTCAGCGCAGTGGCCGTCGCGGTGCTGCTGGTCGCCAGTTGCAGCTCCGGCGACGACATCAATGCAGACGCGAGAGCAGCGCCAGCAGATCCAGTGCCGGTTCAAGCAACGCAGGACGTGGACCTACTCGAGACGGTGAGGTCGCGGGGCGTCCTCAACTGTGGGGTGTACGGCGCCGCGGTGGCATTCTCCGAGACGCAACCCGACGGCAGTACCACCGGTTTCGACGCCGATTACTGCCGGGCCCTCGCCATCGCGATGCTCGGCGACGCTGGCGCGGTCAACTTCGTGCCGCTCACATCGGCCGAACGATTCACGGCGTTGCAGAGCGGCCTCATCGACGTGCTGGTGCGGAACACGACTTGGACGCAGAGCCGCGACGGCGACCTGAAATTCGACTTCGCGCCAGTCACCTTCTACGACGGTCAGCAGTTGATGGGCCGCGCGGGTGACGGCTTCACGCCGGCATCGACCGTGGCGGACATCGCCGGCGCCACGGTCTGCGCCACCGCTGGAACCACCACCGAGAAGAACATCGCTGACGCAGCCAACGCTGCAGGCGTCGAGATCAGGCTGCAGACCTTCGAAGACCTCGACATCATCACCGACAGCTTCATCACCGGCACATGCGACTTGATGACCACCGATGGCTCAGGGCTTATCGGCCGCCGGAATCGCCAACAGGGTGACCAGGAGTGGGTGATCTTCCCCGCAGCACCCTTCTCCAAGGAGCCGCTTGCCCCGCTGTACCTGCCGAACCAGTCGACTTTTGGCGACATCGTCAACTGGACGATCTACGCGACGATCATCTTCGACGAGAAGGGCATCACGTCTGCCAACGTCGATGATCTGCTGGGCAGCGGCCAGCTCGATGCTGAGGCAATACGGCTGCTCGGTGGTGAAGGCGAGCTGCAGACCAAGATGGGCTTGGAGCCCGATGCGTTCTACGAGGTGGTCCGCCAGATCGGGAACTACGACGAGATCTTCACCCGCAACCTCGAAGCTGTCGGGTTGCAGCGGACCGGCACGCCCAATGCGCGATGGACCGAAGGCGGGCTGATCTACGCGCCACCGGCGCGCTGAATCACCAGGTGGGCCGCGTCAGCACGCCGCCGTCCACAACGAGGGCGATTCCGGTGATCCACCTGGATAGGTCCGAGCACAGGAACACGCACGCGTCGCCGACATCCGCGGCGGTGCCCAGCCGTCGCAGCGGTGTCGTTGCGTGCCAGCGGGACACCCCGTCGGGCCAGTCGTCGGCGAGGCTGGGCCGGTCGATCAGACCCGGCGAGATGCTGTTCACGCGGATCCCGTCGGGGCCGTAGGCAGCGGCCGCGGCCCTGGCATGCATCAGCAGCCCGGCCTTGGAAGTGGAGTAGTGCCCGGTCCCGTCGTCGGGCTGATGTCCATCGATCGACGCAATGTGCACTACGGCGCCGCCGGAGCCCTGCGCCTGCATCGCGCGAACGGCGGCCTGAGTCAGCCGGTGTGTCGCGTTGAGGTTGACATCGATCATCTCGGACCATAGGTCGTCGGTCAGCTCGGCGAACGGTGCAGCGTTCGCGATGGCGGCGTTGTTGACCAAACCGTCGATGCGGCCGTGATGATCGATCGCAGCGGCAACGATGCGCTGCGGAGCGTCGGGGGCGAGCAGATCCGCCTCGACCGAGGTCACGGGGTTGCCGGCGGCATCAACCAGATGGTCGACTGGCGACGACCGCGTGTGGGCCACCACCGTTGCACCGGCCGCTCCGAGGCGCTGGGCGATGCCAGTGCCGACGCCGCCACCAGCGCCGGTCACCACGATGACGCGGCCGTCCAGTCGCAGCAGGTCCGCTGGCGCCCGAAGGTCGTCGTGATCAGCCATAGTCCGTCTCCATTCGCGTGAAGCGTGCGATGTCGGAGGCCGCCTGCGGGTAGGCGGCCACAAGCGCATCCCGCTCGCCCAGCTCGAAACCGGCATCGGTGAATGCGGGCGCCATCGTCGTGCCGACAAGCGACCAGTCGCCCGTAGTTCCCGCCGCCATCCAGACACCGGGCCCGACTGCGACGACGGGCCGCTGTCCAGGGGCCAAGTCGTCACCGAGCATCGGACGCTCGACGCCGCCACCGGGTTCTAGCAGCAGTATCTCGACGGATGCCCCGGCGTAGTGATGCCAGAGCTCGACGCCCCCGAGACGATGCAGAGCGGAGAAGTCCCCCGGCTGCATCAGGTAGTAGATCGCTGACGAATGCTCGTCGCGCCAGGTTTGGGCCCACTGGCCGCCTTCGCTCGCTAGTGGAGTGAGGCCCAGTAACTCGGTCACCTCGTCGGCGTCCACAGGCCCAACGTAACCCCCCGCCCAGAAGCGACGTGCTCCGGCAGTTCAGTCTGAGATAGGGGCGATCTCCGGAGCGATGGGGTCGAGACCAAGCAGATCCTCCAGCACAGCAAGCGTCTGCAGCACGCCGATGTCGTCGACTTGATGGCCGAGCACTTGCAGGCCGATGGGCATGCCGTCATCGGTGAAGCCGCAGCAGATGGTTCCCGCTGGGCGCCGGGTGAGGTTGGCCAGCGGCGTGAAGCGGACCCAATTCTCCGTCTCGACGCCGTTGATGGTCCCGTCCCCGCCGACAACAGGTGTCTGGCCCGCCATCGTCGGCGAGAGCATCGCGTCGAATCCCGTCATCGCCTCGCCGAGCTGCATCGACAGATCGGCGGCTTGCTGGCGAGCCGCTGCCACCGTGTCCACCGTCACCCGCTCAAAGGCTTCTTCCAGTGCCACGGCGAGCACGTCGGTGACGTCATCCCACGCGGGCGTTCCGAACAACGGCCGAAATGCCGGCCCGATCAGCCCGCCCAGAAAGAGCGGCAGAAACGCCCCCGAGACCGTGTCGAACAGCGTGCCCATCTCGACGACCTCGACGCCCTCCGCAGCGAGCCGCTCGACTGCAGCAGCACAGCTGGCCAGGACCTCAGCGTCCACCGGTTCGCCGTCGAACGAGGGAACCCACAGCACACGCTTCGGCAGCGGGGGATCGTCGAGCGCCCCGCGCCACGACTCCGTCGGTGCGGGCAGGCTTCGGAGGTCGGACGGATGGGGGCCCACCACTGCGTCGAGGCAATAAGCCACGTCACGGATGAGGCGAGCCATGGGCCCCACGCACGACAGATCCAAGAGTCCTGGCGGCGGCGGCCCGCTCGGCACACGTCCCTGGCTCGTCTTGATGCCCGACAGGCCGCACATCGCCGAGGGGATCCGGATGGAGCCGCCACCGTCGGAGCCAGTGCCGACCGGCACCATGCCCGATGCAATCGCGGCGCCGGTGCCCCCTGACGAACCGCCGGGCGAACGGCTCAGGTTCCATGGATTCCACGTCGCTCCGAACACCGGGTTGTACGTGTCGCCCATACAGCCGAACTCTGGCGTATTGGTCTTGCCGACGATGACGGCGCCAGCAGCCCGCAAACGCGCGACTTCGGTGGAGTCGGCGGTGACCGGCGGAGTGTCGCGCAGGTGCATCGCTCCGCGAGTGGTGACGAACCCTGCGGCGTCGGCGAGGTCCTTGACGCCGATCGGGATGCCCGCCAGCGGGCCGACGTCGGAGCCGGCATCGAGGCGTACATCGATGGCAGCGGCTTGGGAGCGAGCGGCCGCTTCGTCAATGGCGACGAACGCATTGAGGTGCGGGTTCAGGGCTTCGATGCGCTCAAGAGCGTGCTCGGTCACCTCCCCGGCGGTCAGCGTCCGGTCTCGCACCATCGACACCAGCGCTTCAACTGTCACTGTCCTGAAGTCGGGTACATCCATGGCCGGCCACCTCTTTCGAGGCACGACACTACTGAGCGGTTTAGGCCGGTCCGGTAGCACGGCGATGTCAGCGAGCTGATGCGCCGCCGTCGATCGTGATCGACGTGCCGCTGACGTGGCTGGCCCGATCCGATGCCAGGAAGGCGACCACATCGGCTACCTGCTCCACGGTTCCCGGAGCGGGATCGGCGGGAATCAGCTCTTCCCAGCGGGACTCATCGCCCCATTCATCGACGGCTTGGCGGCGCAGCAAATCGCCCATGCGGTCGGTGATGATGAGCCCGGGGTTGACGGCCACCACCCGCACACCCTCGCGCAGGCTCCGGCTGCCCAGCGCCGCGGTCATCGCCACAAGACCGCTGTTGCCCACAGCACCGGCGATGTAGGACGGCTGGGGCCGCAGCGACGCGGCGCCGATGACGTTGACGATCACGCCCCTGCCGCGGGCGCACATCTGGGGATAGATAGCCCGGCACAGGTCGATGTAGCCGAACACCTTCAGGTCCCAGGCGTCGCGCCATGTGGTGTCGTCGACGGTCCCGATGTCGCCGCCCGGAATCGCCCCGGCGTTGTTCACCCAGATGTCCACGGGGCCGCCGCTGGCAGTGTCACCGTTACAGCCGGTCTCGGCGAGCAGTGTCTTCCGACCGTCGGGCGTCGACAGGTCAACGGCATGCGTGGTGACGGTCGACGCCGGTGCCGTCGATTGCACCTCCTTGGCAGCCTGCGCCAGCACGTCCGCTGACCGCGCGGCCAGCGCGACATCGCAGCCCTCGCGGGCCAGCGCCACCGCGCACCCCAGCCCGATCCCCTTCGATGCGCCCGTGATCACGGCGCGCTTGCCTGCGAGTCCCAGATCCATCGGCTCAACGTAACCCCGGCGTGCGAGACGTGGGGGGCTCGCGGTCAGCTCAGTCCGGCTCCGATGATCGGATGTCGTTCGCGCTGCGGTCCTACGCTGCTCGCATGCCGAGTGCTGACGAGGTACGCGACGAAGCCCGCACCTGGCTCGACGAGCACTGGCATCCCGAGCGGCCGCTCATCGAGTGGCGCAACATGCTGGCCGACACCGGCTGGGGCACCCCGTCGTGGCCGACGCAGTGGCACGGCCGCGGCCTGCCGCCGTCCATGGACGCCGTCGTGGTGGGCGAGTTTGACGCCGTCGGAGCAGTCGGTGTTGCGGCTGGCGTCAGCATGTACCTGGTGGCGCCGACGCTGCTGGCTCATGCCGACGACGAGCTGAAGCGGCGTCACCTTCGCCCGATCCTGACCGGCGAGCACAAGTGGTGTCAGCTGTTCTCCGAGCCCACGAACGGCTCGGATCTGGCGGGTCTCGTGACCCGGGCCGACCGCGACGGCGACGAGTGGATCGTCAACGGCCAGAAGGTCTGGAACTCCGGGGCCCACAAGGCCCGCTTCGGCATCCTGATGGCCCGCACCAACTGGGAGGTCCCTAAGCACCAAGGCATCTCGTACTTCCTGATGCCGATGGAGCAGCCGGGTGTGGAGGTGCGCCCGCTGCGCCAGATGAATGGCCATGCGTCGTTCAACGAGGTGTTCTTCGTCGACGCCCGAGTGCCCGGCGACGAGATGGTCGGCAACCCGGGCGACGGCTGGCGCATCGCCCTCACCACGCTGGCGCACGAGCGCTCCGCGGTGGCCACCCGCCGTCCCCGCTACCCGGCCGACGGCGGCCCGACGGTGACCCAGGCCAAGTGCGAGAGCGACGAATACTTCGCCACCTACAAGTGGTACCCGCAGCGGGCGGGGCGGGCGAACCTGGTCATCCCCGAGGCACAGCGGACCGGTCGGGTCAGCGACCCGCTGGTCCGACAGCAGATCGCCCGCGTCGAAACACTTCGCCGGATCTCGTCGTGGACCACCAAGCGCGCCCGGGCCGCACGTGTCGCTGGCAAGCCGCCCGGCCCCGAAGGCTCGCTCACCAAGCTGAACATGTCGGTCACGGCTCGCGCCTGTCACGAGGCCCACACGCTGATCGCCGGCCCGATGGGAATGCTCGTGGGGCCCTGCAGCAACGCCGACGGCATCGTCTCGGAGATCCTCTTGTCCACCCCGGCCATGTCGATCGCCGGCGGCACCGACGAGATACAGCGCAACATCATCGGCGAGCGGGTGCTGGGCCTGCCCAAGGAGCCCGACGACGCCAAGGACATCCCCTACTCCGTTGCCCGCCGCAACTGACACCAGTGAGGGAGTGCCGTGGCGCGCCATGGCCTCGGTGCGCGCGGCCTGCGGCTCGTTCCGCCGCGCAACATTATTCAACAAAAAAATAACCTATATGGCCTAAACGAAAGAAAAACATCTGTATAGGGAAAGACACACGCTAGCCTTTGCCGTATGGCCCTGTCTGCTTCCTTGCCATGGCCACGTGGCGTCCGAACGGTCTTCTTCGACGATGACCACGGAGTCGCGTCCGCGCCCACGCTGCGCCGGGCAGTGGTCGACGGGCATCTTCGCCGACTCGCGACCCGCCTGTACACCTCGGATGTAAAGAGCGATCCAGCCGAGGTCGTCGCTCACAACATCTGGCGAATCCTGGACCGGATGATCCCTGACGCGGTGATCGTCGACCGCTCAGCTGCCGAGGACGGCAAGGTCATCAGCGGCGTCCTCTATGTCGCCACCGACCAGCGACACACTGTGCTCCGGCTGCCAGGTGTCGAAGTTCGAGTGCGTCCTCACCCAGCAGGCCTCGATGTCGCCGATGAGCTGCCATGGCCGCATGGCCTGCGCATGTCCCGACCTGCTCGCATTCTCGTCGACAACCTGGCCCCGTCGCGTGGACGCGGTGTACGGGCTTCGCGGACGCTGTCGCTCGCAGAGCTCGAGGATTGGGTGGCACGCAAGGCCTCCTACATGAACCGGACGCGCGTCCTGCGGCTGCGCGATGAAGCAATCGAACTGGCCAACCACATGGGCGTCGCTGACCGCATTCACGACCTCGATGCGTTGTTCAAGCGTCTCGATGGCCGCGAGCCGTTGCCCCCAGACAGCGGCCGCCTGTTTTCTGCCCTTGTTCAGGGCGGAGCGTGGGATGAGAGGCGGGTGGAGATGTTCACCGTTCTGGCGGCTGGCCTCACCTCCCACGATGATCCCGACCTGCCCCAGCATCTCCCAGCGGGGTCCTACAACAATGAGCTGCCGTTCTTCGAGAGTTATTTCTCCAACTACATCGAGGGGACCGTGTTCTTGGTCGAAGAGGCGCGTCGAATCATCGAGACTCAGCAGCCGCCGGCTTCTCGCCCCGCCGATGGTCACGACATCTTGGGCACCTACCGGTGCGTCGCCGATACGGTCGGCCGCCGGGCCGTGTCCGAAGACCCGAGTGAGTCCTTGTTCTTGTTGCGGGAACGACATGCATCCATTCTTGAAGGCAGGCCCGAGCTGGGACCCGGCGAGTGGAAACACGTGAACAACCGGGCCGGCAGCCATCACTTCGTCGAACCGCACTTGGTGGAAGGCACCTTGCTCAAGGGCCTCGAACTGACCCCGTCTGTGCCGTCCGGGTTCCGGCGGGCGTTGTACATGATGATGATGGTGTCTGAGGTCCATCCGTTCACCGATGGCAACGGTCGGGTGGCACGCGTCATGATGAACGCAGAGCTCTCCGCGGTGAACCAAACCCGGATCGTGATCCCCACCGTCTTCCGCAACGAATACATCGGCGCTGTAAAGCGGACGTCGGCGTCGCAAGCGTTGAATCTCTCCTCGTTCGTGCGGGTGATGAGCTTCGCTTGGCGGTGGACTGCGGCAATGCCCTGGGATGACAAGGCAGCGACCGAAGGGCAGCTCGTTGCTACCGATGCGTTGAGCGAACCCGACGACGCTGCCATCGGTGGCATCAAGCTCCGACTGCCCTGAGACACGGGTAGCTCGGTACGCTCCAAGCGGGGCAACGGGTGCAATCGACGGCCCGGCCAGCGCCCGCGGCCCGACCAGCCACGATGGGAGGCGTCATGGCCACACTCGGCATCCGGCACGCAGTGCTGTGGGTGAGCGAGCCAGAGGCGTCAGCCCGCTTCTACAACCAGGCGCTCGGTCTGGACGTGGTGAACCGCTATGGCACCGGTGTCTACATGGCGTCACCCCAATCGAACACCGACCACGACCTTGGACTCTTCGTCGCGGTCGGCGAGGGCGCTCCCGCTCGACATGTGGGCCTGTACCACCTGGCTTGGGAAGTCGCCACGCTCACCGAACTGGCCGAGGCCAAGACCCGGCTGGCCGAGATGGATGCTCTCGTGGGCGAGAACAACCACGGCACCAGCCGCAGCCTGTACTGCCACGACCCTGACGGAATCGAATTCGAAGTGATGTGGGAGGTGCCGCTCGAGCTCTACGAGGAGGACGCGCCGCGCAACATCCCCCTCGACCTCGAAGCCGACATCGCCCGCTGGGGCGCCGACCGACTCAGCCGAGGGGCCACCGCCACGTAGCGACCGCCCCCACCGGCAACCGCCCCAACTGCTCTGCTACACGTCGATCTTGTAGAGCTCGGCGGCGTTGTCCTGCAGGATGCGCTTCTGGACGGCGGGATCGAGGCTGCCGATCGCGTCACGCACCCGCTCGACGCTGCGCGGGTAGAGGCAGGTGGGGTGCGGGATGTCGGTCTCGAACATGATCTGGGTGGCCCCGAGGTGGTCGATGGCCGGCGCCAAGGTTTGGGACTCGAACCAGAAGCAGCCAAAGAACTGCCGCCGGAAGTACTCCGAGGGCTTCATCGACAGGTGGGCCATGTGCTCGGGTGCGGTCTCGCCGCACTGGTAGTCGAGCGCGTCCAGCAGGAACGGGATCCAGCCGACACCGCTCTCCACCGACACGAAGTTCAGGTTCGGGTAGCGCTCGGGCACGTCGCTCACGAGCAGGTTCACCATCCAGCGCAGCTGGCCCAGGAAGATCGCCGCCCCTCCCAAAGAGATCTTCACGTCGCCCGACCAAGTGTCATACGGCACCTTTCCGGACCAGTCGATGTCGCCTTCGGAAGCACCGATGTGGAAGTTGACCGGCATCTCCAACGCTTCGCAGATCTCCCAGAAGGGCCGCCAGTCGGGCTGTGCGAAGTTCGGCATGCCCGAGTCGTGGGGGTTGGAGCACATCACGATGCCCTTGGCACCGTTGCGATGCATGCGATCGACTTCTCCGACGCTGGCGTCGATGTCCCACCATGGCACCAGTGCCATCGGCAGGATTCGACCGCCCGAGCGAGCCTGCAGGTCGCTCATCCAGTCGTTGTAGATCTCGACGCAGGCGATGCGAAGCACCCGGTCGGAGACCTTGAGGAAGTTCTGGTTCCCGAATCCGCCGACGTTGGGATACACGATGCCGTGGCTCACGCCCATGGCATCCATCAGCTCGAGGCGGGCGTCGCAGTCGTAAGACGCCGCGTGGACCATCTCGATGTCGTGCTTGAGGAACTTCAGCCCGAGCATCTTGTTGCCGTCGGGCAGGATCGCTGAAACCGCTGAGTCGCCGGCGATCGGGATGTCGCCATTGACCACCCACTTGCGCTTGCCGTTGTGCTCGCGGACCTGCGGCACGAGGTCGCGGTACTTCGCCGGGGCGAGACTGGTCCACAGGTCGTGCGGCTCGGTCCAATGCGTGTCGGAGTCGACGATCTTGATGCCCGGGAAGAACTCGGTAATCGGCATGGTGTGGCAACCCCCTCAGCGCCGCAACGGCACTTCTGCCGAAATTATCAGGCGCCCCCGCTGGCGTTCAGGGGTTGTGCGACCATGACGGTCGCCACGGCGAGGAGCTATGCCGGTTTGCGTCCCAAGACCAAGTACATCGGAGTGAAGATTCCGAGCCGGCCAGCCTCGGCACATCCAGAAGCGCCTCTGTTCAGCATGCTCGACACCAGAGTCGTGCCGCGGGGGACGATCCGAAGGACTTCGAGCAGATTCAGCGATTGATGCGTCGCCCAGCGCCCGACGCGAGAGCTTCGAAATGTCGTCAGCGAAAGACCTGAGCCAACCAATGGTTCGTACCAAGGAATGGAAGCACCGACCTCTTCGGCCAGGTCCCGGGCCTCGAGCAACTCGAAACCGACGTCCTGCATCGCAGCGTCGACTTCGTGCGTGAAGATGATGTCTTGAGTTGCGGCGCCAACCTCGATGTCGTTCTTGATCCGCAGGTGGTCCGGGTTCTCGGTGTCGCCTCGATCACGTAGATGGCGTCGAACGAATTGTCCGGTTCGTCGATGTTCGTGAAGTCTGCCTCGAGAAACTTCGCCAGGTGAGTCAGCCCGCCATCATCGGCTGCGAGCACGACAACTAGCCTCGCCGCGAGGCGAGCTCGCCCGATGTCGAGGAGGCGGATGATGCTGCGACTCACGTTCTTGCTGCGGCGCAAGGAAGGCATGAGCCGTGCGGAGATGCAGGACTACTGGCTGAATGTGCACGGACCGCTGGTAGCCAGTCATGCGGCAACCGCGAACATGCTGCGCTACGTGCAGGTGCACACCACCGACGACGATCACAGCCGGCTGCCGGGCCGGCGGGGCCAGATGGAAGAGCCCTACGACGGGGTCGCAGAGGTCTGGTGGGAATCACGCGAATCGATGCTCGCTGCCATGCGCACCGACGCAGGCCGCGAATTCGACCGGATGCTGGTCGAAGACGAGCTCAACTTCGCGGACATCAAGAACTCGTCGGCGTACTACTGCTACGAATACCCGCAGGTGAACCCGACGCCGGAGAATATCGTCGCCACCGAACGCTCCAGCCTGGTCAAGCTGCACTTCAGTTTTCGCCACTTGCCGTCGCTGGGCATCGACGAGGCGCAGTGGTACTGGCGCACCCATCACGGGCCGGTGATCCGCCGTCAGGCGCAGTCGTCGGGGATTCTGCGCTACCAGCAGGTCCACGCCGACGAGCACTCCTTCACTGCAGCCATCAGCCGTTCTCGGGGATCGACGGTCGAGCCCTACACCGGTCACGCCGAGGTCTGGATGGACCGCAGCGCCATGGGCAACGCGATTCCTGAGAACCGGGCGGCATCCCGGCGGGCCTACGAGGACGAAGCCAACTTCATCGACTTCGGTCGCTCGGTGATGTTCCTGGCCAAAGAGCACGTGATGGTCGACCACCGCTGACCGGCGCCCGCTGGGGTGGCGGAAGAGTCTTCTGCTCCGGGAATCCAGCAGGTTCCAACCTCGCAGAGCCCTCTTCCGCCGCCGCAGCTATGACCTCTGTGCCTATCGGCTCAGGTGTGTTCTTGTCGGCGCACCACCAGGAACCACGTCAGGGCAAACGACAGCACCACCAGGATCACGCCCATCAGGCCCGCCTCCGCAATGAACGCGTCCTCGAACGAGCCGAAGATGCGGGTGGTCAGGGTCGAGAAGCCCAGCGGTGAGACGAGCAGGCTGATCGGCAGTTCCTTCATCACCGACAGCAGCACCAGGCCGGCTCCTGCCCCCAGTGCGGGGCCCATGACCGGCATATCCACGGTGAAGAACCGCCGAACAGGTCCGGCGCCGAGCAACCGGGCCGAGTCGTGCAGGCGCTCGGGCACGCTGCGCACCGCCACGACGCTGACGCCCATCGCCAGCGAGCCGAAGCGCACGATGTAGGCGAAGATCAGCAGCACGGTGGTATCGCCGAGCAACTCGAGCACCAGGTCGGTCCGCAGCGTCCAGAAGCGCATCGACAGCGCGATGAGCAGACCCGGCAGCGCAAACGTGCTGATGACGACTGCGTGCGCCAGTGATCCAGTGCGGGAACGGTGGCGACCCACCAGCATTGCGATGGGCAGCACCGCAGCGACTGAGATCAGTGCTGCCACGACGCTCACCCAGACGGTGTTGAAGGTCGCGTCGAAAATGCTCGCATAGTTGACCGAGAGCGCTCGGTCACCGGTGATCGAGCGCAGCACGCCCCGCTGGGCCCAATCCAGCAAGGCGATGAAGGGAGCGCCCACGCCGGCGAAAACAGTGAGCACCACCGCCGCCAGGGCCGCCGGCCGCCAGCGCCCCAGGTGATAGTCGAGCGGTCGCTGGCCTCCCGAGCGGGCACCGTCAGGAAGGCGACGGGAGAACCACCGCTCTGCGAGCACCACCGCCGCAGCCAAGACCAGCAGCATCAGGCTGAGCGCCAGCGCCACCGGCGGATTGGCGAGGTAGTTGGTGGCGATGGCGCGGGTCAGCGTGTCGTAGCGCATGAGCTGCACCGCGCCGAAGTCGCTCAGCGTGTAGAGGAACACCAGCAGCGTCCCCGCGCCAATGGCGGTGCCCGCATGCGGCAGGCAAATGCGCCGGAACACGGCGAACGCGCTGTCGCCGAGCAGCCGGGCGCTCTCTTCGAGGCTGCCGGGCAGCTGCCGCAGCCGGGCAGCGACCGGCAGGTACACGTAGGGGTAGGTCATCAGCAGCAGCACGAGCCAGGCGCCGAAGAATCCCCGCAGCTCGGGCACGGCGGTGACACCGATGCGCGCGAGCAGGTCGCTGGCCAGGCCTCCCGGGTTGAGCGTGCGGATGAAGGCTGCGGCGCCGACGAAGGTCGGATACACGAGTGGCAGCGGCAACAGCACCCGCCACAGCCGGCGCAGCGGCAGGTCGGTTCGCATGGTGAGCCACGCCAGACCAGTGCCGAGCACCAGGGCACACGCTGACACCGAGACGGCAAGGCGCAGCGTTCGCCACAACGGACCGAGGGTCCGAGCACTCCACAGCAGTCCCTCGGGACCGGTGCCGTCGCGCAGCGCCCGGTACACCAAGTACACCCCTGGAAAGGCGAACAGGAACGCCAGCACCACGCCGGCCACGCGCAGCGCCGGCGGAGCGCTGCTGCGGCCGCGCCGGACTGCTTGGATCATCTCACTGCTCCGGTCCGCCCATCGTCAATTGTTCAGCGTCACTCGTTCAGGATGCCGCTTGTCTCGATGATCTCCGTGGAGCGGGCGAAGCCGTCGCCCAACGAGTCGAAGTTGATGCTCCCGATCTCAGGACCACCCAACGCCGGCAGGACATCGGCGGGGGCGACGGCCGCGGCGAGCGGGTACTCGAGTGTCTCGCCGCTGAAATAGCGCTGCGCGGATTCACTCAGCAGGTAGGCGATGAAGTCGTTGGCAGTTTCGGTGTTCTCGCTGGCCGCCGTCACGGTCGCGGCGGTGACGATCAGCAGCGAACCGATGTCGTCGCCGTCGAAATCCCAATTCGCTGCTCTGTGGTCGTCGCCGGAGGCTTCGGCAACTTGATACTGGTAGTAGTGATTCACGAGGCCCATGTCGATCTCGCCGCGACCTGAGGCCTCCACGATGGACCGGTTGTTGGGGTAGTAGCGGGCATCGTTGGCGACCATGTCATCGAGCCACTGGGCGGCGACGTCGGTGCCGTGCTGGTCGCGAAACACCGTGAACCAGTCGACGAACGAACCGTTGGTCGCAGGGATGGCAACCCGGCCGCGGTAACGCTCGTCAGTGAGATCGAAGACCGAAGCGGGAAGCTCATCGGATGCGACATTGTCGAGGTTGTAGACGAGGACACGCTTGCGGCCGGTGAACCCGACCCACGTCTCTTCAGCCGAACGGTTCTCCTGGCTCACGAGCCCCAGCACGTCGCCGTCGACCGTTGTGAGCAATCCCTTGCCTTCGAGGAATCCCACCGGGCCAGGCGAGCGCGACAGGAACACGTCCGCCGCCGTGCGGTCGCCCTCTTCGGCCAGCAGCAGAGCCAAGTCGGTCGATGCGCCCCAGCGGACCGCCACCTCGATGCCGGTCTCGCATGAAAAGGCGTCGAGCACTGGCTGGATGAGGTTCTCGGTGCGGCCTGAGTAGACGGTGAGTCGCAGGTCAGCCTCGGACGCGCACTCGCCATCAAAGATCGCCGCGGCTGGCCCCTCCAACGTGCGCGCCGACCCGCACGCTGTGGCAATCGCTGCGATGGCTACGGCCAGCGCCGTCCAGCGAAGACGTGGCTGGCGGGTTACGCGTGAAGACGTCCGACGTGAATGCCAGTGCGGGGGCGTGTGCATGGCGCCGCACTATAGCCAGAGTTTCCGCCAGATGTAAAGGTTCCCTAACGTTCGATGTAGAGTGCCCTGTGCAGGCCGGCAGTGCTGTGGCGAGGAATTCGCTTGTGTAGATTGGCAGTGCGGCCTTAGGGTCGCTGGTGGAACTAGACGGAATCGAACCGTCGAACCGTCCGAGGTGGGTCTGAGTCCAACTCGGCGCACCAGCGCTAGTCCCACGAGAGCCGCACACTTCGGGGTGCGGCTCTCGTCATGTTGGCAGGCTGAACGCTGATAACTCTCGTTGCTTTTTGTGCACAAAGTCGTTGTCAGACTCGATGCTCTGCTCAGGCGAAACGCAGTGGCTCCGCCGCGCTCCAGTCGACCGGCTGCTCGTCCAGGTTCAGCGCCAGCCGATGCCAGACCAGCTCCACGGCGGCAGGGCCAGCAGGCTCAGGCTCGTCGGCGTCACCGGTTGTACCCACCATCAGCTCATACATCGAGCCGTCCGTCTCTTCGGTCGGTCTGGCCAGCAGCGCCATGAACGCCTCGGCCATCTCGCACGGCTCGAGCATCCGGGGCTGCCATCGACCGAAGACTCGCTCGTTGCCTGCGTATTCGTTCGTCATGCCAGTGCGCACGAACGGCAGCAGCAGAGTGAAACAGCTCACCAGATCGGCGCTGCGGCCCAGATTCACCTTCAACACTTTGGGCAGCTGCAGCACGGCCCAGTTGCTGAGTGCATAGCCCGGCACGGCCGGTCCCGGGTCGACGGCTTGACGTGAGGACACGTAGACGATCTGCGCCGGCTCACCGGCGAAGACCGCCTCGCCCGCCCACAGATGCGTCGAGGCCAAGAAGCCGTCGACCTTGGTGTTGAGCACCAGCCGCGACTGCTCGAGGTTGTCGATGAAGTGCTGGCGCACCCGTGCGCGCCGCAGCGACGTGGACTCGCCCTCGACCTGCCGCAGCGTGCGCCCCAGGTTGTAGCCCGACTCGGTCAGCCCGGAGTTGCAGATCACCAGGTTCGGTGGAAGGCCGCCCATCTGGTCGATGACGTAGCTGCGGATCGCCCACAGGTCGCGCAGATTGGTCACGTCGGCCTGCACGGGGAACGCGTGCACGCCCTCCTCACGCAGCTGGGCAATGAGGTCGAAGCCATCTTCGTAGCTGCGATGGAAGTGCACGCCGACCGAGTCGGCACCGTTCAGCCCGGTACTGAGCGCGAATGCCTGGCCGATGCCGCCGTCCTTGCCGGCACCGGTGATCAGTACCCGCTTTCCCTCTACCGCAGCGCGGAACTCATCGAATCGGAACGAATCAGTCGGCGCGGAATAGGCCATGAGCGTGCTCCTCGGAGTGCTGGGTTCCTCGTTGAACCCAGATGGGCTGACCGCGAGTCTGCCTGAGCGAGAGCGCGGCCGATGACAGCCCACGAGCTGCGCTCGGGGGCCTCCCGCTCGTGTTCGCTGCGCGGTCAGGCCGCTGGGGCCGCGGGCCTTGCTGTGCTCGGCCTCCTAGCGACCGGTCCAGGAGGGTTCGCGCTTCTCGACGAACGCCCGTGGCCCCTCGAGAAAGTCTTCTGTTCCCAAGATGTTGCGGAAGTGGTCCCTAGTGATTTCCCAGCCGTCGTCCTCCGAGCGCGCATGGCTTTCCAGCACCACCGCTCGGCTCTCGCGCACGGCCTTCGGAGCGTTCGCGATGATCCGCTCTGCCAGTGTGATGGCTGCTGGAATCACCTCGCCCTCGCCGGCCATCTCGTTCACGAGCCCGAGCTGGTAGGCGCGTTCGGCCGAGATCGGGTCGCCCGTCATGGCCAATTCCAGCGCCACGTTGCGGCCCACTACCTGCGGCAGCCGGAACAGTCCTCCCGCAGCGGCCACCAGTGATCGCTTCACCTCGGGAATGCCGAAGCGGGCTCGGGGCGAGGCCACCACGAGGTCGCACGACAGCACGATCTCGAGACCGCCGGCCAGTGCAGCCCCGTCCACCGCCGCGATGAGCGGCTTAGTGCGGGGATAGCGGGCGAGCCCGGCGAAGCCGCCCTTCTCTGTCTCGATGGGTTTCTTGGCTGCAACCGACTTCAGGTCGGCTCCAGCGCTGAAGACCGTGCCTGTTCCGGCCAGGATCCCAACCCAAACGTCGGGGTCGGCCTCGAAGCTGTCAAGGTGAGCTTCCATGGCGGAAGACACCTCGTGGCTGATGGCATTGCGGGCTTCGGGCCGGTTCAGCGTAAAGATCGCGACCCGCCCTCGGGTTTCGTACTCAACGACCATCGTGCCAATCTAAGAGGCCGCGCGGATTGGCCATCCACGGGTTGGCTGGTTCCCCGGTGTATTGGTCGGGTTGTCCCGAACAAGACAACCCGTGGAGGCCGGTTTCATCATGCGCGCTTTGGAGCCTGAGGTGGTGGATGTGATCTGGGCGGCGGTCGAGCCGTTGCTGCCTGCGCGGCCGGTGCGCGGCCCCCGCAGGGGGCATCGGCCCCGGATACCGGACCGGCTGTGCTTTTGGGGGATCCTGGTGCGTTTGGCGACGGGCTGCTCGTGGCAGTCCGCGGAGGCGCTGCTGGGATGGCAGGTGTCGGACACGACGCTGCGCGCACGCCGAGACGAGTGGGTCGCTGCTGGGGTGTTCGAGCGGATCGCGGCCGAAGCGGTCGCTGCCTATGACCGGATCGTGGGACTCGATCTCGATGATGTGTGCGTCGACGGGTCCACCCACAAAGCCCCTTGCGGCGGCGAAGGGACCGGCAAGAGCCCCGTCGACCGGCGCAAGTCGGGTTGGAAGTGGTCGATCGCGGTCGACGGGGCGGGGATCCCGGTCGGGTGGGCCGCCGCGGGCGCGAACCGCAACGACATCATGCTGTTCTGCCCCACCATCGCCGAGATCGAACGACAAGGGCTCCATCACGACACCGAGACCTTGCACCTGGACCGCGGCTACTGGGGCGCCCGCGTGGACCGCTCGGCCGCCGCGGTCGGGATCACCGATCTGGTGCGGCCCCCCAAACGCAAACCCGGCCACCACGGCCCCGCCGAGCCGGTCCCGGCGCCGCTGGGGCTGCGCTGGCGCGTCGAGCGCACCAACTCATGGCTGTCCAACTACGGACAGCTGCGACGAAACACCGACCGAAAACCCGAGCACCGTCTCGCCCAGCTCGCCCTCGCCGTCGCCTTGATCGTCACCCTCAAACTCATCGACCACCGCAACCGCTGGCAACCCCACAACCGCCCAATCCGCTAACGCTCTAAGAGACCCGCCGACCCATTGCCGTTGGTGTGCTTAGAGGCCGCGCGGATAGGTGACGTCTCGGAAAGTTGCTGTCACGTCTTCTTTGTGCAATTTTGCCGTCTGTGGCGGCATTTCTGCGCAAAGTCCAGGCCGTCGGGGCTGCCGGGCATCGCCGTCTATCCGCTGGGGCTCTTAGCGGCGGATGTCGGGCGCGCCGAGGCGTGCGGCATCGGCGGTCTGGTCGTCGGGGCGGGTCTGGCTGTCACGCTCGGCCTCGACTCGTGCTTGGTAGTGCCAGACCTCGCGCTCGATCGTCTCGGGCGACCAGCCGAGTTCGGCGCCCATCAATTCGGCCGTGTCTGCAGCGATGTCCACGCCGCGATCCCATGACTCGACCGACAACCGCGTGCGGCGCGTCAGCACGTCGTCGAGATGCAGGGCGGCTTCGCTGCGCACTGCATGGGTCACCTCGGCTCGCAGGTAGAGGTGGCCGTTGGCCAGCGGCTCGCCCAGGTCCGGACGGGCGGTGACCAAATCGGTCACCTCGTCGATCTGATCGCCATGGCGGTCCAGCAGGTGGGCAACCGTGGCGCGGCTCAACCCCACTCGGGCACCGATCTCGTCGTGGCGCCGCCGCCGCTCCTCGTAGCCCCCAGCACCCACAAGCGGCGTGACCAGCGTGGCGGTACGGCGCGCGGCGGCGTCACGACGGTGGCGGGGGAGCTTCGGCGCTTTGCGCCCTCGGGCCACCTCCACTTCTCCCAGCGCGAGCTCGACGGTGTCTGCTGCCATCACGCGATAGGTCGTGTACTTGCCTCCGGCCACCGAGACCAGTCCTGGTACCACACGGGCAATGGCGTGCTCGCGGCTCAGCTTGGCCGACTGTTCGGATGCCGAAGGGGCGTCGCCAGCCACCAATGGCCGCAATCCCGCGTAGACACCGCAGATGTCATCACGGCCGATCGGGTCGGCCAGCACGCTGTTGAGGCGCGCGAGCAGCAGCTCGATGTCGGCGCTGCTCGCGGCTGGGTGGGCGTAGTCGAGATCCCAGTCGCTGTCGGTCGTGCCGATGATCCAGCGGTCACCCCACGGCACCACGAAGAGCACGCTGGGCGGCGTCGGCACGATCAACCCGCAATGCAGATCGATCCGGTCCTTGGGCAGCAGCAGGTGGATCCCTTTCGAGGCCCGGATGCGTGTGCGCTCGAGATCGGGAGCGTCGGCGCCGCGCTCGGCCAGTTGCTCGATTTGACTGGTCCACACACCGGTGGCGTTGATCACGGCGTCGGCATCCAGCTTGAATGTGCGGCCGGTCTCGCCGCAGTGAGCGATCACGCCGCGGACTGCGCCGTCGGTGACGATCAGCTCCTGCACACGGGTCGAGGTGAGGATGCGGGCGCCGTGTGCTGCCGCCGTCCGGGCAATGGCGACGACCAGCCGAGCGTCGTCCGTCTGGCCGTCCCAGTAGGTGATGCCGCCCCGCACGACGCCTGCATCGAGGCCGGGCGCCAACTGGTGTGTACCACGCGCGCCGAGGTGGCGGTGCGAGCCATGGGCGTGGCGTCCCCCACCTGCCATCAGGCTGTAGAGCGCTATGCCGAGCCCGGTGCGCAGACGTTCTCGCCAGCCTCGCCGGATGGGGTAGAGGAACTGCACGGGGTGGACGAGGTGAGGCGCCAGCCGGCCCAGCAGCAGCCGGCGCTCGGTCAGCGACTCCTTCACGAGACCGAACTCGAGGCGCTGCAAGTACCGCAGGCCCCCGTGGATCAGCTTCGAGGATCGGCTCGAGGTGCCCGACGCAAGGTCGCGCTGTTCGAGCAACGCGACGCTGAGGCCCCGCAGCGCCAGGTCGAGGGCGCAGCCGGCGCCGGTGACGCCCCCGCCGATGACGACCACGTCAACGCGGCCGTCGCCCCGCTCGCCGCTGAGCTCCTCGAGCCAGGCGGCACGCTGGGAGGGTCCCAACCGGCTGTCGCCGGCAGTGCCGGAGGGAGGTGCACTATTGCCGGTCGCGGCAGGTTCGCTCACTGCTCAGCCACTTTGTGATCAGCCCGCTGTATCAACAGGCTGCGCGAGCGGGTGCAGCTTCCCGTTGTCAAGAGACTCATTCGCCGCTCTTGTTCGCTTCGCTCACAGGCCGCTCGGGCCGTCGGCGAACTCGTGAGGCAGGTGGCGGCGGATGGCCCAGCCGAACAGGTGCCAGCCGAAGTCGCCTTGGGTCAGGTTATCCTGGGCGATGCGTGCCGCCTCCGCAGAGATCGGGATGGCTTCGCGGGCTTTCATCTGCACCTCGGCGACGCGCTCGGCGAGCACGAACCAGCCGACCGCGTCGGCCGGGCTCGATCCGACCGTCAACAGGCCGTGGTTGGCAAGGATCACGGTGCGGCAGCTGCCGAGTGCGGCTGCGATGCGCTTGCCCCCGTCGGTCGAGAGGACCTGCACCTCCCCGTCGTCGAAGAGGGCATGGTCGTCGAAGAAGCAGGTCGCTTCCTGGTTGATGGGTTCGATCATCCGGCGCTCGGCCGAGAACGGCGTGCCCCACTGGGTGTGCGTATGCGCGGCGGCGCCGATGTCGGGACGGGCCTCGTGAATGGGGTAGTGGATGCGGTAGGCGCTGTTGTTGATCGGCGCAGGCTGGCCTTGCTGGTCGGTGGCAGTGCCATCAGGAGCCACCAGCACGAGGTCGCCGACAGCGGCCCGCTCGAACGGCACCCCGTACCGCAGCAGCCACATGTGATCCGGTTGCATCGGGTCGCGGCAGGTGATGTGGCCGTCGCCCAGCTCGCCCCAGCGCAGCACCCCGAACAGGCGATAGGCGCGGGCCAGATCGTCGAGCAGTCGGGCGCGTTCGGCATGCGGATCGGCCTCGAAGGGCTCGGTGACATCCGCTGTGTCTTCCGCTGGGACGTTGGGAGTTTCCACGACGCGAATTCTGTCATACCTGCCGTGCGTCAGAGCACGTCCGCAACCGGTTGCGGACTAGCCTCGACCCACCAGGCGTGCGCGTCCGAGCCGGGGGGTTCCATGGCGACCGTCACCCTCGATCGGCTGACGAAGAAGTACCCGAACGGATTCGTCGCGGTCACTGACTTGAACATCGGCATCGCCGACGGCGAGTTCCTGGTGCTGGTGGGCCCGTCGGGGTGCGGAAAATCCACCGCGTTGCGGATGGTCGCGGGTCTCGAGGAGATCAGCGACGGCGATCTGCTGATCAACGACGAGCGCATGAACGACGTGGAGCCCAAGGACCGCAACATCGCGATGGTCTTCCAGAGTTATGCGCTGTATCCCCATCTCGACGTGGCCCGCAATATCGGCTTTCCCCTGAAGCTGGCGGGCGTTCCGAAGCCGGAGATCGAAGAGCGGGTGCGTGCCGCCGCACGCTTGCTGGAACTGGAACCGCTGCTGGGCAACAAGCCGGCGCAGCTGTCGGGCGGCCAGCGCCAACGCGTGGCAATGGGCCGGGCCATCGTGCGTGACCCGGCGGTGTTCCTCATGGACGAGCCGCTGTCGAACCTCGACGCGAAGCTGCGCGTGCAGATGCGCGCGGAGATCACTGCCCTGCAGCACCGGCTGGGCGCCACCACCATCTACGTGACGCACGACCAGGTCGAAGCCATGACCATGGGCGACCGTGTCGCTGTGCTGAAGGACGGCCTGCTGCAGCAGGTGGACGACCCGACCGATCTCTACGAGCGTCCCGACAACCTCTTCGTGGCCGGCTTCATCGGCGCACCCGCGATGAACCTGCGCATGGCCCGCCTGGGAAGCAGCCCTGACGGGTGGAAGCTGCAGCTGGGCTCGCAGACGCTGTCGCTCAAAGACCAGGACCTCGAAACGAATCCTGCGCTGCGGGGCTACGACGGAGCCGATGTCGTGGTCGGCATCCGCCCAGAGGCATTCGAGGATGCTGCAATCGCCGTCGACGACGGTCGCCCCCGCCTTTCGGCGGTGGTGACGCTGTCGGAAGCGCTGGGTTCTGATCTGTTGTTGCACTTCCCGCTCGACGCTCCGTCGGTGGAGGCAGGCGATCCCGACGCTCTGGAGGGCATCGAGGACCGCATGGTCGTGGCCCGGGTGCATCCCCGCAGCACGGCTCGGCCGGGTTCGACGGTCGAGCTCAGCTTGGACGTTGAGGGGCTGCACTTCTTCGATCCCCAGACCGAAGCCGCCATCCGCGCCTGAGCGCCTAAGGCTGCCAGAGGGGGCGGTGGGGCATCGTCTGCAGGACCAGCCGTCCGAACAGATCGCACTCGGCGAGGTGGGGATAGCCCGACAAGATGAAGGCGTCGATGCCCGCGGCTCGGTAGGCGTCGAGCTTGGCGGCGACTTCGTCGGGGTCGCCCACGATGGCTGCGCCGGCCCCGCTGCGTGCGCGGCCGATGCCAGTCCACAGACCGTCCTCGGCGAAGCCGTCATCGTCGGCGCCGGCTCGCAGCGCGGCTTGGCGCTGCACACCGACCGACGCCGAGTCGAGCGCCCGAGATCGGATCGCCGCCCCGGCATCGTCGTCGAGTTGGCTCACCAGCCGCCTGGTGGCTTCCATCGCCTTGGCGTTCGTCGAGCGCACGATCACGTGGGATCGCAGGCCGAACTTCAGCTCACGTCCGGCTGCTGCTGCGCGCTCTCGCATCTCGCTGATGGTTGCCGCGACGCCCGCCACGGTGTCGGGCCAGGTGAGGAACACATCCGCCGCCACGGCTGCGGTGTGCTTTGCGTCGTCGGAAAAGCCCCCGAAATAGAACGGCGGGCAACGCCCGCTCACCGTGCCGATGCGCGGCGGATCGAGTTGCACCGCGACGAATTCGCCCTCGAAGTCGACCGGCTGTCCGTCGAGCAGCGTCCGCAGCACGGTCATGTACTCGCGGGTGCGCTGGTAGCGCGGGGCCGAGGGCAGCGGCGCGCCCGGCAGGTCACTGGAGATGATGTTGATGGTGAGGCGACCGGCCGCCATCCGGTCGATGGTGGCGAGTTGGCGTGCGAGCTGTGGCGGCCACAACTCGCCCATGCGAACAGCCAGCAGCAGGTTGATGCGGTTGGTCCGTCTCGCGATGCCTGCGGCAAAGGCGGTTGCGTCGATGCCCAGCGCGTATCCCGAGGGCAGCAGCACGTTGTCAAAGCTGTTGCGCTCGGCTGCGGTGACGATGGCGGCGCAGTGCTCCCAAGTGCTGGTCAAGGTCGGGTCCGGCACGCCCAGGAACTCGTAGTCGTCGTCGCACAGTGCCGAGAACCACGCGATCTCTGGAGGTGCTGTGTTCATTGCCGCGGCTCCGCAGGCTGCGCCGCGGTGCTCACTGGCTCATCTCCGCCGTGGTCAGCAGCTCGCTCAGGTGCACGGGCCGGCCTTCGTCGATCGAGATGTGCGCAGCTCGCCCCATCGCCACCGACCACAGCCCGTCCATCAGTGAGCATTCGGCTGGGGCCGACTTCAGCACCGCGTCGCGAAAGCGCTCCAGCTCGATGTATGACGAGCCGTGGTGATGGCCGACCACCGGCGCGGTGCTGGTGATCTGCCGCTCGGTGATGTTGCCGATCCAGTCCCGCTCGCGCAGGCCGACACGCAGCACATCGTCGGGGATCAGCGCTTCGAGCTTGCCGCCCTCGCCAACCACTGACAGTTCCTCCTGGTTCCGCGTGGCGTCGGCGAACATGCACAGGTCCAGCAGCGCTCTCGCGCCGGAGGCGAACTCCACGATCACGAAGGCGTTGTCCAGGATGTCGGGCGTCTCGCCGCCGTAATTCTCGTCGAGGTGGTTCAAGTCCTGTGCGCCCGATGCCATGACGCGCACCGGCTGGCAACGCACGATGAACCGCATCAGATCGAAGAAGTGGCAACACTTCTCGACCAACGTCCCGCCGGTGTTGCGGTTGAATCGGTTCCAGTCGCGCACTTTCGGCTGGAAGGGGAAGCGGTGCTCGCGGATCGCAACCATGCGGATGGGACCGACCGCGCCGGCGTGAGCCTGCTCGATGAGCGAAGCCACCGGCGCCATGTAGCGGTATTCGAGGCCCACCCAGGCGAGCGGTGCCGCGGGCCCGAGTGCATCGAGCCCGTCGATGATGCGGCGACACTCGTCGAGTGTGGAAGCCAGCGGCTTCTCGATGAGCTGCGGCACGCCGGCTGAGGCGACGTCGAGGACGATGTCGGTGTGGAGATGATTCGGCGTGGCGACCACGACGGCGTCGCACAGCCCTGCATCGAGCATCATTCGGTGGTTTTCGAAGCAGGGGATCGGGTCGAGCCCGCTGCAGGCCAGCTGGTAGTGCGCTGCTTCGAGCGACGGCTCCCAGTTGTCGCAGTACGCAGCTACCTCGGCACCATCGAGCGCGATCAGGTTGGCGATGTGCTCGATGCCCATCATGCCGGTGCCGATGACACCGAATCGCATCGGCCGATCACTGTCCCGGGCGCTGTCGGTCACGGCAGCGGCTCGCCTTCGGAAGCTTCGATCACGTCGTAGACATCGTTGCGGTCGAGGTGCACGCGCAGCGCAGCCTGCAGAGACTCGAGCCGTTCGGGCTGCTGCGTGCCCACAATGGCGACCGGTGCGGTCGGATGAGCCAGCACGAAGGCCACGCACACGGCGGCCCGCTCGACGCCCTCCCGCTCGGCTAGTCGATCGAGTGTGTCCAAGAGTTCCGGCCGCACCCCATCGCTCGCCCCGATGAGTCGCCCGCCTGCGAGCGGGCTCTGCTGCATGAGTCGCCCGCCTGCAAGCGGGCTCCATGCCAGCGGCACGAGTTCGGTCTCGGCGCAGAGGTCCAAGGTGCCGTCGCGCAACGGGTCCAGGCAGGCGGCCGAGAATTCGGGTTGCGTGCTGACCAGTGGAGTGTCGAGATGGGCGATGAGTGCCCGGGTCTGAGCCGGTGTGTAGTTGGACACGCCGACCGCGTTGACCAGCCCGTCAGCGATCAGTCCGCCCAGCGTGTCAGCGAGTTCGGCCGGATGGGTGAGCATGTCGGGCCGGTGGACTTGGTACAGGTCGATGCGATCAGTGCAGAGTCGGCGCAACGAGGCCTCGCATGCCGCACGCAGGGCCAGGGCGCTGGAGTCGTACGGCACCGGTGGAACGATGCCTCCCTTGGTCGCGAGCACCATGCGATGGCGCAGATCGGGACGTGCGCCTAAGACGGCCCCCAAGTTCTCCTCGCAACTGCCGAAGCCGGTGCCGCCCCAGTCCAATCCGTAAACGTCGGCAACATCGACGAGGTTCATGCCCCGCTCGAGACCCGCTTCGACCAGGACGGCGTTGGCGCCGACGTCGTCGCTGGTGAACCTCCACAGGCCGAGAGCCAACGGTCCGATGTCAGGACCGCTCGACCCGAGCCGCCGCGGCGCAGTCCGCACCAGTCCCGTCGGCGCATCGGAATTGGTCATGGTCACCTCGTCTTTGTCGTCGGACGGCTCGGGGCGCAGTTTGCTGGGACGGTGCTGGCAGTGTGCCCCGGACTCTCGCAAGAGGTTCGTTGTCGCCGATCCAGCTCAGGACTTCACCGAGCCAGCCAGCAGCCCGCGTACGAAGAAGCGCTGCAGGGCGAAGAACACGATCAACGGCACACCCGCCTGTATGAACGCACCTGCAGACAGCACGTGCTCACGCAATCCGAACTCTCCCGCCAGCGAAGCGATGCGGATGGTTGCGGGCCACGCCTCACCGTTTGCTCCGATCATCGTGATGGCTACCAGGTAGTCGTTCCATGTCCACAAGAACTGGAAGATCGTGAACGCCGCCAGGGCCGGCACCGACAACGGCACCACCAGGCGCCAGAAGATCGTGACGTGATTGGCACCGTCGATGCGTGCCGCCTCAAACAGCTCGCCGGGCAACGACGAGATGTAGTTGTGCAACAGGAACACGGCGAAGGGCAAGGCGAACGCGGTATGGGTCAGCCACACCGCTGTGGCACCGCCGGCGAGGTCGAAGTCGGGAAACAGCGTCAGCGTGAACTCGGTGCCAGGGATGGTCCAGTGCGCTCCGCCGGCGTAGAGCTGCAGCAGCGGCAGCAGCGCCACCTGGTTCGGCAGCGCCAGCAGTGACACGAACACGATGAACAGCCATTCCCGGCCCCGGAACGGGATCCAGGCAAACGCATAGGCCGCCATCGCGGCAATCGCGACCGGAATGACCGTGGCAGGAATGGCGATCGCGAACGAATTCACCAGCGCCCGGGCCAGCCCGCCGGTCTGCTCGGTTCCTAGCACCTCGGAGTAGTTGCCGAGTGTCCATCCGCCCTCGGTGAAGGACTCCCACCAGCCGCTGCTGCGCTGCGCGTCACGGGTCCGGAACGAGTTCAGGAACAGGCTGCTTGCGGGGATGGTCCACACGACGACCATGAGCCACAGCACCCACGTGGGGATGCGGCGCAGGAATCCGTAGATGAGCTTGCCAGTGCGGTCCACTGCGTCGACGGCGCTGGCACCGCGGCCTCCGCCGGCGAGCGGGTTCGAAGTGCTCGGGAGGTTCATGCGTCCACCCTCTGCATCCGTCGGATGTTGAACGCCATGGCCGGCACGACTGCCAGGAACAGCACCACCGCCAGCGCAGAGCCGAGGCCGAAGTTCAGCTCGGTGAAGGCCCGCTGCCACATCTCGTTCGCGATGACCTGCGTGCCGAAGTTGCCCGCCGTCATCACCTTCACGATGTCGTACACCTTCATGACCAGGACGATCAACGTCGTGGCAACCACGGTGATGGTGGGAATGATCGTCGGAATGGTGACATTCCAGAAGGTCTGCCGCTCGGTGGCGCCATCGACGCGCGCCGCTTCGAGCAGTTCGGTGGGTACGGCCTTGATTGCCGCCGACAGGATGACCATGGCGAAGCCGGTCTGGATCCAGATGAGCACGACCATGAGCCACACGTTGTTGAACGGCGCCTCCTGCAGGAACAGGATGGTGCCCGCCACGGGCTCGCCGTTCGGGCCGGGAACTGAGCCGCCCAAGCCGGGCCCCATGAACCGGTAGATCAGCCACAGCACCCCGATGGCGGTCACGGCCGATCCGACAGCGAATGCCGGCTGGCGGCGCCGCACGCCGAATGCGCACAAACCGGCGAGCAACGCCGTGGCGACGGCCAGGATTGCCACTGCGACCCACGCGCCGGTGCTGTGAGGCCGCAAGCTGCCCAGCCAGACCCAGATGGCATTCAGGAACCCCGTCTGCGGTTTCTGCGGTGGACGGGCGATGTACATGAACCGCCAGATGATCCCGGCACCCACGAATGAGATCGCCATCGGCAGGAAGATGAGGCTCTTGGCCACCGACTCCCAACGGGTGCGATCGGCCAGTACCGCAGCCGCAAGGCCGAGCCCTGTGGACAGCCCGGTCACCACCACCACCCACCACAGGTTGTTGATGACCGTGCCTCGCAGCGTCGTGAACACCGCGAACGACAGCACGAACAGGCCGATGGCGATCGGACCAATCGAGCCCGGCAGCGCCTCCAGCTTGCGGCCGCGTCGGCGGCCCACTGCCATGCCGATGGCGAGCCCGGCAGCGATGAGCACCACAGCTGCGTAGAAGAGGCGGCTGGTGAAGATCTCGCGCCAGCCGCTCAGGTCGAGGCTTTGCTTGTTGGTGAGGATTTCTCCGTAGTTGGAGAGTCCCACCCATTCGGCAGCTCGCGAGTCGAGCAAGGAGAGGTAGATGGACCGGATGAGCGGGATGACCAGGCCGAGGGCCACGAACAGCAACGACGGTCCGAGGAACGTGGCCAGGCGACCGCGCTCGGACAGGCGGGTCCTGCGAGCGCTCGATGGCGTGCCCGCCAGACTGAACAGGGTCCCGACGGCAGCGCCGATGAGGGCGCCCGCGATCGCCCAGAGCCACATGGGCCCGCCTGCCACGTCATTGCCGGCGACGACTGCGCCGACGAGCGCGCCGACGAGCGCGCCCGAGGTGGCGAGAAAGACGCGCCAGCGGTTGACCGCGAGGTCGAAGAGCCAGTTCGCTCCGAAGAACAGAGCTGTGCTCGCGCCGATGGCGATGACTACGCCTAACAGCGCACCGCCTAGGGCGCCCATCGGCGCAGTCTTGCAGGCATCAGGTGGCGTCTACGTACTTCGGTCATCGGGCTACGGGGCGTCGCAATGTCTCGCCACGACGCGCCGGAGGCTGGCCCGCTGGTGCGGACCGGCCCCCGATCAACCATGAGGTTCATTCGCAACGATGTGTCATCAGCAGCCGGCGGCGGCTGGGACACTTGCTGCGACTACTGCGGCCAGGAAGCGTCGATTGCGGCGAACGCCTCGGCCACCGACTTGTCGCCGTTGACCGCGCTGGTGCCTTCAGTCCAGAAGGTGCCGGCGCCCACAGCAGCTGGCATCAAGTCCGACCCGTCGAAGCGGGCCGGGCTGGCCGTCTGCAGAATCTCGACGAAGGACCGCTCAAGGTCGTTGTAGACGCTGAGGTCCTGGTCTAGGTTCGCCGACAGGAAGCCGGACTGGCCGCCGCCCTTGCGAGCGGACTGCGCCGCCTGGCGGGCGTTGGCGTACTCGGCGCTGCCGAAGAACTCCATCACCGCCCACACCTCAGGCGCGTCCCGGAACGCCGAGACATACGTGCCAGCGGTCAGCACTGGACGGTTGCCCTTGGCTGCGACGGCCGGGAAGTAGAAGACGTCCACTTCTTGGCCCGGACCGATGCTGGTGCCCTCGGGCAGGAATGCCGCGAAGAACGATGCCTGTCGGTGCATGGCGCAGTCGCCAGCGACCAGCGGCTCGCCGTTGTCGCCGAACGGCGTCGCAGCAATGGAGCCGCCGGCTGCGTACACGGCACCCGGTGCGTTCCACAGGCCGAGCACGGTCTCCGCGACCCCCACGATGCGCGGATCGGCGAACTTGACTTCACCAGCGACCCACTGGTCGTAGACATTCTCGTCCGCGATCCGCAGCACGAGGTCTTCCATCCAGTCGGTAAAGGCCCATCCGGTGGCGGGGCCGGACTCGATGCCGACGCACCACGGTGTGACGCCTTCGGTGATCATCTGGAGGGTCAGCGCCGACAGCTCCTCGAATGATTGGGGAACTGCGTAGCCACCGCTTTCGAAGATCGAGGTGTTGTACCAGACGATCGACTTGAGGTCGGTCTTGTTCGGGACGCCGTACAGGGTGCCGCCGAAGGTGGCAGTATCGAGCGAGCCCGCAGGCCACTGGCCCTCGATAGCGCTCTTCACCGAGGCGGGTATCTCCAGGATCCAGTTCTCAGCTGCGAAGTCACCGACCTTGCCCGGCTGCGGGAATACCGCGATGTCCGGCGGGTTGCCGCCGGCTGCTTGGGCATTGATCTGGTCGGAGAAGTCGCGGGCGCCGGTGTAGACGATCTCGATGCCGCTCTCGGCAGCGAAGACGTCCAAAGCGTCCTGCATGGCGCCGGCTTCCTCCTCGCTGGACTCGGGGCCGTAGACGGTGACCTTGGTGCCGGCGAGCGGGTCGGCCGTGGTGGTCGGTGCGGCGGCAGTCGTTGCTGGTGCCGCGGTCGGTGCGGCGGCCTCGTCGGCGCCGTCGTCATCGCTGCCGCAGGCCGCTGCAATGAGCCCGAATGCCAGCACGACTGCCAAGAGTCGCGAGGCGCGTAGACGAGTTGTTCTGGTGCTGTGATCTTTCATATGAGTTCCTCCCTGTGGGGCCGCAAGCCCGTTCACCTGCCGACCTTGCAAGCGCTTGCAGTCACCGTGCCGGAAGCCTAGCGCGATAGCCGAACGCGCGAGCCGGCCGCGGACGTGCTGCACCGCTCGACGGGACTGCAGATCGTTCAACTGCTGCGTGCGAGGTCGTGCTCAGTCGATTCGAAGCGGCCCGACCGACTCACGGACGATGAGTTCAGTTTGCAGCTGTATGTGCTGCGGCGCAGCGGAATCCGATCCGAGCATGCGCAGCACGAGTTCCGCAGCGGCAATTCCCTGCTCGGCGACATGCTGCCGGACGGTGGTCAATCCAACGAGCCGGCTCTGATCGTGGTCGTCGACGCCTACAAGCGACACGTTTTCGGGTATGCGCAGGCCGAGGTCGCGTGCAGCGAGCATGGCGCCGAAGGCCTGCTCGTCGCACATGGCGAAGATCGCACTCGGGCGCTCCGACGAGCTCAACAGCACATGTGCTGCCCGACGTGCCTCGGCCCAGTTGCTGCTCGTCGTTGCGGTCAGTGCCGGGTTCAGTGTCAGTCCTGCCTCGGCATGCGCCCGGGCGTAGCCCTCGGCCCGATGGCTGGGAACGTAGCCGCTGTCGAGGCTGAGCAGTCCAATGCTGCGATGACCGTGGTGAAGCAGGATCTCGGTGGCTGCGCAGCCGACCGCAACGTTGTCCACCGTCACCGAGCTGAGCGCCCTTGTCCGAAAGCCGACGCTCACAGCGCACCCGCCTTGCGCGAGGAATGCATCCGCGTCCGATTCGTCCAAAGGGACGTCGATAAGCACCACCGCATCGCTGCGGCCCGATCTCACGCCGTTCAGCTCGATGAAGCGTCGTCTCTCGTCCACGCTCGCGACGCCCGACAGCAACAGGTCGTATCCCGCTGAGGCAGTCTCGCGGCCCAGCGCCCCCACCATCGTCGCGTTGAACCACGTCGCCGGGTCCGGCACGGCCACGGCGATCGTGTTGGTCGTCCCTGCAGCCAGCCGCGCGGCAGGCAGGTTGGGGCGATAGTCGAGCTCCGCTGCAGCGGTATGCACCCGCTGCCGGGTAGCGGGGGCGACGTGCGGAAGGCCTCGCAGCGCACGGCTGACTGTTGCGGTGGATACTCCCGCTGCTCGAGCGACATCGCCGATGCGGATCACGTGACCGCCGTTGGGCGGGTGCTCACTGCCAGCGTCCGCGAGCTGGTCTGCACTCATGTCTGCCACACCACGGCGCTGGCTGGGGCGAGCACGCGGGTGCCGCTCGATGAAGCGTCAGCGCATGGACTGGGATTGTCGGCATATGGGTGCCGGCAGGCCAGGGCAGAGTCGTACAGCTCCGTCGCAGCGGCGGGAGCCTGCACCTCGTGGGAGTTCTCACCGAGGTTCGCAGCGACGACAATGCGGCCCCGGCGATACGAGATGATGGGCCCGTTGTCGTTGTCGGTCCACTCGACAGCGGATGTGCCGTTGGCGAAGCTTGGCCGCACCCGCCGTTGCACCTCCAAGAGCTCCTGGTAGGCCCGCAGCCACGAGCGTCCGTCGCCCTCCTGCACAGCGGCCGTCTCGGGGTGAGGACGCTCCGCCGAACGCAGCCACGGCTCGACGCCGGAAAAGCCGTTGTAGCGGCTGGCGCTCCAGGGCATCGGCGTGCGACAACCGTCACGCCCAGCGCTCACGTCGCCATCGGGGCCGACGGGGTCGAGCTTGTCTGCCGCCGCAACTTCGCCATCGCTCAGGCCGAGTTCTTCTCCTTGGTACAGCACGAAGGTGCCGGGCAGGAAGGCCGTCAGCACGTTGAGGACGAGCGTGCGAGCTGCGCCCCAGGGGCCTCGAGAGCCGGTCGCCCCGGCGCCGGTGTCGGGCGGCGCGAAACGCGTCGGTGCGCGGGGCATGTCATGGCTGCTCGCGGCCCACAGCAGCCGGCTGACCAAGGTGTCGGACGGGGCCTGGAGCGTCTCGCGGACTGCATCCGGCGCCCACTCGATGTGCATCGGTGCAAACCAGTAGCCGCCGTGCATGCCGTCGGACGGCAGCAGGTCGTCCATGCCTCTGGGGTCGAGGTGGTACGTCTCGCCATGCAGAAAGGCCCCGTAGATGTCGCAGATGATGCGCCATCGCCGGAACACGTCCTGGCTCTCTGGTTGGAAGACGTCGTGGAGGTGTTCGAAGCAGTCCCACTGCTCCCAGCGTGAAGCCCGCGGCGGAATGGGCTGCAGTTGCGGGTTGGGGCGCAGGCGTTCGTCCTTCACGAGGCCTCCCGCCACATCGACGCGGAAGCCGTCGACACCGCGATCCAGCCAGAACCGCAGGATGTCGTCCCACTCGGTTGCGACTGCTGGATTGCGCCAGTTCAGATCGGGCTGCGACGGCAGGAACAGATGGAGGTAGTACTGGCCCGAGGCGGGTTCCAGTGTCCACGCCGGCCCACCGAAGTAGCTCACCCAATTGTTGGGCGGGCCGCCGCCGGGGGCCGGATCGCGCCAGATGTAGTAGTCGCGGTAGCGCTCGCGCTCCGCTGCGCCCGAGTTGCCGAGTGCCGCTTGGAACCAGCGATGGTTGCTGCTGGTGTGATTCGGCACCAGGTCGGCGACGATGCGGATGCCGCGGTCGTGCGCTACAGCTACCAGCCGGTCGAACTGCTGCAGGTCGCCGAAGAGCGGGTCCACATCGCAGTAGTCGGCCACGTCGTATCCCCAGTCGTCCCCGGGCGACGGGTAGAACGGCGTGATCCAGACGAAGTCCACGCCGAGGCGCTCTAAGTAGTCCAACCTCTCGATGATCCCGCCGAGGTCGCCCACGCCGTCGTTGTCAGAATCAGCGAACGAGCGCAGGTACACCTGGTAGCCGACGGCGTCGGCCCACCAGCGCTGCAGCGTGCCTGGGGCAGTGGTGGGGCTGCGGCGCTTCACGATCACCTCAGGTTGTTGAACGCGCAGTTCTGGCGAATGCCGACGTCGGTGCCGGACGTGTCGTGACTCCGTGGCGATGTACTGATGCCCGTCATTCTGCCGCGTGACTGCAACCGGTTGCGGCATGTCCCAAAGAGTGTGCCGCCCCGTGTCTCGACGGCTTCGACGCAAATGTGCCCACGACAAAGACCGGCCCGCAGAAGCGGGCCGGTCCTTGGTCTGTCAGTTTGGGTTGTGTGATGTGCAGCCCAGGGTTTACACCCCGAGCGGTGAACACGTGGCCTGTCTAGTGCAAAACGGTGAGCGCGTGCCAATTCGTTGCCCGCGATATCGGTGAAGATGCTGCATAGGAGCATGAAACGACTCACCGCACGAGTTCCATCCCGCGCGCGATTTTCGCGGCGGATCGCGGCAATGCAGCGCCCTCTCGCAACGTGCAGCGACTGAATTCCAAACGAATAGTGTCAAGCGCGGCCGTGTGGACGGTCTCGGGGCAGCTGCAACGGCCCGATCGCCGAACGCACCCTGTGCCCCACGATGATCGAATCAATGAGCAACAGAAAGGCGTCTGCCATGTCACAACCTCCGAGTCCTTACGACTTTCTTCCTGCGGTTGCATCGTTCGAGGTACGAAGCGACGACGTAGCAGAGGGACAGATGCTGCCGATGCCGCAGGTTTCGGGCATCTTCGGTGCTGGCGGCGAAGACCGGTCCCCGCACTTGGCGTGGTCGGGAGCGCCTGAGGACACGCAGAGCTACGCGGTCACGTGCTTCGACCCCGATGCGCCGACCGGAAGCGGGTTCTGGCACTGGGTGGTGTTCGACATCCCCGCGTCGTGCACCGAGCTCGCCTCGGGTGCTGGCGACACCGAAGGCAGCGGATTGCCCGAAGGCGCCCAGCAGCTGTGCAACGACGCCGGGATGGATGGCTACCTGGGCTCGGCGCCGCCTCCGGGTCATGGCCCTCACCGCTACATGTTCGCGGTGCACGCGTTGAGCGTGCCCTCACTGCCGATCGACACGAGCGTCTCGCCGGCGATCTGCGGTTTCAACATGTTCGGCACGACGCTGGGCCGCGCCCTCATCACACCCGTCTACGAACAGAGCTAGCCATGACGGCCGGAGATGCCCGCTGTGGCGATCCGGTGCCACAGTCCCGAACCGATGGCGAGGCGGTCCGATGAGCGGTGCGGACATTCACCGCAGTGGATCGCCCGTGGTGTATCGGGCCATGTGGAACGACGATCGCCCCGGACTGCACGAACTCGCAGCGCGATCATTTCGCAACTGGGCGACGTGGATTCACCCACAGCTCGGCGGTGGTGATTTTGAGCCAGCCGAGCAGCACCCACCCGAGGGCGCCGATGAGCGAAATGGCTCGGCAGGGTCCGGAAGCGGAGATGCCGATGCGGTCAGGGTGAACCTGCGACGGGAGACCGCAGCGCATGGAGGCGTGTCCGAGACGTTGCTCGAGCTCGAGCAGGAGGCGCCGGAGAGCCAGTCCATCGTTGTGCTTCGCGTGCTCACCAACGGCCGCGAGGGCTGGGTCTGGGTCGACGTGCAAATGCCGACGGATCAACCGGCGGCATCGAGTGCCAGCGGCGTGCATGAGCTGGTGTGCGCTCTCCTCGACGACGCCGAAGCGGGCGGGGGCCGACCGAGGCTCGGAGGCGAGCGCATCGGGACGAGGCCGATAGCGGTCGAGCCGACGCGTCAGCAGGTGGTTCCGCTGGCAGAAAGGCTTACCGGTTCGTCCCGCGAGGTGCCCTATGTCGTCATCGCGCACGACTACCTGGACGGCCCGGGACCGACCATGGCGCGCGCCCGCACGACGGCCCGCCAGCTCGCTGGCCTCGCACGGGTGTATGTCCTTCCGGCTCAGACCATCAACCCGTTTCAGGTCGTGATGGGCGCCGATCTCGGCGTGCAGCCCGGCGAGGCGCGGCTGTACCTGCCCGGTGAGCACGAGCCGCACCGGCACCGGACGTTGGCCGCCGAAATGGTGCGCAGCGATCCGACCGAGACCGGTCGCTGGTTCGGCCGATTGCTGCAGTCGACCCTCGTAGCCAAGGAGCCGCCCGAGTTGTACCGCCGCTCCCAGCAGCTGCTCGGGGAACGCCGTGAACTGCTCGAACCGTCGCCGGACACCGATGCAGCCGAGCGCGTCGAAGCGCTCGAGACCGAGGTAGAGGCCGTTTGGAAAACCCTCTACCAGACGCGTGAGGAGCGGTCTGCGTCACGAGCCGAGTGCGACGAGCTTGCCCAGCAGATCCTCGACATGCAGGAGGAACTCGAGCTGGCTCAGCTTCGGGCCGAGGAGTTGCAGGAGACCCTCATCGACAAGGAACACAAGATGGTCGAGGTGCTCGTGCGCGCCGGCGAGGCCGGCGTGGCATTGGACATCGATGCTTCGGGCAAGAAGTACCCGCAGGTGACGTCAGTGCGTCAGGCGCTCAAATTGGCGAGAGCCAATCTCCTGAAGGTCGAGATTCCGCCTGAGGCCGAAGCGCGCGTCGTCGAGCTCGACAACGCCATCGAAGCGCGGTCGTGGGCTCGCAGCGTCTTCGACGGATTGCTCGCTCTGGAGGCGTACGCACACTCGGGAGTGGGCTTCGGCGATTTCCGCGAGTGGTGCAAGTCCAGCAAGCATCCACGTGCGTGGTACGCCAATTCGAAGAAGCTCGCGATGCGCGAGTCTGAGGAGGTCATGCGACGATCTGAGCTGAGCCGCCTGCGCGATATGCCGGTGTCATTGCGCGTGCGAAACTCTGGGCGCATCACGATGGAAGCGCACCTCAAACTGTCAAACGGATCGCTGGCGCCGAGGCTCTATTTCTACGACGACACCGGCAGCAACACCGGCAAGGTGCACGTGGGCTACATCGGCCCGCACCTGCCGACCAAGCGCTTCAGGTCCTGACGCCAGCTCGGCGGGCGACGCCCGCTGTTGACGCTACGTGCGGTCTGAGGAACCGCTGGCGCCTTGGCGCTCGCCTTGAGGATCGCGGCGCGTCACGAAGTCGTTGAGGCCGCAGGCCTCGCGCACGGATCTGGTCATGTCGTAGGTGCCTGGATCCAGCGGGGTGCCGGTGCCGTCGGCGACGCGGGTCATCATGTGGAAGTTGGCACTGACGGCCACAGCATCGACCATGACGTCGGCTCCTGCAGCACCGACCACAGCGGCACGCGCTGCAGCCGTGGCCTCGCTGTCGCCTTCCCACATCGCCTCCGCGAGGCGCACCAGCAGGGCGCCGTGCTGCACTCCGCCGTCGCCCCCGTCAGAGCCGTTGACGGCGTCGTAGCCGACGTCCATGTCCTTCTGTTGGCCGCTCAGACCGAGCAGCATCGCGTGGGCGGACGTTCAGTAGAAGCACTCGTTGAGCTTCGATGTTCTCGCCGCGAGCAGCTCGATCTGCGGCCGGTTCAGCGAGTTCTGATCATTGATCAGCTCGCCGCGCACTCGCTCCATCGGCACGTATTGGGCGTCGGAGAGGATGAAGAGCGACTCGTTCTCCGCTGGTACGGCGCTCAGGGCCTTGATGACGTTGGGCATTTTGATGTCGGCAGTGGGAACCCAGTGGTACTTCACCGCCGCGGACGCGCCTTCCGTCGTCGGTGGACCGTCGGCGGGCTCGTCCAGATCGATCCGCGGCAGCTCCAAAGCGTCTGCGAACCGATCGACGCAGTTGGCCTGCGCGACCACGCCCACCAGTTCCACGTAAGCCAGGGGATCGACGCCGCGGTCGATGATCGACTGGTACCAGTCCTCGGTCAGCGTTCCTGGATGGTTGGTGATGCGCCAGATCGCGTCGACGGCGGCGGTGGGCAGGGGGCCGTCGGCATCGACAAGACCCTCGATGCTGCTGGGCTGGACCCACGGAGGCAGCACCTCGCTGGCCTCGGTGCGATGGTCGCGCGCTGCCCTCACTTGCCGCACGATCTCCGCACGCTGGGCTGCTGCCCACCAGGTTCCCGGCCGGGCCCAACGTGTCGAGACCTCTCCGTGAGCGGCTGCGAGATCGTCCCGGATGGGCAGCTCAGTGTCGTAGGTGCGATGTGGTGCCGCGATGCTCATGAGTGCTACTCCGCCGGTCGGGGGCAGTGACAATCGTCACATGCTGGCATACGTCGAGCAGTTAGGCAGCAGCTGCGTCAACCAGTGGGAAGCGGGGGTGCGCGCCCCGCAGCGATTCGCCTACGATCAGCCCCGCAATCTCGCTGCAGCGCCGCCCTAAGCGTCGCCCGGCGGGGTCGCTATCGCTTGCACCACCGACCCCTCAAGGAGCACAGATGCCAACGCCGCAGAAGGCCATCTTCAACGAGATGGGTGCCAACCAGTGGTACGTCCACCTGAGCCGCGTCGAGGGTGCCGACCTCGGCGTGATCACGTCCGCGCTCGTCGACCTGCGAGCTGCGTGCGACGCAGACGGCATCAACCTGACGCTCGGCTTCGGACCGGGACTGCTGCCGGAGCTCACCGACGACGTGCCGGACGATTTTCAGGCCTACGTCACGGTGCAGTCCGAAGACGGTTCGGGGCGCGAAGCCAAGGGCACACAGGAAGAGCTGCTGCTGTGGCTGAACCACGACGCCAAGGACAAGGTGTGGAAGGCGCAGTACGACGCACGCACCGCGCTGGCCGGCCACATGGCCGTTGCCCGTGAGACGCCGACGTTCATCTACGGCGACTCGCTGGACATGACCGGTTTCAAGGACGGCACCGGCAACCCTGCCGACGAGGACCAGCCCGCCGCGGCGATCGTCCCCGACGGCGAGCCCGGTGCAGGCGGCGCCCACATCATCGCCCAGCGCTGGGTACACGACCTCGACGGCTGGAATGCCCTGTCCGACGACCAGCAGGAGAAGAACTTCGGTCGCCAGAAGTACCCGGAGATCGAAAAGACCGACACCCAGGAGCCGTACAGCCACCTCAGCCACGTTGAGCTGCGCGCGGATGGCAACCACGGCAACGAGGGCAGCGACAAGATCAACGAGATCGCTCGCCGCTCCACGCCGTACGCGTTCCACGACGGCACCGTCGGGCTGTACTTCATGGCGTTCTGCAAGGATCAGGCACCGCTGCGTCGGCGTCTGCGCCGGATGTACGGCCTCGACGACGCCAACGGCGTCCGCGATGCCATCACAAGCTTCTCGAACCCCGCGTCGGGCTCGTTTTACTTCGCGCCCAGCGAGGAAACCCTCGACGCCATCACCGGCTGAGAGGCTCAACGCGGAGGTGCGCCCGCTGCGGAGGCGGCAGGGCCCTCTGCTCCGGGAATCCAGCCGGTTCCAACCTCGCAGAGTTCCCTGCCGCATCCGCAGCTATGACATCTGTGCCTAGCCGCTCGCGCTCTTAGGAGCCGTCCTCGGATTGGTCGCGGAACCACTCGCGGGCGGATATCGAGGCGATCGCCTCGAGTGCGAGGCCGGTGTGCAAGTCGTCGGCCATCGCTCGCCGCAAGGGGCGCACCAGCGCGTGGCGCGTGTTGCGTAGCAGGATCGGGTTGAGTCTGGCGAGGTCCGCTGCGATCTCTTGGGCTCGGGCCATCAGCCCGTCGGCAGGCAGGACTTCGCCCACGATGCCGAGTTCGTGAGCTTCGGCCGCATCGATCTGCTGGCCGGTGAGCAGGAAGTAGCGGCCGCGGTTCGGCCCCAGCAGCAGCGGCCACACGATCTGCATGCTGTCGCCAGGCACAAGGCCGCCGGGGAAGTGCGGCGCGTCTTGGAAGTAGGCGTCCTCGGCGGCCAGCACGACGTCGCACAGCACGGCGAGCTCGGAATGCACGGTCACCGGGCCGTTCACCGCCGCGATCATGGGCACCTCGATGTCGAGCATCTGGTCCACGAGGCGGTTGCCCTCCCAGATGATGCGATCCCACACGGTGGCATTTGCCCGCCCTTCGGCGAGCGCGTTGATCTCGTCGGGCAGTTCGATGAACGACTCGCCGGTGCCGGTGAGAATCACCACCTTGATGTCTCGATCTGAGGCCAGCGCCATGAACAGCTCTGGCAGTTCACGATGCGGACGGCCGCCCCACTGCAGCGGCCCGCCGCGGGTGTGCATGCGGACGGTCACGACCCCGGCATCATCCCGGGTCACCTCCGCGGTGCGAAATCGGTCTGCGTACTCTGCGAACTCCATGGGCTCATGCTCGCAGAACCGCTGCCGGTGCGCCCGCTACTCCCAGGGATTGATCACCCTGAGGTCGAGACCGGTGAGGTCGTTCGTATCGCGCGTCGCCAGCGTGAGATGGTTCACCGACGCAGTCGCAGCAATGAGTGAGTCGCTGATCGTAAGGGCGCGGCCAGATCGGCGAGCGAGGACCCGGAATTCGGCTGCGCATACCGATTCAGCTTGACCTATTGGCAAGACATGGTCACTGGCATCTGCGATGAATGATCGGATGGCCGCGGCGAGATGGTCACGTCGACGCCCGCTCGGCATCTTCCGAATGCCGTACTCGAGTTCGTGGACCACGATCGCGGAGAGCCAGAAGGACTGCGGTGCCGCCAAGAAGGCGAGCACCTTCTCATCGGGTATCGGCCGGGTTGCCTCCGAGACGACGTTGGTGTCGAGGAGGATTCCGCTCACTCCTCGATGCCCTCGGCGAGGAGCAATGGGTTGGGCCGGTCCGAGTGGCGGTCGGGAAGTTCGAGCTCGTAGCCACGTGGCATGTTCTCGATGAGCCACCGTCCCAAGTGCACCTCGGGTTCTGAGTGTTGCTCCCACAGGTCTTCGGGGACGACGACGAACGTCTTGCGGGTTCCTATGCGTTGGGGACCCTCTTCTTCAGCGCACCTCAAGATGTGGGACAGGCGCGCTTTTGCTTCCGCAACGGTCCACACCCGCGTACCAGTCGTCGGGCGCTCGGCGACGTCGGTGACCATGGGTTCACTCTCTTCCATCGTAGATAGTCTATATAGGACTAGTTCCGTGTAGGGCCGTTCGTCTTGGAAGGGCCTCAGGGCCGACCGAGCCTGTCACGACTACCATTTGTCGAGCGAGTGAATTTCCCGCACCCGGGGACCGGGCGTGACCGGAAGACCCATAAAGGGGGACTCGTCTTGGTGGTGTGTGATGACTGACGTTGCGGATCCGATTCAGGCAGCCGATGCGCCGACGAGGGAGCAGCATCTCGCGGGCATGGCGCAATACCTGGCGGGCGGCGAAGAGCGAGCCCGCCTCATCGGCAACAAGGGTCCCGTGCGCTTCGGCCCCGACGGCAAGCTGCACCCTGACATCGCGGACGCTTACTGGGAACACGGCTTCTACGTCTTCGAAGGTGTCGTGGGTGCTGATGAGATCGACGAGCTGCGGGCTGATGTCGGCGAGGTCATCGAGGGGGCTCCTGTGCGCAAGGGCGCCGACGCGGACAAGCACGGCCGGCCGGCACTGGGGCGTGACTACGCCGTAGAGCCCTACATCCACGTCGCACCGCTGTCGGACCCGTGGGGCGGCACCGACGCCTTGGCGGGCCGCCATCAGGTTCAGATGGACCAGCCGGTCCCCGACGCCGACGCCCCGCCCGACGTCGTCTACCTGATCTTCGGCATGTGCCAGTCCATGCCGTCCGCATTGCGGCTGTACGGGCACCCGGATCTGATGTCGATCGCCGAGAGCATCAACGGCCCCGATTTCGTCCCCTACAACGACGCCATCTTCGTGAAGGAACCGGGGCTCGGGGGCTCGGTGGCTTGGCATCAGGACGGCGTCACCCACTGGGACAACCCGAATTGGGACATGGGCATTCACGGCTTCAACTTCCAGGTGCAGCTGTACGAGACCACCGCGGCGAACGCGCTATGGGTGGTCCCTGGCACGCACAAGGTCGGGCGCATTGACCTGCGAGAGAAGGTCGCCCGCAACGGCGGGAGCGTGATGCTGCCCGACGCCATCCCGCTGCTGTGCCAGCGCGGCGATGCGACCGTGGTCAACCGGCACATGGTGCACGGCTCGTACGCCAACACTTCTGCGGAACCGCGGATTTCGGTGACGTTCGGATTCCACCGGCGGTCGTCCGTCGTCGGAGTGGCAGGCCAGCTGCGCGTGAGTGCGCGTGACGCGTCCGTCGTCTACGACGAGGAGCGAGTCTTCAAGCGTTCGTCGGTGATCGCGGTGGCAATTGACGCCCGGGCTCAGCATCGCTCCGACGAACGGCGCTACACCTACGCCCCCTTCGTCGGCCTTGAGGACGACTTCCGCTACAACGCCGAGACCTTCGATCGCGTCATCCGCGACTACAACCTCAACGATCTCGCCATCTGACCAAGCCCGCTCTTAACCCGGGTGCCTCCTAAGAGCGCTCAGGCCGGAGGTTGCGGGTCGTAGAGCTCGGCCACGACTTCGAGAGCGTGTGACACCAGGGGCAACGGCTCACCGGCGCCCCGGAGCAGCAACAGGGACACCGAGGCAACTGAGTCTTCCAGCGGCACGTAGTGCAATCCAGGCGGCCGGAATGTCTGCACCCCCGCAGGCACGATCGCTACTCCCTCGCCCGCAGCGACAAATCCGAGAATGGTCGTGTACTCCGTCGCCTCGATCATGGGGTCGTAGTTGACGCCTTCAGCGGCGAGCATTCCCGCCAGCACAGCGTGCAGGCTCGGCGACGCGCTGCGGTCGAATCCGATGATCGGCTCGCCGGCGAGGTCGCGCAGACATGCCGAACTCGACTCAGCCAGACGATGGAACGCGCCGGCGGCCAGCAGCAGCCGCTCATGCATCACGAGGGTTGCCTCCACATGGGTGGAATCGGCGACTGCCCTGCCGATGCCCAAGTCGATGCGCCCGGCGCGCAGGGCCTGTGCCTGCTCGTCGGAGCTCAAGGTGTGCAGCTCGAAATCGACGCGGGGGCGCCGCCGCCGGTACTCGGCAAGCACACGTGGCATCACCTCGTAGGCGGCTGAGTCGACGAATCCCACCCGCAGCGTGCCGGTCTGGCCTCCCCGGCGCTGTTCCATGAGGCGCTCCACGCCGTCGGCAGCAGCCAGCAGGCGCACAGCCTCTGGTAAGAGGAACTTCCCCGCATCGGTGAGGGTCACCCGCCGGGTGCTGCGGTCGAAGAGCGCTGTGTCGAGCTCACGCTCGAGCAGCCGGATCTGCTGGCTCAGCGGCGGCTGGGACATCAGCAGCCGATCGGCGGCACGACCGAAGTGCAGTTCCTCCGCCACGGTCGTGAAATAGCGCAGGCGCCTCAAGTTCACTTCGCAATTATATGCGTTGAGTCTGAATCAATCGGATATTGATACTTTGCCTCACCGAGAGAGGTCTCTACGCTCGTACGGCGATGACGGCAATCGCCCGCTGGATCCGGCGGCGGCCACCCAGGTACTCGGCTGCGGCGTTGGCCTGGAAGGGCTTCCGTGGCCAGAGCTGGCCACGCGTCTGGCGTGACACCGATCTGAAGCGCTCCTACGACGCGGTGGTCATCGGCGGCGGTGTGCATGGCCTGGCCACCGCCTACTACCTGGCCCGCAACCACGGCATCAAGAACGTCGCCGTGCTCGAAAAGGCCTACCTGGGCAGCGGCGGGTCGGGCCGCAACACCGCCATCATTCGTTCCAACTACCTCACCCCGGCCGGCGTGGCGTTCTATGACCGATCCGTGCAGCTCTACAGCTCGATGGCCGTCGACCTGAACATCAATGTGATGTTCAGCCAGCGCGGCCACCTCACCCTCGCCCACTCCGACAGCTCCCTGCGCACGATGCACTGGCGGGCCGAGGTCAACAAGCTGCAGGGTGTCAACTCCAGCGTCATCGGCCCCGACGAGATCAAGAAGGAGGCTCCGAGCCTCGACACGTCCGATCACCCTCGCTACCCGATCCTCGGGGCGCTCTACCACCCGCCCGGCGGCGTTGTTCGCCACGATGCGGTGGTCTGGGGCTACGCCCGGGCCGCCGACCACATGGGCGTCGAGATGCATCAGCAAACCGAGGTCACCGACATCATCTGCACTGGCGGCGAGGGTCCTGACGGCAAGGGCCCCGGAGGCCGTGTAACTGGCGTCCGCACCAACCGAGGCGACATCTCAACCCCGGTCGTGGTCAACTGCACCGCTGGCTGGGCGTCGCTCATCTCGGCCATGGCCGGCATTCGGCTGCCCATCACCACCCATCCGTTGCAGGCCGCTGTCACCGAGCCGGTGAAGATGTTCCTGCCCACCGTGGTGGTGTCGGGGTCGCTGCACGTGTATATGAGCCAGACCGACCGGGGCGAGCTCGTATTCGGTGCTGCGGTCGACCCGATCGCCACCTACTCGGTGCGCGGCTCGCTCGAGTTCACCGAGGAACTGGCCGGTCATGTGCTCGAGCTCATGCCCGGCATCTCGCGCATGCGCGTGCTGCGCCAGTGGTCGGGGCTGTGCGACATGACGCCCGACTACTCGCCGGTGATGGGCTTCACGCCCGTGGACGGCTTCCTGGTGGATGTCGGCTGGGGCACCTACGGATTCAAGGCGGCCCCGGTGTCGGGTGAGCAGATGGCCGAGGCGGTGGCCACCGACAAGACGCCCAAACTGATCGAGGCCTTTGCCCTCAGTCGCTTCGAGAGCGGCGAGCTGGTGGGCGAAAAGGGCGCAGCGGCGGTGGGTCACTGATGGTGCTCGTACCCGTTCCCAACGGTGCCGTTGTGCCCACCGCCGCCGTCGCGAGAGTGGTGGGTCACTGATGGTGCTCGTACCCGTTCCCAACGGTGCCGTCGTGGCCACCGCCGCCGTCGCGAGAGTGGTGGGTCACTGATGGTGCTCGTACCCGTTCCCAACGGTGCCGTTGTGCCCGCCGCCGCCGTCGCGAGAGTGGTGGGTCACTGATGCTGCTCGTGCCTTGCCCTCACTGCGGCCCGCGCAACTCGGCCGATCTCCGGTACGGAGGCGAGTCGCACGCTCGCCCCGACCCCAACACGGCCTCCCCCTCGCAGTGGCGGAGCTACCTGTACCTGCGCGACAACCCGGCCGGGTGGCTGCGCGAGACCTGGTACTGCGCGTCGGGCTGCCGCCGGTGGTTCACGATCGAACGCAACACCGCCACCAACGAGTTCCGGGATCCGCCTCTGCCGGGTGACAAGCGAGGCGGTGCGGCATGACAATGAGCCGGCAGGGCGTCCAGCCCACCGAGGTGATCGACCGGGCTGCCAAGCTGCGCTTCAGCTGGAACGGCAAGCGGTTCAGCGGGTTCGAGGGCGACACGATCGCCTCAGCGCTGGCCGCATCGGGCGTCAATGTGTTCTCGCGTTCGATGAAGTACCACCGTCCCCGCGGCATCCTCACGGCCGACTATTGGGACCCCAACTTGATGGTCCAGGTGGGAGACGACCCCAACGTCAGGGCAGGCCATCGCTTGCTGGAAGCCGGCATGGACGTCCGCTCGCAGAATGCGTGGCCGTCGCTGAACCGGGACCTGAAGGCGGCGAACGGCCTTCTCGGGCGCTTCCTGTCGGCCGGCTTCTACTACAAGACCTTCATGCGCCCGCAGTGGCTCTGGCCCACCTACGAGCGGGTGCTCACCACGTTTGCGCCAGGCGGCAAGATCGACATCGACACCCCTCACGGCTACCACGACAAGCGCTACACCCATCCCGATGTGGTGGTGGCCGGCGCCGGGCCAGTCGGCATCGAAGCAGCTCTGGCTGCGAGCGAGGCCGGCGCCGGGGTGCTGCTCGTCGAACACGAGCATGCGGTGGGCGGCCATCTCCGCTATTCGAGTGACGCCGCCGACCGAGCCGCGCTGGCCGAGCTGCGAGGGGCGCTCGAAGCCTCCGACATCGAGGTGCTGACCGACTCAACGGTGACGGGGCGGTATGAGGACAACTGGCTCGGCATCTGCCAGCGCAGCCACCCGATCGCGGTAGAACGGCTCATCAAAGCCCGGGCCAAGACCCTGGTCGTGGCTCCCGGACTCATCGAGCGGCCCTACGTATTCGAGGGCAATGACCGGCCGGGCGTCATTACGTCGGGAGCAGCCCGGCGCCTCATCAATCTGTGGGGAGTCAAGCCGGGTGAGCGGGCGGTGGTGTTCACCGCCAACGCCGATGGCGATGCGGCTGCGACCGACCTGGAGCGGGCCGGGGTGGAGATCGCAAGCGTGATCGACGGCCGCGAGGGTCGCCGAGTCAGCGCAACTCAGGGTTCTTCCCGAGCGGTCAATGCCGTGATCGCCGACGCAGGGCTTGCCAGCAATAGGCGCATCGATGCCGACCTGTTGGTCGTGGCCGCCGGCTGGACCGCCCCGACCTCACTGCTCAACATGGCGGGCGACCGTCCCGTCTACGACGCAGCCACGGCCCGATTTTTCCCGTCCGACCCACCGAGCAACATCCTGGCAGCAGGGGGCCTTGCCGGCGACGGAAGTCTTGACCAGCTTCGTTCCCATGGCACCGCTACGGGCCGCCTCGCCGCGGCCCGAGCCGCGACCGTGCGCCATCGCCTGCAGGCCCGCACGACCAGAGCGCTCCCGGTGGCAGGCGGTGAGCCCGCCTGGGCGCCCGACGAACGGGTAGCGCTGGGCCGTGACGCTCATCCCGAGCTGTACCGCTCCGACACCCACGGCATGGTCGACTACTCCGAGGACGTCGGCTCCAAGGACCTCGTCGCCGCCACCAAGGAGGGGTACGACTCGGTCGAGCTGGCCAAGCGCTACACCACGGCCACGATGGGACCCTCGCAGGGCAAGCTGGAGACGGTCAATACCGTCGCGGCGATAGCAGAGGCCCGGGACGAGACGATCGCCGAGGTCGGCACCACGGTGTGGCGACCCCCTTATGCACCCCTCACGCTGGGCGCGCTCGCCGGCCGGGTCTTCGAGCCGGTTCGTGTCTCGTCCATCCATCCATGGCACGAAGCCAACGGCGTGACCACCATTCAGGCCGGCCAGTGGATCCGCCCGGATCACTACGGCGATCCCGCCGCCGAAGTGCGCAATGTCCGTGAGAATGTCGGGCTCATCGATGTCACGCCGCTGGGCAAGCTCGACCTGCGTGGCCCCGACGTCCCGAAGCTGCTCAGCCTGCTGTATGTCAACAAGTGGATGAAGCTGGACGTGGGTCGGGTTCGCTACGGAATGATGTGCGCTGAAGACGGGGTGGTGCTCGACGACGGTGTCACCGGCCGCCTTGGCCCCGACCACTACGTGATGTCCACTACCAGCTCGGGCGCGGGCGGCGTGTGGGAGTGGGTGGAGAATTGGCTCCAGACCGAGCGGCCCGACTGGCAGGTCCATGTGACCCCGGTGACCACTGCCTACGCCAGCATCAACGTGGCCGGCCCCAAGTCGCGCGAGCTGATGAGCCGCGTCACTGAGGGAGTGGACCTGTCGCCCGAGGCCTTCGGGTACATGACCGTCCGTTCGGCCACAGTCGCCGGCGTGTCGGGCTGCTTCATGTGGCGCATCGGCTTCACCGGCGAGCTGTCGTTCGAGCTGCACGTGCCCGCTGGCCACGGCTTGGGGGTGTGGGAGGCCTTGATGGACGCGGGCCGAGACCTGGGCGTCGGGCCCTTCGGCCTGGAAGGTCAGCGCATCATGCGTCTCGAGAAGGGGCACTTCATCGTGGGCCAGGACACCGACGGGCTGACCCTGGGTCCCAGCACCGGCTTGGGCGCCCTCATCAAGCTCGACAAGGACGACTTCGCCGGCAAGCCCGAGCTGGCCTGGGCGGCCGACCGGCAGCTCCCGCAGGTCGTGGCCATCCAGCCCGACGACCCCCGCATCGTTCCCGATGAGGCAAGCCAGATCGTGCGCGGCGAGACCAACGAGATCCTGGGCCGGATCACCTCGTCGCGGTTCTCACCCACGCTCGACCGGTCGATCTGCCTCGGGCAGGTCGAGCCCGAATTGGCGGCTGGCGGCACCAAGCTGACGGTGCTGCTCATCTCCGGGGAGCGCATCAGCGCCACTGTGATCGACCATCACGCCCATTTCGATCCGGCCGGGGAGCGTCTCCGTGGCTGACGCCCGATCACGTGAGGTCTCGGCGTCCGAGAGCCCGGCCTTCGAGAGCCCGGTGGTGCGGAGCTACCCGGCGGCGGAAGCGGGAGACCTGACGCTGTCCGATGTCAGTGCCACAACCAAGTGGCTGGTCCGGGCCGGTGCACAGGGACCGGCAGCCGACTTGCTCGGCGCGAGGTTCGGGTCGTCGCAGGTCGCGCCCTCCGGTGCGCTGGTGCTGGGTTCCCGGCCCGGCGAGTGGATCGTGCTCGGCACTTCATCGGGGGTTGCGGCCGCGGTTGCTGAGCTTGACGGGCTCGACTCCCAAGAATTCATGTCGGCCTTGGACTGGACCCACAGCCGGGCGATGTTCCGTGTGACCGGCCGCGAGTCGGCGCGGATGCTGGAGAAGGTCTGCAGCCTGGACTGGGCCGATCCGATGACGCCCGACGGTGCAGTGTCGTCGGCCTCGGTGGCCAAGGTCACCTGTGACATCGCCCGCAACGACACCGACGGCGCACCCTCCTACCTCATCTTCTGCGACAGGTCGTTCGGCCAGTACCTCTTCGATGCCTTGATTGACGCCGGCAACGAATTCGGCCTGTCTGTCGCTGCTGCCTCCTAAGGCACCGACGGCACCTCACGTGCGCCAAGAGCGCTGACGTTCATGCGGCCGTGGCATATTTCAGTCATGAGTTATGTTCATGAAACTATGCTATTATATGGTTCTAGGTCGCATCACCGTTGGGAACACCACAGCTGTCGTCACCATGGTGACTACTGACTGCGAGGGCAGGGAAACCGGATCGCTCTTGGGGCCTTTGGTTGACGACGGCGTGGCTGTGGACCAACACAGATCGACAATTGAGGCAATGTCTCGAATTGGAGGAACCCATGTCCCGTTTACGAACGACAGCATTGGCGCTGCTGGCTCTCGCGTTGCTGGCTTCGGCCTGCAGCAGCGACGACGACGAGGCGTCCGTCGCGACGGACGCTCCAGCCGCAACGGAAGCAGCGGCAGCCCCTGCGACGACGGAAGCCGAGATGGCGATGGAGGATTCGTCTGATCCGATCCGGATTCCGCTGCACAACTGGTCGAGCCAACTGGTTGGCGCCGAGGTTGTGGGCGGCATCTTGGAGGAGGCCGGCTTCTCGGTCGAGTACGTGCCGTCTGACAGCCAGGTGGTGTACCAGTCGATGTGCGATGGCGACATCGAGTTAGTGCACGAGGTCTGGGAGGGTGCCTTCGGCGTTGCCTTCCAAGAGCAGGTTGATGCCGGCTGTGTACTGGATTTCGCCACCCACAACGCGGTCACGCGTGAGGAGTGGTGGTACCCGATCTACGTAGAGGACCAGTGCCCTGGGCTTCCGGACTGGGAGGCTCTGAACGCCTGCGCTGCGATCTTCGCGACGGCTGAGACCGGCGACAAGGGCCGCTTCCTGGGCGGTCCAGTGGACTGGCTCAAGGGCGACGCGGAGCGTGTCGAGGGCCTCGGGATGGACTTCGAGGTCATCAACGCAGGTTCGGCGGCGACACTGTGGGCGGAACTGGACGCGGCTTCGGTGGACGAGACGCCGATCGTGCTGTTCAACTGGACGCCGAACTTCGTGGAAGCCGTGTATGAGGGCAACTTCATCGAATTCCCGACGTTCGAAGATGCCTGCCGCACCGATCCCGAGTGGGGCATCAACTCCGAGTTGACCCATGACTGCGGCAACCCCGCAGACGGTTACCTCAAGACCGGCGTCGGCATCCACTTCCCGGAGACGTGGCCGACGGCCGCGGCCATCGTGCAGCGCATGGACTTCACCAACCCGATGCTGGCTGCCATGGCTGCGGCGGTGGACGTGGACGGCAAGGAGCCATCCGAGGCTGCCCAGGAGTGGTTGGCAGCCAACGAAGACCTCTGGCGGAGCTGGATCGACGGCTAGAGGCTCAAGCGGATAGGCAACGAATCCCTCCCCATTGCGTGTGACCTGTCCGATCAGCCTGTGAGTCAGCCCGCGGCATGCCACAGGAAGCCAGCAGAAGTTAGGGTGCCAGCCGGGCGGATGCGACTGATCCGTCCGGCTGGCTCTTTCTCGGAGGCGCGGATGGTGCCGTCGTGAACAGTGAAGCCGTGATCTCCTGCCAAGACGTGTGGAAGCTGTACGGCCCTGATCCCGAGAAATTCCTCCAGCGCCACGACGGTTCGCCGACGGCCGATGCCGTCAAGGAGGCCGGATACATCCCGGCAGTGGTGGCGGCCAGCCTCGACGTAATGCCCGGGGAAATTCTTGTGCTCATGGGCCTCAGCGGCTCCGGCAAGTCGACGCTGGTGCGTTGCCTCTCGCGCCTGATCGAGCCGACTGCGGGCAGCGTCCATTTTGCGGGCATCGACCTGCTCGAGGCATCGAGCCGTGAGCTGATCGATATCCGTCGTCATCGCATGGGCATGGTGTTCCAGCACTTCGCTTTGTTTCCCCATCGCACCGTGGCCGAGAACATCATCTTTCCCTTAGAGGTACAGGGCGTTGACAGCACGACGCGCCGGGCCCGGGCCGAGGAGATCCTTGCTCTCGTGGGTCTCGAAGGCCGCGGCGGCTACTACCCGCGGGAGCTCTCTGGCGGCCAGCAGCAGCGGGTGGGCATCGGCCGGTCGCTCGCAGTGGAGCCCGACGTGTGGTTCCTCGACGAGCCCTTCTCTGCGCTCGATCCGCTGATCCGGCGCGAGATGCAGGACGAGTTCCTGCGTCTCCAATCGGTGCTGCACAAGACGATCGTGTTCATCACCCACGATTTCAGCGAAGCGATTCGCCTCGCTGATCGAATTGCGATCCTCTATGAGGGTCAGATCGTGCAGATCGGCCGCGCCGAAGACTTAGTGACTCAGCCGGCCACCGACTACGTGCGCGCCTTCGCCCGTGACGTCCAGCGGGACCGGATCCTCACCGCCGGAAGCGTGATGGGTGATGTCGCTGATGCCTCCGCGGTCGCATCAGCCGTGAGGGCCGACGCGGTGCTGCGCGACATCGCCGCAAAGGTACTGAGCGCTTCCGTGCCCCTCCGAGTTATTGACGGCGACGGCACCACGGTGGGCAGCCTCAATCGCGACGCCATGATCGACGCCATCTGGGGCAGCGCCACCTCCGGAGTTGGCGACTCGGGCTGATGGCCACGACAGCGGAGTCCGCGGCGCCCCAGAGCCTTCTGGAGCGGGTTCGTCGCGTGCGGGGCTGGCGCATGGCACTGCTCCTGCTGTCGCCCTACTTGGCCATTCAGGTCTTCCATCAAGCGGCGCCGGGCCTGTTCCCCGACGTTCTCTCGAAGCTCGGTGAATTCAGGTTCCTCCCTGACTGGGCGAACGAGGCCCTGCTGCATCTCAAGAACGAGCAGCTGTTCGGGCTGTTCAATTTCAAGGACTTCACCCGCACGGTTTCGGGCTTGCTGGAGCGCCCGCTTGATCTGAGCGAGCAGCTGCTGATTGCCGGAGAGGGCCCCTTTGGCCTGGGCGCGGTGCCGTGGGTGGTGCTGGTGGGTTTGTTTGCGGTGGCAGGGGCCAAGCTGGGCGGGTGGCGGCTGGCCCTTCTTGGCGGGGGATGCTCGCTGTACCTGGCCGTCTTCAACGTGTGGGAAGACGCCATCATCACGCTGTCGATCGTGCTGGTGGTGGCACCGGTCGCAGCGGTCATCGGCTGGGCCGCCGGCCTGGCGGCAGCAAAGGCGAAGTGGTTCGAATCACTGCTGGTGCCCGTGCTCAACGTGATGCAGTCGATGCCTCACTTCTCCTACCTGCTGCCTATCTCAGTGTTCATCGGGATCGGCGACGAGGCCGGAGCCATTGCCACCATCCTGTTTGCCGTCCCGCCGATGGCCCGGCTCACGATTCTGGGCCTGCGCTCGGTGCCGTCTGAGGTGCTCGAAGCGGGCCTGACATCGGGCTGCAACCGGTGGCAGATGCTCTGGAAGGTCGAGATGCCGGCCTCGCGTCCGCAGCTCTTGGTGGGCGTGAATCAGGTGGTGATGCAGTGCTTCGGCATGACCGTGCTGGCCTCCTTCGTCGGCACCCGGGGCCTTGGCCTGCCCCTGCTCAACTACCTGCAGAGCCTCAGGATCGGAAAGGCTCTCGAGGTGGGCGTGGCCATCGTGGCGATGGCGATCATGCTCGACCGGCTGAGCCAGGCCGCCGGGGCCCGCAGACCCGAGCACGTCGACCTGTCGAAGTCGTGGCTGGCGCGCCACCCGTACTGGATCGCCGCAGCAGCGGTGAGCGTCGCCGGCACTGTGCTGGCCCAGATCACTGATCATGCGAAGGTGCTGCCGAAGAGCTGGACGATCAGCACCGCGCCGCTGTGGGAGTGGATCGTCGACTGGGTGCAGCTCAATCTGAAAGGACCGCTGGGCCACTTTCGCGATTTCATGATCCTGCAAGTCCTGTTCCCCATGCGCGACGGCTTCGGGTCGCTGCCGTGGATCGGCTTGCTCGTGCTTGTCGCAGCTGTCGGTTGGCGATTCGGCGGGTGGAGGCTCGCCGGGATCGTGTCGCTGTTTGTGGCTTACCTGGCGTTCTCGGGATTCTGGATCGAGTCGATGGAGACGCTCTATCTAGTTGTGGCTGCGCTGATCGTCAGTGTGGCCATCGGCGTGCCGATCGGGGTGTTCGCCTCGACATCGACGCGCCGCTACGCCTCAGTGCAGGTCGTGCTGGACACCTTCCAAGTGCTGCCGTCGTTCATCTACCTGATCCCGGTGGTCATGCTGTTCCGGGTCGGGCCGGTCGCTGCGCTCACGGCCATCGTCATCTACGCGACGGTTCCCGCGGTGCGCTACACCATGCTTGGCTTGCGCAACGTACCCGCCGACCTGGTCGAGGCAGCCGAGATGTCCGGCTGCACTCGCTGGCAGGTACTGCGCAAGGTCAAGTTCCCGATGGCCTTCCCAGAGATCATGCTGGGCATGAACCAGGTCATCTTGTTCGGGCTGCTGCTCGTGATCATCTCCGCGTTCATCGGCGGGATCGACGGTCTCGGCGACGAAATCCTCCTGGCCCGAACCGAGCAGGCCCTTGTGGGGGAGGGCCTGGTCGCCGGCTTCAACGTGGCGGTCATCGGGCTCACCGCGGATCAGCTCATCACGAACTACGCCCGAGAGCGCAAAGCGCAGCTCGGCATCCAATGAAGGCGAGTCGCTAAGGCTCGCCCCCACGATGCCGACTTGCTCTACTGAGAGGAAAGAGCCGCTACTCAGATTAGACATCACGGCGAGAACTGTGCTACGTTGCGGCGGGATCCGAGCACGTTCGAGGGCACGAGTTCCGGGGCGTTACGGTTCGTGTGAACCAAGAAGTCATGCAGACAGGGGAAGCAATGGCCACCGATCTTGAGATGTTTGTCGGCGCAGACGGACGAGAAGAGCAGATCGCCGAAGTGGAGGCCCGCATCGAAGCGGACGGCATTCGGTATCTGTACTGCCAGTTCGTTTCGGTCACCGGCCGCATCATGGGCAAGGGGATTCCCGCCAAACACTTCGGGATGATCGCCCGCAAGGGTTTTCAGCTCGTCTATGGCTCCACTGCCAACCTCTTCATCGACCGTCACGGCAACTACATCGGCTACGGCCCCGAGGCCCGCGAGCTCGTCGGCATCGGCGAGCCCGAAACGTTCATGCCGCTGCCGTGGGATCGCAAGACGGCCCGAGTCTGGTGCACGCTGTTCCGGGGTCGTGAGGAAGAGGTGGACGGTGGTGCATTCCTGACCTCCGACTGCCGCGGCAACCTGCGGCGGCTTCACGCCGAGTTCGAGGCCAAGCACGGTCTGCACCTGCGAGCCGGCTGCGAGCCCGAGATGATGTGGCTCAAGGCCGACGCCGACGGCAAGCCGACCGTCGAGGGCATGACCAAGCCCAACTGCTATCACATCGACCAATTCGCCGAACTGCAGCCGCTGATCCACAGGGTGATCGAGTACTGCGAGGCCATGGGACTCGAGATGATCCAGGGCGACCATGAGGACGCCCCCGGCCAGCTCGAGCTGAACTTCCAATTCGACCGAGCCGAGCTCACCGCCGACCGGCTCACCACCTATCGACAAGTGTGCAAGCAGGTCGGTCGCGAGCTCGGGGCCTTCCCGTGCTTCATGCCCAAGCCGTTCATGGGCGTGTCCGCCAACGGGTGTCACCACAACATCTCGCTGTGGGATTCCGAGGGCAACAACAAGTTCATGCCCGAAGGTGACAACCCTCAGCTGCCCGGTCCCATCGGCATGAAGGCCATCGGCGGCATCCTCGAGCACGTCCGAGGTCTCACCTGCCTCAGCGCGCCGACGGTCAACTCCTACCGGAGGCTGTGGGACACCGGCTTTTGGGCGCCCGTCTTCGCAGACTGGGGCTTCCAGAACCGCACGACCGCCCTGCGGATCAGCGCGCCGGGCCGCTTCGAGTACCGAACGGCCGACAGCTCGGTCAACCCGCACCTGTCCTTCGCGGGGCTCTTGATGGCCATGGACGACGGCCTCGACCGCAGCCTCGACCCGGGTCCGCCCGAGGAGCGCAACATCTATGAGGCCGTGGAGTCGGGCAAGGACGTGCAGAAGATCCCGCTGAACCTGGGTGAGGCGCTTGCGGCGTTCGACGCCGACGAGGTGGTCAAGGCGGCCCTGCCCGGCGAGATGTACAGGGTGTTCATGCACTACAAGACCGACGAGTGGGAGCGGTTCCTGCACACCGTCTCCGACTGGGACGTGGAGGAGTATCTCGACGTCCTGCCCTGACCGCCCGCCTGCTCTGATCTCGCGGGGCTGGCACACGAGACATACCGAGACAGAACACACGCACCCACGAAGGGGGTAGCACCATGTGCGGCATAGCCGGAGTGATCCACCGCGACGGAAGCGCCGACATCGGAGCGGAGCTCACCGCGATGCTCCAATCGATGAAGCACCGGGGGCCGGACTCCACCGGCTACGCGGTGTACGGGCCGGCCGACGACCTCGTCGTCATCCGGTTCGTGCTGGCTGAGCCCAACAAGAGCGCCGGCTTCGGCATGGCCGAGCGCCTCGAACGCAACCGCGCCGAAGTGGAGAGTCGCCTGGCCAAGATCGGTGCCGAGGTGGCCGCGGTCACCGGCGAAACCGGGTACGCATTCCGGGCCACCATCCGCTACGGCGGCGACCTCAAGGCGCTGGCCGACTACCTCGAGGACGTGCCTGGCTGCGAGGTGCTGTCGCTGGGCAGCTCGCTGGAGATCATCAAGGACCTGGGCGACGCTGCAACGGTGAGCGACCAGTACAACTTGGGGTCGTTCCGCGGCACTCACGGCATCGGCCATGTGCGCATGGCCACCGAATCCCAAGTGGACCTGGCCAGCGCACATCCTTACTGGGCCTACCCGTTCGCGGACGTGGCCGTGGTGCACAACGGCCAGCTCACCAACTACCACCAGTGGCGCCGGCGTCTCGAACAACATGGCCACCGGTTCCAGAGCGAGTGCGACTCCGAGATCATCGCCGTGTATCTCGCTGAGTACATGTCGCGGGGCCTGTCGTTGGAAACGTCGATGAAGCACAGCCTCGATGAGCTCGACGGCGTGTTCACCTACGTGTGCGTCACCGGCAACCAGATGGGAATCGCCAAGGATGAAATGGCGGCCAAGCCGCTGGTGCTGTTCGAGTCCGAGCCGCTGGTGGCGGTGGCCACCGAGGAAGTGGCCATCCGAGCATTGGTGCATCGCGAGGTGGAAACCCGCGATCCCTACGAGCGAGAGGTGCTGGTATGGCAGGTGTAGGTTCCCGCAGCGGGGTCGCCTATGACGCCCGGGGGCTCGTGGAGCCCCATGCGGAGATGCCCGACAACGTCGAAGTCGACGGTGCCAGGGCCCGTTTCGACGCAGCCGAGCTGACCATTCGTCAGATCAACATGGTGCTGCGCAAACTCATCTACGACGACGGCATCACCGACGTGACCGTGCTCAATCCCGCCTCGAAGCACTCGTTGGCGGTGGGGATACTGAAGCGCTGCCGGATTCACTTCGAGGGAAGCCCCGGCTGGTTTGCCTGCGGGCTCATCGACGGCCCTGAAGTGACGATCAACGGTCGTGTGGGCTGGTCGGTGGCCGAGAACATGATGTCGGGCGTCGTCACCATCGAGCGCGGCGCCGGCTCGCTGACCGGTGCAGCCATCCGTGGCGGCGACCTCATCGTGAAGGGCGACGTGGGTGCCCGCACGGGAATCGACCAGAAGGGCGGCACGATCATCGTGCTCGGCAATGTCGGCATTAACACCGGGTTCATGATGCAGCGGGGGCGCCAGATCATCTGCGGCAACGCGGGTCAGCACCTGGGCGACTCCATGTACGACGGCGCCCTCTACGTGGGCGGCAAGGTGAGTTCGCTGGGCGTCGACTGCGTGCCCGGCGAGTGGGACGACGCCGACACCGAGTTCATCGAGCGCAAGTTCCGCATCCACTCACTCGGCGATCCGCCCGAATTCCAGAAATTCGTCTGCGGCAAAGTGCTGCACAACTACGACTTGCTCGAGCCTTCTGAGCGCAAGCTCGTCATTCACTAGCGAGCGCAAGCTCGTCAATCGATACAGGGAAACACACATGGCCGATACGAACGAGGTCAACGAGAGCACCGATGTGCTCGGCAAGAGTCGGATCTTCACCCGCGAGGTCATCAACGACATCCATGTGAAGGCCGAACTCGGCCGCTACCGGATGCGGGGATTGTCGATCTTCAAGAAGATCCCCCACTGGGACGAGCTGGTGTTCCTGCCCGGAACCCTCACCCGATTCGTGATCGAGGGCTACCGCGAGAAGTGCGACACCACCACAGTCATCGGCTCACGCTTCGCCGCCAAGCCGCTCGAACTCGAAATCCCGGTGTACATCACGGGCATGAGCTTCGGTGCGCTGTCGCTGGAGGCCAAGATGGCCTTGGCCAAGGGCGCGTCCATGGCTGGCACCGCCACCTGCTCGGGCGAGGGCGGAATGATCCCGCCAGAGCGCGACCTGTCCACCAAGTGGTACTACCAGGTCATCCAGAGCCGCTACGGCTTCAACCCCCATCACCTGATGCTGGCCGATGCGGTGGAGTTCTTCATCGGCCAGGGTTGCAAGGTTGGTCTAGGCGGCCACCTGATGGGCCAGAAGGTCACCGAGCAGGTTGCTGAGATGAGGTCGCTGCCGGCGGGCATCGACCAGCGTTCGCCGGCTCGCCACCCTGACTGGCTTGGTCCCGACGATCTGTCGCTGAAGATCCAGGAGATTCGCGAAGCCACCGACTATCAGGTCCCCATTCAACTCAAGCTGGGATCTGCCCGGGTGTATGACGACGTGCGCATGGCGGCCAAGTGTGGCCCCGACGTCATCTACCTCGATGGTGCTGAGGGCGGCACCGGTGCGGGACCGCATCTGGCTACTGAGGAGACCGGCATTCCGCTGATGGCGGCTATCCCCGAGGCCCGCCGGGCGCTCGAGGATGTGGGCCTCGCCGACGACATCGACCTGGTCGTGGCGGGCGGCATCCGCAACGGCGGCGACGTGGCCAAGTGCCTGGCGTTGGGTGCAGATGCCATCGCGTTGGGCACGGCTGCGCTGATGGCGCTCAACTGCAACAAGGAGATCCCTGGCGTCACCGACTACGAGGGCACGATCGGCGTGCCCGCGGGCGAGTGTTACCACTGCCACACCGGTCGGTGTCCCGTCGGCGTAGCCACCCAGGACGTCGAGCTGCGCAAGCGCCTCGACGTAGATGAGGCCGCCCTGCGGGTTTACAACTTCCTCATCACCCTCACCATGGAAGTGCAGATGCTGGCCCGGGCTTGCGGCAAGACCGATGTGCATTCTCTGGAGCCCGAGGACCTGGCCGCGCTCACCCACGAGGCGGCCGCAATGGCCAAGGTGCCACTCGCGGGCACCAACTACATCCCTGGTGTCACCGAGGAGCAGAACATGCAAGAGATCCGCGACCTCTTCGACCGCTACGTGATCGACAAGGGAGTGTGACGTGCCCGAGACCACGAACACAGCATCCGCGCACACAGGCGAGAGCTCGCGCGAGACCCGCACCGTCGCCATCGACGCCGAAGTCCTGGCTGGCAAGCGGTTCGCCTACCAAGAAGACATGTCGCTGGTCATCGACATAGATCTTCTGGCGGTTACCCCAGGACCCGACATCAACTGGCTCGAGGACATCACCCTTCTCGAAGAGGACGGGGTGCCGGCGGTCTTCGACCGCTACTCGAACTCGTTTCTGAAGATCTACTTCGAGATCCCGCCCGGCCGCGAGGACGAGATCGCCCGCAAGGTGCTCATGAAGCACCTCACCGAGGGCAACAGCTACGGCATCACCCTCAAGGACATCCATTGCAAGTTCCCGCAGGTGGAGCTGGGGCCGTGGGTCGCGGAATCGCGGATCGTCGGCACCGACTGGCGCAAGCCGGTGCTGGAGGGCTGGACAGCCCCCGGCGGCCACTGAGCCGTCACTCAGAGAAGCCACTCAAAGAGACTGAACCGAGGAGGCTGCGGTTATGGCACTGCCGACCAGGGCTCGTTTTGTCATCATCGGCGGAGGCATTCACGGCCTGTCGACAGCTTGGAACCTTGCCCGCGATCTGAGGTCGTCGGGACGGGGATCGGGCGACGACATCGTCGTCATCGACAAGACCGGTGTGGGTGCGGGCGCTTCGGGCATCGCCTGCGGTGTCATTCGCAACAACTACTTCCAGCCGGCCATGCGTGAGCTCATGGCCCACTCGGTGGACGTCTGGGACAGCGATCCCGAGGCGTTCTCGTATCACCCTGTGGGCTACATGCAGATCAGCCATGAGGCGATGCGCAACGACGTGGCCTCGATCCATGCTCAGCAGAAGGCCATCGGCTACTCGTCCACGTTCGTTGAAGGTGCCGAGGCCTCGGCCAGCTACATGCGTGGGATCTTCGATGACTGGCAGGCGCAGGGCATCACCAGCGTCCTGCATGAGCACCGGGGCGGGTATGCCAACAACATGGCCTCGCTCAAGGGGCTGCTCGGCAAGGTCGAGGCAGAAGGCGTCGGCGTGGTGGGCGGTGTCACCGTGACCGGGTTCGACCAGGATGCCTCCGGAGCGGTCACTGCTGTGCTCACCGATCAAGGACCCGTGGCGTGCGATCACGTGGTGGTGGCGGTGGGGCCGTGGGTGCAGAAGATCTGGGCCATGCTCGACCTGCCGACGACCACCGAGGTTCTCGCCAGCGACGGCCAGGTGCACAGCCGCCCGACCTGGACCTACATGTGCCTGCAGGAAGGCACGCTCACGGTCGACCCCGGCTTCCTCACCGACAACGAGGGCAACATGCCGCCGGTGGTGCACATTGACACCGACGCTCCCCTGTACGACGCCGACGGGCTCGTCACTGAGGGGCCGTGGGGCATCTACTACAAGCCGGACTTCAACTTCGGCGGCGTCCAGGGCGGCTATATGCCCTACGTCGTGGATAAGCCGTCTGCCGATGTGGCCGTCGACCCCTACGGACCCGACTCGCCCGACTTCGTTGTGGGGGGCGACTTCTACCGCACCTGGACTGCGGCGTTGGCTCACTGCCACAAACGCTTCGAGGGCAAGACCCACCTCATCAGCGACGAGCCTTCAGGGGGGATCGGCAGCTTCTCGCCCGACAACTTCCCTGTGTTCGACACCTTCTGCGACAACGCCTACTTCATTGCCGACTCCAACCACGGCTACAAGATGATCGGCGTGGGTGCGCTGGTGGCCAAGGAGCTGATCGGAGAGCCTCAGGCGCTACTGGAGCCATTCCGCTATTCGCGTTACGCCGAGGGCCGGCTCCACCCGGTGAGCAACTCGCCTTACCCCTGGAGCTAGCTAGGCGCGGGCGCTCGGCCCGTACGACAGGTGCATGAGGTCGCCCTCAGCGAAGCGCGAGGGGCGCAGCGCCCGGGTGTCGATGGCTGGCGCGTCGCCCACACACTCGAGGCCAAGCACATCCGCGGCGACGATCTCTCCGAGGGCCGGCGAAAGCTTGAGCCCGTGCCCCGAGAGGCCGATGGCCAGGTAGAGGCCGTCCACCGGGGCGATCTCGGCGGCCCATCCCAAGATGGGGTGGTAGTCCGGCGATACGTCGTAGGCGCCGCTGGTGGTGGAGGCCGTGGAGGCCACCGTCAAGCTCGGCAGCCGCTCCGCGATGGCCGCTTCAAGGCGCACGTCGTGGGCTGCGTGGTCCGCCGCCGATGCGTCGGCCAGCGGATCGACGACTGCGGGCATCTCGGGCGGGTAGGCCACCGCCACGATGTGGCGCCCCATGTCGGGGCGGATGACCAGGTTTGAGTTGCCGTCGGTGATGCAGGTACCCAGCGCCCGTGCTCCGGCGTCTTGTTCGAGCACTGCCATGTCCAGCCGTCGCCGCTCGACCGGCACTTCCACACCCAGCGGGTCCAGCAGGTCGCGCGCCCATGCGCCAGTCGCGGCAACAACTGTCGAGGCCCGGATCTCGCCGGCGGCCGTGCTGACGCCAGTGACGGCACCGCCCGAGGTGGTGATCCCTTCCACGGCGAGTGGTGCCAGTACGTCAGCGCCGGCTGCAGACGCTGCCGTGAGCCAGCTCAACACCATCTTGGTGACGTCGATGTAGCCGCCCTCGGGCTCGTAGGCACCGCCGGCCAGGCCGTCCGCGTTCACCAGCGGCTCAATCTCGGAGATCTGGCTGCCCACAACGAAGCGGGTGTCGACGCCGAGGCCCTGGCCGAGATCGATGTTGTACCGCAACCCATCCAGCTGGTCCTCGACGACGAGCAACATGTAGCCGAACCGGGCGTAGCCGGGATCGCCGTAGCCCACCTCGGAACTCCAGTTCTGAATGCAGTGGAAGCCCCGCTGGGCGATACGCACCATCAGCTCATTTGAGTAGTGCTGGCGGATCTGGCCGAACGTCCGGCCCGAGATGCCCCCGACGGGCGCCCGAGCATCGACGACGGCCACTCGCAAGTCCGAGTGCCGGGCGAGCTGGTAGCCGATGCTGGCACCGATCACCCCGGCGCCGATCACCACCGCATCGACTTCGGTTGGGATCGCCCTCACAGCTCCGCCTCTCAACGCAATTTCTGGACGCGGCCCTCTGGCGTGCCCCGTGAATCAGCCCGAGTCGGCCAGGTAGGACTCCAGCGAGTCGTCGAGAGCTTCCTCCCAGGACGTGTGGTGTATCGGCGCCATCGTGCCCGTCACCGGCGAAGTATGGCCGTGGTCGCGGTAGCCCAGGATCGACTGGCTCTTGTGCTTCTTCCAGTCCTTGAACATCTTGTTGATGAGCGGTGTGTTGGGGTCGGGACAGTCGGTCTGGTCCAGCAGGTCCTGGGTGTAATCGCCTTGAAAGTCAATGGCGGCGTAGTCGTCGGGCACTTCGTCTTCCGCGGCCTGGAAGTCGTCAATCCAGCGGGCCTGCTCGTCGGCGTCGGGCAGCTCGATGCGGCCCAGGATGACGTCACGGGCATACCAAGTCTGGGCGTCGAACATGTTGAACGTGTACCACTGGTCCTGCATCCCCAGGTACAGCACCCGGTTCTCGGGCTGGAACACCACGCCCCGATACAGCATTGACGAAGCGAGCCGGTTGGCGGTCACCAACCGCAGATCGTCGTCCATGAACGGGAAGTGGTGGAGGTAGCCCGTGCAGGAGACGATGGCATCGACCTCGGTGCTGGTGCCGTCGGTGAAGTGCACCGTGCGACCGTCCACATGGGTGAGGATCGGCGTCTCGGTGATGCCGTCGGGCCAGTCGAAGCCCATCGGACCGCTGCGTGAGGAGCAGATGACCGACCGCGCCCCGTACTTCCACAGCTGCGATGCAATGTCCTCGGCCGAGTAGCTCGACCCGATGACGAGCACGTCGCGGCCCTCGAACTGCACGGCGTCCCGAAAGTCGTGGGCATGCAGCAGCGTGCCCCCGAAGGTCTCATAGCCGGGGTAATGGGGCATGTTGGGTGTCGAGAAGTGTCCCGTGGACACCACTACCCAGTCGAAGTCCTCGCTGGAGGTGGCGTCTGCGGCGCGATCGTGTGTCGTCACGGTGAAGCCATTGCCGGTGGACGACCGGCTGACGCGCCGTACTGCCTGGTTGAACAGGATCTTGTCGCGAATGCCGCTGCGGTTGGCGCGGCCGACGATGTAGTCGTAGAGCACCTCGCGGGGCGGGAATGACGCCACCGGCTTGCCGAAGTGCTCCTCGAAGCCGTAGTCGCCGAATTCCAGGCACTCCTTGGGGCCGTTGGACCACAGATAGCGGTACATGCTCCCGTGGCACGGCTCGCCGTGCTCATCGAGTCCCGTGCGCCAGGTGTAGTTCCACAGACCGCCCCAATCCGCCTGCTTCTCGAAGCAGACGAGTTCGAGTTCTGCTGCCTCCGACGAGGCATCGCTGGCAAACGCGTGCAGCTGCGAGAGTCCGCATGGCCCCGCGCCGATGATGGCTACCCGTGTCATGACGAGATCCCCCCTGTGGTTAGATGTTTATGCAACGAGAGTAGAACAATTCTCAGTCTTGCATCCCCGCGCAGGGCTGCAGAACACGCCTAAGCGCGGACTCGGGACTTGTCCGGGTCGTAGAACGGGTACCGCACTACCTCGGCACTGATGCGCTTCTCGTGGCCGTCCAGCTTGCCCACCTCGACGGCCGTGCCGATCTCGTTGTAGGGCAACGCCATGCGGCACAGGGCGATGTTCTTCCGCAGGATGGGGGAGATGGTGCCGCTGGTGATCACACCGACGTGGTTGCGCCCCACGTACACGCCGTCGCCAAGCGCCGCCGACTCACCCCCGGAAAGTTCCAGCCCCACCAGCCGCCTCTGAGGGTTGTCGCGCCGGTCGAACAGGGCATCGCGCCCAATGAAGTCGTCTTCTTTGGTCTTCAGCGGGACCGTGAAACCGATTCCCGCCTCGTACGGATCGGTCTCGTCGCAGAATTCGTGACCGGCGAAGATCAGCCCCGCCTCGATGCGCAGCATGTCGAGCGCAGTCAGGCCCATGGGCACGAGCCCGTGGGGTGTGCCCGCCTCGAAGATCGCGTCCCACACTGCCGGGGCGTCGGAGGGGTGGCAGAACACTTCGAACCCGAGCTCGCCGGTGTAGCCCGTGCGTGAGACGACGATCGGGATGCCGTCGTGGTCCCCGATCCGCGCAATCGCGAACCGGAACCAGCCCAGCTCCTCCACGGTTGGCTGGTCGGGGCGCGTCCAGATGACCTCGTCGAGTATGCGGCGGCTGTTGGGGCCTTGGACCTGCAGGTTGTGGAGTTGCTCGGTGGAATTGCGCACCCAGACAGCCAGCCCGAGCCGCTCGGCCTGCTCCCGAAGCCAGATGCCGCTGTAGCCGAGCTGGCCGCCGATCCAGCGGAAGTTCTCGCGCGCCAGCCGGAAGACGGTGCCGTCGTCGATCATTCCGCCGGTGGGGTGGCACATAGCGGTGTACACGACCTGCCCGTCAGCCAGCTTGCGGACGTTGCGGGTCACGCACGTCTGCATCAGCACTTCGGCGTCGGGCCCCGTCACCTCGTACTTGCGAAGGGGTGACAGGTCGATGGCCGCCGCGGCCTGCCGGCAGGCCCAGTACTCCTCGACGGCGCCGTGTGCCGTGTAATGGTCGGCCAGCCAGTAGCCGCAGTACTCGCTGAAGCTCCGCGTCAAGGCGGAAGTGCGGGGGTGGAATCCGGTCTCTTGGGTGAGCTGGGCTTCGGAGTCCGCAGTCATTCTGATCGCCGTCGCTTTCTTGAACATGTTGGCTGCGGGGTACACCCTGACCGCGATGTCGGTGGGGTTCCAGCCGTTGGCAGCGTCGACATCGCACGGGCATGCGGTGCTGACGCACACCAGGTCCTCCAGCGCCCGCAGCAGCACATAGTCGCCAGGGCGCGACCACGGCTCGTCGAGGTAGATCTGATTCGCGTCATCCACTTGGGTGTTGTAGAAGAAGTTGATCGCCTCCCAGCCCCGCCGTGCAGCGACTCCGAAGGGATCGAGGACCCCGTTGATGTTGTCGGTGCAGTTGATGTGGCCGGGGTAGCCCATCTCCTCGTAGTAGCGGGCGTTGCAGGCAGTGTTGAAGGTGTCGTGGCGGCCCACCGTGTCCTGCACCACTTCGACGAGCGGCGCCATCTTGGCGTTGAAGAACTTCGAGTACAGGCCAGGTGCCGGGCAGCTTGCTCCCATGAGGGAGCGGGTGATGGTGGCGTCGAGGCCGAGCTCGGAACCCGCTTCGAGGTCCGCCACTGCGAAGCACTGGAAGTCCGAGCACTGCCGTCCCTCCATGTCCACTACTTGGAACCAGTCGCCCACCGACACTTGGTAGGCACGAGCTGTGCTGGCCAGCACGATGAAGTCCTGACTGGGATCAGCCAACGGGGTCGGCAGCAACGGCTCGGTGTCAACGCCATCAGGTTTGCTGCGGTGGACGTAGGCGACCAGGTCGGTGGGCGGAGCACCGCCATGGGCCGACATGGCGCCGCCCGGCGCTGCCACCACGCAGGCGACATCGGCATGCGCGACCACGCGAGCGCTGCTGTTGGGCGGCGTGTCAACCTCGAAGAGCCGCAGCGGCGCCGCTGCCTGCACTTTGGCCATGTCGATGCCGACGCGCTCGAGCCCGGCTCGCACTCGGCGGGAGTCGTGCAGGCCCGCCGAGAGGATGCTTACAGCGGCCGGCTTGCTCGATGACGGAACTCGCCCGTTCCCATTGCCGGCAGCGATCGCCAGCAATCCGGGGTTTGACGTCCCGGTCTGATCGAAGGCGATCAGCTCGCAGACCTGGCATCCCTCAGGGTCGACAATCTCCAACTCGTCGCCGGCCGCCAGAGCTAGCACCGTGGCGCCGCCGCCGGTCACCCGGTAGCGCTCCACACCCGGTCCCAGCATCATCGGCCCTGGAACCAACACCTGTGACTGTTCGGTTGCGAGCGTCGTCATTGCTGCCTCTGTGAGTGTCGTGTCGATGTCAGGCCGGTCCGCCTGTGTTGGTCTCGCCGTCCCCATGGACCGGTCCCAGCGTCACCGTCGACGGCCAAGCGGCCCGGAGAAGAACCAACGTGGGGGCTCGTCGGATCCGGAACCGTCATCTGCAGCAACGCCGGCGAACATGTTCCACCCGAGCAAGACGACGGCCACCACAGCGCCGATCACGGTGATCCACAGACCGGAGCCCGGATCAGGAGTGCCAGATGCTGAGGGATCAAGGATTTCTCGCACCGCGATTGCGCCGGCGAAGCCGGCGCCGATCCATGCGGGGCGCCAGCCGATCTGCACCATCACGATCGTCACGATGCAGACGACCAACAACAGCCTGCCGACCCCGGTGCTGATGCCGCGCAACGTTTCCGTGCCGACGAGTCCAGTGCGAGCATCGATGTACCACGGCAAGAACACCGCCGCGCCGGCAACCGCAGAGCACGCTTGGGCGATCCGCAATCGGGCGACTCTCACAACGCCAACCTAAGTCCTCCACGCGCCAGCAGACGCCGCGTCACCGATTGGCGGCACGGCGTCTGCCGGGTTGATCAGGTTGAGTCTGCTGACTGCTGTCAGCCGACGACCTGGATGGCAATGATGGTGAAGACGATGCAGGCGATGGTGAATACCACCACCCCGATCTCGACCGCCTTGTTGTGACCGTGCAGTCCTTGGAATTCGATCTGCTTGCGTCGAGCCATGTCAGTCCTCCTAGCTGTACTTGTCAGCGAGACGGTCAGCTGCATCGTTGAGCAGCTTGTCCTCACGCGCCGTCACGAGCAGTGCCGCAACCACCGAGACCGCAATCCCGATGATTGCAAGGACGTACGAGCCGGTGTTGCCACCTGGACCCCAGGTGAAGTACCCGGTCGTGCCGTCGGCTGCTTCGAGGGCGGCTTCCCAACTGTCGTAGGGGAAGGTGTTCATTCAGTCCTCCTTAAGTCCTGAACGATGTCAGTCATCGTGTCGGTCATGTCCCAGTGCCTCCTGCTGCGCTCGCTTCTGCTTGCCCCAGTACCCGGCGGCCGCAACCAGCAGGTACATGACGACGATCGCAAGAACGAACTGCATCCACGAGGCGGACACCCGACTTAGCGGTTGGCGGCGAGGTCGGCCCGCAGCGTTTCTTCTGCGGAACTCTCCGACCCGTCGGCGTGGATGATGGGCTCATCGGCTCGGCCGAACTCCGGATAGAAGTCCGTTTCGAACTCGGCCATGTCGAGGCCCTCGACCTCCACCTCGGGCGGCACCCGAAGCAGATTCAGCTTCTTCAGAACCCAGGAAGCGAGGTACCCGGTGACGAACGACAATGCGAAGATTGCCGCTGCGCCAACGAGCTGGCCCAGGATGGTGGTCTTCACCCCTGCGGGTCCTGTCGGGTAGCCCGCAGCGAAGATGCCGACGGCCATGACTCCCCAGAATCCCATGACACCGTGGACTGCCACCGCTCCGACAGCATCGTCGATGCGGGCCTTCTGCTCGATCCAGCTGCCCACCATGAAGGCGGCACCGGCGGAGAAGAAGGCGAGGATCAGCACCAGGTTCGGGCTGTAGATGTCGGCGCCTGCCGACACAGCCACGACCCCGGCGAGACCTCCGGAGATGGTCCAGAACGGATCGCCCTTGCTGAAGATGTAGCCGCCGGCGAATCCGCCTGCGAAGCCCATCGTGATGGTGTAGGTGATCGCCGACAACGTGGCCGGGTTGAAGTAGATGTTCGCCCAACCCGGAGTGGTGTCGGCCGTGATGGCCAGGCACGCCGCGTAGAAGGCGTAGAAGGCCGTGAAGATGATCATCAGCCCCATCAACGTCAGATGGAGGTTGTGGGGCTTGAACGCCCGTGTACCGCCATTGCTGTCGTACCGGCCGATTCTTGGCCCGAGGTTGAATAGTATCCCTAGGGCGAAGATGCCGGCGACTCCGTGGACCACACCTGAAGCGGCGAAGTCGTGGTAGCCGAAGTGAACAGTCAGCCAGCCGCCGTAGCTCCAGCCCCAGGCGGCCGCAACCACCCAGACGATGCCGCCCATCAGGGCAGTGAGCCAGAGGTAAGCCGAAATTCGGATTCGCTCTAGCACCGAACCGGACATGATCGAACCGGTTGTCCAAGAGAACAGCACGAAGGCTGCCCAGAAGACGCCGGTGATGTTGTCACCGAGGTTCGGTCCCGCAGAACCGTCCCAGGGCAGGCCGTACTGGTCGCCGCAGAAAAACAGCGCCTCAAGTCCTGCAGGGCTGTTGCCGTTGGGCGTCCCTGTGAACTTCAGGCCCTCCTGCATGCAGAAGTAGACGTACCAACCGACGTAGTAGAACGTCGGTGTCACCACGGCGATCGTCATGATGTTCTTCATCGCCGTCGACATGACGTTCTTGCGACGGCTGACGCCTGCCTCGTAGGTCATGAAACCTACGTGCAGCAGCCACATGATCGCGACAGTGAAGAAGTAATAAGCCTCCGTGAACACAACAGACGTGTCCATCGCGCCTCCCCCCGTTTTCGGTTTGCGCTTGAGTTCCAAACAACCCGGGCGCCAGACCAATTGGATGAGACCGTAACACGTTCGCAATGTTCGCAAGAACAACACCCACCCGATGGGTTGATATTGAACCTCGCGGACGGTTGGCGCGCGAATTCAGCCGGGCAGTCGCGCGCCGCGAGCGACGGAGCAGCGCTGTTGAGCTGAGCCTCGCCGACGATTGTGCGGCGCCGGTCAGTTGTCGTCAGGCTCGCCGACGTTGACTTGGCGGAGCTCGCCGGTGCCGGCGTCCACCCAGATGGCTGCGTGGCGGAGGAAGTCCTCCGGTCCCCCTTCGGGGTCTTGGACCGTGAAGACAATGATCCACATTGCAGTCGGGGGGAAGCCTTGGCGGAGAATCTTGGTCTCGGTCCGCTCAGGTATGAAGGCTTGGGGATGGGCTTCGAGGGCGTCGCGGGCCGTGGCGATGGCCTGGCCCTCTTCGATGTCGACTCCGGAACAGCTGCCTGGAAAGAAGACGAGGAGAATGACCAGGATCAGGCCAACCACGATGAGCAGCATCGGGCGCCCCGGCATCGCATTGATGCGGCCGAGCAGGCCCTTCGGCTTATCGGGTATCGACTCGTGTTCAGACATCTTGGCGTCCTACGGCTCGCGAGCTTGTGGGGTCAGTCGTCTCGGGGCGGGCGAACGACGAAGCGCAGGATCAGGTAACCCACCACATGAGTGATAGCCACGAAAGACACCCACCACAGTAAGACCGTTTGCCGGTAGCCGCGTTCGCGGCATTCCCAGTAGGTGAGCCCAACCGCAGCGATGAGCAGGATCCACAGAAAGATGCTCCGGCGGGCGAAGCCGGTTTCGCTGATCCAGTCGGCGACGAACATCAAGCCCATCGCGTCACCCTCCCGTCGCTCCGCGCGGCTCACTGGCGGGGTACACCTTGATGGAGATGAACCGTACCGGCAACTCCACGAGCTCGACCGGGCCGTGGGCCACCTCGCCGTGGATCTGCATGGTGTCGCCTCTGTTCAGGAGGTAGGCCTTGCCGCCGTAGCCGTAGTAGAGCGACCCCTCCAGGACGTGGAGAAACTCCACGCCGGGATGCTGGTAGAGCGGGAAGACACCACCCGGCTCGGCGATGGTGGTGATCATCGGCTCGATGATCCGGTTGGGTCCGCGCAGGCTGCCGAGGTCTTGATACAGCCGATCTGGTCCGCCCCGGTCATGGTGGATCTCATGGCCTTCGCCCGCCCGGACGATGACCAGGTCGTGCTCCTCGTCGAGGCCCCGGAACAACGCGGTCACCGGCACCTTGGCGGTCGCCGCCAGGCGCGCGACCGTCGACAGGCTGGGCGCGCTCTGGCCGTGCTCGATCTTGGAAAGCATCCCCAGCGAGATGCCGGCGTCAGTGGCGAAGGCCGACATCGTCATGTTCAACGCCTGGCGCAGTTCGCGGACGCGGCTGCCGACCACGCGGCAGAGCTCGGCAGTGGTGAGGGGCGAATCGATGGCCGCCTCCGCGAGATCCAGCGAGTCGGGATCGCCGAGGACAGGAATCCCCTCGGGGCTCTCCAGCGGGTCCGGGATCGTTGCCCCGCCACTCGTCATCGCCCCGATAGTGCCAGATAGCGGCTGTGAACCGTAACGGGCCGACCCAATGTGCTGTGGCCGGCTGAACGCGTTGGGGCTCAGATTCCGGCTGCTATGGCGAAGGTGCGCAGCTCGCGCTCGACGTCGCCCATCGGCTGGAACGAGACCTCAGTGATGCCAGCGGCGGCGAGCCGATCCATACGCTCGGGCACCTCGGCGGCATGGCACACGAACGGGGCAATGCGCAGCGACTCAGGCGTGAGGACCTGGCGATCGATGGCGTTCAACTGGGTGAGGTGACCTTCGTGGAGCGACAGGTGAATGGTCGCGGGGTCCATGTCCCCAGTGATCTCGGCGAAGCGCTCAGCATTCGGCAACGTGCCGAGCCGGGCGTCGCGTTGCTCCAGGAAAGCGTGGTACGCCACGCTGACACCTGGACCGGCGGTGTCCATCACGCGAGGGGACTCGATCGATTCGTCGTCGTCCATGATCGTGCCGAAGCCGAGCAGGATGACGTCGTCGATCCCGTTGTAGTCGGCATCAGGACGGGGTCGTGAGGTGAACACGCCGGCGCCCATCTCGGCGGCTGCGGCGAGCCCTCGGGGGCCGTTCACGCCCAGGATCCACGGCACCTCGATGGGTCGCTCAACCGCTTGGCCAGGCCAGTGCAGCATCCGCGCCGCCCTGCCGTCGACCTCGACGATCTCGCCCCGAAGCAGTGCTTGCACGTCGGTGACCATGCCCCCGAAGTCGACCCAGCGCAACGGCTTTTGACCCATGGCCCGGCGGCCCGTGAAGCCGGTGCCGGCGCCGACGATCACCCGGTCGGCACCGACTAGGCCAACCAGCGTTGCGATAGCCGAGGCGGTAGTGAGGCGATGGCGCAGCGACGGGATGAGCACGCCCGGTCCGAGACGGATGCGCTCGGTGCGAATCGCCGCGAGTGCGAGTGTCATCCAGACGTCGAGCTGCAGCGCAGGGGTGTCGTAGACCCACGCGGTCTCGTAACCCAACTCCTCGGCCAGCACGATGTGGTCGGGTGTCTCGGGAACGGGCGGAAACGCAGCGGAGATCTTCATGGCGGCAGTCTTGCGGACCAAGCCGAGCTGCACTGAATTGACGATGCGGTGTGTGCGACGCTGTGCTCATGGAGATCTCCAAGGCACTCGACTACGTGCGCAAGAACGACCGGGGAGTTCTGGCGACCAAGGCGCGCGACGGGACACCGCAGCTTTCGCCGGTGACGCTGGCGGTCGTCGACGACACGGTGGTCATGAGCACCCGAGACACGGCCTTCAAGACCAAGAACCTGCATCGCAACCCGCAGTCCTGGCTGTGCGTGTTTCCCGAGAAGTGGTTGGGCCGCTGGGTCCAGCTCGAGTGCCAAGCCGAGATCATCTCTGGCCCCGCAGCGCTCGACCCGCTCGTCGAGTACTACCGCGCCCTGCGGGGCGAGCATCCCGACTGGGACGACTACCGCCGGGCCATGACCGAAGACCAACGCTGCCTGGTCCGTTTCCACATCACCAAGGCCGGCCCCGACAAGCACGGCTGAGCTGGCCCGGCTCATCTGGCGAGGCTGGCCTCCTGCCGGGGCGGCGTATCGGTTCTGGCGGGGCTCAGTACCAGTCGTAGGCGGCGCGGGGGCGCTGCGCCCAACCGGCTCGGCCGATCTGGTGCATCTTGTCGCCGAGGCTCGACATCTGGTCGGCATACAGATCGGTACCGAGGTCGTGCCACGAGCCGTGTCCGGCAAACAGCCACTCGACACGGAGCTTCGAGAGCAGCTCCATCGAACGTGCGAGTTCATCCCATGAGTGGAAGGTCTGTTCGGGAAAGACGTCGAGCTCGTGTCGCCGGTGGTTCCAATGCAGCGTGTCGCCGGTGAACAGCCACCGGTCGTCGACGTGGAAGACGACCGAGCCCTCGGTGTGGCCCGGCACCGGGATGACGATGGTCCCCGAACAGATCGCTGCGGGTTCGTTTCCGTCGAGGATCACGGTGGCGTAGGGAGCAGCATCTGCGTCGGCCGCATGAATCCACACCTCCGCGCCATAGCGCTCGGCCCACCGGTCGGCGTCAGCGACATCGTCGCGATGACTGAGCAGCACGTGCCGGATGCCGCCGAGGTCGTCCACTCGTTCGGCCAAGCCGCGCAGGTACCGAGGCGAGTCGACCATGAGATTTCCGTCGGGCCGTTCAACGAGGTACGAGTGCGCCCCGAATGAGGATCGAGCGTTGTGCCCGAGCGCCAACACACCGGATGTCAGCTCGTAAGGGAATGGCGGGCTGGGCGGCCGGCGAATCTCGAGGTTGCCGATCGACTGGGTCGGGCAGGCCTCGGCCGCCCGCCACAACGCGGCAGTCTCGGCTGGGCTCTCCGGTTGGCGCGCCAGGTACGAGAGCCCGCTGTCGTCCATCTCGATGAGACCGGGAGCCCAGTGCCGGGCGACATCGCACCGGATGCAGCGCGTGTCGACGAACCATGGCCCGTCGACGTTGTCAGTGTGAGCCATATCGGCACGTGCCATCGCCTGCACCCCCTAGTGGCTCTCGCTCGAATGCTAAGTCCGTCCCGCCGCTACGCACGCATTTCTACGGTTGGCGAGCGGAGCGTCAGGCCGCGCTCACCTGCCACTGGACGAGGGTGAAGGGCGGGCTGCCGTCGTCGTGGTCTTCGAAGACGGCCTCCACGTCGCTGCCGATGACGATGTCGGCCATCGGTTCGCCGAGGAGATTGCCGAGCATGCGCAGGTTATCGGCCTGGGGGAGTTCGACGAGCACCACGATGTAGGGGCCGTGGTCAGCGAGCGCCGGATGCACCGGGTGATAGACGCGCTCCCACGAGTAAATGCGGGCGGTGGGCTCGACGGGCACCCATTCGACGTCGAGTGACTGGCAGGCGTGGCACATCCACTCGGGACCCCACTGGTGAGTGCCGCAATCGGTGCAGCGCTGGACCCGCAGCTCGTGTTCGCGGGTGCCCTCCCAGTACGGAAGGTCGAGGCCGTCGCGCATGGGTGCTGGCTGCGTCAGTCCCTTCGGCAGGTACGCGGAACCGGAGAGGGCGCTCATCCGAGTGCCTCAGCCGTGCCGTAGATGGCGGTCGATGCAATCTCGACCATCGGGCCGGCGTTCGAGAGCGACACCTTTACATTGGGCACCTGATTGGTTGAGTCGCCGCGCACCTGGCGCACCGCTTCGATCTGCATCCCGAGACCGTGCATGTAGCACTCGGCCAGATTGCCGCCGCTGGTGTTCAGCGGCAGCGAGCCGCCGTCGGCGCGCAGGTTCTCGAACGTCAAGACCTCGTTGGCGTTGTCGTAGGTGCACAGGCCGTGCTCGATGAGGCTCATCACCACGGCGCCGGTGAAGTTCTCGTAGCTCTGCACAACGTCTACATCTTCGGGGGTCACACCTGCCTGTTCGTACAGATGCTGTGCCGCTAACTTGAAGCTCGAAGTTGCGTAATCGGTCGGGTTGTGGACCCACGCTCCGGAGCGATGCCCGCCGCTCTGCTGGGCTGCCAGCACCAGAACCGGAGTGTCACTGAGATCAGCGGCCCGCTCGGCCGAGGTGACGATCATCGCCGCACCGCCGTCGTTCTCCAGGCAGCAGTCGTACAGGCGGAACGGCTCGGTGATCCAGCGCGACGAGTCGTATGTCTCCGCGTCCAACGGCCGGCCGTACATCACCGCCCGGGGATTGTTCTGTGCGTGGTGGTAGGCAGCCAGCGCAACCGCCCTCATGGTCGACCGATCGATGTCGTGCTCGTACATCAACCGGGTGGTGCGCATGGCATAGACCTGAGCCGGGCTCATGACGCCAAAGGGGATCGTGTAGGCGTACTCGCCGTTGATGGCCGGGCGCCGGCTGCCCTGGCCGAACCGTCCGTACTGCCCTTGGGCGAGCCCGCGGTAAGCGACAACCACGTTCGCTGAACCGGCGTGCACCGCGCTGGCGGCGTTCTGCACGACAGCGGCTGCGCCACCCCCGCCGCCGCCCCACTGCATGTTCGAATACCTCAGCTCGGAGAGGCCCAGCGCATTTGCCAGCCGGGCCGGTGTGTTGCGGTCGTTGCTGTAAGAGCAGAAGCCGTCGATCTCTCGGGGGTTGATGCCAGCGTCCTCGCAAGCGGCAAGGATGGCCTTCAGCACCAGCACAAATTCGGGATCGGGCGATTGGCCCCTCTTGTAATAGGTGGTCTCGCCCACGCCTGCGATGGCGGTGCGGCCTCGAAGGCCGTGTTCCAGACCCGATGCGCTCACGGCGCAAACCGTAGCCAAGCGGCGCCGGGCGCCGCCCGAGCCCGGCGCACCTGGGGTGACGGCGCTGCGTCAGCCGAACCGGTGGTTGTCGCGGCTCGATGGGCTAGAAACAGGGCCGATGTCCGACGACCAGCTCGAGGCCTACCGCCGCAGCATCGACGACGTCGACGCCGCGCTGGTGCGCTTGCTCGCGGAACGCTTCCGCATCACCCAGGAAATCGGCGTCTACAAGGCCGCGCACGGCATGCCGGCTGCCGACCCGTTTCGTGAGGAACAGCACATCGGCAGACTGCGCGCGCTCGCCGCTGAGGCGGGCCTCGATCCCGAGTTCAGCGAGAAGTTCCTGCGATTCGTGATGGACGAGGTCATCCGTCACCACGAACACATCGCCGAGTCGAACTCCTAGCTGGGATCCCGGGGATCTGAGCGGAGCGAGTTGCGGCGAGTTCAGCGCGAGGCGACGACGGTGACGCCGGCGTCGGCGAGCTGGGCACGGGCTGCGGTCTCAGTCTCGGGAGCCACCGACGCAGCGAGATCCTCAAGCACCGTGACCGCGTAGCCGTTGGCAGCCGCATCGACGGCGGTGGCGCGTACGCAGTGGTCAAATGCGAGCCCGACGACGTCCACGTCGGTCACCTCCGCGGCGGCCAACACCTCATCCAGTGTCCGGCCGTCGTCGTCGATTCCTTCGAAGCCGGAATATGCCGCAGCCCCCATGCCCTTGCGCACACCTGCGTCGATCCGGTCAACGACGGGGTCGAGGGCGGGATGCAACTCGGCCTCAGCGGTTCCCGCCACGCCGTGCGGCGGCCACGTATCGACGAAATCGGGTTCGTCGCTGAAGTGATCGCCGGGATCGATGTGCCAGTCCTGGGTAGTGACCACCAGGTCGTAGCCGTGCTCCCCAGCCAACAGGTCCGCCACTCGCGAGGCCACTGCATTACCACCGTCAACCGGCAAGGCGCCGCCTTCACAGAAGGTGGGCTGCACGTCCACGACGAGCAGGGCCGCACGGGGCCGCTCGCGCCGGTTCGGGTTCTCAGCCATGTCTGCTCTCCCGCGCCGAGATTCGTGCCGCCGGGCGCGGCTCCCGCGGCGCTCTGAGGTCAAATCTACCGCTGGCCCGCACGGGCCCTGGCAGCGCTAGACGCCAAGCAGGAACGAGGCGTTGCCGGCCCAGAACGGCGCTGTGACGCCCTCGCCGAGGCCGGCAGCGGTGAACGACGCCTGGAACTCCGAAATGGGGTCGCGGCCGCCTTCGGGGTGCGGCCAGTCGGACGAGAACAGGAACAGCTCGGGCCCGCAGTTCGATACCAGCCAGCCCACATCCTCGAAGTGCCACGGGGTGAATCTCACTTGCCGCCGGATGTAGTCCGACGGCGCGATGGTCAGCTTGGCCAACTCGGGCTCGTGCCGCCCGAACGCCAAGATGGCGTTGTCGAGCGAACGCAGCAGGTTCGGCACCCAGCCCGCACCCAGCTCGATGAGACCGCACCGCAACTCGGGGAATTGCTCGAAGATGCCGTCCATCACCATGCACGACAGCAGGTTCTCGGCATCGTGGAAGAGGTTCAGGAAGTCCTTCGAGCGCAGGTTCTCACCGCCGCCGACGAAGTCCTTGCCGGGGTTCCGGCCGTTGTTGTGGTACGTCTTCGGCAGCTGGTTGCCGCCGTTGGGCCCCAAGTGCATGAGCACGGGCACGCTTGCCTCGCACAGCATCGCCCACAGGGGATCGAAGTCGGGATGCGTCGGGCTCAGCTCTGTTGGCACGCCGTGTGGGATCCACGCAGCCCGGCACCCGGCCTCGATGGCCTCACGGGCGCACTCGATGGTCCGTTGCGGGTCCTCCAGCGGTACAAACGCCACGCCGAGCAATCGAGGGTCGACCGAGCAGAAGTCAGCGATGCCGCGGTTGTGCGCTGATGCGCCGCCGTAGATCAGGTCGAGGTCCTTGCGGCCGTGGAACTGGGTGTGCGCGAAGGTCGTGAACACGAGCTGGCTGGCGAAGCCGAGCTGGTCGAGCGCTCCCACCCGCTCGTTGGCATCCATCGAGCCATAGGCGTAGTAGCCCTTCGGCCCGTTCACTACGTCGGCAGCCAGCTTCGCTGTCTCGTCGGGATCGTTGCGACGCTCCCAGCATTTCTCCACAAGCTCGAACGTCGCCGCATCGCCCCCGCCGGCCAGACTGAGGTTCCGGAGCTTGCTGGCAACGGAGCTGTCGGCGTAGCTGGCCAGCCAGTCCACTGGCTCCATCAGATGGCTGTCAGTGTCGTGAATGAGCCGCTCACCTGCGTACGTCGTCATGGTCTCCCCTCGTGGTCCCTTGGTGACGTGGCCTGCGATCTGCGGAACAGTGTTGCATCTTCGAGCATGCCAACGACCGGCGAATCACCGTCACCGCTGAGCTCGTCCTTCGCTGCCGCTACTGCTGCGATGACTGTCGCGTCATCGATGCCTGTTGGCCCCGAGGATGCGACCTCATCAGGCCAAGCTTCGACGGGTTCAAGATTGACGGGTCCTCGGACGTTGAGAGGCTTCGTCAGCTTGGCGATCTCTTCACGTTCGAGTTCGTAGGCCTCGCCTTCGGTTAAGTCAGTTGCGAGGGTGGCGAGGTCGTACGTGACACCGTCTGCGACGAGCTCACTGATCCGTGCTGATCCGCCTGTGAGACGCGTGTCGCCCGAGACGTGCTCAGCCTCACGAGCACGAGCGGACCGCTGAGTAATGCCCACGTATTGCTGGCCGTTCTCGAAATCGAATCGGTAGACGGTCCAGCGGCGACCGGGCGGTTGAGGAGTGTCGCTTCGTCGCTCCAGCGCCCGGTAGTCGATTTCGCGCGCCAGCATCTGCCAGGGAGTACCCCTCAGCCATTCGGTCTTCGAATCTGAAGCGATGCTTGAGCTTGGTCAGCCGCCGTGGCGGAGCAGTTGGCCGCTGTAGGTCTCGGTCTGGGCGTCTTCGGAGATGGTCTCGTGGCCGTTCACGATGACGCTGCGGTAGCCGCTGGCCCGCTGGACTCGCCGCCACTCGCCGCCCGGCAGGTCGTGGACGACTTCGTTCGGGCCGATCTCCAGATTCTCCGGGTCGTACACGAGCACGTCGGCGGGTCCGCCGTTTCGGATCAGGCCCCGGTCACGGAAGCCGGCGAGCTGTGCGGGCAGCGCCGACAGGCGACGGTGGGCTTCCTCGTAGGTAATCCACTGGTTCTCGCGCACGTGTTCGGTCAGCGTCTCGGTGGGGTAGCGGCCCGCCGTAAGGAACTTGGTGTGCGCACCGCCGTCGGACACGCCGAACAGCATGTGCGGGTACTGCACCAAGTCGCGCAACAGGTCTGAGTTGCCCTGCGGCGGCGCCACGAAGAACAGGGTGTCGAGTCCGTCGGTCACGGCGACGTCGAGCATGAGATCCACCGGGTGCTTGCCGGCAATCTCGGCTGCTTGGCCCACCGACATCTCCCGGTACCGCTCGGTCGATTCGCTGCGCGGCGACAGGATCGTCACCGTCTCGAGCGGCGCAGTGGCCGTGCGAGGAAGCGTGTCCTTGAGGGCTTGGCGACGCTCGGGATCGGCCATCTTTGCCAAGCGTTCGGCCTTGTCGCCCATGCAGGCTTCCATCCAGGCCTCAGAGTCGTCGTAGAGGTTCCAGTCCTCGAGCGTGAAAGTGAATCCCGCATCGCTGGTGACGCCCTGGCCGTAGACCGGCACCCCCTGCTCACGGCAGCGTTCCAGCCATTCGATCTGGCGACGGTGGATGTTCGGCTTGTCCTCGAAGGCCTGCACCACGTTGTGCAGCAGCGGGCGGCCGCTGATCGACGCGATCTCTTCGAGGTGTGCGAGATCGTGGGCCACGTTGCCGCTGGTCAGCGTCATCTGCACGACACCCTCGTTGCGTTCGGCCAGAACCCGGGCCAGCACCAGCGCCGTCTCGTCGTTCATCATGTCGGTCGGCATCGGCGTGCCGTCCCAGTCACGCTGCACCGCGGCGGGACCCGTCGGAGGCAGCCGCTGGGCAGACCAGCCGCAGCCACCGGCGTCCATTGCCTCGTGCACCAGCTTGGCCAGCATCTCGTGCTCGCCGACCGTCGGCATCCGGCCTTCCTTGGCGTCGTCAAGGCCCAACACCATGACGAGCATCGGCCCGATCGGCACGTACGGCAGGATGTTGAGCGCCTTGGGGGTGCGCTCGAGGCTGTCGAGGTATTCGGGGAACGTCACCCAGTCCCACGGCATGCCTTGGCGCATCGACTCGTAGGGAATGGCCTCGACCCGGGTCATCGAGCGCATGGCGTACTCGCGCATGTCCGGATCGACCGGGGCGAAGCCGAAGCCGCAATTGCCGATGGCTACCGAAGTGATGCCATGCCAGCCCGACAGCGTGCAGTAGGGATCCCAGAACACTTGAGCGTCGTAGTGGGTGTGAAGGTCCACGAAGCCGGGGGCGATATGCATCCCTGAGGCGTCGATGACCCTGGCGCCCTCACGGGCGTCGACCCGCCCGACGGCGGCGATCTTGCCGCCCGCGATGCCGACGTCGCCGCGCACTCTGGGCGCACCGGTGCCGTCGAAGATCATGCCGTCCTTGATGACGATGTCGTAGGTGCTCATGGCGATTTCTCCTGAAGCTTCCGCGTTCGGGGCACTCGGTTGCGTTGTCTTGATTGTGCCGCGTGGGACATCAGCCGTGCTCGCCGGCCCGCAGGAACGGTCAGACGTCGAGATCCCAGCCCATCTGGCGGGCTGCGTACAGCGTGTCGGTGTATTCCTCCATGTGGGCGATGCGGCCGTCGCGGCACGTGTAGACCCAGCAGTACTGGTTGTCGTAGTCGAGGCCGGTGGCCTTGGCGGTGGCCGCCAACCGCTGCTGCACGACGGCAGTGTCGTCCTCGACGGTCATCTTGCGAACTTCGAGGTTGATCGGCTTTCTGACGTCGAAGGACTGCCGGACCACGCGGCCGCCCAGAGCCTCCACGACCTCGGTCGCCCCGGACATCGTGTCCACAGCGTTGCCCAGCGCGGCCGTGGCGGGAAGCACCCACACCACGTCAGGGTCGAGACACTCCAGCAGCGTGTCCTGATCGGCCGTTGTCAGCGCGGCGTAGTAGCGCTCCATCAACGCCCGTGTCTCAGCAGTCTCCATTGTCGCTCTTCCTCCTGTGACCAGGTGTCCTAGGGCGCGGTGGCGCGCAGGGCGTCGTCGAGCCGGTCGAACATCTGCCCGATCTCGTCATCGGTGATGATGAGCGGCGGGCAGAACCCGAGCGCGTTGCCGATGGGCCGCGAGATGACGCCGCGCTTGAGGAACGCCTCGCGAGCCTCGGTGGCGTCGCGGCCGATATCGCACGCCCAGATGCCGCCGATGCCTCGGTAGCTGTCGATCATGCCGTCGCCTTGGAGCGCCAGGAAGCCCTCTTCCATGCGGTCGCCGATGTCGCGAGCGCGGTCCACCAGTCCCTCGGATTCGATGACTCCGATGTTGGCGACACCGGCCGCACAAGCCGTGGGGTGGCCCGAATAGGTGTAGCCGTGCATGAACTTGTTCTCGTCGGCTTCGAGTGTGTCTGCGATCTCGCGTGACACCACCACGCCCGACAGCGGGATGTACCCCGAGGTCACGCCCTTAGCGAAGGTGAACATGTCGGGGACCACGCCGAACGTCTGACCGCCGAACCAGCTGCCTGTCCGCCCGAAGCCGCAGATCACCTCGTCGAAGATGAGCAGCGCGCCGTGCTCGTCGCACAGGCGGCGCAGGCCCTCGAAGTAACCGGGCGGTGGCGGGATCACGCCGCCTGCGCCTTGGATCGGCTCGGTGATGACGGCTGCGATGCGTTCTCCCTGCTCGGCGAAGAGCTGTGCTGCGGGCTCGACGTCGTCGTTGGGAATCTCGACGACATGCGGCATGAGGTCGCCCCAGCCATCGCGGATCGGCTCGAGGCCCTGCACGCTGGTGCCCCCGACGTTCACGCCGTGATAGCCGCCGGTGCGGCGCACGATGACTTGCCGGTCCGCATCGCCGCGCAGCCGGTGGATGCGCCGGGCGAACTTCAAGACGGTGTCGACAGCTTCGGAGCCCGAGCAGCCCAAGAACACCCGGCCGTCCGGGTGCTGTGAGCGCGCACGGACCATCTCGGCAACTTCGACCGCTGGACCGTTCGTGAACGGATCGAACGTGTTGTAGGTCTGCAGCAGTTCGAGCTGTGCGGTGATCGCATCGATGACGGTGCGATTGCCGTGACCGATCTGGCACAGCCACAAACTGGCCAGTGCATCGATGTAGGTGTTGCCGGCGGAGTCACGCAGCATGACGCCTTCGCCGGAAACGATCTGGATGAATTCGTTCTCATCGCGGCTGACGACCGAGAACGGATGAATGAGTGCGTTGCTGCCCATCGTGGACACCCCCGTCTATGAGCTCCCATGTCCATGAGCACAGGCCTGAGCGCAGCCTACGCGTGAGCTGCGGAGCGAGGGGAGGGAAACCGGAGCCGTCGCTGGGTCATGGTGCGCCTCGAGTCCATGCAGGCGTGCACGCGGGCTGTTCGTAGGCTGATGAAGTTTGGCGACGCGCTTGCAAGCGCGGTCGCCGAAGGGAGCTTCGATGTCGCTGCGACACGGTCGACCGCTGGTCATGATCCCCGGCCCGTCGGTCATTCCCGATCGCGTCCTGAACGCGATGCGACGACCTATTCCGAACATCTACGAGGGCGAGGTGGTGAACCTCACCTACTCGCTGCTGGACCGGCTGCCGGCATTGGCCCGCACCGAGCACCGGGCGTACATCGCCATCTCCAACGGCCACGGTGCGTGGGAGATGGCCGTCACCAACACGCTGTCTCGTGGCGACAAGGTGCTGGTACTCGAAGTTGGGCACTTCGCCACGAACTGGGCCGAGATGGCTGCCCTCAGCGGAGTGAAATTCGAAGTGCTGCATGCGCCGGATCGGGCTGCCCTCGATCCCGAAGCAATCACCGAGCGTTTGCGCGGAGACGTCAGCCGGGAGTTCGCCGCTGTACTCGTCGCCCAGACCGATACAGCGTCGTCAGTGCGCAATGACATTTCCGCGGTCCGCTGCGCGATGGACGAGGCCGACCATCCGGCACTGCTGATGGCGGACTGCGTGGCCTCACTGGGCTGCGAACAGTTCGAGATGGACGACTGGGGCGTGGATGTCACCGTGGCAGGCAGCCAGAAGGGACTGATGGTCCCTCCAGGACTCGGCATCGTCTGGGTCGGGCCCAAGGCATGGGACGCACACCAGCGAGCCGACTTGCGCACTGCGTACTGGGACTGGACGCGCCGCACCGACCCCGATGCCCATTACTGGATCTTCTGCGGCACACCGCCGGTCCAGCACTTGTGGGGTCTCGCTGAGGCGCTCGACATGATCGACGAGGAGGGCTTGGAAAATGTCTGGGAGCGCCACCGCGTGATGGCAGGCGCAATCCACGCAGCCGTAGACGCATGGTCGGCACCCGGCGGGCTTGAGCTGAATGTGGTGAACCCTGCGCATCGCTCGAACTCCGTCACGATGATCCGCACTGGCGAGGTGTCCGCCCAGCAGCTGCGCGCCACTTGTGAGACCGAATCGGGCCTCACGCTGGGGCTCAGCATCACCGGCAACGCCGATGCCGAATTCCGCATCGGTCACATGGGTCATCTCAACCCGCCGATGCTGCTCGGCACGCTCGGCACCATAGAAGCCACCCTTGTGGCAATCGACGCCCCCATGGGTGCCTCCGGCGTAGCGGCTGCCGCCCAGGTCATCGCCGAGGCCACCACGCCAGCGCCCAAACCAGCGCCCGGCCCCGAGGACCCCTGGTCCTGACAGCGGCTCTCAGCACCTGCCGCTGAGCAAGACTGCGATGTGACCGATCTGTGATCACGTCGGAGCGAGTGGGCTCTGGGTTCTGACGCAGGCGCGCCACGACGCCGTATGGACCGGTTGCTGTTGTCGATGCCGTGAAGCCGTCAGGAGTCTCCATCATCGCTGGCGGTGCGGCGGAGTCGTGTGCGCTCTCCGTCGTCGTGCGCTTGGCGAAGCTGGGCGATGCGGTGGTCGTCGGGATCCAGCAGTTCTGCGACGAGCTCAGTTATCTCTGCCAGATCGATCGAGCGCGCTTCGAACATCTCGCTGAGGTCGAACCAGTCCTTTCTCCGGTCAAAAAATGCCTTGAAGACGGCAAGGTCTGAGCAGCACAGGAACGGCATCTGCTCGCCGAGGAACGGTCGTCGGACGATGCGTGTTGCCACTTCGGTGTGAAACGGATCATTCGTGAGGAAGACGTCAACCGGAATGGTGTCGCACATCAGACGCGATTGGCCCCTCGTGCGCAGCTCGGACTTTGCGGCATCGGTGGCGACGATCTCGGGCGGAAGCGCAGCGAGCGCAACCTCGGCGGACTCGGCCTCAATGAAGATGTTGAGGTCCACATCTCGCGTTGTACGCGGCTCGGGAATACACCACGCCAACGCCAGCGCACCGCCGAATGCGTATGGCAGGCCTGAGCGCTCAAGGGAATGATGCAGCCCCCGGATCAACCCCAATATGTCGGGAGCAAGAACCTCAGCCGGCTGGTCGCTCACGCCGGCTCCTGAACACGGGATACTCCAGCTCGGGTGAATTTTGCCTCGGCAAATGCATGGCGAGGTGGAGCAGGCTCGCCAGCTCCTCGCCGCGCTCCACCTCGGTCATGGTTCGAGGCGGGTACTCCTTCAGCAGAAGTTTGGGGCGTTGGACCGCTGACACGGGGCCAGTGTGCCCGATTCCAGCGGCAGCGGCAGCAATTCAGCGCATACCGGCTCTCGATAGTCGGGTATGCGCGACTCATCAGGGGGCGCAGGCCATCGCCCCGGCCACTACGCCGGTGCCAAAGCCAGCTTCGGGTCCGGAAAACCCCTGGTCCTGTCAGCAGCCCCGCCGCCGCGGGCGTGCTCAGCCGTTGACGAGTTGGCGGATGAGCACGACCGTCGCACTGGTTGCGGCGACGGCGAGCACGATCATCCGAAAGCGTGGTCCCGCAAGGCGCGGCCGTAGCCACCTTCCGAACGGCAAGCCGAGTGCCACCGCGGGCAGCAGGCCCAGCCCGAGCCAGAGCTGTCGGAGGCCGAAATCGCCCATGACGGCTAGGGCGCTGATAATGACCGTGCCGACAATGAGCATGTAGGTGGCCAGCGTGGCTCGCAACGCTGCAGGCTGCCAGTGGCTGGCGAAGACGGCGTACACCGGACCGGGCACTGCTGCCACCGATGACGAGAACGCAGTGCCGGCCCCTGCGGCATAGTCAGCTCGCTGGCCCTCGGGCGGCCGCACCCCGAACGCCTGGACTGCAACGGCCAACAGCACGAACAGGCTCACGGCAATTGCCAGCGCACGATCGCTCAACGCGGACAGCAATGCCATGCCCCCGACGAGACCCAGCGGTGCCGCGAGCAACTGCCGCCGCAGAGCGGGTGCGTTCAGCGAGGCTCTGTCCGCGATGGCGTTGCGCAGATTGATGCCGCCCGCAATCATCAGCATCGGCCCGGGCACCGCGGTCGGCTCGATGACCACCAGCACCGGCCCGGCTATGAGTCCCATGCCCATGCCGATGCACGCCTGTGTGCCAGCACCGGCGGCGACGAACAACGCTGCCAGCAAGTATTCGAGGACGCTCATCGGACGTTCTTTGCGCGGCTCATCGAACGTCCATCGTCAGCAACACACTCAGATCGGCAGGTTGCCGGTCGCTGCGGCGGTGCTGTTGGTGTCGCTGTAGGCGGCGATGGTTCGCTGGGCGATGCGCATCTGGTGGACCTCGTCGGCCCCGTCGGCAAAGCGGGCCCAGCGCGCGTGCTGGTACATATGCGCCAACGGCGTATCGGTGGAGTAGCCGAGCGCGCCGTGCACCTGAATCGAGCGGTCGATGACCCGGCCCAGCATGTTCGCTACGAAGTGCTTCGCCATCGAGACTTCGGCTTTGAAGTCGTCTCCGTGTCCGGCCTGGGCGCGATCGACCTTGTAGGCCGCGTGCAGCACCATGAGCTTCGCTTGGTACAGCTCCACCGTGCTGTCGGCGATCATCCACTGAATGCCTTGCTTCTCGGCAAGCAGCGAGCCGTGAGAGAACCGGTTGAGCGACCGGTCGACCATCATGTCGAGTGCAGTCTGGGCCTGGGCGATCCAGCGCATGCAGTGCGCCAGCCGCGCTGGCCCGAGCCGGTACTGGCCCAGCAGGTGGCCCTGGCCGCGCCCGCCCAGCATCTGGCCCCCGCCGACACGCAAGTCCTCGATCAGGATCTCGCTGTGACCGGTGGAGCCGTGCATGGTCTCGATCTGGCGCACCTCGGTCCAGCCGTCGGCCGGTAGATCCACAATGAACGCCGAGTTGCCGGCTTGCGGGATATCCGGATTGTCCTCGGTGCGGGCGATGAGGATCGCGAACTTCGACCGGTGTGCGTTCGAGATGAACCACTTGTGGCCGTTCAGCACCCACTCGTCGCCGTCGGGATAGCCGCGGGTCTGGATGAGCGTCGGATCTGATCCGGCCACCTCGGGCTCGGTCATCGCGAAGCACGACTCGGCTCGGCCCTCGCACAGCGGCGCCAGGTAGCGCTGCTTCTGGTCGTCGGTGCCCCAGTGCAGCAGCGTGTGCATGTTGCCCTCGTTGGGCGCCTGGCAGTTCAGCACCCACGAACCGAAGCGGGTCTTGGCAGCCTCGGCCTGCACCATCGCCATCTCGACGTGGCCGAGGCCCATGCCGCCCCATTCGGTCGGCATGTGCGGCAGCCACAGGTGTTCCTCGCGTGCGCGCTTGCGCATGCCCAGCAGCGCCGTCACGTACGCGTCGCGATCGGTTTCTTCGAGCCGTTCCGCGTCGATGCTGCCCTCGACGGGGCGCACCTCTGCGTCGATGAAGTCCGCGATGCGAGCGCGCAGCTTCTCGAGTTCTGGACTCAAGCTGAAATCAATGGCCATCGGTACCTCCTCGTGCCCGTATGACTGAGGCGACCCCGCAGATCCGCGACAGCGGGGCCGACGCGGGCGCGCTACAGCGTGAATGCCTCGCCGTCGCCGCGCTCGCGAACGACGAACTGCTCGACGGGCTTGCGACTGAGCTTGGTGAGCTGCTTGGTCGGCTTGCCGATCGGAAGCAGCCCACACACCGCCTCCCAGTCCTCGAGGCCGAGGAATTCCTTGGCATCGGGCTCGGATGCCGACAGCAGCGTGGTCATCGCGCCACCGAGACCTTCATTGCGGGCGCTGAGCAGGATGTTCCACGCGAACGGGTAGATCGAGGCGCCGCTCACGACACCGACGCGGTCGAGCTCCTTATCTATGGAAGCAACCACGCGCAGGTCGACGACGATCACGAGCACCACCGGCACCTGGTCCATGTGCCGGAACATCGGGAGCGGAAACTTCAGCGACTCGTCGTTCATCGCTTCGGCGATGTTCACCGCTGAGGGGCTGTAGCTCTGCCAGTAGACCTCGCCAGCCTTCACTTGGGCCGCTGCGACGCGCATCGCCGGGTAGCACAACTCGCCCAAGTGCTTCTTGCGTGCGGGGTCGCGCACCACGATGACCTTCCAGCCCTGGCGGTTGCCGCCGCTGGCCGCGAAGCGGGCGTTGTCGAAGATGCGGTACAGCATCTCGTCGGTGATTTCGTCGTCGGTGAAGTCCCGGGCGGCGAACGTGGTGCGCATGACGTCGTAAATCTCCATCTCGCCAGTCTCGCATCGTGGGGCGCGACTCGTGCTGTGCGATACCCCGGTTCCTGTGCGGCGATGTGCCACAGCGGCCACAATCGCCACACCGACAGCGCGTACGGCGCTGAGCCAGGGGGAATCGTGAGCTTCGACCGGGTCCTCATCGCCAACCGCGGCGAGATCGGCATCCGCATTGCCAAGGCTGCTGACGCACTGGGCATCGAGTCGGTTGCCGTCTACGCGCCCGTCGACGAGCGCTCACTGCACCTGGTAGCCGCGGACCACGTTGCTCCATTGCCCGGCAGCGACCCGGTGGCTGCGTACTTGGACATCTCCGCATTGCTGCGGATCGCAGGCGAGCACGGCTGCGACTGCGTTCACCCGGGCTATGGATTCCTTGCTGAGAACGCAGCGTTCGTTCATGCATGTGCTCAGGCAGGGATCGCATTCGTCGGCCCGGCAGCGAGCACGCTCGAGCTCTTCGGCGACAAGATCCGCGCTCGGGCCCTGGCCACTTCCCTTGGCATTCCCGTCGTGGGGGGATCGCCGGGTGCTGTTGCCGACGCGGCTGCCGCAGCCGGCGCGGCCGCAGCGATTGGATTGCCGGTCATGTTGAAGGCCGCTGCCGGCGGGGGCGGTCGCGGCATGCGCGCCGTGGAGCGCATCGAGGACATCGACGAGGCGTTCGGGCGATGCTCGAGCGAGGCCGCCGCAGCGTTTGGCGACGGCACTGTGTTCGTGGAGCGTCTCGTGAACCGGCCGCGCCACATCGAGGTGCAGGTGCTGGCGGACCATCACGGAAATGTGACGCATCTCTACGAACGGGATTGCTCGGTCCAGCAGCGCAATCAGAAGGTCATCGAGATCGCCCCTGCCCATGGGCTCAGTGCTGAACTGCGGGCACAGCTTCATGCCGACGCCGTCCGACTCGCCGCCGAGGCGGGCCTGGTGAATGCGGCCACGGTGGAGTTCCTGGTTTCGCCCGAAGCTGGCGAGCACTACTTCATCGAGTGCAACCCCCGCATCCAGGTGGAGCACACCGTCACCGAGCAGGTCACCGGCGTTGATCTCGTCGAAGCTCAGTTCCGCATCGCCGCCGGCGAAACGCTCGCAGCGGTGGGCATCGGCGCGGCTGGCACCGCCGAGCCTCGCGGCTACGCGGTGCAGGCCCGTGTGGTGGCAACTGGATCGGGTGCGATCTCGGCATACCAGGAGCCCTCCGGGGCGGGTGTGCGAGTCGACGCCGCCGGGTATTCCGGCTACGCGCCGCCGCCGTACTACGACCCCCTGCTCGCCAAGGTCATCGCTACCGGGAACACCATCGAAGCCGCGGTGGCCCGCACTTCATCGGCCTTGGCCGACTTCCACATCGGTCGGCTGCCCACGAATATCGGCCAGCTCCGCGAGATCCTGGACCATCCGGCGGTGAGCAATGGCGACGCACGCACCACGTTGTTGGCCGAAATGGTGACGGCGCAAAGCGGAGCGTCGGGCAGTCCGAACGGCATGGGTGGCGGCGACGCTTCGCGCCGCGCCGCCCTCTTGGAGCCAGCGTTGCCACACCCCGCTGCTGCGCCTGCCGCTATGCCGGCGTTGCCGCCATCGACATGGCCGGACCGCGAACTCGGTGACGATGAAGTAGCAGTCTCCAGCCCACTTCCCGCCAGCGTCGTCGAGGTGCGGGTAAGCGCAGGTGACGCTGTGGCAGCAGGGCAGGCGCTCGTGGTGCTGTCGGCCATGAAGATGGAGACCGAGGTCACCGCGCCTAGCGCCGGCACGATCACAGCTCTGCGTGAGTTGCAGCCTGGCGACCAGCTGGCCGCGGGCGACGTGCTCGCGGTAGTGACTGCGACGGCTTTGTCGGGCACACCGGCGGCCGCAGAAGCGGCGCGCAGCGGCTGGGAACCGCTGCTTGATGAGGTGCAAACCCTGCGGCGGTTGGCGGAGAAACGCCTGGGGCCCGACTCGGACGAGCCCGGTGTGGTGCGCCAGCGCAGCCGGGGAAAGCTGCACTGCCGGGACCGCATCCGGCTGCTGCTCGACGAGGGCTCCTTCCGCGAAGTCGGCAGCCTCGCGGGCTTTGCCTCCTACGACGACGATGGCGAGATCGCAGCGTTCACACCCGCGAATCACGTCGGCGGAACCGGCACGATCGAGAGCCGAGGCGTGGTGGTCTGTGCAGACGACTTCACCTCGCGCGGCGGCCATGCCGACGGGGCAATCGGCGCCAAGAGCTTCCACCTCGACCTGCTCTCGACCGAGTTGGGGGTGCCGTCGATCCGGCTCCTCGATGGCTCTTCGGGCGGTGGCAGCGTTGCCTCGATGGTGCCCGAGCAACGCAAGGATGGGGAAAGCACGGCCAAGGAGAGCTCTGGCGCCATCAAAGCCGGGCGCCCGCGGGTGAGTGGAGGCGGCGGTTCGTTCTTGCCTTCGCACTTGGGCAGCACCGAGTACGCCACCCAGCTCGCCACGGTGCCGGTGGTCAACATGCTGCTCGGCAGCGTGGTCGGCATCGGAGCCGCGAAGGCCGTCCTGGGCCACTTCGCCGTCATGGTGCGCGACATCTCGCAGCTGTTCGTGGCAGGACCGCCGGTCGTCAGCCACGCGATGGGCTACGACATTTCCAAGGAAGACCTCGGCGACTGGCGCATCCACTGCACGAACGGCTCGGTGGACAACCTGGCCGAGACCGAGGAGGAGGCAGCCGAGCTGGTGCGACAGTTCCTTTCGTACCTGCCGTCGTCGGTGTATGAGACGCCACCCGTGCTGCGGCCGGACCCCGATGATCCGCCGGATCGGCGTGAAGACGAGCTGCTGACGCTGATTCCCCGAAAGCGCACCACCACGTTCGACATGCGCCGCGGCATCGAGCTGATCTGTGACCGCGGCTCGTTTTTCGAGATCGGTCCGCTGTGGGGCACTGACCAGGTGGTCGGGTTCGCACGCATCAACGGGCACCCGGTGGGGGTGCTGGCGTCGGACAGCCGCCATCCCAACGGCGGCGCACTGACTGCCGACGGCTGCGACAAGCTGACCCGCCACATCGACCTGTGCGACCTCTTTCATGTGCCGATACTGAACCTGTGCGACAACCCCGGCTTCGCGGTCGGGGTCGAGCACGAGATCACCGGGACGATCCGCAAGGGTGCGACGTGGATGACGGCGTTCGCCCAGGCCACGGTGCCGATCTTCACTGTGCTCATGCGGCGCAGCTTCGGCGTGGCCGGCAACAACTACGCCACGCCACGGCGCCAACACAACGCCCGGGTGGTTTGGCCGGCCGCAGATGTCGGGGGCATCCCGCCCGAGGGCGGCATCGAGGCTGCCTACAAGCGGCAGCTGGCCGAGGCTGAAGACCCGGTGGCGCTGCGGGCGGAGCTGGAGGCGCGCATCGAAGCCGCGCGTGGCCCGATCGGTCCGCTCAACCGCTTCCAGATCGAGGAGATGATCGACCCACGCGAGACTCGTCGACTGATTTGCGAGTGGATCGAGGGCGCCTATCGAATCGTCAGCCGGCCGGCTCAGCTTGTGGCGCGCCCGATCGCTTTCCGCCCCTGATCTGGCTGCGCAGCTTCGAGCGAGGCTGCATCTGCCACATCGCCGGCACGGACGCTGAAATTTGGGCGCCGAGCCCGGATTCAGGCGGGGTCGACCGACCAGACCTCGGGTGCCCGACCTGGCTGGATCTGAGGCGCTCCGGGTGATGCACCGTTCGCCTTCGCTCCTGCGAGCACTGCGGCGCGACCGGCGGGCACACCGTTGCGCGAGGCCGCGAGCACTGCTTGGGGAGCGGCGGATGGCGGACGGGCTACGACGCGCGCCGGCTCGACACGTTGGACTGGTCGCGGTGCGCGTGCACTCAGGTAGTCGCGGGCCGGGTTGCCGGCGAAGCTGTAGACGACCAGACCCACCACGGCAATCGCTGCCAAAGCGAAGAACGCGGACCGGTAGCTGTACGCATCGTTGAGGACCCCGGTGAGGAACGGCCCACCGGCCAGGCCGGACACCATCAGCAGTGAACCGAAGCCGTAGATGCGCGGATAGTCCCGTACGCCGAAAGCGTCGGCCAGGATCAGCGGATGAAGCATCAGCAGGTTGCCCATGGCACTGCCGAGCACCAACACGCCGAACAAGATGGCGAGGCCGCTGCCAGCAACAGCCAGCAGGCACAGCCCCACGACCTGCACCACCATCAGCACCATCGTGAGCCAACGCAGCGACACCTTCAGGGCTGCAACGCCGCCGCAGATCCTCGCGACGACGCTGGTGCCCGCCAGCAGCTGCACCGCACCCGCACCAGCGGCCTCGAATCCCAAGCGGTCGCCGGCGAACTTGTACATGTGCTGGATGGCCCCGACTTGGCTGCTCATCACCAGCACGAATCCGATGGCAGTGAAGATGAAGAACCGAGTGCGGATGGCCTGCTGGTAGGGCATTCCCGGCGGTGGAGAATCGGGGGCTCCGCCCGAATCGCTGGCCTGCCGCGCACCGTCGGGCCGTAGTCCCACGTCTTTGGGCCATGCTCGAATGAAGAACCACGTCGAGATCAGCAGCAGGACGCAGTACACCAGCGCGAATCGGGGCGCCCAGTAGACCAACGATTCGGTTTCGATGCGTTGACTGAGCTGCGGCAGCAGGATGATGCCGCCGAGCGACAGACCGGTGGAGGCGATTGCCATCGCCACCGAGCGGCGACGCTCGAACCAGCGCGTCACCAACGTGGTAGTCGGCACCAGACCGCAGAGTCCGAACCCGATGCCGAAGATGGTCATCACGACGAACATCTGCCAGCCAGACTGCACTTGTGCGAGGAGTGCCATGCCGACGGTGCTGACTGCAGTGCCCGCCGTGATCACCCAGCGAGCATCGAAGCGGTTAACCAGCTTGCCTGTGTAATACCCGCACAGACCTGATGCCAGCAAGAAGGCGCCCACGCCTGCGCCCGCGAGACTGGTGCTGAAGCCCTGCTCGTCGACGAAGGCATCCAAGAAGGCGCCGAGGGCATAGAACACCATGCCCGAGGTGATCATCATCACCCCGAAGACGCCGGTCAGCACAACCCAGCCCCGAAGGGACCGCTGGCTGCGCTCAGCGGTAGCCACCGGCACACTCATCGCCGCACAGCCTGCCAGCTAACTTGCCCCGATGCGCCTGCCGCGGCCGGAATGCGCGTCGGCACCGCGGACGGCCGAGCGTTCATGAGCCAGTATTCGCCGAACCGATGAGAATGATCTGCAGCCAAACGGCAGGCGAGGAGCGAGCAAGCCGATGGAAATGATGAAGGCCGGCCGGATGGTCGACATCGGACGCATGGAATGCGAAGAGATTCCCGTGCCACCTCTGGACGAGGCCTCCTCAGACGCCGCGCCGTCCTCGAGGCCCGATGCCGCCCTGGGCATGACAGCGGTGAATTACGACGTGCTCATTCGGTCCGAGATGGCTTCTATCTGCGGCAGCGATCTGCACATGGTGATGATGGGGGCCGGCCTTGCGCATCGCCCGCCGTGCCCGCATGGCTTCCCGGGACACGAGGGCATCGGCATGGTGGTCGAGAGCCGAGCGTCAGGCCTTCCGGAGGGCACGCATGTACTGACCTTTCCGAATCCGCCGGTGGGCGAGTGCTTCAACGCATTTCAGCGGATCAACTCCGGCTACTACGTTCCGCTTCCGGCGAGCGATGTGCCCCGCTCGCACCTGCTCATGGGCCAGCAGCTCGGCACGGTCATCTACGCCATGCGCCAGCATCCCCGCGACGTGTCCGGCGAGACCGTCGTCGTGATGGGACAGGGATCGGCTGGATTGTTCTTCACCTACCTGTTGAAGCGGGCCGGTGCCGAGCGGGTCATCGTTTCCGACCTCTCGCCGGCGCGCCTGGCTGTCGCAGAGGCCTACGGCGCGGACGAGTGCCTGAATGCCGCCGAGCTCGGCAACGCCGGAGTCATCGAGGCCATCAAGGACATGACCGACGGCCGCGGCGCCGACTACGTCGTGGAAGCTGTGGGGCGCGCGGACACGTTCCTGGACTCGGTCGAGCTCGTGCGCATGGACGGTCAGCTGCTGTGGTTCGGGCTGCCGTCCACCGACGACAACATCCACGTGCGCTTCCAGAAGTTCTTCCGCAAGCGGCTGTCCGCGGCGAGCACGTACGGGGCCCAGGACGAGCCCGGCTCCATGTCCTTCCGCCAGGCGCTACGCCTGATCGCCTCGGGCGACATCGACGTGTCGCCACTGCTCAGCTACGTCTTCGACGTCAGCGACATCGGCGACGCGTTCCGGCTCGCGCACGAACCTCACGAAGTTGGCGCGCTGAAGGTTTCGATCAGCTTCGACTGACGAGCGCCTGCTCTCAGTCGAGCGCTTCGATGGCGACGACGAGGAGGTCGAGCCCCTCATCCATCTCTGCTTCGGTCACGTTCATCATCGGCGTGATGCGGATGACGTTGCCGTAGAGGCCGCCCTTGCCCACGAGCAGGCCGCGGTCCTTGGCGGACTCCAGCACTGCCGACGTGGTCGCGGCGTCGGGCTCGATGCTGCCCGGGTGGCAGAACTCGAGGCCTTGCATCAGTCCCTTGCCGCGCAGCTCCGCGACATGCGGCGACGCGTCGCACACGGGAGCCAGGCGTTCGTGCATCTGCGCCCCGCGGGCAGCGGCATTGGCCTGCAGATTGTTCTCGAGCAGGTAACGCAGGGTGGCCCGGCCCGCGGCGGTCGAAAGCGGATTCCCGCCGAAGGTAGTGATCGAATTGCGGGTGAGGCAGTTCATGAGCTCGGCCCGGGCAACGATGCCCGCCAGGGTGATGCCATTCCCGACGCCCTTGGCGAAGGTGATCGCATCGGGCGTGATGCCGTGGGCCTCGTAACCCCAGAAATGCTCGCCGGTGCGTCCCCAGCCGGACTGCACCTCGTCGGAGATGAACAGGATCCCCTCCGAAGCCAGCACCTTGCCCATCGCACCGAAGAAGCCGTCGGGCGGTGTGGCGAAGCCTCCGACACCCTGGATGGGCTCGGCGATGAGCGCCGAGAAGCCGCCTGAATCGGTCATGTCGATGAGCTGGACGAGATCCTCCACGCAGGCATTGGTGAAGGCGTCGTCGTCGAGATGCCTGAAGGGGCTGCGCAGCCGGTAGCCGCCCTGGACGAACTGCACGTCGAGCCCGCTGAAGCTGCTTGTCGACCAAGCCCGGTGGCTGGTGATCGCCTGGGCCGTGAGCGAGCGGCCGTGATAGCTGTTGCGCATCGCCAGCACCTGGTTGCTATTGCGGTAGTTGGTGGCCAGCAGGATCGCGGTGTCGTTGGCCTCGCTGCCCGAGGTGGTGAACAGCACACGGGGGTCGGGAATGCCCGACACCGCAGCGACCTCCTCGGCGAACGAGATCATCTCGGAGTTCAGGTACAGCGTCGAGGTGTGCATCACCTTGGCTGCTTGGGACTGCACGGCCTCGACCACGACTGGATTGGCGTGCCCGATCATGGTCGTGAGGATCCCGCCGAAGAAGTCCAGGTAGCGATTGCCCTCATTGTCGAAGACGTAGCTCCCCTCGCCGCGGTCAATCGAGAGGGGCCGTTCGTACAGCGGGCTGATGAAGCTGGGCATGATCGCCCGGTAGCGCTCCGCGAGATCGGCGGTAGCAGCCATGTCGGCTCACTTTCGCTTCGCTTGAGAAAAGTCGGATGCCCGAACCGCAGTCTCCGATGCATGCGGAACGGGCATTGGGAAGTTCGGGCACATCGTAGAGTTCGTTCGCACCCGGTACGACCGGGAGGCAACCAATACGAGCGTCCACGATCGAGTCGGCCTCAAGCTGAGAAGACGAAGCCGATGAGTTGGTGGGGACCCTGAGCGGCCAGCAGAGGGGAGGCATGTCATGGCAGGTCTGGCGAAATGGGTCACACAGGCCTATGAGACCGCCCGCAGCGTCATGCAATTCGGCGAGTTCGAACGCGATGCGGACAAGCGGCACCTGATCCGCGCCGCAGACGTATCGGACTTGCGTCGTATGGCGAAACGCCGGATGCCCGGCGGCTGCTTCGACTACATCGACGGGGCAGCGGAGGACGAGGTCAGTGCCGAGCGCAGCGTGTCGGCATATCACCGCTGGCAATTCCGGCCGCGTGTGCTGCGCGACGTGACCGACGTGGATATCTCGGGCAGAGTCCTGGGCAAGACAGTGCCGATACCGCTGGTCATCGCACCGACCGGCTTTGACCGCATTGCCCAGTCCCAAGGCGAACTGGCTGTGGCACGGGCTGCCGAACGTGCCGGCATCCCGTACTCGCTCTCGACGATGGGCACGCGCTCAGTCGAAGAAGTGGCCGATGTGTGCTCGGGGCGCAAGTTCTTCCAGGTGTACGTGTGGCGTGACCGAGAGCTCATGGCCGACTTGCTGAAACGTTCCGCGGCTTGCGGGTACGAGGCGATCATGATCACGGTCGACACGGCAGTGCTGGGGCGCCGCGAGCGTGACGTGCGTCACGGATTCAGCCTGCCGCCCAAGCTCGGTCCTGACACGATCATCGACGGACTGCTGCACCCACGATGGCTGCTCGACTTCTTGAGCAACGAGCCGATCAAGTTCTCCAATTGCGAGGGGACGAGCGGCGGCGACGGCGGCGATGCGGTCGCCCTCGCCGACTACGTCAACAGCCAATTCGATCCGTCGCTGTCGTGGGACGACATCGAGTGGTTCCGCGATCGCTGGGACGGCCCCGTGATGCTCAAGGGGGTGCTGTCGCCGGACGACGCGAAGATCGCCGCCGACATCGAGCTCGACGCCGTGATCGTGTCCAATCACGGGGGACGCCAGCTCGACGGGGCCCCGTCCCCGGTGGAGTGCGTGCCGGCGATTCGCGAGGCAGTCGGCGACCGCTGTGAGGTGATCTGTGACGGCGGGATCCGGCGAGGCAGCGACATCGTCAAGGCGCTGGCACTGGGGGCCGACTCGGCGATGATCGGCCGTGCGTATCTGTATGCGCTCGGTGCTGCCGGCGAGACCGGAGTGGACTGGGTGCTCAACTACTTCGTCGAGGGGATGACCCGAACGATGCGCTTGAACGGCGTCCGCTCGGTCGCCGACTTGACGCCCGACTTGCTTGAACGCATCTGAACCAGTGGCGACTGCAAGAGAAACTGTGGGGCGCAGCCTGCCTGACCAAGCCGAAGTGGTGGTGATCGGCGGTGGGGTTGTGGGTTGTGCGATCGCCTACCACCTTGTGCGTCGGGGCATTCGGGACGTGCTGCTGCTGGAGCAGAACCAGCTCACGTCAGGCACGACCTGGCATGCGGCTGGGTTGGCGGCGCAGCTCAAGGCGACGTACAGCCTGACCAAGCTCGCTACGTACTCGGTGCGGCTCTTCGAGGCGCTCGAAGACGAGACCGGTCAGGCCACGGGCTTCCGGGCGCCGGGCTCGATCTCGGTGGCGGCGGACGCAGAACGTTGGGACGAGATCCTGCGAGGTGCCTCGATGGGGGCCTCCATGGGCGTCGAATCCCGGCAGATCGACATGGACGAGCTCTCGGAGATGTGGCCGCTGATCCGCACCGACGATCTGGTGGGCGCGCTGTACCTGCCTGATGACGGCATGGTCTCGCCCGTTGACGTGACGATGGCGTTGGCAAAGGGGGCGCGAGCGCACGGCTGCCGCATCGTCGAAGGGGTCGCGGTGACTGGCCTTGAGACGCGCAACGGCGCAATTTGCGGTGTGCGCACTGAATCGGCGAACGGCGGCGCGGACGAAGCCGCCGATCACCTCATCGAAACCGAAACGGTGGTGCTGGCCACGGGCATGTGGACCCGCCATCTGGCTGCGCAGATCGGCGTGAACGTCCCACTGCAGGCCTGCGAGCACTTCTACGTCGTCACCGAGCCACTTGATGGCGTCAATGCGACGACGCCCATCATGCGCGATCCCGGCAACTTCTCGTACTTCAAGGAGGAGACCGGCAAGCTCATGGTCGGCTTCTTCGAACCGGAGGCCAAGGTCTGGCGCCTGGGCGGCGTGCCTCGGGACTTCAGCTTCGGCACCCTCGACGAGGACTGGGACCACGTCGGACCTGTGTTCGAGCGCTCTTGTCACCGTGTGCCCGCACTCGAGGACTGCGGCGTGCAGCTCTTTTTCAACGGTCCCGAGTCATTCACCCCCGACGGCGTGTACTACCTCGGCGAGGCTCCCGAGGTGGACGGCTGTTTCGTGGCGGCGGGCTTCAACTCTGTCGGCATCCAGTCCGCGGGCGGAGCCGGATGGGTGCTCGCCGACTGGATCGCTGACCGGCATCCGCCGATGGATCTCTCAGCGGTGGACATCCGGCGTGCCATGCCGTTCCAAGCCGACGAGGGCTACCTGGCCGAGCGCATCAGCGAGAGCCTCGGATTGCTGTATGCGATGCACTGGCCGTTCTTCCAGTACACGAGCGCCCGCGGCCAGCGCCGCTCGGCGCTGCACGACGCAATGGATGCGGCCGGTGCCGTTTTCGGCGAGACAGCCGGCTGGGAGCGGGCGAACTGGTTTGCCGAGCCCGGCCAGGAGCGCGAGTACCGCTACAGCTACGGCAAGCAGAACTGGTTCGACAATGCAGGACGGGAATGCGACGCGGTTCGCAACGGTGTCGCACTGTTCGACCAGTCGTCATTCGCCAAGTTCACAGTGCACGGTCCCGACGCGCTCGATGTGCTCGACACGCTGAGCGTGGCTTCGGTGGATGTGCCCGCCGGGCGCGCCGTCTACACCCAGTGGTGCAACGAGCGGGGCGGCATCGAAGCCGACCTGACCGTCACTCGACTGGGCGGTCACGAATTCTGGGTGGTCACCTCGGCTGCCAGCCAGACACGCGACTGGGCATGGCTGAGGCGGGCTTGCCGGGGAAGAGATGTCGAGATCGCCGACGTGACCGACGAGTGGGCGGTGCTCGGCCTCATGGGATCCCAAGCGAGGGACATGCTCAGCCGGATCACCGATGCGCCGCTCGACAATGAGTCCTTCGGGTTCGGCACTGCGCGCCACATTGACATTGCAACGCCAGCGGGCCCGACGCCGGTGCTGGCGGTACGCATGAGCTACGTCGGCGAGCTCGGCTGGGAGCTGTACGTGCCGAACGCCCAGGCAGTCGCGGTGTACGAAGCGTTGAGAGACGCTGCCGAGACCGCCGACGGTTTGGAGTTGGCGCACGCCGGCTACCACGCCATGAACACACTGCGCCTTGAGTGCGGCTACCGGCACTGGGGCCACGACATCAGTGACGAGGACACACCGCTCGAATCAGGGCTCGGGTTCGCGATCGCATGGGACAAGCCACGCGACTTCATAGGCCGCGCCGCGCTGGAGGCGCAGCGTCACCAGCCGCGCACTCGCCGCCTGGTGCAGTTCCGTCTGGAAGATCCCGACCTGATCGCCTACCACGACGAACCGATCCGTCGTGACGGCGAACTCGTGGGACGGGTCACCTCGGCAATGTGGAGCTACACCGAGGACCGCTGCCTGGCGATGGGCTACGTGACCCATCCGACAGCGGCCGACTCGGAACCGCAGCCGGTCACCAAGTCCTGGCTCGAAGCCGGCAAGTTCGACATCGAAATCGCCGGCCGTCGCATCGCCGCCACGCCCTCGATCCGCAGCTTCTACGACCCCACCAACCAGCGCGTCCGCATGTAACTGCACAATCCGAAAGTTCAAGTTTCAGATTGCACGCAAATGCGGGTCCGAGCACCCACGCCATAGTGGCGCGACTGAATGGATGGCCGTGCCGGAGTCGGGATCAGCGCCGAGCCAGAGATGTAGCGGATGTCACGCGGCTGATGTACGCTGCGGCCATATCCCCCCAGTCGCTTCCGGTGGCTGGGCGAAGGCCCGCTTCGGCGGGCCTTCGAGCATTGTGCACGCTGTTCCAGGCTTGGGGCTTGCGGATCGGTCCCTTTGAGTCGATGGGAACGATACTTCGCAGGGTGTGGGTTGATGATCCCCAGCCCTACTCGACAGCGGATACATAGAACTCGAGCCTTCGCGGTTTTGTGGGATCGGGCTGCTGGGCTCGGTGTTGTCAGGCTGTGTGATGAGGATGCCGCGGGCTTCGAAGTTGGCGTAGTTGGTGAATCGGTGGGCTTTGCGGCGCAGGACCTGCGGCAGGTTGTTGGTCCGGTCGATTCGGCCGTTGGGGGGCCGTCGGGCTCGGTGCCAGTCGAGGATTTCCTCGTGCCAGGCGAGGAACGTGTCGACGATGTCGCTGAACTCGGGTATCTGGCCGGTGCGGTAGATGTCCGCGAACCGGTCGAGCGCTTCGAGGGCGCCTTTTCGGTCCTTGGCGAGGTAGAGGCCGTGCAGCTCGCCGAGCGCTGCCCATGCAGCCTTGAGCCTCGGGTGGGCGGCGAAGAGGCCGTCGAGGCGCACCGCGGTCAGCCCCGCTGCGAACCATCTGATGACCCGGTACCGGTCCAGCACGTGGCGGGCGCGGCCGAGCCGCCGTTCGATTGCTGCCTTGTATGGCTTCGAGCCGTCGGACACCACGACCTTCACGCCCTTGCACCATCTGTGCCCCTGGGAGGCCAGGAACCCCGACAGCGCCTGGGCGTTGCGGTGGGGCACCATCGCGAGCACCTCGCCGGTGTCGCCGTTCACGAGCACCGTCACGTACCGGTGCCCACGGCGGATCGAGGTCCCCTCCACCAAAAGCAGCCGGCATCTTCGCCGCCGGCGGCGGTCCGCGACCAGCCCCGCATAGGCGACCACCAGCGCATTGACCAGATCCCAGCCCAGCCGGCGGCGGCGGGCCGCCGCGTTGACCGTCATCGCCCGCGCGTCCTGGACCACACGACGGGCCAGCCGGGCCGTGAGACGGCCCTCGAACGCCGGGCGGTCCTCGCAGAACCGACCGCCGCACGGCCCCCACACCAGCCGCCGCCGCTGCCACACCAGCGTCACCGGCCGACCCGACACCTCCAGATCGCGCACCTTGTTGTCGCGGCGGTCATGCACCCGCCCGCTCGGCGTCGCGCAGCGCGGCCACTTCGGACCCAGCACTGTCGAGACGACCCCCACCGCCAGCCGCTCGGGCAAGTCGACCAACACCCCCAGCACCCGCACCTGCGCCAGCCACAGCCGCACCGACACAACATCTCTCGCCATCGAGGCCCTCCAGGGCTCGGCGCCTGCAAACACCGAACCCAGCAGGGCCTCGACCCCTACCCAAGGACCCCCAACCCACCGTCATCCCAAAAAATCGCGAAGAGCCTAGAACTCCATTGTCGTCAGAGCCACGGCGGCGGTCTCGCGGTGAGGGACCCCCTGCGCTTGTATGCCGGTGCTCGAGATGCATCCCGTGCTGGGTGCCAAGGTCTCTCAAGCGAGATGAAGCAGTCGGGATACCTGAAACTCGATTGCGTGTCCTTGTAGGACAGTGTCAGGGAGTCCTCCTGCAGCGTGCTTGTTATCACGCTCACACTGCCGCTCGCATCGCCGCTTGGCCCGTTCGCTGACACAAAGAGCGTGATTCCTGTTCCTACGGCGATACCGGTGATCTCCAATTCGGGCCAGTGCTCCGCAACGCCCCGCAGCAGCGCCGCCAATTCATCACCTGCCACGACTGGGCGGGTTTCCAGTTGGTAGCCGGCGATCGAGCCCTCGCTCAGGCGCAGCTCGATATCCCATTGACTCGTCGACCTCGACTGTGTACCGAATCCGATCATTTCGGCGAAACTCTGGTAGCCGACTGAATCCGCTAGAAGATCTACACTTCCGCTGTCGTTTCGTCCATGTGGGAAGCTGCCGATGAGTTGCCTGCCACTGAGTTGTTCGGCTCTCTTCAGTAATAAAACTGCGAGGCTGTCAGCACCGTATTCGGCCGCAATTGATGCATCCACGGCGAGGTACATTGCCCGTCGCTGACGAGAGTCGACAACGAGACTGAATAGCAGCGCCAACCCGAAACACACTATGATTAGAAGGACTCCAAGCGTCTTGGCAGCGCCGCTGGCGACTAAGGCGATTCCGATTCCAATAAATGCCAGCAGCGCCCATCCGATTGGATTTGTGAACAGCCCAAGGACTGTCCGTACAAGAAGTCTCGCTGCTCGTGCGGCGAGAGCCAGTGGCACCAGAGCGAGCTGCAGCAGACACCCGACTGTCGCGACACCTGCCATCGCGGCTTCGTGGTCCGTGTTCATGAGTTTGACGAGCCTAGGCGATCGCCACGACAGGTGGGTCGGAGCCGCCGATGGAGTTGTTCCATGGGTTGTGCAATCTGAAACCTGAGCTTTCAGATTGCACAACCCGGCAGGTATGATGCAGCCATGATTCGTCGAGAAATCACTGATCGCCTACTGCGCCTGTTCGGGCAGTACCCGTTCGTGTCGGTGACCGGGCCGCGTCAATCCGGCAAGACGACGCTCTGCCAATCCGTGTTCGACTCCTCAGATGTCAAGTACATCAGCTTGGATGCACTGGATATTCGTGGACGGGCCGAGCGCGATCCGCGAGGGTTTCTCCGTGATCTCGGCAGGCCTGCCGTGATCGACGAGGTTCAGCATGTGCCGTCCTTGTTCTCGTACCTCAAAGAGACAGCGGACGCCAGCGGGGCGAACGGCCAGTACGTGCTCACCGGCAGCGAGAATTTCAAACTCAACGAGGCAGTCAGCGAGTCTCTGGCCGGCCGGATAGCGCAGCTGCGCCTGCTTCCGTTCTCCTTCGAGGAGCGTCGCCGCGCGGGCGGGGACGATTCGCTCAACGAGCTGGTGTACAGCGGCTTCTATCCGCGCATCATCGACCAGCGTCTCGAGCCCCGACAGGTGCTGGCCGACTACTTCGACACCTACGTTGAGCGGGATGTACGCCGGATGGGCGGTGTTGGCGATCTCTCGACGTTCCGCCATTTCGCAGCGCTGTGCGCGGGACGGATCGGCCAGCTTGTGAACCTGTCATCGCTCGGGGGAGACCTCGGGGTGACACACACGACCGTCCGGCACTGGCTCACCGTTCTGGAGCGGAGTTACATCGCGTTCCGGCTTGAACCCCACTTCGCCAACATCCGAAAGCGGCTGGTGAAGTCGCCGAAGATCTATTTCTACGATGTCGGCCTCGCCAGCCACTTGCTGGGGATTCGAGATGCCAATCAGGTGGCGACGCATCCTTTGCGTGGCCAGCTCTTCGAGAACATCGTCGTCGCTGAAGCCCTCAAGCACGGCTACAACCGCGGACATCATCCCCGGCTCAGCTTCTACCGAGAGTCGGGCGGCCTTGAGTGTGACCTGCTGTATGAGACGGGCCGCGGCATCAGCGCCATTGAGGTCAAGTCGGGTGCAACCGTCGCCCAGGACTGGTTCCGACCGCTGGACCGTGTTGCTCAAACGGTTCCTGACATCACGGCCCAAATGATCGTCTTCGGCGGCGAGGCAGCACAGTCACGACCCGGTGTCGACGTAGTGCCGCTCGGAGAGTTTCCATCAGCACTCGAGCGATTCGACACCGAGACAGCAGTCCTCGTCGGCTGTGCTGGCAACCCGGTCGTCGCTGCACATGTCTTGGCGCTCTTTCCCAACGGCACACGGCGCACCGCGACGACCGACGCCAAAGGTGTCGCTCGCTTGGACCTGCACACTGCGGACCTGCCGATGACGGTGTTTGTCGCCGGGCCGAGTGTGAGCGCCCATGTCTCGACGGGCTGGGTTCCGGCAGAAGGTGAGCTGAGTGTCGAGTTGACACCGCTGAGCAGTGGCGGCTCGGTCATCTTCGAAGATCAGACCGGCTACCTGCCAAACATCGAGGGCCGACTCAACCCGATTCTCGACGGGGATGGGATGACGTACCTCTACACGACGAACGTCGCCGTGAACGGCGACCTCAGCTCCGGTGCGGTCCACTTCACCGTCGGCGAAGAGACCCTTCGCCTCGAAGATGCCGACGGCAGCGTCTGCGACGTGCGGTTCGTTGCCATGCGCTGTCAATCCTCGTTGTTGGAGTATCACTCGCCGCCTGAATCCAGCTGACGAGAATGCGCGCAGCAGCGCGCGGTGGGGTGATAATTTGCGCGCACCACGTCGGCATGCCACGGGGCCGGTACCGGGAGGTACGGCTCTCGTCTGGCCCGGATCATTGGGAACCTGTGTATGGCTAAGCAGGCCCGGCATCACTGAGCATGCGTGAACAAGCGCGATGCGTCATTATCGGCGGCGGGGCAATGGGCGCCGGTCTGCTGTATGCCCTCGCGCACGAGGGCTGGACCGACACGATCCTGGTCGAGAAGGGGGAGCTGACCTCCGGATCGACCTGGCACGCCGCTGGGCTGATCCCGAACTTCATCGGCGATCTGAACATGGCGAAGTGCCACCAGGAAGCGATCGCGCTCTACCCGCGGCTGGAAGCCGAGACGGGGCTCTCCGCCGGCTGGCACGGCTGCGGTGCCATCCGGTTGGCACGCACGTCCGATGAGGCCGACTGGCACCACTACGTCCACGCCATGCTCACCCAGATCGGCGTCGAGTCGCACATCATCGGGCCCGATGAGATCGCCGAGCGGCACCCGCTGCTGACCGACCTCAGCGACGTCCGTCTCGGCTTCTACACCCCCAACGACGGCTGGACCGACCCGTCGAGTTGTACCAACGCCATGGCCAAGGGCGCCCGCGATCTCGGCTGCCGGATCATGCGGCACACGCTCGTAACTGGCATGTCCCAGCGTGCAGACGGCACCTGGGATGTGACCATCGTTCGCGGCGGCGCGGATCCGGGGCGGCGCCGCAACGGGTCGAACGGCGACGACGAGCAGGACACCATTCATTGCGAGCACGTCGTCAATGCCGCGGGGCACTACGCACCGCAGCTGGGGGCGATGGTCGGGCTTGACGTGCCGATCGTGTCGGTCATCCACCAGTACCTGGTCACCGAATCCGTCCCGGCCGTGGCTGCGCTCGAGGCCGAGCTGCCGGTTGTGCGCGATCCCCGCGCGTCCTGCTACTACCGCCAGGAAATCGACGGCCTGCTGATCGGGCCGTATGAGATGTCCGGCGCACGCTCGTACGGCATTGACGGCATCGACTGGGACCTGCACTTCCACCTGCCCGGTCAGGATCTCGACGTCTTGGAGGAGTGCTTGGACTTCGCGCAGCAGCGCATCGGCGCCCTGTCCGAAGCCGGCATCAAGCAGGTGGTGTCAGGGCCGATCACCCACACGCCTGACTCGGGATACCTGATGGGGCCGGCACCGGGAGTGCGCAACTACTGGCACTGCAACGGTGCGTCCATCGGCATCACCCAGGGCCCCGGCGCCGGGAGGTTCCTGGCGCAGTGGATAGTCCACGGCCAGACCGACATCAATGTGCGCGCCATGGACCCGCGCCGCTTCGGCGACCACACCGGCCCCAAGTCGCAGTTCGCGTTTGAGAAGGCCATCGACGAGTACCACGAGATGTACCAAGTGCGGCTGCCTGGCGAGCAACGCGCCGCCGGCCGACCGGTGAAGAGCACTCCGCTGTGGGAGCGCTTCGATGCCTTGGGTGCGCAATGGCAGGAGATCTATGGCTGGGAGCGCCCGCAGTATTTCTCGCCCGACGGCAGCCCGGAGGCCCACTCGTTCCGCCGTTCCAACGCGCACGACGTGGTGGGCGCCGAGGTGCGAGGTGTGCGTGAGCGTGTCGGCGTTGCTGACCTCAGCGCGTTCGCCAAGTTCGAAGTGTGCGGACCCGACGCCGCCGCCCTGCTGGATCGGCTGTCGGCCAATCGACTGCCGGGGCGTGACGGCGGAATCCGCCTGACACACATGCTCACGACGCTGGGCGGCATCGAAAGCGAGATGACCATCGCACGCCTGGCGCCGGACCGGTTCTGGCTGGCGTCCGCGATCATGGGCCAGAGCCATGACTTCGACTGGCTGCGTGACCACATTGGTTCCGATGAGCAGGTCAGCGTGCGTGACGCAACCGACGACACCGCCATCTTGGGTGTCACCGGTCCGCGAGCGCGCGACGTGCTTGCGCCGCTGACCGACGCCGACCTCAGCAACGACGCGTTTAGCTGGCTCACAGCCCAACAGATCACCGTGGCGGGAGTGCCCGTCATCGCGCTGCGGGTGTCCTACGTCGGCGAATTGGGCTGGGAACTGCATTGCCCGATGGGTGACTTGGGCCGGCTCTACGACGCCGTCGCAGAAGCCGGCAGCCCGCACGGCCTAGTGCATTTCGGCAGCTACGCCATGAACGTCATGCGCATCGAGAAGGCGTACAAGGCGTGGGGGAGCGAGTTGACCACCGAGATCACTCCGGTGGAGGCGCGCCTCGGACGTTTCGTTGATTACCAACGGCCGTTTGTCGGTCGCGACGCCGCCGCGGCGCGCCGCGAATCCGAAGATCGCGGCGAGTCGCTGTCGATGGTGCTCGTGTATTGCGAGGTGGACGCCACCGACAACGAGGTGCGCGGCAACGAGCCGGCGTTCGCGCCGGGCAGCGACGAGCCCATGGGCATTGGCACGAGCGGCGCCTGGGGTCACACCGTGGGCCGCAGCCTCGCTTTCGTGTATGTGGATCCCCGATTCGAAGCATCCGGCAGCACCTTCGAACTCGACCTGCTCGGCGAGCGCCGCACCGCCACCGTGCTCGCTGAGGCCGCCTACGACCCCCGCAACACGGCGTTACGCGCCTGAGCCGTCATGGCAGCGCGACCGCATCGCTTTCCCTGAATCTCAAGGACCTGGCGTCCAGCTCCACTCGCAACACAACGTGCCGCAGGAGGTGCTCCTGAAGATGGCTGACACAGATGCACCATCGGATGCCGCTGAGGCGCCGCGGAGACGCCGCGGCGGTGGCCGAGCGGGACGCATCGCCATACGCGAGGCCGTTCCCGAAGCTGATCGCCGTCCAGTTCGGCCCGGCTTGCCCGCCGGCCGCTTCAAGCCGCTCACCGATGCCGATATGCAGCAGGTGTTCGAGACGGCCCTGTCCCTGCTCGAAGACATCGGCATGGGCGAGCCGCTCGACGAGTTCGTTGAAGCGGCGACGCCCCTCGGCGGCTGGGTGGACGACAACGGTCGCCTGCGACTGCCCCGTGGCATCGTCGAGCGGGCCATTTCCACAGCGGCCAAAGAGTGGATCTGGCACGGCTTCGACGACGACCAGTCGGTGCACGTGGGCGGCGAGCACGTCTACTTCGGCACCTCGGGCGCGGCGGTGCTCATATACGACCACGTCACCCGCACGTTCCGGCACTCGGTGGCGCAGGACGTGTACGACTGCGGCCGTCTCGTCGACACGCTCGACAACCTGCACTTCTACGTGCGCACAGTCGTGGCCCGCGACCTGCCCGAAACCCGTGACCTTGACATCACCACGGCATACGCAGTGATGTGCAGCACCACGAAACCGGGCGGATCCTCGTGGTTCGACCCACGTTGGGTGTACGAATCGGTCGAGATGTTCGACCTCGTGCTTGGTGGCCCGGGCGAGTTTGCGAAGCGTCCGTTCATGGCTGCGAACAACACCTTCGTCGTGCCCCCGCTGCGCTTCGCACACGATTCGGCGAGGTGCCTGGTCGCACAGGTGCGCACAGGCATGCCGATCAACCTGCTCTCGGCCCTACAAGCCGGCGCTACCGCGCCCGCGGCGCTCGGAGGCGCACTGGCACAGGCGCTGGCAGAGTGCCTTGGCGGGCTGACCTTCGTGAACCTGCTGTCGCCCGGGCATCCATGCTTGCTGGGCTTGTGGCCGTTCGTGTCCGACCTGCGCACGGGAGCCATGAGCGGGGGATCGGGCGAGGAAGGCATCCTCAACGCCGCCGCGGCCCAAGTCGGCCACTGGCTCGGACTGCCCACCGGCGTGGCGGCGGGCATGACGGACTCCAAGGTGAATGACGCCCAGGCTGGCTACGAGAAGGGTCTGAACGTGGGGCTGGCCGCACACGCCGGAGCGAACATCGTCTACGAGTCGGCAGGGATGCTGGCCAGCCTGCTGGCGTGTTCGCACGAAGCACTGGTGATTGACAACGACATGTTGGGCGCCATCAACCGCACCGTTCGAGGCATCGAGGTGAACGCTGACACCCTGTCGGCCGATCTCATCGCCGAAGTCATCGCCGGTCCAGGGCACTTCCTCGGCTCAACGCAGACGCTCGAGCTCATGGAGACCGAGTACCTGTACCCGCTGGTGAGCAACCGGGATACTCCCGAAGACTGGGCTGATGCAGGCAGCCGGGCTGCACACGATGTCGCGCATGATCGGGTGACCGCCACGTTGGCTGACCACTGGCCCTCACACATCAGTCCCACTGTCGACGCCGTCATACGCGACGCCTTCCCGATCAGCCTTTCACCCCAGGGCCGCGCCTAGCTTGAGCCCGTGGCGCGAGATGCGGTTCCCAACGTGGTGCTGACCGGTTTCATGGGGACCGGCAAATCCACGGTCGGACGGCTCATCGCTCGCGAGCTCGGCTGGGCCTTCGTTGACACTGACGACGTGATCGAAGAACGACACGGACCGATACCGAAGATCTTCATGGAACGGAGCGAGGTTGCCTTTCGGAAGCTCGAGCATGAGGTCGCCGTTGAATTCGCCAAGCGAGAGCAACACGTCATCGCAACCGGCGGCCGAATGCTGCTTGATCCAAGCAATGCCCAGACCTTGCAGGCGACTGGTCAGATTTTCTGCCTCGCAGCGTCAGCGGAGGAGATAGTCAGCAGACTTCGACCTGACTTGCAGAGCCGCCCGCGACCTCTCCTCGCTGGTGGTGACCTTTCTGTACAAGTGGCGCAGTTGCTGGCTGAACGAGCAGTTGGCTATGGGCAGTTCGAACAGGTGCCGACAGACGGGCGCGAGCCGCAGGACATCGCCGCGGACATCATCGGGCGCCTCGAGGTCTGACTCACGTCAGCACGGTGTCAGAGGTTGTTCAGGCTGGCACGATGCCCGGACCGCTCAGTCGGAGGCGACGACCCCGCGCTCGGTCAGGTCGGCGATCTCCTCGGCGTCGAGACCCAGCACGTCCGACAACACCTCGACGGTGTGCTCGCCGGCTCGCGGCGCAGGGCCGCGCACACCCACGTCGGGGGCATTGTGCATGCGGAACGGGGCGGCGATGGTCTCGAAGTCGCCAGCTTTTGGGTGGTGAATGGTCTCGAAGGCGCCTGTCGCTCGTACCTGCGGATCCTGCACCGCCGATGCGGTGTCGTTGATCGGCGCCCAGATGCAGTGGTGCTCGTCGAGACGGGGCATCCAGTACTCGGACGGCTTCGACTTCAGGGTGTCTTCGATGTCGGCCACAAGGGCACCCATTGCCCGGAACCGCTGCCGCCCAGTCTCGTAGTCGGGGTTCTCCAGCAGGTCTTCGCGCTCGATGGCCCGGCAGAAGCGTGGCCAGGCGTTGCCCGTATCGGGCATCGTGAAGTGAATCCACCGGCCATCACCGCACTCGAATGCCTCGAGCATCGGGGAGAGCCCTCGATCCCGCGGGCGCTCGGTGTTGGGGCGCCCGTCCACCAGCGAGGTCGAGAGGTCGATTGCAATCGTCCAAGCAGCGGTACGAAGCAGCGACGACTCCACGACTTGTCCTTCGCCGGAGACGTCGCGGGCGCGTAGACCCGCCATGATCGCGCCGAAGAAGGCCAAGCTGGTGGTGTGGTCGCCTTGGCCCGGGCGGGCGTGAGGAGGCATTCCACCGGGCGGGGTAGAAGCTCCGTACAACCCAGAGCGTGAGAAAAACGCCGTGACGTCATAGCCAGGCCGGTCAATCTCGTCGCCCACTTCGCCGTAGCCCGACAGCAGGCCGATCACCAGGTCGGGCTTCATGGCCAGCAAATCGTCGGTATTGAGGCCGAAACGATCTCGACGCTCGGGCAGCAGGTTCATGACCACGACATCGGACACCGCCACGAGGCGACGGGCAATGGCTGAGCCGTCGGGATCGTCCAGATTCAGCTGGATCGACTGCTTGCCGCGGTTGATGAACTGGAAGGCCACATCAGGGTTGTGAACGCCCTCGGGCACCTTCGCCTGCTTCATCAGGCCGCGGATCGGGTCGCCGCCGATGGCTTCGACTTTGATCACTTCGGCCCCGAGATCGGCCATGATCGCGACGGCCGAGGGCGCAGCGGCAAAGTTCGCGAACTCGGTGACCCGGATTCCTTCGAGCGGTGATGTCATCGCAATTGCCCCTTGTGAGTCGTGATCCGGAGAGTCCCGGTTTGCCCGATCGCGACTCGGCAAGGCTAGATCGCCCGACTCGCAGCTGTCCCGACGGACGATCCGCTGAAGCCCTTAGTGCTCCCGAACGCCGGTGACCATGAACTCCGTCGCTGGCTTGGCCGGACGGCCTCCGAGCGCGCGGCAGGTGATCGTCGGCACGGTCCGCCCGGCCACCACCGACACCGTCCACGCGCGTTCCGCCTCCGCTGCGATGACATCGACGTCCCAACCGTTTGCTGCGGGTCTGAAGCTGACAGTGCGGGCCATGTCTTCGAGCGGCCAGCCGACTTGGGTGAACACGGCGCGCTCAGCGACTTGCGCGGGCCCAGTAGCTGCCCCCCACCATCCCCTGCAGCGGGGCGCCAACGCCGAGGCGTCAGCGGTTCGGTCGAGGATGGCAGCGATTTCGCCCGCCTCGATGCTGGCCCACATCCGGCCGTCGGGCAGCGTCATCGCCGTCGGTGCGAAGCGGTGACCTCCGGTGTGGCTGACGCGATAAACGGAGACTCGTCCGCCGGCGGTCGGCGCGCCGGCGTACGGTTCATCGACGTCGGAGTCGCGGTACGCACGCAACACTGCTTCAAAATCGGCCGCAAGGCGGGTGCCTTCACTGCCGCAGCACACGTCGTGACTTCCTTGGGTGCACACGAGCACGGCCCGCTCGCCCTCGGTGTGTCCGAACGAGACGAACCCCTCCCCGTCCGGGATCGGCTCCGATGGCATTCGGCTTGCCAGGTGCTCGAACAGCTGGCGCAGACCGGCGGCGCCGTCAGCTTCGCAGTACGCCGTTTGCGTTCCCGCACCCACGCGCCAATGCAGCACAACAGGGATCCTGTCCGCCCGACTGCGTTCATCCGGTGGCACAACAGCGAGCACCCGTGTCGGGCCCATCGCCAGATCCGTCATCGGCCTGAAGCCCTCGAGCAGCCCGCTTGCGAACACAGGCTTCGGCCATGGCAGTGGCATCTCCACTAGCGCCACAGCATCCGCCGAAATGGAAGTGCCGCCGGGATCGCTGCCGATGGCCGAAGCGTGGGCGGCACAGCGTGGCGCCTCGTCATCTGCCGGCAAGAGCGCCAAGACCTCTGGGGCCAGGGGCGGCACGGCCATCGGCATGCCCTGCTGAGGCATTCCGGCTGCCGGTACCGATGACATCGGGCCAGCATAGGAAGCCGCTTCGCACCGGGTCGGATGACGGCTCGCCCCCGCAGGGGTCCGTCCCAAGATGTCGATGACGCATCACCGGGTCGCGGCTACGGCATAAGGCAGGCCCGCGGTAGGTTCAGGTTCATGCCGTGGTGGCTGTGGGGGCTGATCATCGTCGGGGCTTTTCTGGTGTTCGTGTTCATTCACGACAGCTTTCAGAAGCGCCACTCGATTCTGCGCACCTATCCCGTCATCGGTCATCTCCGTTTCTTTCTGGAGAAGATCGGCCCGGAATTGCGCCAGTACATCGTCGCCCACAACGAAGAGGAGCGGCCGTTCAACCGGGACGAACGCCGCTGGGTCTACTCAACCGCCAAGCAGCAAAACACCTACTTCGGGTTCGGCACCGATGATGAGATCGACAAGCCCGGCCACATCACGTTTCGCCACAGCCCCTTCCCGCTCGGCCGGGATGTGCCCCCGGACGCGCCGATCCCCTGCGGCAAGGTCATGGGCGGCTGGCGGGATCGGGCCAAGGCATACCGGCCGGCTTCGGTGGTCAACATCTCCGCCATGAGCTTCGGTTCGCTGTCGGGTCCGGCGATCGCGGCGCTCAACCGCGGGGCCCAGATGGCTGGCTGCACGCACAACACCGGCGAGGGAGGCGTGTCGAAGCACCACCGCAACGGTGGCGACCTCGTCTATCAGATGGGTACCGGCTATTTCGGGTGTCGCAACCCTGACGGCACGTTCTCGATGGACCGTCTGCTGGAAACGGTCGAATCAGCACCGGTGCGTGCCATCGAGGTGAAGCTGTCCCAGGGAGCCAAGCCCGGCGTCGGCGGCCTGCTGCCTGCGGCAAAGGTGAGCCCCGAGATCGCAGCGGCCCGCGGTGTCCCGATCGGCGAGGACGTGGTGAGTCCCAGCCGGCACTCCGCATTCGGCTCGGTCGTCGAGCTTGTGAACTTCGTGGAGGAAGTGGCAGGGGCAACCGGCCTCCCTGTGGGCATCAAGTCGGCCATCGGCCAGGAGGCCTTTTGGACCGAGTTGGCCCAGCACATGGCCCAGACCCGCCGCGGTCCGGATTTTGTGACGGTCGATGGCGCCGAGGGCGGCACTGGTGCAGGACCCTTGGTGTTTACCGATCACGTAGCACTGCCGTTCTGGCGGGCGTTCGGAGTCGTGCATCGGGCGTTCGGCGAAGCTGGGCTGACCGACGAGATCGTCATGATTGGCTCGGCCAAGCTCGGCTTTCCCGCCCAGGCGGCGCTTGCCTTCAACATCGGCGTCGACATGATCGGCGTCGCACGTGAGCCGATGATGGCGATCGGGTGCATTCAGGCTCAGCGGTGTCACACCGACCACTGCCCGACGGGCGTGGCGACGCAGAACAAGTGGCTCTCGCGGGGGCTCGATCCGACGAACAAGAGCGTCCGGTTGGCGAACTACATCATCGGGCTTCGCAAGGAGCTCTTCCGTCTCGCTGATGCGTGCGGGGTGGAGCATCCAGGATTGATCGGTGCCGACAATGTGAACGTGGTGAGCCCCTTCGGCGATCTCGTTCCGGCGCACCATGCGTTCGGCGTTCACCAGGAGCGGACCCACAGCCCGGCTCGCATCGCGGGGCTGCGGCGGGCAGTTTGCGCCGACGGCGAGCCCGGAATCGACGAGCGCGCATAAGAGGCCGCGCGGATAGGTGACGTCTCGGAAAGCTGCTGTCGAGCGTTCTTTGTGCAAATTTGCCGCCTGCGGCGGCATTTCTGCGCAAAGTCGAGAACGGCGGGGCTGCCCGGCATCGCCGCCTATCTGCTCAGACTCTCAGCAGAGCCTGATTCGCTGGCAGAATCTGTCTCATCGACGTCGCCTGCGGAATCGGCCGGAGCCGGACCCCGCGGGATAGCTCGTGACGGGAGACAACGATGAGTCGACAGCAGGTGCTTGAAGCAGCCAGGGCCCGCATTACCGCAGAGCACAAGGCAACGTTCGAAGCCGAGGGAGTTGTCAAGGTCAGCGGTGCTGTGGGCGACGACTGGATCGAGCGGGTGCTCGAGGTTGCCGACAAGCAGTTGCGCGATCCCGGCAAGTGGGTGTCCGACACCAACCCCGGCGCGAGCTCGAACCGGCTGTTCACCACGCGATACCGCTGGCAGGAAGATCCTGTGATCGGCGGCTTCGTCTTCGACTCGGGCATGGCGCAGATGGCAGCCGAACTCATGGGATCGTCGTCAGCACGGTTCTATTTCGATCATCTGCTCATCAAGGAACCGCGGACCGCGAACCCCACACCATGGCATCAGGACATCCCGTACTGGCCCTTCATGGGCAAGCAGATCTGCTCTTCGTGGGTGGCGATGACGCCGGTGACCGTCGCAGAGAGCTCGCTGGAATTCGTGCGCGGCTCGCACAGCTGGGATGCGTACTACGCGCCCGAGTCGTTCGACGGCTCGAAGGGCTTCATGGCCGACTTTGAAGGCGAGAAGATGCCCGACGTCGAGGCTGATCGTGCCAGCTACGACATCGTCGGCTTCGACGTCGAGCCCGGCGACGCATTGTTCTTCTCGTCGTGGATCATTCACGGCTCGCCTGGCAATGCCGGCGACCACCGGCGTGTGGCGTTGTCCACCCGCTGGCTGGGCGACGATGCGGTGTGGTACCCGCATCCGGGCTGCGACCCCATCGTCTCTGACGACGACACGATCGCCGTGGCAGGCGAGTATCCGGCCGACGACAACCGGTTCCCTCTCGTCGCTGCCTAGGAGACTGCTGAGCAAGTGGTTTGTGGTGTCGCTGTTTTGGGGCGTGGGGGCGGCGGCGCGGTGGCGGGCGGGCTGGTTGGGGCGTTGTCGGTGTGGGCGTGCTGGCTGGTTGTTCAGGCGGTGGCCCAGTTGGTGCCGTTGTGGTGGAGTCCGAGGTTGGCGAGGCGTCCCAGGTTGACGGCTGCGGCGCGCAGTCTCAGCCAGTGCCGGTTGTTGTCGGCGCCGCGGTAGGGGCATCTTCGGGCTCGGCGGACGATCCACGCGATGGTTCTTTCGGCCATGGGCCGATGCGTGCGGTAGGCGTGCTGGAACGCTTCGGTGCGAGCCTGGGCGCGTGCTGCTTTGAGCAGGTCGTGGTGGGGGTTGACCTTGAGGGTGCGCCCGTGCTTGGCGGTGGTGCAGCGGTCCCTGTGGGGGCAGGCTCGGCAGTGTCGGCCGAAGCTGGCGTTGCCTTTGGGAGTGATGTTCACGGTGACGGCGGCGGGGCAGGTCACGGTGCCGCAGAAGCGGCCGCTGTGGGGGTCGATGCTGTAGCCGATGTCGAAGTCGTCGATGCTGTAGCCGCCTTCGACAGCAGTGTTCAGCGGCGGCGGCTTGATCACCGCGTCCATCTCGGCTGCTCGCAGGTCGGCTCTCAGCGTGCCGGTGCCATAGGCGCTGTCGGCGAGCACCGTGATGCCGGCGGGCTCGTCGGCGAGCAGTCCCATCGCGGCGTCGGCGTCGCCGGTGTCGCCGGCAGACAGATCAGCCGCGGTGACCAGACCAGTGTCGGGCTCGGCGGCGATGTGGGCCTTGTAGCCGTCGCGGTAGCTGTGGGCGGTCTTGTGAGTGTGACGCGACTGGGGATCCACAACCGAGATCACCCGGCCGGTCGCGGTTCTGCGGGCGATCCGCCACCGGCCCGGCTCCCCGGCGGGCTCCACGTCCTGGCCCGCGACCAGCCCCAACAGGCCCACCGCGTCGCCCTGGGCCGCGTCGAGGTCGAGGTCCCCCGCTGCGCCGATCAGATCCAACGCGTCGTCGACCAGCTCAGACACCAGCCGCTCCATGTCGGCGGGATCGGACCAGTCCACCTCGGGCCCCGCGGGGTCGAGATTGCGTTCGCGCACCGGGACCTCGCCCAGGTCGGGCGCCAGCTTGCGGACCCGACGGATCTGCACCCTCAGCATCGTGACGGTGTCCTGGCGGGCCACCGCGTCGTCGAGCACCGTCGAGTCCAAAACACGTCTGGACCTGCCAGCAACAGCGCCGCTGAGAGCGATCAGCTCGCGCACCGCGTCGAAGATCCGGTCCGCGCGGTCGCTTGCGCGCAGCTTGTTGCGCCACAGCGTCAGCACCGTGTGATGGAACCCCTCATCGGTCAACGCCAGCCCCGCCGCGGCCTTCCACGCCACATCAGTCCGCAACCGCCGACACGCTTCACGGTCCGACAGGCCCTCCAAAGCCTGCAGCACCATCACCGCAGCGATCACCTCGCCCGGCACCGACGGACGGCCCCGCCCCGACGCGAACAGATCCTCGAACAACTCGTCGCCGAACAGCCGGCCACGATGCTCGGCCAACAACGCATGCACCGACCCCGGCGGCACAAGATGCCCGCACACCGCCGCCGCGTCCAACAACACCCGATCCTGATCCGCTGAGCCCTGCACCCCGACATTGTCCCGCGCGCCCCCACCCCGCACGCGGAAATCGCGCCCAATAAATCAGCAGTCTCCTAGCTGCCGGGCGGTTTCGCGGGGGCGCAGTAGCGTCGGCGGCATGGCCTACCCAGCATCAGTCAGCGTCGAGACACCCGATCGGGTCGCCAATTGGCGACCCCTCGTCCACTGGCTCCTGCTCATTCCGCACCTCATCATCTTCGAGGTGTTGCAAAACGTCGCGTGGTTGCTCAACGTGGTCGGCTGGGTCGCGATCGTCTTCACGGGCAAGCTGCCCAAGGGCCTGGCGGACTTCCAATCCATGTATCTCCGCTACAGCATTCGCCTGTACGCCTACTTCGACTTCTTGCATGAGCAGTACCCACCGTTCGCGTTCGACATGACGTCCGCAGATCCAGGCGGAACACCAGTCTCGGCCGGCCTCGAGCCCCAGCTGACTAATCGCAATCGCCTCACCGTGGCGTTTCGGCTGATCTTGGCGATCCCGGCTGCGGTCTTTGTGGTGGTCACTGGTCTCATCACGACGGTGCTGGTTGTGCTCGGATTCTTCGCGGTGCTGTTCACGGGCCGCTGGCCCGCTGGCATGCGAGGTTGGGTCGTCTCCTGGCATGGCGTCAGCCTCCGCTTCAACGCCTACCTGCACCTGCTGACCGACCAGTACCCGCCGTTCAGCCTCGACGCCTAGGCGGCACTCAGACCGCAATCCAGCTCCCGGCGGTCGACCCGGTGACGGGGCTACCGTGCGGGCGATGAGCGAGGCCCAAGGTGTGTAACAGCGATGAGTGAGATGACCGGCGGCGAGGCCGTCGCAGCGACGTTGGCGCGTCTGGGCGTGCGGCACGTGTTCGGGATCGTCAGCGTCCACAACCTGCCCATGTACGAGGCGCTGTCGGTACGCGACGACATCGAGGTGGTGAAGGTCCGGCACGAGCAGGCGGCCGCACACGCGGCAGATGCCTACTTCCGGGCCACGGGTGAGATGGGCGTATTGCTGACGTCGACTGGCCCGGGCGCAGCGAACGCCGTGGCGGGGCTGTACGAAGCAGGTTTCTCCAGCTCGGCTGTGCTGATGGTGACGGGGCAGACCGAATCGCGGTTCTACGGCAAAGGCAAGGGATTCCTGCACGAGAACGAGGGCCAGCTGGCCATGCTGCGTTCGGTGTGCCGCAGTGTCGCCTCGGTTCGTCATCCGGGAGAGATCTCGACCGAGATTGCCAGGGTTGCCGACGATGTCCGCACCGGTCGGCCCCAGCCCGGTGCCGTCGAGATCCCCATCGACTTCCAGTACGCACGCGTGGGAAACGCCGCCGAAGCTGGTTCGCCGCGAGTGGCTCGCCTTGCGCCCAATGGAGCATTGCTGGACGACGCCGCAGAACGTCTTGCGACCGCGGAGCGTCCCGTCATCTGGGCGGGCGGTGGCGTCAACATCGCGGATGCATCCGGTGAGCTGGCGGCGTTGACGCAGCGGCTCGGCGCGCCGGTTTTTACCACCATCGAAGGCCGAGGTTCGATCAGCGAAGAGCATCCGCTGTCGCTGGGGTTCCGTTCGGATCGCCCCCAGATGGCCGATGTGTTCGCAGAAGCCGATCTGCTGCTGGCCGTCGGCACTCGATTCCAGAACTACGCCACGCGAGTGTGGGCGCTGGAGCTGCCAGCAGAGCTGATCCACCTCGATGTCGACCCCGGCGTGATCGGGCTCAACTACAAGCCGTCGCTGGCGGTGGTCGGCGACGCCAAACTCAGCTTGGCGGGCCTGGTCGAACGACTGGGCGACGGTGCGCCGACGATCGATGACGGATTCGTGGAGCGCTCTCGCAAGCACCGCGCCGCCGACATGGAGGCGTTGCGTGACGAGATCGGCGCCGATCACGCCGCCATCTGCGACCTGATGCGGCAGCTCTTGCCCCACGATGCGCGCATCGTGCGCGACACGACGGTTCCCGGCTACATGTGGGGGAACCGTCTACTGCCGATCGTTGCGCCTCGAACATCAATCCGGGCTGCCAACGCCGCCATCGGCCCCGGTGTGCCGATGGCTGTGGGCGCCGCGCTCGGCACTGGGAAGCCGACGGTCGTCATCCAAGGCGACGGCGGGCTGATGCTGTCGATTGGTGAGATCTCGTCGCTGGCCGAGCACAGCCTGCCGGTCATTGTCTGCGTGTTCAACGACGGCGGCTACGGCGTGCTGCGCATCATCCAGGACGCGCTGTGGGATCAACACCACGGCACCGAGATCGGCGGCATCGACTTCGTCGGCGTCGCCCAGGCGATGGGCGTGCCAGCCGAGCGGGTCGCCAGCGTTGCCGAGTTCGAGGCTGCATTCGGCCGCGCCGTCGACCGTGCCAGCGGCGCCTCAGGTCCGGTGGGTCCAACCCTGCTCGACATCGACCTCACCGCTCTCATCCCCATCACGTTCCCGCTGCCCGCGCACCAGCGCCGCCGGGAGGATTGAGCCGCCCGCGTTTCGCTCCGGCTAGAGGCCGGAGGTATCCATGTCGGGATCGAAGAAGGTGCGGCCGGCCACTTCCATGACTGGCATCGCGACCATGAAGTGAGCTGACGCTGTCTGTATGTCGCGCAAGTGGCGCTGCAGTGGCGACGATTCGAAGATGGCCGTGCCGCCAACGGCGGTGTTCATGGACTCGATCACCCGCACACTGGTCTGCATCGCATGGACGGTTGCGGTGCGTGTGTTGCGTCTGACTTAACGCGACGGGATTCTGGTTCTTTCAGGTTGCATCTGAGATGGTGGCTGGCCTTGATCATGGAGGCCGTCAACGATGACGTCGATGCAGCGAGAGCCGAAGCGGATGCTGACAGCGGAGCAGAAGTACGACTTGTGGGTGCGGATGCTGTCGGGGCAGATTTCCCAAGCGGACGCCGCGGCCGAGGCGGGGGTGGATCGCTCGGTGGTCGCTCGGCTGCGCGCTGTGGCTCGCGACGGGGCGATCGCCGCTTTGCAGGCCTCCAGGCCGGGCCGGCCGCGCCAGTCCCGCGCCGAGGCGTCGGAGGCGGCCGCGTTGCGCGCCGAAGTCGAACGGCTCCAGTCCACGGTGATCGAGCAGGCGGTCGAGTTGGCGGTGCTGCGGGGAAAATCGCACTGGGGATGAGCGGCCCGATCCCCGCCCGCGTCGACGGGGCCGCCAAAGCAGCGCTGCTCGGCTTGATCGACGACGCTGTGCGCGCCGGCTGGAGTCTCACCCGGGCCTGCGCGGCCCTCGAGGTCGACCGGGCCAGGGTGTGGCGCTGGCGACAACGCCGAGCCGCCGGCCGCCTCGAGGATCTCGCTGCGGGCGGGAACCCGATCCATGGGCTCCTCGAGTGCGAAGAGGCCGAGATCTTGGCGCTGTTCGATGACTGGGGCGACATCGACCGCTCGCACCGCAAGCTCGCCCACCGCGGCTCCTACGAACAGCGAGTGTGGGTATCGCCATCGACAGTGGATCGGGTCCTGGCCCGTCACGGCCTTGCCCTGCAAGGAGATCCGCGGCCCGCGCGCAGCGTGAAGACGCCGTGGCCGGCCTGGCATGAATGGCGCCCGAACCAGCTGTGGTGCTGGGACGGCTCCCAGTTCGAACGCTGCGCTGCCGCCAAGCACGCGTACGCGATCGTCGACCTCGTCAGCCGCAAATGGATCTCCACCCACCTCACAGCCAACCCCGACTCGGTCGCCGCCCGGGTCCTGTTCAGCCGCGGTCTCGACAACGAAGGGCTGCTCACCAACGAGCTGCGGGCACGCCTCGACGACCCCGACGCCGAACCGCCCGACGACACCACGATCCCGTTGCTGCTGGCGATCTCGGACAACGGCACCGAGATGCGCGCCAACGAGACCCGCCGGTTCATGGCCCTGTGCTCGATCGCTCAACACTTCGGCCGCCCCTCCACACCGACCGACCAGGCCTGGATCGAGTCGCTGTGGGGCCACGCCAAACGCGAGCACCCCCACCTGACCACGATCACCGACCCGACCGTGCTCACCGCCGAACTCGAACGGATCCGAGCCCACCACAACAGCGTCCGGCTGCACGAAGCCATCGGCTACGTCACCCCCAACGACGAACACGACGGCCGCGGCGACACCATCCGCGCCGCCCGCCAGCACGGGATGCACACCGCCGACCAACAACGCCGAGCCTGGCACCGGAGCCAACGATGACCCAGACCACTACTCTCACCAACCACAACCCGCCAGCAACCCACCGACGCAGTCTGAACCCAACCCCAACCCGTCGCGAAGAGTCAGAAACACCTCATGCGCAGGTCGCGCCGGGTCGCAATGTCGGGCAGCGTGTGTTGTGCACGATCCCACGCTGCATCGATGGTCGTGTAGAGCAGCGTGCGGGCGGCGCGGACTTCGGTGTCGGCCACTGCCACTGCGCTGTGCAGTGCCGGCCGTTGCGCCAAGGTGCGACGGGAACCCTGAGGCACTTTGGCCTTGGCAACCTCGATGACCTCGTCGACGCAGGCACGAGCCATGCCGAGCGCGATCGCACCTATCGGCAGTGCAAGCAGTCCGAAGAGCGGAAAGCGGTACAACGGCTCCGCGGCGTACGGCGATCGCAGGATGTCGGCACCGTTGGCGATGCGAGGGGCGGGGAGCCACACGTCGTGGCACTCGAAGGTGCTCGAACCCGAGCCCCGCAGCCCGCTGGTGTGCCAGTCGTCGTGAATCACGATCTCGTCAGGTCGGAAGAAAGCACGGCCCAGTGCTGGCAGTCCGGAATCGCCCGAGTCCTGACCGTCGATCTGCACGCCTCCTGAGATCCACTCGGAGTTTTGGCAGCCCGACGCCCACGCCCAGCGCCCGCCCACGACGTAGCCGTCAGTGCCGTCGGGACCGGGGGCGGGTGTGGCACGGCCCGAAGAGGCGAACACGCCCGCAGTGATGACGTCAGGGTTTCTGAGAACCTCGGCCAGCTGTTCCGGCGTCAGCGCGGCGAACATGATCTGCGACGTGGCGCCGATGAACGTGCACCACGCAGCCGACGCATTGCCCGTCGCGAGTGTCTCGCTCACCTGTGCCACGGTGGTCGGGGACAGTCCGAGGCCGCCAAGGGTCGGCGGCACCAGCGTCCGATAGAAGCCGGCTTCGGCGAGCGAGTCCGCCAGGTCTTGGGGCAGCTTTCGCAGACGGTCGATCTCAACGCTGCGTTCGCGCAGTTCACCTAGGAAGCCCGCCGCGGCAGCCAGCATCGTCTCACCATCGACGACGTCGGACGTAGCGGCGGGCGTCATCGCGGCACGGTAACAGCGTCCGCGTAGCCGCCCCTCATGCTTGCCGGGTGTCCTGCTCGCCCCGGTTCGGCGCAGTCGTCAGCAGGCTTCGCAATCGAATCGCACCCCAAGCTCGTCGCCGATACGGCGCAGCGAGCGGACCACCGACGCGGGATAGCTGACTGTGCCGATGGCGGTACGACGGTCCATCTCTAGCTGTTCCAGTTCGCCCGGTAGGTACACCGTCTGGCCCGGTAGGGCGTCTTCGGCGCCCGCGGCGCGGATCTGGTCGACCATCGATTCGATGTCGTCGTGGTAGCCGTCGAGGTCGCGGAACACGCCGGGGTTCATGAGGAGGAAGAACTGTCCCCGATGCCCGACGGCCACGTCGCCAGTGTGGGCAGAGCCTGCGAGGATGCCCGCCGCGATGTTCGAAGCGGTCACCATGCCGATGCCCTTGTAGCCGCCGATGGCCGGCACGATGCCGCGCATTGCCACATCGGGATCGACGGTGGGATTGCCGTCGCGATCCAGGAAGCCCCAGGCCTCGGGAATCTCCTTGCCCTCAGAACGGGCCCGCAGCACCTTGCCGAGCGCGACCGGGGTGATCGCCATGTCGAGCACGATCGGCGGATCGTTGCGGCGGGGGAACGTCCACACGATCGGGTTGTTGCCGAACAGCTTGCGGCGGCTGCCGAACGGCGCCAGATTCGGCACCGACGTCGTCGTGCCGTAGCAGACGAAGCCCTCCTCAGCTGCGCGATACGGGTAGTTCGCACCGCAGCCCCAGTCGTTGGAGTTACGGATCACGCCCACGACCAGTCCGCTCTCGCGAGCAGCGTCGATCAATTGCTCCATGAAGCGGGTGATGACGAGCTGACCGAGTCCGTGGTGCCCGTCGGCCACCAGCACCGACGGCGTGCGGGTCACGATTTCACACTGCGCTGTCGGATCGGTGGTGCCGTCGCGGAACCAGTTCACGTACCAGCTGACCCGCTGGAAACCGTGCGTGTCGACACCGCGCCGGTCCGACCACAGCTGATTGTCGACGACTGTTACCGCATCGGCGGGCGCCATGCCGGCGGCCGCATACGCCGCGATGCCCCACGGTCGCAGCTCGTCCAGCCGGAACGACAGCGGAGCAGGGTCATCGCCCGCTGCGGGACGGTCGTCAGGTATTCCCCGCGGCAGTGCACCGGGGTTCGTGGACTTCTCACTCATGTCTGGTCGCTCGCCCTCGGCTCGATCTGCAGCAAGTTTGTACACCCATGGGCAACTCGCTGCCGGTGTGTGACCGCCGTTACCCCCGCTAGCGGTTCAGCCAGTCTTGGCGTGTGTAGCCCGCCTGCTTGAGAAGGCGGAGCAGAAACGGCGCGGGGATCTCGCGGTCACTTGATATGACCTGCCTGTGAGTCCCCTTGATCATGAATTCGTGACTGCCGCCGGGTCCAGGCCCATCCCAGCCTCGCTCACTCAGGAATCTGATGAGTTGCGACGTGTGGCGGGAGGAAGCCGACTGGTCATGCAGCAACGGCGATTTCGCCCTCGCGGATCTCTTCGACAGCGGCACCGGCGAGCGCAGCGTCAAGCCAACTCTCCAGCGGCAGCTGCGTCGGGGCCTGCGCCATGGCTCCAAGCGTAATTCTGTGCTCTCAATCGCCCGCTACAACACTTCGATGACGGCAGAGGCGAAGTCTTCAGTTCCCGCTGTGCCGTCTTGGTTCGGTGTCAGGTGTTCACTTGCTTCGAGGCCTCTGCGAGGGTCCGATCCAGCCGATCGGCCGGAGCTTCGAGTCCCAGGCAGCGAAGCATCATCCCGGCGGGTTCGAGCGTGGCAGTCGGGTTGATGATGCATAGTTTGTTGGCCGACGGCCGATGGTGCGAGCGGTGGAAAATGGCGTGACCTGCGTCCGCAGGTGTGCAATGCCGCCGACGTGCGCAAGATGTCGCAGGTGGAAGGCATAGACGATGTCGGCGTCAACCCGCCGATGATGCTGCCTGACACCGTGCTCACCCGGTTGGAGGCCCGTTTTGAGAAGCTCCGCCCTGCGCTGGTGCGCGAACACCCCAACCAGTGGGCACTTCTCATCTACCGCGGCTCGAAACGGGTGCCGCTGCTTGACGTATGGGCCGACGAGTGGGACGCCATCCCCGCTGGCTATGCCGATCCGCAGGCTCGCCGTTTCTGCGTGAAGCAAATCATCGAAACCGACGAAGACGTGTTTGTGAACTCGCTGGGAGCTTGGCATTGAGGCTTTGGCGGGTTCTTGGCCGCTGACGGCGCGTATCAGCGCTAGTGGTGCGCGCATCGACTTCGAGCTGAACGCGACACCCGTCGACGTGCAGGAACACAGGATGGTTGCACGCCCCCTGCCCCTGCCTGTGCGCGGCAGGGCACTCATCGACGCCGGTACCCAGATGTCGTTGATCAGCGGTCGCATTGCCCAAACCCTGGGTCTCGACCCCACCCGCTCCACCGTGCTGCGCACCGCCACCGGCCGGACCGCCACCGTCTGCTACGCCGTTTCCTTCTCGTTCGTGTCGCGAGGTACCCCCATCGGCAGCCCACAGGATTTGATCGTCGGACGTGCCGACATTCTGCAAGAAGACATGCTGCTCGGTCTCGACGTGCTCCGCCACAGCCACCTCGAATGGAATGGCCCTGCCGCCACGCTTCACCTTCGGCCGCAGTACGAGCCGGTGTGCCATGTCATCGATCAAATGGTCGATTGCAAGCCACACAGATTGCTGATGAGCACCTAGACAAATCGTCGATTATGAGTCAGACAGATTACTGACGAGTTCCCTGACTAATTGTTGATTGGAAGGCAGGAAGATTGTCGATGGGGCCTAGGTTTGGACGCGTGGAAGAGCACCGGCGGCATCTGGGCGCGAACCTCACGGACGCGCTTGACGCACCACGGGTGGTCGTGCTCCATGGGCCGCGCCAAAGCGGCAAAACCACGCTGGCACGACGAATCGCCACCGCACGCGGTGGCGACTACGTCAGCCTCGACGACGACGTTCTTGCTCTAGCCCTCGACGACCCACACGCCTTCGTTCGTGCATTCCGCCCGCCTGTGATCATCGACGAAGTTCAGCGGGCCGGAGATCGATTGGTGCGAGCCGTGAAGATCGCTGTGGACGACGGAAGCAATGCCGCAGGACGCTTCCTGCTGACCGTTTCCACGAATTTCCTCACGGTGCCGACGATCAGCGAATCGCTGGCCGGGCGCGCGACGATCTTGACGCTGTGGCCTTTCAGCCAAGCCGAACTGTGGGGGTCTTCCTCGGCACTCACAGCGCAACCGGCGCCATGCCCCCCGTCAGTGCACACCCAACGCAGCAATCGAAGCTGACGTCATCCGCCGTCGGCGCATCCCGCTCCACCAACGCCGTCGAGCGGTGGTTCGACCAAGACAGCTCCCTACGGCGAGCAGCGCGTTCCTCCACCAGTCGCAGCGATTACCTGCACAAGGTGTGCATCGGTGGCTTCCCGGAGGTACAGCAGCTCAGCGCGCACAGACGCAACCGATGGTTCTTGGGCTACGCCGAAACGGTGGTGAGCCGCGATATAGCGCAGCTCGGCGACATCCGTCGCGCTGCGATGTTGCCGCAGATGCTGCGCCTCGCAGCCGCTCAGACCTCGTCGGAGCTCAACGTGTCTCGGTGGGCTGATCAACTCGGGGCGGATCGCGCAACGGTGCAGTCCTACCTTGGCTGGCTGCGCACAGCTTTCTTGGTTCATGAACTGTCCTCGTGGCGGCGCAACCGAACTTCTAGAGTCGTACAGCGCCCAAAGCTGCACGTCACCGACAGCGGACTCGCCGCAGGGCTGCTCGGGCTGAGCGCTGACGCTTTGGCAGCGCTGAATCACCCGATGACTGGTCCGCTCTTCGAGACGTTTGCCGTCAATGAGATCGTGCGGCTCTGCTCAGCAGCGGAGATGCCGGTGTCACTGCATCACTACCGCGACAATGCTCAACGCGAGGTTGATCTGCTACTCGAACGATCCGACGGTGCTGTCGTGGCGGTGGAGATCAAGGCGACATCGTCGCCCAGGCCAGATGATCTGCGCAATCTGGTCTACTTCCGAGACCGCCTCGATGCCGTTGAACCGGGAGCATTTCGCGCGGGTGTGCTGCTCCACTCAGGTGCCAACACCTTGCCCCACGACGATCGCGTGCTGTCAGCCTCCCTCGACACGCTTTGGCAATCGCCCCGATGAACGGCTGATGAGTTCGCGACGTGTGGCCGGAGGAAGCCAGCTGGTCATGCGGTTCGGGCACCTGCTAGAGCTGTGTCCGCAAGCGTTTGCGCAGTAGTCGGCGAGCCCGGTGCTGGCATTCCGCAGTCCTGGCAGGCTGCGTCGGCTGGGAGCGAGGGTGCATGCGTGCGCACAGCACGATTGATCGCGCGACGCGACCTGCTCGTCCGGGCTCGGTCATCGGGCAGGGGCGCGAGCACGCCACGAGTGCGCTGCGTTGCGGTGTCTGGGGGTTGCGCTGGCGTCGGTTTGGGTGTGGTGATGCCGTTGGGGGGTCGTTCGGGGGCTTTCGTATCACACCCCACATTTACAGTCATTGTCATGAAGCGCTCAGACGTTCGCAGCGATTCGACGGGAATGCCGACCGGCTTGATGCCGGCGAGCGACGCGGCCGTGGCCGCTCCGCCCGCGCTGGCGTCACCGGTCGAACCGGCATCGCTTCGGGTTGAGCCGGTTGAGCCGGTATCGATTGCGGTGCCGCTTCGGGCCGGGCCGGTTGAGGGTGTGTTGTCGGTGCTGTGCGGGGCGCGTGACGTCGTCGCGCGGGCGTCGCGGGTGCCGTTGGGTGATGCCGGCTGCGACACGCTCGCCGATGTCATCGACGTGGCGTCTCGGCTGCGCTCAGCCGCGGACGCGCTGGTGCTCTCAGCGACTGCTGCGCTCGAGGTCGTCCGTCCTGGGTCGGGCCGCAGTGCGCTGGTGGGCCGGGCGCGGCTGAGCAAGCGCAACGCCAAGCGCACCGTCGAGTCCAGCGAGCAGGTCGCTCAGATGCCGAATGTGGCTCGGGGCCTCGCGGTGGGCGAGCTGAACGTCGAGCATGCCCAGGTACTTGCCGACGCTGCGCGGCGCACCAGCCCCGGCGCGGTCGATTCCGCAGCAGAGCTGCTCGAAGCCGCCGCGGTGGTGTCGCCTGAGACTCTGCGCGAGCAAGCCAAGAAGTTCGCGGCCCGTCATGACCCTGCCGCTGCGCAGACCGAGTTGGGCCGTCAGCGCCGCGATCGCTGCGCATCGTTGTTCGTTGACGATTCCACCGGGATGGGTGTGCTGCACGCCCAGTTCGACTCGGTCAGCTTCGCAATGGTGCGCCAAGCACTCGAGAACTACAACGACGCCTTGTGGCGTCTCGACGGCGGACGCGACACCACACCCAACCAGATTCGCGACAACCGCCAGCGCCTCGCGGACAGCCTGTTCGAGATGGTGACCGACCGCAACGCCCTGGCCACCATCGACCACACCGCCGCACACGGCCACGACACCGTCCGCCGCCCACGAACCGATGACGGCCACGGCTGGCGCAGCGATGCCGACCAAGGCCGCAACAGCGATACCGGCCACGACGGACACAGCGATACCGGCCACGACGGACACCGCGATGGCGACCGGGGCGGACACCGCGATGGCGACCGGGGCGGACACAGCGATGGCGACCGGGGCCGCAACAGCGATGCCGACGGCGATGACGCCTCCGACAGCCCGGCGGGTCGCTCGATTGATCGGTGGCGGCCCGCGCAAGCACCCAACCAGCTCATCATCATCGCCGAGATCGGCGTCATCGACGGCACCAAACCCCACGGAACCTGCGAACTCCTCGGCACCGGACCCGTCCCGCCGGCAATCCTCGACAACCTCTCACCCGACACTCACATCAGGGGCGCACTGTTCGACACCAACGGAGAAATCCTGTGGCTCGGACGCAGCCGCCGAGACGCCAGCGTCGCCCAACATCTCGCCGTCGCGATCCGCGACCGCGGCTGCGTGCTGTGCCGCGCACCCATGCACCGCTGCGACGACCACCACATCGAGGAATGGGCCGCCGACAACGGCACCACCGACGTGCCCAATCTCGCTGCTCTGTGCAAGAAATGCCACCACGAGCTCCACAACAACAACCAGCAACTCCACCGACACCGAGCCACCGGCGAATGGACCGCCAAGCCCCGCACCCGCACCGCCAACCACGCCACCGCCGCTACCGCTACTGCACGAGCAGCCGGCCCGCTGCACACACCACGCGAATAGGGACTTGAGCGGGCAGGCGACTGGTCAAGCACGCGGGCGCCGTCAGAACGACGCCTGCCCGACGTGTCGCCCGCCTACTCGCTCGGCTCCTAAGCCACAGCCCCCCCCCCCAGCGACACGGGGCCAGCCACGACACAACGAGCGCCGAGAGCCAACCAGGACGAGTCAGCCACGACGGAGCGACCACCGAGAACCGACCACGACGGAGCGACCACCGAGCACCGACCACGACGGAGCGACCACCGAGAACCGACCACGACGGAGCCAGCCACGACACAACGTCCACCGAGAACTGACTACGACTCGGTGCCTCCGGCGGGAGGACGGACATCGAGCGGCTGACTCAGCGCCTCAGCACACAGTCGCCCTCATCCACGCAGACGTTGCCGGACACAGCACTAGAGAACGTCGATGACGGCGGAGGCGAAGTCCTCGGTGCCTGCTGTGCCGCCCTGGTCAGGCGTCAGGCGCTCGCCTTGTTCGTAGACCTCTTCCAGCGCCCGGTCCAACCGGTCCGCTGGAGCCTCAAGCCCGAGGTGGCGCAGCATCATCTCGGCGGATTCGAGCGTGGCGGTCGGGTTGATGATGCCCAGCCCGGCGATATCGGGAGCCGTGCCGTGCGCCGATTCGAAGTAGGCCCAGTCGTCGCCGTAGCAGCCAGATGGTGCGAGGCCCATCCCGCCGATGGTGCCTGCACCCTCGTCGGAGAGGATGTCGCCGTACAGGTTGGGCAGCAGCAGCACATCGAGATCGTGCGGGCGCATGACCAGTCGGTGTGCCATGTCGTCGATGATGAACTGCTCGTATTCCAGGCCCGGATACTCCGAGGCGACCTCACGAGCGATGTCGCAGAACCAGCGATCGGTGGCGGGCAGCATGTTCGTCTTGGCAGACACGGTCAGCTTCCCGCCTCGCTGCAATGCCAGTTCGCACGCAAAGCGGGTGACCTGTTCCGTGCCGGGCCGGGTGATGATCTTTGCCGCGAAGCGGCCATTTGCGGCGTCGGGCGGGACACGGGAGCGGCCTTCGGTCAGCCCTGCATCCAGCAGCAACTTGGCGGGACCCATCACGCCGACGTACATGTCCTCGAGGTTCTCGCGCACGATCACGTAATCGATGCCCTCGGGCCGAGCCAGCGGCGAGGCGTAGCCCGGCCGCCAGCGGACCGGACGCACGTTGGCGTACGTGCGCTTGCCCCAGCGCATGAAGCCTGCGCCTGGCGTCGTGCCATTTGACGAGCCGAACAGCACCGTGTCGGCGGCGTCGATGTGCTCGCCGACCAGTGCTTCTCGCTCTTCGGGTGTGCGGGCGGCCAATTCGTCGCCGACTGGGACGTGGTCCCACTCGATCGGCAGGTCGAGGGCGTCCAAGACGCGCAGCGAGGCCGACATCGCCTCGGGCGCAGCGTCGTCGCCAGGAATCACGCACACCTTGTGCCGCCGAACAGAGGTCATGCGCCGACGCTACGCGGCCCAGTTGTCGTATTGCTCGGCGTCGCCTGCGCGAGGCGATCACGGCGTCGCTGTGAGACCGCGGGCTCAGAGGCCGGGCTTGGTCACCATCACCGCGATTGCCGCCACGACGACCAGGCTCGCCATTGCGTCGAGCGTGCGCCAGCGACGAAGCAGGCCACTGATCACCGCTGGCTCGCTGTTGCCGGCGTCGAGTGCTGCGAGCAGCTTCTGCGTCGTGGGCCGCACGGCCCCGTGCGCGAGGGCCAACCAGGCGAAATAGAGGACCAAGCCAATCGTGACCCAGCCTTGGCGGAAGTCCCAGCGATCGTCGAGCAACACCGCAGCGAAGCCCGCCAGACCGGCAACGTAGACCGACACGTCCGCGAAGCGAGTCAGGACGTAGCGGTTGGATCGCTGCGCCACCGCCGCTGCGGCTGGGTGCACGGGCTCGTTCGACTCGGGGGAATCCTCAAGCGCGTCATTGATAGTTCGGCGTGTTGCAAATGCAGTCATCGTTGCGCCGCCGAATCCGAAACCGGCGGTGAGCAAATGAATCACCAGCAGCACTTGATATGGCCCTGAGTTGAATCCGGCGGCCAGCAGCGAACTCACAGCGTTGTGATCCATGACATGAGTATTCCGTGCCCACGGGTCGATGGGTGCGCGGGTAGCCGAGCGAGACGTGAAGCCCGCCGATCGGGCTTCGTTCTTGCCACCAGCACCGTCAGTGGTAGGTTCACAGTGCCGCAGAGACACGGCCGGATCTCCGGGGGAAGGGGAGTCCATGCCGATCGAGTCATCAGGCCATAGTGCTGGAAACCCGAGGCTGTACGAGGTCATCGAGGGCACGCCCCGCGAGGCCCCCGGCCCGACGATCTGGGCGTGGCCGCAAATTGTCGATTATCTCAAGGTCGCCGGACAGCCGGTCCAAGGGCCTTGGCCGCCCCACCAGGAGCGACGTCCCGATCCCGATGCCGAGGCGATGCCGCGAGCTGTGCCGGATCCGCAGGGACCTGGTGGGCAGTCGACGGGGGGCTGAGGTATGTATCCATCCCGCTTCCGCTACGAAGCCCCCTCGACACTCGCCGAGGCCATAGCCCTGCTCGCCGCTGCTGATGGCGAGGCGAAGATCCTTGCGGGGGGCCAGAGCCTCATCCCGATGATGAAGCTGCGTTTCGCCGCCCCGGCGATGCTCGTCGACATCAACGGCGTCAGTGGTCTCGACTACCACCGGGCCGATGCCGATGGCACCTATCGCATCGGTGCGCTGTGCCGTCACGCCGATCTCGAGAAATCGGCAACGCTCGGCGATCATCAACCCACAATCGCTGCGGCGGCCCCCATTGTGGCCGACCCGCTCGTGCGCACACGAGGGACGCTGGTCGGCTCGGTGTGCCACGCCGACCCGCAGGGCGACTGGGCCTCGGTGATGGTCTCGCTGGAGGGAGCCATCGTGGCCCAAGGCCCGAACGGTCAACGGACCATCCCGGTCAACGACTTCATCGACGGTCCGTTCCAGACGGTGCTCGCCAACGACGAGGTCGCCGTCGAGGCGGTGGTTCCGCCAGCGCGTGGGACCCGGGCCGGCGGTTACCTCAAGCTTGAACGCCGTGTCGGCGACTTCGCCACCGTCGGCGTGGCGGTCTCGGTGGAGATGTCGGGCGACAGTGTTGCCCGGGCGGGCATCGGGCTGACCGGTGTCGGGCCTGCCACCATCAACGCTTCGGGCGCAGCGGCGGCTTTGGTCGGCACGTCGCTCGATAGCGACGCCGTCGATGCGGCGGCTCAGCTCGCCGCCGAAGCGGCCCAGCCCCGCTCCGACCACCGGGGAAGCGCCGACTACAAGCGCCACGTCGTCGCGACATTCGTGAGACGCCTCGGGGCGCAAATTCAGCGGTCTGGACAGAAGGCGGCCTGACATGAGCACGTTGTTCGAAGAGGTCCCGCCGAGCTTTGGTGACGACGTGCCGGTTCGCCGGGTGGAATTGACCGTGAATGGCGAACGGCGCGCTGCCGACGTCGAGCCGCGGCTGCTGCTGGCGCACCTGCTGCGCAACGGCTTCCGAATGACGGGGACCCACACCGGCTGCGACACGACGAACTGCGGTGCATGCACGGTGCTGTACGACGGTGTGCCCGTCAAGAGCTGCACCATGTTCGCAGTCCAAGCCGACGGTCATGAGATCCTCACCGTCGAAGGCCTTGCGACCGCGAGCGAGCTCCATCCGATCCAGGAAGGCTTCAAGGACGAGCACGGTCTGCAGTGCGGCTTCTGCACCCCCGGGATGATGCTCAGCGCCAAGGCCCTGCTGGAGGAGAACCCGAACCCGAGCGAGGACGAGATCCGCTGGGCACTGTCCGGGAACCTGTGCCGCTGCACCGGCTACCAGAACATCGTCAAGGCGGTGATGTGGGCCGCCACCAAGCTAGGCGGCGCCGCACCCGACAGCGACGACCCGGATGCTGGTGGCAGTGCCGCCGGCGACGGGGCCGGAGAGGAGGGCTGAGATGGCGCTCGACGAGATCAAGATCGGCGGCCTCGGCGCCAGCCGGCGCCGGGTCGAGGACAACCGCTTCATCCGCGGCAAGGGCAACTACATCGACGACATCGCCCTGCCCGGGATGCTGCACATGGAGATCCTCCGCAGCCCCTTGGCGCACGCTCGAATCAGGTCCATCGATGTCAGCGGCGCCTGGGCGATCCCCGGCGTTCGCCTCGTGCTCACAGGCGACATGCTGGCTGCACGGAATCTGGCGTGGATGCCGACGCTGTCGTACGACACCCAGGCGGTCCTCGCCACGGACAAGGTCAGATTCCAGGGGCAGGAGGTCGCGTGTGTCGTCGCCGACGACCCCTACATCGCGAAGGACGGCTGCGAAGCCATCATCGTCGACTACGAACCGTTGCAGCCCATCGTCAACCCGACCCAAGCGCTGGCCCCCGACGCGCCGCTGATCCGCGACGACAAGACCGGCCAGAACGACAACGTGGTGTTCGATTGGGAGGTCGGCGACCGGGAGGGCACCAATCGGGCCTTCGCCGAGGCCGCCGTGGTCTCGACCATCGAGATGCACTACCCGCGCTCTCACCCGTCGCCCATCGAGACCTGCGGTTCGATCGCGGACTTCGACCGGGCGACCTCGAAGCTCACCGTGTACATGACCACCCAGGCGCCGCACATCATCCGGGCCGCAGTGGCACTGGTGGCCGAGCTGCCCGAGCACATGATCCGCATCGTCTCTCCCGACCTCGGCGGCGGTTTCGGGAACAAGGTGCCGGTGTATCCGGGCTACGTGGTGTCGATCCTGGCTTCGATCCTGCTCGAAAGCCCCGTCAAGTGGATCGAGGACAAGAGCGGGAACCTCATCTCCACCGGATTCGGCCGCGACATCTACCTCAAGGGCGAGATGGCGCTCCGCAACGACGGCCGCATTCTGGGCGTGCGCATGCACACCGACTCCGACCATGGAGCGTTCTTTTCCGATGCCCAGCCGAGCAAGTTCAAGATCGGCCTGATGCACTCGGCGTTTGCCTGCTACGACATCCCGGCTGCCCACCTCACCGCTCAGGGCGTCTACACCAACAAGGCACCGGGAGGCGTCGCGTATCGGTGCTCCTTCCGGGTCACCGAAGCCATGTACTTCCAGGAGCGCATGGTGCAAGCGGCCGCCGACGACCTCGGCATGGACCAGGCCGAGTTCCGCCGGATCAATCTGGTTCGAGACGACGACTTCCCGCATCGCACTCCCTACGGGTTCCTGACCGACTCCGGCCAGTATCAGAAGTGCCTCGACCTCGGCCTCGAGGCGATCGGCTACGACGACTTCCTGCGGCAGAAGGAAGATGCCCGCAAGCGGGGCCGGCTCTTGGGAATCGGCATCTCGACGATGACCGAGCCCCTCGGGGCCGGCAACAGCCGGGAATACGACATCTTGGGAATCAAGATGTTCGACTCCGCCGAGCTGAAGGTGCACATGACCGGCAAGGCGCTGCTGCGCACCGGTGCCAAGACCCAGGGTCAAGGCCACGAGACCACCTGGGCACAGATCGTCGCCCACGAACTCGGTATCCCGGCCGAAGATGTGCTCGTCGAGGAGGGCGATACCGACACGGCCCCGTTCGGCATGGGGACCTACGCATCGCGCAGCACCCCCGTGGCCGGGGCGGCCGTTGCGATGGTGTCGCGCAAGATCCGCGCCAAGGCCCGCAAGATTGCCGCTCACCTGCTGGAGGTGTCCGAAGAGGACATCGAGTGGGAACTCGGGCGGTTCTCGATTCGCGGCGCCCCTGACCGAGGCGTGACTATCCAGGATTGCGCATTTGCCGCCTACAGCAACATGCCTGACGGCATGGAGCCGGGCCTTGAGAACAACGCCTACTACGACCCTCCCAACCTGACGTGGCCGTTCGCCTGCTACATCGCGACCGTCGAGGTCGATCCCGAGACCGGCGTGTGGGACGTCTTGCGGGTGGTGGCCGTGGACGACTGCGGTGTGCGCATCAACCCGATGATTGTCGAGGGCCAGATCATGGGCGGCCTCACCGAGGCATATGCCATGGCCAACATGCAATTCATCACCTTCGACGAGGACGGCAACTGCATCGGCTCGAACTACATGGACTACTTGTTGCCGACGGCTTGGGAGACACCGGGCTTCGAGCTGCACGAGGTGGTGACCCCGTGCCCGCACCATCCCATCGGGGCCAAGGGCATCGGGGAATGCGCCACCGTCGGCGGTCCCGCAGCGTTCGTCAACGCCGTCATGGACGCAATCTCCGACACCGGCGTGCGCAATATCGACATGCCGCTGCTGCCTGATCGGGTCTATGAGGCCATCACCCTGCGTCACGACATCTCCGGCGCACCGCCGGTGAAGACAGAGCCGTGAGCGAACCCGTTCTTGCCGAGCACAGGGCCGTCGAGGGCGGGGCCGTCGCAGGCTGGGGCGTCCTGGAACAGGCCATCGAACTCGCACGCAGCGGTGAGGCATTCGTGCTGGCAACGGTTGTCTGGCGCGAAGCCCCGACCTCGGGGCAGCAGGGATCTCGTGCCATCTACACGGCCTCGGGCGAGATCTACGGCTGGATCGGCGGCGCATGCGCTGAGCCGGTGTTCATCCGGGAGGCCATCGCAACGCTTGAAGCCGGGACGCCGCGGTTGCTGGCGCTCGGCGCGAGCGATCGTTTCGGCGATCTCCCCCAAGGCACGACCGCGGTGGCCATGTCGTGCCAGAGCGAAGGCGCCTTGCAGATCTATCTGGAGCCCGTCGTGGCCGTACCGCACCTGGTGATCGTCGGAAGCTCGCCGATGGCGACGACCCTGTCGGCGCTCGCCAGTCAACTCGACTGGCGTGTCGAGCTGGTCACCGGCTCCGAGTTCAGCGAGGGATTGCTCACACCGCAGTCGATCGTCGTCGTCGCCACCCAAGGACACGGCGACGAAGACGTGCTGGGGGGCGCGCTCAAGGCGGCTCCGGCTTATGTGGGCCTCGTCGCGTCCAGCCGCAGGGGAGAGAGCGTGCGTGCGCTGCTCGTTGCTCAGGGGGCCGACCAAGCCCAACTCAGCACCTTACGGGTCCCGGCAGGACTGGATCTCGGCAGCACTTCTCACAAAGAGGTCGCTGTGTCGATCCTGGCCGAGCTGGTGCAATTGCGAGCACAGGGTGCGTTCGCTGCCCCGGTCACCCCCCAAGCGCCCACGACAGCCACGGCTATCGATCCTGTCTGCGGCATGACGGTCCAGATCGATCCGGCTGCTGTCTCACTGGAGGTGGGAGACGAGGTCTTCTACTTCTGCTGTGCAGGGTGCCGGACGGCCTATGCGCGTGAACAGGGAGTCGCCTGATGGAGATCACCAATCAGTTCGGGGTCGCTCAGCCCCTGGAGGCTGTGTGGGACTTCTTCGGTGACGTCCCGCAGGTTGCCGCGTGCCTGCCCGGCACGGAGCTGACCACCGAGCTGGGAGACGATCGCTTCGGCGGCACGGTGTCCATCGGTCTCGGTCCGATCAAGATGGATTTCGACGGCGGCGCTGAGATCACCCACCGCGACGTTGAGGCCCGCACGATCTCCGTCGCTGCCAGCGGCGCCGATCGCAAGGGCCGGGGCGAAGCGACGCTCGCACTCGACGTAAGCCTTGCCCCGGCTGCGGACGGCACCACCGTCGACGTCGCCATGGATCTGCAGCTCTCCGGGCCGGCCGCGCAGTATGGGCGTGGCTTGGTGAGCGACATCACCGCAGTGCTGCTGAACGATTTTGCCGCCAACGTGCAGAACCGACTGGCTGCGATCGCGGCGGGCCGTGACCCCGATCCCCTCAGCCAAGCCCAAGCCGCCGGCGGCGTTGCCATCGGTGTGCGCGCCGCGCGAATGGGGCTCGCGCGCGTTCTACGTCGATTCGCCCTGCCTTACCGCCCCGAGGCCGTCTGAGGAGGCTGTTGTGCTCTGGTGGATTGGAAACCTGATTCTGCTGCTTGTGGTAGTGCCGGTGGCAGTCGCACTGCTGAACCGGGTACTGGCTGCCATCGAGCGGATCCGCAAAGCCAGCGACGAGATCCTGACTGGGGGTGTGGCGGTCATCGGAGAACTCGACACCACGCGGGATCTGCTTGCAACGACTGACGAGACGATCGAAGAGGTAGCAGACGGTGCGGTGCGCTACGCCGGTTCGGTCGGGAAGCTCTTGGGCTGAAGGGAGTTCTGATGCCTGCTGTTGCCTGGGTCACTGTCATCATCGGCGGCCTGATCATCGTGGCTGCCGCTGTCGGGCTGCTGCGAGTGGCGCTCCACTTGCGGGCGGTCCACAGCACGCTCGTCGCGGTCGCGGGCGGTGTTGGTGTCATCGCCGACCAGACCTCGACAGTCCCGACCGTGCTGCCGTCGGTGAATTCGACGCTCAAGCCCGTGCGGGACTTCTGCGAATCGATCTGAGGGAGGGAATGCCGTGATACTGCTACTCGCTCAAGAGTCGACAACCGGGTGGATAATCGGCTACGTCATCGGCATCGTCGCGGTCATCGCGGTGGTCGCGCTCGTCGTGCCGATCCTGATGCTGGCTCGTTCGATCGGCAATCGGGCATCGGAGATCAACGCAGCGCTGGAAGACGCGGTCACCAACACGGCGTCGCTGGCGGAGTTGAACACCACGATCGAGTCGGCATCGACAATCGTCGCCGGCCTGAAGCGTGGTCGGGCCCGGTTAGGAGGCTGAGATGGACCTACTGGGGTTGACCGACACCCAGGAGAACCTGTGGTGGGGAGTCATCATCGGCGGCTTCGTCGTGATCGTGGCTGTCGTTGCCCTGCTCACCATGCTGGTGCTGCTCGTGCGCACGATCGAGCGGCGGGTGAGGATCATCAAGGGCACGCTCGAGCGTGCCGCCGCTAACACCGGCGACACCGCCCTCATCGCAGAGACCGCCGAGGGGGTCGATGCGGTTCTGACCGAAGGCCTCGAACACCACCTGTTCCTTGGCCGCGTTCTCGACAAGGTGCGCACATGACGACACTTGTAGTTCTCTCCGTCATCCTGATCGGCCTGCTGATCGCCGGGTTGGCCTTCTACCTGTTCATCGTGGGAAGCCAGCTGACCCGGATTGCCGGGTTGCTGGAAGAGTGCTCGCAGATCGTGTGGAAGATCAAGGCAGACGCCGAAGCCGTCGAGCCTGGTGTCGAGCGCATCAACAACACCAGCGGCGTCATCGCGGGAGCGTTGCCGCTGCTGTACGGCATGGCCGAAGGCATCGTGGCTGGGGCCACGTATGAACCTGACCCCGAGCCTCGCGAGCCTGCGCCGGCCCGGCCCGCGATGGGCACGCGCCGCAGCCGGCTCCACGACGCCGTCGGTTACCACCCCGAGTAGCCGTCAGCGATCAGCTCGCAGTCGGCTTCACGACGCCGTCGGCTACGGCACCGGATAGCCGTCAGCGGTCAGCTCGCGTCCGGCTCAGGGGTTCGCCCCTTCGAACCAGCAGGATCGCGCGTGGTCGTGAGTGGGCCAGCGGTGGGAGCCCGGTAACTGCCGATCCACTCGTCCTCCCACACCTGGTCGAACTGGTCGGGCGCGCAGCCGGGTCGGTAAATGGCGATCAACTCGTGGACGATCTGTTCGCGATGCGATGGCAACCCGCCCGGAACTTCGTAGGTGCAGATGTGGAGGTTCCACTTGTTGCCGGCGCGCCGCTCCCAGCACTTGGCGCGCGGGTGGCCGAACGGCAGCCCGGCCACAGCCAGGTTGTCCGCGTGGTCAACGTCGAGCACGGCGTAGTCGTATGGCTGGCCGTCGGGATCGGCTCGGTACAGGATCGCGAACACGGCCGCTGTTGCAGGCGGCGTCCAGCCGCCGAGCACCCGTGGTCCCTCGAAGGGGTACCCGGCGAGCGAACCCAGTCGGATCATCGGGGGCAGATCATCTGGGCCGGATCACTTGGGTCGGATCATTCGTCGAGTCCGTACTCGCCTGCCTCAAACTCGTCCTCGCCGATCACTTCAGCACGTGTCATCGGCCAAGCCGGAAGGTTCGCTGTCTCGACGGCTGCGGCGAAGGCCTCCATTGCCGCTTCGACGGCGATGTCGGCGTTTTCGGCCTCGATCACGATCTGCCCGCCGTACGCCATCGCGCCGACGCCCGATGCGATGCCGCCGAGCGGCGCGACCGCGTCGGCAAGCGCCACAACCTCGCTGAGTTCGACGGGCCGGTCGCCCTCTGCCTGGATGGAGACGCTCCACTTGCTCATACCGATCAGCCGATATGAGGCAGCTTGGCGGCGAAGGACTCGAGGCTGGCCAGGTCGTGTCCGGATACGAGGGTGTCGATGAACGGGCCCGCGACCAACATGGCGAGCGTGCTCGGTGGGACATCGATGTCGTCGCCGACGAGCGGGTTCATCCAGATGATCCGGTGGCAGAGCCGACTGAGGCGTTCCATTGCGTCGGCGAGCACGGCTGGGTCTCCGCGGTCAAGCCCGTCGGAGCAGACAACGACGGTGGCGCCCCGGCTGAGGCCTTTGCGACCCCACTTGCGGACGAAGGTGTCCAGCGACTTGCCGATCTGCGTGCCGCCGTCCCAGTCGAGCACACGGGCGGCAGCGAGCTTCATCGCGTCGTCCGGGTTGCGTCGGTCCAGCGCCGGCGTGATGCGCGTCAGCCGGGTGCCGAAACAAAAGACCTCGACTTTCTGGGCTGCCCGGCGCATCGAGTACGCGAACTGCAACAGGTTGCGCGAGTAGTCGGCCATGGAACCCGAGACGTCACAGATGAGCACGAGTGGCCGGGGTCGCAGTGATCGAGACAGGTGGCGCAGATCGGGTGCGGTGTGGCTGATTCGCATGGCTTCGCGGGCCATGCGCCGGATGTCGAGCCGCGAGCCCGACGGGTCCGGCTGCCGCCGTCGTGTACGGCGTCGAGGCGGCTCCAGCCCGATCCGTGTCATGATCCGCCGCAGCACTGCCAATTCGTCGGGCGTGCACTCGGCGAATCGTTTGTCACGCTGGATCTCGACCCCCGATGCCTGCAGTCCGAGCACCATCGGTCGGTCATCGCCGGCCTGCTCGCCAGGTTCGCTGTCAGGAACCTGCAGCGTGCCGCTCAGTCCTTGCGTCACCGGTTCGTGCGGTTCGGGTTCGGGGGAGCGGGGCGACCGCAGGCCCATGAAATAGCGGCGGAATACCTCGTCAAAGACCGGCAGGTGCTCGCGGCGATGCACGAGCGTCGCTCGGCCGCTCCAATAGACGTCGGTGAGGTCAGAAGGTGTGAGCTCGGCGACCCCTGAGCAGAACATGAGAACGTCGTCGGAGCCCACCGGCAGGCCCTCGTCTCTCAGCGCGTGGCCAAAACCGACGAGCCGCGCCACGATCTCCAGCGACGGTGAGCCAGCCTCGTGTACGGCCCCGGGACCCGTCTCAGGCATCGGCCACGGCACCGATGTCAGGCATCGGCAACGACACCGATGTCAAGCATCGGCCACAACACGGTCGAGGTCGGCTTCGACAAGTTCGAGGTCGTCGCGATCCTTGATGACCGCGCCGAGCGTGTCGGCTGCCGACGCCGCGTCGAGTTCGGAGGTGCCCAGCACGCCGAGCGCGTCCACCCAGTCCAGTGTCTCCGCGACGCCGGGAAGCTTGACCAAGTCCATGTCCCGCAGTCGCTGGACCGCCGCGACAACTTTGCGCACGAGCGCCTCGACCGCATCAGGCGCACGCAAACCCACGATCTCGATTTCTTCTTCGAAGGTGGGATAGCCGATCCAGTGATACAGGCACCTTCGCTTCAGGGCGTCGTGCAATTCCCGTGTGCGATTCGATGTCAGCACCACGGCCGGTCGGTCGTCGGCGGCGATCGTGCCGACCTCGGGAATCGTGATCTGGAAGTCTGACAGCAGCTCCAGGAGGAACGCCTCGAATTCGTCGTCTGCACGGTCGATTTCGTCGATCAAGAGCACGGCTTTGCTTCCGGCCCGGACCGCCGCGAGGAGCGGGCGTTCGATCAGGAACTCAGGGCTGTAGAGGCCGCTGACCGTCGAGGCATCTGAGAGCTCGCTCTCCGATAGCGCCCGGACGTGGAGCATCTGCCGTGCGTAGTCCCACTCGTACAGGGCCTGGTGGGTGTCGATGCCCTCGTAGCACTGGAGCCGGATGAGCTGCCGCCCGCCGATGTGGGCGAGGCACTTGGCCATTTCGGTCTTGCCGACGCCGACCTCGCCCTCAAGCAGGATGGGTCGACCGAGCCGCAGCCCGATCAGGGTGGCCGTGGCCAGGCCGCGGCTGGCCAAGTAGCCAGACGAGCGAAGCTGTGCCTGCAGGTCGGCAACAGTCGCCGGCGCGTCGTCGCGGGGTTGGTCGCTCACCGTTGGAGGCCGGGATGTCGCCGGCCTCAGTCTCCTGATTTCGGACCGAGGACCAGATCGCGCACTGTGGTGCCGTCAGGGGATGACTTGCCCTCGCGCTCGAGCAGTTTCCGCCATGACGTGGCGAGGTCCTCGTCGTCTTCAGCGATGCCGTCGAATGTGAAGTCACGCGCGTTACGGCACACCTTGGTGGGACTGCAGTCAGCATCCAGATCGACGTCGTCGGCACCCTGCCACATGTCTTCGGGGACAGGCAGCGGCTCGGCGTTCGGGTCTGTATTCGTCAGGATCGGATCCGTCGATGTCACTGCGTCGATGGTAGCCGCGGGCGGCAGAACTCGATCTTCGAGCCCGTCACGACGCTGGATGCTGCCGTACGGCGATCATCTCGGCGAGCACCGAGACAGCGACTTCATTCGGCGTTCGAGCGCCGATGTCAATGCCGGCCGGCGCGCTGATCCGATTGGTGTCGGTGACACCCCGGTAGGCAAGCCAGTCGAGCCTCGCCGCCTGGATCGATTGCGGACCCACGGAGCCGATGTAGCCGGCCCGCGAGTTCACCGCCGCCAGCAGCACTCGGCCCGTTGCCTCGATGTCATGGCCGATCACGACGATGCCGTCGAGCGGGGACAGGGCACCGGCCAGACCGATCGCGGCGTCGGGCCCGGTGCACTGCTGGACGTTGCAGCCCACGAAGTCGCCGGCCGCCGCCACCGCAGCGGCCATGGGACCCGATCCCATCACCACCAGGGTCGGCCGCGGACACCAGGTCGTCAACACTGAGCCGGTCTCGAACACGACAGAGCTATCTGCGCTCTCTGCGGTGCCGTCACCCGAGATCGTGGTCGCGGTGACCATGTCGCCGTCGAGTTCGGCCACGAGGGTGACACGTCGGCGTTCGAGCAGCTGATCCCACAGCTCTTCGGGGAGCGTGTCGGCCGGCGCCATCAGGATGCGGACGACCGTGCCCGCCTCGACGCCGACTGCGAGGCTCTCGATGGCGTCCAGCTCAATCTCGACGACTCGCCCGCTCGTCGGCTTCGCTGAGGCCAGCTCGATGAGTCGACTGTCGAGGGCCCCGCCCAGGAGCGTGCCGAGCTTGCCGCCGCCGGGGGTGATGCCGACGGCATCCGCGGGGTCGAATCGCGGCGTGACGGCGGTATCCAGGTTCCAGGCCACGTCAACCCGGGTTCGCCCGCGCAGGCAGGCCGTGACGCTCACCGCGATGCCGTACACGGCGCAAACGTACTTGGCGCTGCGGCAGCCAAGGCGTCGTTGGGCTTGCCCTGCTTCAGGCCTCGATCTCCGGCGGCGCCAGAGTGTCCGCAATGAGCATCTGGACAACCGCGGCCAAGGCTTCGTCATCGGAGGCACCGTTGTCCAACGCTCCGCGATAGGTCGCGAGCTGGCGGTCTGCCGAGGTTCCGCGGGAGCAGATGGTCCGCAGGTGCTCCAATTCAGTCACGCAATCGAGCGCCTCCGCGTCGGGGCGTGTCAGCTCGACGATCTGCTCCACGGCCTGCTCACAGGGCACCAGCGTGCCGCTGGCAAGATCGATGAGATGGTCGGAGATGCCGTAGCGCTGTGCGCGCCACAGGTTCTCGCCGATCAGGAAGTTGCCGAAGTCGGGCCAGGGCTGGTTCTCCTCCTGCCGACGCCACAGCATGCGCAACAGGCAGGCGTAGGCAGCAGCGATGGCGACCGTGTCCTCCATCTTGGTCGGGAGGTCGGTGACCCGCATCTCCAAGGTGGGGTATCGCTCTGAGGGCCGGATGTCCCACCACACCTTGGAGGAGTCCTCGATGACACCGGCTCGCACGAGTACGTCGACGTGCTGCCTGAATTCGGCCCACGAGTCAAATCTCGGCGGCAGGCCAGTTCGGGGCAGTGTTCGGCAGACCGCGGTTCGGTAGCTCCGCAGGCCCGTGTCGGATCCTTGCCAGAACGGCGACGACGTCGACAGCGCCAGCAGGTAGGGCAAGAAGTGGGCCACCTGACCCATCAGGTCGATGCGCAGGTCGGGGTCTTCGATGCCGACATGGACGTGCAGTCCCGAAATAATGAGCCGGCGTGACACGCCCTGCAGGTCGGCCGCGAGCGCCTGGTAGCGCTCCTTGTCGGTGATGCGCAGTTGATCCGCATGAGCGAACGGATGCGTGGAAGCGGCGATCGGCGCCAGCCCGTGCTCATGTGCGGCTTCGGTCACCGCGAGGCGCAACAGGCCGACATCGGCGCGCAGGTGTCTCATGTCCTCGCACACGCCGGTGCCGATCTCGAGTTGGGAGCTGAAGAGTTCGGGACTCACCAGACCATGGCGAAGCCCTGCGACCCGCTCGATCAAGCCGGAAGGCTGTGTCTGCACCAGCGCAGCGGTGCGTTGGTCGACCAGGAGGTACTCCTCCTCGATACCAATCGTCCAGCTCGGCTCGCCGATCACAGTTCACAATGATTGCAGGGCGAGCTGCCTCCGCGCCTCCAAACAGGAACGGCACAGCTTCGCCGCCCCTGGGCCTCCGGCACGCTCGAGGAGTGCGGTCCGTCAGTTTGAGCAGCGACCTCAGCGAACGCGATAATTGCGATTGACCGCCCAGACTCCTATGCGAAGATGCACACATGAGTCCCGTGCCCGAGGGTCCTTCGTTGCAACTGCACCTCGGAGGCATGTCGCCAGATCCCTTGCTTGATTCGGTTGTGGTGCGGCTCGAAGGACGGTTCAACTGGCTCCGTGCCAAGCTTGTGGCGGAACACGAGGACCGGTGGGCGCTCTTGCTCGATCGCGGTTCTCGCTTGGTGCCCGAACTCCAGGTCTTTGACGGACAGTGGGACGCGATTGATGCGGGCTACCTCGATTCCGAGCATCGTCGCTTCTGCGTCAAGCAAATCGTGAAGGTCGACGAACCGCTCGTCATCCGGCCAGCCGGCTTCTGACATCGACTTGATCGCGTCTCCGACGCCGATTGAAGCGGAGGTAACCGCGAGTGGGGCGCGTATCGGATACGAGCTCACGGTGACACCTGCAGGCCGTCAAGCACATCTGATGGATAGCCGGCCCTTGCCACCGCGGGTACGCGGAAATGGCCTCATCGACACCGGCACCTCTATGTCTCTCATCAGCGAAGCGACGGCAGATGCGCTTTCGCTCGACACTCTTCACTCCGTGGAGCTACACACAGCACTCAGTTCAAGCATGGCACCTTGCTACGCCGCTGAGTTCCAGTTCGTTGGTTCCGGTGGCATCCGGATGCCACCGCTGCGCCTCGTCGTGGCCCGGGCCCCAAACTTGCGCGAGGACATGGTGATCGGACTCGATGTCCTACGGCAGTTCCAGATTGAGTGGGATGGTCCGGCGGGCACTCTCCGCCTCTGGCCCGGCAACGTCCCCGGTTGTCACACCTAGTCGCGCCAAGCTCCTCCGTTGCTCACACGACGATGGTCATCGGATAGCCGGCGTCGTCGATACGGACGTGACCAGCGGCAGTACCGAGGTGGGCTGCGTGTCCGGCGACGAATTGACGAGCAGTCCAGGCTGCTGCCGCGGCGTCAAGTAGGTCGTCGAGCGCAGAGTGCGGCGGGCCAGCTAGCGGTTTCCGCACGGCCGCTGCAGCCATCCGTCTCGCTCGTTCGAGGACCGCTGCACCCTCAAAGCGGGCTGCGACCCAGACCGGGTCATAATCTCAGACACCTCGCCTCCGTTCGGGAAAGGCTCGCATGACCGATCGCCAGATTCACATCCGGAGTTGCTCGTTGTGCGAAGCGATGTGCGGACTCGAGGTGCACCACGCCGACGGCGACGTGAAGCTGATCAGGACGAATCACAACGACGTCTGGTCAAAGGGCTACATCGGCAACGCCGCGGGCTTCAACTACTCGATCAGCCGGTACGCAGGCATGTTCTTGCAACTGGCCGGTCTGCCCACCGTCTACTCCTCTGCCACGGTCGACACGTGGCCCAAGAACGTGAGCTGCCAGCTGATGTACGGGCACGCCTGGCGCATCCCTGTACCCGACATCGATCGCACCGACTTCATGGTGGTGCAAGGCGCGAACCCCGCTGCCAGCCAAGGCAGTTTCATGGCTCGCCCAGGGGCTCCCGCTGCCTTGGACGAGGTGCGCGAGCGGGGCAAGGTGGTGGTGATCGATCCTCGCCGCAGCGAGACCTGCGCCCATGCCGACCAGTGGTTGCCGGTGCGACCTGGGACCGATGCACTGCTGCAGCTCTCGGTGGTGAACGTGCTCTTCGATGAGGGTCTCGTGCGGCTGGGACATCTGGCTGATCGCCTCAAGGGAGTGGACAAGGTCCGTGCCATAGCCGCTGAGTTCCCGCCAGAGAGGGTCGCGGAGGCGTGCGGCACCGACGCCTCGACGATCCGCACCTTGGTTCGCGAGTTCGCTGCCGCTGAACGAGCGGTCTGGTACGCCCGCATCGGCACCTGCAATCAGGACTTCGGCACGCTGGCGTCGTGGCTGCCCGATGTGATCTGCGCGCTCACAGCCAACCTGGACGCAGTCGGCGGGCTGATGTGGTCGAAACCCGTGGCGTGGTCGATGCTCCAGCAGGACTGGGGCTTCGAGTCGGGTTTCGGGCGCTGGTCAAGCAGGGTCCGCAACGCCCCAGAAGTGCTCGGGCAGTTCCCGATGGGATGTCTCGCAGAGGAGATCGACACGCCCGGCGAGGGCCAGATCAAGGCGCTGGTCGTGGTGGGCGGCAACCCGGTGCTCTCAGCCCCCGAGTCCACTCGGCTCGACACCGCACTGCCTCAGCTCGAGGCGATGATCTCGGTGGACAATGCACTCAACGAGACGTCCCGCCATGCCGATGTCGTCCTGCCGGGGCTCGCGGCGCTGGAGCAGCCCTTCTACTCCGAAATGCTGTGGGGCTGGGCCACACGCTCAGCGGCAAAGTATGCGCCCCCGTTGTTCCCATCTGCTGATGGTCGACCCGATGAGTGGGAGATCCTGACCCGGCTCGGAGCGATGTGCGCTGGGATGGGTGACGTCAACGCCGCCGAGTTCGACGACCTGTACTTCTCCGCGCTCGTTGAGTTGACGGGCGCGGATCCGGCGGTGGCGCTGGCCGCATCGCCTGACCCTGGTCCCGAGAGGATCAACGACTTGGCCGTGCGCACCGGTCCATGGGGAGACCGTTACGGCGAGAATCCCGACGGGCTGAGCCTCGACAAACTGCGGGATCTGCCCGACAGGCTGGACATGGGCCCGATGGTCCCCCAAGTCGACAACATCGTGATTCATCCCGACGGAAAGGTCGATCTGGCCCCCGAACGCATCACCGCCGACATCGAGCGCCTTGCCGGGCGCCTCGACCGACCAGCCGGTTCGCTGGTGCTCACGAGCCGACGCCACGTTCGCTCCAACAATTCCTGGATGCACAACGTGGAGGTCCTGGTGCGGGGCAAGGATCGCTGCACGCTGCTCATCCATCCCGCAGATGCCGCGGACGCCGGCGTGGTGGACGGCGAGGTTGCCCGAGTCTCGTCGTCCAGCGGTGCCGTCGAGGTGCGCGTGGAGGTCAGCGACGAGATGTACCCCGGCGTGGTGTCGCTGCCTCACGGCTGGGGCCACGACAAGCCGGGAACCCGCCAGTCGGTGGCCAGCAGGTACGCAGGCGTCAACTACAACGTGCTCGTCCCCCCGGATTTTGTGGACGTCCCGTCTGGCAACGCTGCTGTCAATGGCGTGCCGGTGTCGGTCGTGCCGGTTTGATCCGCCGGCAGGAACGGGCACCTCGCCGCGCTCGCTCGTAGGATGCCGCGCTGATGCGCAGGGGTGCGGCCGTCACTGAGGCGCCGCGCCTCGAGTCCGAGTTCAGCGGCGGCGGGGCGTTCTCCGCACGCGGGTTCGCCCCGCTGTGGTTCAGCGGGTTGTGCTGGCACTGGGGACGCTGGGCGATCGCCTTTCTGGCGAGCTACCACGTCAATCAGATCACCGACTCGCCCCGCATGGTGCAGCTCACCGGTGCGGTCATGTGGGCGCCGCTGCTGCTTGGAGGTGCCATCGGCGGGGTGATCTCGGACCGGTTCGACCGCCGCCGCACCGTGCGGCTCCAGACCGCGTTGCTGGTGCCCTTCGTCGCCGTCATCGGGTTCGCCGAACGGTCCGACCAGCTGGGCATCTTGCTGCTGTTCCCGTTCCTGCTCTTCGCGGGCATCGGCTGGGTCGTCGACATGACAAGCCGGCGCGCCCTGGTGCTCGACATCGTCGGTCCGCACCGGCTGCACAAGGCAATGGCGTGGGAGACGATGGCGCTCGCATCCGGCGTGGCCGCTGGGCAGCTGCTCGGCGGTGCCGTCGCCGACCGTGCCGGTGTAGGGGCGGCCTTCCTCGGAGTGGCTGCCATGCTCGGTGTGGGCCTGTTCCTGCTCATGTGGGTGCCGCGGGTGCCCCCAGCCCGACCAGAGCCCGCAGCAACAGATCGATGGTCCGATGCTCTGGCGGACCGGATCTTTGAAGTCGTGCCCCTCGGCGGGGCATCTCATCGTCCGGAGCCTGCGCGAAACTCGACGCTTGCTGAGCTTCGTGCGGGCTTGCGACTGGCCCGCACCAACCGGGGCCTGCTCAGCATCCTGGGCGTCACCGTGATGGCGAACTTCTTCATGTTTGCCTACTTCCCCGCGGTGCAGCTCATCGGCGACGAGGTCGATGCCACGGCGTCACAGATCGGGATCATCGGCTCGATGACCGGCTTCGGCATGATCACTGGATCGCTGGTCACCGCCAAGTGGGGCAGTGGCCGCTGGGGGCTCGCCTACACGTTCGGCGTTTTCGTGGCCATGGCGATGCTGATCGTGTGGGCGCTGTCGCCGAACTTCCTGATCGCGGCAATCACGTTGTATGTGGCGAGCTGCGGCAGTGGACTCTTTGCCGCCACACAGTCGACCTTGGTGCTCACCACCGTCTCTGAGGAGATGCGGGGCCGTGCGATGGGCCTGCTGAGCATGGCCATCGGCGCTCTGCCGGTGGGCACCTACGTGCTCGGCGAAGTGGCCCAGCAGCTCGGTGCTCGCACAGCGGTCATCTTGATGGCCTGCGGGGGTCTGGCGGGCATGACGCTGTGGCTGATGATCCGTCCCGAGGTCATTCGCCGTACCGGCCCCACGCCCTGAGCCCCGGGGCACAACCGGGTGCCGCGCTGGACGCCAAGCTTTCATGCGCTAGCCCGCAGGTGACTACGCTGCGGCGTGGCCAAGTTGCGCCGTAGCCGTGCGTGACGGGAGGGGAAGCCGACGATGAAAGCAGCAGTGCTCAACGAGATTCCGGGCGAACTTGAGATCGAAGACATCTCGATGGATGCACCCGGTCCGAACGAGGTCGTGATCGAGGTTCGCCATGCTGGGCTGTGTCACAGCGACCTGCACTTCATGGACGCCCACTGGCCCTATGAGCTGCCTGCCGTGATGGGCCACGAGAGCGCTGGCCTCGTTGCCGCCGTCGGCGACAACGTCTCGTACGTGAAGCCAGGTGATCACGTCATCACCTGCCTCTCTGTTTTCTGTGGTCACTGCGAGCGCTGCCTGACCGGGCGCCCCAACATTTGCCAGAACCACGCTGCAGTGGCCCGCGCCGATGGCGCTGCGCCGCGGCTGTCCAAGCCTGACGGCACCGCGGTCTCGCAGTTCGCCCGACTCGGTGGGTTTGCCGAGGAGATGCTCGTTCACCAGAACGCCGTGGTGAAGATCCGCGACGACATGCCGCTCGACCGTGCTTCTCTCATCGGCTGTGGCGTCACCACCGGTCTGGGTGCGGTGTTCAAGACGGCCCGCATCGAGCCCGGTTCCACGGTTGCGGTATACGGCGCAGGCGGCATCGGCCTCTCTGCAGTCCAGGGTGCACGCATCGCCGGGGCTGGTCGGGTGATCTCGGTCGATGTCGAGAACGCCAAGCTCGAGACGGCTCGCCAGGTAGGCGCCACCGACACGGTCAACGGCGCCGAGGTCGATGCCGTGGAAGCCATCAGGGAGCTGACCGGCGGCGGGGTGGACTACGCCTTCGAGTGCATCGGGCTGAAGCGGACCTGCGAACAAGCGTGGTCGTCATCGCGACAGGGCGGCACGACCGTCATCGTCGGGATGATGCCGCTCGGCGAGAAGATCGAGATTGCCGGCTACGAGGTGTTCATGCTCGAGAAGCGGCTGCAGGGCTCGATGATGGGCTCGAACGCCTTCCGGGTGGACATGCCCCGTTACGTCGACATGTACCTCGATGGACGGCTGATGCTCGACGAGATGATCTCGGCGCACATGCCGCTCGAAGACATCAACACCGGCTACGAGCAGATGCGCCAGCGCGTCGGCACTCGCACCGTCATCGATTTCGACTAGCGGGCCCCGTATCGGTACACACTCACAGCAACGCACACAACTCGAGGAGCGAGCGAGGGACAATGGACGTCGAGGGCAAAGTTGCCGTCGTGACCGGCGCGGCAAGCGGCATGGGTCGCGCCATGGCAGTCACGTTCGCGGCGGCGGGCATGAAGGTGGTGCTGGCCGACATCGAAGAAACACCGCTGTCCGATGCCGCTGCTGATATCAGCGCGACTGGTGCAGAAGCCATTGCGGTACGCACCGATGTGTCCAAGCTGGCCGACATCGAAGCGCTCGCGGAGGCGGCGGTAGAGCAATTCGGCGCAGTCCATGTCCTGTGCAACAACGCAGGAGTCGGCATTCCCGGCCCGGTGGGGGACATGTCGCTCGAGGACTGGCGCTGGACCCTCGACATCGACCTGTGGGGACCGATCTGCGGCACCCATGTCTTCCTGCCGATCATCGAGGCAGCGGGCGAGGGTCACATCAACTCGACCGCATCGGTTGCCGGCCTGTATGCAGGCGCCTCACTGGGTGCGTACAACGTGGCCAAGCACGGTGTCGTTGCTCTCATGGCCACCCTTGAGCGCGATCTGCGGCTGCGCAACTCGCCGGTCCGTGCGTCGGTGCTGTGCCCCGGGCCGATCAACACCAACATCGTCTACAGCCAGCGCAATCGCGACCCTGAGGATGCCTCCCATCACGTCCGCACCGAGCAGGGCGACAAATTCTGGGACATGCTCCGGGGTTTCCTGGCGGAAGGCATGGACCCGTCCGAGGTCGGCCCGATGGTGCTCGACGCTGTCCGCACCGACCGCTTCTGGGTGCTGACGCATCCGGACATGGGCAAGATCGCCCGGTACCAGGTGGAGGCGATGCTCGACGACGGGCATCTCACTCGTTGAGCGGCCCGTTCGGGCGACGACGCACGCACTTGCGGCTGATGCCCTGATGAAGCCCGCCGGTTCGATCTGGCGCGCGCCAACGCAGATTCCGGCGGCTCGCCCGTCAGTCTTCACGGTCGTCCCGCAAGTGCTCGACGTCGCGGGCCGCCCGCTGCCGCCGTCTGTCGCTCCGTCGCCGTCGCGCTCAGGCGATCGGCCACCGGTCGTCGAGGCACCCGAATCGGACAGCTACCGGTGGCGACTGCTGATCGTGATCGGCGTTGCGGTGCTGGGCTTCGGCTCGTTGATGACGCTCGTCAATGCTGCCTTGGTGCCGATCGCTGACGAGTTTGGCACCACTGCGTCCAACGCCGGCTGGGTGATGACGGGCCTCATGCTGGCGATGGCGGTGTCGACTCCGGCGGGCGGGAAGCTTGCCGACATCTATGGGCATCGCCGCATGTTCATGATCGGAATGGCAGGCATGACCGCCATGATGATCGCCAACTATTGGGTCTGGAACCTCGGCTCGTTTGTTGCCGTGCGGGTGGTGTTCGGCCTGTGCGGCGGCCTGCTCATGCCCGCAGCGATGGCGCTGCTGATGCATGCATTCGGTCCCGAGCGCCGTGCTCAAGCGGTGGGCTGGTTCCAGTTCGCCATGACCGGCGCACCCTCCATAGGTGTGGTCGCCGGCGGACCGCTGCTGGATGTCGTCGGCTGGCGAGCGATCTTCATGATGTTCGGCCTGATCGGGCTGGGCGGCACCTTGCTTGCCGCATTCGTCGTGAAACCGATCCCGAAGGGTCAGCGAGTGTCGATCGACGTGCTCGGAGCGCTGCTGCTGGCGACCGGGACGCTGCTCGTTCTGCTGGCTATCACGCGGGTGCCGACGCTGACGCGCACAGGCGCACCGGTGCTGTCGGATCAGACGCTCATGCTGATGCTGGGCGGGGCGATCGCGGCGTTCGTGGTGTTCGTGCTGTGGGAGCTGCGCTCCACGTTTCCGCTGCTTGACGTCCGCTTGTTCCGCCGACCCAACTTCTCCATGCCGCTGATCTCTGCGGCCTGCAACCAGTTCGCCTACATGGGCGCGTTCGTGATCGTGCCCATCGTGCTGCAGGAGCGATATCTGTACTCCGTCGGGGTTGCTGCCTTGCTGATGGTGCCGCGGCCTGGCGCATTTGCGCTCGCATCGCCGTTCGGCGGAACGCTGGTGACCAAGATCGGCGCACGGGTTCCGATGATCTTTGCGTCGACCGCCATGATCGGCTCGATGCTGGCTTTCGCCGCCGGCAGCAGTCCCGGGGATTGGGGGCTCACGCTGGTCATGGTCGGGCTTGTGCTGTCGGGTGTGTCAGCTGGCTTCGGCTCGCCGGCCTATCAGATGCTCGTTGCCAACTCCGTTGATGACAAGGATCTCGGCATCGCCAACGGCATGAACCAGACCGTCATGTGGATCGGCATCATCTTCGGCATCCAGTCGATGCTTGCGTTCTCAGGCGAAGACCCGACGCTGGGGCGCACCCAAGCCACCTTCATCTTCGGAGCCATTGTCGCGGCGTTCGGTTTCATAACGCCGCTGTTTGCTTCCCGCCGCGCTCTTTCCTCCCGCGGCTGATTCCGGATCGGCACCGAGCGAGAGCGAGCTAGAGCGCGGCGAGGAAGTCGAGCAACTCGGCGTTGAGTTCGTCGGCGGCTTCCTGCTGGACCCAGTGGCCGATGCCGTCGAGGATTACTGACTTGTGCAGGTTGGGCATGGTTTCGGGGAACTTTGCGATCGATCCGGCGCCCCAGACCGTCGGTCCGTCCACTTCGCCTCCGACGAACAGGCTCGGCTGGGTGATGGGCGCGCTGTCGAATGCAGCCATGTCCTCCCAGTCGCGGTCGACGTTGCGGTAGCGGTTGAGCCCGCCCGACATGCCGGTGCGGATGAACTCCGAGGCGTAGTAGGCGAAGTCCGCTTCGGACATCCAGTGCGGCCAGGTGCCGGGTTCGGGCCAGATGAAGCGGTCCGACAGCTTGCCGCCCGGCGCCACTGTGAAGCGTCCGCCCGACGAGTCCGCTGAGGCCACGCGTGCCCGGACACCGTCGCCCGAGGCGGCGTAGTACATGCCCAGCAACCAGTGGGGCAGGTCGACTTCCATTTCTGCTTCTGCACGTCCCGGCTTCTGGAAGTACTCGATGTAGAACTCCTCGTCGCCGCCCATCATCCGGAACGCTGCGCTCGGCTTGAAGTCGCTGCGGGCGTTGTAGGGCACGCTCACCAGCCCGAGGGCGGTGAAGATGTCGGGCCGCAGCAGCGCCGAGCTCCAGGCGATCGGCGCTCCCCAGTCGTGTCCCACGATGACCGCCGAGTCCTCGCCGAGTCCTCGCACGACACCGACGTTGTCGGCGACATGGCGAACCATGCGGTAGTCCTCCACGGCTGTGGGCGCGGAGGAGCGGCCGTAGCCCCGGACGTCGATGGCTACGGCCCGGTACCCGGCTGCGGCAACGGCGGGGAGCTGGTGGCGCCACGAGTACCACGATTCGGGAAAGCCGTGCACGAACAGCACCATCGGCCCCTCGCCCAGCTCGGCCACATGGATCCGGGTGCCCAGCGCATCCACGTCGTGGTGCTTCACACCGGACAGGTCGAGGGTGGTGGTGCCGTTCGATTCGCTCATGGCCGACATTCTGGCCCGCACGCCGCGATTCCGCTTCGTCCTCCAAAAAAGCTGTTGATCAAAACTAATTAAAAATTACTATAATATGTTGTTATGGATGTTGGGCGGCTCATGAACGGATACGACACTATTGGTCAGAATTCTGGTCTAAAATCGTCGACCATGACTGAAGTTCTGCCGTTCTCCGAGGCAAAGGCCCGGTTGTCGGAGTTGGCAGACCGCATCGAAAATCAGCACGAACGCATTGTGGTGACCCGACATGGTCGGCCGTCGTTCGTGCTCATGAGCCCCGACGAACTGGAATCGCTCGAAGAGACGCTGGACATACTCGGGGACGAGGAACTCATGGCGTCATTGCGGTTGTCTCAGCAAGAAGCTGCCGAGGGCAAGCTGATCCCGCTGCAAGAAATCATCTAGGTCGACCCGATTCGAATCGGTGTATGCCGTTGCGCTCACCGCTGCCAGCAGACGGCACATCGACCGCCTGCCCGAAGGTGTGCGCGCTGCCGCATTGGCAACCATGAGCGGACCCATCAGCGAGAATCCGTTCCGGGCTGGAAAGCCTCTTGGCGGGATTCTGAGCGGTTACCGATCCGCTCGTCGTGGGGACTACCGCATCGTCTACGAAGTGGATGAAGATGCCGAGATCGTCGTCATCCACCGGGTCCAACACCGCCGCGACGTCTACCGACTCGCCTAGATCGCATCCCACGGAACCGGTAGGCACAGAGCCGGCTGGCGAACTTGTCGCACCCCTCCGCGATGCTGGCGGCTGTGAACACACAATTGACTGAACTCATCGAGAATGCGCCGTGGCGCGAGGCCGTGACCTACCGGGACACGTGGCCGCACGAGTACGTGCTGAGCGAGAAGGACGATCAGCGGGAGCTGCTCGCGGCGATCTGCGCCCGGTTCCACGCCGGCGAGGGCGTCACGGGCCGCTTCTTTCGCATGACTAACACGTACCTGTTCGTCGGCGACTTCAAGTACTGGCTGATGACCGACTACCGCGAGATCAATCCGCTCGCCGGCGAGGACAACTACGTCATCAACCGGGCACTGCTGTACCGCGACAGGCGAGACTTCGTGATCCAGCCCGGAGACACCGGCCGCCACGACGACTACCCAACATCACCCGCGCGCGACTGGACCAACTGAACGGAGACCTCCTGATGCCCGACGATCAAGCGATGCCCACTGGCGACACGCTCCTCGCCCATCTCGTGCCGAAACTGACGCCCCAAGTCGAGGACGCCGCTACTGACGCCCTCGCCTACATCCTCAACAAGTCCAAGCCGTGCCTTAGTGCCCTCGTCGACTTGGTCACCGGCAACGAGTTCCTTCTTGATCCCGTGGACAGCGTCAGGACCCAGGTAGTTCGTGAAGACAAGTCACGACTCGATCTCGTTGGTTATGACAGCGACGGTTCGGAACGGCTCATCATCGAGTCCAAGTTCTGGGCAGCTCTCCTCGATGGACAAGCGAGCGGCTACGTGCGGCATCTCGATTGTGACAAGCCAAGCCTTCTGCTCTTCGTAGCTCCTGAAGTCCGGCGGGCTGCACTTTGGAATGAGATCTGTGCGCAGATGGACGCCAGCAATCACCCATCTCTGGTGCCATTCCGCGACGACGAACGACTGCTGATGAGCCGCGTTGGGGAGACAGGCAAGTATCTGGCGCTCACCAGCTGGATATGTGTCCTTGAGCAGCTGAAGGGGGCAGCATCCGAACTCGCGCTGGTTTCGGAAATCGAACAGCTTGTGGGTTTGGTGACCAGTCAGGGCGACCGGAGATTCAAGCCGCTGCACGCTGAAGACCTTGATGCATCGATCCCCCGCAGGATTCTGGACTTCAACCGCATAGTCGACAACGTGGTCCGTCAAGGTGTCGATCAGAAATGGCTCTCCACCAAAGGCTTGGCTGCGGCTGCCGTGGCCGATGGTTATGGCAGATTCATCAAGTTTCTCGGCGATTTTGGCGAGAGGCAGACCTTTGAGCTGTCGATCCGCATCAGCTACAGCAAATGGGCGCGCAGCGGCGAGACGCCGATTTGGCTACGTCTGGGGAATCCGGCACCGGTGGATCTCGCTTCGCTTAACCAGCAGCTTGGCCTGTCTGAGGAGTGGCGGCCAGGAGAGTGGCTATGGGTGCCGATCTTGCTCAAGGCAGCAGCCTTTCTCGAAGACGTCGTCGAGGATGCTGCCCGCCAGGTCAGAGCGGTTCGAGATCGTGCCATCGAAATAGGGGCGAACCGAGCCTGAGCCAAGTCCTGCGGCGATCGTCCCCCTGGGCAAGGATGGGCGGCATGAGTTTGCTGCCCTTTGAGTTGCCGTCATTGGAGACCGTCGAGTTGGCGCCTGACGGCGAGACGCTGCGGGTTTGGCTGAATCGGCCGGAGTTTCGCAATGCGCACAACCAGTTGATGATCCGCGAGGTCGGGGACCTATTCGGTGCTCTGAACGGGCAGACGCAGTTCCGGGTGGTGGTGTTCGCTGGTCGCGGGAAGTCGTTCTGCGCCGGTGCTGACCGCAAGGAGCAGCCACCGGTTGCTGCGAACGATCGCGAGGCCCGCTACATCAACCAGTTGGGCAGGCGGGCGGCACGGGCGATAGAGGACTGCGAGGTAGTCACGATCGCTCGGGTACACGGTCATGCCATCGGCGGTGGCTGCTGCTTCGCCACGAGCTGTGACTTTCGTATCAGCGAGGCCAGCGCACTTTGGTACGTGCCGGAGGTGGAGCTAGGGGTGCCGTTGCCGTGGGGTGCCACGCCCCGGCTGATCGCCGAGCTCGGGATGTCCCGGGCCCGCCAATTCGTCATGACCAGCGAACGCATCGACGGGCATAAGGCCGCCGAGTGGGGCTTGGCTCATGAAGTGTGTGACAACGAACAAGCGCTCGATGCGGCCGTCGAACGCTGGGTGGCCCGCCTGCTTGACCTGCCTGCGCTGTCCGTGCAGATGGCCAAGCACCAACTGCGCGGCTACGCCCAGGTCACGAGACTCGGCGATCTGTCGGAATTCGACGGCGACGCATCGGCCAAGTCGATCACCAGCGAGGACGCTCAAGCCCGCTTTGGCACGTTCGGAGCGTGACTTCGCCGGTCGGGACAGCCGCTCCGACGCAATCGACCAAGAGATTCGATCTCACTCAGTTGAAGGCCGGCATCACCTGGTCGTGGATGAGCTGCAGTTGGCCCGTGACATCGGGGACCTCGATGTCTCGTTCGGTGAAGGCGTTCAGCAGGAACGAGTCCGTGATGCAGGCGACGAAGTGGTTGACCCCGCTCGGCTCGATCTCCGACTTGATCTTGTCGACCACTTCCTCGGGGGTGCCCGCCACCGAGAGCTTCTCGGCGATGTCGGGCGTCATGGCGTCGATCGCTCCCTGGACGTCTCCGTCTCCGAAGGCGTCGAGAATGGGCTGAACGTCGGCCTGCGAGACGCCGTGCCGCTCCATCTGTTCGACCGCCATGGCCGGGATGTAGAACGCTCCGATGGTTTGGGCGGCGGCCTTGGCCTTCTCCGAGTCAGGCCCGATGGCGAACACGTTCCAGACCGCAATGTCCAGGTTCCGCCAGTTGCGCCCAGCCCGCTCCGCGCCAATTCTCAGGTGCTCCACCATGTAGTCGCACGCCTCTTTGGAGTATTGGGCGAAAGCGTGGGTGCCGTCGGAGAGCTCACCCGCCGCCTCGAAGGACCTTGGACCGCGCAAGGCACCGATCAGCAGCGGAAGTTTCTCCTGCACTGGACGGGCGAATGTGAACAGCCCGTCGTAGTTGTAGAACTCACCCTCGAAGGTCAGCGCTCCGGTGTCGAGGAAGGTGCGCATTACTTCGTGCGCCTCCTTGACCCGAGACAGCGTCTTGATGCCAGTCCAGTCCAACCCGTACTGGGCGAGCAGGCTGAAGTTCCCAATGGAGATGACGCATTCGGCACGACCACCGGTCAACTCGTCGAGCGTCGCGACCGCCTGGGCAACTTGGGTCGGCTCGCGCAAGGCGATCGGGGCCAAGCTCGGACCCAGACGGATTTGCTCGGTCGAAGACGCCGCGGCTGCGAACAGCACATAGAGGTCCTTGTGCCAGGTCTCGTCTGCTGCGTAGCACCCGTAGAAGCCGAGTTCGTCAGCCAACTTGATGTGTTCTATAGACTCCTGTAGCGGGTAGTCGGGCAGTGTTACGAAACTGAACTTCATCATTGCTCCTTAGCCCAGATGCACCGGTATCGGCTTCCCCCCAAATCGTAGAGGGCTGGCCAGTTGGTGTTGGCTAATTCGTAGTCGGTCGGGCTGATGCTGTCGAGGGCGCTGTGCAGGCGGCGGGCGTCGATCTCGTCGCAGCGTCAGCTGCGAGCATCGATCTTCGCGAACGCCTTCTTCATGGCCTGATAGCCCTCGACCGCACGCGGGATGCCGCCGTAGATGGTCATCTGCACCATGATCTCCTCGATCTCGGTGCGCGACAGGCCGTGGTTGAGGCCGGCTGGAACGTGGAATGCCAGCTCATCGGTGCCGCGTAGCACCGTCAGGATTGAGATGACGACAATGCTGCGATCGCGCCGCGACAGTTCATCCCGTGCCCAGAGGTCCCCAAAGGCCCAGTGGTAGGCGATGCGTCCCACCTCGCCGAGATGTTCGACGAGACGCGCCATGTCCTCGGCTGGATCGCTGGAAGCACGCCCAGCCGTGAGCGTCTGGCGCACCTCGACCGCCCGTCGCTCCCGTTCGTCGTCGTCGAGCTCAGGTCCGGGGGACCGCTCCGGCAGCCGTTCGACGCCGTCGAGGGTGCGAAACCGGTCGTCTACGACCCGCGATGCCGCCATGGCCATCGGGAAACCGGCATAGGCGGCCACCTGGATCAGGATCTCCTCGATCTCGGTGCGCTCAAGGCCGTGGTTCAGCCCGACGTCGGTATGCAGCGACAACTCTTCGTTGGAGCCGATGGTGGCGAGCACAGTGATGACGATGAGGCTGCGATCCCGTCGCGACAGCTGCGGCCGCGACCACACGTCGCCCATGACGACATCGAACGCAAATGTTCCCAGTGCGCCATGGCGCCGGGTCATCGCACGCCGTGCACGCTCGGCGTCGAACTCGCCGTTCGTGAATCGCTCGAACACCTCGAGTGCCGCCGCCCGCCGTTCGGCGTGCGTACGTGATCCCGTCTCTGCCCCGGTCGTGGTCATCCTGGCCTCCCTGTGCCGGTTCGTCCGCGTTTCGGCGCTTGCCATCATCGCCGCGATCGGCTGGGTCGTGCCACGCTGAGGCGCTACGTCCCATCAAGAACTTGGTGCTGCATCGACTGGACGGGCTATAGCTCGCCGGGCTCCTTGCCGGGCAGGTAGGTGACCGGCAGGTTCGTGATGCGGCGCACACGCGACGGCAGGTCGGCTCCCACCAAGCGCGAGGCCCCAGCGGGCAGCGTCGACAGGATGATGCCGTCGAAGCTGGAGCGCGACAGCACTGCTTGGATCGCCCGCAGCGGGTCAGGGTCGCCGAGCTCGCCGGATGCTGCGTACGACGCTGCCGCGATCTTCGCCAGCTGCGCGTCGAGCCGCTTCTGTGCCTGCTCCATGCCGAGCGTGTCCGGTCCCAGGAAATCGGCTGCCGGCACATGCTCGGAGGGGATGCCGGTGACCGGATCGGCCGCGAGCATCGACAGCCGTCGTGCCCGGGCGTAGCTCTTCGAATGCGTCATCGGCACGAGCAGGTGGAACTCGCAGGTACCGTGCGAGTTCAGACGGTCGATCTCAGCCACGACTTCGCCGGTGCCCAACGTTTGGTTGGCCACGATGAGCCACCGCGTCACTTCCACATCGGGAGCGCCCGGCGTCAGACCCGGCCGCATGCGGTCGACTTGGAACGCCATGCTGAGCTTGATCCGGTAGAGGGCGATCTCGCCCTCCACGATCATCACGTCGCGTTCTTTCACATGTGCCACCGACAGATCGCGGATCGTCTTGGTGGCCTCGGCGACTCCCCGACGCGCCGCGTCTTCCCAAGAGATCCGGCTTGCCGCGACCAGCGTGATGACTTTCTCGACAGCGTTGTGATTGCGCTGAGGTGATTCGTTCAAGATGCGGACCTGTTCGGTGTGCGTCTCGTTCCTGCGAGCGGGAAGCGATGCGCTTCGGTGGGGCAGACTGTAGGGCACACCGCGTTCGTGCGGCACAACGCGCACATGCGGGTGTGCTGAAGTGGCAGTCGCGACCTCGGGCGTCAGGTCCGACGGCCTGGCAACAGGTTGGGTCGCGATGTCGGACATCAAGGAGAAACCAATGAGCAGCGTCTACAACGTGATCGAGCTGATCGGGACGAGCGACGAGTCGTGGGAGAAAGCCACGCAGAACGCGATTACCGAGGCCTCCAAAACCCTGCGAGATCTCCGGGTCGCAGAGGTCGTCGAGCAAGACGTGGTGATTGAGGGCGGCGCAATCGCAGCGTTCCGTACCAAGGTCCGGCTGTCGTTCAAGCACGAGTCGCCTTGAGCCACAACACCTCCATCACGACGAACCCCCCGCGCAGCCCGAGGGGAGCGCGCGGACCGGGCGCGCCCGTGCGATTGCCGAGCGAGCGCCTGATCGTTCGATGACCGCGCGCTGCCTCGACGGCATCCGAGTCGTCGAGTTGGGGCAGATGGTCGCGGCACCCTGGACTGCGAAGCTGCTCGCCGATCTCGGAGCCGATGTCATCAAGGTCGAGCCGCCGGACGGCGACCCCGCTCGCCGCCGTGGGCCGTACCGCCCCGACGCGGGCGACCAAGGTGACATCGGTGGGTTGTTCGCAGCAATCAACACGAACAAGCGCAGCGTGGTTGCCAACCTCTCGCATCCCGACGGCCGCTCGACGCTCGACAGATTGCTTGGGGACGCAGACCTGTTCATCCACGACCTAGCCCCGCGCGCAGCAGCAGAGCTCGACCTGATGCCAGAGTCGCTGCGGGCACAGCATCCGTCGCTGGTGACGACGTCGATAACGCCATTCGGGCAGACCGGGCCGTATGCCGACTGGCGGGCCGAAGAACTGCAGGTCGTCCACGGCGGCGGCTGGGGCTGGCTCGCTCCCGGCTGCGTGCAGGATCCTGAGTTGCCCCCGCTGAAACCGCACGGCCACCAGGCAGCGTTCCAATCCGGTTTCGCCGCGGCATGCGCCTCGCTTGCCGCCGTCGACCGGGCACAGCGCACCGGAGGGGGCGAGCACATCGACTTCGCCCAGATGTCCTACGTCGTCGGCATGTTGGAAGCGGCATTCATCATCTGGTCCTACACGGGCGAGATCCCCAGCCGTCTGGGTGCCCGCATCCTCAATCCCTGGGGGATATTCCCGGCCACCGACGGGCACATCTTCCTCGTGTGCGTCGAATCCGACCAGTGGGAGCGGCTGAAGGATCTGATGGGTCGGCCGGAGTGGGCCGATATGGACATCTTCGACACCGTCGAGGGCCGCTTCGAGAACGAAGACCTGCTGCGCATGTGGCTCGGCGAGTGGATCGCCGACCAGTCGGTGATGGAGCTGTTCCACCGGGGCCAGCGAGAGCGCCTGGCGTTCGCGCCCGTGAACACGGTTGCGCAGATGGCCGCCGATCCGCACCTGGCGGCCCGCGATTTCCTCGTGACGTACGTCCAGCCCGGTCTCGGGACGATCACGGTGCCCGGCCCGCCATCGCGGCTCACCAATCTGTGGTGGTCGATCCGCCGACCGGCTCCAGCGCTCGGCGAGCACGACGGCATCGAGTTCGCTGCGAACGGGCGTGACGAGACGACCGCAGCAGCGGTTCGAGCCGATGGCTCCCCGGCGGCTGGCACCTTGGTGACCGGCCGTCCGCTCGAGGGCGTCACGGTCGCGGATTTCAGCTGGGTTTGGGCGGGGCCATATTGCACGCTGCACCTGGCGCATCTGGGCGCGACCGTCATCAAGATCGAATCGTCGGCTCGGCCGGACTTGGGCCGCAGACTCCCGACCTATTCGGTGCATCACGATCCGACGCTCGACACCAACGGGTACTTCAACCAGTACGGGCAGGGCAAGAAGAGCATCACCATCGACATGGGCACGGCGCAGGGGCGTGCGTTGGCAAAGCGTCTGGCGCTGAGCTGTGACCTCGTGGTGTCGAACTACGCGACCGGCGTTATGGACGAGTGGGGTCTCGGCTACGAATCGCTTGCAGCGGAGCGTCCGGATGTGATCGTGGGCGCCGTCAGCGGGTACGGCCACCACGGGCCGTACAAGTCGTACATGGGCTACGGGCCGACGACCGGACCGCTGTCAGGCCTGGCATCCATGACCGGTTATCCCGGCGGTGACGCAGACGAGCTCGGTGTGTCGCTCGGCGACCCCGCAGCAGGCATCGCCACCGCGTACGCGCTCGTGGCAGCGCTGGTGGCGCGGCGCCGCACCGGCGAGGGGCAGTTCATCGACACCTCCATGTGGGAGGCCACCACGGCGTGCACCGCTGAGGGCTGGATGGAATGGGTGCTGCGGGGCTCCCAGCCCGAACCGATGGGCAACCTGGATCCGTTGTGGTCGCCGCACAACCTGTACCGCTGCGCCGGCGACGATGACTGGGTCGCCATCTGCTGTGTCGACGAGACCGAGTGGGCGGCTTTGACGGCCCGCACGGGCATCGACCCCGCCGACGAACGTTTCACGACAGCTGTCGATCGCAAGGCCAATGAGTCCGAGCTGGACAAGCTCATCGGCGCTTGGACTCGCGAGCGTGACCAGTGGGACGTCACCGAGCTCTTGCAGGCCGCTGGCGTACCCGCGTTCCCGTCACTCAGCGTCCGATCGCTCGAAGAGAACCCGCACCTAGCGGCACGTCGCCTCATTGAACGCCTGGATCATCCCGCTGTCGGCCAGATGAGCCACGTAGGTATCCCGTGGCTTCTGACCGAGGGCACGAACGGCGTGCGAGCACCGGCACCAACACTGGGTCAGCACACGCACGAGATGTTGAGCGACGTGCTCGGGCTCAGCGCAACTGAGATCGCGGCGCTGGAACAAGCAGGCGCTCTGCGCTAGCCGCGCTATGCGGGCCAGTTGGTGAGCGCGACGAGATCGAAGACCGCGCCTGCAGGATCGGCCACGGTGGCGACGCGGCCCGGCCCCCAGTCGTTCGGGGGCATGAGCACAATGCCGCCATTCGCAGTGGCGGCCTTGCAGGCGGCGTCGACGTCAGCTGTGCCGAAGCTCACTTTCCAGTGAGGCGGCACGCCCGGGGGCGGTTCGCCTGAGATGCTGGCGATCGGTTCGCCTCCCAGTGTGAAAATCCGGCCCGAGGGACCAAGCTCGTCCCACGATGACGCCTCCCAGCCGAACAGCTCGCAATAGAAGGCTGCCGCTGCATCGACGTCGGTGGTGAACGTCTCTGCCCAGGTGAACGCTCCGGGCGCGTTCACTATCCCGGCCCCGATGGCAGCTAGCGGCTTCCAGGTGCAGAACACCGCACCGGTCGGGTCGGCGGCGATCACCATGCGTCCAGCGGCGTCCGGCCCGGGCTCTGGCACGTCGACGGCCGGTCCCATGACCGCCCCGCCAGCGGCCGTGACTTGCTGAGCGAACTCGTCAGCATCGGCCACGGTGATGTAGACGTTCCAGCAGGGCGGCACGCCTTCGTTGCGCATCTCGGGAGGCATGTCGAACACACCGGCGGCGGGATGCCCGTCGACGACCGCCATGACGTAGTTGATCTCGCCAGTGGGATCTCGCTCGTATTCCCAGCCGAGCACCGCTCGGTAAAAGTCGAGCGCGCCCTCGACATCGGTCGTGGCCAGATCAACCCACGAGGGCGTCCCGAGCGGATGGCTGTCTCGCAATGACATGTCGCTACTCCCCTGCGGCAATCGGCCTAAGTGCCCGGCGCATGGCGAGGGCCGTGAGTTCTTGGGCTTCGGTGGCTTGTTCTAGGAAGCGGGTCATGCCGAAGAAACCGTGAAACTGACCCGGGTACTCGATGAGCGTGGTGGGCACCTGCGCCTCAGCGAGCCTCTGGGCATATTTGACCCCTTCGTCGCGCAGCGGGTCGTGGCCGGCCACGATGACGAATGCCGGCGCTGCTCCAGACGGGTCGCCGACCGCGAGCGGGGCCGCATAGGGATTCTGGCGTTCCGTCGATGGACAATAGAGGTCGTCGAACCACGCCATCGTTTCACGGGTCAGCAGGTAGCCCTCGGCGTTGGCGATCATCGAATGGGTGTCGCGGTCGAAATCGGTGACGGGGTAGATGAGCACCTGCAGTGCAGGCTGGCCAAAGGCGTCGCCGTTCGCAGCGGCGTCGCAGCACATCAGTGCCACCGCTGCCGCCAGGTTGCCCCCGGCGCTGTCGCCCCCGATCGCGACGCGCTGCGGGTCGACGCCCAGATCGTCGGCGTTGTCGATCACCCACTGCGTGGCGGCGCAGCAGTCATTCGGACCCGCCGGGAATGGATCCTCAGGAGCTAGGCGGTAGTCCACCGACACGGTCACGACCCCAGCCAGCATGGTCAGGGAGCGGCACGTCAGGTCATGGGTCTCGATGCTGCCGACTACCCAGCCGCCCCCGTGGAAGTACACGAGGCAGCCGAGCGTGCCGTCCTCGTCAGCTGTGTCGGCGCCGTCGCCAGGTCGGTAGATGCGCACCGCAATGTCGTTGCCGTCAGGCCCGGGGATCGTCCGGTCCTCCGTGGAGGCGACGTCGACCAGCTCGCCGCCGGGCGGCAGCTCCTCGAAGCCCTTGCGAGCACGCTCGGGCCCGACGTCTTGAAACGTCGGTCGGTCCAGAGCGTTGAGCTGGGCGATGACACGGGATGCTTCGAGTTCGAGAGTCACGGCCGGGAGCATATTTCGCCGTGTCGATGCGGGCGCAGTGTGCCCGGCAACCGAGTCGACCGCCCGTGCGGCCACGACAGATGGGTCTGGTGCGAGCGTCGTTGCCGCGGTCAAGCGGCGATCAGCGGTTCAAGGTGGGCTCGGATGTCCTGCGCAATTGCTTCGCCGTTTTCCATCGGGCCGAAGTGTCCCAATTCCGTGAATGTCTTGAGTCGACCGTTGCCGAGGGCCTCGGCGATGGGCTGTGCGAGTTTGGGCGGTATGTCGTTCCTCTTGGCGGCGAGGGAGCCACCGCGCGCCACCACCGCAGGGCATCTGACGGTGCTGAGCTTGGTGTATTCGATCGGTCGACCGGTCACGTAGATGCGTGCTTCTGTGTCTCCCGAGCACGAGAGTCGAACGGCACCGTCACCCAACGAGTACGTGCCCAATTCGACATACGCGCGCACCGCCGCGGGCTCGCAGGCCGAGAAAGGAAGCTTGGACACGAACCGCTCGTACGCCTCGTCGACAGTCGAGAAGTCGATGCGCCGCCGTCGCGATGCCTGTACGAGCGGGTGGTCGATGTCGGGCCGGGGAGAGCCAGCGGGAGCCAGCAGGGGTTCGTAGAGCCACAGCCCCTGGTACGTGCCGGGCTGCGCCAATTCGGCGAGCACCAGGCTCGACGCGCCCAACGAGTGACCGGCAGCCAGCAGCGGACCGCCGCCGAGTGCGTCCGTCGCGGCCAGTACCTCGTCGACGAAATGGCTGCGCTCGACAGACATGTCGTCGTGTTGGGTCCGCGCTGAACCGTGGCCGCGAAAATCGAGGCCCCAGCAGTGAAAGCCATTCTGCAGATGTGGTACCACGGTGGCCCACATGCCGGTATTGAGGCTGTTGCCGTGGGTCAGCAGCAGAGGCGGTCCGCTGCCACCCAAGTCGTGGAGCACTGCGTGTTGCCCGTCGGTTCCCGTCAGATGGATCAAGGCACCGGGATCATTGTGCAACGCGCGCCGTCGACGTCAGCTGAGCTGACGGTCGAACAAGTCGTGCAGGAGTTCCCAGTGGCGTTCGGCAGCGTGCTTGTCGTACGCGAATCGCTGCGGGAACACGAATCCGTGATGGGTCCCGACGAGCCAATGCGTCTGCGCGTTCGTGCCGGCCTCGTCGAAGGCGGCGCAAAGCCGGTCGTAGTGGGCGCGGTCGACGTAGTCGTCGAACTCTGCGGCCAAGATCAGCACTTCGCCCTTGATGTCCGCGGCGCGGCGGTGCGGCGAGTCGTCGGAGTCGACTGCCAGCCGCACGCCGTGAACGGAGATGGCTGCTGCGATGGTCTCGGGGAACTCGGCTGCGAGCCAGATGGCCATGGGGCCGGTCATGCAGTAGCCGGTCGTGCCGACCCGTTCGGTGCTGGCAGCGCTTTCAGCCTCGGCGTGATCCAACATTGCCTGGGCGTCACTGGCGACCATGGCGTTGGTCAGCCTGGACATCATCGCGAACATGAACTCGACGCTGGCGGGATCATCCCGTAGCACGGTGAAGCCCGGGGTTTCGCGGTAGTACAGGTTCGGCAGCATCACGTAGTACCCGACTGCGGCGATGCGACGTGCCATGTCGAGCAGCTCGTCGCGTTTTCCCGGTGCGTCCATCAGGAAGAGCACCGTGGGAAACGGCCCCGGCCGGCCCACGGTGATCTCGGGATGAACGATGAAGGTGCTCATCTCGCCGTCGCCGGTGTCCAACGCCACATGCGTCTCGAACATCGCTGCCCCAGTGGTCGCGAACCCTGTCAGCCCTCGGTTTCGGCTGAGATCGCGTCCAAACGGTAGTCGGCAACCGGATGTGAGCCGCTGCCTGCTTCTTCAGCGATGGTGGCAAGGGCCCACGACTAGGGTCCAACGCAGATGTCAGCTGACGAAGCAGACGCTGCTGTCCGCTACGAGCCTGATGATCGGTGCCCGGAACGGGTGAGCATCAGTGTTGCCCTGCAGGGTGTCCTGTTGGTCGTGGCGCCGACCGTGCTGTTGGCGTCGTTTGCGGCCCAGGCGAGCGACCAGGACGACAGCTATGTCTCCTGGGCTGTCTTTGCGGCGCTGCTGGCCAGCGGGATCCTTACTGCGTGGCAGGCCAGCCGTGTCGGAAGATTCGGCGCTGGGCTCGTGTTCATGGTGAGTGCGTCGCCGTCGTACGTGGCGATCTCGATCTTGGCGCTCTCAGAAGGCGGGCCGACCATGCTGTCGAGCCTGACCGCGGCCGCTGCGATCTCCTATGTCTTGTTGTCGTTCTGGCTTCCCAAGCTACGCAAGATCATCACACCGCTGGTTTCAGGCACAGTGCTCATGCTCATCGCCGTCACGCTGTTGCCGGTGTGCTTCAACGGGATTCGCAACGTGCCCGATGGAACGCTGGCGGCTGGGGGTCCCATCGTCGGTCTGGTGACGCTGATCGCCGCCACGGGGCTCGCCCTGCGTGCCCGAGGGGCGTGGAGGATTTGGGCGCCGCTCATCACGATCGGAGCGGGTTGCGGGGTCGCGCTGCTGTTCGGCATGTACGACGCTGGCGTGATCGTCGAAGCGCCATGGATCGGCCTTCCCGGTGCGGGATTCCCCGACTTCGAGCCGAACTTCGGTGTGAGCTTCTGGTCATTGCTGCCCGTGTTTGCGCTGGTCGCTCTGGTGGACGGCATCAAGAACATAGGTGACAACGTTCTCGTGCAGCAGCATTCATGGCGTACACGGCGCGTGACGGACTTCCGTCGTGTGCAGGGCTCGATCAACGTCACCGGGGCCGGCCTCGTGCTGGCCGGCGCGGTCGGGTCGCCACCACTGTGCAGCTACGGGACCTATAGCGTGGCGCTCACAAGTTTCACGCAGGTCGCGGCGCGACGCGTCGGCGTGTACATCGGGGCCGGCCTCGTGGCAGTGGCGCTGCTTCCCAAGTTGAGCGCGGTGCTGCTCGCTGTCCCCGGACCGGTTGCCGGGTCCTACCTGTTGAGCATCGCGGGGCTGCTCTTCGTGGGCGGTATTCGAACAGCGCTTCATGGGGGGCTCGGCGCCCGCGATGCTGTCATCTTGGGCGTGGCATTCGCCCTCGGCGCAGGCATCGAACAGGACACGCTCATCGCAGACCTGCTCGGCGACGTGTGGGGCCCGCTGGCCAACAACGGCGTCATGGTCGGAGCGTTCTCCGCGGTGGTGATGGTCATGTTGTCCAACTTCATCGGTGGCCGTGACCGCAGCCGTCTCGACGCCACGTTGAGTACTGCCTGCCTGCCGGAGCTCGATGAATTCCTCTCGGGTCTCGCCGCTCGGCTCCGCTGGAACGACGTGTCGACCCAGCGGCTGCGTTCCGCGGGCGAGGAGACGCTGATGAGTCTTGTGGACTTGGACGAGACCGCTCCAAACGGCGCAGTGCCTCGCTTGATCGTCGTAGCGCGTCCGGCCGACGCCGTGGTGGAACTGGAGTTCATGGCCGTCTTCGATGACGAGAACCTCGAAGATCGACTGGCTTACCTGGGCGAGGAAGCCGAAGCTGCCCCAGGCTCGGTGGACGCAAGCGCCATGACGCTGCGCTTGCTTCGGCACTACACCTCTTCGGTGCAGCACCAGAAGTATCACGGCCTCGATGTCGTTACTGTCCAGGTGAGCGGATCGCGCTAGTCCTGTTCAAGCCGCCAGTTCGAACCGCATGAGTGACGGCGATCACAGCACGAGCGGTCGGCATGTAACAGCGCGACGAAGGGAGACAGCGATGGGGGATCTGCTGATTCGAGGCGGCACGGTGGTGGACGGCACCGGCGCCGAACCGCGCCGAGCTGACGTATTGATCACCGACGGGATCGTGGCCGAGATCGCCGAGAGCCCGGGGCAGCTGGCCGGCCGTCGAGTCGATCGGACCATTGACGCCGAAGGCCACGCCGTGACGCCCGGGTTCATCGACGTGCACACCCACATGGATGCACAGATCGCCTGGGATCCGATGGGCGAGAGCTCGTGCTTTCACGGCGTCACCACGGCAGTCATGGGAAACTGCGGCTTCACGCTCGCTCCAGCACGGCCTGACGCTCGGCACTTGGTGGTGCGCAATCTCGAGCGTGCTGAGGACATCTCTGCGGCGGCAATGGCGGCCGGCATCGACTGGTCGTGGGAGACGTTCCCGGAGTACCTGGACTTTGTCGAGGCAACCCCGAAGGGCATCAACTACGCTGGCTATCTAGGCCACTCTGCGCTGCGCACGTGGGCGATGGGCGATGCGGCATTCGAACGTGGTGCCAATGCCGACGAGCTGGCGTTGATGATCCAGCAACTGCGCGACTCGCTGCAGGCGGGCGCTCTGGGATTCACCACGTCGAGTTCGTACAACCACGAGACTGCCGATGACCGCCCGGTTGCCTCACGCATGGCGGAATGGAGTGAGATCGATGCGCTGGTCAGCGAGATGGGCGTCATGGGTGCTGGCATCTTCGAGCTGGCCAACCATCCCGACCTGCGCGCACGTGACGCCGAGCGGCGCGAGGCATATATCGCCAAGATGGTCGAACTCGGGGTCCGAACCGGCGTCCCGATCACCTACGGGATGTTGGCTCTGTCCGACGAGGAGCATCACTGGAAGCCCGTGATGGACTTGCTGGATCGGCTCAACGCAGCCGGCGGCACTTCATGGGCGCAGGTGCACACCCGCTACTTCGGCGTCTTGCTCTCGTTCAGTACCCGGCTGCCGTTTGATGAGTTGCCGGCGTGGCGTGACCTCCGCAAGGCGTCATTGACAGAGCAGCGGGCCGCGTTGGAGAACCCTGCCACCCGCGCGCGACTGGTGGCTGACGCCGAACATGGCAACTATGGGCAGGCCATCGGCGCGGAGGCTCGCAAGCCGCAATGGGAACACGTGTATCCGCTGACACAGCCATTGCCGCCGTTCCTGTCAATGGGCGAGATCGCCGCTGAGCGTGGCGTCGCCCCGATGGAAGCCTTCGTGGACTTGGCGCTCGACAGCGACCTCGAGCTCTTCTTTATTCAGGTTGCTGCCAACTATGACCAGGACCTGGTGCTGCGCCTGATGAAGCACCCCCGCGCCATCCCGACCTTCTCCGACAGCGGAGCGCACGTCACCCAGATCATGGACTCGTCGCTGCAGACCCACTTGCTGGGATACTGGGTTCGCGACCGCCAGGAGTTCACGCTGGCCGACGCAGTGCACCGCATCACCCAGTTGCCAGCGACGGCCTGGGGCTTCGATGACCGTGGCGTGCTGGCCGTCGGCAAGGCGGCAGATGTGAACGTGTTCGACCCCGAAACGGTCTCGCCGGACATGCCCGAGCTGGTGCACGATCTGCCCGCAGGAGCGCCCCGCCTTCGTCAGACCGCCACGGGCTTCGCTGCGACCATCGTCAACGGCGAGATCATCACCGAGCACGGCAAGGTGACGGGCGCCGTGCCGGGTCGCCTGCTGCGCGGTCCACTGGCTCGCTGAGCCGTCCCGCTAGCAGCTCAGCCGGCCGGTTTCGGTGGCGAGTCGGCCGAGTTCAGGCTCTCTCGCTTCTCCAAGACACCGGGGTTGGGACGTTTGCCGACGTACGCGCTGCCATAGTTGGGCTCGCTGAGCCAATCGATTCCGGCAAAGATGCCGACGAGGTCCTGCTGGGCCTCCTTCCAGGCGGCGACGAGCCGGTCCTCGGCCTCGTAGTCGAACGGATCGCCCAACCGCTGCTCGAGAGTCCCGCCGCGTTCGAGCGGGTTCTCGGCCAGCCACCGTGCCGCTGCCCGCCAAGCCTCCACCGGTGCCAGCACGTCCCGGTAGCCGAGATCCCGCACGGTCGGCCCGATGTCGAGCACACGGTGGGTTGTAGACCAACTGCCCACCAGCGGCCGTGTCGGCGCTGCGAGGTCGTACGGCAGCGACACCAGCTCCCAGCTGTGACCGAGTTCGTCCGCGACGACCTCGGCGATCTGTGCAATCGACAACGCAGAGGAATCAGCCACGTTGTAGGTGCCGCCGCGAGCGGCCGCAGGCGCGTCGCAGGCCAGCAGCGTGGCGTGGGCGGCGTTGCCGATCCAACCCTGGCTTTTGACCGTCAGGCCGCCATCGGCCACGACCAGGTACGGTCGCCGGTCGAGCGCCCGCCGCACCAGCGGCCACTCGCGCGGCAGCGGCTGGCGTGGCCCGTACAGCTGCGGGTAGCGCAGGTGAATGGCGTGCGGATGGTGCTCGAAGACGGCCTCCTCAGTGACCCGAATCATCCGCAGCTTGCGGAACTCCTCCTCATCGCCGACCAGCGGTGCATCATGTGCCAACGGCACCGTCATGCCGAGAGGGAACAGGTCGTCCGGACTGCCGAAGCCCCGGTACACACCCACACCGCCGATCGACACGAAGTGGCCGCAGCGGCCCGCAAGCAACGATGCGAGCACCCGCAGACGCCCGTACATGACGACAGTCAGGCCGAAATCCTCGCCGTCCAGCGCATCGCGGACGGCCTCTCCATCGAACGGGTCGGTATGGATGTGACGGACTTCGGGGCCGATCAAGGGGGTCTCGTGCCTGCCCGTGTGCAGGATGGTCACCTCGAAGCCGCGTTCGATGAGCCCGTTCACGACGAGCGGGCCGGTGGGCCCGGTGCCGCCCACAACGAGTGCTGTCTGGGGTGAGGTCACCGGGTCATTGTGTCTGTTCTCAGCAGCGACGTGGAGCGGCAACGCAGCGACTGGCTCAATCTCTTGTTGCCCGCTCTTGTTCGCTGCGCTCACGGGCCGCTCGGGCCACGGCTTCGCCGCCACTCGGCTCAGCCTCTCGGTGAGGTAATGCTGCTGCGCGACGTGTAGCTTCGTAGCGACCACATTCCGCATTGACACGATGAGACCAGGGGGATGTTGTGGCGACCAAGGCTGGAGAGCGTCTGGACTTCGACGGTGGTGTGCAGGTCATCGTCACCAAGGGTGGCGAGGCTCACATTTCCGCGTCTGCCGGCGGCGAGGGACTGAAGGTCGGCAAGCGCTACCAGGACGAAGATTCCGGTATCGAGGTGCTCGTCACCAAGCCGGGCGCGGTGACCTTGCAGTGCGACGGCAAGGACATGGCGCTGCAGGAGCCGAAGAAGACCAAGTCGGCCGATTGAGGCCGATAATTGGACTCGGCGCCGACTGAGGCCGAATCGGGGCAACCTGCGCCGGCCACCCAAGGGGGTGGTGGCACCCTGAACTACATCGAACACACCCTGAGCGGCGGCGATCTCGACCGCGCCGCAGCGCGTGCGCTTGCCGACCTCTGTGCGTCTGTGCGCGAGGCACGCGAACCGGCCGTGCTGGTCCTGCGCAACGAACCCGGCACCGACTTCTGTTCGGGCATCAGCTTCGATCCGCTCGAACTCCAGCCCGATCCGGCAGCAGCGCTAGCAGCAGTGAGGAGCCCGGTGATCTGCACCATCAGCGGCGCTTGCTGCGGACCCGGACTCGAGATTGCGCTCGCCAGCGATATCCGTCTGTGCGATCAGACCGCTCGCTTTGCGATGCGCGACGCCGTCGATGGCCGGCTCCCGGCCTGGGGAGGCACGCAGCGCCTGCCTCGCGCAGTCGGGGGATCCCGGGCCAGTGCGATGTTGTTGCTGGGAAACGAGATTGACGCACCGACGGCGCTGGCGTGGGGCCTGACGCATGCGGTGGAAGAAGATCTGGACGCAGCCGTCGAGCGCTGGCTCGACGAGCTGGCGGGTGCAGGCCCACTGGCGCTCGAATTCGCCAAGGAAGCTGTCCACCGGGGTTCGGAGCTTCCCCTCGCCGACGGCCTCCGTCTCGAAGGCGACCTGAATCACCAACTGGCCGCTACCGAAGACCGGGCCGAGGGCCTCGCCGCCTTCTTCGACAAACGCCCGCCCGACTTCGCAGGGCGTTAGCCATGCGAAGCATCAGATTCAGCGCAGGGCGTTAGCCATGCGAAGCATCAGACTCAGTGCAGGGCGATGAGCGATTGGCTGCCACCGGGTCTGTTCGTCTACGGATCTGAGTTGGCTGCGGCCATTGGCGGCCGGCTGGGTCGCAGGCTGGTGGGAGACGGGCAAGCGTGGATCGACATGCCCCGCCGGCTCGGTACTGCCGATGTGCCGAGCGTCCCCGTGCCGTGGGGCAATGGCGCGCTCTGCGTCGACCTCGGTCCCGACGACGTCGAGACGTGGGAAGGCTTTGCCGAGGTGCACCGGGACGAGCCTGACCCCGAAGCTGTAGCCGTTGCTGCGCAGGAATGGCGCCTGCCGGTCACGCCCTATCGCCGGTTGCCCGCAGCATCTAGCGGCCGGCTCGGCGCCCCCGCTGTCAACGAGCCAATTGGCACGACCAGCATCGACGGAGCGAAGGTGGTGGATCTGACCTCGATGTGGGCTGGCCCGCTGTGCACCGAGCTTCTGGGTCGTGCGGGTGCTGAGGTCCACAAGGTCACTTCCGCAGCCCGACCCGACGGCTTGGCAGGCACACCGATGCACGCAGAGCTGAACGCCCACAAGACCGTGGTTGACCTGGATCTGCGGCTCGCAGCAGACCGACGCTCCCTCGACCAGTTGCTGGCGTCCGCCGAGCTGCTGGTTACCTCGCTGTCGCCGCGGGCGCTTGCCAATCTCGACCTGCTGCCCGAGCAGCTCTGTGCCCGGCACTCCCGCTTGCGCACCATGGCAATCACCGCATTCGAGCCGGACGCGCCTGAATGTGACTGGATTGCGTACGGCACAGGTGTGCATGCCTCGGCGGGTCTGGGCTGGCTGGACGACGAGCCGCGGGCGCCCGCGTACTCCTATCCCGATCCGCTCGCCGGACTTCACGCCGCAGCACGCGCGGTGGATCAGCTAGCCGGCACCGCACCACCGCACCAGCGGGTGTCGCTCGCAGGTGCGGTGGCACCGCTGGCGGCCCGGGCAGCGTGCGCCCTGACCAGGGACGCCCGGACCGATGGGAACAGTCATGGCTGAAGGGGTCCGGCTGGTCTTCGGCCATGACGGTGTGGCCACGATCACGCTGTGCCATCCGCCGCTCAACATTTACGACCTCGAGATGCGAGACGGGCTGATCGAGGCGATCTCGGCCGTTCGCGACGTGCCAGATGTGCGCTGCGTGGTGCTCGCCGCCGAGGGCAAGCACTTCAGCGTCGGTGCCGACCTGTCTGAGTTCGGCACGGCAGAGTCCATCCTTGACGCAAGAAGAATCCGTTGGGACCGCGATCCGTGGCTGCTGCTGCTGCATCTGCCGGTGCCGACGCTGTGTGCTCTGCATGGCTACGCGCTCGGCTCGGGCTTGGAGATGTCGCTGCTCTGCGACCTTCGCATTGCTAGCGCCGACACGGTCTTGGGCTTGCCGGAGGTGAAGCTCGGCATGCTCCCCGCGGCGGGGGGCACCCAAAGCCTGACCACCGCGATCGGACCGGCTGCAGCACTGCCGCTGGTGCTCAGCGGCCGAAACATCGACGCCGTCGAGGCTCATCGTCTCGGCATCGTCTGCGAGGTCGTGCCGCCCGACGATCTCAATGGTCGGACCGCTGAACTGGCGAGCGAGCTTGCGCGCCTCGACCCTCTCACTGCACGGGCACTCCGTCGCTGCCTACGCGCAGCCAACGATCTTCCGCTCGATCACGGCCTCGCCACCGAGCGCCGCTGGGTCCGCCTCGTTGCCGCTGGCACAGACGCCTAAGGGACAATAACCCTTCTAGTGCTCTTGACTGCCGCTCATCGTCACGCCACCTGAGCGCGCGAGGCAGCCTGCATGGATGCCTGCTTCCAGGCGCGTGCGAGGGCTCATGAGTAGTATCGCGATATCATGATCTCATGACAAGACAGACGACGGTCCGGCTGCCGGACGATCTGGCGCAGGAAGCTGAGGTCGTCGCCCGCGTCCAGGGTTCGAGCATGAATCAGCTCATTGTCGACTCGTTGCGCGCCGAGATTGGCCGCGTACGCGCAGACGACGATTTCACTTCCACGGCGAAACGTCTGCTTGAGAGAGATCGCGAGCTGCTTGAGCGGCTCGCAAGGTGACCCGGTATCTCAGCATCGCTGAGTACCTCTGGCTCGCCGAGCAGGTCACTGGAATTCAGGCTGAAGAGCTATCCAGGTCTGCCCGCATCGAATTGGCGGATTCGGCGCTGCACGCCCCGCAAGCGAGCTTCGGCGGGACGGATTTCTACCCGGACTTGATGAACAAAGCAGCGGTGCTCTGCTGGCGCTTGGCACGCAACCATCCGCTGCCAGATGGCAACAAGCGAGCAGCTTGGGCAGCACTTGTCATGTTCATCGATTTCAATGGCGGTCGCTGGGATCCCGATCCACCCGATGTCGACGACGCAGAACAGACAATGCTCGCCGTGGCAGCTGGGGACATCGACGAAGACTCCCTCGCTGCATGGCTCCGCGAGCGAGTCACATTCTCCTAAGGGGCTGCGCGGGGGTCACGGAGTGCGAGATGGGCGCTGCGCTCAGCGGGAGACGATGCAGAACTCGGAGCCTTCGGGATCGGCCATGACGGTGGCGCGGAAGCCGAGGTGATCCTCAGGTTCGGTTTCGGTGCTGGTCGGAACCAGCACTGTTGCGCCGAGTGCCACTAGGCGAGCGACCTCGGTGTCGATGTCGCGGGTGAACAGGTCGAGATGTGCGCGCAGCTTTGCCGTCTTGGCTTCGGGCACGCGCTGGATGGTCAGGTGGTTGAGCATGCGACTGCCCCCGCCGCCCTCAGACAGGGTGATGTAGGGACGGCCGTTGCCGACGCGTTGCGCGAATCCAAGGGCGGCCTGCCAGAAGTCGGCGATTCGCTCTGGATCGGCGCAGTCAATCGTCACGCCCACGGCCCGCAGCTGCGAGCCCGTTTCAGTGGCGTTGTCGGTGGTACCGGGGGCCGCTTCACTCATGGCCGCGGACGCTACTGGACGCGTTCGGTGCCGTCCGCGGCCGGCTTTGCGGGGTCGCAGACGAATCGGATCGCGGGAATCTCGATGTCCTCAAGCGACACCGAACAGCTCACGACCCAGTACGGATCGAGCAGCCGCTGACCCCATGCCTCGGCATCGAATGCATCGATACGGGCGGCCAGTCGCTCGACGCGGGACGGCACGTGATGTGTCTCGACCTGGACGAGCCGTAGCCCCAGCGGGGTGTGCGCCAAGTTCATCGAACCGACGTGCTGAAGGTCGCCAACCGACAGCGGATCGGGATCGAGGGCGCTCACCGCGAGCATCGGCCCAGCGCCGTTTCGACGTGCTGCGCCGTCACCCGCTCCGCCGCTCGAGGCCACCGTCAGGTCGACTCCGTCGTAGTGGCGCCGCAACGCCACTTCGGCGCGCTGTGCGGGGAATCCGAGTTGAGACCGCAAGCCTGCGACGGCGTCGTCCGTGGTAGCTGCTGCACCGATACAGAACGTTCGGGCGCGGGCACCGCTGCGGCACACGACCCGAACGGACACGGCACTGAACGCCCCCCATGGTGAGTCGCCCACATCCCAGGCGAGCAGTGACATTGCGGGCGGCACGATGGGGTGCAGTGCTGGCGGCAGGACTTCCTCGCGGGCGCCGCGCCGCAACTCGGCGACCAGCGAGAGACCGGTGACACCGCTCAGCGTGATGGGTTCGCTGCCGAACGACTCGATTTCCGCTGCGTCTGCAGCCAACTCGTCGACCGACGCAGTTCCCGAGATCATCGGCTCGCCCCGGTGGAGGTCGTTGACGAGGTGGCCGCATTCGATTGGCCGACGACGGGAACGGTGGTCGGCGTCAACACTGGCTGTGCCCGTTCGGCCCGGGTTTGGAACTGCGGGATGACCTCGGTCGCGAACAGTCGCAGGCTGTCGAGCACTTGCTCTTGGGGGATCATCTCCATGGCGTTGAGCAGGAAATTGATGCCGCTGACCCCGACGTCCTCCCACTTGCGGATCGTCCGCACGAGATGGTCGGGATCGCCGATGCCGACGCCTTCGGGCAGGCCCTTGGCCGCGCTCGGGTCGTCGGCCGCCGCGTTGCCATTCGGGGTGCCGCGGCTGCGCAACGCTGCGCCTGCGTTGCCCAGCGTCTGGTACGCCCGTGTCGGGTACGCCTCACGGGTGAAGTAGAGGTGCGCGTTCGACATGCTGAACGCTCCCACCATCGGCAGGCCCAGCGCCGCCGCCTGCCGGTAGTCCTCGTGGCAGTACAAGAAGTTGAGCGTGTGGACCTGGTCGTTCACGAAGTTGCCGACCGGATCGCAATTGGCAATCCGGCGGTGGTACTCGGCAGTGCGCCGTTCCTGCTCGGCGAACGGGGCTGCGCTCACGCCCAGGCAGCCCAGTCCCCGCTCGGCAGCATCCAGCTCGGTGCCCGGCGTGGTGACCGTCACCCACATCGGTGGATGCGGCTCCTGGAACGGCTTGGGGATGACATTGCGTGCCGGCATCTCGAAGCGGGCACCCTCCCAGCCGAAGTCGTCGCTGGTCCACATCTGGGGGATCACCCGCACGAACTCGTCCCACGTCTTCTTGGTGTCGTCGGGGTCGGCGCAGAATCCGCCCAGCTCGGTCCATGTGCTCGACCGAGCCGTGCCCAGCTCCAGGCGACCGTTGGAGATGATGTCGAGCGCGGCGGCCCGCTCGGCGATCCGGATCGGGTTGTTCATCTCGGGCACGCACACCACCGCGCCATGGCCCACACGGATGCGCTGGGTCTGCGCGGCGACCGCCGTCAGGAAAACTTCGGGCGCGGGACAGTGCGAGTACTCCTCCAAGAAGTGGTGCTCCACCGCCCAGACGTGGTCGAACCCCAGCTCGTCGGCCACCCGGCACTGTTCGAGCGCGTTGTGGTACGTCAGCCACTCGTTGGCCCGGCTGAACGGCCGCGGCACCGACAGCTCGTAGAAGATCCCGAACTTCATTGCGCTGTTCTAGCCCAGCCGTGTCGTTCGCCGTCGGGCCGGCGTGGCTTCAGTCCCTTCCCCAGTCTTCTGATCCTGTGACTCTGTGTGCGCGAAATGGCACACTTCGACGTGATCAGGAGGCTTGAAAGACCGATAACCATTTGACTGTGGGGGTTGATATACTCATAACAATCAGATTGAGATAAACGTGGTGGTTGAGGTTGCGATGTCGATCCGAGACGACGATGGGAACGACCGTGATGAAGCTGACCTGGACCTGCTATTTGGCGATGAGAACTATGTCAACGAGATCATCAACGGTCCCGACACGGGGGGTCAACGGCTGCGCCTGTTGAGCGATCAGAACCCTTGGCACAATTCCGGCGCGGTGCCCGCCACGCTCGCGCCGTCGACCGAGCGTCCGCTGGCGCGCGTGCTGTGGACGAAGATGCTCGACGACGGCTTGCTGCGATGGAACGTCATCCTGGGTCCGCGTCGCGTCGGCAAGACCACAGTGCTGTACCAGACGGTTGCTCGATTGCTTGCGGCCGGAATCGAACGCCACCGCATCTGGTGGCTGCGTCTCGATCACCCCCTCTTCATGGATGTGCCGCTCGGCGAGATCGTCCAGAGCATGATCGCGTTCGCTCGTTCGTCGAGCGCGCAAGAGGTGTCGCCGGAGCGGCCGATCTTCGTGTTCCTCGACGAAGTCACCTACGCCGACGACTGGGATCTGTGGCTCAAGACATTCCATGACGAGCGCTGGCCCATCCGCATCGCCGCGACGTCGAGTGCCAGTGCCGCGCTTCGTCGACGACGGCAGGACAGCGGGGTGGGGCGCTGGAGGGAGATCTCATTGGCCCCATGCTTGGTCACCGAGGCGATGCAGTTCGTTGCGCCACTAACGGAGCAAAGCCGCCATGAGATACCCCCTGAAACGTCCCTCGCGGACGAGTTGCGTCGACTGGATGAGGGGACAACGTCCGACTTCGCCTCTTCCGAAGCGGCCCGCATGCTGATGCTCGTCGGCGGCTTTCCCGAACTCCTGCTGCATGCCGCTCAGGTCCGGCTCCCCAAGGGGCAGGGCCTGGCTGCAGACAACCCGCCCTTCATCGACGCACTGGTCGCTGCTCAGCTCAGCCTGCGAGAGGATTCGGTCGAACGCGCGGTCTACAAGGACATCCCGCAGGCGTTCCAGATCGACAATCCGATGATGCTCGAACGGCTGCTCTATGTTCTCGCAGGCCAGGTCGCGCAATTGCTATCGCCGTCGAACATTGCCGCCGATCTGCGTTTGGCCGAAGCCACGATCGAGCGGTATCTGGCGTATCTGGAAGCCGCGTTCATCGTGTTCACGTTGCCCAACTATGCGGGTAGCGAAGCGAAAGTGCAGCGCCGCGGCCGCAAGATCTACTTCGTGGACAGCGCCGTGCGCAGCGCGGTGTTGCAACGTGGACTCGCGCCGTTGCAGCACCCCGGCGAAGCCGGACATCTCATCGAGAACATGGCCGCGGCGACACTGCACGCACTGGCGACGCAGGCGGGAGCGCGGTTGTATCACTGGCGCGAAGGACGGGACGAGGCGGATCTGGTCTACGACGATCTGCGAGCACCCTTGGCGTTCGAGATCACGTCGTCAGCGTTGCACGACCTATCCGGCCTGCGGGCGCTGATTCGTCGACATGGTCGCTTTGCGGGCAATGCGTATCTCGTCGGACGGGATCTGCCGGTCACCCATCCCACCGAATCGTCCGAAGGCATCGGCACGCTGCCGTGGGACATCTACTTGACGACGGTCAGCCGACTTGCGGAAAGCGCCATGATGACCCGGCTCGGCGAGACAGGCTGATCTGCGTCAGAGCTCGATGCGGTGCCCCGCGACGGCGAATGCCGACGCAACCTCGGCAGCCAACAGGGTCTGACTCAAGTTGCGGGGCTATCGGTAGGCCTTGTCTCGCTTGGCCACCGTCACTACCAGCACGCGCAGAGATTCGTCCTGGAGATCGCATATGACCCGGTAGTCGCCCACGCGGTAGCGCCACAGCTTGCCCAGGTGCCCGGTGAGCATGCGGCCGGTACGTCGCGGGCCTCCTGGTCCGACACGTCCGTCCATGTAGTCCATGACCCGACGCGCCGCAGTCCTGTCGAGCTTGCGCAGCTGACCCTTGGCCGTGTCGGTGTACTCAACCGTCCAGGCCAAGTGACTTCCTTACGGCATCGGCCGCATGAGTCCGCTCTTGGCCCTTGCGAAGACGTTCGAGCACGTCTGCCGCCAAGTAGTAGTCCTCGATGTCTTCTAGGCCACGATCAATGATCTCCCGAAGGTAGAAAGCCTTCGTTCGTCCGGTGAGCGACGCTAAGCGATTGAGCCGTTGCTCGACCTGAGGTTCAAGCCGGATGGACGTCGGCATGTCGGGCACCTCCGATCTCGACAACGAATGACTACCTGTATTCAACATATCGTACTTGCGACAGGTCACCGCCATGAGTCGGGGTCGCGATGCTTCATGAGTGCCGCGAGATCACCGCAGGAGGCGCGAGGCATGTGCTCCGGCATTGCAGAGCGACTTCGAGCTGTCAGAGGTCGATACGGGCCTGCGGAGCTGCGGTGGTAACGAGGCGCGTAGGGTGCGAGGGCGTATCCGGCGGTGCCAGAGAATCGGCGAGGGGCCATGACTCAGCGACCTTCGACGGAACGCAGCCCGGTCCATCACTTCGTGATGGTCACCGACGGGCTTGACCTGCTTGACGACGACAATCTCGAAACGCTCTACGAGGCGGGTTGCACCGATGCCAGCATCGGCCACCGCACCGTCGAGTTCGACCGCGAAGCTCCGACTCGCTGGGATGCCATCCAGCAGGCAATACGAGACGTGGGCGCGGTCTCCGGATTGCGGGTCGTCGACGTCCGCGACAGCATGGACGCCATACCCGCTGCGCCGACAGATCACGCGCTTGCGTAACACTCACGGCCGGTTGCGCTCTCGATGGAGGGCATGGCATGGCAAAGGTCGTAATCGCCAGGGAGGACGGCGGCAGCAGGGACTGGCTGGCCGAGGGCGGCATCGGTGAGTGCGCCTACTTCGCCAACGCTGCCACGCTCGCCGAACTCGAGGCCATGATTCGAGAGGCCGCCGACCTGGCCGGCGCAAGACCCGAGATCGTCATGTTGCTGGAGGCTGTCGCCGACACAGTCACCGCCTGATTCCCTCGGCCAAACCCCGTGCACGCCCGCTGCCGCGGATCGGACTCGATGGGTCGAGTTCTCAGATGTCGATGCGGTAGAGCTCTGCGGCGTTGAGCGACATGATGCGCTCGACATCAGGATTGCTTTGGCGACGGCATGTTGACAACTGTTGTCAACACAGGCAGACTGGCGAGGTGAGCCGGAACACCATGAGCTTTGCGCTTCCCCCCTCGATGCGGAGCTACATCGACGAGCGCGTGCGGGGCGGAGAATACGGCAACACCAGCGAGTACCTGCGTGACCTCATCCGGCGCGACCAGCAGGCCGAGGAAGCACGTCGCTTCCGCATGCTGATCGCTGACGGGCTCGAGTCGGGCGAGGGTCGCCCGTTGACGTCCGAGGTCGTCGACGAATTGCGTGCGCGGGCGCTCGGCCGAGCCGTGTGACAGACGTCCGGCTGCGCCCGCTGGCCGAGGCTGATTTGGTCGAGCGAAGCGAGTGCTACAGGTCGGAGGGCGGCGACAGCCTCGGTGAACGCTTCTTGGATGCTGCGATCGAGGCGTTGCGAGATATCGAACGCATGCCTCGCGCCGGCTCACCGCGCATCGGCGAGATATGCGGCATCGACAGCCTGCCGTCCCGTCGGCTGGCACGTTTTCCGTGCGGCTGGTTCTACTTCGAGCGGGGTGACTGGGTCGATGTGGTCAGTCTCCTCGCCTACGCGCAAGGCCTCGAAACGATCCTGGGCGACCTGAACCAAGACCGATGAGACGCAAGTTGTCACCGTCGGACAGCACCGTGAGCGTGCTCACGTCAGCGATGCCACGAGAATCAAGCCACTGGCCCCGATCAGTGGCGGTATCGTCGTCCTCAGTGTGGCCGGATGATGGCCGTACGCTGTCGAGCACGGTGGAGCGGGACGGGAGCAGGCGCCATGGCAGACACGGTGAACCGGGTGCGGAGCGCACGCCTCGAGGTGCGCATGACGCCCGACGAGCGTCGGCTCATCGACGACGCGGTGGCCGCCACGGGTGTGCTGCTGAGCGATTTCGTGTTGAGCAGCCTTTGCATCGCGGCTCATGATGCGCTGGCGGACCGGACTGAGTTCGCGCTCGATGACGACGGTCGTCGTGCGTGGGACGAGCTGAACCGGCGGCCCGCCCGCGAGCTCGTCGGCTTGCGGTCGCTCATGTCCCGCCCGTCGCCGTTCGTCGAAGAGTGACGACCGGGTACCGGTTGCCTCGCCTGCTGGAATCTGCGGACGACGTCTCGGGCTTCGCCTGCCGATCCGCTGCGCAGACGCGCTGGCTTCGACGTCTTGGCCGCCAGGCCCATGCGACCGGCACGACACGGGTGTTCGTGGTCACGCCCGCCGACAGCGCCGAAGTGGTCGCCTACTACGCCTGGTGCATGGCGAGCATTTCCCTCGGCGACGCGCCCGACAGGCTGCGCGTTGGCGTCGGCAAGTATCCGCAGCCGGTCGCCTTGCTCGCGCGGCTCGGAGTGTCGACCAGACACGAGGGGCAGGGACTGGGCGCAGGACTCTTGGCAGACGTCATGAGGCGAGCGTCGGCTGCGGGACGGACTATCGGCTGCAGGGGCCTGCTGATTCACGCCGAATCCGACGACGCTCGAGCCTTCTACCTGCATCTGATCCCGGAGTTCGAGCCCTCCCCGACCGACCCCCTGCATCTGCTCATGATGATGAAAGACATCCGCCGCTCGATCTCGACATAACGACCCAGAGCGGGAACCGTTGCTGACCTATCAGGTTGTATTGCGCTGACTAGTGTGGTCATATGAGTGCTGGCGCAGTGTCGGTTTCGGAGTTGAAGGCGAATCTGTCGCGCTATCTGCGCGAAGTGCGACGAGGCGGCGAGATACAGGTGACTGATCGCGGCACGCCGGTCGCAAGGCTCGTGCCGCCCGCTGAGCCCGAGGACGAGCACCTGAGCCGTTTGATCACGTCGGGTGTGCTGCGGGCGGGACACGGAGATGCCGCGGACATGCTCGACGAGCCTCCCTTGCAGGTCCCGACCAGCCTCACCGAAGCGTTGGCCGCCGAGAGAGAGGATCGTGTGTGAGGTACTGGGACACCTCGGCGCTGGTGCCGCTGTTGGTTGGCGAAGCGACGTCTGAGGTGGTGCGGTCGTGGCTGGGCGAGGACAGTGTCATCGCAACGTGGGCATGGACGCGTGTCGAGATCGCAAGCGCCATCGAGCGGCGAACGCGTGAGGGCGATCTGTCGCGGGAGCAGCGCCGCGCCGTCATGAGCCGCTTGGACGGGTTCAGCGCTACATGGCACGAAGTGGTCGAGGTGCTGGCCGTGCGGTCGCGTGCGACGTCGGTGCTGGCACGGCATCCGCTTCGCGCTGGCGACGCCGCCCAGCTCGGCGCCGCATTGCATGTTCAAGACCAACTCGGTGCTCCGTTGCAGTTCGTGAGCCTGGATCAACGCCTCACCGAAGCAGCCGAACGCGAAGGACTCGCCATCGTCTCCGCGTGACCAGGCGGCTTCATGGGCAATTAGGCGTTCGAGGGCAGCGTCACGGCGCGTCTGGCGCGGCGGTTGGCGACCGACGCGCGGGCGATGACGGTCGAGGTCATTCCCCACGAACAGGGTCCGGTCCGGAATGGCGCCACGCCCCCTTGTGGCTGCTGGCCTCCTCAGGCGTTCAGAGCATCCAGCAGCGTGAACATGCCGGAGGACGGGTTGTCGTCGGGAAGGAAGCGCCCGTTGTCGCTGTGACGCTCGGCGAGGCGACGAGCATGGTCTGCTGCATCTTGGCGCATTGGCAGGTAGAGGCTGCCGTCCACCCGCTTGTCGTTTGTCCCATCAAGCTGCTGCCGCTGATTGACGGCTTGGGAGGTGGTCATGGGCTGGGACATTCGCTGCCAGTGGAAGATGAGCCACGCTTCGAAGCACGGATTCGAGATGGCCACGTCGATGTCGCTGTTTCTGGCGAAGCTCACCGCGCGCATCAGCGAGGGGTGAGGTTGCGGTTGCTCTACGTCGAAGACGCACCAGACGGAGTCGAAGCCCTCGCCGCCGCGCTGGTTCCGCCTCGGTGCTCGTGCGGCACCGGTGACGATCTTGATAGGTGTTCGCCCGCTCAGGGACGGGTCGATCTCAATGTCAAAGCGCTGACGCACATGCGGCAGTTCGGCGATCGCGGCGAGGTAGTCGGGCTCGGTGCGACGTCCTTCGGTCATGATGAGTACCGATGACTTCGGCCGTCGTGTAGTGCGCTTGGGGCGATCGAGACCGCCGGTTCGTCCCGCGGACCTGAGGGGCTGCGCTGTCACGAGGCCATGCGCTCGTCTGCGGGCGTGCCCTCGGGGTCATCGTCGATCTCTGGCACGTCGAGCATCCGATAGAGCGCTGCCTGGTCGGCGCTCGGCACAGCGCCGAAGCGACCCTGAAGGTAGGCACGCTCGAGATTGAGCGACTTGCGGACCCGTTCACCCTCAAAGTCTGCGAGCGCATACAACGTGGTTGCCCCGGTGGCGTCCTTGTCGGTCAGCCAGACCTCGTCGCGGTTGAGCGTGCCGAGCAGCGAAGTGTCGTGCGTGGTGAAGATGAGCTGCGCGCCCAACGGGTTGGTCACTGGGTCTCGGAAGGCTTCCAGTACCCGCTTGGTGATCCGCGGGTGCAGGCTGGCGTCCAATTCGTCGATGAGGAGGGTTCCGCCGAAGCGCAGCTGCCACAGAACGGCACCGAGACTTTCGAACCAGCGCTGCGTGCCCTGCGATTCTTCGCCGAGACTGAACTCGGCGGTGCTGTCGCCTGAGCGATGCCGAAAGCGCAACTGGCGTCCGCTGGCACCCTCAGCTGTGTCGTGCCATGACTGATGCCACGTCGCCCCGCAGATGGATGGGTCAGCCAGTTGCATCAGGTGCAACGCGGTCGCCTGGAGGTTCGGATCACGTTGCGGTGGCTCACGATCAGGCTGGCCCGCCTCAGACGGCCATATGACCTCCCGCTGGTCGGCTTGGACTCCGAGCTCGTAGTCGTCGCCGAAGAGGTCTGTCACGGAGTATCCCAACAAGGCATGTTGGCGACCCTTGACATCAGCGGCCAGAGTCCCGGCATTGATCCTGCGAATCGCATTGCAGGCGATGCGGATGTCAGCGGCACCCAGCCTCCAGCCGGCCGAGAGCACGAGCGTGGTTGGCGTCAGCAGTTCGCGGATGCCGCGCACACGCTCGGTGCCACGCCGAAACGTCGTCGCGATGCCCTCGCGTTCGAAGATGCGGCGGCGTCGTCGTTCCGGATAGCTGTATAGGGCTTCGAACTCCACCTGGTCGTCGCCAACGGCCAGGTGGTACTGGTAGCGCACACCTTGTGCCAGCACATCGATACGGAACTCTGAGGGCAAATCGGGGCCTTGCCCGTATCGGTGCGCATCGCGCGGCACGCCCGGGCCCCAGTCCCACCAAACACGCTCGATTGAGTCGACGAGCCACGCAATGGCAGACAGAACGTTCGACTTCCCGGACGCGTTGGCGCCGTAGATCCCTGCGGTCGTCAAGACGTGCCTGCCGAGCCGCTCGTGCCAGCGCGCCCCAGGCCGATCCTCGTCAATGGCGATCATCGAGAGTTCGACCGGCTCCAGGATGGAACGGTGGTTGGAGACCTCAACGCTGATGAGCACGCCACTCTCCTTGCCGATCGCTGCACTCTCAGGTAGAAATCCGTCGAGTGAATGCAGGATAGCTGCCGAAATTGTCGCTGACGAGCGTCGCCGCGGAGGATTGGCGCGCCGCATTGCCGCTGGCCATGCTGTGGTCGCCGTGTGTAGACAACAGTTGTCAACATAGGCAGACTGGCTGTGTGAGCCGGAACACCATGAGCTTTGCGCTTCCCCCCTCGATGCGGAGCTACATCGACGAGCGCGTGCGGGGCGGCGAGTACGGCAACACCAGCGAGTACCTGCGTGACCTCATCCGGCGCGACCAGCAGGCCGAGGAAGCACGCCGCTTCCGCATGCTGATCGCTGACGGGCTCGAGTCGGGCGAGGGTCGCCCGCTGACGTCCGAGGTCGTCGACGAATTGCGTGCGCGGGCGCTCGACCGAGCCGTGTGACAGATGTCCGGCTGCCCCCGATGGCCGAGGTCGACCTGGTCGAGCGAAGGCGGTATCGTCGTCCTCAGTGTGGCCGGATGATGGCCGTACACTGTCGAGCACGGTGGAGCGGAATGGGAGCAGGCGCCATGGCAGACACAGTGAACCGGGTGCGCAGCGCACGCCTCGAGGTGCGCATGACGCCCGACGAGCGTCGGCTCATCGACGACGCAGTGGCCGCCACGGGTGTGCTGCTGAGCGATTTCGTGTTGAGCAGCCTGCGCATCGCGGCACATGACGCGCTGGTGGACCGGACTGAGTTCGCGCTCGATGACGACGGTCGTCGTGCGTGGGACGAGCTGAACCGGCGGCCCGCCCGCGAGCTCGTCGGCTTGCGGTCGCTCATGTCCCGCCCGTCGCCGTTCGTCGAAGAGTGACGACCGGGTACCGGTCGCCTCGCCTGCTGGAATCTGCGGACGACGTCTCGGGCTTCGCCTGCCGATCCGCCGCGCAGACGCGCTGGCTTCGGCGGTTTGGCCGTCAGGCCCATGCGACCGGCACGACACGGGTGTTCGTGGTCACGCCCGCCGACAGCGCCGAAGTGGTCGCCTACTACGCCTGGTGCATGGCGAGCATTTCCCTCGGCGACGCGCCCGACAGGCTGCGCGTTGGCGCCGGCAAGTATCCGCAGCCGGTCGCCTTGCTCGCGCGGCTCGGAGTGTCGACCAGCCACGAAGGGCAGGGGCTGGGGGCAGGACTCTTGGCAGACGTCATGAGGCGAGCGTCGGCTGCGGGACGAACTATCGGCTGCCGGGGCCTGCTGGTTCACACCGAATCCGACGACGCCCGAGCCTTCTACCTGCATCTGATCCCGGAGTTCGAGCCGTCCCCGACTGACCCCCTGCATCTGCTCATGATGATGAAAGACATCCGCCGCTCGATCTCGACATAACGACCCAGAGCGGGAACCGTTGCTGACCTTTCAGGTTGTATTGCGCCGACTAGTGTGGTCATATGAGTGCTGGCGCAGTGTCCGTTTCGGAGTTGAAGGCGAATCTGTCGCGCTATCTGCGCGAAGTGCGACGAGGCGGCGAGATACAGGTGACTGATCGCGGCACGCCGGTCGCAAGGCTCGTGCCGCCCGCTGAGCCCGAGGACGAGCACCTGAGCCGTTTGATCACGTCGGGTGTGCTGCGGGCGGGACACGGAGATGCCGCGGACATGCTCGACGAGCCTCCCTTGCAGGTCCCGACCAGCCTCACCGAAGCGTTGGCCGCCGAAAGAGAGGATCGTGTGTGAGGTACTGGGACACCTCGGCGCTGGTGCCGCTCTTGGTTGCCGAAGCGACGTCTGAGGTGGTGCGGTCGTGGCTGGGCGAGGACAGTGTCATCGCAACGTGGGCATGGACGCGTGTCGAGATCGCAAGCGCCGTGGAGCGGCGAACGCGTGAGGGCGATCTGTCGCGGGAGCAGCGCCGCGCCGTCATGAGCCGCTTGGACGGGTTCAGCGCTACATGGCACGAAGTGGTCGAGGTGCTGGCCGTGCGGTCGCGTGCGACGTCGGTGCTGGCACGGCATCCGCTTCGCGCTGCCGACGCCGCCCAGCTCGGCGCCGCATTGCATGTTCAAGACCAACTCGGTGCTCCGTTGCAGTTCGTGAGCCTGGATCAACGCCTCACCGAAGCAGCCGAACGCGAAGGACTCGCCATCGTCTCCGCGTGAGCCGACAGTGTCGGCTTCTCATGTAAGGGAGCGTCTGACACTCGCCATCCGCGACCGACAGTGACCGTTTGCGGTCCGGTAGAGACTCGGATGCTGATGGCATCGCGCGACACGAGACGCGACCTGTTGGCTGAATCGGTGCGTTACCGCATCCTGTCGCAGACGGTCTTCGGCATGAAGAGCTGCCACAGTTGACCGTTGTCGCCGTCGCGAAGTGCGCTGCAGGTGCAGATTGGTGCGTCGAGCGCGTCGAGTTCGTGCTGGGTTTCGCGGGCGTCGTCTCGCATTCTGTCGTAGATACCGCGCTGTACGGATTCGCGTAGCGCACGAGTCTCAAGCGCTGCTTGGTTCAGTTTGCGACGTTCGCTGCGCCGCTCCCATTCGGCTTGCTGATCGGGGGCGTCGTCGCACCTTGCGATGCGTTCGCCTAGCGCGAACCAGTGCGTGCCGCCGCCTTCGCTGCGTCTCAGCACATCTTGTTCGGTGGCTTCTAGCGCCGAGGGTTGGCAGATCATCCACAGGGTGGGGAACAGGCCGGGTTCACCCGCCAGCGGCATTAGCTGCATGCGGCCGGGTTCGATGTCTTCGGCCACAACCTCGACCTGTCTCGGAGGCAGCCCCGCAACGCCGCTGATCATCACACGAGGCGTCAGAGGCATCATGAACCGAAGATCGACGGACTCGCGGCGACCCCAGGTCGTGGTGTCGAACACAGGCACGGCACCCAAGGGTTGGGGCGATCCTGCTGGAAACACCGTGATCACCACGCCGTGGTCGTGGTAATCCTGCGCACTGTCCCAGCGCTGTTGGATCATGGCTTCCGTTTCGGCACCGTCAGCCAGCCCCTGCGAGTTGACGAACTGTTGAATCGGCGCCGCCAACGAGCGTGCATAGTGGAGTCGAGCTAGGTCTATGAGCGGCCCAAGGTTCTCCGGTTCGGACAGGAACCCGTGTGCTGCCTCACGTTCCGTCAGTTGGGTGCCGAGCGAGTGCACCAGCCCATCGACGGCGAGCGCCGCTGGGTTCTCGATGTCAGCATCCCATGCGTCTTCCAATTCTGGCGACGACAGATCGCACGCACTATGGAGCGTTCTGTAGTGCACAGTGGCGCTGCGACGGTGGTACGTGCAAACCACGCCGACCTGATGGTTCTCGTCGGCCCATCGTTTGATCAGCGACCTGCTGATGTAGTGCTGCTTTTGCGGTCCTTTACCCATCGTGGGCACACTAAATGAAGCGCTCTTGACGGGGACCCGATAGTTGGTCCAGTCGCGACCGCACACACTTCCTGCTCGTCGGAGCGTCAGCCGGGCGCGAGGTAGTGTCTCATGGCTCGGCGGACTCCGGCACGGCGCTGCGCATCGGCAAGTTGTTCCTGCGGTGAGGTGCCTGACTCATCCGGGGACCGGACCCATTCGTGGAACGCCGCCATAGATTCCTCTCGCCCGGCACCGCGCTGGATCGCCCGAGTCACCCACTCTTCTTCCAGCTCGGCTTCTTCGAAGACTGGCGCGGTGGCTTCGGCGAGTCGATGAGTAGGCACGAGAAATCGCGTGAGGTACCAGATAAAGCGCTGCTGCAGCAGGTGGATGCCGTACGGCGACAGACAGGCGATGCGCTTGGCGGGCAGCAGCGACGCCGATTCCACGAGACCCATGTCATCGAAGCGAGCAGTGTGGTGCTCACCGTCGAGTTCGGGCAGAGGCATCACCTTGAAGTGACCGTCTTGCCATTTCCGCAGCGAGATCTGCTGGCTCGCGGCGACACGTGCGACATGCAGCCGCGGAATCAGCCGGACACCGTCAGCGCGCATCGAGCAGGGATGGGTCAGCACGATGCCAAGTCCCTCGGATTCTGGCGATAGCCCGGGAATGGTGATCCCATCGAAGACGTCACCGGTCATGAACGGCCGCGCCTGCTCCACTTCCGCAGGCGAGGACGCGAGGTACAGGTCAGACGGTGAGTCAGGGGCTTCGAGCGCTTCGGCTGACAAGCGAGGCGGCCTAGCTGTCCGAACCGGTGAGTCGCAGGCCCGGCAGACCGTCTGGAGCGGTGAACACCTCCACATCGGAGCGGTACCGGGCGCGCCAGTCGGGTTCGAACTCGTCCAAGACCCGCTCAGGGTCGCCAGGCTGCTCGCGGGCCAGTGCGAGAACGAGATCGAATCGCTCAGACGCCATCAAGTCGAGTCCGGTGAGCGGCGCATCGGGGTGCAATGGCGTTTCGAGCCATCCTGCGACATCAGCGATGATGTAGCGCTCCGCTGCTATCTCACAGAGCGCGACGATCCGGGCGACGCGCTGACGATTGTCGCCGGTGGCTGACTCGCCTCGCCGCCACTTCCGCACGGCAGGGACCGACACACCGGCGATCTTGGCGATATCCCGCCACGACAAGCCCAGCGTGCTCAGCCAGTCCAGCAGCGCCGGCAGGTGTTCCCGAGCGTGACGCACCGCCAGCGAGCGCAGTTCCTCGTCGAGGCTGTCCGAATGCAGCTGCCCGATGGACTCGTGAAGGTCCCGAGAATCGTGGACCAACAACTCGCTGCGGTTGCGCAAGTAGCCGATGTCGTCCACGACATCCTGAATTGTTCTGGTCCGTTCCAAGCGGGGCGGGGCATGGCCGACCGACGCGCCCGTGGGTGCGTCATCAATGCGGCGGATAGTGCTCATGTCGGGTCCTTCGTGTGCTGATCGAACACTTCCGCGCGGAGTCTGTCGGTGACGGCAATCTTGAAGAAGTCGCTCGCCGCCTGATGCACTTGATCGCAAAGTTCGAGGATGCAGTCCGCCGCAAACTCGGGGATCTCATCGTCGCCACTCCAGAACGCATCGGAGTCAAGCAGGAAATACGGCCCGGCGGGTGCGACCGACTTGCGACGGGTCGGTCCCTGCGGGTCCACGGCGTAGCCCTCCTGGGGCCCGTAGCGCACAGTCAACGCGCAAGAAGCTTCTGTCTGATACTGGATGAGGCCCTGCCATGTCGTCGGATTCATCCCGTCTGGCCTCAGGTCCGCGGCGGCCGCTGCCAGCAGGCGGGGGTTGATGTAACCGTCCCAGTCGTCGGGCCCACCGCCGGCGCCCGGCGCCCGAATCTCGTCGATGTACCGCAGGCCGATCCGCAGCAGGCCGTCAGGCGCGCAGATGCGCTCCAGTGCCTCGGCGACCTGCTTCGCCAGCGGCCGAAAGTGCTCAGCCCACCCCCCGTAGACGGTGGTCTCCAAGACCAGTGCGTCGCGCCTCACCACCAACGCGGTCGCCTGGTCACGGGCACAAAACCTCGGCGACGAGCGCTGCTCCACCTGCGGCGGCATCACAGCATCGATGGGCACACCGATCTGGTGCTCGACCTGCGGCGCCATGACCGGCAAGCTGTCGCGCACGGCCTCCTTCATCGCCGCCACGGCAGCATCGGTCAGGCCACCCGCAATTTCGGGGTACCGAATCTCCAGCACGGTCAAGACGAGCGGCGGGTTCCGGAACGGCGGCGTGCTACCGGCGCGATGGTCTGCGATAACCAAAAGTGTAACCAAGTGTGTTACACATCCGCGCCGCGAGCACCTGCAAGGAAGGCTGGCCTGACCCCACCGAGCCCAACAGCCACAAGCTTGCGGATGCGGGAAGGCCCAGAAGGCGACGACGCCAAGGGCGAGCGCGACTCTTGCTGCCCCGCCGTACTTGGGATGAGCTGATCTGGCGGCCGGTGTGACGGGTGATGCCCTCCCGGCCGATCAACTGGTGGCTGATGTCGGAGCGGCTGGCTCGCTGGCGACGAGGAGGTGGACGGGTTCTGCGTCGGGGTGGGATCGGATTCGTTCGAGCACCGGCCCCATCGAGAGGTCTCGTTCCAATGCGTCCGGCGGCACATCATCGAGGCCCGCCGGAGGGAAGTCTCGTTGGCACGGTGCCTGGTCTCCGAGGCAATGCAGCACGTAGCGGTCTGAGCTCTCGGGATCATCCGCTGGTCAGCGGCGGTATCGGGGCCGGACCACTGCGACGCCCGGACCTCCGAGCAGCGCCCGAGCCGACGCAGGGATGTCCGGGCTTCGGACGCTGAGGGCACAATCCGTGTGTCGGTATGGTGGAGATGCATCCATGGCCGCGGGGAGGGAGCAGTGCCCGCCAGACAGCTCGAGCAGATGCTCGCAGTGCTGCCTGACATCGCTGCGGCGGTGAACAGGTTCTCTTCGCCTGCTGTGCAGACGGAGGTGTTCTGGCTGCTCGTGATGGCTGCTGATGTCGACTGGCGTTTCGTCGACTGGGAGCATCCGGCGCTGCGACCGAGCGCTCCGGAGCGCTGGCTGGCCAAGTCGTGGATGGAGCTTGAGGGCTTGGTCGGCGGGGAGAGGCTGTCGGAGGCGTACAGGCGGCTGTCCGATGCCGAGGCGAGGGCAGCAGAGCCGCACTTCGCGGAGCGGGCCTCACGGGACTCGCTGGATGCGGAGGGGCTGCGCGAGCTCGCGGCCCGGGTCGCCGATGGTGAGCCTGTCACCCTTCGCGTGTCCTGAGCTGTGTCATGGCGGGTCTCGAGCAGCAACGGGTGCCTTCCCCTGCTGACCGGTCACCTTGACTAGGAGGTAGCCCTGTCAACGGGGCGGGCACCGGATCTTGCCTGCCGTCGGCAACTGCTGCGATTCACGAACTCGAATCATCCGGCCCAGGTGGTGGAGCCGGTTCGGCCCAGTTGGTGGGACTCGGCTCGTCGCTGGGTGGCGTGGCCTGTCCGAACCTGTCCCAGCCCCAACACTGGACCGTGCCATCAAGGCGCATGCCGCACGAATGTCTACCGCCGGCAGCAACCGCCGCGAACACGCCGTCTGGCGGCGACGCTTGCCCGAGGTCGTCGCTGCCCCAGCACTCGATGGTGCCGCCGGTGCGCAGCCCGCACGAATGTTCATAACCAATAGCAATGGCCGCGAACGCGCCGTCTGGCGGCGACCCCTGCCCGTAGTAGTCTTGGCCCCAGCACTCAATGGTGCCGTCAGTGCGCAGCCCACACGAGTAGTCATCGCCGAGCGAGACAGATGCGAATTCGCCGTCCGGTGGCGACGCCTGCCCGTAGTGGTCTTGGCCCCAGCATTCGACGGCGCCGTCGACACGCAGCCCGCACGAGCGACTCCCTCCAGTCGCGATCGTGGCAAACTCGCCGTCGGGCGGCGACGCCTGCCCGTCGCGGTTCTCCCCCCAACAATGGGCTGTGCCGTTGATAAGCAACCCGCATACGTGACCAGCCGAGAAGTCGAATGATGCCCCGACGTCAAGCGAGGCGAATGATTCAAACCGGAAGGGAGGCCTCGGCGACGCTTCCCCAAAGTCGTCGCTACCCCAGCATTCGACAGCGCCGTCGACGCGCAGCCCGCACGAGCGAGCCTCTGAAAGAGTCCCTCCCGTCGCGACCGCGGCAAACTCGCCACCTGGTGGCGACGCCTGCCCGTCCCAGTCCGAACCCCAGCACACGACGGCACCGTCGGCGCGCAGCCCGCACGAGTGATGCCCTCCGGCATCAATCGAAGTGAACTTGTCGCGACTGGCTGGCGACGCCGAGCCGCCGCGGTTGTCGCCCCAGCACTCAACCCCACTATCAGGGCGCAGCCCGCACGAAAGTCCCAAGCCGACAGAGACAGCGACGAACTCGCCGTCGGGTGGGGATGCCTGTCCAGCTGTGTTGTCTCCCCAACACTGGAGTGTGCCGTCAGTGCGCAGCCCGCACGAGTGAGACCATGCAGCCGCGACCGCGGCGAACTCGCCGCCAGGCGGAGACGTCAATCCGAATTCCTCGCGGCCCCAGCACTCGATGGCACCGCTGATGCGCAGCCCGCACGAATAGCCAAATGCGAGCGAGACAGATGCGAACACTCCGTCCGGCGGCGACGTTTGCCCGTAGTCGTCTTGGCCCCAGCACTCGACTTGACCACCGACGCGCAGCCCGCACGAGTGATCGAGTCCAGCCGCGACCGCGGCGAACACGCCGTCGGGTGGGGATGCCTGTCCAGCGCTGTTGTCTCCCCAACAGCGTGCTGTGCCGTTGCCACGCAACCCGCATCCGTGAGCCAACAACCCCAACCCGACGTCGAGTGATGCGAATCGGTCGCTGGGCGGCGACGCTTGTCCGCCGTTATCGCTGCCCCAGCATTCAACAGCTCCGTCGATGCGCAGCCCGCAGGTGTGATTTCTCCCCGCGTCAACGGCAACGAATTCGTCGTCCGGCGGCGACGCTTGCCCCTTGTCGTTGTACCCCCAGCAGCGAATCGAGCCGTCAAGACGCAGCCCGCACCAATGGCCTGCCCCAGCTGTAACCGAAATGAAGCCGCCGCCCGAAGAGGGCCCATCGGCGAGCATTGGGGCATCGTCGGCACCTGTGGCTACGACATCGGGGCTGCTACCGGAAGAGGACTCATCGGCGAGCCGCGGAGCGGATGCATCTTCCGAGCAGGCTGCCAGCAAGCTCAGCGACAGCACCGCTACCGCAATTCGACGCTTCAATCGCATAGCAGCACTCACTCCGCGGATCGGGACAGTCCCGCTTCCGAGTAGCCGGTCGAAGATTCGCCTGCCCAAAAGAATTCTCGGGTGTGCGGGTCCCAAGTGAGGTCGCGGTCGGTTCGCTGGACTCGTCGCAGGAGCATCTGCTCGTCCGGGTTGGCGATTTGGCGGTTTGCTTGAATCCGATCTCGCTGACTTGCAGGTAGCAGAAGCAGCTGCTCGTCCGGGATGGTGCTTCGGCCCGACAGGTGTTCAATGGCTCGCTGTGCCATCTTGTCGAGGTCGCCACGGAGAGCTTCCGGTGCATGCACCTGATCCATCGAACCACGACTTGACTTGACTAGGAGGTCTACCCAGGCGGCAAGATCGTCACCATCGAGGTGCGACATCCAACTGGCGAGATCGGGCCCGAAATCGCTGTAGGAGGCGGTGGCCCTGTTCGCGATGTCCCTCAGCGGCGACAACAGACGTTGGCTCAGTCGTCGCTCGCAGGGGCGACCTTGGTCAGATCGCCGGGTCCAAAGACAGCAGCAGATCGCCTGCCACACCTCGCACATAGTCCACAGGTCCGTGGGAGGCGGATGCAACTCCGGGTCGATCAGCGTGTATCTCCACCAGATATGCCCGCTCGCCGTGTCATCGCCATTGATGTGTGCGATGAACGGCTCCGCCGTCGCGCACTTGTCGTGCTGTTGCAGGTACTCGAACAGGCTCCGGTGCTCGCGGAAGTGCAGTTCGATGTGTTCTGCGTCCTCGGGCGACAACGCGGAATAGAGCCGACTCAGATCGTGGCCGTAGGGCGGATTCTTCAACTCATCAAGCGTGTGGGGTGGATCGGTGGTCATCAGCAACATCTTGAGTGCCTGCTCCACGCCGCTGTACAGGGCAGTGACGAACGGCCATGCCTGCGCGACGAGATAACCGTCCCAGAGATCAGCCTCGATCGGGTTCCTGGCCACGAGGTCGCGGGTGCTCATGCAGGCCTTGTGCATCTTGAGCAGCAGGTCGTCGTTGAGTAGCCGGTCGATCTCGTTCGGCACCGCGAGCACTGTAGCCCGAAGGCCCACGAGACCCAGATCCGCAGTGCGCATGACTGTCACCCCGCAACCAGCCGTGCAATCGCTGGCCGGCGTCTGACCGACGATGAGGTTGCGGCATTGCTCTGAGTTTCCCGACGGAGGGAATGACATCGCACAGGTCGTTATCGCTAGGGAGGACGGCGGCAACAGGGACTGGCTGGTTGAGGGCGATATCGGTGAGTGCGCCTACTTCGCCAACGCTGGCTCGCTGGCGACGAGGAGGTGGACGGGTTCTGCGTCGGGGTGGGATCGGATTCGTTCGAGCACCGGCCCCATCGAGAGGTCTCGTTCCAATGCGTCCGGCGGCACATCATCGAGGCCCGCCGGAGGGAAGTCTCGTTGGCACGGTGCCTGGTCTCCGAGGCAATGCAGCACGTAGCGGTCTGAGCTCTCGGGATCATCCGCTGGTCAGCGGCGGTATCGGGGCCGGACCACTGCGACGCCCGGACCTCCGAGCAGCGCCCGAGCCGACGCAGGGATGTCCGGGCTTCGGACGCTGAGGGCACAATCCGTGTGTCGGTATGGTGGAGATGCATCCATGGCCGCGGGGAGGGAGCAGTGCCCGCCAGACAGCTCGAGCAGATGCTCGCAGTGCTGCCTGACATCGCTGCGGCGGTGAACAGGTTCTCTTCGCCTGCTGTGCAGACGGAGGTGTTCTGGCTGCTCGTGATGGCTGCTGATGTCGACTGGCGTTTCGTCGACTGGGAGCATCCGGCGCTGCGACTAAGAGGATGCGCCAATAGGCGGTCAGTGGGGTTGCCATCGGTTGCGGTGGTCGATGAGTTTGATGGTGATGATGAGGGCGACGGTGAGGGCGAGTTGGGCGAGTCGGTGCTCGGTGCGGCGGTCGGTGTTGCGGCGGAGCTGTCCGTAGTTGGACAGCCATGAGTTGGAGCGCTCGACGGTCCAGCGCAGCCCCAGCGGCGCTGGGGCGGGTTCGCTGGGGCCGTTGCGGGGTTTGCGTTTGGCGGGTCGCTCGATGCTGGTGATGGCCATCTGCGCTGCGGCGGTGTCGACGCGGGTGCCGTGGTAGCCGCGGTCGAGGTGGAAGGTGTCGATGTCGTGATGCAGCCCTTGGTGAGCGATCTGTGCCGCGGTGGGCTCGAACAGCATGATGTCGTTGCGGTTCGCGCCGTCAGCGGCCCATGCGACTGGGATGCCGGCCCCATCGACCGCCAGCGACCACTTCCAGCCGAGTTTTCGCCGGTCGACAGGGCTTTTGCCGGTCCCGGGGCCGCCGCAGGGGGCTTTGTGGGTCGACCCGTCGATGCACACATCAGCCAGCCGCAGGCCCATGATGCGATCCCACGCGGCGATCGCCTCCGCGGCGATCTTGTCGAAGACCCCCAAGGCGACCCATTCATCACGACGGCGGCGCAGCGTGGTGTCAGACACCTCACAGTCCAACAACGCCTCCGCGGTCACCCACGAGCAGCCCGTCACCAGCCGGATGATCATCCCCCGCAAACACAGCCGATCCGACACATGGGCTTCCCCCCAAATCGTGGAGGGTTGGTCAGTCTGTGTTGGCTATTTCGTAGTCGGTCGGGCTGGTCATGTCGAGTGTGCTGTGGAGCCGTCGGGTGTTGTACCAGTCGGTGATCCATCTGGCGATGTCTCTGCGTGCCTGGCGGCGTGTGATCCATCTGCGGCGGCGGATCAGTTCGTGGGTGAGGGTGGAGAAGAACGACTCGGCTGCTGCGTTGTCCAGGGCGCAGCCGACCCGACCCGTTGAGCGGGTGACGCCGAGCTTGTCGCAGGCTTGGGCGAAGTCCGCGGCGGTGTATTGGCCGGATTCAAGTGGTCGTCGCAACACCTCGATGATGGAGGTGTCAGGTGGGGACCATGCGGGAAAGGCAGCGGGAGGTTCAGCTGTATCGAGGCCAGGTGCCGTCGCCAGGGCGGCCGACGGTTGCGTGGCGGCAGGACCGGGTGAGGTTCTGGGCGGCGATCGCTCGTGGGGACAAGACCGGCGTCGCGGCGGCTGTCGCGGGGGTGTCATCGCCGGTTGGGTTCCGGTGGTTCCGCCACGCTGGCGGTGTGAACCCATGCCTTGCCCCGACGGTGTCGGGCCGATATCTGTCATTCGGCGAGCGCGAAGAGATTGCGCTGTATCGGGCCCAGGGTGTCGGCGTGCGCGAGATCGCCCGCCGGCTGGGCCGGAGCCCGTCGACGATCTCGCGGGAGCTGCGTCGGAACGCGTCGACGAGGACCTGGCGTGTCGAGTACAAAGCGACGATCGCCCAGTGGCATGCCGAGCGCCGCGCTCGGCGGCCCAAGGCGGCCAAGCTCGCCTCCAACGACCGGCTCCGCAGCTATGTCCAGGACCGCCTGTCGGGGCGGGTCAGGGCATCCGATGGCCGGGTGCTGGGCCCCGAGGGTCCGCAGTGGAACGGCAAGAACAAGCCGCATCGTGGCGACCGCGGCTGGGTGCAAGCCTGGAGCCCAGAGCAGATCTCGAACCGTCTGCGGGTCGATTTCCCCGATGATGAGTCCATGCGGATCTCCCATGAAGCGATCTACCAGGCCCTCTATGTGCAAGGCCGCGGAGCGCTGCAGCGCGAGCTGGTCGCCTGCCTGCGCAGCGGGCGCGCCTTGCGGGTGCCGCGGGCCCGGGCCCGCCAGACCGCGTGGGCTCACGTCACACCCGAGGTGATGATCAGCCAACGGCCCCCAGAAGTCGAGGACCGAGCCGTCCCCGGACACTGGGAAGGCGACCTGATCATCGGACTGAAACGCTCAGCGGTCGGCACCCTCGTCGAGCGCACTACCCGGTTCACGATGCTGATCCACCTGCCACGCGCCGAGGGCTACGGCGTCATCCCCCGCACCAAGAACGGGCCGGCCCTCGCCGGCTACGGCGCCCTCACCATGAAGGACGCGCTCGCAGCGTCGATGACCACGCTGCCCGAACAGCTGCGCCGGTCACTGACCTGGGACCGCGGCAAGGAGCTCTCAGCCCACGCCGCGTTCACCGTCGAGACCAACATCGCGGTCTACTTCGCCGACCCCAAGAGCCCCTGGCAGCGAGGAACCAACGAGAACACCAACGGACTGTTGCGCCACTACTTCCCCAAAGGCACCGACCTGTCCCGATGGACCGCACAAGAGATCAACGCCGTCGCCCACACGCTCAACACCCGGCCACGCAAGACCCTCGGCTGGCGCACACCCGCCGAAGCCCTCGACGAACACCTACGATCCCTCCAACAACCCGGTGTTGCAACGACCGGTTGAATCCGGCTTGGGATCCCTTGTCGGTGTGGAAGACGACTCCTGCGACGTCGCCGCCTCTGGTGGCCACGGCCATCTCGATGGCGGCCTGGGCGAGCTTCGCGGTGGGATAGGAGTTCGAGGTGGCGAACCCCACGATGCGCCGGCTGAACAGGTCCATGACCGCGGCGAGGTGCGCCTTGCCCTCCGTGGTGGGGATCTCCTTGAAGTCCCCCACCCAGCGCCGGTCGGGCGCCGGGGCGGTGAAATCGCGCCCGAGAAGGTCCTCAGCAGCTGCGTTGCCGACGGCGCCGCCGGGGCGTCGCCGTTTCTTGGGGCGGGCTTGCAGGCCCTGGCGGGCCATCGACGCCTCGACCGACTTGCGGGACACGGCCCGGCCTGCCCGGCGCAGCTGCACCCAGATCCGAGGCGACCCGTAGGTGCGGTCGGACCCCTCGAAGCAGGCCAGCACTGCGGCGTCCAGCGCGGCGCGGCGGGCCTCGATGCCTGACGGCGGCCCGTTGCGCCACCGGTAGAACCACGACTCGCTGATCCCCAAGGCCCGGCATGCGACCGCGTGGGGGATGCCGTGACCGGTCCTCTGGGAAGCGACAAAGGCTGCCACGCTCACTTTGTCGCCTCGTTCACCCACAGGACCACGGATCGTTTGAGCACATCGCGCTCCATCTCCAGCTCGGCGCAGCGCCGCCGCAGCCGCACCAGCTCGGCGCGCTCGTCAACGTCCAACGCTCCCTCGCCGGCATCCTGGCGCTGCGCATTGACCCAGTTGCCCAGCGTCCCAGCATGAATGCCGAGATCCCGAGCGACCTGCGCTATCGGCTTGCCGGTCTCGATCACGATCCTCACCGCACCAGCACGGAACTCCGGATCGAACCTTCTTCTCGTCTCAGGCACAGCTCCCCTTTCATCTAAGAGCATGCCTCCTAGATTCCGGGGGAAGCCCAACACGGGGCCGGTGACAGCCCAACGGGTGCCGATCCGGGGCTCGCGAGATCAGCGGCTCTACCGCCGCCCACATGACATCCACCACAGCCTTGGTCACAGCGCGCATGATGACAAGGCACCTCCACCATGTCGTCGGTCGGGAAAGCACCCCGCATCACAGCGGGTCCAACACGACGACTGGTGGATGGTTGCCTATTGGCGCGGCCTCTTAGCGCTCCGGAGCGGCGGCTGGCCAAGTCGTGGATGGAGCTTGAGGGCTTGGTCGGCGGGGAGAGGCTGTCGGAGGCGTACAGGCGGCTGTCCGATGCCGAGGCGAGGGCAGCAGAGCCGCACTTCGCGGAGCGGGCCGCGAGGGACTCGCTGGATGCGGAGGGGCTGCGCGAGCTCGCGGCCCGGGTCGCCGATGGTGAGCCTGTCACCCTTCGCGTGTCCTGAGCTGTGTCATGGCGGGTCTCGAGCAGCAACGGTTGTCTTGACGCCTGGGCGGCTGGCCGGGGGATCGCTGAGCGCACAGGGATGCTGGAGGACCTGGCCGACTTCGCCGATTCCCCAATGGCTGTGCTGCCCGGAGCACGGGTGCTGGGCAAGGGCCCGATGGACCCATGGGATGTTGTCGGCCCGGCTGTGGTGTTCTTCCGGGTGTACGAGCCGCAGGGCCTCATCGACCTGGTGGACATTGTCGATCTGTGACATAGACGTCCGCTTGGGCCGCTCGCCTGACGGCGGAACCGGGGCAGCGAACCGACGCCGCAGCATCTCAAGACGCTCGGACGCGTTCAGCGCTACACGGCTTGAAGTGGTCGAGATGCTGGTGGCCTGGTCCCTCGTTGTTGGACTTGGGTTGTGGGAGTTGATTCATCTCGGGTTTTGCGCAGGCTGTGGGGTCGCTGACTTGGAGGAGGCGGACTATTGGATTCATGCTGCTGTTCGGCGTTGATGTCAAGCTAGGAGCTCAGCGAGCACAGGCCGACAATGCGGCGGCTAGCGGAGTCGGCGGGCTTTCGGCCCTTATCATCGGCCCTATGGGGAATCAGCCCGATAGTCGCCCAAAATTGCGAGGGGCTCTCTCTCATAAGCCGGCGCTCGCAGCTGGGAAGTCCCGGCCAAGCGATGTCGCCGCTATCTGAACTGCTGAGCTCCGGGACGCGATGACAGCAAGCTGGGGAGCGGCGAGCGAAGAGGCAGCCCGCCGGTACGTGGCCGACTTGGGCGTACCAGACTTCGTCTACGAACCGGTGATTCTGCCGAAGGGCAAAGCTAGGCGCGAGGTCTCGGACGGCCTCCTCATCTCGCAGGGACGAGGCGTGATTCTCCAGACGAAGGCGCGAAGCCCCCGCACTCCTCCCGACTTGGATCGTCAGTCTGCATGGGCACGGAAGCACATCGGCAAGGCGGCCAGCCAAGTTCGTGGCACTCGGCGCACACTTGCTTCGGTGCCGGAACTTCAGTTGACCTCACGACGCGGCCGTCCACTCACACTCTCCGCCGATAGCGAGCGTACGTGGCCGGGTGTTGTCCTGCTCGACATGCCAGATTGCCCTCTGGGGATCGATGCCACATGTGAGGACTCAAGGACGATTGTGATGACCCTCGACGATTGGTACACGCTCAACAGCCTCGTCCGTTCGACTTCCGGTGTCATCGATTACGTGCATCGAGCCATCGACGCGCAGACCCTCCAGATCGAGCTCGCGAAGGAGGCGGTTCGCTACGCCAATCTCGCTGCGGCCGACAATGAGTTGGTACGGCAGGAAGGTGGTTATCCCGTGCTGCCATCCATGGGCCTCTCGCCTCGGGAAGAGCAGGTCATTGCCACTCTGGACGACTGGATCGACTCGGATATTGCCGTGGCGGCGGGACCAAACGGCGACCTCGATCCGGATGCCACGCGTCGTGCGATCGAGGTGATCGATGCGATTCCAGTCACGGTGAGGGTCGAAACGGCCCGGACTTTGCTGCACAAGGTCTGCAAGGCAGACGTCGTCGGCCATGCCGTCTCGGGTGTTTGTCAGATTCCTCCATCACATCACCGGTTGCTGTTCTTCTTTGATCAGGCTGCCAACTGGAGCAGTTCCGAGCACTTTTCGGCCTATGTCTTCGCCTACACCGCTACCCGCCATGAAGAGCTGGATGACCTCTACGGTCCGGGGGTATCACTCTTGTTGGCTCGGTTGAGCACCAAGAGTGGTTACGTCTTCCGGAAATTTGCGCTGATCGACGGAGACGCCGCCGAGCTACAACTGCCCAGCGATGAGCGATGGTCGATTCTCGAACGCCATGGGATGCTCACGTCCGGCGGCATTCGCCCGACGGAGAGCCTGCAAGCGGACGATCCTTGTCCATGCCGATCAGGCAGGAAGTACATACGCTGCCATGCGGCCTGATGAGGATTCACCTGGACATCCCGGCACGCCGCCTACTTGCATGCGGAATGCCGGGACGGTTAGATGCCCCCTTGTCAAGTGGGTTCGTCATCTCGTCTCGGTAGCGCGTACGAGTTCCCACATCAAGCCGCGGTCACCGAGCACCAAGTCAAAGCAGGCATCGAAATCCGCTTGTTGCAGTTCGTCGGTATGCACTGCACGGTTCCGGTACTGCGTCGTCACCTGCTCCAAGACGGCGAGAGCCCCGTCTGGTTGGAGCAGCCATGGCGAATCGGGCCACCGGCTCATCGTCCGACGCAATGCCCGCAGGAGATTGCTCGTGTCCCGTCGCGATCGGGAGTAGCTCGCCGTTTGGAGACAGTGGCGAATCGTGCCCAATTCAGGCGGCGTGCGTGACCGCCCTATACAGAAGCGGGCGATTCGCCCGAGATCCTTGTCGTGCGCATCATCGTCGAGGTCAAGGCCACGACATTCGGCTGCCAAGGGTGCGACCAAACGCTCCACGAGTTCGACCTCCACTGCCTTGCACATGCCGACAACCGCCGCTGACCAGTCAAGGCCCGTGGCATTGGCGAGATGCCGTGCTACGAATTCCGAAGTCGCGAGCAATCGTTGGGACCGTTCGGTGAGCTGGTCGATCCCGCTGATCCGGGTTCGAAGCAACTGAACGGCTTTGCGCAGTTCTTCCTCAGATACAAGCGCCAGCAGTTCTTCAGCGAGACGGTCAGCAAGTTCTGAATCGTCAGTCGCTCCGGCGCGAGTGTCGTGAAGCGAGAGCAGGCGCCCGTAGCACCCGTTGCACAGCAAGCGATTCCAGTCTTGCCGGAAGACCGTCATGAGCTTCGAGGTCTTGGCCTGACCACAGCGAAAGCACCTAAACGACGTGGCTGAGGTCAATCGGTATTGTCGCATCGGCCCGCGCTGCGGGAAGGTCTTGACGACCTCATAGCGCGCAGTGGCCCCCGTATCAGTAATGACGCACCTGATTCCACCCCGGAACCGGTGACGAGTTCAGCACCGGCCCCGGTCCCGCAACGGTCGGCGACAAGACAGCCTGCTGAGCGCGTTCGCCGCGTGCTCGTACGCAGGACCAGTTCTGACAGGTTTTGTCATGCGTTTAGCCATGCCACTCCTCCCCGGTCTCATAACGCGGCATCCCGCCGAACCCTTCCTCCGGCTCCCAGACTCGCTCACAGTCGTAGCACAGACGCTTCGCTTTCAGCCCGAAACCGTGAGCACGCCATAAGCCCGGCTTCCCGCAGTCGCAGCGCGTCTTCCCGGCCTCCCTCAAACTGACACGCTCAAGCGGCTCCCAATGGATATTCATCGCGCTTGTCTCCGTCCAAGCCCTGCGAGCACTTCACGCATCGGAGGCATCGGCCCTGGAAGCTGCCCGCCTTCCGGCTGCTCCGCTCCGATGTCCGGCATCGATAGACCGGGCTGCGTCTCCGGTGCCCCCTGCGGAGCCGCAGTCGCCTCCCGTTCCTGCGCTTCCCTGTTCGCCTGAGTCACCGCCTGGATCAGACTCTTGCGGACCGTGCTGACCAGCTCAATGATCCAGGCCAAGTCCATCATCGCCATCTCGCCTGCCACAGGCTGCTTCTGAATGGAAGGCAAATCTGCTTCCGTCAACCGTTCCGTCAGAATTTCGTCCAACTCCGCTTCAACACCGTCCACCGTCGGATCGGTGCGCATCATCGTCGTTCTCGGAGCCTTCGTGTTCTTCTGGGATGGGCGCTGCCGACTTGAGTTCATCTGACCTGGGCTTCTTGCAAGCGGTGCTGATCAGGAGGTTGATAGGAGCGAGCGCGGGTCAGATGTCGATGCGGTAGAGCTCTGCGGCGTTGAGGGACATGATTCGCTCGACGTCGCCGAGGGGGATTCCTTCGAGGGCTCTGGCCAAGTCGTGGTCGTCGCTGGGGTACAGGCAGGTGGGGTGCGGGAAGTCGGTCTCGAACATCAACGACTGCGCGCCGACGTAGCCCACGGTCGGCTTCACGGTGGATCGCTCGAACCAGAAGCAGCCGTAGAACTGTCGCCGGAAGTACTCCGAGGGCAGCATGGAGCGCTCCGCAAGCTCGTTCGGCGCCGTTTCAGCCATCTGGTGATCGAGCACTTCCAGGTCAGGGGGCGAGAGCGGTGATGGGGGCCACGGCGATGCCGTCGGGGCGTTCGTAGGCGTAGCCGGTGGCGGTGATGACGGCGAGCCGGGCGAGGGGTCCGGTGCGGGACTGGTCGATCCTGTCTCGGAGCCTCAGCAGGCTCTTGGCGGCGTGGTCGATGGCCTGCGCGCCGCCGAGCTTGATCTCGAGTGCAGCCCAGCGTCCGTCGGGGTGCTCGACGATGGCGTCGGCTTCGAGGTGGTGGCTGTCGCGGTAGTGCGACAGCGCGCAGCGGTTGGCTTGGGCGTACACCAGCAGGTCCCGCAGCACCAGCGACTCGAAGAACCGTCCCGCGAAGGCGAGATCGGCCAGCAGATGATCAGTGCCGATGCCGAGCGCGGCGGCGGTGAGCGAGGGATCGCACAGCATGAGCTTGGGCGAGCGGCGCGCTTGGGCCCGCGAGGCGATGTGGGGCCGCCATGCAGGTATCTCCTCCGCCACGAACAGGCGGGCGAGCGCGGCCAGGTAGCCGGCCACGGTGCGACGCTCGACCGGCGGCTCGCCAGGCGCCGCGGTGTCGGCAGCGAGCACTGTGTGGCGGACCTCGGTGGCCACGTTGCGGGCGACCGAATTCAGCAGCCGGCCGACGCGCACCGGGTCGCGCTGAACCCCGTCCACACGCGACACGTCGGTGCGGCTGATCTCGCCCAGGTAGGCGCTGTGCGCCCGGACGGCGAGGTCGAGGTCTGCGTCGAGCATCTGCGGCCAGCCGCCCCGACACCCCAGCGCGAGCACGTCGGTGAGTTCATGCCCGGCGTCGGCGGCGCGGCACGGCTCGCCTTCCAGCAGCCCGTGCAGCGACACTGCACCGGCCGAGTCGCCGCTTTCGTGCAGGCTCATCGGGCGCATCCGTACCCGCATCACCCGACCCGCCCCCGAATGGCGGGTGAGGTCATCTGGCGGGTCAGCCGAACCGGTCAGGATGAACTGGCCGGGCTGTCCCCGCGCGTCGCATGCTCTGCGCATAGCGTTCCAGATCCCCGGGGCGAGCTGCCACTCATCCACCAGACGCGGCGTCGGCCCGTCGAGCAGCGCCGCTGCGCTCATCCCTGCCGCGAGCGACGAGTCGACGCTCTCATCGACGAACACGGCGCTGCCGGCGAACCGCCGGCCTGTCCACGTCTTGCCGCACGCACGCGGCCCCTCCACCACTACAGCAGGCATCACCCGCAGCGCCTTACGCAGTTCCTCGTCCACCACGCGAGGCCGGTAACCGTCCGGTGCCAACCCGACGGCATCCCCGACAACGCTCATACGTGCCTCCGAACTGCCACACCTCGATGATATGCCAACAAAGTGGCAGTTCATAGGCCAATAAAGTGGCAGGTAGCACACCAATGAAGCCCAAGCACTCGCAGTGCAGTGCGAGTATTCCTCAAGGAAGTGGAGTTCCACGGCCCAGACGAGGTCGAACACCAGCTCGTCGGCCACCCGGCACTGTTCGAGCGCGTTGTGGTATGTCAGCCACTCGTTGGCCCGGCTGAACGGCCGCGGCACCGACAACTCGTAGAAGATGCCGAACTTATTGCGCTGTTCTAGCCCAGCACCGCCGGTCCCGGAAAATGGTTCGGGCTGGCAAAGTCCGTCTCCCTACTCTCGCCCGATGCCCGCTGGATCGGAACGTCATCCCGACAAGGACGTCAACGCTGCGCTTGAGGCGATGAGCGAGGCGGGTTGGCGGATCGAACGCGCCCGAAGCCGCTCGGCGCACGCTTGGGGAAAGGCGTTCTGCCCGTACTCCGAGCAGCGTGCGCACTTGGATTGCGCCGTGTCGGTGTCTGGCACGCCTCGAAGCGGTGGCAATGAGGCGCGTAGACTGCAAGGGCGCATCCGGCGGTGCCAGAGAATCGGCGAGGGGCCATGACTCAGCAACCTTCGACGGAACGCAGCCCCGTCCATCACTTCGTGCTGGTCACCGACGGGCTTGACCTGCTTGACGACGACAATCTCGAAACGCTCTACGAGGCGGGTTGCACCGATGCCAGCATCGGCCATCGCACCGTCGAGTTTGACCGCGAAGCCCCGACTCGCTGGGACGCCATCCGGCAGGCAATTCGAGACGTGAGCACGGTCTCAGGATTGCGGGTTGTTGATGTCCGCGACGGCATGGACGCCATACCCGCCGCGCCGACAGATCACGCGCTTGCGTAACTCTCACGGCCGGTTGCGCTCCCGACGGAGCGCATGACGTGGCACAGGTCGTAATCGCCGGGCAGGACTGCGGCAGCGGGAACTGGCTGGCCGAAGGCGGCATCGACGGCCTGCGGTCCCGGCGGCTGGCACGTTTTCCGTTCGGCTGGTTCTACTTCGAATGAGGCGACTATGTCGATGTGGCCGTCTCTAGGCAGACGCTCAAGATCTCGAATCGATGCTGGGCGACCTGAGTCAAGGGCGATGAGACGCAAGTTGTCGCCGCCGGACAGCACCGTGAGCGTGCTCACGTCAGCGATGCCACGAAAATCAAGCCACTGGCCCCGATCAGTGGCGGTATCGTCGTCCTCAGCGTGGCCGGATGATGGCCGTACACTGTCGAGCACGGTGGAGCGGAACGGGAGCAGGCGCCATGGCAGACACAGCGAACCGGGTGCGCAGCGCACGCCTCGAGGTGCGCATGACGCCCGAGGAGCGTCGGCTCATCGACGACGCAGTGGCCGCCACGGGTGTGCTGCTGAGCGATTTCGTGTTGAGCAGCCTGCGCATCGCGGCTCATGACGCGCTGGCGGACCGGACGGAGTTCGCGCTCGATGACGACGGTCGTCGTGTGTGGGACGAGCTGAATCGGCGGCCCGCCCGCGAGCTCGTCGGCTTGCGGTCGCTCATGTCCCGCGCGTCGCCGTTCGTCGAAGAGTGACGACCGGGTACCGGTCGCCTCGCCTGCTGGAATCTGCGGACGACGTTTCGGGCTTCGTCTGCCGATCCGCTGCGCAGACGCGCTGGCTTCGGCGGTTTGGCCGTCAGGCCCATGCGACCGGCACGACACGGGTGTTCGTGGTCACGCCCGCCGACAGCGCCGAGGTGGTCGCCTATTACGCCTGGTGCATGGCGAGCATTTCCCCCAGCGACGCGCCCGACAGGCTGCGCGTTGGCGCCGGCAAGTATCCGCAGCCGGTCGCCTTGCTCGCGCGGCTAGGCGTGTCGACCAGCCACGAGGGGCAGGGACTGGGCGCAGGACTCTTGGCAGACGTCATGCGGCGAGCGTCGGCTGCGGGACGGACTGTCGGCTGCAGAGGCCTGCTGATTCACGCCGAATCCGATGAGGCCCGAGCCTTCTACCTGCATCTGATCCCGGAGTTCGAGCCCTCCCGGACTGACCCCCTGCATCTGCTCCTGATGATGAAAGACATCCGCCGCACGGTTTCGACATAACGACCTGGTGCGGCCAGTCATCAACCCGTCTGCTTCGAGTCTCGGGGTGCCATCGAGGTACATATCCATGAGGGTCTCGTCGGGCACGGAAGGATCACGGTCGTTGCAGAGACACCAAAGCACGTAGCGGCCTACACGCCTTTCTGCGTGGATGCCCGCTTCCAGGCGCGTGCGCGTGCTCATGAGTGGTATCGCGATATCATGATCTCATGACAAGACAGACGACGGTCCGGCTGCCGGACGATCTGGCGCAGGAGGCTGAGGTTGTCGCCCGGGTCCAGGGTTCGAGCATGAATCAGCTCATTGTCGACTCGTTGCGCGCCGAGATCGGGCGGGTACGCGCAGACGACGACTTCACGTCCACGGCGAAACGTCTGCTTGAGAGAGATCGCGAGCTGCTTGAGCGGCTCGCGCGGTGACGCGGTATCTGAGCATCGCTGAGTACTTCTGGCTTGCCGAGCAGGTCACTGGAATTCGGGCTGAAGAGCTATCTAGGTCTGCTCGTGTCGAATTGGCGGATTCGGCGCTGCACGCCCCGCAAGCAAGCTATGGCGGGACGGACTTCTACTCGGACTTGATGGACAAGGCAGCGGTGCTCTGCTGGCGCTTGGCGCGCAACCATCCGCTGCCAGATGGCAACAAGCGAGCAGCTTGGGCAGCACTCGTCGTGTTCATCGACCTCAATGGTGGACGCTGGGATCCCGATCCACCAGATGTAGACGACGCAGAACACACAATGCTCGCCGTGGCAGCCGGGGACATCGACGAGGACTCCCTCGCAGGGTGGCTCCGCGAGCGGATCACATTCGCCTGAGCAAAGGGGCTGCGCGGGGTCATGGAGCGCGAGATGGGCGCTGAGCCCGAGGACGAGCACCTGAGCCGTTTGATCACCTCGGGTGTGCTTCGGGCGGGGCACGGAGATGCCGCGGACGTGCTCGACGAGCCTCCCTTGCAGGTCCCGATCAGCCTCACCGAAGCGTTGGCCGCCGAAAGAGAGGATCGTGTGTGAGGTATTGGGACACCTCGGCGCTGGTGCCGCTCTTGGTTGCCGAGGCGACGTCTGAGGTGGTGCGGTCGTGGCTGGGCGAGGACGGTGTCATCGCAACGTGGGCATGGACGCGTGTCGAGATCGCAAGCGCCGTGGAGCGGCGAGCGCGTGAGGGCGACCTCTCGCGGGAGCAGCGCCGCGCCCTTATGAGCCGCTTGGACGGGTTCAGCGCTACATGGCACGAAGTGGTCGAGGTGCTGGCCGTGCGGTCGCGTGCGACGTCGGTGCTGGCACGGCATCCGCTTAGCGCTGCCGACGCCGCTCAGCTCGGCGCCGCATTGCATGTTCACGACCAACTCGGTGCTCCGTTGCAGTTCGTGAGCCTGGGCCAACGCCTCACCGAAGCAGCCGAACGCGAAGGACTCGCCGTCGTCTCCGCGTGAGCCGACAGTGTTCGAGGGCGACATCGGCGAGTGCGCCTACTTCGCCAACGTCGCCACGCTCGCTGAACTCGAGGACATGATTCGAGCAGCCGCCGACCTGGCCGGCGCGGAACCCGAGATCGTCATCTTGCCGGAGACTGTCACCGACACAGTCACAGCCTGATCCCATCGGCCCAAACCCCACGCACCGCGAATGGGCCATTCGATGCGCAACTACATTGACCAGCGCGTGCGAGGCGGCGAGTACGGCAACACCAATGAACACCTGTGCGATCTGATCCGGCGCGATCAGCAGGCCGAGGCAGCACGCCGCTTCCGAATGCTGATCGCTGACGGGCTCGAGTCAGGCGAAGGGCGCCCGCTGACGCCCAAGGTCGTCGACGAACTCCGCGCCCAAGCGTTCGGCCGAGCCGTGTGACAGACATCCGACTGCGCCCGCTCGCCGAGGCCGACTTGCCAAAGTGAATCACTCTCCGTGTTGGGGTCATGAGCCGTCCCCGTTGTGGACTGGTGTCCCGCATGCGGCTTGTACTGTGCGCGCTGTGAGTTTCCACGCCAGCGAATCGCAGCATTCCGGTCGCAGTCGTGCATTCGCCTTCTCGGGGCAGGCAAATCAGCGGGAGCGTGCGCACGGCCCGTACCTTTGGCCATCCGAGGAAGACCCCTCTTGGCTGTTCGCGGATGATTCCATCACCTTGGGCAAGCCACGTCGACGACTTGACCAGCTCGCGAGTGAGCGCTCGCACGAGTTGGACTCCCGGCTGATTAAGGAGAACATCATCTTCCTGGGCACGTATATCGACGACGTCATAGCCAACCGGGTGTGCGCGCAGATGATTCACCTCGAGTGGGAGAACCCGGACAAGGACATCAACATCTACATCAACTCGCCGGGCGGTGACGTCAGCTCGCTGTTCACCATCTACGACACCAGCCAGTCCGTCCGCAACGACATCATGACGGTCTGCCTGGAAGAGGCCTCGGGAGCGGCTGCAGTGCTGCTGGCCGCTGGCACGCCGGGCAAGCGGATGGCGCTACCCAACGCGCGAGTGCTATTGAGTCAGCCCTACGGTTCGGCGATGGGCCAAGCGGCCGACATCGAACTGCGGGCCCGGGAGATCGACCAGCTGCGCCAACGGATCGAGCGAATCACTGCGTACCACACCGGCCAGCACCCCGAGCGCATCCGCGCCGATACGGAGCGGGACTTCATCATGGATGCCGAGGCCGCAAAGAAGTACGGGGTCATCGATCAAGTGATCGCGAGCCGTTAAGGGCCCGGTACCGCCCTGTCCAGCGCTGCCCAATGGTCCGGTGAGATGCGCCCTCCACTCGACGAGCGCATAGCAATCCCACAGGGGCACCTCACTGAGATCGCCAGATCTTGGGGTCCGTCGCGGGTTAGGTGACCCGTCCCAACACAATGAGACTTGCTGGTTGCCTCTGACTTGGGTTAGCGAATCGGCATCGCCGTGGAGACCATTGGCGACAAGTATGCCAACCAGCACCGGTGACGAATCGTAGACCACATCCTATGAATACCCGAGCCTTCGTCTTTTTTTGGGATTCGGGCTGCTGGGATCGGCGAGGTTCATGTTAGGAGAAGGCCGCGGGCTTCGAAGTTGGCGTAGTTGGTGAAGCCGTGGGCTTTGCGGCGCAGGACCTGGAGCAGGTTGTTGGTCCCTTCGATGCGGCCGTTGCTGGGCCGCCCTGCTCGGTGCCAGTCGAGGATCTGGTTGTGCCACGCGAGGAACGTGTCGACGGTGTCGCTGAACTCGGGGATCAGCCCGGTGTCGTAGATGTCCGCGAACCGGTCGAGCGCTTCGAGGGCGCCTTTGCGGTCTTTGGCGAGATAGAGCTGGTGCAGCCCGCCGAGCGCCTCCCAGGCTGCCTTGAGCCGCGGATGGGTCTCGAACAGCGCGTCGAGCCGTTTCTGCTCGGCGGCGTCGAGCTTGTCGGGCCGGCGCATGAGCAAGAACCTGGATCGGAACACGTCAGGGTCGAACGCGGGCTTGGACCCTTCGGGGCGGCGCTGCACGTCTCGGCGCACCGCGGTGAGCCCCGCCGCGAACCATCTGATGACGTGGAACCGGTCCAGGACGTGGCGGGCGTGGCCGAGCCGCCGGTCTATTGCTGTTTTGTGGCTCTTCGCGATTTTTTGGGATGACGGTGGGTTGGGGGTCCTTGGGTAGGGGTCGAGGCCCTGCTGGGTTCGGTGTTTGCAGGCGCCGAGCCCTGGAGGGTCTCGATGGCGAGAGATGTTGTGTGGGTGCGGCTGTGGCTGGCGCAGGTGGGGGTGCTGGGGGTGTTGGTCGACTTGCCCGAGCGGCTGGCGGTGGGGGTCGTCTCGACAGTGCTGGGTGCGAAGTGGCCGCGCTGCGCGACGCCGAGCGGGCGGGTGCATGGCCGCCGCGACAACAAGGTGCGCGATCTGGAGGTGTCGGGTCGGCCGGTGACGCTGGTGTGGCGGCGGCGGCGGCTGGTGTGGGGGCCGTGCGGCGGTCGGTTCTGCGAGGACCGCCCGGCGTTCGAGGGCCGTCTCACGGCCCGGCTGGCCCGTCGTGTGGTCCAGGACGCGCGGGCGATGACGGTCAACGCGGCGGCCCGCCGCCGCCGGCTGGGCTGGGGTCTGGTCAATGCGCTGGTGGTCGTCTATGCGGGGCTGGTCGCGGACCGCCGGCGGCGGCGGAGATGCCGGCTGCTTTTGGTGGAGGGGACCTCGATCCGCCGTGGGCACCGGTACGTGACGGTGCTCGTGAACGGCGACACCGGCGAGGTGCTCGCGATGGTGCCCCACCGCAACGCCCAGGCGCTGTGGGGGTTCCTGGCCTCCCAGGGGCACAGATGGTGCAAGGGCGTGAAGGTCGTGGTGTCCGACGGCTCCAAGGCGTACAAGGCAGCAATCGAACGGCGGCTCGGCCGCGCCCGCCACGTGCTGGACCGGTACCGGGTCATCAGATGGTTCGCAGCGGGGCTGACCGCGGTGCGCCGCGACGTCCAGCGCCGCCCCGAGGGCTCCACCCCGGCGTTCGACCCCGAAGTGTTCCGGGCACGGTTCTTGCTCATGGGCCGCCCCGACACGCTCGACGCCACCGAGCGAGCACGCCTCGACGGCCTCTTCGCCGCCCACCCGAGGCTCAAGGCTGCATGGGCAGCGCTCGGCGAGCTGCACGGCCTCTACCTCGCCAAGGACCGAAAAGGCGCCCTCGAAGCGCTCGACCGGTTCGCGGACATCTACCGCACCGGCCAGATACCCGAGTTCAGCGACATCGTCGACACGTTCCTCGCCTGGCACGAGGAAATCCTCGACTGGCACCGAGCCCCACGGCCCCCCAACGGCCGAATCGACCGGACCGACAACCTGCCGCAGGTCCTGCGCCGCAAAGCCCACCGATTCACCAACTACGCCGACTTCGAAGCCCGCGGCATCCTCATCACACAGCCTGACAACACCGAGCCCAGCAGCCCGATCCCACAAAACCGCGAAGGCTCTTCAAGTTCACGCCGACCAACTAGGGATTCTTCCGCTGATCTCATCAAGCTCGACGAACGCGCCTGGGTGCTAGCCCGCCTAAGCCTCTGCATTCGGCGATTCAGTTTCCGGGTCGCCCCGTCGAGACGCAGCGGGCATGCCGACAGCGTGTGCCTGCGGAGTATCCGGCGGTCCAGTGAGGGTCGGGGTTCCACAGCAGATCGGACAGGTGCAGCCTCTATAGCTGGTGCTGGTTCGAAACTGCCCCCGACCGAGGTCGAACGACCGTTACGCTCGCGGCAAGGAGCGAGATGCCATCACGACAGTTCGACGAGCAGCGCCGAGCAACCGATGTGCTCGGCGGCGTCGACCGTGCGTACGCTCGCGCCCAGATCACGCTCGGCGAGTCCCTGCGGACCAGCGCCCTTGACCAAGCAAGCAGCGCAGTCTCGGAGATGTACCGGGCCGAACGCCAAGCCAGGCAAATGATCGCCGAACAGGCCGACATCGCTCAAGCATGCAGCGCAGCATCGAAGATGTACGAGGCCGAACGCCAAGCCAGAGAGATGTTCGCTGAGCCGACCCATGTCGCGGACCTGATCGGCGACATCGGCACCGCTGTCGCTTTCGCGCAGTCCACACTCGCCGAAACCGTGCAGACCGGCATCGAACGAGCCGTCGACATCATCGGCGCGATCGACACGAACCGATACAACACCGTCGAAAGCCTCAGCCTCACCACCGCGAACCGCGCGTATGACATTGGGGCCGACATCAAACGAGCCGCCGACTACATCGGCGCATTCGACACGAACCGATACAACACCGTCGAAAGCCTCAGCCTCACCACCGCGAACCGCGCGTATGACATTGGGGCCGACATCAAACGAGCCGCCGACTACATCGGCGCATTCGACACGAACCGATACAACACCGTCGAAAGCCTCAGCCTCACCACCGCGAACCGCGCGTATGACATTGGGGCCGACATCAAACGAGCCGCCGACTACATCGGCGCATTCGACACGAACCGATACAACACCGTCGAGAGCCTCGGCCTTACTGCGGCACGAGCCGTTCCGAGCGCATCGGCTGCTTGGTCTAGGAATCCAGACGCCGTGCTGGACGAGCCATTGTCGATGCCGACACAGGTTCACGACACTGAGCTTGCTCCTGCCGACGACGACTCCGACGCCACCGATCCGCTTGTGGTGCTGCTCGCATGCCTGGTCGCGCTCGCTGGCCTGCTGCTGTCGGCGCACATCGCCAATCCCGAACAAGTCATCCCACAGACAAGACTCTGGGTGACCGTGTTCGGCAACGCGATGCTGCATTCCCCCGAGTTCCACGGTTGGATGTACCTGACCACGTTCGTGGTGTCGCTGATAGTGCTACAACGACAGCGCTAGCAGTCCAAGAATCGCCGACTCTGCTTCGCGACGGCAAGCAGTCGGGAAAAAGGTCGCCGCGAAGGCGGCGCAGCAATAGCGTTCGACTGATGTCACTTCCGCAACCACCCACATCGAACGAATTGGCGGGCGAGCTTGCTGCCGCGCGTCGTGCTTATCTGCAGGCACTCGCGTACATGAGTCTCGACGAGCTTGGGACACACGCCGATGAACTGGAGCGTGTGGCCACGGAAGACGGCCAGCGGCCTGCCGACAGTGGCCGAGCGTTCTACCAGGACGCCCTAACACACATCGCTGAGAGCCTCCGTCAGCAAGCAGCCCAAATTCGAGCGCAACACCCTGATGGTTACGACGGCCCGCTCTTTCTGGACGATTGGGTCGGCGTGGTTGCCCCAGAGGGAGGCGGACTCGACCTCTTTGAGCCGCTGGAGGGTCCTGGGCACGGCTGACCCCCGCGCCAGCGTCGCATGACGCCGGTAGCGACGAAACAGCACAGCTACATCCCCACCCACTTCCGCACGGTTCACGTCATGTCGCGTCCAATTCTGCGGTTGTGTGCGACGGCTCTGAGCAGCGCTGCCATGTGGTGCGCTGTCAGGCCGTGTTTGCGGCAGGCGTTTGCTTCGAGGCCGCGGCGGGCCTTCAGGCTTGTGATTGCGTATTCGGTCTGAAGGCGTGCTGCGACGCTTCGCCGGTACGCGGCTTCCGAGTTGGTCCTGTTCGCATAGGCGCTGTCGGCGATCACGGTCGTGATGCCGTGTGCGGTCTTTCGAGCCGCAATTGTCCCTGAAATAGGTGTTAGGTAACTGCGTCAAGAGCAAGAATGCCTTCGAGTTCTTGATATGTCGACATATCCGGTGAAATGAGCGGCGCCAATATGCCTGAGCCGAATTGGTGCTTGTTTTCACCGAGGTTTTCCATATCGCACAATACCGTTTGAGCAGCTTGGAAGACTTCGCCTAGCGCGGCTTTCGCGCTTCCTCTCGCCGTTACCGAATGATCGCGGGCTGATTGCAGTTTCATCAGCGCCGTTCCCACTCGGTCACCGCGCTCGGTTACCAGCTTGGCAAGTACTTCGTCGTCCAAGAGATACGATTCGAGCGAGTTGCGCTGGAGAATTCTGAGATGGCTGTCTTGGGAGAGAAGTCGCTTGCGGTCGTCATCCGGAAGGTCGTCTCGGTCCCTGAGCCGCAGTACACGCGTGCCGGGGGCAATCACAGCTGCGATCTCTGATGCCGCGTTGAGCTGGCCCTTTCCGCCGCACGGAACAAAATCGACACGCTGGTACAGGTTGCGGAATATCTGTCGGTAGCACCGCTGGTCCCAAGCAGCGTTTCCAGTGGAGCCAGGCTGTCCTTCGCACAGCACGACGATTTCTGGGGCGATCAGTCCTGCAAGGTCGTCGAGCGCTACTTCCAGGGCGCCCCGCAGGAGTTGTCGTGACGGCACCACGGGTTCAATATCAACTTCGGGCAGCGGTCCCGCAACATTTCCGAAGTCCAAGAAAGCAACGGTACCGGGGTCCTTTGCGGCGACATCGAAGGCCCGGCGGATCATTCCGACCGAGTGCGTTGCGATCCACAATTGCGCTCCGTCAGGCATCAGGCCGAGTAGCTCCGACAGGACGCTTGCTTGAACGGCTGGATTCAGGTGTAGTTCGGGCTCGTCAAGGCACACCACGGGGCTGGCTAGTTCCGATACGGCCACATGTACGTCAAGGAGCAGATCGAAGACTGCTTTCTCACCGCCCGAGAGATTCTCGTACCGAAAGGCCCGAATTCCATCGCGTTCAAAATGATATGAGCCTTCGCTCGTTGGGTCGCCGAGGTTGGTGAACTCCAAATGCGGCAGGACGCGAATCAGCGCCTCCTGTACAGGCGCAAGCCATTCACGGATCTCTTGCAGGTCATCACTCGCGTCGCCATCAAGCCTCGAAAGAATGGGCAGGAATCTTGAGACGATGCGCTGGTAGTGCTCACGCAACGCACTGTCTGTCTCAATCATCCGATCGAGTCGATTGGACTCTCCAAGCTTGTTGACCTTCTGCACCTCGTTGGTCACGACCTCCGGCGTATTGCGATGTGCAGTCCTCAAGTGAATGCGTCGTCCCACTGGTGTTCCATCGGCATCAGCTTCCGATTCGTGGAATTTGAGTTGAGGCCTTCCAACCGCTGTCGCTTCGGCATTGAAGTAAGTGTCGGAGATCCTGCCACGCGCCGCACGACCATGATCCCTGGCCCATGACAGAAACGCGTCGAATACCGAGGACTTGCCCGAGCCATTCGGCCCCAACATCACAACCAGCTCAGTAGTCGCACTAATGGATGACATTCTCAACGAGCCGAAACGCTTGAAAGGCCCATCAATCTGCATGCCCTCTATGCGCATTCCTAGTTCCTTTCGGGTTGTCGATTCGCATGAAGCTGTGAGCGCGTGAGGCGAGCGCGTCTGGACGCCCTCATCACCGTGTCTAAGACGCGGAGGTCGACGTCCACAGCGGGCACCGTATCCGCACGACCAACGGCGACGCCTCAATTTGCTCGATGCGCCCAGCGTGTGCATGCATTGCCGCTCTGACGGTCCCTGTCGAGTTCGCAGGACCCTGAACGGTCGCCGCTCGCCGCTCTCTGCCGTGTTCCGCAGGTCGGAGCCGGGCGCCGTCAACGGGACGGGCACTTGCTGCATGCGAGATCAGGCTGCTTCGCGGTGTCTCAGGGCGATCATGGCGCAGGTGTTGGCGAACGGATTCAGTCCGCCAGAGACTAAGGCGATCAGCTCCTGTTGCGGTGTTTGGCTGGCGACGCCTGCTCCGACCAACATGCGCAGCCGGTCGACAACTTCTCTGCTCGACAGCATGAAGTGCAGCTGCGGGTCGTCGCCGTCGGGCGTTGGGCCTTCAACGATCATGTAGGAATCGGATTTCTTCTTCAAGTGTCGTCGTCTGACCGGCTCTTCGCGAGTCAGCTTCTCCGTTTGTGCTCGTGTCACTGGCCAGGTGAGGCGGTCGGCGACCGCATTGATCAGATCGACGAACCTGAGTCCGATGGTCACGTTCACGAGGTCCCGATACGGGGAGGTCTCGATTTCCTCCACGTCGACATACACGCAGGTCAGTCCAGGTAACTGCAGTTCCAGCTGCTCGTAGGGCGTCGTGGGTGTGTTTGGTTTGGACATGATGAATCTCACCGGCTATTGCGCAGGCTTTGGATGTCCGCCCTACGAGGGGCTTTTGACACAGTGGGCGGGGCGCGGTAGGTGTGTGGGCGGTTAGGTTCGCAAATGCCGTCGAACCGATCTAGAGCGCGTGGCTCTGTATCGCAGACGAACCTGACGTCGACTGAGCCGCTACGTTCGTGCCTGATGACGGGCTGGCTGCATTGTGTTTGATGGCCTCAGATGGACACAGGTTCGTCGCGGTCATTGGGTTGCTGAGAGTCCGCTGCGCCGCTACGGCTTTGTGGTGTGGTGGATGCGAGTCGGCAAGTGGCATGCGTACACAGCTCCCTACGACGACCGTTCACCGGGGGAGGTTCGCACGTTGCCCCACCGGGGCGTTCGGCATCGGACTTTGCGGGAGGCCAAAGGGGCGTGCGTCGCGGAGGCGAGACGTATCAGCAACGTCCTCGCTGCCAGCGACTCTCGGATCACGCGCACACAACCTCACGCGAAGCGACACCGAGGCAGTCGCGAAGCCCTACGAGGTGAGTCACGCAGCGAGGGTCTGTAGCCGTTCAACTGCGGCATCCCAAGGTTGTGTACTTGCGTCCGGCGGATCGAACTCGAACTCATCGTGGGTTCGCGGGTCGTACCGGAGCCCGACGCCACGTTCGTAATCAGCGAAGGCAACCGTTCCCGTCTTTGAGTGACTCACGCGCAGGTACTGCTCCTCGGGAAGCAGGCGAACGAGGTCAGAGAAAAGCTGTAGCGCCGTTGACGAGTCCAGCTCGACGAGTGGATCAGAGATCTCGAACACCTTCACGATCTCGTCTCCGAGGTCGCCGCGGTGGACCTTCTGCCTTGTTCGACTCACGGCGCTGGCGCGGCAGCCCACGATCTCGGCGACCGCGGTGAGGATCTCGTGGTCAGGCGTGTACGCCGCGAGGCCAGTGAGCTGGGCAACGAAGTCGGCAAGAGGCAAAGGGTTAGGGCCAATTCCACTGACTGCCGCAGCATCCTGAACCGATGTTCTGCCAACGCCACCGAGGTCGTGAGTGAGGATCACGCGCCACTCGTCGCGCACGCGCACAACATCCTCATCCTCAAGTTCCCAAGCGATGTCATACGCCTGGTGCATGGATGCGAGAAGCACAGCCTCGGCACAGTGAGCATCGAGGATGTCGATCGAGGCGAGCTGCTCTGCCTCGCTCATCGTCGCCACGTAGCCCGATCCGTCTTCGTCACCCCAGAAGAACCTCCAGAGCTCGACTTGGGCGTCGACGACGAAGGGTCGGTCGATGAGATCGAGCTGGGCGAGCTTCCAACACAGGTGGTTGAACACGACGTAGCTCGGCACGATCACGCTTGGTCCGACAAGCCGCGTGAACTCGATATCGGTCAGCCCTGCCACGAAGCGCTTGACGAAGCTCCGGAACTGTCGTCGTGCTCGCGCCCGTGCGCTCATCCGGCGACGTTCCACTTCGGCCTGCTCGGCTTCCGCAGTCTCCTCATCTTCGGCTTCGATGGTCTTGGCGAGATCGTTCAGGGAATCGCTGGCCGTCTCGGTTTCGATCTCCCCGGTCGCTCCGTCGCCACGACGCTGGCTGACTTCGGCACGAAAGCGATCGCTGATTGACCCGAGCAGGATCCCGAGCCCAGTCGAATCAGCGTGCCCACGTTGGTCCCATGCTCGATACTGCGCCAGCTTCGGATGGGAACGGATCGCGTCCCAGTCGAGGTCGTCGTAGCGAAGCGCCACAGACTCCTCGTCATCGGCGGGTTCGGGCACCTTGCGCTTGAGCATTCGCCACAGGCTCCGGCCGTCGACAATGAGCACTTCGTCGAGCTGGACGAGGAGTTTCTCGAGTTCTTCGTCGTCGAGATCGAAATCGCCTGCCTGCTTCAATAGATCGGTTCGCCCCTGTCCGGACGACAGAGCGATCAAAGCGTTGAGGTGGTAGGGGTACGCGGGGACGGTCCGTCGATCGGAGTCAAAGACGAAGGTGACAGCAGCGACGCGGCTGAGCTCGGCGGCAGCGGACTCGCCGAGAATTGCGGAGAACGGTGTCTTGCCATCTCGTGGAGCATCGAGGTGCCACTCGACGTCGTCGGCTGTCGACTCACCGACAATGAGGCCGGGAGGGGTGTCGACTTCGCCCGGAAAGACGCCGGTGAGCCGAAGTGGTATCCAAGACAGTTCCCGGACCTGTGGCGCGTAGTCATTGTCGTCGGGTTCGTCGTCACCTTCAGCGAGGGACAAGCCGAGCGATGAGACGTCTACGGGATCAGGGCTGACGACAAGGTCGGAGACCAGATGGTCGAAGGCACCCGGGGTTGCTTCGAGCAGGTTTGTGAACTCGATGTTGCCCGTCAGTCCAGCCTGAAGCAGTGCAGGTGTCGACACGTTCGGAGAGCCCTGCAGGCAGACGTCCGACGAGTTCAAGCGAGCGACGACGAACTTGGCGTGGAGGAACGTGCCTTTGTCGTGTGCCTGAACCGCTCGAACCTCGACCTGATTGGGGGCTGTGGACAGGACCTCGGACAATCGCCGCGGATCGACAGAAGTGATCCGCTCTTGCAGGAGGATTTGCAAGGACTGAGGCTGCGTCTGACCGATGAGCTCGGACAGCGCCGAACAACGATGGTCGTAGAAGGGCGCGTGGATGACGAGTTCGCGTACCGGACGGCCGTCGATGACATCGATGAACTGGTCGAGCAGCGGCAGCTCCAGGTTGTGGCGCACAGTGGAGGTCGCCTCGTCGGCCGCACCGAAGATCCATGGTGCGTCCTGCCAGGCCTGTTGGAGCCGGGGTCTCACGGTTTCGTCGACGAGTCCGCGAGCGATCACCTGCTCCAGGAAGTCCTTCACCGCAACGAAGGCATGGAAGTGCTGGGGGTCTTCCTCCGACCAGCTATAGGTGGTAAAGCACTCCCCCTGCGACGCAAGACCACCCATACCGAGATTGCCCGACCCGACTGCAAGGAGTCCTCGATTCTCCGCGAGGAGGAGAATCAGCTTGGCGTGAGCGACGCCCGGCAACCGCATAGGTGCGAGAACGTAGGTGCGATTGACATGGCGGAGCGGGCTGCTGTTCTCGACCGCAAGGAGTCGACGATCTACTTGTCGACCGTCTGCGAAGATCAGGCGGTTCTTCGCCCGGTCGATCTGTCGCCACAGGTCTCGTTCGTAGAAGGCAAGGTCAGCGCCGTACGTGGTGATGATGACGCTGTCCCATGCCTCGTCGAACAGCGTTGGCACGCGGATTCGAGGTGCCGTCACACGCCCTCCGCAGCGGCGAGCGATTCGAACGCCCCAGATGCCGGCAGATCACCGTCAGTCCGTAGAAGCTCACCTTCCTCGGTCAGGCCGTGATGCTCGACGTACAAGTAGCCACTCCAGCCGAGCTCGTAGACGAAGGTTGCGAGCGCGTTGAACCTGGAGTCGTTCATGCCCACTTGGGCGTCCTTCGGGAAGAAGCGGAGTCGCCCGGCCTCTCGTCGGAACCGGAAAGTGTCACCCGTCGTCGCAAGCTTGGCGGTGGCGACACGTTCGTGCTGGGCGATCACGTAGTCGAGCGTCAACCAGTGGGCGACTTCCCCAATCGTTGCGTTGGCGTCGACCCGTGTTCGGAGCGCATTGATGAATCGCTGCAGGCCGAGTCGATCTTGTCCCCCCTCTAGGACAGGGAACCAATCGGCCGGTTCGATGAGGGCGAGCTCGGGCGGCCACAGGCGGGCAGCAACGAACGTCGCGAGCGTGAGAGCAGCAGCGAGCATGTCTGAGCTGTGGTCGGTCGCCTGTCGCCCGTAGCCGAGCCATTCGATGACTCGGTCCTCTGTGAGGTCACAGTCGAGGTCCCAACGATCATCGAGATGGTCGGTGACGCCGCCAACCGCCATTACCCACGCGAGCAGTTCGCGGTACGGCGATTCTGCTGTAAGTCCGCTGGATGGCAGGTCGACACCGACCGACTCGGCGAAGCTCTCGAAGTCGATCGCGTCGATCGAAGCGATCAGGTCAGTCGTCGGGACCGGGTAGATGTCCCCATCACGCGCGAGCCCCCAGAAGGACAATCGTCGCCACATCTCGTTGATGGCCGCGTTGAAGTACTCACGTGCCTGATAGAGACGCCACCTACGCGCAGTACGGACGAGCAGCAGCGGTGGGACAAACGTGGCGCCGGGAGCGTTCGGCTCTTCTGTGCGGTCGACGCCGTAGTAGACGAGGCGCCGGAACGAGTCCGCATCCACCGGACTGGAATCGCTCTGGTCCGCCAGCTCGCAGAACATGCGCAGCGTTTGGCGACGCGCCTCGGTCTCGACCGGGCTGCCGTGATGGAGGAAGGCGTCAACTAGGAGTGGACGGTCGAGTGCGGAATCGTCACGGAGGCGGCAGAAGCAGGCCAGCTCGCCGTACTCGGCTGCGACCGCATACGGAAGCTCCTCATCGTGGCGGTCAATCCAGTTGCGGTAGTACTCGGTGTCGGCAATCACAGCCCGGAAAGCATCCGCGACGACCTGGCCCTCGGGTGTGACGGCGTCGACGGGCAGCCCGAGTCGCGGGTCGGCGAGCGCGACCAGGCCAACGGCCTGCATGACGGTCGCGTAGTAGAGCCCGTAGCCGCCCATCACGGACTCCATGTAGTCGAACTGCGGATCGAACCCGTTCGGCTCGTCTGCGACAACCCCCGCTATTCGTCGCGTGCCGATCGGCGTGCCGTAGTGGTCGGGGCTCTCGCAAAGAGAGCACGCGACCGAGTAGATGCACTCCATCGGCCGGTACCAATCCCGAAGCGCGGCCTTCGTCCTCGGCAGGTCGCGCTTCCAGAACTCGCTCAACAAGAAGGCGTAGAACGACCAGTAGCGCGGGTGGATAGTCAGCACATTGATGCCCGGCGACAGTCGCGGAAGGATTCGATCGGTCACGACGGAGCCGAGCCCGAGGTGGTCCTGACCGCCACCGGGCTTGTACATCTTCTCCGTCCAATACGGGACGCCGTCAACTAGCTCTGCAGAAGACATCATCGACCCCGCATGGGACGCAACGCTCGCTGGACCAGTGCTAGGCGCACCATCCGCACCTACGTCTCGCTCGTCATGTCAAACGTTTGGAGGTCCTTGAGCGTCTGACCTTCGGCCGTTCTCCACTCAAGCCTGCCGTTCGATGGCCGGCCGAGCATGACCATCGCTGCCGTCGAAGGCGCGGAAAATACGTAGTCCTCGGTGAGACGCAAGTGCTTGCCATCCTCGACGAAGAGACCCTTATCGGCCAAGGCCGCTCGAAGCTGGGCGCCGTAGGAGTGGATCGAACGCACCGCGTCAGCCCGGGCGAGCGATCCTGCATAGACGACGAACCCGTCAGCAGTCTCGGTCCCTTCGGCCTTGGTGTCCTTGCCGATCAGATGGAGACGGACCGAGCTGGATGGCTGCTTCTCGGCTTTCTGAAACACTTGAACACCCAGCACCGGGTAGATGAGAAGCATCTCCGCCAGGAAGGCTTCGGCCTCGGCGGTGTCGGGCTCGGACAGCGGCGGGAGTGAACCGGCATTGCCGTTGTCGAGCTCCGCTCGTTTCGCTGTGCTGGCCAGCCCAATGAGGCGCGCCTCCAAGTGACGGTTATGTGCCTTGTTGAGGTTGGAGTCCTTGCTGGTGAAGACAATGACCCGGTTCCAGAAGTCCTTGTTCTTGTTGTGGCTGTCGAGTCGGCCGGGGAGGTCGTCGGTCTCACCGATGTACACCCGGCTCGGGAGCAGACCCGATTCAGTCGGCCCAACCAGCAGATAGACGCCCGGACCGTCGAGATCGGGCCGGGCACGCATCTCGCCGTAGCGGGTACGCGGAGCCATGAGCGCCTTGCCGGTCCAGTTGCTCTTCTCGACGACCCACACCCCATCGGCCTCGCTATCAGCCAAGAAAATCCGGATCGAAGTGCCCAGCGGTTTCGGGGGTTCCATCAGTTGGCCCTTCGTAATTCTGTGGGATGACGGGGGGTTGAGGCTCCGTTTGTGCGGGTCGAGGCCGTACTGGGATCGATGTATGCGGACGCCGAACCCTGGCGGGCCCCGAAGGCGAATGATGCTATGTCGGTACCGCTGTGGTTGTCGCAAATTCGAGTGCTGGAGCCGCGTGTCTCCAGCATTGTTCATTGCTCAGTTGTCTGATTGCCATGAGGAATACCCTGCGTTCACCGCAGAGGGAGGCACGATAGCCAAGAACGGCGACAATGGCGGTGGCCGGAACGGTGCCGCAAAAGGCCGCAGTCAGTTCCAGAATCCGAAAAACGGCAACTGGACCAAGCGCGACGCGTCCTCGGGCCGATTCATGGCGATGAAGAGAACTGGCGGCCCGTTCAAGGGCGTACGACGCGAGCACTGAGCAGCGCGAAACAAGCCCCGGAGCTGGGCTCCCGGGGCTTGCTGGATGGTGGGATGTTGGCCAGTCTTGTTTCCGCAGGTTAGACGGGGTGGATTTTGGCCCTCGCCGCAATCTCCACATTGGAAACCAAGCCCGCGGCAGCCTCCTGAGACCGCCAATGGGAGGAGCACGCTGAGAGGCGGCCCGGCTGTGCGGTTCGGAATGGGTGCGAGAGCGCTTGTCGCCGCCGATCCAACCGGCCAAAGATTGCTGCCCGCCTACCGAATCCCATCCGGGCTGTACACCCGGTCCTCGTGCAGGTTCGCGGCTAGCGGCAGCGGTCTCAGATGATCGAACTGCCTTTGCGGCGATTGCAGTCGGCGCAGAGAATCTGGATGTTGTTGACCGAGTTCCCGCCGCCCTTCGCGACGGGGATGATGTGGTCGTATTCGAGGTCGTCTTGGCTGCCGCACTTCTGACAACGTCCCGAGTCACGCTCGAACACGATTGCCCGTACTTCGTCTGGGATCCGTTCGCGTCGGGCGGCGGTGATGTCCTCACTCTTGGTTCGAATCTTGCGCAGCCGTTCCAGTTTCGAGTCTTGCCGCCGCTGGCGGTCCCAGATGAGGAGCGCGACATCCTTGCCCTTCAACTCCGGGTCTGACCAGTACAAGCCCGAATCCGTCCACCACAGGACACGATCCGCGTCGCGGCCAATGCGTGCTGCGCCGTCTCGCTTACGCTGCGCGGTCACCTCCTCATAGGCGGTTTGGTTGAGAACGAAATAGTTGGTCTTCGTCGTGTAGAAGAGCCACTTTCGAAAGAAGAAGCCCCGCTCCTCAACACGGCCGCTGCTTATCTTCCGAAGGCTCATGCTGACACCGACCAAATGATGCGGGCACCGCGTGGATGAGGAGCGTCGTAGCAGCGCTCTTCTCCGACCGACATCCAGGCTCCTTGCCCTGCTTGGACCCGACAAGCGTAGTCCTAGGCCCTCCTGCGACACATCTCAGATCACACAGGGACGTAAGGCGATGTAGCAGCGAGAAACAGTGCCCCGGTTGGCGTCTTCTCGCTAAAGACGACGGCCGTAGGCATCCGCGATCGCGGTGGCCTGGCGCGCGAACATTGATTCGTTGCGTGTCGGCTGATCTGTTCGGCGAGGCGCAGTGTCGGTGTTGCCGGGTTGGGCTTGGGAGCCGTGTGCGGGTCAGTCCCGTGTGACTCGGCGACGGCTTGGTCAGTTTGGAGTGGCGGACATGCGAGTTCGACGGTTTGGCTCTGAGAGTCGCATGGCGGCACTGTGCAGTGAGCCGGACCCGGTGGCGGCAGCGGCGGCAATGACACCGATCTTGGGGGAGGGGTAACGGATGGCGGCTGACTCGTCAGATCGAAACGAGGACGTTCTGGAGCAGGTGCGCGGCCATTGCGATTCTTTCTACCGCGAGATGTCGGTCAGCGCCTATTTCAACACTCGTCTGGCGATTCTCGCCGCCGTCAACGAGCACCGGGAGCAGTTCATTTCGTGGGCTGATCAGGGCCTCAGCTTCCATGGTGTGCACATCACGATTCCCAGCGTCGAGGTCGACGATGATCTGCCGGACCCGCCGTCGGCGTACGACGATCCCTTGCAGTGGTACATCCAGGCCGAGACGCTCTCGCTGCTGCATCACGCGCTGGAGACTCTGCTGCAGCTCTACACAGGCTTGGTCGATGCTTCGGACTGGTGGGACCCGCTGGCGGCTCTCGCCGACCGAGACCGCAGGCTGCCCAAGCTCGTCGCGCAGCACATCACCGGCAAGCACAAGCATGAAATGCGATCCGACGTCAGCTACCTGCTGCTCGGCCAAGAGTCGGTGCCAGATGACGACGCCGAGCGCTTGGCGGCCATCGACAACCTGTCAGGAATCCTGCACGTGCTCGCACGTGAATGGCTCGACGCCCGCCGTCCCTACAACGCCATCAAGCACGGACTGCGCGTCTCCCAGACCGACGCATCGTTCAGCCTCGGACGGACCGCAGACGACTTGGTGAGCATCGCCGACGGCCCGAGCATCAAGTTCTTGAACCACACCGACTGGGAACGCCACCCACCCGGCGACGCCAGCGAGAAGATACGGCACTGGACCGTCGAGACGCACTGGATCAATTTCGGCCACGCAAGCAATCTGATCGCTGTGTCCTGCATGCTGATCGACTGCCTGTGGTCTGTGGCGGTCGCACGCTGGTCCGAGTCAGGCGTCGATGACCTTCAATTGGCGCTTCCCGACCCTAACGAGATCAACCCGAGGACTCTCCGCGCCGGCGACGCCGGGACGCCGGGACAGAAGATGACTTGGGGCTTGTTCACCGAGACGAAGCCGGCCTGAACGGACCGACACCCAAGGGACATTCTGGACCGGCGTGGTTCGTTCGGCCGCGAGGCGGACCAGGCACGCCGACCCGATGCGTCTGCCCAGCGAGCAGACTCACGCCGATACGTGCTCCACCAATTCGCTCGATTCCACCCAGCGGGCGAGGACGCTGAGCGCCGCAAGCTGTTCGAGAGCCTCTTGCTCGTCCAGACCGTCTGTGCCATGCGCCTGCGGGTTCCGGATGCCTTGCGCACAGCCCATGCCGAGAAACTGTGCCCCCTCGTGCGCAGACGTCCACCTCTGAGGCTGCTCGTCCTTGTCGATCTCAGTGAAGCGAAGGCGGGGTGCGTCAACTTCAGGGTCCTTGGTGGAGAACGCCTGCGAATACATGTCCTTGCCGTAGACGTCTTGGCGGCGGGCCTTGATCTGCGTCTGGCGCTCGACGGCCTTCGTCGCGTCGTGAACGGCATGCCCGTAGTGGCCGTCGTCCCAAAGGTTTCTGGCGGCGTCCCAGACCCACCGGTGAAGACGATCCGCTCGCAGTCGCGGACCGCTCGGCTCGAACAGTGCCTCTCGTGTCTCTTGCTGGTCCAGGATTCCCGCTAGACGTTCCGCATGTGCGATCACACCGTCCCACTGCCATTGGCGGCCGAGAGGCTTGAACCTGTCTCGGCCTCCGCGCGGATCGATGGTTTCAGCGGTCTCCTCGATCAACGGGTGCAAGCGCAGCAGCGATATCTGAGAAGCGTCTTGTACGGCGGCACTACGTGCCCGGTTGAGACTGGCCTGCCGACCTGCGGGACTTTGTGATTTCCCGAACGCAGTCTTATAGGCGGCGAGGTTTTCCCTCAGGAGTCGAAGGAATGTCGTGACCTGCTCCTTCGCGAGATCGACATTTACCGAATTCACCTCGACAACCTAGGGAGTGTGGGGTGGACCCATGCAGCGGAGATTCGGGTACGCGGGGAGACTCGTACCCGATGCTGATCAGGGGTGCACTCCGCGAGTAGAGGGCGTTTCGTCGCGTAGCCGTCGCCCCGCAAAATCGAACACCCTCGTCAGCAGTTCACATCGACTCACAGCGCAGCCATCGGCGCGAACTGTCCCCACGCGGCTCCGATACGGCGCCGGATACGGTGCGGCGCATGGCCTCGGTGCCGAGCGAAGCAGACATTGCGCTTGCTCGTGAACTATTCGACAAGTGGGACAACGGCAGCGGGACGTCCAAGAGCGAGTTGGAAAGGCAGACATGGGGCGACGGCTCGTCTCATGGACGGCGCTTTGACCGTTTCGTTCGAACGTACTTGGGCGTCGAGACTTCTCGGCCTTCGAGGCAGTCGGATCGCATCGCCGATCTCGAAGCCCAAGTCCGTGCCTTGGGCGTCCAGCCGGTCGGCACTGCCGAGATCGAGTGGCAGGTCCACCTTCAGCAGGCCAGAGCTTCGTGCCTGGAAGCGCTCCGGGTCTGGAACGATCCCTCCAGCGCATTCCGCACAGGGGCGTTCGCGCTGCTGTTCGTGACGGCGTGGAATAGCCTCGCGTTGGCGCTGCTGCAACGCGAAGGCAAGGAATGGAGACATGTCGACGAATTGGGGCAGCCGATCCTGAGCAGGGGACAGGAGCAGTCGCTCAGCACCGGCGAGCTTGTCGGCCTTGCCCTAGGAGACTGCTGATTTATTGGGCGCGATTTCCGCGTGCGGGGTGGGGGAGCGCGGGACAATGTCGGGGTGCAGGGCTCAGCGGATCAGGATCGGGTGTTGTTGGACGCGGCGGCGGTGTGCGGGCATCTTGTGCCGCCGGGGTCGGTGCATGCGTTGTTGGCCGAGCATCGTGGCCGGCTGTTCGGCGACGAGTTGTTCGAGGATCTGTTCGCGTCGGGGCGGGGCCGTCCGTCGGTGCCGGGCGAGGTGATCGCTGCGGTGATGGTGCTGCAGGCTTTGGAGGGCCTGTCGGACCGTGAAGCGTGTCGGCGGTTGCGGACTGATGTGGCGTGGAAGGCCGCGGCGGGGCTGGCGTTGACCGATGAGGGGTTCCATCACACGGTGCTGACGCTGTGGCGCAACAAGCTGCGCGCAAGCGACCGCGCGGACCGGATCTTCGACGCGGTGCGCGAGCTGATCGCTCTCAGCGGCGCTGTTGCTGGCAGGTCCAGACGTGTTTTGGACTCGACGGTGCTCGACGACGCGGTGGCCCGCCAGGACACCGTCACGATGCTGAGGGTGCAGATCCGTCGGGTCCGCAAGCTGGCGCCCGACCTGGGCGAGGTCCCGGTGCGCGAACGCAATCTCGACCCCGCGGGGCCCGAGGTGGACTGGTCCGATCCCGCCGACATGGAGCGGCTGGTGTCTGAGCTGGTCGACGACGCGTTGGATCTGATCGGCGCAGCGGGGGACCTCGACCTCGACGCGGCCCAGGGCGACGCGGTGGGCCTGTTGGGGCTGGTCGCGGGCCAGGACGTGGAGCCCGCCGGGGAGCCGGGCCGGTGGCGGATCGCCCGCAGAACCGCGACCGGCCGGGTGATCTCGGTTGTGGATCCCCAGTCGCGTCACACTCACAAGACCGCCCACAGCTACCGCGACGGCTACAAGGCCCACATCGCCGCCGAGCCCGACACTGGTCTGGTCACCGCGGCTGATCTGTCTGCCGGCGACACCGGCGACGCCGACGCCGCGATGGGACTGCTCGCCGACGAGCCCGCCGGCATCACGGTGCTCGCCGACAGCGCCTATGGCACCGGCACGCTGAGAGCCGACCTGCGAGCAGCCGAGATGGACGCGGTGATCAAGCCGCCGCCGCTGAACACTGCTGTCGAAGGCGGCTACAGCATCGACGACTTCGACATCGGCTACAGCATCGACCCCCACAGCGGCCGCTTCTGCGGCACCGTGACCTGCCCCGCCGCCGTCACCGTGAACATCACTCCCAAAGGCAACGCCAGCTTCGGCCGACACTGCCGAGCCTGCCCCCACAGGGACCGCTGCACCACCGCCAAGCACGGGCGCACCCTCAAGGTCAACCCCCACCACGACCTGCTCAAAGCAGCACGCGCCCAGGCTCGCACCGAAGCGTTCCAGCACGCCTACCGCACGCATCGGCCCATGGCCGAAAGAACCATCGCGTGGATCGTCCGCCGAGCCCGAAGATGCCCCTACCGCGGCGCCGACAACAACCGGCACTGGCTGAGACTGCGCGCCGCAGCCGTCAACCTGGGACGCCTCGCCAACCTCGGACTCCACCACAACGGCACCAACTGGGCCACCGCCTGAACAACCAGCCAGCACGCCCACACCGACAACGCCCCAACCAGCCCGCCCGCCACCGCGCCGCCGCCCCCACGCCCCAAAACAGCGACACCACAAACCACTTGCTCAGCAGTCTCCTAGAGGGCGACCAGTGCCGAGGAGTTCGAGAGAACGTCGGCAAGTGGATCGAGTTGCGCAATGCAGTGGCCCATCGGCATCTGCCGGCATTGGACGCCCTAGTGATTCCCCTTGCGCAGTCAGGGCTGCTGAATTTCGAGAACGTCCTCGTCGAAGAGTTCGGCCCTGAGTACCAGGTCGGCGAGAAGCTCTCGGTGCCGCTGCAGCTCTCAGGGTTCCGCGACCCGGGGGTTCTGTCATCGCTGAAGAGGCTGCAGTCGTCGTTGCCGCCTGATGTGCAGGCAGTCCTCGCCGCTGCCGATGCCGCACCGGCGGAATTGTTGTCCGATCCGACGTACATGCTGCGAGTGGCGTTCGTCCCGGTTGTACACGGCTCGGGCCGCAGTCCTGATTCGGTCGCTTACTTCGTGCCGCCCGGTGAGGTGCCCTCCGAACTGGCCGAAACTCTCGAACGGTACGTCGTGCTGGCCAAGCCGACGGCTCGTCCGAACTTCACCGCAACCGACGTGATCAACGAGGTCCAACGCCGGGCCGGCTTCAAATTCAGTGTCCACGACCACATTCAGGCGTGCCGCAATCTCGGTGTGCGCCCGCCAGTCGGCGAGCCGGAGACGACGCTCGACTTCCGTTACGCCGAGTACATCAGCAGCCTCAAGAGACACCTCTACAGCCAAGCGTGGATCGACCTCCTCGTCAGCGAGTTCGCTACCCCACAGAGATTCACCGAGTTGACCGGACGTACGGCTGTGCCACTGGAAGCTCCCTAGCCAGCCCCGTCAGCTTGAGTGGCATGCACGTCACGCGTCCCCTGAATCGACGCGCGCGGCCCGCCGAACCACGGCGAACTCCATCGGTCGGTTGCATGTGTCGGCAACGATCATCATGACCGTTCACTTGCAACCACCGATGGAGTTCGCCCACCCTCGACTCGACCAGCGAATTGCAACCGCACCGAGGCGCTGCACAGGGATTGCCAGATCTTGTGGTTCGTCACGGGTTGGGTGGCCTGTGCAGACACAAAGAGATTAGGGCCGTCGTCCCTGAGTTGCGCTAGCCACCCGGCATCGCCGCGGGGACCATCCGCAACAATCTGGCCTATGAGCACTGATACCGCTGCGCCGACCACACCCGATGAACACCACCACAACCCGTTACAGAGCATTCCCAAATATCACAGGCGCTACCAGCCGACTCGGCCACGAGGATCAATCAGAGGCTACTCATTCTTGGCAGTTACCTGCCAATTTCGTGGTGGTTGGGCGAGAATCCTCAGATAGTCGAGTAGATTTCTATGCCTTCCGATGTCGTCCATTTCGAATGGGCGTCCATGCATCAGTTGATTGCGCAGTTTGCGCGCACACTCGATTTCGCCGGTAACTGTAGCTCGGTCTTGATTGGTGCCGAGCAGCTCCCAGTTATTCTGTTGTTCAAGTATCGTCCGGCAATCACCCATCCCGAGATCATCAAGCGTCTTGATCGAAATATCGGCTTCTCCGCGCTGACCGGGTGTGTACTTGTCAGTACACCTTTCGACGAGTCTTCGGAGGAGAACTTCAATCTCGCTTAACAGAAAGAAGGGTTCTGAACTCTCTGCAAGATACTCGGTAAGGTCGTAGAGGGTAACGAGACCATCAATCCGGCCTTTATCTCGTACAAGAACGATTTCTGTATCCAGTATCCTGGGAATTGCGGTAAATAGATCTAGATCTTTGTCGACGACGTGCTGATTTTCTACTAGTGCCTCAGCAAGCGAGGGTTCGCGCCGGCCAAGTCGGGCGCGCGCGATGCTCCGCCAAGTCACGATACCCCTTAGATATTTGCTCCAAGGTTCATCGTGATCGAAGACAGGAATCTGGTTGTACTTGTGGAGCAGCATCAAGGTCTCGACATACCCAATTGGCTTGTCTATATGCGTCCACACCAGTTTTTCACCGAGGGAGGAACTCGGAATGGAGGAAACAAAAATCGGATAAGTCGATGAGAGTTCGTTGCCTAGGGTCATGTGGTCTATTCTCCTTCGGCAGTCGCGATTGCAGGTCCTTGTGATTTTCGTTTCATGATTCACATGAGTTTGTAGCGACCGTCCGTCTTGAGGTTCGCGAGAGTGGCTATTGCCGACTATTGCAGTCGTTTTCTTGTTTACCGGATGGGGATGAGTGTATCTGCCCCATGACGGGTGACGAGTTCCGATCGTGGTCGCGTTTGATCAATCACGGTGACCGATCTTGCGATGTAGTTGCCACCGGTGGCGGTGCCAGTGTGGCAGCAGGGCTGAGCGCGTTGGAATGCGCTCGTGTCGATCCGCACGTGGCTATGTGTGCGAGCGCCGAGGACATATCCCCGGTGTCCGGCGATCTTCTCGGGAGTTGGACCGCGGTCGGGGCCGTGGCGGTGTGTAGCGGCGGCACGCCGCGGCGTGGGGTACACGCCCGGCGGGCCTGGACGGAGATCTCTGTCACGGGCGAGGGTTGGGAACTATCGGACACAGCGGCGGTGTGCGGGTATCTGTCGGCGGCGTGATCGGTGCGATGAGTCCCATGTAGTGGTGTAAGGAGGGGAGCAGCTTGTGCTGTGCCCGGGACGAATGCGCGGCACACCAGCAAATGGCACCAGAGTCGATCATTCGACAGACCCGAATCGGTTAGCCTCCAGCTCTGTGTTTGTCCTGTTGGCCCGAATTTGTCCGTTCATCGTGCTGCTATGCGCCCTGACGCTGACTGCCGTCGCGCTGCCGTCTCCCGCTCATGCAGCGCCAGCGATGCATTTGCCTCCCGATGCGACTAGAGGCGATTGCCCGGGTAAGATTGCAGTTGTCGTGGCGTCTGATGCCGATGCGCAGTCAGACGTTTACTCGGCCGTCACACTGGCCGGAGCACTGGGGACTGAATGCCTCGTGCTCGCAGGGGAGCGAACTGGACCTATGCCTCCTGAGCAACGTGCTCGGTTGGACCGCGCTGCTTCTGGCGGCTATGTCGTCGGTGGCACGTCAGCAGTCCCAACCAGCAAGCTGGCAGGCCGCACAATGAAAAGAATCGGTGGTGCCGACCGCTGGGAGACAGCGCGCGCCGTCGGCACTGAGGTGGCACTGCTAGTTGGAGACATGCCCGCCGAGGGCGGGCAGATCGTAGGAGAGGCGGCCGGAAGCTGCCCAGCCAGACCTTATCGGCATAGGAGTGGCAAAGTGAATCCGGCGCTGGATCTACGGTGCGCGGACTTGCGAGCTGCGGATATGACAGGGTTGAACATGCGACGCATTAATCTGTATCAGGCAGATCTCCGTGACGCCAAGCTTGAGGGCGTGAACCTCCACGATGCATCCTTGTCAGGTGCCGATCTGCGGAACGCCGATCTTGATAGCGTACAGTTCTTTGGCGCATCCTTGTTGGGTGCCGATCTGCGGAGAGCTGATCTCCGCAAGTCGATTCTCGCGGGCGCGGACATTACATGTGCTGATTTCTCTGGCGCGAATCTTCAAGACGCCGTGCTGCCGGGTCTGCTGTGGCGACCGTGTATATTCAAGATCACCTTTCCTGCACCCAACTTTGCTGATGCAAACCTACGACGCGCGAGTCTCGTCAATACCGACTTCAATCACGTGGACTTCTCCAACGCCGACTTACGTGAATCATCGCTCGATAACGCGGATTTCACGCATGCGAACCTCGAGGGTGCGGATCTACGTAACGCAGACTTGACAAGGGCAAACTTCTTCAGTGCAAATCTCAATGGCGCTGACTTGCGCGGGGCAACCCTCACATTCGCCCGCTTTGACTATGCGACAACGAGTGGGTGCCGAGGATGCCCGTGAATGAGGTTATGCGTATCGCACCCAAGACAGAATTGAATGAGGCTTCGCGAGCGGGGAGCGTCCGACAGTCTCCATTCGGAGGTGTTTGACGAGGACTTCACGTAGCGCGTTGAAGCAGGCCGCGCGCCGACCTGAGTCAGTCGATTGAGATGTGGCGACGGGTCTGACTTGGCATTGGCGGATGTCCTTGCGCAGCTGAGCGCAGCACAGCGGTCAACGCAGAAGCTGAGAAAGCGTCTGTGTCAGATGTCGATGCGGTAGAGCTCGGCGGCGTTGAGGGACATGATTCGCTCGACGTCGTCGCGAGGGATCCCTTCGAGCGCCCTGGCCAGGTCGTGGTCGTCGCGGGGGTAGAGGCAGGTGGGGTGGGGGAAGTCGGTTTCGAACATCAGCGATTGGGCGCCGACGTATTCGAGGGTGGGCCGGACCGTGGAGCGCTCGAACCAGAAGCAGCCGTAGAACTGGCGCCTGAAGTAGTCCGAGGGCAGCATCGACAGCTCGGCAAGCTCGTTGGGCGCCGTCTCATGCATCTGATGGTCGAGCACTTCGAGGAAAAACGGCAGCCAGCCCACCCCGCTCTCGACCGAGACGAACTTCACATTGGGGAACCGCTCTGGCACGCCGGAGTAGATCATGTTGCCCACGACCCGAGCGTTGCCCATGAAGAGATTCGCCGAGCCGACCGCCAGGCGGCGTTCGGGCCCGAACGACGGCCACGGCGCCTTGCCGTAGTAGTCGAGGTTGCCCTTCGACGACCCGATGTGGAAGTTCACCGGCATCGCCAGGTCCGAGCACGCCTGCCACACGGGATCCCAGTGCGGCATCGCCATGTCGGGAAGGCCGGCCTCTTCGGGATTGGAGCACGTCACGATGCCCCGCAAGCCGTTTGCGTGACAGCGCTCGATCTCGCGCACCGAAGCGTCAAGATCCCACCAGGGCAGCAGCGCCATGCCGAACACTCGCTGGCCAGTGGCCTCCTGGAACTCAGCCAATGCGTCGTTGTAGATCTCGACCGAAATGATGCGCAGCGCATCGTCGGGCGACTTCAGGAAGTTCTGGTTCCCGAAGCCGGCGACGTTGGGGTACATGATCTGCGCTTCGATGCCGAGTTCATCAAGCATCGCAACCCGGGCTTCGGCGTCGTAGCTGGCGCGGTGCACCATGTCGTTGTCGAAGTCGAAGAACACCGTGCCGGTGACCTTCTCGCCGTCCGGGCCGACGACTGACGACGCGATCGGCAGGCCGATCGGGATCGAGTCATCGAACCACCAGCGGCGCTTGCCCTCGCGCTCGGTCATCCTGGGCACGCGGTCGCGGTACTTCGCCGGAGCGCGCGACGTCCACAGGTCATAGGGCTCGGACCAGTGGCTGTCGGTGTCGATGATCTTGAGACCGTCGAGGATGGTGCCGCTCATCGCTCCAGAAGCCGTTGTTCGGGGCCGGTCAGCCGACCGGCGCGACGGTCACCGGACGCTCGCCGAATTCGGGGCGCTCGGTGCGCGTCTTCTTCAGCTCCCAGAAGCCGTCCACGTCCATCATGGCGATCATGCCGTCCCACAGCTTCAGGGCGTCTTCGCCCTTGGGCGCCCGGGTGATCACCGGGCCGAAGATCCCGACGCGCTCGCCGTCGCTGCGGTCCAGAGCGATGATCGGCGTGCCGACGTCGGTGCCGACGAGCGCCAAGCCCTCGTCCATGCGTGAGCGGATCTCGGCGTCCCATGACTCGTCCGTCGCTGCTTTGGCGTGCTCCGGATCGATCCCCAGTTCTTCGAGTGCCTTCGCGATGTCGAAATCGCGGTCACCGTCGTGGTGGATGCGGCTCGCAAAATCCCAGTAGACGCCGAACACGGCGTCGTCGCCCTCCGCGGCGCGGATCGACTCCATCACCCGCAGATGCCCGTGGGTGCCCACGACCGCGTCGTAGTACGGACTGTCAGTGGGCGGATTGTTCTTGAAGAGCAGGCTGATCGGCTGCCATTTCACGTTCAGGTTGCGCTTGGAGGCGACTTCGTCGACGACCCACCTGGCCGTCACCCAGCACCAAGGTCAGATGGGGTCTACCCAGAACTCGACGTCGTTGGCCGCGGCCTGCGCCTCAGTGCCCGTGTCAGTTGCCATGGGCGCAATCTACCCGTGGCGTGCGACTCGCGTCCCTGGCTGTCCAGCTCAGCATCGGTCGCTGGTCATTGTGGTCGACCACAGCGTCTGAAGAATCGGAAAGCGCACCTCAAGGCCGACTTTCACTCTGGCGCCGTTCGCGAGGTGTACGATTGACGTACGCCGTCAATACTGGCAGGATGCGGAACAGTGATCCTCGGCTACAAGGACAAGAGGACTGAGATGTTTGCCAATGGGGTGTTTGTTCCAGCGTTTCAGGGATTCGAACAGCAGGCAGCGAAGAGGCTGGCGATTCTGAATGCGGCACCCTCGCTGGAAACTCTGAGAGCGTTGCCGAGCAACCGACTCGAAGCCCTCAAGGGCGACAGAAGGGGTCGGCACTCCATCCGGGTCAACCGGCGGTGGCGAGTCTGCTTCGTTTGGGCGGAAGGGCAGGGGCCCGGCGATGTCGAGATCGTGGACTATCACTAGCAAAAGAGAGGTTCGGAGATGTTGCGACGAGTCGTTCACCCAGGAGAGGTGCTCAAGGGCGAGTTGGAGGAGTTTGGGATCACGCCCACTGAGTTCGCTCGCCAGATTTCTGTGCCGCCCAATCGCGTGTCTCAGATCATCGCTGGCAAGAGGTCGATCACCGGGGACACCGCATTGCGCCTTGGGCACTGGTTCGGCGTGGAGTCTCAGTTTTGGATGAATCTGCAAACGCAGTTCGATCTGGCGGTTGCTGGCCAGGAGATCGGCGAGACAGTGAGAGCTCTGCCGACTGCACGCCAACCCGTCTGACAAGCAACCTCCTGGGCTGGCTGGGGTAAGCGGGGCACAAATGTTGGCGCTGCTCTACAGCGGGGTGCCGTCGGGGTGCAGGTAGTCGCGGCTGATGTGGCCTTCGTCGCAGAGCGCCTGCCACTGGTCGTCGTCCATGCCGAGGAGTCCTCGGAACACGTACTCGTTGGCGTCGCCCAGGATGCCGATCGGCCTCCACGGCATCTCGGGGCCATCCCAGCGCCACTGGCGACCTGGGAAGCTGTGCCAGCCCTGCTCGGTCGAGCCGTTTTCTCGAAACCAGCAGCGATCCGCCATCTGCGGATCGGTCCGAAGCTGTGACTCGCGCAGCACTTGACCAGCCGGTACACCGGCCACTTGGCACTGATGGAAGGCCTCGGCCGAGGTGCGCTGCTGCGTCCAGGCGCTGACGCGAGCGTCGATCTCGTCATGGTGAGCCATGCGGCCTTCGTGTCTAGACAGCCGTTCATCTGATGCGAGGGGCGGCGCACGCTCGCCGGCCGTCCGATCCAACAGAATGGCGAGCGCCCGCCAGTCGTCGTCGTTCTCGCACGCGATGACTACCCACTCATCGTCCTGGTCCGGACGGGCGGGGTCCACAGCGCAGCGGTAGCAACCCTGGGGTGCACGTGCGACGGACCGATTTCCCAGCGGATGATGGCGGGTTCCGTTGGCCGCAGCGTCGATGAAGTACTCGCCGATGTGCTGCATCACGTTTTCCGATTGGGAGAACTCGATGAGTTCGCCGACGCCTGTTCCGCCTTCCCCGTCGGCGCCGTCCCGTCGGGCCAGCACTGCCAGCACAGCGAAAGCGGCCGTTGCAGCGCTGGCGGGATCCATGTGGAAGACCGACGTCAGGCTCGTGGGGTCGTCGTCGGCGTAGCCGCGCAGCCCGGTCAGCCCGCACATCGCCTCGAAATTGGCGCCGAATCCCAGCCAATCGGCCGAGGGCCCGTCGAGACCCATGGGCGGCATCCGCAGCATGATCACCCGCGGGTTCGCTGCGTGGACCGTCTCCCAGTCGATGCCCAGCTTCGCCAGCACCCCGATGGAGTTGTTCTCCACGATCACGTCGACGTGATCCAGCAGCCGCCGCAGCGTCTCGCGGCCCAACTCGGTGCGCGGGTCCAGCGTGCAGCTCAGCTTGCCCCGGCCGTGTGAGCTGAACATGTTCTGACGGTTCCACGGCCGCGGTCCCGGATCGTTGTCGGGGTAGCCCGACAGCGGCCCCAGCTCGCGCACGACTTCGGCAGGCGGGCGCGCCATCAGGCCCCGCGTGGCGGTCGGGAAGACGAACGGGTTGTCGACCCGGATCACCTCCGCGCCGAGGTCGGACAGGTACATCGTGCAGCCGGGGCCTGCCCACACCACAGTGAGGTCCAGAACTCGGATGCCGTCGAGCGGCAGCCGCGGAGGCTCATGATCGATCCGCGCGTGCGTGCCGACTGAGCTGGCCGATGCATTGCTCGCTGCAGCATCGCTGGCCGAAGCGTCGCTGCGGGAGCGTTCAGCGGCGCGGGCACGCGTCGCAGCGTCGTGCTCGCCGAGCAACGGTGCCGGCGCCGGCACATCTGGCTGAGCATCCGCGCCAGCGTGCAAGCGAAATGGCGCTGTGAGCTGGGTCACGGTCCCAGCGACAGGATGGGTGACCTCGACGAAGACACCGCGGGAGACGAAGTGCTCGTCGTCGAGCACATCGACCGGTGCGTTCAGTGGCGTCACCGCCCACTTGTGGACTTGCGCCGCTGCCGCCACGCTCGCCTTGGAATGGCTGAACAGCCACGGGTACAAGGCAGTCTCGACCATGTCGGGCAGGTCGGGATCGAACACCCACCGGGGACTCGCGAATCGTTCGGCCAGCGAACTGCCGTCTTCGCCATCGCCCAGGCCCAGTCCGGCCGCAGCCAGCGTCTGCACCATCCGGGGCGCCCATGTGGGGAGGGTGAAGACGAGCGCCCAGCCATCGGTCACGGGGTAGAAGCCGACGGGCGACGCCCGCTGGGGCTGGCGGGGCTCACGTGCCACATCGGTGCCGGTGTACGCCTGGTAGATGAGGTACGAGCTGCGACGGTCGATGGTGCCGGCCTGGGCCTCGAACGCTGATACGTCGACATGGGCTGGGCGACCGCTGCGCTGGCTGATCTGGAACGCCGCCAGCGTCGGCACGGCCGCCAGATTGCCGACTTGATACGAGGTGACATCACCGCTCAGCTTCACCGGCTCGCGCTCGTCGATGCCGGTGCCCCACATCGGCCCGCCCATTGCGTACGTGACGATGTCGCTGCCCCGGTAGCCGGCCTCCGCGTACGGACCGGACTGGCCGAACGGTGTGATCGAGGTCAGCACGATGCCAGGGCTCAGGAGGCACATCGTGTCGTAGCCGAGCCCGATGGCATCGAGATGTCCTGGTGCGAACGACTCGATCACGATGTCGGATTCCGCCACGAGCGCCCGGACGAAATCGACGTCGTCAGTGCTCGGCGACGGCACGTCGAGGTCGGCGATCACGCTCTGTTTGTTGGTGTTCAGGTGCAGGAAGAGCGGCGAGCGCTCCAGGCTGCCGGCCCCTGATGGCGTTCCCGAAGGGCCCCACGGACCGTGGCGACGCGCCGGATCACCACCCGGCGGCTCCACCTTGATGACGTCGGCGCCGTGGTCGGCGAAGAGCTTGCCCAGGTACGGACCCGAGATTCCCGTCGCCAGTTCCAGCACTCGAATGCCGGCCAACAACTGGCTCACTGCTGCCCCCTTGTCCGGCCCCGAAGGTCAGTTCCGACGGGGCAAGTATGGCCGATGGCCCAGAATCGCCCGGTGGCCCGTCAGCCCATCGTGACCAGGATCGGGGCAAGCGTGACGAGCAGGTCGTCCACGTCATTGTCGGCGTCGATGCCGAGCAGGTTGGCATTGATGGCGATGCCGAGGTCGAACGCGGGCACGTATGCAGCGATCGTGCGAAAGCCCGGCACGCCACCGCCGTGAGAGTGGACCGTCAGCCCCATGACTTCGTCGGTGTTGATGCCCAAGCCGTTGTTGTCGGCGGGATCCGGATGCCCAGTCGTCATGAGGGCGATCTGGCTCGCATCGAGGATGTCGCCTGCAAAAAGGCCTCGGATCAGCAGCGCCACGTCGCCGATGCGTGCTTCGATGCCGCCGCCGGTCCACCCGGCGGAACGGGCGAGCTCTTGGGGCATCGTGCCGATGTCGACGTAGATGGCGCCTTGGAGGGAGATCTTGTTGTCGCCGGTGAGCCCGAGGATCGGGCCCAAGACGTAGGCGAATGTGCCGCCGACGTACCCGTTCGCGTTGGGCTCGGGCGGGAACTCGCTGGGTGTCAGATAGGTGTGCGACAGGCCAAGCGGATCGAACACCCGGGCACGCATCTCATCTGCCGCCGGGTTGTCGGTGACGGCTTCGATGAGCAAGCCCGCAGCGACGTAGCCGGTCGTGTTGTAGTGGCGTTCAGTGCCCAAGTCGGCCACTGGTCCGTAGGCCGCAGCGAACTCCAGGATCTCCTCGGGCGTCATCGGCTCATTCAGCCGTGGCGCCGCAAGTTGGAAGAACCTCGGGTCGACGGCGAACTCCACGAAGCCTGAGGTATGCCCGAGCAGGTCCCGCACGGTGACCGTCGCGGCGTGCTCGTATCCGGGTGCCCAGTCGTCGCCCAGGTAGTGCGCGACGGGCGCGTCGAACTCGACCCGTCCTTCGGCGACGAGCTGCAAGACGACCGCGGCGGTGACGGCCTTGGTTACTGACCCGATGCGGACGTGGTGATCAGGGGTCATCGGCGTGTCAGTGGCGAGATCGCTGACACCCCAGGCGAACGTGAGTGGCTCAGCACCTCCCCGGGTGACGGCGAGCACTACGCCGGGGGCGCCGGTCTCATCCATCCACGCCAGGACGGCAGCGCTGAGCCGGTCGATGGGCTCCGCTGCAGGCTCGGCGGCCTTGGTGGTTTTAGGCGTCGACGCGGCCGTTGTCGCCGGTGCCGGGGCTTGCGTGGTGGGTGCCGGCGCCGCGGTGGTCTCCGACGCGGCCGTTGTCGCCGGAGCGGCCGTAGTGGTTGGAGCCGCTGCTTCGGTGGCCGGTGCCTGGGCTGTTCCGTCGCTCGCCGTGTCCGGCGAGGTGTCATCGGTGCTGCTGCACGCGGCTGCCAGCAAGCCGAGACCCAGCAGGACACATGCGAGCCGCTTCATGCGCGAAGCGTAGGGACCCCAGCGGAGAGTGGGCGAGTCATCGGCGCCAGCGGTAGGCAGATTGTGTCGCTGCTTGCGCTCTTTCTGGCGCGTCGCAACGACACCTGCGAGTATCTGCGGTGATCTCTGCCCGTGCGGGCCACAGGGGGCTGTTGTGAATCTGGGAATGCTGCTCTTTATGCCAGCAACCATTGCTGGCGAACAGGTCATCTTGATCGACACCTCGACGGAGGCCGGCGGCGGCAGCGCACGCGAAGTCACCTACCAGGATCTGCTCGACAACGTGTCACGCACCGCGGGAATGTTGACGATGCTCGGCGTCGGTGTCGGCGACCGTGTCGGCATCTTCGCCACCAACAGCGTCGAGTGCGTGGAAGCCATCTTCGGCGGTGCATTCGTCGGAGCCACCGTCGTGCCGATGAACTTCCGCGCCGGCGCCGAGGAGACGGCTCACCTGCTGAGCGACAGCGGCATCAGCGTGCTGTTCACCGAGTCTCGCTACAGCGACCTGATCGAGCAGAACAAGCCCGCCGACCTCGAGCACCTCTACGTGCTTGACGACCCCGATTCCTATGCATCTGCACGAGACGAGGCATTCGAGCTGCCCGTTCCCGAAGATGTCGACTCCGACGGGCTGTGCGCGTTGCTGTACACCAGCGGCACCACGGCCATGCCCAAGGGCGTGAAGCTCACCAACGGCGCCATCACCGGCTATGTGATGGGCACCAACGACGCCGCCACGGGCGAAGACATGGGTCGCATGGCGGTAGCCGCGCCGCTTTACCACATCGCGGGGCTGACCTCGATGCTCAACGCGCTGTACAGCGGGCGCGTTGTGGTGCTGCTGCCCCAATTCGAGGCCTCGTCGTGGATTGACTGCGTGCAGGCACACTCGGTGACCCACGCCTTCCTGGTGCCCACCATGCTCGCTCGGGTGCTTGAGGCGCCCAATTTTGCTCACGAGGCATTTGGCGGCCTCGAGGCGATCACCTATGGCGCGGCGCCGATGCCGCCGTCGGTGATCCGGCGAGCCATTGATCTGTTCCCGCCGAACGTCGCGTTCGCCGGGGCATACGGTCAGACCGAGACAACCTCCACGGTGGCGGTCCTCGATCCCGACGATCACCGCATCTCCGGAACCTCCGAGGAGACCGAGCGCAAGCTGCACCGGCTGTCCTCGGTCGGGCAGGTGCTCGAGGACGTGCAGGTCCGCATCGTCGATGCCGACAGCGGCGAGCCAGTCGCACCGGGCCGGATCGGCGAAGTGCAGCTGCAGACGTTTCGCGCGATGGACGGCTACTGGGGCAATGACGAGAAGACCCGCGTGACGATCGACGAAGAGGGCTGGGTGCACACGGGCGACCTCGGCTACCTCGACGACGACGATTACCTGTTCCTTGCCGGCCGTACGGGCGACATGATCATCCGGGGTGGCGAGAACGTGCTGCCTGATGAGGTCGAGGCTGTGCTGTACGACCATCGGTCGGTGCTCGAAGCCGCGGTGGTGGGTCTGCCCAGCGAGGAATGGGGCGAACGCGTCACGGCCGCGGCGGTCGTGCGGCCCGGCAGCGGCACGACCGGCGACGATCTCGTGGCCCATGCGCGCGAGCGCCTGGCGCCTTTCAAGCGTCCCGAGTTCGTGTACCTGATGGACGAGCTTCCGCGGACCTCCACCGGCAAGCTGCTGCGCCGCGACCTCATACCGATGCTTGAAGAGCTGGGAATCTGAGGCTCGATCTGAGGCTGGGCGTGAACGCGCCGGGCTCGCTCGGTCCGTGAGCACCACCTCGGCTCTGGGGTATCGCGACGATCACTTGCACCTGCTGGGGTGCGCCGCAGCACGCCGATCAGTGGACGTAAGTGCCGCTACGTCCATAGAAGAGTTGCTGGCCACAGTGCGGCAAGCCGTACGGCGCCGCAGCGCCGCTGCGTTGGCTGCGCGCCGCCAAGGCGGCGCCGTGTCGGCGGGTGATGCCTCGCACTCGTGGCTGCGGGTCTGGGGCTACGACGATGCGCTGCTCGATGAGCGGCGCCATCCCACGGTTGCCGAGCTGGACTCAGTCGCCGCCGGCTATCCCGCCGTGCTTCATCACATCACCGGTCATGTGGCCGTCGTCAACACCGCCGCGGGTCGGGCACTCGGCCTCGCGTCCGGCGATGTGCTCGTCGAGCGCCACGATGTGCTAGCGGCGGTGCCGCGGCCCGACCGCGCTGCGACGGTGGCATCTGTCACAGATGTGCTGACCGAACTGGCCACCGCGGGCATCAGCGCATGCACCGATGCGACGCACACGAACGACCTCGCCGCGTTGGAACTGCTGGCTGAAGCGGCAGCGGGCGCGCCGTCTGTGGACGTCACGGCGATGGTGGGTGCCGACCGGCTCGACTCGCTCGGGGATCTGACCTTTGGCATGACCGTGCCGGGCCCGTCGGCTGTGTCCGATGAGGTTGGCGTGCGAATCGGTCACGCCAAGGTGATGCCGCCCCACGACGACGAAAGCGCGATCGCCGAAATGGTCGCGACTGCTCGCGCCTGCCGATTTCCCGTCGCCATCCACGCAATGGACATCGACACGTTGCAAGCATCTCTCGATGCCCTCGAAGCGCATCCGCCGATCCTCGACACGGCCCGGTCCGCCGGATCTGAGCGGATTGAGCCAGATCGGATTGAGCCCGATCGCATCGAACACTGTGCGCTTGCGCTGCCAGAGCAGCTCGACCGCATCGCACGGCTTGGCGTCGCCGTGGTTACGCAACCCAGCTTCGTGACCCGTCGTGAGCAGAAGTACCGCGATCAGCTCTCGGTCACGGAGCAGAGCTGGCTGTGGCCGCTCGCCAGCCTGCTGCGCCGTGGGATCAGGGTCACATTGTCTTCCGATGCCCCAACCGTGCCCCCGGATCCCTCTGAGTGGATCGAAGCCGCAACCAGCCGCACCCTCGCCCCGGCCGAGCGCATCGACTCCCAGACCGCCCTGCGACTGTGCCAAGTCTTGTGACGGCGATGCCCACCCTGCGAGTTGCGGTGGCGGGCCAACACTGTGGGGCATCAAGACGAGCTAGGCAGCCGAGATGTTGATGCAGGAACCGCAGTCGATCACTTCGACAGGAACCGTGCGCGATCCGTAGTTGAGCCTCAATCCCTCGGCATCCAGGAACTCCTGTAACTGTTCCCGTTGTTTACCGACGGCGAGGTAGGCCCTCGGGGTGCTTTGCGCACCGACGCCGCTGAATGCATCATGCAGCACTCGAAGACCCTCCCGAAGCTGTTCCCCGGAATCAGGCCACGCGGCGGCACCGAGCTTGAGTTCGACCGCTGCCGCAACGTTCCGTTCGGGCAACGCAGCGACAACGGAGAAGTCGCACATTGGTGTCTCCTCGGATCGTCGACCGGTTTCTCGGTACGTCGAACCTGTGATGTCAAGCTTCAGACGTGACTGGCACGAGCAGTCGCCGTCATCGCAGATGGTCACTTCGCAGTGGACATTTCCCGGAGTGTCGTCGTCGAGGAGTGTTGCGCTGTCGAGTCCACGTGCCCCCGCTTCGAGCAACCGGTCCCGAACGGAACAGGCAAGGCAATCGGCTTGGCCGCAGGGCGGCACTCCGACTCTGTCGGGCATCTAGTCGACCGGGGATTCCAGCAGCGGATTGACGGTGCTTGCCGTCTCGTGGTGCAACGCTCGCATCGTGCCGGTGAAGACGCCTTGGTCGATGCCGTCGATGCGGTCGACCGCAATTGGCTCAGCCGCGCATCCTCGCTGGGTTCGAGAAAACCACAACGCCCGCACTGTCGCTGGGTCGATGTCTGGCGTCGGCACGCCTTTGGGCAGCGACGGCAGTTTTTTCAACGCGTGGGCCCGGACGTGGTTGTTGAGCTGACCGACGAAGGACGACGAGTGCGTCGTCAAAACGACGACAGCGCCAGCGGTGGCGAGCTGCACCAAGAAAGAAGCAATCTGCCGCTGCACTTCTGGGTGCAGATGTGCCTCGGGCTCGTCGATGGTCAGGCAGTGTCCCCACTCAAGCCGGTGCTTGGCGGCCAGCAGCAGCGGCGCCAGCTCGGACAGCATCGCCGATGCACGGGGCAGCGGGAATCGTCCCTCGGGGGTCACAGCCACGAAGTTCGGGCCACCGCCACCGTCGGTGTCGAGCTCAATGGACGCACCGAGCCGTTGCTCAAAGGATTCCACGAGGCGGGGAAACTCAGATTCGGGCATCGGCTGAGACGGTCCGCCGTCCATCTGCAGCCAGAGTGCAAGGAGATCGGCCGTCGTGCCGGTCATGCGCACTTCTGCCGCACCGAGCCGCTCGACGCCTGCGAGCTGCCGCAACGCCACCCCGGCCAGAACTCCGGAGTTCTCCACGATGCCGCTTCGCTGGGCCGGCAAGTGGATTGCTTCGGTGGGCCAGCCATTGAACAGGACAGCGCGGCCCACCGCGATCGCAAGACGCCAGCAGGTGTGGGTGATGTCGTCCGCCACAGGCTCGCTTCCGAGGCGCTCGGCAGGCAGGAATCTCGTCGCGAATGCCACGTTGTCGCCGTCGAGGATTTCGCCGAGCCAGGTGATCGGATTCGGCGGCTCAACGACGACGCCATCGGAATCGATGTCTTCGCTGTCGCTGTTGTCAGAATCGAACCCGACCATGACCGACCACATCAGATCCGTATCGCTTGATCTATTGGAGACCCGTATGAGCGAGCCCGGCGCAACGCCGGCTCGGATCTTGCGCCGCAATTCGCTCGGCGTGGTGCCGTAGGCGTACGCAAGCCCGCGTCGCAGTTCGCGCCCGAAGGTCTGTAGCAAGTCCGTCGAAATGGCCCTGAGCCATTCAGTCGTGTTCTCATCTGGCCGATATTCCAACGCCTGGCTGGCTTGGCCCTCTGAATTCACGAGGCGAAGGAGTTGGGTGACGAAGTCACGAAACTGGCCCGGAATCTCGTCAAAATCACGCCGGCCCGGAACCCGCGCCGCGCTTGTGGACGCCGCCGCGCAGTGCAGCACCGTGGCGAAGAAGCTCTTGCCGGTGTTGTTCTCGCCGACCAGGACGTTGAGGTCGCCAAGATCAATCTGGGCCGACTCCAGCGGGCCGAGGTTCTGCACTTCGACCGAAATGCCCATGCCATCAGCGTACTTGTGAGCCTCCCTAGGAAGGCAGTGCTTGGAATGGGACGACACGGCGCGCAAACACGATCTACGCCAGCAGAGCCGAATTCCCACCGACGACGACCTCGCTCTCCTTGAGAGGTGGGGTTGAGTACCCTGCCGCGTTGCCGCTGCGTCGGCCGCATGACCGGGTTGGCTGGCGCATCGCGATTGGCTCGTTGAGCCAGGGGAGGACAGATGGCCGGGCCGATGGAAGGTGTCCGTGTCGTCGAGCTGGGCGTGTGGGTCGCCGGACCAGCCTGCGGCGGGATACTCGCCGATTGGGGTGCCGACGTCATCAAGGTTGAAACACCGGACGGCGACCCGTTCCGTTCATTGGAATGGCTGTTCCCGGGAGTCGGCAACCCCCCCTTCGATCTGGACAATCGGGGCAAGCGCAGTATCGCCTTGGACCTGCGACAACCGGAGGGCCTCGACGCTCTGCACTCACTGCTGGCAATCGCCGACGTCTTCTTGTCGAACATCCGGCCCGGCGGGCTCGAACGGATGGGCCTCGATTACCCGTCGCTGTCGGAGCGCTACCCGCAGCTGATCTACGCGAGCGTGACGGGGCTATCGCTGCAGGGCGATGAACGAGATCGCCACACCTATGACGTCGGCACGTTCTGGTCGCGTGCCGGCATCGCCCGCTCACTCACCCCAGAAGGTGCCGACCTCCCTTACCAGCGTGGCGGCATGGGCGACCACATGACAGGACTGGCGGCGGCAGCCGGGGTGGCCGCAGCGCTCTATCACCGCACCAGCAGCGGCAAGGGCCAGCTCGTCGAGTCCTCCCTGATGCGCCTGGGCGCCTACATGCTGGGCTGGGATCACAACATCACCGCGATGACCGGTGCCGAGACCGTGGCCAGGGGTCGCGACAATCCGCCCAACCCGCTCATCAACTGCTACCGGTGCGGCGACGGCGAGTGGCTCTGGATGCTGGGCCTCGAAGGCGATCGGCACTGGCCCAACGTCGTTCGCGCGATGGATCGGCCCGACTGGAGCGACGATCCACGCTTTGGCGACATCGTGCTCCGCTGGGAGAACACCGCAGCTCTCACGGCGGAGATGGATGCGGTCATGGCCACCCGCACGCGAGCCGCCTGGGGTGAGATCTTCGATGCAAACGATGTGTGGTGGGCGCCGGTGCAGTCCACCCTGGAGTTTCGATCCGACCCGCAGGCTCAGGCCGCCGGTTGCTGGGTCGAGGTGCCAGCACCTGATGGCGGTACGACCGAGATGGTCGCGACGCCCGTCGACTTCTCCGCGACTGCTTGGGATCCCAGCGGACCATCGCCCGAGCTGGGTCAGCACACCGAGTTGATCCTGGCTGAGCACGGCTACGACTGGGATGCAATCGAGCAGTTGAAACAGGCCGGTGTCATTCCCTGACAGGCGCCGCGCGTCGAAACAACTGCCGACCGTGAGATAACTTCGATCCGCCGCGTCGCAGTGCGTCCCGAGCTCAACAACACGGGCGAACGAGATGGGGCGGCGGGGAAGGAGAGCGGATGATCGAGCCGGTCAGCGCGCGTATTCTGACGCCCGAATGGGCGCCGACGGTGATACCCGCGCCATACGACTCGCTCACGCCTGCGGAGCAGGCGCAGCACCTCGCTGAGAATCCCGATTCATTTGCCCATGTCGCCGGATCGCCGCCGGAGAGCTTCGGTCACCCGAGCGAGCACTTGCAGCACGCCACGCGCAGCACCCAGGCACTTGATCGGCTCATCGGGCTGGGCGCGTTCGGCTCCACCCGCGCACCGAGCCTGTACGTGCAGTGCGTCGAGGCAGACGGTCACACTCAGCATGCGTTGCTTGGGGGAGTGCGCCTCGGCTCTCACGAGCTGCGCCCGCACGAGGACACTCAGCCTGGCCGGGTCCACGGCTTGGCAATGCACTTCACCGAAGTCGGCCGAATGTCGAGTCCCGTCGTTGTCACAGCGCCGCGGCTGTCAGTCGTCGCCGAAGTCATCGAGGCCACCCTTGCTGCAGCTAGGTCGTCCACTCCGCTCGAGCCGCTGCTCGACACCAAGACCGCCGACGGCGCGCTGGTCACGCTGTGGCCCGCCGTCGTCCCAGGCGGCGAGGGCGCCAGCGTCGGTCTCGACGGCCCGCTGTACATCGTGGACGGGCACCACCGTGTCGCTGCCGCCAGGCAAGCCGGCTTCTCGCACGTGCTCGTGGCGTGCGCTCCCACAGATGAGCTGCACCTCGGCAGCTTCGACCGCGAGCTGAGCGAACTCGACATGATGCCCCGGCGCGTCCTGGATCTGATGAGGGCTCGCTGCGAGGTAACCGAGGTGTCCGACATCGCCGCTGCGCGCCCCTCCTCACCCGGGTGGATCGGCGTCGGCGTGGCGGGCCATTGGTTCCGCGCACGCCGCCATCACACCGGGCCATCCGACGATGCGTCGCCGGTCCACAACCCTGCGAACCGGTTGGACGCCGCTTTCGTGCACGAATTTGTGCTCAGCGAGGTCTTCGGCGTCACGAGCGACTCCGACCCCAGGCTGACATACCGCCCGACGACCGTCGCCGGATCCCAAGTGCCGGTAACGATCCTGCTGGCGCCGGTACCGCTCGGAGCGGTCTTCGAGGTGGCCGATTTCGGCGGTGTGATGCCACCGAAGACCACCTACTTCTTGCCGAAGGCCCGCTCCGGAGTGCTGCTCGTCCGCTGCTGAGGCCGCCTCCGCAATGCTGATCGCCCTCACTGGCGGTCACGGCGATAGCCCCAGCTACAGCTCGAACAGCCGGCGAGCGTTGTCGCCGATGAAGTCACGCTGCGCCTCGGCGGGGAACATGTCGACGAGTTCGTCGAGGTCGAGCACATATTCCGGGGTGTGGTCGGCGTGGGGGAAGTCGCTGGCCCACATGAACCGGTCGTGCCCGAAGCGCTTCGCGAGTGCAGGAATCGTGCGCTCGTCGGGATCGCAGGAGATCCAGACCTGACGCATGAAGTACTCGCTCGGCTTCAGTTCCAGCGGCACCCGGGTGCCGGTGTAGGTGTGGGCGAAGACCGCGTCGATGCGGTCCAGGCAATAGCCGAGCCATCCGCCGCCCGATTCGAGCACTAGCACCTTGAGTTCGGGGAATCGGTCGAAGACCCCGTAGTCGAACAGCGACACGAATTGATGACGCACGCCGTCCGACGCGGTCATAGACGCTGTGAGCCGCAGGTCGCGCACGTGTTCCCAGGTGCCCATGCGAGTGCCCTTGGTCCATTGCGGTTCGAAGGTGGGGTGAATCGCAAACGGGACGCCCAGATCCTGCGCTGCTTCGAACACCGGGTCGTGATCGGGATGACCGAGCGGGCGCGAACTGTGTGTGAACGGTGCGACGAAGGCTCCTCGCGCTCCGTCGGCGACAGCGCGCCGCAGCTCAGCCGCCGCAGCGACGGGATCGGTGAGCGACAAGTGCGCGATAGGAACGAGCCGGTCCGAATGATCGCGGCAGAATTCGCAGATCCATCGGTTGTAAGCGCGGGTGTAGGCCTGGCTGAGCTCAGGGTCGGTGAGTTCGGCTTCCCACAACAGCCCCATCGTCGGCAAGAGGACCGCGATGTCGAGGCCTTCAGCGTCGAGCAACTCGATCCGTTGATGGGGATCCATGGCGCCGAAGGGGATCTCGCCCAGATATGTGCGCTCGGGGTTGAACATGATGTCAGGCAAGTCGGCTGCGCCCATTGCACCCAGCGTGGAGACCATGCCAGGGCGCGCCAGTTTGCTCAGTTGGTTGTCGATCATGAGCACTTCGAGACCGCGTTCAGGTTCGATCTCGATGCGCAGTGCCCGGTCCCTGTAGCGCTCCTCGAGGTATTCCTCCCACAGGTCGGGTGGCTCGAGGATGTGCCCGTCGGCATCCACGGCGCCGGCGTGTGCGATCTTGTGCACCTCGTGCATGTGGCGCTGACCGCCGTGAGCGGACAGATCTCTCTGGATGGTCGTGCTCATGATTCCCCCAATGTGCCCGATTCGCCCCAATGATCCCGCCAGCATTCTCGCACGGTGTACATCCGATGTCAGCGGAAGCGTCCCGCCGAAGTGTCTGCAGAGCGGTACCGGCGCACGAACACGCGCCATGGGCGACAATCTGACCCTGACCGAATACCGCTGCAGAGGACGATGACATGAGCGAGGGCAACGGAAATACAACAGGTCGTCTGGCTGGCAAGGCAGCGGTGATCACTGGCGGCGCGAGCGGCATGGGACGGTCCACTGTCGAGCGGTTCCTGGCCGAAGGCGCCTCAGTCGTGATCGGCGACCTCAACGCCGACGCAGGACACGCATTCGTGGAGCAACTGACCGCGTCTGGCCACAGCGAGCGTGCTCGCTTCACCCGCACGGACGTATCGGTAGAGGACGACGTGGCTGCCATGACCGAGCTGGCTGTCGAGGCCTTCGGCCGGCTGGACGTGGTCTTCAACAACGCCGGCATCGGCGGGGCCTTCGGCCCGATCACCGAACTGGACACCGATGCCTGGGACGAGACGTTCGCCATCCTGGTGCGCTCAGTGATGCTGGGCACCAAGCACGCTGCCCGGGTCATGATCCCTCAGGGCACCGGCGGCTCGATCATCAACACCGCATCGATTGCCGGCGTTGGCGGTGGGGCCGGCCCGCAGGCGTATTCGGCAGCCAAAGCAGCCGTCATCAGCCTGGCTCAGACAACGGCGCTGGAGTTGGCACCCCACCGCATCCGGGTGAATGCGATCTGCCCAGGGCTGATCTTCACCCCGCTGATGCACAGCGGCAATGAGGCCCAAGCCGAGGAGGTGATGGCGGAGCTGCAGCCATGGCCGCAACGAGGCGAGGGCAGCGATATTGCATCAACGGCGCTGTTCTTGGCCAGCGATGACAGCAGATTCGTGAGCGGTCAGCAGCTCGTGGTGGACGGCGCCATGCTGGCGGCGGGTCCCCGCATCCACGGAAAGATGCACAACACGCGCAATCTGCATCGCATGGCCGGCATGGCGTACGGCACGACCGGCAAGGCCGCTTCGGTTCGCCGCCTCTAGCCGCGACGCTCGTGACTCAGCGCGTCCCGGTGATCGGGGTGTGCAATCGAGGTGAGCAGCTCAGCACGCTCGGCGAGCGTGCGGCCCCGCAGTTCCACCGCTCCGAACTCAGTTGCGACGATGTCCGCCACATACGCCGGCAGCGTCGTGGGGGCGCCCTCTTCGAGGGTTGGAACGATGCGCGAGATGCGCCCGCCCGCAGCCGTCGACGGCATCGCGACGATGGCTCGGCCTCCGGTTGCCACGCAGGCGCCGAACGCGAAGTCGGGGGCGCCGCCGGGTCCGGAGATATAGCGGCCGCCGACGACCTCGGAGTTCGCCGAGCCGTCGAGCGCCATCTGCACGGTGGACTGCAGCGCGACGAAGTTGCGTACCTGGGCGATGCCCTCGATGCCGTGGCTCAGCGAGCCACGCACCAACTGCACTGCCGGATTGCGGTCGACCCAGTCGTAGAGCCGGCGTGTGCCCATCACTTCTGCGGCGACGCTCACGCCATCGCCCAACGGCCCCTTGTGGCGGTTGTCCACCGCACCGCTGGCGATGAGGTCGATGCAAGCGTCGTTGATCATGCCGCCGTGGAGTCCGAGGTGGCGACGGTCTCCGAGGCTGGACAGCACGGCGTCGGGAATCGACCCGATCCCGAACTGCAGCGTGGTCCCATCGCCGATGTACTGGCCGACGTGAGTTGCGATGGCCCGGGCGGTGTCATCGACGACGGCCGGCGCCAGCTCGGCCAGCGGCTCATCGATCTCGACCAGCGCATCAAAGTCGGTCCGGTGGCATTCGCCTTCCCCACCCACGTAGGGCATCTGCGGGTTCACCTGCGCGATCACCAGCGGCGTCGATCGCAACAGCTGGACATGGCCACCGACGCCAGTGCCGAGGCTCATGCGCCCCTGCGCATCGGGCGGGCTGGCCTGGCACGCCACGACATCGGCTTCGAGCCCGCCGTTGGGGCCCACGAGGCCGGTGATGTCTGAGTAGCGGGCGGGTACGACGTCGAAGTGCGGGCTGCCGTGCGCATCGCGCAATGCGCCGCTGGGCTGCAGCGAGGTCCAGCGGAATGGGTTGCCGAGATGGTCGAGCGGTGCAGGCCTGCTGAGCAGGAATGCGCTCACGAACTCGAGTTGCTCGAAGCGATCGTGTGCAGCGTCAATCCCGCTCAGCAAGCCGTATGGGGTTGCTGAGCCCTGCGCTGCATAGACGCGTGCCCGGCGTCCGATGCGCTCGACGGCAGTGTCGAGGCTCACCTGGGTTCCGGCACGGTTGCCGTTGTGAGGTATGCGGCCGTCGGGACTCATCGATGCGGTGCTCCTCGTGTTGAGGGTCCAGCTACCGGAGGTGCCGACGGGTCGCCTGCACGTCCGGGCGAACTGTACGGGACCCGCAATGGCAATATTCCCGGTCATGAGCTCTCAAGCGACCGACCTCAACGCCATGCCCGCACCGGATCTGGTATCCGAACTCACGCCAGATGTCGCCGACGCCGCGGTGGGCTCGGGAGATCAAGCAGTCATCGAACGTGCCGCGTCGTGGGCTCGCGACTATGTCGCGCCGCGGGCCGAGTCGTGGGAGCGAGATCGCCGCTTCGCGACCGAGGCATTTGCGAGTGCCGCCGGCGAAGATCTCTGCGGGCTGTTGGTGCCCGTGGCCGACAGCGGGTCCGGCATGAGCCAGATCGGTCTCGCACGCGTGCTTGAGGAGATCGCCGCTGCGGACTTTGCCATCGCCTTCTCGCTGGTGTGTCACAACAACCTGGCGGGGGCAGTGAGCCGGCGAGCCCCTGCGGAGCTTCGTGCCCGAGCGCTGCCGCCGCTCGTTTCGGGTGAACGGCTTGGCGCTTTCCTGCTCACCGAGCCCGGCGTGGGCAGCGACGCCGCCAAGATCACCACCTCGGCACGCCGTGACGGCGACGAATGGGTTCTCGACGGCGAGAAGGCTTGGGTCAGTAACGGCACCTCTGCGGAGCTGCTGTCGGTGTACGCGCAGACCGATCCCGCAGCCGGCCATCGAGGCATTGTGACCTTTCTCATCGATGGCAGTACCGACGGCGTCGAACGCTCCGAGGGGTACGAATTGAGCGGCGCACACGGCCTCGGAACCAACGGCATCAGCTTCGAGAATTGCCGAGTGTCCGATGGCGATGTGATGGTGCCCGTGGGCGAGGGCTTCGTTGCGGCAATGGAGGGCATCGACATCGCCCGCGTCCTGGTCGCGGCGATGTGCTGCGGCATGATGCGCACCGGATTGGCGACGGCCATCGAATACGTGCGCCAACGTCAGGCCTTCGGCGGCCGCATCGCCGACCTGCAAGGGGTGCGGTTCCGGCTGGCCGACGTGGCCACAGACCTCGAAGCGTCGCGCCTGCTGGCGTACCGGGCAGCACTCGCAGTGGCGGAGGGCCGCCCGGCGGCCGTGATGGCCGCGCATGCCAAGAAGTTCGCGACTCGCGCAGCAGAGCGACGGCTGGCGGACTGCATGCAGGTGATGGGCGCCGTCGGCGCACGTCGGGATCACCCGCTGCCCCGCCACCTGGCAGCTTCGCGGCTGACGCACTACGTCGACGGTGCGACCGAAATCCAAGATGTCGTGATCAGCAGGACGCTGCTCGACTGAACACACCTGCTGGCCGGATATCGGGCCGGCGACAGGCCGCGACGGTCGATGCACATTGCTCACGGATGACGTGTGAACACTGAGCGTGGTTCATGTACCCCACGGGTGTTAACTGTCTTCAAAGGTGATCACAACTCGGTCCACAGCTCGCTCGGACTGTCCCGGGGACCACCTCGAACACAACATTTCGAGAGGGGGTAAGAGTGGGTTCGGCTCTGCTGTATGCGAACCCCGAGGGCGACGCCCTCGAGGACATTGTGAACGTCAGCCAATATCCGGTTGGCAACGTCCAGAACGCCGGAGGTTCAGTCAACGAGAGTTGGGCGGACATGGTGGCCACGACGAGGCGGGCCCTGGCAGCCGACGGGTGCGCAACGCTGCCGGGATTCTTGACCGACGAGGGGTTACGGCGAGCACGCAGCGAAATCTCCTCACTGATGCCGAAGGCACCGCTGCGTCATGAGACCTCGAGCGTCTACGCGCGCTCCGATCTCGAAGTGGGTCTCGCGCCGGACGATCCTCGCCAGATCCAGATGTCACGCCTGATCGGTCACCTCACCCGCGACCAGATCCCGCCCGACGTGGTGCTGGCGCGCGTGTATGCCGCACCTGGCGTCAAGCAATTCGTGGCGGCGTGCGTCGGCGAAGTCCGGGCGTTCGAATACGCCGACCCGCTGGCGGGGCTTGTTGTCACGGTGACGCCCCCGGGCGGCGAGCTCCACTGGCACTACGACACCAACGAGTTTGTCGTCACGCTCATGGTGGCCGAACCTGATTCCGGCGGCGACTTCGAGAACGTCTCGCAAGGCTGCAGCAGCACCTCGTCGCCACGGACTGCGACGCGCTGCTGCTCTATGACCCGCTCAACGTCAGGTACGCCACCGGCACGACGAACATGGCGGTGTACTCGCTGCACCACCCCTGCCGGTACGCACTCGTGCCTGCGGAGGGTCCGGTCACTCTGTTCGAGTTCAAGACGTGTGAACACCTCTCCGAGGGGCATCCCGCCGTGGGTGAGGTGCGAAATGCGGTGAGTTGGTACCACTTCATCACCGGGCCGCGTACTGGTGAATTCGCCGATCGCTGGGCCGCAGAAATCGCTTCACTGCTCGGTTCGAGTCCGTTCCGGCGGCGGGGCACCCAGCCCAGGCTTGCCGTGGATCGGCTGGACCCGCTGGGCCTGTGGGCCCTCGGTCGTCACGGCGTGACGGTGACAGATGGCGGTGACATCGTCAGCGGGGCCCGAGCAGTCAAGTGCCCGGGAGAAATTGCAGCTATCCGGGCGGCCATCCAGGTCTGCGAGCGGGCCATCGCGGCAATGGAGGCCTCGTGCCGGCCTGGCATCACCGAGCAGGAACTCTGGTCGGTGATGCATCAAGTCGCCATCGCTGGCGGCGGAGAGTGGTTCGAGACCCGTTTGCTCACATCTGGGCCTCGTACGAACCCGTGGTACCAGGAGTGCTCGGATCGGGTGATCCGCGACGGCGACCTCGTCGCTTTCGACACTGATCACGTGGGCCTGGGCGGATACACCGTGGACGTGTCACGCACTTGGCTCGCGGGCGACGCCAAGCGCACGCCCGAGCAGCGCACCATGTATGCCGCCGCATGCGAGCAGGTGCAGCGCAATATCGAGCTGCTGCAGCCAGGGGTGACCTTCGCAGAGCTCTCCGAGCGCGCCTACCTGCCACTCGGCGAGCTGCACTCGGAGGCGAATGCGTGCGTTGTCCATGGCATGGGCCTGTGCAACGAATTCCCACTGGTGCTCAACCGCGAGCTCTTCGGGAAAGATGGCTATGACGGCGTGCTCGAGGCCGGGATGGTGCTGTGCGTCGAGAGCTTGGTGGCCCCTGTCGGGCGCCCCGAGGCTGTCAAGCTCGAGGAACAGGTGGTTGTCACCCCGACAGGTCCTGAATTGCTGTCGAAGTCGCCGTTTTGTGAGGCCCTGCTGAGCTGACTGGCGAGATCGCCCCAGAGTATCGCCAGCGGTTCGACCAGGAGTCTGTGTTGCGCACGAGCGCCCACACCCGCGTCGATTTCTCCTGACGGCCAACTGGCCGCGCTCGGCTTCAGCTGTTCTTTGGATCGCCGAGCCACGCGACGATGGCATCGGCGACTTGACGCTCCGGCGCGTCGTCGGCGGTCTCTGGACGCATGAGTGCCGACCACTCCAAGTCGAGGCCGGAGCGTCCGCAACGCACGGCTGCGAGTCGTCCTGTGTCCATCCACGGCGACATCGCCCACCGGCTGAGAATCGATACTCCAAAATCGGCTGCGATCATTTCGGCGATCGCACCTGTTTGCTCAAGCACCGTAATCGTGCGAGGTGAAACACCGGAGGGTCGGAGAAAGCGTTCGTACTCGAAGCCCGGCGATGGTTGACGGTTGTAGGTGAAGTAGTCCTCTTCGGCTAACGCCTCGGACCCGATCCATGAACGGCTCGCAAGGCGATGCCCCGGGTGGGTGACGAGCACGAGTTCGTCTGTGAACACGTGCAGTGTTTCATTCGTTCCCTGAGCGGGACCAGGAGCAAGTACCAGGTCAGCCGTACCGTCAGCGAGTCGATGTGCTGGCGCGTCACCAATGACGACGAGTTCCAGCAGCAGTCCTTCCAATCGCTCGCTCGCTGCCGCGGCGAATGGCGCCAGCCAGTGGTAACAGTCGTAAGAGCCGACTCCGATGCGAACGGTGGCGGTCGTCCCGCCGACACTGCGCATGAAATCCCGTTCGGCGCGGCCCAAGTCCGGCATCGCGCGATGCGCGGCTTGGCACAGAGCGAGCGCAGCGGGCGTCGGCTGCATGCCACGCGACGGGCGGCGTTCGAATAAGCGTCCGCCGAGCCGTCGTTCGGCCTCCGCCAATCGATGGCTGACAGCCGACTGGCTGACATGAAGTCGGCCAGCTGCCGCGGTGACTGATCCGGTGTCCGAAACCGCCACGATGGTTTCGTAATGGTGCATTTCCAAACGTGATGACATAGCTACAAAATCACCAGCCTGGACGAGATATGTGAATAAATATAATGATTGCTATTAAAGTCATGCATTTGTTTCGCCTGAACATGGTCGCATCGACCGGTGATTCTCGCGCTGAAGCACCGTTCACATACGTTTTGTGTTGGTATCTGGCTTGTCATTGGTATGACCATAAGGATGAAACGGCTGTTATTCCTCTGCCGAATACAGGAAACTAGAGAAGTGTAGTTCAATACTAAACGGGACCACCCCAGTGGGATTGGTCATGACGACCTGAAGTGCGTAAATTGTACAACTTCGCCCGCATCTCGTAAGAGTGTTGCACTTTATTCACGCTGGTTTCCGTACATGACTGTCTGTAACGCCGGGGGAATTCCATTGTGACATGCATGAACGCCAAGCGCACGATGCATCAGGGACTATCGGAATACCAGAGAAAATGGGATGTATGTCTTGACACCGAGAAGGTGATCGATATATCGCGCCACCGTCAGGCCACGTAAATTCTGTGGCAAGCATCTGCTAGGCGCCGTTGTCGACAAATGACCCTGGAGGGCGCTTAGCGACGCATTGCGGTGCCGTCTGGATCCCAGAGGCATCCGTTGACAAGATGCGCCACTCGCCGCTCGCCCACGATCACTATTTTGAATTCGACATCGTTGTTGGCAAACTCGACCGGCACATAGCCCATGGCGACCGATGCATCGCTGTAGTGGGCATAGCCACCTGAAGTAACCCAGCCGACCGGGTCGCCATTGCAGAAGATGGGTTCATCGGCCACGGCATCGAAACCGGAGCGATCCCTCACGCCCGGGATGGTCCACGTGCGCAGCGCCATCGAACCCTGCGGCGCTGGGTTGACACCAGCCCTAGGTCGCCGAGGTCCGTTCTTGGCAATGAGTGCTGACCGGCCGACGAAGTCTGTGCCGTCGTCGTTGGATCTCGTGAACCGGATGAAGCGGCCCAGACCAGCCTCGAGGGGGTCGTAGGTGGGTCGGTACTCGCGTGCCCAGTTGCCGAAGCTCTTGTCCAGTCGGAGCGAGTTGAGGGCATGGAGGCCAAACAGGCGCAGCCCGTGCGCTGCGCCATGCGACAACAGCAGGCTGAACACATGCTGCAGGAGGCCTGCATCCATCCACAGCTCGTATCCGAGATCGCCCGTGTAGCTCAGGCGACCGCACCAGACTCGCGCCCAGCCGACGTCGATAGCCGTGAAGCTGCCGAAGCCCATGGCTTCGCGCGAGACATCAGCGTCAGTGACTTCGGCCAGCAGCGTCCTCGATTTCGGTCCTGCGATGGCCACGCCGCACATTTCCATACCAAGCGTGCGGTACCACACGGGTTCCCGCGACGCCGGTCCATCCGGCGCTGTGCCTTTTGACGCCGGTCCATCCGGCGCTGTGCCCTTCCAGCGGGCGAGATCCTCGTCGAACCAGCGCTCGTAGTAACGCTCGGCAACGCCCGAACCGAAGATCATGAAGCGCTCGCTGCTCGATGTATTCGCCGTGGCGCCTGCTGTCACCGTCTGTGCAGGTCCATCGGCGCTCCCGATCGCTGGAGGCAGGCAGGCGATGGTGAGGTCGCCAGTGAGGTTCCCCTGCTCGTTGCACATCGGTGCGAGAGCGATTCGTCCCGGTCGCGGCAACCTGCCCGCGGTGAGGTGCGTGAGCCACGCTCGCGCACCGGGCCCTTCGACGAGGAACTTGGCGAATCCCGACGTCTCCATGAGTCCGACGTCGTTGCGAACGGCGTGAACTTCGGCTCTCACATGGGGCCATGCGTTGGAGCGTCCGAAGGTGACGTCCTCGACGGTCCCCGCCTCGGGCGCGAACCACAGAGGCACCTCCAAGCCGAAGGCGTCGCCGAAGACTGCCCCGGCCTGGCGTTGGTCCTCGTAAATCGAGGTTGTCGCAAGCGGACGACCCTCACCGAAGAATTCGTTCGGGAAGCGGATGCTGAAACGTCGTTGGTAGTTCTCGCGCACCTTGGCGGCGGTGTAGGAGCGAGTCGCCCAGTCGCCGAACCTGGCGACGTCCATGGCCCACACGTCGAAACCGGGATCCCCGGTCGTCATCCAGTTGGCGAGCGCGAGCCCGACGCCTCCCGCCTGTGAGAGACCAGCCATCACCGCGCAAGCCGACCAGTAGCCCGGCAAACCGCGGATCGGACCGACGAGGGGATTCCCGTCAGGCGCAAAGGTGAACGGACCGTTGACCACCCGTGCGATGCCGACATCGGCAAGTACCGGAAAATGCCTGAACGCGGTCTCCAGCGACGGGGCGATGCGTTCGAGGTCGGGTGTCAGCAGGCGCTTGTCGAAGTCCCACGGCGTCTGCTGGCGCTGCCAAGCCACAGCTGCCTGCTCATATGTGCCGACCAGCAGGCCCTGACCCTCTTGGCGCGTGTAGATCTCACCGCCAAAATCGATCGCGCCCATGAGCTCTTCGCCGGTGCGCTCATTGTGGGCGACGATCTCGGAGACGGGCTCAGTGATCACATATGTGTGCTCCATGGCGAGCACGGGCATCTCGAGTCCCACCATGCGTCCGACCTCGCGAGCCCACAGGCCACCAGCGTTGACGACATGCAACGCTTCGATCCAGTCGTCGCAGTCGGCTGTGCTTGATGCGCCTGCGAGATCGCCGCGGGCTGTGTCGTAGAGCCCGATCCGCCAGGCGCCGTCGGGTGTGCGCTCGATGCGGCGAGCCCACCTATGGCGGCGCACCTGTGCCCCGGCCGCCATCGCCGCCCTGGCATAGGCGTAGGTCACGCCCGTCGGATCGACATGGCCGTGGTCGGCATCGAACATCGCTCCGACGAATTGGCTCGGATCGATGATGGGCACAAGCGCCGCGGCCTCGTCCGCCGAGATCATCTCGGAGGCAATGCCGAGATATCGTCCGCGTGCGTCGGTCATCCGAAGCCAGTCGAGACGCTCAGGCGTGTCGGCCAGCGAGATCGCGCCAGTCACATGAATGCCGCAGTCCTGACCCGAGAGTGCTTCGATTTCGCGGTACAGCTCGATCGTGTACTTCTGCAGCTTCGCCACAGTCGGGTCAGAATTGATCGGATGCATTCCGCCGGCGGCGTGCCACGTGGAACCCGCCGTCAGCTCAGAACGCTCGAGCAGCACCACGTCGGTCCAGCCAGCGCGAGTCAGGTGAAAGAGCACCGAAGCGCCAACGACGCCGCCGCCGATCACGACGGCCTGTACCCGGTCGGTCACGACGACGAAGTTTGCACCGATGAGGCCGTTGCGTCGAGTTCCATGGCTGGCGGCAAGGGGTTCGGCTCACTGCCGTGGCGGTCGGCGTTCTCGGCACCGTCGCCCGCAGGCACTGCCAAGTCGGCCACACAGGGGAGCGTCATCAGGTCCGCCGTCATCTTGTGGAAGCGGTTCAGCGGTTCCTCGAACCGAGGGGCCAGTGGTCCCGGAGGCGCACCGCCCAACGAGATGCCGCGCTGGGCCCGCTCGCAGATGTCGATGTCCTCGTCGTTCACTTCGATCCAGAAGCGGCGCGTGATCTCGAACGACTCGCACAATGCGGCCGGCGGCTCGGGTCCAGTCATCGGACCGGGTGGGAACAGGAACGTGCAGTGTTCAAGGGTGCGGCCTGCGCCCAGCGGCTGCAGCGTCATCAGGAACATGTGGCTCGGCAGCACGGCCAGCAACACGTTGGGAAAGAGCGCAACGAATCTGCCGCTGGCGGCATCAGAGTTGTCGAGGCTGGCCGCTGCAGGCAGTTTCAGCCAATCGTCACGCTCGTCCCCCGACACAGGCGTGGTGGTCTGCCCGCAGTACATGCCTGGCCCCTGGTACCGATAGTGGTCGGCGACACGCGACACCTTGGCCAGCTCCGGATGCACCCAGGGCAGGTGGTAGTACTCGGCAAAGTTCTCGACGATGAGCTTCCAGTTGGCGGCCACGTCGAAGGTGCATGCCGCTTCTTCGAGCTCGACGGGATGCCACTTCTCGAAGCCGTAGGCGGCCATGCGGTCACCCAGATCGCCGAGCCACGCGCTCAACGGCGGGGAGTCGTTGTCGAGACAGGCAAACACGAGCGGACCCCAGGTATCCACTCTCACCCGGATCAGTCCGTAGTCCGCCAAGTCGAAGCCATCTCGCGGCACCGTGTCGAACATCGGTGCGGACACGAGCTGGCCGTCCGCGCTGTAGTGCCAACGGTGATAGGGGCAGCGGATCGTGTTCGCGATGTCGCAATCGGCCTCGGCGAGCTCGGTGCCACGGTGGCGGCAGGAATTCAAGAAGCCGTGCAGACCCGTTTCGGTTCGGGTCAGCAGAACGGAGCGTCCGCCGACCGAACGCACCAGCAGCCGACCTGGCCGCGCCACCTCGAAAGCCAGGGCCACCCCAACCCACGCCCGGCCGAACAGACGCTCCTGTTCAGCAGCAAAGAACTCCTCGTCGGCGTAGACCGCGGGCTGCATCGCGAACGCGGCTTCGACCGGATTGCGATTCGGAGCCCAGAATTCAGACCCCGGTTGTGTCCATTGGGCCTTCGGTCGTGCCAGTGGAGTCGTCATTTCGTAGTTCTAGCCCGTTCTCGCCAACTCTCCGAACAGCAGTGCGCGGACCACGGCGCGGGCTATCCGTCGTGTTCGCTCTCGGGGCTGCCCGAGCGCCCTGCCGGACGTATCTCGGCGATGAGATCGCCGGGCTCGAGCAGGGCGCCCGGTGCTGCTGCGATCGATACGACAGTTCCAGCAACCGGAGCCGAGATCGACGACTCCATCTTCATGGCCTCGATCACCGCGATCGTGTCGCCAACGGCGACCTGATCGCCCTCGGCCACCGCGACGTTGACCGAGCCCCGGAAGGGTGCTGCCACGTGCCCGGGCACGCTTGGGTCGGCGCGGGCATGGGTGGGACGGTCCGCTGCAACGGTGCGATCCAGCGTGTCGATGTCGCGGGGCTGACCGTTGACCCGGAAGTTGACCATGCGGATGCCCTCGTCGTTGGGCTCGCTGATCGATCGCAGACCGAGCAGCAGACGCACGCCGGGGCCGAGCACCACTGCAGTGTCCCAAGCGTGAGGATCCAGCCCGTACCAGAACAGCAGTGATGGCAGCACTGACAGGTCGCCATAGCGCTCGGTGTTCTCTGCTTGCGCGGACGATGGTGTCGGGAAGAGCAGCCGGTTGAGCGTGGCGCGCCGATCAGTGGCCAAACCCGCCTTGTCGTCGTCGGTGAGGTCTTTGGTCTTGGGTGTCCAATCGCGGTCCTCGGTTGCCTGAGAGCGGAACGGCTCAGCGAACCCGCCGGGCGGGGTTCCGAGTTCGCCGTGAAGGAATCCGATGACGCTGTCGGGCAAGTCGGCGCCAGCGGGATCAGCCGCCAGCTCGTCGGGAGTGACGCCCGAGGCCACGAGGTGCAGGGCGAGGTCGCCGACAACCTTGGATGACGGCGTGACCTTGATGGGGCGACCGAGCAGTTCATTGCACGCCGCGTAGAGCCGTTCCACCTCCTCGAAACGATGCCCGATGCCGAGCGCCCGAGCCTGTGCCCGCAGGTTTGACAGCTGTCCGCCTGGAATCTCGTGGCGATAGATGGTGCCGGTGGGCGACGGAAGCCCGGCTTCGAACGGCGCATATACACGGCGCACTGCCTCCCAGTAGGGCTCCATGTCGCCGATCGCGTCGAGATCGAGGCCGGTCTCCCGCTCGGTGTCGTCGGTCATCGCCACGACGGAGGCGATCGACGGCTGCGATGTCATCCCCGACAGCGGTGGCGCGGCCGCGTCAATGGCGTCCACACCTGCCTCCACCGCCGCCAGGTAGGTCGCGAGCTGCCCGCCGCCGGTGTCGTGCGTATGCAGGTGCACGGGCTGGGCGAAGCGCTCACGCAGCGCGCTGACCAGCGTCGACGCGGCAGACGGCCGCAGCAGCCCGGCCATGTCCTTGATGCACAGGATGTGCACCCCTGCGTCATCGAGCCCCGAGGCGACACCCAGGTAGTAGTCGAGCGTGTAGAGGTCCTCGTGGGGGCTGGACAGGTTGCCGGAGTAGCAGATCGTGCCCTCGGCAATTGCGCCAGCCTCGATCACCGCTTCGATGGCGGGTCGCATCTGGTCGATCGAATTGAACGCGTCGAAGACGCGGAAGATGTCCATCCCGCACTCGGCAGCCTCAGCCACGAATTGGTGCGCAACCGTGTCGGGATACGGCGAGTAGCCCACTGTGTTGCGTCCCCGCAACAGCATCTGAGTGCAGATGTTGGGCGCCGCCGCCCGGATGCGTCGCAGGCGCTCCCAGGGGTCCTCGTGCAGGAACCGCAGTGCCACGTCGAAGGTGGCACCGCCCCAGCACTCCATGCTGAGTAGTTGCGGCATGAAGTGAGCCATCTGGCGGGCACCGGCCACGAGGTCGATGGTGCGCAGTCGCGTGGCAAGGATCGACTGGTGGGCATCGCGCAGCGTGGTGTCGGTGACGGCAACCGCAGTCGCAGCACGCAGCTCAGCGGCAAAGCGAGCCGGTCCGAGCTCGGCGAGACGCTGCCGCGATCCAACGGGCGGCGCGCCCTGCACTGGCCGCAGCTTGGAAGCTGGATCGATGTCGGTCGGCGCCGGGCCGTTCGGCTGGTGGATGGTCATATCGGCCAGGTACCGCAGCAAGCGGGTGGCACGGTCGGCCCCGACGGATGCTGCGGTCAGCTCGGGTCGATCATCGATAAACGTCGTCGTGACTGGCCCGGCTCGGAATTCGGGGTCCGCGAGGACCGCCTGCAGGTACGGCTGGTTGGTCGACACACCCCGGACCCGGTACTCAGCCAGGGTGCGCTGCATCCGGCGGACCACGGTGTCGAAATCGGGACCCCGGCAGGTGATCTTCTCGATCATCGAGTCGAAGTGCGGTGTGATCTCCACGCCTTGATAGACGCAACCGTCGAGACGCACCCCGGCGCCGCTGGCGGGCCGGTACGCGACGATCCGGCCGGTGTCGGGCCGGAAGTCATGCGCCGGATCTTCGGCGGTGACCCGGCACTGCATTGCGAAGCCACGCAGGCTGATGCGTTCCTGGGCGAGTCCGAGGTCCGCCAGCGTGGCGCCCGACGCAATGCGCAGCTGCGATTCCACCAGATCGACGTCGGTCGCTTCCTCAGTCACGGTGTGCTCGACCTGGATGCGGGGATTCATCTCGATGAAGACGTGGCGGTCGCCAGCTTCGACGAGAAACTCCACGGTGCCCGCGTTGGCGTAGCCGATGGACTCGGCGAAATGCACGGCATCGGCAAGCAATTGCTGCCGTACTGCCTCGTCGAGATCCCGCGCCGGGGCCATCTCGACGACCTTCTGGAAGCGTCGTTGCACCGAGCAGTCCCGCTCGAAGAGGTGCACGACATTGCCTTCGGTGTCGGCCAGGACTTGCGCCTCGATGTGGCGCACGTCGGTCATGGCTTCCTCGCAGAAGACCGTGCCGTCGCCAAAGGCGCTGTGCGCCTCGCGGCGGGCCGCCTCGACCGCTTCGGCCAGATCCCCGGGGCGCTCCACACGCCGCATGCCGCGACCGCCTCCGCCCGAGGCCGCTTTGACGAACAGCGGAAAGCCGATATCCGCTGCAGCGGCGACGATGTCGGCGTTTGTGGCGTCGTCTTCGATGGGTGCGGCCTGGCGCAGCACCGGCAGGCCGGCCTCGTCGGCGGCTTGTCGCGCTCGCATCTTGTTGCCGGTCAGGCGCAGCACCTCTGCGCTCGGCCCGACGAACGTGACACCTGCCGCTGCGCACGCGTCTGCGAGATCTGGGCTCTCGGACAGGAATCCGTACCCGGGATAGATCGCATCGGCACCGACTTCGACGGCTTTGGCCACGATGGCGGAGTGGTCGAGGTAGGCCCGGACTGGCCGGCCCTCTTCGCCGATGACGTACGCCTCGTCTGCCTTGATGCGATGCAACGCGCCGCTGCGTTCTTCCTCGACGGGGAGGATCGCGACCGTGCGGATGCCGAGTTGAGTTGCCGCCCGGAAGGCACGGATGGCGATCTCGCCTCGGTTAGCCACCAGGAGCTTCTTCATGACGACCTCCGGTGCTCAGAGACTATGAGCGTCGGCGAAGAGGTGGCGGTGCCCGTCAGCCCCGCTTGCCTCGACTCTGCGCAGAAATGCCGCTTCAGGCGGCAAGTTTGCACACAGAAAGCGTGGCAGCAGTTCTCCGCGCCGCCTCTGTATTCGCTGACCTAGCGTGCGCTGCGTGACAGCGTGGCTATTGGACCCCGAAGTGCTGCACCTCAATCACGGTTCGTTCGGCGCAACGCCGGCGGCCGTTCTTGACGCCCAGAACAGCATTCGGGAGCGCATTGAAGCCAACCCGACGCGGTTCTTCCTCGAAGGCGAGTACCAGGAGGCGCTCGACGAGGCACGGCGCGCCGTGGCGCAGTTTGTCGGCGCGGACGAGGGCGGCACGGTGTTCGTTACGAATGCGACGGCGGGCGTGAACTCGGTGCTGCGTTCCTTGGAGCCGGCCTTGTTGCCTGGTGATGAAATCCTGGTGACCGACCACGAGTACAACGCCTGTGCCAACGCGGCCGTCGTGTCGGCATCCCGAGCGAGTGCGGTCGTCACGACGGCGCAGGTGCCGTTCCCGCTGGAGCACCAGCGCGACGTGGTCGATGCGGTGCTTGCTGCCGTGACCGACCGCACCCGCATCCTGTTGATCGACGCAGTGACCTCTGCGACAGGCCTCGTGCTGCCGGTCGTCGAACTCGCAGCAGAACTCGAGCCCGACGTGCAGGTTCTTGTCGATGCTGCACATGCCCCCGGCATGATCGACTTCGATGTGGCCCAGTCGGGCGCGTCCTATGTCACCGCCAACTGCCACAAGTGGATGTGCTCGGCCAAGGGCGCCGCGTTCTTGTGGGTACGGCCCGATCGGCGCGACGGCCTGTACCCAGCGGTCATCAGCCATGGGTACAACGGCGGCTGGCCGTCCGAAGGAGGCCACCTGCACGCCCAATTCGACTGGACGGGAACGCACGACCCGAGCGCGTGGTTGACCGTCCCCCATGCCCTGGCCGCAGTCGAGGCGATGCATCCCGGCGGCTGGCCCGGTGTGAAAGCTGCGATCCGCGAAATGTGTCTCGGGGGCCGCGACGTGCTCATCGAGGCGCTCGGCATCGCTCCGCCGGCGCCGGCGGACATGATCGGCGCTATTGCGAGCGTGCCGCTGCCGCCTGCCGACAATTCGGGCTCGGCGATCTTCGACCCGCTCATGGCTGCGCTGCGGGAGCGGCATGGCATCGAGGTGCCGGTGTTCACCTGGCCTGCGCCGCCGGACCGGGTCCTGCGAATCTCGGCCCACCTCTACAACCGGCCGTCCGACTACGACCGTCTGGCCGAAGCCCTCGCAGCCGAACTCCGTTGACAGCTTCTGCGGTCTCCCTATAAGTTGCTGCTGAGCGCTCACGAGTGCGACGGCCCGCACGCCGAGTGTGAAGTGTTGAAGGATGCGGACCGTCGCACCGAGCGCCAACCTAGATTTGGGCAGCATTCCCGCCAAGCGGATTTTTGGCGGGAACAGGCAGCCCACGCAGGCACGTCGTGGCCGTCAAGGAGACATCCATGTCAGACGAAATCGCAGCAACACCCGGCGCCAAGATGATCTTCCTCATCAAGCGCCGACCGGAGGCCACCCGCGACGAACTGGTCACGAATTGGTTCAAGAACCACATGCCCGCAGTGATCGCCGGACAGGAGCGTCAGGCCGCCGAGGGCAAGATCCACGCCACGAAATACATCGCGACCCTGTTCGATCAACGGCCCGGCCGAGACGTGCCGTGGGATGGCATGGCGCAGCTGTGGTTCGATCGCACGATCCCGAACCCACCCGAGCCGCACGGCACCGTGCCCGCCGACACGTTCCAGCAGAAGGCCGAGCCATACGTGGGGTGGGCGACCACTGAGTACGTGGTGATTGACGGAGAGCTGCCCGTCGTGCCGAACACGCTGAACGAGCCGTTCCCGGCGACTCGGTCAGGCTTCTTCAAAGTGACGTTCCTGGTCCCTGGCCGCGAGGGGGTCGACTACGACGCAGCGTTCCGGCACTGGCTGGAGGTGCATGCGCCCAACGTGCGGGGTGTCATGAACGAGATTGGCGGGCTGCGCTATGTGGTGAATCACAGCCAAGCCCCCGCCGACGAGGCCTACATGGGCATGGCGGAGCTGTACTTCAGCGACCCGGGTGGCTGGGAGTCGTACAAGTCGACGATCACCGAAGACGGCTTCAGCGAATTCGTTGACTTGGGTCGTCTCGTGAACATGCACGCGACTGCACAGATGATCGGCATTCCCGGCTAGGCCTCTGCGGCTGCCTTCATCGCTTCGAGCGTCGCTCGGATGCTGGTGCGCGCATTGTGGGCTCGCTGATCGACCTCGCCTTGACCGTGCTCGACCATGCGGGGTGAGTGCTTGCGGAGCGTCCAGGTCTCGGTCAGCGTCGTGCCGCCGCCTTTGGGGGCCAGCTGGTAGCGCCACAGGACGATGTTGTATTCGAGGCCGCCCGTGACGAATGCGAAGTCTTCGTTGTCGACCCGGCGAATGATCTCGACGGGTGCCTTCCATTCCTCGCCGTCGCGCCTGTTGATGCCGACGAACATGTCGCCGACCTGGCCGGTCCCGGGCTCGCCGTCGGGACCCTTGCGCCAGTAGCCGCCGGTGTTCTCGCTGCTCCACTCGCCGTAGCGATCCAGCGCAGTCACCATTCCCCACACCTTCGACGGGGGAGCATCGATGTCGATGGAATCCCTGTGCTCCATCACGGGGTTGTCAACGTGTCCGGGCAGTTGTTTGCTCATGAGTCGCAGCCTTGCAGATGCCGTCACTCGCCTGCTCTGTGTCGATACGGCCCGGGTGGTCGCGGTTCAGCAGGTCGTTACTGCCGGCCATGACTCCGCCGTCGCTGGCTCAAGCGTCGTTGGCGGGGTACAGCTCTCGCCAGTCGATCTGGTCGTCTTTAGGCAACAGCGCGTTGATGGGCGCCATGTCAGCGAGCAGGGCGTCGGCAGCTGCGTCGCCGATCGCCGCCCAATGAGCGCCGTCGAGCCGGTCGGTCATGGCCTCGACCTCAGCGCGGCCGGCGCGTCCGGCCTGTGTCGCCCAGCCGTCCGCGCCCACCCAGCCGCGGGCTTGCAGGCTCTCGTAGGCCTCGGCAGCTTCCGATTCGGTCCAACCGGCTTCCTCTTCGATCCATGCCTGCGGCGCCTCGTCGACGGCGACCTGGGAAACCACCGACTCACAGCCGCCCAGACCAGCCGCCGCCAGCGCGATCAGGTGGCACCCGCTGCGGTACTCGCGCAGCAGCGTGCATCCGTGCCACAGCGCCAGGTGAGGATCTTCGGGCCATTCGAGCGACGCCCAGCCGGCGAACAGCACGCGCCCGACCGGATCGGTTGCATCGCAGGCTGCGCGCACAACATCGACACAGCGACGCACCTTCTCGCCGTCGACCAGTTCACCCAGCTCACGTCTCAGTGCAGCGTCCATGCCCTCGTAGCGCGCCGCCAGCACTGCTGCAGGTGACGAGTACATCCAGGCATCAGGGATTGCGCGCCGAACTCGCGCCGGCGCGTAGTAGAAGAACAGCGCCTCCACGACGCTCGCGGGCACCGGCCCCAGCGGAGCGGCCCGCGTAGCGAAGTAGCTCATCCAGAACCCCCGCAACCCAACCGCCGAGCCCGTCTCACGCACTTCGGGAGCCCAGTAGCAGAGCTGGTGATATCGCTCCACGCACGCCCACATCTGCCGTGCTCGTTGCATGGGTGACGATTCCTGTCGCGTCTAGCTCGGCTGATTGATGAGGTGGGTGGCGGCGTTGTCGAAGTGGGCGAACATGGCGTTCGCGATGTCTGCGGGCAGCTTCGACCCGTCGGGCAGCGCAGCGACTTCGAGCGACGCCAGCATGTGGGCCATCCAGGCATCCCGTTCGGCTTGGCCGATTGCGAACGGCATGTGTCGCATTCGCAGCCGCGGGTGACCGCGTTCGGCGCTGTAGTCCGCGGGACCGCCCCAGTACTGAGCCAGGAATCCCGCCAGTCGGTGCCGGGACGGCGTGAGGTCATTTGGATACAGCGGCCGCAACAGCGGGTCCGACTCGACGGCGTCGTAGAACCGGTCCACCAATTCGTCAAAGAACCGTTGCCCGCCAACCGCGGCATAGACGGTGGGCGGCTGTTCGACCGCATCGGCCAGCTTGCCGCCCAGCGTCAGTCCGCCCGCTCCCCATGTGGACCCGTCGGTCTCGCTCGGTGGGATGGCGTCAGCTTCGGTCACGGCAATCAGGCTAAGAGCGCCAGCGGGTTAGCTTGCGCGGGTGACTACGACACAACACCCCCTCGGCGATGGGCCGATGCAGCTCGGCGCGCACATCGGGCAACAGAACATGACCGCCTCCGAGATGCGTGACCTGTGGAAGCGACTCGATGCCGGAGGGGTCGACTGGATCTCCATCTGGGACCACCTATACGAGGCACCGCCGCAGGGCGGAACGGTGCCTCACTTTGAGGCGCTTTCCACCTTGGGAACGCTTGTGGCCGACACTCGCAACGCCCGCATCAGCTGCCTTGTTTTCTACGTCGGTTATCGCAACGCGGGTTTGCTGGCCAAGGCCGCCACCACGCTGGATCACTTCAGCGGAGGACGTTTCACGCTGGGTCTCGGTTCCGGCTGGCATGAAACCGAAGCCGCCGCGTTCGGCTACGACTTCCCGTCGCTGGGTGAGCGCTTCGACATGCTGGAGGAGTCGTTCGAGCTCATCCGCTCGCTGCTCACCCAGGAGCGCACGAGCTACGACGGCCGCTGGGTTCGCGCTGAAGACGCCTCGTGCCTGCCCGCTCCCGTGCAGGAGCGGCTGCCGATCTGGCTCGGCGGGATCGGCGAGCGGCGCACGATCCCGATGGCCGCACGGCTCGCCGATGGCTGGAATGCGGCGTACATCACGCCGGAGCGGTTCGCCCGTCTCTCGGCGCTCCTGGACTCCCATGCCACCGCAGCCGGGCGCGACCCGGCCGAAATCGAGCGAACGATCAACGTGATGTTTCATCTTGTGACCGACCCCGCGGAAGTGGAGCCCGAGCGCGAGCGCGGGCGCGCTCCGTGGGGCGATCTAGCGGATCGGTTCGACGAAGGCGCGCTCGTCGGCACGCCCGAGATGGCGGTCGAGCGGATCTTGGAATACCGGTCGGCCGGCGCACAGGGACTCAACGTGGCGTTGAGGGCGCCGATCCTCCACGACGCGCTTGACGCCTATCTCGAAGAGGTCATTCCGACCGTTCAGCGCGAGACGGCCTGAGGCGGCACCGGGCATTCCGCAGGGCGAGGCGCGTACAGTCTTGGTGCGCCGGCTCGCAGGGTTGGCGCACGGTGGTGAGGCTGGGAAGAACCCAGCGGCAGGCAGGGGAGAGACGATGGTGTTGACGCAACGTTCGCAGCGGCGGACGAACGGACGGCGAGCACACCGGTCGTATCTGAGCTACATCGACAAATCGCGCGGGTACTACGCGGCGAACGGCTATCCGCAGCCGTACCAATGGGCATACAACCACGAGGTGGCATTCACGCCACTGTCCAAGCCGCTGTCGCAGGGCACAGTCGGCTTGGTCACGACATCGTTCTTCCGGACAGGCAGCGAGCCTGCCGGCGTGCCCACGGCCCGGCCGAAGCAGCCCTACGCCGCGCGCTGCGACGATGCCCTCGAGGGCCTCTACAACAGTGACCTGTTCTGGGACAAAGACAACACCCACACCGAAGATCTCGACACCTACTTGCCGATCAACCGGCTGCGCGAATTCGCCGCCGAAGGCCGCATCGGTGCGGTGTCAGAACGCTTCTACGGCATCCCCACCGACTACAGCCAGCGCCGCACGCAGCGCAACGACTCTCCCCGCATCGAAGAGTGGATGCGCCAAGACGACGTCGACGTGGCGCTGCTGGTCCCCCTCTGACCCGTCTGCCACCAGACCGTGGGTCTGGTCGCACGACATCTCGAAGAGGCCGGCATGCCGACAGTGGTTGCTGGCAGCGCCCGTGACATCGTCGAAGAATGTGGCGTCGCGCGCTTCGTGTTCACCGACTTCCCGCTCGGCAATCCCACAGGCAAGCCGGGTGACGTGGCGATGCAACGCGACATTGTGGGCACCGCACTCGACCTGCTCGAGCGCGCCTGGCTGCCGCGCACGACCGTGCAGACGCCCTACGTGTGGGATGCCGACGACAACGACGGCTGGCGCGACCACTTCATGCGTGTCGACGACTCGAACCGGGCCGCCCTGGCTGCCGCGGGCGAAGCCCGTCGACGCGATCAGGCCGCCGCCAAGGCCGACGGCCGCGCACGGAACGCCTGAGCAACCTGGGCATCGGCGGCTGGAGCAGTCGGCGCCAGCGCGTACGAAAGGCAGCACATGACGCAGCAATCGCCTGGCCAGCAACGCCGGCCCCTGGTCGACCCAGCCGACGCCGATGCTCCCGACTTCGTACCTTCCGAACCGGCTGGTGCGGATGTCTACTCGCATCCCTCCGAGCACGGGGAGCGCATCGCTGGCGCTCTCGACCCTGACCTGCTGATCGAAGCGGCGGGCGGCGTGAAGGTTGCCGCCGACGTATATGGCGACAGCGGTCCGCTCGTCTTGCTTCAGCACGGCGGCGGCCAGACCCGTCACGCTTGGAAGGGAGCGGGGCAGGCCCTCGCCGACGGCGGCTACCGCGCAGTGAGCCTCGACGCCCGGGGCCACGGCGATTCGGACTGGGCGCCTGACGGCGACTACACGACCGAGGCGTTTGTGGCCGATCTGGTGGCGATCGCGGAGCACTTCGGCGAGCGACCAGTGCTGGTAGGCGCCTCGATGGGCGGGGGCACCTCGCTGACCGCCGTCGGGGAAGGCGCTGTGGATGCACTCGCTCTCGTCCTCGTCGATACAGCGCCGCAGATCGAAGCGGCTGGCGTGCGCAAGATTCGAGACTTCATGGCTCAAGGCGCGGACGGGTTCGCATCACTCGAAGAGGTCGCCGAGGCCATCGCGAACTACCAGCCTCACCGCAAGCGTCCGCGCAACCTGGACGGTCTCGCCAAGAACGTTCGCCTCTGGCCCGACGGTCGCTACCGGTGGCACTGGGACCCCGCGTTCATGCACCGGCCACGCAGTTTCGCCGAGCGAATCCCGCGTCAACAGGCGGCTGCTGAGAACCTGACGCTTCCGACGTTGCTCGTCCGCGGCGGGCTGAGCGACGTGCTGTCCGAGGAGGGAGCCCAGTCGTTCCTCGACACTGTGCCGCATGCGCGCTACGCAAATGTGGGCGGCGCGGCGCACATGGTGGCCGGTGATCGCAACGACATCTTCGTCGAGGCAACCCTCCGTTTCCTGGCCGAATTCGTACATTCCTCACAAACCCGGGCCTGAACGCGAAGTTTCTGCCGTAGCCTTGCGGTCTTTGACCGGCTAGGCCGGGCTTCGAGAGGCAAGACATGCGCGGAACAGTCAAGTTCTTCAACAGCGAGAAGGGCTTCGGCTTTATCTCCCGTGACGGGGCGGACGACGTCTTCGTCCACTTCTCCAACATTGTCGGTGAGAACTACCGAACGCTGGAGGCAGGGCAGGAGGTCGAGTTCGATATCGGACCCGGCCGCAAAGGCGACGAGGCTCAGAACGTCAAGCCCGTTTGAGGGCACTCGCCATTGACCGTCGCTAGCCCAACAGGCTGGCGACGGTCGGAGCTTCGGGCGCGAGACATCTCGTCCTTCAGAGCTCCGTCGGCAATCGCTTCGGGCGCGGGCGGCGTCACACGCCACCTGTGTCAACACATCTCGGGTCACCCGGCCGCGTTCTGCTTCGTGAGTATTGAGCAGCGTGCGCCGGTACCCTCCCGTCGTCTGGCCGGCATGTTCGGCCGACGGGTTCGCAGGCCGGCTTTGGTTCTTCCTGTCAACGTGGACCAGACCCCTGTTATCGCCGACCTCTTCACCCCCTGTGGAGGCGCCACCGAACCCCTCAGGAGCCCGCGCGTCGCGGGCCAGGAGATGTATGCCCCCCACCTTTGCCCAACTGGGCGCCCCCGACTTCATCGTCAGCGCGCTCGCTCAACGTGGCATCAGCCAGCCGTTCGCCATCCAGGCGGCCACTGTCGCAGATGCCTTGGCCGGACGCGATGTCTGCGGCCGCGCGCCCACCGGGTCCGGCAAGACGCTGGCGTTCGGGATTCCGCTCGTGGCCAGCGTCGGCAACGCTCAGCCGCACAAGCCCCGAGCACTCGTGCTCGCGCCGACCCGCGAACTCGCCGATCAGATCATGACCGAGCTACGCACCTTCGCAGGCAAGCGCCGCGTGGGCGTCGCCTATGGCGGCGTGGGCTACGGCCCTCAGATCGGGTCGCTGCGTCGCGGGGTCGACATTCTCGTGGCGTGCCCGGGTCGCCTTGAAGACTTGATCTCCCAGGGCGAGGCTGACCTGTCCGCTGTCGACAAGGTCGTCATCGACGAAGCCGATCGCATGGCCGACATGGGATTCATCCCGGCCGTGCGGCGCCTGCTCAACCAGACCGCCACAAAGCGCCAGACCATGCTGTTCTCGGCCACGCTCGACGGCGACGTCGCGACACTGACACGCGACTACCAGCGCGATCCCGTGCGTCACGAAGTCGGTGACGAGACTCCCGACGTCAGCGCTGCCGACCACGTGTTCTGGAGCGTGGCCAGGACTGACCGCACTGACATCTGCGCAGAAGCGATCGACGCCGCCGGATCGACGGTTGTGTTCTGTCGAACCCGGCATGGCTGCGATCGCGTGGCCCGGCAGCTGGATCGTCGAGGCATCCGCACGGCGGCGCTGCACGGCGGACGCAGCCAGGGCCAGCGCACCAGGGCGCTGGCCGAGTTTGCCGCCGGCAAGGTCCAGGCGCTGGTCGCGACTGACGTTGCTGCGCGTGGCATCCATGTCGAAGGTGTCGGCGCTGTCGTTCACTACGATGTCGCGGCCGACCACAAGACCTACCTTCACCGATCGGGCCGCACGGCCCGGGCCGGCCAAGGCGGTGTGGTGGTCTCGCTCATCCAGCCCGAGCAAGTCAAAGAGCTCAAGACCATGCAGCGCAAGATGGGTCTTCAGCAGCCCATCACCGAAGTCGACGTGGCTGCAATCCGGTCAACCGGTCAACGCAGGATCGGCGCCAACGCCCGCGGATCTGCCACCGATTCCAGCCCGAAGAGCTCGAAGAACCACAAGGCCAACGCGGATTTTCCTCAGCCACGCCCTGAACCCCGCAAGGCGATCGCCGACACCAACCGGCAGCGCTCACGCTCGCAGACACGGCGTCGCACGCTTGAGCGTCCGGCGGCCAAGAATCAATCCCGGCATCGCCGAAGCAACAACAACCGGTCCAGGTCCAAGGGTCACCAGCGCTCGTCGCAGCGCTGAGCAAGATCAATCGTCTGCGTCGTCCTGCGGCTCATCCAGCGATTCGAGGCTGGACGGCGCCAGGTTCGAGGCGAACTTCGACATGTTGTCGCTGAGGGCACTGATGAGCTGCTCCACGAATTGCGGCGACATGTTGACGCGCTGCACGACAACGCCTCGCCGCGGTGACTGCTTGCCGCTGAAGTCCAGCCGGATGAAGTCGAGGGTGAACTCATACGGCGAGTGGCGTACCACGGCGAAGTTGGACCACACGCCGCCTTCAAGCTCTGGTGGGAGGCGAATCTGCAGCTTCGTGCCGTCGGGTAGCGATTCGTGCGGGTTGCTCTCGGCCATCGGCGAAGACGCTAGCCCGCCCCTGCCACGCGGCCGGCGGCGGCATCTGCGGCGTTCAGCGGCGCTGTCAGCGTTCCTCGCGTCGATAGGGGAGCGTCAGGGCGGCGGGTGCTGGGCTCGGTCGATGGCGGGCCCGGAAGCTGATGGCAATGAGGACCACGACAGTCAGCAGGAACGGCAGGATGCCGAGCAGCGCCGGCGAGATCGTGTTGACCTCGAGGCCGAAGAGGCTCAGGTCGAACGTCTGGACACGGGGCTGCAGCGCAAGCGTGAACCCGAATAACAGCGAGCCAGCGGCAAGCCGTCCGGGCCGCCACGCCCCGAAGATGACCAGTGCCACTGCGATCCAGCCGCGGCCGGCGATGAGGCCCTCGGTCCAGCCGGCGGCCATGTACAGCGACAAGAAGGCGCCGGCAGCGCCGGCGAAGGCACCGCCGATCAGGACAGCTCCGGAACGCAGCAGTGTCACCGAGTGGCCCACCGAGTCCGTCGTCGAGGCAGATTCCCCGACCGCACGCAGTGCGAGGCCGAGCCGGGTTCGATTCAGCACGAACCAGACCACGATGCCCAGAAGACCCGCGAGGTAGACAACCGGCGGCTGGTCGAAAAGGATCGGACCGACCCAGCGGATGTCGGCAAGTCCGGCGATGCCCAGATCGGTGAACACGGCATCGGCACGTTCGCGTACTGCGTCCTGTCCGATGAAGGCGGCGAATCCCAATCCGCCGATGGTGATCGCCAAGCCTGACACCACCTGGCCGGCGCCCATCACCACGCTCACCACAGCGTGTACTCCTGCGACCGCCATGCCGACGAGCGCAGCGAATGCGAAGCCGATCCAGGGACGGCCGGTGGCGAGCGCCATCATGAATCCGCTCACGGCCCCCATCGCCATCATTCCCTCGACACCGAGGTTCAGCACTCCGGATCGTTCGGCGATGAGCTCGCCCAGCCCGGCCAAGTACACGAGCGTGGCGAACTGCACGGTCGCCACGAGCAGTCCGATGATGGCTGCCTCAGACACCCGCAGCTCCCGTAGTGGCGGCGCCGTCTGGTTGTGGGGCTGCATCTGTGGGGTACCCGACGGGTCGCACCCATCGGACGCGGTAGTTGAGCAGCACCGCGGCCACCAAGGCACCGATGAGGATCATGGCCTGCAGGATCGTGGCGATCGAGCTTGTCACGCCAAGCGTCTGGATGGACTGGCCGCCCACCTGCACCGCGCCGAACACGAACGCCACCGCCGCCACGCCCGATGGCCGCATCAGCGCGAGCGCCGCCACGATGATCCCGGCGAAGCCGTAGCCGTTCGACAAGCCGGGATCGAGTCGCGTCGCAGTTCCGGTCAGCTCGATGGCGCCGGCGAGGCCAGCCAGTCCGCCCGACAGCAGCAGGGCAGTCAGCACCTTGCGTTGCAGCGAGATGCCGGCATAGCGAGCCGTGGCCGGCGACGATCCCGCCATGCGCAGCTCGTATCCCCACGCTGTGCGCGAGACGGCCAGCCAGAAGGCCACCAGCAGCGCGACGGCGAGCACTGCGCCAATGTGTGCGCGGCCGAACAGTCCCGGCAGCGACGCATGCTCGGGCAGGGGCTCGATCAACGCAAAGCCTTGCGACTCGGGGTCCTTCCACGGACCGGTCTCGAGCCATTCCACGATCCGGATCGAGACCTCGACGAGCATCAGCGTCGTGATGATCTCGCTGACACCCAGGTATGCACGCGCGAGCGCCGGCCCCAGCATGAGGATGACGCCGCCTATCGCGCCGGCGATCAGCATCGAGATGATGAGGAGGGGACCCGGCAAGTCGCCCGCCGACATGGCGAAACCTGCTGCGACCGTCGCGCCCGCCATTATCTGACCTTCGGCGCCGATGTTCCACAGTCCCATCGATCCCGCAACGGCAATCGCAAGACCGGCCAGCGCAAGCGGTGTCGCTCGCAGCAACGTCCGCGAGATCGAATTGATGCCGCCAAGCGACGAATCGATCATCCGGCCGTACACCTCGGCCGGGTTGTTGCCCGCGGCGAGCAGCAGGAGCGCTCCCGCGATCAGAGCCGCTGCAATTCCGATCACGAAGGCGAAGGCCTGGGCCGCGGGCACCACGTCCGAACGTCGCTGCAGCACGGGCCGTACCAGGCCGCGATGCCAGCGAGCTCGCCCGCGCGAGACGGTGTGCAGCGGGGCGTGCGTCGGGTCGCTCATGTGCCTCCGCCTCCAGCCATCGCGGCTCCTACCTCGGCTCTCGAGGATGTCGTCGGATCCAGACGGGCCGCGATGCGCCCCTCGTACATCACGATCAACCGGTCTGACAGCGCGAGCAGTTCGTCAAGGTCTTCAGAGATCAGCAGCACTCCAACGCCGGCGGTGCGCTGCGCGACGATCTGTTCCTGGATGGCGGCGATGCCCGCCACGTCTAGACCACGGGTGGGCTGGGCTGCCACGAGCACTTTGGGCTCTCCGGTCAGCTCGCGGCCGAGCAGCAGGCGTTGGAGGTTGCCCCCTGACAGAGCGCTCACATCTGAGTGCAAACGTCCGACCTGCACGCCGAACCTCTCGACGAGGCCTTTGCAGAAGTCCTCGCAACGCCGCAGGTCCAGCATGACCCCGCGGCGCATGGCCCGGTACGAACGCACGACGGCGTTGTCGACGACGGACATATGGGGGGCGAGACCGACGCCGAGGCGATCCTCGGGCACGTAGGCCAGCCCGCCGCGAGAACGCGCTCTCGGCGAAGCACCGGTGATGTCGGCGCCCAGCAGGCCGACACCTCCAGAGGTGACGGGACGCAATCCGGCGATGGCCTCGGCCAGCTCCTTCTGGCCGTTTCCCGAGACGCCGGCGACGCCCACGATCTCGCCGGCGTGCACGTCGAGGTCGACGGAGTGCAATGCGGGAAACCCCCGGTCGCTCAATGCCGAGATGCCGTCCAGCGCGAGCACGACGTCACCGCTCGGCTGGCCCGCGGGACGCCGAACTTCGGCTGCGGCTTCTCCGACCATCATCTGGGCCAAGTCCGATCGCTCGACTCCGGCGAGGCTGCCCGGCTGCGCAACGGTGACGCCGCTGCGCAGCACGGTGGCCTCGTCACACACCGTCAGCACCTCGTCGAGCTTGTGACTGATGTAGATCACCGAGCGGCCGCGGTCAGCCATGGCACGCAACGTGAGACCCAGGTCGGCAGCCTCGGCAGGTGTGAGCACCGCCGTCGGTTCGTCCAGCACCAGCACGTCTGCGTCGCGCCAGAGTGCCTTCAGGATTTCCACGCGCTGCCGTTCGCCGACCGAGAGCTGCCACACGGGCCGGGTGGGGTCTGCGTCGAGCGAGTAGATCGCGGCCAGGTGAGCAACGCGTTCGGTGATCTGGCTCCTGTTCAGATAGCGCGGTGCCGAGCCGAGCACGACGTTTTCCGCGACCGTCAGCGTGGGCACCAAGCGAAACTCCTGGTGGACCATGCCGATTCCCGCGGCGATCGCATCGGCGGGCGAGTGGAACTGCTGCTGGGTGCCGTGCACCCAGATCTCGCCTCCGTCGGGCAGGTACACGCCCCCGAGTACGTTGACGAGTGAGGTCTTGCCAGCGCCGTTCTCTCCGAGCAGCGCGTGGATGGTGCCCGCCCGCACCGACAAGTTGGTGCCGTCGCAGGCGACCACTCCGGGGAATTCCTTGCGGATGCCGCGCAGGTCTACGGCCAAGGGCGCGGCGTCGCCGCTGCCGGCGCTGGACTCCGAGAGATCTTGAGCGTTCACGCCGTACCGGTGTCAGAAACCGACGGCCCGCTGCCGCAGCGGCGCGCGGCACCGCCGCCGGATGTGGGAGACACCTCAGCGTCCCCCAGATCCAACGGCGGTGCTACTGCGATTCGATCAGTCGGATCAGGGGCTGGCGTCACCCACGACGCCTTCGACGAACCAGTCCATGCCCAGCATCGAGCCGTCATCCAGGGTCTCGCCGGCGGCGACGCGGACGTTGCCTTCCTGGTCGCGGATCTCGCCGGTGAACACGTCCCACTCGCCTTCACGGATCTGCTCGGCAACATCGCTGATCTGGTCGGCGACATCGCCCGGCACGTCGTCAGCCAGCGGTGCCAGGTCGACAATGCCGTCGTCCATGCCGCCCCAGTACGAACCCGGCTCGTAGGTGCCCGCAGCGACTGCCTCGATGATCGCGGTGTAGCGCGGGCCCCAGTTCCACACAGGTGCGGTGATGAACGCGTCGGGTGCGAAGTCGCGCATGTCGGAGTTGTAGGCGACCCATCGCGCCCCAGCGTCCTGCGCAGCGACACCCGCAGCCGTGGAGTCCTGGTGCATGGCGATGACATCGGCGCCGGCTTCCAGCAAGGCCTTGGCCGAGTCGCCCTCAACCGCCGGGTCGAACCAAGTAAAGGTCCAGATGACGTGGACCTCGGCTGACGGGTTGGTCTCGAGCACGCCGAGGGTGAAGGCGTTGATGCCTCGGATCACCTCAGGGATGGGGAACGCAGCCACGTAGCCCAACTGCCCGCTTTCGGTCATCGCACCTGCCGCCATGCCCGACAGGTACCGCGGCTGGTACATGCGGCCGAAGAAGTTGCCGAAGTTGGCCTCGTTCATCTTGAAGCCCGAGGCGTGCTCGAACACGACGTCGGGGTACTCCTCGGACAGCTCGAGCATCGGGTCCATGTAGCCGAACGAGGTGCCGAAGATGACGTCTGCGCCCTCGTTCTCGATGAAGTCGACGGCGACCGCCTTGAAGTCTTCAGCGTTCTCCGGGACGCTCTCGACGAACAGCGTCGCCGCACCGGTTTGGTCTTCCGCGTACTGGCGACCTTGGTCGTGTGCCCAGTTCCAGCCAGCGTCACCGACGGGTCCCACCAGCACGAATGCCGCCGTGACGTCCTCGGGATCGCCATCGCCGCCGCCGCACGCTGCTCCTAGCAGCGCCACGCCGGTCAGAGCAATGGCGAGTCGTGTCAGAGTCCTCGAACGCATGATCTCCCTCTCCGTTCGCGCCCGCGAAGCAACCCCGGGGCGGTCGATATCGAGCCTAATCTTGCGCATCTGTGCCCGCGGCCACCGGACGCAGACATCACCAAGCGGCTCAGAATGGGTTGAGTTCGAGGCCGAGGGCGTACCGGCCTACTTGGTGGGTGATGCGGTCGTAGTGCACGTTGATGTGCACCGGCATGGCTCGGAAGTCCCGGTAGCGGCGCTCGAACGTGCCGCCCTCGCGCAGCGCGGTGCCGCCCTGGGCCCGGTTCAACAGGGCCATCGCCTCGTCCAGTTGCTCCACTGCCATGGTGGTCACGGCCATCTGCCGCAGGTAGTCGCTCTCGCCGGGGGTGATACCGGCTTCGATCCTGCTGTCCACGTCGTTGCATCCGGCCTCGGTGGCAGCCGCGGCAGCCGCCACCAGCGAGGCAGCGCGGCCGAAGTTGATCTGCACGGTCGGCCGCTCGACCATCTCGCCGCCGATGATCACCCTGCGCCCCGCCGCTTGCTCGACGGCTTCGAGCAGTGCCCGCCGAACCAGACCCACGGCCATCCAAGCAAGCCACAGGTCCGAGATGCCCACCCAGTCCTCGCGGTAGCGGTGGTGCACCACCGGAATGGTCCGCAGCGATTCGGCGCGGTTGACGCCGTACCACGGAACACAGTCGTCGAGGCGCACCGGCACGTCGGTGAAGTGGACGTCGTCGGTGGCTGATGCCCGCAGACCCGAGCCATCCCACGACGGGTCGATCTTCAAGCCCTCAGTCTTGTTGGAAACGATCGTAAAGCGGATGTCCATGGGCCGAACGGGCTTGCCGTCGGGGCCGGTGACGGCGAACGCCACGCCGCAGTAGTCGGCGTAGCGGGCGCCGGTACCCCAGCGGCCAGTCCCGTTCAGCACGGCCACGTCGCCCTCGATGCGCCCATACACCGAACTGCGCGCGCCGCCGGGGAACGACACCCAATGGCCCTTGGTCACGATGTCTGTGAGGAAGTCCTGCTGCTGTGGACCCATGGCTCCGACGAACAGGTGGAACACGCACAGGTGGTTCCAAAGGCACCACGCCAAGCTCGGGCAGCGAGCGGCCACTGCTTCGAGTTCGCGCCCCATGTGCAGCATCGTCTCTTCAATGCCGCCAATGTTTCGAGTCGCGGACATCCGCATGAAATCGGTGCCGCGAATCGCCTCGATGACCTCCGAAGACACCGACCGGGTCCGGTCTGCCGTTTCTGCCTGCGCTTCGATCTTGTCAAGGAACGGGGCGATGCGCAGCCCATCGGTAGGAGCTGGCAAGAGCGAGATGACATGTCCGATCCCTGACGGGCGGTCCACGCCCGTCTCGTCAAGGTCCGGTCCTCCAGCCATGCGGCCACAGTAGGCCGCGGCGGGCTCCGCCGCCGAGTGACTCAGCCGCAGTGGCCGTTCGATGACGGCGGCACGTCGAGCATCGGGTTGCGGTCGAAGAAACCGTCGGGCACCAGCCCGAAGCTGACGTACTCGGTAGGCATCACCGGGAAGTCCTCGGGCCGGGCATCGTGGGTGATGCCGAACGTGTGCCACACCGTGACGTCGGTGCCGACGATCGGCCGGTCACCCGCCGTATAGCGCTCCAGCCCGTCGCCAGCGTTGCGCTGTGTGGGGAACCGGCCCGCGCCGTAGCGCTCGTCGGGGCGTGTCGGCGACACCCACAGGTTGTGCCGGGCAAAAGTGGCGCGCTCGGAGTGCGGGCTGCCGTGCGCAGCAAACATCGTCGCGGTGGGCGGAGGCAGCAACCGGTACGCCGTCGGGCGACCGAGCCGGTTGATGTGATCCGCGCTCTCGATCCGCCAGTAGCGGCTGGACGACGAGTTGGTGTCGCGGCGGGCGGCCAACTCGCTCTCGAGCACTGTCTCACGAGCGGCGAACGCAGTGCCATGCGGATTGTCTGGGCCCGGCGGCAGCGCTTCGGTGTTCACCTCGACCACCGTGTTCGCGTCGCCGTCGACGGCCATGTCCAACCGCACGCAGAAGATGTGCTGGTGGATCGGGGCAGACACGTGCGGGGCAACTTGCCGGGCGAAGGTCATGTCGTCGCCGTCGCGGTGCGAACGGGTGGTGAGAACGCCGGTCAGCTTCACCTCGTAGCGAATGGTGCCGTCGAGGTAGAAGTACCAGAAGAACCCGTACTCGTAGTTCCCCACCGTGTGAATGGCGCTCACCACCAACCGGCGAGATCGGCGCACCTCAGTAGTGTCGGCATTCCAGTCGAAGTGCTTCCAGCCGATGCCGAAGTCCTCCTCGTGGATGCAGATCGCGTTCGGCGTGGTGACAACTGAACCATCGTCAAACACTTGGGCGGAGTCGAGATAGGTGATCTCGCCGAGACAGTCGCAGCCCAACTCGAGTGAGTTGTTCATCAGGCCGAGGCCGAATTCTCCGGAGTCGAGCGCGTGCTTGAACGACTGCGACGGCCTGGTGTCGCCGTAAGGCACCACCATCTCGGCCAGCGACGCCCGGTCGATGATCGGGCGGACCCGGCCGCCGTCGTCATAGGCGATCCGGTGCAGCACCAGGCCTTCGGTGTCATCCATGACGACGCGCATCGACCACTTCTGCCAGCGCAGCTCGTTGTCGTCGAGCGTGAAACTGGTGCCGTCGGGCTGGGTGATCTCGATCGGTCGCAGGTCGGTGCGCATCGGCCCAAAATCCTCAGTGACGGCGTCAACGTCGTAGTTGCCCCGCTCCGAGCTCACCGGCCACTGGTCGAAGTCTTCGATGTGCAGCACCTCCAGCGTGTCGACGTCGATGTGCACCATCAGCCCGTCGAGGGGGTAGGCGTAGCCGTTGTCGGCGGGGTTCGGGCGCCAGAAGCCGATGCAGCGTTGCACCCGCCGGCCTGTCTCGAAGTCGAAGCCGTAGTCGCCGGTCGGCCACGGGTCGATCTGGACTTGCGACGGATCGGTGATGCCGCGCTTGGCGATGGCCGCTGCGAATCCCGGGTCGGTCCGGCAGGCGTCCATCACGGCGAACAGCTCCGCCATGCCGACCCGCGGCACGACGCCGGGATGGTGCTCCCATGAGTCGACCTCGCCGCGGGTCACCGAGACCACGGCGGTGTACACCTCGCCGTTCTCGCGTACCACCACCTCGAAGCGGCGGTCGGTGCCGGCGGTGGGCGTCCAGGCCGCAACCTCGGCCTTTGGGGGCTCCCAGATGGAGAAGCCGTGGAAGCGTGCGCTGTCGCTGATGCGCCCGCTGCGATGCAGCACCTCGATGGCGGCATGGGCTTCCGTTTCGGTCATCATCGACAGCGGATGACGCGGCGGCATAGCCGCATCATCGCTGGGCCGTTCGAGCAGCGTCTCGGTCATGTGATCACGCTACGTGGCCGCCGGCAGGTACGCGGCCTCGTCAGATGACATCGGTAGTGTCGCTCGCTACGGCTCCGGGCTCAACGGCCAGGCAGACGGGCTGGTGATGGGGGTCCTCAGGTTGTGACGGATGGGGATCTTCGCAGCCGTATCCGGCGCCATCTTGAGTTCGTCTACCCCGCGCTGCCCGCAGACGGGTTCGTCGACGATGTGCTCGCAGCCATCGGCGGGGACCCGGCCGATGAGGTGCCCGACGCCGGGCCGCGTTGGGATCAGCGAGACATAGCGGTAATCACCTATGCCGACTCGATCACCGAGGCGGGCAGGGTTCCGATGCACACCTTGGGTGAGTTGCTCGATGACCTCACGGGCGATGTCGTGACCGTCGTGCACGTGCTGCCGTTCTATCCGGCGAGCTCCGATGGCGGCTTCGCTGTCACCGACCACCGAGCGGTCGACCCCCGGCTCGGCAGCTGGGAGGACATCGCAGCGCTCAGCGACACCTACACGGTGATGGCTGACCTCGTCGTGAACCATGTCAGTGCTGATCATCGCTGGATGGATCAGTTCTGCCGGGGGGAAATGCCAGGCAGCCGGAACCTGCTCACCGCAGAACCCGAAGACGACACCTCGAGCGTGGTGCGACCACGGACGACGCCGTTGTTGCGCGAGGTCGAAACCCACGACGGCCCCCGGCTGCTGTGGTGCACGTTCAGCCACGACCAGATCGACCTGAACTTCGCCGAGCCCGAGGTCTTGCTGGACTTGTTGCGCACCGTCGCCTGCCTCGTCGACGCCGGTGTGCGCTGGTTCCGCCTCGACGCCATCGCCTATCTCTGGAAGGAGCTGGGCACCTCATGCCTGAACCTGCCGCAGACCCACGAGATCGTCAAGCTGCTGCGGACGCTGCTGGACGCACGCTGTCCCGGCTCGGTCATCATCACCGAGACCAATGTGCCCCACGACCAGAACGTGGCCTATTGGGGCGCAGGCGACGAAGCTCACCTCGTCTACAACTTCAGCCTCCCCCCGTTGGTCGCCCACACGATGCTGTCGGGGTCAGCCGTCGCGATGCAGCAGTGGCTCGCTCAGCTGGAGCCGCCTCCGGCAGGAACGTCGTACTTCAACTTCATCGCCAGCCATGACGGCATCGGGCTGCGTCCGGTAGAGGGATTGTTGACGGATGCACAAATCTTCCGGCTCATCGCGGCGGCCCACAGCGCGGGCGGCACTCACTCGGAGTTCGACACCCCTGCTGGACCCAAGGCGTACGAGCTGAACGTCTCGCTGTGGGATCTGTTCGCCGGCGATCGGGACGCGCTTGGCGTCGCGCAGTTCCTTGCCGCGCACACGATCATGCTGAGCCTCGCCGGCATTCCTGCGGTGTACGTGCATGCGTTGCTGGGCACCTCCAGCTACTGGACACCGCTCAGCGAGCCGCCGCGCATCGTCACCGATCACGGACTGCCGCCTGTCGAGCAGAACAAGCGCACGATCAACCGGCGCAAGCTGACGCTCGACGAGGCAGTCGACCTGCTCGGCGCACAGGACGGCGTTCGTCGCAGGGTGCTGGTGGAACTGGTGCGGCGGATGCTGGTGCGGCGCGGCCAGCCGGCGTTCCATCCCGACAGCGCGCAGGTGTCGCTGGACTTGGGCTCCCGGGCGTTCGGCGTGATCCGGGGCGGGCCGCAATGGGACCAGACGGTGGTGTCGGTCACCAACGTCTCGCACAGTCAGCTCACCATCGACATCGAGGTGCTGTCCGGGCTGTGCCCGCCCGGCAGTGCGGGGGCGCAGTTCGCCCACGAAGGCTGCGTGGATCTGCTCGACGATCAGGTCTACGGCCCGGGTTCGCGCGCATCCCTGACTGCGGGCCAAACGCTCTGGCTGTGCTTGGAAGCCGAGCGCCGGGCGCCTGCGCTGGCAGACCGGACGGCAGCCCCGCAGCGCTAGGAGTGGTCCAACTCGACAGCGTCGTAGAGCTGGTCCCCCATGTCGGGCATCGGGCTCTGCTAGCAATCCAGCGCGAGATGGAGGGCGGCGCAGGCCTCGGCAAGCCGCTGCCCTCTGAGCGTGCAGATCCGCTCGACCAGATTCGCGCGCGGCACCGTCGTCAGGTTGTCGAACGTCGCGACACAGTCCGCCGGCATCCCGTCGCGCGGACCAAGCGGAAGCTCGGTTGGGATGCGCCGTATCGTGCGCGTCACGGGCGCTGCGACCACGCTGTTCAGCACCTCAATTGCCGCCGAGCGGGTCATCACCAAGTACGGGCGCTGGCCGATCGACTCGATTTCGCCCCACCAGATTTCCCCCCGAACCGGCGTCACCACGGCTCTTCGAGGATCGATGCCTTCAAGGAGTTCCACGCCGCCTGATCTTCGGCTTCAGTCGGCGGGCAGCGCTCGTAGCCGTCGACGATCGTTTGGTCGACCAGTTGTCGGCGTTCGATTTCGGCAATGATCTCGATGCCGGCCCGCACTGCCGCCGCCCGGCTCCGGTACGCACCGCTGTGGACGAGCTCGTCGAGTTCGCTCAACAGGCTCGCTGGGAGTCGAACAGCGATTTGCTCTGTTGCCATGACTGCATTCTATGTTGGTATGGAAAATGACATGCAAGACGAGTGTGTACCGCGAGCAGAACCTCGAGAAGCGCCCTTTGTCGTCATGTGCGGGTCGCTGATCTGCAGTTACCCGACCGCTGTTCCCGAAACGCAGGACTGTCCCGGCACCCTCAGGCGTTGTCCAGCTCGACTGCTTCGTAGAGCTGTTCGAGCACTCCGTCGACGGCGCTTTGCACCCTCGACCAGTTGGGGATGAACGGTGTTCCCATCGGATCGTTCAGGAACTCGTCGCCTGCTTCCATGATCGCCGCCGCGAACAATTCGACCGCCGTTTCCTCGGCATGGAGATCGAAGTCGAAGCCGTTGAACGAGGCGTCGTTGCGGTAGTGGCTGACGAGGTCCAGAGCGTTGCGGTAGTAGACGGCCTTCACGGTGCGGAAGGTCTCGGTGCCCAGCACGGTGCCGTCGATCGCCAGCTTGCGATAGATGGCCTTTGCGATGTCGCGGCTCATCTTGTGGAGCCCGGCGTTCGCATCGGCCACCGACAGCTCCTGGTGTTTGTGGTCGTAACGATCGGCGATGTCGACCTGGCAGATCCGGCGCCCCTGGTAGATGCGGTACACCTCCGACAGCACGCCGATCTCGAGACCCCAGTCGCTCGGTATGCGAATGCTGCGCGTCATGTCGAGCTTCATAGCGAATTCGCCGGCAAGCGGGTAGCGGAAGCCATCGAGATACCGCAGGTAGTCGTGCTCGCCGATGGTGGCGCGCAGCGCTCTCAACAACGGCGTGACCAGTAGTCGGACCACTCGGCCGTTCATCCGCCCGTTCGCGCCGAGGCCGTCTGCGGACACATCGCCACTGGCTCGGTAGTAGTAGCCCTTCGAGAACGAGTACCCGAAGGTGGGATGCAGGATCGGGTACAGCAGCCGAGCCAGCATCCCGCGGTCGTAGGTGAGAATGTCGGCGTCGTGCAGGGCCACGTTCTCGCAGCGGCCTGACGCCAGGAAGTAGCCGAGGCAGTACCAAACGTTGCGGCCCTTGCCCGGCTCGGAGGGGGCGAGCACCCGATCGGCCAGCTGTTCGTCGATGTTGCGCAGTCGAGGCCCGTCATTCCACAGCAGGCGGGTGCGCTGCGGCAAGCGGGAGAAGAACTGCTTGGCCTCGGCAAACTCTGCGGCATTCGCTCGATCGATGCCGATGATGATCTCGTCGAGGTACGTGATCTTGGCGATCTCGTCGACGATGGGGCTGAGCGCTGGTCCGCCGAGCTCGCTGTACAGCGCCGGAATGATGAGGGCGATGGGACTGCGGCGCGACCGCTCGAACAAGTCGGCTTCGAAGCTCTCGACGGGGCGATCGCTCAGCCGGTGGAGCGTCGCGATCGACTCGTGCTGCTGGAAATCGGCCACATCGCGCCCCGTCGGTTGACCGCGTGCAACCTACCGTGCCCGCCGTTGCCGGTCGCCAGATCGCGGAGGGTCGCGCGGTATCGTGCGCCATGGTCTCGACGCCGCAGCGCCCGCCGGTCGGATTCCCGTCGCTTGAGGCCAAATTCGCCGCCGATGGGCTGACCTTCGACGACGTGCTGCTCGTGCCTGAGGCATCCGACGTGCTGCCCGATTCGGTCGACACGTCGACGCGTTTCACGCGAGGCATCACGCTCGCAGTCCCGCTCGTGAGTGCCGCGATGGACACGGTCACCGAGGCGCGGCTGGCCATCGCGATGGCCCGGCACGGCGGCATCGGCGTGATTCACCGCAACCTGGCCATTGCCGACCAAGCCGCCGAGGTCGACAGGGTGAAGCGATCAGAGTCGGGGATGATCAACGAGCCCTTCACGCTGGGCCCCGACAACCTGGTCTCCGAAGCCGAGGATCTGATGGCCCGCTTCAAGATCAGCGGGGTGCCGATTACCGACCCCGTGGGGCACCTCGTCGGGATCCTCACCAACCGCGACCTTCGCTTCGAGACTGACTGGAGCCGCCCGATCCACGAGGTGATGACGTCGCAGGGACTGGTAACCGCGCAGGCACCGATCACGCTCGACGAGGCGCAGGTCGTGCTTGCCCGCCACCGCATCGAGAAGCTGCCGATCGTCGACGACGACTTTCGGCTTGTCGGCCTCATCACGGTGAAGGACATCCAGAAGCGAATCCAGTTCCCGAACGCCTCCAAGGATGAGCTGGGCCGGTTGCTGGTAGCCGCCGCTGTCGGCACCGGGCCCGAGACGCTGGAGCGGGCCGCGGCGCTGATCGAGCGTGACGTCGACGCCATCGTGGTCGATACGGCGCATGGTCACAGCCGGGACGTCATCGAAACCGTGGCGAAGATCAAGGCGAATCACCCTGTCGAGGTAGTCGCGGGCAACGTGGCCACGGCCGACGCTGCCCGGGCACTCGTCGAAGCCGGCGCCGATGCGATCAAGGTCGGGATCGGCCCGGGCTCGATCTGCACGACCCGGGTAGTGGCTGGCGTGGGCGTGCCGCAAGTCTCCGCGGTGATCGACTGCGCGGCCGAGGCTGCTGCGGCTGGTGTGCCGGTAATCGCGGATGGGGGCATGCAGTTCTCCGGCGACCTAGCCAAGGCCATCGCTGCCGGGGCGCACAGCGCCATGGTGGGCAGCTTGCTGGCCGGCACCGACGAATCGCCGGGCGAGGTGGTGCTCTACCAGGGAGAACGGTTCAAGGAATACCGGGGTATGGGCTCGATCGGTGCCATGGTCGGACGCAGCTTCTCGAAGGATCGGTACTTCCAGGACCGCCGCGATCCCGACCAGCTCGTACCCGAGGGGATTGAGGGACGGGTGGCCTACAAGGGACCGCTTGGGGGAGTGCTGCACCAGTTGATCGGCGGGCTGCGCCAGGCGATGGGCTACTGCGGCGCCGCGAGCATCAGCGACATGCGATTGCGCACCCGGTTCGTTCGCGTGACGGCGGCAGCGCTGCGCGAGAGCCACCCCCACGACATCCTGATCACCAAAGAGGCGCCGAACTATCAGGCGCCGACCTGATTCTCAGCCTGGCTCAGCCGCTCGAGGCGTTCCCATTCGTCGATGAGGCTGCTGTCGGTCTTGCGGACGGTGTCGCCGAGCCAGCGGGTCAGCTCCACGATGTCGTCGCTGCGGTGATGTTCGGGGACGTTTCGCGAGAGTGCCTTGTAAGCGTCGCTGAGGTAGCGGAGGAGCACTCCTTCGGAGCCTTTGATGCCGTAGTGGTTGACGTACTCGCGGAACGTCATGACGCGCTCGTACATGTCGCGGGCGACTGATTTGGGGCGGACGTTCTCGTTGCCAAGCCAGGGGTGGTTCGTCGACCAGGCGTTGAAGCTGTCGTAGAGCCAGTCGCGCAGCGGCTTGGGCCATTCGACCTCTTCGAGGCGCTCCATGCGCTCTTCGTATTCGATGCCTTCGGCCTTCATCTCAGCCAGCAGGTCGGTGCGGGCCATGTCTCGCTGGCGCTCCAGCACGATCGTCGGATTCTCGAGCGTTGACTCCAGCACGCTGAGCACGTCCAGCGCGTAGGTCGGCTCGTCCCGGTCGAGGAACTCGATCGCGTCGAGTGCGAACGGCGAGAGCGGGTGGGTCAAGTCGAACTCCAGCTGCAGATCGACGTTGACGCGCACAAGCCGGTCCTCATCATCGGGCTCGTCGAGCTGTTCGACGACATTTGCGGCCACCAGCGCCCGGTAGATCGAGATCGCACGACGGATGTGGTTGCGATTGGATTTGCGCGTCTCGTGGTTGTCGGTGAGCAGCCGCTTCATTGCGGCACGGCCGTCACCGGGCCGGTCCAGCACGTGCATGAGCATCGAGTGCGAGACGTCAAAGCGGGATTGCAGGGCTTCAGGTTGGCCTGATGCCAGCCTTTCGAAGGTGTCGGCGTTCCACGCCACATAGCCGCGCTTGGGAGGAGATGGGCGCCGGACCTTGCGGAGCTTGGCAGGGTCGTCGCCGAACTTCTCGCGAGCCTTCTCCACAGCGATGGCGTATTCCACTTCGTGCTCTGGGGCCTGGCACCACACGAAGCCCTCGTGGTCAAAGCCTCGCCTGCCGGCCCGTCCGGCGATCTGCTGGAAGTCGCGCACCGTCAGGACGCGGGTATCGCGCCCGTCGTACTTGCAGAGCTGTGTGAACACCACCGTTCGGATCGGGACGTTCACACCGACGCCGAGCGTGTCGGTGCCGCAGATCAGCTTGAGCAGGCCCATGCCAGCCAGCCGTTCGACGAGCAGCCGGTACTTGGGAAGGAGCCCCGCGTGGTGCACGCCGATGCCGGCCTTGATGAACCGCTGAATGTCGCGGCCGAAAGGCGAATCGAAGCCGAAGCCGACGATCTCGGCGGCAACTGCAGCCTTCTCGTCCTTCGTAAGCACGTTCATGCTGGTCAGCGCCTGAGCACGCTCGTTGGCGGCCCTCTGGGTGAAGTGAACGATGTAGGCGGGTACACGCCGCAGTTCCAGCAGCTCCTCAAGTGACTGGTGCAGGGTCGTCTCGCGGTAGGTGAAGGTGAGCGGCACCGGACGCTCTGCCCCCGTCACCGTGGCGACCTCGCGGCCCGAGCGACGCCGCAGGTCCTCGGCGAAACGTGTCGTCGGCCCCAGCGTCGCGCTCATGAGCACCATCTGTGTGCGGGTCAATTCCAGCAAGGGCACCTGCCAGGCCCAGCCCCGATCCCGATCGGAATAGAAGTGAAACTCGTCCATGACGACGCTGTCGACCGGGGCGTCGGCACCGTGGCTCAGCGCGAGATTGGCAAGGATCTCTTGTGTGCAGCACACCACCGGCGCGTCGGGATTCACCGCGCCGTCGCCGGTCACCATGCCGACGCTGGCCGTACCCAACTCACCGCACAGGGCGAAGAACTTCTCCGATACCAGCGCCTTGACCGGCGCTGTGTAATAGCTGCGATAGCCGCGGGCGACCGCTTCGAAGTGCGCCGCAAGTCCGACCAGTGACTTCCCAGAGCCGGTTGGCGTGGTGATGATGACGTGGTTGCCGCCGAAGATCTCGAGGATCGCGTCTTCCTGAGCCGGATACAGCTCCAGGCCGATTTCGTCGGTGTAGGCCAGAAACGCGTCCAGCAGCGAGTCGGGATCGGGCTCGCGGGGCAGGAACGTCGCCAGCAGTCGTGCCGCCGATGCCGCGTCTGTCATTGGTATCGGAGGCTATGTCCGGGGTTGTGGTGCCGGTGTGTGCGGGGGCGTAACCGCACTTCAGGCGCTGCGGCCAGGCCAGGCTTCGGGGTTGAGCATGTTCGGCGGCTGGTCGCCTCCAAGGGCTGTCATCACCTCGGTTACTGCGTGAGTGAAGATGCGGCGACGACCGGCATTGGTGGCAGAGGCCACATGTGGTGTGACCACCACGTCGGGGCGACCCAGCAGGGGGTGATCGGGCGGCAGCGGCTCGGGCTCGCTGACATCGAGTGCCGCTGCACGCACTCGTCCCGAATCCAGAGCCGCCAAGAGCGCATCCTGATCCACTAAGCCGCCGCGTGAGGTGTTGACGACGTAGACGCCTTCGCGCATCGCCGCGAGCAAGTTGGCATTCACCAGATGCCGGGTCGCGTCGCTCAGCGGAGCGTGCACCGACACGACGTGAGCATCGGCGACTGCGGCGGCGGGTGCGGTCGCGCGCCGTGCACCGAACTCGGCGAAGCGCTCGTCGCTGGCGTAGGGGTCGTAGGCCACAATGTTCATGCCGACCGCTGACATCACGCGGGCCACGTAGCCGCCGATGCGTCCGAGCCCGAGCAGCGCGAGCGTCGAACCGTCCAGTTCCAAGTGGCTGTGGCGCGCCCAGTAGTTGCCGTCGCCGGCTTCGTGCCGATCGACCGATTCGCGGACGCCCTTGGTTGCGGCGAAGATCAGCGCCACTGCGTGCTCAGCCGTGGAGACGGTCGGACCGTCGGGCGTGTTGCACGCTGCGATGCCGTAAGTGGTGGCGTCGTCGAGGTCCAAGTTGTCGTAGCCGATCCCCGCACGAGCAACGACCCGCAGGTTCGGCGCACGTTCGTAGACGGTGCGGTTGTAGCGGATCGCGGCGCCGACTATGGCGCCGTGGGCGCGTTCGATGCCCTCCAGCGGGTCATCGTCACGCACATCAACAATGCGGGCCTTCCCGTCGAGCAGCTCGCGCAGCAGACCGCCCGCAGGACGGTCAAACCAGACAATCGGCAGCTCGGCCGACTCGTGTTCCATGGCGCCAGTATTGCGCTGCGCCTCAGGCCGCAGCAGGCCCATCCAACTCAGCGACGCCGCTGAGCGGCTCGCTACCGTTGTTCCGGTTGTTGCTGGCGAGCATCCGCACCTGAGTGAGGCGAACCCCATGCAAGTCGACGACGTGGTGATTCACGACACCGAGCGATATGCGGCTGAGGGCTATCCATGGGCCGAGTGGGACATGCTGCGCGACGAGGCTCCGATCTATTGGTACGTGCGTGACAACATCGTCCCGTTCTGGGCGATCACCCGCTACTCCGACGTGAAGTGGGTCTCGGGTCAGAACCGCACGTTCATCAATGGAGGCGGGCGCTTGCGTCTGGCTGACGCCGACCGCGACCTGCGTTTCTGGACGAGATACCGCCAACGGGCGATCGAGATCGGCTGGGACCCCGACGAGCCGCCGGACTTCATCTTCAAGGACCGCCCCGACCACTGGGATCTGCGTCGCCTGGTGGTGCCGGATTTCACGCCGAAGGCGATGCGCGCCAGGTCCGAGTCGTTGGAGCGGCACGCCCAACGCTTCGCCGACCAGTTCATGGGCCGCATCGCGGCCGAGGGCACAGCGGACTTGGTCGAAGACCTGGCGGTGAAGCTGCCGCTAGCTGCGATTTGCGAGATGGTCGGCGTCTCGGCCGACGATTGGGAACAGGTGCACGCCTGGACGGCCGTGCTGTTCGACGATCCCGACCTGGATCGGTTCTGCGAGCCGGGCGAGGCTCACGACGACATGCGGGCGCGGATGATCCGCGAGTTCGACACGTGGATCGGCGGCCTGATCAGGCAGCGCCGGAGCGACGGCGCCGACGGCCGGGATCTGGTGAGCATTCTGTTGCGTTCGGAGATCGACTCAGGGCCGCTGACGCCCCAGCAGCTCGTCGGCTACCTGCGCCTGATGATCGCGGCCGGGAATGAGACAACCCGGAACGCCGCCAGCGGCGGGATGATTGCGTTGCTGGAGCACCGCGACCAGCTCGACCTGCTCAACAAGCGGATCGACGACGACCGGCGTACTGACGCCGGCGACGCCGGCGGGGCGGTCGAGACAGCGGTGGAGGAGATCCTGCGCTGGACGTCGCCGGTGATCCAGTTCGCACGCACCTGCACGGTCGACACCGAATTGGGAGGCCAGAAGATCAAAGCGGGCGAGCACGTCGGCGTGTGGTACCCGTCAGCTAACCGTGACGATCGCCAATTCCCCGATCCGTACCGCTTCGACCTTCAGCGCACTCCGAACGACCACCTCGCATTCGGCCATGGCGCCCACTTCTGCTTAGGCGTGCACCTGGCTCGCTGGGAGCTGCGGGCGTTCTTCCGGGTGGTGGCGCCGCTGCTCGACGGGTTGAAGCTCGAGGGCGGCCAGTCGCGCATCGGCCACCTCCACGTCGGTCCGATCAAGCATCAGATGGTCGTTCCGCGCCGCTAGGGGCCGGCTGTCGTTCTGTGTGCAGAAATGCCGCCACAGGCGGCAAACTTGCACAAAGAATGCCGGTCGCCGCTTCTCTGTGCAGAAATGCTGGCTGAGGGAGCGTTTCTGCACACAGAAGAGCGGCAATTGCAGGCACCCTCGGACACGCCACTAGCGTCGGCACGCATGACGGCGACCGACGTAGTGGTGACCGGGCTCAGGTTCGGCGAAGGCCCCCGCTGGCGAGACGGCAAGCTGTGGTACAGCGACTTCTATCGCCACGGCATCTTCACCGTGACGTCCGACGGCCACGAGGAGCTGATCCACAGCGTGCCGACCCAGCCATCGGGACTGGGCTGGCTGCCGAACGGGGACCTGCTATTCGTGTCGATGCTCGATCGGCAGCTCCGGCGACTCGACGCCGGTGGCAATGAGTCGCTTTATGCCGACCTGTCGCACATCGCCGGCGGGCCCTGCAACGACATGGTCGTCGCGGCCGACGGAACGGCCTACGTCGGCAACTTCGGCTTCGACGACGGGGCGGGAGAGACGTTCGCCCAGGCCACGCTGGCGATCGTGGCCCCTGACGGGACGGCGCGGCCAGGACCCGACGGATTCGACTTTCCCAACGGCACCGTGATTGACCTCAGCGGCCGTCACATGGTGGTTGCCGAGAGCTACGGCCGCCGCATGACCGCATTCGACATCGAGCCCGATGGCTCGCTCAGCGGCCGGCGCACGTTCGCCGAGCTCGGCGAACGAGTGCCCGACGGCATCTGCTTGGACGAGGCCGGCGGCATCTGGGTCGCCGATCCCCTGAACGCCAGCTGCTTCCGGGTGGTGGATGGCGGCGAGGTCACCGACGTCATCGAGCTGGAGCTGAACTGTTTCGCGTGCATGCTCGGCGACGACGACCGGCGCACCCTCTACATGGTCACCGCACCGACATCGCGGCCACCCGCAGATCAACCCCCGCGGGGTCGCATCGAGACCGTGCGGGTCGACATTCCCGGCGCCGGCCTGCCCTAGCCGGCGTTCTCTAGCCGTCTGCAGCGCCGAGGCGGCGCAGGTGCCCGGCACGGATCTCGGCGGTCTGGCCTTGGACGAGCAGGAACAAGGCCTCGCGGGCGAGGCGTTGCGCGTGATGGCCGAGCGTGATGGCACGCCCACCGACCGATGACACGAGCGTGCTCGTCGCGCGGATGCCCACGTATCCGACCTGTGCACGTCGCTCGGGCATGTCGTCCACCTCGGCGGCATGCAGGGCCCGGCGTGCCGTGTCGAGCTCCGCGTCAAGCGGTGATGGACCCAGCAATGCCAACGCTCGTGAGGCAACCCCCAGCATGAGCGCCCCGTTGGTTCGCAGTCCCAGGCGGTAGCCAGCCAGCCACTCGTCGTAACTAATGACCTCGACGACAGAGTCGTCGCCGACGATGTGGCCGTCGAAATGCAGCTCGACGGTGACCGACGAGTCCACCGCGGCCAGACACAGACGGCGCGACTGCAACGTGGGCGCCTCGATCGCCGGGATCAGCATCCAGACCAGACGGTCCGCGGTGTGGGCAGCGGTCAGCACGGCGTCAATATGGCCCCACCCGGTCACGAAGGGCGCCACACCACGCAGTGACCAGCCGTCGCCAGAACGTTCCGCGAACAGGCACGGCTCAGGACGCAGGACATGCGCGAACGCCACGCCGCTGCGGGACTTGCCGGTCGCAAGGGCACGAGCCCAGCGATCGTGCAGCGGCGAGCCCACAGGCATGCGTGCAGCGGCCGCCGACCCGCCGCCGTGCTGTGCCCAGACGAATGCCGTGGTGAGGCAGCCACCAGCCAGTGCCTCGAGAATCGCGAGCCGTTCGAGTTCGTCGAAGCCGCAGCCGCCGACCTCACGTGGCGTCCACAGGCCGTAGAAGCCGGCGTCGCGCAACAAGTCCAGATTGTCCTCGGGCACCGTTCCGGCTGCGTCCACATCCAGCGAGCGCCCAAGAAGCACGTCGCCCGCGAGCTGCCGTGCTGTGTGCAGCAACGCGTTGGCGCCAGGCGGTGCCTCGGGATCCATGTCGCTCAAGGATGCACGGGCGACAGCAACATGCCTCGGGTCAATTGGAACAACGAACCAGCGCTCTCAGGCGTCTGTCCCCTCGGCAGGCTGGCGCCACATGAGGGCATTGCGCCGCATGATGGCGACGAGGGTGTCGTCCTGGTTGTAGGCGCGGTGCTCGAACAGCACGATGCCCTGATCGGGTTTGCTCTTCGAACCCCGGGCTGACACGACTTCGCTCTCGACACGCAGCGTGTCACCGTGGAAGACCGGTGCCGGGAAGTCCATGCGCTCGAAGCCCAAGTTGGCGACAGTGGTGCCGTGCGTGGTCTCGTGCACCGAGATGCCGACGACGACTGCGGCAGTGAACATCGAGTTCACGAGCGGCTTGCCGAACTGGGTTTCCGTGCGGGCGTACTCGAAGTCGAGATGGAGGGCCGCCGGGTTCATCGTCATGGTCGTGAAGATGACGTTGTCGGCTTCGGTGATGGATCGCCGCAGCCGATGGTGGATCACCAGCCCCGGTGTCAGTTCCTCGAACCACAAGCCGCCGTGAGGTCGGGGCGCACCGCTCATCGGGCAGATCCTTGTCCGTCGGCTGCTGTGTCTGATGCGCCGACACCGAGAGCGTCGGCCGCCCAGGGCACCTCGCAGACCTGGTCGAGTTCGATCTCGGCGTGGACCACCGGGTTCTGGTGCGGCCCGGCGCACCACGACGGCATCACCATCGTGTACAGGCCCTTTCCACCCGCTTGGAAGAGGACGATCCGGCTCGGGTCCTTCAAGATCGGCACCATATCGTCGGGCGAAGAGTCACGCGCCAAATGGAACACGGATCCGACATGGGCGAGCATCGCTGCGGAGTTGGCTGCCCTCGCGGCGAGCTCAGCCTGCACATCCTCCCGAGTCAGTCCCGCCCGCTCAAGCACGGTCGTGTGGTCCGGATTCATGATCACCACAACCGAGCCGTGGCGCAGGTGGGCATTGTTGCTGCCCGGGTTTGCCATGACGGCGGCGATGACGTTCAGCAGCCGGCTCGCCGATTCGGGATCGTCGGCGTCGCCGGTGAAGATCGTCGAGTGGGGCGCTTCGGCACCCGTCACGATCACTGCGCTCTGGTCGGGTTCGTAGCCGAACGACGTATGCAGCGGCGCGAACGGGCTGTTCTCGGTGTCCTCTGCAATGCAGTAGGTGAACTTGCCCGGATGGCCGTGAAGCGCCATATCGGAGACCCCCGGGCGGGCGCCGCCGATATTCATCATCGCCAGTCGCAGCGCCCGACCTATGGAGGCATTGGCCCGGTGACCCGGACCCAGCGCCCCGAAGCCCGAGGCGACGCCCCCGCATTGGTGCCGAGCGGGTCCGCACACCACGATGAGTGGCGCGGTGCAGTGGGTGGTGCTCTGCATCTCGGTCAGGTCGAACTCGGGTTTGCACACGGCTCGCACTGCGGCGACGACAACCGGCACGTGGTCAGGCAAGCAGCCCGCCATGACGGCCGCTGTGGCCACCTTCTCAACACTCGCCACGCCGTGCGCGGGACCCATGACACCCAACTCGACGTCGGGATCGAGCCCCGTCGCGATCACCATCGCTGCCACTCGTTCAGGAGTCGGGATGACGACCGGCAGACCGTCGGTGAGCCCGAGCGCGTGCAGTTCTTCGAGCGCGTCGGCCTCGCTGCGGGCCTCCAAGAGCGTCACGGCATGATCAGTTCGTGACGGCGCCGCTCAGGATCGCCACGATCTGCGGCGCGATGTCGGCTGCCACCCGAGCCATGTTGTCCTCGCCGCTGCCGGCGACCGGATGCGGCAGCCGGATGCGGGGAACAGCCGGCATGCCGGTGGCGGCGGCCACGAAGTCGCCTTGGGGCCAGAACGCATCGGTGACGAGTGCGATAGCGGGAATGCCCTGCCGGGCGACGGAGATGCTGTCACGCACGGTGCCAGAGGTGCAGCTGCCTCAATGGCCGTACGCCGCGATCACCGCACCGCATTCGGAGCGGATGTCGGCGAGCATTCCTTCGCCGACAACCGACGAGGCGTCGCCCTTGTCGTAGCGGTAGAACGATGCAGCCGGAAGCCGCTCGGCAAGCGCCTTCTCGACATGGTCGAGGAAGCGGACGCTGTCCGGGAAGCCATTGGCGACCAGGCCGATGGTGATCGGCTGATCGAGCCGTGTGCTCAAGCTGTACGGCTCGGGCGCAATCTTGGCCTCGCCCCGCGGATCATGGAAGGTGAGGGTGCTCATGGGTCCAGTCTGACACCCGCGCCGCAGGCGTGCGTGCTGTGGGGATCAGTGGTCGTGACCGGACGGCCGAGCCGCGTACCGCTCAGCGCGGTTGGCCAACGATTCGGTGGCCAGCAGCCCGTGATCGGCTACTGCATGTTCGAGCGCGATCAGCCAGCAGCGGTAGTAGTCCCAGGCCTCAGGTGCGTCGCCGCTGGCAGCGGTCGTTTCGGCGACGGCGATCGCCTCGCTGAGGTGCTCGCGGAACTCGTCCCAGGTGAAGTGACCGCCATCTACGAGATCGGCTGCAAGACCGAACGCTCGCGCCTGCCACGGTTCGGAGAAGACCAGTTCGCCGTTGTCGCGCGGCGGAGCGGCCGTGGTGCCTTCCAGCACATCGATGCTCATTGCTGTCCCGTCAGGTTGTTGGCCGTCATTGGTTGTCGGGCTGCGCAGCGCGGGCTACGCCGATCATCGAGTCGCGCGTCACGAGTTCGGCCAGACGTTCGGCAGGCCAGCCATCGGTGCCGGCAGGCCGCTCCGGCAGCACCAGGAACCTGGTTTCGGAGCTCGAGTCCCAGATGCGCACCTCGGTGTCGGTCTCGAGTTCCAGGCCCATCTCGGCCAGCACGGCTCTCGGCTCACGCACCACGCGGGCCCGGTACTCGGGGCTCTTGTACCAGTTCGGCGGCAGTCCCAACAGCGCCCACGGGTAGCACGAGCACAGCGTGCAGACCACCACGTTGTGGACACCGGCTTCGTTGGCCTTCACCTCAATGTGCTCGATCTCGGCACCTCGGATGTCCATGTCGGCGACGACGGCGTCGGCCTCGGTCAGCAGACGCTGTCGCAGAGCAGGATCAGTCCACGCTTGCGCCACCAGCCGCGCTCCGATCATCGGCCCGATGTCGTGCTCGAAATGCCGGATGGTCGCATCGATCCGCTCAGGATCGACGAGGCCCTTGGCGACCAGCAAGTCCTCAAGCGCTTCCACGCGGATTTCTGGCGATGAAGCGTCGTGATCGTCGTGGTGATGGCCGTGGCCGTTTCCGTGGTCGTCGTGCATGTGTCCCTCCGTCACCCGTCTCAGCTGGCGGCCTCTGCTCTGGTCAGGTAGCACTCGTAGAGGTCGACGTGAACCGTTGCGTTTGGTTCAGCGTCGTCGCCCCACAGCGTTCGGGCGTCGTACCCGATGCAGTACACGTGCTGCGGCCGCTCGCCCAGGTCGTGCGCAGTGCTGTCAGGCAGGACTTCGGCGGGATGCAGTTTCACCACGGTGCCTGGCTTGCCCACTGCGTAGCCCGGCAGCCGTGTGTGGCCCGGCTGTGGCGGAGCCGGGGCCACCACGCGATCTCCGACGCTGAAGCGGGGAGGCTCGGCGAGATCACGCCGAACGGTGCGGCGCTCCGGTGCCGGAGTGGGTCGATCTGAGGGCATCAGCGCACGGTCGCGTGCGGTAAATGGGGCGGCTCGCAGGGCTGGGGAAACCCCAGCGGCCTCTGCCTCGGTCAGTTGCGCTGCTCGGGCAACCGCGCTGGTCATCTCGTCAGGGCTGACCACGCCGTACTCGGCGAGCAGAACTTCGAAACCTGCCAGCCAGCGGCCGTAATAGCCATGGTCGAAGTAATCGCCGGCATTCAGGCGTTCGAGGACGTAGCGGAACTCGCCGGGGCGGCGAGCCGTCGAAGCTGTCACGGCGCCGAGCAGTCCGAAGACGCGCCGTTCCCAATCGGCGTGGAACGGCGGCTCGTCTGGTTCGTGGGGCACCCGTCCGTATCCGGGGGCGCCGCCGAGGTCGTGAACGCTGCGCTCATGAGCATTGGGCTGCATCGATAACAGCTTCGCACCTACGGCGGTCGTCGCGGCAGTTCGACACGGGGGCGGTCGTCGCCGCAGTTCGCAGCAACCGGCCGTAATCGCCGGAGTTTGCGTCAGTCAGGTTGTTAGCTTGCGGGGGTGCCTGAGTTCGTGCTGGCAGTCGACCTGGACGGGGTGTGTGCGCAGCACACCGAGGCATTCCGGCGAGTTGTCGCGCGTGAGCGGAACGTCAGTGAAGACACCTTGCCACTGGTGCGCAGCTGGAGCTTCTCCGAGTGGGGCTTCACTGAGGGCGACTTCGAAGAGCTGCACAAGGTGGCGGTCCTCGAGTACCGCATGTTCCGTGACATCGAGCCGATGGCAGGATGCTCGGAGGCGCTGTGGCGGCTGTCCGATGCCGGGGTCTGGATCCGAATCGTGACGCACCGGCTTTACACCAGCTGGGGCCACCGGGTCACCGTGAGCGACACGGTGGAATGGCTTGACCGGCAGCGCATTCCCTACCGGGACATCTGCTTCCTCGCCGACAAGTCGGTGGTGAACGCCGACGCCCATATCGAGGACGCGCCGCACAACATCGAGGCCATTCGAGCTGCCGGCGGCCATGTCATTACGTTCGACCAACCGTACAACGCCCACCTTGCCGGCCCGCGTGCCCGCGACTGGTCCGAAGTGGAGGAGATGATTGTGGGGCTGATGGCGGCGGCCGGAAGTGCTGTGGCGCGCCCGCTGCCTGGCATGGATGCGGGCTCGGACCGGCTCGAGTTGCGCACCCGGGACACGACATGAGCAGCACTCCGAGTGCATCAGCAATGTCTCCACCGATCGACGCGGCAACGGTGGTCGTCTTGCGAGACGCTGAGCCGGCTGCGGCGCCCGGGCACGGCTTCGACCTCGCGGCAAGCGACGTCGGCGCGCACATCGAAGTGCTCATGCTGCGCCGAAACTCACGTGGTTTCTTCGGCGGCATGTGGGTGTTTCCCGGGGGCCGGGTCGATCCGCCCGACAGGGAAAGTCCCAGCGACATCGTGGGTCCCTGCGATCCCCGCACGATGGATGGTGCAGCAGGACTTCACGACGGCGACGCCAGCGGCTTTTGCACGGCGGCGATCCGAGAGGCGCACGAGGAGGCAGGCATCGACCTCTCAACTGCCGGTTTGGTGCATTTCGCCCATTGGCTGCCGCCGCCAATCCGGCCCAAGCGCTTCTCGACCCAGTTCTTCATCTGCGCGGCCCCCGCCGAACTGGACGCAGTGGCCGTCGACGGCAGCGAGATCCTCGACCACGCTTGGGTCTCGCCTGCTGCTGCGCTCGCCCGCAGGGCAGCGGGAGAAATCGAGTTCGTCACGCCCACGTTTGTGACCTTGACGTGGTTGTCGGGCTTCAGCCGCACCGCAGACGTTCTGGCCTCCGTGAGCGGACACACCTGCTTCCACACCGAGATCATCCAGTCACCCGAGTCCGACCCGGGCCATGTCGCGGTCTATGTCGGCGACGTTGCCTTTCCCGACGGCGACCTCGACACGCCTGGCCCTCGTCGTCGCTGCACCATGGTCCGTTCCGGCTGGCGCTGGGAAGAACACGACGGCAACGTCACCGTCACACGCTGAAGCCGCTTCAGCTGCTTGCTTGCAATTGCCGGGCGGCGCCCCTGAGGCGGGCGAGTTGGTGTTCTTGGGGCGGGCCGTCGGGGCCGCCGCCGGGGCGGGCAGCCCGGAAGTCGACAGCGGCTGTCGCTGGATCGGCGCCAAAGGCGACCATCGTCAGAATGCCGATGACCGCTGTGCGAGCCATGCCTGCGCCGCAGTGCATGAGCACGTTGTCGCCGAGATCCAGCGCACGGACGATGGCAGCCACGAGCTCGAGGACTGGCCCATCGCTTGTCACGCCACCATCGGGCGTCGGGAGCCACAGCGTATGGGGACTGGTTGTCGTGCTGGCCTGTTCCCCAAGCCACTCGCCGTACTCCGGATAGCGCAGCTCGATCTCGCGAGTTGTCAGCATGCACGCTATGACCGAGGCCCCGACGCGATCGAGCGCCGCCTGAGGGTCCGGCCCGACGGCGGAGAAGTTCGTGACGTAGAGCCGGCCGGTTCCATCGGGCGTTCCGAGCGGGATCTCGTCAATGCGGTGCAGCACGGCGCCCGTTACGCGTCATTCTTGCGGAACCGAGCAAAGCGGGGCTTCGGCTCTTCGGGCGGCTCTGGCAACGGCGGCCACGCATCCGACAGCTCCTGCTGGCCGTTGCGGCGCACCTCTTCGAGCTCGTCGCGGCTGTAGGACTCCGGCCGGGGATCGAGTGCCCGGTAGCGAGCCTCAGCGCTCCCAAAGTTCGCGTCGGTGAGCAGGTCGTCGATCAGCGAGCACGGCTCCCAGTCGGCGCGGGGGCCGAGATATACGTAGCCGTCAGCGACGTCGCGCAGCCGCAGCGAGGTCTCAGCACCGTCGACCGAGCCGCGTACCTCAGTCATCGCGACGCTGCCGAGCGACGAGGCCACGAGGTCCAATCCGAAGCGGATGTCGGTGCTGCCACGCCCCTCTGGAGAGCGAGAGACCAGTTCCTCAACGCGCTCCGTCGCAGTGGTGTCGGCCACCGCGCCGTGCAAGACGACTCGCCGACAGCCGTCACTCATCCAGCGCCACAGGAGGTTTCCCGCGGAGGTGGTGGGCGTGCGGTCAGCCCACTCGACGAGGCCGGTAGTGGTGGCGGCGATGTTCATATACACGAGCGCTCGCTCTCCCCGACGGAGCACCTCGGTGGTGAGCACGCTGGCGGCATGGAACGCCGACATGTCGCGGTAGTGCCCGCCGAGCGACCAGTTGCGAAGCCCGATCTCGGCGGCTGAGCGACCGTCGAGCAGATCTGGGTCTTCCACGTAGGTCGGCAGGCCGAGCGCGATCATACGGATGGGCCGCCGGTCCGAGTCTCGGCGGCGTTCTGCTTGATTGTGCTTCCAGACGGCGTGCAGTACGTCGGCGTACTCCTGGTAGCCGAATCCGGCCCCGAGCAGGTCAACAAAGAGGTCGGCGCAGGCGCGGTCGTCCCAAGCTGACGCTTCGGTCAGGGCATCGAGTTCGACTTGACGGCGCGAATTGGTGAACTCCCAGGCGAGGTTGGAGACTCCGTTGTCGGCAAGCTCGCCGAGCGTGCCCGCCAAGAAGCGCAGATGCTGGCGAACACCGATCTGGTCCCCTAGCAGGACGACTTGGTGTCGGCCACAAATGTCGCCGAGGTAGTCCTCCGGCGATGCGAGCGCGGGCGACGGCCGCTCGTCGTCGGTGGGGGCATCGGGCGGCACTGCCAATGAGTCTGCCCGGAATCCCGACCGGAACCTGACAGTGCGGCCGCCTTAGAGCACTTGTGTCCAAGCCAGCTCGGCCGCCGCGGCCGACTCGGAAACCGCTGCCGCGAAGTCGCCTACGGTCGATTGGCGGTCCCGCAACACCGGGTCGAGGGCGTACCGCCGAGCGTGCTCCATGTGCACCGCTGGCACGGGTTCGGGCAGCGGCGTGGGCGCCCGACGTTCGTAGTCCCGTTCGAGATAGATCCAGCCGGTGGCGAGGCTGCCGAGCGGCTCGCGGTCGAGACTCGTGGTGCACCCGAGCCGTGCCGGCGGACCCCGGTCGACGTCGAAGGCAAGCGGCACGGCGAGGTCGTCGTTCATGGCGAACGTCGCGTCGAGTACGCCGTCGGCAACCAGCGCGTAGTCGCACTGCTCGCCATCGGCGGGGAGCGGCTCGTGGATCAGCACCGTGACCGCACGGTCAGCCACCACCTCGTATAGGCGGTTCGCCGCGCCGACCACGTAACCGCCGACGACCTCGGCATCGATGGCATCCCATACCCGGTGCGGTAGCCGTCGCGCTCGCGTGAGCGCATGGGCTGTGCGTGTCAGCACGAGCGCACGATGTCCGGGCTCGATCACCTCGGCGAGCAGCACCTCGCACATGTGGGCAGACACCGGGCCGCGACTGCGCAGGTGCGGCCATGCGTACGACGTGCGCAGGTCTGCCGTGTCGGTGACGGCATCGAGGTCCAAGTCGTAGTCGAGCCCCAGCACGCGCATCGGTGCACCGCCGCCGACGAAGCGGCGGTTCACTTCCCAGACCGCGCTCAGCACGTCCAGATACTCGCGGTAGGCAAAGTTGTGCCGGATGCCCCAGCGCAGCAAGGCCTCGCGTGCGAGTGGCTCGTCGAAGGTCGTGCCAGTGACCACCGCATCAAGCCGCGTTTGGTCGTCGACGCATGCGTACTCGATTGCCACGATGCCCACGCCGGATCGGTACGCAGCGGCAACGAGGTCTTGCAGGAACAGCCCGGCTCGTCGCGTCGGGGTGTGGTGACCCACGAACACGATCTGGTGACGTTCGAAGAGATCGCTCACATAGGTGAGCGGGTCGGTGCCGTGGGCTCTCAGCCACTCGGCAAGCTCGTTGACCAGCACTGGCTGGATCGGCGGCAGCTCACGGCGGTGCCGGTACAGGGCAATTCGCTCGAGTAGTGCGCGGTCACCTCGACGCTCGTCCACCCGCTCCGACAGTACCGTGTCGGGCCGTGGGAATGCGCCTGTACGACACCGCGCGCAAGACGGTCGTCGAGCTGGAGCTCGGCGATCACGTCGGCATGTACGTGTGCGGTATCACGCCCTATGACGCCACGCACCTCGGACACGCCGCCACCTACCTGGCATACGACCTGATCATCCGCCGGCTCGAAGACATGGGCCACACCGTCACGCTGGTGCGCAACTACACCGATGTGGACGACAGCATCCTGCCCAAGGCGGCCGAGCTGGGCGAGCACTACCTGTCGTTGGCCGAGCGCGAGATCGACCGCTTTGCAGCAGACATGGCGGCGCTGGGGACGCGGCCTGCTACGTACGAGCCTCGGGCCACTCGATCTATCGACGCCATGATCACCATGATCGCCAAGCTGCTTGACGCTGGTCACGCCTACGTCTCGGCCGATCGAGTCCTCTTTGACGTGGCAACCTTTCCCGGTTTCGGGAAGCTATCGGGCTACAGCGCCGAGCACATGAAGGCGCTTGCGGCCGAGCGTGGGGGCACTCCCGACGATCCCCGCCAGCGCAACCCCCTTGATTTCGTGCTGTGGCAGGCCAGCGCAGATGGCGAGCCCTCCTGGCCGTCTCCGTTCGGTCCGGGGCGGCCCGGCTGGCACATCGAGTGCTCCGCGATGGGCCACGCAGCGCTCGGCGAGACCATCGACATTCATGGGGGAGGCGATGACCTCATCTTCCCGCACCACGAGTGCGAGATCGCCCAGAGCGAGGCGATTCACAGCGCACCGCTTTCCCGCTACTGGGTGCACGCGGGCCTCGTCTCCTACCGGGGCCACAAGATGTCGAAATCGCTCGGCAACCTCGTGTTCATCTCGGATCTGCGCGCCCGCATCGACCCTAGGGCCATCAGGCTGGCGCTGATGGCGCACCATTACCGCACCGAATGGGAGTGGTTCGATTCGGAAGGCCTCACTGCTCAGCGCGACCTCGACACATTGGTTGGTGCGGCGGGTGGGGCGGCAACAGCCACCGGATCAGCCGGCGGGTCATCGGGCCTGCTCGCTGAGGTGCAGGCTGTGCTCGATGACGATCTCAATGCCCCGACGGCCCGCGATGCGCTGCTCGGTGCCGCTGCAGCGGTCGAACGTGGGGCTGGGGGCGCAGCGCTGCGGGGCGAGTTGGTGGCTGCTGCGGCGCTGTGTGGCATCGACCTCAACAGGCCGCCTGCAACTGCAGCGAAGTGACACGGTGCAACCGCAGCGCCATGACACAGTGCGCCCCGAATCTGGTGTAAGGCAGTAGCGATGGTGACGCTGGCTGTGGTCAACCAAAAAGGCGGCGTGGGCAAGACGACGGTCGCACTCGGCATCGCTGAAGCCGCTTGCGCTGCGGGCCACAGCGTGCTCGTCGTCGATCTGGATCCCCAGTCCAACGCATCTGCCGGCCTCGGTGTGTGGAATGCCTTCCCGAACATTGACGGCGTGCTGGCGGACGCAACGCCCGGTGCGGCTCTGGCGACAGTCGTGAGCAGCGGTTGGCCGCCCGATGGCCCGTGCCCGCACCTGGTGCCTGGGAGCTATGCGCTCGCAAGCCGCGAGCCTCAGATGGCCGCCGACCTTGTGGGTGCTCAGGATCGCCTGCGAATTGCCCTGGCTGGCGTGAACCATGATCTCGTGCTCATCGACTGCCCCCCGTCGCTGGGATTGCTGTGCATCAACGGGCTGTTCGCAGCCGATCGGGCCCTCGTCGTCACCGAGCCGGCAGCCTGGGCGGCCGATGGCGTCGACCTGATGCGGTCCACGATCAATCGGGTTGCACAGCGCCAGGGCACTCCGACGGTCGCCGGCGTCGTGTTGAACCGCGTGGGGCGCACACGCGACAATGCGTACTGGGCTCAGCAGCTCGCCGAACGCTTCGTCACCGAGCTCATGCCACCGATCCCGCAGCGAGCCGCCATTGCCGAGGCCTCCGGGCAATCGCAACCGTTGCGGGCGCTCGGACGCCGGCCCGGTGCGCCCGAGGCGGTGCAGGCATTTGACGAATTGTGGGCAGACCTGCAGCGCCGGTTGGGCTGAGGGGCCAGCGGTACGCTCAGGCGTGAGGGTTCACCATGGCCAACTATGACCCGAAGCGACCACGGCCGAGCATTGACGGGTCGGCCGCGCTTCCAGGCGACGCACTACCCGATGAGGCTCAAGAGATGCCGCCGGCTGCGTCTGCGCACCCCCTTGACACCGATTCCGATGCTGATCCGGCTCCCGCCCCTGCATCGCACCTCCTGCCGCGGCACGCTGAACCCGTCGACCGCCGCTTGCTTGCGGCATTCGGAGGTGCGGTGGCAGTTGGATGGCTGATCACAGCGGTTGTCGCATGGTTGCTGTGGCGACGCTGGCGTCGGCGCTGAGAAACCATCCACGCTCGCAATGATCAGATGGGCCACGCTGTGAAGGTGGAACCCCACGCCGGCAGCGTCACTGCCGACGTTGCTCGTGACGTAGAGGCTCCCCACAGCTTGAGCCCTTCAGGCGCGTCGACGTTTCGGCAGTGCGCGAGGCGCTGGAAGCTCCGCTACATCGACAAGCTGCCGGACCCGCCCGGCGAGCCAGCGTTGCGCGGCACCTTCGTGCATCACGTGCTTGAGGAGTTGCTCGCGATTGCACCCGCGCAGCGCACGCTCGAACGCGCTCGTGCCATCTGCCGGGACCTGTGGCCACAGTTGGCGGACAACCCCAATTTTGCGGCACTGGAACTGCCGGCGGAGAACGAACGCGCTTTTCGGTGGAATGCGTGGCGCGATGTCGAGGGCTACTTCCAGCTGGTCGACCCCACACAGGTCGACGTGGTGGATCGCGAGCGCGACGTCCAGACGTCGCTGGAAGGGGTGCCCTTCCGGGGCATCGTGGATCTCGTTGACCGGGTGCCCGATGGGGTGCGCGTCACCGACTACAAGACGGGCCGTCCGCCCGGGCAGCGCTTCGTCGACAGCCGGCTGTCGCAGGTCTGGCTGTATGCAGCTGCGCTTGAGACAGTTGGCGACGACGTCAGTGAGGTGCGGCTTCTCTACCTGGGTGAGACAGGCTCGGGCCGCGATGACCGGAAGCCCACCGAGATCGCTCGTCCATTCGATCCGGATGCAGTCTCAGCGGCGGTCAACGAGCACAGCAGCACCTGGGATCGGATCGCCGAGGCTACAGCCACCAGCCGCTTCGAACCCACGCCGGGCCCGCTGTGCAGTTGGTGCCCCTACCGCGACGACTGCCCCGAAGGCCAACTCGAGCACCAACGGAGGCACGGGCTGGCTGCTTGAGCCAGGCCGCAGTGTGACGGCTGGCTGCTTGAGCCAGGCCGCAGTGTGACGGCTGGCTGCTTGAGCCAGGCCGCAGTGTGACGGCTGGCTGCTTGAGCCAGGCCGCAGCGTGACGGCTGGCTGCTTGAGCAACGCCCAGTTCGTTCGGGCCATGCTGTAGGCCGACCGTGCGAACCGGGGAGTATCGCGATGAACTACGAGCAGATCACCGTCACCGACCGCGACGACGTGCGGGTGCTGACGCTGAATCGGCCCGAGAAGCTGAACGCCTGGACGCCGCGCATGCACGCGGAGATGACTCACGCCGTCCGAGCGGGCAATGATGATCCCGCCATCGGGGCGTTCGTCATCACGGGCGCAGGTCGCGGATTCTGCGCAGGCGCCGACATCGCCGAGGTCTTTGCCGCCCGGATCGATACTGCCGACGCAGCCGGCAGCAGCGTCGGCGAAGCAGCTGCCGATGGCGATGCCGCTGCGGACGACTGGGTCGAGCTGGTGCGCGCATCCAAGCCCATGGTGGCGGCCATCAACGGCGCCTCGATTGGCATCGGCCTCACCATGGTCCTGTCGATGGATTTCCTGGTTGCTCACAGCGAGGCAAAGCTGTCGTGCCGGTTCGTGAAGATGGGCGTCACCCCTGAGCTGGCGTCGTCGCACATCCTCATTCAGTGCTGCGGCTGGGGCGCGGCGTCAGACCTCGCGTTGTCCGGCCGGATTATCAGCGGGGCTGAGGCTGCCGAGATGGGCCTTGTCGACGAAGTCACCGACGGAGATGTGCTCGACGCAGCGCTTGTGCGTGCGCGCAGCTACGCGGAGAATCCGCCCACCATGCTGCAGCTGACGAAGCAGCTGCTCTCCGACAACGGATCCGACACCGATCTGCGCGCGGTACAGCGGCGGGAGCTGGAGGCGCTCAACGTGGCCCGCGCGTCTGACGATCACCGCGAGGCTGTCGCCGCGTTCCTCGAGAAGCGCCCGCCCAAGTTCCGGTGAGCCGACATTGACAGATCTCCGGCCCCCAGCAGTACCGGAACGCTGAGCCTCCAGACCTATGCCTGAGCTGCCGGAGGTCGAGGTCGTCCGGCGACAGCTGGAACGGCCGCTGCTCGGGCGTCAGATCGCCGAGGCCTGGGCACACCCATCGCCCAAGTTCGTCTCCGGTCCCGAGGCGGTCGGCAGCGAGGTGGAGGCGCTGCGACGGCGCGGCAAGTACCTGATCGCAGAGCTGGACTGCGGGCGCGACCTGGTGGTGCATCTCGGCATGACGGGCCGGCTCTGTTTCGCCAGTGGCGCCGACGCTGCGGGTGCCCCACACGACAGTTCCCCTCAGACCTTGGCGGTACGCCCCCGCGATGGGCCTGCAGCCGACGTGATGGGCGATGCCATCGGCGACGTCACGCCAGCCAGTGAGCTCGCGGAGCGATACTCCATCGGTCGAAGCGATCCCTACGTCCGTGCGTGGTGGCGCCTCGACAACGGCGAGGTGCTGTGCCTGCACGACGTCCGGCGATTCGGCCGGATAGCGGTCTGCGATCGTGGTGACTACCGCGATCTGCCCACGCTTGCGGCGATGGGTCCCGAACCGCTCGATCCCCGCTTCGATGCTGTGTCGTTCTGGCGGGCCAGCCGGCGATCCAGCCAGCGCATCAAGACGCAGCTGCTGAATCAGCGGCTGGTCGCCGGCATCGGCAACATCTACGCCGACGAAGCGCTGTTTCTGGCCCGTATCAACCCCTCAGCGCGCACGATTTCGAAGCTGCGAGCAGAAGGGCTGCTGGCGGCACTGCGGGACGTGCTCGTTGCCAGCATCGAACGGGGCGGCAGCACGCTGCGCGATTACTACAGCCTCGAAGGCGCTGGCGACAATCAGAAGTACTTCGTCTGCTACGGCCGGGCAGGCGAACCGTGCGTGCGCTGCGGCACCGAAATGCGCCGCAGGGTGCTGGACCAGCGCTCCAGCACCTGGTGCCCCAGCTGCCAGCGCCGCTGACGCGCCATGTAGGGCTGCGTTTCAGGTGCATACTGGCGACACGCCCATCGTGTGATCGGGGGTCAGCATGGACAACGAACTGTGGCGATGGGTCTGGGTCGCGGTGGCGATGGTCATGGGCATCGGCGAGATTTTCACTGCCGGCTTCTTTCTGCTGCCGTTCGCGTTCGGCGGCATGCTGGCTGCAGCCGCAGCGTGGCTCGATCTTCCCGGTGCTGTTCAGTGGGTGCTCTTCTTCGGTGGCACCGGTGTGGCGATGCTGGTGCTGCGACGATTCATGGGCCACCAGGACAGCCCTGACGATCTTCCGGTCGGCGCGTACCGCTATGTCGGCATGGAGGCTCGGGTCATCGAAGACATCGACATCGTCGAGAACACGGGCCGCGTCCGAGTCGAGTCCGACGAATGGCGAGCGGTCACCGATACCGGTCCGGTGAAAGAGGGATCCCTGGTGCGAGTCGCCGCGGTTCGAGGCACCAAGCTCCTGGTCGAATTCGCCGAGTCACCGCCGCCCGGCTATGTGCCGCACGGTGCGGCCCCGGAGCCGGCTTCGGTTGCCGAGCCAGCTTCGGAAGGCGACGTGAGTGATGCAGACGCCGCCGAAGGTACACAAGACGACGACACCCCGTCTCCAAGGAGCGAGTGATGGACAACATCGACGCAGGAGTGATCCTCCTGGCAATTGTCGCACTGGCGATATTCGTCATTGCTGCGAAGGGCCTGCGCATCGTGCGGCCATTCGAACAGGGTCTCATCGAGAATCTTGGCAAGTACCGCACAACGGTCGATCCCGGTCTGCGCTTCGTGATCCCCTTCATCCAGCGCATGCTCAAGGTGGATATGCGCGAGCAAGTGGTGGACGTGCCGCCCCAGGAGGTCATCACCAAGGACAACGTGGCGGTGACCGTCGACGCTGTCATCTACTACGAGCCGACCGACCCGGTGAAGCTGAAGTACGCGGTGGGCAGCTTCATCGTCGCCGTGACGAAGCTGGCGCAGACCAATCTCCGCAACGTGATTGGTGACCTGCAACTCGACGATGCGCTGGTGTCGCGCGAGGTCATCAACTCCAAGCTGCGCCAGATCCTCGACGACGCCACCGACAAGTGGGGCACCCGGGTGGTGCGCGTCGAGATCCAGCGGATTGAGCCGCCCCCTGACGTCACCCAAGCGATGCACCGCCAGATGAAGGCGGAACGTGACCGCCGTGCTGTTGTCACTGAGGCTGAGGGCGAGAAGCGCTCTGCGATCCTGCAGGCCGAGGGCGTCAAGCAATCCCAGATCCTGCGTGCCGAGGGCGAGGCTGAGGCCATCAAGCGGGTGGCGGACGCTGACAAGTACCAGAAGCTCACCGTGGCTGAGGGTGAGGGGCAAGCCATCGAGCGCGTGTTCTTGGCTATTCACAATGGCGATCCGACCGATGACCTGATCGCCATCAAGTACCTGGAAGCACTGCAAGGCGTTGCGAACGGTCAGGCCACCAAGATCTTTCTGCCGCTCGATACCAGCGGCGTGCTCGGCGCCGTGGCAGCCATGGGCGAGATGTTCCGCGAGAGCAGCACGTCGGCAGGCGGCTCGAACGGCGCCCAGGCCGACGAGTAGCACCCAGTCTCACCGCTGCAAAGCCCCCGCCGGCGACCCGGCGGGTGGGCAACGCAGCGCGTAGGGTGCGCGGCTATGGCGTTGGGGCTGCCGTCGGTGCTGGTGGGCTCCTGGACGGACGATGACGCCGGCACTGGCGTGACGGTGGTGTTGCCGCCGGCGGGAACCTTGGGCGCGATTGCAGTGCGCGGCGGCGCGCCGGGCACTCGTGAGGCAGCGGCGCTGGGACCAACCGGCGCGGGCACCGAATGCCACGGCATCGTGCTGTGCGGCAACAGCGTGTTCGGCCTTGCCGCTGCCGACGGCGTCGTGAGGTGGTGCGCCGAGCAGGGCCGCGGCCTGAACATCCGAGACAACATCGTTCCGGTCGTGGGCGCTGCTGTGGTGTACGACATCGCCTCACCCCAGAGCACACGACCCACCGCGGAAGCGGGATGGGCTGCCTGCGAGGCTGCCTCCGTCGACGAGCCCGCCACGGGCCGGATCGGTGTGGGGCGAGGCTGCACGATCGGCAAGACGGCAGGGCGGGACCATTCCGTGCCCGGAGGGCTGGGTGCCGCAGTCGAACGCTCCGGCGACGTGATCGTCGGTGCGGTGATGGCTGTGAATGCCCTGGGAGATGTCATCGACCACGATGGCTCCGTGCTGGCTGGTTGCACGGCACCGTCGTCAGCGGAGCGGTACCCGGATGCCGCCATCGAAGCGATTCCGGGCTTCACCGGTCGCGGCTCCGAAGAGCCCGAGCAGCTCGAGCAATCCAATACCACCATCGGCTGCCTGGTCACCAATGCCCGGCTCACCAAGCCCGAGGCGTGCCGAGCGGTCGACTTGGCGCACACTGGCATCGCCCGGGCCATCGAGCCGCCGCACACCAATTTCGACGGCGATGCCCTCTTCCTGCTGGCGACTGGCCAGGTCGAGACCAGAGCCGACCTGATCGCAATGCTCGGCGCGCGGGCGGTGGCTTCAGCCATCAGGGCCGCCATCGCCTCCTAGGGGGTGCGCGACTGTGGCAATCTGGGCGCACCAGAGAAAGGGGGTGGTCCACACAATGGCGAAACGCAACAGGACTCTGGAGGTGGCCGGGCGCTGAGGCGACCCGCTTCCGAGAAGGGGACGCCTCCATCAGGTGGCGACTCCAACCCGGACCACCGAACCCCACAAGATCCGCGTGCTGGTCCTCGCGCGGCTGCAGCCCCGCCAAGCAGCGGAGGCGCGACAACGATCTTCGGGTAAGCACAGGCCCCGGTAGCGATGCCGGGGCCTGTTCGCGTCTGACGAGCCACTACTAGGGTCCGCTCATGGATTTCGACTGGCCGGATGATGTTGATCCTCGCCGTGTTGCGGTGCGCGACTGGCTCGACGACCACGACGGTGCGCCCAGCCAGGAGGCACTGGCGCACGCCGGCTACGTGGCACCGCACTGGCCCAAGCCCTACGGCCTCGAAGCCGACCCAATCACCCAGCTGCTGATCGACGAGGAACTGGCCGGCGCTGGTGTCCGCCGGCTGGCTGGCGGCATCGGTCTGGGCTGGGCCGGCCCGACGATTCTGTACGGCGGAACGGATGCGCAAAAGGAGCGCTACCTGTGGCCGATCTTGACCGGCGAGGAGGTGTGGTGCCAGCTGTTCTCCGAGCCAGACAGCGGCTCGGATCTCGCCAACCTGGCCACGCGGGCTGTGCGTGACGGCGATCGCTACATCGTGAACGGCTCGAAGATCTGGTCGTCAGGAGCGCACCGCAGCAAGTTCGGCATCCTCATTGCCCGCACCGATCCGGACGTGCCCAAGCACCGAGGCGTGTCGTATTTCATCTGCCCGATGGACGCGCTGGGTCTCGAGCTGCGCCCGATCATCGACATGACGACGGCGTACTCGTTCAACCAGACGTTCTTCACCGACATGGAGTTGCCGGTCGAGAACCGCATCGGGGATGAGAACGACGGGTGGCGCCTAGCGAAGATTACGCTGGGCAATGAACGGGTGTCGCTCTCGGGCGAGGGCGCGTTGTGGGGCAGCGGTCCCAGTGCTGCCGACCTGCTCGACATCGTCCGTTCCGCTGGTGGCCTCACCGACCCGGTCCTGCGTGACCGCGCAGCGCAGTTGCACATCGAGGGGGAGGTGCTGCGTCTCATCCGGCTGCGGACACTGAGCGCGCGCCTGCACGGCCGCCAGCCGGGACCCGAGGCCAGCGTGCGCAAGGCGCTTGCCGACGATCACGGTCAACACGTGATGACGCTGGCAAAGGATCTTGCCGGGGCCCATGGGCTGCTGACACACACGGGCCCGCTCGGCACGTCGCCGGAGTTCCCGAAGTCTCAAGCCGTCGTGGAAGGCTGGAACGGCTGGCACGGCGGCTACCTCTTCAGCCCGGCGCTGACGATCGGCGGCGGCACCTCGGAGGTGCAGCGAAACATCATCGCCGAGCGAGTACTGGGCCTCCCTCACGACGTTGACGTGGAGTCCGGCAAGACCTGGGCGGAGTCCCGCGCGTCGCTCGCATGAGCGACACCGAAGAGCGCGAACGACGCGCCCGGTCTGGTTGGGCCCAGGCGGCCCAGGCGGCCCAGATGGCACAGAGGCGAGGCGCCACCGCGGCCGGGTCGTGGCCGCCGAGCCGATTCGACACCCACGAGTGGGAATGGCAGCCTCCGGGTGAGAACCAGCGGCGACCGCTCGGCGGAACCGCTGCTACCGACTAGTGAACGTCGGGGGCCGTTTCTCGAGGAATGCCTTGACGGCTTCTTTGGTGTCCTCGGTGGTGAAGTTGAGCGACTGCGCCATGCCCTCGCCCTCGAGCGCAGTGGCGAAGTCGGCGTTGGCGTTGAGGGTGAGCAGACGCTTGGTCATCGCGACCGCAATAGGGGGACCGGCGGCAAGGCGGTCGGCCCAGTCGTCGACGAAGGCGTCGAGCTCGCCGTGGGGCAGCACCTTGTTGACGATGCCGAAGTCCTCCGCCTGCTTGGCGTCGATGACGTCTGCGAAGAAGGCCAGCTCTTTGGCGCGGTGCAGGCCGATGAGCCGAGGCAGCATCCACGTGCCTCCGAAGTTCACCGAGAGGCCGCGGTGGGTCTCGCGCTGCGCCCGATGGCTCAGCTTCGTTGTGTGGCCCAGGCGGTGAGCCGCTCGACGGTCTGTTCCATGTCGTCATTGCTGCCGGCAAACGAGAAGCGAATGTAGCGGTGGCCTTCGGCGGGATCGAAGTCAATGCCGGGCGTGGTGGCGATACCCAGTTCCCCAAGCCAAACCGCAGCAAGCTCGGCGCTGTCATCGGTGAGGTGATCGACATTGGCGTAGATGTAGAACGCCCCGTCGGGCGGAGCGATGCGATCAATCCCGGCGCCCGGCAGACCGTCGAGCAGGATCTGTCGGTTTGCGGCGTAGCGGGCCACGTTGGCTTCGAGCTCACCGATGCTGTCGAAGGCCCCCAACGCTGCGTGTTGAGAGACCGTGGCAGCGGCGATGGTGGCGTTCTGGGCGAGGCGCTCGACGGGCGCAGCCAGTTCGGCTGGCAGCAGCAGCCAGCCGAGGCGCCAGCCGGTCATCGAGAAGTACTTGGAGAAGCTGTTCACCACGACAGCGCTGGGGCTGTACGCCGCCGCAGTGGCTGCTTCGCTGCCGTAAGAAATGCCGTGGTAGATCTCATCGGAGATGAGTCGCACGCCAGCGCTGTGGCACCAACGAGCGAGCCGTCCCAGCTCGTCGGCGATGAGCATGGTGCCGGTCGGATTGGCGGGGCTGGCCACCACCAGCCCGTCGAGCGGGCCGGCACCTTCAACCATCTCGGCGGTGAGCCGGAATCCCGTCTCGGGTGTGACTGCGATCTCGACGACGTCGATGTCCAGCGCTTCGAGCGTGTTGCGGTAGCACGGATAACCCGGAGCTGTCACTGCCACGCAGTCGCCCGCCTCGAAACACGAGAGGAACGCGAGCGTGAACGCACCGCTCGCGCCCTGGGTGATGACGATGCGGCCAGGGACGGCGTCGTAGCCGTACCAATCGGCGTAGTGCTGGACCAGCCGGGCACGCAAGGGCTCGATCCCGACCGCGGCGGTGTAACCCAGCACGTCGTTGTCGATTGCGGCCTTTGCGGCCGCACGCGCACCCGCGGGCGCGGGCGTGGACGGCTGTCCGACCTCCATGTGCACGACCTCGCCACCCGCAGCTTCTCGCTGCGCGGCGGCGCGCATCATCTCCATGACGAAGAACGGCGCAATGTCTGCGCGCCCGGAAACCTTGAGTCCGCTCACGCTCGGGTCTGTCCCCGCATGGCGTCAGATGCTAAGAGCCCGAGAGGTTGGGCACAGATGCCCGGCAGCCCCGACGGCCTGGATTTTGCGCAGAAATGCCGCTGCAGGCGGCAATTTTGAGCAGAGAATTGCTTGGCATCGGACTTTGTGCAGAAATGCCGCCACAGACGGCAAATTTGCACAAAGAACGCGTGGCCGCAGCTTTCCGAGATGTCACCTATCCGCGCAGCCTCCAAGAGCCGGAGACGATGGGTACAGATGCCGCAGCGGGCACCACTCGTAGTTCAGTAGTCGATGCCCTTCTTGGCCCGGATCCCCGCGTCGTAGGCGTGCTTGGTCTTGCGCATCTCGGTCACCGTGTCGGCCAACTCGATCATCCAGGCGGGCGCGTCGCGCCCCGTCAGCACCAAGGACACGTGGGTGGGCCGGCTCCGGAACGTGGCCTCCACGTCGGCTGCGTCGATCCAGCCCCAGTTGAGCGGGTAGGTGATCTCGTCGAAGACGACCAGCCGGTGATCGCCTGCGGCCACGAGCGTCTTGCCGTACCGCCACGCCTCGCGAGCCTCAGCCTCATCGCGGGTGAGGTCGTCGCTGTCCCAGGTGAATCCCTCGCCCAGCGACCAGAAGTCGATGCCGAGCGGTTCGGCCATCATCTGCTCTCCGGTCACCCAGTCATCGGACTTGAGGAACTGCACCACCGCGACTGGCCAGCCACGGGCCCGAGCTCTCATCGCTGTGCCGAATGCGGCTGAGGACTTGCCCTTGCCGTCGCCGGTGTTCACCACAACGAGACTGCGAGCGGTGCGCAGGCCATCGGGGCGGGGGTCCTCGGTGGGCGGCGTGTCGGCGGATGTCGGGGAATCGGTCATCGGGTGTCTCCATTGGTGGGTGCCCCCTCGATCGTCGAGTTCGGGCTCGAGTTGGTCGCGTTCGGGACGATCACGGGGCCGTCAGGGTCGTCGAGGATGCGAACCTTCGCATGGAAGTGCTCGGAGATGTTCGCAACGGTAAGCACCTCGGCCGGTGATCCGCACTGCGCGATCCGGCCGTCCGAGAGGATCGCGACCCGGTCGCCGTATCGGGCTGCGAGCGTGAGGTCGTGCAGCGTTGCAATGACGGTCAGCCCGTGCTCGCACCGCAACGCCTCGACGAGTTCGAGCACATCCTGCTGATGTCCGAGGTCCAACGCTGTGGTCGGTTCGTCCAGCAGCAGAACGCCGGTCTGCTGGGCGAGCGCCCTCGCAAGCACGGCCCGCTGGCGTTCGCCTCCCGAGAGCGACTGGACAGTGCGCTCGCCGAAGCCGCCAAGATCGAGCCGTTCCAGGACCTCGGCAACGATCCGGCGGTCACCGGCGGTCTCTGCGGAGAACACGCCTCGGTGTGGTGTGCGTCCGAGCTGTACGTAGTCGGCGACAAGCATTCCCGGAGGGATCACCGGTGTCTGGGGAACGTAAGCCACATGGCGAGCACGCGCGGCGCGGCGACGTTCTCGAAATCCGTTGATCTGGATCGTCCCCCGGAACGGCACCAGGCCCAACACCGCTCGAAGCATCGTGGTCTTGCCAGCGCCATTGGGCCCGATGATGTTCACCCATTCGCCTGCAGTGACGGTCAGATCGACACCGTCGAGCACCTGTGCACCACCGAGGTTGACTTCCAGCGCCTGGATCCTGACGGCGTGGCCAGACGCAGCAGTGGGTACGGCACCCTGGACGGGGGCCGCAGCGGCGGGGGCCGTGGCCGGCGGAGCAGCGGCGTCCATCACCAAACCTCCCGACGCGTCGTGCGCAAGACAAGCACGAAGAACGGCGCTCCCAGGAAGGCAGTGACGACCCCGATCGGCAATTCCGACGGCGACAGCACCGTGCGTGCCCCCAGGTCGGCGAGCACCATGAACGCCCCTCCGAACAGCACCGAGAGCGGCAGTACGACGCGGTTGCTGGCCCCGAACGCGAGCCGCACCGTGTGGGGCACGATGATGCCGACGAATCCGATCAAGCCGCTGACCGACACAGCCGCAGCTGCGCCCAGTGAGGCCGCGAGCACCACGATCAAGCGCACCTTTCGGGGCTCGATGCCGAGTGCGGCGGCCTCCTCGTCGCCGACCGCGAGCACGTCGAGCGCCCGGCGGTAACGGAGCACGACCGCTGTGGTGAGCACGAAGTACGGGAGCATCAGTGCCGGTTCCGACCATCCTGAAGTCGCGATACGGCCCAGGATCCAAGCGAAGATCTTGCGAAACGCATCGCTGTTGGCCTGCAAGACGTAGGTCTGGCATGCCGTCAGGAAGCTGGCCACGGCGATACCGGCCAGGATCAGCGACGCCGTCGAGCGACCGCCGAGATGTCCTGCGACGTAGGACACCGCCACCGCAATGAGCCCTCCGGCGAAGGCGGCAAGCGGCACTGGGTCCAGGGCGCCAGCGCCGTCGCCGAGACTGTTGGTGATGGCAATGGTCGCGCCGAGGCCAGCGCCTGCAGCGATGCCCAGCAGGTACGGGTCAGCGAGCGGATTGCGGAAAGCGGCCTGGTAGGTCGCGCCGCTCATCGACAGCGTGGCGCCTACGAGCAGGCCGAGCACAACACGGGGAAGGCGAATCTCCCGCACGATCGCTGCGTGTGCCGAGCTCAGCCCAGAGTCGAACGTGAGACCGGGCAGCGTGTCGAACAGCTCCAGTACCGCCCGGTGAACAGGGATACCGGCGGGGCCAATCGTCAGTCCCGCGGTCACGGCAATCGCAACCGCCGCAAGCCCCGCGATGAGCGCTGCAGGTCGCAGACCCGACGGCCGAAGCGTTGCCTCGGTCACCTCAGGGGTGAGCGACATGGGTGAGCCGGCCATGTCCAGTGCCAATCAGCTCGCCGCGCCGATATCTCGGAGCACGTCGGAGATGGTGGCGATGAAGTCCACCAGGCGGGGACCCCACCTCGAGACGATGTCGTCGCTGAGTTCCACAACCCTGCCCGCCTGCACGGCCGTGAGTTCGTCCCAGCCGGGGCGTGCAGCGACAGTCGCAGCGTTCTGGTCGCAGCAGAGCGTGTCGGCCAGGAAGATCACGTCGGGGTTGGCATCCACCAGATACTCGTCGCTGAGCTGTGGGTAGCCGTAGGAGGTGCCGTCGGCGTCTGCCCGATCGGCGACGTTCTCAAGCCCGAACAATCCATAGACCTGGCCGATGAACGTGCCGCTCGTGACGGTGTAGAGGGTGTGGTCGAGCTCGAGGTAGTAGCTCAGACCCGATGCGTCAGGCGCAGCTGCAATCAAGTCCGCAATCTGAGCCCCCATGTCGGCGGTGAGCTGAGCCGCCTCGTCGACCTGACCGGTGACTTCGCCGAACTCGGCAATCTGGGCGTACACGTCGTCGAATACGAACGGCGCGTCATGCGCGAGCACGGCGATGCCCAGCGCTTCGAGGCCGGAGATGAGATCGCCATCGGTCTGCAGCACCACGAGATCAGGCTCGTATGCGGCAATGGCCTCGATATTGGGGTTCCAGCCATCCAGGTCGGTGACGGGAGCTTCGGGCGGGTAGTACGAGAACTGGTCGACGGCCACGACGCGGTCGCCGGCGCCGATGGCGAACAAGATCTCGGTGCCCGCGGGCGAGATCGAGACGATTCGCTGGAATTCGTCGTCCTCGACAGAGTCCATGTCGCTGCCGGTGCACGCGGCCGCAACGGTCGCGAGGGCGAGCACTGCCCACAACAGCCTTCGCGGCAGCGAGGCTCGTGTGGTCACAGGGCGGTTCAAGGTGTTCTCCCTTCTGCTCGAGTTCGGCGCCGAGCAGCGGGAGCACCCACCGCACGAGCCGCTCCTTCCTCGAGGAATCGGTTCGCGAGATGGCGGTCGAGAGGCGATCGGACTCGTCCCCCGGAGGGGCATCACCGTTGCGGGACAGTGCCGGGATCTCACCGGCTTCGCTCACGACAACCGGGCGAAAGCCTAGCGCCCGCCGACGCACTGACCTGAGGGTCGGACTAGCGGGAGGGGCTCGGTGCCTTCGGCGCTCGCGAGCGTGACAGACGCCAGTAGCTCAACGCATTCGGGACCGTCAGAGCCAGCAGCATCACGAAGTTGACACGGCCGTCGATGCCAGACGGGTACACCGGCTCCACGAGATAGTGCGAGATGAAGCCAGTCTCGTACGGCTCCCTCCCGGCTCGGCGCAGGAACCATTTCTCCCACGCGGTCAATGGGCACTCCGAGCCGGTGATATTGACCACGCTCGCTGCGCCGATTGCCCCCAGGTGCCACTTCATCAGCTTTGGCCAGCGCCTGGCCCCCAACCCGCCGACCAGCAAGAACACGATGTAGGCCAAGTGCGACGAGGCCACGAGGCGCGCCAGCCCGACAGCGACCATCACCGCGACGCTACCCCGCCTGCTCTCGCACCTCGCAGCCGGCCGCGCACTGGCAGCGAGTGCGGCCGGGGCTCGAGAAGGCAGACTTACCGAATGGGCACCGCGATGATGACCGACCTGTACGAGCTGACCATGCTCGACGCGGCATTGCAGTCGGGGGTCGCGTCACGACGCGCGTGCTTCGAAGTATTCGCCCGGCGACTGCCCCCCGGCCGTGGCTACGGCGTCGTGGCAGGCCCGGGGCGCCTGGCCAAGCTGCTGGCCGACTACCGATTCGAGCCTGACGATCTGGACTACCTGGCGGGCCTGGGACGCTTCAGCGACGGCCTGCTCGACCACCTGGCGACGTTTCGCTTCGACGGCGACGCCTGGAGCTACCGCGAGGGCGACTTCTACGTGCCCGGCAGCCCGGTGCTGAGGGTGGACGCCTCGTTCGGTGCCGCGCTGTTGGTGGAGACGCTGGTGCTGTCGGTGCTGAATCACGACTGCGCTGTGGCCTCGGCGGCGGCCCGGATGCACGATGCCGCGGTCGGACGTCACCTCATCGAGATGGGTGGCCGACGCACGCACGAGCTGGCGGCGGTGGCGGCTGCACGCGCCTCGTGGCTGGTCGGCTTCGACGCCACCTCCAACCTGTTGGCCGGCGCGCAGTACGGGATCCCGACCGCTGGCACGGCGGCGCACGCTTTCACTCTTGCGCACCACGACGAGGAAGCCGCATTCGATGCGCAGATGCGCGCTCACGGACTCGAGACAACGCTGCTCATCGACACCTATGACCTGCGCACAGGCCTCGAACGCGGTCTGGCTGCGGCAAAACGACTCGGCGGGGTGCCCGGCGCGGTGCGCATCGACTCGGGCGACCTGACCGTGGAGGTGCCGCGAGTCCGGCACTGGCTTGACGACGCAGGTGCCGAAGCGACCCGCATCGTGGTCTCGGGTGACCTCGACGAGTACCGCATCGCCGACCTGGCGGATCTGCCGGTTGACGGCTACGGCGTAGGCACCCAGCTCGTAGTGGGTTCCGGACACGCCACCGCCGGCATGGTGTACAAGGCGGTCGCCATTGCTCGGCACTCGGGCACGTTCGAACCGGTCGTGCCGGTGCACAAGGAATCAGAGGGCAAGGCCACCCGCGGCGGGGTGGTGAGGCCGTATCGGGTATTGCAGGACGGCATCGCGACGGCTGAGGTGCTCGTCGAGCGTGATCGCCCAGGACCGCCCGACAGCCGGCCGCTGCATGTGCCGCTCGTGCGCGACGGACGTGCCGTCTACCCGTACTCGCTCAACCAAGACCGGCCCTTCCACCAGCGAGTCCGCGCCGAATTGCCCGCATCGATGCGGAGCTTGGACGGCGCTCCAGCCTTCGAGGCCGAAGTCGCCGCCGAGACAGGTCTGAACTAGAGGCGAGACCTCACGGATCAAGCGAGCCGGCAGCGAGTCTGCTGACCGAGCGGGGCGGCCTCGCTTCTTTGTGCAGAAATGCCGCCTCAGACGGCAAATCTGCGCAAAGAAGGAGCGTCCCCCAGGTCAGGTGCCTGGCTGCGGCACCAGGCGCAGGTACGGAAGCGGTGCCTCCCAGCCGTCGGGGTACTTCTCGGCGGCGGCTTCGTTGGACACAGCGGGAACGATGATCACGTTCTCGCCCTGCTGCCAGTTGGCAGGCGTTGCGACCTGCTCGGCAGCAGTGAGCTGGCACGAATCCAGCAGACGCAGGATCTCAGCGAAGTTGCGACCGGTCGTCATCGGGTAGGTGAGCGACGCCTTGATCTTGCGGTCCGGGCCGATGATGAACACCGTGCGAGCAGTGGCGTTGTCGGCAGCCGTGCGGCCCTGTGAGGTATCGCCGGAATCGGCGGGAAGCATGTCATAGAGCTTCACCACATTGAGCTCGGGATCGCCGATCAGCGGGTAGTTGACCTCGTGGCCAGTGGCCGATGCGATGTCTGCCTTCCAACCCTGGTGATCGCTCACACCGTCGACGCTGATGCCGATGATCTTGCAGTTGCGTGCGGCGAAGTCGTCGTTCAGGCCGGCGACGGCGCCCAACTCGGTTGTGCACACCGGGGTGAAGTCCTTCGGATGGGAAAAGAGCAGTGCCCATCCATCGCCGATCCAGTCGTGGAATTTGATCTCCCCGTCGGTGGTGCTGGCGGTGAAATCAGGAGCAGTGTCATTGAGGCGTAGTGCCATGTTTTCCTCCGGCAAAAAGGCGTGCCTCCGACGGCACGAACCGTTGGGCACAGGTTAGCTGTCTTAGGCGACAAATCCGACCTGATTAGTCAGGAATTCATCGGGCGATCAGCCGTCCGCCGTCGACCCGAGTGCCTCCGCTCAGCAGCAGTCCCGTATCGGGGTGCCGTCGGCGTGGTGGTAATGGACTGTGGGTCGTTCGTTGAGCGCCCGGTTGCCGGTCGGCGCTTGCGTCGTTGTGAAGACCCCGGCGGCTGCACCCAGTTCCAGTGCGCGTTCCACGTCCACGACCCGGGGTCCGCAGCGCCGCACCTCCGCAGATGCAACGTCATCGGCGTCGATCGTGTGCTCCCGATCGCCGTCGAGCGACAGGACGGTCGGACCCCGAAGCTCCACCGGAACTCCCAGGGGGACCTCACGATGGTCGAGCACAGAAACCGTGCGGTACAGCCCTGGAGCCAGCGCCACCCGCATCGGCTGTCCTCCGGGACCGCACTCCACCAGCACCCCGGCGTCTTCTTCGAATGAACACGGCCGCAACAGCCCTGCCAGCGAACTGAGGCCGATGCTCGCAGGGTGGGCACGCGACACCAGCACCTGCCGTATCAGCGCTCCGTCGGCGGGCATCCGGTTGCCGACGAAGTCGTCGGCCAGCGTCACAGCGTCAATGAGCGCGATGTCCGTCGAGCTTCCCGAGAGTTCGATGGCAATGAGCTTTGAGCGGGGAGCACAGTCGGCGGCATCCACGACACCGCTCGCGACGAGCCCCGCGGCGGCCCCAGCGACCGTCGGCTCGGTGAGGCTGGGGAACACATTGTTGGTACCTGTGGACATCGGAACGAGCGTCGCCTCGGGCCACACCGCCGAGACGGTCCGGTTCGTCCCGTCGCCGCCCAGTGTCACCAGCACCTCGACATCGCGGGCTCGCATGGCCTCGACGGCGCGCACCGTGTCGGCCGGCGACACTGTCGCCCCGACGTCGACGATCTCGATCTCGGCGTTGATGCGCAAGTCAGTGAGCGCTCCTGTGGCGATCCCAAACGGCTCGGCCATGGCCACGATGCGCGTGGCCCCGGCCGTCACTGCGCCGATCACCGCCCGGGCGATCCGGTTGCGCTTGTCCTCGGTCGTCGACACGGCCCCGCGCGCCGCCACGCGGCGAACATCGCGCCCCGAAACCGGGTTTGCGATGATCCCGACGGTGCCGTTAACCGAGCCTCGGCCCCTGCGGGCAGAGTGCTCTAGGACCGGGGTGATGTCGCCGGTCCGGTCTACTTCCTCCCACGCGCGAGCGAGCCGCTCCCCGTCGGCGCCGGTGGCGAAGGGGATCGGCAGGGTGAAGCGTTCGAGGTCGGGTTCGGGCACCATCGCCTGCCGACGCTAACCACCCTCGCCTCCTGACTGCCGCGCGGCGCTCCGAACTGTTGTACTTGGGTCATGGCCGGTGGAATCGAGAATGAGAGCCACAGTCCACCCGGACCGCGCACGTGGTCGCCCGCAGCACTGACCATCGCGGGTGCAGATTCCTCCGGCGGTGCGGGCCTCGCGGCCGATCTGCGGGCGTTCGCGGCCTCGGGCGTGCACGGAGCGTTCGCCTTGACGCTGGTCTCGGCACAGAACACCACAGAGTTTCGAGCGGCACAGCCCGTCGACGCCGAGTTGGTGGCGGCGCAGATCCACGCAGTGCTCGACGACATGCCGATAGCGGCGTCCAAGACGGGCCTCTTGCTCACTGCCGAGACGATCGCGCTTGTGGCATCAATCGCTGCCCGCCGTCTACCCCAATTGGTGGTGGATCCGGTGCTCGTCAATGGGGCCGGCGAGCCGATGCTCACCCTCGATGCTGAACGATCGGTGGCAACTCGGCTCCTGCCGTGCGCGCGCGTTGTGACACCCAACCATCTCGAGGCGGGGCGGTTGGTGGGAAGAGATCTTCCCGGCGAGCCCGAGGCGTGGATCGAAGCGGCCCACGAACTCGCGGCTGCGGGTCCCGAGGCCGTCATCGTCACCGGCGGCCGTCTCCGAGATGGGGCCACCGTCACCGACGTTGTGGTCCTCAACGGCAGCGTCCGGCTGCTGTCCGCCCCGCGCATCGAGACCCGCAATGTCCGTGGGTCGGGCGACATCTTCTCGGCCGTAATCTGCGCTGAGCTGGCGAAGGGCACTGACCTCGACTCGGCAATCGATCGCGCGCACACCCTGACAACACGCGCTATCGCAGCTTCAGCGACTCGCCAGCTCGGCGGTGGCCAAGGACCTGTCGATCCGTTCGCTGTGTGAGGCCGGACCGGTTCGGACCCGTCTGCGTACACTGCGAACGCTGTACGTGACGTCGTTCTTGAGCTCGTCTCAGGGGCGGCGAGGCCGCACATCCCAGGAGGCACCCGGTGACACGCGAGCGCTGGCAAACGGAGTTCGAGGCCACGCAGGCGCGCGACGCCGACTTCGAGACGATGAGCGGCATCGAACTCGAGCCGCTCTACGGGCCTGCTGACGACGAACCCGATTCAGAGGTCGGCTGGCCTGGGCAGTTCCCCTACACGCGCGGCGTACATGCCAGCGGCTACCGCGGCCGGCTCTGGACGATGCGCATGTTCGCAGGCTTCGGCACTCCCGAAGACACCAACAAGCGATTCCACGAAATCCTGGCCGCAGGCGGGGGCGGACTGTCCACGGCATTCGACATGCCCACCCTCATGGGCCTCGACTCCGACGACGTGATGTCGCTGGGCGAGGTGGGCCGCTGCGGCGTGGCCGTCGACACCATCGAAGACATGGCGACCCTCTACGACGGCATCGACCTCGAGGCGACCACCACGTCGATGACCATCAACGCACCGGCCGCCGCCATCTGGGCGATGTTCGTGGCCAACGCCGAAGAACACGGCGCGCACCGCCGCAATCTCGGCGGGACGCTGCAGAACGACATTCTCAAGGAGTATCAAGCCCAGAAGGAATGGGTGTATCCGCCACGCCCGTCCATGCGACTCGTTGCCGACACCATCGAATTCGCCACCGAAGAGATGCCTCGATGGAACTCTGTGTCGATCAGCGGCTATCACATTCGCGAAGCAGGCTCGACAGCCGCACAAGAGCTGGCGTTCACGCTGGCCAACGGGTTCGCGTACGTGGAAGCGGCCGCCCAGCGGGGCCTGACCACCGACGAGTTCGCCCCGCGCCTCAGCTTCTTCTTCAACGCTCACATCGACTTCTTCGAGGAGATCGCCAAGTACCGGGCGGCCCGACGCATCTGGGCACGGTGGATGCGCGACCGCTACGGCGCCCAGCACGAGCGGTCGATGATGCTGCGCTTTCACACTCAGACCGCTGGGGTGTCGCTCACGGCCCAGCAGCCGGAGATCAACATTGCCCGCACAGCCATCGAGGCGCTTGCAGGGGTTCTGGGTGGCACGCAGAGCCTGCACACCAACTCGATGGATGAAGCGATGGCGCTGCCGACCGACAAGGCGGCCCGTATCGCCTTGCGGACCCAGCAGATCATTGCCCATGAGACCGGGGCCGCAAACGTCATCGACCCTCTTGGCGGGAGTTGGTTTATCGAGGAGCTCACCGACCAGCTCGAAGCCGAGGCAGAGGAGATGTTTGCTCATATCTCCTTGGTTGGCGACGGCTCGATGCTTGAGGGAGCATTCCGCCTGATCGACGAGGGCTGGTATCAGTCCGGGATTGCGGACGCCGCCTATGAGTTCGAGAAGAAGGTGAACGCGGGTCGCCGAGTTGTCGTTGGAGCGAGTGCCTTCACTGAGGGCAGCGAAGACGACGACATCGACCTGCTGAAGATCACCAACGATGACGAGCAGCGACAGATCAAACGGCTGCAGCAAGTTCGGGCTGATCGCAACCAAGCAGCCGTCGACGAGGCCCTGCTGGCGCTGCGCCGGGCCGCTGAGACTGACTCAAACCTCATGCCGCACCTCATCGACACGGTGCGGACGCGGGCCACGGTGGGCGAAGTGACCAATGCCCTTGCCGATGTCTTCGGTCGCTATCAGGAGCGGCCGTTCATCTGATCGGCACTCTGCCTGGGGTGCGGGGAGAGGCATCGCAGATGTTGGGGGTGACCTGCGGTTTCGCCGCTTGTGCGAAGTGCAAGCCGTTCGGCAGCGGTGGGCTAGTGTCCCGTCAGTCCTACCCGGAGGCCGGCACATTGACCAGACCGTCCGCGCCGGAGACAGCCTGCGTGCGCGCGCGGACGGCGAGGACGCATCGTACCGGTCGGTTTGCGTGGAGCGCCGTCACGGCGCTGCTGATGGCAGAGGTTCTCGGGGCTTGTGGCGGCGGACCCGAGCAGACGCAGGTCGAACGCGAGGTTCAGGCCTACCTGCAGAGCGTGGTGGCACCGGCGGCGATTGCCGACATCTCCTGTCCCCCGGACGCCCCCGTCAGGCCTGGTTCGACGTTCTTGTGCGACGGCAAGGTTGAGGGAGCGTTCTACGAGGCGCAAGTGACCATCATCGACGAGCAGGGCCGCCGTGAAGTCCGACCCAGACAGGCGGTGATGCAGGTGAACGCCACCGAAACCGCCCTTGGTGCCGAAGCGGCGACTGCGCTGGGCTTCAGCGTTCAAGCGGACTGCGGCGATGACCAGTACCTCGTGGTCTCGGTCGGCCATACCTTCTTGTGCACGCTCGAGCGGACCGATACGGGAGCCACGCAAGACATCGAGGTCGAGGTCCAGAATGAGATCGGCGCCATCGAGTGGAGACTGAAGGGCTAGTCACCGCGGTATGCCACGAAATCGCTACGACGCCGCAGGCAACTTGCGTCCTCTGCGCCAGCGCAGCCCCGGCGTGTGGTGGACAGCGGTCCTCGTCGTCGCGGCGATGCTGCTGACCGGGTTCGCAGCAATCGCCTCGGTGCTCTAGCTGGCCGGACGCATCGGCCGACACGGTGCGATCCTGCTCTTTCAGCATCAATGCGCGGAATGCCATGGAGGTCCCCTCGTCGACGTGGCATCCTCCGAGTGAGAAGCCCAGCGAGCCTGCGGGACATTACCGCCCAGGGGTTCGGCACCACCGTTCGAAGCCGCCCTCGGACTCGAGGGGTGCCGTCAGTAGGCTGACCGCATGGCCCTGAGCGACACCGTGCGCGAATCGATGATGGAAACGCGACGCGAGACCTTCGCGGTCGCGCCGGACGCGCTCTCCAAGGTGATCGAGCTGCGCAACAGCGAGGTCGACGGCGACCAGCTGGCGCTTCGCATCGAGGTGACGGGCGCTCAAGGCGTCGACTACACCTACGACCTCGCCTTCGAGCTGCTGGCCGAGGCCGACGCTGCCGACGTGCCATTCGCGGTTGGGAACGGTCTGACGGTGCTGATTCCAGATCGCGACGTTGCCAAGCTCGACGGCGCCTCGCTGGACCTGCCGTCCAACTCCAACCAGCCGGGCCTGGTGCTGCGCAACCCGAACCGTCCGGACCTCGGACCCAACGCTGCGCTCGACCTCGACGGCACCGTCGAAGACAATGTCCGCGAGGTGTTGACGAAGCGCATCAACCCCTCCATTGCGGCCCACGGCGGCTTCGCCGAACTGGTGTCTGTCGAGGGGGACACGGTGGTTGTGAAGCTGGGAGGCGGTTGCCAGGGCTGCGGCATGGCCAACGCCACCGTCACCGCCGGCATCGAGCGCACGTTGCGTGAGCTGATTCCCGAGATCGAGCGGGTGGTCGACCTCACCGACCACGCTTCGGGCGAGAACCCCTACTTCACCTGATCGGCGGAACTGCTCCAGCGATGGCGGAAGCTGAGATAGCGCACCGTTGGTCGCCGATCACCGACCTCGCCGAGTCAGACCTCGACCTCGACCGCGCCGAACTGCTGTCGCTCTCGGGTGTGTGGGACGACGTCAAGAGCGAGTTGCCCACCGATCAGGTCGACGACTTCAACGAGAGGCTCAAGCGGGAATGGGCGATTGAGACGGGCCTCATCGAACGCGTCTACACCTTCGACGCGGGAATCACCCAGCTGCTGATTGAGCAAGGCATCGACGCGTCGCTGATCCCTCACGACGCCACGGACAAAGCGCCACAGGTCGTGGCCGGCATCATCGCCGACCAGGCCCAGGCGGTTGATTTCCTGTTCGACTTTGTCACGCAGCAGCGGAGCCTTTCGTCGTCGTACATCAAAGAACTCCACGCCTTGATGACGCGCAAGCAAGCCACGGCTTCGGGCATCGACCAGTTCGGCCGGCCCGTCGAAGTGCCGCTGACGCACGGCGAGTACAAGCTGCAGCCGAACAATCCGACGCAACCTGACGGCAGAGTCTTCGAGTACTGCCCACCCGAACAGGTCGCATCCGAGATGGACCGGCTCGTCGAGATGCACCTCGAACATGCCACCGACGGAGTCGCGGCTGAGCTAGAGGCCGCTTGGCTGCATCATCGGTTCGCGCAGATCCACCCATTCCAGGACGGCAACGGCCGCGTCGCCCGCGCACTCGCATCGCTGGTCTTGATTCGTGAGGGTTGGTTCCCGCTCGTGGTCGCCAGTTCGGATCGGGTGAGGTATCTCGACAACCTGAAGGCTGCTGACTCGGGCGATCTGCGGCCGCTCGCATCACAGTTCGCAGCAGTCCAGCGCACCTGGTTCCGCAAAGCGATCGGCATCGGCGAGCAGGTGCGGCAAGCGGCAGAACGGACAGACCAGATCATTGCTGCCATCGGCGATCAGTTCCGCGAACAACGGGTGCAGACGCGCGTCGATATGGAGCAGGCCAAGGAAACCTCGGCCACGTTGGCCCAGATGGCGAGATCGAAGTTCTCTGGGCTCCTCAATGACATTTCCGACGCAATTGGCGCCGATGGCCAAGCCCGCCGAGTCTTCGTGGACTACGGCCTCGATGAGGACGCTGAGCGACGCTCGTGGCACCGCTACCAAGTCGTCGAAACGGCCCGACACGCCGTCCTCGACTACTGGACCAACCCGCGCGAGCTGCACTCTTGGGTGCGACTCGGGCTGGTCACCGAGAGCGGTCGTTCAGAGATCCTTTTCTCGCTACATGGAATAAATCGGGAGTATCGGGGTCTCGTCGGAGCGTCGATGTGTTTGTATCGCCGCCAGAAGGGCGACGACATCGAGCACCAGATCATCGAGTTGGAACCGGTCTGCGGCGAGCTCTTCCAGTTCAACTACAAGGAGCCTGCGGCCTCGGTGGGACGCCGCTTCGATGGCTGGCTCGAAGAGTCGCTGCTGCGCGGCCTCGATCAGTGGCGCCGAGGCGAGTAGGAAACGACGTGGTCTCGAACATCGCCCGTCTCGGCACCAGTCCGGTGCGATTCGCCCGCTGCACACGTGGATTGTCCGAGTGGGCGTGATCCTCACTGATCAAGGCGAGTTGGAAGCACCGGCACGAGCGATGATCGTCGTGGCGCATCCCGACGACATCGACTTCGGCATGGCGGGAACCGTTGCCGCGCTGACCTCAGCCGGCTGCCATGTGGCCTACTGCCTGGCGACGAGCGGGGAAGCCGGCGGTGACGATCTCGAACATACGCCCGACGAACTGGGAGCGGTGCGACAAGCCGAGCAAACCGCTGCTGCTGCCCGGGTCGGAGTGAGCGAGTTGCACTGGCTGGGGTATCCCGACGGCATGGTGGTGGCCAGCCTTGAATTGAGACGCGACATAGCCCGGGTGATTCGCAAGGTCCGGCCCGATGTCGTGGTCTGCCAGACGACGATCCCTGACTGGGACCGCATCTACATCTCGCATCCTGATCATCTGGCCACTGCCACTGCCGCGCTGGCGGCGGTCTACCCCGATTCTCGCAATCCTCGTGCGTTCCTCGAACTGCTCGATGAAGGTCATCAGCCGCACACAGTGGACGAGCTGTGGCTGATCGGCACCGAGCCGAACCGCTACATCGACATCACCGACGCGTTCGACGCCAAAGTGGCAGCGCTGCGCGAGCACTGCAGCCAGACCGAGCACATGGACGACCTCGACGGTCGATTGCGCGAGTGGAGCACGGAGACTGCCCGCGCCGGCGGTCTCGCTGAGGGCCGACTGGCCGAGGCCTTCCGAGTCGTCCCGGCCGTGTAACGCGGCGAGCGCTTCGCAGACTTGGCGGACTGGCGGAAGGTCGCCTCGCCAAGGCGTCCGGCGTTGTCCCGCCGATTGGCAGAACGAGTGACAGGCTGATGTTCTGGGCAACCTTGAGCCTGCCTCAAGCGCAAACGCACCACTGGATGCCTGGCAAGTTCTACATTAGATCTAGGGCAAATTCACCATTAGGAATGCGGCGCGTCCATCTCTGACGGCGTCGGCGCCTCGCTCAACGGCAGGCTCATTTGCATCGAGGTCATCGCTCGAGCCGAGTCAGTGGTGTGTGTATTGTTACACACATGCGTTTGCACATACAGCTCGAGGACGAAATCGTGGCCGATATCGACCGGCGAGCTGGACCAAGACGCCGCAGCGCATTCATTACCTCGCTCATCCGGCGAGGGCTTGACGATGAGCACCGCTGGGACGAGATCGAGGCATCGCTGGGCTCAATCGCGGACTCGGGGCACGAGTGGGACGACGGTCCCGCCGCGTGGGTGCGCGCCCAACGGCAGGGCGATGCGCGACGGTCTGGCTGAGCGTGTCCCGCCTGCTGTTGGACTCGACCGTCCTGATCGACGCCCTGCGAGGTCGCCCCGCCGCTGAGCGCCTCCGAGGCCTTCGGCGAGTCGGTGTGGAGCCGTGGGTATCTGCGGTGTCGGTCGAGGAGATCTGGCGTGGTCTCCAGCCTGAGGAGGAGCCGCTGGCACGCCGCCTGGTCGGGGCGCTGCGCTTGGCACTGTTGGGCGCCGCTGAGGGCCAACGGGCCGGTCAGTGGCGTCGCGAGTTCGCGTCACGCGGGATCACGCTGCACCAGGCCGATTGCCTCATCGCATCCGCAGCTGTCGGCGTCGGTGCCGCACTCGCCACGGCCAACGTCTCGGACTTCCCGATGCCCGAACTCGAAGTTCGGCACTGGGAGGCCAGTTAGCAAGGTACAAGCAGCAGTCTGTCTTGAGCAGGTCATCAACCCGTTGACCAGTGGCTTTGCACCGGCACAAGCGCGTATCAGGCACCCAAAGCTGCACATGGCCGACTCAGGGTTGGCCGCGACGCTGTTGGGGGCAACGCCTGACTCGCTGTCCGATCCCACAGAGCCGCTGCGCGGACCGCTGCACGAGACGTTCGTCGCCAACGAGGTCCGCAAACAACTGTCGTTCGGGGGCTCGAGTGCGACGCTGCATCATTTCCGAGATCGTCGCCAGCGTGAGGTGGACCTGATCGTTCGGCTGGCCGACGGGAAGCTCGTCTGCATCGAGGTCACCGCTGCGATGCGCGCCCACGGCCGCAAGGCACAAACGCTCGGCTGGCTCCGCGACACCATCGGCGACCGGTTCGAGTGCGGCATCGTGCTCTACGCCGGTGAGCAACCTCTGCGGCTCGGGCCCCGCATCGTGGCCCTGCCGATCTTCTACCTGTGGGAGGCGTGACCGGCGGGGCGGGACCTGCGCTGTGTCGACGGACTCGTACTAGCCGCTGCGATTCCAGGGCGCGACAACCTGCGCGCCGCCATACCAGGTCCAGCGGGGTCGGGACACCCGCATCGGCTCGGCCCATGAGAGCGAGACATTCGATCATGCACGCATTCGTCAGGCAGTTAGCATCCAGCCAATGTCCATTGAGCCATCCGCGGCGAGCAAGCGCATGATCTGCGCTGCTGAGGCGTGCGTGCCCTCCCGCGCAGCCTGCCCGAATACCCCCCCCCCCCCCCGTTTGGTCGCGTAAATCTGCTGTAACCCCGCCTCATAGCGGTTTCACGGTGTTCGGGTACGGCCCGGCACTGGCGACTCTTCGCTCTGGAGCAACCGCACCGAGACGGGTCTGCTCGGTGGCTGCCGCGCCGACCTCAGGCGTGTCGCAATGGTCGTGCGTGCGCGCGACTGCGCGCGGCAGTCGTGCAGTCGCCGACCGCGCGTGCGTTCTACGCAGTCTTGATCAGCGCGCGCGTCTGCGGCGATTACCGCACAGCAATGCCGCGTCCACACCCAAGTCCTCATGAAGGAGTTCAGCTCATGCTGCGATCTCAACTGGTAGAGGCCAAGGCGTGCCATGCCGATACAAAGCACGAGGACGGACAGCATCGATTCCGATCGCGATGTCGCGCCGTGGGTGCCATGTTCGTCCTGGCAGCGGTCTTCGCAGTCGCCGCCTTCCCTCAGGCCGCTGCTGCGCAGGTGCCTCAGCCGCCTCTCAACGGCGATTGTGCGGGAACGGCGGTGCTTGCCAAGCTGAGCGTGGTCGAAGACCGAGCTGCGGCGAACATGCTCGCCGCAGCGGTCACGATCCTCGGCCTGGGGCAACGTTGCCTGGTAGACGCAGGCGACCCAACTTCCGGCAGGGTCCCGCCAGGCAGCCGCAATGAGCTGTCGAAAGCCGACCGAGTGTTCGTAGTCGGCGGCCCAGCCGCGATCCCGCATGATTGGCTCACGTCCACACTCGGTGTCAGCAACTACACACGCATAGCCGGCGGCAACCGCTGGGACACCCAATCTGCGGCTGTATCGGCGATCTTCAGCTTGGTCCGCGGGGCACCAGTCGTCGCCTATGCGGGACAGCCGTCGAGCACGCCTCAGCTGCCGCCCAACACCGGCTGCGCCATCGCCGTGGCGGTCAAACTCAGCGTGGTCGAGGATCGGGCCGCAGCCAACATGCTCGCCGAAGCCTTCAACAATCTATCTGCGAACGGCGACGGCAGATGCCTCGTAGATGTCGGCGACCCGAGTACCGACACACCACCCTCGTCCAAGGCCAAGGACGACTACGACTACGCGGACGCACAATACGTCGTAGGTGGTCCCGCGGCAATCCCAACGAGTTGGATGAGTGACCACTTCAGCGGAACCAATTACGTGCGTCTCGAAGGTGCCGATCGATGGGCGACGCAAGGTGTAGTAGCAAGCAGAATCGTCGGTATCGCTCCACCCGCGGCTGACTATGCCGACGTCGTTCTCGATCCTCTTTTCCCTGACCCGTTGCTCGATGTCGGATTCGAACAAGCTGATCCCGAGCTAGACATCACGGTCCACTATTGCGGACCATCTGGAGCATACGACCTGAATAAACTTACGAATCGTGTGCAGCAATTGAACGAAGTGAGCCATTTTTTCCGGCGTCAATCAAATCGATCCGGTAACAATTCGACCGCTCGTGCCGATATCACCTTCACGCGCGGCAAGATTCTCACGCTGACTGCTGCCGATTGGCAGGGGAGTAACCTAGGCAAATGGAGCGATGACGGTACAACTTGGAAGTGTATGAGCGCTACCGGCGATCCGACGAATAGGAAGATTCTCATTCTTGCCCATGTCGATCGGGGCGACTTAAATGGATTTGCGCACCGAGGCGGGCCTGCGGTTGTTGCTACGCTCGAAATGCGAGGAAACCAGCTAGCCCCATTCCTTGGGACAGTAGCTCATGAGATTGGGCATGCCTTCTACCATCTTAGTCACCCTTGGGTGGATCACCCCGAATTGTGTGACCATATCGACCAGACGAATATCTCCAAGCAGGATCGAATCGGGTGTGCCGATAGCCGGGTAGACGAAGGCTTGGAACAATGGGAAATAGTTGAACTGCTAGAATCGCTACTTAGCTATACATCCTTTGATTCAAAACGAGATGTGCGGGAAATAGCGGTAAACGACAAGAGGGTTGCCGCATATATCGCCTGCTATCAGCTGGGCGACCTTGGCTGGATCGACGAGACCGACTGTACTTATCGAGCTTTCGTTCCTCGAGCACCAGTCAGTCCGCTGTTGAACTCTGAGATCGAAGCGGTGAGTGTCGCATGGAGTGCTCCCGAGGCTAATGGTGCCGAGATTGAAGGCTATGACCTTCAGTACCGCTCGGCAGGTCGAGACAATTGGCAGGATTGGCCGTTTCGGGGTGTATTGCGATCCACACGAATCACAGGATTGGAGGCGGACACCGCCTACCATGTACGCGTACGCGCTCGGAACCGCATCGGCCCGGGGGGTTGGTCCGGTTTCACCGAGAAATCAACCCTGCCGTCGACTGAACTTCGTCCGAGAGTGAATCTATCGAGAGGCGATCGAGTTCAAGGACGCTCTGACTGCACGGGCGACGCGTGCTACTGGCTGCGCGTGGAAATTGAGAACTTCCCAGATGGCGCGCACACACTCGCATGCGCTCACAATGGCGTACATCAAATAGGTGTTTCACGCGGTGTGTATCGCTCATATAACGCGGCCGTATCCAATGATAGGCCATCGACTCGCGACTGCTTATTCGGTTATCCCGACAATGAGATATTCGTGATAGTCGGCGCGGAATTGCGAGACAGTGCATGGCACGGTGGCACGCATTCAAATGTCCTCGATTGGCTTGCCGATGACGAAGAGATTCCACCGGGTGCTCTGCTCAACGATCGCCCCGAACTTACGGACGCGAAGGGTGCCTACACATGGTGGAAGCCACCGAGTGATGTTGACAGACAAGGTTTCGGCAGCAACGGTTTTCACTTCACCTTGGCTATCGGCAACTCGGGAACTGATTTGACGGACAACATGGCTAGATGGGAGTTTGATCCTGACGACGGTCAGTATGACGTGCAGGTGTGGATTCCATCTGAGTGGGCCACTGCGCATGTGCAGTACCGGATTTCGTCCGATGGCGAATACGTCGGTGGGCCATGGCTGGACCAAGCGTCTGTCAGTGGATGGCAGTCGCTTGGCTTATACCATCTGAGCGGTCGTGTCCGCATTGAGGTGCGCGATACAAACGCCCGTGATGATTACAACGATGTGGGGCCGATCAATGCGCGACTGGCGGTAGACGCACTTCAACTTATACCGACGAATGGCGGGTCCAGTACGACTACTTCTAGACCTCAGGAGGTGTATGACGACAATCCGGTTCTCACCGATAGAAGCGGTGAGTACACATGGTGGAAGCCTCCCGCAGACATCGACCGCCTCGGATACGGAAGCAATGGATTCCATTTCACCTTGGCCATTGGCAATTCGAACGATGATGACCTGGACGATTGGGCTCGATGGGAGTTCGATGCTGTTGATGGTGCGTACGATGTGGAGGTATGGATACCGTCCGCTTGGGCGACGGCGCATATCCAGTATCTGATTTGGTCCGATGCGAACGGCGATGGTATTTTCAGTGCGGACGAATATGTCGCCGGTCCATGGTTGGACCAAGCGTCTGTGAGCGGATGGCAATCTCTCGGCTCCTACGACCTTGAAGGTCGTGTCCGCATTGAGGTTCGCGATACACGCGCCCGCGACGATTACAACGACGTGGGTACAGTGAATGCGCGCCTCGCTGTGGACGCAATCCGACTCAGATCTTCATCATGAACGGAGCGTTCGTTGATGGTCGCCCCGGCTGTTCGCACTATGCAGTTGATGCAGCGAATATGGCGAATCGCAATGATTCCCTTCGGAATGGGCGAAATCAGCCGGGGATGAGGCGGGATCGGATAGGTGTATTGGATCCACAAGATGTCAACACACAATAGGAGAACCAAATGGCAGAAATCAAGCTGCGGGCCGACGAAGCCCGAGGAATGGCAAATCATGTGCAACAGGAGAGCCAAGCCGCCAAGGATCAGGTGGCGAAGCTCAAGTCGTATCTGAGCAATCTCACGGAATCGTTCACGGGCCAGACGCAAATTGCGTTTGAGGCGAAATTCGATGACTGGGTACGGGGAGCGAACCAGATGATGGACGGCCTTGACGGGCTCGGACAATTCCTGAGGAGTGCTGCTGACACTATCGAGAAGACTGACCAAGAGATCGCGGGAAGGCTGAGCAGCTAGCTGCATGAGCCGAGGGTAGGCCGAGTGTCCCAGGACCGGCCTATGAGTCAGGAGGCATGTCACGATGTCACATCCAACTGGTTGCACAATCCGAGTGGATCCGCGATTCCTTGCCACCCTGTCCAGTCGACTGGACAGGACCGCCGACGATCTCAGGGCCTATTCAAATCACGGCGGTTGCAACCTCAATTCCGCTCCGCGGGTTCAGTCGGCTTACGACAAGTTGGGACGCCGTTGGGACTACAACCGCGACAACTTGGTGAACCAGCTGGCTGCGCTTGCTGACGCCTTTCGGTCAGCACGAGATGCATTCGTAGACGCAGATCAGGAGTTGGCCAGTGTACTTGAAAGCGGAAGAACGGAAGACCCGTAGCAATCGAGGAAACTGATGGACTTCTCTTGGAAGACTCTGGGCAAGGACGATCCGCTCATTTGTGGATCGCCGGCTCAGTTCGGTGACGTAGCGAACACTTTCACGCGTATTGCTGACCAGTGCGGCTACCTCGGGGATGAGCTTGGAACAATCAGGTTCGGTCAAAACGAGGGCTTCACTGGTCAAGCTTCTTCGGCCTTTCATGTGGCAATTGGCGAATGCGCTGAAGCGTTGCACGCCGTGCCGTCGGTGTCCTTGAACATTTCGGACATCTTCAGCGACCATCAACGGAATCTGGAGGCACTGCATCAAGCGGCCGAATCAGCGTTGGCACGCGCTCGGACCAACTGGAATCGGAAGCTTGAGACGGAGTCTGATATTGGCACTCACGGCCAGAGCCTGAGAGCCATCGCTCAGCAGATCTCGGCACTTGAAGGTATTCCAACGGCTAGCGCAGGGCTGCAGCAGTTGCGATCGCGGCAAGCGCATGTGGCAGGCCTGTTGGACGATGCTCGGAGTGGCCTGCGGACGGCCAACGATTTGGTCCAAGACAGCGCGAGAGAATGGGACACGCTACGCAATCAAGAGGAGGACCTTAACGAGCACACATCAGGCCGGCTTGGAGCTGTCGAACTGTGGGCGCTCAAGGACCCTTGGCACGAGCATTTCCAGAGGACGTGGCAGACGCTTACAGTTGTATGGGAGGCAATCAGTGAACTGGTCGTCGACCTAGCGGCCGCACTGTATACGGTCCTCAATTACATCCTGGATGTGCTGGACTTCGTCGGGATATTCCTTGAGTTCATTCCGATCATTGGACAAATCTACAAGCTCGTCGAAATAGGCCTGGTTCTCCTCAAGGTGTCCGCTGGCCTTGTCTTGCTGCTTAGTGATCGCATAGATTTCTCGGAGTTCGCGCTCGACACCGCCATCAGCATGGCTGGCTTTCTCGTTCCAGGTGGTCGTCAATTCGCAAAGGCTGGCGCGAAGCTCATGAAGAGGGCTGGTCCGCACATCAAGCGCGCGGCCAGGCAAGTAGATGACATGGCTAGCGGTGCAGCGGACACCCTGAGAGATGTTGGTGAGGGCTTCAACGATATTCTTGGTCAGCTTGGTGCGCGAGCAAGGACCAAGATTCATGGGCTCGCAGATAGCACTGAGCGAATGATGGAGCGGCGAGCAACGCTGCATTCCGGGCCTGCACGGCCGTTCATCGCTAAATCGGGTGACGTGATGTCAGGCACGCTGAGGGGTGTGGGTGATCGTGTGGAGGACGTGTTTGACATTGGGGGTGACATGATAGAAGCAGACATGAAAGCTACCGCAAGAGGGATCGAAATCGGTGGTACAGGATTCCGAAAAAGCGCGGACAATGTGGTCGATATACTCAATTCACAACTGCCTGATGAGTTGGGAGAAACCGCCGCCGACATTACAGATAGGTTATTGGAGCACTCGGCCTCGGAATTAGAAGATTCGTTGTCGACATGGAACGAATCTTCGCGAATTGGCCAGCCGGCGATACAGGGCAGCGACTTTGCTTTGATACCTTGTGGTCTCGACGCACTCGTCGATATAGCGCCTGACTTTCTGATTGACGCCGGCTTTGAGTCAGTTGCGAGAGCGGCATGACTAGCACCCTGATGCCGGATTCGGTAATCCTGTCGCTGCCTGAGTCCTGGGACGACATTCCTCTTGAGGAAGCCGCACATCGCGCTTTCGTCAAGGACCAAATGTCACTGATGGAGCAGAGCGGTGGCTTGGGCCGGGCGGAGCTTCGCCAACTCGAACTTCTGGCGGCGTGGTCGTTGCAGGCGGCCAAGGCCGGTCGAGTGATGTTGGCCAGCTCATTCTTGGCAATCGAAACAGCAGACAATTCAGATGGCGACGATACCTTGCTGACCGCCTTGCTGATCGTTTCGGCATTGCGTCGCGATGAAATAGGCACCGACTTGCCCTTGTCGGCATCGGCGATGGTCTCTGCGTTTGCAGACAATACGCCCTCGGACGATTCGACGGCTCGATACGCACATATCGAGCCGCCTTCGGTGTGCAAGATTGGCGATTATCAAGCGGCGAAATTGACTCGCTTGCTGACGTGGAGACGCGACCTCAAATCTGAGTTTCGGCAGTTCTTGCAGACTTATCTCGTGTCATGCGCTGATGGTGATGCTGTAATCGTGCTGCAGTTCTCTACAACCAATTTTCAGCATGCAAAGCCCTTCAGCGATCTATTCCACCGCATAGCTCGCACGCTGCGGATCCTCTATCCCGATGACCCTACCTTCGTCGATGACTGAAACCGAAGTGATGAGCTTGCCCGCCAATACGTGGGACAACGTAGATGCATGAAGCAGAACCCGAACGCGAGGACGATCAAGTACTAGTTCAGCGACTGCAAAAGGTGCTCAGTTTGTCTTCGGACTGTTCAGATGCCTCGGAGTCCAACGAGTCGAACGTTTCCGTTGTGCAAAACCGTTTCGTGTCGCGAAATGAAGCGCTTGGGCAGAAGGAAAGAACTGTGCTGGAATCAGCAGTCTCCGATGACGCGATGCGGCTTGCAGCGAAGATATTGGAATCAGCTGGTACTCTAGCTAGAACTCAACTGCATGGCGATGATGTGCGGCACCCGCCGTACGAAGGGTGAGGCTGCATGCCTCATTGGCGCATTTCGACGGCGAGCGTTGTTGGCACAGAGGGCGAGTTCCTGATTGAAGCGACGGAGGAAGCACGTCTGTCAGACTTGGTCGACGCGTTGTCCGAAATGGGGTTTGACAGGCGCTCCATGGCTATCGACGGATGGCCGATTGACGATGGAAACCTCGAGAGTCGGCTCCTGCGGGGCAGGTTGCGGCACGGATCGCGTCTCGGTGATCTCGGTGATCTCGGTGATCTAGAACCGCCAGACGATGTTGTAGCGGGCTGGTATCTCGTCGCGGTGGCGGGTCCAGATACCGGTGTGTGGATGCCCATAACATCGCAATGGGCTACCGTCGGCCGCGGCAGGTCGAGCGGATTGATCGTGAGGGATCGGTCCATGTCGCGCGAACATTTTCGGCTGAGAGAATCGGCCAAGGGAATCGCGATCGAAGATTGCGGCAGCACGAACGGAACTGTGCTCGAAGACACGCTCATCGATACACAGATGCAGGCTGCCGACCATTCGTATGTGGCTGCTGGCTCTTCGACATTTGTGGTTATGCACATCAAGGCTGCTTCGATCGCGCCCGAGCAGCGTCTCGGCGGCCCAGCCGAGCCATTCCAGCGTCAATTCCGTGCTGCTTTGCCGGCGCTGCTCGACAAGTTAGACCACCCTCGTGCCGTCGATGATGACAAGTCCGGCCGACGATCGCTCTTGAGCGTTGTCGCGCCGCTCATCGCCTCAGCAGGGATGGGTCTCATGATCGCGTTGAGCCATTTGAATAAAGTGTGGATATACCTGCCGGTCATCGCGCTCGGCCCAGTGGTGATGGCTACTGAGAGTCTGAGACGGAGGCGAAAGGAAGCACGCGAGAAGCAAGCGCAACTCGCTGAGTACGCCGAGAAGCGGGAGCGGTTCCTGCGTGACCTCCAAGAGGCACGTCAAGAAGAGCTGCGCCGAAATCGCTGGGCCGCAACTCCTGCCGGCATGGCGGCTCTGCTGGCCACGGCACGCCACGTGAGGCTTTGGGAGCGGTCGGCGTCCGATGCAGACTTCTGCGAAGTCGCGATAGGGCTGTATGCCACACCCTCAGAGGTCGTCGTCGGCAACCGGCCCGAGGGTGAGGCATTTGACAAGGATGTGCAGTGGTCGGCGGTGCTGCGGCACTGTCTGGCGCGCGAAGGGCCGCTTGCCGTCCGAGGGCCGATGGAGCGTGCCAGAGCCCTGACGCGTGCGCTCGTGCTCGACCTAGCGACCTCGCACTCGCCTGGAGACGTCAAGATCTGGCTGATCACCGACATCGACTCAGACGAACACTGCGTTTCAGAGTGGAACGTCCTGAGATGGCTGCCCCACACGTTCTCCGATGACGTTCGAAACACGATCGCGTCGACGGTTTCTTCTCGGGCCACGGCGTTGGCTGCGCTGCGTTCGGTCATCAGCGAGCGCCAGGAGGTCAGCGGGAACCGCCGCGGCGAGATACCGATGTTGCCGATGCACATCGTCATTATCGACTGTGTCGATGCGATCGATCCCCAAGAACTGACCGATCTGCTGGTGGAAGGTGCGCCGGTGGGAGTGGTGGGCATCGTCTTGGACGAGCGGGTCACCCCTGAGGGTTCCGCCGCCCGGCTGACACTCGGCGAGTTCGCCGATGATGCCAGCTTTGTCAGCGAGACTCATCCCCGCGCGGACGGCGTTCGTGGCATCGAGATGACGGTGCCGTCCTTCGAACGTGCCGCACGTTCGCTGGCTCGTCTGCGCCCAGCACGGTCACAATTCGGTGGCTCGGGCCAAGCCGAGCAGATTCGGCTTGTGGACCTGATCGATGCTCAGACCGATCCCGACCAAGTAGACGTCGTCATCGAACGCTGGCGCCGCAGCGGTGGTACCTGCTGCGTTCGGGTCGGAGGTCTTGGTGATCTCGTCACCGAGATCGACTTGATGACGGACGGCCCGCACGGCTTGGTGGGCGGAACCACCCGATCGGGCAAGACGGAGTTTCTGAAGTCACTCATCACCTCCCTCGCGTCGGCCAACCACCCGGATGATCTGTCAATCGTGATCATCGACTTCAAGGGAGGCGTCGACCACGAACTGTCGGCCCGTCTGCCGCATGTGGTTGACCTGTCGACCAACCACGACGTCGATTCGTTCGTGCGAACTGTCCGACTCCTCGACTCCGAGATTCGGCGGCGGGAACAAATGTTCAAGAACGCGGGCGCACCCAACTTCGACGCCTATCGTGCTGCTCGCCGCGTCGATGCTTCGCTGCAGCCGGTTCCGCGTCTGTTGCTCATCGTCGACGAGTTCAGTGAGCTGCTCAGCTCCGAGACGGGCAAGGCGAATCTGTCGTCGCTCGAGAGCGTCACCCGTGTCGGTGGCGGACTGGGCGTTCATCTGTGGCTGGTCACTCAGAACTTCGAGAACCAGCTCCCTTCGCAGATCGCGGCCAATGCCGGCCTGCGCGTGTGTTTCAGAGTTCAAGAAGGGGCTCACTCCAAGGCAGTGCTGAACTCGCCGGAAGCCGCCACCATCCCCAAGGAGCGCATAGGCCGGGCCTTCCTGCGCTCCCATGCGGGCGCACCGCGCGAGTTCCAAGCTGCCCGGGTCGCCGGGCCGAAACCAGGCAGAGAAGCCGTAGTCGCGCCGGTGACCGTTAACCCGGCACCGTTCGCAGCGCTCTCAGACGCGTCGGCACAGCCTCCGCCGGTGGACGTTCCCGCAGTGGACACGGACATGTACGCAGTCATCGAAGTGATCCGACGTGCCGCCGAGGCCACGGGATGGACCAAGCCCGCCATTCCGTGGCCTGCCGAGCTTCCGTTGAATCTCAGCCTTGCCGACCTTTCCGGCGGCGAACTCACGTGGCCCGTCGGGCTGGTGGACGAACCGGAGAAGCAGCGCCAGTCCCCGGTGGGACTCGAGCGATATGGCCCCAGCTTGCTTCTGCTCGGTGGGTCCGAAGCCCGTCTCGGCGAGACAGCTCGGGCGATGATTGCTGCCGCGGCGGTGCGACACAGCCCCGAGGAGATGCACTTCTATGTGATCGACCTCTTGGGGCAAGGCCTCGGTGTGCTCCGGGGCTACCCCCATGTCGGAGCGGTGGCTGAGCGCAGCGAGACCTTGGCGACGAGATTGCTCAAGCACATCGCCCAAGAGCTGGCACTCCGCAAGTCCGCCCTAGCCGACATCGGTGTCGCGTCCATCGCTGAGCTGCACGCCACCGCCGCCGAGGCGCTGCCCGAGACCGTCGTGGTTGTCAACGGTGCAGATCGGCTGCTGTCGCACGCAGAAGGCGAGCCGAGTCCGTTGCTGCCTCTGCTCATGGGCGTGGTAGGGCAGGCGTCGGGGACGGGGGTGCGCTTCATACTGACCGGCACGCCAGCGCTGGCGCACCAGCGTCTCGGCTCATCAATCGGCCGACGCTTCGTGCTGCGCTGCCCGGATCCCAGCGACTACGCGGCCTTGGGCGTACCCCGGCAGTTGCACGGCGCCTTGGTCGGGTTCGGGCGTGCCGCGGACGCAGCCAGTGGTCGTCTCATGCAGTTTGCCCAAGTGCCTGCGACGGCGGATGCATCGGCGCGGGACGTATTGCAGGCTCTCGGCAATCAGCTGCGCGAGGTGTGGGAAGGAACAGCGGGTTCGGCTCTGCTGCCGACGGAGTTGCGCGAACTGCACTGGCCTCTGCCGTTTCATGCGGTGGGTTCGGCAAGGCTTCCCGACGGGGTTCACCAACCCGTGGCATTCTGCGTCAACGGGGAGACCGGAGAGCTCTTGTGGCTCGATGCCGAAGAGGACGGGCCGGCATTCATCGTCTGCGGTTCACCGGGGAGCGGGCGAAGCAACGCTCTCATCGCTGGGGCGGAATTGATGTCCGAGCAGGGCTGGTGCGTTCTGGGAATGCCGCTGTCGCGGCGCTCGCCTCTGACCGAAGGCACATTTCCGGGCGAATTGGTGACTGCCGGTGACCTGACTGCCGACTGTTTGGGTTCGCGGCAGCGAGTGGCGCTGTTCATCGATGATGCGAATCGCTGGTCCGGAGACGCCGATTGGCTTCGAGAGTTCATGGCGCACCCAGGGGACCGGGCGGCAATTGCGGCCGGTCCGACCGATTTCTTCAGCGGGCGAAGCGAGTTCACCAGGGCGATGTCGGCGCGGGCAGCGCTCGTGCTGACGCCCAAGAGCAGCCTCGACGCCTCGGAATTCGGGCTGCGCAGGTTGAGCGAAGATGTATTGCGGGATTCTCGCCCAGGCCGCGGCGTTCTGGTCGTCGCTGGAGTGTCGGTCGTCGCCCAAGTGCCGCTGGTTTCGCGGCGATGAGGTTGGGGGCGTCGTGATGGCTGACGATGAAGTTGCCGGTTCAGGCAGCGGCAATGTTGCCGCTGTTGGCCGTGAACTGGATCTACCCGCGGTGGAGGGATTCGGGGCGTTGCGCGAGATCGGGGTGGGCGGCTTCAGTCGGGTGTTTGAGGCTTTGGAGTTCGAGTTCCGGCGTTGGGTCGCAATAAAGGTGCTCAATGATCGGCTTGAGGGTGACGACGGCGTGGCGGATTTCGAGCGCGAATGCCGTCTATTGGGGGTGTTGTCGCGTCATCCGAATGTTGTGACTGTCTTCGCGAGCGCGTTCGCTGCAGATGGGCATCCGGCGATTGTGATGGAGCTCTTTCGTGCTGGCAGCTATATGGATGTTGTGCGGGGGTCGGGACCGCTTGGTGTGAGGGAGTTGCTGGCGGCAGGTGTGGCGGTATCGGGGGCGTTGGGAACGGCTCATGTCCAAGGAGTGGTGCATGGAGATGTGAAGCCACACAACGTCTTCCGGTCGGAGTTCGGCTCAGCGGTGTTGGGAGATTTTGGGATCGCGTCATTGATGCATCTGGGCTCGGCTGCGGTGCGAACGCGTTTGTCGCTGTACTACGCGGCCCCCGAGTTGGTGGAAATCGGTGCGTCGGCATCGTCGCCGTTTGCTGATCAGTATTCGTTGGCGGCGACGATGTATGCGCTGGGCACGGGTTCGCGTCCGTTCGACGGGGGCGTTGATGACACCACCGAGCGACTGTTAGAGCGAATGGTGTACGAGCCGGCTCCTCGTCTCGAGTCGGGGTTTCCGGAGTCGCTCGCAGATGTCTTGGCAAAGGCTATGGCGCGTGAACCTCAGGACCGGTTCGGGGACATGGCGGACTTCGCGGCTGCTCTTGGCGGGGTGGAACGCGAGCAGGGCCTCGACCCCACCTCGCTGCTGATGTCCAGCGGCGAGAGCCGTTATGTCGGTCGTACACCCGGCTCCCACAGCCTTACTCCCGTTACGCCACGCGACTCCGACACAAGCCCGAAGCCCGCGGCCGCTGCAGCACCGATGGCTGCTCCAGAGGACAGCGACGACGATCCGACAGAGCAGAGCCAGACCGTCATGCGCCCCATCACCCCGTCCAGGTTGCCGGCGAGCGAACCTGACCACTCGCCCGCCGAAGCGAAGCGGATCCCTCGATGGGCAAAGACCGCCGCAGCCGCAATGGCAGCCATCGCCGTCGCCATCGCTGTACTGGTCGCCATATTATCCGCATCCGACAACGCTGTTGATGACGGCTCCATAACCGGCGGCTGTGCCGACGACGGCTTGACGCTGGTGGTTGCAAACGAGAGCAAGCCACTCGATGTCGGCGCGGCCGTATCACTCGTCGCAGCAGACCAAGGCGACGCAATGTTATTCGTCACGGAGGACTCGTTGACTCCCGCCGCAATCGCAGTGGTTACCGACTTCCCGCCGGCCCGAGTGTTTCTCGTCGGCGGTGTTGCTGCGCTCACCGAGGACATACGGGACGTACTTGAGAGCCTGGCCCCGGATGATGCATGTATCGAACGAATCGGTGGCGGTAACCACGTGGTCACGGCTGGCCAGGTTGTCCATCGGGTTTTAGGCGACTCGACGGGCGGAACTCTAGTGGTTGCTTATGACGAGTCGTTGGCCGATGTCGGTGTTGCAGCCTCGCTCGTGGCATCCGGCGGCGCTGACGCTTTGCTCTTCGCAAGCGAGCACGACGACTTGGGCGACGTGACCGCAGTCGCCATCGGCCAGCGTTATCCGGAGCGGGTGCTGCTTGTGGGAAGCACGGCGGCGCTCTCGAGTGAGATTGAAACGCAACTCAAACAAGTAACACCCAATGTCGACGTGGATCGTTTCGACGGCAATACGAGATTCCATACGGCGGCGCTGGCAGCGGAGTGTGCGTTTACTAAGGGCGCAACTACAGCGGTGATCGCCAACGGGTGGAAACCGGAAGACGTCGGTGTAGCAGCGGCGTACGCAGCCGTACGCGGCGGCACAGCGGTGCTCTACGCCGGCCCCGACGCGCTCGCTGTGGACACCGACGACAACGACACCGAAGAAAAACTAAGAGAGTTCGAGCCGATCCAAGTCGTGCTGATCGGCGGCACGGACCACCTATCACAAGACGTCTATGCCGAAGTGAGGGACGTCGTCCCCGACGCAGAGGTCCATCGCGTCCGCGGCGCGACAACCCTTGAAATCGCCGCCAAGGCCACGCGGCTGGCTCTGGACGACAAGAAGATGAGTCTGACATCGGGCAACGGTGCCGAGTCGGAGTCCGAACCATGCGATCCATGATCCGTGCCGATCACGGCGGGTACGTGCTCGGCGCCGCCGCGGTACCTGAAGCGAAGATTTCTGGTCGCGGCATGAAACGCCTCGGCGGCGCGAACCGCTGGACGACCGCGCATCTCATCGGCAGCGAAGCCCGTTCTCTTGCCGGAAGCTGACCAGCGAATGGCGGGTGGTACCGAGACGACCGCCAGAGCATCGTCGAGTTTGTCCTCTGGTGTGTTCGTTGGCGGCAGGCACTTGTGTGGGTCGCGAATCGATGGGGTGATGGCCGGCTTGGGCCACAACTACGACGGGCAGGCGGATCCCTCGCATTCACACCGGGACTCTCACACCTCCAACTCCACGCGCAAACGCGACGCGCCGGATGTCCGTGACCTTTTCTTGCTCTTCATTGTCGCACTGGCGTCAATATCGGCTGGGCTTGTGGGTGTTCCGCCTGCTGCTGCACAGCGAGCGCCGGATTCGTTTGTTGAACGGCTGGCTGGACCGGATCGGTATGCGACGTCGTTGGAGGTTGCTCGGGCGTATGCGGATGAGCGCGGCGGGAAGCTGGATTCAGCAGTACTGGTGTCGGGGACGTCTTGGCCCGATGCGGTGATGGCTACCGGGTTGGCGGGGCTGCTGGATGGGCCGATCTTGCTCGTGAGTCCCAGCGGGCTGAGCGATGGGGCGCTGGAGTTCTTGGAGGGGGTCGGCGTCTCGGAGTTGATTGCGGTGGGCAGCGAGTCGGTGCTGCCGTCTGAGGCTCTGGCTGCCGCTCGTCGCATCGATCCCGATATCGAGCGGATCTCCGCGGCCGACCGCTACACGGCGTCGGTTGCGGTGGCGCGGCGGATGGGAGCAGGCGGGCATGGGTTCGGGTCTGCTCGCACGGTGATCGTGGCGAACGGGGACGTGTTCGTGGATGGAATGGTGGCGGGCACGTTCGCCGCCCGCGGCACTCATCCGGTGCTGCTGACTCCCGGCGATCGGCTGCACCCTGCTGTCGGGGCGTTCATCAGGTCTGACCTGGTGGAGCGCGTGGTGATCATGGGCGGTCATGCGGCTGTCTCCGCCGAGGTGGAAGCCGCTGTGGACCCGGTCGCCAAGCATGTGGTGCGCCTGGCGGGTGCGACGAGGTTCGAGACGGCGGTCGCCGTAGCGGACTATCTGCGGGACCGGTACTCGTGGACCGCTGGGGGCGAGTGCTTCAGCGACGAGATCGTGGGGCTGACCACGGCGCGGGCACCCTACGACGCGTTCACCGCGGGGCCGCTGCTGGGTCGCCTGTGCGCACCGCTGCTGCTGACCGATCCGGCCGCGGTGCCCGAAGCCTCTGCGCAATGGCTTGGCCCCGACACCAACCAACTGATCGTGCTCGGAGGGTCGGCTGCGGTATCTCAGCAGGCGGTCAGCGGGCTCGTCGCCGAACGCGGCATCGGCGGCCGGGCTCAGGCAGAGGCGTACATGGTGACACTCGTCAACGAGTTGCGTGCCGGCTTCGGCGTCGAACCGTTGCGCCATCACGCCGGGCTGCGCCGGGTCGCACGTGGCTGGTCCGAGCAGATACCCGAAGACGGCAGGTTCGGCCACAACCCCGACTGGCTCGACGAGTATCCGCTCGGGTGGCATCTGTACGGGGAGAACGTGGCCCGCGAGTACGTGGCCGGAACGCTGGACGAGGCCGTCAAGGCCGCCTTCGAGGGGTTCCGGGACAGCCCGCCGCACTTCTCGAACACGGTCAACCCCGAGTTCACCGATGTCGGCATCGGCATCGCTGTGGGCGAGCGAAAGATCATGGTCACCCACAACTTCTCGTCCTACCCCGTCGAGCCCGTCGAGGTGCCGCCGACCAAGCCCCGGCTCAGCGTGAGCGCCTGGGCTGACCGGTTCCAGCTCCGGTGGGAGTCCACCACCTCGGATCTGCCGATCACGCACTGGCAGATCGACGACGGCGGGCTGCCAGGCGATCCGCCGGCATCCGCCTGGGGCTACATGTGGCACGACCCCCCGCAAGGCATCCACCGTGTCCTCGCAGCCGCCTGCAACGCCGCCGGGTGCAGCGAGCCCAGCGCCTACACCTTCACCATCGGCGACGGCGAGCCGGCACCCGGAACGCCTCTCGAACCGAGTGTCTCTGTGGCCATCGACGGATCGAGAGTCACCGTGAGCTGGCACGCCGACACAGACGCTTCGACGATCGAATCATGGACCTACCATCTCGAACGCGAGGACTCGGTTCGCCTCTTTCACGAGTACCTGCCTGTCGCGCAACGACAACGTGAGCACTACTCGCTCGGGCCCGGAACCTACGTCGTCTACGTGCTCGGCCACAACGCCCACGGCCCCGGTGCCTGGGCACGCGCCGAATTCACCGTTGCGGAACGGTAGAAGGGCGCCCCGGGAACTTGAACCTGTCCGGTATCGCGGGACTGAGCTGCCGAACGTCGCTGCGTAGCCGTCGAGGCCCCCATCTCAGCAGCGGACCCTCACATCACCCGGGGCCCCGCTTCGACGCGAAGCGCCACAAGTGGGCTGTCGTGGCACCGTCGGTGATCGTCGTCGTCCCGTTGGTGGGGCACTCGCTGCTCGGTGACGATCGGCGGCGTCTCTACGGCGCCGCCAATGATGTGGGCAGCAACCCGCTCAGGGGCATCGGCCATTCGCTGGACACCGTCGGCCCCTTCCTGGACCGAGGAAATTTCCGTCCGCTCGGTCGCGCCGTGGAGAACATCGAGAGGGCGGCTGTCTTCGACATCTCGGAGGCAACCGGTCTCGCTCCGCACGCCGTCAACGGCGTGATCCGGCTCGTGTTGATTGCGATGCTTGCCTTCGGGTCCTTTGGACTCGTGTCGGCGGTGTTGCGGTCAGCGGGGATCGGGCGAGCCAGCAGCAACCCGGCCGTCGTGCTGTATCCGATGATCCTGGCGGCGACCTTGGTTGCCGGAGACCACTACAGCCCCATCACCAGCTACAACCTCATTCTCATCGGCTCAGTCATCTTGATGCTCGCGACGGCGCTGTGGGTAGCGCGGGACAAGGACATGGTGCAAAGGCGGCTCGCATGGCATGAGCCCGTCGCGATGTTGGGACTCGGTGCGGTCTTGGCGTCCACATACGACCTCATCTACCTGGCCCCACTGCTCGCGGCCGCGTTCGCGGTGGCGCGTGCCGCTGCGGGTTCCTCGGCTCGACAACTGTTTCGCATGGCGTGCATCCGCCGTTGGGCGTACCTCAGTGCTGGATTCCTTGCCGTGTTCATCCCGGCTCGTATCGAGATCGCCAAGCGGTGCAGCGGGTCGTCCTGCTATGTGGCATCTGATGCCGAGTTGACGACGGAGGTATTCGGGCGTACCGCTGACCGCTTGTTGACCGGTGCATCCCCGGCTGGCTGGAGGTACACCGCTGGCCTCGTTGACAGGGCCGGCATCAACTTCGGACTCGCCGATCTGGCGAGGAATGTGCTCCTGATCGCGCTGCTCGCAGCGGTCGCGTACGTCACCGTTACCGTCGGCCGAAACGCACGAGGCACCCTGTCGGTCACCTCGCAGGATTCCGTGAGTTGGAGCCGGGCGGCCATGAGCCTCGGCGCTCTCGGAGCAATCACCGCGCTCCTGCCGGCGCTCCTTGTCGGTCTGTCAAGGCGAACCCAAGAAGTTCGCCCGCAAGTCGGCGAGGCCTGGCGAGAGACGATCATGGTCCAAGTGGGCTGGTCGCTCATGGCCACGGCGGCACTGGTGTGTGTCTTCGGCATCGCCCGCAGGCCAGGATCGGCGCGACTCGCGGCGGTGGTGGTCACCGCAATGCTCGGCGCCACCATGGCGCTCACGCTGCTTGCCAACGCACGATTGACACAGGTCGACCGCATCACGCCTCTTCACGCCATCACCAGCGAGATGGCAACCGCGGCGATCCACTTCGACCCGACCGAGGGCGGAAACGCCCGGCGCTGCCGGCTCATTGACGACTACACGGCGATCCTGCCCAACCCCCGACAGTGGGTGAGCGGCCCGAACGTGTGGTCAGAACTCGACGAACTCATGCTCAGTGTCCAGGGCATTCCCTTTTGCGACCCGGTTCTCCACGGCGGCAACCGGCCAGCCAATCCTGAGATCGAAGATGCGTCGCAACCGCGGCGGTGACACGCCTCATTCCGGCGATGCTGATGCCGTGCCTGTTCCGGGCCTAGACCCTAGTGCGGCAGATCATGTGTTAATGCGGTGCTTAATGAGGAAATGAGGTATCTCATGTGCGTCGCCGAGTAGCGTGCAGCTCGTGGCAGACCTGCTTCGCAACCCGAATGTGCCCCCGCCGAATCTGTTCACGCCGGATTTCGGCCAGGAACCGCATGTTGTCGTCGGACGTGACGCGCTGACGAAGTCGTTGCGCGAGGGCCTGGGGGCAGGACCGGGTGACAGGCGGTTCACGACGCTGCTGTTGGGCCCTCGTGGCTCCGGCAAGACGGTGATGCTCAATGCCATGTGCGATGCGGCCAGGGAGTCAGGTTGGATAGTGCTGCCGCTCGACGCCAGCACCGACGGCATCCACAACCGGGTCAGCGAGTACATCGAGTGGGCACAACAGACGCACGAAGCGCTGCCTGACGTGACCGATACCAGGCGCGAAGAACGCTCTTCGACCAGGTTCAGAATCTTCCTATTCGAATGGCAACGCGAACTGGCCCGCGAGATGCGTCCAAGTTGGGGGCTGCGTCGCCAGTTGACCACGCTGGCAGATCACGCTGCGCAGCAGGGGTCAGCGGTGCTGCTGGCAATCGACGAATTGCACAGCGGCGATCGGACTGAACTCCGCAGAATGGCAGCAGATCTCCAGCACGTCACCAAGGGAGAGAAGCTGCCGCTGGCCTTCCTTGGGGCAGGCCTGTCCGAGATGAAGCACACGTTGCTCGAAGACAAGAAGATGACGTTCTTTCAGAGGTGTCACCGCAGCGACATGCCTCCGCTTGGGGCAGTCGACGCGGCACGCTTCTTGTCCAAGACCGTTCACGACGCCGACGGACGTTTTGAGGGCAACGCGTTGTCCACGCTTGCAGAAGCCTCAGGAGCGCTGCCATTCCGCATGCAGCTCGTCGGCCACTGCGCCTGGTTGATCTCCGACGCCCCGTTTCGCCCGATTGGCGATCAAGCTGCAGATGCGGCGATACGCGAAGCCAATCGTGCGATGCACGAGCAGGTCTCGGTTCCGACCTGGCACAGCTTGAACACGACCGAGCAGCACGTTATGCGGGTACTGGCAGATCTCGAAGGCGTTGCGACGCCCCACCAGATTGCCGAGCGTGTGCGCAGCGATCCGGCAACCCTCTCGCGGGCCGAGCAGCACTTGCTCAACGCCGGCTGCGTCAACATCAACAACGACGGCTCCGTCGAGATCGCAGACGTCATCACTGTCAACAGCATGAAACTGCTGGTCGCACAGCAGTCCCGCTATGCCTCCGAAGATCCCGGAAACGCAGCGGGAACGACGCGTCCGACCAGCGGGCGATCGCGGTGCAACGCCCACATGCCCAGGGCACAGGCCAGGTGCGTGCTTCCCAAGGGACATGCGGGAGGTCATCGCTCTCGTTGAGGCGTCCAGCGTCGTTCCCGTCCACTGCTCAGTGTCCAGGGCATTCCCTCTTGCGACCCGGCCCTCAGCGGCGTCAGCGAGCCATCCAGTCCTGAGATCGAGAACGCGTCGAAGCCGTGACGGCGACACGCCTCATTCCGGCGAAACGTTGTCCATAGCGGCACGCAATTGTTGAATCAGTGGCGGAATGTCTGCCGCAAGCGTCCGCCAAATGACCTCGGCTCGGACGTGGTGGTACTCGTGCGCGAGAAAGTTGCGCATCCCGCGCAATCTCGACCATGGGACGTCCGACATTTGCTGGGTGGCTTCGCCATCGAGATGACGCGCTGCCTCACCGATGATCTCCAGCATCCGCTCGGCGGCTGCCAACAGCGTCCAGTCACTTGCGAATGCGCCAGAACCGCGATCAAGAATGCTCGCGGCACGTTCGGCGGCGCGGAGCATGTCTTCGAGGCGCTGGTGTTGGCTGCGGGTCACAGCGGAACGGCGTCGTCGAGCATCGACTCGAACGGCGCTTTCAGCGCTTGGGCATCAACGATGTCGACATGGCATCCGAGAAGTTCGACCAGTTCAAGCTGAAGTCCAGCGAAGTCCAGCAGCGTCGCGTCGGTGCTGAAATTGCAGACGAAATCGCAGTCGCTGTTGGGTGTGTCGGTGCCTCGAGCGACCGAGCCAGCCAGGGCGATTGCTGTCGCATTGTTTCTGGCAGCGATCTTACGGATCGTTGTGCGGTGACGTTCCAGTATCGCCTCACGGCGGGACATGGTTCGGACCGTACCACGACGTAGATTCCCGGCATCTTGCATCTCGGACTCAGAGCCGTGAGCGAGGAACGAAGGCCCCGGAACCGTCCTTGCTCGGCAAGCGGCCGGGTCGCGCCGTTTCGGCGTCTCGAGATCTGAAGTGTCGCGCCAGTCGTGCCGTGCCAGCCAGCGCTGAGCGCTACGCACAGTCTCACTGGAAAAGACGACGCGTTCGGTAGGGCATTGGCATGGATCGACCCTGATGCGCCTCGCCGGGCGCGTGGACCGCTGGGGCACATAGGCTCCTGCGCTGACCGGTGTGCGCCGGACCGGGGCCGTGGGGGCCGCACGAGGGCCCAAGACGAAGGTCGATGGGAGACGGAATTATGGGACGAGGGATCATTGCGTACGGGGCGTACGTGCCGTACTGGCGGCTGGACCGCTCCAAGATCACTGCGGTAATGGGCTCGGGCGGCGGCCGGGGGCACCGTGCGGCGGCCAGCTACGACGAAGACACCACGACGATGGGTGTCGAAGCGGCGCGCAATGCACTGCGTGGCAGCGAGCTCGTGCCCGACTCGGTGCTGTTCTCGACGGCGAATCCTGCCTACATGGACAAGACGAACGCTGCGGCGATCCACGCGGCGCTCGATCTGCCCCAGTCATCGTGGGCGGTGGACGTCGGCGGAGCGCCGCGGTCATCGGAGGCCGCCTGGGCGCTCGCCGCAGCGAATCGGGGCGCCAACCTGGCCGTCGCCTCTGACCTTCGCACCGGTCGTCCCACCAGTGGTGACGAGGCCAGCGGAGGCGACGGCGCGGCTGCGTACGTCTTCGGCGATGACTCGGTTTCGCCGGTGCTGTGCGAATGGCTCGGCGGAGCGGTTGCGACTGCGGAGTTCACCGACCGCTACCGACAGCCGGGCGATGCGTTCTCGCGCATCTGGGAAGAACGATTCGGCGAGCAGGTGTATCTGCCGCTCGCTAACGACGCCATCGAGCGTGCGCTGGGCGACGCGAACGTCAGTCTCGATGACATCGACAAGATCGTGATCGTCGGCCTGCACGCGCGGGCGGTGCGCAGCCTGTCACGAGTCGCGGGCGACAAGTTGGTCACCGACTTGACAGGCGAGGTCGGCAACACCGGAACCGCTCACCCGGCGATCGTGCTGGCATCGATTCTGGACGAGGCCGACCCCAACGAGACGGTCCTGCTGGTCCATCTGGCCGACGGCGCCACGGTCGATGTGCTGCACACGACGGACGCCATCGCTGACCACACGCCGTTTGCCTCGGTGCGGTCCCAGATCGATCGCGGCAACGACGCGCTCGATTACAACAAGTACCTGACGTGGCGCGGCTTCCTCGACCGGGAGCCTCCCCGCCGTCCAGACCCTCAACGCCCAGGCGCGCCGCCTGCGTTCCGTTCCGAGGACTGGAAGTACGCCTTCGTCGGCTCCCGTGACCGAAGCTCGGGTGCGATCCACATGCCGCCGATGCGCGTGTCGATGGAAGGTGGAGCCGTGGACGATATGGAGCGCATCCGCATGGCGGACATTCCCGCCACGATCGCCACGTTCACCGTCGATCGGCTGGCCTTCTCGCTTTCGCCGCCGGTCGTGGCGGTCGTCATCGACTACGACGGCGGCGGTCGTTTCCAGGCCGAGATGACCGACGTCGATCCCGATGAAGTGAGGATTGGCGACCGCGTCGAGATGACGTTCCGGCGCCTCTACAGCGCCGAAGGCATTCACAACTACTTCTGGAAGGCCCGCCCAGCCGCCTCCTGACACTGCACGCACCTGCTGCGAGAGCAGCAGCAAGCAAGCACTGTGCCCCAGCGGCCATAATGTCGCAGGGAGATCTAGCGCCTGCGCACTCAGCGGCGCACCGACGGAGTACCCACCGGTCCACCACCCAACACCCAACCCACCACAAGGCAGGCACACATGAGTTCACATGGCATTCGCGACCAAGTCGCCATCGTCGGAATGGGATGCACCAAATTCGGCGAGCACTGGGATCGCAGCGTCGATGACATGCTCACCGACGCCGCACACGATGCGTACGCATCCGCGGGCGTCGAACAAGACGACATCGACGCCTTCTGGCTCGGCACGATGGGCTCGGGAGTCTCCGGCCTGACACTGTCCAAGCCGCTGCAGCTCGACTACAAGCCGGTCACCCGGCTCGAGAACATGTGTGCCACCGGCTCGGAGGCATTCCGCAACGCTGCGTATGCAGTCGCATCGGGCGCCTACGACATGGTGATGGCCATCGGTGTCGAGAAGCTGAAGGACTCCGGTTACTCCGGCCTGACCGGCGCTCGCCCGCCCAGCGACGGTACCGACTCATCGATCACCGCTCCGGCGACGTTCAGCCTGCTGGCACCGGCATACGCCCACAAGTACGGGCTCGATTCCGACACCATGAAGGAAGTCCTCACCCGCATCGCCTGGAAGAACCACCGCAACGGAGCGCTGAACCCTCGGGCTCAGTTCCGCAAGGAAGTAGCCAAGGAGACCATCGCCGGCTCGCCGCTGATCGCTGGTCCGCTGGGCATCTTCGACTGCTCCGGCGTGAGCGACGGCTCGGCCGCCGCGATCCTGGTCCGGGCAGAGGACGCCCACCAGTACTGCGACAACCCGCTGTACATCAAGGCGCTCAGCTTCGCCTCAGGTCCTGCGACCGGGGCGCTCGACAGCACCTACGACTACACCACGTTCCGCGAGGTGGAGGTATCGGCAGCCGAGGCCTACAAGCAGGCCGGCATCACCGATCCTCGCTCGCAGATCGCGATGGCCGAGGTGCATGACTGCTTCACGCCAACCGAGCTCGTCCTGATGGAGGATCTCGGGTTCGCCGAGCGTGGCCTGGGCTGGAAGGAAGCCATGGCCGGCACGTTCGACCTCGACGGCGACCTCCCGGTAAACCCCGACGGCGGCCTGAAGAGCTTCGGCCACCCGATTGGCGCATCCGGCCTGCGGATGCTCTTCGAGTGCTGGCTGCAGTTGCGTGGTCAGGCACCGCCTGAGCGGCAGATTGCCTCGGTCACCGAGCAGGGCAAGACGCTGGGCCTCACGCACAACCTCGGTGGCCAGCCGGGCGCATGCGTGAGCTTCGTCTCGGTCGTCGGTTCTGAACTGGGCTGAGCCGAGCACACAACCGAATTCGCTGAACGGCTCGGGGTGCCTGTCCCGGGCCGTTTCGCGCTCGCGGTTCTCAGGCCGTGATGCGGGCGAGGGTCTTGCGGACTGCGGCGGCTATGCCTACTGCGTCGAGGCCGAGCTCGGCGTGCAGCTCTGGGGCGGTTCCGTGGGGGAGGTAGGTGTCGGGGGTGCCGAGCTGGCTGACGCGCGGCGCCGTCGGCACATCCAGTTGCTGGAGGGCGTCGTTGAGGAGGCTGCCGAAGCCTCCTACGCGGACGCCGTCTTCGACGGTCACCACGAGCGGGTGCGTGGCGGCGTCGAGCACCATCGCTCGATCGAGCGGCTTGAGCACCCTTGGGTCCCACAGCGAGACGTCCACTCCTTCGGCGCTGAGGAGCTCGGCAGCTTCGGCGGCGGCGACGAGTGTCTGGCCCGCGGCCAGGATGCAGGCGTCGGGGCCGGAGCGGTGCTGGCGGGCTTGCATCCGCATGCCGCTTGCCGTTGCATCCGCGTGTTCCGCGGATTGCGCCACCGGGCCCTTGCCCCGTGGCCAGCGGATCGCTACGGGTCCGTCGGTGATCTCCAAGGCCCGCGCGAATGCCACGGGCAGTTCGTCGGGCGACGATGGAGCGAACACCGTCATGCCGGGCACGCGCGTGAACATGGCGATGTCGTACAACCCATGATGCGAGGCGCCATCGGGTCCGGTGATGCCGGCCCGGTCGACGCAGAGGATGACCGGCAGGCGATGCAGGCCAATGTCGTACAGCGCTTGGTCAAAGGCTCGGGCCAGGAACGTCGAGTACACCGCCACGACAGGCCGCAGCCCGGCGCGCGCCATGCCTGCAGCTGAGGTCAACGCGTGCTGCTCGGCGATGCCGACGTCGTAGAAGCGTTCGGGAAACTCTCGCTGAAATGGCAATAGCCCGGTGGAACCACCCATGGCAGCCGTGATCGCGACGATGTCGCGGTTGCGTCGTGCTGCTGCGATGAGCGTTTCAGTGAAGACAGCGGTGTAATCGCGCAGAGCCGGCTCCGAAGATGCAGTCGGCTGGGACTTCGCAGCCGCCTGCGAGTCGGCATCTGCATCAGGCTCGGCCTGCGCCATCACCTTCGCCTCTAGCTGCGAGGCGCCCGTGCTGAGCGCGGGCGCACCACCAGTGGCGGGATCGAACAGGCCGATGTCGTGCAGGTGCTTTTCGGTGTCGTGTTCGGCGGGGGCGTAGCCGCGCCCTTTCTGCGTGACGACATGGACGACGATGGGGCCGTCGGTATAGGCCGCAGCGTCGCGGAACGCCGATTCCATGGCCGCGATGTCGTGCCCGTCGACCGGGCCGAGATAGCGGACGCCGAGCGTCTCAAAGAATGCCGGTGGCTCCCACATCTCGCGCATCGCGGCGGCAGCGCTGTCGATCCCCCGTCGCACGCCGTCTCCCAGGGGCACGCGATCGAGCAGTTGCTCCATCGCTCGACGGCCTTGCACGTAGTGCGGCGACTGTCGCAGTCGAGACATCGCGGCCGAGAGGCGGCTGACGGTTGGGGCGTACGAGCGGCCGTTGTCGTTGAGCACGATCAGCGCCCGCTGGGCGTAGTGGCCGAGATTGTTCAGTGCCTCGAAGGCCATTCCGCCGGTCATGGAGCCGTCACCGATGACGGCGACAACGCGTCGGTGCTCGTGACCTGTCAGCTGGAAGCCGGTGGCGAGGCCGGATGCCCAGCTCAGCGAGGTCGAAGCATGGCTGTTCTCGACGATGTCGTGGGGGGACTCGGTTGCGCTAGGGTATCCCGACAGACCGTGCCGCTGACGGAGCCGTTCGAAGCCTTCCCGCCGGCCGGTGATGAGCTTGTGCACATAGGCCTGATGGCCGGTGTCCCAGATGATGACGTCACGTGGCGACTCGAAGACGCGATGCAGTGCCACGCTGAGTTCGACCGCACCGAGATTCGATCCGAGATGCCCACCGGTCCGCGAGACGGCCTGCACCACGAAGTGCCGGATCTCCGCGCACAGTTCATCGAGCTGTGCGGGGCTGAGCGCTCGCAGGTCAGCCGGACTGGTGAGCTTGGCGAGGTGCATTCGCGGCACAAGGGTACTCAGCGCCCCAGCGGGACCTCGGCCTGTGGCTTGCCGCGACGCCGTCGCCCGCCGAACGCCAGTGTCGGAGCCCCGGAAAGGCTCACCAGCAGCGTCAGCGCGTACAGCAGCAAGCCCAGCAGCACTGCCTCGCCTTCGTTGACACCGTGCGCATCCAGAAATAGCACGAGCGCGCCTTCTCGCACGCCGAGGCCGCCGATGGCAACCGGCAGCAGCTGGACGATCAGCACCATCGGTGCAAACGCCAGCCACGCTCGCAGGCCCGGGTTCACGCCGATCGCTGCGCCGGTCAAAGCTGTCGCCACCACCAGCAGGAACTGGTATGCGAACCCGACGCCGAGGAGGCGCCCGGCAGCGCGCGGTGCGCGCCGGAAGATGCTCAGACCGGTATGGACGGCGCCGAGGGCATCCCGGATGCGGCTGCCGCCGGACAACCGACCGAGGCCGCGGGGATGCTCCGCGATCCAGACAATGAAGGCGAGCATCACCAAGGTCCCGACCGCAAGCGCGCCGGCGATCTGACCTCCCGAGTGTGTCAGCAGGCTCGGCTGTGACGCCAGTGCGGCGAGGGTGAGCAGCGGAAGCACGACCCAGCCGGTGAGTCGTTCGATGATGACGGTCGCGAATGCGCTGGCCTCGCTGCCGCAGAGATGACTGAGCCGGTTGACCCGCAGCACGTCGCCGCCGATCGTGGTGGGCAGGAAGTTCCCGACGAACAGTGCGGCGAGGTAGATCGACAGCATCGAACGCCCGGACACCTTGAGGTCAAGGGTGTCGGCCACCCGCCACCAGCGTGCCGCGGCCATCACGAATGCGGCCGCGATTGCCAGAGCCGCTGCGATCAGCCAGGCGGCGGCGGCGCTCTTGGAATCGACGTCGAGCGCCGACAGCTCATCGCGGCTGATGACGATCAGCAGCGCCAAGAGCCCTCCGCTCACGCAGACGCGCAAGACCGTGGCGAGGCTGTGTGGGATGCGCACTCAGGCTGCACTCCCGCGGAGCCTGCAAACTCTGGTGCCTGAATCGGCCCCTCGGCGCACTTCCCACTCGAAGCGTTTCACGTGGCTTCGCACAATAGTGTGGCGATGGCGCGGCCAACGTGCGGCCGTACAGCGGTCGCACTTCGTCGATTGTGTCGGGTCGCACTATTCGGCACGGCCTGAGGATTTCTGGCAGCGAGACTGGCTATGACACGTACAACGGACACGATGACGCCCGTGAGCGGAGCAGCGGAGCCGCTCGTCGACCTCGACGTGGTTGACGCGACGCTGCGAGCGGCGCTGCACGCCGGCGGCGAATGGGCCGAGCTGTTCGCCGAGGATCGTGAATCGGTTGGCGTGGTCTTCGACGAGGGCCGGGTCACCGAGATGAACTCGGGTCGCGACCGCGGTGTGGGAATTCGTGTCACTGCTGGCGACATCACGGGCTATGCGCACACGTCCGACTTGAGTGCCGGAGGACTGGCAGATGCGGCCCGCACGGCTGCAGCGGTAGCAACCCGCTCGCCCCAAGGCGGGACGGTGGACATGATGTCGCTCGGGGGCAACGGTCTCGCGGAGCCACGGGTGGCAGTACTGCCCGCAACCATCGGCGCGGAACGCAAGGTGGCATTGCTGCGCGCCGCCGATGATGCTGCCCGGTCCACCCACGAGGCCATCACCCAGGTCACCGCCCGGTACGGCGAGGGCCGCCGCCGGATCATGGTGGCGAACACCAGCGGGGTATGCGCCGCCGACGACCAGGTGCGGACGCTCTTCTCGGTGGGATGCGTCGCGAGCGGCGACAGCGGCTTGCAGACCGGACGCGAGACCGTCGGTTACACGATCGGGTGGGAGCTGTTCGACGACTACGACCCCGCCGAGCTCGCCGAGCGCGCTGCGCAGCGTGCCGTCACCAAGCTCTCGGCTCGCCCGGCGCCCAGCGGCGAAGTACCCGTTGTCATCGCTCGGGGCGGGGGCGGAGTGCTCTTCCACGAGGCCTGCGGTCACGGACTCGAAGCCGATCTGGTGCGCAAGGGCGCGTCAGTGTTCGCTGGTCGGGTGGGGGAGCAAGTGGCTGCCAGCGGAGTGACGCTGGTTGACGACGGCACGATGGGTCCCGAGTGGGGCGCGCTGGCCATCGACGACGAAGGCCATCGGTCCCAGCGCAACGTACTGATCTCCGACGGCGTGCTGACCGACTACATGTGGGATTGGCTGCGCAGCCGCGACGATGGCCGCGCGCCGTCGGGCAACGGTCGCCGCCAGAGCTACACGCACCTGCCGATGGTCCGGATGACGAACACCTTCGTCACCAACGGCGACATCGATCCCGCCGACATCATCGCCGACACGCCGTGGGGTGTTTATGTGGCACACCTCGGCGGCGGCCAGGTCAACACCGCCACAGGCGACTTCGTGTTCGGCATGACCGAGGCGTATCTCATCGAAGACGGTGTGATCACTGAGCCGCTGCGAGAGGGCAATCTGATCGGCAATGGCCCCCAGGTGCTCCTCGACATCGACGCCCTTGGGAACGACTTCGCCATGGGGAGCCCGGGCACCTGCGGCAAGGACGGCCAGGGCGTGCCCGTTGGCGACGGCCAGCCCACCCTGCGGGTGCGTGCCCTCACGGTCGGGGGCACCGCCGCATAGGCGGCGGGGTGTGGTCGCGCGTGAGCGGCGGGGTGTGGCTGGGCGTGAGCGGCGGGGTGTGATCGCGCGTGAGCGAACAACGGCGCTACGACACTGACGAGCTGACTCGCCTCGCCCAACGGGTGTGTGAGCAAGCCCACGGCAACGAGCAGATCGAGGTCTGCGTGTCGACGGGGCGCTCCACCACAGTGCGTGCGTACAACGGCGATGTCGAGTCACTGCGCTCGGGTGTAAGCGCAGCGATCGGCGTGCGGGTCGTCTCCCAGGGGCGTCAAGGCTTCGCCTCGGCCGGTTCGCTGGACGCCGACGTGGTGTCCGACACGCTCGCTGCAGCCCGCCGCAACGTGACGTTCGGCGAGCCGGATCCCCACCAGGGATTGGCCGAGCCCGACGGCATTGCGCCGCCGGGGCTGGACCTCAGCGACCCGTCAGTGCTGCAGGTGTCCGACGCCGACAAGATCGCAGCGGCCATCGACCTCGAGCGCCGTTGCTTGGCCGCAGATCCCCGAATCTCGGGAGTGCGTGTAGCGGCGTGGAGCGACGGGTGGTCGCAGTCCGCGCTGGCATCAAGCACCGGCATCTGTGTGCAATCCGAGCACGGCACCTGTTCGATCGGCGCCCAACCCCTCGCCACCGACGGTGACGAGACGCAGATCGGCTACGCCGGCGATGCAGCGTGGCGTCCCGACGAACTTGACGTCGAACGGGTCGTCACAGAAGCAACGGAGCTGGCCACCGGCCAGCTGGGCGCAACCAAGCCGCCCAGCGAACGAATGAATGTCGTGCTGGCCCCACCGGTTGCGGCAGCTTTCATCGGTGTGGTGTCGAGCGTGCTTGCGGCGGACAGCGTGCTCAAGGGCCGCTCACCGTTCGCCGACCGGGTCCGCGAGCCGATCGCCGACGAGCGCCTGCACCTGGTCGACGACCCCACCGACCCGGCGACACTCGGTGCAGCGAACTTCGACGGCGAAGGTCTGGCGGCCCGTCGCAACGCGCTGATCTCGGCGGGCGTGCTCTGCGGCTTCCTGCACAACGCCTACACCGCACGCCGGTCGGACACGGTGTCGACCGGCTCGGCAGTGCGCGGCACGCGGTCCGTTCCCGGTGTGGGCACCCATGCGCCCGTCGTCGCCACTGGCGATATCGTCGCTGAAGACTTGTTCGCTGCGGTCGGAAACGGTGTGCTGGTGCGCGGCGTCAGCGGTTTGCACAGCGGGGTCAATCCCACGAGCGGCGATTTCTCGGTCGGCGCCTGGGGGCACCGCATCGCTGGCGGCGAGCTCGCTGAGCCGTTTCGCGAGGCCACCATTGCGTCCACCCTTCAGCGGATGCTGCTGGGGATCTGTGGTATCGGCGCCACCGCTGAACGTCTCGCGGGCGGCATGTCGATGCCGCCGCTGGTCATCGCTGACGTGGCGCTCTCGGGGGTGTGAGCGATGCCGCGCCCACCCGCACCTGCAGCCATCGAACGCCATCCGCATCTCGCCGATGAGTGCCCGTCGGGATGGGTGCGTGTCGACTTCCATACGCACACGATGTGGTCGGGCGACTCGACCACAACACCGGACGAATTCGCGCAATGCCTGTCGGAGAGCGGCATCGATGTGGTGTGCATCACCGATCACAACGCCGTGCGCGGTGCCCAACAGCTGAAGGGCTCCTTGGATGCCCGGGTCGTGGTCGGTGAGGAGATGAAGACCCACGCGGGTGAGATCATCGGGCTGTTCCTGACCGACCGCGTGCCGCAAGGTCTGGCGCCGGTGACGGCCGCGCGAGCCGTGAAGTCCCAGGGTGGGCTCGTCTATATCCCGCACCCGTTCGATCCGCTGCGCAACAACCTGCGTCACGACGTGCTCGATGAGCTCGTCAGCGAGGGTCTCGTCGACGGCATCGAGGTGCTGAACGCGAAGACGAGCCTCACCAGCCTCAACTCGCGTGCAGCGCGCTATGCGGGCGAGCACGGCTTGGCGCCGGGCGCCGGCAGCGACGCCCACGTGGCCGAAGCACTCGGGGGCGCCTACCTCGAGATGCCGGATTTCCACGATGACGATCCCGCAACCTTCCTCGCATCGATGCGTCAGGGCTGGGCGGTCGGCCATCACTACGACCCACCCCGTCGCTGGAGACCGCGCATTGTCCCATCGGTGGGGAGCGACGACTAGAGGCCGCCTCGGTGCCGGATTTTGCCGTGGCGATCGTGCTCGGCCTGCTGCAAGGAGTGACCGAGTTCTTCCCGGTCTCTTCGAGCGCCCACCTCGAAGTGGTGCCGTGGCTGGCCGGTTGGGATCTCTTCGATGGCGACAACGAGCTGGAAAATGCCTTCGATGTCGCGCTGCACGTCGGCACGCTCGTTGGAGCGGCGGCGTACTTGCGTGCTGACATTGCCCGCTACGCCAGGGCACTGTGGAGCGGCATCCGCGGCCGCGCCGACAGCGACACGGTGGTTGCGCTGAGCTTGGCCCTCTCGGCCGTCCCCGCGGCGCTGGTGGGCGTCACGCTGGAGGACCGTTTGCTCGACCTCGCAGAGCAGCCGCTGCTGATCGCTGCGCTGCTGGCTGGTTTCGGTGGGCTGCTGTGGTGGAGCGACGCATCGGCGGGGCGACGAGGCGCGCAGAGGTCCCAGCATTCTTACGGCCTGCGGGATGCGGTCGGAATGGGACTCGCGCAAGCAGCAGCCTTGCTGCCGGGTGTGAGCCGCTCGGGGGTGAGCATCACGGCAGGCCGGTGGCTCGGCTTCGACCGGGCTGCGGCGGCGCGACTGGCCTTCCTCATGAGCTTGCCGCTCATTGGGGGCGCTGGAGTCTACCGCTCGGTCACGCTCGCAGGTGCTGCCCCCACAGGTGCGCAGTTGCAGCTGTTCATCGTCGGGGGAGCAGCAGCAGTGGTGTCGTCATGGGCGGGCGTAGCCGCAATGGTGTGGCTGCTGGATCGGACGAGCCGGGCACCGCGGCGATCGCCGTTTGCATCGTTCGCCGGCTACCGCGTGGCATTGGCGGCTGCGGTGGCCGTGGTGGCTATCAGCGGTCTGCGCTGAGGACCACCGGCACCACGATGCCAGTCGCGCTGGCGCGCGCGACCGCCTCGAGGTGCACAGGCTCGATTTCGACAAACCATCGATCTGCCGATGCGGCCAGGACATAGGCAGGCACGCGATCGGGGCTTGCATTGCCGGCGGAGGGATCGAACGGATCGATGTCGGCGAACAGCAGCAACTCCACGCCAGTGCCGGGCTCGACGTCGGGTGCGTGGGAGACGACGCTGATGCCGATGCCCCGGCGCCCTGGGCTCACTCCCGCCGCGGGGTGAAAGTCCAATTCGGTCAACAGGCCCCCGCGTGGGACGGCCCGAGTCAGCTCGCCGAGCTCGAAAGCGCTGGTGAGCGCTCCGGCGGGCACGAGATGGGCCGGGACCTCGATGAGATCGACGTGCCCTTCGGGAGAGGTCCCCACTGCCAACGGGGACTGAGCGGCAAGTACGCGTACCGAGGTCCCCCATGCAGCAGCAGCCGTGCGCGCCCGGCCGGTCATCCCGGAGACGAGCACGAGTGCCACGAGCGCAACAGCGCCGACGGCGGTCCAGTGGACCAGGTTGGGACGGCGCTGCCAGAGATCGCCGAGTTGTGAGATGAACGCCATGGAAGCCTCCGCCGCGAAGTCATCGCGGCGGTTGCATCGCCGCGGATTCGTTTCGATGCTGGAGGCGTCAGCCTGACGCCGAGGCGGCCCCGACGGCTGAACTGGACTTGTCGTTTGACGAGCCGCTCTCCGAAGAGGTCGATTTCTTGCTTGGGGATTCGCTGGTTGTGCTTGATGAGGATGAGCCGGATTCCGACGAGCCCGACGAATCCGAGCTTGAAGAGGGTCGGCTGTCGTTGCGGTAGAAGCCGCTGCCCTTGAAGCTGATCCCGACGTTGGAGAAGATCTTGCGGACCTCGCCGCCGCACGTCGAGCCTGCCCCGTTGAGCGCCTCGCCCTCCCGCGGCAGTGGGCACACCGTGATGGGATCGTCCGAGAAGCTCTGATGGCGCTCGAACGACTCTCCGCAGTCAGTGCAGCGGTACTGGTAGGTCGGCATGAGGTCCCGTTCTGCGATGTGGTCCTGGCTCCAGCCGCCGAGCAGTGTAGCTGTGGTTCGTCGAGGGCCGCCCGGAGAATCCGGCGCGTGCCGCGTCGACGGGTGGGGCTGACGGCTCGGGAAGCCGTTGTCACGCCTTCTGTGAGCAAATTTGCCGTCTGTGGCGGCATTTCTGCGCAGAGTCGCGGCTGCGGGCAGTCTTTGCGCAAATTTGCCGTCTGTGGCGGCATTTCTGCGCAGAGTCGCGGCAGTCGGGCCTGGCAGGCATCGCCGCCTCTCCGCTGACGCCCTAGGTTCTGGCGGCGTGCGCGCTTCGGATCTGGCAGCCCGGTACGGCATCGACGAGCACTCGGCTCGGACGCTGGCCGCCTACGGCTTCGACACCGGCACGTTCGATGAGCTGCGCGGCCGGCTGACCGGCAATTCGGGCAGCGGCAGCGACCGGACCGCTGCGAATTGGGTGCGCGGCAGCATCGCAGCCGCTCAGACCGACGACCTTGTGTCGTTGGCACCGCTGGGCTCGGCCGAACGCGGACGGCTCGAAGATGTGGGTCGCGAGGCAATCGCTCGTGGGCAGGTGGGCGTCTTGCTCCTGGCGGGCGGCATGGCCACTCGTTTCGGCGGCGGCGTCAAGGCACTGGCCGAAGTGCTGCCTGGCCTGAGGTTCGCGGACGCCAAGATGGCGGACTTGCGGCGCCTGGCGAGCGAGTTGGGGTGCACCGTCCCGCTGTGGCTGATGACGAGCTTCCAGTCCGACGGCGCGCTGCGCGACTGGGCATCGGCCGGCACCCACAGCGCACAGGTACCGGTCGACTTCGCCCACCAGGGTGTCTCCATGCGCCTGACGCCCGACGGCGATCTGTTCCGCGACCGCAGCGGCACAGTGTCGCTGCATGCGCCGGGACACGGGGACGCGCCATGGGCGATGCGCCGGAGCAGCCTGCTGGGCCGGTTCGCCGAAGCGGGCGGTCGGCACTTGTTCGTGACCAACGTCGACAACGCCGCGGCAACGCTGGACCCCGCAGTGATCGGCGCGCACGTGGCGGAAGCGAGACCGCTCACCTGCGAAGTCGTCCCGGGCAGCGCAACAGGCGGCGCGCCGTGGCGTGTGAACGGGCGACTGCAGATCGTGGAGGCATTTCGCCTGCCGCCCGGGATCGATCCACTGGCGACGTGTGCGGTGAACACCAATTCGCTGGTTGCCGACGTCGACGTCTTCGAGACGGACTGGCCGCTGACCTGGTTCGAGGCCCACAAACAGGTCGAGGGCGGCCGGGTCGTCCAGTTCGAACGGCTGATCGGCGAGCTCTCGGCCTTCGTGGACACCACGATGCTGCTCGTCGAGCGGGACGGGCCTGACGGGCGTTTCCAGCCGGTGAAGGATCCTGCCGAACTCGAAGCGCGCCGCCCCGAGATCGCCCGGATACTCGCAGCGCGAGGCATCGAGACCCCCCGGTAGGCCGCCTCCAGCACATTGCGCCCAGTACATTGCGCCCGGTGCTTCCGCTCGAGACCGCGCGCGAGTTCGTTCTGGACCGATGCCAAGCGCGCAAGCCCGTGCGTGTGCGGGTCGCGGACGCGCTGGGCTTGGTGACGGCCAGCGAGATCATCGCATCGCAGAACATCCCCCAATTCCCGAACACGGCCATGGACGGCTTCGCCGTGCGATCGGCGGACGTAGCGGACGCTCCTTGTGAGCTGCGCGTCGTCGAGACGATCGCCGCCGGGCATGCTCCGCAGGTCACCGTGGGGCCCGGTGAAGCCAGTCGCATCATGACCGGTGCCACGATTCCCCCTGGGGCCGATGCCGTCGTCATGGTGGAGCGCACGGCGATCGTTGCGGCCTCGGTCGCGGACGGCGAAGTGGTACGAGTGGAGGTCAGCGTCCCGCCCGACAATCACGTGCGGCCTGTTGGCGATGACCTGCATGCAGGCGACAACGTGTTCCCGGCAGGAACTGAGCTCGCGGCAGGGCATCTCGGTGTCCTGTGCAGCCTCGGGATGACCGAGGTCGAGGTGTACCCCCGGCCGCGAGTCGGCGTGCTGTCCACCGGCGACGAACTCGTCGACGACGCTAGCCCATTGCAGCCGGGGCAGATCCGCGATTCGAACCGTCGGACGCTGCTGGCGTTGGCACACCGAGCCGATGTCGAAACGGTCGACCTCGGCCTCGCTCGCGACGACCCAGCCGAGATCGAGGCCGCCCTCGCCATCGGCGTCCAGACATGCGACGCCATCGTCACCTCGGGCGGCGTGAGCATGGGCGACTTCGACTACGTGAAAGCTGTGCTCGACCGCATCGGCGACATGCGGTGGATGCAGGTGGCGATCAAGCCGGCAAAGCCGCTGGCGTTCGGCACAGTGGGCGATGTGCCTGTCTTCGGGCTTCCGGGCAACCCAGTCTCATCGATGGTGTCCTTCGAGCTCTTCGCCCGGCCCGGCCTGCGCTCGATGATGGGGCACCCGCAGCCGATCCGACCCACGGTCGTGGCCTTCGCTGCGGAAGACCTGCTGCGGCGCCCCGACGGCAAGACGCACTTCATGCGGGTGCTGGCGACACCGCTGGGCGGCCGGACCGAAGTGCGCTCCGCGGGAGGTCAGGGCTCGCACATGCTGTGGGCCATGGCCAAGTCGAATGCCCTGGCGGTCATCGGTGACGGCGACGGCGTACGCGCAGGAGACAAGCTCGACGTGCTCCTGCTGGACTGAGCAAGTCCATCGTCGGGGACCCGGCAGCGACCTCTCTGCGCGGCCGTCGATACGCTCAGGTCCATGAATGGTGCAGCAGGTGCCGTAGCGCCGGCGCGAGCGGTTGACCTTGTCGATCCGTTCGGTCGGATCGTGGGCGATTTGCGCATCTCGGTCACCGATCGCTGCAACTTTCGCTGCCAGTACTGCATGCCCGCAGAGGGCATGACTTGGCTGCCGCGTTCAGAGATCCTGAGCTTCGAGGAGATCGAGCGCTTCGCCAAGGTGTGCGTGGACCGCTTCGGTTTCGAGAGCATCCGGCTGACGGGAGGAGAGCCCTTGGTGCGGGCTCACCTGCCACGGCTGGTCGAACGACTCGCCGCGCTTGGCGTCGACGTGGCGTTGACCACGAACGGCGCCACGTTGCGCATGCATGCCAAGCCGCTGGCGGAAGCGGGCCTTTCGCGGATCAACATCAGCCTCGACTCGCTCCATCGCGATCGCTTCTTGGAGCTGACGCGCCGCGACGAGCTGGATCGGGTCCTCGACGGCATCGATGCAGCCATCGACGCTGGGCTCGCGCCAGTGAAGATCAACACGGTCATGATGCGCGGCATCAACGACGACGAAGTCGTGGACTTCGCCCGGTTCGGCCGCGAGCGCGGAGTCGAGGTCCGCTTCATCGAGTTCATGCCGCTCGAGGCTGGAGATGTGTGGACATCAGACGTGGTGGTTCCCGCCGATGAAATCTTGGCGGCGATCTCAGACGTGTTCCCGACCGAGCCCGTGCTGCGTTCCAACGAGCCCGCCGAGCGCTACCGCTACCTCGACGGCGGTGGTCAGGTCGGAGTCATCGCCAGTGTCACGAAGCCCTTCTGCGGCAACTGCGACCGGGTGCGCCTGACAGCCGAAGGCCAGTTCCGCACCTGCCTGTTTGCGCTGGACGAGTTCGACATGCGGTCGATCCTGCGCAGCGGCGCTACGGGCGACGAGGTCGATGACCGCCTCGCGGTTGCAGTCCGCGATGCGGTCGGCACCAAGTGGGCCGGCCACTCGATCGGGCAGGTCAACTTCATCAAGCCCAAGCGAACCATGAGTCAGATCGGCGGTTAACCGCCGACCGTCAGACACAGCGGCGGCTGAAGGCCGCCGATTCATCAAATACAGGGGTGGTTGAGACATGACCGAGTCACCTTTCACACACTTGGATCCTCTGGGTCGGGCGCGCATGGTCGACGTGACGCCGAAGGAAATCTCACATCGACGGGCGATCGCTCGATGCCGCGTGTACATGGACGTGGAGACAGCGTCACTGGTTGCCCGGGGTGCGATTGCGAAGGGGGACGTCATTGCGGTCGCTCGGGTGGCTGGCATCCAGGCCGCCAAGCGCACCCCAGATCTCATCCCGCTGTGCCACCCCCTGCTCGTCGGCGCTGTCTATGTGAATTTTGAGATTGCCGACACCTGGATCGAGATCGAGGCGCAGGTGGAGACAGTGGACCGCACCGGTGTCGAGATGGAGGCGATGACGGCGTGTTCCGTCGCAGCCCTCACCATTTACGACATGTGCAAGTCGGCCGACCGATCCATGGTCATCGGCGACCTCGCCCTGTGGGAGAAAGTGGGCGGCAAGTCGGGCACCTACCGGCGAGAAGCGGACGCCACCGACTGACTCCGTTGCCTGATTCGATTGCGGTGCTGCGAAGTGCCCGCCGAGCGAACGATCGCGCGATACCCGCTCTCAATCTGGGAAGATTAGTCTGCTGCAGTGCGCGGGCAGCGGAAATGCATGTTGGACGTGCGGCGGAATGGCACCCTCTGTGGGCAGGCCCGTCCGCTAGGCAGGTGATGGGTGACACAACTGGTCTTGGTGTTGTTGGCTGTCGCTTGGATCGTGGTACTGGCTCCCGACGTTGCGCGCCTGTTCCAGCCACGACGCAGAACAACATCGTCCGTCGACCAGTTCCACCAACAACTCGACTCGCTCGGTCGTTCCGCGCCGGCTGCAGCACGTATCTCCCAAGCGCATGCGTTGAGGGAATTTGCCGAGCCGCAACCTCGGTGGACGAGCCCGTCCACGTCAATGCCGACCACGCCCAAGCAGGCAGCGGTCCGTCGACGCGACATCGGCACGTTGCTCGTGCTGTGCATGCTGGTGACGCTCGCAGGCACACTCGCCACGGGATCGCTGTGGGCGCTCGCTGCCTTCGTCGTGATGCTCGGGCTCACCACGGGTTACGTCGCGCTGGCGGTGCGTCGGCGCCGAGCGGCTCCCACCGCTGAGGTGCACTACCTGCCACTGCGAGATCCGGCCAGCTCGTCGACGGTGAGGATGATTCGCCGAACGGCGAACCAGTAGGCACAGCGCCGTACAGCGAACCAGTAGGCACAGCGCCGAACGGCGAACCAGTAGGCACAGCGCCGAACGGCGATCAGCCAGTGCATCCAAGCGCTGCTGTGCAGCGAATCGTGGTCGCAGACGGGCCTGCTGATCGCGCAGATATATTCGACAACCGCCCGACTCGGGGGTGTAGCTCAGTTGGTAGAGCGCTTCGGTCGCATCGAAGAGGCCAGGGGTTCGATTCCCCTCACCTCCACATCGGCGTCACGTCAGTCTCACGCACGTCGCCGTCGAGGACGCACGCGCCGGGCACGCCTGCGGGTGGTCGCGTCAGTTCTGGTCGCTGCTGTCTTCGTGGCAGCATGCGTAGGCGGGGGCGACACCGGGTCGCGCTATGAAGGCCTCGCGGTGGCCCCCTCCGAGCTGCGGCAGATCCCCCATATGGTGCTATCAGACACCGCCGGCAACGACTTCGGTCTCGCGGCAGACACGGAAGGGCAGGTACGTCTCGTGTACCAGTTGTTCACGAACTGCCCCGATATCTGCGGTGTGCAGCTGGCGCAGCTCGCCAGCGTGCTCAGCCGTCCAGGTGCCCCGAAGAATGTGCAAGTGCTGGCGGTCACCGTCGACCCTGATCGGGACACCCCTGAGATCCTGCGTGCGTATCTCGACCAGTTCAGCGCCGATTTTGTTGGACTCATTCCCCGGAGCGAACAGCAGTTGACGGACCTTCAGAATGCACTGGGCTCGTTGGCCTCGATCAAGATCTTCGACACCACGCCGACTACGGAACACGACCACAGCACAGATGCCGAGGCCGACGTGGCTCACGGCCACGGCGTCTACGACGTAGGCCACGATGGCCGTGTGTTTGCCTTCGCCCCCAACGGCTACGGCTACGCGCAGTACCCCTATCCCACACGTCAGTCCCAGTTCGATCACGACCTGCCGATCCTGGCCGTCATCGAACCGGACGCGCCGGCCGGCGCGGGTCTGTAGCACCATGCGTTTCTGGTGCTCGGCGCTCGAGGTGCCGTGGACGTGGGCGTGGCGTGCCTACCCAGGCGTCTGGGTGGCGTCGCTGGCCATCGCGGTCCCGTATCTGAGGGCCCGTCGGCGTGCTCGCGGCATGCGCATAGAGCCGCTGGACGTTGCCGATGCAGCGGCGGAGCGCCGCCAGATGTGGCTATTCCTGGCCGGGGTGGCGGCGTTCTGGGTGGCCTCCGATTGGCCGCTCGGCGTGCTTGGTGCGGGCTATCTGGCTTCGGCCCACATGGTGCAGTTCATGCTGTACACGCTGGTCGCTGCGCCGCTGATGGTGATGGGCGTTCCCGAGCCGATGGCCCGCAGGATCCTGGCGAGGCTGCGCCTCTACCGCTTCATGACCCGGCTCACCAAGCCGGTTGCCGCCGGGCTGGTGTTCAATGGCTGCCTCGTCGCGACACACTCGCCGTGGGCAGTGGACACGCTGCGGGCGAACCAATTCGGCTCGTTCGTGATGGACGTGGTGTGGCTGGTCTCGGGCGTGCTCGTGTGGCTGCCGATCTGCTCGCCGCTCATCGAGCACCGGCTACGCGCCTATCCCGGCAAGATGGTGTATCTCTTCCTGGCGCTGGGTGTTGTTCCGGCGGTGCCTGCGGGGTTCCTGACCTTTGCCAGCTTCCCCCTCTATGCCACCTACGAGTTGGCACCCCGGTTCTACGGCCTCGACGCTGCGACAGACCAGCAGACGGCCGGGCTCATCATGAAGCTGGGCGGTATTCCGATCGTGTGGGGAACCATCATCGCCATGATGCTGCGTTGGGCCGACGAATCGAGAAAGTCAAGCCCCGCTGCGTCTAGTCGACGATGACGAGCGCCCAGTAGATCACCACGGCGATCAGCGCCCCTGCCGCCGCGAGTGCGCGTAGCGACAGCCACACCTCGTCGCCCGGTCGCATGGAGCGTCGAGGCGGGCGACCGAACATCAGATACGAGCACCCTCACGCTCGCGCAACCGCACGTTGACCCACATCTTCTCGATGTGCTGGGCGACCGTGAGAGCGCCTTGTGGCACCTCGTGGGTGGCAAAGAACGTCTCGACCTCGGTGGCGAGATCGCGGGTGTTCAATCCGCGAATCCCGCCGACCATGCGCGATATCGAGTTCTGGGGAAAACGGCTGGTCAATTCGTCCCACTGGTCCCGGATGAACTCCCATGCCACCGGTCCCCAGTCGAGATGCGTCATGGCGGCACCGAGCAGGTAAGGGGCGTTCTGGGTCCGCACCTCGGTGGCGAACAACTCCAGGGTGCGCTCGAACAGTTGTCGATCTTCGAAGAGCAGCAGCGCCTGGAGGTAGCGCAGTTCGCTCTGGGGAGTGTCGGCTGAGCGGTACAACTCGACCATCCGCTCGTAGTCGGTCTCGTCGCCCGAGGCCGCCGCGACCTGCACGGCTGCCGCGGCCAGATTCGGCTCGACGGCGGCTCCGTTGCCAGCAGCTGCCTCGAAGAGTTCCCGTGCGCGGGTCCGCACCAGCTCGTCGCGCCCCCTGCCGCCAGCCGCTTCGAAGAGCACACCGCGCAGTTCGCGGTCCAGATCGGGTTCGCCGGGCTGAGGCTCGAAGCCCAGCACGCCCAGGGCGGTCGTGGCCAAGTCCCTGATGAGAACAGCCAGGGTTTCGCGCCCCGCCGGCTCGGCGATGGCGTGCAGCCCCTTCAGCCCCCAAATCATCCGCTGCCACACGTGCAGATCTGTCTCCAAGCCCAGGTCGGTCACGAGCCCGATGAACTCCGCAGCGCTGGCGTCGTCGGCCACGACGCCGGCGTAGGTGTCGTCCACCAGCCCGTAGCGCTCGATGGGTTCAAGCACCTCGAGCGCCTGGCGAGCCACAGCTGTGAGCAGGTCCCCGCTGTAGCGCACCCGGTAATAGCCGTGGCCGCCGGCATTGACGACGGTCCACTCGACCGGTCCGTCCAAGTCCACAGTCGCCGAGGCATCGGCGAGCAGCAGTCGCCGCTCGACGGTGCTGCCGTCGGCAAGGCGAGCGCGCACCATGACGGGCACGCTCCAGATCTCGGCATCCGCATCGTCGGATTCCCCGGTGCCATAGACAAAGCGGTGCTGCGAAACCGTCAGGCCGCTGCTATGCGCGTCGACGGACACGATCGGGTAGCCGCCCTTGAATATCCAGCCGTCCATGACCGACCTCACGGGCTCGCCGCTGGAGGACTCAAGGGCGTCCCACAGGTCGGTCGTGGTGGTGTTGGCGTAGCTGTTGCGTTCCAGGTAGTGCTGCACTCCCGCTGCAAATCGGTCCGGGCCGAGGTACTGCTCGAGCATCCGCACCACCGCAGCGCCCTTCTCGTAGGTCAGCACGTCGTACATGCCCTCGGCATCGGCGGGGGAGATCACCTCGTACTCGACGGGCCGGGTGGTGCTCAAAGCGTCCACGTCGAACGCTGCCCCACGCTCGATCGAGAATTCGTCCCAGCGCTTCCACTCCGGTCGGAAGGCATCGGTGGTCGCCACCTGCATGAAGGTGGCGAACGCCTCCTTCAACCAGATGCCGTTCCACCAGTCCATCGTCACGAGATTCCCGAACCACATGTGAGCGAGTTCGTGCGCGACGACATCGACGATTCGCAGCAGCTCCGCGGTGGTCGCCTTCTGCGGATCTGCCAGCAGCAGCGTTTCGCGGAAGGTGATGGCACCCATGTTCTCCATGGCACCGAATGCGAAATCCGGCACCGCAATGAGGTCCACCTTGGTGCCCGGGTAGTCGATGCCGTAGTAGTCGACCAGCCACGCGAGAGAGAACGCCCCGGCCTCCAACCCGAAAGCGGTCAGTGCCGACTTGCCGCGCACGTGAACGATCCGCAGCGGCACTCCGCCGACGTCCACCGGATCGGTCGCTTCGAGGTCGCCGACGATGAAGGCCATCAGGTAGGTGGACATCTGCATGGTGTCGGCGAAGGTGTCGCGACGTCGGCCGTCGGCTGTCGGCTCGGACGACACCAATTCGCCGCAGCTGACCGCCATGAGATCGGGGGGCACGATCATGGTGACGCCGAACACCGCCTTGAGGTCGGGCTCGTCGAAGCAGGGAAAAGCACGCCGGGCGTTGGTGGATTCGAATTGGGTGGTGGCGATCGTGCGCGTCTCCCCGGCCTCGTCGACGAACGTGGATCGGTAGAAGCCGCGCAGCTGGTCGTTCAGCTCGCCGGCAAACCTGCATGCGATCTGCACTTGGCCGACATCGAGGCTGCTGCCGTCGACCGGTCGCAGCGTCATCCGCTCAGTCGCGGGATCGAATGAGATCTCAGCGCCGACGGCCCGGCCGCCCTGGCGCAAGGTCGCATCGGAGCACTCGAGGTCGGCGGCATTCAAGGTGACGCTGTCGACCGGGCGCTCCACTGTCGCCTCGATGCGGACCTCCCCCACGAATCGTGCAGCTTCGAGATCTGGCTCGATGACGATGTCGTAGCGAACTGGCTGCACATCTCGTGGCAGCCGGTACGGGTTGGCATCAGGTGCACCGGAGCCGTCGGATCCCGACTTGGGGGGCGGGCCAGGAATGAGGAACGTCACGGCGCGCACACTACCGACGCCCTGAGGGCCGGGTAGATCGTGCGAACGGGCAGGACGAGGTGCTAAGCCGACGGGGTGGAGTCGGCCGGACAGCTGGATGTCGTCGGCATCGGCAACGCACCCGATGCCGCTGCTGGTGAGCATCCTCTTGATGTCGTGGGCATCGGCAACGCCATGGTGGACGTGTTGCTACGCGCCGACGAAGCCGTCGTCACCGAGTTGGGCATCGTCAAGGGAGCCATGACGCTGGTGGACACCCGGCGGGCGGTGGAGCTCAGCGCGCTCGTCCAGATGCTCGGCGGCGCCGACGAGATGACGCCGGGCGGCTCGGTCGCGAACACGATGCTGGGCATAGCGGCGCTGGGCGGCAGTGCGGGCTACATGGGCCGAGTGTGCGATGACCCGCTCGGCGATCTGTTCGTCTCTGACATGGTCGGTCACCGGGTCGAGCACGCCACCGCGCGGGCGCCCGCAGACGACCCGACGGGTCGCTGCACGGTGGTCATCACACCTGACGGTGAACGAACCATGAGCACGTACCTGGGCGCATCGGCCGGTTTCGCCCCGGCCGATGTGGACTGGTCAATGGTGGCGCGCGCCCGGACGGTGCTGCTTGAGGGCTACCTCTGGGACCCGACGGCGGCTCGGGCCGCGCTGCGCGAGGTGGCAGAGCACTGCGCCGCGCCCGGCAACGACTGCCAGGTGGCGCTCAGCCTCTCCGACTCGCTGTGCGTGGAGCGCCACCGGCGCGAGTTCATCGACATGGTCGATCGCTGCACCAACGTCCTGTTCGCCAACGCTGCCGAGCTCAAGGCGCTGTACGAGACCGATGATCTCGACGAAGCGCTCGCGGCGGTGCAGGGCCGGGTGGACATCGCATCGGTGACGCTCTCGGCAGCCGGCGCAGTGCTTGTCACCCCCGACGAGGTCGTGAACGTTCCGGTCGAACCGGTCGACGAGGTAGTGGACCGCACGGGTGCGGGCGATCTGTACGCAGCCGGTGTGTTGTACGGGCTGACGCAGGGATACGACCTGGAACGGTGCGGCCGGCTGGGCTCGGTGGCGGCCGCCGAAGTCATCTCCCATGTGGGCACCCGACCGCTGGTGCCGCTCGATGAGCTGGCTGCCGACTTGATCTAGAGCCAGTCGTCCGGGCTCGGGAAGCGACCGTCACGCATTCTGTATGCAAACTTGCCGTTTGAGGCGGTACTTCTGCACAGATTTCTCGGCGAGCAGTTTCTGAGTGCAAGCTTGCCGTCTGAGGCGGTATTTCTGCACACAATGGTGACCGCCGCTGCTGGCACGCGTCGCCGCCCGTGCGCCTGTCCCTCTATTCGGCCCTGAACAGAGCGGTCGACACCTCGGCGGCGATGGCGTCGAGCAGTGCCCGCAGGCGACGGCGTTCGGTGCGGAGGTCACCGGGGCTCGGGCTCACGGCTTCGAGGTAGATCTTCGCCTTGGGCTCGGTGCCGCTCGGTCGGATGCAGATGCGCACCTGCGCCTCGGGGTCGTGGTTGGAGCCGCCCGCCAGCTCCAGTTCGACGAGGTCAGCGGGGTGAGGCGTGCTGGCGTCGAGCCAGTCCGTGATGTTCATAACGGAGCGGCCAGCGATCGTGCGAGGTGGATTGGCTCGCAACGCCGCCATGGCGGCGGCGATCGCACCGGCGCTGGCGCGCACTGAAGCTGCTGTTGTGACGTGGAGGCCGACTTCGGCCGCCAGCTCGTCGAGACATTCGAGCGGTCCGATGCCGCGAGCAGCCAAGGCACCGGTCAGCCGCGCGAATTCGGTGGCCGCCGAGACGCCGTCCTTGTCGAGCACGGCGTCGGAGACCGAGTAGCCGAGCGCTTCCTCGTAGCCGAACACCCAGCGGGCATCGGGATGCGCCAGCCGTGGCTCCATGATCCACTTGAAGCCGGTCAGGGTTCGGTGGTGGGCGATGCCTCGCGCAGCGCACAGGGCCTCGACCATTCGACCTGACACGACCGATGACGCCGAGATCAACGGTCGTGTCGTCCCGTGGTCACCCGCCAGACCGATCAGCCAGTCGCATAGCAGCACACCCAACTCGTCACCGCTCAGCCGGCACCACGCACCGTCCCGATCGCGAACGGCCACCGCCAGCCGATCCGCGTCGGGGTCGTTGGCGAGGATGAGATCGACTTCGCATGAGTCGGCGAGGCTCATCGCAGCGTCGAGGGTGCCCGGCTCCTCGGGATTCGGGAACGGCAATCCCGGGAACGATCCATCGGGATGTCGCTGGTGCTCCACGTAGATCGGCGGCGGCAGGCCGGCGGTGGCGAAGGCATGGCCCAGGGTCTGCGAGCCGACGCCGCACAGCGCTGTGTAGACGATCGGTGGCACGTCGGTCGGATCGGCCGGTCGGCCGTCCGAATCGAACACCGGTCGGCGGACGGCCGCGCCGACGTACTCGGCGATGACCGAGCGCACGTCAAGCAGCTCCAGCTCGTGTCGGGCTGCGAGGTCGTCGTCGGTCGGGAGATCCCCGAGGTCAATACGAGCTTCGATGCGCCGGTCCAGCGGCGGCCGGATCTGCGTTCCGTCGCACCAATACACCTTGAGGCCGTTGTCCTCGCGCGGGTTGTGGCTGGCGGTGATCATGAGCCCCGCCCCTGCGGAACGGGCGAGCAGCTGCCGTGCCAGCAAAGGCGTCGGCGCCCCTCCGTCGATGATGGCTGTCGGAACGCCCATGGCGGCGAGCAGGCGTGCGGCGTCGAACGCCATGTCCGCGGAGCCGGCACGGGCGTCGAAGCCGACGACCGCGCCCCGGTCGGCCAGACCGCTGGAAACCAGCTCAGCGCCGACTGCCCGGGCGGTCAGTCGAGCCATGACCCGGTTCATGCAGGCAGGCCCTGGTCCGGTCGGCCCTCGCATTCCAGCGGTTCCGAATCGCAGCATTCTGCCGAAATGGGCCTGCACCCAGTCCGGGCGCTCGCGGTTGGTCTCGATGGAACTGCGCGTCCCGGGATCTGGGTCAACGGCTAGCCAGGCGTCGAGCGTTGCTGCGGGGGTCGTCATACAGAAACGCCTTGGCTCACCGGTGTCCATCCTGAAGCTGTGTCTATTGGAGGGACGGGAACGCCAGTATGTTCGGCTCGGCATGTTGTTCCCGACGTTCGTCTTCGGAGCATTCTTCGTAGTCGTCTTTGTCGTGAACTGGCTCACGCGGCCGCACCCGGCCCTGTGGAAGCCGCTGATGCTGGCGGCCAGCATCGTGTTCTACGGCTGGTGGAGCTGGCGCTTCGTCTTCTTGCTGTTCGCGACCATTGTCATCAACTGGGTCGTGGGGCATTTCGCCGCAGCTCGGTTGTGGGACTCGGGCCAGGGGGTCGCCGGCTCTGCCCAAGCTGCGAAGTGGTGGGTCCGGATCGGCGTTACCGCCAATCTCGGTATTCTCGGCGTCTTCAAGTACTGGGACTTCTTCGCCGTCGAGATGTCCAACCTGCTCGAGAGCATCGGGATCTCGGGCGCCTTGCCGGTGCTGGAGTACACGCTGCCGGTCGGCATCTCCTTCTACACGTTCCAAGCGATGAGCTACATCATCGACATCGGCCGCGGGAACGTCCGCGAGATGGCGCCGCTGGACTTTGCGGTGTACCTGTCGTTCTTTCCCCAGCTGGTGGCGGGACCGATCGTGCGGGCGGCAGAGATGGCGCCGCAGCTCGCTGCACGGCCCGACCCTCGCTACGTCCCAGCCGCGGAGGCGTTCGGGCTGATCCTGAACGGGCTGTTCAAGAAGGTCGTGATCTCCAGCTTCCTGGCGAGCGAGATCGTGGACGGTGTCTTCGCCGATCCGGGGGCCCACAGCGGACCTGAGGTCGTGCTCGGTGTCTACGCCTACGCAGTCCAGATTTATGCGGACTTCTCCGGCTACACCGACATCGCCATCGGCGTGGCGCTGCTGCTGGGCTTCCGTTTCCCGCAGAACTTCAACAATCCGTACCGGGCGCTGACCTTGCAGGACTTCTGGCGGCGCTGGCACATGACCCTGTCCCGCTGGCTGCGCGACTACCTCTACGTGCCGCTGGGCGGCAACCGGGGTGGCCGCGTCAACACGTACCGCAACCTCATGATCGTCATGCTGCTCGGCGGCCTGTGGCACGGCAGCACCTGGAATTTCGTAATCTGGGGCGGCATTCACGGCGTCGTTCTGGCGGTGGAGCGGCTGGTGCGCGAGCAGCGGGAGCGCAGCGGCGCCGGCCCCTTGCTCTCCCCGGGCCTCGGCGAGGTGGTGCGCTGGCTGGTCACGTTCCATGTTGTGTGCCTTGCATGGGTGTTCTTCCGGTCCGAGTCGCTGTCGGCGGCGGTCGAGATGCTCGGCGCGGTCGCCAGCTTCGACAACTACGCAGGCACCGCAACGCCGCTCGTGATCGCAGTGACATTCGGCGCACTGGCGTTCCAGTTCATGCCCACCGACTGGTTCGATCAGCTGCGCGACGGCTTTGCCAGCCTGGGTTGGGTGGCACAAGGCGCCGTGGTGGGCGTCTCGTTGGTGGCAATCGATGTCCTCGGCCCGACGGGCGTTGCCCCGTTCATCTACTTCCAGTTCTGAGTCATGACGGCATCGCACGCTCCGCCCGATCCCCGGATCACTCCGTCCGCAGGGCCGCCACGTCTCGACGCCACGGACCGCCGAACCGGGGTGGCTGCCGGCCGGGTCTTGGCAGCCGGAGCGCTCGGGCTGCTGCTGGCAATCATGCTCAACTCGCAGCAATTGCTGCGTGAGGCACAGCAGAAGCCATTCGGCTGGGAGCGCGACGCCTCGGTGGCGGTCTGGGAGCCGGTTGAGGGCACGTCCAGCGCCGTCGGCTTGCACCTGCCGCGCCTGTGGGCCGATGAGGCGTTGGGCCACTCGGTGACCGATCCGGGCGCGACCACCGACCCATTCGCCTCCGCCGTCGTGGGTGATGCCGCCGGCGACGCAGCAGTGGCCGATTCGACCCCCACCGGGGTCGTGGTCGCCGACACGCCCGCCACAGGGCCCGTCGGCACAAACAGCGGCGACACCCCGGCGCTGGCAGACCAAACGACGGGAGCCGAGGCGACGGTCGGCGGAACAATCGGCACTGAGCTGACAGCCGGGGACGAGCAGCCGGCCTTAGGCACCCTCGGCGACACGGCGACGAGCGCACCTCCCACCAGCGTGCCGTGGTTCCCGACACCCGCCGACCCGCTGCAGCTGTCCATCATGGGCGACTCGATGGTGCAGTTCTTCGGCAAGACCATGGTCGGACTGGCCAACGACACTGGTGTCATCGATGCCTCGACAGAGCACGAGCTCGCAAGCGGCCTGAGTCGACCCGACTTCTACGACTGGCCGACACGCATCGTCGAAGTCATGGCAGGTGAAGACCCCGACGCGGTAGTGCTGATGTTCGGAGGCAACGACGCCCAGGCGATCGTCGTGGACGGACAGATCGCCCGCCGCTTCTCCGAGAGCTGGCTACAGGAGTATTCGGCGCGAGTCGGTCACATCATGGACCTGGTGACGACCGACCCGGAACGAATCTTGATCTGGGTCGGCCAGCCGATCATGGAGGATCCCGAATACGACTCCCGGATGCAGAGGGTCAACGAGGTCTTCGCAGCAGAAGCCGCCGAGCGCGATCGGGTGCACTACGTGGAAATCCGCGACCTGTTCAGGGGACCGAACGGCACCTTCAGCCGCTACGTCGCTGATGCCGACGGCCAGCTCACCGACGTCCGGCTCACCGACGGCGTCCACCTCAGCACGATCGGTGGCAGATGGCTGTCGGAGGTGCTGCTGGACCAACTCGGCCTCGTCGTCGACCTGACATCAGGCGCTCCTTCGTGAATCAGCGGGCGGTGCGCCGCCCTCGGCGAACTCTGGGGGGAGCTCTGGCCGTGGTCGTCGTGTGCCTTCTGGCGTCAGTGCTGCTGTCGGGACCGGCCGGGGCGCAGACCGACGGTGAGGCCTCGCCCGACGACGGTGCCAGCGAGGAATCGCCAGCGCCCGTGCCTGCGCCGGCGGCCGAGCCGGAGCCGGCGCCCGAACCGGCACCCAGGATCACCGAGGATCCATGGGCAGACCCGGTGCTGCGCTGGCCGGACCCGCTGTCGGAGTCACAGCTGGGCACCGAGCCCACCTACTACTGGTTTGCACGCGACGACCGGCGGTCGCTCCTGCCGACGGCGACACCGGAGCGGCCGTTGCGGGTGTGGTCCGGGGGCGACTCGATATCGGGCGGTCCCGTGTACGGCTTCCGGCAGCTCATCGCCGACGACGAACGGTTCCGCTTCACCGAGGACATCATCAAGTCGACCGGGGTGGTGACCGACTGGTACTTCGACTGGGTCACCTATATGGCGACAGAAGTTGCCGAGGGGCCCTACGACGTCATCGTGCTGGCGATGGGCGCCAACGACAAGCAGCGCTTCCGGGGTTTTCCCGAGCGCTTTGGAGAGCCGGAATGGAACGAGCGCTATCAGGCCCGCGTCCGTGATCTCGTCGCAGCGGCCGCCAGGCCCGGCCGGTTGGTCATCTGGATCGGCCTGCCGCCGTTGCAACCAAGGCACTTTGCCCCGTTGCCCGGTGTCGTCAACCCGCTCGCGGCAGCAGCCGCCGCCGAGGTCGACGGCGCGATCTACATGGACTCATTTGACGCAGTGGCGGTGGATGGCGCCTATGCACGGCGTCTCGGAACGGGGCAACGCAACATCCGCACCCAGGACGGCATTCACTACACCTACTACGGCGGAATCGTGCTGACGGAGCCGATCCTGGCCGAAATAGAGCGCCGCAGCGGCTGACGCGGACTAGCCGCGGCCGCAGTTGGGGCGCTTGCCGTGGTTTGCCTTGCTGCGGCGCGCCCGGAGCTTTCGCTTCTTGGTGCGCTTCGACATAGGCGGTGCAGGCTATCGACGCCGCACCGGCATCAGTTTCCGGTGCTGGCGGTCCGCGAGGAGGTCGGCTCAGCCAACCGCGCCGACCTCATGCAGCTTGGAGATGTCGTCCGCATCGAAGCCCCAGTCAGCCAGCACCTCGTCGGTGTTCTCGCCGGGTGAAGCCGGCGGCCGAGCGACTTCGCCGGGGGTACGGCTGAAACGAGGTGCAGGCGCGGGCTGCATTACGCCCTCCACCTCGACGAAGCTGCCGCGTGCAACGTTGTGCGGGTGATGGGGAGCCTCGGACAGGTCCAGCACCGGCGCGTAGCACACGTCTGAGCCGGCCATGATCTCGTCCCACTCGTCGCGGGTCTTGGTCTTGATGACCTCGGCGAGGCGCGCCCGCTTGTCAGCCCACGCATCCCGGTCGTTGCGGTCCACGGTGGCGGCGTCGGCCAGGCCGGTTTTGGAGAGCAGTTCGTCGTGGAACTTGCCCTCGATCGACCCGACCGAGACGAACTTGCCGTCGGAGGTCTCGTACACGCCGTAGTAGTAGGCGCCGCCGTCGAGGAAGTTGGACTCCCGCTCGTCCTGCCAGCCACCCGAGCCGTAGATGCCATAGATCGCTGCCATCAGCGATGCCGCACCTTCGGTCATGGCTGCGTCCACCACCTGGCCCTCCCCAGAGTCGCGCGCTTCGAGCAGCGCAGCGCACACGCCGAACGCCAGGTACATGCCCCCGCCGCCGAAGTCGCCGACGAGGTTGAGCGGCGGGCTCGGCGCCTCGGCGGGACCGATGGCGTGCAGTGCGCCGGTGAGGGCGATGTAGTTGATGTCGTGGCCGGCTGCGTGGGCCATGGGGCCTTCCTGGCCCCAGCCGGTCATGCGCCCGTACACCAGCTTCGGGTTGCGGGCGAAGCACTCGTCTGGACCGAGGCCCAGCCGTTCGGTCACACCGGGGCGGAACCCCTCGATCAGCGCGTCGGCCTGTTCCACCAGCTTCAGCACGGTCTCGACGCCGTCCGGCGACTTGAGGTCGACCGCAACCGAGCGCCGGCCGCGGTTGAGCACGTTGAACTTGCGTCCCCGGTCGATGCCGAGGTCCTCGGGTGTCATGCGATCGATGCGGACGACGTCCGCCCCGAGGTCCGCGAGCAGCATTGCGCAGAACGGCCCTGGGCCGATGCCGGCCAGCTCGATCACCTTGAGTCCCTGCAACGGTCCCATGGATTCCTCCCCGTCAGTGGGCCTCGTGGCCGCACACCCGTGTCGGCGAAGTCTTGCACGCAACACACCGCATCGCCCGGGCGTGCTGCGAGCCCACGGCCGTCGGGGTGCTGGCCGGACCGCGTCGGCGCACTCACTAGCCTCGCCCGGCGATGGAGCGCTTTGGGTTCGTCGGCCTGCCCAACGCGGGGAAATCGTCGCTGTTCAATTCCCTCGCGGGCGGTGGTGCGCTGGCCGCGCCGTACGCGTTCGCGACAACCGATCCCAATGTCGGCGTGGCACGCGTGCCCGATGGCCGCCTCGATGCCTTGGCGCGCATGAGCGCAAGCCGCAAGGTGGTGCCCACGACCACCGAGTTCATTGACATCGGCGGCTTGGTAGAGGGCGCCAGCAAGGGCGAGGGACTGGGCAACCGATTCCTGGCCGGAATTCGCGAGGTCGATGCGATTGTCTTTGTGCTCCGTGCCTTCACCGATACCGATGTGCCAGGTCCAGCCGATCCGCTCGAGCACCTCAGCATTGTGGAGACCGAGTTGACACTGGCCGACTTGGAGTCGGTGGAGTCCCGGATCAACCGCCGGCGCAAGGCATTGCGCAGCCAGCCCTCCGACACAGCGCTTGCCGAAGAGGTGGCAGCACTCGAGGCTGCACTTGAGCACTTGGAAGCCGGTACACCGCTGTTCCGGGCATGGCCACTTGCCGCGACGTGCAACGGGGCCGACGAGCACCCGCATCGCGTGGCGCTGCGGAGCCACTTCCTGCTGACCGACAAGCCGGTCATGGCGGTCCTGAACATCGGCGAGGACCAGCTGGATGCGGCAGCCGAGCTTGCAGCGCCCATCGAGGCTGAGCTGCCGGGCGCCACGGTGCTGCCGCTGTGCGTCCAGCTTGAAGCAGAAGCTGCCCAGCTCGAAGCGGCCGGACGGGCTGAATTGCTGGAAGGGCTCGGTCTGGGCTCCGGAGCGCTGGAGCGATTCGTTGCTGGCGCGCACGGTCTGCTGGGATTGCGAACCTTTCTCACCACCGGCGAGAAGGAGTCACGGGCGTGGACATTCCGTGCTGGCTGGCGGGCACCGCAGTGCGCTGGCCGGATCCACACCGATTTCGAGCGTGGATTCATCCGGGCAGAGGTGATCGATTGGGCTGAGCTGCTCGAACTGGGCTCATGGGGCGCGGCGCGCGACGCCGGCAGGATGCGCGTCGAAGGCAAGGACTACCCGATGCGCGACGGCGACGTCGTGGAGTTCCGCTTCAACGTGTAGCCATGCCGTGGTTGGCCTGTGGGGACCGCGTGGTGGCAAGCCTCGAAGTCGCCCGCGCCCGCCCCGCACGCCGTCGCGGACTGCTGGGGCGCGACGACCTGACCGGGGCACTGCTGATCGAGCGCTGCCGTGCGGTGCACACCGTGGGAATGAACTTCGAGATCGATGTGGCGTACCTCAACGCCGGCAGGCAAGTGGTCGACATCGTCACGATGCGGCCGGGCAGGATCGGCCGCCCCCGGCTCGGTGCACGATCGGTGATCGAGGCCCGAGCGGGCGCGTTCGAACGCTGGGGAATTCGAGTGGGCGACTCGCTCGACATCCGGCTCGACGCATAAGCACACCGGCACTCGCTGAGCGTGCTTGCCTACAGACATGACTGACCGGTCAGCCGCAGCCACCGTAGAGCAACCTTTGCTGTGGCTGGTCGCTACGCCGATCGGCAATATGGCCGACATCGCCCCCCGGGCGGTACAGGTGCTGCGCGAGGTGTCATTCGTGGCCTGCGAGGACACGCGCCGCACGGGTCTGCTGCTGCAGCGGCTGGGCATCGGCCGGCGACCGCTGCTCGCAGTGCGCGAGCACAACGAGGCCGCGGCATGCGAACAGGTGGTCGAGCGCCTGGTTGCCGGCGAGACTGCTGCCTATGTGACCGACGCCGGCATGCCGGGCATCTCCGATCCCGGACAGCGCCTCGTCGAGGCAGTCGCGGCTGCCGGAGTGCCCGTCAGCGTCGTCCCGGGGCCGTCGGCGCCCATCGCCGCTCTCGCCGTGTCGGGCCTGCCGGCGCAACGCTGGGCGATGGAGGGCTTCCTGCCGCGCAGCGGGGACGCCCGCGCAGCGCGGATCGCCGAGATCGCTGCGTGGGAGCGCACCGTGGTGCTGCTCGAATCGCCGAAGCGGGTCGGAGCCACGCTGGCCGAGCTGGCCGACGCCTGCGGGAACGACCGACCCGCCGTGGTGGCGCGGGAGCTCACCAAGCTGCACGAGGAGGTGTCCCGCGGGACGCTGGGCGAGTTGGCGACCCGTTTCGCTGACCATCCCAAGGGTGAGATCGTGGTGGTTATCGGTCCGGCGGCTCGCAAGGCCCCTTCCGACGATGAGATACGGGCCGAACTGGAGACCGAGCTCGCCGCCGGCGCCAGCGCTCGCGATGCTGCGGCCGCAGTGGCGCGCAAGCTCGGTGCCGGCCGCAACCGGGTGTACCCCCTCGCCGTGGCGCTGGCCGACGCTCGCGACTAAGCCCGCGGGCGGCCAGGTTCGTCGCTGAAACCCCGCAAGCTCCCTGGCTGCCCCTCACTACCCTGCAGGCGTGGCTTCCTACTACGTCACGACGCCGATCTATTACGTGAACGACGCCCCCCACATCGGGCACGCGTACACGACGATCACCGCCGATGCGATCGCTCGCTGGCAGCGGCTGTGCGGTGATGACGTCATGTTCCTGACCGGCACCGACGAGCACGGCCTCAAGGTCCAGCGGGCAGCCTCCGAGCACGACTGCACCCCCATCGAGTGGGCTGACCGCACCGTCGTGCGCTTCCAGGAGGCATGGCAGCAGCTCGACATCGCCAACGACGACTTCATCCGCACAACCGAGCCGCGCCATCACCGCTCGGTGCAGCAGCTGCTGCAGGCCTGCTACGACAACGGCGACATCACCGTGCAGACCTACGAGGGCCTGTATTGCGTGAGCTGCGAGGCCTACTACACCGACGACGACCTCGACGACGGCAACTGCCGCATCCACCGCCGTCTCGCCGAGCATGTCACCGAAGAGAACTATTTCTTCTCGCTCAGCCGGTACGAGAAGCCCTTGCTCGACTGGTACGAGGCCCATCCCGACTTCGTGGTCCCGGCGACCAAGCGCAACGAGGCGCTGGGGTTCATCCGCGGCGGCCTTCAGGACTTCTCCATCAGCCGCACATCGCTGGACTGGGGCATCAGGATTCCTTGGGACTCCCGACATGTCACCTATGTCTGGTTCGATGCGTTGACCAACTACATCACGGCGGCTGGCTACGCCAGCGATGACACCCAGTTCGACCACCGCTGGCCGGGGGTCCATCTCATCGGCAAGGACATTCTGCGATTCCACTGCGTGTACTGGCCGGCGATGCTGATGAGCGGCGGCGTGTTGCCGCCGCGGCGGGTCCACGTCCACGGCTTCCTGCTCGTCGGCGGCGAGAAGATGGCGAAGTCGGCGCTCAACCAGATCGCTCCTGGCGACCTCGTTGACGACTTCGGCAGCGATGGCGTGCGGCACCACTTCCTGCACGATCAGCCCTTCGGGCCTGACGGGGATTTCTCCTATGAGGCGATGGTCGCCCGCTACAACGCGGACTTGGCCAACAACCTGGGCAACCTCATGAGCCGGGTGGCCACCGTCGTCGCTCGCAAGTGCAACGGGATCGGTCCGGCGCCCCGCCCTGACAGCCCGCTGGCCTCCGCGGTGACCCAGTGCTATGGCGAGGCGGCCGAGGCGTGGGAACGACTGGCGCCCTCAGATGCCCTCGACGCCACGTGGCGGATCATTCGCGAGACCAATTCCATGCTCGAGGCGGCCGAGCCTTGGAAGGCCGAACCAGGTCCCGAGGTGGACGCGGTCCTCGGCGATGCCCTCGAGGCGCTGCGCATCGTGGCGGTGCTGGCGTCGGTGGCCACGCCGAGGGGTTGCCAGGAAGTGTGGCGGCGCATCGGCATGGAGGGCTCAGTGGCCGATCAGCGTCTGCCGGAGGCCGCCAACTGGGGCGGTTACCCCGGCGGCCTGCCGGTGGAGACCGGCAAGCCGCTGTACCCGCGCCTGCGATGAGCCCATTGCGATGAACACCCCGAACCAGGCCGAAGTCTGGATCGACAGCCATTGCCATTTGTGGGACAACGGCGCCGATCTCGTCGCCGAGGCGCACCGAGATGGGGTCGCCTGGGTCATCGACATCGGCACCGACGTTGAGCACAGCATTTCTGCACTGGAGCGCGCCCGCACGTTGCCGGGTGTCGCCGCCACCATCGGGCTGCATCCCCACGATGCGGACTCCGGACCTGCAGCGCTCGAGGCGCTGGAGCAGCTGATCGCCGCGGGCGAATCGCCGGTCGCGATCGGCGAATGCGGGTTGGACTACTACTACGAGCACTCCGATCGGGCCAGCCAACGTGAGGCGTTCGCCGCCCAGATTGCGATGGCGCACCGCTACGAGCTGGCGCTGGTGATCCACAGCCGCGACGCCTGGGAGGACACCTTCGACGTGCTCGACGCCGAAGGCGTGCCCGAACGCAGCATCTTCCATTGCTTCACCGGAGGGCCCGACGAGGCCCGCGCGGCACTCAATCGCGGCGCATCGCTCTCATTCAGCGGCATCGTGTCGTTCAGCAATGCGTCCGAGATCCGTGACGCTGCCGCCCTCGTTCCGGCCGACCGCTACCTCGTCGAGACAGACGCGCCGTACCTGGCCCCTGTGCCTCAGCGTGGCAAACAGAACCGGCCGAGCTGGGTGCGTTTCGTGGGCCAGGCGGTGGCAGCGACGCGGGGCGCCTCTGCCGCGCAGGTTGCGGCCGAGACCACGGCCAATGCCGAGCGCATGTTCCGGCTTGGCCCCTTTGCTCTCCCATGACCAACCAGTTGCTGACACTGCCTGCGGTCAAGGAGCTCTTGGAACGGGCTGGCACTGTTCCGCGCCGCAGCCTCGGGCAGAACTTCGTGGTCGATCCCAACACCGTGCGCCGTATTGCCCGCTTGTCAGGAGTCGGGCCGGGTGACCGTGTCGTCGAGATCGGCGCCGGGTTGGGTTCGCTGACGGCGGCCCTGGCAGAGACTGGGGCCACTGTTGTCGCCGTGGAGACCGACGGCCGGCTGGTGCCCCTGTTGCGCGAGGTGCTGAGTCCCTACCAGAACTCGGTGGAGGTGGTGCACGCAGACGCTCGCCGCATGAACTGGAACGCACTCCTGGGGGGTACTGGCTGGCACCTCGTGGCGAATCTTCCCTACAACATCGCCATCTCGCTGGTGCTGAGGGTGCTCGACGAGGTGCCGGGGGTGTCCCAGCTGCTGGTGATGTGCCAGCGAGAAGCCGCCGAGCGACTGGCTGCTGAACCCGGCAGCGGTGCTTACGGCGCCGTCTCGGTGCGTGTTGCGATCCACGCTGACGCCGAACTGGCTGGCGCGGTACCGGCCACGGTGTTCTACCCCCGGCCCGAAGTGGAGTCTGCGCTGGTGCGCATCACCCGGCGTGCAGAAGCGTTGGAATCCGAGTTGCGCGCCGAGATCGATCGGCTCCTCACCACGGCTTTCGCGCACCGGCGGCAGATGCTGCGCCGTACGTTGCGGAGCGCTTTCGATGACGCCGATGCAACGCTTGTGGCCGCCGGCGTCGACCCGACCGAACGCCCCGAACGGCTGGGGCTTGCGCAGTGGGTACTTCTCGCCACAGTCTCGCTGGCCACTCGGCAGCAAGGCTGAGACGGCTGTGCCGGCGCACACCTCCGCTCACCGGCAGCCAATTGGACTGCTTGCTCCCGCCAAGCTGACGCTGCAGCTGCGCATTACGGGCACTCGTCGAGACGGCTATCACCTCATTGATGCCGAGATGGTGACGTTGGATCTGTGCGACGAGATCGTCGTGCATCCGAGCACCGCATCGTCGATTGAGGTGGTGCCATCGGTCGGCGCAGCCGGTGCAGCCGACTGGGACATACCCAGTGACCGTTCCAACTTGGTGATCCGGGCGCTGGAGCTGGCGGGCCGGACCGCCCACGTCGAGATCCGCAAGCGCATACCGCCGGGCGCCGGGCTCGGCGGGGGATCGGCCGACGCAGCCGCAGTGCTTCGCTGGACGAATCGTCTCGCAGTCAGCGAGGCCGTCGAGGCAGTCCCTGCGACGTCCCGCACCCAGACGCCCGCCCTCATCACCCCGCAGCAAGCGGCGACCCTGGGCGCAGACGTGGCGTTCTGCCTCACCGGCGGCCGAGCTCGCGTGACGGGAATCGGCGAGATCATCGAGTCGATCCCGTTCCGGCATCAGGCCTTTGTGCTGTGGACGCCGCCGATTCAGGTCAATACCGCAGCGGTGTACCGGATGTGGGACGAGATGGGAGGACCGAGCGGGGGCTCGAACGACCTTGAGGCGGCCGCATTGGCCGTGCATCCCGAGCTCGCCGTCTGGCGCGATGAGCTCGCCCAGGCCACGGGGCGAACGCCGCAGCTGGCAGGCAGCGGCGGCACGTGGTTCGTCCCTGCGCCCTTCGGCACACGCATGAACCTGCCTGTGCGCGACGGCATCAGCGCCGTGTGGGTGCGTGCGATTGGACGGCTCTAGACCATCGCCCTAAGACATCACGGTGGCTGGGTCAGCGGTTGCGGCGTTGGTAACGCGTGCGCCGCAACATCTTGCGGTGCTTCTTCTTGCGCATCCGCTTGCGGCGCTTTTTGACCAGCGATCCCATCGAGCGCTGAACGCTATCGCCTCGCAGTCGGCGTCCCACGAGAACTCGCGGATTCCGAGCGCGGGCAACTCCCTGACCATGGCATTCGCGCAGGTCGCTACCCTCGATACACAAGCACGCCGGTTGACGCGGCATGCGCGATCGGGGATCGTTCAATTGGCAGGACATCGGGTTTTGGTCCCGACAACGGAGGTTCGAACCCTCCTCCCCGAACCGCCCCATTCCCAGGTCGAACCCGCACGATGCGCTCGGTTCCGATGAGCCAACCCTGCGCAGCTATTCTGTTGGCAGCGGGCGCGGGCACTCGAATGGCCTCGGACGTGCCGAAGCCGCTCCTTCCGGTCGCAGGCCGCGCCATGGTGCTGCGAGTGCTCGACGCTCTCGCAGGTGTCGATGCCGAGCCGGTCGTGGTCGTGATAGGGCATGGCGCAACCCAAGTCCGCGACGCCGTTCAGACCGGGGCGCCGCAGCCAGACCGCCTGGTGTTCGCGACCCAGCCCACCCAACTCGGCACCGGCGACGCAGCACGTGTGGGCCTGCTGGCCCTCAGCCAGCTCTCAGAAGCCTCAGATGTTCTGGTGGTGCCGGGCGACACGCCGTTGTTGCGTGCCGCGACGCTGGGCCAGGTCATCTCGGAGCGCCGGAGCGTTGACGCTGCTGCGAGCCTGCTCACGGCTTACGTCGGCGACCCAACCGGTTACGGGCGCATCGTGCGCTCTCGGGGGCTCATCGGGATCGTCGAGCAACGAGACGCCTCGCCGTCGCAAGCACGAATCAACGAGATCAATGCGGGCGTCTACTGCTTTCGCATCTCGCTGCTGCGCCGGGTGCTGGGCGAGCTGAACCCGGCCAACGCTCAGTCGGAGTACTACCTCACCGATGCCATCGGACTGCTTGCGCGCGCCGGCCAGTCGATCTCGGCTGTGCCGGCTCCTGACTCTGCCGAAGTGCTGGGTGTGAACGATGCCGACCAGCTGGCGGCGTGCGAGGCAGTGCTGGCGACGCGACGCGGTCGCTGAGCGTCCAAAACGCAGTCGCACAGCGAAAATCTCCGGTGTTCTGCAGGTGCCGTCAGGTAGCCTCGAAGTGTCGCCGGACTGCTGAACATGCCGCCAAAACCCATTGCCGAGCGTTTCGCCCAGCCTTCAAGTGCTGCTGCTTCGAGCGCGTCTGTGTCGAGCACGGCTCCGAGGGGACAGCTGCGAAAGGAACATGCAATGGAGCTGGTCACCAAGAAGCGCCTGCACTTGTTCAGCGGAAGGGCGAATCCCGAATTGGCCACCGAGATCGCTGAGCAACTGGGCGTGGAACTCGGTGATCCCGGACTCGTCGATTTTGCCAATGGCGAGATCAAGTGCAAGTTCGCCGAATCGATTCGTGGCGGCGACGTGTTCATCATTCAGAGTCACGCCGCCTGCGAGACCATGAGCCTCAATGACGCGATCATGGAGCAACTCATCATGGTGGATGCCGCCCGGCGTGCATCGGCCAAGCGCATCACCGCGGTTGCGCCGCTGTACGGCTACGCCCGCCAGGATCGCAAGGCAGCCGGCCGCGAGCCGATCACTGCGCGACTGCTCGCCGACATGTTCGCCGTCGCCGGTGCAGAGCGTCTCGTGTCGATTGACCTGCACAGCGGGCAGATCCAGGGCTTCTTCGGCGGTCCGGTGGATCATCTGACTGCTGCGCCGGTGCTCATCAGGTACTTGTCCGCCGTCATGGGCCCCGACTCAGTGATCGTGTCGCCCGATACCGGCCGGGTGAAGGTGGCTGAGCGCTATGCCACACGGCTGGGCTGCGATGTTGCGTCGATTTACAAGCGCCGCTCGGCTGACAGCGCGAATGAATCGGAAGCGCTCGGCATCATGGGTGAGGTGACGGGGCGCACCTGCGTGATCATCGATGACATGATCGACACGGCTGGCACCATCTGTTCGGCCACCGAGACGCTGTTGGCCCATGGAGCGGCCGACGTGATGTGCGCCAGCACTCACGGCGTGTTCTCCGAACCGGCCGTCGACCGTCTGAAGAACTCGTCGCTGAGCCAGGTCATCGTCACCAACACAGTGCCGATCCCCAGCTCGAAACAGTTCGACAAGTTGGTGGTGCTGAGTGTCGCTGGGGTGTTCGCCGATGCCCTCGAATCGGTGTTCGAGGACGCTTCGGTCTCGGAGATCTTTGACGGCCAGAACTTGTTCTAAGGCAATTCTCGGCGGCGTCGACGCTTGGATCTCGTAGGCTTCCCAGCCGCAATCAGAACAGGCGCCAATCGCCCAAGTGCTCAAGTGTTGAAGGGGCCAAATGTTGAAGGGATCGGCATGGTACAGCTGAAGCTCGTCGCCGAGGCCCGTCTGGCAACCGGCTCAGGCCCGTCGAGACGTCTGCGCGCCGATAACAAGATTCCTGCGGTCATGTACGGCCACGGCAGCGACCCGGTGTTGATCACGCTCGATCGCCTGCGCTTCCGGGCGGCGCTGAACGCAGCGGGGCCCAACGCGATCATCACCCTTGAGGTCGAGGGCAAGAACCATCTCACCATCGTCAAGGACATGCAGCGCGACTCGATCGCCAACAGAGTCACCCATGTCGACTTCATGCTCGTCTCACTCGAGGAGCGCCTCGTGGTCGACGTGCCGGTCAGGCTCGTCGGTGAAGCGGCATTGGCCGGTCGCGAGGGAGCGGTCGTGCAGCAGCAGCTCATGTCGTTGCATGTCGAGTCGCCAGCGGGAGTCATCCCCCCGGCGATCGACGTAGATGTGGAATCGCTGTCGCTGGAGAACTCGATTCGCGTCAGCGATCTCGCCCTGCCCGCGGGCATGGTGAGCTTGCTCGAGGGCGAGACGCTGGTGGTGATCGCGCAGCGAACACGGGCAGCGGTCGCAGCCGAGCGGCTTGACGAAGACGGCGAACCAACCGAGGCTGACGACCACGACGACGTCGACGACGACGACGACGAGGACTGACTCACTCAGTGTCCGTCTTCCGCCGGGCGGCCGCGCGGCGGGGGGCAGCCGCAGACTGGTTGGTGGTGGGTCTCGGCAATCCTCCTGAGCGCTTCGCCGGGAGCCGCCACAACGTTGGATCCCTAGCCGTGGAGGGCTGGTCCGCGGCGCTCAGGTGCGCGTTGACCGCGCAGAGACGCGAACACGCTCGGGTGGCAGTGACGACGGTCGGCGAGTGCCGCGTCACGCTTGCGTGCCCGTCCACATTCATGAACGAGAGCGGTCGCAGCGTCGGCATGCTGGTCAAGCGCCACGGCATTGTCGAGCCCTCGCGACTTGTCGTCGTGCACGACGAGCTCGACCTTGAGCCTGGCCAGGTTCGGCTGAAGGTGGGCGGGGGGATCGCCGGTCACAACGGCTTGGCCTCGATCGCCAGCCAGCTCGGCACCCGGGATTTTGTGCGTCTGCGCATCGGCATCGGCAAGCCGCCGCGGCCCGAAGCCGGCAAGAAGTGGGTTCTGCAACGCCCGTCGCGCCGGGAGGAACCATTGATCGACGAGGCCATCGACCTGGCGGTGGCAGGGCTGGAGATGCTGGTGCGCGATGGCCCCGAGGCGGCGATGAACGTCACGAACACCCGCCAGCGGGGTCGGGACCCCCACGCACAGTGAGCACCGCAGGCTCAGCGCCGCTGCGGGTGTTGACCGAACGCCTCGGCAACGACCCCGGCTTCGTGTCGATGTTGGGCCGGGCGTCCGGTTCGATTGCTGTGGCAGAGGGGGCACGCCCCTACCTCGCCGCCGGCTTGGCAACGTTGGGGTCGCGGACGCCGGTTCTCGTCGTGACAGCGACGGCCCACGAAGCTGAGCGCTATGCCGATGACCTCGGCACCTGGCTGGGGGGACAACAGGTAGCACTGTTCGGTGCCTGGGAGACGCTGCCGTTCGAACGGGTGAGTCCTGCGACTGAGACCATGGGCCGCCGCCTGGCGGTGCTGGGGGCGCTGAGCTCGAGCTCAGACCCAGGCGAACCTGTGCCCGAGGTGATCGTCGCCCCGATTCGAGCTCTGCTGCAACGGCTCAGTCCCGATGTGTGTGCTGGGGAAACATCTTCGATGCACGTCGAGCGAGGCGGCCAGTGCGACCTCGGCGAGCTGGTGTCGCAGCTGGTGGGGTGGGGCTACCGCCGCGAGCATCAGGTCGAGCACCGGGGCGAGATTGCGGTGCGCGGCGGGATCGTGGACGCCTTCTGCCCGACGGCCGATGCACCGATACGAATCGACCTGTGGGGCGACGAGGTGGACCGTCTCACGACATTCTCCGTCTCCGATCAGCGTTCGGTGGCAGATCTTGCTGAGACACGTCTGTTCCCGGCACGCGAGATGCGCCCCGATGCCGCTATGAGGGAACGGGCCGCAGCGCTGGCAATCAGCGAACCGTGGTGCCGCGAGCACATGGAGCGACTCGCTGGAGGCGAGCTGTTCGACGGGATGGAGTCGTGGCTGCCGTGGCTTAGCTCCGACGAGATCGTGCTGCCAGACCTGCTCGGACCCGAGGCGCTGGTGTTGCTCCTCGAACCGCGGCGACTCGCCGACCGGGCCGCCGACATCACCGCGGAAACCGACGACCTGACCCGTTCTCTGGCGGTGACGTGGGGCCTCAGCAATCCCGACGATGCGGGCCAGTGCGACGGCACGGGCGAACAGGCTGTGGTGTCGTTCCCGCGGCTGCACGTTCGGTTCGACCGGTTGCTGGCGCGCTGCGAGGCCGCGGTGTGGTCGGTGGACTCGACCGCGGCTCCGTCGGCAGACGGGACACCGGGCCCGCACATAGCGACTGAGTCTTGGGTGCCCGCCGCCGGCGACGTCACGCGCTTGGTGGCTCAGTTGCGTCGCTTGGTGACAGGTACGCAGCGACCCATGGTGGCCGAAGCGCAGCGACCCAGTGTGGCGGGAGCGCAGCGACCCATTGTGCTAGTGGCAGCCGAAGGCGAGGGTTCGGCTGTGCGTCTCGCTGATGTGTTGGGCGCGGAAGAAGTGCCGCTGCGCCTGCATCGAGATGGGTTCGCTCCGGCGCCGGGCGGGCACGTGGTGGTCGCGCCCCTCGAGAAGGGATTCATCGCGCCCGCAGCCGGTGTCGCAGTGCTGCCCGAGGCGGAGTTCTCCGGCCGCCGCCGCGTTCACCGCGCAGCTCGCCGGCGGACTGGAGTATCGCCGTCATTCGAAGATCTCAGCGTCGGCGATTTCGTCGTCCATCACCATCACGGCATCGCCCGCTACGCGGGGCTTGTCCGCCGGGCGTTCGGCGACGATGAGCGCGACTACCTAGAGCTGGAGTTTCGCGGAACCGACCGGCTCTACCTGCCAACCGAGCAGATCGAATTCATCCGCCCGTACATCGGCGGAGAGACGCCTCGGCTCAGTCGCATGGGCGGCAGCGACTTCCAGCGCCAAAAGGCCAAGGTGCGGGCGGCCGTGAACGAAATCGCCCAAGAGCTGGTGGTGCTGTACCAACGACGAATCACTACTGCAGGCAACGCGTTCGATCCCGACGGATTCGGCATGGCCGAATTGGCCGACAGCTTCGCCTACACGCCCACACCGGATCAGCGCCGGACGATCGACGAGGTACTGGCCGACATGTCAGAACCCACGCCGATGGACCGGCTCGTGTGCGGCGACGTCGGCTTCGGCAAGACCGAGGTGGCGGTGCGGGCGGCATTCTGCGCGGTCAGCGCAGGCAGGCAAGCGGCGGTGCTGGTGCCGACGACGCTGCTGGCCCAGCAGCACCACCAGACGTTCGCGGAGCGTTACGCCGACCAACCCGTCCGTGTCGAGGTGCTCAGCCGCTTTCTCACACCTGCCGCTCAGCGCGTTGTGCTTGCCGGGGTAGCCGACGGCACAGTCGACGTGGTGATCGGTACGCACCGGCTGCTGTCGGGGGACGTGTTGTTCAAGAATCTCGGTTTGTTGGTGGTGGACGAGGAGCAGCGCTTCGGCGTCAGTCACAAGGAGTCGATCAAACACCTGCGTTCTGAGGTCGATGTGCTGACGCTGACGGCCACACCGATTCCCCGCACCTTGGAAATGGCACTCACTGGCATCCGGGATCTCTCACTGCTGCAGACACCGCCCGCTGAGCGCCAGCCGATCCTCACGCACGTCGGCCCCTATGACGAGCGCGCCGTCAGCGAGGCCATCCGGCGGGAGCTGCTGCGCGAGGGCCAGGTGTTCTTTGTGCACAACCGGGTCGCGGACATCGATCTGGTGGCTGGGGACCTCGCGGTGCTCGTGCCAGAGGCGCGGATCGCGGTCGCACACGGCCAGATGGACGAGGGAACGCTCGAACAGGTCGTGATCGACTTCTGGGAAGGCGCCTACGACGTGCTGGTGTGCACGACCATCATCGAATCGGGCATCGACATGCCCAGCGTCAACACCTTGGTGGTGGACCGCGCCGACTTGCTGGGTCTGGGGCAGCTGCACCAGATCCGCGGACGGGTGGGCCGGTCGGGCCAGCGTGCATACGCCTACCTGTTCCACCCCGAAGGTCGCTCGCTCACCGAGGAGGCCTACGAGCGCCTGCGCACGATCGGCGAGTCCACCGAGTTGGGCTCGGGCTACCGCATCGCTATGCGCGACCTCCAACTCCGGGGCGCCGGAAACCTGCTCAGCGGCGTGCAGTCTGGCCACGTCGCTGCTGTCGGCTACGACCTCTACTGCGAGTTGGTGAGCGAGGCGGTTGCCGAGCTGAACGGCGAGACGCCCGAACAGCCGGCCGAGATCGTCATCGATCTGCCGCTCGTGGCGCACTTGCCCGACGACTACGTGGCGGACGAGACGGGTCGCTTGGAGGCCTATCGCCGGCTGGGGGCTGTGACCGAGTTGGTGGAAGTGGCTGACATCGAAGCCGAATGGGTCGATCGTTACGGTCCGATTCCTGACGCCGCGGGGACGCTGTTGCATATCGCACTGCTGCGTGCGGAATGCCACCGGCTGGGCATGCGAACCGTGGCGTTCGCGCCCGGTCACGACGGCGGGCGGGTGCGCCTGGGACCGCTCGCGCTGACCGCAAGCGAAGAGCTGCGCATGCGGCGCATCTGTGCAGGCACGCCGTTTGGCGCAGCTCGCTACAAGGCAGACGTGGGCGAAGTGCAGCTGTCAGTCCGAGCGTTGAAACCGGCCACTGTCGGGCACCTGTTTGGGTTCTGCCAGCAACTGCGGCCGCCCGCGGACTGACCTTCCGATGCGATGGTGTCAACACCGCCGCAGCGGCGAACACCTACCCTGCCTAGATGCCTCAGACCACGGCGACCCCTTCGGCGCCAAGAATTCCTGATGCCGATCGAAGCCTGGCGGCCTCGGGGTCCGAGGCGGCGGTGACTGCCCGGTCGGGGCGACGGCGGGCGCTGCGCCGCAAGTTGGCCATCGGGGCCGTCGCGGGGCTCGCAGCGCTCATGGCGTTTGCATGTGCGGACGATGGCGACGTCGTCACCATTGACACAGCGGTGGACCCCGATCTCGTCGACGCACTCGACACCGACAACGACGGCGTGGTGTCACGCGATGCCGTTGAGGATGCTGTCGAAGCGGCAGAGCTGGAAGCCCAACTTGAGTCCGAGCGAGCCGAACGCGACGCTGCGCGAGCTGCCCAGGAAGCCGCTTTCGGGGCACTGCTCTCCGATGGCGCCGCCGTTGCAGCGAGCTTCCCGGGCGGGCAGGTGCTTGTTCATGACGTTCGTAAGAACATCGTGGACTCGCCCGTGACGCTTATGGACGATCCGGAGAACCCGACTCACGAGGAGTTCGTGTCGCGGCTCACGTCCATGATTCAGTTGCGCCTTGCTGGTGTCGCTCTCGACGGTCTGGACTTCCCCGTCGACGTCAGCGCCTCTGACGAGGAGATCAATGCGCAGGTTCAGGCGCACCTCGAAGGCGCCTTCGAAGAATTTGCGCAACAACGCAGTGTCGAAGAAGATCCCAGCATCGAGCGGTTGGCTACGCCGCACTGCGTCAGTGCGCTGGCAGTGACGACCGAGGCCGACGCCAATTCTGCCTCCGATCGCGTGCGGGCAGGTGAGGCGCTGCCTGACGTCGCTGCAGCGGTCAACCTTCCAGGGCTCGCCGGTGCTGACGGCACCATTGGATGCGGCCAGCCGTTCAGTCTGTTCGGAGGAGGCGATTTGGCGCTGGCCTTGCTCGACCTCGAGCCCGGAGGGTTGACCGAGCCGCTGATGTTGCCGTCCGCAGCGAGTCCGACCGGTGAGCTCTGGGTGGTGCTGCATCTGGATGCGCTGCTTTCCGATGAGACCGATCTTTCGTCAATCGGTCCGTTCGCGGGCCACGTACTGACCGAGATCATGTCGATCTACGAGGTGAGCGTCGCCCCAGGGCTCGGCGCTTGGAACGCCGACAGCCTGAGGGTGTCGTTGCCGATCCTGCCGTGAGCTGTCTCTTGCGTGGGAGTCGCTATGGCCGTTGATGAAGACCTCGGTGCGAGACTCGTCTCGCTGCACGAGGTGATTGCGAGACTGCGACGCGAGTGCCCCTGGGACCGGGTCCAGACGCATGCCTCGCTGGCCCCTCACGCCCTCGACGAGGCCGCCGAGCTGGCCGAGGCGCTGCAGGCCGCCCATGACGCGATGTCCGGCTCAGCGCACGATCAGGCAACCGCCATCGAGGATCTTGTCTCCGAACTCGGCGATGTGCTGCTGCAGGTGCTCATGAATGCCGCCATTGGGGAACAGGCGGGAACGTTCACGCTGGGCGAGGTGCTCGCCACTATCGAGGCCAAGATGCTGCGCCGACATCCCCATGTGTTCGTACGCGATCCCGACGCTCCCGAACCCAGCGATGACGAGCTGTCGGTGCAATGGGAGGCAATCAAGAAGGCCGAACGCGCCGCACGGGCGAACCGCATCGCGGCTCGCGAGGCGCAGACCCCCTAGTGGCTCGACTCGAGCGCTGATCGTGCTTGCGCCAGGCTTCGGTACTCTCGCATTGCGTGACAGTGCGCGCACTTACTCAGATCGTCCAGGTGACCGGCCGCGAGGTGCTGGATTCGCGGGGCAATCCCACGGTTGAGGCCGAAGTACGCACGGCGGGGGGTGCCGTCGGTCGTGCGATCGTGCCCTCGGGTGCCTCGACAGGACAGTTCGAGGCCGTCGAGCTTCGTGACGGTGGTGACCGGTACGGCGGCAAAGGTGTCGCCGTCGCGGTCGGGCACGTGAACGGCGAGATCGCCGGCGCGCTCGTCGGGTTCGACTCTGCCGATCAGCGCCTTGTCGACCGCATGCTCATCGAGCTCGACGCCACGATGAACAAGGGCCGGCTCGGGGCGAATGCCGTGCTGGCCGCCTCGCTGGCGACATCCCACGCCGCGGCGGCAACGCTGGGCGTGCCGCTGTACCGCCACGTCGGCGGTGCCAATGCACATGTGCTTCCCACACCGATGATGAATGTCATCAATGGCGGATCCCACGCCGACAACAACGTCGACCTGCAGGAGTTCATGATCGTCCCGGTGGGAGCGGCGTCATTCTCGGAAGCTCTGAGGTGGGGCACCGAGACCTACCACGCACTGCGGAGCGTGCTGCGAACCCGGGGCCTGTCGACAGCGGTCGGCGACGAAGGCGGGTTCGCTCCTGACCTGGAGTCCAACGAGGCTGCGCTCCAGCTTCTGGTCGAGGCGATCGGCGAAGCTGGCTTTGAACCCGGCGCTGACATGGCGCTCGCGCTTGACGTGGCGTCCACCGAGTTCTTCGCCGACGGCACCTACTCCCTTGCCAGCGAGGGCCGCCAGCTCGACGCTGCAGGCTTTGCCAGCTACTTGGCCGAACTGTGCGGGCGCTACCCGATTTGCTCAGTGGAGGACGGCATGGCCGAGGACGACTGGGACGGCTGGTCGAGACTCGGCGACCTGCTGGGCGATCGGGTACAGCTGGTCGGCGACGACCTGTTCGTCACCAATATCGAGCGGCTGGGACGCGGCATCGCTGCGGGAGCAGCCAACAGCGTGCTGATCAAGGTCAACCAGATCGGCACGCTGACGGAGACGCTCGACACCGTCGAGCTCGCCGGGCAGGCCGGATACACCGCGGTGATGTCGCACCGTTCAGGCGAGAGCGAGGACACCACCATCGCCGACCTGGCTGTCGCCACCAACTGCGGCCAGATCAAGACGGGCGCGCCGGCACGCTCGGATCGGGTCGCCAAGTACAACCAATTGCTCCGCATCGAAGAAGAGCTCGGCGAGGCTGCTGCCTATCGAGGTGGCGCCTCGCTGGCACGATACTCACGAACCCAGGGCCCATGAACGCGCCGACGCAGCTCCGCCGCCGGGAGGGGCGACCCCGGGTGATGGCGGTGCTTGTCGGTCTTGTGATCGTGGTGAGCGCAGTCGGCCTGCTCGCAGTGCTGCTGTTTCCCTGGCAGTCGCTGACGAGCCAACGGCGCAACATCGACCATGCTTCCGACACCTTGGCACGGCTGCAGGCGGAGACCGCTCACCTGGCCGAGCAGGTGGCCGAGGCCAAGGATCCAGTGGTCGTGGAGCGGATCGCCCGCGAGCAGCTCTCGCTGGTGCGCGACGGCGACACGCTGTATCGCCTAAACGTGGATCCCGCCGACGTGGTCAAGCTGCCGCCAGCGTGGCCGCTGCGCGGCGTGGCGCACCTGCTCGGCAACTGAATCCGTTCGTTGGCACCAGGCCAAGCCACCGAGATGGCGAGTTGAGCCTGCTAGTCGGTCATGATGCGCAGGGCGCGTCCAACAATCGCATCACGGTGAACATCGGGATCCACGCCGCTCTGCTCGAGCGACAGACGGACCGTGCCGACGGCGCCTGCAGCACGGATGCGATCCTCGACTTCGGATGAAGGTCCGGTGAGCCAGACAAAGAGATCTCTGGCTTGCGCCCGCAGGCGCTGACCGACAGCGCTCTGCTGAACGTCGACGTCATCGGCGACGAGTCGGAATGCCACGATGTCGCGGGCCAGCAGGTCGAAGAAGCGGTCGAGCACCTCTCGCAGGGCCTCGGGCGTTCGCTCGAGATCGCCCATCCGGGCGATGATCGTTTCACCGTCGCGCTCCATTGAGGCTAGAACCCCGGCGAGCACGTCTTCCTTGCCGGTGAAGTGGTAGTAGAGCGCGGCCGGCGTCAGGTTGAGGCCCGAGGTGAGTTGCCGGACCGAAGTGCCCCGGTAGCCCTGCCGGGCGAACAGGTCACGCGCCCGCTGCAGGATCAAGTCCCGCGTGTCCGGCGGCGCAAGTTCGCTCGCGCATTCCGACCAGTCGCCAGTACCCGCAACGGCCTCGTCGCCGGCCACATCGTCAAACTACTGCTGCGGTTCAGTGCCGCTTGTCGCCTTGTCTGCGCGCTGCTGCTGCATGATGCATGATGGTGGCCGCTCGGCCCCGGCGGGCCGTGCAGACACACGCCCGGCCTGACGGCCACGGAACCAAGCACTCGGCCTGGTGGCCGGCGAGAAGAGGGGTCATTGTGGAGATCAGCGTCACTGTGAACGGCGAGACTCGCACCGGCGACGTCGAGCCGCGCACGCTGCTCGTGTACTGGCTGCGGGACGACCTGCGGCTGACCGGCACGAACGTGGGCTGCGATACGTCCTCATGCGGAGCCTGCACCGTGCATGTGAACGGCGAATCGGTGAAGTCGTGCACGATGCTGGCGGTGCAGGCCGACGGCGAGGAGATCTTGACCATCGAGGGATTGGCGCCGTCGGAGGACGAGTTGCACCCGATGCAGGAGGCCTTCCGCCAGAACCACGGACTGCAGTGCGGATACTGCACTCCAGGCATGGTCATGGCGTCGGTATCGCTGCTCGAGGAGAATCCCGACCCGACCGAGCGAGAAGTGCGCCTAGGCCTGGAAGGGAACCTGTGCCGCTGCACGGGGTACCACAACATCGTCAAGTCGGTGCTGGCCTGCGCGGCCGGCGAGACGTCAGCCTGAGGGGAGCACGGCAATGATTCCTGCAGCATTCGACTACGTACGAGCTGGTTCCGCCGACGAGGCCATCGCACTGCTCGGTGAGCACGGCGACGAGGCCAAGCTGCTCGCCGGCGGTCATTCCCTGCTGCCGATGATGAAGCTGCGCCTGGCGGTGCCGAGCGTGCTCGTGGACATCGGCCGCGTGACCGACCTCAGCTTTATCTCCGACCACGGCGACCACATCGGCATCGGCGCGCTGACCCGTCATCGGGCGCTGGAGACCAGCGATCTGCTGGCCGCGGAGTGCCCGTTGCTGGGCCATGTGGCTGGCGAGGTCGGCGATCCCCAGGTTCGCCACCGTGGCACCATCGGCGGTTCGCTGGCGCACTCCGATCCCGCATCCGACCTGCCGGCGGCGGTGCTGGCACTGGGCGGCAGCCTCGTCGCCCAAGGTCCCAACGGCAGCCGTGAGATCGCCGCTGGCGACTTCTTCACCGGCTATTTCACCTCAGCGCTGGCGGACGACGAGATGCTGACCGAGATCCGGGTTCCCAAGGCGCCCGGCGACGGCTGGAACTACCAGAAGTTCAACCGGCGGGCCCAGGACTGGGCAATCGTCGGCGCAGCCGCGGTGACCGTCAACGGCGGGACCAACGTGGCGCTCGTGAACATGGGCTCCGTGCCGATTCGAGCTGCTTCGGTCGAGGCGGCGCTGGCAGGCGGGGCATCGGCGGCTGAAGCTGCCGAGCAGGCCGCCGAGGGCACCGACGCGCCCACCGACCTGAACGCCACGCCGGACTACCGCAACCACCTCGCCCGGGTTCTCACCCGGCGGGCGCTCGAGGCTGCCGGCGTTTCTTAGAGGCCGCGCGGATAGGTGACGTCTCGGAAAGTTGCTGTCACGCCTTCTTTGAGCAATTTTGCCGTCTGTGGCGGCATTTCTGCGCAAAGTCCAGGCCGTCGGGGCTGCCGGGCATCGCCGCCTATCCGCTGAGGCACTTAGCGATTCGAGCTCAGTCCAGCAGCCCGGTGGCTTGACCGCCGTCGATGAGCAGACCCGTGCCGGTCACGAACTTGGCCTGCTCGCTGCACAAGAACGCCACTGCGGCGCCGAAGTCGTCGGAGTCGCCGCACACACCCATCGGGTTGCTCTTGCCGGCGTCTTCCTGGTTCATCATCTTGGACACGCGGTCGGTCCAATGGGTACCCGGCTGAGCGGAGTTCACGGTCACGCCGTCGGCTGCCACCTCTCGGGCCGTGATCTTGAGGAAGCTGGTCAGCCCCGCCCGTGCAACCGAGCTGGCGAGCAGGAACGGGATCGGCTGCTTGACGCCGACGCTGGTGATGGCGCACACGCGGCCCCAGCCCCGCTCGCGCATCGCAGGGATGGCGACCCGGCACATCTCGATCATGGCCTTGCAGTTCATGTCGAAGGCCATCTGGTACGAGTCGATCTCGGTGTTCGTGAACATGCCCGGTGGCGGACCGCCGGCGTTGGTCACCAGGATGTCCACCGAGCCCAGGCTCTCGATGGCTTGCTCGACGAAGCTGCGACCCTCGTCGGGGTTGCCCAAGTCGGCGGTGATGGAAACTACCTCGCCGTCGATCTGCGCCACCGCGGCAGCCAAGCGCTCCGCATCGCGGCCGCAGATGGCCACGCGTACGCCTTCGGCTGCGAGCGCCTTTGCCGATCCGAGCCCCAGTCCTGCTGAGCCCGCAGCCACCGCTGCTGTGCGTCCTGAAATTCCCAAGTCCATCGCCGGTTCCCCTGTCTCGGTCAGCTGATTCTCATCAGCCCATCTGTGGTCGCCCGGAACCGTAGCCAACGGTCGGCGTGCCCGGCCAGCCCTGCCAGCCCAGTGTCGCCACGCACCGCCGTCACTGCGCGAGCGCCGTAGCATCGAACCGTGAGCTCGACCGCCGCAACGCCGACTCACGACGAGCTCGTGGCGAAGATGACCGGCGGCATGGCGCGATCCGATCTGCCCGCATTCGAGGGCTCGGAGCGTCTGCGCCCCGACGGCCGGCCCAAGCCCGCGTTCCGGGCTCAGCTGCGCCGCATCCCCAATGCGATCAATGCGGTCGAAGTCATCGCGACACTGGCAGCGCCCGTGGCCGTCATTGCCGCAGTGATCGCCATCGATCATCCGCTGGCCATCGTTGCTGCGGTGCCGATCATCGGCACGCTGCAATTGCGCATGTTCGTCCTCCACCACGAGGCATCCCACCGGCTGCTGTTCTCGAATCGTTGGCTGAACGACCGGATCGGCATCAACCTGGTGGGCTGGTTCCCGTTCGGCACCGGCGCGCACCACTACCGCCGGGGCCATGCCAACCACCACCGGGACGAATTCGGCCCCCGCGAGCCGGATTTCCTGCTGTATTCGTTCTACCCGATTTCGTGGCCGTCGCTGCGCCGCAAGTTCATGAGGGATGTGGTGGGCGTGTCCGCGTGGCGCATCGTCAAGCCCCGATTCACCGGCTTGGCCAAGCTCAGGTTCCTGCCGCTGAGCCTGCGGTTCTTCGCGGGGCAGGCCATCGTGTTCGCTGCGTTCTGGCTGTCGGGTCACCCATGGCTGTACCTGTTCTTGTGGGGGGTGCCGTTCTTCACCTGGTACCAGATCATCAACCGCTTGCGGGCCATCGCCGAGCACGGCGGCATGACCCGGACTCCCGACCGGCGCAATACGACGCACCACATCCGCCAGAGCTGGCTGGCCCGGGTGCTGTTCGTGCCCTTCCACGTCGGCTACCACCTGGCCCATCACGTCGATTCGGGCGTGCCGGCTCGCAATCTGAAGCGCCTGAACAGGGCGCTGATCGACGACGGCTACGTGCCCGCCGAGGCATCGTGGCCGACGTACCGCTCGCTCTGGCGCGCCCTCGCCTCTGGTGCGCCAGAGGCTGCGTAGCGCCGGTTCCCAGTTTCCGGCAGCGGCGACCCGACGGGTGAGTGCCGCCGTCGAATACGTTTCGTGACCATGTCGCGACTGAAGTCAATCCAGCTCGGGTCCAACTGCGGCCTGCGGGTCTCCGAACTGTGTCTGGGGACCATGAATTTCGGGATCCCCGGGCGGGGCCACCAAGGCGACTGGACGCTCGACGTCGACCAAGCCCGTCCGATCTTCGAAGCCGCCATCGAGCGCGGTCTCTACTACTTCGACTGCGCGGACATCTACGGGGTGGGCGCATCTGAGGAGGTCGTGGGCCAGGTGCTGCGGGAGCTGCTTGCGCGTGAGAAGTACGTCCTGACCACCAAGGTCTCCATGCCGATGGGGCGCAACCCCAACGAGGGCGGCCTGAATCGAAAGCACATCATCGAAGGCGTCGACAACTCGCTGCGCCGCCTCGGTGTCGACTACGTGGATCAGCTGGTCATTCACCGCCATCCTCACGGCATCCCCGGCAGCGTCGAGACGCCGATCACTGAGTCGCTTGAGGCGCTGCACGACGTCGTGAAGGCGGGCAAGGCGCTGTACCTCGGCGGGTCGTCGATGTTCGCATGGCAGTTCGCGGAGATGCAGCTGACCGCCGAGATGCGGGGCTGGACGAAGTTCGTGTCGATGCAGAACCACTACAACCTCATCTACCGCGAGGAAGAGCGGGAGATGAACCCCTACTGCGCCCGCACCGGCGTGGCGCTCACCCCGTGGTCGCCGCTGGCACGGGGCATATTGGCGGGCTCGTATCAGGGCGGCCTCGACGCCGGCACCACCGACAGGTCCCAGGGTCAGGATCGTGCTCGTACCGAGAGCCTGTACCGGGGCGAGCGGGACTTCGACATCGCCGCCCGGGTGTCCGAGGTGGCCAAGCGGCTCGATGTGCGCCCCGCCCAGGTAGCGCTGGCGTGGCTGGTGAACAAGCCCGAGATCACCGCCCCGGTCGTGGGCGTGTCGAAGATCAGCCAGCTGGACCAGCTCGTCGAGGCCACGATGATCGAGCTCAGCCCCGACGACACCGCCTACCTCGAAGAGCTCTACCAGCCTGTCGAGAACCTGCTCACCCTCGGCACCAGCTGAGGTCGCACTCGACGCACAGCGCAGCCGCACCGGCGCCCTTCCGACCGAACGGCTCGACAGGTCTGTGGCACCCTCGGGATGCGAGGGTCTGTTGCCGATGTTCTTGAACTACTACTCCATCGTCGCTGCAGTCGTCGTGGGGATCGTTTCGGGGATCCTCGGGGTGAAGTGGATCCGCACAGGACTCCGCAGCGGCCAGGTCGTTGCCCGCGCGGTGACCGTTGGATTCGTGGGCACGGTCATCTTGAGCGGCGGAGCGTTGTTCATTACCGGACTGGACGGGTTCACGCTTGTGCATGTCACCTATGTCGTAGGGGCGATGGGTGCGCCGATCGCCGGTGGCATCGCGCTGCTGGCTGCCCGCACGCGCCCGCAAGCCATCACCGCTGTCTGCGTGATCGCCCTTGTCGCAATCCCGGTCGGCGTCTATGCGACCTATGTCGAGCCCTTCTGGCTACGTGTGGACACTGCGGAGCTCGCGGTCGATGGCGTCGACGAGCGGATCCGGATCGGGGTGCTCGCTGATCTGCAGACGACAGCGGTCGGCAACTACGAGAACGAGGCCGTCGACCGCTTGCTTGGATTCGCACCTGACATCGTCGTGATGCCTGGAGATCTGTACCAGTTCGACGACGACCTCTTCGACGAGCGAGCGCCGCAATTCACGCAAGTAATTCGGCGGATTCTCGACGACGTGCCATTGGTTTTCTTGGTGAGCGGCAACACCGACACCGTTGCGGGCCTCCGGCAGATCACCGCTGGCACCGGCGCCAGAGTGCTCGACAACGAGGTCGACACGTTCGAGCTCAATGGCATCACGCTGAGCATCGGAGGGACGACGCTCTTCGGCGACGAGGCGTCGGCGCGGCGGATGGCTGAACGACTCACGGGCGATGAGCATGCCGACGTTCGGATACTGCTCGCCCACAAGCCAGACGCAATCGAGTTGCTGCACGCACGGCCGGCCGATCTTCTCATTGCCGGCCATACCCACGGCGGGCAGGTTTCGTTCCCGCTCATCGGCCCGCCATTGACGTTGTCGAGCGTGCCGAGGCACGTCGCCGCAGGCGGGTTGCATGAGCTGGACGGAACACCGATCTATGTGTCAACCGGCGTCGGCCGCGAGCGTGGCAATGCCCCACAGCTCCGAATCGGCGTCCGCCCGTCAATCGGAATCATCGACCTCGTAGGAGCCGTCGGACCCTGAGCGCTGTCGGATATAGCAGATGAGCAGTGATCATGGCTTTGCCGGGTTTTGTGAGGAATACTGTTCATACGAGCGGGAGGGCTTGAGAAACAAGAATGGCGTACTTCGATCTGGGCTCGTACCAGTGGCCGGTGACAACACGGGATGCCGAAGCCCAGCTCTGGTTCGACCGAGGCATGGCGTGGTGCTACGGCTTCCATCATGAAGAGGCGATCGCCTGCTTCGAGCGTGCTCTGTTGCACGATCCCGGCTTCGCAATGGCCCGCTGGGGCATCGCGTATGCCATCGGGCCGAACTACAACAAGCCGTGGGAAGACTTCGACGAGGACGATCTGCGCACCTCGTTGGAACGTGCTCGAGTTGAGGTGGTGGCAGCTGACGATGCATCAGCAGGCACCAGCGATCTCGAACGAGCGCTGATCGGTGCACTGACGCACCGCTATCCATCGAATCCCCAAGTACCGGACGAGGACGACTTTGGGCGATGGAATGACGCCTACGCGGAGGCGATGCGCGAGGTTTACCGGGCCCACAGCGATCACCTCGATATCTGCGCCCTGTTCGCCGAGGCGATCATGAACCGGACCCCGTGGGGGCTGTGGGACCTAGTTACCGGCGAGCCAGCCGACGGCGCGGGAACCCTCGAAGCGGTCGAAGTGCTGGAGTCTGCCTTCGAGACGCTCGATGCCTCCGGTGCCAACAGCCATCTGGGTTTGCTGCACATGTACATCCACCTCATGGAGATGTCGCCCCATCCCGAGCGGGCGCTGTCAGCCGGCGACCGGCTCGTCGATCTTGCGCCTGACGCAGGACACCTAGTCCACATGCCGACCCATATCGACGTGCTGTGCGGCCACTACCACAATGTCGTGGAGCGCAATTCATCGGCAATCGTCGCCGATCGGAAGTACTTGGACCTGAAGGGTCCGATGAACTTCTATTCGGCCTACCGCTGCCACGACTATCACTTCAAGGTGTACGGGGCGATGCTCGCCGGCCAGTTCGGCCCGGCACTCCAAGCGGCTGAAGAGATGAACCGCACGCTGCCTGAGGAGTTGCTGCGTACCGGCTCGCCGCCGATGGCCGACTGGCTGGAGGGATTCGTGGCGATCAAGCAGCACGTCCTGGTGCGCTTCGGCAAGTGGCAGCAGATCCTCGCCCAACACCTGCCCTTTGACCAGCAGTTCTACTGCGTCACCACGGCGATGATGCGCTACGCACGGACGGTGGCGTATGGCTCGACGAACCGGGTCGACAACGCGCTGGCCGAACGTGAGGCTTTCTTGGCCGCCAAGGCCCAGGTGCTGCCGAGCCGGACGCTGTTCAACAACACCGGCCTGGACATCCTGGCCGTCGCAGGGGCGATGCTGGACGGCGAGGTGGAGTACCGGCGCGGCAACTTCGACGTCGCCTTCTCCCATCTCCGCCGGGCGGTCGAGCTCGACGACAACTTGCCCTACGACGAGCCTTGGGGCTGGATGCAGCCGACGCGTCACGCGCTGGGCGCGCTGCTGGCAGAACAGGGCCACTTCGACGAGGCCGAAGTCCTCTACCGAGCCGACCTGGGCCTGGATGGCCAGCTGCGTCGACCCTGCCAGCATCCCGACAACGTCTGGAGCCTGCATGGGCTGCACGAGTGCCTCGTCCGGCGAGAGGACACCGTCGAGGCGCCCCTCATCCGCCAGCGCCTCGATTTGGCGGTCGCACGCGCCGACGTCCCGATCACTGCCTCGTGCTTCTGCCGCCTGGAGGCCAACGCATCCGCGTAAGCGCTAGGTCGTAGCCGGGCCGGGATCGTCTGCGTTGGGCGGTGGGTCCGTCCCGGTGTCGTCGAGCACCGGTTCGTTGCGCAGAAATGCCGCCCAAGGCGGCATTTCTGCGCAAAGTCCGATGAGACGTGCCTGTAGGTGCGTTCTCGTGGACTGCCTACGTGATACTCAGCGAGACGCCATATCACCGAGGGCCTTGGCAACAACAGCGCACAGCTCGGTGGGCTGCTCGGAGTAGTCGTCCCAGGTGAAGGAGAGCACATCCCAACCGGCTGCTAGCAGCCGGTTGCGCCGCCGCCGGTCATTCACAAAGGATTCGCGGTTGTGGTGCCAGCGGATGCTGTCAAGCTCGATGGCCAGTTGGCGAGAGGGGTACGCCAGATCTACCTGAGCCAGAAAGCGACCGTCGGCCTCATGCACCCGATGCTCCAACGCTGGCCTCGGAAGACCGGACTCACACAGCAATTCGCATACCCAACGACTCCAGTCGCTCAGCGGCACGGGAACGTCGGCACATCGCTCGGCGAGCACCGCGCCGAGCGGGCCCCGGCCACGCCTGCCCGTGCCGGTGTGGGTCGCGAGCACCTCGGAGAGATCTTGGTACCGCAGGTGCCGGTCACGCATCGCAGCGTCGATCGCCCGCTCGAGCCGATTTCGACTCACCACTGCGGCGAGATCGAGCAGGGTGCGGGCCAGTCCCGTGCATGGGATGCCGTCAAGCCGGATCGGCCGGGCCAGGTCCATCTGCGTCGAGCGATGCAGGATGACCCCGACGGCGGACCTCGCGCGTTTCGGGCTGACCACCAGTTCGGGACGACCCAACTCGAAGCCGTCGATGCCGTGCAGCGCCGCTGCGGATCGGTGGCTTGCCAAGCCGTCGTAGGCGATGCATGCGGCCAGGAGCTTCGAGTGCGGGGTGACGGGCAGAGCCGAGTGCTGGTACACGCCTGCCCCGACGCGCCGCCAGCGACCGGCGCTCACTCGGTGCTGTATGCGATGCCGGGTCATACCGGCTGCCAGAGCCTGGGTGCGCGAGACGAGTCCGTGCTGTCGCCGCATGTGGGATTCAAGACGTTCCTCGTCCACGACCGGTCCGCCGCCGGCCGTCTCTGGTTCGGCGGCTGGAGAGCACATGCCGACTGGAAACTATTGAAACAGCATGAAATATGCGAACTACTTATGCGTCGAGGAGATCTCACCTTTCTTTGCGCAGATTTGCCGCCTATGACGGCATTCTTGCGCAAAGTCCTGGGGGAACGGCCGACCAGGGACGGCTGGGTCGGGGCGTTCGGCCCGAACTGCGTCCGTATGAACGCCAGGCCGTAGCCTTGGCGTCCGTGTTCGAGGTGCCCGGTACTCCTGCTGAGGTCTCGGCTGCCCTGTCCCGGCACGGCTACCTGCCCGACGAGGGACTCTCCACGGTGGTGTACCTGTCGGTCACCATGGGTCGCCCGCTCTTTCTCGAAGGCGACGCTGGCGTCGGCAAGACGGAGTTGGCCAAGGTTCTCGCAGCGTGGACCGGCGGGGATTTCATCCGCCTCCAGTGCTATGAGGGCATCGATGCGGCGCAGGCGCTCTACGAATGGGACTACACGCGCCAGCTGCTGCACCTGCGCACCGCTGAGGCTGCTGGACGTGCCGCGGCCGACGCCGAGGCCATCGAGGACGAGCTGTACTCCGAACGGTTCCTCATCCGCCGGCCGCTGCTGCAGGCCATCGACCACGACGATGCCACGCCGGCCGTGTTGCTGATCGACGAGGTGGACCGCGCCGACGACGAGTTCGAAGCGTTCCTGCTGGAAGTGCTCTCCGACTTCACGGTCACCGTGCCCGAATTGGGCACGATCACGGCCGCCCACCCGCCGTTCGTGGTGGTCACATCCAACCGCACCCGCGATGTGCACGACGCCCTCAAGCGCCGCTGCTTGTACCACTGGGTCTCGCATCCCTCGGTGGACCGGGAAGTTGAGATCGTGAAGCTGAAGCTGCCCGACGTGGACGGCACCCTCGCCCGGCAGGTTGCCTCGGCTGTGTCCACCATGCGCGAAATGCGGCTCTACAAGCCGCCCGGCGTAGCCGAGACCATCGACTGGGCCACCGCGTTGGGACGCCTCGGCGCCGCCGAGCTGGACAACCCGATGCTGGAAGCCACGCTCGGCACGGTGCTCAAGTACCGCGAGGACCAGCAGCGGGTCACCTCGGTGGGCATGGAAATGATCATGGCCGCCGTGGCCGAGGCCTGAGCGGCCTGGACTGCGGGCAGGCCATGGGCGCCACCGGCACTGATCTGGGTGCCGAGCAGTCGGCGACAGACGGACACGTCAACGAGCCCGAGTTCTTGGCTTCGGCGTTCTCGTCGATCTTGCGCGGCGCGGGGCTTATCGTCACCATCCGCCGAGTGATGGCGTTCACCGAGGCACTGAGGCTGCTCGGAGTATCCGGCCGCGACGACGTGTACTGGGCGGGCAGGGCCACGCTGGTGGGCAGTCCGGCCGACATCGGCATCTACGACCGTGCTTTCGCGGTGTTCTGGGAAGGCCGTGAACCCAGCGGGATCGTTGTGGAACTGCCGCCGATCTCGGTAACGCTGGCCACTGACACCGACGACGGCGACACGCCGCCGTCGGCCGAGGGTGACGAGCCCGACACCGGCCCCACGTTGCGCGTCCGCTATAGCGATGTCGAGACGCTGCGTCACAAGGACTTCGCCGATTGCAGCGACATTGAAATGGCGGAGTTGCACACGCTGATGGGCGATTTGCGCTTTCAGGCTGTGACCCGCCGCTCGCGCCGTGCAGTGCGGGCCAAGCGATTCTCGCGGCGTCCGGACCTGCGCCGAACGATCCGCCGTGCGCTCCGAACCGGCGGCGAGGCGATTCGACGCGAGTTCCTGACGGGTGACCGCAAACCCCGCCGACTCGTGTTGCTGCTGGACGTGTCGGGTTCGATGGAGCCCTATGCCCGTGCACTCGTGCGATTTGCACACGCCGCCGTGGTGGGACGCACCCGGGTTGAGGCGTTCACGATCGGCACGCGACTCACTCGTGTCACCCGCGAGCTGTCGTCCCGCGATCCCGACGCGGGCCTGCGCGCCGCATCCGACTCAGTTCAGGACTGGTCGGGCGGCACCCGCCTCGGCGCCACATTGCACGAGTTCAACGACCGCTGGGGGGTCCGAGGGCAGGCCCGCGGCGCCATCGTGGTGATCTGCTCTGACGGCTGGGACCGCGGCACTCCGGACGAGCTGGCCGAGCAGATGGCGCGCCTGCACTTGGTGACCCACCGTTTGGTGTGGGTCAACCCGCTCAAGCACACTCCCGGCTATGCGCCGCTGGCCCGCGGCATGGCAGCGGCCTTGCCGCACGTCGACGACTTCATCGAAGGCCACTCGTTCGATTCGCTGGAGCACCTCGCTGCTGCCATCGCTGCCTGAGCGCGCTAGTTCTCGGGGCACCCGACGCACAACCCGCCAAGAAGGAGAGACTGGACGAATGGACGAGATCCTGGATGACATCGACCGGTGGCGGGCCGCTGGCCAGCGCGTGGCAGTTGCTCGGGTGGTGGACATCGAAGGCTCGGGACCACGAGACCCCGGTGCAGCAATGGCTGTGAACGAAGAGGGCGAGGTGGCGGGCTCGGTCTCGGGCGGCTGCGTCGAAGGTGCCGTGGTGGGCGAGGCACTGGCGTTGCTGGGCGGCAGCCGCGGCGCCGGCATCACCACGTTCGGCTACAGCGACGACGAGGCCTTTGCCGTCGGGCTGACCTGTGGAGGCACGATCCACCTGTTCGTGGAGGAACTCGACTGGTGAGCCAGGCAGCCGGCATCTACGAGGCGTTCCGGGACGCAATCCGGGCCGAGGAGCCCGTGGCCTTGGCGACGGTCGTCGAAGGACCCGATGCCGGAGCGAAGCTGCTCGTGCGACCCGACTCGCCGACACTCGGCAGCCTGGGTAACGCCGATCTCGACCGGGTCGTCGAACGTGACGCGCTCGGGATGCTGGATGCGGGCATCAGCGAAGTTCGCCACTACGGCCAGCACGGTGAGGCTCGCCAGATGGACCTCAGCGTGTTCGTGGAGTGTCATGCCCGGCGCCCGCACATGGTCATCTTCGGCGCTGTGGACTTCACCCGCGCACTCGCCTCCCAGGCCAAGCTGCTTGGCTACCGCGTGACGGTCTGCGATGCACGGGAGGTCTTCGCGACCAGGCGTCGCTTCCCGATGGCCGACGAGGTGGTCGTGGACTGGCCCAACCGCCTGCTCGACCGCATCGGTTCCGACCTGGGGCCCAGAGACGCGGTATGCGTGCTCACCCACGACCACAAGTTCGACGTGCCCGCCATCGTGGGCGCGCTGCCCACCCGCGTCGGTTATCTCGGCGCCATGGGTTCGCGAACAACGCACAACAAGCGCACCGAGCGCCTACGCGAAGCCGGCGTCACCGACGAAGAACTCGCCCGCGTTGCCGCCCCCATAGGTCTAGACATCGGCGGCCGCACGCCCGAAGAGACAGCAGTGTCCATAGTCGCCGAGATCATCGCCTCCCACACCGGCCACCAAGCTCCCCGCCTCAGAGACGGCCAAGGCCGCATCCACTAGCGCCAAGACCCGACAAATCGAGGGGCAGGTAGCGTCAGCGCGATGGAGTTCACGACGAACGAGGACCACGAGGCGATCCGCGAAGGCGTCCGACGGGTCTGCGCCGACTTCCCCGACGAGTACTGGCGCGACCGCGACGAGAACCACGAGTTCCCCTGGGACTTCTACAACGCCATGGCCGAAGGAGGCTGGGTCGGTATCGCGATTCCCACTGAGTTCGGCGGCGGCGGCCAGGGCATCACCGAGGCCTCGATCGTGCTCGAGGAGGTGGCCGCCAGCGGTGCGGCCATGAACGGCTGCTCGGCGCTGCACCTGTCCATCTTCGGCATGGAGCCGGTGCGCAAGTACGGCTCCGACGCGCTCGTCAAGGAGTTCCTGCCCGGCGTTGCCGACGGCTCCATCCATGCGGCGTTTGGCGTGACCGAGCCCGATGCGGGCACCGATACGACGTCGATTCGCACCCGGGCAGTGCGCGACGGTGACGAGTACGTGATCCACGGCGCCAAGGTGTGGACCACCAAAGCCCCGTATTGCGACGTGTGCCTGCTGCTGGTGCGCACCACGCCGAAGGAAGAGTGCGACGGACCGACCCAGGGAATGACCCTGCTGCTGGTCGACCTGCAGGACCCAGCTGTCGACATCACGCCGATCCCGAAGGTGGGCCGCAACGCCGTTGTCTCGTGCGAGGTCCGCTACGACGGGCTCCGGGTGCCGGTCAGCCGCCGGGTCGGTGAGGAGGGTGAGGGCTTCCGCTACATCCTTGACGGACTCAACCCTGAGCGCATCTTGATTTCCGCCGAGGCGCTGGGCATCGGCCGGGTCGCGCTGCGACGCGCCGTCGAGTACGCCAAGGGCCGAGTCATCTTCGGACGTCCGATCGGGCAGAACCAGGGAATCGCATTCCCGCTGGCGGACAGCCACGCTCGGCTTCACGCGGCCGAGCTTGTGGTGCGCGACGCGTCGTGGCGTTACGACAATGGCCTCGACTGCGGCGCGCAGGCCAACTTGGCGAAGTACCTGGCGTCGGAAGCCGCGTTCGAGTGCACGGACCGGGCCATGCAGACTCACGGAGGGTTCGGCTATGCCAAGGAATACGACGTGGAGCGTTACTGGCGCGAGGCAAGGCTCATGAAGATCGCCCCGGTCAGCCAGGAAATGGTCATGAATTTCGTGTCGTCGAAGGTGCTGGGCCTGCCCCGCTCGTACTAGTCGTTCGAGCGAGGCATCCGGCTGCTGGGCACGGGAATCATGACCACCGCAGGCGTCCTGCTGGCCGCCGGGGCCGGAACGCGCTTCGCGGCACCCGAGCACAAGCTGCTAGCGACCCTCGACGGTCGTTCCGTCGCTGCCCGTTCGCTTGAGGCGCTGCTCGATGCAGGACTCGACTCTGTGGCCGTGGTTACTGGCGCCGTGGATCTGGCAGGAGCCTTGGACGCCGTCGGCTCTGATCGGCACGGCGGCATCACGTTGCTCGCCAATGATCACTGGGAATCCGGCATCGCGTCCTCGGTGGTGTGCGCGACGGCCTGGGCGGCCCTCGTTGGCGCCGAGGCCGTAGTGGTCGGGCTTGCGGATCAGCCCTTCGTTCCTTCCGCTGCCTGGCGCGCCGTTGCCGAGAGCTCGGGCCCGATTGCTGTCGCGACCTACGGCGGCATCCGCGGCAATCCGGTGCGATTGGGTCGCGAAGTATGGCCGCTGCTGCCTCACGACGGCGATGAAGGCGCCCGCTCTGTCATGCGCCGATTTCCCGAAATCGTGGTGCCGGTAGCCTGCGAAGGGCTACCCGACGACATCGACACCGTGGAGGATCTGCGCCGATGGAGCTGAAGAGTGAATTCCGTGTCGGCATTCCCGTCGAGCGGACTTGGAACACCCTGACCGACGTCGAGTTCATCGCGCCGTGCATGCCGGGCGCGCAGCTCACCGAGATCGACGGCGATGAGTTCAAGGGCGGTGTGAAGATCAAGGTGGGCCCGATCACCGCGCAGTACAAGGGCTCGGCCCGATTCGTCGAGCTCGACGAGGCCAACCGCCGGATCGTGCTCGAGGCCACCGGCCGAGAATCGCGCGGCGCCGGCAATGCAGCCGCCGAGGTAACCGCCGAGATGACTCCCGACGGCGACGGCGACGGCACGGTCGTGTCGATCACCACCGATCTGAAGGTCACCGGCAAGGTGGCCCAGTTCGGCCGCGGGGTCATGGCCGATGTCACCGAGAAGCTCATCGGGCAGTTCGTGAGTTCGCTCGAGGAGAAGCTGTCCGAGATTGGTGACCAAGAGGACTCCGGCTCTGAGGCGGGCGACGGCACCGCGGACGACGCTGAAACGACGGGCGAGGCGGCGGAAACTCCCGCAGAGTCCGGCCCGCGCCAGATCGAGATGGCCGAGCCGGAGCCGGTCGACCTGCTCGAGACAGCGGGCAGGCCCTTGCTCAAGCGCATCCTGGCCCCGCTCGCAGTGGTGGTGTTGTTCTTGTTCAATCGTCGCCGCAGGCGCAAGCGTCGCCAAGGCTGAGGGTCCGCCGCCGCGACACCCCATAGGGCGTTGCTTGTCCGTTGCGCTCCCGGCGCACCCCTGACGCCCGCTCAAGCCGAAGCGGTGGCCGAGTTGCTCGGCCGCCCGCCCCAGTGCGCCTTTGCTGTCGCCGTCGCGCACCACGACGGGCGACCAGTCGTGATTGCCAATGCGCCGCTGTTTGACGACGGACGTCCCATGCCGACCCGCTACTGGCTGGTCGATGCCGACTTGCGCCAGCGGGTGTCCCAGCTTGAGGGTGACGGCGGTGTCCGGGTGGCCGAGGCGGCCGTTGACCCAGCGGCGCTCGCTGCTGCCCACCGCTGCTACGCCGCCGAACGGGATGCGCTATTGCCCCGAGATCACCACGGACCGCGCCCAAGCGGCGGCGTCGGGGGCACGGCGCTAGGCGTGAAGTGCCTGCATGCGCACCTGGCGTACCGGCTGGCGGGCGGTGACGACCCCGTCGGTGACTGGGTGCTTGCACGGCTGGGCCCCGAGGGGTTGGTTCGGTGACTGCCGAGAACCCAGCCGGCCCAGTGGCGGTGGTGGACTGCGGTACGAACAGCACACGGCTGCTCATCGACGACGGCGAGGGTCTGGGTCTGAGGCTGCAGCGGATCACTGGGCTCGGGCGCGGCGTCGACGCTGGCGGTCGGCTGCGGGACGAGGCCATAGGCCGTGTGCTCGACGTGCTGGGGGAGTACCGCGAGATCATCGAACGCCGTGAGGTGAACGCAGTGCGGGCGGTGGCGACCAGCGCTGTACGCGATGCAGCGAACGGCGCCGAATTCCTGCAGAAGGCGAGCCGCACGCTCGGCAGGGAGGTTGAGCTGCTGGACGGCAACAGCGAGGCGGCATATGGATTCGCCGGAGCCACCTCGGGCCTCGATGGCGCCCATGCGGGCCCCGCGCTGGTGCTGGACATCGGCGGCGGCTCTACTGAGCTCGCCTATGGCACGCCCACCGCGAACGCCCGCCCGGATGACGCCACGTCAGTCGACATGGGATCGGTGCGGTGGACCGAGAGATTCCTGGCATCCGATCCCCCTCAACCCTCCGAGCTGAGTTCGGCGATCTCGGTCGCTCGCCTGCACCTCGATGACATCGACCGCGAGCACCCGGTCATCGGCCGAGGTGTCCCGGCGGCACGGCTCGTGGGTGTTGCCGGCACTATCACGACGGTGGCTGCGGTAGAGATCGGTCTCGATACCTACGATCCTGAGATGATCGACGGGTTCGTGCTCACCAGGGCTGCAGCCGAGGACGTGTTCCGCACGCTCGCCACCGAGCGACTGGCCGACCGCGTCCACAATCCGGGTCTGCACGTCGACCGGGCGCCCGTGATCGTGGGCGGTTGCTGCATCCTGGTTGCAATCATGCGCCACTGGGAGATCGACGAGTGCTTGGTGCGTGAACGCGATCTTCTCGATGGCATTGCCGCCGAGCTGCGAACGCCGCAGCGCCCCTCGGATACCGCAGGAGGCGCTCATGCCGCTCGGTGACCGCCGACGGCGCGCCACTACTGTGCGGGGCGTGAGTCGCTTGCGCACCGAGCGGCTCGAGCTTCGCCCGCTCGTGTCGTCGGACTTCGCTCAATGGAGCGAGGTTCGCGAACGATGCCGCGACTGGTTGGCGAAATGGGAGCCGCGCCCACCCACGAGCGCGCCCGATCCGTCGTGCGACCCCCAAGCATTCGCCAACCGTTGCCGCATGCGTGAACGCGAGCGCTCGCTGGGCACCGCGTTCGACTTCGGCCTGTGGCACGAAGGCTGGTTCTGCGGCGAGATCAACATTTCCCATGTGGCACGGGGAGCGTTCCAGAGCGCTCATGTCGGCTACTGGGTCGACGAGCGGCTGGCGGGCAAGGGACTGGTCGCCGAGGGCCTCATGGCCGTGTTCGGGTTCGCCTTCGAGCAGGCCGGACTTCACCGGGTGCAGGTCTCGATCATGCCTCGCAACGACGCCAGCTTGCGGGTGGTGAAAAAGCTGGGCCTGCGCTCGGAGGGGATCGCGCAGGGCTACATCCAGATCGCCGGCGTCTGGGAAGACCACGTGCGTTTCGGCCTGACGTTGGAGGAGTGGCGGGCGGGCCGCGACGAGATGGCGGCGCGGCTGCGAGCCGCTCGCAGCGACGGTGTCGCTCAGTCGTCAGGGTCGGACAGCCACACCTGACCGGGACCGCAATCCGCCGAGATCGGGCACCAACAGCACGGCGGGCCGGGCACTCGGCGTGGTTCACGGTCGCCTGATCGAAGCGCCACAAGCCTTCCGATGCCGTCAACCGTTCGACGCAGCGCGCTGTCGAGCACCTCGGCGGTGACTGCTTCGTGTTCGATACGACCCTCTGCGACATAGAACGAGCCCACGCCGAGCGGCGGCACGCCGACTGACAGCGTCTCGACTAGCGCGTAGAACCGCAGGTCCTCGGGATCGGTTGGAGACCGTGATCCGGTCTTGAGGTCGATGATGACCTTGCCAGCCCGCTGACCGCCGTCAGGACCACCCATCGGCGCTGGCGTTCCCAGTGTCAGGTCGTACTTACCGGAAAGCACGAAGGCACCGCCGCAGAGCCGTGCACGGGCTTTGACTTCGGCGGCTGGCCGCCAGGATCGTTGCATCGGCGGGAAGGTCTCACTGAACCGTGTGAGCAGTGCCACGCACCCGGCCACCAGGTCGGCGCGCTCGCCGACACTGGAGTCAGCCAGGAAGCTGCCCAAGTTCTCATCGTCGGCAATGAGGCGCTCAACAGCTGCGTTCACTCCATCGGTGGGCTCGAAGGGTCGGTGAATCGACAATTCGACGGCCTTGTGCAGCACTGTGCCGCGGGCGGTGGGCACGGACCATTCAAAGGGGACCTCAGCATCGGCGAGGTGTCGTGCTTCGCAGCCGAAGACGCCGGCCAGGTCTCGCTTGGCTATCCGCAGGCCTCGACTGTCGAGCTCGCGTGCGGTATCGACCACTTGAGCCAACGCGTCTTCGGACTGTTGGCGCAACTCAATGGCGAAGTCGTTGTGATAGACGGGCCGCTGCTGCGAAGGCGTGCGGATTGCATCGAGCGTCGCCTGCTGGGCTGGAAGCAGTCCTGTTGCAGTGCCGGCCATCGCTGCCCATTGTGGTCGCCTCCGCGCAGGCCTCGGTGATTGTCAACGCGTGGGGAAGCGTGTCGGTGGCTGTTCGGATAGCTGTTACACCCCCCTGTGATGCTGGGCACATGCCAGCAACACCCCGTACCCACCCTCCCGCACCGCTTCGACTGGTCGATGCATCGCCGGTCCGCAGCCGGCCACACCGTGGGGGCGCCACGCCGTCCCGGACCGAGCGAGGCGTCGAGCGTCCCAGCCTCGACGCGTCTGGCCGGTTCGTCCTGACAGTGCGAGCGCTCGCCGCGGCGGCACGTGCGCTGGACTTGAACGTCCCGAGCTTTCAAAGCCCGCCGCGCTCCGACCAGCTTGATCGCTCGATCCAGCGCAGGCCTCCCGACGATTGCGTAGTAGCAGTGCGTGTGCGTGGCCGTCCATTCGGAGCGGTCGTCGCCGACGCCATCGAGGGGATCGTGGTCTGCAACGATCTGGCCTCCGAAACGGCGGGCGCAGCCCGAGATGTGCTGTGGCGTGCGGCCGAGGGCACCGACGGAGTGGTCGACGGTGTCGGCATCTCCTCGGGAGCTACGGCACCAGCCGCTGCGCAAGCGCCGGCCATTCGCCAGCCCTCAGAAGTGTCTGACCCGCCGCACCCGTGGGACGAGGCCGCCTGATCATCGGAGCACGTGAGGCGCCCGGAACAACACACCGGTAGGGCGACAGTCCGATCCGGCGGATCGCACGGTGTCGGATACGTCCGCGGGGCCTTGGGTGCGACACGCAGGCTGTTCAGCGGTCGAGGTGTCGTGATGGCCGCGGAGCGAGCATGATTGCGTCTGCGGCGGCACTCGCCGCGCTGGCTGGCCCGGGTGGCGGAACTGGCAGACGCAGAGGGCTTAAACCCCTCGGCTCCTTCGGGAGCGTGCGGGTTCGAATCCCGCCCCGGGCACCAGCCCGCTGCCGACGCGGCGCCTACAACCCGGCCGCCGCGCGCAGCGACGCGACGGTCTCGGTGCCCGGACCGAGGCGTCGGGCTGCAGCATCAACGCAGCGCTCGGTCAGCACCCGGTTGAGCGGCGTCGGGATTCCATACTGCTCACCGAGCTCGCAGATGCGACCGTTGAAGTGCTCCACCTCGACAGTGGGACGCCGGAAGTGCAGGTCCTGCCAGGTCGATGGGTAGCTGTGCATCACCGGGTCAGAATCACCACGGGGCTCGCGCCGGCCCGGTTTCCGCATCCGCTCGATCCACGAGCGCAAGTCCCGACCGTCGTCCATGACCGGCAAGATCCCCGCCGCATCCAGCACGTCGGCTGCCTCTTCCTGCAGATCGGCCATGAAGAAACGGGTCTCCTCGGCACAGAACCACTCCTGAACGGGCAGATCGATCAGCGCTGAGAACGCGTTCGTGAGGTTCAGCACCAGCTTTCCCCACTTGGCATCGGCCACGTGATCGTCGACTGAAGCGCGCATGTCGGCGGCAACAAGGTCGTCCGCCACTGCAGTGCACAGCTCGTCGGAGCCGGTGGGCCAGCAGCCGATCTGTGCCCGGCGTGCGCCGGTGTGGGTGACCACCCCGGGCTCGTCGATGCGAGCGCCGATCCGGACCATCACGCCATAGGCGCGAAAGCCCCGTTCGATCAGCCACTCCTCGTTGCTGACGCTGTTCTGGAAGCAGAACAGCGGCACGCCCTTGTACAGCTCGCGGTGTTCTTCGACCGCCTCGAACGTGTGTTGGGTTTTCATGGCGAGCAGCACCACGGTGCGCTCATCAAGATCGAGCTCGTGTGCGGTGCGCACGGCCGGCAGCCTGAAATGGCCCTCGGTGTAACCCGAGATCCGCAGCCCGTCGCGCTGCAGAGCTTCCAGATGCTCCCCGCGAGCGACCAGAGCCACCTGGCGCCCTGCTTGGGTCAGCCGCGCGCCGAGCACGCTGCCGATTGCTCCAGCGCCATGCACGATGTAGTTCAATTCAGAACCGCCATTGACGGTGCTGCGATTTAGGGCTCGGTCGGTAGCCACGGCGGTACATCGTGCCAGATGGTCCGGCGCACGGCCTGCTGGGGCCTCCAAGGCTGCTGCGTCGTGTCGATCCTTCGCAACGCAGCGCTACCGTGCAGCCATGCGCGAGTGGAACACCGACCTGCCCAACATGATGGAGGCGTGGTTCTGGACTCAGCCGGCCGACGTCATCGACGCGGTGATCGCTCGACATCATGCCGAAGCTCCGCTTGACTGGTTCGAGGAGCCTGACTACGACGACGAAGTTGTCAAGCCGGGGCCTGGCTACTGGTGCATTACCCGGCACGCCGACGTGGCCGCAATCTCGCGCAACACCGAGGTCTTCAGCTCCGCTGATGGCATCACCATGCTGGACGCACCGCCGGAGTTCCTTGAGTTCTTCAGTTCCATGATCGCCATGGACGACCCGCGCCATGCTCGGCTGCGGCGCATCGTCGCCAAGGGATTCACGCCGCGGATGCTGGCCGATCTCGACGGAAGCGTTCAGGCTGCGGCGGCGGAGATCGTGGACTCGGTGTGCGAGCAGGGCAGTTGCGATTTTGTGACCGAAGTGGCCGCCGCGCTCCCGCTCAAGATCGTTTGCGACCTGATGGGCATTCCGCGGTCGGAGTACCAAGGCGTGTTCGAGGCGACCAACGTCATATTGGGTATCTCAGATCCCGAGTACCAGCCGACCGATGTCGACTTCCTGACGGCATTGCTCACCGCTGGCGGCCAACTCGCCGAGCTGATGAAGGATGTCGCCCAGGCAAAGCGCGGCGGCGACGGCACCGATCTCACCAGCGTGCTCGTCAACGCCGAGCTGGCTGACGATCAACTGAGCGATGCCGATCTGGCCAGCTTCTTCGTGCTGCTGGTCGTTGCCGGCAACGAGACCACGCGCAACGCCATTTCGTGGGGGCTCAAGTACCTCACCGACTATCCCGATCAGCGAGCCATCTGGGCTGGCGACTTCGAGGGCGTCGCGCCCTCTGCGGTCGAAGAGATCGTGCGGTTGTCCAGCCCCGTCGGCTACATGCGCCGGAGCGTCACCCGGGACTATGTCTTTGAAGGCCGCGAGATGCGCCAAGGCGACAAGGTCGCGATGTTCTACGTCGCCGCCAACCGCGACCCGGCGGTGTTCACCGATCCGTTCAAGTTCGACATTCTGCGAGATCCGAACCCGCAGTACGGATTCGGCGGACCTGGCCCGCACTATTGCCTGGGGGCGCATCTCGCACGTCGTGAGATGACGGTGATGTACCGCGAACTGTTCAGCCGCCTGCCCGACATCGTCGCTGTCAGCGAGCCCGACACCTTGCAGGCAGCGTTCATTCACGGCGTCAAGCACCTCGACGCCGAGTTCACGCCCACGGCGCCGCTAGCTGCCTGACGGGGCGCGCTCGACAGTCGCAGCTACACGACTGTCCTTGAGAGCCTGAGCGGATAGGCGGTGATGCCCGGCAGCCCCGACGGCCTGGACTTTGCGCAGAAATGCCGCCACAGACGGCAAATTTGCACAAAGAAGGCGTGACAGCAACTTTCCGAGACGCCACCTTTCCGCGCGGCCCCTTAGGGTTCGCGGTATGACGACACCCCAGATCGCACCTGCGACGGGCAAGCTCGGTGTGCTGACGCCCGGCATGGGCGCCGTTGCCACCACGTTCATCGCTGGCGTGCTGGCAATGCGGGCCGGGCTGGCAGCGCCGATCGGGTCGGTGACCCAGATGGCCCATATTCGCCTGGGAGGCCGGGGCGAGGGCCGCAACCCGTTGATTCGCGATTTTGTGCCGCTGGCCAGTCTCGACGACCTGGTCTTCGGTGGCTGGGACCCCATTACGCCTAACGCACTCGAGGGCGCTCGCGCTGCGGGGGTGCTCGAAGAGCGCGACCTCGGCGTGATCTCCCGCGAGCTCGAAGGCATCGTGGCGATGGACGCCGTGTTCGATCCCCGCTGGGTCAGCCGACTCGAAGGCACACGCACCAAGCCGCCGATGAGCAAGCTCGACGCGACCCAAGCCCTGATGGACGACATTGAGCGTTTCCGCGCCGAGAACGAGTGTGACCGGCTGGTGATGGTGTGGTGCGGGTCGACCGAGGCGTACCAGGAGCCCACAGGGGTGCACACCAGCGTGGAGGCGTTCGAAGCTGGGCTTGCAGCCGATGACGAGAACATCTCGCCGAGCCAGATGTACGCCTACGCAGCACTTATGAGCGGTGTGCCGTTTGCCAACGGCGCGCCGAACCTGACGGTCGACATCCCGGTCATGACCGAGCTCGCGGAACGCCGCGGCGTCCCGATCGCCGGCAAGGATTTTAAGACCGGTCAGACGCTCATGAAGACGCTGGTAGCGCCGGGGCTCAAGGCTCGAATGCTGGGCCTGCGCGGCTGGTACTCCACCAACATTCTGGGCAACCGCGACGGCGAGGTCCTCGACGATCCCGAGAACTTCAAGACGAAGGAAACCTCCAAGCTGGGCGTTCTCGACACGATCCTGCAGCCGGAGACCTACCCGGATCTCTACGGCGAGATCGACCACGTGGTGCGGATCAACTACTACCCGCCGCGTGGAGACAACAAAGAGGGCTGGGACAACATCGACATCTTCGGATGGCTCGGCTACCCGATGCAGATCAAGATCGATTTCCTGTGCCGCGATTCGATCTTGGCGGCGCCCATCGTGCTCGACTTGGCGCTCTTCCTGGATCTCGCCCAGCGTGCCGGTCACGGCGGCGTGCAGGAGTGGTTGTCGTTCTACTTGAAGGCGCCGCAGTCCGCGGATCTCGCCGGTCCCGAGCATGACCTGTTCATCCAGCAGACGAAGCTCAAGAACACGCTGCGCGAATGGATGGGCGAGGATCCGGTCACCCACTCCGAAGCTGGCTGACAGCCGGCTGGTCACGCTCCGCCTCGGCGATCACCTCTGCCGAGCGCGCATTCTTAGGTCGCTCTCAGGTTGATCTCAGGGGCCTTTCAGATTTGCCTGCCATCGTCAGGGTCGTCAGAACACCCCGACGAAAGGGCTGGCGGAATGGCCGACGAGCTGACCGCCAAGATCACTGCAATGGTGAACGGCGAGCGGCCAGATCGATCCGAAGACCCCGACGGGTGGCACCGTAACCGCGGCGGTTTCATGGGCAAGGGCCGCTGGGGCGGCCACACCCACTCCGAGGGCTCCGGGTCCACTGCTTCGACGACCGCTGCATAGACCCCCAGCAGCATCCGAAGCGGGCCGGTTCCCTCTCCGCCGTCCCGCTTCGGCGCGCTTGGCTGACCCGATACGTTGCGTGCCATGCCGGGCGGCGATACGGAGATTCCGGTCATCGACATTTCCGGCGACACCTCGTTCGCGGCTGCGAGCGAGCAGATCGACGCTGCCTGCCGCGGTATCGGTTTTTTTGCCATGACCGGGCACGGCGTCGAGCGCGCACTCCTCGACGGCGTACTCATGGCCGCACGCCAGTTCTTCACACAGCCTCTTGCATCCAAGTGCGCGCTCGCAATCGAACTCTCCGGTCATCACCGGGGTTACGCGGGTGTGGAGGGCGAATTGCTCGAGCCTGGGATGCGCGCCGACTTCAAGGAGACGTTGGACTTCGGTCCCGAACGCTCACTCGATGATCCCGATTGTTCGCCGCTCGAGGGACCGAATCAGTGGCCGGACGTGCCCGGGTTTCGTATGACTGTCGAGGCCTACCAGGAGGCAGTACTCGATGCTGCGAAACGCCTGCTGCGCTTGATTGCCGAGGCCCTCGACCTACCGCCGTCCTTCTTTGGTCAGCGCCTCGTGCGGCCCCTGGTCGGCACCCGTCTCATCAGGTACCCCGCTGTCGGCGAACCGCTTTTGGACCAGCTGGGTTGCGGTGCCCACAGCGACTACGGCTGCGTAACGCTCTTGCACACCGACGGAACGCCCGGACTGCAGCTAGCGGACGTCGACGGGCAGTGGCACGACGTCGTAGCACCGACGGGCAGCTTCATCGTGAATCTGGGCGACATGCTGGCCCGCTGGACGAATGATCGGTATCGCGCCACTGTTCACCGGGTGCAGTCGCCGCACGCCGCCGACCGATACTCGGTGCCGACGTTTGTCAACCCGTCCTTCGACACGGTCGTCGAGTGCCTGCCGAGCTGCCTCGGCGAAGGCGAGCAGCCGAAGTACCTGCCCACGACGTCGGGCGTGTACCTTCAGTCGCGTTTCGACGAAACATTCGCGTACCGCAAGTAGCTCTCCACTGCGCAGCGGCCGCGGCGACCTAGCCGCAGATTGCGTCGAGGGTCTGTTGGCTAGGGGCGAAATAGTACGAACCTGACACCGGCGTCGAAAAGTCAGTGAGCCCGTCACGTACCCCGTCAGCGGCATCGAGGCCGTACATGAGACGCATCCGTTCACGCAGCGGCGCCTGCGACGCCGAGAAACCGAGGAAGTACAGCCCGACCGTGCCGTCGTGGAATGCATACGGCGTCGAGCGGCGCCACATCTCGTCGCGCTCGGGGCTGCCGCTCAATCCATGGTTCCCATCGACACGCAGCTCGACATGGCGCAGATGACTCTGCGGCGCCTGAACCGCCAGCTTGTCAGTGCCCGACCACTTGCGCCGGCCGATGATGTCCTCCTGCTCGCCGGTGGCAACTCGTTCCCACGCCCCGAGGTCGTGCACCCAGCGCTGTGCGATGACGTGGCTGCCGCCCGCTCCCGGCTCGCCGGCGGCAACCGTCGCCACGGCGACCCGCTCGGTATCGTCGGGGTTCCCGACGCCGTCCACGAACCCGGTCATGTCGAGCGATTCGCCATAGACGAATGCCGGCGTCTCGCGTGCCACTGCAAAATGCGGCCGCAGTGAGATCCGGGTGTCGTACTGGGCCTTCCACACGTCGTCCGTGCGTGATCCGTGGAACCACAGCAACAGTTCTTCCTGCGTGCCCACGGCGCGGCGACCCGAACCATCGGCGGACTCGATCGTCTCGTAGGGCCCGAAGTCGTCGGGCACGTCATTGCTGAACTCGCCCAGCAGCGCTGGGCCGAAGCCAATCAGCAATTCCAGGCTGGCCGAGGTACACACTGCGCGCGCTTCGCCCAGCACAGCACCCAGCCAGCCCAGGTCGAATCCACTCCCACCCGCTGATGGGCGGCTCAGGTGCAGGTACCACTGGCTGCGACCCAAGTCGGCGAAGATCGCCCGTTGGGAAGTCGAAGCGGTGCTCATCGGACCGTGAAGACGGCGATGCGGGCCCACTGGTCGGGATCCGCTTCGTCGGCGCTGCCATAGATGGGCCGCAGCTCGTAGCGCAGCTCGGTGATGTGCCCGTCTGCGCGGCACTGCTCGAGCCAGTCGCCGAATCCGAACTCGTCGAAGTGAGCCGAGTTGATCCCCAGCGCGCAATGCGCACCAGGGCGTGCCACCCGCAGCAGCTCCGAGATCGTGTCGGGACCGAGATGTCCGTGAGTGAATGTGCCTGCGCTCACGATGCCGTCGTAGGACTCATCAGCGAGATCAATGCGGCCGGTGAGATCGGCTTCGACGAGCTGCCGGTAGGTAGGCCGACTGTCGTGGGTCTTGGTGCCGGCCTTCGCCAGCATCTCCGTCGAAATATCGATGCCATCGATGACCGTCACGCCCAGCCTCGCCAGCTCGTCACCCACGATGCCGGTGCCACAGCCTGCATCGAGTACCGGTCGGTCAAAGGCGGCCATGCCGGCGCAGAACACCTCGGCCACCTGCTGGTGGTACACGTAGCGGCTCTCGACGATGAACTCCGACTCGTATGTCGCCGCCCACGACGCGTACAGCTCGCGGTTGGCGTCCGGTCCGTCGACCGCATACGCCTCGTCGAGCCCGAGCCCGTCTGGGGACTTCGAGGCTGCCGATTGTGCTGCCGCTTGTCTCGTCATCGCCCCTCGACGCTAGTGATCGCCTCCGGACGGCCCCCAAAGAGCCTCAACGGATAGGCGGCGATGCCCGGCAGCCCCGACGGCCTGGACTTTGCGCAGAAATGCCGCCACAGACGGCAAACTTGCACAAAGAAGGCGTGACACCAACTTTTCGAGACGCCACCACCTATCCGCGCGGCCCCTAGACGAGCAGCGGATCGGTCATCACCTCAACGAGCGCAGGGCCCCGGTGGGCGAGGGCGTCCGACAGTGCCGAGTCCAGCTCATCTGCCGATGTCACCTCGCGCCCCATCGCACCGCACAACTGCGCGAAGGACGCGAAGCCGGGGTTGTGCAGCGAGGTCTGCCACACATCGAGCTCGGCCGCTCGCTGCTCCTTGGAGATCTTCCCCAGCTCGCCGTTGTTGAGCAGCACGTGGGTGATGTTCATGCCGTACTTCACGGCGGTCGTCAACTCCATGGCGTACTGGCCGAAGCCGCCGTCGCCTGACACGGAGACCACAGACCGCTCCGCCCACGGCGATCCGTCGACACCCGGCGCACGCTGGGTTGCGGCCCAGCACCCCATCGCAGCGGGGAATGCGAAGCCGATGGACCCCAAGTATCCCGACATCAGCACGGTCTGCCCGCACGGCTCGAAGTAGCGGCCGAAGGAGTAGGCGTGATTGCCGACATCCACCGTCATGATGGCGTCGGCCGGAACGAGGCGACTCAGAGCCTCGAAGACGACCGCCGAGTTCATGCCGCTGCCCCGGTCGTCGTCGCGCCGGCTCTGTTTTTCCGCACGCCAGATGTCCCAACGCGCTGCCACCTCGGCCGCGGCCGTACCTGGGACGGCCCGGCTGCGAAACGCTTCAGCGAACGCCCGTGCCGCCACGCCCACGTCGGCCAGCATCGGCACCGTCACCGCATGGAACCGCCCCAGCGCCATCGGGTCGAAGTCGACCTGAATGATCGGCTTGTACGACGCAATGCCGGTGTGATTCGCGAATGACACGCCGAAGGTCACCAGCGCGTCGGCCTCGTTCATGAACCAGCTGGCAATCGGCGTACCCGAGCGGCCCAGCACGCCGCAGGCCAGCGGGTGCTGGTCGGCAATGAGGCCTTTGCCCTTGAACGTCGTGGCGACCGGCGCATCGATCGCTTCGGCCAGCGCCACGATGTCGTCGATGCCGCTGCGGGCGCCGTGCCCCACAATGATCATCGGCCGCGCCGCGCCCGACAGCACATCGATTGCCGCGTCGAGCGCGCTCGCCGCGGGCGAGACCGCCCGGTCGCCAGTGCGACCCTGCGGCGATCCGGCGTCACTGCGGCCACCGCCGGGCGCGGGAAGCACCTGCACCTCGTCGGGAAGCACCAGGTGCGCCACGTCGCACTCCACCAACGCCGTCTTGCAGGCCAAGTTCATCAGCTCAGCTGCGTCGGAGCCCGCCTGGACGGTCTGGGAGTAGCGCGCAACGTCGGCGAAGGCCGCTGACAGGTCGGTGTCCTGAAATGCGCCCCTACCACGCACGCTCGACGGCACCTGGCCCGACAGCGCCAGCACCGGCGCCCGATCCATCTTGGCGTCATAGAGCCCTGTCAGCAGGTTGGTACTGCCCGGCCCGGCAATCGCAAAGCACGCGGCCAGACTCCCGGTCAGCTTTCCGTAGGCGGTCGCTGCGAAGGAGGCGGCGCCCTCGTGGCGCACACCGATGAACTGCAGCGAGCCGCGAGCCTCGGCCTCTCGCAGTGCATCGGCGAAGCCCAGATTTGAGTGCCCCACCATGCCGAAGACCCACCCGACGCCCCACGCGGTCATGGTCTCGACGAGCTGGTCCGACACGGTTCGAGTCCGGGTGGCCGAAACCGGCAGAGCCACGTAGACACCGTCGGGCCGGACCTCGGTGCGGTAGGCGGCAGGTGCATCGTCGAATGGGGGCGGCGGCTTGCCATTGCTGGGGGAGTAGTCGTAGCCATGCCACGGGCAGCGCAGCCAACCGCCCTCGATGCTGCCCTCGCCGAGCGGACCGCCCTGATGCGGGCAGGCGTTGGCGAGGCACCCGAATCCTGTATCCGTGCGAGTGACGCACAGGCTCTCGCGTTCGACGGTCACCGCGGTGACCCGGCCGACATCGAGTTCGTCGACGCCGATCAGCCGGTGCCAGGCAAACGCGCCGTCGGGGAGTGTGGGCACCGCGACGCTAGGCGTCGCGGCATCGGACCCAGCGACGCTAGGCGTCGCGGCATCGGACCCAGCGACGCTTGGCGTCTCGCTCGGATCCGGATCCTGAGTCGTGTTGCTCATCGCCCACCCCCATTCGGTTCGGGCTCATCGTCTCATACCCCATCCCGGTCTCAGTAGTCGCGGAGGGGGCGGCAGACATTCCTGCGCGGCTCTAGCGTTCACGCTGTGCTTTACCTCGTTCGTCACGCTTCCGCTGGCGATCGGCGGGTCTGGCAGGGTGACGACAGCGTCCGACCTCTTGACTCGAAGGGCTTGGCCCAGGCGGCGGCCATCGCCGAGTTGCTCTCCGCAGCACCAGTGCACCGAGTGCTGTCGAGCCCGTCAGTGCGCTGCATCCAGACCGTCGAACCGCTCGCCGCAGCACTGGGACTGGACATCGGGATCGCTGTCGAGCTCGACGAGGGCGCCGATGGCTCGCGCACAGAAGCCCTGCTCGATTGCCTGTGCGGCCTGCCAGGGGACAGCGTGTTGTGCAGCCACGGCGACGCCATTCCCGAAGTGCTGTGGCGCCTCGCCCACCGGGGAGTCGACCTCACCCCGAGCCGCTGCAAGAAGGCGTCCGTCTGGGAGCTTCACGTTGTCGACGGCGCCGTCACCCACGGGGTCTACCGGCCTCCCCGCTTGTTCACCGCTGGCACTTCGTGATGCTCTCGCTCGATGCCGCAGCGGTGCGGCGGGCCACGCCGTGGAACGAGCTGATAGATGCAATTGCCCAGATGCTCGGTGACGGTGGCGTCACGGTGCCCCAGCGGGAGGTGCACGATGTGGCCCTTCCCGACGGCGGCACCGGCTCGCTGCTGGTCATGCCCGCATGGGTTGATCGCGAACTGCTCGGAGTGAAAGCCGTCACGTACTACCCCTCCAATGCGGGCACCGACCTGCCGATCATCAGTGCGGGCTACCTGTTGTTCGACGGCCAGACGGGCCAGCTCGCTGCTGTGCTTGACGGCGACGAGCTCACGCTGCGGCGCACGGCCGCCGTCTCAGCGCTGGCCGCTGATCGTCTGGCCCGCTCCGATGCCGATCGGTTGCTCGTTGTCGGCACGGGCAAGCTGGCACCCAACCTTGCGCTCGCCCATGCCGCGGTCCGGCAATTCGGCGTCATTGAGGTCTGGGGACGGGATCCCGCCAAGGCCGCTGCAGTGGCGGGCGCACTCCAAGATCACGGCCTGCCGGCCCGACCTGCTCCCTCGCTTGACGTCGCAGTCGAGCGTGCCGACATCGTCACCTGTGCCACTGGCGGAACCGGCCCGCTGGTGTGCGGCAGCCTCCTGCAGCCCGGCACGCATCTCGACCTCGTGGGCGGCTTCCGCGCCGACATGCGCGAGGCCGACGATGCTGCGGTCGTTCGATCAACGTTGTTCGTCGACACGCGTGCCGGAGCGGTGCTGGCAGGCGATCTCGCCCAACCGCTCGCCGATGAACTCATTACGAGCGACTCGATCGCAGCCGACTTGGCGGCACTTGTCGCCGGCAACCATCCCGGGCGCACCTCCGATTCCGAGATCACCCTGTTCAAGTCAGTCGGTTTCGCCTTGTCGGACTTGGCCGGAGCCCAGCTGGTGCACCGCCGCCTCGGCGGCGACATCTCTGCCAATGACTGAAGCTCTCATGATCACAACAGGCCACCTCGGCAGCGCGACGGTGTTGTGACGGACACTCACTCCGACCGCGACGGTCGACGCCTCGGCTGGTTCCTCGCGGCGAGCGGCATGCTGCTGGTGTCCACCGACTCGCTGTGGGTGCGTATCTCGGAAGCCGACGCACTCGACATCGCTTTCATCGTCGGGGCGCTGGCACTGGTGCTTTATGGCGCAATGGCGATGCGGCGCCCATCCGTCGCTTGGGCGTCCATCCGGGCCCACACCGTGCCCTTGCTCACGATCGGCGTGCTCGGGGCGCTCAGCCAGCTCACGTTCATCTCGGCGATCACCCACACCGAGATCTCTCACGTCGTGGCCATCGTGGCGGCTGCGCCAGTTCTGGCTGCGGCGATCGCATGGTTCGCTCTGCGTGAGCGAACGTCGTTGCGCGTCGTCGTGGGCATCACGCTCACGCTGGCCGGCATCGGCCTGGTGGTTTCGGATTCGATAGGCACGCCGAACCTGCTTGGCGATTTCCTGGCACTGGTTGCGGTCGCGGCATTCGCCGCCAGCACGGTCGTCTGGCGACGCCATCGCGATATGAGCCGCATCGTCGGTCTGGCACTGGCTTCGGCGCTGGTGGTCATCCCCACGGCATTCGTCGTCGACCTGGGCCGGCTCGACGCCACGGCCTGGGCTGCCGTGCTGGTGATGGGCTTGGTCTGCAACCCGCTTGGACGCCTGTCCTACAGCACCGCATCGAGATACGCACCTGCCGGCGAGGTGGCCTTGTTCGCTCCGGTGGAGACCGCGGCCGGCATCATCTGGGCAGCCGTGTTCTTGAGCGAGTACCCGACGCTCACAACGGTGGCGGGCGCCATCATCGTGATCTTCGGCGTGCTCTACGCGACGGTGCTTGATCGAACCACCACCGCGGCGATCAGGAGGGCTTGAGACCAGCCCCTCCCGCGGGTCTTCGTCACTCGGATCGCTCAATTACTGTCCGAACCCATGGGGTCGAAGGCCACGTCCAAAGACGCTCAGCCTGAAGCAGTTGCCGCTGCCGAGCCAGACACCGATCCCCCCGCCCCGCCGCCGAAGCGTCGCAGCCGCATCGGTCGCCGCGAATACGAGCGGGAACTCAAGCTCCTGCAGCAAGAACTGGCCCGCCTCCAGCGCTGGATTCGCCACAAGGGGCTCAAGGTCGTGGTCATTTTCGAGGGCCGGGATGCGGCAGGCAAGGGCAGCACGATCAAGCGCATCACCGAACGCCTGAACCCTCGCGTGGTGCGCGTCGTGGCGCTCGGCACGCCCAGTGATCGCGAGAAGACGCAGTGGTGGTTCCAGCGCTACGCCGGAGAGCTGCCTGCAGCCGGCGAAATGGTGCTGTTCGATCGCAGCTGGTACAACCGCGGACTCGTCGAACCGGTCATGGGCTTTTGCACCGATGAGGAGTATGAGGAGTTCCTGCGCTCATGCCCCGAGTTTGAGCGGATGCTGGTGCGCTCGGGCGTCATCCTCATCAAATACTGGTTCTCCGTCAGCGACGAGGAGCAGGAGCGTCGCTTCCAGAGCCGCATTGCCGACCCGGCGCGGCGCTGGAAGCTCTCGCCGATGGACCTCCAAGCTCGTGCACGGTGGGTGGAGTTCTCACGGGCCAAGGACTCCCTGTTCGCACACACCGACATCAAGCAGGCCCCGTGGTTCGTCGTCGAGGCGGACGACAAGCGGGCGGCGCGGCTCAACTGCATTGCCCACCTGCTGTCGCAGATCCCCTACGAAGCCGTGCCGTGGGAGTCCGTCGAGCTGCCAGAACGCAGTCCTTCAGGCGGGTACGTGCGCCCGCCGATGTCAGACCAGACGTTCGTCCCCGAGCTGTACTGAGCTTGCCTCGGACGACCTCGGCTGGCTCGCTTCGGAGCCGCAGCGTGCTGGCTCAGGCCTCCATGTTGATCTCGAGCAACCGACCGGCGATTGCCCGGGCATCATCGAAGCTCTGGACGAAGTGGTCGCCCGGTACCCGGCGCAGCACGTCGAGGGCCTGCAAGCTGGTCGCGGGCAGCCCGTCGAGGCCGATCACGATGCACTCCGTGTCGTGCTCTATGGCAGCGTCGATGAGCTGCTCCACCACGAGCGCTGCGCTGTCGTCGATGTAGCTCGTCTCCGAGAAGTCCAGGATCACGACTTCGTGTTCTTGGATGTCCTTGCTGATGGCGATCCTCAGCCGGTTGGATGACGCAACGGTGAAGCTGCCACGCATCTTCACCATCCCGACTCGCGCCGAGAACGCATCGAATTGGCTGATGTCGACCCTGTCGCTGTCAGCAAAGAACACCGCATCAAGCATCGGCACCGACAAGACACTGTCCAGCTCCAGCCGCTCAAAGCGACGGCTGGCAGCCAGAGCCGCAGCGATCAGGCCGGCGGCAATGGCCACCAGCAGGTCGACGAAGACGGTGAGCCCAAGCGTGAGCAGCATCACCAGCACGTGCTCTCGTTGCACCTTGTTCAGGTGCGTTATGAGGCGCCAGTCGATGAGCCGCAAGCCCATCCACAGCAAGATGCCCGCCAGGACCGAGTAGGGGATGTCGTCGACGAGGCCGCCGAGCACGATCATCAGCACGAGCGACACCACTGCGGATACTGCGCCCGCCACTCTGGTCTGAGCCCCTGCTCGGATATTCGTCTGCGTAGCGTCCGGAGCAGCGGCACCCGGCAGGCCGCCGAACATGCCCGCCAGTGCATTGCCGAGTCCAACGCCGATGAGTTCCCGATCGGGGTCGTGCTGGTGTCCTGTCATCGAGTCGGACTCCGAGGCGTTCAGGAGGCTGTTCAGCGTGCCGATGAGAGCGATGATCATCGCTGCGCCGACAGCACCCCAGAAGCCGCCGGTTGGCATCTCCATTGCCCAGAAATCCGGAGCGTCGACGACTTCGGTGAGGCGGGGAGCCCCGTCGAAGATCCATGCGCCGAGAACGATCCCGCACACGAGCGCGCCAGCGGCGGCTGGCACGTAGTTGCGCCACCGCTTTGGCCATCCCGCGAAGATCACGAAGGTGGTGACGGCCAATCCGAACGCGTGGAAGTCCATGTCGCGGGCAGCGCCGGGCCAATCGCGGATCGAATCGAGTGGGTTGCCGAGCACTGGGTCGGCACCGAAGAAGGGCAGTACCTGCAGCAGCACCACCATGATTCCGACACCGCTGATGAAGCCCGAAGCCACCGAATACGGCGTGTATTGCACCAGATTCCCGAGTCGCAACAGGCCCAGGAGAATCTGGATGATGCCGGCGATGAAGATGATTGCGAGCGCCTCGACGGCCGAATCGGCGTACCTCACGAGAATGAACGACACGGCGATCGCCACCGGGGCCGTCGCCGCGGAAATCTGTACCCGCGTGCCCCCAACGACAGCCGCGAGGAACCCGACGGCAACTGCGCCCCACAGACCGGCAATGGGACCCAGCCCTGACACGACGCCGAAGGCGAGCGCGAGCGGCAACACGACAGCGGCAGAGGTGATGCCAGCTCGGATGTCCGCACGGAGGAGCCGGGCGTCGTAGTTCATGTGCGACCTCTCCCCATGGGGCTAACCCGCGGGTCACTGTAGTTCACTGCTTGATCGCCACTTGCGGACGTTGACGTAGCGCCCCGCAGCACCCAGATCTCGCCCAGCGGACCCGAGGTGGGGCAGCAATTGCCCGATGTCCGCGCCGCCGTCAATATGCGGGAGCGCCGTTCCTAGCCGCTGTGTCTGATGGTTCGGCTGAGCCAGCTCAACAGAACATGCCCCCATCGACGGTGAATTCCTGGCCGGTGCAGTAGCTGCTGGCGTCCGACGCCAGGAACAGGACCACGCGGCCGACTTCGGCCGGTTCGGCGATGCGCCCCAGCGGCACGTTGCGCAGCGCCCGGCGAGTGCGGTCGGGGTCCTCGTTGAAGACCGATGTCTGGGTCAGCATCACGGTGTCGATGTAGCCGGGATGAACCGAGTTGACGCGCACGTTGCGGCGGCCGAGTTCCTTCGCCGCCGACTTGGTCATGCCGCGCACCGCCCACTTGCTGGCACCGTAGGCGAACCCTCCCAAGGTTCCCATGAGGCCCGCGACTGAGCTGATGTTGATGATGGATCCGGACTCTGCCTCGGCCATCACTGCCCCGACCTTCTGCATTCCCAAGAACGTGCCCGCAGCGTTGATGCTCATCATGCGGTGGTAGTCCTCGGCCGTCGTGTTCATCAGGCCGGTGTCCTGGAAGATCCCGGCGTTGTTCACCAGGACGTCGATGCGGCCGTGACGATTCACGACGTCGGCCACGACCGCATCCCAATCGGCCTCCGAGGCCACATCCTGGTGCAGGTACTCGCATCCCACCTCGCCGGCGGTCCGCTCGCCCTCTTCGTCGAGCACGTCGGTGAGGACCACGGTTGCACCTTCGTCAGCAAAGAGCTGCCCTTCGACAGCGCCCTGCCCTCGTGCGCCCCCGGTAATGATCGCGACTCGCCCGTCCAGGACACCCATCTGCTGCCTCCCAGCCTGTGTGCGGTTGACTCCATAGCCGCGCCTGCACGCGACCGACGACGAGACCCTAGACCTAGAAGGTCTCAGGTGGGGTTGCCGGCGAGGAGCCGCGGCACCGCTCAGCTTCGGCTGGTGGCCTGAAGCTCCGTGAGAATGCTGGTCAACCGCTCGCCGTCTTCAGGATTGTTGACGGGGATCGAGAACTCGATGCGGTCGGTCAGGGCACCGTACCGCTCGGCGAGCAGACGTCCGATCTGGTCGTAGGTGCCGACCGTGGCGATGGTGTGCAGCATCTCATCGGATACGAGCGCCGAAATCTCGTCCCAGCGCTGAGCTTTCGACATCACCGCGGCCCGCTCCGCCTCGTCAGTCCATTCGTGCACGTCGAAGGCTGCCCGGTAGGCGGGTGTCGACAGGTAGAAGCCCACGCGCTCGCGAACAGTGCGTGCCACGACCGCCAGCGTGGCCTCGTCTGGCGCTGTGGCCACGAGCGGCTTCATGCACCGACAGTTGGTGACCGCGGGAACGCCATCGCCACTGAGGTGCCGAGTTCCAGCGTGGTCGTTGCCATTGCTGCCATTGCGAGGAGCTGGTAGGGGTCGTCCTTGGTCTCCTCGACGACGAGGGCGTCGTAGCCCAGTTCTTCGACCTGCGCAGCGGCCTCGCCGATGCTCGTCACGTCGAGCGGCACGTCGGGGGCTCGCAGCCCGGGGTCGAGCTTGCCCAGCGGCAGCAGTGTCTCGGTTCTCAAGGCTCAGCTCTCCACCAGCAGGCGAGGCGTGTGGCCCGCGAGGAACGAATCGAGCCGGGAAATGAACGGGTCGTCGTTGCGAGACGGCATCCCGCTGCCGGCGCCTCCGATATGGGTCGTCATCACAACCTTGGGATGATTCCAGAGCGGGCCGTCAGCGGGCACGTCAGGACCACCACGTCAGCCAGAGGCAGCTCACCAGCAAGAGCTTCCATCGTCACCATCGCGTCCGCGGCCCCGAGGTCGGCGACATCGGCAACGCTGCGGCGGGCCCCGACGGCCTCGACTCTGCGCAGAAATGCCGCCACAGACGGCACATTTGCACACAGAAAGCGTGACAGCAGCCATAGGGTGCGCAGCGATGCGAACGGTCGGCAGCGTCTCCAGCGCAGTACCGGACGCTGCCGAGGCGCCCCCGCCGGGTCCCGATGGCCCGCTGCAGCGCTTCGGTCTGAGGTTCGTGCTCGTCGCCACGATGGTGCTCGGGCCGTTTCCCCTGATCGCACCGGCGGTTGTGGCGGCCGATCTCATCGGGTCGCTCGGCATCACCAAAGGTGTCTTCGGGGTCGCTCTCACGACCAACACGGTTGCAGCAGCGCTGTTCGCCCCGCTCTCGGGGCGCCTCACCGACCGCATCGGCCCGAAGCTCTCAACCGTGCTGACCATCGTTACGGCCGGGGTCGGCATGGTCGGCATGGCCTTCGCGCCCAACGTCTGGGCGCTGATGGCCTCTGCAACGTTCGCTGGCCTTGGCCAGGGCTGGTGCAACCCGGCAACCAACAAGCTCGTCGCCGAACGAGTGCCAGAAGGTCAACGAGGCACAATCACCGGCCTCAAGCAATCGGGCGTCATGTTCGGGGCCTTCCTGGCGGGGGCGACGCTGCCGACGCTCGCTGTCTGGTTCGGATGGCGTACCGCGGTCGGCGTCTATGGGGTCGTGGCTCTGGTGTGCGCTCTCGGCATCCAACTGTGGATGCGTCCTGACGCGCGGACGGGCGCCCAATCGGCAGCGGCGTACGACGCACCGCCGGGCGCGGTGTTCACCATCACCCCGCTGGCACCGAAGGTGCTCCGCATGGGCCGCTCCGAGCACCGCTTCATCATTGCGATCACCTGGTACTCGCTGTTGATGGGCGCCGTCGCGGGTGGCGTCGGCCGCTTCCAGATCCTCTTTGCCGAGGAATCACTGGGCTGGACCAACTTCTGGGCCGGGCTGGCCAGTGCGCTCGCGGGCATCACCGCGGTGGGATCACGCATCTGGTGGGCTCGGCTCACCGAACGACGAGTCCGGCCGGCGAGCGCGCTGGCCGTCCAGGCGGGGTTCACCGTCGTCGCGATGGGACTCCTGCTCGCCGCCACCTCTGTCTACGGCGGCCTGCTGTGGGTGATGTCCCTGCTGGCTGGCTTCACCATGATGTCCTGGAACGCCGTAGCGATGTTGGCGGTCATCACTGGGATTCCTGTTGCGCTGGCGGGTCGGGCATCGGGCACGGTGATGCTCGGATTCATGTCCGGGCTGAGCATCGGCGGCCTCGCGACCGGCTACATAGCGGAATGGACGGGCAGTTTCGACCTGGTTTGGACCGGCTTCGCGGTCTGCGCGGCTGGCGCAACCGTCCTGGCGCTGGTCATGCGCCACCACCGCCGACCCAGCTACTAGCGCCGGTCTGGCTGGACTGTGCTCGCCACCTCAAGCGGGTCGGCAGGCCCGATCTAGGCTGGCAGGCATGGGGGATGACTTCGGCGTCGAGTATCAGAGCGGGTTCGGCAACGAGCACGCCACCGAAGCTGAGTCCGGCGTGCTGCCGATCGGTCAGAACAGCCCCCAGCGTGTCGCCCACGACCTCTACACCGAGCAGCTGACCGGCAGCGCTTTCACTGTCGCTCGGACGGATGCGCTGCGCACGTGGATGTACCGGATCCGACCATCGGTGCGTCACGTCACGGAACTCCGCGACATCAATCCGGGCAACATCCGGTCCTCCCCCTGCCGTGAGGGTTCGCCGCCGGTGGCCCAGCTGCGCTGGAGTCCCATTGGGGTTCCTGACGAGCCGTGCACCTGGCTCGAAGGGCTCTGCACGCTGGCCACCAATGGCGACGCTCATGTCCAATGCGGCGCTGCTACGCACCTGTACTTCGCCAACCGTTCGATGGACGGTGAAGTGTTCGCGAATTCCGACGGCGAGATGCTGATCGTGCCTCAGCAGGGGACGCTGCGACTCGTCACCGAACTCGGCACGCTCACGGTTGGGCCTGCCGAGCTGGCAACAGTTCCCCGTGGCGTCAAGTTCCGCGTCGAGCTCATGGAGGAGACAGTCCGGGGATATGTGTGCGAGAACTACGGCGCACCATTCCGGCTGCCAGACCCGGGTTTGATCGGCGTGGACGCGCTGGCCATGCCGCGGGACTTCCTCTATCCGGTCGCCGGCTACGAGGCCGACGACAATCCCACCCGGCTGGTCTTCAAGCACGACGGCCGCCTGCTCGAGACACACCTGCCGCACTCACCGCTCGATGTGGTGGCGTGGCACGGCAACTTCGCCCCCTACAAGTACAACCTGCGCAATTACTGCCCGCTCGGGCCGCTGCTGTTCGATCACACCGCGCCCTCGATCTGGACGCTGCTGACGTCGCCCTCAGACCTTCCGGGCACCGCCAACGTGGACTTCGTGCTGTTCCGCGAACGCTGGGCCGTTCAGGAGCACACGTTCCGTCCGCCCTGGTACCACTCCAACGTGATGAGCGAGCTGATGGGGCTCATCGAAGGCACCTACGACGCCAAGCTCGAAGGCTTCCTGCCCGGCGGCGTGAGCATTCACAACGCGTTCCTGCCCCACGGCCCCGACATCGACGCCTACAACGCCGGCACCACGGCGGAACTCGAGCCCCGGCGGATGGCCGACATGCTGGCCTTCATGTTCGAGTCCCGCTATGCGTGGATCCCCACCGCCTGGGCAGCCGGCCTGAGTGAGCTGCAGGACGACTACACCGATGCGTGGACACCGCTGGACGACCGCAGCACGCTGCGCCGCAACAGCGGCTAGGCGGTCGCCCAGCGCAGGAGGCTGTCAATGAGTGCGACACGGGCGAATGCTGATCTGAGCGGCCGGGTGGCGATGGTCACCGGCGCGGGGGCACGGGGGGACGGGATCGGCAACGGCCGCGCCGCTGCGGTGTTGCTGGCCGAGGCCGGAGCGCATGTCGTTGCTGTCGACCGCAAGGCGGAGCTCGCTGAGTTCACCGTCGAGATGATCACCGCCGAAGGCGGCAGCGCCATCGCCGTCGAGGCCGATGTGACCGTCGAAGCCGACTGCGAGGCCATGACCCAGGCTGCGCTCGATCGCTGGGGCCGGCTGGACATCCTGGTGAACAACGTGGGCATCGGCAGCAGCGGATCGGTGGTGACCGATGACGTCGACCGCTGGCAGCGCGTCATGGATGTGAATCTGACCTCGATGGTGCTGGCGTCACGGCACGCAATCCCCGCCATGATCGAGCACTCGGGCGGAGGCGCCGTCGTCAACATCTCATCCATCTCGGCGCTAAGGCCCCGAGGCATGACGGCGTACTCGACCTCGAAGGGGGCGATCATGGCGCTCACGTCGGCGATGGCGGTCGACCATGGTGCCGACAACGTTCGGGTGAACTGCGTCGCCCCTGGTCCCGTCCGTACGCCACTCGTCGGCGGCGATGACATGCCCGAAGATCTTGCAGAGGCACGCCGACGCGCCAGCGTGCTCGGCATCGAAGGCAACGGCTGGGATGTAGGCGCAGCGGTCAGGTTCCTGTGCACCGACGAGGCTCGTTACATCACCGGCCACACGCTGGTCGTCGACGGCGGTGTGACCTTGCGGGGGCCGTCACGGGCCACGCTGGCCGGCTGAACCCCCGAGCGGAACGGCCAGGCGACGGCGCAGCAGCTGCGCCGACTACCGGCGGAAGCCGCTGCCGAAGTGTGTCTCGGGCAGTCGACTGCGGCCGAAGAGCTTGTCCCGCAGCGTTCCCGGTTGATACGCCCGCTGAACCAGCCCACGTTCTGAGAGCACGGGAACCACGCCTTCGATGAAGTCCACGAACGTGCCGGGCGTGGTGGCGTAGACCAAGTTGAAGCCGTCCACGCCTTGGTCCAGACGGCGCTGCATGCCGTCGGCGATCTGCTCGGGAGAGCCGATCAGGAACTGCCCCGCCATGTTGAGCTTGACGAGATCCCCGAAGGTGCGGGTGCCCGGCTGAGCGGAATCCAGCAGGGATTTCACCGGTCCCCGCACGCCTTCGGTGTCAAAGGTCTCGAGCGGCTGATCAGGGTCGATGTGGCTGAGATCGACGTTGAGGTTGCCGCTCAGATGGGCGAGGCCCGCTTCCAGCGAGAGCGTTTCGAGATAGTCGGCGTGCTTGGCTTTCGCCTCGGCCTCCGTTCCGCCCACGACAGGGGACAGGCCGGCAATGATCTTCACGTCGTCGGGATGGCGACCTTCCGCGCTCACCCTTCGGCGGATGTCTGCGGCGATGCGGGTGAGGCCCCGCGATGCCGCCACGACAAAGACGCACTCGGCATGTCTCGCGGCGAAGTCTCGCCCGCGATCTGAGGAACCTGCTTGGAAGATCACTGGCGTCCGCTGCGGTGACGGCTCCGAGAGATGTGGCCCCGCCACCGAGTAGTAGGCGCCCTTGTGGTTGATCGGCCGTACGCCGTTGGGATCGACGTAGACGCGGCGTTCGGTGTCGGCCACCACGGCGTCGTCGGTCCAGCTGCCCTCCCAGAGCTTGTAGCAGACCTCCATGTAGTCCTCGGCCTGTTCGTAGCGCTCGTCATGGCGCGGAAGGCGGTCATGGCCGAGGCTCTGGGCGGCGTTCTGCAGGTACGACGTCACGACGTTCCACGCCACGCGCCCGCCGGTGAGGTGATCGAGCGTGGTGATCTGGCGGGCGAACGTGAACGGGTGCGCCTGCAGCACTGAGCTGGTGAAGGCGAATGCGAGGTGCTCAGTGACCGTCGCCATGGCTGGGATCAGCAGCATCGGGTCGTTCACGGGCACCTGCATGCCCTCGCGCAGCGAGGTGTCGGCGCTGCCCTGGTAGGTGTCGTACAGCCCGATTACGTCCGCCAGGAAGATGGCGTCGAAGCACCCCGCCTCGCAGATGCGGGCGAGCTCGAGCCACGGTTCGAGCGAGGTGTACTCCCGCTGGCGGGTGTCGTCACGCACCCATAAGCCCTGCTGGATGTGGCTGACGCAGTTCATCGTGAAGGCGTTCAGGATGATCCGCCGCCCCGGCCTTGCTTCTCCCGCCACAGGGTCAGTCTCGCATTGTCGCCCCCGCAGCGCCCCGCCGGCTCAACGGGAGTTGGGGCGGGAGGTCGTGACGTAGGCCTCGACGATCTCGGCTGGCTCTCCGACGGCTCGGATGCGGCCACCGTCCAGCCACACAACCTGATCGCAGTAGCGCTCGATCTCCGCCATGTTGTGCGAGACCAGAACGACGGAACCAGCAGCGCCGCAGACGTCATCTATGCGCTCGGCGGCACGCCGACGGAACTCCTCGTCGCCCACTGTGAGCGCCTCGTCGATCAGGAGGATTTCAGGTACGCGGGCCGTGGAAATGGCGAAGTGCAGCCGGGCGCGCATACCCGACGAGTAGGTGCGCATGGGCCGATCGATGGCCTCACGCACGCCTGCAAAGTCGATGATCTCATCCATGCGGCGCTCGATTTCAACCCTGGAGAAACCCAGAGCCAGACCGCCGATCAGAATGTTGCGGCGACCTGACAGTGCTGGTCGCATCACCGACGACACGCCGAGAAGCGAAGGCCTCGACCGGCCGCGAATGCTGCCTGACGCAAGGGGCAACAGCCCAGTCATGGCCGAGAGCAGCGTCGACTTTCCTGTTCCGTTGGCTCCGATCAGCCCGAGTGTCTCGTGCTCGTGGAGATTCAGCGTCACACCTTGTATTGCCTCAATGATGCGGTAGCGGCGACGCATCCGACCTCGGGCGAATCCCTGCTTGAGTCCCTTGGTCGGTTCCTCGTACACCCGGTAGTTCACGTGAACGTCGCGAATCTCGACGGTCACCCGTGTCGACGCTGCCATCACGCACCGAGTCGCTGTTCGGAGCGGAAGAAGATCATGAAGCCAACGATGGGCATCAGGACGCTCCACGCAACCGTGCCAGCCAGCACCCAGACGTCGACTGCCTGTCCCAGCAGGCACCAGCGTGCGCACGTGATCAGGTCGTAGATCGGGTTCAGCGCAAAAGCCCGTCGCCAGGCGAAGCTGTGCACGAATGCATCGACGCTGAAGATCACGCCCGAGGCGTAGAACAAGAGTCGGAACAGGTGAGGCAAGATGTGCCGCAGGTCCGGGACAGCAGTGCCGATGCGTGCAGATATCAGCGCCGATCCGAAGTTGAAGACGAACTGCGCCAACAGTACGAGCGGCAGCAACAACCAGCGCATCGATGGGCGCTCTCCTGTGGCCAACACCGCTAGAAGTGCCAGAACGATCGCCGGAACGAATGCTGCGGTCTGGCCGTTCACCGTTGCGGCGGGCAGCAAGATGCGCGGGAACTGGATAGATCGAATGAGTCCGAGATTCTGAGTGATCGAGACTGCCGCCTCCTGCACCACCCGTTGGGTGAGATGGAACAGCACAATCCCGACGATCAGGAAGCCCAGGAAGTTGCTGACGCCGCGACTGGTGTCGATGACGACACCAAAAACCAGGAAGTAGACGCCCACAAGCAGCGCTGGGTTCATCAGATGCCAGAACTGGCCCAACGTCGTGTCCATGTTCTGGGCTCGAAGATCTTGTGCGGGCACGACGATGGCGAACTCTCGCCGGCGCCAGGCCTCGCGCAGATAGTTGAGCGACGTGGGCCGTGATGTCAGGTCAATGAGCGGACGCAGGTGGGCGTTGTCGTGGCTCGACGCGTACCTGCTCTCGCCATCCACGGGAGTCATCCTACGAACGCGGTACCGCAACGCTTGTGCGGTGAGGTATCGGCGATCGTGTCCTGCAAGACTGGGACCATGAGCAGCGGCACCCCCGATCTCACCGCAAACGAAGGCGAACTTCAGCGCTATCTCGACGAAGTGGAAGCTCACGGCTACTGCATCGTCGAAGGTGCCATCGAGCCAGAACTCCTCACCGAGATCCGCGACACCGTCGCCCGGGTCGAAGACGAGCTGAATATCCAGCCGAAGGGGAACCGCATCGAGGGGTTCGCCACCAAGCGCATGTACAACCTGTTGGGCAAGGACCGGTCGTTCTGGAAGCTGCCGATCCACCGCAACGTGCTGCCGTTCCCGCAGCGGCTGATGGAGCCGGGAGCGATCCTGTCGGGCACCACCTGCATGCACATCGGCCCTGGTGAGGTGCATCAAGGCCTGCATTCCGACGACGGCCTCGTCGATCAGATCGATGTGCCGCGCCCGCGCCCCCCCTTCATGGTCACCACGATTTGGGCATTCACCGATTTCACCGAAGAGAACGGCGCAACCCGCTTGGTTCCTGGGTCGCATCGCTTCGACCACGAGCCCCAGCCGGGGGAGAAGCCGGAGTACATCGCGGCTGAGATGCCTGCTGGCTCGGTCCTCATCGTGAACGGCGGCACCTGGCACTGCGGCGGCGCCAACACGTCCCCCGACGACTGGCGCCTCGGCATCAGCGTGCAGTACTGCCGGGGCTGGATGCGCCAGCAGCAGAACCAGTACTACAGCCTCTCTCCGGCCGACGTCGGTGCCATGTCCGAAGAGTTGGCGGCGCTGTGCGGATTCAGCCTCTACCGGGGGATCATGGGCCACGTCGACGGGGCCAGCCCCGGTCGGTACCTGGGCGCCGAGCGCCTTGTCGAGACCGCGTATGCGGCTCGGCTGAAGGCGATTGAAGACGGCTCCGAAGTCGGCGGCATCGGCACGGCCGAGCCGGCCCAGGCCGCAGCCGACTGATACGACTCCCGCCTCGCCACGAGGCGCTGCGCTGCGCGACACTGATCCGGTTCACGCCGTCGCAACACCAGACAAGGAGCGCATGAGATGGAACTGCGCGATCGAGTAGCGATCATCACCGGAGGCGGCGGGGGCATTGGCTCCGCTACGGCGCGCCACTGGTTGGCGCAGGGCGCCCGCCATGTCGTCGTCGCCGACTACAACACTGAAGCTGCGGTTGCAGTGGCCGATGAGCTGGGGTGCGAGGGCGTCGGGCTGGATGTCACCGACGAGACGGCCGTCACGGACCTCGTAGAGCGCACGCTCGAAGCTCACGGACCGATCGACGTGTTCTTCTCCAACGCAGGCGCTGGCGCCGAAGGCGGGGTGGACGCGTCCAACGACGCTTGGAAGTCCCAATGGGAGCTGCACGTCATGAGCCACGTGTACGCGGCCCGTGCAGTGCTGCCGTCCATGCTGGCTCGGGGACAGGGCTACCTCGTCCACACCGCGAGCGCGGCGGGTCTGCTCGCGGCGATGGGTTCGGCGCCGTATTCGGTCACCAAGGCGGCATGCATCAAGCTGGCCGAGATGGAGGCGATCCTCCACGGCGACGACGGCATCCGGGTCTCGGTGCTGTGCCCGCAGGGCGTGAACACCGCCATGGCGCCGCGGAGGCTCGCCGACGGTGGCACCGACGGCATCGTCGAGCCCGAGTTCGTGGCGCAAGTCATTACCGAAGCGATGGCCGAAGAACGCTTCCTGATCCTGTCGCACCCCGAGGCCCAGACCTACGTGGAGCGCAAGGCCTCCGATCCGGATCGTTGGCTGCGAGGCATGCGCCGCCTCCGCCAACGTTCGCTGAACCTCGAAGAAGGTGCCTCAGCCCAAGATTCCTAGCGGTCGAGTGCGGAGAAGAAATCTGCGAGGTTGGAACCTGCTGGATTCCCGGAGCAGAGGGCTTCTCCGCCCTCGACCGCGGGCAGCACTGCATTTCCGAGCGAGACTTGGCCTCAGGTCCTAACTTTGCCGCCATGGCTGATTCCGATGTCAAGGCACTGACCGGAGGGCTCGAGCTGCCCGATTTCGAGACCACTGCGTTCACCACGCCCCCGCCGCTGGCCGATGCCACCGTGGCAATCGTGTCCTCGGCGTCGTTGCATCATCCCGACCAGGACGATTTTGCACCCATCGACGTCAGCTACCGAGTGCTTGAGGCGGGCCGGCGTGACTACATGTGCGGCCACTGGAGCCCGAACTTCGACGCCACCGGCATCGCCCTCGACATCAACACCGTCTTTCCGATCGACCGCCTCGACGAGTTGGTGGCTGACTGCACCATCGGGCGGGTCTCCGACATCCACCTGTCCTATGCCGGCAACCAGTTCGACCTGTCTGCGGTGCGGATGGACTCGGGTCCTGCGGGGGCGAAGTGCCTCCGTGAGCACGAGGTGGACGTCGTCCTGTTCACTCCCGTCTGACCGCTGTGCACGCGTACCGTGAGTACGCTCGCACACGTCTTTGAGGCAGAGGGACTGGCGACGGTCGCGCTGGGATCCATCGGCGCCCACATCCAGGGCACCGCTCCGCCGCGAGGCCTCTGGTGCGAGTTCCCGCTGGGTCGGCCGCTCGGCAAGCCCAACGACGCCGAATTCCAGCATCGGGTGCTGGCACACGCGTTCAGCTTGCTGTCGTCGCCGGGGCCGGTCGTGGAGAAGTTCGCCGAGACGATCGACGACGACGGCACCGAGACGATGTCGTGCACGCTGCCGCCCCACCACGACCCGAACCTGCACCCCGCCGTCGACGAGGCCAACGGCCTGCGCCCCGCCTACGACCGTGCCGTAGCCAAGCTCGGCAACCGGGTTGGCGCCGGCCGGACCGTTGCTGTCGACGACATCGGGGCCGCCGTGCAGAGCTTCGTCGACGTCGCTTCGGGCACACCGTGGAAGCAGGCGGGCATTCCCGGCATTCCGGCACGGGTGGCACAGGACATCCGCGGCTATTACGAGACGGCGGCGTTGGCGCTCGCCGAGCATGCTCCTTCAGCGTGGGCAGGCACTCGCTGGTTCTTCGAGTCGACCGAAGCAGGGCGCACCATCGTCGCAGCCCGTAAGGCGATGGCCGACTCCGGCGAGAAGCACGGCATCTGGTTCTACATCACGCCTGGCGACATGTAGCGGCCACCGCCATCGGCGGCTGCTGCGCACCAGAATGCACGTCCCATGACTGACCCCAACGGCCCGCCGCCTCGCGGCGCGGGCGTGCTTATCGGCCAGCCCTTCCACGGCTGGCGTGTGGCGTGGGCCGGATTCTGGGTGCTGTTCATCGTCTACGGCATCCAGTTCAGCTACGGCACCTTCGAAGGGGCGATCAGCGCCGACAGGGGCTGGTCGGCGAGCTGGCTGCAGCTCGCGTATGCCTCCTACATCCTCGCCTACAGCGCTGTGAGCGCATGGACTGGGCAGCTCACCGACCGGTTCGGCCCGCGCAAGGTCATTGCCTTGGGCGCAGTGCTGCTCGCAGCGGGTTACTTGGTGCTGTCAGCCGCAGGAAGCCTCGCAATGGTGTTCATCGGCCTCGCCGTGATTGCACCGCTCGGGATGTCGTCGTCGTGGGTGCCTGCCAACGCCACCGTCGTGCGCTGGTTCACTGACCGGCGAGGCCTGGCAACCGGCATCGTCGGCTCCGGGGGGAGCGCGGGCGGCATCGTTGCGCCGCCGATCGCTGCGTGGCTCGTCGAGCAATTCGGTTGGCGCATGGCAATCGCCGTGATGGCGGTGACGGGCGGTGTGCTCATGGCCGTCACCGCAACAGTGTTCGTGCGCGACCCGGAGTCGATCGGTCAAGAACCCGACGGGCCCGCGCCCGAGCCTCGGAACCGCCCGCTCAGGCGATCACGAGTCGCGTCGAGGCCGGCGGACTCCGACGTGGACGCAGCGGACGTCCGCGATCCGAAGACCGAGGACCCCGCCACCGCGTGGACCGCCCCGCAGGCGTGGCGCAATTCGGTGTTCTGGCGCATCTTCGGCATGTTCGCCCTGACGTTCGTGGTGGTGTTCGTGCCATTCGCGCATGGCGTCCAGTACGCCCGGAGCCTCGGATTCTCACCGCTGTGGGCTGCGGGAGTCATCAGCTCCGTCGGCGTCGGCGGGCTCGTGGGCAGAATCGTGACCGGACCGCTGTCCGACCACATCGACCGTCGCCGTGCCGTGATGCTGGCCCTGGCGGTGGAGACGCTGTCGTTCGTCGGCATCGCCGTCTCCGACGGGCTGGTGTTGCTGTACGCATCGGCGATCGCCTTCGGCCTGTCCTATGGCGGGAGCGTGGCGGTATTCCCGGCACTGGTCGCCGACTACTTCGGGCGTACCCATGCCGGCGCGATCGTGGGACGCTTCTTCGCAACAGCGGGGTCGTGTGCCGCGGTGGGTCCGTACGTCGCGCAGCTGCTGCTCGGAGCCACTGGCGGCTACGGCTGGACGTTCTCCTTGGCGGCAGTGTCGAACGCCTGCGCACTGGGTTTGGCCTTCACGCTCCCGCGGCCAGTCTTGCTGCCCAAGCAGCCGGGCGGATAGGTCACGGCTCGGGAACGACTCCCACGCATTCTTTGTGCAGATTTGCCGCCTGTGGCGGCATTTTTGCGCAGAGTCTGGGTCGTCGGGGCTGGCAGGCATCGTCAAGAACATGAGTGCGTTCGTCATACGGGCAGCACTTTGGGCTGACGGGTAGCCTCCGCAAGGAGCCATGACGGCGGATCAGGGGGATTCGATGGCACTCGCAGACTTCAAGCTCGAGGACCGTTTCGACCGCGCCGAAGGCGATGTCGCTATGTCAGGCGTGCAGGCGCTGCTGCGTGTGCTGCTCGACCAGCTCCGGGCCGATCGCCGTGACGGCGTGCACACGGCGGCGATGGTGTCGGGATACCGCGGGTCGCCGCTGGGGGGCATCGACGCCCTCATGCTCGGCAACGCCGAAGAGCTCAAGCAGAACCACATCACGTTCCTGCCGGGGCTCAATGAAGACCTCGGCGCAACGGCTGTGTGGGGCAGCCAGCTCGCCAACCGCAACTTCGAAGGCCGCTACGACGGCGTGCTGGGCATGTGGTACGGGAAGGCGCCCGGCGTGGACCGGTCAGGTGACGCCATCAAGCATGCGAACGTCTGCGGCGTCGACCCTAAGGGCGGCGTGCTGCTCGTAGCGGGCGACGACCCGGCTTCGAAGTCGTCCACGCTCGCGTCGGAATCCGAGCCGGTGCTCATCCACTTCCAGACGCCGATCCTGTACCCCGGCTCGGTCCAAGAAGTCATCGACTACGGACGCTGGGGCTACGAGCTCTCCCGCTACTCGGGCTTCTGGTCGGCGTTGAAGATTGTCACCAATGTCGCTGACGGCTACTCGACCGTCGAGGTGGGCCCGGGAAGGGTGAGCGCCGTGCGTCCCGCCCTCGAGTGGGACGGCAAGCCTTGGGCGCACACCCAGCAGGATGCCCTGTTCGGCCCGAATGCCGTGCGCATGGAGCTTGAAATCCATGAGGGCCGCATGGTCGCGGTCGACAAGTTCGTGGCGGAGAACAAGCTCAATCGCCAGACCGTCACCAGTCCCGACGCCAAGGTCGGCCTGATCGCGGCCGGGAAGACCTACTACGACCTGCGTGAGGCGCTCGACCGCATGGGTCTCAGCGAGGCAGAACTGTCTCGCCGTGGCGTCCGCATTCTCAAGCCGACGGTGGTATGGCCGCTGGAGCCCACCAGCTTGCGTGAGTTTGCACGTGGGCTCAACGTGATCGTCGTGGTCGAGGAGAAGCGCTCGGTCATCGAGACGCTGGTGCGCGAGATCCTCTACGGCACCGCTTCCGCCCCCCGGGTGCTGGGCAAGCGCGACGCCGCCGACGGCTTCTGGTTCCCCGGTCACGGCGAGATGGACGCCGACCTCATCGCCCGCAAGATCCGCCCGTTCCTGGTCGACCGCTTCGGCAGCGACGGCATCGGCCCCGCCGTGCCCGAGCGCATCACGATCCCGCTGGCTGTCACCACCTCCGACGGTGCCAAAGCAGCGGGACGCACGCCGGGCTTCTGCTCGGGCTGCCCGCACAACCGCTCGACCTGGGTGCCTGAGGGCTCCGAGGCCGGGGGCGGCATCGGCTGCCATGGCATGGCGGCGATGACTCCCACCCGCAACGTGCGCGGCACCACCCAGATGGGCGGCGAGGGCGTGCAGTGGGTCGGCGCAGCGCCGTTCGTGACGATGGATCACCGTTTCCAGAACATCGGCGACGGCACGTTCCACCACTCCGGCTCGCTGGCGGTCCGCCAGGCCATCGCGGCAGGCACCAACGTCACCTACAAGATCCTCTACAACGCAGCGGTCGCAATGACGGGTGGCCAGGACGTGGACGGCGGCATGGAGGTGCCGGAGCTGACCCGCTCGCTGCATGCCGAGGGTGCGGCCAAGGTGATGGTCGTCGCCGACGATCCAGACAAGTACCCCGCCGAGGCTCAGTTCGCACCCGACACCGACGTCTGGCACCGCGATCGGCTCGATGAGGCGCAGCGGCTGCTGCGTGACATCGAGGGCTGCACCGTGCTCATCTACGACCAGGCGTGCGCAGCCGAGCTCCGGCGTGACCGCAAGCGCGGCAAGGTGGCCGAGCCCAAGACACGGGTGTTCATCAACGAAGCCGTTTGCGAGGGCTGCGGCGACTGCGGCGAGAAGTCGAGCTGCCTGAGCGTGCAGCCCGTCGAGACCGAGTTCGGTCGCAAGACGCAGATCCACCAGTCCTCGTGCAACAAGGACTTCACCTGCCTCGACGGCGACTGCCCGGCATTCATCGAGGTGGTGCCCGGGGGCAAGGTGCCCACGAAAGCAACAGCGGCCGTGGACGAGATCGGCGACAACCTGCCTGAGCCAGATCGGCTCGACGAGGGCAACATACTGATGATGGGCATCGGCGGTACCGGCGTGGTGACCGTGAACCAGATGCTTGCCACAGCGGCGCTGCTCGACGGCAAGCAGGCCAACGGATTGGACCAGACCGGACTCGCCCAGAAAGGCGGCCCGGTGGTGTCGAACCTGAAGATCCGTCGCCTCGCCAGCACACCCGACGCCAATGGTCCCCACGGCAGTGATGGTGGCGAGGCCAACAAGGTCGGGACCGGCGAGGCCGACGCCTACATCGTGTTCGACCTGCTGTCGGGCACGAATCCGGTCAACCTCGAGAAGGCTCAGGCGGGCCGCACGGTGGCGCTGGTGTCGTCGTCGAAGGTGCCGACCAGCGCGATGGTGCGTGACACCTCCGCTGAGTTCCCTGAGTGGACGGCGTTCCAGCGCTCGATCGACGAGGCGACCACACCGGAGCGCAACATCTACTTCGACGCAGGCACGCTGTCGGACAACCTGTTCCGCTCGCACATGCCGGCCAACGTGCTGGTGCTCGGCGCCGCTTACCAGTCGGGCGTGGTGCCGATCAGCGCCACGGCCATCGAGCGGGCCATCGAGCTCAACGGCGTCGCCGTCGAGATGAACACCCAGGCGTTCCGCATCGGCCGCAACATCGTGCTCGACCCGGACTTCATGGAGACGCTGCACGTGGAGCGTGTCGGCCGGGTGAAGCGAGAGACCGGTCGTTCCAAGCGGGAGCAGAAGCTCATCGACGCGGTGCCCGATCAGTCAGAGGAGCTGGTTCGGCTGCTGCGCATCCGCGTGCCCGACCTCGTTGGGTACCAGAGCGTCGACTATGCGGCGGCGTACGCGGAGTTTGTGGCCAAGGTGCGCGAGGCCGAGGCTGCTGCAGGTGACGAGACGGCCCTCAGCGAGGCCGTGGCGAGGTACCTGTACAAGCTGATGGCGTACAAGGACGAGTACGAGGTTGCTCGTCTGCACCGCAGCGAGGCGTTCCAGCAGGCAGTGCGTGACCAGTTCGGCGACAAGACCGAGGTCACCTACAAGCTGCACCCGCCGATCATGCGGCGCATGGGCGTCGACAAGAAGATCGGCCTTGGCCGGTCGGGTGATGTCGCATTTGCGTTGCTGGCCCGGATGAAGGGCTTGCGGGGCGGCGCGCTGGACATCTTCGGCAAGACCGTCCATCGCCGTATGGAGCGGGAGCTGATCGACGAGTACCGCGGGATGATCTCCCGGGCGCTCGACACGCTGGCGAGCGGCGATGATGCTGCCTACGCCCGGGCCGTCGAGATCGCCGAATTGCCGGACATGATCCGCGGCTACGAGGACATCAAAGAGGCCAACGTCGAGAGCTTCCGGGCTCGCGCCGCCGAACTCGGCGCCTGAGCGGATCCCTCGCCGGGATCTGTCAGACCGATGGCAGCGAATCGACCGGAGGGGCACTCGCCGAGCGCTCCGGCGTGGTGCGTTGTCGACTTCCCCGAGGTGACCGTCTATTCGATGGTCTTCTCGAAGGGTCCGGACAATGACGACACGCTGGCCGAATTGCAGTCGGCGCTGACCGAGGGCGACCATCGGCCCGATCACGTCGAGCGGGCCCGCATCGTGAACTTCACCGACGAGGGTGACGACGCGGCAGAAGCCCAGGGCGATGTCGAGACAGTGTTCATGGCGTACTGGGTGAATCCCGAGGCCTACGAGCGCTGGCGGCAGAGCTGCGATGTGCTTGAACGAGCTGGGGTCTATTGCGAGACGGCCGTCATTCCCGCAGAGCGCTGGGAGACCATTGCCGGGACCAAGCGGCCGCTGCCGGGAATTCGGAACCTGACCTCGGTAGACATCACCGAGCTGCACGACTACTGGGGGGCTGCGCGGGACCGCATGGCGGCCAGCGCTGATGATCCCTTCGAGTCGGCTCCAGGCTCGCCGCTGCCGGCCAACTTGTGCCTCATCCGCTCAGGCCAGAAGTGGGACGAGTGCCCCGACGACGAGCGAGAGCTGTACTTCACCGACATCGAGCCGAAGCTGCGGGCCGGCATCGACTTCTTGGCCCGCAACCCCGATACCGGCTGCATCTCCAGCCGGTTCTTGCGGGAGCAGACCATCGACGGCGAGGATCTGCAGTCCACGAGCTTCGTGGGCTGGTTCGAAGACCTGGCGTCGCTCGAGGCGTGGTCCCGGTCGCACTCCACGCACCTGGCCATCTTCCACTCGTTCCTCTCGACGGTTCAGATGCTGGGACGCCCGCCCAAGCTCCGGCTCTGGCACGAGGTTTCGGTGCTGCCCGACGGTGGGGTCGAGCTGATGCGACCCGAGCTGTCGCCGCTCGCTGCTCTGTCCAGCTGAACCAGCTGACCTCACGACGCAACAGCGGGGCACGGCTGCGTCGGGCTCCCTAGGCTTTCGCAGCGATGGCTGCAGACGGCCCGATGGCATCGGGCGTGCCGGACCCGCTCGACGGTCTCGACATCGCCCCATCAATTCTGGAACTGGTGGGCCGAACTCCAATGGTCCGGTTCAGTCGGGTCGCGCCGCACATCATGACGCCGGTCGTGGCGAAACTCGAGACCACAAACCCCGGCGGATCGGTCAAGGACCGTGCGGCGATCGCGATGATCGACGCGGCCGAGGCCGACGGGCAATTGCGACCCGGCGACGTGATTGTTGAGCCGACCTCCGGGAACACCGGCGTGGGACTGGCTGTCGTCGCGGCCCAGCGTGGCTATCGCTGCGTGTTCGTCTGCACAGACAAGGTGGCGCCCGAGAAGGTGGCGCTGCTGCGGGCCTACGGCGCCGAGGTCGTGGTATGTCCGGTCGCCCTTGCGCCGGAGGATCCTCGTTCGTACTACTCCACTGCGGCGAGGTTGCGATCCGAGACGCCCAGGGCCTTCTCGCCCGACCAGTACTCCAACCAGAACAATCCCCGCGCCCACTACGAGACCACCGGACCCGAGATCTGGGATCAGACCGGCGGGCGGGTCACCCACTTCGTGGCCGGCGCCGGTACGGGCGGCACCGTCAGCGGCGTCGGGCGTTACCTCAAGGAACAGAATCCGGCGATCGAGGTCGTCGTGGCCGACCCCCCGGAGTCGGTCTACGCCGGCGGCGACGGCAGCAGCTATCTGGTCGAGGGCATCGGCGAGGACTTCTGGCCGACCACCTACGACGCCAGCATCGTCGACCGGGTGATTCCCGTCACTGACGCCGAGTCATTTGCCATGGCGCGCCACGTCACCCGCACCGAAGGTTTGCTCATCGGCGGCTCCGGAGGCACCGCGATCACTGGCGCTGTACGGGTTGCCGCCGAGCTGGACGCGGCGGGCCGGGCGGCGGATTCCCTCGTAGTGACCCTCATTCCCGATTCCGGTCGCGGCTATCTCAGCCGGGTCTTCGACGATGAATGGCTGGCGGAACGGGGACTGCCGGTCGACGGCACGCTGCCCGCGTCCGGCGGCGATTGCAAGGAGCCTGGGTAGTGCTGGGCGGCGATCCCCAGCTGTCTGGCTTCGAGGATCCAGACGACTTCGGCTTCGAGACGCGCGCCATTCGAGCCGGCCAGCCTCATGACCCCTACACCGGAGCGGTGGTCACGCCCATCTCGCTGGCAACCACCTTTGCCCAGGAGGCCGTCGGGCAGCCCCGCCACGGATACGAGTACGGCCGCACCGGCAACCCCACACGCCACGCCTATCAGGTATGCGTGGCGTCCCTGGAAGGCGCCCGCCACGGGTTTGCGTTTGCGAGCGGGCTGGCGGCATCGGACGCCCTGCTGCGAGTCCTGCGCCCCGGGGACAGCCTGCTGCTCGGCGACGATGCCTACGGAGGCACCCTGCGGCTGATCGACAAGGTGTTCGGCAACGCTGGCGTCACTTTCGCTGCCGCCGATCTCACCGCTCCCGACAAGATCCGGGATGCCTGGACGCCCCAGACGCGCATGGTGTGGCTGGAGACGCCGACCAATCCCTTGCTCACCGTGTTCGACATCGAGGCCATCAGCGCGATCACCCACGACTTGGGCGGCATCGTCGTGGTGGACAACACGTTCGCTACGCCGTACTTGCAACAGCCCCTCGCCCTCGGTGCGGACGCGGTGGTGCACTCCGCAACCAAATACCTCGGCGGCCATAGCGACGTCGTGGGCGGTTTCGTGGCCACCAATGACGACGCCATGGCCGAACACCTCGTGTTCACCCAGAATGCGGTTGGGGCCGTGCCGAGCCCCTTTGACTGCTACCTGACGCTGCGAGGCGTCAAGACGCTCGGGGTGCGAATGGACCGTCACTGCGCGAGTGCAGAGGCAGTGGTCGACCTGCTCGCCGGGCACCCGGCGGTGCGTTCCGTGCTGTATCCGGGTCTCGTCGACCACACCGGCCATGACATCGCGAGCCGGCAGATGAGCGGCTTTGGCGGCATGGTGTCGTTCCGGATGCACGGCGGCCGGGCTGCCGCAGAGCAGGTCGCAGCCGCGACCAGGGTGTTCACGCTTGCCGAATCGCTGGGTGCAGTGGAGTCGCTGATCGAGCACCCCGGAGCAATGACTCACGCGTCCGCCGCGGGCTCGGCCTTGGAAGTGCCCGACGACCTGGTACGGCTGTCCGTCGGTCTCGAGACCATCTCGGACTTGCTCGACGACCTGGGCGCAGCTCTCGACGCTGCGGCGAACGTTGGCGCCTGACCAGCCGGGGTTGCAGACGCTCCAACGTGCCCTTCGTCATGCTGGGTGCAGGCATCGGCTGGTTCGGCTGGTTCGAGTTCAATGCCGGTTCGGCCCTGGCGGCCAACGGCGCGGCGGCGTACCAGCTGAACGAGCCCGCGGGCAGGCCACTAGCTTGCGGCCGTGACACAGACCGCTCCAGACCGTGAACATGAAGACCTCGCAGCCTCCGACACCGAGGTCAGGCAGTTCGAGCAGCAGCGGTGGCAGCGGCCGCCGGGCGCTACCGAGATCCTGCTGGTGCGTCACGGCGCGTCCCAAGCGTTCGTGCCCGGCGAACCGTTCCCCATGCTGGGCACTCAGGGCAACCCTGCGCTCGCACCCGAGGGGCATGTGCAGGCGGCGGCAGTAGCCCGCCGGCTGGCTTCCGAGCCGATCGACGCGCTCTTTGTCTCGTCGTTGCAACGCACGCAGCAGACCTTCGAGCCGCTTGCTGAACGACTGGGCATGACTCCCGCGATCGAGCCCGACCTGCGCGAGGTGGCGCTAGGCGAGTGGGACGGCGGGAGGATCCGCCAGTTCGCGGCAGAGAATCACCCCCTCTATGTGCGGTTGCACACGGAGCGCCGCTGGGACGTCATTCCCGGGGCCGAGACCAACGAGCAGCTCATCGGCCGGTGCATGGGTGCCCTTGAACGCATCGCCGGGGCGCACCCCGACCGACTCGTCGCTGCCTGTGTGCACGGCGGAGTCATCGGCGCCGCACTGGCCCATATCGTCGGGGCCACGCCGTTCTCGTTCGGCGGCTCCGACAACTGCTCGATCACCCAGATCGTGCGCTGCGACGACGACTGGGTGCTGCGCCGATTCAACGACTGCTCACACCTCGACGACTACTTGCATCACCGCTGAGCGCTTGTTCAGTGCAACTCGGTCCGGCCGCGACGGCGATCCGCCGAGCGCTGTCAGCTTTCAGCGAGGAAGGCGCCCAGCGCCGCCGTCAGCAGCGCAGGGTCGTCGCTGCCGCCGAGTTCCCGGGCCGAGTGCATCGACAGCTGCGGCGAGCCCACATCGACGACGCTCATTCCCAGCCGGGAGGCCGTGATCGGCCCGATGGTCGAGCCGCACGGCAGGTTGCCGCGGTGGGAATAGATCTGGTGCGGCACCCCGGCGGCGTTACATGCGGACACGAAGCGGGCACTGGTCGCCGCATCGGTCGCATAGCGCACGTTGACATTCGTCTTGATGACCGGACCGCCGTTCAGCAGCGGCAAGTGCCCAGGTTCGTGGCGCTCGGGATAGTTCGGGTGCACCGCGTGGGCTCCATCGGCTGACACGCACAACGAGCGTGCCACCGCCCGCAGGTACTGCTCGCGGTCGGCGCCGAGGCTCTGGGCGATTCGCTCAAGTGCGTCAGCCAGGATTGGGCTGCCGGCACCGGTGGCGGAGTCGCTGCCGATCTCCTCATGGTCGAACAGCACGACGACTGCGGCGGTGTCGTCAGGCGCCGCGTCGAGCCCGACCAACGCCTCGACGGCCGCATGACACGACGCCAGGTTGTCGATGCGACCGGCGGCGTACATCTCGCCGTCGCGCCCGAGCCGAGCGGGCGGGCACAGATCATGCGCCATGACATCCCACGCCAGCACTGCGTCGGGCTCGACATCGAGCTCACCGGCGAGGAACTGCCGGAACCCGTCCGCGCTCGGCTCGCCGAGTCCCCACACCGGTGTCATGTGCTGCTGGCGGTCCAGCTTGAGGCCATCGTTCACCTCACGGTCGAGGTGAATAGCGAGCTGCGGGACACGCAGCAGCGCCCGGTCGCAGCGCCACAGCACTGTGCGCGGAGCGGTCGACGTCAACGTGCGATCTTCGTCAGCGTCACTCCAGAACGGAAAATGCGTGTGCTGGTACTCGTCGTCGAAGAGCGACCGGGATCGGTCGCTGAGACGGTCGCTGTTGAACACGGTGACGCGGCCGGACAGGCCGAGGTCGCGGTCCAACCACGAGTTGAGCAGCACACCGCCGTACACCTCCACACCGAGCTGCCGGTAGTCGTACGCACCGCTGTCCGGCTGCGGGCGCAGGCGCAGGTTCGGACTGTCGGTGTGCGCGCCGATCACGCTGAAGCGCAGCCTGTCGGGATCGACGTGGGCCGCGGCGCGCACTGCCACAACCGTGCCGCCGTCGCGCGTCGCCCATCCGATTTCCGGCTCCAGCTCGTTCCACGGGTCGTCGCGGCCGACCTCGACGAGACCTGACGCCACCAGCCGATCGAGGGCTGCCGCAGCTGCGTGGTACGGCGACGGCGATGCCTCGATGAACTCGAATAGCTGGTCGAGCATGTGGGCTCTAAGCGTCGGCGTATGCCGTGATCACGTCACGGCTGAAGTCGTCGAACTTGGTACGTGACATCGGGTAGGTGACAAGACGAGTGATGCCGGCCGCGGCCGCCCGCTCGATGTGCTCCGGCGCTGCGGGCCCCTGTGTCATGAAGTCGATCTGCTCCGGGTCGCGTCCAACCCGCTCGGCACATCGCTTCGCATGCTCATAGAGCGCCGTCATCTCGTCGAAATCACCGGATACCGGGAAGAAGGCGTCGCCGTACTCACCGGCGCGTCGAGCAGCCCGCTTGCTGTCGCCGCCGACGACGATCGGCACCGATCCGGTCGGTTGCGGGCGGCAGTACACGCGGTCGAACGAGACGTGTTTGCCCTCGTACGAGCACACCTCGTCATGCCACAGCGATCGGTACGCCGCCAGGTACTCGTCGGTGATGTCGCCACGGTCGTCGAAGGAGACACCCAGTGCGTCGAATTCCTCAGCCAGCCAACCGGCACCGATCCCGAGCATCACCCGTCCACCCGACAGGCGGTCCAGCGTCGCGATCGCCTTGGCGGTCACCACGGGGTTCCGCTGGGGGACGATGAGAATCCCGGTGCCGAGCTTTATCTCCGAGGTTGCCGCTGCCGCGAAGGCCATCCAGATGAGCGGGTCGGGGATGTCGATGTCGTCCCGCTTGCCAGGCATCTTGCCATCTTCGGAATACGGGTACGGCGACGCATAACCCTCGGGCACCACCACGTGCTCCACAGTCCACAGCGACTCGAAACCGGCCGCCTCTGCAGCTTGCGCGTAGGCGATAGCGCCCCCGCCCTCGACCTGCGGCCCAGTATTGGCAAGCGTCATTCCGAACTTCACTGCACACCCCTCTCGGTCTCTCCCTAGGTCGTAGTCTGCCCTTATGCGACGTATTTCCGGTTTGTTCCTTGCTATTGCCCTCATCGGAGCCGCCTGCGGTGGCTCCGATCCGGATCCGCCCCCGGCCACCGAGGCGGCCGCGCCGACCACGGTCGCCACGACCGAGGCAGCGCCGCCCACGACTCAGGCGCCGCCGCCTACAACTCAGGCGCCGCCGCCCACGACGGAGGCACCGGTCGTCACTACGACAACCGCGGCACCCATCGTCACCACCACCACGGCAGCGCCAGTAGAGGAGCCGGCAGTCGAAGAGGCGCCGGCGACGCCTGCTGCTGTCGAAGGCACGCTGCTCGAGGGCTCGACGCCCGAAGGCTTCGAGAATCTCCAGACGGCGAGTTCGACCCCCAGGGCAGAAACCTGTCCCGGAATCGGAACCTTCGGCGATGTCGAGCCGGTCGCGTATTCCGCGGCCGTGTGGGTCCGCGATCTGCTGACCGGGCCCTTCCTTGATGTCTGGATCGCCCGTTTCGAATCGCCTGAGGCGGCTTCAGAGGCGCTCAGCAATTACGGCGACGGGCTCATCGAGTGCGGCGAATTCACTGATGTGGAGACCGGTGCGCTCGGTATGTTCACCCTGGGTGAGGATCCCGGGCTCGGTGACGAGTCCTTCGCCGTCGACTACGAGGGCATAGTGCAGGGGCTGCCCATCCTCCGGTACGCCACTGCCGTACGCATCGGCGACTCGATCTACAGCGCGGGCTTGGCAGCGATATTCGTCGCGCCGGACCCCGCGATTCCCCTGGGAGCGCTTGACTTGATTCTCGGCCTCTGAGGACGTTCTTGGCACGAGCCGAGCTGGCTCGAACCTGAAGTCGGGCCCGGACACTTCCACCGGCGCACCTGACGCCCGATTCGTTCGGTGCATGTTGTCCTAGGCCGTACTGTGCAGGGATGCGCCGCATCTTGGCTCCATTGCTCGTCTTCGCCGTCGTCGCTGCTGCTTGCAGCGACGCCGACTCCGATCCGTCCCCAGAGGCGACAGCTGCTCCGACCACGTCCGCCGACACCGATGCGGGCGCAGTGGCAACCAGCCAAGCACCGGTCGCCACCGAGGCGCCGGCCGCAACCACTGAAGCGCCGGCCGCCACAACAACCGAGGCGCCACCGGCTGAGCCAGCGGCCGGTGACCTGGTATCAGCCGAGCCCATTGACGCCGGCGACCTTGACGGCTGGCGCATCACGTACCTGTCGACCGGTGTGGGCGGCGATCTCGTCGAGGTCAGCGGACTCGTCCTCGCTCCTGCGGGCATTGCAGCCGGCTCGCCGATTGTCACGTGGGCGCACGGCACAACGGGTGTGGCTGACGTGTGCGCGCCGTCGGCGACGCATCCCGCCGAATCCGGAATCCCGATGGCGATCGCCTCCGCTGGCCACATCGTGGCGGCGACGGACTACGAGGGCCTTGGCACGCCGGGCACGCATCCCTACCTGGTCGGCGAGAGCGAGGGCCGCGGCACCATCGACATCGTGCGGGCGGTGCGCCAGATGGATCTCGGCGCCAGCGACCGCTACGTCGTCTGGGGCCTCTCCCAAGGCGGCCACGCCGCGCTGTGGACAGGACAGATAGCGCCCTCCTACGCACCCGAACTGGATCTCGCCGGAGTGGTGGCTGCGGCCCCGGCAGCCAACATGAGCGGCTTGATGGACACCGTCGGCACCAATGCGCAAGGCTTCGCTGTCATGGCGGCGTTCGCCATGGCGGCCGCGTACGACGAACTCCGTCTCGAGGACTACTTCTCTGCGGAGGCCATCGACCAGATGGGAATCGTCGAGGAGGACTGCCTCGGTGCGGTCTTCGAGGCCTTCTTTGGCGTCGATGGTGATGCGATGCGCAATCCCAGCGGCTGGGACGGCATCAAGCCGGTCGGCCCGCTAGCCGAGGTACTCGCTGCCAATGAGGCCGGCGGGGCGCCCATCGTCGATGCGCCGGTGCTGTTCGTGCAGGGCTGGGCCGACGCCGTCGTGGCACCCGAGCTGGTCCGAGCGCTGCACGGCGCCTACTGCTCGCAAGGCACCCACGCGACCCTCGAGGTGTACCCAAGCGGCGGACACGTCGACACGACGCTGACGTATCTGGGTGAGACCCTCACCTGGGTCGGCGACCGCTTGGCCGGTGCTGCCGAGCCGGGAGGCTGCGACTATCTCGACCCTGACCTCGCGGAGATCGATGCGGCCTTGGCAACACCCGCTGCCGTGGAGGGCACATTGCTCGAAGGCTCGACGCCTGAGGGTCTCGACACGCTGCTGAGCGAAACCACCATGCCGGTGGCAGAGACCTGTCCCGGCACTGCGATCTTCAGCGGCGTGGAGCCGGTGGCGTTCTCCGCCGCGACGTGGGTCCGAGACCCGACGACGGGACCCTTCCTCGACGTCTGGGCTGCCCGCTTCGACTCGGCCGAGGTGGCCGCACAGGCCATCAAGGACTATGACGCCGAGCTGATCGCGTGCGGGGAGTTCGTCGAGCCGCGCACGACAGCGCTGGGCGCGTTCAGCCCCGGCGACACTCCGGAACTGGGCGACGAGTCCTACGGCCACGACTACGCCGGCATCGTCGCGGGCTTCCCGGTCAACCGCTACAGCGTCACAGCGCGTGTGGGCGACACGATCTACCATGCAGGGTTTGCGGTCCTGTTCGTCGATCCAGACGTCGCCGCCGTGCTGGGGGCCATTAACGCCATCCTCGGCCTCTGAATGGACTATTCGTTGTAGCTGTGCCAACGCTGAACTACAACGCAGAACGGCTACGCGGGGACGTCTTCGGCGGTCTCACCGCAGCGGTGGTCATGCTGCCGCTCTCGCTGGCCTTCGGTGTCGCATCGGGTCTCGGCGCCATCGCAGGCCTCTACGGCGCCATCGCCGTCGGCTTGCTGGCGGCGTTGTTCGGCGGCTCCCGAACGCAGATCTCCGGACCCACCGCGCCGCTGTCAGTGGCGATGTCGGTGGTCGTTGTCAACTACGCGGGCGGTGAGATAAGCCGAGCGCTTGCCATCGTGGTGATCGCCGGGCTGGTGCAGGTCTTGCTGGGCCTACTGCGCCTTGGCAGCTTCGTGTCGTACACGCCCTATCCGGTTGTGTCGGGCTTTACCTCCGCGGTCGGGTTGATCATCGTCGTAGTGCAACTGCTGCCGTTGCTGGGTAGCGAGGTCGTGCCCGGCGGAGTGGTGGCCTCCGTCCGCGCTCTGCCAGAGGTCGTGGGGGACATCGGAGTTGGGGCGGTGACGCTCGGCGCTCTCACCATTGGCGTTTGCGTGTTCTGGCCGCAGCGCCTGCGCCGGTTTCTGCCATCGTCGGTGGCAGCGCTGCTCGTCGGCACGCTGTTCAGCGTGCTGTGGATCGATGACGTGGCGATCATCGGCTATGTGCCTTCAGGGCTGCCTGACATCGCGCTGCCCGAGTTCGCTTGGGGTGATCTGGGTGGTGCTGTGGCGCCCGCGGTGACGCTCGCGCTGCTCGGCTCCGTCAACAGCCTGTTGACGGCGATGGTCGCCGACTCGATGACACGCGACCAGCATCGTCCGAATCGTGAGTTGATTGGCGTGGGAGCCGCCAATGTCCTGGCGGCGTTCATCGGAGCCGTACCAGGCGCTGGTGCCACCTCTGGAACGGTTGCGAATGTCAAGGCCGGCGGTCGATCGCGCCTGTCGGGAGCGCTCTGTGCACTGGTGCTGTTGGCTCTGGTGCTGGGCCTGGGACGCTACGCGGAGGTCATCCCGCATCCTGTGCTGGCCGGAATCCTCATCAAGATCGGCTTCGACATCATCGATTGGAAGTACCTGACGCAGGTACGACGGGCGCAGTTGGACCAGTACGGAGTGATGGCGCTGACGTTGGGCCTGTCGGTTGTGGCCGACCTCGTCGTGGCGGTTGGCGCAGGGCTCGTCGCTGCGGCACTGACGAATTCGCGCCAGCTCGAACGTCTCGAGTTCGACAACGTGGTGTCCACTCCCTTGCTCGACATGACGTTCTTGAGCGCTGGGGACGATAGCGACGCACCCGGTTTCGACCTCGATGCTGCGGACCCATTTGCAGCACGGACCGGCCTGCTGTCGCTGCGAGGCATCTACACGGCGGCATCGTCCATCAAGCTGTTCAACACGATCAACGCCGATGTGGCCGAGCACGAGGTGGTGATCTTCGACTTCACCGACACGCGACACATGGACGACAGCGCGACCTACATGGTCGGTCAGCTCGTCGACGTTGCATTGGATTCGGGTGCGAAGTGCATCGTGATGGGCCTCGAGGGATCGCAGGCAACGGGCGTCAAGGAATTGGACGTGCTCCGCGGGGTTCCATCGGATCACTTCGTCGCCGACCTCGATGAGGCCCGAGTGATCGCCCGTCGACTCCTAGGCGGCTAGCGCTAGGCGCTGGCTTTGGATCTGGCCTTTGCGGCACGCCGGGCGGCCACGCTGGCTCGATGTGCAATGGTGCGCTCGATATAGGGCGCGATGTCGGGGGTCTTGCAGCCGGTCTCGCCGTGATCGACGAGCACCGGACCGATCCGGCCGTCCAGGTCGATGACGTGGCGGCGCAGATTCTCATCGCGCAATCCAATGGCGATGAGAACACCGTTCATCTCATGACGAACCCGGTTGGGTCGTTTTGAGATCTCGGATTCGATCTGAACCACCAGATCCCGTAACTCGCCGGCTGACCACACGTCGGACTGCTCGGCTGTGCAGGCCACGATGAACCAGCCGACCGAGGCGGGCCACTCCCGGGGCGAGTCGCGCCATTCGTTGCTGAGTTCCCGAGCGTGCGGTGATTGTGCAAGCAGCCCACCCAGCGCCTCGCCCAGGATGTAGTTGTCGACGTCTCGCAGCCAGCGACGCGCCCTCGTCTTGGTCATCTCCGCGGCGTCGGCGATGCGCAGTGCCAGCACGCGGGCGTCGTGGTTGCCGGTCTCCCACAGCTCGGCTGCCAGCGAGTGGTCCTTCATCAATGGCTTGCCGATGCGGCCCAGTTCGGAGTAGCTGACGCCGAACATGGGCGCGGCGGCACCATGGCGCGCATAGACCTTGCGGTTCTGCGCCGTGCCGGCGAGCTGCAACCGGGCCATCACATCTTGCAGCGTTGACATTTGTCCATGCCCCTCAGGAATCGTCGCTCGACCCCACGGCCGACGGAAAGCTACTGCTGCCTGCATCCGACCGCACCTGCGCAACTCCTAGGGTTCAGGATCGTGCGAAGGCTGGGCGTTCGACGCGGCAGGCAGCCGACTGCAACCGTTGTGTTCGCGAGCGCTTCGGTCGTGGTCTTCGCCCTGACTCACAACTTGGCCCGGATCGTGCCGTCCGCACGGGGCTCGCTGCGTCCCTCCGCTCTTGACGGTTACAGCCTTTGGGGGCCGTATGTAGCTGAGTGGGGGGAATGGTGGAGGATCGTCACCGGCACGTTCCTGCATGCCGACCTGCGGCACTTGCTGTTCAACATGCTGGTGCTGTACCTGCTGGGTCGGCGGCTTGAACGCTTCATCGGCCCGGCTCTGCTGGCCGGCACCTACGTTGTGTCGCTCATCGGCGGCTCGGCAGGTGCGCTGTTGCTTCGACCCGACGCGGTCGTGGTCGGGGCATCCGGCGCGGTGTACGGCCTGATGGGTGCCGCCTACGTGGTGGAGTACCTGCGCGGCGGCAACCCGTGGCGGGACGGGTTGGGCAGCCTCATCATCGTCAACGTGGTCATCTCGTTCCTCATTCCCGGCATCTCCATCGGCGGTCACATGGGCGGACTTGTGGCCGGAGTCCTTGCCGGCTTGGCGATCGGCGACACCAGCCGGCGCCGAGGTCCGCCGACGCTGGCCGAACGGCTCTCGGGGGAGGTCGTCGACATGGCGCTGCGCCGTTCGCCCTATGTCGTGTGGGGCTTGCTGACGGCGATCGGGACAGCAGCATTCGTGGGGGCGCTGGTGGCCGCAGGCACTTGGCGCAATCCGCTCTTCTAGCGACGCCGCAGCGCCTTCGCCCGGTCAGGGAACGACGTCACCCAGCATCTGATCGGACTCCCGGTTGATGACGATCGCTGCAACCACGGCCACGATGCCTGCCACCTCGCGCACGCTCGGTACCTGCGATAGCCACACCAGCCCGATCAAGGTTGCAGCGACGGGAAGCAAAGCCTGCAGCAGGGCGAACCGTGCTCGCGCCAGTCGCTGCATCACGAGCTGGTCGATGCCGTAGGGGATCACGTTCGATAGCACCCCCGCCGCAACGCCGCCTGCCAGCAGGAGCGGAGCGCCTAATGCCGAGCCGAGGTCGCCGGCACCTGCTGGGCTGATCACCACGGCACCGATCAGCATGCCCACGCCGAGGCCGTCGACTGCCATGCCTGAACGCGCAACCCGGTGTCCGAGCACGATGTATCCGGCCCACAGCGCCCCTGCGATCAGTGAGAACAGCGCCCCCAGCTGCGCCTCTGGCGCCGCGAAACCCGCCAGGGTCACAACGCCAGCAACGGCTAGCACCAGCGCCGACGTTGATCGGGCAGTCCTGGTGCCGATGACCGCGACAGCGATCGGCCCGATGAACTCGATAGCCACCGAGTTCCCCAGCGGGCCGCGGGCGATGGCGAGGTAGAAGAACAGATTCATCGACGCCAGTGCCACTCCGAATGCAGCGGTCCAGGCCAGTTCGATGCGTGACCAGTGCCGTCGCCACGAACGGCGCAACACCACCAGCACGGCGCCCGCGCCCGCAACACGCAGTAGCGCAACCGTCATGGGCGATAGCTCGTCGAACAACTCGACGGCCGTTGCCGCGCCGAGGTACTGCGACACCGCGCCGACGGCGAACAGCGCCTCGGGCGAGACTCTGCGGGCCCATGAGCGGCCGCCCCCAGTGCCAGACACGCCGTATGGCTAGCAGGCTCATTCGACCCACCGGCGGCTGAAGTGCGCCCGGCTTGATGTTCCCTCACATCTGCGCATTACTTATGCGGTAGGTCCAGTACATGTTCGTGAATTTGCAGCAATTTCAGATGCAAGATGGTCCGATTGCGACCTAGCAGTGATCTAGGGTCAGATGTGACGCATCCAGCTTGGTAATCGATGTCGGCACGAGTACACGGTGCCGACGGCTATCCGACTGAGTGCGCCATAGGCACGAGGCCGCTGGTGCAGGTGCGCCCGGCCAACTCAACGGGGAGGAATGCGCATGCAACGAAAGCTATTGACCCTCTTGACTCTGCTGTTCTCGATGGCGCTCATTGCGGCAGCGTGCGGCGAAGACCGACCTGAGGAAGGCGCGCTTGGCGTCGTCGAAGTCGAGGAAGGCGACGCAATCCAGATCCGGTCGCTCGAGGCCATTACCGGCGATGTCGCGTTCTTCGGCTTGCCGATCGAACGCTCGACGGTCTTGGCCATCGAGGACTACGGCCAGATCCACGGCTTCGACGTGGACCTAGGAACGACGCTCGACGACCTATGTTCCAACGACGGCGGCCAGGCGGCGGCGCAGACCATCGTCGCTGACGAAGATGTCCTCGGCGTGATCGGCACCTCTTGCTCGGGTGCGGCGGTCGCTGCAGCACCGCTCATCACTGAGGCCGGCATGGTCCTGATTTCGGGCGGCAACACCTCGCCTGCCCTGACCTCGGACTTGGCGGGCACCGCGGGCGCGAACTACAACGTCGGCTACTACCGGACGGCCCACAACGACCTGTTCCAGGGTGCCGCCATGGCGAAGTTCGTCTTCGGCGAACTCGGGCTGACCACGGCTGCCGCAATCCATGACGGCGACCCGTACACCCAAGGCCTCGCGCAGGCGTTTGCTGACGCGTTCGAGGCAGAGGGCGGCACGGTGACTGGGTTCACGGCGGTCAACAAGGACGACACCGACATGGTGCCGGTACTGACCGAGATTGCCGCCGGGAGTCCCGAGGCGCTGTTCTTCCCGATCTTCCAGCCGGCCGGTGACTTCATCGCCGACCAGGCGCCGGGAGTCTCGGGTCTCGAGAACACCGTCCTGCTCGCGGCTGACGGCCTGCTGAACACGAACTACCTGGCGCTGCCGCAGACCGCGGGAATGTACTTCTCGGGTCCGGACACTCGCTTTGGTGACAACGTGAATCAGAGCACGGACAAGACCGCCAACGACTTCCTCGCCACGTACGAGGAGCGGTGGGGTGAGAAGCCGGCGGCTCCGTTCTGGGCGCATGGCTACGACGCCACCACGCTGCTGCTGGACGCGATCACGGCGGCCTCGTTCCTCGACGGCGACACACTGGTCGTCGACCGCCAAGGCATTCGCGACCACCTGAACAGCGTCACGGGTTACAGCGGCCTGATCGGCACGATCAACTGCGACGAGTTCGGTGATTGCGGCGCTGCCCGCATCACGGTCGTCCAGAACATCGGCGGCGAGGACAACGTAGAAGCCAGCATGGAGAACGTCATGTTCTCCTTCGCTCCTTGAGCCGGATGGGCGAGGTACTAGCCCAAACACGTCCGGCCCTCTAAGGTCAATTCGGTGTTAGAAGAAGGGGCGCCCCCAAGTGGGGCGCCCCGTCACCGGACTGTCCGTTTCAGATTCAGAGCGCCGCGTACCAAGGTCGACTGGTTCCTCACCGTCATCCGTGTGGGGGTGCTGGCGGTTCTCCTCGTCGGCTTCCTGGCGTTCATCGCCCAGGAGATCAACCCTGACAACCCGTTCGCCCGCTGGGCGAACCCCGACGCCACCGGTTTGACCGGGGCGCAATTCCGGGGGCTGGTGGTATCGGGTGTTGCGCAGGGGTCGATGTACGGCCTGATCGCCCTCGGCTACTCGATGGTCTACGGCGTGCTGGGCTTCATCAACTTCGCCCACGGCGAGGTGTTCATGGTCGGCGCGATGACTGGCATGATCACCTCGAACAAGCTTGCTGACGCAGGTCTGTGGGAGTCCAACTTCATCGGCTCACTGGTGTTCATCGTCATCGTGTCGATCATCGTGTCGACGCTCACGGCGGTGGTCATGGAGCGCGTCGCATACCGGCCGCTGCGCGGCTCACCCCGGTTGATCCCGCTCATCACGTCCATCGGCGTGTCGTTCTTCCTCCAGAACGCCTCGGTGGTCCTGCTGGGCCCCGCCAGCAAGTCCTACCCCGATGTGCCGGCTTGGGTGAAGGCCAAGCACACCTTCTTGCAGGTCGAGGGCGGCAAGATTCTCGTGGTGGTCGTCGCAGCCCTGTCGATGACGGCCCTGTGGTACTACGTCGACCGCACCAAGACCGGCAAGGCGATGCGGGCCGTGGCCGAGGACGCCGAGATAGCGGCACTCATGGGCATCAACGTCAACCGCACCATCGTCAAGGTGTTCGCAGTGGGCGGAGCGATGGCGGGGATGGCCGGGATCCTGTGGGGGATCCTGTTCCGCAGCGTCATTCACACCACCGGCTTCCTGCCCGGCATCAAGGCATTCAGTGCTGCGGTGGTCGGCGGGATCGGGCATCTGGGCGGCGCGATGGCCGGTGGGCTCTCGATCGGAGTGGCCGAATCTGTAGGGCCGCTGTTGATCCTGGAGCCGTTGGGCGTGAGCGGCGTTTCCCAGCTGCGTGACGCCGTGGCGTTCTCGATGCTCATCATCGTGCTGCTGGTGCGGCCAGCAGGTTTGTTCGGCGAGCGTCTGCCAGGGGAGGACCGAACGTGAGCGCACTGACGGCCCCCGATGCGGCGACTCCCGATACGACCGCGGCCTCCGCGGCGGCGCCTCCCCGCCCTGTTTTCGCGCAGGACTGGCGCCGCATCGGACGGATGGGTGCTGTGGCTGTCCTCGGGCAGTTCTTCATCTCGCTGTCCAACATGCCGGTGCGGCTCGACGGCAGGACGATCATCGAGGGCTTGTTGAGCCTCGGCTACCTGTCGCTGGTCATCGTGCCGTTCGCAGTCGGGACTCGCGTCGGTCATCAAGTCCGTCGAGAGGGCGTTCCTTATCACGCAGCCGGCGCGCACGAAGTCGTCGGCGGCGCTGTCATTGGCGCGCTCGCGGGCGGCGGCCTGTCGCTGCTTGCGATCCTGATTGCCAACTTCGACATACGCGAGCCGCTCGTCAATTGGAGCCCGATCCTGGCCGATCTGCTGGCCTTCGGCCGGGGCACGGCATTTGCCGTCGTGATCTGGCTGATCATCGGCGCAGCGATCGGCGCGGCGGGCGGGCTCCTGCGGGTCGTGCCGGCGGTTGCTCGGCGGGTCCTGTGGACAATGGTGCTCGCCGTCTTTGGAGCAGCGGTACTCGAGGCGCTGGTCGAGGACCTCGCCGAGGGTATGCACATCGACTCGGTGACGGACTGGTTCTACGCATCCAGGGGTGGCCTGACCATCACGGGAGCGGTGGTCCTCGCTGCGGGGTCCGGCGCTCTCGCGTTCGTCGGGCGCGGCCGGGTGCGCCGGGCACGAGCTCGTGTCGAGATGCTCGAAGGTGCGGCACGCAGTAAGGCGAACCTCGTGCTGATTCTGGCAACCGCTGCGGTGCTGATCGTCCTGCCGATGTTTGCCGGCAAGCTCACCAACGAGTTGCTGGCCAACGTGGGGCTCTTCGTGCTTCTGGCGCTCGGGCTCAACATCGTGGTCGGGCTCGCGGGAATCCTCGACCTCGGCTATGTGGCGTTCTTCGCTGTCGGCAGCTACAGCGCCGCAGTGCTGACCGCGGCGACATCTCCCAGAATCCACCCCGAGCTGCCGTGGTTCGTGGCCCTCATCGGCGTTGTAGTCCTGACGGGCCTGGTCGGGTTGTTCATCGGGGCGCCGGTCATCCGCATGCGCGGCGACTACCTCGCCATCGTGACGCTGGGTTTCGGCGAGATCATCCGCCTGCTGTTCCTGTCGGACTGGCTCTCAGGATGGTTCGGAGGCTCGCAGGGCATCACCAACATTCCCGGGGCAGAGATCTTCGGCCTGGCCGAAGTGTCGGGCACCGATCCCCGCAGCGTGTTCTACCTCGTGCTCGCGTTCTGTGCGATCGCGATCTACGTGTCGTGGCGCCTGGAGCGCTCGCGCATCGGTCGGGCGTGGATGGCCGTGCGCGAGGACGAGACCGTGGCTGAGGCCATGGGCATCAACACGGTCAACGTCAAGCTGCTGGCATTCGTGGTGGGCGCGGTGCTCGGTTCGTTCAGCGGGGCGATCTTCTCCGCCAAGGTGGGCTCGGTCTTTCCCGCCAGCTTCCTGATCCTCGTTTCCATCGTCATCTTGGTGGTGGTGATCTTTGGCGGGATGGGCAACATCGTTGGCGTCATCGCCGGCTCGGCCGTCCTCATCGGTGTGCTCGGCGGGCCCAAGCAGCCCGGTCTGCTGGCCGAGTTCTCCGAATTCAAGCTCTTGATCTATGGCGCCTTGCTGGTGTGGATGATGTTGGCGCGGCCCGAGGGCCTCATCCCGAGCGTGCGCCGTACCCGAGAGTTGCATCAAGAAGAGATGGCCCAGGACGCCTGGCTGCGAGGCCAGACAGAAGACGACGACCACGGCAACGAGGCTGACGCCAGTCGACGGGCAGAGGAGCCTGCGTGAGCGCGGCGACACAAACTGATGCTCCGGCGGCGGAACCGATCCTCGAGATACGAGGGCTCAGCGTCGACTTCGGCGGCCTCAAGGCGCTCGCGGGATTGGACCTGGCTGTGTACCCGGGCGAGATCGTCTCGGTCATCGGTCCGAACGGCGCGGGCAAGACCACGCTGTTCAACGCGATCAGTGCCACTGTGCCGGCCTCAGAGGGCGACATCCTGTTCGAGGGGCAGTCGCTGATCGGGCTGGATCCCAACCGGGTCACGTCGCGCGGCATCGCCAGGACGTTCCAGAACGTGCGGCTGTTCGCCAACATGACGGTGCTCGAGAACGTCATGGTCTCCCAGCACTGCCGGACCGGCCAGAGCGTTGTGGGGGCGCTGCTGTGGACAAAGGCCTTCCGTCGCGAGGAGGAAGAGATTCGCCGGCGCGGCGAAGAGGTGTTGTCGTTCTTCGGTCATCGACTCGTGGGCTACCGCTTCGACCAGCCCGCCTTCACCCTTTCGTACGCCAACCGTCGCCGCTTAGAGATCGCCCGTGCGATGGCCACGCAACCCAAGCTGATCCTGCTTGACGAGCCCGTGGCGGGTATGAACCCCACTGAGTCGGCCGAGCTCACCGGCCTGATCGGGCGACTGCGTGATGAGTGGGGGTACGCGATCGTTGTGATCGAGCACGATATGGAAGTGGTCCGGGAAGTCTCCGACCGTGTCGTCGTGCTTGACCACGGAGAGAAGATCGCCGAGGGCGACTACGCCGACGTGTCGGTTGATCCACAAGTCATTGAGGCCTACCTGGGCCATGGCGCGGCGGCCTCATGAGCAGGTTGCGCGCCGCGAGCGGAAAAAGGGCGTCTAGGCCATGAGCGCGCAAGGGTCGGACCTGACCGTTCCGCTCCTTGAAATGCGTCAGGTGAATGCTCACTACGGCGCAGTGCACGCGTTGCGCGACGTCGACTTGGCCATCTACGAGGGCGAGTTGGTGTGCTTGCTCGGCGGCAACGCCAGCGGCAAGTCGACGACGCTGAAGACGCTGCTGGGAATGCTGAAGCCCACATCGGGAGAAGTGGTGCTCGACGGCGAGGTCGTGAACGACCGGCCGACCAGCTACCGGGTCGCCCGCGGCGTGACGATGGTTCCGGAGAACCGGAGGCTGTTCAAGCGGCTGACCGTGCGGGAGAATCTGCAACTGGGCGCGTACCTGCGCAACGACAGCGACGGCATAGCGGCCGATCTGGAGCGTGTCTTCGAATTGTTCCCCCGCGTGAAGGAGCGTCTCGGCCAGAACGCCGGAACGCTGTCGGGCGGCGAGCAGCAGATGGTGGCCATTGGCCGGGCGCTCATGTCCCAGCCGCGGGTGCTGCTGATGGACGAGCCCTCGATGGGGCTTGCACCCGCACTGGTGCAGCAGAACTTCGAGCTGATCGCCCAGATTCACGAAGCCGGCATGACGGTGTTCATGGTCGAGCAGAACGCCAACATGGCGCTCTCGATCGCCGACCGGGGCTGGGTGCTGCAAACCGGCCGAGTCGTACTCGACGACACCGCAGAGGCGCTCCTGGCGAACCCAGCCCTGCGCACGTCCTATCTGGGCGGTGGCAAGGACGGCACACCGTCCGGAGACTCGGCATAGAAGCGTCGCTGCTAGGACTTTGCCCGTGAGCGAGGCACCCCAGGCGGCCGTTACCGGAATCCTGCACCCGGGGACCATGGGCGTGACCGTTGGAGCTGCGTGCTCGGGCACCGTGCTGTGGGCCAGCGAGGGCCGTTCCGACGCCACTCGCCAGCGGGCAGCCGGCGCTGGTCTCGTTGACGTGGGCGACCTCGCATCGATGGTCGCCGCCGCAGACATGGTGATCTCGGTCTGCCCGCCCCATGGGGCCGAGGCACTGGCTGACACCGTGGCCGATACGGGCTTCGCAGGCTGCTACGTGGACGCGAACGCAGTGTCGCCCACGACGGCCCGGAAGATCGGAGCGCTCTTCGAGGACTTCGTCGACGGCAGCCTGATCGGTCCACCGGCGACGAAGCCCGGCACAACCCGGCTCTATCTGTCGGGCTCTCACGCTGACCGTGTAGCCGCCCACTTCCAGGGTTCCGCACTGGAGCCTCGCGTCCTGCAGGGAGGCGAAACGGGCGCCGCATCGGCGTTGAAGATGGCCTACGCCTCGTGGACCAAGGGCACCAGCGCCCTGTTGATGTCGGTGGCGGCACTCGCTGCGGCTGAGGGCGTGGCTGATGAGCTGTCTGCCGAGTGGGCGCTGTCGCAGAGCGGCTTGTCACAGCGACTGTCGTACACCGCAATCGCAGTGGGTCCCAAAGCGTGGCGCTGGACGGGTGAGATGGACGAGATCGCAGACGCGTTCGCTGCGGCAGGCCTCCCCGACGGCTTCCACCGTGCCGCGAGCGAGGTGTTCGAGCGTCTTGGGGTCTTCAAGGAGGCCCGAGGGGGCTCCGTCGAGCGAATGATCGCGGCCCTGCTGGGCTCAGCAGCGACGTCGACGGACGGCGACGAGCAGGCCTAGTTCTGCAGCGGCAGAACGGCGTTGGCGACGCCCTCGAGTTCTTCGAACCAGTCCTCGGGCTCACCGACCAGGATCGGCACGAATTTGGATGCGCCCACCTCGATGAAGCGCTGCAGTTGGTCCCTCAGGCCGTCCCAACCGGTCGGGATGATCTCGCCGGGGTCGATGCCGGGGGCACGCCGTTCGAGGATTGCCTTGTATCCGGTGCTCATCTCGCCTTGTGTGTAGGGGACGAGGACGCCGAAGTGCTCAGGGTCTATCCAGCGCTCGTTTTCGTCGGCGGCCTCGTTCACGATCTTCCAGCCAGCGGCCGCGATGTCGGGCGTGCAGAACGACGGCAGCCATCCGTCGCCGAAGCGCCCGCAGCGGCGTAGCTCGACCTCCGCCGCTCCGCCCAGCCAGATGTCCATGGGCTTCTGGGCCGGCTTGGGTGCCAGCGTCACGTCGTCGTAGTGGTACCAGTCACCGTGGTGAGTGACGGGCTCGTCCTCCCAGAAGCGCTTCAGCAGCGGCAGGGCCTCGTTGAACATCTTCGCCCGCTGGCGGCGCTCGACGCCGAATGCAGCCTGCTCGTGGACATCGGCCACCCCCAGGCCGAACGCAGGCAGCAGGCGGCCGTCGGACAGCCGGTCGAGGCTGGCGAGCTCTTTGGCCAGCACGGTGAGGTTGCGACCGGGCAGTACGAGCACTGACATGCCGAACTTCATGCGCTTGGTGCGGCCTGCTGCATATGCGAGGCCCACGATCGGGTCGGGGCACTCGCCGCCGAGCCGTTCGCTCAGCCACAGCGAGTCGAAGCCCAAGTCCTCCAGCGCGTCCACGAACGGGTCGAAGGTGGCGTGGTCGTTCGTGAAGCTGCGCGTGCCCAGCCCGAAACCGATCCGGATCTTCATGGCATCCACGCTAGGGCACTATGCCCGTGTCAGGCCGTGCCACTTTCTATTCGCACCTCATCGGGCCGTACGCTCAGGCACTGGAGTCCCACCCCAGCGCCAGAACAGGAATGTCGATGAGTGAGACCGCAGCGAACGGGCAGATCGACCTGACCTCGCCGTTCCGGCTGGATGGGCAGGTGTGCCTGGTGACGGGCGCATCGAGCGGCTTCGGCGTGCGGTTCGCTGAGGTGTTCGCGGCAGCGGGGGCCAAGGTGGTGGTGGCTGCCCGGCGAGCGGACCGGCTTGAAGCGCTGGCCTCGCAGCTGCCAGACGCGCTGGCGATCTCCTGCGATGTCGGCGACGACGACGCCTGCCGCGATCTTGTCGCACGGACCGTTGACCACTACGGGCAGGTCGACGTACTGGTCAACAACGCCGGTGTGAGCGATGCCATCAACCCTGGAGAACAGGCCGACGTCGAGAGCTTCCGGCACGTCGTCGACATCAACCTGAACGCGTGCTTCCTGCTGGCCGGGCTCGCCGCCGCCGACATCATCGGCCGGGAGGCCACCGGCAGCATCATCAACGTGGCCTCGGTGCACGGCCACGTGGCATCGGCCCCGAACCTGCAGCCCGCTTACGCGGCATCCAAGGCGGGCCTGGTCAATCTCACTCGCGACCTTGCCGTGCAATGGGCCACTCGGGGCGTGCGGGTCAACGCTTTATGCCCTGGCTACTTCGAGACTGAGCTGACGGCGCCGATGTTCGATGACGACCGTTCGATGGCCTGGATCAGCCGCAACTCCCCGATGCGGCGACCCGGCGCGCCGCACGAGCTCGACGGTGCGCTGCTGTTCCTGGCCAGTGACGCCAGCAGCTACGTCACGGGCAGTTCGCTGATGGTGGACGGGGGCTGGACCGCCCGATGACCTTCACGCCCCGAGGGGGCCCGCGACGCTGGAGCGCACCTTGAGCTGGCTGGACATGTCGAGACTGCGAGTCGGGGCGGCCGCATTGGTCGCAGCATTCGGCGGCGGCATGTGGTGGGCATCGGGCCGCCGCCGGCGTACGTGGCGCACCGATGCGCTGACCGGCGTTGCCACACGCGAAGGGGCGCTTCGTCACCTGCGTTCTGAGTTGGTTCGCTCGGCGCGTACCGGCCGGGTGGTGGGTGTGGCGTTCTGCGACGTCGATGCTTTCAAACTTGTGAACGACCAGCATGGCCATCTCGCCGGCGATCTCGTGCTCGTCACGGTTGCGCAGTGCATCCGTGACGCAGTGCGACCCTCCGATGTCGTGGCCCGTGTGGGCGGGGACGAATTCGTGGTCGTGTGCGGCGGCCTGCGCAGCTCCGACGACATGGGGGTCGTCACCGAGCGCCTGCATGCGGCGCTGGACTGCGCCTCCGCAGGGGGCGACGCCTCCAACCCGCTGCACGAGATGAGTGTCACCGTCAGCATCGGCAGCGCAACTGGCCGCGGCGGCGACGCGACGCCCGGGGCCTTGCTTCACGCAGCCGACCGGTCGATGTATCGCCAGAAGGGCCGGTGGCCCTGAACCTCGGTCTGGTCGCTTGGGCTAGCTGAGGGCTGGAGTGCCTTCGAAGCTGCCCGGATCTTCAGCAGTCGGCAGAACCGGCCGAGCTCGCCAGTCCATGACCTCTTCCACGCCGTTGATCACCGTCAACCATTCGTCGGCGTCCCAGCCCTGGGCCGAGCCGAGCACGCTGGCGTCCTGGGCAAGGTGCACGAGAGCCGGCACACGCTCAAGGCCGAGCGAACGCACGAACTCGCGGTCGGGGTCCAGCAGTACGAGATGCTCGTCGGCGAAGCGGCCCAGGAAGCTGCGAGCGCCCTCCGCATCGCTGCACACCACGAACGCGCAGCGGACGTCGGCTTCCTCATAGACCAAGAACAGCCGCGACGCAGTGGGCAGGATCCAACCGCTCTGGTGCGTGAAGGGATCGATGACGACGGCCAACAGGTTGAACACCACCAGCCATTCACCCAGCGTGTGGCCGTGGCCGCTGAGTGTCTCAAGCTTGATGTCGGCAGATGCGCCAGCTTGCACGGCAGGCAAACTACCGCGCCCGCCCGGCTTGGCCACGGTTCGCGTGGCCGAACGAACGACTTGCCGGAATTCAGATCGCCGGACGGAGCAGTTCGGCTGCGAGGGGACAATCGGCGCGCTGCCAGTCTGACGCAGGCTCGACGCCTTCAGGGCCGACGACGTGGCTGAACAGGCCGAGCGGCACGACCTCCTCATCGCATTCCCACGGTTCCTCAGCGACGGCGCTTGCGGCTGCCTCGAAGAACTGCCGCGGCAGCGCCCGACCCATTCCGATCGCGCACCAGACCTGCACGCCCGAGACGTACCCGACCGCAGCCGCTGCGTGCGAACCGCTCGCGGCGATGACCGCGTCGGGCCCGGCAGCGGCAGCTTCGGTGACGATCACATCGGCGGTGGAGCATGCGGCGGCCAATCCCGCGAGCGGAACATCGGTGACATCACAGCCACGCCCGGCCAATCGCCGCGCCAAGCCGGCTCCTTCGCCGTAGGCGTCAATGATCCGTATGGTCACGTCGGATCGTCGCCCGAGCCCTTCGGCGGCAAGGTCGGGCCAGCCCAGCAGGCACACCGCGGCATTGGCGGGCAGAGCGTCGGCTGCATGGTCGGCGGTGGCATCGGCACGCAGCTCGGACGCGAACTCACGTGCAGCCCGGTACGGCTGTGCAGATGCGCACACCCGGGCCGCCATCGACCACAGCGCCCCCGCAATCGGGTACTTGTCCAGAATGCGTCGGCACACCGTGACCAGCTCCAACGGGTCAGACGACAGCGCGCCCAGCGCCGAAGCCGTCTCGCGCACCAGCACGTCCTGGGACAGGTCGCCCGCCCGTGCGACGTAGCGCAGGTGCTCGATGGGGTGCACGCGCCGAAGCTATCCCGTGCTCGCCCGGCGCCCTTCGCGAGCCGCTGCTGTCACAGCATTTTCTGGTTGCAGAAATGCCGTTCTTGTCGGCTCGATTGCACTGAGAACGGTCGTGACGCTTCTGTTGGCAGAAATGTTCGCTGAGCGAGCAAAATTGCACACAGAACGTCGTCAGGACGTTGTCAGGCGTTTTGGGTTTGCAGACGGCGCGCGATCACCTTGAGGCACAGCGTCTCGTCGGCGCCCTCGAAGATCGACAGCACCCGGGCATCGACGAACAGCCGGCTCACCGTGTATTCCTCGGCGAAGCCGAACCCGCCGTGGATCTGCTGGGCCTCGCGGGTCACCCATTCGGCGGCCTTGCAGACGTACGCCTTGATCATGGAGGCCTCGAGCGCACCGCCGCCTCGCGCCATCATGCGCGCCACTTCGTGGCTGTACTGGCGGGCTGCCGCGATGATCGCGGACATGCGGCCCAGCTTTGCCTGGGTCAATTGGTACTCGGCAATCGGCTGGCCGAACACCCGGCGCTCGTCTGCATAGGAGCGGGCTTCGTCGTAGGCGGCCTGCATCACGCCGACCGCACGCGCTGCAGTCTGCAGCCGTCCGTTCTCGAACCCGGCCATCTGCAGGTAGAAGCCCTGCCCGATGCCGTCATCGCCGCCGATGAGGTTCTCTGCGGGCACGAACCAGTCGTCGAAGGCGATCTCGAAGCTGTGCATGCCGCGGTAGCCGAGCGTGGCGATGGCTCGGCCCTCGATGGTGCCGCCGCGCTCGTCGATGAATTGGAACGAGTGGCCTTCCGCCTGGGGCTTCGGCACGATGAACAGGCTGAGCCCCCGGTGCGCCTTGCGCCGGTCGGGATCGGTGCGGGCCAGCAGCATCAGCACGTCGGCCCTGCCGGCAAAGGTGCACCACGTCTTGGTGCCCGAGATGAGCCATCCGCCCTCAGTCGGGCTTGCCGAGACAACCAGGTTGGCAACGTCGCTGCCGTAGTCGGGCTCGGTCACGGCAACCGCAACCATGGTCTCGCCCGTGGCGATCTGGGGGAACCAGTGCTTCTTCTGCCCTTCGGTGCCGCCGCGTTCCAGCGCCCGGGTCAGGATTTCGGGCCGGGTGATGAGCGAGCCGCCTGCGCCGAGCGAGGCCCGCGACAGCTCCTCGGTGGCGATGACCATGCCCAGATAGTCGCTCTCGGCACCTGAGGCGAACCCGCCGTATTCCTCGGGCACCGACAGGCCGAAGCAGCCCAGCTCGGCGAGACCCGAGATGATGTCTTCAGGAATGTCAGTGTCACCGCGGTGGATGTGCTCGGCGGCCGGTGCGATCTTGTCCTCGCCGAAGCGGCGGAACGTCTCCGCTACGAGTTCGAAGTCCTCGTCGAGATGGCTGGGCGCATCGAGGCCGGCCATGGTGGCCACGTAGGCCGGGTTGCGGTAGGCGGCCACGAAATCGCGTGTGGCATCCAATGCGCCCGGCTCGAGGCCCCATTGGTCTTCGCGAGCGAATAGCCGGGCGTGAAACTCACCGAGAGCATCGGCGATGAACCCGCAGGCGAGTCGCGCTTCTGCGTCGCCCAGTGCGCCCCAGTCGAGCAGGGACTCGCAGATGCGCATGGCCGACGCCGTGTGCGCCAGGTCGTACAGGAAGCACTGGTGATCATCGCCGAGGCCGACCGCGTGCTCGGTGGCGCGGCTTACTGCCCCGACGCCTGCCGTCAGCGCGTCGGCTGCCGCCTTCAGATCCGGTTTGGCAGATCCCGCATTCGTCCCAGCGTCTGTCCCCGTTGTGGTCACAGCCGCACAGGCTAAAGCCCGCTTCCCCAAGCGACCCGGCCGTCGACCCTGGTAAGCGGGGGTCCGCCGAGACTTTGTGCAATTTTGCCGCCTCAGGCGGCAAAATTGCACAAAGAAGGTCTGACGCTTCGAAAGCGTGACGCATCTGTCAGCCCGGCCAGCGGGGGCCGTGCGCCGTACGATGACTCGACCCTTGCAACAGCGACACATAGCGGAGGCTCACGTGACCGTCCATGACCGCCCGTTCGGGCGCTACTTCGAGGACTTCGAGATCGGCGACGTGTACCGGCATTGGCCGGGCAAGACCATCACCGAGGCCGACGATCACCTCTTCTGCATGATCACCATGAACCACCACCCGTTGCACACCAACGAGTGGTTCGCCCAGCACGAGACCGTGCACGGGAAGAACGTGGTGGTCGGCAACCTCGTCTATTCGCTGGTGCTGGGCATGAGCGTGCCCGACGTCAGCGGCGCTGCCATCGCCAACCTCGAAGTCGAGACGCTCACGCACTCGCGCCCAACCTTCCACGGCGACACCATCTTTGCCGTCACCAAGGTGCTGGACAAGCGGGAGTCAAGTTCACGGCCCGACCGGGGCGTGGTGACCGTCGAGACCCGGGCGTTCAACCAGCGGTCCGAAGAGGTCTGCTACTTCCGGCGCAAGGTCATGATCTGGAAGCGAGATGCATCGCCCGAGCGACGTTTCCCCTACAGCGACGAGGCCGCCGTCGGGGAGGCCTGACCGCTTGCGCCACGCCGAGCTGATTGCGCGTGGCTTGCGCCACGCCGAGCTGAGCCGGTGGTGGGCAGCCGAGCGGCGGGGCCTGCCGTGGCGGCGCACCCGCGATCCGTGGCTGGTGCTGGTCTCGGAGGTCATGCTGCAGCAGACCCAGGTTGAGCGGGTTCTGCCCTACTACGAGACATTTGCCGAGCGCTGGCCCACGCCGCAGCATTGTGCCGAGGCGGCCTTGTCCGATGTGCTGGCGGCATGGCAAGGACTGGGCTATCCCCGCCGTGCTCGCAACCTGTGGCGGACGGCGACGCTCATCAGCGAGCGACATGGCGGCACGGTGCCCGCCGGGCTGGACGACTTGCTGGCTCTGCCCGGTGTCGGCCCCTACACGGCCCGGGCCGTGCAGGCATTTGCCTTCGGCATCGACACCGGAGTCGTCGACACGAACGTGGGTCGCATCCTCGCCCGCTGGGCGGGTCAACGGCTCAGCCCAACCCAGGCGCAGCAGATGGCCGACGAGCTGGTGCCGGCGGGCGAGGGCTGGTCGTGGAACCAGGTGATGATGGATTTGGGCAACCGGATCTGCACCAAGCGAACGCCACGCTGCGGCGACTGCCCGGTACGGAAGTGGTGCGCATGGGCGGGTTCAAACGGGCCTGACCCGGCTGATCGCAGTGCTGGTGTCAGCACTCGCCAGGCGCCGTACGAGGGCAGCGACCGGCAGGCCCGGGGACGCTTGCTCGCTGCGCTGTCAGAGCGCGAAGTCGCCCGCGCGCAGGGACCGGTTGCGATGCGTCTCGAACGCGACAAAGCCCGTGCGCAACGGCTCGTTGATGAATTGATCGCCGAAGGCTTGATCACCGCAGACGGCGAACAGCTCCGGCTGGGATGACTATGCCGCCACGCTGTGCTTGTCGGGCTTGTCGCTCACGAAGCGACAAGTTGCTCGATGAGCTCGTCGAAGGCCTTGTCGGCGATGGCGACCATCTCGTCGTCGGTGCGGTCCTGGATGGGATGCTCCACCCACACCGCAGCAGGGTCGAAGCCGAGGGCCTTGCCCTGCACCTCGGCACCGTCGACGAATTGGACGGTGGCGACGAAGACGGACGGAATGCCGCGGCGTTCCAGATCAGCGATGTCGTGCACACTGCACGACGTGCAGCTGCCTCAATCGGCTAGCGCTTCGATCACCACGTCGCACTGGGTGGCGATCTCGTGGCGCAGGTCGACCGGCGCCGGCTTGGTGAACGTGGGCTTGGAGTAGCGCTCGACCCGCAGGCCACGCTCGGTCAGCCGTTCCTCCAGCCGGTTCAGAAACCGGTCGCCGCGTGGCTTGCTGATGTCCAGCAGGCCGACGGTGAGGCCATCCAGCGAGCCGGGCCGCGCCACGCGTTCACGGTGCGCAGGTGCCGCCTCGTTGGTGGGGTCCAAAACGACAGTGCTCATGTGGTCTCCCCTGTGTGGATCCGGTGGGCACGTCCCGATCGACTGTAGTCGCCCAGGGCCTGAGCGGTCCGTGAGCGTAGCGAACAAGAGCGGGTAGCCCAGGGCCTGAGCGGTCCGTGAGCGTAGCGAACAAGAGCGGGTAGCGCAGGGCCTGAGCGGTCCGTGAGCGTAGCGAACAAGAGCGGGTAGCCCAGGGCCCGAACTTCCCCGGGGACGAGTGGCGTTGCTAGCGCCACGGATCGATCTCGACACACACGGGTTGGGATCCCACATCGCCGTTCACCCAACCGCCGATGACCGCCGAGAACAGGCCAGCACCGCCACCGCAGTGCACGAGGTGCAGGCCTCCCTCACGGAACTTGGAGAGGTCCGTCTCGGCCAGGAACTCGGGGACTCCCTCGGCGATGCCGCCCGCGCCGCGCACCAATTCGGCGCCGGGACGGGTCGTCAGCTCGTTGATGCGCAGGGCCGTCTGCTGGCGGGACCAGCCGCTGTCGATGAAGACACGGGAGTGGTCGGGTGCCACCGCCAGGATTGCATCGAAGCCCAGCACGAGCTTGGGGTGGTGGATCGCATTCAGCGCGGCCGCCATCGTGCGCGCCAGCGATTCGGGATCGCGTGACATCTGGTCGACGACTGAGCGGGGCGCTTCGCCGGGGAAGGCCGTCACCGTGTTCGCTCCGGTTTCGAAGCCGAAGTCTGTGCACAGCGGATCCCAGCCGGTGCCGGCATCGCCGTCGCCGGAGCCGGGCGCAGTCTCGATGCCGCCTTCGATTTCAGCGAAGCAGAAGCCCACCTTGCCGGGTTGGCCCAGCGCTGCCCGGTCAACCTCGCCGGGCCGGCCCCCGCCGACGTTTCGCACGATCAGCTGCACCGCCCGGCCGATGGTGCTGTTGGCCCGGTTGCCCTGACCGAAGACGTTGATGCCGCTGTTCATGCCGATCTGGCGCGCAATGGGGCCGTTGACGATGAACACAGGCCCTACCGGCATGGTGGTGGCCAGCATTCCGTGCATGTTGAACGTGTCGTTGCAGACAGCAGTCAGCGCTGCGAGCACAACCGGGAAGTGCTCAGGTCGGCAGCCAGCCATGACTGCGTTGACGGCAGCCTTTTCGACTGTGCAGTCGGCGAGATCCGGTGCGACGTTGGCGACCAGGTCGTCGGGAGCACGTGATGTCCCCGCGAGCATCGCTGCAACCCGTTCGGCAGTCGGGGGCACCAGCGGCAGGCCGTCCGACCAGCCCCGATCGAACATCGCCTCGTGGATGTCTTCCTGGCTGCCGAACTCGACGCGGCGAGCGCTCAGGCCCGAGCTGCCGAATCGTGCTTCGAGAGCGTCAGCATGGGCTGGATCCACCGACAGCGAGCCGCATCCGGGGTGAAATTCGGGCAGCCCTTCGCCCAAGCTGTCGAGGCCGGTGAACGACTCCCACTCGGATCGCATCCAGCCGACAATTCGACCGGCCTCGTCGCCGTCGGCGAAGCGCATCAGCGTCGGGACGGTCTCGATGTCGTGATGCCATGAGAACCCGAGATCGGCGTCGTGCACCTTGGCTGCGACAGCCTCGGGGAAGGCAGGATCGTCCTGGGTGAACACGGTCAGCGAACCCCGGGCTTCGATGTCTGCAAGCACCGGCGCGACCAGCTCGCACGTCGGGCAGTCCCACTTCACCACGGCCACTAGGCCATCGTGTGGCAAGTCCGCCGCCGCCGTGTTGGCCGTGTTCCCGTCAGCGCTCGAAGTCATGGCCGGAGGCTACATAGGGCTGTATGGGGCCGACCGGGTGCTGCGGGCACCATCGAGACGGGGAAACGGCACCGATGGCGTGTCTAGGGTTGCAGCCGTGACTGACGCGAGCGACCAGCCGACCATCGATTCCGGGCTCTTCCGCAGCGTGCTTGGGCACTTCCCGACCGGTGTGACCGCCGTGACCGCCGACAACGAGGGCCGTCCCGTCGGCATGGCCATCGGCTCGTTCACGTCGGTGTCGCTGGATCCGCCGCTCGTGGCATTCCTGCCCACCAAGGACTCGACGTCATGGGCCGACATCCGGGCGGCTGGCTCGTTCTGCGTGAACATCATGGCCCAGGACCAGATGGCCACCTGCGGCGTCATGGCCAGCCGGGCCGACGACAAGTTCGTCGACGTGGAGTGGCGGCCGGGACCGACAGGCGCACCGATTATCGACGGCTCGATCGCCTACATCGACTGCACCATCGAGGCGGTCTACGACGGGGGGGACCACGACATCGTGGTGGGACGTGTCGTGGAGCTCGATGTGCTCGACGCCAAGGACCCCCTGCTCTTCTGGAAGGGTGGCTACGGCACCTTTGCCTGACGGCGGGGCGGCGTGGCCCGGTGATCGGGCGACCAGGTGATCGGCACCGTCGCCCGGGTAGCGCTGGGCGTGCTGTTCCTGGCGTCGGGGGCGCTGAAGCTGCGTGATCCTTCGTGGCCTGGCGCCGCCCGAGCGATGGGTGCGCCCCGCTGGTCGGTGTCGCTCATCGCTCCAATTGAGATCGTGTTGGGAGCGGGCTTGGCGGCAGGGCTGGCCGAGCCGTGGCCCGCGTGGCTGGCGCTGGCGTTGTTGGCGGCCTTCAGCGCGGCGTTGGCGCGGGTGCTGAGGCGTCCGCTTGACGACCGACCCGTGTGCGCCTGCTTCGGTCGCTGGTCTGCGAAGCCGGTGGGCGCCGGCTCGCTGTTGCGAAACGGCGTGCTCGCCGCGCTCGCCGTCGTGGCCCTCGCTTAGAAGCCGCGCATACCGGCAGCAATTTTGCGCAGCGAGATGGTTGGCGTCGGACTTTGTGCAGAAATGCCGCTGCAGGCAGCAAACTTGCGCAGAGAATCCGCGACCTCTGCTCCGCCAAGCCGTGACCTATCTGCGTTGCCCGTAGCTCCGCCTACGCCACGTCGAGCACGTCGCAGATGAAGGCCAGAATGAACGCCTCGTCACGCCAGGCGTTGTAGCGACCTGACGGGCCGCCGTGGCCGGCGCCCATCTCGGTGCGCAGCAGGATCGGCTTGGTCGACGTCGTCGTGTCGCGGAGCTTGGCGATCCACTTGGCAGGCTCCCAGTACTGGACCCGCGGGTCGTTGAGCCCAGCGGTCACCAGCAGCGCCGGATGGTCGACGGCTTCCACGTTCTCGTAGGGCGCGTACGAGCGAATCGTCTCGAACGCCGCCGGCTCGGCGGGGTCGCCCCACTCGTCGTACTCGGTGACCGTGAGCGGGATGTCGGGGTCGAGCATCGTGTTCAGCACGTCCACGAACGGCACTTCGGCAACCACGCCGCAGAACAACTCCGGCCGGCGGTTCACCATGGCACCCATCAGCAATCCGCCAGCGCTGCCTCCCCGGGCAGCGATCCGTGCGGGGTCGGCCCAATTGGCTGCTGCGAGATGCTCAGCGCACGCAGCAAAATCATCGAACGTGTTCGACTTCTTGGCCAGCTTGCCGCCTTCGTACCAGGGGCGGCCGAGCTCGCCGCCGCCGCGAACATGGGCGATCGCGAATAGAACTCCCCGGTCGAGCAGCGACAACCGCGCCGTCGAGAACGACGCCGGCATCGGCATTTCGTACGCGCCATAGCCGTACAACAGGCACGGCGCAGGCCAACCGATGGCGCTCGGCTTCCACACCACGCTGATGGGGACTTCGGTGCCGTCGGGAGCTGTCGTCCTGATGCGCTCGGTCTGGTACGCCGTCAGGTCGACGTCGCCCAGCACCGGGAGCTGATCCAGCAGTTCTCGCTCATGGTTGTCGAGGTCCAGTTCGAAGATCGACGGAGGCGTCACCATCGACGTGTAGCCGAAGCGGTACCGCTTGGTCTGGTACTCGGCGTTCGAGCCGCCACCTGCCTCGTAGACGGGTTCGGGCATCTCGATCTCGAACCCCGGGCCCAGCGGGGACCCGTCGCCTGCGGAGCGGGTGTCGTGGACGTGCATCGACACCAGTCCGTCTTTGCGCTCGTGGACGACAGCGAAGTCGGCGAAGCAGTCCACGCCGTCGAGGCGGACCCCAGGCCGAGCACCGATGAGCTCCCGCCACAGACGTGAGTCGGTCCCGTCTCCAGTCGGAAGCGGCGCTTCCATGAGTCGGAAGTCTTCGGCGCCGTCATTGGTGACGATGAGCAGGCGATCGCCCTGGTGGTCGACGCCGTATTCGACGCCGTGGCAGCGCGCCTGCACAAGCAGCAGCCCCGAAGTCGGATCGTCGGCGTCGAGCAGACGATGCTCGGAGGTGGTCTTCGACTCGCACCCGATCCCGATGTACCGCTCGCTGCGGGAGGCTCCGACACCGACCCAGAACCGCTCGTCGTCCTCCCGGTAGATCTCGACATCATCGGCCGGGTCGGTGCCGACGACGTGGCGGATCACACGGTTCGGACGCTGGGCGTCGTCGGTGCGCACGACGAACATGGTCGAGTTGTCGTTCGCCCAGATCAAGCCGTAGCTGAGGTCTGCCAGCCCGCAGCCCTCTGTGGGCATACCGGGCGCATCGAGAACGCGACCGCTGGCGATCTCGAAGACCGTCAGCGAGTACTTCTCGTCGCCGTCGGTGTCGGTGGTGTAGGCGAGCAGCCGATGATCGGGGCTGACTGCCAGATCGCCGACAGCGAAGTAGTCGTGCCCGTCGGCCAGCTCGTTCTCGTCGAGCAGCACGGTTTCCTGCTCGTCATTCCCGCCTCTGGGCCGCCGAACGTGGATGCCGTACTGGAGACCTGAGACAGTGCGAGCCCGGTACTCCCACTGGTCCTTCGGCGTCGGCAGCGACTGGTGGGTCTCTTTGATCCGCGACTTGATCTCTTCGAAGAGGGCCTCGCGCAGATCGGCCAGGTGCTCGGTGGCTGCCGCTGTATAGACGTTCTCGGCTTCCAGGTACTCCCGCACCATCGGGTCGTCGCGGTCTGCCAGCCAGTGCCACAGATCGTCGGTATCGGTGCCGTGCACTCGCCGGACGTGCGGCCGCTTTGGTGCCACAGGAGGCTGCGCCATGGAGTGCGCACCGTACCGGGCATAGCGCTCGCGCCGTCGTTCGGGGCGGGTGGTGCGCAGCCATCGCTGCACCTAGCGTTGCACCGTGCCTATCTACGCGCTTGGCGACTACGTGCCCGACATTCACCCTGACGCCTTCGTGATGCCTGAGGCGATCATTATCGGTAGAGTCACGATTGGCCCCGAGGCCTCGATCTGGTCGGGTGCGGTGCTGCGCGGCGACGACAACGACATCGTCGTGGGCGCTGGCACCTCGGTGCAGGACAACGCCGTGCTGCACGTCACCGAGGAGTGGTCCACGACGGTGGGGGAGCGCTGCACGATCGGACACTTGGCGCACATCGAGGGTGGCGTAGTGCATGACGAGGCGCTGATCGGCACCGGGGCGATCGTGCTGCACGATGCCGAGATCGGCGAGCGGGCGCTGGTGGGCGCCGGGGCCGTCGTGCCGGGCGGCATGAAGGTCCCGCCGGGCGCCATCGCGGTTGGAACGCCAGCCAAGATCCGCGAGCACCCCGACACCGCTTCGCTGATCCTGCCGGGCGTGCAGAACTACCTCGACCGCCGGGTCCGCTACATGGGCGAACTCCACCGCATCGACTGATCCAGCGACCGGCTGCGTTATTCCTCGCTCAACAGCGTTTCGACCTCTTGGGCGAGGGTCGGCAGGCTCTTTTCCGCGACGTCCCAAACGAGGCGGTCGTCGACATCGGTGTACTGGTGGATCAGCACATTGCGGAATGCGATGATGCGCCTGTGTGCGGTGATGCGAGCAGCAGCCGAATCGTCGCTCCGCGCAAGCCGTGTCATTGCTTCGCCGATGATCTCGAACTGTCGCTCGACCGCGGAGCGCAACATGGCATCGGCGAGATAGTCGGCGAGGGACTTGCCGCTGGTGAATTCCATGAGCGATTGCGTGGCCCGCCGTATGTCGTCGAGGTACTTGCGGCTCTCAAGCCTCATATACGGCGGTCCTGGTCTCCTCGATTGCCTTGAGGAAGTAGGGGTTCTTGATCGTTGAGTGGACTACCAAGTCGACTGCCCTTCCGAAGAGGTCTTCAAGGGCCTCCAGAAGTCCGAAGTACGTGTCGGCATAGTTGTCCAAGGCGGCAGGCCGAAAATCGACGATGAAATCCAGATCGCTGCGGCTGGGGTCGAATGTCCCCTGGGCGGCCGATCCGAACAGCTCGAGACGCTGAACGTTGAAGCGTTTGCACAGGCGCTCAACCTCGTCGGCTTGTTCCGCCACGGTGTTGATCACGCTTGTCCGCCCCCGTCGCGCTCCACTTTGACACGGTATCCCGTCTGCTGGGATTGACCGCCGACCTGCTCACGACCAGAACGCGCGGCATGGCGCGGCAGTAGCGTCGCAGTCCATGAGCATGGGAAGCATCGACTTGGGACGTATCGGCATCTGGACGGGGGTGCTCGACGCGTTGCCGTCCGCGCAAGGTGTGGAATTTGTCGCCGAAGCGGAGGAACTTGGCTACGGCGCGTTCTGGGTCCCCGAGGCGGTCGGGCGTGATCCCTTCGTAGCGGCCGCCCGCCTGCTGGAGGGCACCAGCACCATCAAGATCGCCACCGGCATTGCCAACATCTACGCCCGTGACCCCATGACGATGGCGAACACGCTGCGCACCATCGACGAGGCCTTCCCAGGGCGCTTCCTGCTGGGCCTCGGCGTCAGCCACCACCACCTGGTGGAGTACATCCGCAAGCACGACTACTCCCGGCCGCTGAGCTACATGCGCGAGTACCTCGAGCGCATGAACAAGGCCCGCTTCATGGCCCACGGCCCTCAAGACTTGCCCGAGATCGTGCTGGCGGCCCTCGGCCCGAAGATGCTGGAGCTCTCAGCCACGGCAACCGCCGGCGCCCACCCCTACTTCGTGCCGCCCGAGCACACCGCGGTGGCTCGCGAGACCATGGGTCCCGAAGCAGCGCTCTATCCCGAGCAGATGGCGATTCTGGACACCAACGCCGAGTCGGCCCGGACCTTGGCCCGCAAGAACATGGCCATCTACTTGGGCTTGCCGAACTACGCCAACAACCTGCTGCGGCTGGGTTTCACCCAGGCCGACATCAACGGCGGCCCCTACGGGGGACCGTCAGACAAGCTGGTCGATGCCATCGTGGTCTGGGGCACCGAGCAAGACGTCAAGGCCCGTGTGGATGCCCACTTCGATGCCGGCGCAGATCACGTCTGCGTGCAGGTTCTGGCCCCAAATCCTGAGGCTGCATTCGACGGCTGGCGCCGCCTCGCCCCCGCTCTGCTGAGCTGAGGTCTTGCCGCCGACCGGTGCACTCGGACCCGGCGGCGAGCGGCGTTAGGCTGAACTTATGACCGACACCGCCGAAGCTGCCGTCGGAATCGACCTCGGCAAGTACAAGCTGGGGTGGAGCGACGAGGAAGACTACGTCTTCAAGCCGCGCAAGGGTTTGAACGAAGAGATCATCCGCGAGATGTCCGCGCTCAAGAAAGAGCCCCAGTGGATGCTGGACTTCCGCTTGCGTTCCTACAAGATCTTCCAGCGCAAGCCCATGCCCAACTGGGGCGGGGACATGTCGCAGATCTACTTCGACGACATCTACTACTACATCAAGCCCACCGAGGGTCAGGTCGATGCCTGGGAAGAGCTGCCCGACTCGGTCAAGGACACCTACGAGAAGCTGGGTATCCCCGAGGCCGAGCGCAAGTACCTCGCCGGCGTCACGGCGCAGTACGAGTCTGAGGTCGTCTACCACCGCAACCGCGAGGACCTCGAAGCCCAGGGCGTGCTGTTCAGCGACATGGACTCCGCCGTCAAGGAATACCCCGAGATCGTGCAGCGTTATTTCGGCAAGCTGATCCCGCCGGGTGACAACAAGTTCTCAGCGTTGAACTCGGCTGTGTGGTCCGGCGGGTCGTTCATCTATGTGCCGCCCGGCGTCGAGGTGGAGATGCCGCTGCAGGCGTACTTCCGTATCAACGCCGAGAACATGGGCCAGTTCGAGCGGACGCTGATCATCGCCGACGAAGGTGCCACGGTGCACTACATCGAGGGCTGCTCGGCCCCGGTGTACACGACCGACTCGCTGCATTCAGCCGTCGTCGAGTTGGTGGCGCTGCCGGGCGCACGTATCACCTACACCACCATCCAGAACTGGTCGAACAACGTGTTCAACCTGGTCACCAAGCGGGCGGCCGCCTACGACGAGGCCCACGTCGAGTGGATCGACGGCAACATCGGCTCGCGCCTCACCATGAAGTACCCGGCCGTGTACCTGATGGGGCCCAAGGCCTCGGGCGAGGTGCTCTCGGTTGCCTACGCCGGCGCCGGCCAGCACCAGGACGCCGGAGCCAAGATGGTGCATGCCGCGCCCGAGACCACCTCGAAGATCGTCTCGAAGTCCATCTCCAAGGACGGCGGGCGCACCACCTACCGCGGGCTGGTGCGGGTCGAAGAGGGCATGAGCGGCTGCCGCAGCCACGTGCAGTGCGATGCCCTGCTGCTCGACCAGGACAGCCGATCGGACACCTACCCGTACCAAGAGATCGGCTCACGCGATGCCGAGATCGGCCACGAGGCCACGGTGTCCAAGGTCGCCGACGAGCAGCTCTTCTACCTGATGAGCCGCGGCCTGTCGGCAGAACAGGCAATGGGCATGGTCGTGAACGGCTTCATCGAGCCGGTGACGCGCACCTTGCCGATGGAGTACGCCGTCGAGTGGAGCCGGCTGATCGAGCTTCAGATGGAGGGATCGATCGGCTGATGCGCAGCCCAAAAGACTTCTTTGCCCCGCTGGCGCTCGGGGCGCCCCAACCGCTGCGCGAGGTTCCGTTCCGGCCCTCGCGCATGATCCACTTCTTCGATCCGTCGAATGAACGGATGCGGGCCAAAGTGCCCGCCATCGCACCAACCGTCGACGTGTTGCTCGGCAACCTCGAAGACGCCGTGTCTGCTGACAACAAGGACGCTGCCCGGGCCGGACTGATCGAGGTGGGCAAGGCGTGGGAACCGGGTCACGCGCAGCTGTGGACCCGCGTGAACAGCCTCGACTCGCCGTGGTTTCTCGACGACGTCTGGGCGCTGTGTCACGAGATCGGCGACAAGCTCGACGTGATCATGGTCCCCAAGGTGGAAGGCGCCTCCGACATCCACTACGTGGATCGGTTGCTGGCGCAGCTTGAGGCCCGTGTGGGGCTCGAACGGCCGCTGCTGGTGCACGCGATCTTGGAGACAGCCCGGGGGGTGGCCAACGTGGAGTCGATCTGCCTGGCGAGCCCCCGCATGCAGGGCCTGTCGCTCGGGCCAGCGGACCTCGCTGCCGACAGACGCATGAAGACGACCCGGGTCGGCGGCGGCCATCCGGGCTACCTCGTGCGCACCGATCCGGTGCCCGAGGTTGACGACGACGCTCGGACGTCGTTCCAGCAAGACCTGTGGCACTACACCCTGGCCCGCATGGTGGATGCCTGCGGCACCGCCGGGATCCTTCCCTACTACGGACCGTTCGGCGACATCGCCGATCCGATCGGCTGCGAAGACCAGTTCCGCAACGCCTACCTGCTGGGCTGCGTGGGTGCGTGGAGCCTGCACCCCAGCCAGATCAACATTGCAAAGCGGGTGTTCAGCCCTGAGCCCGCTGAGGTGGCGTGGGCGCAGCGGGTGGTGACCGAGATGGGCGACGGCACGGGTGCGGTCATGATCGACGGCAAGATGCAGGACGACGCCACGGTCAAGCAGTGCCGGGTGGTGCTGCAACTGGCTCGTGATCTGGCGGCAGCCGATCCCGATCTGGCGACGGCCTACGGCCTCGAGACCGCCTGAGATCTCCCATGAGTTCCGGCACTGCCTACGCCCGCCCGCGACGGTCGGTCCTGTACATGCCGGCGGCGAACGCTCGGGCACTGGAGAAGGCCCGCAGCATCGACGCCGACGCGCTCATCTTCGATCTCGAAGGTGCGGTGGCGCCCGATGCGAAGGAGACCGCCCGCGAGGGCGCATGCGCTGCAGCGTCTTCGGGCGAGTACGGCTACCGGGAGCTGGCGATTCGCTGCAACGGGCTCGACACTCCGTGGGGGCGTGATGACGTCGCTGCCGTCGGTGCCGCCGCGCCGTCCGCGGTGGTCATCCCCAAGGTGTCAGGCGCCGCCGATCTGGCAGCGGTGGCCGGCCTGCTGGAGGCAGCGGGTGCGCCCGATTCCACTCGCATCTGGGCCATGATCGAGACTCCGGCGGGCATTGCCAACGCCCGCGAGATCGCCGGATTCGAGCGAACCGATGCCGTAGTGATGGGCACCAACGACATGGCCAAGGAATTGCGGGCCACCATCACGCCTGATCGTGCCGCGCTGGTGCCGCACTTGGCCACCTGCCTGGTGGCTGCCCGCGAGGCAGGCGTGGGCGCTCTCGATGGCGTCTACAACGACATCCGCGATGCCAGTGGATTCGCCGCGGTCTGCCGGCAGGGAGCAAACCTCGGTTTCGACGGCAAGACGCTCATCCATCCCACCCAGGTCGAGCCGTGCAATGAAGCCTTCTCACCCAGCCTCGACGAGCTGGACTTCCACCGCCGGGTTATCGAAGCGTTCGAAGCGGCGGTCACGGAAGGTCGTGGGGTGGTAACTGTGGACGGCAAGATGGTCGAGAATCTTCACGTGGACGAGGCCCGGCGGGCCATTGCGCTCGCCGACACGATTGCACAGCGCTGAGGGACGCAGCTGCCATGCCGATGCGGACGAACTGCCAACATTACGAGAGCCGGACGTATCCGAACGGCGACACGGTGCGCAAGTGCAATCTCGACCTTGCGCCGGAGGCCCCGTGGCGCTGCCCGGAGGATTGTCCCTCCTATTCGCCCCGGCGCCTCGATGTCGGCTGGCAGCACGGTTCTCTGGGCGTTCAGAATTTCGCGAAGGAACCCGAAAGCATCGGCGTGGACGACTCCATTGCGGCGCTGCTGGATGAGGCCGAAGACATTGTGAATACGGCAGGTCCGCGCATCTTTGAAGAGGTCGCCGCCGAGCATGCTCGAACCAAGGGACTCCGGGCCAAAATGCGAGGTCGCAGCGGCAAGAAACAGCGCAAGAAGCGTCGCCGGGGCAACTGAGCCCGTCGCCGACACGCCGATAGCCTCCGAACAGTGTTCACGCCCAATCTGGTCGACGCGCTTGACGGCTCCGACGCGTTGACCAAGCGGCGCCGCGTCGCTGCAGACCGGGCGGCCGCACTTGGCTTGCCGTCGTTCACCGAAGAGGTCTGGCGCTACACCCCAATCGACGATCTCGACGCTGATCGGTACGCCTTCGGAACGCCCGGCGGTTCCGCAGGCCCGGAGGGTCTGGTCGCGGGCGTCGATGACGATGCCGCCGCAGTGATCCGCGTCACAAATGGGGCGATCGTGGATGTGTCTGTTCAGGCAGACGGCATCAGCGTGATGACACTCGATGACGGCGCCGAGGATCTGATCGGAATCGTGGCTCCTGAGGGTCCCGATGTGTTCGGCGATTGGAACCTGGCGCTGTCCGCAGCGCCGGTCGCGATCAGGATCGAGCCGGGGGCAGTGATCGCTGCACCCGTCGTCGTCCACGTTCACACCGATGCGGACGGACTGGCCTGGTTCCCCCGACTCGTCGTGGTGGCCGGACGCACAAGCCAGGCCACCGTTATCGAGCACCACACCGGCGGTGACGCGCCTGCACTCATCTGCCCACTCACCGAGCTGAGCCTCGGCGACGGTGCGCACCTCGGCCACCTCACCGTGCAGGAACTCGGCGCTGCCGCGTGGCAGCTCGTCAACCACTGCTCGGACGTGGGCCGGGATGCCAACCTGCGGATTGGGCACGTGGCGATGGGCGGCGCGTATGCCCGTGCCCGCATCGGCACGGACATGACGGGTCGTGGCGGCCACAGCGAGATCGACGCTGTGTATTTCGGCCGTGGTACTTCCACGCTCGACTTCCGCACTTTCCAGACCCACGTGGCACCCCACACCACCTCTGACCTGTTGTTCAAGGGGGCGGTCGACGACCACGCCCGGGTGGTCTACACCGGGCTGATCCGTATCGAGGCCGATGCCTTCCATGTCGTGGCTGAGCAGACCAACCGGAATCTGAAGCTGTCGCCGCATGCGTGGGCCGAGTCGGTGCCGAACCTCGAGATCGAGAACAACGACGTGCAGTGCAGCCACGCCTCCTCGACCGGTCCCGTCGACGCTGACCAGCGCTTCTACCTCGAGAGCCGTGGCGTGCCGACCGACGTGGCCGAGGCACTCGTGGTGCGGGGCTTCTTCGACGAGGTCCTCGACGCGCTGCCGTCACAGCAGATCTCTGCGTCGGTGCGCCGGCGCATCGATGAACTGGTATCCCCGGCAGGGGCGTCATGAGCGAAGCAGTCGAGGTCCGCACCGTGGTGCTGTGCCAGCAAGATGATGTGCCTGACGGCGAAGCCCGACGCTTCGATGTCGACGGTCATCGCATCGCGCTCGCTCGCATCGGCGACGACTTCTATGCCATCGGCGATCGATGCACCCACCAGAACTACTCGTTGGCCGACGGCTGGGTCTGGCCCGAAGAATGCGCGCTGGAGTGCCCTCAGCACTCGTCGAGCTTCGACCTGCGCACCGGGCGGCCGAATTGCTTCCCCGCCACCCAGCCCGTGCCGGTCTACGAGATACGCACTCAAGGCGAAGGCGTAGCGGTGGTGCTGCCATGAGCGCCAATTCCACCCACACGCTGCGCATCGAAGGGCTGTGTGCGTCCGCGGGCGGTCAGGAGATCCTCCGAGGCGTCGATCTCGAAGTGTCCTCGGGACGGGTGCACGCAGTCATGGGCCCCAACGGCTCGGGCAAGAGCACGCTCGCGCACGTGGTGATGGGCCGACCCGGCTACGAGGTCACCGCCGGTTCGGTCACCTTTGACGGAGTCGACGTCTTGAGCCTGGCTCCCTGGGAGCGAGCGCAAGCCGGGCTGTTCCTGGCGATGCAGCATCCGACCGAGGTGCCAGGTGTCTCGGCAGCCCAGGCGCTGGCCGAGGCTCTTGCATTGCGGGCCGGCTACGACAGCTCGGGTGCCGAACAGCTGGAGCGGACCCGGGAATTGCTCGAAGCCGAAGCTGCAGCAGTCGGGCTGAAGGCCGAGCTGGTGGCGCGGCCGCTGAACGTCGACATGTCAGGCGGCGAGAAGAAGCGGAACGAAACGGTCCAGCTGGCGGTGCTGCAGCCGCGCATCGCCATCCTGGACGAGATCGACAGCGGCCTCGACATCGATGCTCTGCGAGCGTGCGCCAACCGCATCGAGGCGCTCACCGAGGCCGGCCTGGGAGTCCTGGCCATCACGCACTTCACCCGGGTCCTCGAGTACCTCCGCCCCGACGAAGTCCACGTGATCGTGGATGGTCGCATCGTCGACTCTGGTGGACCCGAGCTTGCGGACGCGCTCGAGGAAGACGGTTACGCGCCGTACCTGCCCGACGAACCAAAGGCTGGCGTGGCGGTGTCCATCGGCGGGCTCGGCAGCTCCCTCGCTGCAGGCGCGCGGTCGTCACCCGCCGACGATCCGTTTGCTGACCCCTGGGCAGACCCGCTCGACGAATTGGGCTGAGCGCCGCTGAATCTTGCTGAGAGGCCGCGCGCACAGGTGAACCTTTCCGTTGTCGCACCAGTCATTTCCCGCTCTTGTTCCCAGTTTCGATTCGATACGGGCTCACGGGCCGCTCGGGCCACGGCTTCGCCTATCGGCTCAGCCTCTGGACGCGAGCGGCAGAGCGCGCTTTCGATGTGCCTGCCGGTTGGTGTTGACTGGGCAAGGGGAAACATGGGGAGGATGATCCAATGGCACGAGAGCTGTTGTCGCAGGACGAACTTGCAGGACTGGCGGCCGATCTGGGGGAGTGGGCCGTGTCGGGCAGCGAATTGCGACGCACGTTCCGCTTCGGGAACTTCGTGGAGGCGTTCGGATTTATGACTTCTGCGGCCCTAGTGGCAGAGAAGATGAACCATCACCCCAACTGGTCAAACGTGTACAGCACGGTGGAGGTCGCGCTGAACACTCACGACCGTGGCGGCGTGACCGAGCTGGACGCTGCACTGGCGCGCGCGATGGACGGCTTGGCGGGCGGCGCAAGCTGATCGCTGTTCGATGGCTCGCAGGCGCCTGAAGCGGCGCAAGAGGGGAGAACGGTCCGCAACTCCGCAGATGGTGGAGGGGACGATCGAATCGAAGCCCGGCGCGCGCCGCCTGCTGCATCAGCTCTTCGAAGCATGGGTGCGCCTGCGGCCGGCTCGGGTCACGCTCGGTGTGCGCGGACTCGTGGTCGACCCTAAAGGCCGGATCTGCTTGGTCCGCCACACCTACAGGGACGGCTGGTTCCTGCCAGGCGGCGGCGTGAAGCCACGTGAGACGCTCTCGGAGGCGGCAGCCAGAGAGCTGCGTGAGGAGACCGGCATTGTCGTTGCCGAGGCTCCCCGGAAGGTGCTCGGCGTGTACTCCTCGCGCCATGGGCGTCGCAGCGACCACATCGTCGTGTTCGTCGTCACCGATTGGCGGGTTGAAGAGTCCGTCTCGCCGGAAATTGCCGAAGTGGCGTTCTTCCCTCCGGGCGAACTGCCGCCAGGCACGACGCCAGGCACCTCGCGCCGAATCTCCGAATGGATGACCGGAGTCCCACCCGGCCACCGCTGGTAGAACGAACGACGTGACGCGCCGGCACTGGAGTTCCGAAGACGGCAGCCGTGTCGAGATCATCGACCTTGGCTCCGAGGTGCTCAGAGTGCCTGTCGGGCGCTGGCATCGACTTCTCGGTGACCTCTTGAGCCATGACGATCACGCCGCCTTTGTGCTGACCCTGGACAACGATCCGAACCTTGCCACTACATGAGTCAGACGGACCTCGATGCTCGCTGTTGGAGCCGACCGCTCGGGCGTGAGTTATACTGTTTAGTATGACTCATCGGGTGGGGCCGAAGGGCCAAGTCGTGATTCCGAAGGAGATCCGTGACCAACTCGGCATCCGACCGGGTGATCGTGTGAGCTTCTGGTGCGACGGCGACGCGGTGAGCGTGCGCCGCGTGACCGACCTTTCCTCATTGTTCGGCTGCTTGCCGAGCGAACCCGACTTGACCGAGGACTTGCTCGCAGAACGGCGAGCCGATCGTGAGCGTGAGGAAGCTCGCTTGGCCCGGTACGGGACATCGCTGGCCGATGACGAGACCGACGATCACTCTGGCTGATGGCGGTCGTGCTGGACGCTTGGCCGGTCATGCAGTTCATGCAGGGCAGGGAATCGCTTGAGCGCCGGATGTCCGAGTTGCTCGAAGGCAGCGAAGCCGTGATGTCGTGGATCAACGTCGGCGAGGTGTACTACTCGACTCGGCGTCGCTGGGGATCGCCCCTCGCAGATCGTGTGCTGCCCCGGCTCTTGGGAAACGTGACGGCTGAGATCCCAACCGCCTCACGAGTCATCGAGGCGGCGACGCTCAAGTCGGAGTATCGAATGTCCTATGCAGACGCGTTCGCTGCGGCCACCGCCGTGGCCCATGACGCCGAGCTCTGGACGGGTGACCCCGAGTTGCTCATTCCGGACGCGCCCTGGCGCTGGCGCGACCTCAGCGTAGAACTCTGACGCGCTCGGTTGAGCGCCGCAAATCGCTAGAGGCGGGGGGTGCGGGGTGGGTGGCCCATGAGGATGCGGCCGTAACCTTCCAACGCTGGGTCGAGCGCGGTGATCGCGTGCATGTTGATGGCCTGCAGGTCGGCTTGGAAACGGCCGATGCGGTTGGTGTCGCGCACGCCGCGTCCCCCGGTTGCCAGGTAGAGCGTTTCTACGGCTTCCAGGCACCGTCGCACGGCGTACGCGCAGTCGAGCCGCACCCGTGCTCGCAGCCCGAGCTCCATGAACTCCCCGTTGCGTGCGGTCTCCATGATGAGCTCAGCGGCTCGCCGCAGCAGCAGCTCGCCCTGGTCGATGAGCGCATGAGACTCGGCGAACTGCCGGTGTGTCAGCGGCCAATCGGTTTGCAGCACGTCGACGTGGCTGATGACCTTGCCGTCTACTTCCTCCGCGAACGCTGCGAGCGATGCCCGGGCGGCACCGATCGCGACCGGCGTGAGGGCGTACGCCAAAGTCGGCATGAGCGCGCTGCGCTGGATCCAACCCTGGTTGTGGGCCATGCCCGGGGTGTCGCCCGAAGCCAGCACCTCGCCGGGGACAAAATGGTGTTCGGGCACGAAGACGTCCTTGGCCACGATGCTGCTGCTGCCCGTGGCTCGCAGACCGCTGGCGTGCCAGTCGTCGAGGAAGGCGATGTCCTTGGCGGGCAGGACGAACATGCCCGAAATGGGCTCGCCGCCGTTTGGTGACGGGATGTGACCGCCCAGGACGACCCAGCCCGCGTGGTCGATGCCCGACCCGAACGGCCAGAAGCCGTTGAGCGTCCAGCCTCCGTCGACCGGGACTGTGTCGCCACGATCGGTCAGCACTCCGGCGACGTAGGTGTCCGGACCGTCGGCGTAGATCTCCTCTTGGCAGGCACTGGGCCAGTGCCCTGCGAGCCAGGCGTGGGCATTGCCCACGCACGCCAGCCAGGCGGTCGAAGGGCAGCCCTCGGCTAGCGCCGCTTGCACTTCGAGGTAGGTGATCCAGTCGAGTTCCTGACCGCCATTGGCGCTCGGTTGGCCGATCGTGAGCAACTCGGCGGCCCGCAACTCGTCGATGGCGTCGGGGGCAATCTGACGGGCCCAGGGATCGGCCGCCGCTCGGGCGGCCAGCTTCGGAGCAACCTGCCGCGCCCGCTCGACGAGTTCAGCGCGGCGATCAGCCTGCTCAGTCATGGTCCCGCCTTATCGCTGTGTGCAGGCGGACCGATCCGCCGGAAGGCTCACTCCGCCCCGGATGTCTCGTCGAGGCCGCTGGCGAGCGCGTTCCAGCCCAGCGTCGCGCATTTGATTCTCACCGGGAACTTCACCACGCCCCGCAGCGCTTCCAAGTCGCCGAGTTGGAGCACTCCGCCGTTCGACGCCCCGCCGTCGCGATCGAGGGCCTCGGATCCGTCCCCACCGATGACTTCCTCGTGGATCGACATCATGGCCTTGAAGGCCCGGGTGAGATCACGGATCTCGTTAGCGGACTTGCCAATAACCGCGGAGGACATCATCGATGCCGATGCCTGGCTGATCGAGCAGCCCTGCCCGCCGACACGCAAGTCGGTCACCGTGTCGCCATCCATCTCGAAGGTCAGCACGACCTCGTCACCGCACAGGGGGTTGAATCCCTCGCTGCGGTGCGCCGGCGGGCTCTCCAGCTCGCCGCGGTTGCGCGGGTTCCGGTAGTGGTCGAGGATGATCTCCCGGTACAGGTCTTCGAGCCCAGCCATCGGGTTTCGTTCCGCCCCAGTCCTGTTGCCGCTAGCGGCCGAACAGTGCGCCGACTTCGTCGAGCGCCTCAGCCAGCGAATCTACGTCGGAAGTGTCGTTGTACACGTACAGCGATGCCCGCGTCGTGGCGGTGACGCCGAGGCATCGCATGAGCGGCTTGGCGCAGTGGTGTCCCGCCCGCACGCACACGCCGCTCTGGTCGAGCACTTGGGAGATGTCGTGGGGATGCACGTCGCGGTACACGAACGACAGCACGCCGCCGCGCTGGGCCGGCTCCGATGGACCGTGCACGGTGATGTCGTCGCCATGGCGGTCCGTGAGCGTACGCAGGGCATACCCGGTGAGGCTGACTTCGTGGGCGCGCACGGCGTCCATGCCGAGCCCTTCCAGGTACCGCACGGCGGCCCCGAGGCCCACGATCTCCGCGATAGGCGGGGTGCCGGCTTCGAACTTGTGGGGCACCGTGTTGGGCCGGAAGCCCTCCTTGGTGACGTCAAGGATCATCTCGCCGCCACCCAGGAACGGCGGCATGTCTTCGAGCAGATCGGAACGCGCCCACAGCACGCCCACACCGGTCGGGCCGCACATCTTGTGGCCGGTGAACACCATGAAGTCCGCGCCCAGAGCGCCCACATCGGTGGGCAGGTGAGGTACGTACTGGCTGGCGTCCACGCTGATCAGCGCGCCTGCGTCGTGGGCGGCGGCCGCGAGCCGGGGGATGGGATTCAGCGTGCCTAACACGTTGCTCATGGCGGTTACCGACAGCAGCTGCGCCCCATCGAGCAAGCGGTCTAGGTCCGTCAGGTCCAGGCAGCCGTCAGCGGTAATCGGAATCCAGCGGATCTCGAAACCCCGCTCGGCGGCCAGGATGTGCCAGGGGACGATGTTGGCGTGGTGCTCCATCTCGGTGAGCACAATCGCATCAGCCGGGCCCAGGTTGGAGCCGCCCCATGAACGGGCCACCAGGTTCATGGCCTCGGTGGCGTTCTTGGTGAAGATGATTTCGTCGGCACTGGGTGCCGAAATGAATCGAGCTACGTCAGCGCGGGCATTCTCCATCAGCTCGGTTGCCGCCGCTGCGATCTCGTACGCGCCGCGATGGACGTTGGCGTTGACGGTGCGGTAGTAGTCGTCCATGGCGTCGAGCACGGCCGCCGGCTTCTGCGACGACGCGGCAGAGTCCAGGTAGACGATCGGATGGCCGTGGACGCTGCGTTCGAGCAGTGGGAACTGCGCCTTGACTGTCGTGTCGATAGGGACGTCGATGGCGACGTCGCCCGCGGTGCTCACGCCGCCGCCTTCTGCTCGAAGGGCTCGTAGCCGTCGCGTTCGAGTTCGGCAGCCAGTTCAGGACCGCCCGAGGCCACGATCCGCCCGTCGACCAGCACATGCACATGGTCGGGCTCGATCTCGCCGAGCAGGCGCTCGTAGTGGGTGATGAGCACGACGCCCATGTGCGGCCGCTCGGCGCGAACCTGCTGCAGACCAGTCGCGACCACCCGCAACGCGTCGATGTCGAGTCCCGAATCGGTCTCGTCGAGCACTGCCACATCGGGCTCCAGCAGGGCCAGCTGCAGGATCTCGTTGCGCTTGCGCTCGCCGCCGCTGAACCCTTCGTTGAGGTAGCGGTCCATGAACGACTCGTCCATGCCGAGCCGTGACATCCATTCGCCCATGGCGACATAGATCTCGATGGCCGACACGTCTTCGCCACGGCGTGCCGAAACTGCTTGGCGCAGGAAGTTGCGCACCGACACGCCGGGGATGTGCTGGGGGTACTGGAAGGCCAGGAACAGGCCGGCCTTGGAGCGGGCATCGGGATCCCATTCGGAGATGTCGTCGCCTCGATACCGGATCTCACCGCCGGTGACCTGGTACTCGGGCGATCCCAAGATCGTGGTGGCCAGCGTCGACTTACCCGACCCGTTGGGGCCCATGATGGCGTGGCACTCGCCCGCGTTGACTGTCAGATCCACGCTCCGCAGGATCTGCGGCCCGTCGACAGCTCGGACACCCAAGCCGTCGATCTCGAAGAGGGGTGCGCCCCCCGCAGCGTCCGGCGCAATGTCGGCTGCCGCGCCTCCCGGCGCCATATCGGCTGCCGAGCCTCCCGCCGCTGTGTCGCCCAATGCCATCAGACGCAGTGTATGGCTGACCCGAAATGCCCCAACCAGCGCCCCTGATGGAGATGGCGGGCGTCGCCGATCGCCTGCGCCGTCAACTGTGCCGGTCGCGCCTAGCTCGCTCGACGCGCTCGACGATCTGCTCCGAGCTGGATCGGATGGTGCGCATGGCTGCAGCCGCCAACTGCGTGGCGGCTTCGCCAAGGGTCGGTTCCGACGGCGTCGGAGAATCCGGGGCTTCGGGTTCTGGTTCGGACGCTTCAGGCTCGGCCGACGCGTCTGGTTGGGCATCGGAGACCCGCATGAACCGCGCTGTCAGCACCCCGTACCGGCGTTCGGTGTTCGCGTGGTCGAACAAGATGTTCTGCTCGGCGCTCTGGTACGCGCCGTTGCCGAACTTTTCCAGACAGCGAAACGACTGGATGGCGAATTCGGGCGCGAAGTGCTCGACCACGTCCCAGTCGAAGCAGATCGGCTCTTGCGGCGTCGGGCGATCGTGCACGTCGGTGATCACGAGCAGCAATCCGCCGGGGGCAGTGAGACGCTTCATCTCGGCGATCGCAGCTTCGAGATCGTCGACGTGGTCGAGCGAGTTGAACGAGCAGACGATGTCGAAGCTGGCATCGGGATACGGGATTGTCTCCGCGCCGGCTGCGACGTACGTCATCGCGTGTTCGGCAGCTCCCATCTGCAGGTAATCGTCAGCCAGCGGATCCACGCCTACGCGTTCGCGGGCCATCGTTGCCCACTCCAGCGACCCCCGGGGGCCGCAGCCGATGTCGAGCACCCGCTTGTCGCGGTAGTCGTCGTGGGTCAGGCCGAAGTGATCGGTGTAGAAGCGCTCGAACCAGTAGTTATCGAGCTTCCCTTCGGCGTCCTTGCGTTTCGACCAGTAGGCCAGCTCGCCGACGCCCTTGCTGACAACTTCGCCCTCAGACACCCGATCTCGCTCCCATTGCCCAAAGGACGCTAGTTCCAGAGGCTGTCGACCACGTCGAGCCAGAATTGAGTGGTCAGCGCGAGTGATTCGAGGTCGATGCGCTCGTCGTTGCCGTGGAAGCGGGCGCCATAGTCGCCGCCGTCCAGATCGGGGCTGAACAGACCGGCCCCATAGGCCACAGCGCCCATGTCGCGGTACACGCGGGAGTCGGTGAATCCGATGATGAGCTGCGGGGTGAGCCGAGCAGTCGGGAACCGCCGCCCCACCGCCACCTGCAGCGCATCCCACAACGGAGTCTCGACCCGGCTCACCGAACCGGGATCGTTCATGATGATCTCAACCTCGACATCGTCTGCCAGGTCGCCGAGCGCCTCATCCAGTTGCGCCTGCACCTCCGCTGCGCCCTCACCCGGCAGCGTGCGCACATCCACCTCGATGTCGACGTGGTCGGGGATCACGTTGATTTTCATCAACGTGGGCGCGCCGATGACGTTCGGCGAGAACGAGGTATGGGTGCACGAGTACAGGTGCGCTGCCACCGACGCGCTGGGATGGGCATCCAGCCAGTCCTCGATGAGTGCCTCGTCCAGCATGATCGCCCGGGTCTCGTCGTCGACACCGAGCGTGTCGACCTGTTCCCGCCACAGCTCATGGAACCTCGGCGGCGGGCGGTACTGCGAGATCCGGTGCACCACTGCGGCTGCCCTGACGAGGGCGTTTTCCTGCCGGAACGGTCGTGAGCCGTGCCCGGGCACGCCCCGTACCCGCAGGCGCCGCCAGGCCACGCCCTTCTCACCCACGTTCATGCCGATGAAAGGAGCTTCGGGCGAGCCCGAGTGCAAACCGCCGTTCTCGGTCAGCACGTAGTCGGCACCGATTGCATCGGGGTGGTTCTCGGCCATCCAGCGAGCCCCGTAGGCCGAGCCGGCCTCCTCGTCGGCGCAGGCGAAGTAGATGAGGTCGCCTTTGGGTCGGTAGCCCGTGTCGGCCATGTGCCGGAATGCCACCGCCATCGAGGACGTCAGGTTCAGCATGTCCACCGCGCCGCGGCCCCACACCTCGCCGTCGATGAGTTCGCCTCCGAAGGGGTCCCGGCTCCAGCCGTCGGGATTCACCGGCACCACGTCGGTGTGACCCATCAGGCACAGAGTGGGCGCATTCGGATCGCTGCCTTCGATGCGGGTCACGAGCGACCGTCGGCCCGGCGCCGCATCGAACACCTCAAGATCCAGGCCTGCACCCTCCAGGTAGGCCTGAATGGTGTCGGAGTTGCGAACCTCGCCCCCGGACTCCGTTGTGCCGTAGTTCACGCACTCATTGCGGATCAGGGTCTGCAGCAGCTCGACGGTTTGGCCCGTGCGGCGATTCTCGTCGCTGGTCCCTGCAGTAAATGACTGGCTCATGGGCTGCAACCTAGGCGGTGCCTGTGATCGAATGACCCGATGGACACGCGCTCTGGGGACGAAGCGGGCATCTGCGGGCTGACGGCGACGCAGATGGCGGCGATGCTGGCGAACGGTGAGATCTCGGCGCGAGAATTGCTCGCGGCACACCTTGAACGCATCAGCCGGGTCAATCCGGCCGTGAATGCGATTGTGACATTCACGCCCGAACTGGCCGCCGAGCGGGCGGCTGCGGCCGATGAAGCCCACGCCCGCGGCGAGTCGCTCGGGTTGCTGCATGGTCTGCCGGTGGCGCACAAGGATCTGGCGCTCACCGCCGGTGTTCGCACCACGTTGGGCTCGCCGCTGTTCGCAGACTTCGTGCCGGACATCGATGCGCTGGTGGTCGAGCGTCAGCACCAGGCGGGGGCAGTCATGGTGGGCAAGACCAACACACCCGAGTTCGGCGCCGGCTCGCACACGTTCAATCCGGTGTTCGGCATCACCCGCAACCCCTACAACGTTGCCAAGACATGCGGAGGTTCCAGCGGGGGAGCAGCGGTTGCACTGGCTACCCGGATGCTGCCGCTGTGCGACGGCTCGGACCTCGGTGGCTCGCTGCGCAACCCTGCCGCGTTCTGCAACATCGTGGGCTTCCGGCCATCCCCAGGACGGGTGCCGTCAACCACCTCGCAGGACGCTTGGTTCCCGTTGGCCGTCGAAGGCCCGATGGGGCGGACCGTGACCGACGTGGCGTTCTTCCTGCAGGCGCTCGCCGGTCCCGATGCCCGCTCGCCGGTGTCGAACCAGGAGTCGCCGGAGGTCTTTGCAGGCTCGCTGGAGCGAGATCTGCGCGGCGTGCGGGTGGCGTGGTCGCCCGATGCGGGCGGACTGCCCATCGATCCTGCGGTGCGGGCCGCGACGGCGAACGTGCCTGATGTGCTCACCGACTTGGGCTGCGAGGTCGTCGAGGCCTGGCCGGACCTGTCCGATGCCCCGCAGATCTTCCAGGCCCGGCGGGCGTGGCTGTTCGCTGTCGGCTTCGGGCCGCTGCTGGAGCAGTACCGGGGCCAGCTGAAACACACCGTGGCGTGGAACATCGAACAGGGTCTCGCCATGTCCATCGGCGAGTACACCGACATCTGCCGTCGCCACACCCAGCTATACGCCGACATCGATGCGTTCATGTCCCCTGCCGATGGCGGCTTCGAGTTCCTTGCGTGCCCGACCACTCAGGTGCCGCCGTTCGATGTCGAGGTCGAGTACCCCACCGAGATCGAAGGTGTCGAATTCGAAACCTACATCGACTGGATGCGCTCGTGCAGCGACATCACTGTCACGACCCACCCGGCCATCTCAGTGCCGGCCGGCTTCACCACCGACGGCCTGCCCGTCGGCCTGCAACTGGTAGGCCGCCATCGCGCCGACCGCTCAGTGCTTGAACTCGCTCACGCTTGGGAGTCCGTCACCCGCCACATCGACGTGCTCCCTTCGCTCTAGCGCCAGTTGTAGGAACATCCGCCCTGGGTTCGTTGAGCACATATGGAGAGCTCGATCAGCCGCGAAGCACATGCACCGCGGCTAGGTCTTCGCGTGGGCTGTTGCGGGCGGTGTTGGGCCAGCCAATCTCGTTGGATCGCGAACTGGGGTCAGCACACCCGACCTCATCTTCGTCGGCGTGCTCGCCGTCGCCACCGTCGTGGCCTTCGCGGTCTGCGCCATGTGCAACATCGACATGCGAACAGTGCGCGCTTGCGCCACCCGTCTGCAAAAAGTGCGTACGAGGCGGCTAGTCGCTCACACTCCGTGCTGGTGACATGACAACGTCGAGTGTCGGGTGCTTCGGGTCGAATCTGATCTTCTGTAGATCGAGAGCGGTGAGCGGATCGTCGTCTGCCTGCAACCAATCGAGCTCTCGGAGCCACATCGGCTCAAGCACTGACCGGAGTTCATCCGTCAGTCGTGTACCAGCTCGACAGCGCACGACCGATGCATCCATGCCACCGAGTGCGTAGACGGCCCACCTCCGGGCCGGCTCGTCCTCGTCGCACGCATCGAGAAGTGTCTCAACGTCGTGGATACGGGCAAGGACATTTGCTGCGGCTGCGGCCTTGCGCTGATCGCCACTGCCCAACCAGTCCAGCAAGGTCGTTCTGGTCGCGTCGGAGACGGAGTCGATCGCGCTAACGGCGTGGACGGCAACGAGCGGATTGTCGTCAAGCATGACCGGTATCAAGCGGTCAGGGCTTGCGGCAGCACCCTGACCAACGCCCCATGCAGCCGCGGCGCGCACATCCTCATGCAGGTCAATGTTTGTCGCGATGTCGAATAGGGCCTCAAGAGCCGCTGATGCATCAACTTCGGTAAGCGCGAGCACGGCCTCCATCGACCGCTCGTGCTCCTCACTGGCGTCCATCGATGCGGCAATCAGTGGTACCCAATTTCTTGAGTCGCTTCGTGCAAGTGCAACTTGGGCTTCGAGCCGTATTCGCCAATCCTCCTCAGCGTCATGGGCAACATTTCTGAGGAGCTCGATCACTTGCGCATGAGGCTGGGTACCGACTGCACGCATCGCTGCCAGGCGTTCAACTTCGTTCGGGTCTTGCAGCGCTGCAGACACGTCCCAAATGGCCCCCGGACACGAGAGCGACTCGGGTGGTGTGACGATGCCTGCGACGATCTGCTCGCCGGGCTCAAACTTGTCGCCCGGCGCCAAGTAGACGTGACCTTCGCTTGGCCAATCACGCCACTGCCAGTAACTCCGCCGCTCGCCGGTTTCTTTGCGAACGGCGATCCGGCCATCAGAGTCAACGCACTCGAAGGTGCCTCCGAATTTGGGTGACCAGCTCTTCCACTTCATCATCAGCTCGGATCCATCCGACTGTGACTTGCGACCTGAGCGCATGGCGTGTGTCTCACGAGCGCGAAGTGCCGCGGTTGAAAACCAGACGGGATCAGCCACGTCTGGTGGGAACTCGTCCTGATTCGACCGGACGCGCATGAACGCGTACAAGTCGGAATCGCGCATCCCTCCGTCGTCCCACCGTCGTCCCGGTGTGTCCGAGTGCGAAAGCACGATCTCCAACGTGGACTTGGCGCGAGCTTCGATCCTGAGACCGCACTGGGTGCAGACGAGGTCGGGCAGGCGGAGGCGCTTCACCTTGGATTGCCAGACCTTGTTGGCCGTCGCATAACGCTCTAGCTCAATGGGCTGGTGGCCGTGGCGCTCCCGCAGGACATCGGCGGCCACGGCGGCGCCGACGGCACCCATCGCGACGAAGCGAGCAAATTTCGCATCTTCCTTGAAACCCACTGCCGCGCCTGCTCCCTCCGGCATGATGTGACATATGACCCGACGCGCCAACGCTAGGGCCGCTTCCAACGGACAGGCCGGGCTTTTCGGCCCGGCCAGCGAATCAGTTCATTCGCTACCAGATTCGGTCACCGTGAAGCGTTCCGATCCGGTGTACATGGCGCACGCGTACTTGACGAAGGTTCCGGTGGCGGCGGTCGTCCCATTCATCGACGCTATGACCGCACCTGGCGACATCGTGCTCGATCCCTTCGCAGGGTCCGGCATGACCGGGGTTGCTGCGCTCGTGGCAGGCCGACGTGCTCGGTTGTTCGATGTATCGGTGCTCGGTCGGCACATTGGTAGCAACTACGCCAATCTCGTCGACACAGGATCTCTTCAACGGCATGGCGCGGAAGCGGTTGAACGAGCGCGCGAGGTTGTCGGGGACATCTACGGCTCGACGTGCTCTGCATGCGGAGGACGCGCCGAGACTGCAAAGGCCATCTGGTCGTGCGTGGTCGAGTGCGGGGGCTGCGATGCCCGCGTCAACTACTACGCGTCCCTTCGAGAAGCCGACTGGCACAAGGCCGCGATGGCCTGCTTCCGTTGCGGGGAGACAGTTGGCAGCCGTTCATCGAGGACAGGTGAGGAGCCGGTCGTTGACTCGGTCGTATGCTCTTGTGCCGCAATACAGCGCGAACAACCCTGGTCTGAGCCGCTCGAGGTAGCTCAGGAGGCCGACCTGACTTGGCCCGACGTTCCAATCGAGCCGACACGCCAGATGTACCAGGCATCGGCGCTCGGGCGTCACGGCCTCACTTCGACAGCGACCTTCTACAGCACACGGAATCTCTGCGCACTTGCAGCTTTGCGCGACGCGATCGACGCAACGGATGACTCTGCGATCCGCCGCAAGCTTCTCTTTGCGTTCACTGCAATCCTGACCCGCGCAAGCAAGCGATACCAGTGGTCGCGTCAACGACCCCTGAATGCGGCGAACGCGAACTACTACATCGCGCCGGTCTTCTACGAGTGGAACGTGTTCGACCTCTTCACCCGAAAGGTCGATGCAGTTGCCCGGTCGGACGAATGGATACGGGCACGTAGATGCGAACGCGGACTGGTCGCCGGAGTGGAGAACGGGGACGTCAGGTACGACGTCGCTTCCGCCACATCCCTGCCGCTAGAAGACGAGTCTGTCGACTACGTCTTCACCGATCCGCCCTTCGGCTCGAACATCTTCTACTCAGACATGAGCCTGTTCCAAGAGGCGTGGCTGCCAGGTCACCAGCTCACTGATGCGGGACTAGAAGCGGTTGTGGACAGGACAGACACCGGGTCGTATCGCTCACCGGATCGGTACGAGGAGATGTTGACGGAGGCGCTACGCGAGTGCCGCCGCGTCTTGAAGCCGAACGGCTATATCACTCTGCTCTTCGGCAACAGCAGTGGGGGTGTCTGGCGTCTCTTGCAACGAGCGATTGCTGCAGCCGATCTCGTTGTCGTGCCCGAACTCATTGCGACGCTCGACAAGGGCCAGCGGTCAGTCAAAGGCCTTGCATCTGGATTCGAGCATGTCTCGACGGTCGATCTAATGTTGACGATGACCAGCGGTGTTCCACCGGCTTCGGTGGCAGTCCCGATGTCTGCGGAACTCGAAGATGTCGTCCGGGGGATCACCTCGCGTGATGGTGAGCTCAGCCCGAGCCAGTGCTACGTGGAGGCTGTGCGCGAGGGATTCCGACGTGACTGGGACCTGTCAGCTATCGACCTTGGAGCGGTGACCAAGCTGCTTCGCGAAGCTGACTATGAGGTTGATCGGCGGACTGGCATGCTTCGCCGCAAGTCGGCCGCCTGAGCGTCCCAAACAACGCGCGCCCTAGCTTCACAGTGCGAAGAGCCGCACGAAGGGACTCATCGGCATCGGTAGCCTGCCGCCCGTGTCTGAGGCGACGTCTGACGGGTCAGTAACGGCCGTTGAGGCCCATGGACTCGTCCGCGACTTCGGTTCGGTGAGGGCGGTCGACGGCGTAGATCTGCTGGTCCGCCAAGGTGAGATCTTCGGCTTTCTGGGTCCGAACGGCGCTGGCAAGAGCACGACCGTGCGCATGCTGTGCACGCTGCTGCGCCCGACGGCGGGCACCGCCAGGGTTGCCGGCTACGACGTGGCGAGAAGCCCCGGTGAGGTGCGGATCCGCATCGGCGTCGCCATGCAAGACGCAGCGCTCGACGAGAAGCAGACCGGCCGCGAGATCCTTGACCTGCAGGCCCGGCTCTATGGGCTGCGCCCCGCCGACCGGGCTGCATCCATTGAGCGAGCTATCGACCTCGCCGACATTGGCGACGCCATCGATGCCCGTATCTCCACCTACAGCGGTGGAATGAAACGGCGGCTGGACCTAGCGGCGTCGCTGATCCACGCACCGGAGGTGATCTTCTTGGACGAGCCCACAACGGGCCTCGACCCTGTGAGCCGAACCCAGGTGTGGGACGAGGTGCGCCGCCTCAATGACGAGCTGGGCGTGACGGTCTTCCTGACGACCCAATACCTGGAAGAAGCCGATGTGCTGGCCGATCGCGTGGCGATCCTGGCCGATGGGCGCATCGTGCAACAGGGCACCCCCACCGAGCTGAAGCGCGCCGTGGGCGCCGACGTGATCGTGGTGGATCTCGAGCCCGAGGACATCGCTAGCGCGACGGAGGCGGCGAAGACCGTGCCTCAGGCTGACGATGTGACTGCGGGTCGCCACGGCATCACCATTGCGACCTCGGACGGTGCCGGCCTGGTCGGTGCAGTTGCTGTGGCACTGGCCGGTGCCGACGTGCATCCCACAGCGCTCACCGTGCGGACACCCTCGCTCGACGACGTGTTCCTTCAGGCGACGGGCTACCGCATGGCCGCAGCCGAAGAAGCTGCTGCAGAGAGCGCAGTAGCAGCCGAGGAGGCTGTTGGAGAGGGTGCTGTGGAGCAGGCCGATTCGGTCGCCCCAAGCACACAGGTGGACGGCCAGCACACCGTTGCGGAACGCGCATCATGACCGACACTGCTGCGGCCGCTGGTGGCCACCTGACGCACGGAGTCAGTTTCCTCACCGACATAGCGACGATCTCCCGGCGGGCTGTCCGCAGCGTGGTTCGCGAACCCGAGTACATGATCCCGGCGCTGATCATTCCCGTCTTCTTCTTTGTCGTGAATACCGGCGCTCTGGAGTCGTTCGTGGAGGGTCAGGCGCCTTCGGGGAGCAATGTCGGCCTCGACTACCGGGCTTTCCAGCTTCCCGTCGCGATCATCTTTGCCGTCACGGGCATTTCTCGGGCCAGCGTGCTCGTGATCGACATTCAGTCCGGCTATCTCGACCGGATGCTCGTGACGCCGATTCGCCGATCCACGCTGCTGTTCGGGCTGATGGTGGCTGACATCGTGATGGCGCTCGGACTGGCCCTGTTCGTGGTCGCGATGGGCCTTGGCTTCGGGGTGTGGTTCGAGACCGGCTTCTTGGGGTTCTTGGTCTTCTTGCTGCTCGCTATCGCCTGGAGCGTGGCGTACAGCGGCATCCCCTACACAGTTGCGCTGCGCACCGGGAATCCGGCCGCGGTGAACTCGTCGTTCTTGATCTTCTTCCCGTTCGCGTTCCTGACGCCGTCATTCCTGCCACGAGAGCTGATGTCAGGCTGGCTGCGCACGGTGGCGGCGTGGAACCCTGTCACCTATCTCATGGAGGCGATGCGGGCGATCCTGTTCGAGGGCTGGGACGGGCTCATGATCCTCAAGGGAGCCGCCGCCATCGTTGGACTCGCCATCGTGACCTTCTACATAGCGTTCAGATCGCTCGGTCGCCGGGTGGCGACGGGTTAGACGCAGTCGCCGGGTGGCGACGGGTTAGACGCAGTCGCCGGGTGGCGACGGGTTAGACGCAGCGGCTTACCAGCCTCGGTCGATCCACTCCTGCAGATGCGGAGACTCGTTGCCGATCGTGGTGTCGAGGCCGTGACCGGGCAGCACCATCGTGTCGCCCCCGAACGCCGAGAACATCCGATCCTCGATGCTGCGAACGATCTGATCGAAGTCGCCGCCGAATCCCGTTGCGCCGGGTCCACCCGGGAAGAGCGTGTCGCCGGTGAAGAGCAGCGGCGTGCCCTCCACATGGAAGCTCATGGAGCCAGCGGTGTGGCCCGGGTTGTGGATGGTGCGTATCCGCAGGCGACCCACCTCGATGACCGAGTCGTCCTCGAGAATGAAGTCGTAACTCGGCAGCATCGACGAGTCTTCAGCGGTGATGCCCACCTCGATGCCCGCGTCGCGAATGGCCGGGACCGCCTGTATGTGGTCCCAATGACCGTGCGTCTCGACAACCTTGGTCACGCCGAGCGCCTGGCACACCTCGAGCAGACGCTCGTGCTCGTTCGCGGCGTCGATGAGCATCGCCTCGCCGGTCTCGGTACAGCGGATGGTGAAGACGTTGTTGTCGAAGTCGTCGGGGAAGCCACTGGGCAAGTCACCTTCGATGGGGCGCACGACGTGCTTGTGGACTTCGATGCCGGTGCCGGACCAGTGCAATGCCATGTCCGCATCCTAGGAGCGCGGCAGGCGTGCGTCCCTCGCCCGCCAGCGATAGGGCATCGTCAGGGCGTTGCTCAGGCTGCGTCGACCCGCACGGCGACCCGGTGCCAGCCTTCGGCACCATCGGGCCGGACGTCCTTCGGACCCTCGGGCTGCGTCATGCCGGTGCCGTCGATGGCCCGAACTTGCAGCGAGTGCGTGCCTGCGGTGGGCGTCCAGGCCAGGTGCCACTGCACCCAGCTCTCGTCACCCAGCGCCTCGCCCAGCTCGCATTGCTGCCACGGGCCGTCGTCGATGCGCACCTCGACAGCGCTGATGCCTCGAGTCGGCGCCCAGGCGATGCCTGCAATGGCGGTTGGGGTTCCGGCGACGGGGCGATCACCGCTGCCGGGCACGTCGATGCGGCTCTGCGTCTTCATGGGCCCCCGCTTGGACCATCCCCGCGGCACCCAGTAGCCGTCGAAGCCATCCCAGGTGGTGAGGTGAATCTCCTCGATCCACTTCACGGCCGACACGTAGCCATACAGGCCTGCCACCACCAGGCGGGCGGGGAAGCCGTGGGAGGTGGGCAATGGCTCGCCGTTCATGCCGACGGCCAGCACTGCGTTGCGGCCGTCGCGCAGGATCCCTGTCGGGAATCCGGCGGTCCAGTCGTCCACCGAGCGACCGACGACCTGGTCGGCACCGTCTCGCACCCCTGCCCGGTCGAGCAGGTCCACCAGCGGCACACCGGTCCAGATGGCGTTGCCGACGAGACGGCCGCCGACACGATTCGACACGCACGACAGCGTGATGACGTGTTCTTGCAGGTCCATCGCCAAGATCTCGTCAAAGGTCAGCTCGTAGGGGTTGTCGACCATTCCGGTGAAACGGAGCTTCCAGTTGGCCGGGTCGACCTGCGGCACCGTCAGCGCCGTGTCGATCCGGTAGAAGTCGTCGTTGGGCGTCAGGTAGCGGGAGATGCCGGCGACCTCGTCGAGCGTGTCCAGCGCGGCCACCTCGGCGGCTGCCGCTCGGCGGGCCGCAGTCGTAGCGCTTGTCTCTGCTGCAGTCGCGGCACCCGCGGCGGCGGCGGTGGTGGGGGGCGCGGACGGACTCAGGTTGATGTTGGCCCGGGCGGTCTCTGCCGCTGAGGGGCCGCGTACTCCCCGTCCCAGCGCCACAAGGCCCACAGCCGCCACGCCGGCGCCGCCGACGCCGAGCAGGAACGCCCGTCGGCTGGCATCGGGAGCCGGATCCGGAGCTTCCCCAGCGGCAGGTTCGAGCGGCGGTTGATCGTCGCTGTGTGGGGGACTGTGGGCTGGGGCAAGTCGCAAGAGCATTCTCAGCGTGAGGTAGCCGAGCGCTGCTGCGATCACGGCAACGATCCACGAGCCGACGAACGGGCTCATCGGGTTGCGGGCTGCAGTCCATCCGCCGATGACGGCGAACGCAGCGAAGCCTGCGAACGGCACCCAGCGTCGGCGCGACGCCATCGCGCAGGCACCCAGCAGGCCGCCGATGAACAGCGAGACCCCGACGATGCCGATCGCCAGCACCGCCTTGTCCTTCTCGCCGAACAACTCGATGCTCAGCTTCACGGCCCAGTCAGGCGAGTAGTCCACTAACGCCTCGCCGACGGCGACCACCAGCGACGGGATCGTGTCGACCAGCCCGTCCATCAGCTCCCCGAACGCCAACGCCACGGCAGCACCCGCAATGCCGGCCAGCAAGCCGGCACCAGCACCGGGCCGCCCGATAAGCCGGCGTACCGCGCCGCCATTCGATGCGGTCGACGCGACCGTGCCCGTTTCAGGCGTGTCCGCGTCTGGGGTCTGGCTGGACCCGTCGCTCATTGCTGTACCGCCTTGCTGGCCGCATTGCCCGAACTGTGAGGAATCCGGCGCCGTTGTTGAGTCATGTTCGCTTTCGGATCAGCCTTGCGATCTGCCCCGCTCGTATGCGGGAAGCTCGTCACGAAAGCTAACGCCCGGCTCGCACCGCAGGTTCCACGCCGTCTGCGTGAGTCCCACTGAGCCGTTCCTGTGTCTGGGTGATAGAACTTCGCCTGACTATTGCACCGGTGATCAAATTGCACTGGCTGCACCCGGCCCGGAGGCGCGACCGTGAACTTCGCATTCACCGAGGAGCAGGAAGAGCTCCGCAACTTTGTCCGCTCGTTCCTTGAGGAGAAGTCCCCGGAGACCGCCGTACGCGAGCTGATGGAGACCGACGACGGCTACGACACTGCCGTCTGGTCGCAGATGGCCGAACAGCTCGGCTTGCAGGCGCTGATCATCCCCGAGGAATACGGCGGGCAGGGCGCCAGCTACGTGGAGCTGGGCATCGTGCTGGAAGAGATGGGCCGCAGCCTGCTGTGCTCGCCCTACTTCTCCACCGTGGTGCTGGCCGGCAACGCCATCCTGCACTCCGGCAACGAGAAGGCCAAGGAAGAGCTGCTCGCGGGCATTGCCTCCGGCGACATCATCGCCACGCTGGCCCTGGCAGAGGCCAGTGGTCGCTGGGACGCCGAGGGCGTCGAGGCGGAGGCCACCGACACAGGCGACTCGGCGACCATCACTGGCGAGAAGATGTTTGTGACCGACGGCGGCACAGCGAACTTGTTCATCGTGGCGGCCCGTTGCAACGGCGGCATTCACCTGTTCACCGTCGAGGGCGACGCGGCCGGCCTCAGCCGGGAGAATCTCGCCACGATGGACCAGACCCGCAAGCAGGCCCGGATCTCATTCAACAACACGCCTGGGAAGCATCTGTGCGACACCGACAACTTCGCCTACATCGACAGAGTGCTCGACCTGGCCGCTGTGGCCCTCGCGAACGAGCAGGTGGGCGGTGCGCAATTCGTGCTCGACATGGCGGTGCAGTACGCAAAGGACCGCGTGCAGTTCGGTCGTCCGATCGGTTCGTTCCAGGCCATCAAGCACAAGTGCGCCGACATGCTGCTCGAGGTCGAGTCGGCCAAGTCGGCTGCGTACTACGCCGCGTGGTGCGCCGCAGAGATGAACGACGAGCTGCCATCGGTGGCATCGCTGGCCAAGGCGTACTGCTCGGAGGCCTACTTCCACTGTGCCGCGGAGAACATCCAGATCCACGGCGGCATCGGCTTCACCTGGGAGCACCCTGCGCACCTCTACTTCAAGCGAGCGAAGAGCTCCGAGCTGATCTTCGGCGATCCCGCATACCACCGGGAGCACCTGGCGCAGCGCATCGGCCTGTAGACCCGACAACACAGAACGCAACGCGGCCGGTGCGCCGCATGACACGCTTGAGGCCGAGGAGGCATCGGTGATCGTCACGGTCATCGTCATCTCATTGGTGATCGGCTTCGTCGTTGCCGCGGGCGTGGTCGGCACGCAGGCGCAGCGGCTTGGCCGCCAGCGACGGGAGCCGGTGTGGCGTCTCGCCGAGGCAGCGGAGTTCGTCTCCGATCTGCTGCCGTTCGACATCGCTGCCTCGCTGGACGCCGACGAGCTTGAAGCGCTGCTTCGGCAGCATCTCAATCAGCTGCAGTTCGGTCCCGCTGAGTCGGCTGGCGTCGCGGCAGGCGACACCGACGGGACTGCCAGTGACGGGAGCACGACGATCACCGAGGATCGTTCGTCTGCGGCCGACCTGTACCGCTCCGCCCGTCGCGATGGCCTCGAAGTGACGCTCGAACAGGTCTACGCCGTCGTGGACGCGCACCTGGAATACCTGCGCCGGATCGGCGCCCTCGCCGCCGTCTCCCCCAACGGCAGGTGAGCCTTGGGCCGAATCTCTCCCGTTCGGGCCACGTTGGCCACGGCTCGGGTGAGGGGAGCGTCCGCTGGACGGCAGAATGTGAACATGGACATCCCGAGGGAGCTCGCCGGCTGTCGATTCGTCGGCGACAAGCGCAACCAGATCGTCTACGACATGGAAGTGGCGTCCGACGATCCCGCCGTTGACGAACAGCTGGCTGCGGCCGTCGCCGACATCGTGACGGCGCAGTCCTACGCCACTTTCGGACCCGACGAGCTGCCTGAAGCGCGCAACCGCGGCTATCGCCTTTCGCGGCTCTGTGGCTAGGAGTCGCCGATGCTCCCCCCTACAGCGCTGCCGTCGTGCCGCCCCGGTCGAAACGCAGCGCGGTGAGCACCACCGTCACCGAGATCACGATCGAGGGCAGCCCGCATCTTGCGGCGTTGATGGTTCGGCCGTCACGCTCGACGGGAAGCGGACCGGCGGTGTTGCTGTGTCATGGGTTCCCCTCCAAGCAGCGACCTGGCATACCGAACCGCACGTACCAGCTCTTCGCGGAGCGCATTGCCGAAGCGCAGGGCTGGACGGTGCTCGCGGTCAGCATGCGAGGCTGCGGCGAGTCCGACGGCGACTTTTCCCTGCTCGGATGGATCGACGATGTCGGGCGCTCGATCGAGCACGTCTTGGAAGACGGCTGCCGCGGTGTGTGGCTGGTGGGCTCCACGACCGGAGGCTCGGTGGCCATCCTTGCTGCTGCACGCGACCCCCGGGTGCGCGGCGTGGCAGCCATGGCGCCGAGGGCCGACTTCGACGACTGGGCAGGCGACCCCAAAGCTTTCCTGGCGCACTGCCGCAATGTCGGTGTCATCAGGTCCGAGGACTTCCCGCGCTCGCCAAGCACGTGGAACCGTGAGTTGAAGCAGAACAGGGCGGTGGACGCAGTGCAGCGACTTACCGACCGGCCGCTGCTGATCCTGCACGGCATCAATGACCGGCAGGTGCCCTACGAGGAGGCCCGCCACCTGGCGGAGCAGCATCCCAGTGCAGAGCTGCGCCTCATCGCGGGGGCAGATCACCGCATCCGCCACGACCCCCGAGCCGTCGCCATCCTGCTGGGCTGGCTGGAACACCAGGCTGCTGCCCGGTACGCCTAGGGGACCTCGCGACCTGCTGCATCGGGGTGGCGGGCGATCATCATGTTGGCGATGGAGCGCACCACCGTGGTGCCGTCCTGGTTGACGAGTGCGTGGGTCATCTTGATGATGCCGCGGTCGGGTTTGGAGCGGCTCGGGCGAAGCTCCAGAATCTCGATCACGATTGTGAGACGGTCGCCTGGGTGCACCGGTGCCAGCCAGCGCAACTCGTCGAGGCCGGGCGAACCCATGCTTGACGGCCCCAGCACGTGATCTCCCTCGGCGCGCGGACCGCGCAGGTTTGATTCTGACCAGCGGAAACCGAAATGAACGTGTCGTCAGAGCGACGGCGAAACCGAGGAAACCCCGGCAGGAGCAGCAATTCTCCGTTCAGTTCGCCGTGGGGGGTGCGGCCGCGATTTCTGATCCGAGAGCCCTTCTGCGGCCACTCAGTTTCACCAGATTGGCAAGTCTCGGACCCGAATCCTCGTGGGACTGAGCGAGACGACAGCGCCGGCTTCCAGTGCCTCCGCCAAGACCGGGAGGCTCTCCACAAGCAGAGCCGCATGCGCATCCGGCGACTGGTGAGACACGCCTCGCAAGTGGATGACTGAAGGACTCACCGAGCGGCGCCGAAACAGGAGTGCTCCGAAATCCGAATCAGACGTGGCCACGACGTACCCATGCTCCGCAGCCCATTCCAGGATGGTCTCATCCGCTGCGGTAAGCATGTCCACGTCGCCGACATGGAGGGTTTCATGGCCGCCAGCCCTGAGTGCTCCTGCGACTCGTGGAGACAGGTTGGCGTCGAGGAGGATTCTCACGCAGACAGGGAAGCGGAGAGTTCTCTCTCGCTGACCCGGGCGGCGGCAAACTCAAGTGCCGCCGTGATGTCGTCCGTCTCGAGATACGGATAGTCGGATAGCAACTCCTCACGGGTCCTGCCAGCGGCAAGCTGTCCCAGCACCGTTGCAACGGTCACCCGCAGATCCCTGATGCAGGGCAGACCGCCCATGCGGTGAGGATCAACAGTGATCCGGTCCAAGAGCACGGCCACAGGCTAATCCGCGCACGCCCGAAGCACTGCCAGCAATGCTGTCGTGAGATTGCTGGCTGTTCTGCCGTGATTCTGAGCCAACTTCTACCGTGAAATCGGCTAACAGGTTCTCGTCCGCTGCGAACAGCATGTCCACCTGACCGACATGCATCGCCTCGTGGCAGTTAGCACGGGCCCCCTGTTCTCGCGTCGGACTTCGTCGGCGCTGGCCCTCAGTGCGTGGCTTCGGACCAACCATCGGGCCCCCGTCACCTGTCCGGTACGTCTAACCGACCACCCGGCTTGGAGTCCATGGTCGCATTCTCGCCCACTCCACGCCGCCAAGAACTTCAAGGACAATGAGTCATGACGCGTACGCAAGCAGAGCATCGAGGACTCTGAATGCTTCACCGCGAACCAGTTCGTCGTGATGAGCCTGATTGCGGTAGGTCCGCAGGCAGCCATAGCAACTCGCTTTCAGGGCGCACGCGCAATCGCCGACGATTTTCCTTGCCTGATCCGTGAGTTGCGCGAGTTCCTCACGAATCAGGCGGACGTAGCCGGCGCCGCCCGGCACCGAGTCGAAGATGATCAACGCAGTGCCGCCGCCATCAGGAAGAGGACGCAGTGTTCCGTCGACGTCATCGGTGGGAATGCCGAGCACCGGGGTTGCGGCAAGCAACGATTGCAGGGTGCTGCGCGCTTCGATTCGGCTAAGCGGCCTCTTCAAGTCAAGTTCGAGTACGTCGGTCAGAAAAGTATGTCCAAGGTCAAGAACGCGCGGTCGTCCGCTGCATTCTCGTTGAGAACCAGGCCTGTTGTGGGTTCTCGGAGGCTTCTTTCGGTCTTGGTTGACGAGTGGTTCTCCATACCCGCACGTCAGACACATTCGAAAGCCTCGTGATGCCGGTCCAGCGTTGATGGCGGTGATCTGTCCCTGCCGACTGAAGCGAGCACCGATCGTGACGTTTTCTATCGGTGCCTGCTCCCACGGGGGCTGTTCCCCTTCGTAGTCACTGAAGAACGAACGTGCCCAACCCGCTCGAGGCGGCCGGGTCTCCCCAGGCTGTTCCCGACTCCTGTAGCCGATGAAACCGAATTGCGGTACGACGAATTGCCGCTCGGCGATTGGGTTGCTGCAGGCACTGCACGGTGGCGCGAGGTGATGATCCTCGGCATCGAAATCGCGTCGTACACGAAAATCGCCGCACTTCTGACACTCGGAGTAGGAGCGTGCATAGAGTGCCCGACCCGGCGGGGCTCGCAATCCGTCGGATTCCCAGATGGCCTTCTTCGCCACCACCTTGGAACCTGGTGCGTACTCGGTGATGCCCCAGCGCAGGTCTCTGTTGAGATCGAGCGCTCCGGCGTCACGGTCGCCGTCGCGCCAAAGATCCAGTACGGCGACGTCGACCGGGAACCCGTACTTGGGCAGAACAACGCGCGTCGCCAAGTAGTCAATCAATGGTCGCTTCTCCAAGGTGGCTTGGACCCGCCTCAGGGCACCTCGGCGGTGGGCTTGCTTGGACGCGGCGTCGCTATGTCCTTGGTTGGACAATTGGCGCTCTTGTTGGTCTGCGTCTTCGATTGCACGTTCGATCTCTGCCAGATCCTCTCGAATCGATTCAGCGGCGCGCCTGAGCGAGCCAGCGGGTTCGTCGGCTTGGTTACCAGTAGTGCCTGCGGTCAAGTGGTCGACCCATTCCCACGTCTGAACACCGAGTTCTGGGGCCACAGCCTCCGGCGTAATGCGAGCTATCGCCCGTCCGAGTTCCTCCGGATATGAACGCAGCCAGTCGACAAATTCGTCGACCGCAGCCGGTCGGCCATCTGTGGGGCGAAAGAACGACGCCACATCCCTGTGCGGTTCGCGCCCCGTGGTCGCGATGCGGCGCTCGAATGCCGCGAACGCCACGGCGTGAATATGCCGTCGCACAATCTGCGAATTCCGTAGCGACACGATCGGCACCTCGACGTGTCCGTCGATGAGACGCTGAGGCTCTCTGAAGTGATGGAGGTCGTGGCTGCGGCGCTGCGCGAATGTGACAACCAAGGCCGACTTGCCGGCTCGCCGGCCGGCCCGGCCGGCCCTCTGCACATAGTTGGCCGGCGTCGGCGGTACGTTGCGCATCAATACCGCCTGCACGTCGCCGACATCGACGCCAAGTTCGAACGTCGTCGTGCAGCTCAGAGCGTTTATCCGGCCATCGAGGAAGTCCTGCTGATATGTGCGGGCTTGGTCGGCTGAGAGCTGACCTGTGTGCTCTTGAACGCTCATGCCCGAAGGAACCAGCGTCGTGTAGAGCCGCCCATAGTGATCGGAGGCAGACAAGTCGACATCGGTCACGGGACGCAGCGAACCCGCGCACTGCCAAGTGGGACATACGTCGTTCACACTTCGCCATGCAACCTGCCGACAGGTACGGCACACATAGGCGGGATGTCCTTCTCGGGCTGGCACGAACCGGATCCACTCGGGGTCGATTGCGAAGGTGTGTCCCGTTTGTCTTCCGCTGCGGGACGGGAATGCCTTGTCCCAACCGCTGCCCCGGTCGGTGAGCCATCTCCATAGGCCGTCGAGAATCACCCGCTCGTCGGCCACTGCACCGCGACGGTCCAGGACCTTGTGCAGGTAATCCATGCGACGATTCGTGCCACGGGTGGGCAGCCATGACAGCACCTTCCCGGCGCTGCCTTCCGCGCGAACCGTGGTCACGACGTTTCGCGGAGCGAACACCTGCTCATCGATGCTCACGCCGTCAGGCAGCCAGACAGCGGCCTGCATTCGCAATGTGTCCAGCAAGACCGCCACGATGTCGAATACCTCGGCATCGCTGAAACCGAGCTGTCTCAGAGGCTCGGGCGGTCGAGCGCGTCGCGGCACGGCGACAGTGATCTCGCCGAGCCCGCTGCCGTCGAGGCTTTGACGACGATCTGTCGCCAATACCTCGGCCATCAGCCACGTTCGCACTTGTCGCCGCTTGGAGTCGCCGCTGGCATCTGGGTCGAGAACAAGATGGTCTTCTGCGAGCCTCTGGATAGGCAACACGAGATCGTCGAACCGCAAGTCGTCATCGCTGTCCCGGTCAATTGCCAGCCAGATCATCCGGCGCTGGACGGCGCGGGCGTAGGTGCGTTCGAGGTACGGCGCGAAGAAGGCCGCGTCTTGGCGGCTGTCCGCAAACATCAGCAGCTTGCGACCCTCGCCGATCTCAGGCACGACACCAGCCGGGATGTCTCCGGGCGGCAGCGCCTGATACAGGCTGGTTGCGGCCACTGCGACGGGCGCGTCTTGCCCGGTGAAGAAGCGCAGCACGATCTGGCCGTTCGTGCGCCCGGAACAAGTGGGACATCGGCGGAGCGGGTCATTTGGGCGCTTGGGCTTGGCGAAGACGATTCGTTCTGAGGCACCGGTCGCTCCGCAAGGACAACGTTCCTCCCCTGAGTCGCTCAGGCGACCGCAAGCAGTACAGACATGTCGGTAGTCGACCTCAGCCTCCACCTCTTCGTCGTCGACAACAGCGGCCTCGTCCTCGTCGTCGGTTTCGAGTTGTCGGCCGATCAGCAGGTAGGCCAGATTGGTTCGCTGCGGCGGTGCTTGGACCAGCCGGTCCGAGTGCTCAGGTTCTGCGGCATCGATAGTGGCATCTTGGAGACTTCCCACGAGGAAACCCGCACCACAGCGAACGCAAAGGCCGAGTTCGAACATCTGCGAGTCGACACCGCTGTCGTCACAGCTCGGGCAGGTGTGATGTCGCTCAAGTTGCACCCTCGGTGTCGCGGGGTCGTGTGCCGGTGATCGGCACACGAAGGCGCCTTCTAGAGCCCGCAGCATGTAATGGAAGCGAGCTGGTGCATCGGTATCCGGCTCATCGACGGACGGTGTCACGATGTCCTGTCGCGCAGATTCGGTTTCGTGGTGCTCGATCAGCTCACCAAACAGATCGGAGGCGAATCTCGCGATTCGGGACGAGGCACCCGTGCCGGTACCGAGCGTCGCAGAGGTGCCAACGAACTGCAGGCGACCGGGCTGGCTTTGCACCACGCGGTCGCGCAGACGCCGCAGCAGCATGGCGATTTCAGCGCCACGCGCGCCGTTGTATACGTGCATCTCGTCGAGCACGATCCAGCGCCAATGCTCTCCGGTCGGGCCGTCGAACAGTGTCGTATCAACGGGCCGCAGCAGCAGATACTCGAGCATTGCGTAGTTCGTGAGCAGAATGTGGGGCGGGCGCTCTCGCATCTCTTCCCTCGACACAAGTTCGCCGTTATCGGGGTCAGCGCCCGTAGCGCCACGATGTGCTTCTACGCCCTCGCGGTGCCGCTCTCGCGTTGCGCCGATATACCGCCCGAACGTGATCTGGGGAAAGGGCCGCAGTAGATCGCGTAAGCGCTGCATCTGATCGTTGGCGAGCGCATTCATCGGGTAGAGCAACAACGCTCGCACCCCGGGTTGACTCAGCGTCCCGGCATCGCCTTCGGTAAGGAGTTGATGCAGAATCGGGAAGAGATAGCACTCGGTCTTACCCGATCCCGTGCCAGTCGCGATGACTAGATTGCGACGCGCCACAGCCTTGCGCAGAGCGCCTTCCTGATGCTGATACAGAGGTCGCGCTGGCGGGAACACGCCCGGGTCCAGTTGAGTGAAGCGCTCATGCAGCAGCCCTGTCGAGACAAGATCACTCAGCGAGGCGCCGGTGGCATAAGCGGGAGTCGGTTGACGAAATGGGCCCTTCTCGCTCTGGAATCGCTCGTCCAGAGCAAGATGAACTTCTGCGCGCAGCGACGCGTCGGCCGGCGAGTAGCGGGTCTTCAAGTAGCGCCGATACGACTCGCCGATGCTCTTCGCAGCGGCGGCAGGATCGAATCCTGCTGCGTCGGAGTTGCGGTACTCAGTCACCCCAGAAATCCTCGGCGGAGTTCTCGATGTGATGCAGGCCTAGGGCGAGCAGGATGCTGCGCGTCGTCAACAGTGGGGCGATCTCGGCAGCGTCACGTAACGCAGTCGCAGCCTCAGCCGTGTCTGCCCGTCCTGACGAGCTGTCGATCAGGTGAAATGCGGCTGCGAGGACATCTGCGGGGAACTTGTGCCACGCAGGCCTTTCCGACTCAGGCCGGACCAAGTCGAGCAGGGTGAGTTGCCGGGCGCTGAACCTCTGGGCGTAGGAGTAGACCGCATTGTGCGATGAGCGCCAATGCCTGATGCGCTCACGGTCTGGTGACCTGCGGCTGCCCGGTGCTCGGGCTGGCTCGTGCCAAGTGTTGGTCAGCATCTCGAACGCCGCATCGAGGTAGCCGCCCCACTGCAGCGGCAATGAACCGGATGGCGGCAAGGCCTGCTGCAATTCCCGCAACCTCTCTGGCCCGAACTCGTCGAGCGGAGGGGTGACGGGCTCGATTCGACCTTCAATTGGTGCCGCGCCAGTTGCGGGTCGCCAACCGCTGAAGCGTTGCCACCGGTCGAGGCTCGCGTCGGCGAGATCGCTCGGACTACTGCCGACGAACGGATTGTCTAGCGCCGCGGCTACGGTCGGGAGGGTCTTCCACAGGCGCTCCAGATCCCAATCTGTGTATCCGGCCGAGCCGTGAGCGGATGCGACGATGGCTAACTCGAGCTTGCGGAGAACCTGCGCCGGAAGCTCGGCGAGCATCGGGGCCAGACGCGGCAACAGACTGTCAGAGGTCAACACCAACTCGACGAGGTCGACCAAGGTATTCGATGCTCCTGCATTCGTCGCACTGAGCTGTGCCGCGGCCTCCATGGCACTAGCGAGTTCGTCGGTTGCGGAGGCTGCTGCGCTGATATCCAGGCTCTTTTAACGGGCGGCACCTGCGACGACAAGCTCGAGCGCCTCGAGTGGGGCCTCGGTGCGAAGACCCTCAAGTCGGATCCGCCGCTGCAGTTCCGATCCGACGAGCACATCGCGTGTGCCTGCTTGGCCGGGAATCGGCAACGTTGGCGAGGACCACTCATCGGCCAAGGTGACTTCGGCCACGTAGGGACCCGGCGGCAGCAGCAGGATTGCCTCGCATCGGCCAGCGACGTCGTCCTCCACTTCGACGCAAACGGGCTGCTCCCACGGCCGATGCTCTGACCAGAGCCGGAGTTGGCGACCAGTGAACTGGCGGTTCTCCGTCCACTCGGCGCTGACAAGGCACTCGGCGGTCTCCGGGTCGAGTTCCGTGCTGATCTCCAAGTCGCTCACAATGAACTGTGCCTCTACCACGGCGATGGGCTCGCTCAGGTCGTCGACATGGAGGATGAGATCTAGCCGAGGAGCCGTCGCAGCGGCGATTGTCGTCCGCAGTTCGGCAAGCGAGAAGGACCACCACCCGACCGGGCTATTGGTTTGCAGAGGCCCGATCTCGTAAGGGCTTGCGTCACTGCGCAGTTCAAGTCGCAGTGTTGCCGGCCGACCGCATCGAACCAAGACCGACCCGACTGCGCCTGATTCAATCTCGTCGAGTCCGATTCGCAGCCGCTCAACTCCGAGGGTTGGGAAGGATCCGTCGGTTCGGCGAAGCGCCCAGGTCAATCGAGGAATCGTGACAGCGAAGGCGGTGCCGCCGGCTGTGAGGGGAACGGTGTCCTGGCCTGCCTCAAACGACAACCTCGCTTCTGAAACTCGCGCACCGCCTTCGAGAAGGAGTTCGGCATCCGCGGTGACGCGAACCTCGACGACCTCGCGCGGTACGAAGATGCGATCAGGGACATCGACGGCGAGTCCCTGAATGACGGTTATGTCCTCGCGAATGTCGCTGCCCAATGGGCCAGACACCTCGATCGTGCCCGCGAATGCAGGGGCAGAAGGCAAGAGCGCCGCCAATTCAAATGCGCCCTCCGCACACGGCAAGTCTGCGAGTCGCGTAGTGGTCGGCGAGCGATTCTCGGCCGACGCATCTGTGGCAGGTTCGCTTTCGCTTCGAATCTCGCGCCAACGGACGCGCCACCTTTGTGGATCGGCGTCCTCGGGCATCGCAATACTCGGTGGCTCAGCGAACACGCCGCCGCCGAGCATCCCTCTTGTGCCACTGACCGGCGCCGTCGCCAATTTGGGCCGTGCGGGGGCTCGGGCCACGGCCAGCTCCGTCAATTCCTCATCGCCGCCCGGCCCAGGAGGAGGCTTCACCAGCACGGCAGCTACCCCCTCGAGGTCGAAGCTTCTCAGCACCCAGCCATTCCATGCGCCTGCCCGCGGAGGAAGTTCCTCTGGACTCGGGATGGGCATTCCATCGGAGTCGGTGATGGCTACGCCTGGTGATGTCAGAATCAACGCTTGGCTGGCGGGCAGCCGGTGCTGCTGACGTGTGAGATTGCCGGAGGCATCGAACACGTATGCGTGAACCCGCTCCAAACCCGCAAACTGTCGCTCCGACTGCCGGTTGGCCGAGTGCTCGCGCCACTCAAGCGTTGCAGTCCAGCCATGCGACGGCGCGAGCGGGATATCGCGCGGATCATGCCTGCGCGTCGCGAATCTGTGTGTCATAGCACCCTGGATCAGCCACCCGCCTTCATGCGGAAAAGGCGGAAGCGTCATGTACGGACCATCACACGAGTAGCGGTCGATTCGGACAGTGGGTCGAGGCGGACGTCGCCCACGCCGGGCCGAACGTCGTTCGTCGTTGAGCAGGGCCCGCGTCAAGTACCGGGGCAGTCCTGCGTCGGCAGAGAGTTCTGCGATGAGGTCGGTCGCGTCACGTCCGAGTTCGGCGATGTCGGCGGCCGTGTCGATCACCCGCTGCAGAAGGTCGCTGGCAAATTCGTCGCCATACTCGAAGAAGCGTTGTACTGGCTTCGCAAGTCCTGACCAGCGGGTGCTGGACTGTCGTATGCGACCGATGAGCTCGTCGGCATCCCAGATGCCATCGCGCAATCCGGCAAACACCAAATCTGCGACTTCGTCTGCGCACGCAGCAGGGATGCCTCCGTGCATGAGAATCGGGCTCACATACGCGAGCCAGCGTTCTCGAGCCGCCGCGTAGCTGAAGTTCTCGAGTCCGAGTTCGTCCAGTGCCGACAGAAACGCCCTGCCTACCTTGGACTGATCGACACCTGATGAGAGGTACGGGGCAATGGCAATGTTGGGCCAGAACGTACCTTCGTCGTAACAGCGCGCACCTTCGGCGGCGAGAAATGCTGCAGTCGAGGCGGGGTAGCGCTTCAGGCGATCAGGCACACCGTGCTGGGCGACCTTGAGGACGACGTCTCTAGCCCTCTTGAGAATCGATCCATCAGCGGAGAGGTCGAGTTCGCTGACAATGCGAATGCCGTCGAAATGACGTCGAAGCTCGCGTTCGACGAAGTACGGGTTGTCGGTGGATTGCCGCGGTGCTTGCTGTTCATCATCCGCATTACCCGTGGACATATGTGAAACGTATCCGGCTTGCATCAGCCGATGCCCGATGTGTGGCCGCAGGATCTCGAGGCCAGAGCTGTCCGTGCTGGTGCACTGGGCAGTCGATGGGCCCAAAATGCGTTGCCGAACCGGGCGGCGTGTGTTCTAGCGTGAGGTCATGACAGCGGGCATGATGGCAGCGACACAGCTTGTCGTCGAGGCGTGGGCGGTACTCGTAGCCGCCGCGGGCATCGTCGCCAGCGTGCTCGGCACCGGCTTGGGCATCACCTTCCACCTCAGCGGACGCATCGACCACCAGTCGGATCGCATCGACCACCAGTCCGACCGCATCGACGGCGTGACCGCCGAGGTCGCCTTGGTGCGTGAGCGCGTAGCACGCCTGGAAGGCAGCTCCGGCACACCCGATCCGGGTCCGTTGCAGCTCGCCTGAGCAAGCCCCTCTCGACGCTGCCCGCAGTGAGCGATCAGCACTTCGAGGGCTTCATGTGCGGCGGGCCATCATCATGTTCGCCACCGCGCGCACCACCGTGGTGCCGTCCTGGTTGACGAGTTCGTGGGTCATCTTGATGATGCCGCGGTCGGGCTTGGAGCGGCTCGGGCGAACCTCCAGAATCTCGACCACGAGGGTGAGAGGGTCGCCTGGATACACCGGTGCCAGCCAGCGCAGTTCGTCGAGACCAGGCGAACCCATGCTCGATGGCCCCAACAGGTATTCACCCAGCATCCTCATCATGATCGAGCCGGTATGCCATCCCGACGCGATGATCCGGCCATAGACGGTGTTTCGGGCTGCCTGGGGATCGATGTGGAAGGGCTGCGGGTCGAACTTACGGCCGAATTCGATGATCTCGGCCTCGTCGATGGTCGTCGTTCCGAACGTAAAACGTTCACCGGCCTCGTAGTCGTCGAACCATCGCTGCGGGCAGGGAATGTCGCTGGGCATCGTGACAGTCTGCACGCGCCGCCCTCGCAGCGTCGGGAATCGTCGGCACCGGCTAGCTCAGTGCGTTGCCGAGGACCAGGGGTCGGCGCTGTCGGTGGCCAGGCCGTAGCGCTTGATGGCCTCGGCCGCCGCAGTCGCGTCGATCTCGCCGAGCTCGGCAAGGCGCCACAGCACCGCCACTGTGGTGTGCTCGGCAGTCACCTCGAAGTGCTCCCGCAGCCGGCTGCGGGTGTCGCTGCGGCCGAATCCGTCGGTGCCCAGCGAGGTGTAGTCGCGGCCGATCCAGCGTGACACCTGGTCGGGCACGGCTCGCATGAAGTCGGTCACGGCCACGACCGGCCCGGAGCCGTCGGCCAGCTGCCGGGTCACGAACGGCACCTGCTGGGGATCGTCGGGATGCAGCGTGTTCCACCGCTCGCACGACAGTGCTTCTTCACGCAACGCCTTGTACGAGGGGGCGCTCCACAGGTCCACCCCAACGTCGTGCTCGGCGGCCAGCAGGTCGGCCGCGGCCCGGGCAGCACCTTGCGCCGAACCCGAGAACAGGATGGTGCCGGCGTGCGAGCGACCTTCCGGAGCCGGGGCGAAGCGATACAGCCCAGCCAGCAGATCCGATGTCGAGAGGTCGTCCGGCTCAGGGGGCTGGACGTAGTTCTCGTTGTAGATCGTCAGGTAGTAGAAGATGTCCTCGCCCACGCCGTACATGCGCCGGATCCCGTCGCGCACGATCGTCGCGAGCTCGTAGGCGAACGCCGGGTCGTATGCCTGACATGGCGGCACGACCGAGGCCAGCAGCGGCGAGTGGCCGTCCTGGTGCTGGAGACCCTCGCCCATCAAGGTGGTGCGCCCGGCCGTGGCCCCCATGAGGAAACCGCGACCCCTCATGTCGGCCAGCGCCCAGATCATGTCGCCCACACGCTGGAAGCCGAACATCGAATAGAAGGTGTAGAAGGGCACCATCGCCACGCCGCGGACGGCATAGGAGGTGGCGGCGGCGGTGAAGCTGGCCAGCGCCCCGGCCTCGGTGATGCCCTCCTCAAGGATCTGGCCGTCGATGTGCTCGGTGTAGGACAGCAGCAGGTCGTGGTCGACGGGCTCGTACAGCTGGCCCTGGCTGGCGTAGATGCCGAGCTCGCGAAACAGCGAGTCCATGCCGAACGTGCGGGCCTCGTCGGGAATGATCGGCACCACACGGTCGCCGAAGCCCGGCTCTCGCGTCATCGCCCGCAGCATCCGGGTGAAGGCCATGGTGGTCGACACCGCAAACTTGCCCGAGCCCGCCGAGAACTCCTCGAACGGCTTCGAGCTCGGCATCGGCAGTGCCTTGCGGCACCAGTTGCCCATGCGTTTGGGCAACGGACCGCCCAGAGCCTTCCGGCGGGCCACCAAGTACTCGTGCTCGGCACTGCCGGGCTGGGGGCGGCAATAGGGCGGATCGTCAGGGTCGAACTCGGCGTCGATCTCGTTGTGGAGCCGCAAGCGCTCCCGGATGGTCATGAGCTGGGTCCGGTTCAGCTTCTTGATCTGATGGGTGGCATTGCGTGCTTCGAGGTCAGGTCCCAACGACCAGCCCTTCACAGTCTTGGTCAAGATGACGGTCGGGCTGCCCTCATGCTCCACGGCCGCCTGGTAGGCCGCGTACAGCTTCTTGTAGTCGTGACCGCCTCGGGGCAGGGTCTGCAGGTCCTCGTCGGAGAGGTGCTGGACCATCTCTCGCAACCGGGGATCGGGCCCGAAGAACCGCTCGCGGATGTAGGCCCCGCTTTCCACCGAGTAGCGCTGGTACTCGCCGTCGATGGTCTCGTTCATCTTGTTGAGCAGTGCGCCGTCACGGTCCCGGGCCAGCAGGTCGTCCCAGCGGCCTCCCCAGATCACCTTGATGACGTTCCACCCAGAGCCGCGGAAGTTGGCCTCGAGCTCCTGGATGATCTTCCCGTTGCCACGCACGGGCCCGTCGAGACGCTGCAGGTTGCAGTTCACGACGAAGATGAGGTTGTCGAGGCGTTCCCGTGCGGCGAGGTGCAGCGCACCGAGGGTTTCGGGCTCGTCGGTTTCGCCGTCGCCCACGAAACACCACACCTTCGACTCGGCCGTGTTGTCGATACGACGGTTGTGCAGGTAGCGGTTGAAGCGGGCGTGGTAGATCGCCATGATCGGCCCGAGGCCCATCGACACCGTCGGGTACTCCCAGAAGTCGGGCATGAGACGCGGATGGGGGTACGACGACAGCCCGGTGCGGCCGATCTCGCGCCGGAAGTGCTCGAGGTCGGTGTCGTCGAGGCGGCCCTCGAGATAGGCCCGTGCGTAGATGCCAGGTGCGGCATGGCCCTGGATGTAGATGTGGTCGCCGGGCTCGCCGTCATCCTTGCCTTGCCAGAAGTGGTTGAAGCCCACGTCATAGAGCGCCGCGGAGCTGGCAAACGTGGACAGGTGGCCGCCGATGCCGTCCGCCCAGGAGTTGGCGTGGGTGACCATTGCGACGGCGTTCCAGCGGATGAAAGCTCGAAGGCGCTTCTCAATCCCTTCATCGCCCGGGAACCACGGCTCGTCTTCGGGGGCGATGGTGTTGATGTACGGGGTCGAGACGGTGGCGGGAAAGTCGACCTGCAGCTCGCGGGCCTTGGACATCAGACGCCGGATCAGAAAGCGTGCCCGGTTCTTGCCCCGTTCCTCGACAACTGCTTTGAACGACTGCAGCCAGTCGTCGGTCTCGTCGGGATCGATGTCGGGGATCTGCTCATGCAACCCGTCAAAGAGCATGGGTTCTAGTGTCGCACTTGGATGAGTCCCCAGCCGAACACCCAAGCCCGCGAAGTCTTCACTGACGGGTCGTGCCTGGGCAATCCGGGACCGGGCGGCTGGGCGTACGTGATTGACGGCGGGCCGTGGGCGTGCGGTCACGAACCCAGGACAACGAACCAGCGGATGGAGGTCACCGCTGCGGCTCAGGCCGTCGAGGTGCTGGATGGGCCGCTGCGCATCATGAGCGACTCCACCTACGTGGTGAAGTGCTTCACCGACGAATGGTGGAAGGGCTGGCACCGGCGCAATTGGCTGAACACGTCACGCAAGCCGGTGGCCAACCGAGACCTGTGGGAGCCGTTCATCGATGCCGTGCTGGCGCGGGGCGACGTCGAGTTTGCTTGGGTGAAAGGTCACGCCGGCCAGCGGTTGAATTCCGCCGCCGATGCCCTGGCCGTGCACGCTGCGAGCGCTGGTGCTGGGCTCCGGGGCAAGCGATTCGACGATGACGTGCTCGATCAGCTCGCTGACGGGCGGTCGGGGTCGCACGGCTCCCCGAAGGGCACCGTCAGCACCGACGAGCCGACATCGGGGAACCGGGAAATCGCCGGTCACGTCGTGACCGTGCTGGGCCACCGGCCGCCGGAGCTCGGCGGGTACAACGAGAACCCGATCTTGCGCAAGGTGCTCCGGCAGCTGAGCGACGTACTCGCTGCCAAGCGCCAGATGCATCCCGATCTCGTGGTCGCGACGGGCCTCGGGCTTGGTGCCGAGACGCTGGGTGCCGAGGCTGCGCTGGCGGCTGGTGTGCCATATGCCGTGGTGCTTGCGTTCGAGGGCGTCGAACGACGGTGGCCGGGGACGTCGCGTCAACGCTTCGCCGAGCTCCGGCAGCAAGCAGCTCAAGAATTCATGCTCGGTGCCAAGTCACCAGTCGACGGAGAGGCGTTCGGCAAGGCGATGCGGCGGCGGGACACGTGGTTCATGCACAACTGCGACGAAGCGATCCTCGTTCGCCGAGCCGGCGACCGCACGCTGGCGGACCTGCACCGGCGCCTGGAAGAAGCGCTCGGCGGGGACGTGTGGGTCATCGAGCCCGACTAGCAGCAGCGGGCCATCCGGGCCGGTTGCTCAGGCGGCGTTCTCAGCGTCTGTGTCGGGGGTCGCGGCGGGAGGCGTCTCGACGATGGCTGCCAGTCGCTCGAGCGTGACTTCCATGGACAGCACGTTCTTCTTGTGAGCTCCCGCAAGTTCGATGCTGCGCGGCCAGCGTGCAGTTCCCCATTCGAAGGTCTCGCGCACCAGCGTGCCGCCGTCGTCGGAGGGCTCGAGCTCGTATCGCCAGCGTTGCCCCTGCCAGTGCGCCCACGCGATCAGCCGGTTCTCCTCGAACTCCAGGACCCGGTTCTTGGTGGGGTACGTGACGCCGAGACGCACGCGCATCGAAAATGTGCTGCCGAGCGTCAATGGGATGTTGCTGCTGGTTGCCCGAACCAGCCTCCCCGAGCCGTCGATCTCGCAGTGACGGCTGGCATCGGCTAGCACCGTAAAGATCGCCTCAGCCGGCGCGGCGATGTGGCGCTCGACGCTGACGCTGCGCTGCTCGCTCCTGGCCATGGCTTCGGTCAGGCCGGTGACAGCGCGTCGGTGACGATTTCGCCGGGAATATGGCCCTGGCCGCGCTCAGTAGTGCCGTCGGCTCGTACAAGCATCCAGGTGGGTTGAGATCGGACGCCGAACGCATCCCACAGATCCCCGCTCTCGTCACCGAAGTGGGGCATCTGCTCGAGTCCGTGAGAGCTCACGAATCCCTCGAAGGAAGCGATGGAGTCGTGCGCGGCGACGCCCACGATCACCAAGTCATCCCCGTGTTCTGCTTTCAGCTCTGCGACCGCAGGAGCTTCTCTCCGGCAGGCCGGTCACCACGGAGCCCAGAACCACAGCAGCACGTCGTTGCCTGCTGCAGCAGCCAGCTCGAAGGGCTGCCCGTCAACCTGGCTCGTGTCGAGCAGGAGTATCTCGGGCCGGGTCTCGGCCGCTGAGGCGCTCTCGTCTGCCGATGATCCTTCAGTGGCGGAGGCATTTGCGCCACCGTCGGCTGCTACGGGTTCGACACTCTCGGCGGCAGATGCCGGTTCGACGCTCTCGGCGGCAGATGCCGGTTCGACACTTTCAGCAGCGGCTGCGCTCGAAGGCTCGTACGTCTCGGCGACATCCGTCGGAGACGCTGTCGAAGACGCGTCGTCATCGGTACCGCAACCCGCCAACACCATGAGGCTGATGGCGCACGCAGCCAAGCCGACAGTCCGGCGGCGGGCGAATGCGGTCACGGTGCGAATCTTACCCGTGGGGACATGGGGGTCCCGGTAGCGACCGTCGCTACATTCGTCCGCGTGAGCACCCGGGCGTTGCTTGTCACAGCGCTTGTCACGGGCGTCGTCATCCTGGTGGCGTTCGCGATCCGGGTGCTGATCTGGTTGTAGCGCTTCGGCGCCGGTCTGGACAGATGATCGCCCCGGTGCAAACGGCTGAGCCCCGAGGCGTACCCTCGTCGCGCGATGGCAGATGAAGCGAATTCCGGCGAATCGAGCGCCCCGGTTCGTTACGACCTCGTCGTGATCGGCGGCGGGCCCGCGGGCTACGGGGCGGCGCTGTATGCCGGCGCGGCGGGCATGAAGGTCGCGCTGGTGGAGCGGGACCGGCTGGGCGGCACGTGCTTGCACCGGGGCTGCATACCCGCCAAGGAGTTGCTTGAGACAGCAGCCGTGTGGCGCACGGTGAGCGAAGCAGCCGAGTTCGGCGTGAACACCGAGCCGCCCGAGCTGGACTTCAGCGTCTCGCAGGGCCGCAAGCAACGCATCGTGGACGGCCTCGAAACCGGGGTGAAGGGACTGCTGCGGCGCCGCAAAGTCGCGGTGCACGAGGGGACGGGCCGGCTGGGCACCGACCGGTCGGTCGCGGTGCGCAACGGCGAGTCCGAGACCCAGACGCTGCATGGTGACCATGTCTTGCTGGCGGCGGGTTCGGTGCCCATCACACTGCCGGGATTCGATCGCGACGGGACGCTCGTGATGACTTCGGACGAAGTCTTGGCGCTGGACGAGGTGCCAGGTCGCGTCGCCGTGATTGGCGGCGGGGCCATCGGCTGCGAATTCGCTTCGATGCTGGCCGACCTCGGCGCCGACGTGACCGTGCTCGAGTACGCGCCACAGATCATTCCCGGCGTCGATGGGGACATCTCCAAGGCCCTGACCCGGGCGTTTGCCAAGCGGGGCATCAACGTGCGGACGGGCTGCGGGGTCACTGGTCACACGCCGCTCGACGATGGCGGCACGACCGTGCGATACACGGCAGCTGCGTCAGAGGGCGACGACGCCGACACGGCCGAGCTGGAAGTGGACGCGGTGGTGGTGTCGGTGGGACGGCGGCCGTACCCAGACCACCTCGGCCTCGATGACACCGAAGTCAAAGTCGATGAACGAGGCTTCGTCGTCGTTGACGAGCTGTGCCGAACGACGATGGCCGGCGTCTACGCCGTGGGCGACCTCATCAATACGCCTCAGCTTGCCCATGTCGGCTTCGCAGAGGCGATCGTTGCGGTGAAGGACATCCTGGGCGAAGACCCCGCGCCGGTGGACTACCCCAATGTGCCGTGGGCGATCTACTGCCATCCCGAGGTGGCCTTCACCGGGCTGTCCGAAGCAGCGGCTCGCGAAGCCGGCTACGACGTGGTGTCGTCCAAGCACCGCTACAGCGGCAATTCCCGGGCGATGATCGTCAACGACACCGAGGGCCTCGTCAAGATCGTGGCCGAGCGTGATGCCGACGGCTCCGCCGGGCGCGTGCTCGGCGTTCACATGATGGGGCCGTGGGTCACCGAGCAGCTCGGTCAGGGCTACCTGGCGGTCAACTGGGAGGCCACGGTCTCCGAGGTGGCCGCATTGGTGCAGCCGCATCCAACGTTGTCCGAGCTGTTCGGCGAGACGATGATGGCGCTCACAGGTCGGGGGCTCCACGGATGAGCCGGCGTGCGGGCACTCGACGCCGTTCGAGGCAGCGATATGGCTGACCTGGTGCTGCCGCAGCTCGGCGAGACGGTCACCGAAGGGACCATCACCCGCTGGTTCAAAGGCGTCGGCGACTCGATCACGGTGGGCGAGTTGCTCTATGAGGTGTCCACCGACAAGGTGGACAGCGAGGTGCCCTCGCCCATGGAGGGGGTCATCAGCGAAATCCGTGTGCCCGAGGGCGAGACGGTGGACGTCGGAACGGTGCTGGCCATTGTCGAGGTAAGCGAGGGTGCCGTCGTGCCGCCGCCGGCTGCGCCCGTCGCCGACACCAGCGCAGCCGCGGCCCCAGCACCCGTTTCGCCGCCGGCGGAACCGGCCCCCGTAGCGCCATCTGAGGTCCCAGTGGCCGCAGCCGCTGCGGCCGCATCGATTGATGGCGCAGCCAGCGGGTCGGCGCGCAATGGAAGTGGTCGGCTGCTGTCTCCGGTGGTGCGGCGCCTCGTGCGAGAGCACAGCCTGGATCCCGCTGCACTGGTCGGCACAGGTGTAGGCGGTCGCATCACCCGGTCCGATGTGCTCAACGCCATCGACGAGCAGAAACGCTCGGCGGCTGCAACCGCCCCGACCGCGCCAGCACGAGCAACATCGCCAGCAGGCGAACGCGCCGCCGCTCCGAGCCCGCCTTCGGTGCCGGCACCGGTGGCAGCCGCTGCAGCGGCTGAGTGGACCGACGGCGACTCACGTTTCGAGGCGTTCAACAACATCCGGCGCCGCACCGGCGAGCACATGGTCAACTCGGTGGCCACCTCGCCCCACGCTCTCACCGTCGTCGAGGTCGACTACGAGAACGTCGAGCAGGTGCGCCGGGCGCACCGCGAAGCGTGGCGAGCATCAGAGGGATTCAGCCTCACCTACCTGCCCTTCATCGTCATTGCCGTCGCCGACGCATTGGCTCACTGGCCCCGGCTCAACGCCTCGGTGGAAGACGACGGGTTGCGCATCCGGCGGCGTCGCAACATCGGCGTTGCCGTCGACCTCGATTACGACGGCCTCATCGTTCCGGTGCTGCGGGACGCCGACTCGCTGAGTTTGCGAGGGGTCGCCCGCACCATGAACGAACTCGCGACGAGGGCCCGCGAGCGACGCCTGACCCCCGACGACATCACCGGCGGCACCTTCACCATCTCCAACAACGGCTCGTTCGGCACCTACACGACGGCGGCCATCATCAACCAGCCCCAGGTTGCGGTGCTCTCGACCGACGGCGTTGCCCGCCGCCCGGTCGTGGTCGCAGATCGATTCGGCAATGAGAGCATCGTGGTGCACTCGGTAGGCCACCTGGCGATGGGCTGGGATCACCGTGCGTTCGACGGCAGCTATGCCGCGGGATTCTTGGGGCACATCCGCCAGATGCTGGAACAGCACGACTGGGGAGCGGAGCTCTGAGGCCGAGCGAGTTTGCAGTGGATTCGGGTTGCAGAACAACGCCGCCAGCGAGGCCGGGGCCCGAGCGGCCCGTGAGCGTAGCGAACATGAGCGGAGCGTTCGTCTGATGCTGCAGGTGCGGTGGCTGGGGCGGGTTCGCTTCCGCGAGGCGCTGGATTTGCAGCGACGCCTGTGGACGCACAGTCGGGATGACTACTTGCTGCTGCTCGAACACGATCACGTCTTCACCGCAGGCCCGAGTGCCGACGAGGCGAACTTGCTGGTCGATCCGGCTGAGGTCGGCGCCGACTGCGTGCGTATCGACCGTGGCGGCGACTTCACCTACCACGGTCCCGGCCAACTCGTTGGCTACCCGATCCTGTCCTTGCCAAGCAACCGGGGCGGCGGACTGGCGGAGACGGCCGCGTACGTGTGCGACTTGGAACAAGTGCTCATCGACGCGCTGGCTGACCTCGGTCTCGCCGGCTGCGGTCGGCTGCGGGGCTATCCGGGCGTGTGGCTCGACCTCGACGGCACGCCCCGCAAGCTCGCCGCGATCGGCGTACGACTCAGCCGTGGTCGCACCATGCACGGCTTCGGGCTGAACGTCGACACCGACTTGGCGTGGTTCGAGCGGATCATCCCGTGCGGCATCCGTGATTTCCGACCGACATCGCTGCGGGCTGAGGGCTGCACTGCGACGATGCGCGAGGTGGCAGATGCGGTGGTCCGGCGTGCAGCCGAACGGTGGTCGCCCACAGGCTTCGAGCGTGCAGATGTGGCGTGGCGGCGCCGCCCGTCCGATCTCAGCGCCTTCAGCCGTGGCCTGGGTCCCGGTCAGGTCGAGATCCCTCCGCCGCGCAGCCGAGCCAGGTTGGCGCAAGCTGGTGTGAACGGCGGCCTCGGTCTCGCTGAGCGGAAACCCCCGTGGCTGCGTGCCCGCATGGACCCCAATGAGGGTTACCTGCGGCTGCGCCGGGTGATGCGCCGGCACGACTTGGTGACGGTGTGCGAGGAGGCGGGCTGCCCGAACATCTTCGAGTGCTGGGGTGCGGGCACAGCCACTTTCATGCTCAACGGCGAGCGGTGCACGCGGGCGTGCGGTTTCTGCTTGGTCGACACCAGCCAGCCGGCACCGCTCGATCCCGATGAGCCTCGCCGGGTGGCCGACGCGGTCGCCGAGATGGAACTCGACCATGCGGTCGTCACCGCGGTTGCCCGGGATGATCTACCCGACGGTGGGGCGGCTGCGTTCGCCGAGACCATCGCGGCGATCAAGGCGCAATCGCCAAGCACGACAGTCGAGGTGCTGGTGCCCGATTTCGGCGGCGATGCCGCGGCGCTCCAGACAATCCTCGACGCGGGCCCCGACATCGTGAACCACAACATTGAGACCGTCGCTCGGTTGCAGCGAGCCGTTCGCCCATCGGCGGGCTATGCCCGCAGCCTGGCGTTGCTGGCCCGCAGCGCATCGGCCGGGCTCGTCACGAAATCGGGCATCATCGTCGGCATGGGCGAGGACGATGCCGAGGTCGACGTCACCTTGGCCGATCTCGCGGCAGTCGGCGTCAGCATCGTGACGATCGGCCAGTACTTGCGGCCGACCAGCCATCACATCCCTGTCGCCCGCTGGGTGCCGCCTACCTCGTTCAGCCGTTGGCGAGAGGTCGGAACTGCTTTGGGGCTTGATCACGTCGAGTCCAGCCCGCTGACCCGCTCCAGCTACCACGCCGCCGAATCGGCCGCAGCCGTGCAGCTCGGACCAAGCCGCCAGCAAGTGCCGGCGTAGGGCACCCCTCTCAAACACCCCGAAACGTTCCGCGTAGCGAACCCTGGACTTACCTATGCTGCCGACAGGTTTCGAACTCGACTTGTTTGGTGAGGCCGTGTGGCGGCAGTTGCCGATGATCTGCTTGCGGCTGGACCGTTGACGCGTGCCGAGCAACGCCGCATCGCGCAGGCTGAGGGACTGACTGCGGAATGTCGTTCGGAGCTTGGGCAGTACTTCACTCCTGCCCCCATAGCGAGACTGTTGGCCGACATGTTCGAACCGCCGGAGGGACGGGTACGCGTCCTGGACCCCGGTGCCGGCGTCGGTTCGCTCTCGGCTGCACTAGTTGAACGCGCAGCCAGCGAGGGATGGCACTGCTTGCTGGACGTAACAGCCCTGGAAGTCGACGATCGCCTGCTGGAAGGTCTCGAAGCGACCCTCAGTGACTGCTGCGATGTAATGCCCTCAGTTCAGGGTCGTGTCGAGCATTCGGATTTTTTGACATGGGCTGCGGCCCAGGCAGCGCCAGAGATGTTCCAGCGAGAACGTCTGCCGTTCGATCTCGTCATCATGAACCCGCCATACGGCAAGCTGCGCACAGCTTCGGCGACTCATGAGCGGCTTCGACGTCTTGGTGTTCGTACGAGCAACCTGTATTCGGCCTTTGTCTGGCTTGCTAGCCGCTTGCTCGTTCCCGGTGGCCAGCTGGTCGCGATCACCCCGAGGAGTTTCTGCAACGGGTCGTATTTCAGGCCATTCCGGCAGGCCCTGCTGGACGATTGTGTGCTACGGGACATCCACGTCTTCGAATCCCGCGACACCGCATTTCGCGACGGCGCGGTGCTGCAAGAGAACATCATCTTCAGGATCGTTCGGTCCGCTCAGCGCCCCCCGGTGCAGATCGCCGTCAGTTCGGGTTCGGGTCTCGACGAACCTCGCCGGCATGAAGTCAGCGCCGACTCGGTCGTCCACCCGAAGGATCCACGGCTCTTTATTCGCATACCCGAGGACCCCGCGAGCGTCGTGCTGGCGGAGCACGTAGGAGGCCTCCCGCAGACGCTGGCAGGATTGGGTGTCACAGCCTCGACAGGCCGGGTGGTGGACTTTCGGTCGCGGGAGCACCTGCGTGAAGACTGCGACGGCGACGGCGACGCGATCCCGTTGATCTACCCCGGACACTTGCGGCGAGGCAGGATCAACTGGCCGGGTGAGTCCAACTCCAAGCCGTGCGCGATTGCGGTAACGCCGGCAACCAAAGGCATGTTCCTGCCTTCGGGTGAGTACGTGCTGGTCAAACGTTTCTCATCGAAAGAGGAACGCCGACGGGTAGTCGCGGCCGTGCTGGAATCCTTGGATCTGCCGAGCGATGTCGTCGCCATGGAGAATCACGTCAACGTGCTGCACGTCTCGAACCGAGGCATGGAACGCTATCTCGCATGGGGATTGGCGGCCTACCTCAACTCGACGATTGTCGACCTGTTCTTCCGGCAGTTCAACGGGCATACACAAGTGAACGCTGCCGACTTGGAGTCGCTTCGGTATCCGGACGTTCAGTCCCTCCTGGCCTTGGGTGCCGAGGCACGCTCAGCTAATTTCGAGCAGGCAGCCACGGACTTGCTGGTGGAACGCCACGTCCCGGCTCTCGAAGGTGTGCGGTGAACCACCAGATCACCCAGCGCATCTCCGAGGCGCAGTGGATTCTCAAGGAACTCGGATTCCCTCCTGCGCAGAGCAACGAGCGCTCTGCACTTGCCTTTCTCGCGCTTCTTGACGTGAAGCCCGACATGCCATGGGCGGCGGCGGGCACCCCGCTGCGGGGCATCACCGAGATGATGAAGTTCATGCGTGTCCACTACGGCAAGGACTATGCGCCCAATACCCGCGAGACGGTTCGACGGCAGACAATTCACCAGTTCTGCGCCGCCGGTTTGGCTACAAAGAACCCCGACGATCCCGACCGCCCCACCAACAGCGGCAAGACCGTCTACCAGGTCAACGGCATTGCCTGGACGCTGGCCAAGGCCTACGGCACCGACGCTTGGTCAGAACGCCTGGCCACCTATCTCGAGCGGGTAGGGACGCTCGCCGACCAGCTTGAGCGCCAGCGCCGGCTGCGTCGCATTCCGGTGCGTTTGCCTGATGGCACCTCCGTCGATCTCTCGCCAGGAGGTCAGAACCCGCTCATTAGGGAGATCATCCAAGGGTTCTGCCCAAGATTCACGCCCGGAGGAGCCGTTTGGTACATCGGCGATGCCGATGAGAAGTTCGCGGTCTACGACGAAAACGCATTCATGCGAGCTCGTATCAGCGTTCCCCATCACGGCAAGATGCCCGATGTCATCGTCGAGCATGTGGACGAGTCGTGGCTCGTCGTTGTCGAGGCCGTGACATCTCACGGACCCATCGATCCGAAGCGCCGAGCCGAGTTGGACCAGCTCTTGCAATCGCCGCGTCTCGGACTCGTCTACGTCACGGCGTTCTCAGATCGAGCGACCTTCCGTCAATACGTCGCAGACATCGCGTGGGAAACCGAAGTTTGGATTGCCGAATCGCCTGACCATCTCATTCACTTCGACGGATCCAAGTTCTTGGGTCCCTACGACTGAGATTGGCCCCCTGTGGGTGAGGGTGCACCCGTCGATGTGGCAACGGTGCTTTGCCAGTGGGCCACCGGGGGCCTGGCGTACCTGTGGGTGACCACTCGGCGACGCGAAGTCGGGCTGGGCTACGGGTGGCTGTTGCGCTCGCTGTATGGGGTGATCGCAGTCATTGCAGCCGTCGCCGGCTTCGTGTTCCAGCTGAACGCGGTGCGCGACTTCGCCTGCATCGCGATGGCGCTCTGCGCAGGCGCGACGCTCGTGCGCTCGGCACTGCCCAACGTGTCCCCAGCGGGCCCCCGTGAGCCAGCCGGAAGCATCGACAGCGACGGTGCAGCACCAGCTGAGTCCTCCCCGCGGAGGACGATCGAGGTCTTCGACTCGCGCTGGGATCTTGCGGCACCGCTCGCCGGCGTGGTGGGCGTGGTGGCTGCGGGACTCGGCGCCAGCGGAGACATCAACCCGGTTCTGCACCTCGCGCGCGTTGTCGTCGGCGCTGCGTTCCTGGGTGCCGTCAGCGATTCGATGCTGCTGGGTCACTGGTACCTCGTGCAGCCGGGACTGCGGCGGGAACCGCTGCGGGAACTGGTGCGCCATCTTGGCGGGATCTGGCCCGTCGAAGTGGGGCTGCTGTTGCTGCCCACGGGAATGATGGCTGTGCTCACCGGCAGCATCGATGATGGCTATGGCGGGCTGCTGGGCTGGTTCTGGGCCGCGTGCGCCATCACCACGGTGGCGCTCGCATCGCTAGCCATGGCTGCGCTGCGCGAACGCCAGTACGCGGCCGTCATGGCCGCCACCGGGCTGCTCTACCTAGCGATCCTTACCGGCTTCGGCACCGACCTCGTGGCTCGCGTCACTCTCGCCGGTTAGTGGATGGCGTTTCGAGCTTCTGGCTCGATGTCCCGCGTTAGTCCTGCGGCGACGTCTCGTCGGTACTCGGCTGAGCAACGGGAGCACGCTGTGCCGATGGTGCTGGCGCTGCGAGAGGAGCTGGGCGCCTCGGCGGGGACGGTAACGCGTGTGGCTCCGCAGCTCGGCTACGGCGTGGAATCGGTCCGCAAGTGGGTGGCTCAGGCCGAGATCGACGCAGGCGTCCGTGCAGGGCTGAGCTCGGCGGAGAGCGAGGAGCTACGACGGTTGCGCCAGGAGAACCGCGAGCTGCGTCGGGCGAACGAGATCGTGCAGGGGGCGACGACTCGTGCCCGGACGCGCGGGACACCGAGGACGAAGCCCAGACCGAAGTGCGGGCAGTTTGCAAGTTTGACGAGCGGCAGTTCGGCATCGGAGACGATGTGGAATACGACGTTGACGCGTGCGATGCCGCCCAGCACGCCTTTGAGATCGCCGGCTACGCGGCATTGCGCGCGTGCACGAGATAATTGATCTGCTTGCTGCACAAGCACCCCGTCGAGCATCGACGTACAGCCGATACCCGGCGCCATCCAAGCAGAAGCCATCTGCGGAGCACGTGGCTGGCAGTCGTTCCGTCATCGCTGCAGCAGTCGAGAGCCACGCATGGGCGCACTGGCAAGGAACGGCGAGACGACAACGGCAGCCGCATCGCACCTCCAACGCAGTCGTAGCATTTGGCTGGTGAAGCAAGCAGAGCAGGCACCGGGCTGGGAGCCACTCGAACCCGTGTGGGAGATGGTCGGCAGATTCTGGAGAATCCAATACGGCTTGGAGAGCATGTTGCGGAACACGTTGCCGATGTTCACCGACGAAGACTGGACACTGCTGACTGCTGGTCAACTGAGGACCAAGTGCGAACGATGGTACCGCTCTCTCGGTATCAACGAATTCGTTCAACTTGACGAGGGGCTTCAATGGATCAAGCAGAGCGTCGCCAACCGAAACTGCGTTGCCCACGCCAAGCTCGAGGGCGAGTACCTATGGGGCATCTTCAAGCCGATCAACGGCGAAGAAGGACAACGGCTAGAAATCACCCAACAATGGCTTGAAATCGCGTACGCCACAGCGTGGGTTGCTTTGCGCATGATCCATGATCTCGGCTTGGCCGTCATGGCTGCTGAATTCAGCAACGCCTTCTCTGCTGGCTTGGAGAAGATCCCCGATGAGGAACTGGCCCAAGCAGAGAGGGCTATTGCGAATCTGCCTCCCGAGCGGCGTCAATGGTTGGAGTCACTTACAGAGCCTCTGTTGTTCCCTGCGGGCCGACCAAAGTACATAGCGCGAAGTCCATCGCCTTGACCTTTCTCAACAGGCCTTAGCAAGACTCACCTCAGGCGCCGGTCCATTCGGGCGGGCGCTTCTCCGCGAAGGCACGTCCGCCCTCTTTGGCATCGTCGCTGTCGCCCACGATCCTGCGAATCGACTCGCCCATGCGCAGGGCCTCGGTCCAGCCCATCCGCTGGCTTCGCCACGCCACTTCCTTGACGGCCCGTACTGCCAGCGGCGCTCCCTGGCACAGGCGCGCCGCCAGCGAACGTGCTTCGTCCATGAGCGTGTCGTGCGGCACGACCTTCCATGCCAGGCCCATCTCGCGGGCGCGTTCGGCGTCGATGTTGTCGCCCGTCAGCAGGATCTCCATGGCGTTCGCCCAGCCGATCTTGTGCGGCATCCGCATCGATCCCACGATGGTCGGCACGCCGATCTTCACCTCGGGCATGCCGAATACGGCGCGGTCCGACGCGATTAGGAAGTCCGCCACCAGTGCCCCTGTTAGCCCGTAGCCGATGCATGCACCGTTGACGGCCGCAATGACGGGCTTGAACAGTTCAAGACCACTCTCGAGGCTGTTGACGGTCGGGACCTCGAAGTACGACCCCGACCACGATCCCGCCGAGCCCCGGGTCGGGTCGCGCAGGTCGGCACCGGCACAGAACGCCCGCCCGGTGCCGGTCATGATCGCCACCCAGGCGTCGGGGTCGTTATAGAACTCCATCCACGCCGCATTCAGGCACTGGCGCATGTCGCCGTTGATGGCGTTCATGGCCTCGGGCCGGTTGTAGGTGATGGTGGCGATGTGCCCGCCGAGTTGGTACGTGGCAGCCGCGTCGGGGTCCGAGGTGTCAGGCACAGGGCCCCTGTAAGAAGGATCGGTCATGCGAGTCGTTCTAGCGCACCCGCTGCGCCGGGACGATTTCAGCGGCCTCCCCCATTGACCGGTCAGTTCGAAGCACGGCAGGTACGTTGAGCAGGTGAGCGGCGGCACCGATGACAATGCGGTGATCGTCGAGACATCGGCGCTCACGCAACGCTTCGGGTCGACCGTGGCGCTTGACACGCTGGACGTGCGCATGCGACCCGGAGTCACCGGGCTGGTGGGCGCGAACGGCGCGGGCAAGACCACCTTGCTCAACGCCCTGCTCGGCCTGCGCATCCCGACCTCGGGCTCGGCGACGGTGCTGGGACTGGATCCACGCAGCCAGGGTGCGGCCTTACGGGCGAAAGTGGGGTTCGCTCCCGAACGTGACGTGCTACCCGACGAGATGCGCGCCGTGGACTTCGTGCGTCACCTGTCGCAGGTGCGTGGCCTGCCTCGTAGCGAGGCGCGCACCCGTGCCTCGGACAGCCTGTGGCTGGTCGGCTTGGGCGAGGAGCGCACACGCACGCTCGGCACGATGTCCACCGGTCAGCGCCAGCGGGTCAAGCTGGCACAAGCCATGGCGTCAGATCCGCAACTGGTGCTGCTCGACGAGCCGACGTCCGGGCTCGACCCAACGCAGCGCAGCGACATGCTGACCCTGATCGGCGAGATCAGCAACGAGCACTCGGTGAGCGTCGTGCTGTCGTCGCACCTGCTCGAGGAGGTCGAACGGGTCTGCGACCACATCGTGGCACTCGACGCGGGTCGCCTGGTCGCCGAAGGGCCGATCGCCGAGCTGATCGGCGACGGCGACGGCGAGGGCGTCACCTTGGAACTCGTCGACATTGCCGTGCCCTCGGGATCGGTGGACGCGGTCGTAAGCATGCTGCTCGGTGCCGGCATCGAGGTGGAGCGCTCGGGCACCACGCTGCGGCTGGGAGGCGTTGACCGCGACGAGCTGTGCGACCGGGCTCGCGACGCGGTAGCGGAAGCAGGAGCGCGTATCCGGCGTCTCGAGACCCGCCGCCGCACCTTGGCCGACCTGTTCGAAGCGTCAGCCATATGAACGACATGAACGACGCCCGCACGATGGCGACCGAAGCCGCCGACGACGCTGCACAGATTCTCGACCAGCGCTACCGGCCCTACAACGGCCCCCGCCGCGGACTTGCCGGCGCGATGCGCGCCGTCGTCGGGTCGTCATTCAGGTTCACGCTGGGATTCGGGCGACCGGCGCGCCACAAGTTCCTGCCGTGGCTGGCTGTGGTGATCGCACTGGTTCCTGCCATTGTGTTCGTCGGCATCGCCACCGTGATCGACGTCGACATGATCTCCGAGCAGATCCTGCCCGACTACCACCAGTACTACGGCTTGATTGAGGCGGCGCTGTTCTTCTACTGCGGCATCGTGGTGCCGGAGATCCTGGTCGCCGACCGCCGCAACGGGATGCTGCCGCTGTACTTGTCGACGCCGCTGCGGCTGTGGAGCTATCTCGTCTCGAAGTCGGCCGCGGTGGCCGTCACGTTGGCGGTCATCACCATCGGGCCGCTGCTGTTCCTGCTCATTGCCTACACCGTGGAGGGATCGGGTCCTGATGGGCTGGGGGACTGGCTGATCGTGCTCGTGCGCATCTTGGGTTCCGGCATCGCCATCGCCGCCACCATCACCGCGGCCAGCCTGGCCATTTCGAGCCTCACCGACCGGCGCGCCTTCGCAGTGATCGGCGTCGTCCTGCTCTTGCTGGGCAGCAATCTCGTCACCAGCGTGCTCGTCGAAACCGCCGAGCTCGACGCCCGGTTGTACGCGTTCAACCTCGGCGAAATCGGTGCGGCGCTGAAGGACCGCATCTACGGCGTCGGTCCGCCGACCCCGTTGGGGGCGGGTGAAGCGTCGCAGGGCCAGCGCCTCAGCGAGCTGTCGACGATCTTCGTCGTGGCGGTGAACGCGGCTTGGGTCGCAGCAGGCGCGGCAGTGGTTTGGTGGCGCTACCGGCGGATCGAGGGGAGCTGATGAACGCGCGCCCCCATCCGGTGCCTGCACCCGAACCCGATTCGACGACCGGACGGCCCTCGCCCTGCAGCGGATCCGCTGACCCCTCGACGGACTCCCCGAATGACGCCACGCCCTCCGGCATGGTCGAGGTGCATGGAGTGTCGAAGTTCTTCGGTGACGTGGTGGCCGTGTCGGACGTGACGTTCACGGTTCGCGCCGGCGTCACCGCGCTGCTCGGTCCCAACGGTGCGGGCAAGTCGACGCTCTTTCGCATGATGTGCGGGCTCACCCCGCCATCGCGTGGAACGGTGCGAGTGCTGGGAGCCGACGCCCGGGGAGATCGCGACGTGCGAGGCCGCATCGGTCTCTCGCCCCAGCAGGACGCCCTCTTCGACCGGCTCGACGCACTCGACTTCGTGAGCATTGCCGCGGCAACCCAGGGCGTGGCTGACCCGAGAGCTGCCGGACGCCATGCACTGGGAGTTGTCGAACTCGACCCGGACGATCATCGGCCGGTGTCGGGCTATTCCAAGGGCATGCGCCAGCGCACCAAGTTGGCTGCCGCACTCGTCCACGATCCTGAGGTGCTGATCTTGGACGAGCCGCTCAACGGCCTCGATCCAGTCCAGCGACGTCGCATGATCGAACTGCTCGAGGGCTTGGGCGCGCAGGGACGCTGCGTGCTCGTGTCCTCGCATGTGCTCGAAGAGGTCGCTCGCCTGGGGTCACGCATCCTGGTGATCGCCCAAGGCCGTCTGGTGGCGAGCGGCGACTACCGCGATCTCCGGGAGCTGATGGACGATCGCCCGCACCGCATCAGCATCGAAGCAGACCAGCCTCGTGCTCTCGCCGCTGCGCTTGTCAGCTCGGGCACCGTCGTGGGCGTGCGCATCGACGGCGACGTGGTGGTGGCAGACACGCTGGAGGTGGATCGGCTCGGGCGTGAGATCGCGCCATTGGCGAAGGGCCTCGGCACCCGTCTGCGACGCGTCATACCGCTGGACGAGGACCTCGAATCGGTATTCCGCTACCTGGTGGAACGACGATGAGCGAAGCCATCGACACGGGGCAGACGACCGTGCAACGCCGTCGTGTCGGATCCGTACGGGCGACCGTGCTGTGCTACCGAGTCCTGATCCGCCAGATCGTGACGGCCGGCCGGCTCGCGGCACTCGCCGCTCTCGGAGCAATCATGATCGTGGTCGGCTGGGTCGCGGGGATCGCTGCGGCTGACCGGGACCTCAGCGCAGCGGAGATGTTGCGTGACGGGGCGGGCTACGCCGATGCGTTCGGCTTGATCGTGATCGTCCCGATCGTGTCGTTGGTGTTCGCCGCGGCCTCGCTGGGTGATGCCCGCGATGACGGCACGCTCGTGTACTTGTGGCTGCGTCCGATGGGTCGCGCGCCTGTGGCAGCCGCCGCGGCCGCGGTCGCCATGACGGCGGCGCTGCCGCTGTGCGTTGCACCGACGGTGCTGGGGGGCTGGCTGGCATCAGGCGGCGCTGCAGGGTCGGGAGACCTTGCAGTCGGGATCTTGGCTGCGGCGGCGCTGGGGACGGTGGCGTATTCGTGCTTGTTCGTGCTCGTCGGGCTGCTGTTCCGCAAGGCGGTGCTGTGGGGGATCGCCTACGTATTGCTGTGGGAGGGACTCGCTGTGGGTCTCGGCGAGTTCGCTGCGCGGCTCTCGCTGCGCGGCTATGCCCGTTCGGTGCTCGCCCAGATCGCCGACGTCGACCTGGGTTTCGATCCCAACCGTGGGGTCACGGCCATCGTGGTGCTCGCCTGCGTGTCGGTCGCGAGCCTCGGTCTCGCCGCGTTGCGCCTCAGGCATATCAACGTGGACTAAGTGCCTCAGCGGATAGGCGGCGATGCCCGGCAGCCCCGACGGCTTGGACTTTGCGCAGAAATGCCGCCACAGACGGCAAAATTGCACAAAGAAAGCGTGACAGCAACTTTCCGAGACGTCGACTATCCGCGCGGCCTCTCAGAGCCCGAGTTCCCCCAGTGTCGGGTTGACCCGACACAATGTGCGGGTGCGCTTGGTGATCCAGATCCCCTGTCTCGATGAGGCAGAGACGCTAGGTGAGACCCTGAGCGCGCTGCCACGCCAAGTGGAGGGCTTCAGCGAAGTGCTGTGGCTGGTCATCGACGACGGCTCAACCGATGACACGGTCGACGTGGCATGGACTCATGGCGCCGACGCAGTCGTGAGCCTGACGCAGAACAAGGGGCTCGCGGTGGCCTTCGCCAGCGGCGTCGACGCAGCGCTGCGCATGGGTGCCGACGTCATCGTCAACACCGACGGCGACAACCAGTACAACGCGGGAGACATCAGCCGGCTCACCGAACCGATCGTCGCGGGTCGGGCCGACCTGGTCATCGGCTCACGGGACATCCGCAATCACCCTGAGTTCTCACCGCTCAAGAAGCGGCTGCAACGACTCGGCTCGTGGACCGTGCGCCAGGCCTCGGCCACCGATGTGGCCGACGTCACCTCCGGATTCCGTGCCTACAACCGGGAGGCGGCGCTCGCAGCGAACGTGGTGTCGCGCTTCACGTACACGCTCGAGACGGTGATCCAGGCCGGCAAGTCGGACTTGGCCGTCACCGATGTGCCGGTTCGGGTGAATCCCACCACCCGCCCGTCCCGCCTTTTCAAATCCAAGCGGCAGTACGTGCGCAGGGCCGCGGGCACCATCGTCCGCGTGTACGCCATGCACGAGCCACTGCGGGTTTTTGCCGTGTTGGCTGCGGGGTTCGCGGCGGTCGGCGTCTTGCTGTTCGCCCGCTTCGGATGGTTCCTGGTGACCTCAGACGGTTCGGGCCACGTGCAGTCGCTCATCATCGGCGCGGTTGCGTTGCTGGTGGCGATGCAGTTGCTGATGCTCGGTGTCCTAGCGGACCTGCTGCGAGCCAACCGGGTGATTGCCGAGCGAACGCTGCGCCGGGTGCGTGCCATCGAGCTCGACGTCGGCACCCTTACTAGTGACAAGCGGGTGGCGGAGGAGAGTTCTTCCCCACCCGCCGCGCCAGGGGGCTCCGCAGCTACGAGATAACGACCACCACGTCGCCGGCGCCCACGGTGTCGCCCGGCGCGACCTTGATCTCGGTGACGGTTCCGGAGCGGTCCGCGTTGATGCTGTTCTCCATCTTCATGGCTTCGAGCACGACCACGCCGTCGCCGCTGGTGACCTCTTGGCCGACCTCAACAAGGATCTCGACGATGGTGCCTTGCATCGGGACGGTCACCTGACCCGTACCGGTGCCGGCTGAGGCGGCGCTGCTCGCGCGCCTCGGGCGCGCCGAAGCAGTTGCAGCGCCGGACGAGGCTGCCTCGGGCACCCATGCGCTCACCGAGAATCGCTTGCCATCGACCTCGACGACGACGTCGCGCCGCACGCGCGGCATGTCGTCGCTGTCGGATGTGCCACCAGACCCGACGGGGGGCTCGGCGTCGGCCTTGCCGCTCACACCACTCAGGTCGAGTTGTTCCTCAACCCATCTGGTGCTGTGGGTGCCGGCCCGGAAATCTTCCGACGCCATGATCACGGTGTGGGCGGCAACAGTTGTCGCAACGCCGCCGATGCTCAATTCGCCCAGCGCCCGCTGCATGCGAGCGATTGCTGTCGGGCGGTCCGAGCCCCACACGATGAGCTTGCCGATGAGGTTGTCGTAGTACTGGCTGATGGTGTCGCCTGCCTCGTACCCGCCGTCCCAGCGAACGCCGAAACCGTCGGGCACACGCAGTGACGTCAGCGACCCGGGTGAGGGCAGGAATCGCCCGCCCGCGGGATCCTCGGCGTTGATACGCGCCTCGATGGCGTGCCCGACCGAGGTCACCTCCGACTGCGTGAACGACAGCCGCTCGCCGGCGGCCACCCGGATCTGTTCGCGGACCAGATCGACGCCGGTCACCATCTCCGTTACCGGGTGCTCCACCTGCAGCCGGGTGTTCATTTCCAAGTAGAAGAACTCGCCGTCTTGATAGAGAAATTCGACGGTGCCTGCGTTCGTGTAGTCGCAGCCGCGGGCAACCGCCACCGCTGCGTCTCCCATCGCCTTGCGAACGGCGTCATCGAGAAGCGGCGCGGGACTTTCTTCAACCAGCTTCTGGTGCCGGCGCTGAGCGGAGCAGTCGCGCTCGCCCAGCCAGACGGCGTTGCCGTGATGGTCGGCGATGATCTGCACCTCGATGTGGCGCGGCCAGGTGAGGTAGCGCTCCATGTAGCACTCGCCGCGCCCGAAGAACGCCTCGGCCTCGCGCTGCGCAGACTCCAGCGCGGCTTCGATCTCGTCAGGCCCGCCAACGACCTTCATGCCGCGGCCGCCGCCGCCGTAAGCCGCCTTGATGGCGATGGGGTAGCCATGGGTTGCCCCAAAAGCAGCGACCTCGTCGGTCGAGGTGATCACTTCGGTGGTGCCCGGAACGCCGGCGACCCCGGACCGTTGGGCAGCGAGGCGCGCCGAGATCTTGTCGCCCATCACCTCGATGGCTTCCGGTGGCGGTCCCACGAAGGTCACACCCCGGGAGGTGATGGCCCGCGCGAAGTCGGCGTTTTCGGAGTAGAAGCCGTAGCCGGGATGGACTGCGTCAGCCCCGCTGCGGGAGATCACGTCCAGGATTGCTTCGGTGTTGAGGTAGCTCTCGGCTGCCGTCCGGCCGCCGAGGGCGAACGCCTCATCCGCGAGCCGCACATGCATGGCGTCGCGGTCCAGTTCGCTGTAGACGGCGACCGATGAGATGCCCAGCTCGCGGCAGGTCCGGATGACACGCACAGCGATCTCGCCCCGGTTGGCGATGAGGAGCTTGCTGAACACGAATCAGGTCCTAACAGGCCGCGCGGATAGGCAGAACATCGATCGGCGACGTTATTGCTCTCCGCTCCTGTTCGCTACCGATACTGTCGCTGCGTGCCTGCCGAGCAGGATCCGGGGCAGTTCGACTCACCGCACTTCAGCAGTGTCGACGGCACCCGCTTCACCGATGTCGAGTGGCACGACGAGATCGGCTCCACCAATACCGAACTGCTCGATCGGGCCCGACGCGGCGCACCCGAAGGGGTCGTGCTGATTGCGGACCGCCAGACCGCCGGTCGCGGTCGCCGTGGTCGCAGGTGGACGGCGCCGCCGGGCAGCTCGTTGATGATGTCCGTGCTGCTGCGACCGCCAGCGGGTCCGCTGCCTCCTGCTCGTGCGGCCTTGGTGACGCTCGCAGTCGCGCTTGCTGCAGCCGACGCATGCGAGCAGACGAGCGGCATTCGACCCCAGCTGAAGTGGCCCAACGACCTTGTGATCGCTGGCGATGCGGGCCTTGGCACAACTCGTCAAGACCGCAAGCTCGCCGGCATCCTGGCTGAGTCCATCAGCACCCAAGGACAGATCACGGCACTTGTTGTGGGCATGGGCCTCAACACCGGGTGGCCGGAGGTGCCCGCAGAACTGGACGGCATCGCGACCAGCCTCAACCTGGAATCTGGTGTTCCAGTGGACCGAACTCTGCTGGCGCGCCGGGTGCTTGCGGGACTCGAAGCTCGATACGGGCGCCTCTGCCACAGCGGCGAAGGTGCCAGCGACGCCACCGGGACAACCAAAGTGCTGGAAGAAGCGCGGCAGAATTCGGCCACGCTCGGCCGTCGAGTTCGCATCTCGCTTGATGCCACGACGATGTCGCGTGTCCTCGAAGGACTCGCGACTGACCTCGATGCCCAAGGGCGATTGTTGGTCACCGATGACGCCGGCGCTGCCCACACTGTGGCCGTCGGCGATGTCGTGCATCTGCGGTCGGCCCAGTAGTGGTCGAGGCTGGGCGAAACTCTTCTGTGCCCGGACTCGGCGTCGGGTAGAACCGCGCTGCGGGACCGCGCCCGCTAACGCCGCGTCAACACCAACAGAGCGAGGATGCCGTGCCGCTGACCATATCGACCGACGAATTCGAGGTTGTCACCGACCCTGCTGCTGGGCCGCCCACGGCCGCCAGCGACCGGCCGGTGCGCAGCGATGCCCTGGACACGCTGGGTGCGACGCCCAACTACTTGGCCGCCAGCGGATTCGACGGCTCCGTGGGCAGCACGGCGCTCATGGCCGGCGCGTCCGATACTGCAGACGACATGCTGCCGATTGCAGTCGGGCTGGGTTCAGGGGATCTGACCACGGCAGACATCCGCAAGGCGTCGGCTTCGTTGTGGCGTGCCGCCTCGAAGCTGGACTCATTGACCTCGGCGCTGGCGGCTGCAGCGTCTGACGACGTTGGCGCCGATGTCGCTCTCGGCGCAGTCGTCGAAGGCATGCTGCTGGCGTCCTACGGGTTCAACGAGCACAAGGGCGACCCGCCGGCGCCGGCTGCGCTCGAGCGGGTAGCGCTCGCGGCGCCCGATGGCACCGATGTGGCAGCAGCCATTGCACGTGCCGCTGCCGTGGCCGGCGGGATCGCACTGGCCCGTGACCTCGTGAACCAGCCGGCCGGGGCGCTCACCGCGAGCGGCCTCGCCTCTGCCGCAGTGGATGTAATCGAAGCAGCTGCGGCAGAGGGCGATCCCGCAGCGGGCACGGCGTCGGTCGAGGTATGGGACCGCGAACGGCTCGCAGCAGAACGATGCGGCGGGCTGCTCGGTGTCAACGCTGGCTCGACAGAGCCCCCCGCCCTCATCCGCATGCGATGGCAGCCGGCGGCCACTCCACGTGCGGTTGTGCATCTCGTCGGAAAAGGCATCACTTTCGATACCGGCGGGCTCAACCTCAAGTCCTTCGAAGGCATGGAGTGGATGAAGGTGGACATGGGCGGCGCCGCCGCAGTCATCGGGGCGATGAGCGCCATCGCTCGATTGGCACCCGACGTCGCGGTCACCGGTATCTGCTGCTGCACGGACAATCAACCCGGACCCACGGCCACCAAGCCCGGCGACGTGCTGCGCATCCGCAACGGCAAGACGGTCGAGGTGCTGAACACGGACGCCGAGGGCCGGCTCGTCCTCGCGGACGGCCTCTCGCTGGCCGTCGAAGAGGAGCCTGACCTCGTGGTAGATCTCGCCACGTTGACGGGTGCCTGCCTCGTGGCGTTGGGCGACAAGTACGCGGGACTCATGGGCAATGACTCGGCGGCGATCGAACGGGCCGAGGCAGCAGCCCGCGCCGCAGGAGAACCTCTCTGGCACCTGCCGCTGCCGCCGGAGTATCGCGAGCAACTCGACTCTCCGATTGCCGACCTGCGCAACATCGGCAAGGGCCGCTACGGGGGCACGCTTGTCGCCGGCATCTTCCTGTCGGAGTTCGTCGGCGAGACCCCCTGGGTGCATCTCGACATTGCCGGTCCAGTGCGAACCGATGCCGATGCTGGCGAGCTGTCCAAGGGTGCGACCGGCTTTGGCGTGCGCACGCTGGTCGAACTGGTGTGCAATTGGTAATCGGGTGCCGCCCTGCGTCTGGCGGACAGTGACCGCGCCCCGGCTGGACGCGTCATACATTTCGGGTGGCGTGAGGCCGTACGCAACGGTCGGCCCACGCCCATGCAGTTGCCTCGTTGGCAGCCCTCGGCGCCAACCCCAGCATCACGAGCCGCTCTGCGGATTCGTGAAGGCCGTGACCAAGCATCAGCATGCATGTCGCAAGCAGCCGAGTTTCGCCCACGGAAAAGTCCGTATGTCCAACGGTGCGAGTCCAGCGACCGATCTCGTCGCGCAGTTCGCGCGGCATGCGAACGTGCAGCTTGCGCGGTACCGGCGGCATCTGCCTGCGCACAATCAGAACAGCGTCGTTCTCGAAGTGGGCCAGATCGAACATGCGGCAGCGGTCGATGGTTCTCATGAACGTGCTCTGGCGACCGCCGCGGTGTTGAAGACCGAGTCGCTGCGCAGTGGACTCGAGGTTTAGGCGCAGAATCTCACCCGGGGCCAGTTCGTCGAATTCGCGCGCAAGCAGCCGCAGCAGCCAGACCGCACTGGGGCCGAGCACAGCGATCCAGAAGCGCTCCACGTAGGCCGAGCGCGGGTCGTGGCCATCGCGGTGCAGTTTGGGGTCGTCCCAGGGCCGCACCTGCAGGACCCGCAGTGGCTCCGCCGCCGCTCCGATGTGCGCAGTGCTGCCCGGCCCGGTTGCAGTGCCGCCGACTAGTTGCAGTGTGGCTGGGGTGGCCCCATCTGGAGCGGCCGAGTGGATGGGGACTGTGGGCCTCTGTTCAGCTGGCACTGGGATCTCCCTCACGTTCGCTTGCGACTGCCATTCACTTGGAACGTAATACATATATATCAAAATAGATGAAAATAATATGAAAATTATTGGAAGTGCCACAACGCTCGTGAAATTGACTCCTGCGCAATAGGTCAGAATGGGCAACATGAACGCCGCGATCTCGCTCGACGGCTCCGGCATGCTGAGCGCTATCGTCATCGGGCGTTGGTCAGAATGGGTGAGATGAACCCGGATGAGATGAACACTGGGGCCGATTCGAGTTCCGCAGTCGACGACGTGCGATCTGTGGCTGGATGGATCGACGAGGCACGTGCCATCACGGTGCTCACCGGTGCAGGCATCTCCACCGATTCGGGCATTCCGGACTTTCGCGGTCCAAATGGCGTGTGGACGAAGAACCCCGCCGCCGAGAAGCAGGCGACGCTGCAGAACTACTTGGCCGATCCCGAGGTGCGCGCCTTGGCGTGGCGAGCTCGCATGGACCACCGGGCCTGGGGCGCCGAGCCCAACGACGGTCACAGGGCCCTCGTGCAGCTGGAGCGCCGTCGCAAGCTGGTGTCGCTCTTGACGCAGAACGTGGATGGGCTGCACCACGACGCCGGATCAGATCCCGACAAGATCGTGGAGGTGCACGGCACCATCCGCGAGGTTGCGTGCCTGGAGTGCGACTACCGCGACGACATGGGAATCGCGCTGGACCGGGTGCGGCTCGGCGAGGACGACCCACCATGCCCCGAGTGCGGCGGGATTCTCAAGAGCGCCACGATCAGCTTCGGTCAGCAGCTCGTTGCACGAGACCTGCTGCGCGCTCAGATCGCAGCCGAGAATTGCGACCTGATGCTGGCCGTGGGCACGACGCTGGCCGTGTACCCCATCGCTGCGGTTGTACCCACAGCCAAGTCGGCCGGTGCACGCGTGGTGATCGTCAACGCCGAGCCCACCGAGATGGATCACCTAGCCGACATGGTCCTGCGGATGTCCATCTCTGAGGTACTGCCGCGAATCTGCGGCCGCACCTCCCGCCTGAGGTGACACCCGCGTGGCGTCCGGGGTGACTAATTCCTGACTAGATAGGTAGGATTTAGGATCCGAGCCTGATCGGTTGATCAGGTCGTACCGCACGCGACGCCGAGTCACGAACAGGGAGGCCCAGATGCCCTCGTTCCGCGAACTGCTGACAGCGACCAAACGCGAGATCACCGAGATCGACACGGCCACCGCCGCCGAGTGGATCTCCGACCGCTCACCGGTCGTGCTCGACGTGCGCGAGCCCGACGAGTACACCCAGGGTGCGCTCGTCGAGGCGATCCATATCCCGCGCGGGCATCTCGAGGCGCAGATCGAGAACCGAGTGCTCGATCACGACGCCGAGATCATCATCTATTGCGCCGGCGGCGTTCGCTCGGCCTTTGCGGCCAAGACACTCGCCGAACTCGGGTACCCCAACTCGGTCTCCATGGATGGCGGCTTTGGCCGCTGGAAGGACGAAGGTCGTCCGTGGGCCACGCCTGCCTCCCTCGGCGCCGAACAGCGCAACCGCTACCTGCGTCACCTGCTGCTGCCCGAGGTGGGCGAGGCCGGACAGCTCAAGCTGCTTGACGCCAAGGTGCTCATGCTGGGCGCCGGCGGCCTCGGCTCTCCCGCAGCGCTGTACCTGGCTGCGGCCGGCGTCGGCACCATCGGCATCATCGACATGGATGTGGTCGACGAATCCAACCTGCAGCGCCAGATCCTCCACAACGTCGACCGGGTGGGCGACCGCAAGGTGGATTCGGCTAAGAAGACCCTCACTGCCCTGAACCCTGACGTCAACGTGGTCACCTACGACACCCGGCTCGGTGCCGACAACGTGCTCGACATCTTGTCGGGCTGGGATGTCGTCGTGGACGGCGCCGACAACTTCCCGAGCCGCTACCTGCTCAATGACGCGTCGGTGAAGCTGGGCATTCCGGTGGTGCACGGTTCGATCTTCCGCTTCGAGGGCCAGATCACGGTCTTCGACCCGCACAACGGTCCGACCTATCGCGATTACCTGCCCGAGCCCCCGCCGGCAGAACTTGCTCCCTCGTGCGCTGAAGCTGGCGTGCTCGGCGTGCTGCCAGGCATCGTCGGGTCGATCCAGGCGCTCGAGACGATCAAGCTGATCCTGGGCATCGGCGACGGCTTGGCGGGTCGCATCATCGCGTTCGACTCCCTGGAGATGTCGTTCCGCGAGTTCCGGTTGCGGCCCGACCCCTCCAACGAGGTGACCTACGCCAATCGCGAGCGCATCACGGTCAGCGAGCTCGACGGTCTCTGCAGCCCCACGCTGAGCTGAGCCGGCCCCGCTCCGGGGTCGGCGACGACAGAGGGGCCGGGAGCCACCGGTACGCTGCCCACTCATGGCCCAGAAGCGCTTCGTCGTGATCGGCGGTGGCCCAGCGGGCCATTCGGCGGCAACCTACGCGGCGCGCTACGGCGCAGAAGTGACGCTCATCGAGCGTGACATCGTCGGCGGTTCTGCACACCTGCGGGATTGCGTGCCCTCCAAGACCATGATCGCGACGGGTTCCGCGCTCAGCTTCGCCGGCCGCCTCGACGACTTGGGCTTGGCCAACGTCTCCACGTCGGTCGACACGCCGCACTTGCGCCAGCGCATCGGCGACATCGAGGACCGCCTCGCGGAAGTCGCCCGTCAGATGTTGGTCAGCCAGGGTGTGCGGATCCTGTCGGGCTCAGGTCGCCTGCTCGGGCCCAACGACGTCTGCGCCGACACATCGGACGGAGCGGTCGAGCTGTCCGCCGACGTCATCGTGCTGTCGACCGGCAGCCGTCCCCGGATCCCCGACTGGGCACCCATCGACGGTGAGCGGATTCTCACCACCCGTGACGCGTACCCGCCCGCGGAGCTTCCTGAACATCTCGTTGTCGTGGGCTCAGGCGTGACCGGTGTGGAGTTCGTGCACATGTTCACCTCGCTGGGCTCGAAGGTGACGCTGATCGTCAGCCGCCAGCAGGTGCTGCCGCACAAGGATCCCGAGGCCGCCGCTGTGCTTGAGCAGACCTTCGGCGATCTCGGCGTGCACATGCTCAAGGGCGCACGTGCGGTGAGCATCGTGCGTGACGGCGACGCCGTGGAGGTCGTCTGCAGCGATGGGCGAACGGTGCAGGCATCTCATGCGCTGCTCGCCATCGGCTCGATCCCCAACAGCGACGGGCTGGGTCTCGAGAACACCGATGTGCGCGTCGACGAGCACGGATTCGTCGAGGTCGATCACAACCTCTGCTCGTCGGGTCCGGGCATTTATGCGGCCGGCGACTTGTCCGGCAAGCTGCCGCTGTCGTCGGTGGCGGCCATGCAGGGGCGCAAGATCGTCGAGCATTCGATGGGCCTGCACGACAGCCGGCCCCATCGACACCTCGACTACGACAAGGCCGCGTCGGCCATCTTCACCGAGCCCGAGATCGCCGATGTCGGACTTGCCGAGGCCGAGGCGTTTGCCACGGGCCGCAAGATCCGCGTCACCAAGGTGCCGTTCGGTGCCAATGCCAAGGCGCTGATCGAGGAGAATCCGCGTGGCTTTGTCAAGATCGTCTCTGATCCGCTGACCGGCCAGGTCCTGGGCGGATCGATCGTGGGCCGCCATGCAGCCGAGTTGATCTCGGTCGTGGCGCTGGCTGTGAGCGCGAACCTGCGAGTCCAGGACATCGCCGAGAGCCTGTTCGTATATCCATCCCTGAGCGAGGCCCTCTGCGAGGCAGCCGAGTGAGTAGGCCTGAGGCCGCCGAGTGAGCCACCGCAGTTGGCGGGCTCGCCTCATTCTTATTTCGCTGGCGGCGTTGACCCTGCTGGGAGCAGTCGCGACCGCTGGCTCTGCATTCGTGCTGCTCCAGCTCGGGCGGATCGAACGTCACGAATTGGCAGACGTGCTCACCTCAGCGCCTCAGCAGCCAGTGACGGCGGCCGATGTCGTGATCGGCCAGACGTCGACAGCGCTCGGGAATCCCGATGGTGAGCCCCCTGGACACACAGCTGAGGGCGGCGGAGGCGGCACGACGGGAGATGGCGACGGAGCAGCCGATGAGGCCGACGCGGCATCGGGATCGGCTGGTACAGACAACCAATCCCCAGGGCAGCCAGTGCTCCCAGGCAGCCCGACGGGCGAGAACTACCTGCTCGTGGGCATCGACAGCACGTTGGGGCTCTCAGCGGACGACCCTTTGCGCGCGGGCCATTCAGACTTCAGCCGACTCGCAGACGTGATCATGGTGATTCGGCTGCGCAATGACGGGACGGCCGCAATGATGTCGATCCCGCGCGATCTCGCCGCCGAGATCGCAGGCACCAGCGACATCACAGGCATCAGTCAGATTGCCAAGATAAATAGCGCCTACAACCGCGACCGAACGACCGCTGGTCGCGCTGCACGAATGATCGACACCGTGGAGGAGAATCTCGAGATCACCTTGCAGCACTTCATCGAAGTCGACTTCCAGGCCTTCCTGCGACTCGTGGACGCAGTCGGCGGCGTTCAGATGACGTTTAGCCAGCCCCTCAGAGATCAACCGAACGGCGGTACGAGCAGCCCGACTGAGAGCCGTAGTGGCTTCGTCACCAAGGCTGGCACGCACGTCCTCGACGGCCGGCAGGCACTGGCGTACGTACGGAGCCGCCACCTCGAAGAGCAGTCTCCTGACGGCACGTGGCAACGCCATGGCATCTGGAATGATCTCGCTCGCAACGACCGCCAACGCGAGTTCATGCGTATTGCCGCCGAGCAAGTCGCACCGGGACTTCTCGCGAGTCCGATCAAGTTGCTCTCGATTCTTGACATCGCAGCCGACCATCTGTCGACCTCTGACACTCTGAGCATTGTGAACGATGGCCGGCGTCTCGCGTCGAGATTCCCGGGCATCGACTTCGATACCGACTTCGAGGAATATGAGCTGCGGGTGCAGGATGTCCACGATCCCGTGCGGTGGTCGCTGGGGCTCACGCCCGACCCCCACAACCAGCGGGTGCTGGATGTGTTCCGGGGCATCGGCTGGGACGACATCGTGGAGTCACGCGTGACGGTGAAGGTCACGGGCACGGCGCGCCATCGGCTTGCAGCAGAGCTGAGCGAGCTCGGCTTCGACGCGGAGGCCGCGGGAGCGATACCCGAAGGCGTTGATCGCCCTCCGGTCGGCACGGTCGTCTATCTCTCTTCTGAGGGTCGCCTTGCAGCGGGACTGCTCGCCAGTCACCTCGTGCCTGTGCCAGACTTCGCCGGCCATGACGACCTCGATGCAACCACGGTGATCCTGCACGCAGGCGAAGGGCCACTGCGCGTCGATGCGGGCTACCGGCGGGTTGACGTGCCGACTGCTGAACAACTTGTGCCATGAGCGAAACAGCGCCCCCGCAACGGATCCTCGTCGTCGGCGCCGGCTACGTCGGCCTCACGACGGCGGCGTGCTTCGCCCACCTTGGCCATGACGTCATCTGTGCCGACATCGATCGTGCCAAGGTGGCGTCGCTGTCAGCTGGCGTCGTGCCGATTCGCGAGACCGATCTCGACCGGCTTGTCACTGAAGGCATCGCACAGCGTCGCCTCCGCTTCGTGATCTCGGCCGAGGCTGTTGCGGCCACGTGCGATATCGCCTTCCTGTGCGTCCCGACGCCATTGCGTGCTGACGGTGAGACGGAACTCAGCTATCTCATGGCTGCACTCGATTCGGTGGCGTCACGACTGCGGCCTGGCTCGGTGCTGGTGACCAAGTCGACCGTGCCGGTCGGCACTGCACCCAAGATCGCGGCGGCGCTGGGACGGACCGATGTAGCGCTGGCGTCGAATCCCGAGTTCCTGCGGGAGGGCTCGGCGGTGGCCGACTTCCTCGCACCTGATCGAATCGTCATCGGGGCCGACGACCTCTCGGCGGCACACCGGATCGCAGCGCTGTATGCGGGCGTGGATGCGCCGGTAATTCTCAGCGATCCGACGTCAGCGGAAACGGTCAAGTACGCGGCGAATGCTTTCCTGGCCGCCAAGGTCTCGTTTGTGAACGCGCTCGCCGCTGTGTGCGAAGCAGTCGGGGCCGATGTCGACTCGGTGCTCGAGGGGGTCGGCTCTGATCACCGCATCGGTTCTGCGTACCTGCAACCCGGCCCCGGCTGGGGCGGTTCGTGCCTGCCGAAGGACACGCGCGCTCTGGTGTCGGTCGCGAACGACGCCGGCTACGTCTTCCATCTGCTCGAAGGCGTCATCACGGTGAACGATCAGCAGCTCGACCGCGTGGTTGCCAAGATTGCTCGCATCGTCGGCACCGAGCCTGGCCGGCCATCTGATCTCAGCACCGACGCACCCGGGGCCGACGTTCGGTGTCTCGATGGTGTGACGGTGGCGGTGCTCGGCCTGACCTTCAAGGCGGGTACCGATGACCTGCGAGGCTCTCCCGCTCTCAGGGTGGCCGACCGGCTTGGGGCTCTGGGAGCGCAACTCGTGGCGTACGACCCAGCGTTGGGCGACGACCTCGACGCTCGACCCGACATCTCCGCACAGCTGCCGGCGGCCCTGACCGTTCGCGGTTCTGCGTTTGAGGCCCTGCGCGGCGCCGATGTGGCAGTTGTGCTCACCGAGTGGCCCGAGTTCGCGACGCTCGACTGGGCCTGGGCGGCCTCCGAGATGGCTGCTGCGCGCATCGTGGACGCCCGCAACCTGCTCGATCCCGTCCAGCTGCGCGCAGCAGGCTTCACTTACGAAGGCCTCGGCCGGCGTTAGCGCCGGCGCAGGGGTTCGGCCGGCGTTAGCGCCGGCGCAGGGGTTCGGCCGGCGTTAGCGCCGGCGCAGGGGTTCAGGCGGCGTTAGTACTCTCGCTGAGCCGGACCGGGCGGGCGCGCCGGTAGCTTGTCGCCCCGTATGGCGAGATCAGCCGCTGCCAAGAAAGTCGCCAAAGCGGCGAGCGCCGGCGGAAGCGGCAGAGGCTTCCGCCCGCGGCGCGACCTGCTGTTCCCGGCGGCGATGCTCCTCGTCGTCATTCTGGGCGTCGTATTGATCCTGGTAGCCCGAATTGAGCGGTCCGAGAATGCCCCCGCTGGTCCTCCGCGCCTGGGCGATCACTGGCACTCGCTTTATGCCATCTACGACTGCGACGATTTCATCCTCGACCTCTATCCCAACGACGTCGATGACCTGTCAGGCATTCACACTCACGGCGACGGGCTCATTCACATTCATCCATTTCATACTGGCGTGACGGGGCAGTTCGCCACCGTTGGATCGTTCATGGGTGAGATCGAGTTCGAGTTGGACGACTCGAAGATCGAGTTGCCCGACGGCACGATTCTCGACGAATCTGGCGAGGGGTGTGCCTCGCCTGATCCCGACAGCGACGATCCCGACATTGCTGAACCGGGCGCGGAGCTCCGCATCATGCGCTGGGAGACGTTGCAGGCCACCAAGGCGCTGGCTTTCACAGAGGACCTGCGAGACGTGCGCTTCTTGGGCGACGGCCAGATCTTCGTGTTCGCCTACGTCCATCCGAGCGTCGAAAACGCCGACGTTCCGCGACCCGACGACGCGTTCCTCCGCTCCTACTTGAACCTGCCACCTGAGGATCAGCCGCTCGTAGATGGATCGACCGAAGAGGGGCCGGTGCTGGACGACGGAGGCGGGAGCGAGCCGGTCGAAGGCGACCTGCCGGTCACGTCTGAACCCAATGAGACTGTCGAGCCCGGCACCGACGAGAACTCGATGGGCGGCGAGCCGGCTGCCGCGACACCCTGAGGGCCAGCACCGGGGACCTCGAGATGAAGGCGATCCTGTTGCTGGGAGGCTCGGGCACCCGGCTGCGGCCGCTGACCAACGACACTCCGAAACAGATGCTGCCTGTGTGCGGGCGTCCGATGATCGAGTGGGTCTGCGAGCATCTCAGCCAACACGGTGTGAACGAAGTGGTGCTCTCGCTGGGCTACCGAGCCGAGGCGTTCACCAAGGCGTACCCGCAGGGGCGCATCGGCCGGCTGGCGTATGAGGTGGCGGTCGAGCCGGAACCGCGGGGCACTGCGGGAGCGGTGCGGTTTGCCGCGGAGGCCAGCGGCATCACCGGATCGTTCTTGGTGCTCAACGGGGACGTGCTCACCGACCTCGACGTCGGGGCCCTCGCGAGCTTTCATGAGAGCTCGGCTGCGGAAGCGACCATTGCGCTGCAGCCGGTTGCCGACCCCACGCCCTATGGCCTGGTCGTGGCCGATCCATCGGGCCGGGTGCTGTCGTTCTCGGAAAAGCCCGAACCCGGAGTCACCCAAACAGCACTGCCGCGTGGCGAACAGCCCACCATCAGCGCCGGCACCTACGTGCTCACCCCAGCGGTGCTCGATCGCATCGCGCCCGACCGGCCCGTCTCCATCGAGCGAGAGGTCTTCGGACAGCTCGTCGCAGACGGGACGCTGGCGGCGCTGGTCTCAGATACCTACTGGCTCGACACGGGCACGCCGCAGCAGTATCTGGCAGCCAATCTCGACATCCTCGACGGCCGGCGTGCCGGTGCCAGAGTGGTCGACGCCAGCACGGTGGCGTCTGGGAGCATCCATCCCGATGCGCGCATCCGAACGTCGGTCATTGGCAGCGGATGCGAAATCGGACCCGACGCCGTCGTGCTGCGATCAGTAGTGGGGGACGGCTGCCGCCTCGCCGCCGGTGCTGTCGTGATCGACTCGGTGCTCGGCACAGGCGCGGTCGTAGGCGTCGGCGCGGTGCTCTCCGAGTTCTCGGTGCTCGGCAGCGGCGAGCAAGTCGCCCCGGGCGCAGTACTGCGAGCACAGCGCCAGCCGCCCGCCTGAGCATTGGTGCTGAGTAATAAATCGCTGGCTCGGCGTCTGGGCGAGAAGTAGCATCGGTCTATGGATTGGGGTTCGGTGCCGCCGCTGCTCACTGTGGTCCTGGCGTCGCTCGTTGCTTTGGCGGGCGCTATGTGGGCGGTGCTGAAGGTGATGCGCGTCGAACTCGCTGAGCGTTTCGATTCCCGCTTCGATGCGGTCGATTCCCGTTTCGATGCGGTCGATTCCCGCTTCGAGGCACTCATAGAGCGTTTCGATGCCCGTTTTGACGCAGTCGATTCGCGGTTTGACGCAGTCGATTCGCGGTTCGATGCAGTCGATTCGCGGTTCGATGCGGTCGATTCGCGGTTCGATGCCTTGGACAAGCGTGTCGATGGCGTCGACCGCCGGTTTGATGAGCTCCGGGTCGACTTGCGTGCTCTGACGGAGCGTGTCGATCGGATCGTCGAGGGGATTCCACCGTTGCAGCCAGCCTAGGAAACGGCTGAACAGTTCGGACCGGGGTGGCGTTGCAGAGCTATGGCATGGGCCCTGGGGGTGAGTCGCCGCGGGCTGCGGTGCTCGATCCGCCAGCAGCAGGGTCGTGGCGGGCTGCGGTGCTCGATCCGCCTGTAGCGGGGTCGCCGCGGGGTTGGTTGCTCGATCCGCCAGCAGCAGGGTCGTGGCGGGGTTCGGTGGCCCATTGGCCTGGTGCGGGCAATCGGCGGAGTCGCCGGTTGTTGTTGTGCAGGCTGGTGTGGCAGTCGTCGCATAGGGCGGCGAGGTTGGTTTCGTCGGTGCTGCCGCCGTCTGTGTGCCATTCGTCGATGTGGTGGTACTCACAGCGGTGCATGGGGGCGCGGCACAGCACGCAGCCGCGGTCGCGTATGGCGATGGCGAGCTGTTGTGCGGTGCTGGCGTGGCGGCGGCTGCGTCCGTGCCACAGCACTTGGCCGGGTCCGCCGAAGACGGCGCCGCTGATGCGGGTGTCGGGTGAGAGATCGTCGAGGATGGCCGGGGGGACCGGTCCTGCGCCGAGCGCTTCGCACAGCCCGTCGGGTCTGGTGCCGTCGATGACGCCGATGTCGGCGATGATCACGAGCTGGTTGGGCGCCTGAGCAGGCCGCCACCGCCCGATCGAACGACCCGGGGCGCTGTCGCGCACTGTGTCGTCGTCCTCGGCGGTGTCGCCGCTGCGGTGCGGTGTGTGGGCGGCGTCGTGGGGTGTGTCGGGGGGGCGAGCTGCGGGGTGGGCGAGGGTGGCGAGGGCGTTGCGGTCGGTGAGCATCTCGAAGACAGCGTCGGCGAGGCGTTGGGGGTTGTCGCGGATCTGATCGGGTGTGCCGTCGCGTCCGCCGTCGGTGCGCCACAGGGCGTCGCAGTAGTTCTCGACTGCCTGTTTGACCAACGCGAAGCTGACCGGGTCCAAACGGGCGTTGAGCACCCCCATGCCGGTGCTGTGGTCGATGAACAGCGCAGCGCTGCGCTGGCGGCGCTGACGGTCCAGCACCGAGCGCACCGCGTCAGGGTCCCAGCGGGCCGCGAACCCCCGCGCGTCGCGGCGCAGCACCTCAGGCGGGACCACCGCGGCGGCCTCGAGCAGCTCCTCGGCGCCCTCGACCGCTTCGGGGCTGGTGTGGCGGGCGGCGTCGGCGAGCACTTCGGCGTGCTCGGCTGTGAGGTGCCCCAGAGCGAGGCCGCGTGCGGTGTTGGGCATCTGGGCGATCTGGTGGCTGGTCCGGGCGGTGCGCTTGGCGCTGCGGGCGCTCAACCGGGCGTGCTCGCGCAGCGCGGTGCGGCCTGATCCCTCGCGGTCTGCCTCCAACGCCGCGGTCGCGGCCAACAGCAATGCCTGGGCGGCCGAGCGCAGCCGCGCGGCCTCGGCCACAACCTGGGTGAGCGTGTCGCTGCCAGCACCGCCCAGCGGCACCCCCGCCGCCTCAGACACAGCACGACGAGCCTCGCACAACACCGACAACACCGACCCCACCGACCTGATCGGCACAGTTCCGGCGGGCACAGTCCTGCCCGGCACCGCCTCGGCAAGCTCGGTTCCGACCGGCACCGCACCAACAAGCTCAGCCCCAACCGGGGAATCCGGCACAGCCGCCGACACAGACTCGGCCCCATGCGCCACGGACTTGACCGGCGGCACTGGCACCGACATCGCCGCCGCAGCGGGGCTGCATTCCGGCAGCGGGCCTGACAGCTTTCCGTTCTTCTGATCGCTGCGAATATCCGTGTGCTCCATGACAAATACCGTAAACACACCGTGTCACATCAAAACTTCAGAATTGGCCTCACTCAGTGCCGCGTCGTGCAGCGTTGGGGATGTCGCCCCGCGTGCTATTGCGGGGGTTGCGGTGTTGCGGCGCATGGCCGAGTGTGTTCGTGCGAAGGAGATCAGTGGTGACGAGGACAATCGGCCGTCGAGGGGTGCGCGTCGTTCGTCGGGGTCGCCCGCTGCGCTGCGCCTTCTGCGCTGTGAGGAGACCGTGTCGTCTTCAGGCAGTGAAGACTCGAAAAAGCCCAACGACCCTGCTGTCGCCCGCGCTGCTGCGGGAACGCTGGGCGTGCGCATGTGCTGCGGGAAAATCCGCAGTCGCGACGGGAGGGCGAGAAGCAGCATCGGTCCATGGACTGGGGGTTGGTGCCGCCGCTGCTCACTGTGGTCTTGGCGTCGCTTGTTGCTTTGGCGGGCGCTATGTGGGCGGTGCTGAAGGTGATGCGCGTCGAACTCGCTGAGCGCTTCGATGCCGGTTTCGATGCGGTCGATTCCCGCTTCGCGGCACCAATAGCGCGTTTCGATTCCCGCTTTGATGCGGTCGATTCGCGGTTCGATGCGGTCGATTATCGGTTCGATGCCTTGGATAAGCGTGTCGATGGCATCGATTCTCGGTTTGATGAAGTCCGGCTCGATATGCGTGCTCTGACGGAGCGTGTTGATCGGATTGTCGAGGGGATACCACCGTTGCAGCCCGCCTAGGAAACGGCTGGGCAGTTCGGACGTGGGTGGCCTTGCAGCGCTACGGCCTGCGCGCTCGCCACAGTCGCAACTCGGTGCTACTGACAACTGTTCAGCGGTCTCCCAGGCGACACGCATGTTCCGGACCCGGCGCTTGGCAGCAACGCGATGTGCGTATCCGACAACGGCGACGGTCGCGTGTAGGCCTACGCCATGCCATGACCGCGTCGCTGCTGTAGCCGGAGTTCGCCGACGCAGCTATGCGGCGACCCGCGAGGCCGCGTTCAACAGCGCGCCCAGTACCACTGCCATGTTCGCCCCGAACAGCGTCGTCATGATGCCCACAGCCCAGTAGTGGCGATGTCGTGCCGTCCGCAAATCGGCAGCGCGCTGTACTGCGGCTTCTTGGCGGTCCGCGTCGCGCTGTACTGCGGCTTCTTGGCGGTCCGCGTCGCGCTGTGCCGCCAACGCATCGAACTTGGTGGCGAGCAGTGCCGCGGTTTCCTTGCGGTCCGCGTCGCGCTGTGCCGCGGCTGCTTTGCGGTCGGCTTCGCGTTGTGCCACCAGTGCGTCGATCTTGATGGCGAGATCGCGCACATCGGCTCGCGTTGCGATGTCGGCCAGCGGGGCGGGCGCCAGGCACGACATCACGTACTCCGCGAGCGGCTCGTCGGCTTGATCACAGAACCAAGCGTAGAGCCGAGACCGTTCTTGTTCAGACACAGAAGACACTCCCTCCCATCGTGCCGGCGAGCGTCGCGGTGCGGGCGAGCGTTGCGGTGCCCACGCCGCAGCGCCGCGACGGCGTGCAGGCTCGCTCAGCGAGAGCGCGAAGCAGCGCCGGCCCAGGCTGCGCCGCTGGCTGCACAGCCGGCCGCGGCTGGGCGCGGCGATCCGCCTGGGACCGTAGCGCCGACCAGCACCCCAACAGGCGTCATTTTCCGACGCGGCCAGCCCCGACGGCGCCCCACGGTGCGCCAGGCATGGTGCCTGTTCGGTGAAACGGGCAGGGCCGCTCACACCGATTCAGCCCAGTTTCAGCGTGCCGATAGTCAATTACATCGACTCAATACATTCTTGTATGATGCAGGTGCACAAAGCCGGACAGAATGAACTGCGGTCCTCCGACGTAAGCCCTGAGGGGAGTCGTGATAGTGCTATTGACCCCCCCCCCCCCGCAGGATGGGTAGAGGCGCCGTGCTCGCCCGCGAGATTAACCCGCTGACCCCCCCCCCCCCGCAGGATGGGTAGAGGCCCAACCGTCCAGTGTCAAGTGTGATGCGTCGACGCGTGTCGGTATCCCTCGCCAGGTCGCACAGACGCCCGCTCGCGGCCTGCGCCGCGCTGGCTTTCGCAGCAGCGGGTGCCCTGGTCGGCATCGCCGCAGACCAGCACCCTGCCGAAGCGCAGACGATCTCGGTCACCAGCCTGGTCAAGAACACCGGCCGATCCAATAACGCTGAACAGGCGTTGAGTTCGGACGTTCCGAGGTTGGCCCAGGTATTCACCGCCGGCACGGGCGCCGTGTTGGACTCGATCGGCATCAACTTTCAGGGAATCCACGCGGATGCGGATCCGGTCAGCGAGCTGACGGTGACGCTCCAGTCGGTCAGCAATTCGAACCGTCCCAGCGGCGTGCTGTGCACGCTCTCGAACCCGGCCACCATCAGCCCTCACGGCGTGGCGTTTTTCGAAGCCCCTCCCACAACGGAAAGCGGGGCGTGTCCGAGGCTGAGCGCCGGGACGAAGTATGCGGTGATGATTGCACGGGCAAACAGCACCACCCAAAAGATTGCGCTGGGCTTGACTACGTCCAATTCGGAGGACTCGGGGAAGGCCCCGGGATGGAGCATCCGTGACACTTCATCCGGAGTCGTCTCCAACACGTGGCACACCATCGGCAATTCAGTGGTCTTCCGAATCGACGTCAAGGGCTATGAGTTCTCTGACGCCGAGGGTGAGCCCACCATCACGGGCGTCGCCGGGCTGGGGCACACCCTCACCGCTGACACTTCGGGGATCACCGACGCCAACGGCTTGACGGGGGTCGAATACAACTACCAGTGGATCCGGGTCGACGGCGGCGTCGACGCCGACATCTCTGGCGCCACCAATTCCACCTACACCTTGGGCGATGACGACGAAGGCAAGACCGTCAAGGTGAAGGTGACCTTCACCGACGATGACGGCTATTCCGAGGAACTCACCAGCGAGGAGTCGCCGGCTATCGCCGCGCTTGACACCGCCGACACGGCAACCCAGGTCTCCAACACCGGCCAGTTCGGACAAGGTGTTCTTAGCGTGGCGTCAGAGCAGAGTCACGCGCAGGTGTTCACGACCGGGCCGAATTCATTCGGCTACGAACTGGACTCCGTCGGTGTGTACACCGACTTCTCGCCGGGCATAGACGTCGCTTTCAAGGAACATATGGATGTGGCGCTCCATGCCCTGGACGGCGACGGATTGCCCGAAAGCGTTGAGCTCTGCACGCTTAACGACCCGGCTTCGGACGATCTATTCATAGACGGGGGGGTCTCCACGTACGAGGCACCCAGCGGATGCCCGCTACTGGTCGCCAACCGCTCGTATGCAGTCGTCGTCTCGCACGACTTCGGGGTAGACGTCGGCAACGAAGTGGGGCACACCTCTCATCACGATGACGTCCTGGTTCCCCCCACAGGGTGGACTATCGCCGACCAGCGCCTCATCCTGAACCGCACCAACAACACCTGGTCGGCTGTGAACAATTTCGCGCTGCGCATCGCGATCGACGCCGCGCCGTACACCGGCCCGTTGGTGTCCACCACCGGCCAGAGAACCGTGTCCAACCCCGCAGAGCTGGACGCCACTGACACCAAACTCGCCCAGTCGTTCACTACCGGAGACAACCCCGGTGGCTTCGGGCTGAGCTCGATCGGCATCAAGTTCGGCACCGTCAGTGCCGACTCGCAGCCGGACAGCGAACTGACCGTGACGCTCAACGAAGGAGGCGCCGACCCCGGCGATGCGCTGTGCACGCTCGCCAACCCGTCCACGTTCACCGCCGACAGTGTGCTGCACTTTGAGGCGCCCACGACGGGAAACGGCGCCTGTCCGCTGCTCGACGAATCGACTTCTTACTTCGTGGTGGTCGAGCGGGCCAACAACACCAGCGACACGATCGGGCTGAAGCGTGCGTGGGACACCGAGAGCATCGAAGACACTCTCTTGCCGGCAACCGACTGGACGGTCGCCGACGTGCGCCACCGCTTCAGGAGCGGCTCGTGGGAGTCGCAGCCGAAACCTCACCAGATCGAGGTGAAGGGCACTGTGCTGGCGCCGCGGCCTACTGCTTTTGTCTCGGGCACCCCGGTGGCGGGCCAGTCTCTCATCGCCCTCACTAGCGGGGTCGCCGATGCCGACAGGCTCGCGGGGACCGGGTTCTCGTATCGGTGGATCCGCACCGATGCCGGCACCAGTGCCGACATCGATATCGCCAACGCCACGTCGTCGTCATACACCCTCACCCCAGAGGATGTGGGCGCCACCGTCAGGGTGCGGGTGAGCTTCACCGACATCGCCGGCAACACCATGTCGTTCACGAGCGGGCGCACCGCGACGGTGGCGGCGGCGGCCGCAGCGGGGTCGCAGCGGGTGACCGACATCAGGCTGCACAACAGCCAGAACAACCCGTTGGGCGTGTGGGGCAACACCACCACGATCTGGGTGGCGAACGACGAGTCGGGGAACGGCGACAAGCTCTATGCGTACCGGCGCAGCGACGGCAGCCGTGACACAGCCAGCGACTTCGACACTCTGAGAGCGGCGGGCAACCAGATACCCACGGGCGTCTGCTCTGACGGCACCACGATGTTCGTGGCCGACCAACCCGACGACAAGGTCTATGCCTACAAGATGTCGGATCGCTCTCATGACGCCGCCAAGGACATCACGCTGGACAGCAGCAACACAGATCCTGTGGGCTTGTGGTGCGATGCGAACACGGTGTGGGTAGTCAACGACGCCGGCGCCGCCAACAACAAGATCTATGCCTACAAGCGCTCCGACGGCTCGCGCGACACCGCCAAGGAATTCGACGAGCTGTACCAGGCCGGCGAGCCCGGCGCCACCACCAACACCGATCCGAAGGGGCTGTGGTCCAACGGGGAGACGATGTTCGTGGTGGACCAGGTGGACAAGCGCATCTATGCGTACAGCTTCGCCGACGGTTCTGAGGACTCGGCGAAGAACATCGATCTGCACGCCGACAACGCCAAAGCCCACGGGCTGTGGTTCGACGGCCGGGTGCTGTGGGTGTCGGACCGCGACGATGAGAAGCTGTATGCCTACGACCTGCCCGCAGCGCACACCCGCCGCACGTTCTGGTCGGGCACCGCCACGGTCCGCACGCACGTCGGCGATAGCTCGATCGTCGGTTATGAGAGCACCGGAGTTTCATACCCGTCCAGTGCTCTCGACGACACCGGCTTCGGCTACGGGGCAGCCGCCTTCAGCGTGCGGACGATGCATCTCAGTGCGCTGAACAGCGAGCTCGTATTGAGTCTGGCACCGACGGTTAACAACGACGTGTCCCAGAACTGGGAGCTGGTCCTAGGCGACGCGAACTCCGTCTATGAGCTCCCCGCGGGCACCCACAACACATCCCCCGAGTACACGAATTTCGTGCTCGACCCCGGCGCCGCGACGTGGAGCGATGGCCAGCAGGTGGAGCTGTCGCTGCGGGCGGCGCCGGAGGCGCCGGCGGGGGTGCCCGCGCTGACCGGCACGGCGCAGGTCTCCCAGAGCGTGATCGCGGACGTGTCGGGGATCGCCGACGCCAACGGCGTGTCCGACGATGCGTTCGCGTTCCAGTGGATCCGCGTCGACGCCAGCACTGAGACCGAGATCGACGGTGCTTCGGGGCAGTCCTATTTCCCCACAGACGACGACGTCGGCAAGCAGCTCAAGGTGCGGGTGGTGTTCAACGACGACGCCGGATTCGAGGCCTACCCGCTCACCAGCGAGGCCTCCGCAGAGGTCGAGCCCCCGCCCGAGACCGCCGCGGCGGCGACGCAGGTCTCCAACACCGGCCAGACTGCCGGCCTCTACTCAGCGCTCACCAGCACCACGACGTCCAGAGGACAAGCGTTCAGGACCGGGCCGAGCCTGCACGGCTACGTGCTGGAGTCGGTCGGCTTGGTCCTCGACCTCGATGTCAGTCGTGCGGGATCGACCCGCGTGCGGCTCCATGAGCAGTCCGGCAGCGCTCCCGGCGATGTGCTGTGCACGCTCGACAACCCCGCCTTCACCGCCTTGATCTCTGACGTGGAGCGATTCGCCTCTCCCTCGAGCGGCACGGCGTGTCCGGAGCTGGCGCCCAATACCACCTATTACGCGGTCGTCGACCGCACCGGATCGAACCAGGCTTCTACATCGGTGCGCACCACCGGAACCGGGGAGGACGTGCTCGATCCTGCCACGGGCTGGACCATCGGCAACAACTTGCACCAGTTCACCAACAACTGGGGGCAAATCTTCAGACGGGCGCATTACCTCGAAGTCAGGGCCGCGCCGATCATCGGCCCGCTGCTGTCCACTGCCGCCCAGGCCGCATCCTCAGGCGGGAGCGCACTGGATGCCACGACTCCCAAACGGGCCCAGGCGTTCACCACCGGTGCCGGCGCCGGGGGCTACCGCCTGAGCTCGGTGGAAATCGACTTCGAGGAGATCCACGCCGCTTCCCAGCCCGCCGGCGAGCTGACCGCAACGCTCAACCAGGTGGGTACCGACGGCCATCCCGGCGATGTGCTGTGCACGCTGACTGATCCGGACGCCTTCGCCGCCTCGGGACTGCACCGCTTCGGCGCGCCCACGACCGGCGACGGCGCGTGCCCGCGGCTGTTGGCGTCGACGTCGTACTACTTCGTGATCGAGCGGGCCAACAGCACCACTCAGGCGATCTCGTTGAAGACGACTGTGAGCAACGCAGAAGACACCATCGAACCGGCCACCGGATGGACCGCGGAGGACACTGGCCGCGATTTCGAGCAGGCGAGCAGTGCGTGGAGTTCGGCGGCGTCCACCTACCTGTTGGAGGTGCGAGGCCGCCTGCTGGTCTCCCAGCCCAACAGCGATCCCACCGGTGCGCCCGCCGTCTCGGGCACGGCCACAGTGGGCCAGACCCTGATCGCGCTCACCTCGGGGATCGACGACGCCGACGGCCTCACGACCGCCGAGTTCGAGTTCCGGTGGGTCCGCACCAACAGCGGCACCGACACAGACATCGCGGGCGCGCAGTCCCAGACCTACACCCTCAGCGGCGAGGATGAGGGCGCCACCGTCAAGGTGCGGGTGAGCTTCACCGACGACGCCGACAACGACGAGTCGCTGACCAGCGCGGCCAGCGCGGCGGTGGGAGCGGCAGCCGCGGCCGGGTCGCAGCGGCTGTCCGACATCAGGATGCACAACAGCCAGCAGAATCCCACCGGGGTGTGGGGCAACACCACCACGATCTGGGTGGCGAACAACTGGACGGGGAACGGCGACAAGCTCTATGCCTACAGGCGCAGCGACGGCGGCCGTGACACGGCCAGCGACTTCAACACGCTGAGCGCGGCGGGCAACCAGTCGCCCACGGGCGTCTGCTCTGACGGCACGACTATGTTCGTGGCCGACATCGGCGACGACAAGGTCTATGCCTACAAGATGTCGGACCGCTCCCATGACTCGGCCAAAGACTTCACGCTGCTCAGCGGCAATACAAGTCCCGGGGGCTTGTGGTGCGATGCCAGCACGGTTTGGGTGTCCAACGACGGTTCCGGTGCCAACGACAAGGTCTTTGCCTACAAGCGCTCCGACGGCTTGCCCGACACGGCCAAAGAGTTCGACAGCGCGTCGGCCAACGCCGCGCCAAAGGGGCTGTGGTCGAACGGGGAGACGATGTTCGTGGTGGATCAGGGAGACAACCAGATCTACGCGTACAGCCTCGCCGACGGCTCTGAGGACTCGGCGAAGAAAATCGACCTGCGCGCCGACAACGCCAAAGCGCGCGGCCTGTGGTTCGACGGACGGGTGCTGTGGGTGTCGGACCCCGACGACGACAAGCTGTATGCCTACGACCTGCCCGCAGCGCACACCCGCCGCACGTTCTGGTCGGGCACGGCCACGGTCACCGCGAACAGTTCCGGCAACGCGGTCGGGTACGACGCGGCCGCCTCAACGTTCCCGTCCAGCGCTCTCGACGACACCGGCTTCGGCTACGGGCCAACCCAGTACAGCGTCGAGGCGCTGAGCCTCAACGCGACCTTCAGCCAATTGACACTCACGCTGTCGCCGAGGGTGAGCTCGGACGTGTCGCAGAATTGGGAGCTGGTGCTGGGCGACGCGGAGCACGTCTATGCGCTGCCGGCCGGCACCCAGGACACGAACACAAACACCACGGCGTTCCAACTCGATCCCGGCACCGCAACATGGAGCGCGTCCGAGCAGGTGGAGGTGTCGCTGCGAGCTGTGCCGGCTGCGCCGACGGGTGCGCCTGCGGTGTCGGGCGACGCGCAGTTGACCCAGCGCGTGACCGCAGACATGTCGGGGATCGCGGATGCCAACGGCGTGTCGGCCGATGCGTTCGTGTTGCAGTGGATCCGCGTCGACGCCAGCACCGAGACCGACATCGACGGCGCCACCTCGCCCACCTATGTCCCCACAGACGACGATGTCGGCAAGCAGCTCAAGGTACGGGCGGTGTTCAACGACGACGTCGGATTCGAGGCCTACCCGCTCACCAGCGAGGCCTCCCCAGAGGTCGAGCCCCCGCCCGAGACCGCCGCCGCGGCGACGCAGGTCTCCAACACCGGTCAAGACCCTGGTGGCGAATTCAGTATCGACAACAGCAGCCCACTGAGGGCGCAGGGGTTCACCACCGGGCCGAGCCCTCACGGCTACGTGCTGGAATCGCTCGGCTTCTCCCTGAGGTTCGGCTCTCTCGCACGCGCGGGCGTGACAACGGTCAGGCTCCACGGGGTCGGCGATGGCGGCAATCCCGGCGCGGCGCTGTGCACGCTCGACGACCCGGCGGCCTTCACCTCGGACGCTAACGACACCGAGAGGTTCACCGTGCCCGCGAGCGGCACCCTGTGCCCGAAGCTGGCCCCGAACACCACGTATTTCGCGGTGGTGAGCCGAGAGGGCCCGAACCCGACCCTGGTCAACGTTCTCTATTCCTCCAGCGCCGCAGAGGATGCTCTCGATCCTGTCACCGGATGGAAGATCGCCAACTCGCGCCTCTGGTCCAACGGCACCACTTGGAATAGGCCGGGGGGGACCTCAGCCCACTTCCTCGAGGTCGCCGCCGCGCCGATCATCGGCACGCTGGTGTCCAACACCGGCCAGGCCGTGCACGCTAGTTCCACGCACCCTCTGGGCTCCGGGTATCGCCAGCACGCCCAGGCGTTCACCACCGGCGGGCATGTCGGCGGCTACAGGCTGACATCAGCCGGCGTCGTCTTCGACTTGATCCACGCCGACGCCGACCCCGACGCGGAGCTGACGGTGACGCTGCGCGATTCGGGCACCGACGGCCATCCCGGCGACGTGCTGTGCACGCTCTCCCACCCGGCTGCTTTCGCCAGTACCGGGTTGCACACGTTCGATGCGCCCACCGGCGATGACGCCTGCCCGCGGCTGCGGGCATCGGTCGACTACTTCGTCGTGGTCACTCGGGCCGCGGAACACATCAGCGCGACCAGGTTGGCCAGGACTGCCAACGACGCAGAAGACGTCCTCGACCCCGCTACGGGCTGGGCGCTGGCGGACACCAGCCGCCGCTGGTCGGACGCGGACAGCGCCTGGGAGTCCCGCAACGACCCCGCGATGATCGAGGTACGCGGCCTCGTGCTGGTCGAACAGCCCGACAAGGCCCCCACCGGCGAGCCCACCGTCGCCATCAGCATCTCCGTTCCCGGCACCGGCCCCATCACCGTCCACGACGTGCTCACCGTCGACACCTCGACCATTGCCGACGGCGACGGCCTTGAGAACACCGAGTTCACCTACCAGTGGGTGCGCACCACCGCCGGCGTCGACGCCGACATCTCCGGCGCCACGTCGCAGAGCTACACCCTCGTCCCCGCCGACGCGGGCAACACCGTCAAGGTGAAGGCGGGCTTCAGCGACGACGACGGCCGCAGCTACACCCTGCCCAGCGCCGCCACCGCCACCGTCGCCGCGGCATCGCCGGGCCTGCTGATGGTGCGCGAGCTGACGGTGGCCGAGGGCAGCACCGCCGACTACACCGTGAGGCTGACCACCGAGCCCGCCGCCGATGTGGAGATCGATGTGGTCAAGCTGGGCGGCAGCAGCGACGTGACCGTGCCGGCGGCGACGCTCACGTTCACGTCGTCGAACTGGGACCAGCCCCAAACGGTGACGGTCACCGCCGCCGCTGACGACGCCGACTCGGCCGACGACCTCGCGGTGATCACCCACACCGTCGACGCCGCCAACAGCGACAACGCCTACGACGACTTGGCGGCGGTGGCGGTGGTGGTGACCGTGGTCGACGACGAGACCGTCAAGCTGGTGGGGACTCGGGATGGTTTCGCTGCGGATAGTCCTTCCATCGGAGGGACCGCTAACGAGCGAGATGCGCAGTTGTTCACAACTGGGCTGGCTGCGTCTGGCTACAGGATGGACTCTTTGACGTTGTGGTTCGGGCAGTACGTGGGCTTGCCTGTTGGGCAGGCGTCGACTCTTGCGGTGGTGGCGGAGATCACCGAGGTTGTTCCTAACGGCGTGCCCCCAGTGGACAGTGATCATCGTCCTGCTGCCCGTATCCCCGGCGATGTGGTGTGCACGTTGGTGAGCCCCGATGCCTATGTCGAGAACGGCGAGAACGTGTTCACCGTTCCTGATTCGTGTCCTGCGCTGGTGCCTGACACCAGCTATGCAGTTGTGTTGAGGACCTTGGGCATCCCGAATCACCGGGTCCGTATGCGCGGCTGGGTCGGGGATTTTCCGCCGTGGGCCGATGCTGATTCGGCCGAGGGATGGCGGGCTGATCGTGACTGCGTGTACCCCCCCGTTGCCGCAGGCGGCGATTTTTGGGCCAGGTGCGACGACTTTGCCAACTTCGGTTTTGCGCTGCGGGGCGGTGTGGCGGCGGTGCCGGACATCTTGGTGTCGCCGTCGTCGTTGGAGGTCACCGAGTTCGGCGCAGCCACATTCGATGTGGCGCTGTCTGTTGAGCCTGCCGCTGATGTGACGGTCGATTTGACGGCGGGCGGTGCTTTGACGGTGGAGCCCGCGAGCTTGACGTTCACAGCCGACGATTGGGACACCCCCCAGACGGTCACCCTCGACGCGTCGAATTTCGACCTGGACACGGCGAGCCCTACTGAGACGGTGTCGCTGATGGTGGGCGACGGGAGCTCGCCGGAGTATTTGCGGGGGGCGGCGGGCAGTGTCGAGGTGACGGTGGTGGAGGGCGTGCCGGGGGTCACGGTGTCGGAGTCGTGGCTCGACGTCACCGAGAACGCCTCGAGCACCTACGAGGTGGCGCTCGACGCGCGGCCGTCGGCGTCGGTGACCGTGAATGTGGTGGTCACTGGCGACAGCGATGTGACGGTGTTGCCGTCGAGCCTGATGTTCGGCACCACCGATTGGCAGCAGCCGCAGACGGTCACGGTCAGCGCGGCGGACGACGCTGATCTCCTGTACAGCAGGGCAACGGTCTCCCACACGGTGGATCACGGCACCGCAACGGAGTATGCGTCGGTGACCGCCGGTGATATTGCGGTCACTGTCATCGACGACGAGACGTCGACGCTGATTTCAAACTTCGGCAAAGACAGCCGCGACTTTGAGATTTTCGGTGCATCCAATCGCCGAGTGGCGCAGGCATTCACCACTGGTCCGAGCAGCGGGGGCTATGAGCTGGCCAGCATCGGCCTCAGCCTCAGGCGGTTCGAAGCGGGTGCTGGCGGGGCGATCACCGTGTCAGTCACCACCGCGGTTCCGGACGCCACCCTGGGCTATGTGCCCGGCGAGGCAGTCTGCACGCTGGCCGTTCCCGATCGCTACCGAAGCGATGCTGTGAACCTGTTCATCGCGACGGAATCCTGCTTGCTTTCCGGCGCCGCCACCTACTTCGTCCATGCGCACCGTGCCGACCATGACTTCGATGGATGGGATTTGTGGACGACATCGGACACTGGCGTCGATGGCGGCGGCTCGGTTGGCTGGTCGCTTCCGGTCCCATATCAACACGACGGACATGTCTTTGATGTCGCTGGGGTCCCGCAGCGCGCCCAGCTCGAGATCGCCGGGGTTGTGGTGCCGGGGTTGGTGGTTTCTGATCTGGCCTTGACGCTGGGCGAGGACACTTCGGGCAGCTACACGGTGGCGCTGAGCGTGGCGCCAGCCATCGATGTGGTGATCGAGGTGGCGAGGCTGGGCGGCAGCAGCGACGTGACGGTGTCGCCGGCGATGCTCACGTTCACGTCGTCGGACTGGGACCAGCCGCAGATGGTGAACGTCACCGCCGCTGACGACACCGACGCCGTCGGCGATGTAGCGGTGATCAACCACACCGTCGACGCCGACGACAGCGACGATGCCTACGACGACATGGCCGCGGTGGCCGTGGTGGTGAGCGTGGCCGACAACGACGACGACACCAAGCTGGTCGGCACCACGCAAGGGCTCACGAGCAGTACTTCCAGGAAATTGTCCGCTGCCAATCCGATCTGGGCTACGGGGTTCGACACCGGCCCGTCGCCGGCCGGCTACCGGGTCGGGTCGATCGGCATGTTCTTGCACGCCTTTGCCGGTTACTCGGCTGGGGTGACCGACACGCTGGTGCTCCAAGCGACGATCGCTGAGGCTGTTGCCCACGACTCCCTCGGCTACATACCCGGCGAGGTGCTGTGCACGCTGGTGAGCCTGGGCGGGTACACGGCATTCAACGCTTACTCGTTCGCTGCGCCTGATTCGTGTCCGGTGCTCGCCCCCGATACCGGTTACGTCGTCAGCCTTGAACGCCTGGGCGCATCGGATTTCGACGTCAACATGGTCAGCACTGTCTGGCAGGAACTTTCGCCGGGCGTACCGCACCCCGGCTATGACCTTGACTCCGCCGACGGTTGGTCGGTCAGCACAAGCTGCGGTTTCTATGTCGATGCTGAGAGCCGCTGGGTTCCGTGCACAGGGAATGGCGGCGGCTACATCGAGGTTCGGGGCAGCACGGCGCTGGTGCCCGATATCGCGGTGTCGCCGGCGTCGTTGGAGGTCACCGAGTTCGGCGAGAGCACCTTCGAGGTGGCGCTGGCCTCCGAGCCGGCTGCCGATGTGACCGTCGATCTCAGCGTGGGCGGCGGCCTGACGGTGTTGCCGGCGTCGTTGAGCTTCACGTCGGCCGATTGGGACGCCCCGCAGACGGTGACGGTCAGCGCGTCGGGGTTCGACCTGCCCAATGCGGCCAGCCCGACCGAGACGGTGTCGCTGGCGGTGGCCGACGGCAGCTCGCCGGAGTACCTGCGGGGCGCGGCCGCCAGCGTCGAGGTGACCGTGGTGGCAGGCGTGGTGGGGGTGACGGTGTCGGAGACGTCGCTCGACATCGACGAGAGCGGCTCGGGCACCTACACGGTGGTGCTGGGGGCGCGGCCGGCGTCCAATGTGGTGATCGACGTGGCGTTGGACGATGACAGCGACATCGATGTAACGGTGTCGCCGATGACGCTGACGTTCAGCACCACCGATTGGCAGGACCCCCAGACGGTCACGGTCAGCGCAGCCGGCGACACCGACAGCACCGACGACACCGCCACGGTCACCCACACGGTGGACGACGACCGCAGCGCCAACGACTACGACGGCCTGACGATCGCCGGCGTGGCGGTGACGGTCCAAGACGATGACCCCACAGTGATCCCCGAGATCGGCCCGCCGCCGCGGGTGACGGGCTTCGCGCTGGACGGCGACAACGCTGACTCCTGGGGCGTGTGGGGCGACGCCGAGACGATCTGGGTGGCCAATGACGACACCGGCACCGACAACAAGATCTTCGCGTACCAGCGATCCGACGGGTCCCGCGACGCCGACAAGGACTTCGACACCCTCAACGCTGCCGGCAACCAGGACCCGCGTGGCATCTGTTCGGACGGCACGACCATGTTCGTCGCCGACTCGGCTGACAACGACGTCTACGCCTACAAGATGTCGGACAGGACGCGCGACTCGGCCAAGGACATCACGCTCGAGTCGGCCAATGACGCCCCCTCGGGTGTGTGGTGCGACGCCGGCACCGTCTGGGTGGCCAACGACGGCACCGGCGCCGCCGCCAAGGTCTTCGCCTACCAGCGATCGGACGCCAGCCACGATTCCGCCAAGGACCTGGAGTCTCTGTACGACTCCACCGCTGCGGCCAGTGACAACGCCACGGCGCCGCGGGGTCTGTGGTCCGACGGCGCCACAATGTTCGTGACCGACAGCAGTGACGACAAGGTGTTCGCCTACAAGCGGTCCGACGAGTCCCAGGACTCGGACAAGAACATCACGCTGGACTCCGACAACGCCGACCCGCGGGGGCTGTGGTTCGACGGCCGGGTGCTGTGGGTGGCCGACAACATCAACGGCAGGCTCTACGCCTACGACCTGCCGGGAGCGCAGCCCGACAACACCCCCGCGGTCGGCGCCCCGGCGATCAGCGAGTCGGCGCCGATGGAGGGCGCCGAGGTGACTGCTGGTGTGTCGGGCATCACCGACTCAACCGACGGGATTGCGAACGTCTCCTACCACTACCAGTGGATCCGGGTGGACGGCACCGACGAGACCGACATCGACGGCGAGACCGGCGAGACCTACACGCCCACCGCCGACGACGTGGGCAAGCACCTCAAGGTGCGGGTGGTGTTCGACGACGACGCCGGCCACAAGGAGTACCCCCGCACCAGCCCCGAGGCCGGCCCGGTGACGGCCCCCGACCCGGTGGCCCCCGACCCGGTGGCCCCCGACCCGGTGGCCCCCGACCTGGTCGACAACACGGGCCAGACCGCTGAGGCGACAGGCGAAGCCCTCGAATCGAGCAATTACCTCACACAGGCCCAGGCATTCACGACCGGCGCCGCCACCGACGGCTACACGCTGAGCTCGGTCGGCGTCAGGTTTCACACTATCGCCGACACCGTGACGGCGGGCAGCCAGCTGACGGTGACGCTGAACGCCTCAGCGCTGAACTCCAGTGCCGACGTGGTGCCGGGCAGTGTGCTCTGCACGCTGGCCGACCCGGCGACGTTCTCGGGCTCGGGCGTGCAGACCTTCGATGTTCCGCCGGCTTCGGGCGCGGACCGGTGCCCCACGCTTGCGCCGAGCATGTCCTACTTCGTTGTCATCGAACGGGGGAACGCCACCTCGGACGAGATCTCCTTGGCTGTGACGCTCAGCGACAACGAGGACAGCGGCGGCGCGGCGGGCTGGTCGATCGAGAACTTCGGCCACCTCCAGGACACTGGTAATCCCTGGGAGGAGGACCAAATAAGTCAAGCCCGCCAGATCGAGGTCAGAGGCGTTGCGTACGTCCCGTCGCGGGTGACCGGGTTCGCGCTGGACACCGGCACCGTCCTTTCCCGGATCCGGGGCGTCTGGGGCAACGACGAGACCATCTGGGTGGCCAACGACGGACTTTCCGCCGGCGCCGGCAACAAGCTCTTCGCCTACAAGCGCTCGGACGGGTCCCGCGACGCCGACAAGGACTTCGACACCCTGAGCGCGGCCGGCAACGATCGCCCGTCGGGGGTTTGTTCGGACCGCACGACCATGTTCGTGGCCGACATAGAAGACGGCAAGGTCTACGCCTACAACATGTCCGACACGACCCGGGACGCGGACAAGGACATCACGCTCAACTCGGCGAACGACAATGCCCTGGGTGTGTGGTGCGACGCCAGCACCGTCTGGGTGGGCAACGACGCCACCGGCGACGGCGCCGGCGACAAGATCTTCGCCTACAAGCGCTCCGACGGCACCCACGATACGGCCAAGGACATGGAGGCCCTGTACGACTCCACCGCTGCGGCCAGTGACAACGCCACGACGCCGCGGGGTCTGTGGTCTGACGGCACGACGATGTTCGTGGCCGATCACGACGACAACAAGGTGTTCGCCTACAAGTTGTCCGACGAGTCCCGGGACTCCGCCAAGGACATCGCGCTGGACTCCGACAACTCCAGCCCGCAGGGCTTGTGGTTCGACGGCCGGGTGCTGTGGGTGTCCGACATCGTCGACAGCCGGCTCTACGTCTACGACCTGCGGGGCGCGCAGCCCGACAACACGCCCGCCGTGGGCGAACCGGTGGTCCGCAGCGCGTTCTCCACCGACGTCTACACGGCAAGTGTGGTGGCGGCGAACAGTCCCCCGCCCCCACCCTTCTCCACCGGATACGCCGTGGCGGGTGTCTTTCTTAACGCTTTCGGATCCATCACCGAGACGGAGTTCACCGTGGATGGGGTCGCGTACACCGTTCGCGCCGTACTCGACGGGAACGACGCCGACAACTCCGGCGATCTGGCCCTCGAGCTGGACAAGGCGCTGCCGCGCGGCTTCACCCTCACCGCGGACGGCGTGTCCTACGCCTCGGACGACGCCGCCGAGAGCGAACCGGGAACGGGCCGCTATCGGTACACCTGGTCCGCCGGTCTCTCCTGGTCCCTCGGCTCGTCCATACAGGTCGCTCTGAGCGTCGAAACGCCGAACAGAGGCGAGGAGGTGTCCGCCGACGTCTCCGGCATCACCGACTCCACCGACGGGCTTGCGAACGTCTCCTACGAATACCAGTGGATCCGGGTGGACGGCACCGACGAGACCGACATCGACGGCGAGACCGGCGAGACCTACACGCCCACCGCCGACGACGTGGGCAAGCACCTCAAGGTGCGGGTGGTCTTCGACGACGACGCCGGCAACAAGGAGTACCCCCGCACCAGCCCCCAGGTCGGCCCCGTCGTCGAGCCCGACAAGGTGATCGTGTCGGTGACCGAGCTGACGATGGCCGAGGGCGTGCCGGTCACCTACACCGTGGAGCTGGCCTCGCAGCCCTCAGGGAACGTGATGGTGGACATCTCGGTGCCGGGCTTGGAGTCCTATGAGTCGGTGACGGTGGCGCCGTCGCAATTGACGTTCACGGCGGACAACTGGTCGACCGCGCAGGACGTGACGGTGACCTCGCCTGTTGATGACAATGGTGCGGACATCTCGGCGGTGATTGTTCATGAGGTGGCTTCGGGCAGCGCCGCGGAGTATGCGAGCGTGACCGCGGAGCTGCCCGTGAGCGTCACAGATACCAGTGCCACAGGCATCAACACTGTGACTGGGCGAGTCATCGCCAAGTTCTCGGTGCTGGAGGGCGGCACGAAGCAGTTCCCGATCAGCCTGTTTGCCCGGCCGACTGCGGATGTGACCGTCAACGTCGCGGTCGCCGGGGGCCTGACGGTGAGCTCAGACGGTGTGAACTACGCACCGACGGCGAGTGTGACGTTCACGTCTGGGGACTATTCGACGGCGCAGACGGTGACGGTGGCCGCGGCCCAGGACGCGAACTCGGTCCATGAGACCGGGACGATCACCGTGTCGGTGGCGGCGGGCAGCGCGGCGGAGTATGTGAGCAAGGCGATGCCTCTCACGGAGAGCGTGATCGTGGCTGATGACGACACGTCGCCGGGGGTGACGGTGACGCCGCTGACGCTGGAGGTGGGCGAGGGGGACACCAACGCCTATTCGGTGGTGCTGGACGCGTTGCCGTCGGCGCCGGTGGCGGTGTCGACGGGGTCGGGGGATGCCTCTGTGGTGACTGCGGTTCCGGGGCAGTTGACGTTCACGGCGGACAACTGGTCGGTGGCGCAGGTGGTGACGGTGACCGGCGTGGCCGACGACGCCGACATGGCCGACGGGTCGACGGCGGTCGCTCATGCGGTGCTTGCCACGTACTTCGACAACGGCGCCGAGCTCAGCGCCTTGGAATATGCCGCTTTGGCCGACGTGGACAGCGTGGCGGTGAGCGTGGTCGACGACGACCGGCCGACGGTATCGGTGTCGGAGCTGTCGGTGGCCGAGGGCGGGATGGGCACCTACACGGTGGTGCTGAACGTGGCGCCGGCGTCGAATGTGGTGATCGACGTGGCGCTGGCCGACGGCAGCGACAGCGATGTGACGGTGAGCCCGTCGTCGTTGACGTTCACCTCGTCGGGCCAGGGGATCTGGTCGACGGCGCAGATGGTGACGGTGAGCGCGGCCGAGGACGACGACAGCACCGACGCCGCCGCCGAGGTGACCCACACGGTGAACAACGACGACAGCGACAACGCCTACGACGACGTGCCCATCGAAAGCGTGGCGGTGACGGTGGTCGACAACGACGAGGCGGACACGACGGTCGACCTGGTCAAGAACACCGGGCAGACAGCCGCGAGCGGCGCCACCTTCGAAATCCCCCTGGATGAGCCTGTTGCCCAATCGTTCACCACCGGCGCGAGCATCCGCTATGAGCTCGACTCGATCGGTTTCAGTTTCTCCAGCATCGCCGATGCCTCGACCGCGGGGAGCGAGCTGACGGTGCGGCTGACCGAGGAGGCCGGCGGTGTGCCGGGCCGGACGCTGTGCATCTTGGAGGACCCGCCCAGTTTTTCCTCTTCGGGCACGCACACGTTCACGGCGCCGACCGCCGGCGCCGACCGATGCCCTCAGCTCTCGGCGAACACCGCGTACTTCGCCGTTTTGGAGCGAGCCGGCCACAACGAGCACGAGATCACGCCCCACCTCACCCAGAGCAGCAGCGAAGACGAAGGCGGTTCGCCAGGATGGACTGTCGCCGATTCCAGCCACGGCTACACCACCGCCCTCAACGCGGGCTGGTTGAGCTCATCGAGCCAATCCCACATGATCGAGGTCAGGGGCAGCGTCGCCACGGAGGTCGCGGTCCCGCCGGACTGGGGCCTCATCCCGAGCGGGCTGGCTGCCGGGGACGCGTTCCGGGTCCTGTTCGTCACCGGCATCGCCAGCCCGACCTCGACTGACATCGCGGATTACAACACCTATGTCCAGGCCCAAGCCGCGGCAGGCCACACCGACATCGCGGACTACAGCTCCTGGTTCCGGATTGTCGGCAGCACCGCCGACACCGACGCCCGCGACAACACCGCCACTGCCTACACCGCCGACGACAAGGGCGTGCCCGTCTACTGGCTCGACGGCATCAAGGTGGCTGACGACTACGAGGACTTCTACGACGGCGGCTGGGACGACGAGGCCAACCCCACCGGGGCCGACGGCGCCGCGGCCACCGTCGACCGGGTCTTCACCGGCAGCACGAACGCCGGCACCGAGGCGGACTCCAGCACCGAGTCGGGCTCGGTGACCGCCGTGTCGCGGGCGTTGGGCGCCGATCCCGCCCGCGTCGGGCGGCTCAACAACAGCGCGGGCGGCCCCCTCGACGCGAGCGAGGCGTCGGCCGCCGCCAACATCTATCCCTATTACGCCTTGTCGGGGGTGATGGTGGTGGGCGAGGCGGTCAACTATCGGGCCGCCGGCGTGCCCGTCATCAGCGGTACGGTGAGCGTGGACGAGGAGCTGACCGCGGTCACCTCGGGCATCATGGACCCCGACGGGACGGCCTCGGCGACGTTCGTTTACCGCTGGGTCCGCCTTGACGGTGCGACTGTGACCGATGTGGGCACGTCCTCGGCCGCCTACACCTTGGTGGACGCCGACGTCGGCAAGCGGATCGTGGTGTGGGTCGGCTTCGTCGACGACGAGGGCAATGCGGAGGGTCCGATAGCGAGCAGGCCGACCGTTGTGGTCAACGCCCCGGCCACCGGCGTGCCGACGATCAGCGGCACCCCGCGGGCGGGCGAGACGCTGACAGCGGACGCGTCGGCCATAGCGGACCGAAACGGGACGGCCTCGGCGGTTTTCGCCTACCAGTGGGTCCGCGACGACGGTTCGACCCAGACCGATATCGGCTCGGACTCGGCCGCTTACACGCTGGTGGACGCCGACGCCGGCCACACGATCAAGGTGAGGGTCAGCTTCGACGACGACGACGACATTTCGGAGGGCCCGCTGGAGAGTTCGGCGACCGAGACGGTGGTCGCCGCTGACGTCCTGGTGCAGAACAGCGCGAAACCCGTCGCCAGCAGCCCCGCCGAGCTGTCCAGCGCCAACTCCGGTTACGCCCAGCGGTTCACCACCGGCGCCCATGCGGGCGGCTACACGCTGGGCTCGGTCGGCGTCGCGTTCGCCGAGATCGGCGACACGGCGACGGTGGGCGCCGAGCTGACGGTGACGCTGAACGCCGACGCCGGCGGCTCTCCGGGCGAGGCGCTGTGCACGCTGAGCGACCCGGCGGCGTTCGCCGGCTCGGGCCTGCACTCCTTCAGCGCTCCGACGATCGGCACCGATCTGTGCCCCGAGCTTGCGCCGGGCACCACGTATTTCGTGGTGCTGTCGCGGGCGAACGCAAATACCGACGCGATCAAGTGGTCGTCGACGGCCGCCCTGGGCCAGAACTCCGGCAGCCTGGCGGGCTGGTCGATAGGCGACCGCGGCCACCTCTATGACGACACGAGCTCGGCGTGGTCGCAGCTCGCCGCGGCGCAGAACCTCCTGATCCAGGTGAGCGGCGCCCCCGACGATGCGATCACGGTCCCGGTGGACTGGTCGCTTTTGCCCGCCGATGTGGCCAACGGGGACCGGTTCCGGGTCCTGTTCGTCACCGGCACGCACAACCCGGCCTCTGCCGATATCGCCGTCTACAACACCTTCGTGCAGGCCCAGGCCGCCGCCGGCCACACCGACATCGCCGACTACAGCCATTGGTTCCGACTGCTCGGCAGCACCACCAGCACCGATGCCCGCGACAACACCGCCACCGCCTACACCGCCGACGACAAGGGCGTGCCCATCTGGTGGCTCAACGGCACCAAGGTCGCCGACGACTACGAGAACTTCTACGACGGCGGCTGGGACGACGAGGCCAACCCCACCGGGGCCGACGGCGCCCCGATCGCCGTCGAGCGGGTCTGGACCGGCAGCACCGACGCCGGGACCGAGAAGCTCCTGCCCGACAATGCTTCGCTGGCGATCGGCAACGGGGGCAGCATCCAGGTCGGGCGCCTCGATCACAGCTCGAGTGGCCCCCTCGACGCGAATGCTTTCTTCGACCCCGCCACCAACTGGCCCTTCTATGCCCTGTCGGGGCTGTTCGAGGTCGGCGAGGGCAACTTCCCGCCGAGATTCGGCGCAGAGACGGCTACCCGCACCCTGGCGGAGAACAGCGCCGCGGGAGTGGGCGTCGTCGGCGGCGCGGTCACCGCCACCGACCGCGACAGCGCCGACACGCTGGCCTACACGCTGACGGGCACCGACGCGGGGACCTTCGACATCGACTCGGACGGCCAGATAACGACCAAGACCGGGGTCGCGCACACCTTCGACTTCGAGGACGCCGCCAACAACAGCTTCACCGTGACGGTGAACGTGAGCGACGCCAAAGACGTCGACGGCGAGCCCGACACCGCCGTCGACGACACCATCGCGGTGACCGTCGAGTTGACGAACGTCAACGAGGCGCCGGTGATCACCACCACGGCGGCGGCGTTCACCGCGTTCAACGTCGACGAGAACACCGCAACGTCGGAGGTCGTCAAGACCTACGAGGCGACCGACCCCGACGCCGACACGACCCTGACGTGGTCGTTGGAAGGCACCGACGCGGGCGACTTCGCCATCGCCAAGAACGCCCAGGGCCACGGCGAGCTCACCTTCGCCGCCGTGCCCGACTTCGAGTCGCCCGCCGACGGCGACACCATGAACGACTACGACGTGACGGTGAAAGTCACCGACAACGGCATTCCTGACAACCGCGGCGTCAGCGATCAGCTCGACGACACAGTGGGCGTCACCGTGACGGTCGTCGATGTCAACGAGGCCTCCAAGGTGATCGTGTCGGTGACCGAGCTGGCAGTGGTCGAGGCCGGCACGGGCCCCTACACCTACACGGTGAAGCTGGGCCAGGCGCCCAGCTCCGATGTGGTGATCGACATCGGGTTCGGCGAAGGCAGCGATGGCGATGTGTCGGTGAGCACCGACGACGGCGTGAATTTCGCGGCGACGGGGACGCTGACGTTCACGTCGGGTAACTGGTCGGTTGCCCAGACGGTGACGGTGAGGGCCGTCGGAGACGACGACAGCGCCGATGACACCGCCACGGTGACCCACACCGTGGACGACGACCGGAGCGACAACGACTTCGACGGGGAGACCATTGCCAGCGTTGCGGTGACGGTGGCCGATGACGACCCGGCGGGTGTTGTGGTCGATTGTCCGGTTTCGGTGCTGGAGGGCGGAACGGCAGAATGCGAAGTCGAACTGGCTACCCCGCCGACGGCGGACGTGACCGTGACCATCGCGGCCGGCGGGGGCCTGACGGTGAGCACTGACGGCAACAACTTCGGCGCGACGGGGACGCTGGCGTTCACGTCGGCGATGTGGAACACCGCCCAGACGGTGACGGTGGCCGCGGCCCAGGACGGGAACTCGGCCCATGACACCGAGACGATCACCGTGTCGGTGGCGACGGGCAGCGCGGCGGAGTACGTGGGCGCGCCGTCGGTGTCGGCCAGCGTGGTGGTGGCTGATGACGACACGTCGGCGGGGGTGACGGTGTCGCCGGTGACGCTGTCGGTGGGCGAGGGCGCCACGAAGGCCTATTCGGTGGTGCTGGACGCGTTGCCGTCGGCGCCGGTGGCGGTGTCGGTGACGTCGGGGGATACCTCTGCTGCGACCGTTGATGCCGCGCAGCTGGTGTTCGACACGTCGAACTGGAACACGGCGCAGACGGTGACGGTGTCCGGCGTGGCCGACGACACCGACATGGACGACGGCACGGCGACGGTGGCCCATGGGGTGGTTGTTGAGTACACCGACGGCAACGGCGATACCCAGCACAGCGCCTTGGAGTATGCGGCTTTGGCCAGTGTGGACAGCGTGGCGGTGAGCGTGGCCGATGACGACCGGCCGATGGTGTCGGTGTCGGAGCTGTCGGTGGCCGAGGGCGGGATGGGCACCTACTCGGTGGTGCTGGGTGTGGCGCCGACGTCCGATGTGGTGATCGACGTGGCGACGGCTGATGGCAGCGACAGCGATGTGACGGTGAGCCCGTCGTCGTTGACGTTCACCGCGTCGGGCCAGGGGATCTGGTCGACACCCCAGACGGTGACGGTGAGCGCGGCCGAAGACGCCGACAGCACCGACGACACCGCCACGGTGACCCACACGGTGAACAACGACGACAGCGACAACGCCTATGACGATGTGCCCATCGCCAGCGTGGCGGTCGCGGTGGTCGACAACGACTTGGTGGGGATAACGCTGTCGAAGACGTCGGTGCACTTCGCGGCCGAGGGCAATAGCGGTCAGACCTACACGGTGGAGCTGGCCTCGAAGCCGACCGCTGATGTGACCGTGGAGATCGCGGTGGCGGATCTGGAGTCCTATGAGACGGTGACGGTGAGCACCGACGGCATGAATTTTGCGGCGACGGCCAGTTTGACGTTCACACCGTCGACGTGGAACACCGCTCAGACGGTGACGGTGAAGTCGCCTCCCGATGACAATGCCGCCGATGTCGCGGCGACGATCCGCCACACGGTGGGCACGGGGAGCGCCGCTGAGTATTTGGCGGTGACCGCTGATTTGGCGGTGACCGTTGACGACTTGGCGCTGCTGGTGGACTCGCCCGAGTTCGACAACGGCGAAACGGTGCTGGAGGGCGACACGACGGAGTTCGACCTGGTTCTGCTGGCTAAGCCGACTGCGGACGTGACCATCAATGTCGCCGCCAGCGGGAGCTTGACGGTGAGCACCGACGGCGTGAACTTCGCGGCGACGGCGAGCTTGACGTTCACCCCTGACGATTACTCGACGGCGCAGACGGTGAACGTGGCCGCGGCCTCCGACGCCAACTTGGTGCATGAGACCGAGACGCTCACCGTGTCGGTGGCGGCGGGCAGCGCGGCGGAGTATGTGGACGCGCCGGCGGTCACGCTCAGCGTGGTGGTGGCTGATGACGACACGTCGGCGGGGGTGACGGTGTCGCCGGTGACGCTGGAGGTGGACGAGGGCGCCACGAAGGCCTATTCGGTGGTGCTGGACGCGTTGCCGTCGGCGCCGGTGGCGGTGTCGGTGACGTCGGGGGATGCTGCTGTGACGACTGCGGTCCCGGCGCAGTTGGTGTTCGACTCGTCGAACTGGTCGAACGCGCAGATGGTGACGGTGTCCGGCGTGGCCGACGACGCCGACATGGCCGACGGCACCGCGACGGTCGCCCACGCCGTTGTGGCCGGCTACACCGACGGCAACGGCGATACCCAGCACAGCGCCCTGGAGTACGCCGCTTTGGCCAGCCTGGACAGTGTGGCGGTGAGCGTGGTCGATGACGACAGGCCGTCGGTGTCGACCTCGGAGCTGTCGGTGGCCGAGGGCGGGATGGGCACCTACACGGTGGTGCTGAACGTGGCGCCGGCGACCGATGTGGTGATCGACGTGGCGCTGTCGGGTGACAGCGACAGCGATGTGACCGTGAGCTCGGACGGCATGAACTTCGCGGCGACGGCGAGCTTGACGTTCACCGCGTCGGGCCAGGGGATCTGGTCGACACCCCAGACGGTGACGGTGAGCGCGGCGAGCGACGACGACAGCACCGACGACGACGCCACGGTGACCCACACGGTGAACAACGACGACAGCGACAACGCCTATGACGACGTGGCGATCGCCAGCGTCGAAGTGACCGTTACCGACGACGACGATGTTGGGGTGACGGTGTCGGAGTCGACGCTGTCGGTGGATGAGGGCGACATGACGGGTGAGTCGTACACGGTGGTGCTGGACGCGGCGCCGACGTCTGATGTGGTGATCGACATCACCGCGACGGGGGATCTGACCGTGTCGCCGACGTTGTTGACGTTCACCGTGTCGGGTTCGGGAATCTGGTCGACGCCCCAGACGGTGACGGTCACCGCGGCTCATGACACCGACACCGCCGACGATTCCGACACGGTGTCCCACGCGGTGAACGATTCCCAGAGTGACGACGCCTATGACGGGCAGTCGATCGATTCGGTGTCGGTCACCGTCGACGACGACGACGTGGCTCTTGTGGCGAACACCACTGCTACGGGCAGGCCGACGATCTCGGGCACTGCGCAGGTGCATGAGACGCTGACGGCCTCGACGTCGGACATCGACGACGCAGACGGCCTGTCGGGCGTGGAGTTCTTCTATCAGTGGATCCGCGGCAGCGACGCCGAGATCACCAACGCAACCTCGCAGACCTACACGCTGGTCCCAGGCGACGTGGGCGCCACCGTCAAGGTGCGGGTCAGCTTCACCGACCAGGCCGGCCATGCCGAGATGCTGACCAGCATCGCAACCGTCGCCGTGCTCGCCGCCGTCGACCCAGCCCTCGCCGCTGACGACCCGAGTCTCGGGGTGACCAATGTGCGGTTGACCAAGGGCCGGGACCCGACGGCCGGCAACGTGGTCGGCGATACGAGCACCGCCGTGGTCGATGAGACGAACGGCTACGTGCAGGCGCGTGTGAGGCTGGCATGGAACGCACCCGCGGCGCAGGCGGCTGATGTGATGGGCTACCTGGTGGAGCGGCGCACCCACTACTGCTATTTGGACCCTGCTGGGGTGGACCGGCTGACGTTCTGGAACAAGGTCCACGAGTGGGACTTCGAGCAGGCCCAAGAGCGGCACGCCGGCGAGGAGTTCTCGGTGGGCCCGTCCCAGCTCAGGTTCGTGGACCTGGGCAGCGCAAGCACCTATGTGCGCGACGACGGCAGCGTCTATGTCAGCCAGCCCTCAGGAGCGAGACTGAGCTCGGCCGAAGCAGGCGACGACGCATACGTCACGATCCGCCAGGAATATCGCATCGTCACGATCCGCCGCGACGCCGACCCGGTGTATTCCACCAGCGTGCTGGTCGGCTACGACCACACCGCCACGGGCACCGACCGCATCACCGTCACCCCCCAGCCGACCGAGCGCTCCGAGCCCAACTGCGACGGCACCGCTGCGGCGATCACGCTCGGCGACATCGTGGTGAGCGCCGTCGGATCCACCACGGCGACTGTCACCGTGCCGATCGCCAACGCCGACGACACCTTCGTGTACTTCGGTTACGCCACCAACACCATCGGGTGGCAGTACCGCTTCGTGCAGGTCTCGGCGAGCACCGCGTCGGTCACTCTCGCCGGTCTTGTGCCCGGCACCAGGTACTACATACAGGCATCCTTGGACTCCGGTTTCGACCGGGGCAGGAACCGCGTCACCACCTTCGACACCCAGCCCGCCAGCTAGCGCTGTCTGCTAGAGCGCATTCAGCAGCGAGCCCAGCACCACTCAGCCGAGGGTGATGCCGGGGACTGTCGGACGCTCCCTTGTCAAGCGGCGAGTGCGAAGGGCTGATTTCGGGTCTGTTCGTCGCGCCACATTCGTCGGATGACGCGGTTGGCGAGTTGGCGTTTGTGGGCTCGTCTGGCTTCGCGTCGGGTCTTGCCTTCGGTGGCTTTTTTGGCGAGGTAGGCAATCGCTTGGGGCTGGGTGCGCTGCTGGGTGACCGACGCGACGTGCAGCACGCTGTTGATGCGCCGGTTGCCTCTGAAGTCGAGCCGGTGCTTGACGGGGTTGGCGGCGCCTTCGCCTGATGACAGGGCGACGGCGCCGGTGCCGCACCAGCGGGCGAACTTGGACTCGCGGTCGAACCGGGTCGGGTCGCCGACCTCGCACAGCAGCGTGGCAGCTGAGATCGGGCCGATGCCTGGTTCGTCGCGCAGGGTGGTGCCGTGGCGGTCGAGCAGCTCGTCGATGAGGCGCTCGAGGCGGCGGATCTCGCGGCGAGCTGTGCGGTCCTGGCCGATGAACGCCTGGAGCCATTCGAGCCGATATTTGCCGGCGGGGGTCGTGTCGGTGTCGGGGTCGATGTGTTCGAGGCGGCGCAGCCGGGCTTCGATCTTGCCGTTCGTGGTGAGCTGGTCGCGTATCTCGGTCGGCAGCTTGGAGATCTGGTCCGCGACATGGTGCAAACCCAGCGTGCGTGCGGCCACCAGGGCCCGGCGGTGCTCGAGCACAGCCTCGATCTCGGCCACGGCAGGGTCATAGACCTCCAGCGTCTGGACGGGTCCCAGCGTCGGCTCGGCCAACAGCGCGCGGGCCGAGGCGACCGCGTCGACAGCGTCGGTCTTGCCCAGCTGACGCGAGCGGCGCTGGGCCGCTGAGCGCGACGCCGGCACCTCACGGGCGTCGAACCCGGCTGCTGTGAGCGCGATCGCGACGTGCGCTCCCCACTTGGCTGATCCCTCCACGCCGACCTGGCAGACGGCGTGAGCGTCGAGCAGATCGATCGCTTCGCCGTACCCGGCGGCGGTGTTGTCGAACGTCTCGTGGGTGATCTCGACGCCGCGATGGTCGACGATCCCTGCGGTGAAGGTGTCCTGGTGGGGGTCGATTCCCCCGACTGGCGGTGTCATGCTGTGCTCCTGCTGGAAGTGAAACTCCGGTGGGTCCGGGAACGGCAGGGGCGCTTCGTCACAACCGAGTCGAGACAGTCAGGCTCCCTTCAAGACAGGAGCGCTCCTGCCGGCCCCACACTCGACGCGACACGTCTGACAACAGGCACAAGGCCACAAGTCTGGTGGAGTCACCGTCGAGCATGGAACCGGACCGTAACCCCCTGGCAGAAGGCGCCGGCAAACCCAACAGTGACACTCGGGAATTTTGTGTATCGGGCGTGATCTGAGGGTCCGCAGCTGAGGGCTGTGGGCTGGGAAGGATCATGTCTGTGACTGATCATGACGTGCCGGCTGTGCCGGCGAGCGAAGCTGCCGACGATGCAGCGATGAAGGACTGGGCCGAGTATCTGGTGGCCCAGGCACGCGCGGAGGGCGTGGAGCTGTCGGGCCCCTATCGCAAGGCGTTCACCGACACGCTGGCGCACGCGAAACAGATCGCCGACCCGTTCCACGTCGTCAAGCTCGCCGCCGGCGACCCCCGCGGCGAGGTCCGCGACGCCTGGCACGCCAAAGAGACCGTCCCGATGATCTACCGGATCCGCGACCACGCACTCGCCGCCGAGACGCTCGACGAGCTGTCCCGCGACCTGCGCGACGAAGCGTTCCCCCCGAGCCCAACAAGCTCGGGCGCACTCCGCGCACCTGGCGGGACCAGATCACGAACCGGCATCGCTCACGCGTGACCAACGGACCCACCGGGGCCGCCAACAACCCGGCGAAGCTCACCAAACGCGTCTCGTTCGGGATCACCAACTTCGACCACTACCGCATCAGAGCCCTGCTGCACGCCGCAAAACCCGACCGGAGCCTGCTCGACACCTTCACCCCACGCTAAAACGCGAAGAGCCCGTAAATTCACGTCGGCCATGACGGACGCTGTTGGCGGCAAGGATGGACAACGACTGGACAAGCATCAGACGCCAGCTCGGGCCCCAATCCTCCTATGCAGGAGAGCGGAACGTCGTACTCTTCGGCCGAAGGGAGTACCGACGGAGGCTGTCGGTGGCAACGATCGGCACATCAGTCGAGCGACAGCACAAGCAAGGCACCTTCTGCATCGCCTTCGAAGTCGTCGATGAGTCCGCGGTGCCGTAGCAGCAGCTCAAGGATGGCGCGAGTTGACGCGTTGCCGGCCCGGACCCAGATCGCTTTCGGCGGCGGGCCGTGCAGGAATGCAAGCTGCCGAAGTCTGAGTCTTTCGAGACGATGACGTAGTCATGGGTCGCCGCGTGATCCCAGATCTCTCGGTCCGTGGCGGCATCCAAGAAATAGTCGATTTGATACTCCCGAAATAGTCGCTTAGAATCTCCTGAAATTGTCGGTTGAAGCTGATGTGCAGAGTATCCTGCTCCACCGTCAACGCGGCCCAGATCCTGGAGAGTTCTCGTGTCCGACAGCGATGCCCGCAACGTTCCCGGCGGCACCCTGACACCCCCCGGATACCTCACCCGTGTGGTCCATCACGATCTCCGGAATGCTCTCGCTGCATCTGCTGCTGTGGTTGTGGAAGGGCCTCGGGGTTGCGGCAAGACATGGACGTCAAAGCACTTTGCGCGCAGCGAAGTGCTGTTCGAGCAGGACCCGAGCGCGCGGCTCGCATCGAGCGTCGTACCGCAGACCGTTCTCGAAGGCGCGGTGCCGCGGTTGCTCGACGAATGGCAGCTCGCGCCCGACGTGTGGCCCCACGTTCGTGCTGCCTGCGATGCGCAACCCGGCCTGAGTGGTCGCTTCATCCTGACGGGTTCCGCCACGCCGCCCGACGATCTCACACGCCATTCCGGTGCCGGACGCATCAGTCGGGTGCGCATGCGTCCCATGTCGCTGTTGGAATCCGGCCATTCCACCGGCGAAGTGTCGCTGAACGGCCTGCTGAGCGGCGCTGCCTGCGCGGCATCGCCATCGGGCGTCGACGTCGAAGGCATAGCCGACATCACCTGCCGCGGCGGCTGGCCCCGCCTGCTCGAACAAGATGCGCTGACCGCTCAGCGAGCGCTGCGGGATTACCTCAGTGAGGTGTGCCGCGTCGAAGTCTCGGCCGTCGATGGCGTGCGCAGGGACTCCGAGGGGGTCCATCGGCTCATCATGTCGCTGGCTCGCAACGTCTCCACGGCGGCGTCGGTCAACAAGCTCGCAGCCGAAGCCGGAAGTGGCGGGGGACTGCACCGCACGACGGTGGGCAGCTATCTCAGTGCGCTGCAACGGCTATTCGTGCTGGAGGACCTTTTCCATTGGCGCACTCATCTGCGCTCGCGCGCCACGCTCACCACCAAGGCCAAGCGCCACTTTGTGGACCCGTCATTGGCCGCGGCCGTGCTGCGAGCCACGCCTGGCCGCCTGCTGGGGGACCTTCCGGCGTTCGGCTTCATGTTCGAGTCGCTGGTGGTGCGCGACCTGCGCATCTATGCCCAAGCGAACGATGCCGTGGTCTCGCACTACCGCGACAGCGACCACCTCGAAGCCGATGCCATCGTGGAGGCCGGCGATGGTCGTTGGATGGCTGTTGAGGTGACGCTCGGCAGCGCCCATGGCATCGACGATGCTGCGAAGGCGCTGCTTCGCCTAGCGGCCAAGGTCGACACGGATCGCGTTGGCCCGCCGTCCAAGTTGGTGGTGATCACCGCGTCCGGATACAGCTATGACCGCCCCGACGGCGTCGCGGTTGTCTCTGTTTCCGCGCTCGCCCCCTAGGCTCCCACCCGAACGCACCCGGCCGGGGCGGCCTGCAAGGCATGAGCTTCCAGAGCGCGGCGGCAGCGATTTGCGCAGGCTCAGCTGAGCAGAATCACGGTGGCTGAGACGGCGGGGCGGCGCCGGGTGCGAGTCCCGACGAAGCGACCGGCGGCGCGGCGGATCACTCGCTCGACCTCGTCGGTGTCGGGACTGGATCGTGACGCCTTGACGGCTCGCTCGACGGCCTGAGCGATCTCCTCGGAGAGGGCTTCGACCACGTCGGCGTGCTTGGTCACGTCGAGCCAGCCCCGCGAGGCGATGTCGGGCGCTGCTGCCAATCGGCCCCCAGAATCAAGCACGACGGTCACGTGTACGAAACCTGCTGTGAGGGCCAGACGTTCGCCGATGACCTCTTGGTCAGGATCCTCCAGCGTTCCGTCCACGTAGTGATACGGAGCGGGAACCCCGGCGCGAACCTGGAGCTCAGGGCCCTTGAGCGTGATCTGGGCTCCGTCGGTCAGCGTCAGCACCCGCTTGGCCCTCATGCCGAGTTCGCGGGCGAGCTGGGCGTGGCGAGCCAGCATGTGGTACTCGCCTTCGATCGGAACGAACCAGCGCGGGCGGCACGCCTTGTGCAGCTCGCGCAGTTCGTCGCGCTGGGCATGGCCGGACGTGTGCACGAGTTCGTGCCCGTCGTGGATCACTTCGGCACTTCGGCGAGCCAGTCCGGACACCATGCGGAACACGGCGCGCTCGTTGCCTGGGATCGGATGGCTCGACAGCACCACGGTGTCGTCAGGTCCGACCCCGATGTCGGGATGACTTCCGTTCGCGATCAACGACAGCGCGGCGTTGGGCTCTCCCTGGCTGCCGGTGCACACGATGCAAACGTTCGATGGGTCCAAGCTGCCGAGTTGCTCAACGCCGAACAGCGCACGCTCGGGAATCTTCAGTACCCCAAGTTGGCGTGCGATGCGCACGTTGTTCACCATCGAACGGCCGACCGGCACCACAACGCGGCCTTCGTCGATCGCGGCGTCGCAGATCTGCTGGACCCGGTGCAGGTGGCTGGCGAAGCAGCTCACGATGAGCCGCCGCTCCGGGCGTTCGCTGAACAGCCGCCGCAGCGTGGCGCCGATCTCGGTCTCCGAGGCACTGCGTCCCGGACGGTCTGCGTTGGTGGAGTCGGCCATCAACAGGGCGATGCCTTCCTCGCCCAGCGCCCGCAGCCGCGCCAAGTCGGTGAGACGACCGTCCACCGGCGACTCGTCGATCTTGAAGTCCCCTGTGTGCACGAGCGCGCCGGCGGATGTGTGCACCACGATGCACAAGCTCTGGGGCACCGAGTGGGTGATCGGCAGTGCCTCGACGTCGAAGGGGCCGATGCGCCGACGCTCGCCGTCGCCCAGGACATGAAATGACGTGCGGTCACCGAGGCGCGCCTCCGTCACTTTGTGCTCTGCCAGTGCCATCGACAGAGCTGAGCCGTAGAGCGGAACCTCGATACTGCGCAGGAAGTGCGGCACACCGCCGAGGTGGTCTTCGTGTCCGTGCGTCACGACCAATCCGACGATGTCGCGGGCACGGGAGTTGAGCCAACCCATGTCGGGAAGCACCTGCTGCACCCCCGGCATGATCGCCGGGTCGGGGAACATGACCCCGAAGTCGATGATCAGCAGCTTGCCGTCGACCTCGACAACCGTGCAGTTGCGCCCGACGTCGCCGAGTCCACCCAGGAACGTGACGGTGACGGGCTGTCTCGTTGCGCCGTCCGCCGGAGCGCCCGACCGCGTCGAAGTGCTGGACGCCGCTGGGCGCCGCGCGCGCGGACTCAAGTCTGCTTCAGTCGGGCGTAGACCTCGCGGGCGCGATCTTCCAAGCCGTCAGGCGTCGGGCCCATCGGCAGGCGTGGCTCACCCACGGGCAAACCCAGCGTGCGCAGCATCGCCTTGGTCGGCACCGGGTTCGGCGCCGCGTCTCCGGTCTCGTAGTCGAAGCTCTCGAGCAGCGTGGCGTTGATCTCCCGGGCCTTGGTCACGTCGCCCGCTTCCCAGGCGTCGAACATCGCGACGTGCTCACCGGCCGACCAGTGCGCTGCAACGCTGATCACGCCGACGGCCCCGACGGCCAGCAGCGGCAGCGTGAAGCCGTCGTCGCCGCTGTACACCTCGAAGCCCTCCGGTGCCTGAGCGATGACCGTGGCGGTCTCGCCAGGGTCGCCAGCGGCGTCCTTCACGGCCACGATGTTGGGGATCTGTGCCAGCTCGAGCAGCGTCGGAGTGTTGATCTTGCGGCCCGTGCGAACCGGGATGTCGTACATGATGATCGGCAGGTCGGTGGCCTCGGCCACCGCCGCGAAGTGCGCTGCGATGCCTGCCTGCGAAGGCCGGTTGTAGTACGGCGTCACCGCCAGGATGCCGTCTACGCCCAGCTCGGCGGCCTTGCGGGTCTGGCTCACCGAGTGCGCCGTGTCGTTGGTGGTGGTGCCTGCCACGACCGGGACCGTGACGGCCTCTGCGACAGCGCGCCACAGCTCCCAGTCCTCCTCGTCGGTGATGGTGGGTGCCTCGCCGGTGGTGCCGGTGATGACGAGACCCTCGGCGCCCTCCGATACGAGCCAGCGCGCCAAGGTCACTCCAGCGTCCACATCCAGCGAACCGTCTGCCGCGAACGGCGTCACCATCGCCGGAACCACTCGCCCGAATCGCGCGCTCATGTCACCGAGACTACTGCCGAGGCGCTGCCGCAGCGGTCCTGATATCGGCGGCTGTGGGGCCTGCGAGTGGCACCGGCGCGCCTCAGACGCTGCCTTCTTCGGCGCGGTTGATGCCCAGCGTTGCCAGCAAGTCCTCGTGCAGCTCGAACCAGACCGTGTGGTAGCTGGGGATCATCGGCTTGGTCAGGTAGTCCAGGTCGCCGGCCTGCAGCTTGCCCAAGGCCTCAGTGAAGCGGGGCGCATAGTTCTCGTAGCGAGCCATCACGCTGCAGAGCGCTTCGAGCACGCCCGCCAGCTCGCCGTGCACCGCTTCGAGCCGCTCGATGATCGCTGCGTCGTAGTCGGGGTCGCTGTGGTCGTTGAGCCGCCCGCCGTCGCCAGGCCCTGCATCGGCCGCCGCGAGATGATCGGCGGGCCAGACCTGCCAGTCGGTGCACAGCTGCAGCATCTTGGGGTTCAGCGCCAGGAACTCCCGGTATGCCGCGGTGACCGCGTCCCGAGCACCCGCCTCGTCGAGGTCGGCTGCCAACGCGGCTCCACCGTCGTCTCGGCCGGTTGGCGTCAGGATGAACTTCGGCACGCCGCCGACCTCGCGGAACATGCAGTGCCCGGCCGCATCCAGTTCGGCAAGCAGCCACTCGGTGACGTCGGGTTCGAGCCCGTGGATCGCAGCGACGTCGTCGATCTCGCCGAGGCCCTTCAGTCGCAACGCCAGCCACACCAGCAGGCGCGGCTCGGAGCGGTGTGGGCCGCTCGCATCAGGCTCGGAGCGGTGTGGGCCGCTCGCATCAGGCTCGGAGCGGTGTGGGCCGCTCGCATCGGGCTCGGAGCGGTGTGGCTGAGCTTGGTCAAGGTCGAAGTCGCTCACGCTGGCGTCAGTCAACGACGAGATCGCCGAAGCGGTCCCGCAGCGTCTTCTTGGAGAACTTGCCCGTCGAGGTCTTCGGAACTTCCTCGATGATCTGTGTGGCGCTGGGCAGCCACCACTTCGCCATCCGCGGCGTGAGGAACTCGATGAGCTCGTCGTGAGTGATCGTCTCGCCTTCTACCGGCACCACGCATGCCATCGGCCGTTCCATCCAGCGCTCGGAGGCCACCGCGACCACCGCAGCCTCGGCCACCTTGGGGTGGCTCATGATCTCGTTTTCCACCTCTGCCGAGCTGATCCACTCGCCGCCTGACTTGATGAGGTCCTTGGTGCGGTCCACCAGCCGGACGTAGCCATTGGGGTCACAGGTGGCGACGTCGCCGGTGCGCAGCCAGCCATCGTCGGTGAACGAGTCGGCGGCGTCGGGCCGGTTGTAGTACGAGCCGGTCACGTATGGGCCTCGCACGTGCAGCTCACCGGATGACTTGCCGTCGTGGGGCAGCTCGCTGGTGGTGTCGGGCTCGCAGATGCGGAACTCCACGGTCGGCAGGACCGTTCCCACCGTCGTGCGCAGATCGGCCTTTGCATCGTCGTCGAGGCCTTGCTGGCCCGAGCGGATATGGGCGAGCGAGCACAGCGGACTGGTCTCGGTCATGCCCCACGCCTGCAGGATCGGCAGCCCGACCACAGCCCGGTACCCCTCCGACAGCGCCTTGGGCACTGCCGAACCGCCGCACGGGATTGCGCGCAGGCTCGACACATCACGTCCTTCGAGCTCGCCCAGCACGCCCATCCAGATCGTCGGCACACCGGCGGCGAGGGTGACCCGCTCGGTCTCGATGAGCTCTGCCAGCGGCTTGGGTGCCAGATTCGGACCGGGATTGACCAGCTTGGCCCCCGCTGCCACCGCCGCATGGCTGAGACCCCAGGCGTTGGCGTGGAACATGGGCACGACCGGCATGATCACGTCGCTCTCGCAGACGCCAGCCGAATCGACGAGCATCGCGGCCAGTGTGTGGATATAGGTGGAGCGGTGGCTGTAGACCACGCCCTTGGGCTCGCCCGTGGTGCCGCTCGTGTAGCACATCGAGGCCGCCTGGCGTTCGTCGGCAACCCGGAAGCCCGATGGGGTCGCAGCGGCCAGCAGCTCCTCGTAGTCGACGATGCGGGGATCGTCGGGAACCTCAGGTGCTGCGTCGCCACCGCCCGAGTCGTCCATGACAACCACATGGCGCACGGTCGTCATCTCGTCCACCAGTGGCCACAGGACCGGAAGCAGCGACCGGTCTGCGAAGACCACTTCGTCTTCGGCATGGTTCGCGATGTAGGAGATCTGTTCGGCGAACAGCCGGATGTTGAGCGTGTGCAGCACCCGGCCCGAGCACGGCGCAGCGAAGTACAGCTCGAGGTGTCGGTCGGTATTCCAGGCGAACGTGGCCACCCGGCCGTTCGCGGAGATGCCGAGGTCGTCAAGTGCACCGCCGAGGCGCCTTGTCCGTTCCGCCCAGCGCCCGTAGTTGGTGCGCTCGATGCCGGTGGCGGTTGCGGTCACGATCTCCTTGTGCGCGAACAGCGTCTCAGCGCGTTCAACGAAGGGGTCCAAGGTGAGCGGCAGGTCCATCATCGTCGAGTCCATGACGCCGCAGGCTAGAGGGCTGTAGGCACCGGGCCGAAGGGCAAGCCGGCGCACCCTCTTCCCGTCCCTCTTCTCGCACGGGAAGGCAATTGGGCCCCAACCGGGGGGAAGTGCCTCCCGCTCGACCGGTATGGCTCAACCCCAATATTGACCAATCTCCTGGTCCGGTGCTGTAGAGATATAGCGCATATGTATATGAGTTGGATCGCTACAGTGGTTCATCATAATTCTGCATAATTCTGCACGAGCATTTCATAATGCTCTGGCGAGACGGCTGCGGACAGCCTGTTCTCGGTTGAGTTCGTCATGTCGGCGATGAAGCGCTGTCTGCGTTCCTCACGTCTCGTTGCGCCGTTGGTGCTGTTGATCGTGCTCGTCGGCGTTACTGCGTTCTTCGGTCTTGGCCTCGCTAATGCCTCCGACAGCGTCACGGTGAGCCATGACGGGTTTCAACTGACGTGTCCCGGGCAGATCGCGGAGGGCTCGACCCTGACGTGCACGCTCACGAACACCGCAGCCACCGAGGAGGACTGGCCGGTCGTCGGGATCCTGCACCGGTCGACCGACTCGAACAGGGCGCTGGTCCGGGGCTCGCCCCTCGATGTTGAGTTGAGCGCTCCCACTCCCGAAGCCACAATCGAAGCGGGCGTGTGGTGGATAGGTTCCGACCTTGTCGGCTACTCGTTCTTCGATTGGTCGGGAACGGCAGCCGCAGCATCCGGCGGGACCACGACGACATCCGGCGGGACCACGACGACAACCGGCGGGAACACGAGTTCGCGCCAAGTTGTCATCAGCATTGCCGATGACGACGATCATGAGAGCGAGGAGGTGTTCTACGTCTCCTTGGCGTCCGATGGCAGCAGGAACGTGGGAGTGCTGTACAACAACCGGCAGAACGTTCGGATCTCAGACAGCGACAGCAAGAGCAGCGATGCGTCTCTGAGCGGCCTCCGCGTATTCGCCGGGGGGGGGGGGGTAGCCGAGCAGCCGCTCACGTTCTCATCGACCGGTCTGTCATATGAGATCACCGTCGACTATGACGTCACAGAGGTAACCCTGATTCCGACGGTGACCCATGAGCGGGCCACGGTCACTGTCGATGGCGTGCAGGCTGAAAGCGGTGTTGAGAGTGCCGCGGTGTATCTCGCCTCGAGCTCAACCTCGATAGCGGTTCTCGTAACCGCCGAGGACGGCATGTCGCAGACCTACACCGTCGCCGTGGAGCGCGGGTCGCGAACCGAGAACGTCGAGGTCGGTGTGGGCGGGTTCACGCTGTCGTGCCCATCGCAAGTGGTGGAGGGGTCCACCCTCGCATGCACGCTGACCAACACTGACAGCGTTGCCGCGCCCTGGCCGGTCGTCGCGATCATTCACAGCTCCGCCGACGACAATCGAGCGCTCATCACCGAGGACTCGGTGATCGCCTCCACAGAGTCCTCCTATGGAGCCGACCTTGAGCTCGCCGAGTCTCAGACCCCTGACCGTGAGGACTACAAGTATGGATACGGGGAATTGTTCTCCGGAGGCTCGATGTCGGTGTACACCGTCTACGGGTTCGAGAAGTTCGACTGGTCCGGGGATGCCGACGCCGGCGCAGAACGCACTGTCAGCATCGGCATCAAGTCAGACATCGAAGAAGAGAACGAAGATGGCGAGGTCTTCTTCGTGGCGCTGGCGGCCAGCGACTACACCGGCCTGTCCGAGCTGGTCGACAACAAGGCGCCCATCGTCATCATCGACGCGGCGCCCACAGCACCCGGTGCCCCGACGATCACCTCGGTTGCGCCGGGCGCGCAGTCGCTGACCGTCGAGTGGCGCCCGCCCGCTATCAGCGGCGGAGAGGAGATCACGTCCTACGACGCGCGCTGGATCGAGACCAGCGCCGACGAGACCGACGACGACAACTGGACTGTCGAGCAGGCGTGGACATCCGGCGACGGCGACCTGAGCCACACGATCACGGGACGGGACAGCCAAACGCAATACGACGTGCAGGTGCGGGCGGTGAACTCGATCGGTGCTGGGGCGTGGTCGACCACCCGCACGGGGACGACGTTCTCCGACGACGCCGAGCTGAGCGGCCTCACGGTGACCGGCGTACGACTGACGCCGGGGTTCACGAGCGAGGTCACCTCCTACTCGGGGGCGGTGGGGTACACCGTGGCGCGCACAACGTTCGCCGCGACCACAAGCGACACCAACGCTGCGGTGGTGATCCTCGACGGCAACGGCAACACCGTCGCGAGTGCCGACACGGCCCAAGTCGACCTCTCGGTGGGCGAGAACATCTTTGGGGTCAAGGTGACCGCGCAGGACGGCGTGGCGACCACGACGTACACCGTCACCGTGAGTCGCACTGGGCAGGACCTGTCGCTCACGCCCCCGGAGACTGCCCCGGTGGCCGCGTTGGCATCGACGGCCACCTACACGATCGAATTCCAGGGTGATTGGACCACAGCGGCCACGCCGGACGGGCTTCCCGGCGGGGCGCACTTCTCGCGCCTGATCGGCGCCGTCCACAACGCCGATGCGGCATTCCTCAAGAGCGGTGAGGTCGCCTCGGCTGGAATCGAGTCGATGGCGGAGGTCGGGGGAACGTCGGCCCTGAGGAGTGAGGTCACCGGTGCCGGGCCCGATGCCCTCGGTGTCGTCGAGGGCGACACGAGCTCCATCGGCCCCACCGACATGGAGAGCCTGACGGCCACGCTCACCACCGACCACCCGCTGGTCACGCTGGTCACCATGGTTGCACCGAGTCCGGACTGGTTTGTGGGCGTCTCAGGGCTGTCCCTGCTCGACGCGAGCGGCAACTGGCTGTCGTCGCACGAGGTGCAGCTGTACCCGTGGGACGCCGGTACCGAGAACGGGGGCGGGTTCTCGCTGTCGAATTCCGCGACGTCGCCGCGGGGTGTCATCACGAGCATTCGCGGCACCGGCAAGTTCTCCACGGAGAGCATTGCGGCCCTCACGTTCACGCTGGAGTCGGTGAACTTGGCCCCGACGGGCGCGCCGTCGGTCACCGGCTCGCCCGAGGTGGGTGAAGAACTGACGGCGCACACCTCCGCCATTGCTGATGCGGACGGCCTGACCAGCCCCGGCTACTCCTACCAGTGGCTGCGCGTGGACTCCGGCGGACAGGCCACCGACATCTCCGGCGCAGCGTCGGACGCCTACACCGTGCAGCCGGCCGATGTCGGCAAGCGGCTAGCGGTCAGGGTGGAGTTTGTCGACGACGAGGAAAATACCGAGACGCTGACCAGTGCCGTCACCGAAAGCGTCATTGTGGTCCAGGTCAGCGTCTCTTTCGCAGCGGCGTCCTACCAGGCTGCGGAGGGGGGCCAGGGCGCTGCCGTGAGGGTCGTGCTGGACAAGGATCCGCGTCGCACGCTGACGATTCCCCTGAGCGCGTCGCCTAGTGGGGGAGCCGTTGCCGCGGACTATTCCGCCCCGTCGCAGGTCACCTTTGGTCCCGGCGAAACCGCGAAGGACGCCGCGGTGTCCGCCCTTGACGACAGCGACGATGACGACGGCGAGAGCGTGAAGCTGGCCTTCGGGACGCTTCCCGCAGGGGTGACCGCGGGCAGCGGAGACGAGTCGACGATATTCATCACCGACAACGACGATCCCTCGGTGACGGTCGAGTTCGCGTCGGCGGCCTACAGCGTGGCTGAGGGCGGCACGGTCAAGGTGATAGTGGAGCTGTCGGTTGAACCTGAGCGGTCGGTGACGATCCCGATCACCGCGACCGCCGAGGGTGGCGCGACCGGCGACGACTATTCCGGTGTCCCCGCGAGCGTGTCGTTCGCGTCGGAAGAGAAATTGACGTCGTTCACGTTCGCCGCCGTCGACGACTCCGCCGCCGACGCCGGCGAGAGCGTGAAGCTGACCTTCGGGACGCTGCCCGCAGGCGTGACCGCGGGCACCGACGACGAGTCGACGGTGTTCATCACCGACGACGACACCCCCTCGGTGGTGGTAACGGTCCCGTCGGCCCCCTTCACCGTCGCTGAGGGCAGCGTCTCGGGCGGCAGCTATGAGGTCGTGCTGGGGGCGCAGCCCTCTGGGTCCGTCGTCATCGACGTGTCCGCGGACGGTGACGCCCGCGTGGCCGCGCCTGGGGGCAGCGCCGACACGACCGCGGAGCTCACGTTCACCGTCGGCACCTGGGACGCTGCCCAGACCGTCACCGTGACCGCCGCCGCCGACGACGACGCCGCTGACGAGCAAGCCACGATCAGCCACACCGTCAACGCCAGCAGTGCCGACGAGTACGACAGCGTCACCATCGACGCCGTCACGGTCGACATCACCGACGACGATGCCGCAGTGTCGGTGTCGGGCAGCCCGGTGGCCGTCACCGAGGATGACGCCTCGGGCGGCAGCTATGAGGTCGTGCTGGGGGCGCAGCCCTCTGGGTCCGTCGTCATCGACGTGTCCGCGGACGGTGACGCCCGCGTGGCCGCGCCTGGGGGCAGCGCCGACACGACCGCGGAGCTCACGTTCACCGTTGGCACCTGGGACGCTGCCCAGACCGTCACCGTGACCGCCGTCGACGACGTCGACGTCGCTGACGAGCAAGCCACGATCAGCCACACCGTCAACGCCAGCAGTGCCGACGAGTACGACAGCGTCACTATCGACGCCGTCACGGTCAACATCACCGACGACGACACTGCCGGGCTGGTCATCGACGCCACCGACCTCACCGTTGAAGAAGAGGGGGACTCTGCGGGCTACACCGTGAAGCTGGCGACCGAGCCGTCCGATGTCGTCACCGTCACCGTCGCGGGCCACGCCAATGCCGGCGTGTCGCTGTCGGGTGACGTGCAGACGAACACGCTCACGTTCACCACCTCGAACTGGGACATGGCCCAGGCCGTCACCGTCGAAGCCGGCCACGATGATGACGACGACGACGACACCGTCACCCTGACCCACACCGCCACAAGCAATGACACCGACTACAACCTGACCGGCAGTGATGTCACCGTCTCCATCACTGACGACGATGAGGCCGGGCTGATCATCGACCTCAGCTCTCTCGAACTCACCGTTGTCGAGGAGAGTTCCGCTAGCTACACCGTGAGGCTGGCCACCAAGCCGCAAGCGGCCGTCGTCGTCGTCCTGACGCGTCCAACGGACAGTGATGTGTCGCTGACGGGCGATGTTACGCAGACGAACACGCTCACGTTCACCACCTCGAGCTGGTCCATACCCCAGACCGTCGTCGTCGTGGCCGGTCACGACGACGACGGCCGCAACGACGTATTCGACCTCAATCACTCAACAGCCGGTTCGGACCCCGGCTACGGCTTCGTCGAAGATGTCCAGGTCGAGATCACGGTCACCGACAACGACTCTGCCGGGCTGATCTTCGGCATCGACCCCCTCGAGCTTGCCGTTATCGAGCAGATGCCCGCGGGCTACACCGTGTGGCTGGCCACCAAGCCGCAAGCGACCGTCCGTGTCGCCCTGACGTCGGACGCGACCACCGGCTTGACGATGTCAGGCGACGTGGTGCGGTCCGCACTCACCTTCGAGCCCGGCAACTGGGACACGCCCCAGACGGTCACCTTCGAGGTCGCCCACGACGATGACGGGCGCGACGACACCTTCACTCTTACCCATGACGTCCGCAGCACCGGCGACAGCGACTATGGCAGCCTCGCAGACAGCGAGATCGAGGTCACCGTCGACGACGACGACAGTCCCGCAGTGATGGTGAATCCCACTGGCATCACAGTCGTCGAGGAGAGTTTCGCGAACTACACGGTGCGGCTGGACACTGAGCCGGCCGATGAAGTCACCGTCACGGTCACGTTTCCAGACAATTCCGGCGTGTCTTTGACAGGCAGCGGCGTGTCCAATGACGCACTCACCTTCACGACCTCGAATTGGGACACGCCCCAGACCGTCACCGTCTCCGCCGCAGACGATGTCGACGCCCTCAACGACGAGGTCACGCTCCTGCATACCGCCACCAGCACCGGCGACAACGATTACGAAGGCGTCAGTACCGACCGCGACGGCGATTCCGCCATAGTCACGGTCGGCATCACCGACAACGACAGCCCTTCCGTCGCCATCAATCCGACCGCGATCAACGTCGACGAAGGCGGCTCCGCTAGCTACACCGTGCAGCTCGTCACCCAACCGAACGCGAATGTCACCGTCACCGTCACCGTCCCGGCCAACTCCGGCGCGTCGCTGTCGGGCGGCGTGCTGACGCGCGACCTCACGTTCACCTCCGGCAACTGGAGCACTCCCCAGACCGTCACCGTCGAGGCCGAAGACGATGACGACGCCCGCGACAACGCCCCGTTTGACATCAGCCACACCTCAGAGGGTGCCGACTACGACAGCCTCGCCATCCCCTCGGTGGCCGTGACCGTCATCGACGACGACGAAGCCGGGCTGGTCATCGGCACCACCGCGATCGATGTCACCGAGGAAGGTTCCGCGGACTACACCGTGGAGCTGGCCACCGAGCCGTCGGCGGACGTCACCGTCACCATCGGCGGCCACGGCGGCACCGATGCGTCGCTGTCGGGCAGCGACGTGTCCAATGACGCACTCACCTTCACCACCGGCAACTGGGACACGCCCCAAACCGTCACCGTCGCGGCTGCAGACGACGGCGACACCGACGACGAAGCAGCCTTCAACCTCACCCACACCGCTTCCAGCGCCGACAGCCAATACAACCTCGCCGGCGATCCCGTCAGGGTCACCATCACCGACAACGACGATGTCGGCACCGTCGGGAGCGGCACCGCAGCGGTGCTCGTGTCCGCCGACTCCTTCGAGCTCGTCGAGGGCGGTTCGGGCGACTACACGATCACGCTGGGGGGCCGGCGGCCGACCGAAGACGTGACCATCTCCATCGCCGGGCACGGCGGCAGCGACGTGACGCTCGGCGGCAACACGCTGATCGCTGGCAGCGAGCTGACGTTCACGGCTGCGAACTGGTCCACCGCGCAGACCGTGACCGTGACCGCCGTCCCCGACGACGACGCGATCGATGAGTCGGACGTGACGCTCAAGCATTCGGTCGGCAGCGCGGACTCGGACTACGACGGCATCCCCGTCGACTCGATCACCGTCACCGTGACCGACGCCGACACCGCCGCGGTCGCCGTGACGGTTGCGGGGTTGGCCCCCGAGCTGTCGGCTCCAGAGCTGTCGGTGACCGAGGGCGGCTCGCGTTCCTATGAGGTGTCGCTGAGTTCGCAGCCGACAGCGGATGTCACCGTGACCGTCGCCGGGCACGACGGCAGCGACCTGACCCTGAGCGACACCATGCTGACGTTCACGGCCGAGAACTGGTCGACCGCGCAGACCGTGACGGTGACCGCCGCCCCCGACGACGACGCCGGCACAGACGCCCCGGTCGAGCTCACCCACGCGGCCGCCAGCGGCGATCGGGACTATGACCGCATCAGCGTCGACTCGGTCAAGGTCACCATCGTCGAGAACGACTTTGCCGAGATCCCCGTGTCGCCCCCGCAATTGAGGGTGGACGAGATCGACATAGACACCTACACGATCTCGCTGTCGCACCTGCCGACCAGCGACGTGACCATCGACATCGCCGTCAGGTGCGACAGCGGCAGCTGCGAGATGACCACCAAGCCCACTCGGTTGGCCTTCGACGCATCGAACTGGAACCAGGAGCGCACCGTCACGGTGATCGCCGGCAACGACGAAGACGCCGTCGACGAGGAGGTCACGATCACTCACGTCGTCGTCGAGGGCAGTGCCGACGAGTACGTCCCGGCCGCCGTCACCGAACGCACCGACGTTGCCGTCTATGTCGCCGACAACGACACACCGGGTCTGAGCGTCTCGCCTGCCGCGATCGGGGTGCTTGAGGAAGGCACCGGCACATTCACGGTCGTGCTGACCAGCGAGCCATCGGACGACGTGATCGTCACGGTGACCTCCGGCGACACCTCCATCGCGACCGTCACCCAAGGCGCGTCGCTGACATTTGGCACTACGACCTGGAATACCGCCCAGGTTGTCACCGTGTCAGGCACCGAGGACGCCGACACCTTCGACGACCGTGTCACCGTCACCGCCACCGCGTCCTCGACCGACGACGACTACCAGCGCAACACCGTCCAGGTGGTCGTCGAGGTCACCGACAACGACGCTGCTGGCGTGGTGCTGACACCGCCGTCGCTGGCGGTGACCGAGGGCGACACCGGTACCTACACCGTGTCGCTCGCGCAAGAGCCTTCAGCCGACGTGACCGTCGATATCACGGCCGGGGCCGAGGCCGGCATCACCCTCAACGGCAATGCCACTGTCAGCGTGACGTTCACACCCTCGAACTGGGATCGGCCCCGCACGGTGACAGTCGCGGCGGACGAGGATGACGACGAGGTGGACGGCACGGCCACGATCTCCCACGCCATCGCCGCAGGCAGCGCCAGCGAGTACGCCAGCCTCAGTGTCGGCAGCGTCGACGTGACGATGATCGACAACGACACCCCCGGACTCCGCATCAGCTCGCAGGGCGTGACAATCACCAGCGGTCGGGCAGTGACTTACATGGTCAGTCTCAACAGCGCACCGGGCGGCGGCACGACGCTGAGCAACTCGTCGCCGCTGTTCCAGACGCCCGAGGTGAAATCCGCCGAAGAGCCCCGATCGCCGACGGACGTGGATGTGACGATCTATGCAGGAGGCGGTCTGTCGGTGGAACCGCGCAGCCTCAGGTTCACGGAATCGAACTGGTGGGTGCCCCAGCGGGTCACGGTGAACGCCAACGGTGCTGCGGCCAACTCCAAGTTCACGATCGTTCACGAGATCGAAGGTAACGACGGCTACTACACCATCCCCAACGAGGCCCTCGATCTGACCGTGACACAGCGGCGTTCGAGCAGCGGCACAAGCAGCGGCACAAGCAGTGGTGGTGGCGGCGGTGGCGGCGGTGGTGGCGGTGGCGGCGGTGATCTTGATGTCGGGGTCGCGACCTTTGTGGTGGCGAATGGGTGGAGTCCCTCTGATGTTGGGGTGGCCTCGGTGCTGGCGGCGCGCACATCTAGCGCAGTGGTGGTGTATACCGCGGGAGACGCGTTGTCGCAGGAGACCAGGGAGCTGATGCGGGAGGCCTCTCCCGCTGATGTGGTCATCGTCGGTGGGAATGCTGCGGTGTCGCGTGAGGTTCGCACGCAGATTCGCGCTGCGTCACCGGAGTCTGGCATCTCGCGGGTCTCTGGTACGGGTCGTGCCGACACCGCGGCGGTCACGGCGCGTCGCATTCTGGGCGGACCCTCCCAGGCCGGGCGGGTGACGGTGATTGTGGCGAACGGCTGGTCGCCGCCTGATATCGGCGCCGCTGCGGCACTGGCTGCGCGCAGCGGCCGCTCGGCAGTGATCTACACCGAGCGTGACAGCCTGCCGGAAGCATCGGCGTCGCTGCTGCGCGACTACGACATTGCGCGGGTAATGCTGGTGGGAGGCACCGCCGCCATCAGCGATGAGGTCCAAAACGCGATCGCCGCGGTGGCGAACGGCGCCAGCATCTCGAGGCTGACGGGCGACAACCGGATCGACACCGCCGCGCAGGCAGCACGGCGCGTGCTGGGCAACTCCGCCGCCGCGCCCGACGGTGTCACCTTGGTGATCGCCAATGGCTGGTCCGCCCCCGATGTCGGCGTGGCGGCCGCACTGGCAGCTGCCACGGAGAATTCCGCAGTCGCCTACACCATGCAAGGAGAACTGCCAGAGGCCACCGCAGCGCTGATCCGCGACTACCGGCCCAGTCAGGTCATCATCGTGGGCGGCCGCGCAGCAGTCGCCAACGACGTGCGGACTGCCATCACCGAGACCGCACCTGACAGCGCCGACGTGCGGCGAATCACCGGCGGCACCCGCACCGACACCGCCGTGCGCGCCGCACGGCGCATCCTCGCAGGCCGCTGATCCCAGGCCGTTCGCACTGAGCGCGTTCAATCATTCCCTACAGAAGACTGCTAGCAGATGACCCACGAAACTCAGGGCGATTCACACTGCCTGAACGAAACCCAAGGCAAATCAATGGATGGCATTTGTGGCTAGGTTCCCAAGGCTGATAGCAGTTGGTCTTGCGCTTGCGACGGTAGTAGGCGTAGTGGCGCGTCACGATGTCACTTCTGTGCCGGCAGCCTCGGCTGCGTCTGCCATCGGACAGGAGGAGCCGGCCTTGAGTTTCGTATCTGACGGCCGTATCTTTCTGGAGCCGCAGGTGCGTCTCTACACAAGCGACGACACCTCTGGCAGGACCGACACCGACCACAACATCGGAGGCGGCCGTTATTTCGACAGAGTGGAGGTTCGCGAGCGAGATAACGAGGTCGACAGTCTCAGGTTTGTGATCGAGGATCAGCCTGACAAATCGATGTATCAGTGGTGCCACCACAGGGAGCCAGTCCGGTGCGCCCATGTTGAAGTCGGCATAGTTGAGGACAGCGGCGCGCTGTTTTTGTTTGCTGAGGAGGCTTCCATCACCACTGACATCATTGAGGAGGGCCTCGGACTCGATGCGGGTCTCAATCGATTTCACTATGTCGGCGATTTTCCAAGACAGCGAGTTGAGCTGTCCGTCGAGATTCCTGGTCAGGATCTGAAGGTATATCGTGAGGTGTCGCTCGGATCATCAGAACGGTCACCCGATTGCGCCGATTTCCCCAGTCAGAACGCAGACAGGTACACATGTCTGTTCTTGGCGGAGGCGCTGCCTTCAGATCCTCCGAGTGCTTCCGCAGACATGATCACCGCGTTGCCGAATCTCGTCCAGCCCAAAGCGAACTATCGCTTAGTCTTCGCTGAGGAATTCGACGGTACGCCTGAGGAGGACGGTTGCAAACCGGGGCTTGACAACGGCATGGTGACCTTGAGCGGAGATGTCTGGCATTTTGACACGAACCCATGCAACAATGTCGACAGCAACGGTGTGCCCTGCGCGAACGTCGAAGACGGTAGCTACTACATGGCGGTCATCACCAGTTGCTCCCCCGAGATCAACTCCAACGGCAAAGTCAGATTCAAGTACGGATATATCGAAGTAAAGTACACCGCGGATATGACGGCTCACAGCACTGCGGCTTGGCTGAATATGGCGCTCTCCATTAGTGATCCGCTCATACTTCTCAAGCACAAGTATCGCCGCTATGACATACCCGTCGAGGACTATGAAGCCGTCACACGCTATCTCGGAACAGCCATCAACCTGTTCGAGTTTTTGCCCTCATCTCGATCTGAGGTTTCTCATCAATGGATCAACCCATACGGTGAACAACGGTTCACGACGACCGAACCTCGCCGAAGCAGTAAACGGTTACGGTTGTGCCGGCGGGGCAGTCAGTCATCAAATCCGGCCCCATTCTACACAGGGACTACTTGCAAATCTACCGAGACCATAACAAGAGGTATTGAGTGGACGCCTAGAGGATACCGCACCTTTTTTAAAGTCGACGGTGTCCACGACAGTCTTGCGGTTGTGCCCATGGGGAACATATCAATAGGCTCCTGGCCCAGTTCAGTTTCGACGGATGGACAAGTCTCGTTCAGCTCCTCTGAGCGACTCTTCACTGGCAACCAACGTGAGCAATTCTTTGAGTTCCTAACCGACGGCGATTCGGATTCGATCTTAGAGAAGATCGGAATCTCTCACATCCCATTGGAGTTTGAGCTTCACGCTCATGGGAATCCATCCAACAACCGAATCCAGACCAAATTCGAGATTGACTACATCAGAGTATTCCAGCCCATCGACCGCTATACGGGCATGGAGCCCGTCTACCAATGAGTTCCGCCCGGTTGCGACTGGCGGGGGCCTGGGCGGTGGGCGTCGTGCTGCTGGCCGCCACGACGTTCGGTGTTGTAGCGACTGACAGCGCTAATGCTTCCGTGGATACCGGCTCGGACGTTCCCCGTGACCAGGTTTTGACTGTCGACGACAGCGGCGGGCCTGCGCTGGCGTTCACGTCTCGTGAGTTCTCCTTCTATCCGAGCGCTTTCCTGTTCTGCGATCACGAATTCGCCAACTGTGACGGGAGTGTCAATAGTCTCCAAGGGCCGGATTGGGACGATCACAATGATGATCTGGTCCTCGGCAACCGCTACTTCGGCAGGGTGAGCGTGCAGGCGCGCGATGGCGATGCAGACGGTGTGAAGTACGCGGTTGAAGGTGTGTCCGGAGAGCCACGCCAATTCTGCGGGCGTGACTGCTATGACCTGTTGCTCGGAGTGCGAGAGGATAGCGGCCTATTGTATATGTTCATGGATGACTATGACAACGACAGACCTTTCTATTACATCAACGGGCATCCGGTGAGAACGGTGGAGTTCTCGGCCGAAGACTCCGCGTCCGATCTGATGGTGTATCGCGAGGCTGTGGTCGGCCCGTCGGAGCATGCCTCAGAGTGCGGCGACTATCCCAGTGCGAACCGGGACAGGTTCACATGTCTATTCATGCACGAACTCCCGCCGTCTGAGCAGCCGGAGACGCCGTCGAGCCTGCGCGACAGCCTGCCCAACCTCGTTCAGCCCAAGGAGAACTACAGCCTGATCTTTGCCGAAGAGTTCAACGGTACGCCCATCGAGGATGGATGCAAGGAAGGCCTAGACAACGGGATGGCGACTCTCGACAGCGACCTCTGGAATCACGATCCCAACCCGTGCGACAGCGGCGACACGGACAGCCGTGGCGAGCCTTGCCAGAATATACGAGACGGCCGATACTACATGACGAGGGTTCACTCCTGTCGAGGATCAATGTCGACCTACGGCAAGTTCTCCTTCAAGTACGGATACGTTGAGGTCAAATTCTCCGTGAACACAAACGTCAATTACTTCTACCAGAACTATGCCTTCTCTGCCGGAAACCCTGTGGTCGCCTTGGAGTCCCTGCATGACGAGTATAACGTAGTCGTGGACAGCTACGAAGATATCGCCAGGGCATCCAGCATGGAGATAAACGTCTTCGAACATGTCCCTAGGTCCCGAAAGACCGTCTCGCATCAGTACATCAATGGTCCTCGGCAGCAATACGATGCCCCATTGGTGCCGACTAATTCGTCAAGGTGGAACATATATTGTGGTTCCGGCACGTCAACTCAGATTACGTTACAACACGCTAGTTGCTGGAACAATGGCAAAATAACGGTGACCTTGGGCCTAGAGTGGACCCCGGCCGGCTATCGGAGTTTTCAGAAGATCGACGGTCATAATGATGACTTGACGGTCAGACCCAAGAACAAGATCTCGGTCGAGTATAAACCGATCACGATCACCGATGCCGACACCGGCGAGTTCACAATCGGTAGAAATAAGGTGGCGTACACCGGGTCTGACCGGGACAAGTATTTCACGTACTTGGATCCAGACGACACCGACTCCCTGCTGGAACTCGTAGCAATAGCTCACAGGCCCATGGAACTCATAGTGCGGGCATCGGGATTCGCCTCCAGCAGCTACGACACGATCCGCACCAGACTCGAACTGGATTACATAAGGATCTTCCAACCCGAGGACCTCTACACCAGCATGGAGCCCGTCTATCAGTGACAGCCACCGCCGGCGTAGGTGCGTAGCCTCGGCCGAGGTGGTTGACGACGGCCGGGACGATCCAACGACGGCCGACGCCGTCGACGCCGAGGGGGCATCGCTGAGCGTGGCGATCTCTGATGCCGACCGGCGGCGGATGCAATTGCTCGCAGCGGTGCCGGTGGGCTTTGCCCTGGCGGCTTACGTCGGACAGATCTTCTTCGCGGCCCTCATCGCGCGAGCGCCGCTGCTGCTGCTGTCGCTGAACGCCACGGACCCGATCCTGCTCGGCGTGGCCCACCAAGCGCCGCTGTGGGCCTTCATGATCATCGGGGTGACCCGGCTGTTCATCACCGACCCGTTCCTGTACCGGCTCGGCTACGACTACGGCCCGAATGCCAAGGCGTACCTGGCAGCCGAGCTGGGTCCCCGCAATCGCATCATCAGGGCCATGGGCTGGCTGGAGCGCTGGTTCCCCCGTGTGGGCTGGTTGCTGCTGTTCGCCATTCCTGGCTACCCGATGTGCTTGCTGTCGGGAATTGCGCGGATGCGCCAGCTGCCGTTCGTGGTGGTGAACCTGGCTGGCACCGTCACGCGCTTGGCACTCGTGTGGTGGGTTGCGGACCTGTTCTCAGGGCCGCTCGGCACGGTCATCGACTTCATCAATCGCTATTCGATCCCGTTCACTGTCGCGATGTTCGTGCTGGTTGCGGTGCAGACCGCCCGTAACCAGCACCGAGCTGCGAACGCCGAACGAGCTCGCACCAGGCGTGAGCACGAAGCGGCCGAGCAAAGCCGCATCGACGCTGGTCCACAAGACTGCTGAGCGGCGGCCTCGGTGGGTCTCCGTAGGTGTAGCCCCGCCTCGGTACTCTCGCAGAGGTGAGTGCGAAGGGCACTGCCGGGGCCGACGGCTCGAAGGATGCGTCGAAGGCTTCGACGCGGGGAGATTCCCAGCGCGGCCTGTCCCGGGTAGTCCGCAATGCCCTGAGCGGCCGATCTCGCGAGATCGTGGCGCTGTCGCTGTTCGCACTTGCCGTGATCTGCGGGCTTGGCCTGCTGGGCGACCGAGCGGGCGTCGTGGGCCGACTCCTCGAGAACGGGCTTGCCGTCTTGCTCGGTGTGTTCCGCTTCGCGGTGCCGATCCTGCTCATCTGGATCGGGGTGGCTCTCGCCCGCATGGCGGCCTCAGAGCGCAGCGGTCGCGCCGCGTTCGGGCTGAGCTTGCTGACGGTCGCGTTCGCCGGAGCGGCGCACCTGTCGGGGTCCGCGGACGGCTTCGGACCCGAGTTGGAGGACTTGCGCCGCAGCGGGGGAGTGCTGGGCGCCGCTGTGGCCGAGCCGTTGCGACGTCTCATCGACGACCCCGCGACGTGGGCCGTGCTGCTGCTCGTGATGCTGTTTGCCGTCATGATCGTCGGCAACGTCGGTCTTGGTCAGGTCCTGCGCTGGATGTGGACCGGCGTCGCTGCACTCGGCCGGCTGCTGCGCGGGTCCGTGTCCAAAGGTGCCCGGAGCCTGCAGCGTGTGGGCACCGATCCCGAGCCGCCCTCATTCGAAGCCGAGCAGTACGACTTGGACGCATCCGATGGCGACCAGATGCCGGGTGGCGAGCTGCCGGCTGCGGAGGGGGCCCCGATTCCAGGTCTCGATCCGACCGCCGCGGAGCCTGGCGACGCATCGTTTGAGCCGTCACCGCCGTCCTTCGTCGAGCCTCCCGGTGGAGACGTCGTACCCCCACCCGTACCGGCCCCGCGCGCGGCACCGCGGGGCACCGGGGCCCGAGGCCAGCGTCCGCGCTGGAAGCTGCCCAAGCAGTCGGTGCTCAAGCGCAGCGGCACCCAGCAGTTCGACCGGGCGCAGCTGTCGGCAGGAGCCGCAGCGCTGGTGGCCGCGCTTGCGAGCCATGGCGTGGAAACGCAGGTGACCGGCTGGGAGCCCGGCCCCACCGTCACGCGTTACGAGCTGAAGCTGGGCCCGGGCGTGAAGGTGTCCCGCGTCACGGCCCTGCACAAGGACATCGCGTATGCCATGGCGGCTGCCGATGTCCGCATCCTGGCGCCGATCCCCGGCCGTTCGGCGATCGGCATCGAGGTGCCCAACTCCGACCGCCACCTCGTCGCGCTGGGCGACATCCTGTCTTCCAAGGCGGCGGCCGATGCGATGCACCCGCTCGAAGTGGCGATGGGCAAGGACATCTCGGGGCGCGAGGTGATGCTCAACCTGGCCACGATGCCCCACGTGCTGATTGCAGGCGCTACCGGCTCGGGCAAGTCGTCGTGCATCAACTCGATCATCTCGTCGTTGTTGATGCGGTCCACCCCCGATCAGGTGCGAATGATCCTCGTCGACCCCAAGCGGGTCGAGCTGGGTCAGTACGACGGCCTGCCCCACCTGCTGACCGCAGTGGTGACCGAGCCGCGCAAGGCCGCGAACGCCCTGGCATGGGCCGTGAGGGAAATGGAGCGCCGCTACGACGTGCTGTCCGAAGCGGGCTTCCGTGACATCACCGGCTACAACGCAGCCGTGCTCGACGGAGCGCTGCACAGCAACGAGAGCGAGCTGCTCGGCCAAGACCAGCAACACGAATCGATGCCGTTCATCGTGGTGGTCGTCGACGAGCTGAACGACCTGATGATGGTGGCGGCCCGCGACGTCGAAGACTCCATCACCCGTCTGGCTCAGATGGCCAGAGCCGTCGGCGTCCACCTGGTCGTCGCAACCCAGCGCCCGAGCGTGAACGTCATCACCGGCGTGATCAAAGCAAACATTCCCAGCCGGCTGGCCTTCGCCGTGTCGAGCCTGGCCGACAGCCGGGTCATCCTGGACCAGCCGGGCGCCGAGCGTCTGGTGGGCCAAGGAGACATGCTGCTGCTGTCCGCCAACTCCAGCACTCCGCGCCGCATCCAGGGCAGCTGGGTGAGCGAGTCGGAGATTGCCCACGTAGTGGCCCATTGGCGCCGGCAGGCACCCGAGGTCAGCTATGTCGAAGGCGTCGAGGGCGCCGAAGCGTCAGCGGGTGCGACAGGACTTCCGGGCGGCACCACAGGCGACGCCGGCGACGACGAATTGTTGCGACAGGCGATGGTCATCGTGGTGGAGACCCAACTCGGTTCTACCTCCATGCTGCAGCGCAAGCTGAAGATCGGCTTCGCCCGCGCCGGCCGGCTCATGGACCTGCTCGAGCAGCGGGGCGTTGTGGGTCTCTCGCATGGCTCCAAGGCCCGCGATGTGATGATGACGCCAGAGGAACTAGCGGACGCGCTGGGAGAGTGACGGCGGCTGGCTCGGCTCCGGGGGGAATCCGCTTCCCCCAGCGGCTGCCGGATGAGAGAATGCCGAGACGGCATCTCGTCTATCGCCTCGACCACTGTCGCCGAAACGATGGCATGACACGATGAAAGTGATTGAAATAAAATGAAAACAATCACTCAGCCCTCTGCGACTACGTTGCTCACTGCCGAGGAATTGTTGCGTCTAGACGCCCAGGGCGTGCGCGGCGAACTGGTCAGGGGGCTGTTCTGCAAGATGGCACCCGCTGGATATCGGCACGGGATGGTCGCTATGCGTCTGGGCGCACGACTGGTTGACCATGCCGAGGCTCGCGGCCTCGGGACCGTCATCGGCACCGATGCCGGCATCTTGCTCGAGCGCAATCCCGACACCGTGCGCGAGCCAGACATTGCCTTTACCTCCGCCGAGCGATTGCCGTTTGGCACAGAACCCAACGGCTACTCAGGCGTCGTGCCCGACCTAGTAGTCGAGGTGGCATCGCCGAACGATCGTCCGAGCGAGCTCGCAGAGCGCACCGCCATGTGGCTCAGCTTTGGCGTGCGGCTGTTGTGGGTGGTGCATCCCGACGCGAATACGATCGAGGTGCACCGCGCCGGCACTGACCGGGCCGCCGCACAGCAGGTCGAGACGCTCACGCTCGACGACGATCTCGACGGCGGCTCAGTCCTGCCAGGATTCACGTACTCGCTCAGCAGCCTCTTCGCGGCCTGAGCCAGGGCATGAGCTCTGCTCGACGCCCCGCTTCGGAGGCTCAGATGCCGACGCGGATCTGCAGGTTGCGGGGGCCGCGTACCTGGACGCCGCCCCATTCCACACCGCCACGGCCGACGTCGGTGGCGAGTTCGAACTTCGGGAACCGCTCCAGCCACTCCTCGATGGCGACCCTCAGCTCCATGCGGGCCAGATTCGAGCCCAGGCAGCGGTGGATTCCGAGCCCGAAGGCGAAGTGGCGATTCTCGGCGCGGTCGATGATGACCTCATCGGGACGCTCGAACTTCGACGGATCGCGATTGCCAGCCCCGAACGGCAGCAGCACCTTGTCGCCGTGTGCGACCGGGCAGCCGCCGATCTCTGCATCTTCAGTGGCGGTGACCCTTGCCATCGTCACGGGTGCATAGGCCCGCAGGAACTCCTCGATGGCGGTGGGGATGAGCTCGGGTTCCGCGACCAGCCGTTCACGGTCTTCGGGGTGCATGGCCAAGTGCATCAAGCTGGCCGAGATCGAGCTCCACGTGGTGTCGATGCCGGCGAGCAGCAGCAGGAAGCTGGCACCGGTGATGTGGTGATTGGCTAGCGGGTCGCCGTTGGGCAGCCGCATGTCGAGCAGCTTCGACGGCAGGTCGTCCGCCCGTTCCTGCCTCCGCTGGTCGGTGAGCTCGCCGAAGTACTGGAGCACTTCACGTGTGGCGTTTGCGCGCCGACCGAACTCGTCGCCCTTGGACTGCAGCACATCGACGGCCCAGCGGGTGAAGTCCGGCTCGTCAGACTCGGGCAGCCCCAGGATGCGGGCGATGACCCGGACAGGAATGTGCTTGGAATAGGTGTCGGCGGCGTCGGTGACGCCGGAACGTCCTTGGTCCACCCCGGTTTCGGCCACGATTGCGTCAATTCGCTCACGGGCGATGCTGCGGGTGACCTCCACCATCTCGTCTACGGCCGTGGGCCCGAAGAACGGCAGCAGCAGCCGTCGGGCGTCGGTATGGAACGGCGGGTCCGAGGTGATCGGCGGAGCCGTCAGCAGCCCGACGCCTTCGGGCGTGGGCGCTACAGCGATGTCGCGGGAGCTGAAGTTCTCGGTGTCGTAGGCGACTGCGGCGATGTCGTCCCAGGTGGTGGGCATCCAGTGCCCGCCGTTGTGGCTGCTGTGAGCGACCGGGCACTCTGGGCGCAGATCGTCCCAGACGTCAGCAGCGCCTTGGATGTACTCGTCGCTGTAGACGTCGAAGTCCCGTTCTACCGAAGAGCTGTCGATGTCGGCAGTCGTGCTCATGGCGGCTCCCTTGAGTCCCTGCGGGCGCGATCCGAGGCGCTCCCCAGCGTAGGCGACGGGTTCTACGCTTCGCCGTAGAAGCGGAGCCTGTTCGCCGGACCCGAGGAGGGCACATGTCGGGACATGCAGCAGTCGAGGCAGCACAGCTCAGCGAGGTGGCACCGGGCGTGTACAGCTACGTGCAGCCTGACGGCACCTGGTTCATCAACAACATGGGGTTTGTGGTGGGCTCCCGCAGCGTCGTGTCCATCGACGCCACCTCCACCGAGCGCCGCACTCGCGCCTACCTCGATGCCATCGCGTCGGTGACCCCCAACCCGGTGACGATCCTGGTCAACACACACCACCACGCCGATCACACCCACGGCAACTACCTCTTTGCTGACGCCACGGTGGTGTCCCACACGGCGTGCCGCGAGGTGATGGTGGCCGCAGGCATTCCCGACTACAGCGCAGTGTTTCCTGGCGTGGACTGGGGGGATCTGCGGTTCCGGGCGCCCGATGTGACCTTCGAGGGCTCGACCGTGCTGCACCTCGACGACCGGCGTATCGAGCTGTCGGACCTGGGCTTCGTGGCGCATACCAACGGCGACATCCTGGCGTGGCTGCCCGACTGCCGGGCGTTGTTCTGCGGCGACCTGATCTTCCACGGGGGTACGCCGTTCGCCCTGTTCGGCTCGGTGTCGGGGACGCTGGACGCTCTCGATGTCATTGAGGGCTACGGCGCCGAGGTGATCGTGCCGGGTCACGGTCCGCACGTCGGCGGCGGCGACATTGAGCGGGTCCTCGGTGAGCAGCGTGCGTACCTGCGCTTCGTGCAGGACTGCGCGGCTGAGGGGATCGCAGCCGAACGCTCACCGCTGGAGCAGGCACAAGCAAGCGACCTCGGGTCACATGCCCGCTACACCGATCCCGAACGGCTGGCCGGCAATCTCCATGTCGCATATCGCGAGGCCGCGCCCGGCAGCTACGAGTTCCCCGGCGTCGAACGGGCGATCATGGACATGGTCGCCTACAACGGCGGCGCCATGCCTCGCTGCTTGGCCTAGAAATCGCCGTCGGCCGGAGGCGACCCATCAGACACGTCGCCTAGGTCGGCGGCGCCATGCCTCGCTGCTTGGCCTAGAAATCGCCGTCGGCCGGAGGCGACCCATCAGACACGTCGCCTAGGTCGGCGGCGCCATGCCTCGCTGTCTGGCCTGAGGATTGCTTTTCTAGAAGGGGAGCTTCAAGCCGCGGCGGGGCCAGTCGCCGACGGCGAGGCGGCCTGTGCTTGACAGGGTGACGTACGCAGTTCGCATGTCATCGCCGCCGAAGCAGATGTTGGTGGTGGCGGAGTCGTCGGTGGGAGCGAATTCGAGTTCTTCGCCATCGCGGGTGAACGTGCTGATGCCCCCCGTGAGAATCGTCGCCACGCTCACGTTGCCTTCTGCGTCCATCGCCAGCGAGTCGAAGTACTTGCGGCCGGCGGGTCGCGCCAGGAACCAGCCCCGTGATGGCACGCCAGCGGCTACCTTGCCCGGCCCTTCGAGGTCGAACGCGAACATGGCGCCCTGGAAGGTCTCGGCAACATAGACGCGGTCTTCTTCTGGGGAGATGCCGACGCCGTTGGGCCCGTCCATCGGGAAGACGATCTCTTCGATGTGGCTGCCATCGGCCTTTGCGTAGTACAGCCCGCCGCGGTCACGGTCACGAGCACGGGTCTTGCCGTGGTCGGTGAACCAGAAACCTCCGGTGGAGTCGAACATGATGTCGTTCGGCCCTTTGAGGGAGACGCCGTTCACGTCGGCGTAGAGGATGTCCACCTCACCCGTTTCGACGTCGATCCGTTCGATCCGTCCGGTCGTGTAGTCCGCCGCCACCTCGCCGGGCACCGTGCGGCCGCGGACCGTGATCCACTCGAAGCCGCCGTTGTTGCATACGTACAGCGCACCGTCAGGACCGAGTGCTGCACCGTTCGGCCCGCCGCCGGGCGTGGCCAGGATGTCCTTGCGACCATCGGACACATCGACACGGGTGATCGTGCCCCGCCCGATCTCGACGACGGCCACCGAGCCGTCGGGCAGCACCACCGGACCTTCAGGGAAGATCAGGCCGTCGGTGATGGTCTCGAAGTGATCAGATCCGAAGAAGCTCATGGCCGCCGACGCTACCGCGCGGCGCTGGGTCGCCGAAGCGCTCAGCTCGCCGAGATCGGCACCCAGACAAGCCCGTCGATGTGCTCGAAGTGCCGATCTGCTGAGACAAGGTCTGCGCCGGTCTCCATTGCGTGTGCGGCAATCCACACGTCGTTCGTCGGGATGGGGCGACCCTTGCCTTTCAAAGCTGCGGCGATTCTTGAATAGCGGTCGGCGGTCGTTTGACCGACCTCGACGAGGGTCGAATACGGACTCTCGAGAAAAGAGCGGAGGTCTGCGACATTCCGCTCGAAACGCGATCCGACTCGGAAGCCATACATCAATTCGCCGATCACAACGGCGGAGAACAGCAATTCCTGAGCATTTCGCACCAGTTCGCCAACGCGCTCGTGCCCACGCATGAGCAGCGAGTAAGCGTTGGAGTCGAGGAGGAGCCTCACGCCCAGGAGGCCTCGTCGACGGTCTCGAAGTCCGCGAGAGCGCGGTCGATCTCGTCAGCTTCAGTCGGCGTCCAGCTGCCGATCAGATGGTCGAGCGATGTGCCGACCATGTCGGTTCGTTCAGCGTCGTCGGACAGACCCGCGCCTTTGCGCAGCAATCTCAGTGCAGCCTTGTTCAACGACACACCCTCGCGTTGTGCGAGACGACGCATTGCAGCTTCGAGGTCGTCTTCGAATCCCCGGACGGTGAGTTGGTCCATTGCGCACCTCCGTCATGACAAGAATCTGATTCAGATATGACTCAGTATGCAGCATAGACCGAGTCACAAGGGTTGCGCAGCAAAGACTGCGTCTCCGGCGGTCAAACCAGGGCGTTCCGCCAGGGGCTTGGGTCGATGCCGGGGTAGCGGCGTTCGAGGGCGTCGACCAACTCGGGGGTCCAGTAGGGGTGGCCGGGCAGCGGGGCGCCGAACAGCGCCAACTCCTCAGGCGAACAAGTGGCAGCAAACGTGATCCACGGCCGCCCGACGGTCACCGGCTGTACGTTGTCGTAGCCCATCCAGTCGGCACCTGCCGGCTTGAATGAGGCGCTCATGAGGAAGCGGCTGCCGCCGGGCCGCGTCAGGTCGACACCTCGGTGCCACACGTCGGGTCGGTATGCCAGATACGAGCCCCGGGCACCGGCGGCGGAGAACCGCTCGCCTTCGGGCGGCCCGTCGTAGGGCCGAGACGAGTCGGCTGGGCCTCCCGCGATCTCGGTCGGCGCCACATCAGGTTCGACGTCGCTGAGGTACAGGAACCCCTCCAGGTTCCACCAGCCGGGCTCGAGGCGGTCGGGCACGACGTTGTGGTTCCGATCCTGGTGGAAGGGCTGCTCGTAGTTGGTGACGCCGGTGTACTTGCCCCAGATGCGGGCCTGGTAGATGCGGATGTCATCGATGCCCATCGCCAGTCGAGCGAACGCCGTGACGTTGGGATGCACCTGGAGCCGGTTCAGCCGCGGCGACGTGTAGGGGAACAGGATGTGTCCCAGGAATTGTTTGGGCCGGAAGGCGGCGCCTTCAGCGTCGGCCTCGGGGAACTCGTGGCCTTGTTTGAAGCTGTTGCCGACAAATCGGTCTCGCACAGCGGGGTCGTCGGCGTGGAACTCATCAGGGTGCGGGTACAAGTCCCACAGTTCCTCCACCGCATGATCGATGTCCGCGGTCGGCACCAGACCGTCCACGAGCACCCAGCCGTACTCTTGCCAGTGCTGCGCCGCCGCTTCGAGGTCGGCAATGCCGACGCTCGTGGCGTCGGCATCAGTGCGATTGCTGACGCTCGTGGCGTCGGCATCAGTGTGATTGCCGACGCCAGCCGTGGCGTCCGTCGAGCTCACGATCTCAGCCGGCTCCCTGCGCGTCGTCGACGGTGATGCAGGTGCCCGACACGAAATCCGACAGCGGCGACACCAGGTACAGCAGCGTCGAGTCGAGCTGCGAAGCCTTGCCCAGGCGTCGGCGGGGGAACATCTTGGTGATGTCGCCCATGCGTTCGAGCATTCCGTCCATCATCTCGCTCTCGAACGCGCCCGGGGCAATGGCGTTGACGTTCACGTTGTAACGGGCGAATTCCTGCGCCAGCACTTCGGTCATGCGCACGACGGCACCCTTGGTGACGGCGTACATCGAGGTCCCGATCGGTGCCCTGAAGGCAGCCCCCGAGGAGATGTTGACGATCCGGCCCGGCAGCTCAGCCGCGATCAGTCGCCGGGTGACCTCACAGGACAGGTGGAACAGCGACGTGAGGTTCGTGGCGATCATCTCGTCCACAAACGCCGGGTCCATCTTGAGCGCCAGGCGGGCGTCGGGCTTGCCAGCGTTGTTGACGAGGATCTGCACTGGACCGAGCTGTTCTTCGGCGGTGGCGACGGCCCCGAACAGCGCCTCGGTGTCGGTGACATCGAGCGGCATCGGCAGCACAGTTGCGCCGTCGGCCTCCAACTCGGCCGCCAAGGCGTTCAGCCGCTCGACGCGCCTGCCGCAGATGACCACGCTGGCACCGCACGCAGCGAGGACAGTGGCGAAGCGCCTGCCCAATCCTGAGGTGGTGCCGGTGACGAACGCCGTCTGGCCACTGAGATCAATCGACCACTGCGGTGCCAGGCTGCTTTCGGACCCGGTGTCGTCGGCGCTGGCCTCGTCGGTCATGGCATTCCCCCTGTGCTGCGGGCTGTGCCGCGGGCTGGGCTGCCCGCGGACCGCAGCGTATTGGCGGGGGCTGCCCCTTACCGGACGTCTCGCGATCCCGGGTTCAGCCGGCGAATCAGCCCTAGCCTCGCTCGGGTGAGGGGATCGGATCGGGCTGCGCCGCCGGGCGGCAGCATGCCCGAACCGTCGAACCGGGGCGGTGCCGTCTTCGTTGTGGCGCCCGCCATCGGTCGAGCTGGTGCCATCGGGGATTCTCTCAACGGCGCCCGAACTTCCCTGCCGCCGAGGCCCGCCGAAGGTGTTATGCCTGTGCACCCCACCAGCGCCGCGCTGCCGCTCGTCATCATGGGGCTCGTCGTCATCTCCTGGGGCATGGGTCCGCCGATAGCGAAGCTGCTCAGTGCACCCCCAATGGTCAGCGCTGTCATCCGATTCGGGATGTCGACACCGTTCTTGCTGGCGGTGCTGGCGCTGCGCGGCCGCTGGCTGTCTCGGCGGGTGTTCTGGCAGACGGCGCTGCCGGGACTGTCCTTCGGCATCAACATGGTCTTCGTCTTCGCCGCAGTGCAGCAGGTCACCATCTCGGTGATGTCGGTCATGATGGCCCTGCAGCCGGCCATGCTCCTGGCGGTCGTGGGACCCCTGTTCGGCGACAGGGTCGGCTTCCGCCAGATCGCCTTCACGCTGCTCGGGGTGGGCGGTGCCGTCGGCGTGATCGCTGGTGCCGGCGGGGATTTCCGAGCGAGCCCATTCGGACTGTTCCTGACCGCAATGTCGGTCCTGACGTTCACCGTTTACTTCGTGTTGACGCGTATGGCGCGCTCCGCGAGCGCCGTCGATCCGATGGAGTGGATGGCCGGCATCAATTTCTGGTCGCTGATCGCGGCAATCCCGCCCACCTTGCTGTGGGTCTCGCCAGCGGGTTGGCGGGAGTTCGGCGGCTACGACTGGCTCTGGATCGTCATCGTGGCGTTCGTGACCGGCGTGTTCGGTCACGTCCTCATGACCTGGTGCCATGCCCACCTCGAGGTTGCCCGGTCGTCGCTGTATGTGCTGGCTATGCACATCGTGGCGGTGGGAATGGCGTGGATGATTCACGGCGAGCCGATGACGCTGACTCAGTTCGCTGGCGGCGCAGTCGTGCTGGCCTCGGTGGCGATGGTGATACGTACGCCGGCGTCCGCGCGACGAGAAACCGCCGCGGCCAGTCGCTGAGAGCGACCCGGCGTCGGTGCGACGCGAGCCCGAAGGGGCAGAACCTGTCCGCTCACCGTTTCAACGGGCCGATTGAGCGGCACTGTCCGAAGGCGACCCTTGGCGTCACAGTGCGTCTGTACGCTCAAGGCGGACCGGGATCGCCGCGGCGATCGGAGAGCCTGAGCTCTCGACTCGCCGACGTTCAAGGAGCATCGCGATGGGCCGAATGGCAAATACCTGGAGACTGACGAAGACCTCGTGGTCATTGCTGAAGCAGGACCGGGAACTGCTGTGGCTACCCGTCCTCAGCATGCTCGCGATTCTCGCCCTCGTTGCGGCGGCATGCGTAGTGGGCTTCGTCGTCGGCGATGTCGAGGAGGGCAGCGTCAGCGGCAGCATGGCGGTACTCGGCTTCGTGTTTGTTGTGGCTGCAACCGCCATCGGCGTCTTCTTCGAAGGGGCGCTTGTGGCGGGTGCCCATGACCGGATGTCGGGTGGAGACCCCACAGTGCGCAGCGCCATGGCTCGGGCTGCGATGCACCTGCCGAGCCTGTTTGGCTGGGCTGTCATCACTGCCACCTTCGGCATCCTGATTCGATTTCTCCGAGAGCGCCTAGGAGCGCTCGGAAGCATCCTCACGTGGTTCGCCGAGGCAGCCTGGGCCATTGCCACCTATCTCGTCGTTCCCGCCATCATCGTCGATGATGAAAGGCCGATCTCCAGCATCAAGCGATCGGCTGGTCTGGTTCGACAGACCTGGGGCGAGAACCTGATCTCTCAAGCGGGATTCGGCCTGCTCGGCTTCGTGCTGATGCTCCCCGCAGTCATCGTCGGTGTGCTGATTGGTCTGATCGTTCCGGGCGTCGTCGGCATCGTCGTCGGTACAGCCGTCGGCCTTGCGGGTGTCGTGACGGTGATGGTCGTGGTGGGTGCCCTGGGCATCTACTTCAAGACGGCGCTCTACGTGTACGCCACCGACGGCCAAGTGCTCGGCGGCTACGACGCCAACCAGTTGCGCAACTCGTTCCGAACGAAGCGCAGCGGTCGACGCTAGACGCTCAGCTGGGAAGGCAGTGTTCGCCAGCGAAGGAAGCGAGTCCCTGGCTGAGCACTGCTACATCACCACGTAGCCCACATTGAGCACGTGGTGGTTCACCCACACGGAGTCGAAGCCGAGTTGCTCGGCCTCAACGGCCAATCCGACCACATCGGCGGGGTCGTCGACCCCGAAGTTGTTAGGCACGGTAAAGCCGTATTTCATGCGCGTTCCTTCCAGGCCATCGGGCGGTTGGTCACCGGAACAGTTCCGGATCGGTCAGGCGACTCCGACCTCAGTCGAGCGCGGCGAACGCCGCGTCGGCAATGTCGCAGGTGCGCTTGATGTCGTCGTCGGTGTGGGCGGTGCACACGAAGCTGTTGTGATAGCTGAGCAGGTAGGCGCCGCGCCGGATGCACTCCGCAACCCAGCGGGCGTGGAACCGACTGCCTCCCGGGCCGATGATGCGGAAGTACGGCATCGCCGGCACACCCGTGACCCGCAGTTCGTGTCCATGAGCCGCCGCCACATCGGTCAGGGCATCGTCCAAGCGAACGCCGGTCTCGGTCGCGGCCGCGGCCGCATCGCACGAGCGCAGCTCGCGCAGCGTGGCGAGGGCGGCCGCCATGGGCGCTGCGTTGAAGAACTGGGTTCCGGTGAAGAACGTCTCTCCGGCGACTTGTTTCAGCGATTCGCTGCCGGCGAGCGCTGCGATGGGGTGCCCGTTCCCGATCGCCTTGCCGAAGCACATGAGGTCGGGCGCGAAGCCGTAGGCGACGTGCGAGCCGGCGAGATCGATCCGGAACCCGCTGCGGACATCGTCGAGGATGACGACGACCCCTGCCGCCCGGCATGCGCCCTCGACGGCCGCCCAGTAGCCGTCCGCAGGCTGCTCATTGTCGGCGAACACGGGATGGTGGTACGGCGACGAGATGAAGCAGGCGATGTCGCCCGAATGCGCATCGATGGCCGCTTGCACGGCGTCAGCGTCGTTCCAGGGCACCTCGATGACGAACGCTTGGTCCTCGGCGATCGTGCCCTTGTTGCCGGGCGCCTGCATCCACGGGGCCGAGCCGTGATAGCCGCCCTGGATCTTGAGGATGTACCGCCGCCCCGTTGCTGCGCGGGCAACCATCACGGCCAGGCCGGTCGCATCGGCGCCATTCTTGCCGAACAGCGTCCAATCGGCCCCGTCCACGAGGTCGACGAGTTCTTCGGCCAGATCGACCATCACGGGCGCGGCGAGGCTGACCGTGCTGCCGTCCGCGGCCTGCTTCTCCGCGGCCTCTTCCACCGCCGGGTGGTTGTATCCCAAGATGTTCGGGCCGTATGCGCACATCCAGTCGATGTAGGAGTTGCCGTCCACATCGGTGAACCGGGCACCTTCCGCCGAGGAGAAGAAGACCGGCCCGTCCTCGATCACGGCGGGCCCGTAATGCCCGTACACGCCTTTTGGTATCACCGCCTGCGCACGCTCGTACAGCGCTCGAGATGTCGGAGTCGCCAGTGGTTCGCTCATGACCTTCCCCCTGTGAACACGGTGAGAGCCTGACATACCGGATTCCGGGACGCAGCCGTCGCAACAGGATGATGATCTGGTTTGAGTCCTTCGCATACGTGGCGTCGAGGCGCCGACGTCCACATCACACCTTGACCATTGCGTTGCCACAAGACCAGTTCAGCCCGTCCAGGCCTGACCTAACATGTCGCGGTAGGCCATGTCGGCCGGCGGCCTTCGAGTCGCTTCATGAATCCGTGGGTGTACTTCGCCCACTCCGGCCCGTAGAGGTCGGACAATCCTTGCTTGACGGCCGGGTCGGTAGCGACGACCGCTCGCAACGGTGCGGTGTTGGTTTCGAGTGACTGGGAGGCTGCCGCGAATGGTGGGCGTTACCATCCGGCGATGGGAGCGCTTGACGACTACACAGTGCTGGACTTGGCCGTGTTGGTGCAGGGTCCGCAGGCTGCGGCCACCCTCCACGACCTGGGAGCGTCGGTCATCAAGATCGAGCTGCCGGGCATGGGTGACCTGGGACGGGTCATCCCCGTTTCGGCGGACGATCCCCGAAGTCCGTACTACGAAGCGTGCAACCGAGGGAAGCGGTCGGTCACGCTCGACCTTCGCACTCCAGGCGGGAAGAGCACCATTGAGCGGCTCGTCGAGGCGACCGACATCCTGATCCACAACTTCGTGCCCGGGACCATGGAGGCCTGGGGCCTGTCATACGAGCACCTGTCAGCCATCAATCCCCGGCTCGTGTACGCCGCCGGTTCGAGCTTCGGGCCTATCGGCCCCAAGTCCGTCCGCGAAGGAGCCGACATGACCGGTCAGGCCGAAGGCGGGCTCATGTTCGGGACCCGGATCGACGGCAGTCCACCGATCATCAACGGGGCAGTCATTTCCGACCACGTCGGCTGCCAGAACATGGTCGCCGGCATTCTGGCCGCGTTGCTCCATCGGTCCAAGACCGGCACAGGGCAGCGGATCGACGTGTCGCTCGTGGGCGGCATGATCTACGCCCAGGCGTCCGAGATCACCTACACCCTGATGACCGGCCGCAACCCGGAACGGAACCATTCGGGCCACGCCATTGTTCCGACCCTGCTCCACACCGTCGAAGCGGCCGACGGCTGGATCCACCTGCTCAGCGGCACCGGACCGCAATGGCCCGATTTCGCTCAATTGCTCGACCGACCCGATCTTGGCGAAGACGAGCGGTTCATGGCCCTCATGCTGAGCGCCGATGCCAGAGCCGAGTTGGTGGCCATCATCGACGAAGTGTTCCCGACCAGGACCCTCGGTGAGTGGGAGGCGACGCTCGACGAGGCCGGGGTTCGCTACGGGCTGGTCCGCGACTACGAGACGATCGTCGCCGATCAGTCGATGTACGACAACGGCTACCTGAAACGGGTGGAACACGCCGACGGCAGCCTTGTGGTGATCGGCACCCCGATCCGCATGTCAGCCACCCCGCTCGAACCAGGCGCCGTCGCGCCAGAGCTCGGTCAGCACACCGAAGAGGTCTTGCTCGAGCACGGCTACACGTGGGATGACATCGCCGCACTGCGGGACGAGGGCGTCTTCGGCTGAGCGTTTGGCGTGAGCTTCGTGCAAGGGGTGCGGTCTGTCGACATCTCACGCGGTCAGGGCCAGAGTTCGAGAGAGCCTGCTCGCCAGTAGGAATCCGCGGCGCATTCACCGTCGAACCAGTCGCTGTCGATGGGATGGCCTGAGAGCGACACGTGGTCTCCGACGCGTACCTGTCCGCCTTCGCCTACCCATAGCGATTTCGCTTCAGCGTCATACACCGTCGACATCCAGCCTTTGGCGTCTTCGATCCCTGTGGACCGCTCGCCGCGTTCGAACACCGGCAAGCTGCGTGGCAATGAGACTAGAGTTCGCTGCTCGGAGTAACTCTCGATCACGAGAACGCAGTCTCCCTCGATGGTCAGCGTTCCCTCAAGCTGTGAATCGCTCCTCTCCCAGAGCCCGACTCGGGGGTAGTCCCACATTCCTGCGAATTCTCGCTCGACCGCAGAATCGGGGCGGTTCTGCCCGCATCCCGCAAGAGCGAGCCACAGCAGGATTGACGGGGCGAGCAGTGCATACCCTGCTCGCCCCGTCCTAGAACACATTGATCCCCCGACAGCAGGACGTTCCCACGGCCTCACGTCACATGTGCTTACTCAATCGTGACAGAGCCATTGCTCAGAATGTCGACATTGAGGAAGGACTCGACTTCGTCGATTGCCGAGAAGATCGCTCCTGACACAGGCTCATAGCAGGTCGGGTACTGGTTGACGGTTCCCATGTGGATGCCGTAGGCAGTTCCGTAGCTGAACCAAGGCCCTCCGCTGTCGCCTTCACACGAATACAACGACGGACCCTCTACCAGCACGAAGACGCTGCTGCAGTTGATCCTGCGACCCGTCTCGCTTCCGTACCTGCATGCGCCGTAGTAGGAGGGACGGTGACTGATGTCCTCGACCGTGCCGCACGAGGTGCCCGTGTTCATGCCCGTGTGACACACGTAATGGTCTTGCATGTTCATGCGCGCTATGTCACCGGACACATCGCACTCCGAATCCCACCAGCCGCTCGTGTTGCAGACATAGTCGTCATAGAGGACATGATTTGCCCCCGTGGGGATCTCGTGGAATTGCGCGTCTGCACGACGGCTCTCATAGCCGCGCACCCACGGAAGCGAGACCCCCTGCATTCGCTGCGTGTTGGAGCAGTGGCCTGCTGTCACGATTCCGTAGACACCAGTGTCATTGGTCACAGCGGCGAAGCCGGATGTGCAAGTGCGCATTCCGCGGCCCCCGTCAAAGTCCGCGCTGAATCCTGCACCGCGACCGTCAACGACTTCGAACGCGACACTGATATGGGGATCAAGGTCGGTGGTCAGCTGCGCTATGGCCGTCTCGAGCGATGTGTCGTCGGTCGCATTCCCGTCAGTGCTTGCGATTGGGTCCGGAGTCATCAGCCCGCCGGGCACGATTGCACTGCCCGTCGAAGCATCCGCCGCAAGCGACGGGTCAATGCCGATATAGATGCCGTTGCTGCGCAGGTCTAGACCCGTGAAGGTGACGATCGATGGCAGATCTTGCAGCAAGTCCGAACCGCCGGTCGCATGCCCGACCGCGCCGGTTGTGCCCGGTGCAACGATGTGGCTGCCATCGCCGAAGCCGTCCTGAGCATCCCGCAGTTCCGCATACGTGTGGGCGGCACCTACGCGGATCTCGATGTCGGCATGTGCATCGGCGAGGGCCACGGCCTCGGTGCTCGCTGCACCGGTGCCGGTCAGCCACACCCAGCCGGTGAGGGTTTCGCCATGGTCGATCCCCCAGCCTGCGACCCGCTCGGAATCCAATTCGCGGATCGACTGAAGCACTTCGCTGATGCCATCCAAACGGGCGAGGCGACGCTCTGCTTCTGCCTCGCTCACCGAATAATCCGCCGCATACGACGCGATGGCTGGGTTGACGGTCTCCGTCAGGGTGCTGGGTGGCTGTTGAGGAACTGCGCCGGTTTCCGATTCGGGTCCGCTATCGATCAGCGGTGTCGTCTGCGCGCCGGCACCGACAGTGCTGGTCAGCATGACGGCCGCTAGGACGGAGACGAGAACAACAGTCCAGCGTTTCGCCATTCATGTTCTCGTCTGCGGGGACGGGCTGAGTGTCTCACGCATGAGTGATCTGCTCCTTCTTGGGTTGGAGGTCGCAGCAGACTAACGGCATTGCGGACGTGAACTGGTCATATTAGCATGCACGAATGGAATCATCGCTGTTTGGGGCGCCTCATCTGGGACGCGGGAACACTTTCTTCGCTGGTGGCAGGGTGCCCTCTCCTGCTGACTGGTCAACCCGACAGGGAAGCAGCCAAGTCGACGTTGCGAGTAGATCATCGATCGGATCGCCGTCAGGTCAGCACACCGAGGAGGTCCTGCTCGAGCACGGCTACACGTGAGATGACATCGCCGCACTGCGGGAAGAGGGCGTCTTCGGCTGAGTGCCGTGACTCAGCCTGTCGCGTGTGTCGCGGCGGAGGAGCGGCGATACGGCGGGTTCAACTTGTCGCGTAGGTGGCAGCGAGCGTGCGTGCGATGCGGTCGGTCTGGATCTCGGTGCTGCCGTTCATAGAGATCAGCTGAGGGTGGTTGCGTCGATGCGGTTGACATGGTCATCGTCCTGTGAGGTGTGGTCTACGCGGTCTGGCAAGCGAGGATCGGACGGCGAGACGTCGAGTGATCCGAAGTCTGCCGCGAATAGCGGGGGTTACCATCCGGCGATGGGAGCGCTTGACGACTACACCGTGGTTGACCTGTCCATCTTGGTGCAGGGCCCGCAGGCTGCGGCAACGTTGCATGACATGGGAGCGTCGGTCATCAAGATCGAGCTGCCGGGCATGGGAGACCTGGGGCGGGTCATTCCCGTGTCGCCCGACGATCCACGGAGTCCGTACTACGAAGCGTGCAATCGGGGGAAGCGGTCGGTCACCCTCGACCTGCGCACCCCGGGCGGGAAGAGCGCGCTTGAGCGGTTCGTCGCTGAGACCGATGTGCTGATCCACAATTTCGTGCCTGGGACGATGGAGGCCTGGGGCCTGTCCTACGAGCACCTCTCAGCCATCAATCCCCGGCTTGTGTACGCGACCGGTTCGACGTTCGGGCCGATCGGCCCCAAGTCGGGCCGTGAGGGCGCTGACTCGAGCAGTCAGGCAGAGGGCGGGCTGATGTTTGCCACCCGGATCGACGGCGGTCCTCCGGTCATGAACGGGGCCGTCATTTCGGACCATGTCGGCTGCCAGAACATGGTCACCGGCATTCTTGCTGCGTTGCTCCATCGCCGAGAGACCGGGCTGGGGCAGCGGGTCGATGTGTCGCTCGTGGGCGGCATGATCTACGCGCAGGCGTCGGAGATCACCTACACGTTGCTGACCGGTCGCAATCCCGAGCGGATCGATTCGGGCCACGCATTCGTGCCCACCCTGCTCCACACCGTCGAGGCGGCCGATGGCTGGATCCACCTGCTCAGCGGCACCGGACCGGGGTGGCCCGAGTTCGCCAAGCTGCTCGACCGGCCCGACCTAGCCGACGACCAACGGTTCCTGGATCTCATCCTGAGCTCTGATGCACGGGCCGAGTTGGTCGCCATCATCGACGAAGTGTTTCCGACCAGGACCCTCAAGGAGTGGGAAGCGGTGCTCACCGGCGCTGGCGTTCGCTACGGGCTGGTCCGTGACTACGAATCGATTGCCGCCGATGAGTCCATGTACGAGAACGGCTACCTGCGACGGGTGGAGCACCCCGACGGCGACCGTGTGGTGATCGGCACGCCGATCCGCATGTCGGCCACGCCGCTTGAGCCCGGCGCCGTCGCACCCGAGCTCGGTCAGCACACCGAGGAGGTTCTGCTCGAGCACGGCTACACGTGGGATGACATCACCGCGCTGCGCGAGGAAGGCGTCTTCGGCTGAGCGGTTCTCCGCATTTTCTGATCGTGACCCCGGGGACGAAGTCTTGACCATAGATCATCGGCCAGCTCTCTTTCGGTTGTCGTCTTTGAGGAAAATGATGTCGGTTTCGATCCTGGAGGCGATTAGCTCCCATGCGTTCTTCCAGTTTGGAATCCGAGTTGTTGGCACAGTGAGTCTCTTGGTTTCGGTTTCGGTTTCGGTTTTGAGTTCTGCAATCCAAGCTTTCGCGTTCGGGTTGTACCAGGTGGACAGTCGCCAGATGTGAGGTCCGACGACGATCAAGTGAACATGATCGAGAGGCTTCGATATCCCGATCCAGTACTTGGTGAATGGAATGTGGATGCGACGGGCAGAATGAAACAGGTTCATGTGATCCTCTCAGGCGTATATGTCTTGCAGGGAACGGGCGATGCGGTCGGTCTGGATCTCGGTGCTGCCGTCCACGTAGTTGGCGATGCGTGCGCCGACGAGGTGGTGACCCCACGGGTAGTTGCTTCGTAGGCCTTCAGCGCCCATCGTCTGGATGCATGCGGCGATGTCGGCCTCGGCCGTCTCGGTGGTGAACTTCTTGGCATGTGCCGCTGGAAGGATCGCTCCTGAGGCGTCGCCGGTGCGCAGCGACTCGGTGACCGCTTCGACCGCACGCTCGGTGAGCAGCTGGGCCGCCTCGAGGCGGTTCTGTACACCGGCCAGCTTCCAAGCCAGCCCTTGGTGCCCGATGACGGGCTTGCCGAATGCCTCGCGCTGTGTGCCGTAGCGCACTGCGCCTGCCAGCGTTGCTTCGACCATGGCGCAGCACATAGCGGCGACGTACGTGCGGGCGCCGTTCACGCTGGACATGGCTGCGAGGAACGCCTGCCCGGGCGGGCCGATGAGATCTTCGGCGGGGGCGATGTAGCCGTCAAGCCGGAAGCCGCCGGTGCCGATCAGGTGACCGCCCGCGAGTTCATAGGGCAGCAGTCGTTCGAAGCCCGCCCGGGTGCCGTCGATGAGGAACGACGCGATGCCGCGGCCCCGAGAACCCGGCTCGGTCTGCGCGTAGCAGAAGATGACGTCGGAGTGCGCGGCGTTGGTGATCCATGCCTTGGCACCGTCGAGCCGAAAGCCGCCCTCGACGGGTGTCGCGGTGGTGGCGATGTTGGCGAAGTCGCTGCCGGCCCCTGGCTCGGTCAGCGCTGTCGAGCCGAATCGGCGCCCAGCCATGAGGTCTGCCAGATACCGCTCGCGGTGGACCTCGCTGCCGAGGTTCGCCACCCGGGCGGCAATGTTGCCAGTGTTCACCAGGCTGAAGGCGAACGGCATCGAGACGGCGCTGAGCACCTCGACGATGCGGCACTTCTGAGCGAAGTTCATCCCGAGACCGCCGAGCGCCGCGGGCACTTCCATGGCCAGCAGCCCAATCCCCGACGCTTCCCGCAGGGCTTCGGGCGCCATGCGCTTCTCGCTCTCCCAGCGAGTGACGTTCGGCGCCACGACCGTGTCCCGGAATTGCGCGACCTCGCCCGCAAACGATTCGAATGCCACGGCGTCCATGCCGGTGGTCGGATCGTCGGACTCGGCTGAGGCGACAGAGTCAGCTGCAGTCATCGCGGCGACGGTAGCAGTGACGCATCTGGCAACTCGGAGCCGATCGGGCTCGGCCACCTACGCTGCGATGCCGTGGTAGGGCAGCACTCCGTCATCGGGGTATTCGACGCTGAGTGCTTGTCGGAGGTGCTGAGCCAAGACTTGGATGCGCCGCATCACGGTCCGACTGCCGCCGTTGCGGCGGTGGTGAGACGGGGCGATAGCGGTCCAGAGATGCTGTTCATCGAACGCGCCATCCGCAACGGGGACCCATGGTCTGGCCACATGGCCTTTCCGGGCGGCCGGACCGAACCCGACGACGACGACACGTTCGACACGGCGGTGCGCGAGAGCCGCGAGGAGATCGGCTTCGACATCACCGCTCATTCGGGGGTCCGCTGGCTTGGCCGCCTCGACGATCTCGAGGGCAATCCGCGTTGGCGCGGTGCGGCGCTGCGAGTGACCCCGCATGTGTGCTGGCTCGACGGCGACCGTCCCGTCTTGACGCTCAACTACGAAGTTGCGGACGCGCTGTGGGTTTCCGTGGCGGAACTGGCGGACCCGCAGCACCACATCGACTACCTCTACCCGCCGCGGCCCGATGAGCGCTTCCCGGGCATCGAAGTCGGGCACGGGCGGGTCGTCTGGGGCATGACGCTGCGGATGCTGCAAGACCTCTTCACCCGAACCGGACACCCGCTGCCCATCACATTCAGTCCTTCGAGCTGATCAGTCGGCTGCAGCGCCCGCTCGCCCCACAGCGGATTCGACAATCAATGAAATAGATCTGACAACAACAACATCAAATGTCATATATCTGTAATCATTCTGATAGCATACGAGCGTTCGAATGTGACACCGCGCCCTTACAATGAACGTATGTTCTCTCAGGTGCGGCAGGCGCTCGACTCGCTCGCATCAGCGCTCGATGGCGTCGATGGCGCGCCCACCGCCGAGCTGCGCGAGGCGCTGGGTCTGGCCAAGCCACTGCGCGCCAAGCTCGAGACGCTTGAGACCGCCGTGGCGTCTCAGATCGCGCGGCGCGAGCGCCACGGCGACGGCGGTGCCGGGGTGTTGCACCAGATCGCGGCAGTCCCGCGCTCAGAGGCAGCGCGCAATGTTCGCGCCGCCGCTGAGCTCGAGCGGGTGCCCGATGCCCGATCCGCACTGGCCGAGGGTGAGATGTGCATGGCCAACGCCGCCCGTCTGGCTCGGGCAGCGCGTGACACGAGCCCCGATGCGGTGCAAGACGACGCCGAGTTCGTGAATCTGGCCAAGACGCTGCCGCCCGACGAGTTCGCCCAAGCGTCCCAGCGCTGGACTGCGCAGCACCAGAACGCCGCAGACCTCGCCGAGCGACATCACCGCAACGGGCGCAACCGCAACGTGCGCTTTTGGAACGGCGACGACGGGACCGTGCAGATGCGCGGCGCGTTCGACGCAGAGATGGGCGCCCGCATCCAGGCCCGTATCCGCGACGAAGCCGAACGCCTCCGCCAAGCCGACCGCCGCCTGCTGCGCGACCGCACAGCCGCGAGCCCCGACGGCGCAGCACCCAACGGCGCAGCCCTGCACGGCACAGCGCCCAATGGTTCGGCACGCGACGGCGCTGTGCGCACCCGCGACCAACGCATGGCCGACGCGCTCGACCGCATCCTCTCCCACGCCGAACCCGCACCCGCCTCTGCCGGTACCGCAGCCGCCGGCACCCCGGATTCCGGCGGTGCTGGCTCCCAGAGCACCGGCCCGGCGGGGCACAGGTGCCCATCCACGCAGATCATCGTGCGAGCGGACCTCGGCGACCAGCTCGACGAGCATGGTGGCATCGGCGAGATCGTCGGCACCGGACCCGTCCCCGCCAGCGTGATCGACCGGCTCGCCTGCAACGCTGACATCTCCGTCGTGCTGTTCGGCAAGCAGTTCACGCCGCTCTACGAGGCCGTCGCTGCACGAGCGCCCACCGCAGCCCAGCGCCGCGCTCTGATCGCCCGAGACGGCGCCTGCATCGGCTGCGGCGCAGTGCCCGGCGAATGCGAAGCGCACCACATCATCCCCTGGAAACGCGGCGGCCCCACCAAGATCGACAACCTCGTGCTGGTCTGCTGGTCCTGCCACGACCGCATCCACGACCACAACTGGCAAGTTGTGATCCGCGACGACCGCTACCGGCTCGCGCCCCCCGAAGCAAAGTCGCCGCCCAACCCCGCACCGTCCAAGAAGCCGACCCAGCGTCGCAACCCCGCACCGGCGCCGAAACACGCCCAGTCCCGGGACGCCGCCCCGGCCTGCAAGCCCGATCTAGCTCGCGAACCCGCCCTGTTTCTCTAGAGCGTTCCGCTGCGGTACTGAAGGCCTGCCGATTGAGGGCTGCGAGAGCCTGAGGACGGGGGCTGGTCCGGCTCCCCGAGAGCGCACCGCAGAAGAAGGGCCACGGCGGCACGCCGAGCCGACCAACCGACGGGTGCTTGCTCAGCGCTGTTGGGAACCCGACCTCCGCGCTGGTTCATTAGTGTCCGAACACTGCGAACCGAGACTGGCGAGGCGGGAGCGGGGGAGAGCTCAATGGACGATGGATTCGATTTGGAGCTGCTGAGTTCGGGGTGGGGGCTGATCGAAGGTCCCCGAGTCGACGAGCACGACAACTTCTATTTCTCCGATGTGCCCAACGGCGGCGTGCGCCGGCGGCGACCCGACGGCGAAATCGAGATCGTGGTGCCCAAGCGTCGGGGCGTGGGTGGCATGGTGTTGCACGCCGACGGTGGCGTGGTGGTGAGCGGCCGCAATATCCAGCACGTCACCGATGCTGGCTCGGAGGTGCTGTTCGCCCCTGACGTTGCCGGTTTCAACGACATGCACACCGACGCGCTGGGCCGTGTCTATGTCGGATCGCTGCGCCGCAACCCCTTCGACGAGTCATCGGCGGACGAGCCGGGCGAGCTGTATCGCATCAACCTCGACGGCTCGGCAGAGGAGGTCTACGGCGACGTGCGGCTCACCAACGGCATCGGCTTCTCGCCTGATGGCACCCGGCTGTATCACTCCGACAGCATCCCGGGCCGGGTGTGGGTGTCGGATGTGGACGGCGACGCTGTGTCGAACAGGCGGGAGTTCGTGCGGGAGCGCCAGGTGCCTGACGGCTTGGCGGTGGATGTCGAGGGCGGCGTGTGGGTTGCGCTGGCCGAAGGCGGCCGGGTGCAGCGCTACACGCCCGACGGCGAGCCGGACGTCGCAGTGCCAGTTCCCGACCAGTTCGTCACCAGCGTCTGCTTCGGCGGCGCCGACATGCGCGATCTGTACGTCGTGACCGGCGGCGGCACATCCGACGGCGGCTGCATCTTCCGGACCCGCGCCACTGTGGCTGGCGTGCCGACCCCGCTGGCGCGGGTTCGACCGAAGCCATGAGCTCTCAGCACACCGGCTCGATTTCCTGCTCATCCCCCGTCAAGCACGGCGTGCGCGTGCCGACTGGTCCCGCGCTGCTGAGCAGGCCCATGAGCGTGGTCGGCGACTGTTCTCTGGTGAGGGAGGCGGCATGAGCAACGTCTTTCGCTGGTCATACGGTGCGCACGACGCACCTGCGCTGCTGTGCCTGCACGGCATCGGCTCGTGCGCCGATGCCTTCTTGGGTCAGCGGCCGCTGGCGGAGCGGTTGGGCATGCGGTTGGTGGCTTGGGACGCTCCCGGTTACCGCTTCTCGGCCGATCCCGATGACGCCCCCGGCATCGACGGCTGGGCCGATGCGGCTGCGTCGCTGATAGCCGCAGAGTCCGACGGGCCGGTTGCTGTGCTGGGCGTCTCGTGGGGCGGCGTCACCGCGACGCGCCTCGTTCTGCGGCATCCCGATCTGGTCTCCTCGCTCGTCTTGGCCGATTCGAGTGCCGGTGCCGGTACCAAGCCCGAACAGGCGGAAGCGATGCGGGCGCGAGCGGCAGACTTCGTCGACCTGGGACCCGAAGGCTTCGCTGCGGCACGTGCGCAGCGGCTCGTCAGCCCGGGAGCATCCTCGGAGCTTCGGTCTCATGTCGCCGACATGATGATCCCGTCGATCCGCATGCCCTGCTACCAGTGGGCATGCGACTCGATGGCGGAATCCAACCACTACCCGGATCTGGAGCGCATTGCCGCGCCCACGCTCGTGGTGGTGGGCGAGCACGACGAGGTCACCCCGCCGCGAGCCTCCCAGCGGCTCGCCGAAGGGATCCCCGGCGCTCGCTACGTGGAGATCGCCGATGCGGGCCACCTGGCCAACCAGGAACAGCCCGAGGCGTTCAACGACGCTATCGCCGAATTCCTTGAAGCCGCGACTGGTTGAACGCTTGGCGCAAGAGCGCCGATCGAAGCGGTTGATTGGCGCGAGTGATCGCAGGGGTGAATCAGCGAGGTGGCAGCCGGATGCCGCCGTCGACGCGGATCACCTCGCCGTTCATGTACGGGTTGGTGATGCACTCCATGACCATGAACGCCAGCTCTTCGCCATAGCCGAGTCGCTTGGGAAACAGCACGCTCTGTCCGAGGTGTGCCTTGAACTGGTCGGATTGCTCACCCTCGCCGTAGATCGGCGTGTCGATCAGGCCGGGAGCGATGGTGTTGACGCGAATGCCGGTGGCGGACAGGTCGCGGGCGATGGGCAGGGTCATGCCCACCACACCGCCCTTCGAGGCGGAGTACGCGGCTTGGCCAATCTGACCGTCGAACGCGGCGACCGAGGCCATGTTCACGACTGCGCCGCGGGATCCGTCGCCGTCGACGGGCTCGGTCTTGGCCATTGCCGAGGCAGCTTGGGCCAGCATGTTGAACGAGCCGATCAGGTTCACGTTGATGACGAAGCGGAATTGCTCGAGATCCATCGGCACGTTATTGCGGTCGATGGTGCGCCCGGCGCGGCCGAGCCCAGCCGAGTTGACGAGCGCTCGCAGTGGCCCCATCTCCGACGCCGCATCTACCGCTGCGCTTGCCTCGTCGACGCTGGTGACGTCACATCGCACGAACAGGCCGCCGACCGACGCCGCCACCTCGGCGCCGAGGTCTTCCTGCAGGTCGGCGATCACGACGTGCGCGCCGGCATCGGCCAGCTGGCGTGCACTGGCCTCGCCGATGCCCGACGCTCCGCCGGTGACGATGGCTGAAGCTCCGCTGAGGTCAAGACGTGGCATTTGGGCACTCTCCTGGAATGGTGGTATCGGTTGTGGCACGAATCGGTACGTCAGATCCGAGCCGAATTGAAGCTAGCGCCGGCTGCGAGACGCTGGCCCGCAACGCTGGTCACACCACGTCCGCGCCCCATTCACCGGCGCAGGCGAACCGGTAGCGTCGTCATCCGGCTTGTCCGAAGGGGCCACAGGTATGACGGAATCACGGGCGACGACGGCGCCCGGCGGGCAGGCCCAGCCCCCTGCCGACAGCGACGGTCAAATCAAGGCATCGTCGGGGCCCGGACCGAACGACCGCACCACGACATTCGCAGCGCTGCATGTTCCGGCGTTCCGGGCACTATGGCTGAGCGGGGTGTTTTCCTTCATGAGCATCCAGATGCAGTTCTTGCTGCGGGGGCTGCTGGCGTGGGATCTCACCGAGAGCGAAGGGGCTCTCGGCATCGTGTTCCTCTTCTTCGGGCTCACCTTGGCGGTGTCGACGCTGTTCGGAGGGGTGGCTGCTGATCGGCTCTCGAAGCGACGCCTCATGCTGGTCGGCCAGTTCATCCTCGTCCTCACGGCGCTCGGGATGGGCACGGCCCTCGCGACCGGTGTCATCCAGTTCTGGATGCTGCTCGTCTCCAGTGCCCTGCAGGGCCTGATGTTCGGCCTGATCGGTCCGGCTCGCATCTCGATGACAACCGAGCTTGTGGGCCGGGAGCGCCTGGGCAACGCGATCACGCTCTCGTCGCTGTCGCTGAGCGGGAGCCGCGTGATTGCCCCTTCGCTGGCGGGAATACTGGCGGGAATCGCGCTGTTCGGCCTTGCAGGCGCGTACTTCGTCTCGACCGCCATCGCGTCGCTCAGCTTCCTCTTGCTCTTGCAGCTCCCTGAGACGCATCGACCGCGGGCGGCCGAAGGCGACGAGTCACAGATCGCCCGCTATTCCCGCGCCAAACCATTGGCAGAGATCGGCGAGGGAGTCCGGTATGCGATGAGCCGCCGCGAGCTCCGCCGGCCGATACTGACATCGATTGTCGTGATCATGTTCGGCTTCAACTACGTCGCATTCATGCCAGCGCTTGTGGAAGGTGTCTTCGGCTATGGCGATGCATATGTCGGGTTCATCTCCGGGGTTGCGTCGGTCGGTGCCGTTATCGCTTCGATACTGCTTGCGTCGCGCGCTGACTCGTCGAGTGTCGGGACCATCTTGATCGGTCTGGGATTTGGCTTCGGCGCCTCGGTCATCGCCCTCAGCTGGGCACCTAGCTATGCAGTGGCAATGCTGATCGCGGTGGCCGTCGGCGCGGCATCTACCGGGTTCATCTCATTGATTCAGACAATCGTCATGCGTTCCACCGATGAGGCCTACCAGGGCCGCGTCCAATCGCTGGTGCAGCTGCCGTTCGCGGCATTCGCTATCGCAGCTGCGCCCTTAGGTGCGCTGGCCGAATGGGTCGGCGTGCAGCGCATGTTCTTGACCATGGGCATTGCCGTCACGCTTGCGATGGCGGTCTATGCGATGACCCATGTCGGCAATAGCCAGCGCTCGCAATCCGTGGACGTTGCATAGGCGTCGCGCGCCGAGCCGGCTGCGTCGTCAGTCGATCGCTTCGAGGATTGAGGTCTCCGACAGGCTTGACCGGATGTCGGTGTCAGCCACCGTGGGCACGTCGGGGCACCAGCGCGACATCGCTGCTTCCAGGGATGCCTTGACATCGCTGGCGATAGCAGCAGCATCGTGTTCGTCGCACTCGATGACGACGCTGTCGTGGACGGTCTGCACAGCGACGGCAGACCGATACTGCGCCAAGACCTCACCCAGCCGCCCAAAGGCGTCGAGCATGACGTCAGCCACGCCGCCTTGGATCGGCGCATTGCGGTAGGCGTTGGCCATCTGGCCGACCCGGGTGTGCAGCGCGCGCTGCAGCAGGAAACGCTGGTCGGCTTCGCCCATCGAAACGCCGACCTCATCGACCACAGCGCGCCGCACATGCCTCTGCTCGAGCACCTTGTCGACGGCCGGGCGCAGAGCCCCTCCCGACAAAGCTGTCGGGGGCGCGAGCTCGAATCGCTGCAGCACCCGGCGCCACACCTCATCGGGCCGAGGCTTGGTCGAGCAACCGACGACGGCTGCAGCTTCGCCCAGCACCCAGTCCACCGAGAACGTGAACTGCTGGCGGCGCCCAGCCGGCGTCCGGGAGCTGAACGACAGCGGCGAGCCATCGGACCGAACGACCACCGGTGCGGCGAACGACAGCGCCCATGCCACCTCCGCGACATCGATGTCACGCAGGTCAATCTCCCCGCCCTGTGCGAAGCGACCTGCGTCGATTGCAGCTGCCCGTTCCGCCGCGAGCACCGCCTCGTGAACCTCTTCTGCGCTGTGATGCCGACGCTGCTGTTTGCGCAGCGCCCGCCGAGCATCGTCGGTCCGGGGCCACAGCGCATGCAGTTGCAGCGTGAGCGGCCAATCGGCATCGAGCGAGGTCGCGGCGAAGTGCCCGATATAGCGGTCGCGCTCGTCCACCCACTGCGCGATGCCGGGGTAGGCGCCCAGATACGCCTCGATGAGCGCGCCGGCCTCGTCGCGGCTGGTCGGCACCCCGGCGTCGGTCAAGCCGCGTGACAGGCCCGCGCCGCGCTGCCCGTACAGAATGCCGAAGTTGATGCGCTTGGCCTTGGTGCGGAATTCCTCGTAACGAGGCCGGTCGAGGGCGCCGAGTCCCGCAGGACCGTCCATCTGCACGCCGAACATTCGCTCGGCGGTGGCGCTGTGAATGTCATGCCCTCTCTCGAACGCGGCCCTCAAGCCCTCGTCGCCGGCCAGCTGGGTAGCGAACCGCAGCTCGGCTTGGCTCAGATCGGAATAGACGAATACTCGTCCTGGCGGCGGCTTCATGTACGGCTTCAGGCGCGGAGTGAAGTTCTGAGCGTTGGGATTGCGGCTGGCCAGCCGACCCGTGTTGGTGCCCACCACCTGCAGGTACTCCGGATGGAGACGGCCGTCGGACCATAGGTGCTCTGCCATCGTGTGCCCATAGGTGCTCAGCGTCTTGGACAGGTCGCGGTACGCCAGCAGCGCGGTGCAGAGTTCGCCGCCGATGCCTGCCAGCACCGACGCGCCCAGCGAATCGGTAGGCGCCAGCGGACGGGCGTGGCGATCGGTCTTCGCGGTCCACGCCTCGACCCGGTCGGCAGCGAAGCGATTCAGCACGTCGCGGGCTTGCTGTTCGCTGTCGGGATTCCAGTTGGGCTCCACGCCTCCGCCGAACAAGTCGGCCTGCCCGCCGCCGGTCAGGTCCGCCAAGTGGGTGAGCACTTCGACTCGCCGAGCTGCCAGTCCGGCCAGCTCGGCCTCCCACCCTTGGACGTCAAACGGCAAGCCCGCCCGCTCCATGCGGTCGAGGAATGGGCGCGCTGCCAGCTCGAGCCGGCACACCTCTTCCAACCTCGTCTCGCGCAAACGGTCACGCAGTACTTCTGACACCCACAGGGTCAACACGGCGTCTGCCGCGGCGTAGGCCACCTGGTGATCGCTGAGGGGTGCGTCGGCGGAATAGGACAGCTGGGTGGTGGCCTTGCCTTCGACGCTCAGTCCCAGGTAGCGCTCGGCTGCCCATGCCAAGCCGTGGAAGAAGCCGAAGCCCGTCAATCCCTGATGCAGCAGAGCATCGGCGAGCTGCGCATCCCACCAGCGCAGTGATCCGACAGCTGCGCCGGCGGCCTCGGCTGGCTCCATGAGATGCGTGTCGATGACCCGATCGTCAAAGGTGGCATTCCAGGCGTCGGATGCCAGATCGGGCACCCGGAGACCGTCGTGGAGTGCCGTGGCCAGCTCAGGCCCGTCGTGCCTAGCTACATCGACCACCCAGGCGCACTCGGTGCCATCGGGAGCACGGGTCGCGGCAGAGATCACGCGTAGCTGGGGGACCTGTCCGCGCGACCCTGCTACGCGAGGCTGGTACACCGTCTCGGTGTCCACCGCGCGCGCTGCAGAACCACGGAGCGCATCGACGAACTCGCCCAACTTGTCTGGACCCACGACCGTGACCGGCACCGCGGCGGGATCCTTGGTTGGCGCCGGACGCGGATCGAGCCGTCGGATGTCGCTTTCGGCGACGGCGGCATCGGCTGGAAGGTCCACGAGGGCACCCTAGGACGGCCCTGTGACAGTCACCGAACAGCCATGGAGGCGTCCGATCCGCCCCTCGACTCGGGTCGATGCCGTGCCCGCTCTAGGGGTACTGCACCTCGATGAAGTCCTCCGGCGCGCCGTCGCCCGCAGTCGTCTCGGCCTCGATGAGCTCGTGCAGTCGCTTCGCCACCGGACCCACCGTGCCGTCGCCGATCGGGGCACCGTCCCACTCCACCACGGGGAACACATGGGTGTCGCCGCCGGACATGATGAGCTCGGCGCCGGCACGAGCTTCGTCCGCCCGCAACGGCCGCTGCTGCACGTCTCGCAGCAGCCCGTCCTCGCACAGGGCTCCCCGGGCCAGATCCAGCAGCCGCCGCATGGTGGTGCCGTGCAAGATTCCCTGAAATGGGGGAGTGACGAGCACGCCGTCGTGGCTCACGCTGCACACGTTCAGCACGCACGCTTCGGCGATGAAGCCATCGTCATCGACGATGATGCCGAACGTGCCTCCGCCGTCGGCAGCCTCAAGGTGGGTCAAAACGTTGAGCAGGTAGTTGTTCGACTTGATCTGGGCGAGCAACGGCGGCTTCATCGGCGTATCGCGCACCGTCGCCTCGCGGAAGCCGTCCCTCATCGGATCGAAACCGCCTGCGCCGAAGCTCATCGGGTCGAGCACGACGCAGTAGAAGCAGGGCTCCTCGCACTCTGCCGGCATGAACGAGAACCCGCCGGGTCCGGCCGTCAGCCAGTACCGGACGATGCCGTCCCGGGCGCTCGATGATGCAGCCGTGTCGGCGACCATCGCAATGAGCTCGTCGCGAGACCACGGGACCTCGAGGCGTGCCCCCGCTGCACTGGCCAGCAGCCGGTCGATGTGGATGCCGAGCCGGTACAGCCGACCGTTCACTAGCGAGCACGTGTCGAAGACACCGTGTCCGCGGTGGACCATGTGGTCATCGAGCGGCACCGTCATCACCATCGGATCGGTGACGACCCCACCGAGGTAGGAACTGAACATGGCGTAGCAACCGCGCTTGCCCTGGCGCTTGGCGGCCATCCGCTCGACGGCTTCGGTGGCACTCAAGATGCGCTGGGCCGGACGCGGGGTGGTGCTTGGCTCGCTCGACGTGGCGGTGTCGCCGTCCCCCGAGACCGTCCGCAGCGCCACGTGCCGATACTACGTGGGCTGGGTTGCTCGTCTCAGGAAGCCTCTGCCGCCTTCGCGGCCCCAACACCCCAGCCGGAGGGGAACGGCTGGCCATCGCCCCGCTTCTGCTCCGCTCGCGTAGCCTCGCAAGGCGATGGCGGTTCCGAATGGGCCCGATGTGCCCCCGACGTTCGGGCCGACGGCGCTGGCGACCCCGGCCAACCTCGTGACGGTCGCCCGTATAGCGGCCTCGCCAGTGTTCATCGCGATGATCGTGTCGTGGGGGGCACGGTGGAGCACCTTCGTCACCGGGTTCGCGATCGCCATGACCGACTATCTGGATGGATGGCTTGCCAGACGTCACGGCAAGACGCGCGCTGGCGCTTTCCTGGACCCGCTGGCGGACAAGGTGCTGGTGATCGGCGGGATGGCTGCGCTCGTATGGAACGGCCAATTCCACGCAGCACCCGTCATCATCATCGCCGTGCGGGAGCTGGCGATCAGCGCCTACCGGTCTCGAGCCGGTCGCCGGGGCATCACGGTTCCCGCCACGAAGCTCGCCAAGTGGAAGACATTCACGCAACTGTGGGCAATTGGCTTCGCCGTCATGCCACCCTTGGCAACTCATGTGCACTGGCTTGCCACGCTGACGCTGTGGATCGCCGTGGCGCTCACGGTCTGGACCGGCTGGGCCTACCTGCGCTCGGCCCGCAGCGTGGCCGCGGCACAGCTGGGCGACGAACCCGCACTCTGACACGGCGGCCTCGGCATCGTCGCCAGCGGTGCGCGCGGCGGCGGCACAGCTGGGCGACGAACCCGCACTCTGACACGAAAGGCGCTGCGCCCGGCAGCGCCGCCCGGCACCCAGCGGTCTCCTCTGCGTGCGTGCCTTCGCACTGTGGCGGTTGCCCCCTGCGCCTAGGGTCACCCGATGTGAAGACCGAGATCATCGCCGTAGGCACCGAGCTGCTGCTGGGTCAGATCGTCGACACGAACTCCTCGTGGATGGGTGAACAGCTCGCCCTCGCCGGTATCGACAGCCACTATCAGACGAAGGTGGGCGACAACTTCGACCGCATCGACGCATCGCTCCGGCTGGCGCTCGACCGCAGTGATGCCGTCATCGTGTGCGGCGGCCTCGGTCCTACCCAGGACGACATCACCCGCGAGGTGCTGACGTCGGTGATGGGGGCTGATCTGGTGCTCGATGAGGTCATCGCCGACCGCATCCGGGCCATGTTCGCCAGCCGCAGCCGGCCGATGCCTGAGAACAACCTGCGACAGGCGATGGTGCCGACCGGTGCCACGCCGATCCCGCAGCAGCCCGGCACCGCCCCCGGCTTGATGGCGCCGATCCGCTGGGTGCGGGGCGTGGGCGCGGTGCCGCATGGCGCCGAGCCGCCGGACGGAGCCGAGGTGTTCGATCGGGTCGTGTACGTGGTGCCCGGCGTGCCTTACGAGATGCGCGAGATGCTCAACGGCACGGTGCTGGGCGACCTGCAGCGGCGTGCGGGCGTGAGCGCGACCATCGAGAGTCGTGTCCTGCGGACGTGGGGCCAGAGCGAATCCGGACTTGCCGAGATGCTGGCTGGCCGGATCGACGAGTTGGACGAGACCGGCAACCCGACGCTTGCCTTCTTGGCCAGCGGCATTGAGGGCATCAAGGTCCGCATCACCGCCAAGGGGGCCGACTCGGCCGAGGCGTGGCGCCTGATCGACGCCGAACAGGCGGTGCTGGAACCGTTGCTCGGCGACTTGGTGTTCGCCTACGACGACGACACGATGGAGACAGCGGTGCTGGCTGAGTTGGGTCGGTTCGGGTTGACGCTCGGCGTCGCGGAGACGATCACCGGCGGCCGAATGGCGAACCGCCTGTCATCGGCCGAGGCCGCTCTGCGAGCGGGAACCGCCCCCGGCGGAGCGAAGCTGGGCGACCCTGGCCTGGCGTCGGCGGGCGACGACGCGAGGGTGTCGTCGGACCCGACGGCCCCGCGTACATTTGCAGGCGGCATTGTGGCCCGGTCGGAGCATCTGGCCGAGTACCTGCTGCATGCCGGCTCGTCGGAGGTATCACCGATGGGTGATGACCTTGTGCCGCCCCTTGCGTCGGTCGCTGGCGCTGAAGCACTCGCGCGGGCCGCTCGCCTGCGCAGCGGCGCCAGCGTCGGACTGGCGGTCACGGCAGTGGAGGACCGTGCGTCGGCGACTCCTGAGCATCCGTATGGCACGGCGTTCCTTGCCGTGTCGATATCGGCGCAGCCGGCGCACGGCGACACACCAGCAGTGGCGCACCGGGACAAGGCCGACGAGATCCGCCTCCCCGGCGATCGCGAGCGCCTCGCCGACTACAGCGCCATCTCTGCGCTCAACCTGCTGCGCCTGATCCTCCAAGACCGCCATTAGCAAATATGTTGCATTTTCTGTGAAATTATCGTAGAAATATATCTGTGACTGAGACAACGGGCCTGTCAACGGCCTCTAGTGCTCTCTTGTCGTTCACGGCAGAGAACGTCTATTGCTTTCGAGATGAAGTGCATCTGTCCCTGCTTGGGACGCGTCTCGCCGATCCCGATGTAGTCCGGCTCATGTCCATCGCGGGCCGTGCCAAGCCAGAGCGGGTGCTGCCGGCCGCAGCCATCTTCGGCGCGAATGCCTCCGGGAAATCGGCGATTCTGAAGGCACTGGGCGACATGCACGGGCTGGTCGCTGGATCGTTCAGCCAACGAGCATCTGGCGATCCGCTTCCCCGACAGCGCTTCCTGCTCGACGGTGCCGCAGCCGACAAGCCGTCTCGATTCGAAGTGGAGTTGATTCTGGGCGGCGTTCTCTTCGGGTATGGCTTTGAGATGGACGATGCGCGTGTCAGAGCCGAGTCTGCTTGGTATGCCCCGCGCGGGCGCAGGGCTCTGCTGTTCGAGCGGGTGAGCGGAAAGAAGACCAAGTTTCGATCGCCGCTTCACGACGAAGGCGAGCTGCTGGAGCGCTACGACCGGGAGAATGCGCTGCTGCTGTCGGTTGCGGGGGCCGGTCCTGACAACCCGCTGCGCCGCCTGCACCGTTGGTTTGTCAACAACATCTGGCACTCGGCTTGGGAAGGCTGGACGTACGGTTCGGCGAAGTCGGCGAACGAACTCAGTGCGCGCGAGTCGAAGGAACGGTTGTTGAATGTGCTGCGATTTGCTGACCTCGGCATCGTTGATCTCAGGCTGGTGCCACCGGACCCGCAACAGGTTGAGCAGCGCAAGAAGATCCTGCGTGCGATGCGCTCCGCTGGCCTCGCGGTGCGAGAAGAGAAAGACATCGCCGACGAGGACACTTTGGTCTTGACCCATGAGGGCGCTGACGGGGATGTGGAGTTGGATCGGTCCGCGGAATCCCAGGGGACGCAGACCTGGCTGGGACTGATCGGGCCGCTGTTGACATCGCTCGACGATGGCCGGTTGCTCGTCGTGGACGAACTCGATACCAGCTTGCATCCCCACCTCGTGAGCCGGCTCGTGGAGCTGTTCCAGAGTCCGCGGTACAACCCCAACGGAGCGCAACTGATCTTCAACACCAACGACACAAGCATGCTCGGCGACAGCGGCGAAGCGATGTTGAGTCGTGATCAGGTGTGGTTCACCGAGAAGGCCCCCGACGGCGCCTCGTCGCTGTACTCGTTGGCACACTTCACACCGGCGCCGCGACGTGACGAAGCGATCGAGCGCCGTTATCTGTTAGGCCGCTACGGAGCGATCCCATCGCCGAATCCCGCAGACTTGGCGGGAGCACTTCCGGCGGAAGCAGCTGACCTCGTCGATGAGTTCACCGACGCATGAGTTCCGGGCGCAACCGAGCACGACATGTGGCACCTCGGCGCAAGACACAGCGGATAATCCGAGTCCACAGCGAGGGCGATAAGACGGAGCCGAAATACCTTGGTCGCTGGGGAAAAATCCGCGGTTCAGGTCTCACCATTAGCTGGGGCGTCACGGGCGCAGCACCGATGACCCTCGTGGAGAAAGCGCGCAACGACATTCGTGCCATGAAGCAGGTGCGTCGCCGCAACGAAGTGCCTTTCGACGAGGTCTGGTGCGTGTTCGACCGCGACGCCCACGCCAACGTTTCGCAAGCGCTCAACGAAGCCCGTCAAAGCGGCATTCATGTCGCGTTTTCGGATCCGTGCTTTGAGCTATGGCTCGTATTACATGCCCAGGAACACACGGCTCCACTCGATCGAATAACTGCAAATCGGCTCGCCAGAGAGCTGGGCCTAATTGACAGGAAGAACAAGAAGGATGTGCCGGCGGCCGCGTGGCAAGTTCTCGAACCCGGTTATGCCGACGCCAAGGCACGGGCTCAAACGCTTGCGAAGAGGCATGAAACGGCGGGATCGTCGCCGCGTTCCAATCCCAGCAGCGATGTATGGCGGCTCGTGGACGTTCTGAGCACTTGAGTCGCGGGATGCCAGGCTGATTCGGCACGCTGCATAGCCGCATGGACCGCTTCGACGAGCTAGCCGCCGAACTCGGTTACACCAAGGCAGCCTTTCACCGCCTGGTTCATGGCGCGGGTATCGAACCCAAGAATGTGCAAAGCACGTTCTCGCGCGGCCCGAACGCTGGCTTTCAGACCGAGCCTCGCGGGACAACCCATTCGGTCGCCTGGCCGGTGATGTCGGCGATCCGGTCGTAGTCGGCGTCGTAATGAACGACTGACAGGCCGTTGACTTCGGCGACCGCCGCTATCAGCAGATCAGGCAGCGGAAGCCGGTGCTGACTGCGCTGAGCGAGGAGGTGTTGCACCTCAAGTGCTCGATCGGTGACCGATTCGGTGATGGGAAACGATGACAGGGTGCCTCGCTCGGCACGGATCTCCTCGTAGTCCGTACGGGACCGCGCGCTATAGAGCACCTCTAGGTCGATGATCGGACACGTCGCCACGTACCCGTCGACCAAGAGCGGAGTGAGCCGGGCCGCGACTGCGGCGTGATGCATGCGCGCGTACGCGCTCTTGTCCGCAAGATAGAGAGGTCTCAACGCCAGGCACCGGACATGACCTCATCATCGGCGATGTCAGTTCCGTGACGGCCAGCAATTCGGTGCGCGTGCTTCATTCGCAATTCGGCGTCGACTGTGTGCTTCAGCGCTGCATTGACGGTGTCCTTCATGGTCAGTGCGCCGGTGATGCGGCGCGCCTGCTCCAGCAGCTCATCGTCGATGTCGACCAGACGCTTGGTCATGAGCCCGAGTATATCCAAGTCGTGTTGCTGATATATCTCGACTGTCTTGAATCGTTATCCTGCGCGCCTGACCGGCACGGTGGCAGTCTGTTCCGATGCGATTCGGATTCTGGACCAAGAACGACCAACAGACGTCAGCGATCATCGAATGCTGCGCGCACGCTGAGGCCACCGGCTGGGATGGTCTGTGGTTCGCAGATCACTTCATGCCCAACGAGGAAAACGTCGACCAGCCTGTTCACGAGGCGTGGTCGGTGCTGGCGGCGCTGGCGGTGGCAGTGCCGCGGGTGCGCCTGGGTCCGCTCGTGGCGGGCAACACCTACCGCAACCCGGTGCTGACCGCCAAGATCGCCACCACCATCGACCATCTGTCTGGCGGCCGGGTGGTGCTGGGCATTGGCGCGGGTTGGCAGGAGAACGAGCACGAGGCGTACGGCTTCGAGTTCGGCACGCTGCGCAGTCGCATGGACCGTTTCGACGAGGCGGTCGAGATCATCAGCTCGCTGCTCGGCAACCACCGCACCAGCCTCGACGGCGAGCACTACACGGTGACCGAGGCGCCGCTGGACCCCAAGCCGATTCAGTCGCCGATACCACTGCTCATCGGCGGCGGCGGCCGGCGTCGCACGCTGCGCACGACGGCCCGCTGGGCCACCGAGTGGAACTGCTGGGGCATGCCCGACGACATCTCCGAGCTGTGCAGCGTGCTTGATGGGCACTGCGAGGCGATTGGTCGCGATCCCAGCGAGATCAGCCGCTCGGCGTGCGCGCTGCTGTTTATCGGTGAGGACTCGGCCAAGCTGAAGAGTTCCCGTGCCATGGACCTCGGCCGAGCCGCCATCGTGGGAACGCCCGACGAGGTCAGCGAGGTGGTCGAGCAGTACCGCCAGGTCGGCGTCGACGAATTGATCATTCCCGACTTCACCTTCGGGCCCATGGAAGCCAAGAAGCACTCCATGGACCTGTTCATCAATGAGGTGGCGCCCAACTTCCGCTAACCGCATCGGCGAAGCGGCGACCGAGAGCGTCACCACGGCAGGCAACTAGAGGGGAACACAGTGAAGATCGGTCTGTTCCAGATCAATATGGGTGCGCTGGGCGACGCGGCTGGCCCAGAGGGAGCTGGGCGTGTCGCAGTGGCCGCTGAGGCCGCGGGCTTCGAGTCCGTGTGGACGGGCGAGCATGTGGTGCTGCCCGACCCGCAGGCGCCGCCGTCGCCGCTGCCGCCGTTGCACCCGATGCTGGATCCTGCGGTGGCGCTCGCCTATGTCTCTGCGGTCACCAGCGAGATCAAGCTCGGCACGGGCATCATCATCGTGCCCCAGCGCAATCCGTTGGTTCTGGCCAAGGAATTGGCCAGCGTGGATGTGCTGTCGGGAGGCCGACTGCTGTTCGGCGTCGGTGTCGGCTATCTCGGGCCGGAGTTCGATGCGCTGGGCATCCCGATGGCCGACCGGGCCCGCCGGACCGAGGAGTACATCGAGGCGATGCGTGCCATCTGGTCGATGGATGCGCCCGCCTATCACGGCGAGTTCGTGAGCTTCTCGAATGTGCAGGCCCGCCCCCGGCCGGTCCAGCAACCGGGTCCGCCGGTCGTCATGGGCGGCCACACCCCGCCTGCGTACCGCCGCGCCGTCACGATGAGCGAGGGCTGGTACGGATTCGCGCTCGACTACGACGGCACACAGCGCTGCATCGAAGGACTGTCCGAAGCTGGCGCCCGCCATGACCGTCCCGCCGAGCTCGGGCGGCTCGAGATCACTGTCACGCCCCGCATGCGGCCGACGCCTGAGATGGTCGAGCGCTTCGCCGAGATGGGAGTCGACCGGCTGGTGCTGCTGCCCAACGGCCAGACCGTCGACGAGATCGCCGCATTCGTCGACCACATCGGCGCCACGCTGCTTTCCTGAGTCCGCCAGGGACACCACGACCTTGACGGCCCATCCCGAGGCTTGCGTTACGTTCGACGTCAGGCGAGACTGGGGAGGCCGAGGGCAGTAGCCCGAGGAAGTAGGCCCGGCTCCTCTCCGGACGGTGAGCGGCCGGGCCTTGCGCATTTGCGGCTGAGCGACGGCCGGCGGGCCCCACCAGGTTTCCAGCCGATTGTCGCTGGTGCGTTGCGCTAGTGGCGTGAGCGAGCAGCCGGGCGGCGGATGGGCGGTCCGGAGGAGACCACGCCGTCAGCTTCGAGTTTGTCGATCGCGGCGGCGTCAAGCCCCGCCAGCTCCGCCAGCACTTCGCGGTTGTGCTGCCCGCGGTCGCCTGCGACGGCTCCGGGCGGGGCACCTGCGTCCGCTCCGGCAAAGCGCCACGGCGACTGCGGCACAGTGAGCGGCACCGCCGCTTCGCCTGCGACAACGTCTACGAAGGCGCCTCGTTCCTGAGCCCAGTCTGTGGCGGCCAGTTCGGGCACCGTGCGGACCTCGGCGGCCATGACAGGCTTCACGCCGATCGCGGCTTCCACCGCTTCGGCGCTGTCGAATTGGCTCACCCACTCGCCGAAGATGGCTTCCAGCTCGTCTCGGTGATGCACCCGGTCCTCGATGCGGGCGAACCGGGGGTCCACGCGCAGGTCGGGACGATCCATCGCTGCGGTGATCACCTTCATGCCGAAATTGGCGGTCAGGTCCAGCGTCACAGTGACGTGACGGCCGTTCGACAGCGGGTAGACCGCGGCCCAGTTCTGCCCGCCCTTGAAGCCGATCTGCGGGTCCTGGCCGGTCAAGTCCGTGGCAGCCAGGTCATTGCACATCAGCGTGCTTTCCGCCATCGACACCTCGACGGTCTGCCCGCGCCCGGTGCGGTGCCGCATGTGCAGCGCGGCCAGCACTGCGCCGAGCGCATGAAGCCCGCTGTAGGTGTCGGCGTGGGACATCGGATCGTTGCGGTAGGGCTCGCCACCACGTCGACGCGACACCATCTCGGTCACGCCGGCCTCGGCATGCAGCACCGATGCAAACGCGCCGCGGTCGCTGCGGCTGTTGCCATGTCCCCAGCCCGACACCGATGCCACGATGATGCCTGGATTGATCTCGGCGAGCGCGTCGTACCCCAAGCCCAGCTTGTCGAGGACACCGGGGCGGTAGTTCTCGAGCACGATGTCCGCCTTGGGGACCATGGCCATCAACACGTCGCGGCCAGCGGCAGTCGTGAGGTCGAGCGACACGCATTCCTTGCCGGCGTTGAAGTGTGCGAAGTAGGCCGAATGGCCATCCACATGGGGAACGATGAAGCGGGTCAGGTCCCCATCGGGCGGTTCGATCTTCACCACCCGGGCACCGAGATCAGCCAGCAGCCGTCCGGTGATCGGCCCGGCCACCGCGCGAGTCAGGTCGAGCACGAGTACGTCTTCGAGCGGCCGTTCCACGGTGCTTGACGATAGAGCCGAACGGTGTCGGCTGCCCGGTTTCAGCTCCGGCGGTCGCTGCTTGCTGGCACGGGCATCCAGACGCTGGGAGGTGACAGTTGCACGGGAGAGCGCGGTGCTCGCGTTGAGGTGGTCGGCTCCAACGGCACCGGGTCGGGCGTCAGCCCCCAGATGACCAGCACGCCCGCGAGCGCGACACCCCCCGCGAGCGCGATCGGCAGCAGCGTTCCGCCCGAACTCTCCAGCAGGGTAAACATGGCGATCGGACCGATCATGCTCCCGATCCCGTAACAGAAGAACAGTCGCCCGAGCACTGATCCGATGCCGGCCACACCGAAGAGGTGGGGCGTCACATCGCCCTGCAGCGCAACGAATCCGCCGTAGCCGACGCCCAGGATGACGGCGAAGACCACGATCTGCGCGTAGCGATCCGATGCGAAGAACCAGATCACAAACGCGACCGGCAGCATCGCGAACGAGATCTTCAGCAGACGGATCGAACCCAGAGCGCGGGCGAAGCTGGTCAGCAGCAGGCGTCCGAAGATGCTCGCGGCGCCGACGACCGAGAGCAGCCATGCGGCTGCGCCGGCGCCGATGCCGACGGAGCTTGCGAAGGGGATGATTGCGGCCAGCGAGCCGATGACCGGTACGGCGAACAGGGTGGAGCCGATCGTGAGCTGCCAGAACGCCTTGGTGCGCACGACCCGGCGCACATGCTCCCGCGGATGCGCGGTGGCCACGATCGGGGTGCGCCGCACCAGCACGAGGCACACCAGCACCGTGATCGCTCCGATGACCGCAAGCCACCGGAACGCCTCCCGCCAGCCCAGGTTCTCGATCATCCGCTGGGCGAGCGGTACCAGCACCATCGTTCCCAAGCCGGGCCCGGTCGCCACCAGACCCTGAGAAACCGCCCGGTGCCGCAGGAACCACGACGCTGCCGTGGCGAACAGCGGTGAGACGAACAGGCCCGCCCCGAAGCCGCAGCCGACGCCGTACACGACGTAGCCGTGCCAGAGCTCGGAAACCGACGAGGTGGCAACCAAGCCGACGACGAACAGCGCGCCGCCCACGGCCAGCAGCGGCCTCGGCCCGAGGTGATGCAACAGCGGACCGGAGATGATCCCGGTGCTGAAGAACAGCAGGGTTGCGATCCCGATCATGACCGAGGTGCCGCCCTGGCCGGCCCCGAATTCGGTCGCCATCGACTCGATGAACGCACCGAATGTGTAGATGGTGCCGAAGGCCATGCCGCAGGACAGGCCCGCTCCGATCGCCACCAGCCAGGCGCGCCACGAGTCGATGAGTTCGGTGTTGCCCGCGAGCGGGGGATGGGCGAGTGCCACTGGCGTGAACTTCAGCTGTCCGTGCTGATCTCGGTGACGAGGTCTGCCACCCGCATCTCGCCCTCGCGGGTCTGCCCGCCCAGCTCCAAGAACTGTTCCATGGCGGGCCGGGCCTCGGGAGTGCGCATGAGCTGCTGGAACAGGTACTGCTCGGTGAACAATCCCTCTCGCAGCGGCAGATCGTCAGCGGCGTTGACCGCCTGCTTGGCCAGCGCAACTGCTTGGGGCGGGAACTTCGCAATGCGATAGGCCAGATCGGTCACGAAGGGCCGCAGCTCGTCGGCGGGAAGCGCCCGGTTCAGGTAGCCCCACTGCTCGGCGGTACGTGCGTCGAGGTCGACACCGCCCAGGATCACTTCCATGGCGCGCCCGCGTCCCACGAGCCGGGGGAGACGCTGTGTGCCGGTCCCGCCGGGCAGGATGCCGATGGGCACCTCCATCTGGTTGATGAAGGTGCGATCGATGGCGCCGAAGCGCATGTCGCACGACATGGACAGCTCGCTGCCGCCGCCGCCGACCCGTCCTCCGATCTCGACGATGGTGGCCTTGCCCATCGTGCGGTAGCGCTCGCACATGGCGTGGAAGCCCCCGAGTTCGGTCGGGCGCTCAGCCGGTCCCTCGGTGGGGAAGCCGAGAATTGCCTCTACGTCGAAGTGCGCGATGAAGAAGTCCGGATTGTCGCTGCGCAGCACGACCACTCGCACGGAGTCGTCGTCGGCAACGTGCGCGCTGAACTTGGCCAGCTCGCGGAACAGCGCCAGCGTCATCACGTTGATCGGCGGGGCGTCAATGGTTGCGAACACCACGCCGGCATCGCGTTCGATGTGCAGCAGCACGAAGTCGTCATCGTTCATCTGGGATGGGGAGCTCATGGGGCGCAGCGTGCCACACGGGTGCGACACGATGACGTGCCGGCCGCCCGCGCACACACGAGGCGTGACCGAGTGCCCCAATCTCGGCTGTCCTGCCTTGACACGAACTGATGTTCGGAACTACATTGCTGTCATTCGTAGTGGCTGCTGTAACAGCGCAGAGTGCTTGAGCAGGGGCCGTCAGTGCAGCGACGTGCGGCGCACCGAGCGTGACCGCTGTCCAAGGGAGATCAACCGGCAGAAAATCACCCGTGAGTTGTCACACCCCGCTCCTACGGTGCCACCACACGGCATCGCACACCGGGTGCGGCCGGCGGGTGTCCGAGGAGGACGACATGGATAAGCAGAACACAGATCGGGAACGAGCACTGGATATGACGCTCACACAGATCCGACGCCAGTTCGGCGACGGGTCGGTGATGAAGATGGGCGAGAAACATCACATGGCTGTCGAGGCAATCTCGTCCGGCAGTCTCGCGATCGACCTGGCGCTCGGCATCGGCGGCTTTCCCCGCGGCCGGGTGGTGGAGGTGTACGGCCCGGAGGCATCGGGCAAGTCCACGCTCGCCATGCACCTGGTGGCCGAGGCCCAGCGAACCGGTGGCGTCTGCGCCTATGTCGACGCCGAGCACGCAATGGATCCGCTGTACGCGAAGAACATCGGCGTCGATGTGGACGAGCTGCTGATCTCCCAGCCCGACACCGGCGAGCAGGCGCTCGAGATCACCGACATGCTGATTCGCTCGGGAGCGATTGACGTGGTGGTGATCGACTCGGTGGCAGCGCTCACGCCGCGGGCCGAGATCGAAGGCGAGATGGGCGACCACCATGTCGGCTTGCAGGCGCGTCTCATGTCGCAGGCGCTGCGCAAGCTCACCGCCAACCTCAACAAGACCAAGACGATCTGCGTGTTCATCAACCAGCTGCGCGAGAAGATCGGCGTGATGTTCGGCAGCCCCGAGACCACGTCGGGTGGTCGGGCGCTGAAGTTCTACTCAACGGTGCGCATCGACATCCGCCGCATCGAGGCCATCAAGATCGAAGGCGAAGTCGTGGGCGGACGCACACGCGTCAAGATCGTCAAGAACAAGGTGGCGCCGCCGTTCCGCCAGGCCGAGTTCGACATCATGTACGGGCATGGCATCAGCCGCGAGGGTTCGCTGCTCGATGTGGGCGTCGAGCACGGCATCGTGAAGAAGTCCGGTGCTTGGTACACCTACGAGGGCGAGCAACTGGGCCAAGGTCGCGAGAACGCAAAGAAGTTCCTGATCGCGAACCCAGAGGTCACCGTCGAGATCGACGGCCGGATCCGGCATGCGCTGGGTCTCGGCGTCGACGGTGACCCTGCCGACAGCGATGCCGACGTGCTCGACCGCCTGGACGATGCGCAGGCGACACGGACTGAGGGTGCCAGCGTCGACTGAGCCAATCGGCCAACGCAGCGCGCCGGCCGTCCTGGCGAACCGGCACCGCCCGTTCGCGTTCACCCACCGCTGATGGCCCATCGACCTGACTTCCGGTCCCGGGCGCGCCCCTAGCCTTGACGCCGTGGCTGCGGGCGAGCAAACCCAACGAGGCGAGACCCAGCGCAGCTACTTCGTGCGCACCTACGGGTGCCAGATGAACGTGCACGACTCCGAACGGATCGCCGGCCTGCTGGAGGCTGACGACTTGGTTGTCGCGCCGACGATGGCCGAAGCGGACATCATCGTGCTGAACACCTGTTGCATCCGTGAGAACGCCGACAACAAGCTCTACGGGCAGCTCGGGAACCTCAAGCGCCTCAAGGAGGACCGACCCGAAGTGCAGATCGCCGTTGCAGGCTGCCTGGCTCAGAAGGACCAGGATCTTGTGCGCGAGCGGGCTCCCCATGTCGACGTGGTCTTCGGTACCCACAATGTGAGCCGCGCTGCCGAACTGCTGGCCAATGCGCGGGTATCAGGGCCGGTGACGGAGATCCTCACCGAGTCCGAGGAGTTTCCGTCGGCGCTTCCAGTGCGACGTGATGCCCAGCACGCAGCGTGGGTCACGATCCAGATCGGCTGCGACAACTCGTGCGCCTTCTGCATCGTGCCGTCGGTTCGGGGCCGCGAGATCTCGCGGCCGTTCGGCGAACTCATCGACGAGGTGCGCCGGCTGGCGGCGGACGGCGTCAGCGAGGTGACCTTGCTGGGGCAGAACGTCAACAGCTACGGCCGCGACGTGACCCTGGCGCTGCGTGGCACGAACGGTGCGCACACCTCGGACGACCCCGCCGAGGCCGCGTTGCTTGGCGCGAACGGTGCGCACACCTCGGACGACCCCGCCGAGGCCGCGTTGCTTGGCGCGAACGGTGCGCACACCTCGGACGACCCCGCCGACACCGCCGCGTGGCGTGCCGGTGAAACCTGGGCCGCCGGGCGGCACACGGCCCGTCCGCTGTTCGGCGATCTGCTGCGCGCCGTCGGCGCGGTCGACGGCATCGAGCGGGTGCGATTCACCAGCCCGCACCCGAAGGATCTGCGGGCCGACGTCATCTCGGCCATGGCCGAGACGCCGGCGGTGTGCGAGCACCTCCACCTTCCCCTGCAGTCCGGCTGCGACGGGATGCTGGCGGCGATGCACCGGGGCTACACCGCCCAGCGCTACCTCGATCGGCTGAACGCCGCCCGTGCCGCCGTGGCGAATCTGGCGGTGAGCACCGACATCATCGTGGGGTTCCCCGGCGAGTCCGAGGCCGACTTCACGGAGACGCTCGAGGTCGTTGCGGAAGCGCGATTCGACAGCGCGTTCACGTTCGTCTTCTCGCCGCGTCCAGGCACCGAGGCCGCCGAGCTGAGTGATCGATTTGTGGCACCTGCTGTGGCAGCCGAGCGCATGGAGCGGCTGCGAGCCGTCGTCGAGCGATTGGCACGACTGGGCAACGAGTCGCGTGTCGGCCAGATCGAGGAGGTGTTGGTCGAGGGGCCGTCCAAGCGGGATCCGGGCACATTGACGGGACGAACCCGCCAGAACCGCCTGGTGCACTTCGCATCACCCGAGCCGCTGAGAACGGGTACCTACGCCCGAGTGCTGGTGCGCGAGGCCGCCACGTTCCATCTCAGCGGTGAGCTCATCGAGGTCACCGCGCCCGCACGGCACCGCACCCGCATCCCGGTTGCCGCGCGCTGAGGCCGAACGGTTGGGAGGCACGTCGTGCGCTGCCGCCGGCTCTCGAAGCGAGGCCGTGTCCCGGGCGGCCCGTGAGCCCGTCGTATGAGAACGGGGAACAAGAGCGGGGGGCACGAGGTCGGCGCCGTGGGCGGTGACGGCGTCGACCAGCCATTGGTCATCGTGGGCCCCACGGCGTCGGGCAAGTCGGCGCTCGCGCTGGAACTGGCCAAGCGTGCCCGCTCCCAGTCCGAAGCCGCGGGTCCGGTGGAATTGGTTTCGATCGATTCGATGCAGGTCTATCGGGGGATGGACATCGGCACCGCCAAGCCCACTGCCGCCGAGCAGGCCGAGGTGCCGCACCACCTCATCGACCTTGTCGACCCGGCGGAGCGATTCACGGTCGTCGACTTCGCCGTGGCATTCGAAGCGGCGATGGCCGACATCGCTGGCCGCGGCGCCGTTCCGATGCTCGTCGGCGGCACCGGTCTGTACCTGCGCGCTGTCATCGACGGCCTGACCCCGCCGCCGGAGTTCGAATCGATCGTGGCGGAGCTCGAGGCCGAGGCGCATGCAACGGCGGACGGTGTCGTCGTCCTGCACCGCCGCCTTGCCGAACTGGATTCGCTCGCAGCTTCACGTATGGAGCCGACGAACATACGACGTGTCGTGCGAGCGCTGTCGGTCTGCCTGGGTACCGGCCGGCCATTCTCGTCGTATGGGCCGGGTCTGCAGACCTATCCCGAGGTGCCCTTTCGGATGCTGGGCATCGACCTTGACCGGGACACGCTCGACGAACGCATAACGGACCGCTATCGCCGACAGATCGAGGAAGGTCTCGTGGACGAAGTGCGGCGGCTGATGGAGGGTTCGCTGTCGCGCACTGCAGCGCAAGCCCTTGGCTACAAGGAACTGCGTGGCCACCTGGCAGGGGAGTGCTCGCTGGACAAAGCGCTTGAAGCTGCCGTCGCACGGACCCGGCGTTTCGCTCGCCGGCAGCAGCGCTGGTTCGCACGAGATCCGCGGATTACGTGGATCCCCTGCGGAAGCACCTCAGAGATGGCGGACCGAGCCCAGCAACTCGAAGCCTGATGGCCACCGGCCTTGCGAAGGCCTCAATTCCATTGTCTGATGGCTAGTACGAGCTCTGACTTCTCACAAGTGCGATATTTTGCAGCGACCTCATACAAGAACTTGCCCTAGGCGGCGGTGGGCGGTTCGTTGCTGCGGTTCGTGGGAATCCGAGTCGTGAGTCAGTCGAGGCGGGATTCGACCATGACGAGCGCATCGTCGGTCAGGACCGCTGCGACCCGGACATAGTCCGAAGCGGTCGGTCCGTAGAACTCGCCGGGCGAGACGAGAATGCCCGCCTCTGCGAGCAATGTGCGAGTGAACGCCCACGCGTCGCCGCCGGGAGCCGCAGCCCACAGGTAAAACCCGCCTCGAGGAAGTGGAGGCTCGGGCCCAAAGCGACCGACGATGCGCGCGAGGCGCTCGAGCCGGCTCCGGTATCGCTCACGTTGTTCGGCAACATGGACCTGGTCGGCCAGCGCCGCTGTCGCAGCCGCTTGGGCCGGCCCCGGAACCATGAACCCGGCGTGTTTGCGGACTTCCCGCAGGTAGTGGACAAGCTCGGGGTCGCCTGCATAGAAGCCCACCCTCACGCCGGCCAGGTTGGACCGCTTGGACAGGGAATGAACTGCGACCACGCCGTCGACGTGTGCGCGAAGGATCTCGGTGTTGCCACCTGCGGGCCCCGGATCAGTCGGCGACAGGATCGTGCGAGGCGGTCCGTTCCAGGTGAACTCGGCATAGCACTCGTCGCTGAAGACAGGTACGCCTCGCTCGCGGCCCCACTGTGCAGCCGCAGCAAGGTCGTCGAGACCGCCGGCGGGATTGCCGGGCGTGTTGACCCACAGCACCAACGCCCGCTCGGCATCGGCATCGGAGATGGCATCGAGTTGGATCGACCAGCGCTCGTCCGCCGGCACGGGCACCGCCCGGCAGCCAGCCAGCTCGGCGCCCATGGCGTAGCTGGGGTAGCTGATCTCGGGGAACAAGACGGTGTCGCGTTCGGGTGTGCGCAAGCGCAGCCAGTGGGGCAGTCCCGCCACGAATTCCTTCGAACCGATCGTTGCAGCCACTTCAGCAGCGGCATCGACTTCCACACCGAAGCGTTCCTCGCACCAGCGTGCAGCGGCTTCCCGCAAGTCGGGCGTGCCGATGGACGGCGGATATCCCCGCTCGGAATCCGACCCGCCGAGCGCGGCCAGCACCGCCGGTGACGGCGGGTCCACCGGCGTGCCGATGGACAGATCCACCAAGCCGCCCCGATGGCGATCCGCCAGCGGCTTCAGCTCGTCCAGCCGGTCATAGGGATAGGGCGGCGGGACAAACCCCGTGCCTGCACTCACCACGACATCATTGCTCGCCGCAACGAAGGCGCGAGTGACGGCGAAGGACAACAGACATGCCACAGCCTCGGCGCAGAGACCGTTGCCGACAGCGGGTCCCGCATTGGCCGGTCTTCTTCGTCAAGGGTGCGGGCGAATCGCAGCGCTCAATCGGAGCCACGTGCAACAAATTCCGAAAACAGGCTGCGCGCAACGTCGTCGAGTCGGGCATGCACGACGGTGCCGTCGTCGTCATGTTTCTCGGTGAGCACCTCGCCTTCGCGGTGCACGGCGGCCAGGGCGTCGCCGCGGGAGTAGGGGATGCGCAGCTCGGTGACCTCGGTGAGGTTGCGGAGCCGGTCGCCGACAGCCAGCAATAGCTCTTCGACGCCGTCGCCGCTGTTCGCCGAGATCGCATGGGAGCCCTCGTAGTGCTCCAGCAGCTGCCGAACCGTGCCTCGGTCGGTCGCGTCGCTCTTGTTGAACGCGATGAGCTCGTCAATGTCGCCGGCTCCGATCTCGCGCAGCACTGCGCGCACGACGTCAATGTGCATCTCGGGTTCTGCGGCCGAAGCGTCCACGATGTGCACCAGCAGATCGGCCTCGGCCACCTCCTCGAGGGTCGACATGAACGCCTCGACCAGCGACGTCGGCAGTTTCTTGATGAAGCCGACTGTGTCGGTGACGAGCACCGTCTCGCCGCCGGGCAGCTGCAGGCGCCGGGTGGTGGCATCGAGCGTTGCGAATAGACGGTCCTCCACCAGAACATTCGCACCGGTGAGTCGCCGAAGCAGGGTCGACTTGCCGGCGTTGGTGTAGCCCACGATCGCCACGGTGTGGTAGCGGGACCGTCGGCGCGACTTTCGCTGATTCAGCCGAGTCCGACGCAGCCCGCGCAGGTCCTTCTCCAGCCGCGCGAGGCGCCGCTGAATCCGCCGGCGGTCAACTTCGAGCTGGGTCTCGCCCGGCCCCCGGGTACCGATGCCGCCTGCCTGCTGGGACAGTTGCCGACTCCGGCCGCGCAGGCGGGGGAGCCGGTAGCGAAGTTGCGCCAGTTCCACCTGGGCCTTGCCCTCGAGCGTCGTGGCGTTCTGGGCGAAGATGTCGAGGATCACCGCCGTGCGGTCCAGCGCCGTGCGCTTCAGAATCCGCTCCAGGTTGAACTGCTGCGCCGGCGACAGCTCGTCGTCGAACACCACGGTGTCGGCATCGTGCTCCAACGAGGCATCCAAGATCTCGTCGGCCTTGCCACGCCCGACGAACGTCGCCGGATCAGGCGCATCCCGCCGCTGAACAACCCGCTCCACCGAATCGGCTCCAGCAGTGTCCACCAGCCGCTCCAGCTCGTCGAGATTGGCATCGACCTCATCAGCAGTGCGCTCCGCCAACTGCACCCCCACCAGCACGATCTGCTCCCGAAAAGCCCGGTCAATAAGCCCGGACTCAGCCCCCCCAAACTCCCCAAAACCCCCCCGATGCGTGTCTGACGTCTCGTCAGCGATCTGCTCAGAATCAGCCATCCGGCGATCGTTCCCGCACTGGCCACTCATAGTCACCGAGATGCTCCACCCAAACGCTGAGGATGGGGTGACCGTCATCGTCGTCAGTCGAGATAGTCGCCTCGCCGCCGGGCATCTCGACGGTCGTTTCCTCGTTCGCTGTGACGAGACCCCAGTCCTGCGCCCGCATCGCCGCCGTGACGGCACCGGTGCCACATGCCTGCGTCAGCCCGGCGCCGCGCTCCCACACGGACATGCCGATGGAACTTGGGGCCGCCGAAGTCGAGCCGTCGTGCTCAGTGCGCCAGATGAACTCGACATTGATGCCGCTAGGAAAGTGTGCCTCGAACGCAGCGCCAAGGTCGGCTGTCTCGCGTGCGTTCATCGGTCGAACAGCGTTGATGACGAGATGCGGATTGCCGACGTTTCCGATGGCTCGCTGCGTGTCGCCGAAGACCGTGCTGATCTGTTCGTCAAGTTCGGCCGTGACGTTCGGCCCGGGTGCGACGTCTGGCATGTGGACTTCGGCGAGCGGATCGACGAGCTCGACCGAGCCGCTCTCGGTTGTGGCGAATTCGGCACTCAAGGTCACCCGCCTCGCTCCATCGACCGTGTCAACGGTGAGTTCGAGAATGCTGTCGAGCGCTTCGGCACCCTCGCAAAACTCCATGCTGGAAACGAGAGTGCGGGCCACCTCGTTGGCCAAACAGGCGAGTCCATTGCCGCTCACCTCCGCTGACGACCCGTCCGAGTTGAACAGCGTCATCCGTACTTGCCTGACCGTTGCCGCGGAAGCGGTTTCGGGTGCGTCCGGCGCCGCGCTCGGCTGCGTGGTACTCATGTCGGTGGCCAAGATCAAGCCGTCGGCACCGATACCGGAGCTTCGATCGCAGAGCTGCGCCGCCAAGGCTGGCAATTTGAGCTGTGACTCAGCGAAAGCCGTCTCTTCGTCCGGCTGCATGAGCGCGATGAGGAAGTCGTTGCCGAGGGCTTGGTGCTTGGCGAACCGGAGTGCCTCCACAGCTCCATTGTCACACCTGGCCCGTCCGTTCCACGGGCGAATTTCCTGGCGAGGCGAGGAACCAATCCCGCAACCCGCAGTAATGGTCGCGGTTATGAAGAAGTATGATTGTTGGCATGGCTACTGAGCGCTTGACGATCTCGCTGGAAGCAGGCCTCGCGGCTACCGTGAGCGAGGCCGCCGAGGCTGATGAGCAGAACATGTCGGCGTGGCTGGCCGATGCGGCACGCCGTCGGCTGGTCACACGTGGGCTGCGCGACGTGGTCGCCGACTGGGAGTCTGATCACGGCGCATTCACGGAGGCTGAACTGGCCCGGGCGCGAGCGGAACTGGGCCATTGACCGCCTTGGTGCTCGATGCGGGGGCGCTCATCGCGCTTGATCGCGACGACCGGGCCATGTGGGTGCGGCTGCGGGCGGCATCCGACGCCGGCGACATCGTGGCGGCACCCGCTGGCGTCGTGGCTCAGACATGGCGGGGAGGCCGGCGGCAGGCACATCTCGCCCGCGCCCTGATGCACTGCGACGAAGTTGCTCTCGACGGCGCGGTGGCGCGCGCCTGCGGTCGTCTCTGCGCCAGGACCGGCACGGACGATGTGATTGATGCGTCGGTCGCCGTGGCGGCTGCTCACCTTGCGCGTGTCGAACACACCGTCATCGCGACCTCGGATCCCGATGACATCGCTGCGCTGACCTCAGCACTGAACGCTCAGGTGAGCATCCAGCGCGTCTGAACACGGCGCACAGGATCCTGCGAGCGCGCCCGCAGCTACGTGGTGGGTTCGCGCCTGCCGAATCCCTTGAAGGTGTCGCCAATAGCAGTAGCCACCGAAGCCAGCTTCGACCGACCCTCATTCAGCCGAGGCGCAATCGACGTCAGGCCCTCAACAGTCCAGCGCCCATCGGCAGCGATGATGTCGTCGTTCGACAACGACCAGCCTTGGTACAGCCCCACCTCGTTGCCACCGATATGGAACACGCCGCCGGTGAACGGGCAGCTCTCCATGCTCAGGTAGGCCACCAGCGGGCTGACATTCGCCGGGTCGTACAGGTCGAATTCTGCAGGGTCCTCCGGTGCGCGCACCACCTCTTCCAGCCCTGGCGTCTGCAGCGTCAAACGAGTGCGTGCGATCGGCGCCAGGCAGTTGACCCGCACGCCGTAACGGGCGAGCTCGCCAGCAGCCACCAGCGTCATGGCGGCAATGCCGGCCTTGGCGCCTGAGTAGTTGAACTGGCCGAGGTTGCCGAGCATGGCGCCCGAGGCAGTGTTGATGACCGAGCCGCTGACTTCCTTGCCGGCCTTGGACTGCTCGCGCCAGTAGGCCGCAGCCCAGCGGGTGGGGCAGAAGTGACCCTTCATGTGCACATCGACGACGGCGTCCCACTCCGGCTCGGTCATGTTGACCACCACGCGGTCACGCAGGATGCCTGCGTTGTTGACCAGCACGTGCAGATCGCCGAACGCTTCGACAGCCTGGTTCACCATGCGCTGCGCGCCTTCCCAATCGGTGACGCTGTCGCCGTTCGCAACGGCCTCGCCGCCCATGGCTTCGATCTCCGCCACGACCTCGCCCGCAGGGCCCTGATCTGCGCCGGTGCCATCGGCGGAACCGCCGAGATCGTTCACGACGATCTTCGCCCCTTCCGACGCCATCAGCAGGGCATGTTCACGGCCGATGCCGCGGCCCGCGCCGGTGATCAGAACGACACGTCCGTCGAGTGCACCCATGTTGTTCTCCCGTTCCTGATGATCGCTGGGGCGCGCCACAGGCGCAGCCTTGGGTCATGTCTGGTTGCTGCCTTGCCCGGATTCGGCCGCTGCCTTGCCCGGATTGGGCCGCACAAGGTTGGCACATCCGGACGCTCGACGCGACGCCAACTGCCGTAGCGGAGCACACAAGAGGCAGCGTGGAGCGGATGACCGGGGTCGAACCGGCGACCTCAACCTTGGCAAGGTTGCGCTCTAACCAACTGAGCTACATCCGCGCGGGCGGATCACTGTAGCAAGCGGCCACCGCAGAGACGCGTGGATTCAGCGGGCCGTTGCGGCCCCGAGCGGCTGAGAAACGCTGCTATTCCCCGGAGGAGCGCAAGTCGATGCGCAGGGTCAAAATCCCGTCGACCAGCGTCGCCTCGGCGTCGCCGATCATCGCGTAGTCCATGAAGTCCAGCTCGGCTTGACGGATGAAGTGTCGTCGCTCCTCGCCGCCGACGGCGGGCAGGTTTCGCTTGCGCACTGCCTGAGCGCGCTCTGCGAAGCGGGCGATCACTTCTTGGGGATCGAAGGTTTCGCTCATGGGGTCCCCCTTACGGTGCTTTCTTCACCTTGCCACTGCTGCGGGACCGTCCGCCGCAGGTACAGCACGAATCCCGTGCCGCATGCCACGGTGACCAAGCCGAGCAGCGACACGAGCAGCCACCACACCCCTAAGCCTGATCCGACGGCCTCGGACGGCACGCTGGTGTGCACTTCGGCCAGCAGCGCCGCGGCGCTGGTGGTCAACGGGTTGCCCCCGAGGGTCCCGCATCGCTCTTGTAGACGTCGTCGATGAACTCGCCCATCGGCGGTCCGGTCTGGTTGGGCTCGGTGAGGAAGCCGTCGTGGCCGTTGTCACTGTCGATGTCGACGTGTTCGACTCGCACCGTCGGGCGGCGGGCCAATGCTTCCACGATCCTCAACTGCTGGGGCCGCGGATACAGGAAGTCTGTGCGAACGCTCATCACCATGGTCGGCGCGACGATGCGGCCCAGCGCTGCATCGATGCCTCCGCGACCGCGGCCGACATCGTGGAGGTCCATCAGCTTGTTCAGCACCAGGTAGGTGTTGGCGTCGAAGCGGGGCACGAACTTTGCGCCCTGGTAGTCGAGGTAGCTCTCGACGTCGAAGCGTTGCTCAAGCCGCAGGGGCAGCACCGGATCCTCGCTGTGGCGGGCGAACCGGCGGTCGAATTCGTCGCCGGAACGGTAGTGGATCATGGCGATGCGCCGTGCATTGGCAAGGCCTCGATGCGGTCCGTCCCCGTCGGCTGCGTCGTAGTAGCGGCCGTCTCTGAACTTGGGATCGTCCAGGATTGCCTGGCGGCCGACCTTGCTCCAGGCAATCTGCTGTGCCGAGGCCTCGGCGGTGGACGCGATCACCACCAGCGAGCCGACCCGCCGGGGATAGGTGATGCCCCACTCCAGCACGGTCATGCCGCCCATCGAGCCGCCGACCACTGAGAGCCAGCGGTCGATGCCGAGGTGGCGGCCCAGCGCCCACTGTGACCGCACGATGTCGCGGTTGGTGACGACGGGAAAGTCGGGCCCGAAACGCTCGCCGGTGGCCGGGTTCACCGACGACGGGCCGGTACTGCCTTGGCAGCCACCGAGCACGTTGACGCACACCACGAAGTACCGGTTGGTGTCGAGAGGGCGGCCGGGACCGATGAAGTCGTTCCACCAGCCTTGGGTGGGTTGCGACGGCGGATGCGCGAGGCCATGCGCGTGGGCGTCGCCGGTCAGCGCGTGGCAGACCAGCACTGCGTTGGCTGCGTCGGCGTCGAGGGCACCCCAGGTCTCGTACGCCAGCACGGGGACCTGCAGGGTGCCGCCGCCTTCCAGCGTGAACGGTCGATCCGGTGACAGCTCGAAGAACTGCCGCTCGGCCGCGCCAAGGCCCGGGTGCCATGCACCCGAGGCGGGCAGCGGCCAGGGCGCCGCATCGTCGCTCAGGGCGCTTGCGCGCCTCGCACTGTCCACAGCTGAGCCTTCGTCGGTAGGGGCCTTCGTCCAGTGGCCAGTCTGCCGCTGGAATGGCAAGGGTACCGGTCGGTTCCCGCCCGTCTAAAGCGGATTTCAGCGGCCGAGGTTGTCGCTGCTGGCGGCGAACGCCAGGAGGTCGTCGAGGCGTTCATTGTTCGAGAACATGTCGTGCAAGGGCAGCCGCAGCCCCAGCCGGCGCTGAAGCTGGCGGACTTCGAGTTCTTCGTCCCAGAGAAACATCGTCACCGCGGTGCCGCCGCGTCCCGCCCGAGCGGTACGGCCCGAGCGGTGAAGGTAGGTCTTGTGCTCGGGCGGCACGTTGTAGTGAACGACGACATCGACTTCGTCGATGTGCAGTCCCCGGGCGGCGACGTCGGTGGCGACGAGGGCAGCCAGCTTGCCTTTGGCGAAGTTCGCAAGCGCACGTTCACGCTTGATCTGGGGCAGGTCGCCGTGAATGGCGCCGGCATCAACCCCGGCCTCTCGCAGCTCGCGGGTGAGCTGATCGGCACCTCGCTTGGTGCGGGTGAACAGCAATGTGCGGCCGTTCGCCTCGATGATGCGCGCTGCGACCCGTACCCGGTCCATCTTGTGCACGGACATGAACACGTGACCCATCTCCGAGACGGTCACCTCCCGCTCGGTCACTTCGTGGAACACCGGGTCCCGCAGGTGCCGCTTGACCAGCGTGTCGACGACGCCGTCGAGCGTCGCCGAGAACAGCAGCGTCTGATGCTGACCGTCTATGTGGCGCAGCACCCATTCGACTTGCGGCAAGAACCCCATGTCGGCCATGCGATCGGCTTCGTCCACCACCACCCGTTGGATGCCCGACACGTTGACGGCGCCGCGGTCGATGAGGTCGATGAGCCGGCCGGGTGTGGCGATGACGATGTCCATGCCACCGGCGAGCAGCTCGATCTGCCGGTCGAGGTTGGTGCCGCCGTAGGTGGCGATTGACCGCAGGTCGGCGGCTTTGGCCAAGGGCTCGACCACGGCAGCGATCTGGTTGGCCAGTTCGCGGGTAGGCGTGAGCATGAGGGTTGTGGGATGGCCGTCGGCGGCGCGGGGGGTCAGCGCCAGCATCGGCAGGCTGAATGCCAGCGTCTTGCCGGAGCCGGTCTTGGCTTTGCCGCAGACGTCTCGGCCGGCGAGTGCTTCGCCGATGGTCAATTCCTGAATGGCGAACGGCTCGGTGATGCCTTGGTCAGCCAGGGTGTCGCACATGGGCGCAGGTACGCCGAGTTCACTAAAAGTTGTCACGAAAATCTCTTCAGAGGGCGTGACCCGCGAGGTGCGCACGTCGCGACGACTCGTGCGACAACGCTGGGCAGTGAGGCCACGCGGCGAACTGCCTTGGCGGACGAGTGTACGGCGGGCGACCCCGCGCACGTCGGACGGTACCCTCACCCGGACTCGGGCGGAGTGGCCGAGTGGTTAGGCAGCGGCCTGCAAAGCCGTGTACGCCGGTTCGAATCCGGTCTCCGCCTCGGCTGTGCACTGCACCCGCAGTGCTACCGTTTGAAACCCTTTCGGGCGATTGGCGCAGTTGGTTAGCGCGCTTGCATGACACGCAAGAGGTCACAGGTTCGAATCCTGTATCGCCCACGCCGGGCTTGTTTGCGCAACGCCTCGCTTCGCTTCGCTTCGCTGAACTTGTGCCCTTTACGCTCTGAGCGTGGCAAGACAGGAGATTCCGTGCTTCTCGCCGTCGTTCGTCGAGAAGGTGGCGAAAGTGCTCGGCGATGGCATGAACGGCACCGAACTCGGCATCTTGCTCGCAGCATCGACCATCGAGGATGTCGACGGCCCACTCCCCGCGCACATCTTCACTGTTTATTGGAGACTCCTGATCTTGGATACGAGGATGGAGTCATGCCACATGAAATGTCGCCTGGGAAGCCGACGACGCGTCGGTACAGCGAGGCGGAAAAGGAGCGTGCTGTGCGTGCGGTGCGTCAGCTCCGCAAGGAGCTGGGCACCGATCACGGGACGGTGAAGCGGGTCGCGGCCCAGCTGGGGATCGGGGTGGAGTCGCTGCGGTCGTGGGTGCGCCAGGCCGAGATCGATGCTGGGTTGAGGCCTCGTGCGAGCAGCGAGGACGCTGAGCGGATCAAGGCGTTGGAGGCCGAGGTCCGGGAGCTGCGTCGGGCGAACGAGATCTTGCGCAAGGCGTCGGCTTTCTTCGCGTAAGGGGCTCGACCGCCCACAGAGGTGACGGTGTCGTTCGTCGACGCCCATCGTGGCGAGCTCGGGGTCGAGCCCATCTGCACTGCGTTGCAGGTGGCCCCGAGCACGTACTACGCGGCCAAGCGCCGCCAGCGCGAGCCGTCGGCGCGAGCGGTTCGCGACGCGGTGTGGATGCAGATTCTGTTGGCGCTGTGGGTCGCGAACCGCAAGGTCTACGGGGCACGCAAGCTGTGGAAGGCCGCCAGGCGGGCCGGTCATGAGATCGGCCGGGACCAGGTCGCCCGGCTGATGCGTGAGCTGGGCGTACGCGGCGTCAGCCGGCGGCGCAAGATGTTCACCACCCGCCCCGATCGGGACGCTGTTCGGGCGCCCGACCTGATCAACCGCGACTTCACTGCTGATCGGCCCGATGCGTTGTGGGTGACCGATCTGACCTTTGTCGCGACCCGGGCAGGCATGGCCTATGTGTGCTTCATCGTGGACGCGTTCAGCCGCCGCATCGTGGGGTGGCGCGTCGCTTCGCACATGCGCACCGAGATGGTCCTCGACGCGCTCGAGATGGCCCGCCGCTCACGCGGCGGCCGCCGCCTGGTCGGGCTCGTGGCACACTCCGACGCGGGGTCGCAATTCACGTCGCTGCGATTCACCGAACGCCTCGACGAGATCGGGGCCAGCCCCAGCATCGGCACCGTTGCCGATTCCTATGACAACGCATTGGCCGAGACGACCAACGGGCTCTACAAGGCCGAATGCGCCTACGGGCCCGACACACACGGCTGGGACGACGTCGACCAGCTCGAACTCGCCACCTTGGGCTGGGTGCACTGGTTCAACGAGCAGCGGCTCCACGGCCACTGCGACGACACCCCGCCCGCAGAATTCGAAGCAGCGTTCTACGCTGCCCACAAGACCACCCCAACCGGGGCTGGAAAACCAAACCCCTGAGTCTCCAACAAAGCCAGCGCGGTTCAGATCTCAAATGTGGAGTACCCCCCGTTTTGAATGTGGACCCCCTTTATTGGGCGCACCGTCGGGCGAGCAAAACCGCAGGTCAGAGGACATGAAGCCCTAACTCGCAAATATGCCACGCCGGGCTTGTTTGTGACTGAATCACCCCGCGCACATCTTCACTGTCTTGTAGAGACTCGGGTTGTTGAGTCACGGACGGGCATTGGGCTTGCGCGGCCGTATGTCGGCTGCGCCCTACGCTCCGCCCGTGGCACCGACTTCTGTCCCTCCATTTGAGGCTGACGTCATCCAGGGCGTCGCTGACGTGCTAGGCGAGACCGTCGAGGGACTGTCGGGGGCCGAGATTGATCAGGCTCTCGCACAGATCAGGGTCCTGAATGTGAGTCCGGGGATCACCAAGCGGCATCGCATCTCTAATGCCTTGGCTGCGCACCAGAACAAGCACGGCAACGGCAAGAGCCTGGTGGCGTTCATCAACAGGACGATGGCCCCGGTGCGGTACCGCAACAATCGGCCTCAGCACGCACGCCGCATGGCCGAACTCAACGAGGTTCTGATCTATGCCGGCCTCGCTGTCGACGACGAAGGCGACGTCGTGAGGCTAGGGGGCGGTGCCGCGTCCACCCTTGACGAAGCAGCCCGACGCGCTGGCAGCATCCGCTCGGAGCTTCGCCGACGTGGGACCCACCGCAGGGAACAGCGTCCGGCACGAGGCGGCGCTTCAGAGCCAGAGCGAATGCCGTCGCCGGGAGGTTGGCCGCTCTCGTTGCCGGTATCAAATGGACCACTGCTGGGGTGTGCGGCTCGTCGGTTGGGTCGATCTGCGGCCTGGTCGTGGTGTCGTGGTTCGGGGAGCCTCGCAGAGCGGTGTCGCCCCTGCCGCTCGATCGGGCAGAACCCGCCACGCAGGCCGGCTATCTGTGAGGGCCGTGCAAGAGAATCTCGACAATGACGCTGGTGCCGTCGCCTGATCCCTCAGAGAGGAATGTCGGCGAATAGGGATCGCCGTGCACCGCCGCGATCCAGCGATTTGGCCCCGGTACCGGCTCGACCGTCTCCAGTCGAAGGCCGAGTTCGGCGCTTGCCTCGTCGAGGGTCATGCCGACGCGGACGGGGCCGAAGCCGTCGTCGGTTGCCTCGATTCCAGACGTCGGGCTGAGCGACTCTGCAAGCAGCCAGATCGTGGGCATAACGAAGGGCGCGGCGGCGATCTCGTTAGGGCCGACTTGAAGGACTTCCCCTATGGGACCGGTATCGAAGTGATCGTCAACGGCGACTTGGCGTTCTCCGTCGGGCCAGTCGACCGTCATGGGCTCCATGCCCTTGTTCCACACCTGGACGCTCTGGAACTCTGCGACGACCACGCAGTACTGCGGCTCGGAGTTCGCGTGCAGCGTGATCCACGGCTCAGGGCCTATTAGTGCCACACAGTCGTGATCGGGGAGGATCGACGCGGGCGCCGCATCCCGTTGCTCGTCGGAGCGCAGCGAGATGCCGACAGCGATCCCGGCTGCCGCGAGGACGACCAGAAAAGTGATGCCGATGACCAGGCTCCAAAGACGCGGCAGGCGTGTCCAAGCGCCTGCGCCCCTCATGTCGCCAGTATCGCAGTGCACAGACGTCAACTCAGATGGAGCACCGGACCAACAGGAAGATCATCGCGGCCGCGGCGGCCTGACCTGCACAAAGATCCCTAACAACGGCCCGGAGCGCTCAGGTTTGGCGGCGCCGTCGCATCCAAAGCCACACGGTCAATGAGACTTGCAGGCCGGCTATCAAGAGCACTCCGCCTGACACAGCGCCGTCGAAAGGCAACGGAACCGACATCGATCCTGCATAGGCGAGCAGGACCACACCAGCGGTGACAGCCCAGCCTGCGAGCAGCACGATCAGAATGCCCCGGGGGATGCCTCGCAGCGGCGAGGCTCGCAGCGCTGCCCAGTCGTCGCGCGAGCCGCGGCTGCCGGGGCGCCGTGCCTCACTGGCGATACTCGGTCCGAGGGCCGTCGCGCCGGCCGTTCCGATCAGCAGCAACGCGAATTCGACGACGTTGAGCCGTTCACCCAGCAACATCGCGACCAAGAAGGCGACCAACGCGCCGAGCAGGGCAATCCTCCGAATCCGGGAACCCGCGATTCTTCTCATGTTGGCCATGCCGAGGTTGTGAACTTGCAGAGTTGAGGCAGTCCAAGAGGCGTACGACTCAAGTCTCGTCTCCCGGCGCCGCGCTGGGTGCCCGTTCACGTGCATCATGGCGTGGCGACAAGACGACACTGAATCGACGATCGACACTGCGCTGCGGGACGGACCGGCTCAGGTGGCGGGTGCGCTCGTTGCCGTCCTGCTCGACAAGCTCCAGCACGGCTTCCGGCAGCGTCAGCCCTCGGTAAGCCTCGTAGGTCGCCACGCCGAGAAACTACCGGCGGCCCTCGGTCACTTTCTCCCCGACAGGTTCCATGACCTCCGACCCGCCTTGCACCACTGCCGATGAGCCGAGCCATGGGCGAACCCGCTGTTCGAAGCATCTACTTCAAAATGGCTCCACATTTGCCCCTGTGACGCTGTGACCAGCGCAAATGACTGCTGCTGTAACCCGTCAGAGGGGCAGAATTCAGCACGAATCCGCTCACAGCGGGTGTCGAAGGCATTGCGTAACGGCGAGGCGGACGCCTCTCATCATGGCGATACGCTGCAAAATGCAGCCCTGACCTGCACAAACACTGTTCCGAGGGGGCGCGGAAGCGTCCTAGGAGGGTGGATCCGAAATGTGGAGTACCCCCCGTTTCAAATGTGGAGCCCCCCTTTTGGGCGGACCATCGGGCGAGCGAAACCGCAGGTCAGAGGACCTAAAGTGCTAACTCGCAAACAAGCCACGCCGGGCTTGTTCGCGAGTTTGAGCGCGACAACAGCCGCGTCAGCAAAGAGCCCCTCATGAGCCACCGCCCACCCGGGAACAAATCCTGCACCGCGAACGACGCCGAACAGCATCACGGCCGCCGTCGAGCCGGCCGCAGACGCGGGTTCGTGATCGCCGTGTCTGCGTCGGCTCTTGTGATCGCCTTGGCGACAGTTCTCGGGCTGGGCGCGAACGCCTCGGCTCAGGTCGAGCACAGCCCCTGCTCTGGCACTCCCGCTGTGTCGAACTCCACCACCAACGCCGGACTCATCGCCGACTGCAACATCCTGCTCGCCGCCAAGCCGATCCTCATTGGCGACAGCACCCAGGCAACCCTGAACTGGAGCCCTGATGTGGCGATGTTCAGATGGGACGGCATCAAGATCGCCCGCACCTACGCTCACGTAGCCGAAGTCTCACTGTCCAGCAATGACCTGTCAGGCTCGATACCGCCGGAGCTGGGCAATCTCACCAACCTCGACAAGCTGTGGCTGTCCGACAATGAGCTGACGGGCTCGATACCGCCGGAGCTGGGCAATCTCACCAACCTCGACACGCTGTTGCTGTACGACAATGAGCTGTCGGGTTCGATTCCGGTCGAGCTGGGCAACCTCACCAACCTCACAGAGCTCCTGCTGCCCGGCAATCGACTGTCGGGTTCGATTCCGCCCGAACTGGGAAACCTCACCCACCTCGAATCGCTCTGGCTGGGCAGCAATCGTCTGTCGGGTTCGATTCCGCCCGAGCTGGGCAACCTCACCAAGCTCGCCGAGCTTGACCTGTCCGACAACGAGTTGTCGGGTTCGATTCCGGACGAGCTCGGCAACCTCACCAGCCTCGCCGAGCTTGACCTGTCGGGCAATGATCTGTCGGGGTGCATTCCTTTCAGGTTGACGAACGTGCTGGCGGGGCAGTCGCTTGGTCTGAGCGTGTGCTGCCTAGGCAGCGGAGGCGGTGTGGATGTGGGGGCCGCGACCATCGTGGTGGCCAACGGGTGGAGCCCTGCCGATGTGGGAGCGGCGTCGGTGCTCGCGGCCCGAACAGACAGCGCGGTGGTGACCTACACCGCAGGCGACGAGTTGCCGTCGGAGTTGGGGCTGCTGCTGCGGGAGGCGTCCCCGGCTGAGGTGATCATCGTGGGCGGGATCGCCGCGGTGTCACGTGACGTCTGCACCCAGATCCGTCTCGCATCACCCGAGTCCGACATTGCGCGCATCACTGGGGCGGATCGTGCTGATACGGCCGCGAGCGTGGCACGGCGGGTCCTGGGCAACCTTTCTGAGGCTGGCCGGGTCACGCTGATTGTGGCGAACGGCTGGTCCCCGCCCGACATCGGCGCTGCGGCAGCACTGGCTGCGCGCAGCGGACGCGCCGCGGTGCTCTATACCCAGCGCGACATCCTGGCTGAGTCTTCCGCTGCGCTCCTGCGCGACTACGACGTGGCGGAGGTGATCATGATCGGCGGCACCGCTGCGATCAGCGACGACGCGGCCTCCCAGATCGCAGCCGCGGCAGGCACCGATGCCAGCGTGTCACGGCTCACCGGGACAGACCGCATCCACACCGCCGCCGAAGCAGCCCGGCGCGTGCTCGGCAATCCCGCCGACGCGCCCGACGGCATCACCCTGGTGATCGCCAACGGCTGGTCCCCGCCCGATATCGGCGTCGCCGCAGCGCTCGCAGCCGCCACAGACAACTCCGCAGTCGCCTACACCGCACCGGGCACACTGCCCGAAGCCACAGCGGCGCTTATCCGCGACTACCGGCCCAGCCAGGTCATCATCGTCGGAGGCAGGGCCGCAGTCAGCAACGACGTTCGGGAAGCCATCACCGACGCTGCACCCACCGGAGCCGACGTGCGGCGCATCACCGGTCAAACCCGCACCGACACCGCCGTCGAAGCAGCCCGAGACATTCTCGCCGACCACTGACGTCACGCAACTCAACGGGTCCTGCTCCGGCCGTAGCCGATCTGTCACGGCTCAATCCTCGCAAGGGTCGGAGCCCGTGCAATGGCCAGAGAGGCTCAGTGGAGTACCCCTGACTCCGTCCGGGGACGGCACCGGCCTCACCGTTGAGCACACAGCTGCGATACCGCCAGAGTTTTGGGAACAGTCCGGCCCAGGAGCGACCGGAATCGGGTGGGAAATGGCGCTCCCTCGGCATGGTGTCGGTCGGACTACTGCCTCGCACTCCTCGAACCTAGCCACGCTCTCCATCTGGTGGCGCTCCGTCAGTCTCAGGCCGATGTTGTTCGGCGTTCGGACCCTCTCTCTGGTTCGCATAGGAAACAAAATTGCCCACCAGCGAGTATCATGGCCATATGGCGATCACTGAACGCGAGCGTGCCGAACAGCTCCTGATCGATGCGAGATGGCAAGGGTCTCCGACTTGCCCCGTGTGCGGCAGCGTGCGCTGTTCGGACCAGAGCGTTGGTGCCGGCGCCAAGTGGTCCATCTGGCGTTGCGGCGACTGCCGCAGACGATTCACCGTCACCTCCAGTACCGCGATCCATTCCACGAAACTCTCCCCCTCGGCCTGGGTCGCTGTCGCCGAGCTGCAGGATCCTTCGGCTTCGAGCGTCGCAGAGGAGATCGGCGTCTCACGGGTCACCGCACGCAAGATCGCTGCCTTGCTCGGGCCCGTGAAATCCCGATCCACCGAGCAGCGGCTGCGCCATCTTCTGTGCAACGGGCCGCAGCCTCACCCGACGCGAGACCCGTGGCAGATCGAGCCGCTGCCGGCTACGCTGCGGGCCACCGACAGCCCGCTTCCGACGCTGAGCCACGGGTCCAAGTCGGTTCTCAACGCACTGAGGGCCAGGCCGTTCGGCGCTACCGCGGCGAAGATCGCCCAGCTCGCCGGCGTGTCGTATTCCCAGACGCTGCGCTGTATCGCCGCCCTAGAGCAACGCGGCTGGGTTGAGAGCACCAAGTCGACGATCCAGCACGGTTACGAACTGCGACAGGCAACGGTGTGGTCACTGTCGTGGTCGGACGGCTGCATGGAGGTCTTGTCGTTTCTGCGTGACGTGCCGACGCAGCGGCCCATCGAGACCGACGACGAGGTTCCCCAGCGCTTCTGGCGGAGTTTCTGGTCGGGTGCCTCCGCTGACACGCTGAGGATCTCGCAGCACGGTCTGCACATCGCCGAGACGCTGGTCGGCGGACGCGATCCGTGCGCGCGAGCGTGGGCGCTCTCAGCCTTGCCGACCGGGGTGCTGCAAGAGTGCCGCGCACTGCGGGGCTTCGACACCGGCTTGAGGGCCGAACTGCTCGACGGCGAGATCGCCCGACGCGCAGTTGCGCCATGAGCGGACTCGACGCGTGGGCCGACGTGCTGCCCGAGAACCTGCGACGTGTGTGGCCTCATGTTGCGGACTGCGCGAACCGCGTCGGCGGTGCCCTCATGGGAGGCACAGCTGTCGCGATCCATCTGCGCCACCGAGTCTCCGAGGATCTCGATGTCATCACACTGCGCAAGTTCTCAGGCACAGCGCAAGAGAAGCGCCTGCGCGCAGCGGCCTCCAGCGTGGTGATCGACGAGGTCTCCGACAACATGTTCCATGGCTTCGTCGACGGCGTGAGAGTCGACATATTCCGCGCTCTGCCCTCGAACGGTGTGGAGCCCTCACGGATGCGATGGGTAGCTGCGGGCATAACTGTCGAAGGCATGAAGGTGGGGTCCATTCCGGACCTGATGGCCGCGAAGCTCGACGTGATCAGATTCCGGCCCAAGCTGCGCGACTACTTGGATCTTGCCGCGATGGATCAGTCCGAGGCGTGCAGCCTCGAAGCCGGGCTCGGGTACTACTGCAAGCGGTTCGGATACACCCACCCGCCCCGCGCTCTCGAAGAGATCATCCGCCTGCTGGAGAGTCCCGGCACCCTGCCGAGCGATCCCGCCTACGACGACCGGCGTGACGACGCACTGAACCACCTGCAAGCTCGGGTGCCCGCGCTGCGCGACCGCATCGCTGAGATGCGCGACCAGACCGTCAGCGCTTCGGCGGCCGCTTCAGCTCAGCGTGTTCGCAGCTAGCGCGAGCGGCCGTTTGATCAGGCCGGCTGTGCACAGCCGACGCCGGCAGCAGGCACACTTTGCGCGCTGAAGCCCGGCCGACGCCTCCACCGAGTTTCGGGCACCCACACGCTGTTGCCGGTGCGGGTCCGCCGGGGTCAGCCCGAGCCGCGAACAGCCAGTTCGATCCGGCTCGAGAGCTTCGTGCCGTCCTGGGTGCAGATGGCCCCACGCGCTCCACAGTCAGTCGTGACAGGAAGGACAACGGCCACATCACCGTTGCCGTCCGGCTGCACCGTGATTCGCCAACCGATGTTGCTCGGCTTGTCAATCCGTTGCGCCCTCAAGACGTCGCCGTCAGTCACGACGAATGCACGGTCCCGCAAGGTGACATAGCTCAGGCGGAGATTCTCGCTGAACCGCAGCTCCACGCGTGAACTTCGGGTAGGCGCTCGCTCGACGCGAAGCTGGCGGTTCGGGTTAGTCCTCCCAGCCGGCCCCGTCCGGGTTCCATGTCCCTGTTTTGCGGCCCGCGAGAATGGGATTGAGTAGCTTGCCCACGAGTTCCAGCGCTTCATCAGCGGTGCGTTGGGGCAGGTTCGCGACATCTTTGGCTGCTTGTGCGTACCCCGGAATCCATGTGTTTGACGGCAGCGTGACGACGGTAGGCGTCTGAATTCGGCGATGCGCGTATTCGCTGTGCAGAGCGGTGCTGAGTGCGGCTGCATTGACCGATTCGGTGCCGGCGATGATGGCGAGGTCAACGAGGTCGCGGTACCGGGTGCTGGGCCGTCCGCGGTAGTCGTCGAGCATGGCGGCGTGCTTGTCGGCGATGTGGTCGACGAGCGGGTACACCAGATATGGAACTGATCGCAGTCCTGCGATCTCGACTGGATTCATCGGGCTGACATATTCGGGCTCTGCGGTCATGTTCGATTCGACAACGAGATCGATCTTGAAACTCTCGAACTGGCGTTCTCCGAGGTATGCCGTCGCGGACAGTGCCGCGTTGGGAGCGTCGAGTGCGGGCTGTCGTTCCGGTTGCACGTCGAATGTGAAGAAGTCTGTGTCAGCGTGTTGGTGCCCGAGGGTCTGCAGCAGCTTGATGGCTTCGCTCATGTCGTCGCGGCGCATCAGGTCGATGTCGAGGCTGTGGCGGGCGCGGCTGGGTATGCGAGCCAGTAGCCCTGTGGCACCCTTGAGCACCCATCCGGAATCCGCTGAGGCGAACACCCGGTAGAGGAATCGGCTGTAGGCGAATTGGCGACGAATCTCTGAGGTGTAGAGGGAGTCGGATCTTGCGGCCTTCGCGATCCGCTCCTTGAGCGCTCGGCGGAACGCTTCGGGCGTGCGATAGGGAACCGATTGCTCGCCTACGTCGCCTTCGGCGTCAGTCATCGATGCCGACGCTCGCGTGGTGACCGCTCTGCATGATGAGGGACTCGATCTCGTCGGGGTCTGCGCTGAGCCGCTCGCACAGTTGGCCCATGGTGATGGCGCCTGCGTCGAGCGCGTCGCTGACGAACCGGCCGATGTGTCCGCCGTCGACATGGTCGCTCATGAGGTCGGCCGTGGTCCGGCCCACCGACGTCACCGCAAATCCGTCCTTGAGCCCCCAGTCGCCGCGCTCGAGACCTCGCGATCGGAGGCGGACGCTGGTGCCGTGACCAGGTTGAATGCGGCTGCGCGACACGAACGTGTGCGGCCCGCCGGCGAATACCCCGAAACCGTGGACTCTCGCAGCTGACTGAAGGGCAACCCAGACCTTGGGATCGGCAGCCCGCTGGCGCGGTGTTCGCTCCGGGTCGAGACGGAGCGACGCGATGCGCAGTTCCGCCAGGGGGTCGTCGCCGGCGCCGGCGACCCTGTACACGCCGTGCCCCACGCGTTCGATCAGGCCGCGTCCTACAGACCTCGTCAGATCAAAGTCCGGTATCCCAGCCGCCGAGGCTTGCGCGCGCGTGAAACAGCCATGCTGAGCTGCGGGGACATCCCCCAGTCGCCGAACGACGCTCCCAGCCATGTCGAACCCGCCTCTCATGCACTCCGTCCCGATTCTCTACACACATATCATAGTGATATACTGAAAACCTTGCAATAGGCGCAAGTTTCTCAGTATTCCGACGCTTCGGCCGCCAAGCCCACGCGACCAGCACGACCCGGTTGTTCGTCGTCACGACCGCCGAGAGCAACGAAGCCGGGGTCAGCCCGGGCCGCGAACGGTCAATTCGAGCCGGCTCGAGAGCTTCGTGCCGTCTTGGGTGCAGATGGCCCCACGCGCTCCACAGTCAGTCGTGACAGGAAGGACAACGGACACATCACCGTTGCCGTCCGGTCGTACCGTGATTCGCCAACCGATGTTGCTCGGCCTGTCAATCCGTTGCGCCCTCAAGACGTCGCCGTCGGTCACCACGAAGGCGCGGTCCCGCAGGGTGACATAGCTCAGGCGGAGATTCTCGCTGAACCGCAAGTCGAAGGTGAACTCTGTCGAGCCATCGTGAGTCGACGCGGCGTCTTCCAGACTGACGGTCAGCGGTGTCTCAGTCGCAGTGTTGGCCGGATTCAAGGCCTCGTCGGCGATCTTGGGCGTGTCCGCCGTCGTTGACTCGTCCTCCTGCGGCGTCCCGCTGATCGGGGGCTTTCCCGTGCCCGGACTGTCGGTCGCCTGAGAAGAACGCGCGGCCACAGGTTGCGGCTCGACGTCGGTCGGATCGGACAGGACGAGGCTGACGTTCACCTCGTCTCCGACCGACAGGGTCAACTCGCCCGCGGCCCACCTGTACCTGTTCAGCACGTCAGTCTCGGTGACCTCGGCATCTCGCGAAGAGAAGTGGAATCCGTCGATACTCAGCGTGAATTCCGGCGGCTTCGGATTGTTCACGACGAAGTACAGGTAGTTGTCCTCGTATACGTAGATCGAGCCGACGATATTTCCGAAGATCCGACCATCGATCCAGAAGCTGCGGGCGGAGAGGCTGCCCAATCCCGTGAAGAGATCGAATCCCGCAGCGGACTCGATGCCTCCCACGGTCAGCGTTGCTGACCAGAACGGTTCGTCGACAGCCGTCTCCTCCGTGAGTTCGGTGGCGCCGATGTCGGTGGCTGCGGGTTTCTTGCCCGGGTAGCCGACGAGCTCGATCCTCACGATCCGCTCCGCCTCGGTTCGCCACATGTCGTGGGTCCAGTAGTTGTGATAGTCGGCGATGGACCAGCCCGCGGCGCCGCCGGAGGACTCGGCGGCGGCGACAGTGCTGCCCAAGCCCACCAGGCTCGCGGCGCCCTCCACATCCTCGTACTCGTATTCCAGCACGACGAAATAGGCGGTGTTCGCGCTGAGCTGGCACCCGCTCGCCGGTGCCGTGTAGGTGTTCAAGCTTTCGCGCGCGTAGCTCGGCGGACCGACCAGCTTGCACAGCGCATGGCCGGGCTTGGATTCGTCGGTCTCGTCGGGTTCGTTGACGGTCGCGGACATCTCGGTCGTGAGGGCCGCATCAGCACCGATGACGTCGAAGCGGACCGCGACCGATGTCAGGGCGTACCCCTTGGCCCACGCGCCGGTCGTGAATCCCTGCCCGATCTTGGGATTGGACGAATGGATGCCCACCATGCGGCCGGGCGTCTGGTCGGTGTTGGCCACCAGCCTCGACGGTGTGCGCAACGCCGCAGACACCCCGGCGGGCATCTCGTAGGTGTACAGCTTGTCGCTGGACGAGTCGACAACCCACATGGTGGTCCCGTCGGACCAGATGCCCCGCGGAGCGGTGTTGGCGGCGTCGAGCGTGTCGAAGTCCTTGGCGGTGTCTCTCGCCGTGGTCGACATGTTGTAGGCGTACAGCTTTTCGTCGGAGGTGTCGGACACCCACATGGTGGTCCCGTTCGACCAGATGCCCCGCGGAGATCTGTTGCCGGCGTCCAGGAGCGTGTCGAAGTCCTTGGCGGTGTCTCTCGCCGTGGTCGACATGTTGTAGGCGTACAGCTTTTCGTCGGAGGTGTCGGACACCCACATGGTGGTCCCGTTCGACCAGATGCCCCGCGGAGATCTGTTGCCGGCGTCCAGGAGCGTGTCGAAGTCCTTGGCGGCGTCGCGCCCGCCGTCGGACATCCGGTACGCGTACAGCTTGGCGACACTGCGCTCGGCCACCCACATGGTGGTCCCGTCGGACCAGATGCTGGAGGCAAGAACGTTCCGGGCGTCGAGCGAGGTGAAGTCCTTGGCGGTGTCCCTCGCCATGGTCGCCATGCTGTAGGCGTACAGCATGCGGTCAATGTCGTCGGTCACCCATATGGTGGTTCCGTCGGACCAGATGCCGGCAGCGTGACGATTCGCGGCGGCCAGCTCGAAGCTCGTCACCCGAGTGTCGTCGTCGCCGACCGAGACCTCCACACCCGCCAGATCGGTGAGGGCGGCAAATTCTGGGGCGCTCCCGCTGCCGATGCTGTGGCTGACGGTCTCGAAGTCGTGGATCTCGTCGTCGTCGTGGGCCGCGCTCACCGTCACGGTCTGCGCCGAGCTCCAATTGGAGGAGTCGAACGTGAGGCTCGTTGGGCTGACGCTGACATCGCCGCCCGCAGTGATGTCGACGGTCACCTCCGCCGTGGGCGCCGCGTCGAGCACCATCGTGTAGTCGCCCGAACCGCCCTCCTCGAGCGTCAGTGCGGCCACCGAAACGGTCACCCCCGCACGCTCGTCGTCGGTCACGGCGACCGCCACGCCGGCAACGCTGATGCCCGAGAAGTTGCTGTCGGCGGTGCTGACGCTGTGCTCCAGCGTGAGGGTGTCGTTCACAGCGTCGTCGTCGTCGGCAGCGCTCACCGTCACTGTCCGCGCCGTGCTCCAATTCGACGGGCCGAACGTGACGCTGGTGGGGTTGACGCTCACGTCGCCGCCGCCGGTGACCTCGACGGTCACGTCCGCCGTGGGCGCTGCGTTGAGCGCCATTGTGTAGGTGCCCGAACCGCCCTCGGCCAACGCCAGCGACACCGGAGACACGATCACGTCGGTTGGCAGCGCGTAGGCGTACAGCTTGCCGCCCTCCGCCTTGTCGTCTTCGCGGTCCGCGACCCACATGGTGGTCCCGTCGGACCAGATGCCCTCGGGATGGCTGTTGTCGGCGTCCAGCGGGAAGTCCTTGCCGGCGTCGCGGGCTTTGGTCGCCATGCTGTAGGCGTATGCCTTGGCGTCACGCCAGTCCGACACCCACATGGTGGTCCCGTCCGACCAGATGCCCATGGCAGAGGTGTGGCCCGCACCCAGCTCGAAGCCCTCGTCAAGGTTGCTGGTCTTGTCCGAGAGGTTGTAGGCGTACGCCTTGTTAGCGCCGACGTCGACCACCCACATGGTGACCCCGTCGGACCAGATGCCCTCGGGGAAGTAGTTGCCGGCAGCGCGCAGCTTGTCGAAGTCCTTGCCGGGGTCCCTGGCTGTGGTCGACATGTTGTAGGCGTACAGCTTGCCGTCCTGAAAGTCCGACACCCACATGGTGGTCCCGTCCGACCAAATGCCGACCGGAAGGCCGTTCTCGGAGTCGAGCGCCAAGTCTTTGTCGGAGTCCCGGCTGCCGTCCGACATGTTGTAGGCGTACAGTCTCCCGTCTTCGAAGTCCGCCACCCACATGGTGTTCCCGTCCGACCACAGGCCGGTGGGGTAGTCGTTGGCGGCGGCAAGTGAGACATCGCTGCCTGCGTCACGCGACAGGGCCGAGACCGGGCTGACCAGCAGGTAGAACGGCAGGCCCACCAGAACCAGGAGCAGGACCAGCGCTGCTCGCCCCAGCGCTCGCGGTCCGCCACGCAACGCGGCTGCCTCGTACCCGCCGCCGGGAGACGCTGCGACCAGCGACAACCTCAGCGCCCTGCTTCGGCTACTCATGATGGTGGTGTTTCATTGAATCATGCGGTATCGTCACCTTCCTATTATGCACAGCGCACGATCTACCCCCCCCCCCCCGGACTCTGGTCCTCTGCTCGCGGGAGGTAGGTCATGACCGTCGCCCGGCGTCGTACGCCGCGTCGGCTGCTGCTCGTCGGGCTGGGGGCGGCCACGCTGGCGAGCACCCTGTGGCTCGCTGACGGCCCCAATCCCGCTCACGCCCAAGTGGCGAACAATGCCGCCACCGGCCGGCCGGTGGTGCTGGTCTCGGCTGAGGACCCCGGCGTGTTCGCGGTGGACGTCTCGGCCATCGCCGACGCCGACGGGATCCCCAATGTGGGTTCCGAGGCCGCGACGGGCGTCCAGCACGACTTCTCCTACCGGTGGATCCGCGTCGACGGCAGCACCGAGACCGCGGTGGGCCTCGACTCGCCCGACCCCGCCTCGACCCACTACCGGCAGTTCCACGGCCAACTGGTCCTCACCGGCGAAACAGAGGGCGCAACTCCTGCGGACATAGTGATCGAGTCGGGCCGATACCGGCGCGTCGAGGATGACATCGGCAAGCTGTTGAAGGTGGAGGTGTCGTTCACCGACAGCTTGGGCAACTCAGAGACAGTGACCAGCCTGCCGTTCGGCCCGGTTCCCGCACCGGCGCCGCGGCTGACCTCGACGCTGGTCGCCAACACCGGCCAGGCGAGCTCGACCACCGCGACGATCACCGGGGAGTACCAGATGGGCTTCGAGCTGGGCACTCATGGCCAGGGCTATGAGATCTCGAGCGTGTCGATCGATCTGGCTGCGGCGCCGTCGAGCCTGACCGTGTCGCTGTGGATGGCCCGCCCTCCTGGGGTGGGCCACACAAGCGCGGAGACCAAGCTGTTCGATTTTGAGAACCCGCCCTCGTTCAAGGCCGGCCTGAACAAGTTCACGGCCCCGCCGGGCGCGTTCGCATACCAAGGGAAGAACGTCCGCTACCTCATCGTCTTGTCGGACTTCGGGGCGTCGCTGTCGATCAAAAGGACGGATTCTGACGATGAGGACGCCGGCGGCGAGGCGAGGGCGACGTTGGACAACAGCGTGAGCGGGGCCACCAACGTGCTGCGCCTGGCCATTATGGGCTCGCAGCGCAACAGCGGCATCCTGGTCTCGACCTACGCCCAAATCCCCAATCCCGACCCCGACCTGACCGTGGATCCGCCCGAGTCCATGGACGACACCATCCAGGAGATCGTGTCGCAAGGCGACGAGGGCAAATTCGAGATCACTGTGGGGGCCGCGGACCGCTACCTCATACGCGGTCTGACCTTCGCCGCGGACAACACCGCACGCGGGGGGATCTTTACCAACCCGTGGCAGCTACGCGACGAATCCACCAGCCTGTTCAGCCTGGTCAACACCCGCCAGATAAGCGGCATCAACGAATGGACCGCCCCCCAAGGCGCAACCGTGTCGGGAAGCGACGTCTACAACTTCTACTGGGACCTAATGAGTGTCACCCGAGCGGGGGGCATCACCGTGGGCCGCATACACGGCACCCAGTCCGCTATGAGAGACGAGCCGAAGGCGGAAGGGGTGACCATTGACACCGCTAACGCGAACACTATCGACATAAAAGTTGATGCACCGTACATGGCCGTGTTCGGCGAGGCGCTGGACGCGATGGTGCAGAACCTGGGCCAGAGCAACAACAGCTATGCCTCTGCGGACTCCGCCAACCCTGTGCTGTCGCAGGGTTTCACGACGGGTTCGGACGGGTTGGGTTATCGGCTTCAGGGCATCGGTGTCGAAATCGAGGGCTCGAATAGCGAGTTTCCTGACAGTCCGAGGTCGGTGGCGGTGTCGGTGCACGCCGATGTGGGCGGGCGGCCGGGCGAGAAGCTGTTCGACCTTCTCAGCCCCAGCGAGTTCGCGGCGGGCCACAGCTTTTTTGAGGCGCCGCCGGGAATGCATCTGGCGCCGGGCACTGATTATGTGATGGTGTGGCGCCATGTGAGCGGTACCGCGCACCGGTTGGAGCGCACCACCAGCAGCAGCGAGGACGCCGGCGTGGCAACGGACGCCGCCATTGCGGATGTTCTGTATCGAGGTACGGGCCTTTCCAGCCTGGACGCGAACTCGGGCGGCAATTCGCTGTCGCTCGCGGTGTACACCGAGGTCAACGAAGATGCCCCGTTCGTTCCCGATGGTGTGAGGGTGCCCTTGAGCTGGCGGCACATTCCCGCGGGCGTCGGTGTGGGAGGTCAGTTCAGGCTGGTGTTCGTCTCTCACAACGCGACCGATGCGGTGTCGGATGACATCGGGGTGTACAACGAGCTTGTCCGCCGGGAGGCTGCGGGGACCCATGTGCGGGGCGAAGAAGTCGACGTGCCCTATACCGATGCGGTCATCCGGCGGGTCTCCGAACGGTTCGCGGCGGTGGTGTGCACCGCTTCGGTGGACGCGACGGCCAACACCGACATGGACGGCATCGGGGTGCCGGTCCATTGGCTGGACGGCGGCTGGGACGACGAACATCCGACGCTGATCGCGGACTCGTACTCCGGGTTCTACAGCGACACGTGGGAGAACACCGAGTACGGCGCGTATGTGACCGGGAACTCTGCTTTGTTCGAGAAGCATGCGATGGTGTGGACCGGGTGCGACTCTGCCGGGTCCGCCAACCCGATGTTCACCATGGGTAATTCGAACAGCATGAAGCAGGTCGCGGCGGGTTCGCCGAGGGGCTACGAGCTGGTGAGGGATCCGAGCGACGTCCACGCGCCAGATCCCGAGTACACGCGCAAAGAGAAAAACAACTTTGCTCCTGTCGGCGCTGTGCTTGTCGATGACAGTTTGACCGACAACATCGGTGAGTTCCGGCCGATCTATGGGATCTCGCCGGTGTTCACCGTCGTGCGGTAGTGACCCAGCCCGTGAGCGATGCCACGCCGCCGGCTTCCCGAATTCCCCGAGCAGCCCTTTCCCCACAGGATGACCGCACATGACACCAGCACACCGCAGCGACACGGCCGGGCCGGCCCTGAGCAACGCAGGTCCCGCTGATCCGCCGGGTCGGGTTCCGATGCGGCAGGCCGTCGCGGCGGCCCTTTTGGCGGTCGTGTTGACGGCTGGGGCGGTGTGGGCGGTGCCGGCGTCGGCGGACGCGCAGGAGTCTGTGGTGCCGTTGTGGTCGGCGGACATGTCGGTGACCGAGTACACCAGCGTGTCGATCGGCGCGGCGTCTGCGGATCTGTTTTCCAATGTGGGCGGCAGCGGCAGCCTTCAGATCAGGTCGCTGTGGTCGCATCTGCCGGAGCGTGATCTGCGTCTGGCGTTCGCGGACGGCGTTCCCGACGCCGCGGACTACACGCTGGTCGTGGGCGACCTCTCCCTGGAGTTTGCTGCGGGCAGTTCGGGTGCGAGCAGTTTTAGGTGGTCCGGCGTGGATGTCGGCTGGGAGGACGGGCAGGTGATCCGGGTGCGCATCGTGCGCACCGCCGACGTAGCCGTCTTGGGGGCCAACGTGGGGGAGGCCAACTCCGAGGCCACCGGCGAGCCCGCCGTCAGCGGCGCTGCGCAGGTGGGCGAGACGCTGACGGCGGACACCTCGGGCATCGACGACGCCGACGGGCTGTCCAACGTCTTTTTCGCCTACCGATGGATGCGCGGCGATGCCGACATCGCGGACGCGACCGAGTCGACCTACGAGCTCGGCGACGACGACTTGGGCAAGACCATTGCGGTGAGGGTGTCCTTCGTCGACGACAAAGCAAACAGCGAGACGCTGACCAGCGCCGCGACCGCCGAGGTGCGCGAGAGGCCGCAGTTCCTGGTCGCCAACCTGAACGTCGGCGTCGCCGGCGCCGGCGGCATTCAGCGCACCCTCAACACGGCCCGTTCGGGGTTCGCCCAGGCGTTCACCACGGGCCCGAGGGCCGGCGGCTACACGCTCGGCTCGGTCAGTGTCCAGGTGTCGCACCTCTTCGACGCCTCGACCGCGGGGGACAACCTGCGAGTGACGATCAACAGCGCCGCCAGCGATAGCGGGCCCGGCGACGCGCTGTGCACCCTGGCCGGCCCGTCGAGCTTCTCCGCGCCGGGCGTGGTCGTGTTCGACGCGGCGACGGGCGAGGGCGCCTGTGCGCAGCTGGCGGCGGGGACCACCTATTTCGTGGTCGTCGAGTGGGTCAGCCCCAGCGGGACCGACGCGTTCGCGCTCATCCCCCAGACCTATCCCACCGACGAGTCCGCGGCCACAGCAGAGGACCCCGGCGGCGCGGACGGCTGGTCGATAGCCGACAACTCCCACTACCTCACCACCACCGCCGACACCCGCACCTGGACCGCCTACGACGAGACGGCCAGCTTCAAGATCAAAGTCACCGGAACAGTCTCAGAACAGACCACCGACCCTGAGACCGAGACCGAGACCGAATCAGAGACCGACACCGAGTCTGAGTCTGAGACCGAAACCGAGACCGACACCGACACCGAGTCTGAGTCTGAGTCTGAGACCGAGACCGAATCTGAGACCGCGGCTGAGAACAGCTCGCCTACCGGAGCGCCCGCCATCACTGGAATTCCCCAGGTGGAACAGACCCTCACGGCGGACACGTCGGGGATTGACGACGCCGACGGGCTGAGGGGTGCTGTGTTTTCCTATCAGTGGGTCCGCAACGACGGCACCGCGGACACCGACATCGACGCAGCCACCGCCAGCACCTACACGCTGGTGGACGCGGACCAGGGCAGCACCGTCAAGGTCACGGTGAGCTTCACCGACGATGCCGCCAACGCCGAGACGCTCACCAGCGCTGCCACCGACGAAGTGGCACCAGCACCGCTCACCGCGTGGACCCAGAACGTCCCCACGGCTCACGACGGGCTGAGCCGTTTCTCGTTCGAGCTGAAGTTCAGCGAGAACTTCGGCGTGAGCTACAAGACCCTGCGGGACAAGGCGTTCAGCGTGACCGGGGGAACCGTCAAGCAAGCCAGGCGCCTCGACAGGCCCCACAACACGCACTGGCGGATTGTGATCCAGCCCCGCTCCGCCGCCGACGTGACCGTCGTATTGCCCGTCCCAGACGCCTGCGACGACACCGGCGCCATCTGCGCCGACGACGACCGCAAACTGTCCAACCGCCTCGAGTTCACCATCAGCGGCTCAGCCCTGTCGGCAACCGCCGTCGTGGCTGATGCCCGACGCAGTCTCGGGTGGTTGCCGTAGAGCGCGCCCAAGCGCGGACAGAGCAAGAATCTCCTGCGAAGAACCTCGGCAAGTTCGCGAGTTCGCGATACTGCCCTGATGTCTACGCTGGCCGTTGCGACGCTGACCGTTCAAGACAGCCGTATTGTGCGTCGGGCCTTCATCGCTCGGCCAAGCTGCCCTCGTAGCGATCGTTTCTCAGCGCTGTGACCTCGGAGGGTGGTCGGAAAGTCGGGGTGAGGGTGTCGGCCGTGCTGGTTGTGCTTCGTGTGGCCTCGTGGCCGGCGGTGCCAGTGTCACCGGTGTTCAGGCTGCTGGTTGTGCTTCGTGTCGTCTGGTAGCCGGCGGTGGCTGTTGTGGGGTGGGGGCGGGTGGTGTCGATTGTGGGATGCGGTGTCTGGGTTTGCGTGAGGGGGCGGGGTTCGGGGGGTCTGCTGGGCCTGGAGGGATGAGCCGAAAACGGCCGTCACGGACGAAGACTCGCCAGTTGTGGTCGTGGATGCGGTCGTGACAGGACCAGCACACCAGCACGAGATTGTCGACGCGGGTCTTGCCGCCGCATTTCCAGGGGATGACATGGTGGGCTTCGCAGTCGCCTGGCGGCGCCCCGCAGCCGATGCAGGCCCCATCGCGTGCGACCAGAGCGCGGCGCTGCGCGGCGGTGGGCGCTCGGCGGGCGACGGTCTCATACAGCGGGGTGAGCTTGTCGCCGAAGATCTCGACCCACACGTCGGAGTTGCACGCGAGCCGGGCGAGGGTGCTGGGCGGGATCGGGCCGGTGCCGCAGATCTCCGCGAAACCGCGGGACTCTTCTGCGAGGGCTGCGAGATCGGCGCGCACGATGATCTCCGCGGACGCTGCTTTGGGTGCGATGTGTGCAGTCGGTGCGATGTGTGCAGTCGGTGCGATGTGTGCAGTCGGTGCGATGTGTGCAGTCGGTGCCGCGGCTGGGGCTGCGGGTGCGGCGCCGGCGGCGAGGAGCGTGTCGAGTGCGTCGGCCATGCGCTGGTCTGTGGTGCGCTGGTCTGTGGTGCGCTGGTCTGTCGTGCGCTGGTCTGTGGTGCGCGCAGCAGCAGCGCCGCCAGCACCGTCGCCGTCGTTGCGGTTGTGGGCGTCGGGATTGGCGGGGGCCTGCGGTTGGGCTTGGCGTCGGCGGTCGGCTTGACGGAGTTGTTCGGCTTGACGGCGCAGCCGTTGCTGGATGCGGGCGCCGGTCTCGGCGTCGAAGCTGCCGCGCATCTGCACCGACCCGTCGTCGCCGTTCCAAAAGCGCACATGTCGGTTGCGGCGGTTGCGGCGATGCTGTGCGGCGAGGTCCGCAGCGTCTCGGTTCTGGGCTTCCCAGCGGCGGGCGGCTTGTGCGAACTCGTCCGCGGGCAGCGCCTTGGCGAGCCCGATCAGCTCCCCATCGTCCTGCACAGCGTCAGGACTGGTGTTGCGTGCAGCCTGCGCGAGCCTGGCAGCGTTTGCCAAGGAGATCTGTCCCTCGGCCACCCCCACATCCGCGTCGGGGATCGCGGCCAGTTCTGCGCCGGTGCGCGCATTGCGCGCAGCGTCCGAGCGCGAGAGGCCGCTGTGCTCGCGCAGCAGCCCCGCGCCGCCGTCGCCGTGGTCCTCTCGCCGGGCGACCACAGCGGCGGCTGTGGTCTCGAGCAACTCGACGCGGCTGCGCAGCTGCTTGGACAGCCCCAGGGTGCGGCGCAGCTGATCGCTGGGCGCCGCTGCGACCTCGTCGAGTGCCGCGGTGAGGTGCTCGAGCGCCTGCTCCACATGAGAGAACATATGTTCACTTTACTGGGCCGGTGTCACAAACACACGTTCTCAGCCCATTCCGATTATTACAAATATATGACAGCCCTTTTCAGAAAACCTCGATCCCACACACGCCCGCCGCCGAGACATCCTTGCTGACGCTCGACCGCCGAGGTCTTCCCGGCGAGGCACCTCTGGGCGTGCGTGCTCAGCCTGCCTATGAGTGGATCTTGAAGGCCGCTGTCGAGGCGGCGCGTTAGTTCCTGCGCACGTTCGGGTATCTGCCGAAGTTGATGATACGGCTGGTGGGTGTTGCGCTGAAGCCGCTTGGCCTGCCGTGAGAGAATTCGCAGCGCTATGGCGGAGTCAGTTGCGAACGGCGCAGATCAGCGGCCCCTCGAGGGCATCCGGGTGCTGGATTTCACCCGTGTCGTGGCGGGGCCGCTCGCCACGCGGATGATGGCGGACATGGGGGCCGAGGTCATCAAGATCGAGCCGACGGACGGCGACCTGAGCCGGACCTTCCCGCCGCGTGCGCCGGGCGACGTCAATCCGTACTTCTCGCAGCAGAACGCCGGCAAGCGCTTCTGCTCAATCGACCTGCGTGCGGCCGGGGCCCCGGAGCTGGTGCGAGAGCTCATCGGCCGCTGCGATGCCGTCGTAGAGAACTACCGCCCCGGTGTCATGGAGAAGTTCGGGCTCGGACCCGACGAGATGTGTGCGCTGCATCCGACACTCGTGTACTGCTCGGTGACCGGCTTCGGCCAGACCGGCCCGTGGGCCAACCGGCGTGCGTATGCGCCCGTCGGCCACATGGAATCGGGCTACATCGACTACTCAATCCGCAAGACCGGTGCCCGACCTTCCAACCCGCCGCTGGTGGTCGGCGACATCGTGACGGCCATGTCCGCTGCCGCCTCGGTCAACGCGATGCTGGTCAAGGCGGCTCGCACGGGCCGGGGGGGCCACATCGATGTGTGCATGGTGGAAGCGATGGTGTACATCCAGGAGTGGTCCGCTGTTGAGCTGGCGGGCGGCTGGGAGGAGCCCAACGCAGGCCTTGCCCACGAATGCCCGATCCTGGTCCTGCCCGACGGCCGGGTATGGGCCATCGCCGGCAACCCAGCAGCGTGGTTCAACGACGCGATCAAGGCGATGGGCCGACCCGAGCTGGCTGTTGATCCTCGTTTCGCCACTTCCGAGGCGCGCATGGCAAACCGGTACGAGCTGTACGACGAGATGACCCAGTGGGCTGCTGGCTTTTCGGACGTGGAGGAGTTCCGGCGAGCGATCGAGGCCGGCACACCGTTCAGCGTGGCGGAGATGCGCTCGATCACTGAGCTGGCAGCAACCGACTGGGCCGAAGATCGGGGACTCTTCACCGAGGCCACCTCGGGTTTCGCGGTGCCCGCGCGCCCGGCGCTCGGCTCGGGCATCGGCACCGACGGCCATGTCGCAGCCCGCGGTGCTGACAACCGCGAGGCGATCGGCGGGCTGCTCGGACTCGACAACGCCCGGCTCGCTGAGCTCGAAGCTGCCGGGGTGCTGGTCGCAGACTGAGCCGCCCTTCAGGTGTCCAGGCGACCGGGATCGAACCGTTGCGCCGTCTGGCCGAGAGGCTGAGCCGATCGGCGGCGAAGCCGGGGCTCGAGCGGCCCGTGAGCCCGTCTCGAATAGGGACTGGGAACATGAGCGGGGAACAGGAGGTTCGGCAACCAGGGCCTTGCCTGTCCGCGTGGCCGCGTAGCGTGAGCCCGTGCAAATCGGGGTGCTCACCGGCGGAGGCGATTGCGCAGGGTTGAACGCGGCCATCCGGGCCGTCGTGCGCATGGCCGGTCACGAGCTGGACCGCAGCGTCGTGGGGTACAGGCGGGGCTGGAACGGCGTGCTCGACGGCGACAGCATCACACTGGATTCCGAGGCGATGCGGGGCACGCTGCCCCGGGGCGGCACGATGCTCGGGACCTCCCGCAGCAGCCGCCGGCTGGAATCCGAAGGCACGGCGCCGTTGATTGCACAGCTCGAGCGCGACGGCGTCGAGGCACTGGTGACGATCGGCGGGGACGGCACGCTGATCACCGCCGGCCGGCTGTCCGAAGCCGGGTTTCCCGTCGTCGCTGTGCCCAAGACGATCGACAACGACGTCTTCGGCACCGACATCTGCATCGGGTTCGACACGGCACTGGGTGTCGCTACCGAAGCCGTCGACCGGCTGCACACCACAGCCGAGTCGCACAACCGGATCATGGTGCTCGAGGTGATGGGACGTGAGACTGGGCATATTGCGGCCGGGGCGGGCATCGCCGGTGGTGCCGCAGCGGTCCTGGTTCCCGAGGCACCGTTCAACATCGACGAGATCGCCGAACGTCTCGTTGCGCGCCACCACCGCGACCGCAATGCGTCCATCGTGGTGGTCGCCGAGGGCGCCATTGCTGACGGCAGCGTCGAGATCCCCGATACGGGCACCGACGAGTGGGGCAATCGCATCCTTGACGGCATGGGCCAGTTCGTCGGCGAGCTGCTGGCCGAACGCACCGGCTTCGACACCCGCACCACCGTGCTGGGGTACATCCAGCGAGGCGGGCCGCCCTCGCCGGCGGATCGGCTGCTCGGCAGCCGGCTCGGGGCACGTGCGGTGGAGGTCCTCATGGAAGGACAGTCGGGCGCCATGGTGGGCGTGCACTCCGTCGGGATCGCGCTGCAACCGCTCGCTGAAGTGGCCGGCCGCACTCGCTACCTCAGCCAAGATCAGCTCGAGATGCTGGATCTCATCTCGACGGCGCCGGTGCTGACCCGGCACAGCAAATCGCGTCGCTGGTTCTGAGCTCTGCGGATCGCTCGCTTCGGCGCCGATCTGGGCGCGGCGGCGGCGAAGCAAACAGCGCCGCACGGTAGGGTGACGGCGACAACACAAACCGGGGAGCCCGTGGGGCTGAGAGGGCGACAGCTGTGCCGTCGCCGACCCGAGAACCTGATCTGGGTAATGCCAGCGGAGGAAGCACATGACCACCCACCCGCTTCGTAGGCCGTTCCGCCTCGCTGTCGCCGTCGCCGCCGCGATGCTGATGGTGGCCGCATGCGGCGACGGCGATGTACCTGAGACCAACACACCTGTCCCGCCCCAGACCGAGTCGCCGTCAGACGCTGGGGCACCCGCCACCGAGGAGCCGGCCGACGACGGGCCATCGATCGCTGGAACGACGGTCACGCTGATCAGCCACGACTCGTTCAACCTGTCCGAGGGAACGCTTGCGGAGTTCACCGCACAGACTGGTGTGACGGTGGAATTGCTTGAGGTCGGCGATGCGGGCACGCTCGTGGCCCAGGCGATACTCACCAAGGATGCGCCGCTGGGCGATGTCCTCTTCGGTATCGACAACACCTTCCTGCAGCGGGGCCTCGACGCGGGCATCTTCGCCCGCTACAAGTCCCCGGCACTCGCCGGCGTGCCAGTCGACCTGCAGCTGGATCCGCGACATCGGGTCACTCCCGTGGACTACGGCGACGTGTGCGTCAACTACTGGAAGGACGCTGTGCCGCGGGTGCCGGAGAGCCTTGATGATCTGACATTCCCCGAATTCGCTGATCAGTTCGTGGTGCAGCATCCCGAAACGTCCTCACCCGGCTTCGCCTTCTTGCTTGCCACCATCGCTGCGTTCGGCGACGGCTGGGAGCTGTACTGGGAGGACCTGCGTGCCAATGGCGTGACGGTGACGGCGGGCTGGCAGGACGCCTACTACGGCGAGTTCACTGCCGGCGGCGGTGACCGGTCGGTGGTCGTGTCGTACGCCTCCAGCCCGCCTGCGGAGGTGATCTACGCCGATCCGCCAACAGACGTGGCACCCACTGGGGTCATCACCGAGTCGTGCTACCGCCAGATCGAGTTCGCCGGGATCCTCACCGGGACCGACAACGAGGCAGGGGCGCGTGCGCTGGTCGACTTCATGCTGAGCGAGACCTGGCAGAACGACGTGCCGCTCAACATGTTCGTGTACCCCGTGATCGAGAGCGCGACACTCCCGCCCGAATTTGTCGAGCACACGGCGGTGCCCGACGATCCGCTCATGCTCGACCCGGCTGAGATCGAAGCAAACCGCGACGCGTGGACCGAGCGCTGGGTGGAGATCGTCTTGCGCTGAGCGCGCCGCCCTCTCAGAGAGATGTGACAGTGGCCCGGTCGCTGAGGCGGCGATCCGCAGCACCGGCTCTCGGTTGGACAGTCGCCGCTGCCGCACCCCTCGCATTCGTGGGGGTGTTCTTTGCCTACCCGGTCCTCACCGTTGTCGCGGACGGACTCAGTGGCCTCGGGGATCTGCTGGGGCGCTCGGCGATTCGCGGCGTGCTGTGGTTCACGGTCTGGCAGGCCGTCGCCTCGACTGTGCTCACCCTTGCTGTCGGGATTCCTGCCGCGGCAGCGCTGGCGCGCTTGCGGCCGAGGGCGCGGCGGATTGTCCGAGCCGTCATCACCGTGCCGTTCGTGCTGCCGACGGTGGTCGTGGCCGGCGCCTTCGAGGCAACCTTCGACCGGTTCGGTCTCGATGAAGGAACGCTGTCGCTGCGACACACCGTGTGGGCGATCCTTGCCGCTCACGTCTTCTTCAACTACGCCGTGGTGGTACGGACCGTGGGCTCATGGTGGGCTGGCCTGGACGGCCGCAACACCGACGCGGCGGCCGTTCTCGGCGCCACGCCGGTGCGTACCTTCCGGTACGTCACCTGGCCGCTGCTGCGGCCCGCAGTCGCGGCATCGGCGGCTGTCACGTTCCTGTTCTCATTCACCTCGTTCGGGGTGATCCTGATCCTCGGCGGCCCGGCACGCGCCACGGTCGAGACAGAGATCTACCGGTACGCCATCACGCGGCTCGACTTTGCTACGGCATCGGCGCTGGCGCTCTGCCAGCTTGTCGCTGTGGCGGCACTGGTCACGCTGGCGGGCATGGCCGAACGGCGACGAGCAGTTGCCCGCCGGGCGCCTGGACGCACGGCACCCCGCCGTCGCCGCGGGGTGATCGCCGTCAATGGCGTCGTGGCGTTGCTTCTGCTCGGCGTGCCGATCGGCACATTGGTTGAGCGGGCCTTTGCGACCGGCAACGGCTACGGAGTTGCCAACTTCACGGCGCTCGCCGAACGGGTGCAGATGCTGCCGGCGACCGCGCTCGCTGCCCTGGCGCACTCGCTGGGATTCGCGGCGATGGCGACGGTGATCGCCTCAGTCGTGGGCGCACTCGCGTCGATCGTCGTCGTTGGGGGCCGCGCCCGCGCTGTGGCCGTCGCACGGGGCGCGACGTGGCTGCGGCGACTGTTCGATGTCGGGTTGACGCTGCCGCTGGGGGTGTCGGCGGTCACGGTGGGACTCGGCATGCTGCTGGCGCTGGACACCCCGCCGTTGGAGTTCCGTACAGCGTGGTGGATCATTCCTGTCGCGCACGCCTTGGTGGGGATGCCCTTCGTCGTCCGGACGTTGGTGCCGACGCTGCGATCAATCGACAATCGGCTGCGGGAGGCGGCCTCGGTGCTCGGCGCGTCCCCGATGCGAACGCGCCGAGAGGTTGACGTGCCGATCGCGTCACGCGCGGTTGCGGTCGGTGCGGCGTTCGCATTCGCCGTGTCGCTCGGTGAGTTCGGTGCGACGGCGTTCTTGCCGCGGCGACCCGACACGCTGACCGCACCGCTGGCGCTGTTCCGCCTGCTCGGTACGCCGGGGGAGAGCCTGCGCGGTCAGGCGATGGCGCTCGCGGTGGTGCTCATGGCAGCAACGGCCGCTTCGGTGCTCGTCATCGAAGGACTTCGCCGCACCGACGAATCACTGTTCTAGCAAGCGGCGCGCCGCGGCGGCATCGCGATCGATTCGGCATGGCGCCGACTTTCAAAGGAGTGTCCCGCGTTCCCATGATCATGTCCCTGCCCTTGGAGGCCGCGCGGATAGCTGACGTCTCGGAAAGTTGCTGTCACGCCTTCTTTGTGCAATTTTGCCGTCTGTGGCGGCATTTCTGCGCAAAGTCCAGGCCGTCGGGGCTGCCGGGCATCGCCGCCTATCCGCTGAGGCTCTTATGGCTCTAAAGCGGGATGGCTGGCGAAGTGGGCTAGCGCATCAGGGTCGTCGATGGCCTCGATGTTTGCAATGGGTTGGCCTTCGATGACATCCCGAACGGCGAGCTCCACCAGCTTTCCTGACCGCGTGCGGGGAATGGCGGGAACTTGGGCGATCACCGCCGGCACGTGCCGGGGCGACGCTCCAGAGCGAATCTGGGAGCGGATCTTGCCGGTGAGCTCATCGTCGAGCGTCAGCCCTTCGCGCAGCTTCACAAACAGCACGACCCTGGTGTCGGTGCTGGTCGTCGATCCGTCGGGGGCAGTCACCCGCTGACCGATGACCACGCTCTCGAGCACCTCGTCGATCCGGTCGACCTGACGGTAGATCTCCGCGGTGCCGATGCGCACGCCGCCGGGATTCAGCGTGGCGTCCGATCGCCCGCTGATGATCATCCCGCCGCTCGGCGTCCACTCGGCAAAGTCGCCGTGATGCCACACACCCGCGAAGCGCTCGAAGTACGCAGATCGGTAGCGCATGTCGTCAGGGTCGTCCCAGAAGTGCAGCGGCATGGACACAAATGCATTTCGGCACACCAGCTCGCCCTGCGTCCCGGCACTGAGCGAGGCGCCGTCGGCGTCAGCCACGTCGACCTCCAGGCCGAGCGCCGGCACCTGAATCTCGCCGCGGCGAACCGGGCCCGTGGGGTCACCGATCACGAAGCCGCCGCAGATGTCGGTGCCTCCGGAGAAGGACGCCAGATGAACGTCGGCTTTCACCTGCTCGTACACCCAGTCGAACCCCTCGGGCGCAAGCGGCGAGCCCGTTGATGCAATGGCGCGCACAGTGTCGAGCGCATGGGTCTGCGCCGGTCGCAGACCCGCTTTTATGGCTCCCTCGATGAACTTGGCGCTGACGCCGAACAGCGTCACGCCCCAGTCGTCTGCCACATCGAAGAGCCGGGCCGGGCCCGGGTGGAACGGCGATCCGTCGTACAGCACGAGCGATGCCCTGCTGGCCAGCCCGGCTACGAGCCAGTTCCACATCATCCAGCCCGTGGTCGTGAAGTACATCACCCGGTCGCCGGGGTGGACATCGAAGTGCAGGCGCTGCTCGCTCCACAGCTTGAGCAGGGCGCCGCCGGCCCGATGGACGATGCACTTCGGCTTTCCGGTGGTTCCCGACGAGTACAGGATGCACACCGGCTGGTCGAATCCGAGCCGGCTGAACGTGAGGTTGTCGCCGGTTGCCGACGTGTGCGGCTCCAGCCAGGCCGACCACTCCGTGGATGCATGAGTTCCAGCGGCGTCGCGCTCGACACCGGCGGAGCGGTCGTACGGCGCGATCACGAGCCGGCGAAGCGGCGCGCCGGCACTCGCCAGGCTGGCGGCCACTTCGGCTGCCTTGGCGGTGGTGCGATGCCGGATGCCGTTGTAGTAGTAGCCATCGACAGCGACCAGCACGGCCGGGGCGATCTGACCGAAGCGGTCCAGCACGCCGTCGATGCCGAAGTCGGGACTGACCGACGAATACACGGCGCCCAACGATGCTGTCGCCAGGAACACGATGACCGCCTCGGGGCCGTTGGGAAGCATGGTGGCCACCCGGTCGCCCACGCCGACGCCGTCGGCGGCCAGCGCCCGCTGGCAGGCCGCCACTTCCGCCCGGAGTTCACCGTGCGTCATCGTTGTCTCTACGACGTCCTCGCCGATGAGCACGAGAGCAGTGTCGTCCGCAGCAGGCCCCCCCGAAGCAGTCGGCCTCAAGTAGTTCTCGGCAATGTTCAGGTTCGATCCGGTGAAGAACTCGAGACCCGGCCGGGGCTCCGGAGCGCCGCCGCCAGCTTCACTGCTCAAGAACACTTCACTGCTCAAGAACTCTGGGCCCAGCTCGCCGATGCCGTCGCTGAAGTTCCACACCGCCCGCCAGAACTCGCCAGGTTGTCGAACCGACCATTCGTGCAGCTCCCGGTAGGTGTGCTGGTCGAGCCCAAGACCGACGTCGGCAGCGAAGCGCCAGAGCTGCGTTGAGCGACGCCGCTGCGTATCTGGCCGCCACAGCACGCCCTCGTCGGACCGCGGCCCGTGGCCACTGTTGGTTGTGCCGCTCATCGAGTGCAAGTTACTCATCTGCCGCTGCGCATCGCCCCGGCGCAGGTCCCTGGCACCCCAGAATCACACTGAGGGGCGCGGGTAGGGTCCACCGTCATGGACGGGATCTGCGACGACCTTCAAGCTGAGACCGAAGCGCTCGGCGACGTGGTCACCGACATCAGCGAAAAGCAATGGCGCCTGCCCACGCCAGCGGAGGGATGGGACAGCCGCGAGACGATGGTGCATCTGGGCATGACCGATTGGGTGGCGACAGTCGCCGTCGTCGATCCCGAGGGCTTTGGTGGCTTCACGGCCGCCGCCGCACGGGGCGAGATGGACCTGCACACGGCAGCGGGAATCGACTTTGCTTCCATGTCCGGTGCGCAGATCTGGGACTGGCTGTGCACGGAGCGAGCCAAGATGGTGGCGGCAGTTCGGCCGCTGGACCCCAAGGACCGGATTCCGTGGTTCGGCCCCTCGATGGGCGCCCTGTCGTTTGTCACCGCTCGGCTCATGGAGACGTGGTCGCACGGGCACGACATCGCCGACACCCACGGCCGGGAGCTGCCCCGCACCGATCGGCTGCGACACGTCGCCCACATCGGGGTCAGCACCCGCGGCTGGAGTTACATGAACCGCGGTCTCGAGGTGCCCGCCGGACCGGTACGTGTAGAACTTGATGCCCCGAGTGGGGCTGTGTGGACCTGGGGGCCGCAAGACGCTGCCGACAAGGTGAGCGGCGACGCCTGTCAGTTCTGCTTGGTGGCCACCCAGCGCCGCCACCACTCCGAGACCGATCTTGAGATCCAAGGTCCCCTAGCGGTGGGCTGGATGGATATTGCGCAGGCCTTTGCCGGTCCTCCGACCGACGCAGCGAACCGCCGCACGGCCTAGCCCCGGCCGCCGGGTCGCTGTGCTGATTGTCGCTCCCAGGGGGTCGCTGTGCTGATCGTCGCTCCCAGGGGGTCGCTGTGCTGATCGTCGGGCTGACTGGGGGGATCGGCGCGGGCAAGAGCACCGTCGCGGAATTGCTTTCCTTCCACGGAGCCGCTGTCGTGGACGTGGACGGCCTGGGCCGCGAGATCATCGCCCCAGGGGGATCGGCGGTCGAACCTGTAGTCGAGCGATTCGGCGACCACCTGCGCGGACCTGATGGAGGCATCGACCGGCCGGCGCTCGCAGCGATCGTGTTCAACGATCCTTCGGAGCTCGCCGCTCTCAACGAGATCAGCCACCCCGCCATCAACGACCTCCTTGACGAGCGGATCGAGACGATTGCGGCAAAAGGCGTAGCTGATGTCGTCGTGCTTGACATGGCGGTGTTGGTGGAGAGCACATTGGGCCGCGACACTCGGTTTCCCTATGAAGTGGTGGTGACGGTCGAAGCGCCGCCCGATGTACGACTGCAACGACTTACGGGCCGCGGCATGACAGCCGACGACGCCAAGGCCCGCTTGGCCTCTCAAGCCACCGATGACCAACGGCGCGAAGCGTCGAACTTCGTGATTGGTAACGGTGGCGGCACCGACGAATTGGCCGATGCGGCAAGGCAGCTGTGGGACGCTCTGCGCAATCTCGCTGACGAGCGTGCCGCATGAGCGCAGCAGCGGCGTCACCTTCGGGCCGGCCAGCCCGCACTGGTCAGCCCGGCGATCAGCCATATGACGGTGGTGGTTCGGCCGCCGACCCAGGGAGCGAGCAGCCGGTCCGCTACCCGCCTCAGAACCACATCCTGCGACATCTGCGTCTCAGCCACCAGATGACGTCCGACGGTTCGCTGACCGCGACGATGCCCATCTTGGACGATCTGGCCGACGGTCCGCTGGCCGAGGGGGGCTGGCTGCGGCTCGGTGCCGTCGCCACATTGGTGGATTCGGTGGCCGGACACCACGCCGTCCTCGTGGTGTCTCCGGACTGGTCCGCCACGCTGCACCTGTCAACGGTGCTTGCAGCACGGGCACAGGGTTCGGTGGTGACCGCCCGGTGCTCGCCGCTGCGAATAGGACGCAACCAGGTGGTCACCGAGACCTCGGTAACCGACGAGGCCGGAACGGAAATCGCACGCTCGACGTGTACGTACGCACGACTGCCCCGCCGCGACGACACGCCGGTGGTGGATTCGACGGCACGAGACAACACCGTCCACTACCGGGAAGATCACGAGGTGAACCCCCGTCCGCCGCTGGACGACTACTTGCGCATCTCGCCGGTGCCCGGAGAGCCGCGCATCGAGCTGCCGATGCACAACCGCATCCGCAACTCGTTCGGCTCGTTGCAAGGCGGGGCTTCGATCGTGGTTGCCGAGGTCATGGCGACACATCTGGCTGGGCTCAGCGACGGGGGAGAGCGCCCGTCGCGTTGCGTGTTCGCAGACATGCACTACCTGGCGCCGGCTCGTGGCGGACCGTTTCGCGTCGACGGTGAGATATTGGCCCGAACCGGACATGTGGTGACCAGTCGCACCCGGATCTTCGAGACAGCCGGCGAGTCGGACCGCCTGCTGCAAACCGCTACTGCCACTGCTGAATTCCTGGACTGAGACCAACCGCAGACCGTCCGACCGGTCGGTGCGGGCCAGCAGCCCGGGCACCAAGCCGACAGATCAGCAACAAGGCACCGAGCCCGTCACACCGAGGGTCACACCCAGGCCCGAACCACTGGCCCAAACAGCATGACCGTCACACCCGCCCTCTACCGTGCAGGTCATGACCAGTGCACCCCGCAACAGCGCGATGATCCCACGGGCGGGCTTGCCGCGGCTGGCGGCATTCGACATCGACGGCACACTGATCGGTCGCAGCGGCATGCCGACTCTTCGGACGGTCGATGCGCTGGACGCGCTGGACGCCGCCGGTGTTATGACCGTGATCGCGACCGGCCGTCCCTGGCCCCAGGTCGAGCCGCTGGCGCGGTGCGCTCGCGGGATGTCGTACGCCGTCTGCCTCAACGGCGCAGTGGTGATGGACGCCCGGGCATCAGAGCAGGTGGCCGATCGCTCCATGACCCATTCCGAGGCCATCGAGGCCGCGGAAATCGCTCGCAAGCTCCTGCCCGATGTGCGATTTGGGCTTGACATGGCCGATGGTCGGCACCTGTGGGAGCACAACTTCGTGCCAGACATGCCGGCTGGGCTTGCGGCCGATCTGCGGATCGACCGAGTGGACGACGCCATTGCTGCCGTCGACGGACCCGTGCTGACGTGGTTGGTCGAAACGCCGGGCACCGAGATGATGACCGCCGTTGGCGAGCTGGCACCGGAGATGCCGCTGGGCACCGAGATCCGACCGTCGGGCCTCGACCTCGCCGAGATTGCCGCCGCCGGGGTGAACAAGTCGACCGGGCTGGAGATTGTGTGCCAGCGCTACGGCATCAAACCGGCCGACGTCGTGGCATTCGGCGACGGGTTGAACGACATTGACATGCTGCGCTGGGCGGGTCGCTCGGTCGCAATGTCCAATGCTCCGCCCGAGGTGCGTGCCGTGGCCGATGTTGTCGCGCCCAGCAACGAATCCGATGGCGTCGCGGTTGTCGTGGAGGCGATGCTGACCGGCGAGGGCTGGCCTCCGGAGATGGCGGGAAGTACGTTCGCAGCGATGCCGCCACGCGGGGATTCCGATGGTTGAGGGAGATGGGGCCGCGCCGGCCCCCGATCCCGCCTCCGGTGACGACCGGTCTCGCCGCCCGTCGGTGTGGGAGCGGGCTCGTCGGGCCATGGCCGACCACAACGCCAAGGCCCCCAGGGGGCCGATGGGCATTCCCGAGGCCGCTGAGGCTGATGCGTCAGGCGACGATCAGTCCGACGCGGCTGAGGGGGCAACTGCTGAGCTGGTGCTGGAGCGCATTCATCACTACCGCGACACCATCCGCAGCTACCAGGTCGTCATCGAGGGCCAGCGAGTCGGACAGATCCGCGACAACAAGACCGAGAGCTACCTCTTGCGGCCCGGCAGTTACACGCTGAAGCTGCAGCTGCTGTGGATCTTCAGCCCCAGAGTCGTCGTGGAACTGCCTGCGGGATCCCAGACGCGGATGATCTGCGGTCCCAACGGCGGGATCATGCAGGCCTGGCGGCTGTTCTTCGCTCCTACTACCGCCATCTTCCTGAGATTCGTTGAGGAAGTGTGAGACACGGCCTTCGCTTCGCCGAGGAAGCCTGAGATACAGCCTGCGATTTGCACAGGAAGCCTGAGCAAGGGCCGACGGTAGTGTTCGGCGCCATGAGCGAGCGGCAGGCAACGGTTGGCGCGACCTCGGGTGGCGATCTCAGGGCTGAGCTCGACGCATGGCTAGCGAACAACTGGGATCCCGACATCAGCGTGCGGGAATGGTGGCAGCGGCTCGCGTCCGCCGGACTGTCGAACCCCACCCTCGGTGAGCCCTACGGCCGAGGCTGGGGCCGCAGCGAGACACGTGTGCTGGTCGAAGCCGTTCGCGCCGCAGGTGCCATCGGCTCACCGGCAGGGCTGGGCATGCTGCTTGCCGCCCCGACGATTCTTGAGCACGGGACGCCTGACCAAATTGAGCGATTTGTGCCGAACATCCTCAATGGGACCGACTCGTGGTGCCAGCTGTTCTCCGAGCCTGGAGCCGGCAGCGACCTCGCCGGACTCCAAACCAAGGCGGTTCGCGACGGCGATGAGTGGAACGTCAGCGGCCAGAAGGTGTGGACCTCCGAAGGCGAGCACGCGGACCTGGGGATGCTCGTTGCTCGTACCGATCCCGAGTCGCCCAAACACCGCGGGCTCACATGGTTCGCCTTCGACATGGCCGCCGAAGGCGTCGAAGTCCGGCCCTTGCGCGAGATGACCGGCCGGTCGTTGTTCAACGAGGTGTTCATCGACGGGGCACGGGTGCCCCACGCCAACATCATCGGCGAGCTCAACGACGGCTGGCGCGTCACCAACACCACGCTGGCCGTCGAGCGAGCAAGCATCGGTGGCAGCCATGGCCTTGCGTATGCAGCCGCACACCCTGGATCGATTGCAGGACATTTGGACGAACCGGCGGGAGCCTTCCGCGGCAAGCGTCTGCCGCTCGCCGCAGGCGGTGTGGGTCCCGGAACGCTGGGACAGCTCACCTCCGAGGCACGCCAGCGTGGCCGTGCCGCGGACCCAGTCGTGCGACAGGAGCTCGCGGCTCTGCACACCGATCTCGAGGTGATGCGGCTGTCGGCAATGCGCGGGCGACAGCGATCTCAGCGCACCGGCGGCGAAGGCAACCTGGCGAAGCTGCGCATGACGACCGCCCTGCGTCGGGCCCGGTCGCTCGCCAGCACCATCCTCGGCGCAGATATGACGTTGTGGGGGGCCGACGCGGCAACCGACGGCGTGCTGCAGGAGATGACGGTCTTCTCACCGGCGCCGTCGATCTACGGCGGCACCGACGAGATCCAGCGAAACATCTTGGGCGAGCGGGTGCTGGGACTCCCCAGGGAGCCCGGTCCCGATCCAGCCACACCCTTCCGGGAACTTCCCCAGAACGCCACTTCTTGGTAGCAATTCGCCCTCGGGCTACCGACGTTGGGGCGCGGGGGCGCAGCATGCGGCGCAGAATGTGAAGCGGTGAGCATTCCTGAGCCGCCACGGGGACTGGAGATCCTGCCCGAAGGCGGAGCCGACTTCGCCGGTGTGCAGGAATCTGTGATCGAGCGGCAGCCGTCGTCAACGCCTCCGCGTTTGTTTGCGTTGGTGGCGCTGGTCGCGGCATTGGCTGTCGCTGCGCTGATTGTGGCGTGGGTGCGCAGCGGAGGTGGCGAGCCCGATGCCGTCGAAGCTGGTGCGACCACCACGTCCGAGCCCCCGGCGACCACCACGACGGCGGCCCCATCGCAACCGCCACGCACAACGCTTCCCCCACCGACGGCGCTCGACACGCCCGTGGGCGATCTGCCGCCCGCGCGGCCCGTTGCGGAGATGATTGCCACGCTGGCCGGCGATCCCACGGGCAACATTCGCGGTTTCCTGTATCAACTCGACCTGCTGACCGGAGCGGCGAGCTACGTGCCGCTGCCCGGGTTGCCGCACACGCTGGTTGATCTCGACGGAGCGATCGCTGTGGGCATCGGACGCAACGTGATGCGAGTAGATCCCCAGAGCGGAGACACTGTCGTCATCGCTGAAGACGTGACCGAGGTTCTGCCCGCCTACAGCCCACCGGGGATCGTCGCCGTGGTGCGCGGTACCGAGCATCTCTTCGCCCGAGTGATCGGCCCCGACGGCGTCTTCCGCTCAGCGGTGCAAATGCCCAACGAGGCGATCGTGCATGGCGCTCTCGGCGACCACGTCGTCGTGTCCATGGCAGGCAGTGTCATGGCGCTCGACGGACGAAACTCGGCGCTCCGGCTGGGCGCTGGTCGGGTGCTCGCTGTCGGCGACGGTCATGTCGTGCGGCTGCAGTGCGAGGCGCACGGCTGTCAGATCACCGACACCGCCTTCAGTGCCAGTGTGGGTGCAGATCGTCGCGACGAATGGTGTACCGACATCTGTGCGGAGGCGTCAGGCCGCTTCGGCGAGCGTGACGACCAGGACGAGATGGCTTCCGACTGCAAGACGTTCTGCGAGGGTTACCCGATTGTCACCGGGGCGATCGACGAGCGCAGAGTGGAATTGCCGGCAGAGCTGCTCGCGGCGCGGCCGGACCGTTGGAGCGAGCAGGGGTTGATGTCTCCTGACGGCAACCGCATCGCTATACGGCTTCGGCACGGCACCGGCATGCCGGCAGGTGTGGTGGTCGTCGATCTCGATGAGAAATGGGGCCGTCATTCCCCCGAGATCGGTGTCGACCTCGGGTCTATGGCTTGGGCACCCGACAGCCGGTTCCTGCTGTACACGCTCGACAATGACGTCATGGTGTGGGATGTCGACGCCGGGCCGGGGGAGCTCCCGTCGGGCCGGGCGCACATCGGCGAGCCGCTGGAGCACCTCATCCTGCGTGAGCCTCAACTGCCGAGCTGATCTGCCGTCACGATCACGAACAGGCCGGCAGCCTCGATGAGCGGGGGAGCGTCCGGCGGCGCGTTGCCTGCGCGCACTGCCAACTTGACGTGCGACTTTCGGCCGTCACGCCTGGTCTCGCGGGCTTCATAGATCACCGGCTCATCGATCGGGACGCCGCCTCGATAGTCGATCTCGAGACGCGCCGTGTACGCGGCGATCCCCAAGCAGACCATCAGGTAGCCGAGCACATCGTCGACGACGGCGCACACCGCCCCGCCGTGCACCCGACCCGGGGCACTCTCGAACGCGGCGCCGAAGCTCACGGTTGCGCGCACGCCCTCGCCGTGGCGACGCATGTGGACCTCCATGGCGGTGGGATTGGCCGGACCGCTGAATGCGCGGTCGCCAAACGCCATGACCTCGGAGCCATCGGACGGTCTCGGGTCGACATAGCGGCGGGCGAAGTAGTCCTCCGGGCGGGGGACAGGATCCGAGGCAGCCTCGAGCCGCTCGGCGGTCGCGTCGGCCCATGCGGTGATCTCGGCCAACGTCTCGGGGTCGGTGCGGTGCCGCACGAAGGCATGTGCCAGCCGTCGCAGCGCACCCGCCGCGGCGCTGCGTTCGGCGAACTGCGGATCGGGATAGATCAGGTGCAGGTCGTCGCCTGAAGCGCTGCTGGTGTCGCTGTGCGGCAACGTGGGTCCCAAGAGGCCGTCAGCCGCCGAGCCGTCCAAGCTCGCCGTAGGGATAGTCGACCAATTCGCTGGATGGGTGTTCGAGATCAAACGTCCAGTACTGGCGGATCTCAGCGATCAGTCGCTCGCCCGAGTCGCTGCTCAGGTCGAAGTCGTAGTGCTCGCTGCCGCGCACCGCAAACGGCACGTCGTTGTCCCGCCGGCCAGCGGGCCCGGCGATCGTTCCGGTCATCCTCCATTCGATCGCTGCGGTGTCACCGTCGGTCACGAGCCGCTCGCAGTTCCACGATGCGCCTCGCCACTTCGAGGCGATGCGTGCCCAGAACCGCCCGATCGTGGCGGCTCCCTGTACCGGTGCGTGATTCGTGTCGTAGACGACGGCGTTCTCGCTGAAGTGCCCTGCCACGGCCTCAGCATCGCCAGAGGTACAGGCTTCGAAGTAGCCGGTGATCCGCGCCTCGATCTCGCTGGCAGCGGCGCCCATCGTTGTGTTGCTGTGCTCGCCCATTTCGTCAGTCTCGCAGGCCCGGGCACGAGCGTTCTCAGCCGGAGTCGGTGGCGAAGGGTCCCGACTCGCCCGGACCGACGTCATTGCCTGCGGGTTGGGATCTAGTTCGCGGCCCAGGAAAGCCAACGGCCGTCGCGCCGCTCGAGCCGCAGCTTGTGCGAGAAGCACTCTGACAGCGACTCCGCGTTGAGCACCTCACCCAACGGGCCGCACGCCAGCGGCACTCCGTCTCGCAACAGCAACCCATGGGTGAACGACGGAGGGATCTCGTCGGTGTGGTGCGTTACGAGCACGGTTGCGGGAGTCTGCGGATCGGCGGCAAGCGACTCCAGGCTGGCCACCAGTTGCTCCCGACCCGCCAAGTCCAGCCCGGCGGTCGGCTCGTCGAGCAGCAACAGCTCCGGACGACTCATGAGCGTGCGGGCCAACTGCACCCGCTGCTGCTCGCCCGACGACAGCGTGGCGAACGCGCGCTCGGCCAGCTGGCCTGCATCCACCCGCTTGAGGCACGCCAGCGCTGCTGCCCGGTCGGCATCGGTGTAGGTGTGCCACCAAGTTTCCAGTGCCGCGTAACGGGCCGTCATCACGATGTCCGCTGCGCAGATGTTCGGCCGGAACTGATCCCGCAGCGACGAACTCGCAAGCCCGATCCGACGCCGGTGCTCGCGCACGTCGACTGCACCCCACCGCTCGCCGAGCACTTCCACCGTGCCGGTGGTGGGGAAGCGGTACAGCGACAGGATCTTGATGAGGCTCGTCTTGCCTGACCCGTTCGGCCCGAGCACGATCCAACGCTCGTGCGGAGCGATGTCCCAATCGAGCGGCCCGAGCACCGTGTTGCCGTCGTAGACGACCGACACCCCTCGAACCGAGACAGCCGGCACCGGGCTGTCGCACGATGGCACCGGCCGCTCCACGCCGTCGTTCATGAGTCGTCGCGGCGGCCCTCGCCAGCGTGGGACACCCACGTGGCGTACATCTGCGCGTAACGGCCGCCGAGCGCGACCAGTTCGTCGTGAGTGCCCAGCTCGACGACACCGCCCTCGTCGATGACGGCGATGCGGTCGGCCCGCATGGCCGTTGCCAGCCGGTGTGCGATCAGAACCGCAGTCCGGCCTTCCAACAGCAGGTCCAGCGCGCCTTCGATCTCGGCTTCGGTGCTGAGGTCGACGCTGGAGGTGGCCTCATCGAGCACGATCACCCTAGGCCGCGCCACGAACGCCCGAGCCAGCGCTAGCAGCTGCCGCTCGCCGGCTGATAGCGACACACCCCGCTCATGCACCTGGGTGTCGGCTCCGTCGGGAAGGCTGTCGATCAACCTGCGCAGCCCCACCAGGTCGAGCGCCGCATCGATGTCGGCGTCCAGCTGTTCGCCGGCGGAAGTGCCGCCTCGGTGACGCAAACCGAACGCGACGTTGTCCCGGATGGTGCCGTGGAACAGGAAGGGCTCCTGAGGCACCACGCCCAGCTGGTTGCGCAGCGACGCCAACGTGATGTCCCGCAGGTCCCAGCCGTCGATCGTGACCCGACCCTCGGTCGGGTCGTAGAAGCGGATGATCAGCTTCGCGATCGTGCTCTTGCCTGCACCCGTCGGCCCCACCAAGGCGAAGGTCTCGCCAGGCCGGATCTCCAGGCTGACGCCGCTCAGCACCTCCGGAGGGTCATCCTCGAAGGGCTCGTCACCATCTGTGGTGCCGCCGTGACCGATCCGGGTGCCATTGCCCAGCCCCTCAGGCATCGCCATCGGGTCGAAGGATGCGCCGAAGTGTCCCGCCGGCACCTTCGTAGTGCCGTCGGTCCCATCGCCGTTCTCGCCAGACGTGGCCGCCTCATCGTCATAGGCAAACGAAACGCCCTCGAGCCGTATGTGTCCCTCGATCGGCGGCAATTCGATGGCATCGACCCGCTGGCGCACGGTCGGCTGCGTCGCCAGGACCTGACTGATCTTGCGCAGGCCCGATTGGCCCTGCTGGTAGGTGCTGTACAGCTGCGCGAGCTGCTGGATCGGGGCAAAGAACTGGGTCACGAACAGGACGAACGCCGCCAGCACTCCAATCTCCAGGCTGCCTCGCAGCACCATCGTTCCGCCGACGGCCAGCACCAGCCCCTGCGCCGCAATGCCGATCGCCTCGGTGCCCGGGCCATAGATCGCCTGTGCTTTGGACATCGACAGGTTGGCGTCGCGGTAGCGGGCGGTCACCTTGCGATGTCGGAGCACATTCGCCGCACGCCGCCCCGTCGCAGCAATCACTCGGATTCCAGCCAGGTTCTCCGAGAGGTCGGCCAGCACGTCTGCAATGCGGTCGCGGATCTCGCTGTAGCCAGCCTCGCTGCGTGTACGAAACCACAGTGTCAGCGCGGTGAGCGGCGGAACGATGCCCACGAGCAGCACCACTGCCAGCACCGGGTCGTAGGTGAACAACACCACGGTCACGACGCCCACCGTGAGCACTTGGATCAGCAAGTTCACGAAGCCCTCGTTGACGAGCAGCGCCACATATTCCACGTCGGAGGTCATGCGGCTGAGCAGCACACCCGATTTGGCGGTCGTGTACCAGTCCAGCGACAAGCGCTGGTAGTGGCTGAACAAGCGCAGTCGCAGGTCGTACATCATCTGCTCGGAGATGCGTCCGTTCAGACGTTGGCGCACGTGGCTCAGCACGATGCTTGCCGCCACAACGCCCCCGAAGACAAGCACGACCATGTTGAGCGTGTAGCGATCGCCTGCCACGATGCCGCGATCGATGCCCTGTTGCACCAGCACGGGCCCTGCCAGCATCGCGACCGTCTCGGCACACAGCATCAGCAGCGCTGCAGCGATGCCCCACCGGTGCGGCATCAGCATGTCCCGGAGGCCGAATGGGCGCCCCCGCCCGCCCTCGGCGCGTTCGGTCACAGGGTCGAAATTGACGCGCGGCTCGGGGTGATCGGGCTCGAGCGACAGCAGCTTTTCGGCCCCCTCCTGCAGCTCCGATGGCACCCCGGCGAACGGAAGGCCCGCCGCAGCGCTGGCCTGCGTCGCGGTAGGACCCATGTGGCCGGGGCCACCGACCATCACCATGTTCTGCTGCCTTCGTGCGCGCTACAGCCGTCCGCTTCGGATTGGCCGGTGGTCTGTGACTCGTCTCCTGCTGCCAGCACCTCTGCGTAGAGGGGTTCGGTGGCGAGCAGCTCGGCGTGAGTGCCATCGGCTGCCACCCGCCCGTCGGCGAGCAGGATCACCCGGTCAGCCAGACTGATCGTGGACAGCCGGTGGGCGATGACGATGGTCGTGCGGTCTTTCAGCAGCTCGGTGAGCGCTTCGTGGATCTTCTCCTCGTGCGCCACGTCGATCGAGCTGGTGGCGTCGTCGAGGATCAGCACTGCCGGGTCGGCCAAGAATGCCCGGGCAATCGCGATGCGCTGGCGCTGACCGCCTGAGAGGTCGTACCCGCGCTCGCCGACCACCGTGTCGTAGCCCTCGTCGAGCTCGCTGATGAATTCATGAGCCTGCGCAGCGGCTGCGGCTGCAATCACATCTGGCCGCTCGGCATCAGGACGGGCGTAGGCGATGTTGTCGTGGATGCTGGCGGAGAACAGGAATGGCTCGTCGGGAACGAGGCCCACGGCGCGGCGCAGGCTGTCGGCCGTCACATCGGTTACATCGTGGCCGCCGACGGCGATCCTGCCGTTGCCGATGTCATAGAAGCGCATCAGAAGGCGGACGAGAGTTGTCTTGCCGCAGCCGGTGCGCCCGACCACTGCGACGCGCTCGCCGGCGCCGATGTGCAAGTCGAGTCCATCGAAGACCGGTGGTGCGTCGCGTTCCGCGCTCGAGGCTCCCGCCACACCGCCGATGGTCTCGGTGCCGTAGGCGAATCGAACACCGTCGAAGCTCACCTCCTGGCCTGCGGGGGCATCGTCGTCACCCCGCCGCTGAGGCAGGTCGATCGCACCGGGTCGGTCTGCGACCAGCACCGGCTCGTCGAGCACCTCGAAGATGCGTTCAGAGGAAGCCTTGGCCCGCTGACCGAAGATGAACAGCATCCCGATGAATCGGAACGGCGCCTGCAGCAGCAGGATGTACAGATTGAAAGTGACCAAGTCGCCCACGGTGAGCGAGCCGTTGATGATCTGGTGCCCGCCCACCAGCAGCACCATCGCCAATGCCAGGCGAGGAAGGTTCTCGATGACCGGCGTGTAGTGCGCCCGGGTGTTGTGCTGGAGCATGTTGGCCCAGCGCAGCCGTTGCGCCGCCTGAGCCATTTCTTCCACCTGCCGGGCCTCGGCCGCGAATGCCTTGACGACACGCACCCCGCTGACGGTCTCGTGGGTCACGGTCGCGACCTCGGCATTGCGGGACTGGATGATCCACGACAGCGGGAACATGATCCGCCGCAACCGCTGGCCGAGCGCGTAGACGGCTGGCATCGCCAGCATCGTGATGGCAGTGAGCGTGAGACTGATCCACGCCATCAGCGAGATTGCCACCACGAAGGTCAGCAGCTGCATCGACACGATGGGAGCGAAGGCCAGATACATCTGCACCGAGCGGATGTCGGAGTTCGAGCGGGAGATGATCTCACCGGTCTGCACCCGGTCGTAGAACGCGAATGACAGCCGGCTGAGGTGGGAGAACAGCATTGTCCGCAGCTGATACTCGACGCGCCAGCCCATCGAGAACAGACCCTTGCGGTATGCGTAGGTGAAAACGCCCCGGGCCACGCCCAGCGCGAAGAGTGCGATGACGAACGCCCACAACGAACCAGACCCGCTCGCCCCCTCGCGCGGCAGCGCTGCATCGACGGCGTAGCCCGCAACCCGCGGTGCGACGGCCTGCACGCCCATTGCGGCGATAGCTGCGATGAGCGAACCGACAATGCGCATCCGGTGTCGCCGGAGCAGGGGCCCGAGCCGCCGGATCCAACTCAGCGAACGTTCAGCCCGGATCCAATCATCGGTCAGATCGTCGCCGAACCCGCCGGCTGGACTCGCTTCTGCAGGATCGGTGGGGGTGGTGTCGTCATCGGCTGATCGCGTGCCGACGGCATCGGAATCAAGCTGCGCAGGCTGATCCGCGGGCGCAGTGCTGGGGGCTACCCGCATCCCGGCGAGGCTAGCGGTGACCCCGCTTGCCGAACCGGGACGACCGGAGGTCGAGCGGCCCGTGAGCGAGGCGAACAAGAGCGACCCAGCGGGTTCGACCGCGAGCAGAATCAGCTCTCCGCGGCCCGGCGGTACCGTGGGCGCAGCCACTGGGCTACGCGGGGGTGCGCAACACCGGCATGACGCTGGGACTCATTGCAGGACTTGCACTCGTCGTCGTGCTCATTGCCTTGAACGGCGTGTTCGTGGCGGGGGAGTTCTCACTCCTCGCCGTTGACACTTCTCAGGTCGATGTCTTGGCAGCGCAGGGGCGCCTCCGCGCTCGTGGCGTGCGAGCGCTGCTGCGGCGCCTCAGCTTCCACCTCGGCGGTGCACAACTCGGCATCACCCTCACTTCATTGGTGCTCGGCATCATCGCTGAGGGCACCATCGGCGAGCTGATCGAACGGGCGCTGGGCGGTTGGGCAGAAACGGTGGCATCGACCGGCGCCATCGCGGTGGTTGCGATAGCGCTGGCCGCAGTGTTCCAAATGGTGTTCGGCGAACTGGCACCCAAGAACCTGGCTATATCGCGTCCGCTTCGGGTGAGCATGTGGTTGGCACCGGTGCTGCGGATCTATGGCGTCATCGCCGCCCCCGTCACGCTGCTGTTCAACGGCATCGCCAACGCCACCGTGCGGGGATTGGGCCTGCAGCCGACCGAGGAACTGCGCATCGTGCGCACCCGCGATGAGCTGGAGTACGTCGTCCGCTCGTCGCGCCAGCGCACCCTGAGCGACGCGCAGGCCGATCTGCTGGTACGAACGCTGCGATTGGGCCGCAAGGACGCCGCCGATGCGCTCACGCCACGGACTGCGATGTCGGCCCTTGGAGCCGGCGCAACTCTCGGCGATCTGGTGGAGCTGGCCCGCAGCAGCGGCCACTCGCGATTCCCCGTACTCGGGTCGAGTTCCGACGACGTGCTCGGCATCGCCGAGGTACGCGATGTGTTCAGTGTGGACGCGTCCGAGCGAGATCGCACTCCGGTGGAGACCATCATGCGCCCCGTCGTTGCGGTGGCCGAGAGCCGCAAGCTCGACGGCGTGCTGGCCGATATGTCCGAGGCCGACTGCCGGCTGTGCGTCGTGGTGGACGAGCACGGCGGTACTGCCGGTGTCCTGACGCGCGAGGACATCGCCGAAGAGCTGGTGGGCGACATTGCCGACGAGTTCGACGAGCCGCCCGCCCTGACACCTCGCCGGCCTGGCCGCCCGATCACCCTGGCGGGCACCGCCACGCTCGATGAGCTGGAAGAGGCCACCGGCTTGGCCGCACCCCCAGGTCCCTATGAGACGTTGGCCGGATTCGTGCTGGAGCGCCTTGGCAAGATCCCGTCTGTGGGCACGGTGGTCTCCTGGAACGGTTGGCGCTTGGCGGTGAGCGAACTCGACGGCTTGCGCATTGCCGAGGTAGCCGTCAGCGCCGAAACCCCCGCGCACAGCGAAGGCACCGATTCGAACGAGGCATCGTCGTGACGGCGCTCGCGATAGCGGTGGGCGCGGTGCTGATCGTGTTCAACGGCGGCTTCGTCGCGATGGAGTTCGGCCTCATCGGCTCGAAGCGTGCAGTCGTGGACAGCCAAGCCGCAACGGGACGATCAGCAGCCCTTGCGGCGCAACACATGCAGTCCGATGTGCTGACCACCCTTGGCGGCGCGCAGCTAGGGATCACCGTGTGCTCGCTGGCAGTCGGTCGCCTCACCGAACCGGCGATCGCTGCGGTCATCGAGAGCGCCATCGGGGGCATCGTCGAGCTGCCAGACGCCGTTCTGCACTCCATCGGCTTCGGAATCGGCCTCGGGCTCGTAGCGGTCGTTCACATGGTGCTCGGTGAGATGGTCCCCAAGAACCTGGCGTTGATCGGCCCTGAACGCACACTGTTCGTGCTCGCCCGCCCGATGGCCGCATATCTCATCGTCGCCCGACCCGTGGTGCGAACCCTGCTCGCCGTCTCGAACGGGGTCCTGCGAGCCCTTCGCGTGGAGCCGACCACTGAGCTGACCGACACGGCGACGCCGGCCGAGCTGGGCCTCATGGCTCGCGACTCGCTCGCTGAAGGCCACATCGAGGCTGGCGATGTGGCGCTGCTCGAGCGGGCGATGCGCTTCGAAGCCACCACGGTGAGCGAGATCATGGCGCCGGCGGGTGATGTTGCCGCCGTACGGCTCGCCGACTCGATCGCAGCGGCCGAGCAGCAGTTCACCCGCACGGGCCGCTCGCGGCTCGTCGTGCTCGGCGATGGACCCGACGACGTCCGGGGCATGCTCCACAGCAACGACCTGGCAGCGGCGACCGAGCGGGATGCGCCCGACCTTGCCGAAGCCGACCGTCGAGTTGCGGCTCGCCAGCGTCTCGGTAGCGGCCTCGTTCGCCGGATGCTCCGCTTCGATCCCGACACAGCGCTCGACGAGGCGCTGCGCCGGATGCAGCGCACACGCATTCATCTTGCCGTCGTGGTCGACGAGCACAGCCGGACGCTCGGCGTGGTCGCACTCGACGATCTGCTACGCGGCCTGATCGGTGATCCTGCTGCCGCCGACGAAGGCACGCACAGCAAAATCGCAGACGGCGGAGCAGGGTGACCCAGTTAGGCTGCCGTGGTCGTTGTCAGACCCGTAGCGGCCTGTTGCGCATCACGCCATGACATGGATCGACAGAGTGCTCGACAGCTGCCCTCAGCGGGTCGTGGTCAACGATTCCAAGACACCCAGCGGCCGTGCCCATGTCGGCTCGCTGCGCGGCGTGCTCATTCACGACGCCTTGGCGCGCGCAGCCCGCGAGCGTGGGCTGAATGCGACCTTTATGTACGGCTGCGACGACATGGATCCCGTCGACGAGAAACCGCACGGCACCGGAGACCAGTTCGTCGAGCACCAGGGCAAGCCGCTGTGGGCCGCACCGCCGCCCGAGGGTCTTCGTGGTGATTCGATGGCTGAGGCGTACTTCGGCGAGTTCACTGGAAAGTGGTTCGATGCCACCGACTCGCCGGTCGATGATGCTCCCGGGCAGTTCGACAATCTCGGCGTCGAGGTCGAGTTCTACCGCATGAGCGACATCTATCGGGCAGGCAGGCTCGACGAGATCATCGACACGTTCCTGCGAGCTGCGGCCGACGTGCGGCAGATCTACCTCAGGCTCAGCGGCGCCGAGCGTTCCGATGATTGGCTGCCGTTCCAACCCATCTGCGAGGCATGCGGCCGCATCGGCACTACCTATGCGTCCGGTTACGACGGCGAGACCGTGGCCTACGAGTGCCGGCCCCATCTGGTGACATGGGCCGAGGGCTGTGGGCACAGCGGCCGCATCAGCCCGTTCGGCGGGAACGGCAAGCTGCCGTGGAAGCTGGAGTGGGCCGCCAAGTGGAAGCTCTTCGGCGTCTCGATCGAGGGCGCCGGCAAGGACCACATGGCTGCCAGCGGCTCACATGAAGTCTCTTCCGCGCTGGCACGCCAAGTGCTGCAGTGCCCGGTTCCGGTGCCCGTGCCCTATGAGTTCTTCACGCTCGGCGGGGCCAAGATGAGTTCATCGAAGGGCATCGGCATGACGGCGTCGGAGCTGACAGCGATGCTGCCGCCCGAGTTGCTGCGCTACGTCGTGCTGCGCACCCAGCCGCGCCGAGCCATCGATTTCGCTCTCGACATCGCCGGCCTCACCAAGGCCTTCGTCGAGTACGAGCGGCTTTGGCGGGCCGCAGCCCAGGGCGATGCGGAACCGAACCAGCAACAGCTCTTCTTCATCTCGCAGGTCGACTACCGACGCGAGGTGCCTACGCCTCCCGCCGTCAGCCCGCCCTTCGATTCGGTGGTCAGCCTCGCCCAGCAACCGCACATCGAGCTTGCGAACCACGTGGCCTCGCTCGGCGTCGATATGTCGGAGGCCGACGCCGAGTGGCTCGCTCACAAGGAAGCAGTCGCGCGAAAACTGATGGAGAGTCGCCCCGACCTCGCCGGCGAGCTTGCGTTGCTCGACGACGCCGAGGCCAAGACAGTCCTCGATGGAATGTCGAATCAGCAGAGGGCGTTCCTCTACGTAGCATCCTCGCTGCTGCGCCAGTTGGAGGATTGGTCGGCTCGAAGCATCCAATCAGAACTGTTCGATGCGGCGCGTCTCGTGGGGTGCGACGAGCGCTCAGCGATTGTCGAGTTGTTCACTGTCCTTTACGCATTGCTGTTCGGACGCTCCGAAGGGCCGCGAGCTGGCAGCTTCCTCGAGTTCTACGGCAAGCGTCCAACTCTGGAACGCCTCGACCTGTCGGAGTACTCATATTCTGAATTGGTCGACGAGACGGCGGTCCCACTCATCGAATGGGATGCTGCCGTCCACGACGCGCTGGGGCGCGACCAACGGCCCGAATTCTTGCCACTGTCTCGCGCAGGTCATGAGACCGCGGAGTCGACAACAGATGGCGAAGTGACCTTGGAAGCCTTCATCCGGAATGACGGTGACTTTCTCTGCGCCGTACGCACCGTTTGCCGAGAAGCCCTGAAGCATGTCGCGGCAGTGCTGCAGGTCGACGACCCCGATGTCCCAATTCGTTCATCAAACCCCTTTGCGCGAGGTTCTGACTGACCACTGACTTGGCGGAGGCGTCGATGGGCGTGCGCTATGTCGGAAAGCCGTTGGGGCGACGAACCAATTGGCGAAGTCTTGGCCAAGTCGGTGCAGAGATTCACGGCCACGTCTTGGCTGAGCTCCGGGGGCTACGTGCAACATGGAAACACACTGAAACCATATGTAACATAGTTGTAATAATTTGTTTGTGCTGAGAACGCTTAATTGTGACACCGATCCAGTAGAGTGAACGTATGTTCTCTCATGTAGAGCAGGCGCTCGAACACCTCAACACTGCGCTCGACGGCATCGAGACAGCGCCGAGCGATCTGCTGCGCCGCACTTTGGGTGTGTCCAAGCAGCTGCGCAGCCGCGTCGAGTTGCTCGAGGCCAAAGCAGCGGCAGTTGTTGCGCAGCGCGAACGCCACGGCGACGGCGGCGCGGGGCTGTTGCACGAGCACAGCGGCCTGTCGCGCTCGGACGCTGCCCGCAACGTGCGCACCGACACAGAGCTGGTCTCCATTCCTGATGCGCACGCCGCGCTCACCGAGGGGCAGATCAGCTTGGCGAACGCCGCCAAGCTCGCACGTGCCGCCCGCAAGACCAGTCCCGATGCGGTGCAGGGCGATCCCGAGCTGATCGGGCTCGCCAAGACGCTGCCTGCCGACGAGTTCGCCCAAGCCGCTCAGCGCTGGACGGCCCGCCACCAAGACGCTGCTGATCTGGTGGCGCAGCATCGCCGCAACCGGCGCAACCGCAATGTGCGCTTTTGGAACGGCGACGACGGCTCGGTGCAGATGCGCGGCAGCTTCGACGCCGAGATGGGCGCCCGCATCCAGAACCGGCTGCGTCACCACGCCGAACAGCTCCGCCAAGCAGATCGTCGCGCCCAGCACCGCCAAGCCCAGCTCTGCCGTGCCCAGCCTCAACCCCCCAACGCGGCCTATGGCACCGCCGCCGACGGTGCTGTAGATGCACTCGGCAAGGGCAACGCGGTGCGCTCACGCGACCAGCGCATGGCCGACGCACTTGAAACGCTCCTCGCCGCAGATAACCCAGCCGCACCGAAGGCGACTCCCTCGACTGCGGCTCCCACCGAACCCACCGGCCAACAGCCGTTCACGGACAACCCGCCGCAGTCAGGTCATCTGACGCTGCCTGGCACCGGTGTCCCAGAGCAGGGGTGCATTGGCGAGACCGACGGCGTCAACCGCTCCGAGCCCGCGCCCGCTGCAGAGGCACCACCGGCCCACATCGGTCGCAAGCCAGCAGCGGCGGAGATCATCGTGCGTGCCGATCTCGCAGCCCTGACCGGCGAGCCCGACGGCACCGCCGAGCTGGCGGCCTTTTCGGGCCAGCCAGGCGGTGTCGCGGAGATCTGCGGCATCGGACCGATCCCGCTCAGCACCCTCGCACGGCTCGCCTGCAACTCCGACGTTTGGGTGGAGATCTTCGGCGACAAGCTGACCCCGCTGTACGAGACAGTCGCGAGCCGGGCGCCCACCGCGGCGCAGCGCCGCGCCTTAATCGCACGCGACGGGAAATGCATCGGCTGTGGGGCACCGCCGGGCGATTGCGAAGCCCACCACGTCATCCCGTGGAAATGCGGCGGCAAGACACGAGTCGACAATCTCGTGCTCGTCTGCTGGTCATGCCACGATCGCATCCACGACCACAACTGGCAAGTCATCGTCCGTGACAACCGTTTCCGGCTCATCCCACCCGACCCGACAAATCCCCCGAACCCGGCGCCCTCACGCAAGCCCAAACACCGCGCCGCAATCACCAGACGCAGTCACCTCTCAAGAACCACTGCCCAAGAACCACTGCCCACGATCTCCTCACAGAAACCACTGCCCGCCACCACGCCGCCGCAGGCACAACCAGCAGCCTGATCGAGCGATGAGGTTCAGGTCTCGCCACGGGCCGAGGTGTCGGTTGGCGTTAGGCGCCGATGGCGTGATAGCCGCCGTCGACGTGAAGGATCTCGCCGGTGGTGCTCCCGAACCAGTCCGACATGAGCGCGAGCGTGCTGCGCGCGACCGGTTCGCTGTCACCGATGTCCCAGCCCAGCGGAGCGCGGGCTTCCCACGCCTCCTCGAAGTCGGTGAACCCGGGGATCGACTTGGCCGCCATGGTGCGGATGGGCCCGGCCGAGACCAGATTCACCCGGATGCCCTGCGGTCCGAGCGACTTCGCCAGGTACCTCGCCGTCGATTCGAAGGCAGCCTTCGCAACGCCCATCCAGTCGTAGTAGGGCCACGCCACGCTGGCATCGAACGTCAGGCCCACCACCGAGCCCTTCGCCTCGGCCAGCAAGGGCGCCAACGGTGACGCCAGCCCGGCGAGGCTGTACGCCGAGATGTGCACTGCGGTGGACACGTCCTCCCACGGTGCGTCGAGGAAGTTCCCGCCCAAACAGCTCGCGGGTGCGAAGCCGATGGAGTGCAGCAGCCCGTCGAGGCGGCCCCAGCGTTGCGTCAGGTCGTCGCGCACCGCGGAGATCTCGTCGGGCGAGGTGACGTCGAGCGGCAGCACATCGCACGCGGTAGGCAGCTTGCGGGCGGTCCGTTCGGTCAGCCGGATGCCCCGTCCGGCGCCGGTCAGCACGATCTCCGCGCCCTGCTCCTGGGCCAACCGGGCCACGTTGAACGCCAGCGAGGCGTCGGTCAGCACCCCAGTAATGAGGAGCTTCTTGCCTTCCACGATTCCGCTGCCGGCCATTGGCGCTGCCTCCTTGTCGGCACGGCAGCCCGCAACGCTGCCCACCGCCGGACGCTACCGCCGTGCCTGGCGCCCCTCTGGTGTCCGCACACATTGCCGCCTCTCTTTGCTCTATGGCGCGCTTCGCCGTACCGTGGCGGTCGTGTCAGCAAATGCGACCCCCAACGGGACCGTAGATGGGGTCGCAGCAGGTGCCTCTGCAGGTGCCGGCGAGCCGACCCGCATTGGCATCATCGGCGGCACCGGCCCAGCCGGCGCGGCGCTGGCGACCCGGTTGGCCGACATCGGCTGTGAAGTGACGCTGGGATCTCGTTCGAAGTACCGGTCGATGGAAGTGGTCGACAATATTCTGGATCGCTGGCCTGAGCGGCACCTGCGCATCCACCCCGGTGCCAACAGCCTCGCCGCGGAGGAGCCCACGGTCGTGATCGCCACTCCGTGGGACGCGGCAGCAATCACAGCTCGGGGCGTCGCCGAGCACTTGCGCGGCAAGGTGGTGGCGACGATGTCGAACGCGCTGGCCCGCGTGGACGACGAGTTCGTGCCGCTGATCCCGCCCAGGGGCTCGGTCGCGGCTTCGGTTCAGGCGTCGCTGCCGGACTCCCGAGTCGCCGCTGCCCTGCAGCACGTGCCTGCGACCGAGCTCGGCAATCTCGACGAGCCGGTGGACGGCGACATCCTCATCTGCAGCGATCACCGCGAGGCCACCTGGCATATCGCCGAGATCGTGGACCGCATGCCCGGCGCGCGAGCGCTCGACTGCGGGAACCTGTCAAATGCAACAGCCATCGAGGCATTCACTGCGGTGCTGATGCAGCTCAACACGCGGTACCGCACCCGTGTGGCCCTTCGGCTGGTCGGCTTGGATCACGTCCCGATCAGCGTGCTCGGGGGCGGGCCGAGCCACCCTGACGCAGCGCAGCCGAGCGCCGAGACCGTCCCCGACTGAGCCGATGGCTGGTGCTCTGAGCGCAGAGCGATGAGGCTGTACGAGACGCAGCGGCGGGCCATCGTGCCGCTCAGCGTGCGCCCAGGCAACACGCTGCGCATGTACGTGTGCGGGATCACGCCCTATGACGCCACCCACGTGGGCCACGCCGCCACGTTCCTGGCCTACGACGTGCTGCAGCGGCGACTGCGGGATCTTGGCTGGCGCACCCGGTGCGTCCGCAACATCACCGACGTGGACGACGACCTGCTGGCGCGGGCGCGTGCCATGGGCGTGCACTACCTGGATCTGGCGGCGGGGTCGCTGGCTGCGTTCGACGCAGACATGGAGGCGCTGGGGCTGCTGCGGGCCGACAGCGAGCCCCGAGCCACCTCAGCAATCTCCGACATCCGGCGAGTGATCGGCCAGTTGCTCGACAGCGGACACGCATATCGCAGTGGCGAAGGTGTCTATTTCGACGTCTCGACGGCACCCGGCTTCGGGGAGCTGAGCCGGCTCAGCGTCACCGAGATGATCGAGTTGGCCCGCAGGCGTGGCGGTCGGCCTGACGATCCAGACAAGCGCAAACCCCTGGATTTCGTGCTGTGGCAACGTGCAGCTCCCGACGAACCGGAATGGTCGTCGTTGTGGGGTCCGGGCCGCCCCGGGTGGCATGTGGAGTGCTCTGCTCTGTCGCTCGCTCACCTCGGTCAGACGATCGATGTGCACGGTGGCGGAAGCGACCTGGTGTTCCCGCACCACGAGTGCTCCAGGGCACAGTCCGAAGCCATCACCGGTGGACCGTTCGTGCGCCACTGGATGCATACCTCGATGGTGCGACAGGGTGGCGCCAAGATGTCCAAATCGGCAGGAAACCTCGTGTTTGTGTCCGACTTGCGCGAGCGCTGGGAGCCCATGGCGCTGCGGTTGGCGCTGCTGGGTGCGCACTATCGGGCCGATTGGGACTGGGATGAGCGCCGTGTGGCCGATGCGGCCCGGCGACTCGTGCGCTGGCGGGCGGCGGGTCCCGGCGACGGAGCGCTGTCGAGCGTCCGCGAGCGTCTGGACGACGATCTCGACACGCCGGGCGCGCTCGCAGCAATCGACACGGCCGTCGCGGACGGTGAGTCCGCCAGCGACGCAGCTGCCCTGCTCGGCGTTGTGCTCTAGTTCGTGCGAGAAGCGCAAGCAGCCGCGAGCGCCTGCGAGGGCGCCGGTAGCGTTGGCCTCGATGGCCGAGCCAGACGACCTCGGCGAGGTGCGCGACGCGCTTCCCGCTGATCTGGACCGAGGATTTGTCGGCGCGTACAAGTTCCCCGACAACTCGCGGCGCAAGATCACCGGCGCACTGTGTTTCGCAGCGGGTGTGTGGGCTGCTACAGCGGCGCTTGCCGCTGACAGCGAATCGGTCCTGCTCAACGAAGGCGTGGCGGTAGGCGGTGTGCTGCTCGCCCTCGCCGGCCTCTACCAATTCGCAGCGGGACGTCGATTCGCTGCCAATGAGAACGAAGCGTTGGTCGCCGCAGTCACCGACGTCGGTTTTGCTGTCGGGCACGCCAGCGCGCAGCTCGGCTGGCGGGGCTGGATGAGCCGCCCCACATGGCGAGTGCTCGTGTATTCGGCGGAAGACCCGCCTGAGCGCAGAGGCTTGGTGCTCGTGGATGCGCTGAGCGGTTCCGTGCTCGAGCGTTGGGTGGAGGACAATCCCGAGACCTGGATTGAGACGGCGCCCAGCTCAGCGCCAGAGGCTCCCGACGCCGCTGGTGTGCACACGAGCGCAATCCCGGAGCCCGGCGACGGGAGCTGACGATGTTCGATGGCATGTTCCGCAAGGGCGTCGACAGCGTCACGGCGCCGATCGGGCGTGGACTCGCCGCGATCGGCCTGAGTGCTGACGTGCTCACTGCCTTCGGGCTCGTGATGGCAGCGGCGAGCGCCGTTGCGATTGGTGCAGGCCGACTCGGTCTCGGCACCGTGTTCCTGGTGGTGACTGCGCTCGCTGACCTCTTTGACGGGCCGGTCGCTGCAGCGCGGGGCACCTCGTCGAGCCGGGGCGCATTCTTTGACTCGACGGCCGACCGGGTCACCGACGGCCTGCTGCTGGGTGGCATCGCTTGGTATCTCGCCTCTGAGCACGGCGCGCATTGGGCCGTGTTGCCCATGGCGGTGCTCGGCGTCAGTGCGGTGATCTCCTACGAGCGTGCCAAGGCTGAATTGCTGGGCTTCGTGGCCAAGGGCGGGCTGATGGAGCGTGCCGAACGCACAGTGGTGATTGCCGTGGCGGTTGCCTTCGAGGTGTTGCTCATTCCGTTGCTGTGGGTGCTGCTCGCGCTCTCAACCGTGACAGCGGTGATGCGCTTTGTGAAGGTGTGGCGCCAGGCCAGCGCGCGAATGTCGAAGTGAGCGCAGTGCTCCGCCGCCTGCAAGGGCGGGACAAGGCACGCCGCCCGCGAGGGCGGGACAAGGCACGCCGCCCGCGAGGGCGGGACAAGGCACGCCGCCCGCTAGGGCGGGACAAGGCACGCCGCCCGCGAGGGCGGGACAAGGCACGCCGCCCGCGAGGGCGGGACAAGGCACGCCGCCCGCTAGGGCGGGACAAGGCAATAGTGCTGGGGTACCAAGCGGGAGCGACCGCAGCCCGGATGGTCCCGCTGTGGCTGGGCGAGCGTTTGGCTGTGCTCGCGGGCCCCGTGCTGGCGCGGTTGATGCCCGCCAAGGCCGACATGGTGCGCCGGCACCAGACACGGGCACAGCGTTGGATTGCTGCAGGGGCGGGTGCCGGTGGGTCTGCCGGCGCAGACGCAGACGGCGGCGAACTGGATGCCGGCGCAGACGCAGATGCCGGCGATGCCGGCGCAGACGCAATGGCGGCTGAGCGAGCCGTGCAGCAGGCCACCGCCGCGGCCTTCAGCTCTTATGCCCGCTACTGGCTGGAGTCGTTCAGGCTGCCCGCGCTGAGTGAGAGCACCCTGGACAGCGGCATCGATGTTCCGGCCTACCACCATGTCGAGGAGGCCCTCGAGCGCGGCAATGGCGTCATCTTGGCCCTGCCGCACCTGGGGGGCTGGGAGTGGGCCGGATTCTGGATGGCGACCGTGAACCGGCTGCCGATCAGCGTGGTGGTCGAGCCCTTGCATCCGCCGGAGCTCTTCGAGTGGTTCGCCAATTTCCGTGAGCGGCTGGGCATGCGCGTAGTGCCGCTCGGACCAGACGCGGGCCGCGAGGTGCTGGGTGCGCTGCGGCGCAATGAGATCGTCTGCTTGTTGTGCGATCGTGACCTCACCAGCGACGGCATCGAGGTCAGCTTCGGCGACGAGCAGACGACGTTGCCGGCAGGTCCGGCGTTGCTGGCACTGCGATCAGGTGCGGCCCTGCTGCCGACCGCCGTGTACTTCCGACCTCGAGGCAAGCACCTGGGCACGGTTCGGCCGCCGGTAGACGTCACCCGACGCGGGCGCCTCCGTGACGATGTCGCCGCGGTCACCCAGCGGCTCGCCGACGAGTTGGTGACGCTGATCGCTGCAGAACCGCGCCAGTGGCACCTCTTCGGTCCCAATTGGCCGTCAGACCGACCAGCCGTGTCAGGCGACGCAGCCGACGGCGACTAGCGGAAGCGTCAAGAGAGCGCATTGTGCGACCCGCACACCGCGCCTAGCGTCTGGGCGGCAGTGAGGATTGCTGCGCAGATCGTCAGTGAGGTGCGACCTATGAGGTTCTGCCCGTGAGAATCGGGATCATCTCGCCCTACAGCCTGACCAGCCCTGGCGGTGTCCAGATGCAGGTGCTGGGTTTGGCTCGAGCTTTGGCTGCGAGCGGCCACGAGACACGAGTGCTCGCTCCTTGCGACGGCGCACCGCCCCAGACCGGTGTCACACCTCTGGGCGCAAGCATTCCTACCTTCACGAACGGATCGGTCGCCCCGATTGCGCCCGACTTCGCCTGCACGCTGCGCACGGTTCGGGCGCTGCGTGACGAGCAGTTCGATGTCCTGCACCTGCATGAGCCGCTGTGTCCCGGGCCGACGCAGACAGCTCTGTTCCTAGGCTCGACGCCCACCGTCGGCACGTGGCATGCAGCGGGGGGCAGCCTTGCGTACTTGGTGCCGGGAACACGGTGGCTGGCGACGAGGATCGACATTCGGGCCGCTGTCTCGACCGATGCCGCCGAGATGGCCCGTGATGGCGTGGGCGGCGACTACGAGTTGGTCTTCAACGGTGTCGAGCTGGATCGCTTCGACGAAGTCGCTCCCATGCGCAGCCCCGCACCCACGATCGCGTACATCGGTCGCCACGAGCCGCGCAAGGGCCTCACGGTGCTCCTCGAAGCCATGTCGCGGCTGCCTGAGGGAGTTCGTCTGTGGGTGATGTCGCGCGGCCCGCAGACCGAGGAGCTGCAGCGCAGATACCAGCGCGACACGCGCATCGAGTGGCTCGGACGGGTCAGCGAGACCGAGAAGCTGGCTCGCATCAAGGGCGCCGACGTGTTCTGCGTGCCGTCATTGCGTGGCGAGAGTTTCGGCGTGGTGCTCATCGAAGCCATGGCTGCACGAACGCCGGTGGTAGCGAGCGATCTGCCCGGATACCGCAACGTCGTTCGCATTGGGGACGAAGCCGAGCTTGTCGCCCCCGGCGATCCGGCAGCGTTGGCAGCAGCGCTCCTGCGATTGCTGAGGCGCCCCGACCGCGCCGCGGACTTCGTGGCGGCTGGCCGCCAGCGCGCCGAGCAGTTGTCGATGGCTCGGCTGGCCGAGATCTACCTCGATATGTACGGACGTGCCATCGCGCGACGCCGTGCCAGCTGAGGTCTGCCCGTCAAGCTGTGCCACCTGTGCTGTGCCAATAGTGATTGGGGCCGCTTGAATGCAGCAGGTGGACCCGCTGTTCGCCATCTACCGCAGTCGAGCCGACAAGCTGCTGGCGGAATTCTGGGCCGTGCATCTCGTTGCAGGGGCGATCGTGGGCGTGCTGGTGGCGCTGTTCACGCCTCTGGGCTGGTGGGTGATGCCGATCGCGCTCGCAGCGGCCTGCGGGCTCGCCGCTACCTGGCTGGCTGTCGGAGAGCGACGCTTGCGAAATGCGCTGTTCGGAGCCAGTTCGAAGGTGTGTGAATTCGAAGACGAGCCTCGCCTGGCGAATGTCGTTGACGGCGTCTGCCTGCTGGTGGGGGTTCAAGTGCCGGCACTCCTCGTCGCTCCCAGCAGCGGGGCGAACGCCGCTGCGTTTGGCCGGCAATCCGACCGGTCCACGGTTGTCGTCACACAGGGCTTGCTCGACTCGCTGAACCGCATCGAGCTGGAGGCCGTCGTTGCGCGGCTGCTGACACAGATTCGTGACGGGCGTAGTGCCTACCTGACCACAGCGGTGACGACGGTGGGGCTGCCCGCGCTGCTGTGGACCTCCCTGTGGCTGTTCGTCCAGGCCCGCTTGGAGCGCGAGGCCAGCACCGGCAGCGACTTCGACGACGACGCCGAAGCCGTGAGACTGACCCGCTACCCACCAGGTCTCGCCGACGCGCTCGAAACGATGTCGGGAGCGGCTGTGCGTACCGATGCACCGAGAGTGACGTGGCCGCTGTGGCTGGCCGATCCGAGAGCTGCCGAGACCCAGCTCCCGGACGACTTGCCCGACTACCGCGCAGACCTCGAGACGCGAGTTGCCGTCCTGCGTGAATTCTGAGGACAGCGTGAATTCGCTGGAGCAGTTCAGGGGTGGGAACACCCGAAGACGTAGCAGTCGTATCGGTCACGTGGTTGCGAGGTTCTCGGCGAGGATGCCCTTCGTCTGAGCGGTTGTGACAACGGCCGGTAGCGCTGCCGGCGCGGACTCGTGGATCTCCGCTGGTATCTAGGACTCCTGCGGAGATCCGTCGTTCGAACAGGTCTGGTTCTCGTGTTGTTCGAGTTCGTAGCGCCATTGATGAACCCAGTCGCGCAGACGTCGGTGATCCTCGGGGTCCATAGCGAACTCGCCAGCATGACGATGATCGAAGACGCCAAGGGCGTCAGCGAGGGATGCGATGTCGAAGCCGGGATCCTTCTCGGCTGCGAGGCGGTACATCTCGTCAGTGCTGAAACGCTGGGCGAGCGCGTGCACATCGCGGAAGTCCCTGGGGGCGGCTCGGCCCCACAAGGCGAGGAGCTTGTCAGCAGCGAGTTCGTCGGCGGACAGGACCCGGCCGGCTTCTCCGTCCACGGTTGGGAAGCGCCGGTAGTCGTGAGACAGGTCGATCGTGATCGTGTTCGTGTCGTCAGAAACTCGCAGGCGTGCAAAGCCCGGTCCGGTCTGGATGCGGTCGACGCGCAGCCCATCGGCCGCCAACGCGGCCTCGACCGCCGGAATGAACCGCTCGGCTTGTGAGGCCGAGGCTGCGAAGAAGTCAAGATCCGACGTGGCGCGATCCACGATCCCCAGCACGATGAGAGCGCCGCCGCCAGCGAGCGCGACCGATTCGCTGTCCGGCAGTGGACCTACGACGTGCCAGACGCGGCGCTGCAGGTCAGTAAGCACTACTCAGGCAGCAGGCCGCGGCCTCGCAGCCACGCCGTCCAGCGTTCACGCACGTGCGGCGACAGCCAGAGGTCTTCCCAGACGTCGAGGAGCTGGTTGAGGTCGATGTAATGAAGCACGTCGTCCTCGGTGCCTTCGGTCATGACGAGCTCATACACAGATCGCATCTGGTCGGCATTCGACATGTCGTAGTCGCCCTGACCGCTCCAAGCGATATGAAGAGGCAGCGTCACCCGGCCAGTCACGGGCGCGACTGAGACCTCCCCGAGATCGTCGGGGATCTCGACAGGTCGCGAGAACCGGGTCGTGGCCACGACACCAAGTTTAGGGAGCGAGTGTGTGACGGTCGCCCCGGGCCTCGATCCGGTTGGCACCAGCGTCGCTGTTCCGCCTGTGGCACCGTGCTCGACCCCACAGCGTTCGGGCCCGACAATCCCGTCTGCGCTTCGGAAACCGGTCCCTACACTGAGCCCATGAATTCAGGCCCCACGAGCACAGGCCAAACTGGCGCCTCGATGCCCACCGACGCGCAGCAAGCAGAGTCCCATCTGACGGGGACGGTGCGGGTCAAGCGCGGTCTTGCCGACATGCTCCGGGGCGGCGTCATCATGGACGTCGTCACGCCCGAGCAGGCGAAGATTGCCGAAGATGGCGGGGCAGTCGCCGTCATGGCGCTCGAACGGGTGCCGGCCGACATCCGCCGAGACGGCGGTGTGGCTCGCATGAGCGATCCGGCGATGATCGAAGGCATCCAGGCGGCGGTCACGATCCCGGTCATGGCCAAGGCCCGCATCGGTCACTTCGGCGAGGCCCAGATCCTCGAAGCGCTGGGCGTCGACTACATCGACGAATCCGAAGTGCTCACACCCGCCGATGAGGCCCACCACATCGACAAGTGGGCGTTCACCGTGCCGTTCGTGTGCGGTGCGACGAACTTGGGCGAGGCGCTGCGGCGCATCTCCGAAGGTGCCTGCCTGATTCGGTCCAAGGGCGAGGCCGGCACCGGCAACATCGTCGAAGCCGTCCGCCATCTGCGCTCCATCACCGGCGACATCCGCAAGATCACCCAGGCCGACTCCGCCGAGCTGTTCGATTGGGCGAAGCAGCTGCAGTCGCCACTGGGTTTGGTGCAGGAAATTGCCGAGACCGGCCGTTTGCCGGTGCCCCTGTTCTGTGCTGGCGGCATCGCCACGCCGGCTGACGCTTCGCTGGTGATGCAACTCGGTGCGGAAGCGGTCTTCGTCGGGTCGGGCATCTTCAAGAGCGAAGACCCGGGACCACGCGCCGAGGCGATCGTGGAAGCCACGACGCACTACCGCGATCCATCGGTGGTGGCCAAAGTCAGCCGGGGTCTCGGCAGCGCCATGCCTGGTCTCGAGATGGAAGGCCTCGAAACCAAGCTCGCCGAACGCGGCTGGTAAGCGCTGAGCTGCCCCGCATCCCCGGGCACGAGCGACAGCCTGCCGCTGATCGGCGTCGTCGCGCTGCAGGGAGCGGCAGCCGAGCACGTCGCCGCGTTCCGGCGAGTCGGGGCGAGGGCTGTCGAAGTACGTACGCCCGCCGACCTCGACGGCGTCGATGCTGTTGCCCTTCCTGGTGGCGAGTCGACCACGATGTCGCACCTGCTCGGCACGAGCGGGCTGTTCAACGCGCTGTCGCAGCGCCTCGCCAATGGCATGCCGGCGTTCGGCACCTGCGCGGGCATGATCCTGCTCGCTGCCGAAGTGCTGGACGGCCGAGGGGATCAGCGATGTTTCGGCGCAATCGACATTTCGGTGCGGCGCAATGCCTTCGGCCGTCAGGTCGCCAGTTTCGAGGCAGATCTGGCCACCGAGGGCCTCGACGAGCCATTCCACGCGGTGTTCATACGAGCTCCATGGGTGGAGCGCACCGGCGACGGCGTGGAAGTGCTGGCGGAGATCCGGCCCGCGGTGAACTCGTCGGGAATCGGCAACCCTGCATTGGTCCCGGTGCTGTGCCGGTCGGGTTCGATACTGGTGTCGAGCTTCCATCCGGAGCTGACCGCCGACGACCGCATTCACCGGATCTTCTTGGACATGGTCGGCGCATCGACAGACCACTGAGGGACGCGTCCGGCAGACTGTCCTCACGAGTGCACCTTCTTTGGCGCATGTCGTTTGGCACGCTTTGTGGGGGAGGGTCCGTGTCCGGTCATTCCAAGTGGGCGACGATCAAGCACCGCAAGGGCGCTGCCGACAAGGCACGCGGGAAGCTGTTCGCCAAGCTGATCCGTCAGGTCGAGGTAGCGGCACGAGCGGGCGGGGGCGACCTGGATTCCAACGCCACGCTGCGGACGATGTACCAGAAGGCCCGCGACAACTCGGTGCCATCGGACACCATCGAGCGGGCGATAAAGCGCGGCACCGGCGAGCTGGATGGCGTGTCCTACGAGCAGGTCACCTACGAGGGCTACGCACCCGGCGGCGTTGCGATGTTTGTGGATGTGCTCACCGACAATCGCAACCGAACCGGCTCGGAGATCCGGAGCCTGTTCACACGGGCAGGCGGCTCGCTCGCCGAGCCAGGTGCGGTGGCATGGCAGTTTGAGCGCAAAGGCGTGGTGGTAGTGCCTGTGGTGGCATCCGAGGCTGATGCGGCCGAGCCAGACGAAGACGAACTGATGCTGGTGGCGCTGGAGGCGGGCGCGGAGGACATCGAGCGCGAGGGCGACTCCTGGCGAGTCATCACCGAGCCGGCCGACACGATGACGGTGCGCGACGCGATCGAGGCGGCGGGCATAGCGGTGAAGGCGGCGGATATGACTTACGCGCCGCAGAACCTCATCGAGCTGACCGATGCGTCGTCCGCCAAGCAAGTGATGGCGGTCCTCGATGCCCTCGACGACCACGACGATGTACAGGGCGTGTACGCCAACTTCGACATCAGCGAATCACTGCTGGAGACGATCGCCGACTGAGGCGAGCAATTGGGCGAAACAGCGTCGATCGCGCAGAGCTCGAAGGCTCGCGCATACCCAGTCGGAACGGTGCCAAGGGCTACGGTTCGTACTGATGTTCGTACTGGGGATCGACCCTGGATTGTCGCGCTGCGGTTACGGCGTGGTGGAGCAGATTCCCGGCTCCGGTTCGCAGCGCACTCGCAACGAGGCGGTGGCTTTGGGCGTGATACGCACCGATCCCGCCGAGCCGCAAGCGGTACGCCTGGCGACGCAGATGCGCGAGCTGCAGGCGCTCATCGAGGAGTTCGGGCCCTCGGTGGTCGCCGTGGAGCGAGTGTTCTTCCAGGTCAACGTCCGCACAGCCATCGGTGTCGCGCAGGTGGCCGGGCTGGCCATGGCGATTGCGTCGGCAGCGGGGGCAGAGGTGGTCGAATACACGCCGACGCAGATCAAGCAAGCCGTTGCCGGCTGGGGCGGGGCCGACAAGGACCAGATGCAGCGCATGGTCAGCGAACTGCTCGCACTGCCCGGAACCCCCGAGCCGGCAGATGCTGCCGATGCGGCTGCGGTCGCACTGTGCCACCTGTCCCAGGCGCCATGGAACCGCGCGGCGACACACAGCCGAGCGCGGATGCTGCTTCCCGCCGCCGGGGTGGTGCCCCCGCCGGCTGTGCCGTGACACCGGCCGAGAATCCGCCGCAATGAACGGCTCGCGATGATCGGTCCCCAATGATCGGATCAGTGCGCGGTCGCCTGCTCGACAAGGATCCTGCCGGCGAGCTGTTGATCGAAGCTGGCGGGGTGGGTTACCGCGTCACCGTTGCGCCCTCGACGCTGGCCGGAGCCGGCCCGGTAGGAGATGAGTGCTTTGTATATGTGCATCATCACGTGCGCGAGGACAGTTCCGACCTCTACGGATTTACCGAACTCGATGAGCGGCGCTGCTTCGAGGCCCTGCTGGGCGCGCATGGCGTGGGTCCCGCGCTGGCGTTGGCGGTGCTGAGTCACCTGCCGCCCGACGAGCTGCGGCGAGCCGTGGCAGCCGACGATGCTGCTGTGCTCGAACTCGTGCCCGGCATCGGCGCCAAGACATCCAAGCGCATGGTGCTTGACCTGAAGTCGCGACTGGGTGCACCTGAGACCGTCGGCGCTGCGATTGGACCGTCCGGCGACGGCGCTGGCTCTGCGGTGGCGGAAGTGCGGGCTGCGCTGGGCCAGATGGGATTCAGTCCGTCAGAAGTACGTGAGGCCATGGCGGCTGTCGCTATTGCAGCGGGGCGTGACGCAACGTCCGACACCGGGGCGCTGTTGCGCGTGGCATTGCAGGAGCTCGGTCCGCGATGAGTGCCGGAGGGGCTCGTACCGAGGGCTACCGGCGCGCGGAGTCAACGGCGCCCTCAGGGTCAAGCCGCAGCGATGCCACCGATCCGACGCGCTCGGCGGCAGACGAGGGCGACGCCGAGGCCACGCTGCGGCCCCGCTCGCTGGATGAATTTGTCGGCCAACCCGAAGTGCGAGAACACGTCGCCATCACGCTGCGAGCCGCGGTGGCCCGCGGCCAATCGCCCGACCACCTGCTGTTCGCCGGCCCGCCAGGCCTGGGCAAGACGACGCTCGCAGGCATCATCGCCGTCGAATTGGACGCGGTGCTGCATCTCACGTCGGGGCCTGCCGTGGAACGTGCAGGCGATCTGGCAGCGATCCTCACCAACCTGGCCGACGGCGATGTGCTGTTCATCGACGAGATCCATCGCCTGCCCAAGATCGTCGAGGAAGTGCTCTACCCCGCCATGGAGGACTTCGCTATCGACATCGTGCTGGGCAAGGGTCCAGCTGCGCGTTCGATCCGCTTCGACTTGCCTCGTTTCACGTTGGTGGGTGCCACGACCCGTACCGGGCTGATCTCGGGGCCGCTGCGTGACCGTTTCGGTTTGGTGGAACGCCTCGACTACTACTCCACCGGCGACCTCACCGCGATCGTGACCCGAGCATCCGGAATCCTCGGCGTGCAGATTGATGCCGATGGCGCTGCGGAGATCGCCTCCCGCAGCCGGGGCACGCCGCGCATTGCCAACCGGCTGCTGCGCCGCGTCCGCGACTTCGCAGAAGTGCGCGCCGATGGTGCCGTCGACGTGTCGGTGGCCCGTGAGGGACTGGCTGTGTTCGGGGTCGACGAACTCGGGCTCGACAAGCTGGACCGGGCAATTCTCGACGCCCTGGCTGTGACTCATTCCGGGAGGCCGCTGGGCCTGTCCACGCTGGCGATCACCGTTGGAGAGCAGACCGAGACGGTGGAAGACGTGTACGAACCGTTCTTGATCCAACGCGGGCTGCTGCAGCGCACGCCGCGTGGCCGCATCGCTACCGCAGCGGCGTACGCGCACCTGGGCATTGAGATTCCTGCGGAGGCAGGTCTGCTCAGTGGCGCCCGCGGCGATGATGCAGGACACACGCTGTTCGATGCCACCGAAACCGGACCGGAGCCCGATGTGACGGCAGCGCCGCCTGCGGACCGGTCCGAGCGCACCGTCGAAGAGCAAGGGCCCCGGTCGGCGCCGAGGGTGCAGGTCGACGAAGCGCCGTGGTGAGGTCACTGGCCCGGCCGTCGCTCCCAATTGCTGTCGCGTGCTGCGGTTGAAGGCGTCGGCGAAGCCGTGAGCGATTGCTGCGGGCAGCCATAGCCTCGACCTGCGATGGACGCGCCGCGGCTACCGATGGGCGAATTCGAGTACGACCTGCCATCGTCAGCCATTGCGCAGGTGCCCGCCGAACCTCGTGACTCTGCCAGGCTGCTGGTGGACCGGGGGCCGTGCATACCGCCTGAGCACCGGCACATCAGCGACCTTCCCTCCCTGCTGGGTTCTGGGGACGTGCTGGTGGTCAATGAGACGCGGGTGATGCCCGCCCGCCTTCCGCTGCGCAAGCGCACGGGCGGGGTCGCGGAGGTGCTGCTGCTTGAACCGCTCAACTCCGAGCCGCAGGCGGCCGGGGACAACGCACGGGGTGACGCGCAAGAGGACCGGCACGGGGCCTGGGCTGCGCTTGTACGGCCCTCGCGCCGGATTGCCGACGGCGCCGTGCTGGTCTCGGAACGGGACCCGAACGTCCAGGTCATCGTGCGTCAGCGATTGGATCGACAGCGCCGCGCTGTGGACGTCCTCGTCGATGGGGTACCTCTCGTCGAGGTATCGCAGGCCCCGCTGCTCGAACACGCCGGGGAGGCGCCGCTGCCGCCCTACATCGACCCGAATACGGCGCGCAACGCCATTGCGCAACGCATCGGTGTCGACGCTTTCGACAGTCACGCTGCCCGGAAGGCGCTCGCAGACCGCTACCAGACCGTCTATGCACGAACGGACGGCTCTGCCGCAGCGCCGACCGCAGGTCTGCACCTGACAGAGCATGTTCTGCATGCGCTGCGTTCAAATGGCGTCGAGATCGCAACTGTGGACCTGACGGTCGGCCTGGCAACATTCGCGCCGGTGACCGCGGAACATGCCGACGAGCACGAGATGCACGTCGAGCACTACCGGGTGCCCGCAGAAACGCTCGCGGCCTGCGACACAGCCGAGCGTGTCGTCGCCGTGGGCACCACCACCGTGCGGGCGCTGGAGTCTGCCGCCTTGGCGAGGCAGCCCGCAGCCGAGACGGGCACGCGTGACATCTGCGGTTGGACCGAGCTGTTCCTGCGGCGGGGCGCCGAGTTCTTGGTGGTGGACGGGTTGCTCACCAACTTCCACCTGCCCCGGTCGTCGCTGCTCCTGCTGATCGACGCAATCATCGGGCCGCACTGGCGGGACCTGTACGAGACGGCGCTGGCGGATGGCTACCGCTTCCTGTCCTTCGGCGACGCAATGCTGCTCCGGCGCGGCAGTGGGCAATGAGCGCCCCGGAACGCGTGCCTCGGGCGGGGACGGCCAGCAGGGCCGCATATGACTTGCTGGCATCGGACGGCCCGGCCCGGCGAGGACAGGTCACGACCGCCCGCGGCACATTTCAGACGCCGGTCTTCATGCCGGTGGGGACCCGCGGCGCCGTCATCCATCTCGATTCCTCCGACTACGAGCACTTGGGTCTGGAGGTGGTGCTGGCGAACACCTACCACCTGTCGGCACGGCCGGGTGTGGATGTCGTTGAGGCGCTCGGTGGCCTGCATGGCTTCGTCGGCTGGGACGGCCACTTCCTCACCGACTCCGGCGGCTTTCAGATCATGTCGCTCGGCCGCCGTTCCGGCGGCGCAGATCAACCCGGCCGCCGTCAGGGATCTTCAGACGCCTCCGATGGCGACGATCCCCCCGATCCCTCCCAGAATGTGAAGTCCAAGGTGGACGACGAGGGCGTGACGTTCCGCTCGACCTATGACGGCACGCAGATGCGGCTGACACCCGAAGACGCCGTCGACGCGCAGCGCCGTTTGGGGTCGGACATCCAGATGGCGCTCGACATCTGTCCAGAGTTGCCAGCACCGCCCACCGAAGTGCGCGTCGCGACGCAGCGCACGCACCTCTGGGCGGCCCGGGCGGCAGCGGCCATGGAGACTGTGCGCCGGGACGGGACCGCCGGCGGGCAGGCATTGTTCGGCATCTGCCAGGGCGGGATCGATCCCGAGCTGCGCCGCCACAGCGCCGAGACGCTGGCATCGATCGGCTTCGACGGCTACGGCATCGGCGGGCTGTCGGTGGGGGAGTCCCGCGGCGAGATGGCCCCGGCCCTCGCAGCAGCGGCCGAAGTGCTGCCCGCAGACCGGCCGCGCTACCTGATGGGCGTCGGCGACCCGACCCGGATCGTCGACGCCATCGCAGCAGGCGTGGACATGTTCGACTGCGTGCTTCCCAGCCGCCTCGGCCGTCACGGCACGGCGCTTACACCGCACGGCCGCATCAACATCCGCAATGCCCGTTTCGCCCGCGATGAAACGCCACTCGATCCCCGTCCGACCAGACCCGACGGCCGCCCGCGGCCCGGGGCTCGCTTCAGTCGCGGCTACCTCCGGCACCTCATGAGCGTGAACGAACCCACTGCAGGTCGCATCTTGACCTTGCACAACATTGCGTTCCTGGCCGAGTTGGTCTCCGACTCCCGCGCTGCCATTGAGGCGGGACGGTTCAACGCTTTCCGCCAGCAGGTCAACGAAGTCTGGGGCTGAGTCACTGCGAGCCGCAGTGGCCCGGTACGCTGACCCGCCAAAATACGCCACACTGAGGAGCACATCATGAGCTCGATCATCCTGCTCGTCGCATTGTTTGCCCTCATGTATTTCTTGATGATCCGGCCGCAGCGCAAGCGCGCCGCGGAGCGCGCCGCAATGCTGGGCCGTGCCGACATTGGTGACGTGATCGCCACGGTCGGCGGGGTCATCGGCAAGATCGTGGCGGTCGAAGAGCCCGGTGAGGTCGTCTGCATCGAGGTGGACAGCGACGTGGAGCTGCGAGTGCAGCGCCGCGCCATCGGCGAGATCATCACGCATGCTCGCAGCGAGGGCACGGCCGAGCCGCCCACATCGGACGACTTAGACGCGCCGGAATGAGCCTGACCCGAGCGCACTGCGCTGCTAGGTGCCGCGATGCCCGCAGCGGTACCGGCGTAAGCCTGAGAGCGGCAGGTTCCTGTTGACGACCCGGTTGCGCGTGGTTTCCGAGGTCTGACGTGCGCCGCTCGCAGATCGTCTCGCTCCTTGTCGCGATCCTGATCGGATTTGGCTCGCTCGCGGGCGTGCTGGCTGCTGGCTGGGCACCCGTGCTGGGCGTGCAGCTGCAGGGGGGCGTCGAGGTGCTGCTGCGCCCGACCTCACCGACCGACGACGAGCAAATGGATCGCGCCATTGAGATCATCCGGTCGCGCGTCGACGCCTTGGGCGTGGCCGAGCCCGACATCACCCGCCAGGGCGAACAAGTCGTGATTCAGCTGCCCGGCGTCAAGGACAAGCAGCGTGCTGTCGACTTGGTGGGCCAGACAGCGGAACTCCGGTTCCGTCCCGTGCTGCTGACGTTCAGCCTCTTCGACGAGGCTGAGTTCCGCTCGGCCATCAACTTCGCGGATGCGTACAACGGTGCGATCGATCCCGAAGGCGAAGACATCGCCGACGACCCCAACGTCATCGAGATCGAAGAACTCCCGGATTTCACGCTGCCCGAGGACGACGTCGCCGACCGGGCTGTGGTCCTGCCGGGTCGGGGCGAGCCCGTCGGCTATGTGCTCGGTCCTGCCGAGCTGACCGGTGAAGCCGTTTCCGAGGCCGCGGCAACGTTCAATAACGAGTGGGTCGTCAATCTGGACCTCACTGACGAGGGTGCGGTTGGGTTCGACGAGATCGCCGCCCGCTATTTCGGCCAGCAGGTGGCGATCGTTCTCGACGGCGTTGTCGAGTCCGCTCCGGTCATCCGCGCGACCGAGTTCGAGGGCACTGCGGTCATCTCGGGCACGTTCGGCGAGGAGGAGGCGCGCGATCTCGCCGTAGCGCTGCGATTCGGCGCGTTGCCGGTCGAGTTCGAGCAGGACGATGTACGAACCGTTTCGGCAACCCTCGGCGAGGGAACGCTGCGTGCGGGCGTGATCGCAGGCATCGTCGGACTGATCCTCGTCGGTCTGTACATGCTGGCGTACTACCGGCTGCTCGGCCTCGTTGCAGTGACCAGCCTGGCCATCAGCGGATCCGTCCTGTGGTCGCTCATCAGCTGGCTGGGTGAGAGCCGCGGGCTCGCGCTGACGCTGGCTGGGACCACCGGCATCATCGTGTCGATCGGCGTCCAGGTCGACTCGAACATCGTCTACTACGAGCGGATCAAGGAAGAAGTGCGGCGCGGCCGGGCGGTCCGCTCGGCCGCCGACGCCAGCTTCAAGGGTGCCTTCGCGACCATTGTCTGGGCGGACATGGCATCGCTGATCGGCGCAGGCGTTCTGTACCAGCTCACCAGCGGTACCGTCCGCGGTTTCGCCCTGTATCTCGGGTTGGCCACGCTCATCGACTTGGCAGTGTCGTACTTCTTCATGCGGCCGCTGGTGGTACTCGTGGCTCGCAAGCTGGTGAACGAGGAGCCCCGGCGGCTGGGCGTGCTGCCCGCCGCTGACGACGCCTTCCCGGCGGCCGCGCCGACGGGAGGCACAGCGTGATCGCAACCCTGCGCACCTTCTATCGAGGCGAGAACAGTTGGGACATCTTGCGTGTGTCACGCAAAGTGCTCATTGGCTCTGCGGTGGCGGTGCTTGTCTGCGCGGTGGCGTTGCTCGTGCGGGGTTTGAACCTCGGCATTGAGTTCGAGGGCGGCTCTGTGTGGGAGATTCCCGTTCCGGCCGGCGCTGAGAGCACCGAGGGGAGCGACACGGACATCGGATCCGGCGGCGCAGCAGGCGACGGTCCGACGACCGATGACGTCGCTGCCGCAGCCGCGGAGGCTGGCGTGCCCGACGCCCGGGTGCAGCTCGTTGTGGTCACCGGTGCCGACGACATCTTCCGGGTACGCGGCGTGCTCGGACCCGATGCATCGGCCGTTGAGGTTGCCGCGACGCTGGCTGACGCCGTCGGCGTCGACGCGGAGAGCCTGTCGACCCGGCAGGTCAGCCCGTCCTTCGGCGACGAGGTCGCCGGCAAGGCCCGCCGGGCGCTCGTGGTGTTCTTCGTGCTGATCGCGCTGTATCTGTGGTTCCGTTTCGAGTGGAAGATGTCGGTCGGAGCGCTGATTGCGGTGGCGCACGACATTGTGCTGACCGTGGGTGCCTACGCGCTCTTCGGGTTTGAGGTGACGCCGGCCACCGTGGTGGCATTCCTCACGATCATGGGGTATTCGCTTTATGACACCATTGTCGTATTCGACCGGGTGAAGTCCAACGAGCGCTCATTGCCGGCGCGCAGCCATTTCACGTATCACGCGCTCGCGAACGTGTCGCTCAACCAGGTGCTGACGCGATCGGTCAACACGTCGATTACCTCGGTGCTGCCGGTGGTGTCGCTGCTGGTGGTCGGCGCCGGATTCCTCGGTGCGGGCACCCTGTCGGAGTTCGCGACCGCACTGCTGATCGGCCTTCTCGTCGGCTCGTACAGCTCCATATTCGTGGCAATGCCGACGGTTGCCTTGCTCAAGAGCTACGAGCCGGGATGGGCGGCCGCCCAAGTGGCAGCCGAAGCCGCCGGCCGCCACGACTCGATGGAAGCCGCCGCGCAGGCGCTTGCCGCAGAGAGCTACACGCGAACCGCACCGCCCCGTCCACGCAAGCTGGGCCGCCGCCGCTAGGCCCTATTGGCCGGAGGTCCAGTACTGCTGTAACCGTTCGATTGCCGTCTCTGCGGTCATTTCGGCGATCTGGCTCTCCGAGAGGCCGACTCGTCGCTTGAGCAGGTACAGCACTTCAGTGGGGATAGAGCGTTCAGGGGCGGCGGGCAGGCTTCGCTGCGGCGCGATGCCATCGTCGACGCACTTCCAGAACTCGTCGGGGCTCACCTTGAGCTGGTCCCGGGGGATGTGCGACCAGAGCCCGCTGCCATAGACCGTGCGGTCTGGCGGCCGCGAGATGCGGGTTCGCAGCACATCTCCGCTGCGCAGCTCTAGCTCATAAGTCTCGTGGTGGGTGCTGCGTATTCCGGTGGCCGACCGAACCAGTCGCCAGCCCTCGACCTCGCAGAAGCGGCAGTGGTCCTCGCGACGGGCTGCCGGGAAGCTCACCGGCCGCCGCGAACCCATGCGGCTAGGTCGGCATCCGAGCTCAGCGACACGAAGTGCACCAGCGGCCAATGCCGCGCGTGGTTCGGTGCGAATCTCAGTCGCTCGACCCAGTCCTGCGCATATTCCCGCAAGGCGACCACGAACTCCTCGGTGGCATCGTCCAGGTCGGCACCATCTGCGGCGATGGGAGCGTCGGGCAGGAACACTGACCACCCGCCTGCTTCAGCGATGGCTTCGGGACGGCGCAGTCTCGGCGAGTCCGCCAAGAGCTCGTGCAGCCGCGCCAGATCCAGCAAGACGAAACGGTGACCGTGGCGCTCGACGCCGATCGGCACGCCCCCGTCCGCTGTGTCGAGCACCTCTCTGAGCCGGTTGCGGGTATCGGTATAGGAGAGGAATGTCATTGGTGTGTTCCCGGGCCTCCACACGATTCGTGCGATACGCAGTTTGCGTACGTCAAGTACTTAAAGTACGCGACAACCTATCAGCCCTGGCAGGCGTGGACGAACAGCTCCCAGTCAGGCGCTTGCCGCAGAGAGCTACACGCGCACCGCCCCGCCCCGCCCACGCAAGTTGGGCCTCACTTTGGCATTCGTGGCAGCCAGCTTCTGGCTTGGCAGCCGAGTTGAGGTCGGGATTCCCGACACCGGTCGTGAGGTCGACTTCAACACGCTCGGCTACATCGTTGGCTGCTTCGTCAACATCGGGGTGCTGTACCGATTCCTCAAGGCCGACGGCAAAGCTCGTGCCACTCGACGGTACTCAGAATGGCGCTTATGCGGGGCGACGAAGACCGTGCCGACGACGGTGCACGCCAACGCCGTGATGGCCTTGGCGCTGCAGCGGCGATGTCCAGGATCTCGAAAGCCGAGTGCGGGACCTCGAACAGGGAAGCGTCAGCGTTGAGGCCGTACAGGTTCTTCGCCGAGGGACCGCACGAGCTCAGGGATGCTGGTCCGGAGTGTCTCCCAGACGATCTCTGGTTCAATGTTGTGATACTCGTGGGCGATGAAGTTCCGCATGCCCCGGATGTCGTCCCAGGGAATGTCGGGGTAGCTGGCGGTAGTGGTATCAGAGAGGCGCGATGCCGCCGCCCCGATGATGCTGATCATCTGTGCCGCGACGGGCATGTTCTTCCAGTCGTCGTAGAAAGCTGAGCGGCTCTCTGCGGTAATGCGTGCGGCCATCTCGGCTGCTTCGATGATGTCCTGAATTCGGGCTTCGTCGCCCCGTGTCACAGCGATATCGCATCACGGAGCATCGAGGTGTAGGGGGGCTCGAGCGCTTTCGCTGACGACACATCGACATCACAGCCCAGTAGCTCTCTGAGCTCACGCTGCAGAGCAGCTACATCAAGCAGGGTTGTCCCGGGGTCGAATGTGCATACGAAGTCGCAGTCGCTTTCGTCGTGGTCGGTGCCACGGGCTACGGAACCGGCCAACGCGATCGACGACGCGTTGTGCCTGCGAGCAGCGTCGAGGATCGCGTTGCGGTGGCGTGCGAGGATCTCGTCGCGGCGGGACATGCCGTCATCGTACCCAATCAATTGTGGGTGTCTTCGGCGAGGTGCGGCATCGAACTTGTGGAGCCGCGACCGAGCTGCGGGGCATGTTCGGAAGGCGACGAACGTGCCCCAAGGGACGGCGGGAGAGCGGGTCTGCAGGGTGGGAATGCGACTGTGCTGGGGCTCTGTTGGTCAGCGGTAGTCGGTGCGCTGGCGGCAGCCTTGCTCAAGAGCTACGAGCCGGGATGGGCGGCCGCCCAAGTGGCAGCCGAAGCCGCCGGCCGCCACGACTCGATGGAAGCTGCCGCGCAGGCGCTTGCCGCAGAGAGCTACACGCGCACCGCACTGCCCCGTCCACGCAAGCTGGGCCGCCGCCGCTAGGCCGCGTTGGTTGCCTCCACGCTGAGGCGACAGCCGATTGCCCTGAGCGCCGCGTCCATCTGGTCCAACCGGGAGTGATGGTTGACGTCCAAGACTCGATCGACCTGTGGCATGTGCCAGCCGAGGCGGCGAGCGAGTTCGGCCTTGCCGATGCCCTGAGCCCGCATGCCTTGGTACAGCAGCACCTTGACCGCTGTGAGAGTCGGCAAGGCTGCGAGGGATTGCCCTGCCGATGGCGCCGGAATGTCCTCTCGATGATGAATCCGCGCAGCGATTGCTTCATCGAGGGCATCCGAGGCTCGGGCGATTGCTTCTGCGCGATCGTCGCCGAACGTGCTCAGCTCGGGAAAGTCGGGGGAGGTCACCAGCACGGTGCCGTCGTCGTCTGTCAATTCGATCGGATATGCGAGCATCAGTTCAATCCCAGGTCCTTCTTGATCTTGGCGACAAGTCCGCGTCCCAGTTCCTTGCGTCCGCCATGCATCGGCAACTGGCTCGTGCGATCCCCACGTCTCACGGTGAGGTGCCCGCTGCCTCCCTTGTGGGTCTCGAAGGTGCAGCCCTGCCGCTTCAGCCAGCGCCGCAACTCGCCTGCATTCACTCACGCATGTTACACAACACATGTGTTGCGCGAGCGTTTCGTCGAGGTGAGTCGCTGCCAGTGCGAGGGAATAGGGACGTCTCGCAGGAAGCCGTCTGCGTCGAGGTGGCGATGCCCGCAGTCGCGTGGCTGAAGCGATTCGAGCCCCAGTGGGCTGCCGCCCAGACCGCGACCGAGGCCGCCGGCCGCCACGACTCGATGGAAGCTGCCGCGCAGGCGCTTGTCCCAGAGAGCTACACGCGCACCGCCCCGCCCCGCCCCCGCAAGATGGGCCGCCGCCGTTAGCCCTCCTCGCACTGAGAGTTCTCGCACCTCGTGTCGCTCACAGCCGTGCTTGGTCAGTCGCAGAGCGTTCTGCGGTCTGTTGCCTGCATCAGACTCACGTATACATGATCTAAACTAATGTTACGCCTCGTCGGGTGACACTGGCGATTGTTCATCGGCTCGGGAGCGTAAGCCATATGACGATGACGGATCGTCCACCAGCGCGTCGCTCTGGCACTGCGCCGGGTCGCGACGGACCATCTCGACGGGTACGTAGTGCCTCGCTTCGAGGGCAGGACGCGGGACCGCCCGTCGCGAGTTTCGCGGCCTCATCGAGCGGACGGAGAGCAGGAAGGTGAACGGCGGACAGGACGCGGGACCGCCCGTCGCGAGTTTCGCGGCTGTGGTCGTCACTTTGGTATTCGTGGCAGCCAGCTTCTGGCTGGGCGACCGGGCTGAGATCGGGATCCTTGAAACCGGACGCGAAGTCGATTTCAACACGTTCGGCTACGTCGTCGGCTGCTTCGTCAACATCGGGGTGCTGTACCGGTTTCTGAAGGCCGATGGCAAGGCACGCGCGACCCGGCGATACTCCGAGTGGCGACTGTTCAGCGCACGACAGGCGGTCGTCTGGATGACCCTCTCCACTTGGGCTCTCGGTGCTGCACACTTGATCTTCTGGGCCCGGGACCTGACGAGGCCGTGACGGCAGCAAGCTCGCGCCGGCGCCTGTGTCGCCGTTTCGTCGTCGTCGTGCTCGGGCTGGTGCTGTCTGCGCTGCCGTTCGGACAAGTGGTTGCTGCGCAAGAACTTGACTCATCGGGCTACTCGCCGTGCTCGCCGGGCCAGCCCATCGATCTGCTGGTGATGATGGACGCCTCCGGCTCGCTGCATCAGCGCGACGGCATCGACCGCGACGGCGCCAAGCGCAGGACGGCACTGCAAGAGTTCCGGGCGCGATTGTCGGCGCTGGTGGCCGACCTGCGCAGTGCCGACGCACCGGAGATCCGAGTTGCGTTGTGGCGCTTCGACGCCTCGGCCCGGGAGATCGTGGGATTCCGACCTCCGTCGACACAGCATCCCTCCGATGCTGAGATCGAGCTGTCCCTGGGCGACTCGAACGGGCAAGGCGGCTTCGTTGTGCAGGGCAGGCACACCGACTACCTGACGGCGCTGGAACAAGCACGGCGCGCCTTCACCGCCGGCGGCAACGAGGATGCATGCCGATTGCTGCTGTTCTTTACCGACGGCATCTATGACCCAACCGGCACACCGTCGCTCGAGCAGGCCGACCGGCTCCGAGCCGACGTTTGCAGCGATCTCAAGCCGTCCTTCGAGGCAGCAGGCATCGATACCTACGCGATCCTGCTGGGAGACCAGTTCCGGGTTGCAGGCCGCCCGGCCGACCCCGATGAGGCCGATCCCGACGAGGAAGACGAGATCGGCCGCGAAATGGCGCTGGCCTCGATGCAGATTGTGCGGGCGCTGACAGGCGATCCGACGTCTGAGCTGACGCGTGGCCTCCAGTACTCGCGGGAATTCGGCTGCGCGCAGTGGAGCGATGATCAGCCGGCCGACCGTGATGGCTCGGTGATCGCCATTGACGCTCTCGACCGGCTCGCTATCCAGCTGCTCGAAGTAGTCGATGTAGCTGCCAACGGCTTGTCCGAATGGCCCGAGTGCGGCGTCGCGTCCGTCGACGGTCAGCAGTCTGCACCGCTGCCGGCGGGCAGATTCATTGAGTCGATCGTGGCTTACCCGCGCGCGAATTGGATCACGGGTTACGAGATCGTCGCAGCCGACGGCAGCGCGCGTCGCGGCGACGGCACCGGCGTCGAGCCGTTGCGCCTCGATGCGGCCGAATTCGGCGATCTCGACGGGGGCTGGACCCTCGAGATCCTGACCAGCGGAGGCCAAGGCGATGCCGGCGTGGCCTGCTACATCTCTCCAGCCTCTCCAACGTCGGCGCCGTCGGCCCAGGGAGTCGCTACAGCCGATGGGCAGCAGATCGGACCGGTGCTGCGCAGCGAACTGGGTCCCGATTCGCCGCCGCGGAGAATCGAGATCGCGGCTCCAGCGCCGCCCGAACTTTGCGACGCAGCTGCCGTCGAGCACTTCGAGTGGCCTGATGAGCGTGTCGCGGACTGGTCCTGTCGCGACGACGGCACGGTCGTCTTCGAGCTCCGACCACTGCGGTGTCAAGAGTCCCATGATCTCGACGCGCCTTTGGTGGCGCAAGTCCGGCCGGCGCACACCGGCGCGCTTTTCGGCGCCGGGGAGGTCACCGTCGAGGCACGGGTGGACATCGACGGTCCCGCCTCGGTGCTCTACGACTGCCTCGGGGCGCCAGTGCTGTCGTGCTCGGGCGCGGACGCGCTAGGCGCGTCTGGCCCTACGGACGGCGACGGCTCAGCCCGGCCGGAGGACGAGCGGCCGCTGGGCGTTGTACGCCGCCTGGTTGTGGAACCTGACTCGGCGGAGGTTCCCCGCTCGTGGCTGCGGGCGGCATCGGGGTGCGTGCTGGTGCCACCGACCGAGGGCAGCGCGACGGTGGAGCTGGTGTGGGGTCCTGATGACGCGGCCGTGCTGCCGAGCAGCATCGAGTGGCACTTCGACACCGAGTTTCACGATGGCGCAGGCAACGGCACGGTGCAGGGTGATGGATCGGCGCTATTCGTCGGGAGCGACGGCGATGCCGGGGGCATTGCGTTGCACCTGGTCAGCGCTGATGAGCTGGACAACGGCGATTGGGACATCACGGGGACCATCACGCTGGTGCCTCGCTGGGACCCCGGCGACAGCGAGCTGCAGTCAAGCGCAGATCGCTTGATGCGCGAGCAATCCGTCGAGCTGCAGATCGAGCAGAGCTACCAGATTCGGGGAGCACCGGTCCTGTCGTGCTCGGGCTCGGATGCAGATGTCGAGTCGGACGCGGCGGAGCTTCCTCGCTCGCGGCTGCGGGCGGCATCGGGGTGCGTGCTGGTGCCGCCTACTGAGGGCACCATGACGGTGGAGCTGGTGTGGGGTCCCGATGACGCGGCTGTGTTGCCGGGCGACTTCGAGTGGCGTTTCGATGACGGCGTTCACAGCGGCGGGAGCCGCGGGACAGTGAGCGATGACGGGTCGGTGCTGTCGGTGGGTGTGGACGGCGACGCTGCGGGCATTGCGTTGCACCTGGTCAGCGCTGATGAGCTGGACAACGGCGATTGGGACATCGCGGGGGCCATCACGCTGATGCCTCGCTGGGACCCCGGCGACAGCGAGCTGCAGTCAAGCGCAGATCGCTTGATGCGCGAGCAATCCGTCGAGCTGCAGATCGACCAGAGCTATCTGGCACGAGCCAATTCCGCGGCGGCGTTCCGGCTGACACTGGCGCTGTTGCTGGTCAGCATGGCGGCGAGCTATTTGCTCTTCTGCGGCGCGCTCGTGGCGAACATGGGCCTTCCCGACCCGATGGGCTACTGGATGTACCGGTTCGATGTTCCCCTCGAGCCCGGCGCCGACGGGAAGCTGTCGTTCGCCGCGGGCGCCCGCGGTGCCATCGATGCGGCTACCGGCGAGCGCATCGGCGGCGAGGCAAGCAGGGGCGGACGAGGCAAGCGATGGATGGCGTGGGAGTCGGCCGGATTGCGCGTCGCCTTGCGACGGCCTCCGTGGTTCTGGCTGCCTGGGTTGCTGCGCGGCGCATGGTCTGCTGTCGACGCCCGCACAGGCGATCCGATCGCGGCGCGGCCCACAGCGCGCCGCCGGTCCCGGCACGGTGCCACAGCGTCCGCTGAGCTGCCGACCCTGCTCGTTGCAGGTGCGCCCCGTCGGTCTCCTGAGGGGCATCTCGTGGCGTCGGCGTGGGTTGCGCTGCCGCGCCGCGGCCGGGCTTCGCGCGTCTCCGATGTAGACGAGCATGAGCTCGAAGCGCTCATGGCTCAAGCAGATGCCTCGGCGCACAGCGCGGACGAGGCTGCGTCGCCACAGGCCGAGGACGACGACGCGACGAGGGCTTCGCCGAGGCGCCGGACGCGCCAGCCGGACCTATCCGATGGCGACCGTGCCGAGAGCATGCTGCAACAGCCGGCGCCGCCGCCGGCCCAGGAGGGTGCTGAGCGCCCCAGCGAGCAGCCGCCGGTCAGGGACGATCCGGGTCGGCCCCCTGCCAGGGACCGTCCGGACCGCCCGCCGCCGCGCGACCGTCCGGACCGCCCGCCGCCACGGCAGCGATGAAGCCGTGAACCAGATTCAGAATCCGACGCACAGCGAAATTCCGACTGAGGAGTGAGATGTACAGCAAGTTCTTGTTCGTAGGCCTCGGGGGATCCGGTGGCAAGACGCTGCGATTCCTCAAGCGCGAGATTCGCGGATGGATGTCCGAGCACGATGCCGGCAGCCGGATCCCGGCGGGCTGGCAGTTCCTGCACATCGACACGCCAGTACGGCCCGACGGCGACGAGATCGACTACGCGGCCGAGTCGCTCGAGGCCGACGAGTATCTCGGCCTGATCAGCGCCGGGATGGATTTCAGGGCGTTGCAGAACATCCTCGACGGCAATCCGCGGTTGTGGCCCGAGATGCAGACATGGCGGGTCGAGCCTGCGGGTCTCAATGTGGGCGTGCAGCTCGGGGCGGGCCAGATGCGCGCCGTGGGCCAGTCGGTGGCGATGGCCTATGCCTCGCGTATCCGCAAGAAGCTCGACGAGTGCGTTCGCCGGATCTCTGCGCCCGGTGCCCGCGGCGAGATAGGCGATCTGTACAGCGCTGTCACCGGCCAGCAGGCGGACCCGGATTCCAACATGTACATCGTCGTGGTCAGCTCGCTCGCGGGCGGCACAGGAGCGGGCCTGCTCAACGTCGTGTGCGACATCCTGCGCAGCCTGGAGACGCCCGCAGGCGACAACATCTTTGCGCTGCTGTACACGCCGGAGGTCTTCCAGTCGCTCGGGGGCGCGTCACTGGGAGGCGTGTACCCCAACAGCCTCGCGGCGATCTGCGAGATCCTCAACGGCCAGTGGTGGCAGGGCAGTGAGGTCAGCTCGCCGAACATCGCTGCGCCCAAGGAGAGCGAGGTGCTGCGGCAGGCCGGCCTGCCGAAAGCGCAGGTTCGCAGCGGCCCGACGTACCCGTTCCTGGTGGGCCGCGTCGGCGAGGGCGGCGTCGATCATGGCACGCCGGACCGTTTGTTCGAGATGGTCGGCCGTTCGCTGCTGTCATGGGTCAGCGACAAAGTGGTGCAGGCGCGTTTCGTGGCATACACCGCCGGAAACTGGGCGAATTCGGCGTCTTCGCAGCAGCAGGGCGAGATCCTCGTGGATCAAGGCGAGATGCATGAGCGGGGGCTGCCCTGCTTCTCGGCGCTGGGCTTCTCGCGCCTGTCGGTCGGCACCGAATATCTTGAGCGCTACGCCGTGCAGCGGCTCGTCAAGGATGCAATCGGTCATCTCACGAGGTACCACAGCGACTCGGGCGAGGCCTTACAAGTCGGGCGCGAGCTTGCCACCGAGGATCCCAATGTGGTCCTGTCGCACCTCGCCGAGCATCACCTCCCGGCGTTCTTGCGGCAGGCAGGATTGACTGAGCTGGGCCCCGAGGACAACCAGATCATCGATCAACTGCGGCCGCCCGAATCCGGCACGTTTCGCGAGGAGTTCGAGCACGAGGCACGGGAGCGCTGCGGCCTCGACGAAAGCCAGAGCTTGGACTCCGAGCGGTGGCGCTCGATGTTGCGCGACGCCATCGACGCCGCCCAGCAGACTTACGAGCGCAAGTACCAGTCCCATCTCACCACCTCGACGTTGGAGTGGGTTCCCGCTATCAGCGATCAGATCGCCCGCACTGCGGGGCGATGGGTGGCATCGCACGGGCTGCTGGTTGCTGCGGAGCTGTGCCGTTTGGCAGCCGCGTACTTGGCCGACGAGGTCCATGAGGACCTGATGGAGAATGACGTCGGTCGCCAGCGCGACTGGTCGCGCAACTGGGCGACGGCTGTCAACGAGGCGCTCGATGGGATGCGCGGCAAGGTCGCCAATACCGATGCCCGCCTCGAGGAGGCCTTGCTAGACGGCATTCACTGGGCCGTCTATGCCGGCGAGGCCCTCGTCTGTGAGCGCGCTGCCACCCTCGTCACCGAAGTCGCCGAACGCGTGCTGCGGCCGATAATGCGCACGCTGCGTGAAGCTCACGGCAACGCCGAGTTTGAAGTTGCCGACACCACGATGTGGGTCGCTTGGAACGACGAGCCGCCGCCCGACAGCGTGCGCCCGCCCGCTGGCGACTATCCCCTCGTCGATCCGGACGACTATCCCCACATATTTGCCGACCTGCTGGCGCGCGACGTAGGAACCGCCGACCGCGCACTGGAACAGCGCGAGGAAGTGAGACGCACGATCGTGTCCGGGCGTTTCGGCGAGGGCGCCGCAGCAGGTGCGGACGCGCAGGATCTGGCATGCGTAGAGATCGAGCGGGACTGGTGGCCGTCGGCAGCAGCGGCGGTGGGCGGTTCGCACTCGCCGACCGAGCTGCGGGTCCGGGTCCGGACGACGCTCGAAGATCTGCAGGCCAGGGCCGCTGCATGGCTGAAGCGTCCGGGCTCGGCATGGTCCCGATACTTGGACCTGACGCTGCGCAGCTTCGTCGGCACGTCGGAGGCTCACGACGCCTCGGGACTCAGCGAGCAGGACATCCGCCAGCACCGCAGCAGGCTGCTCAACCAGCTCGGCGAAGCAGTGTCGGCAGCAGCGCCGCTGATCAATCTCGACGCGAATTTGCTGGGACTGGTCCACCCCAACATGACGCAGGCGTCGCCGCGTTTGCAGCTCAGCTCGCTCCCGCTGGAGGCCCATCCGGTGGAAGCCGATGTGCGCGCCCGGCTTGCCAGAGAGGGCCTCGGCGACGACGACATCGACGGTTTGCTGAACAGCGATTCATCCATTTGCCACATCGACATCACCAGCACCCTCGCCGCGCCGGTGTCGCTGCTCGTGGTGGAGTCGCTGATGCGGCCGATTGCCGAGCGGTGGTACCAGTGCGACACGGCGACCCGGCGCCAGAACTTCTGGACGCGTCGCCGTGCGCAACCGCTCAGCTCGTTTGTGCCAGCCCCTCAGGCGCTGCTGCGCTGCCTGGTGCGGGGCTGGTTCACCGGGCGGATGCTCGGACGGATCAGGGCCGATGGCGAGATCTACGAGATCTTCGTATCCCGGACGAGGGTGCCGATGTCTTTCGCCGCGAACTTCCTGTCTGTGCCGCGAGCCACCGGCGAGCAGGATGTCCTGCCCTTGGTTCTGGAGTCGCTGGCGCTGGCGTATGTGGACGTCTGCCGAACCGGCACGCTGGACCCGTTGCTGCCGTACATCGAGCTGCGCGAGCTCGGCACGGCGGTGCCCAACGGCCCCTTGCACACCTACGAGTCGCTGTCGCCTGCGCTGGGCGACTGGGTCCGTTCTGGAACCGCCGATTCCGTCCTGGACCCCGGCGGGGCCTTACTGGATCGGTTCGACTCCCCCCACGATGTCGATTCGGAGATCGGCCGGCTGAGGCGCATTTCGGAGGTCTGCCGCAGCACGCTGCAGAGCTATGGCGCGCGCCACAGGGAGCATCTGCAACGTTGCGAGACTTCTGCCGCTGTCCTGTCGAGCGCGCCGCACTGGATCGGCCTGTGGGACGAGCTCATGCGGCCGTCGCTCAATGACCTGATCCAGGTGGCAGAGTCGAGGGCCGACGATCTCGAACACCGCGAGCCGGAGCCATTGATGTGAGACCTTCGAGCATCGTGCTCCCGGCCGCGGACGGCCGCAGACGGACGGTCATCATCGCCACCCACCACGGCGACCGCGCGATGTCGTCGGTGCTGGCGGCATGGGCTGAGCTGTCGGCCGCGTCTCATCTCCGGCCGGTCATGCACATTGAGTGCGCAGCTCCGGACATGCCCGAGCGCGGCCGGCTTGAGCAGATCCTCGAAGGCGGCGCCTGGTCGGCTGAATCGGTGGCGGACACGCTGCACCGCATGGGGGAGTTGCAACGGATCGACATCGTCAGTGCAGCGACGGCGTCGCTAGCGGCAAACGCCCACGGCGAGCTGGCCGAGGCAGACGCAGCGCTGCGCAGCGATCTGCGCAGGATCGCGCCCCAAGAAACCGATGTGTTCCTCCATCGGGTGTGGATTCCCGACAGCGGGGACGAGCAGCTCGCGCCGCCGGCGGCCTACATCGATGCTGCAGCAGAGGGTGCGTTCGTGGTGCTGCCGGCGGACCGTCAGTCCGAGCGCACTATGGCGCTTCCGCTGTCGAGCGCCGACGGCGACGTTCACGCGTGGCATGTCGCGGTGGAGGTCGCATCGCTGACCGGATTGTGGTCGACGATGGCAGGGGCGCCGCTGGAGATGGTCGAGTTCGCACGCAGTGGCCTCGGCAACCCGCTCGTGCGCCTCGTGAGATCCACCTGCCGGGCTGCGCGTATCCGAGCGCCGTCGCCCGAGCAGATGCTGGACACGGACGGGTTGCTGCCATTGCCTCCGGGACTGCTGCCTGCGCCCGATCCGGCGCACATTGCCCGTGCGGCCCCGCCGCTGCTGTACCCGGAGGAATTCCAGGTAACCGACGACGACTCCGCAGAATTGCACGAGCGGCCCGCGGCCCGCCCCGAGGCCGACATGGCTGCGACCCGGCGGTCTGCGGTCGAGACGGTGAGCGGGGCGCTGAGCCAGCACGACGACTTCGGTGACGCTGCTGAGCGGCTCAACGCGTTCGCCCTCGACACCGCTCGCGTCGCGCTGTGGTCGGCACCGATCGTCGGCGCCGACGGCTCGGGTGTCGACTCCGACGAGGCGCTCGACGAGGCCCGGCGGCTGCTGCAAGAAGCGAGCGGCCCGGTGTCGATGGACGGGGTGCCGCCGAGCGGATGGACCAAGCTGGTGCGTCGGGTCCTCGGGACCGCAGATGCATCGATGCTCGACGATGGCGTCAGGGCAGCCGTGGGAAGCGAGCGCTATGTCGTGCTCGATCCATCGGTGCTCGCGCCCGCCGACGGCGCGCTGGTCGACGTGCTTTCAGCGCTCAGTCCCCCAATGCACGACCCCGCTGCGGTCGATGTACAGGCACCAGCCGGGCCCGACGGTGGGGTCTGCGATGAGGCGGCGGTCGATGAGGCGGTTGTTGGGCTTGAGGCCGATGGTGGGGTCTGCGATGAGGCGGCGGTCGATGAGGTGGCGGTCGATGAGGAGGTTGATGAGCCTGAGGAGGACGATCCCGACGGCGGGAGCAGCTCGTCGGCGGACCTGACGCTGCTCGCCGGCGTCACGCGCCGCTTCGATCTCGAAAACGAGCTCTGCGACGAGCGCATCCGTGCCCTATTGAGAGACTTCCGGGATCACTTGCGCCCCGATAGCCGTCCCGAGCCGGGCGTCACCACGTTCGTGGCCTATGCCCTGCTCGGCGCGGTGCTCCTCGGGCTCGGTGCGCTGGTGACGCTGACGAGCTTGCGCGACGTCCTCACGCCGGATCACCTGCCGGAATCGGCGCGGCTCGCTGCCTTCGGGTTGATCTCCCTGCTGGCGACGTTGCCGCCGGTGTTGCGGCTGACGCCGGGCCGCAGCATGTCCGCCCAGGTCCGCCTCACCTTGGTGGCCGCGGCATACGCAGCCGCTGCCACGACGCTGCTGGTCATGGCACGGCCCTTGGAAGAGAGCTTCCTGGACAAACCGGATCGGTGGTTTCCCGCTGCGGTCGTGATCGCAGCGGTCGTGGGGCTGACAATCACGGCAAGGTTTCGCGAGTTCTCCGGGGATCGTTCCCTGCTGGGCCCCCTCGCGCCCATGGTGTCCACCACAGCGATCAGCGTCGTCCTGCTGGCCTACATCTTCGTCATGGCGGTCGCGGCGCTGAACTACAAACTCAGCGCCCCGGCCGTGTTCGAGGAGCGCAACTGGCGGCTGCTGACGGTCCTGCTGACCACCGCGGTCACGGTTGCGGGGGTGACCGGCGGGATGATCCGCCATATCCGCCGACGGGACCGCCGTTCGGTGCGAGCGTGGAAGAGCTCTGTCGATTCCTATGTTGATCAGCTGGAGCAAGCCTCGGTCCGCAGCTCGGTGCTGGCGACCATGAAGGTGCACTGGCTGGCCTCAGCGGCCGTCCTGAGCCGGCTGCTGCACCGGCCATTCGGGGCGGGCATTGACCGCACTGAGGTCGGGGATCCGCGCTCGCCGGTGCGCAAGCTGCTGATCCTCGATCTGGATCTCACTGACGACACACGGGACGGGTTTCTGGCCGAACTGCTGCCGCTGGTCGCGTCGAGAGGCTGGCTGGGCGAGCAGTACCGGCGGATGGCAGGGCGATTCACCGAGGCAGAGCGGGCCTACTACGGCGTCAGCGCCGAACGGGAGGTGCCGCTGCCTGAGCACGACACCTACCCCGCAGCCCCCGAGTCTGCGCGCACCGGCGAGGGAGTGGGTCCGCGCTGGAATTTCGCTCGCAGGGTTTACGACGGCGCCTACGACGGGCTGCTGCGCAGCGCCGCCGACGAGGCTGTGGCGCAAGCGATGCGCGTCACGTTCATGAACGAGCGTGCGGCGGTGACTGTCGATGCCGCCGCGGGAGAGGAGCGAACGTTGCCGGCGCTGCTGGGGGAGCTGTTGCCCGAAGGCGAGGACCGCCTGCCGCCGGGCTCGCTGCCGCCTCGAGCCCAAGCGCCGCCGCAGTACACGCCGTACGTGTGGTGGCCTGCCGACGTCGCTGTACCTGTGGGAAAGCCCGGCGCGGATCGCACATGCCGCTACCTGCGCGACCGTGGCACGCTGTTGGTCCATGCGGTCCGGGTGGACGTCTCCGAGCCGGTCGAGGTGGAGCAGCTGGTACCCGTGCCCGGGTCGCGCGCCGACGCCGCTGCGGTGATCGACCCAAGCCCTGGCTCGCCGACTTCCGAACCTCTGATGTGAGCCGCTCGGCCGGAGGGCACGCAGAAGACCCGCAGGCACCTCGAGCGCGGCGGCACGAAGCAACGTCAACATGGCCGATAAGCGTTCAGGCGATTCTCGCAATCCGCTGAGAGGTGCCCCGGCAGACCGCCGGCCTCCCTCCCGTTCTGCGTCTGCGCCGCCGCATCAGCCGCCTGCTCAGGATTGGCCGGTGCGGCCGCCGGAACGTCCGCAGGACGGCACGCCGATGCCATCGGAGAGTCATTCACCGCCGAGCAGGCCCGATACGGTGCCTGTGGGCAGGGCCGGAACCACGCGGGCCGCGGGCACACGCGCATCTCGCCGGGAATCCCGTACCGCTGCCGGCCGGTCCGGATCCCGGACCCGCCGCCGGGCAGCGACAGCGGCACTCGTGGCAGCGGCCGTCGCCGCGGTCGCAGTTGGCGCGGCGATGCTGGCGAGCCGTCCGGATGCCCCCGAGGCTGCCGCCGGTACCGGCACGCGGGCTGCGGCATCCGGCGGTGGCGGGGCTGCCCCCACTGTGCCGCTGCAGACCGGAACGACGGTGACGCGGGCCCCAGCGGAACCGACCGGCGAACGCGATCCGGATGCCGCCACGACCTCGGCAACGGTGCCCGCTCAACAGCGTCTTGCGGTCCCTGCGCCGGGATCCACGGCGCCGGTGCCGACCTCGACGGTGCCGCCCGGCGCTGCGCCGCCCAGCGCTGCGCCCGACTGGGAGGCGCTTGCAAGATCGGTGGTGCAGCTCGTCGCACCCGGCTGCCAGCAATCGGGCTCGGGCACGATCATCGGAGACGGTCGGCTCGTCCTGACGAACTCGCACGTATTGCATGCCGATGGCGACGCTCCTGTCTGCGAGGTGCATGTCGGCTTTGCGCGGCGGTTTGATGCGGCGCCGGACGACTGGCAGCGGGCTGAGCTCGTGGCCGACGATCCCGTCCGCGATCTCGCCGTTGTGCGCTTCAGCGGCACGCCGGCGGACCTGCCCACGCCGCTCGTGGTCGAGCGGGACGAGCTTGCGCTCGGTGACGACATCACCATTCTGGGCTACCCCGGCTTCGGCCAAAGTCAGGACACGCTGACGTTCACCAGCGGCACCTTCTCGGGCACGACGACCAGTCCTGAGGGCCACCGGCTGCTCAAGACCGATGCGCTGCTGGATTCAGGCGTGAGCGGTGGTGCCGTGTTTGACCGTCATGGTCACCTGATCGGTGTGGCCACCGGCCTCTTCGAAGGCGAAGGCGGCAGCCTCGGTGTCGCGATCCCCGGCACTGACGTGCTGCGCTTCCTCGTCGAGAATGGTGTGAGCGTCGAGACGAGCGCCCACGTGGCATCGGAATGAGCGGGGACGGCGCCCGTCTCAGGTGGAATCTCGCCCGTCAGCTGGTTGTCTTGGAAACCCAGCTCAATGACGCGGCCGTTGCTGTTCGTGGTGACGCCGTGCCACTCGCCAATGGGCCTGTCGCTCAGCCAGTTCGCGTTGGCACCCCAGGTTGCACCACCCGTGCTGCGGTACCAGGCGACCAGCACGGCCCGGGTCGGATTGCTCAACAGTGGGGGTCGCCTCTGACTGCCCCGCGGCAGCCGGCGCGGCGGGCCCATCCTCGCCAACGCATGCCGCCAAGAGCATCGCCAATATGGCGGCAAGCGCCACCATGGTGGCGACCGGGGCAAGAACGCCCGAGGTCCGATGTGATCGCATGGGTCCGGCGCTTACGTGGCCGTCACCAGCGCCAGCTGCGAATGGGTCAGCCGAATCCCAGATGCTGCCTGCTGTCGGTGCAGCAAGCTGTCGCTCCCGTGAACGTCGCGGACGTGACGCAGGCGCGTCGTCGAAGGGGTCCGTCATGGTCGCATCGTTCTTCGCTGCTGCCTTGTGGCCATGTGGTCGCCGGTGGCTCTTGCTCCAAGAACCTCGGACTTTTCGCACCCGGTCTTCACCGAATGCTTGCCGCAAGAATCCGCAGGCTAGTTCTGGGTTCCGTGCCGAGGGACGTTGTTGATGGTCCCGGAATGGGTTGCGCCTCCGCGGCGGTGCGGGGGGGATACCTGTCCGCCGTGGTGGCCGACGACTCCTGGGCGGCGTACAAGGAGGCGCTTGCCGCAAACAGCTGCACCCGCGGCGCCCCGTCCCGCCCCCGCAACAAGGGCCGCCGCCGTTAGCCCTCGGACTGTGATGCTATGATGCGCGTATGCGCACCACAGTGTCACTGGACGACGCGATCTATGATGAAGCCCGGCGCATCGCGTTCGAATCTCGCCGAACGCTCGGCGAGGTCATCAACGAGCTTCTCGCCGCTGGCCTCAAGCAGGCTGCCCGACCGCCGGCGCGCCGCCAGCTCGGGCAGCTCCGTGGCACGATCACCATCGCCGACGATTTCGACGACACGCCCGCCGAAGTGCTTGAGTCGCTCGATGATCCACTCTGATGGCGACGCTCCTGCTTGACACGCATGTTCTGTTGTGGGCCAATGAGGCGCCGGAACGACTCTCGGCTGAGGCGGTGGCGGCTTTGGAGGACCCCGCCAACGACCTCGTCGTCTCGTCAATCTCGGTCGCAGAGATAGAGATAAAGCGCCGCATCGGCAAACTGTTTCTGGAGCACAGCTGCCAGACCTTGGTCGCCCGGCTCGGCGCGGACTGGCTCGATCTCACCGCAGCCCACGCGATGGGCCTGCGAACGCTGCCGGATCTGCACGCAGATCCGTTCGACCGGCTCCTCGTCGCCCAATCGATGATTGAGGGACACACGCTCGTCACGACCGACGAGAAAGTGCTCGCCTACCCGATCTCGACGCTCACCGCATAACGGCCCGCCTCAGGCGCATCCCACTCGCGTAGACGCCGCAGACAACCATCTCGGGCAGCTCCGCGGCACCATCATGGGAAACGATGTCGACGCCACAGGCGTCCGCCGATGCAGATGACTTCGAGAAGGTCCTGGTCGGCGACATGACGTCTGTGACAACGGCTTGACGCAGCCGGACCAGCGCAGTCGGCCAGGACACGTTGAGACACAGTCGGATGCGAACGATTTCGGCCGGGTCGCTCGGCACTGATCTGGGCCGAAAATACAGTTATCGGCGCGCATGAATCGAATGTTGGAAATAGCAGGTAAATACAGGTAAATAGTCGTAAAAGATCATTAGCGTGTCAAGAGTGGCCATCCCAGCGGCGCATTTCCCAGCACTCAAAGCCCGACAAGTACTGCGGCTGCTCGCCAAACTGGGGTATCAGGTGGAGCGGCAGACAGGCTCGCATCGCAAGCTCGTTGCACCCGGTCGCCTGCCGATCGGATTCGCGTTCCATGATCGCGACGAGGTGCCTCCACGAGCGCTTCGCCACATGCTGAGCGAACGCGCGCTGCTGAATGACGCCGAAATTCGGGATCTACTATGGAACTAGGCGCAGAGCCGCAGGAGAAGCACATGCACACGGTCCGCGTGTACCGAAACACCGGGGAAGGCACGAACTGGTGGGCAGAGGACGATCTGGGCTTCACCGGCGGCGCCGACCATCTGTCAGACCTCATGGCCTCTATCCGCGAGTGGGCCGAGGCTGAAGGAGTGCTCGACGACCTCTCCGTCAGCCTCGTCGATGATGCGACCGAGGCCGTGCTCTAGGCCCTGATCCGCGGATGGATCAGGGCCTAGGCGAATTGCGTGGGCGGCTGTCCCCCCATGAAGTGATCAAGCCGATCGGAGAACTGCCCGCGATGACGACACGATCTATGCCGCGCTGGCTCAGCAAGACGTCGAGGTCCGTCCCTGCGAACCCGCTCGCGGTCCAGTGCTCCCGCGCCATGATGTCGCCGGGCTGTGGCGCGACATCAGGGTGAACCTGCACACCGAAGCTTCCGGCCTCGAACAGCCCGAGGTCCCTCGTACCCTTGTGCGACGGGTTGAGGAACTTCCAGCCGTCGTAGTCGCCGCCGATGTTCGAGTGATGCAGCGCATAGGCGACGGTGAGTCCCGCAGTCCAGGCGCCCTCGACCAGGCGTTTGAGGTTCGTAACCGTGCCCACTCGCCTTGGCGGAGTTCGGCTACGAGCATCTCATCGAGCATCAGAACCGGCTGGTGAGCCTGATTGACCGGGACTCTGGCCAGCGGGTCACGGTCGGAGTGGTGCGCGAAGACGGCACGCCGGTGGGGCTCGACTCCATCGAGTTGCAGATCAACGAGACAGCCGCAGCTGGCTGAAGCGCTTGCTGCCGGACGTGAACCCAGGCGAGCCGCGAGCGTGAATGAGACCGCGCTCATTCAGTCGAGCGCATTCAACCGAGCGCATCCGTCTGAACGCCGCCGTGCGGCGATGAACCCGCTGTGCCGCAGTCTGCGTTGCTGGTCAGCTCAGCCGTCGAGACCCTCGTAGAGCTCGGCTTCGACCTCAGGCGCCAGTGGGGGCGCCATCCTTGCCACGAGACGTTGAGCGAGCCGCCCCAGGATTGTCAGACGCTCCCTTGTCAAGCGGCGAGTGCGAAGGGCTGATTTCGGGTCTGTTCGTCGCGCCACATTCGTCGGATGACGCGGTTGGCGAGTTGGCGTTTGTGGGCTCGTCTGGCTTCGCGTCGGGTCTTGCCTTCGGTGGCTTTTTTGGCGAGGTAGGCAATCGCTTGGGGCTGGCTGCGCTGCTGGGTGACCGACGCGACGTGCAGCACGCTGTTGATGCGCCGGTTGCCTCTGAAGTCGAGCCGGTGCTTGACGGGGTTGGCGGCGCCTTCGCCTGATGACAGGGCGACGGCGCCGGTGCCGCACCAGCGGGCGAACTTGGACTCGCGGTCGAACCGGGTCGGGTCGCCGACCTCGCACAGCAGCGTGGCAGCTGAGATCGGGCCGATGCCTGGTTCGTCGCGCAGGGTGGTGCCGTGGCGGTCGAGCAGCTCGTCGATGAGGCGTTCGAGGCGGCGGATCTCGCGGCGAGCTGTGCGGTCCTGGCCGATGAACGCCTGGAGCCATTCGAGCCGATATTTGCCGGCGGGGGTCGTGTCGGTGTCGGGGTCGATGTGTTCGAGGCGGCGCAGCCTGGCTTCGATCTTGCCGTTCGTGGTGAGCTGGTCGCGTATCTCGGTCGGCAGCTTGGAGATCTGGTCCGCGACATGGTGCAAACCCAGCGTGCGTGCGGCCACCAGGGCCCGGCGGTGCTCGAGCACAGCCTCGATCTCGGCCACGGCAGGGTCATAGACCTCCAGCGTCTGGACGGGTCCCAGCGTCGGCTCGGCCAACAGCGCCCGGGCCGAGGCGACCGCGTCGACAGCGTCGGTCTTGCCCAGCTGACGCGAGCGGCGCTGGGCCGCTGAGCGCGACGCCGGGACCTCGCGGGCGTCGAACCCGGCTGCTGTGAGCGCGATCGCGACGTGCGCTCCCCACTTGGCGGATCCCTCCACGCCGACCTGGCAGACGGCGTGAGCGTCGAGCAGATCGATCGCTTCGCCGTACCCGGCGGCGGTGTTGTCGAACGTCTCGTGGGTGATCTCGACGCCGTGATGGTCGACGATCCCTGCGGTGAAGGTGTCCTGGTGGGGGTCGATTCCCCCGACTGGCGGTGTCATGCTGTGCTCCTGCTGGAAGTGAAACTCCGGTGGGTCCGGGAACGGCAGGGGCGCTTCGTCACAACCGAGTCGAGACAGTCAGGCTCCCTTCAAGACAGGAGCGCTCCTGCCGGCCCCACACTCGACGCGACACGTCTGACAACAGGCACAAGGCCACAAGTCTGGTGGAGTCACCGTCGAGCATGGAACCGGACCGTAACCCCCTGGCAGAAGGCGCCGGCAAACCCAACAGTGACACTCGGGAATTTTGTGTAACCGGCCGTGATGGTTTTCATCAGATGTGGTCGGCGATCCGGTCGCCGTAGTGGACGGTCAGTGTGTTCAGGATGGTTTTCCAGCCGTTGGTCTTTCCGGTCAGGTTGGTTCGGTTCTTGCGTCTGGCGGTGGCGACAAGGTAGAGGACTTTCATTGCTGCTTGTTCGTTGGGGAAGTGCCCTCGATGGCGCACTGCCCGTCGGAAGCGGGCGTTGAGGCTCTCGACGGCGTTGGTCGTGTACACGACCCGGCGCAGCTCGGGCGGGAACTCCAGGAACGGGACGAATTCGTCCCAGGCCTGCCGCCATGAGCCGATCATGGCGGGGCAGGTGCCTTCCCAGTCGTCGGCGAAGGCCTCGAAGCGTGCCTCGGCGGCCTCGACGGTGGAAGACGTGTAGATCTCCCGCATGGCCTTGGTGATGGGCCCCCAGTGCTTGGTGGATGCATACCGCAGGCTGTTGGGGACCATGTGCACCACGTAGGTCTGCACCGTGGCGTCGGGCCAGGTCGCCCGGATCGAGGAGGGCAGTCCTTTGAGTCCGTCGCAGCACACGATCAGCGCGTCGGCCAGGCCCCGGTTGCGCAGCTCGGTGAGCATCGTGGCCCATTGCTTGGCGCCCTCGCCGCCGGTCGGGCCCAGCCACAGCCCCAGCACGTCGCGTTCGCCTTGAAGATCCACGCCGATGGCGACATAGACGGGCCGGTTGGCGACCTGGGCGTCGCGGACCTTGACCACGATCGCGTCGATCAACAGCACCGCATACACGGCGTCGAGGGGCCGGTTCTGCCACACCGCCATGTCGGCCACGATCCCCTCGGTGATCTTCGAGATCGTCTCCCGGCTCACCGAGGTGTCATAGATCTCGGCGAGATGCGCCTGGATCTCCCCGGTCGTGAGCCCCTTCGCATAGAGGCTGATCACATTCCCCGACAGGCCGTCGAGACGACGCTGGTGCTTGGGCACCGTCACCGGCTCGAAGGACCCCGCACGGTCCCGAGGCACCGCCAGATCAACCTCGCCGATCTCGGTTGTGACCCGCTTGGGCGTCGACCCATTACGAGAGTTCGGGGTCCCGCGGCCTTCCGGGGCGTGACGCTCATAGCCCAAATGCTCGGTCATCTCGACCTCGAGACCACACTGGAGCACCTGGCGCACCAACCCGGTCAACAAGCCGCCGTCGCCGGTCAGCTCCACGCCCTCCGCGCGTGCCTGGGCCACCAGATACTCGGCCCAGTCCTTCATCGCTGCATCGTCGGCAGCTTCGCTCGCCGGCACAGCCGGCACGTCATGATCAGTCACAGACATGATCCTTCCCAGCCCACAGCCCTCAGCTGCGGACCCTCAGATCACGCCCGATACACAAAATTCCCGAGTGTCACTGTTGGGTTTGCCGGCGCCTTCTGCCAGGGGGTTACGGTCCGGTTCCATGCTCGACGGTGACTCCACCAGACTTGTGGCCTTGTGCCTGTTGTCAGACGTGTCGCGTCGAGTGTGGGGCCGGCAGGAGCGCTCCTGTCTTGAAGGGAGCCTGACTGTCTCGACTCGGTTGTGACGAAGCGCCCCTGCCGTTCCCGGACCCACCGGAGTTTCACTTCCAGCAGGAGCACAGCATGACACCGCCAGTCGGGGGAATCGACCCCCACCAGGACACCTTCACCGCAGGGATCGTCGACCATCGCGGCGTCGAGATCACCCACGAGACGTTCGACAACACCGCCGCCGGGTACGGCGCCGCTGTCGATCTGCTCGACGCTCACGCCGTCTGCCAGGTCGGCGTGGAGGGATCAGCCAAGTGGGGAGCGCACGTCGCGATCGCGCTCACAGCAGCCGGGTTCGACGCCCGTGAGGTGCCGGCGTCGCGCTCAGCGGCCCAGCGCCGCTCGCGTCAGCTGGGCAAGACCGACGCTGTCGACGCGGTCGCCTCGGCCCGGGCGCTGTTGGCCGAGCCGACGCTGGGACCCGTCCAGACGCTGGAGGTCTATGACCCTGCCGTGGCCGAGATCGAGGCTGTGCTCGAGCATCGTCGGGCCCTGGTGGCCGCACGCACGCTGGGTTTGCACCATGTCGCGGACCAGATCTCCAAGCTGCCGACCGAGATACGCGACCAGCTCACCACGAACGGCAAGATCGAAGCCCGGCTGCGCCGCCTCGAACACATCGACCCCGACACCGACACGACCCCCGCCGGCAAATATCGGCTCGAATGGCTCCAGGCGTTCATCGGCCAGGACGTGTTGCGTCTGACTTAACGCGACGGGATTCTGGTTCTTTCAGGTTGCATCTGAGATGGTGGCTGGCCTTGATCATGGAGGCCGTCAACGATGACGTCGATGCAGCGAGAGCCGAAGCGGATGCTGACAGCGGAGCAGAAGTACGACTTGTGGGTGCGGATGCTGTCGGGGCAGATTTCCCAAGCGGACGCCGCGGCCGAGGCGGGGGTGGATCGCTCGGTGGTCGCTCGGCTGCGCGCTGTGGCTCGCGACGGGGCGATCGCCGCTTTGCAGGCCTCCAGGCCGGGCCGGCCGCGCCAGTCCCGCGCCGAGGCGTCGGAGGCGGCCGCGTTGCGCGCCGAAGTCGAACGGCTCCAGTCCACGGTGATCGAGCAGGCGGTCGAGTTGGCGGTGCTGCGGGGAAAATCGCACTGGGGATGAGCGGCCCGATCCCCGCCCGCGTCGACGGGGCCGCCAAAGCAGCGCTGCTCGGCTTGATCGACGACGCTGTGCGCGCCGGCTGGAGTCTCACCCGGGCCTGCGCGGCCCTCGAGGTCGACCGGGCCAGGGTGTGGCGCTGGCGACAACGCCGAGCCGCCGGCCGCCTCGAGGATCTCGCTGCGGGCGGGAACCCGATCCATGGGCTCCTCGAGTGCGAAGAGGCCGAGATCTTGGCGCTGTTCGATGACTGGGGCGACATCGACCGCTCGCACCGCAAGCTCGCCCACCGCGGCTCCTACGAACAGCGAGTGTGGGTATCGCCATCGACAGTGGATCGGGTCCTGGCCCGTCACGGCCTTGCCCTGCAAGGAGATCCGCGGCCCGCGCGCAGCGTGAAGACGCCGTGGCCGGCCTGGCATGAATGGCGCCCGAACCAGCTGTGGTGCTGGGACGGCTCCCAGTTCGAACGCTGCGCTGCCGCCAAGCACGCGTACGCGATCGTCGACCTCGTCAGCCGCAAATGGATCTCCACCCACCTCACAGCCAACCCCGACTCGGTCGCCGCCCGGGTCCTGTTCAGCCGCGGTCTCGACAACGAAGGGCTGCTCACCAACGAGCTGCGGGCACGCCTCGACGACCCCGACGCCGAACCGCCCGACGACACCACGATCCCGTTGCTGCTGGCGATCTCGGACAACGGCACCGAGATGCGCGCCAACGAGACCCGCCGGTTCATGGCCCTGTGCTCGATCGCTCAACACTTCGGCCGCCCCTCCACACCGACCGACCAGGCCTGGATCGAGTCGCTGTGGGGCCACGCCAAACGCGAGCACCCCCACCTGACCACGATCACCGACCCGACCGTGCTCACCGCCGAACTCGAACGGATCCGAGCCCACCACAACAGCGTCCGGCTGCACGAAGCCATCGGCTACCTCACCCCCAACGACGAACACGACGGCCGCGGCGACACCATCCGCGCCGCCCGCCAGCACGGGATGCACACCGCCGACCAACAACGCCGAGCCTGGCACCGGAGCCAACGATGACCCAGACCACTACTCTCACCAACCACAACCCGCCAGCAACCCACCGACGCAGTCTGAACCCAACCCCAACCCGTCGCGAAGAGTCAGAAACACCTCACAGGACCGCACAGCTCGCCGCGAGATCCGCCGCCTCGAACGCCTCATCGACGAGCTGCTCGACCGCCACGGCACCACCCTGCGCGACGAACCAGGCATCGGCCCGATCTCAGCTGCCACGCTGCTGTGCGAGGTCGGCGACCCGACCCGGTTCGACCGCGAGTCCAAGTTCGCCCGCTGGTGCGGCACCGGCGCCGTCGCCCTGTCATCAGGCGAAGGCGCCGCCAACCCCGTCAAGCACCGGCTCGACTTCAGAGGCAACCGGCGCATCAACAGCGTGCTGCACGTCGCGTCGGTCACCCAGCAGCGCAGCCAGCCCCAAGCGATTGCCTACCTCGCCAAAAAAGCCACCGAAGGCAAGACCCGACGCGAAGCCAGACGAGCCCACAAACGCCAACTCGCCAACCGCGTCATCCGACGAATGTGGCGCGACGAACAGACCCGAAATCAGCCCTTCGCACTCGCCGCTTGACAAGGGAGCGTCTGACAGGCCCGTGCGCGGGGCAGGGGCGCCCGCGCGCAGTTGTGCGGCGCCCCAGGCCCACCCAGCGCACGCACCAAGCGCCGCATCTGTTTGAAGCACGGGCGCCCCCTGCGTTGCGCATCTTGGGTGCTTCAAGCCCGTTCCGCTGGGCGGTCAGGTTCGTGGCTCGCACCTCGGGCGCCCCTGCCCCGCGCACCCCGGGCGCACATCAGGATGGCTGGCAGGCTTATGGAGGCCCAGCGCTAGCGGAACAGGTCCTCGGCGGGATCTCGGATGATCTCTGAGCGCACTGAGGCACGCCGCAACCAGGTGGGATCGACGCCCCGCACGATTGCGACCGGCACGCCCCGCGCCTTGCCGCACACCAAGTCGGCGGCAGAGGCAATCTCGTCGGCTACGCACACCTCGGTGACCATCAGCTCCCGACCCAGTGCATCGGCGGTGCCCTTCAGGTCGACGACGGCGGCGATGCCCGCGCAGCCGATGGCCACGTCGGTGACGCCGCGCCGCCATGGGCGTCCGAACGTGTCGGAGATGATGACTCCGACGGTGCGGCCCGACAGTGCCCGGATTCGATCGCGGATCTTGTTGGCGGAACGGTCGCTGTCATCGGGCAGCAGCGCGGCGTAGCCCCGCTTGACGTTGGACAGGTCGATTCCGGCGTTCGCACAGATGAAGCCGTGCTTGGTCTCGCTGATGATGAGATCGCCGCGGCGGCGCAGGATGCGCACCGATTCGCGCTCGACGAGCGGCTTGTGCGACAGCGGGTCGTCGGGATCGATCGGCTCCATCGCGCCCTCGGCCTTGGAGACGATCTTCTGCGTCACCACGAGCACGTCGCCGTCGCGCAGGCCCGCGGGCGATCCCGCGCAGGCACTCGAGATGACCGCTCCGAGATCGGCACCGAGGGTGATCTCGCCGATGCCTTCGACAGGGTGCAATTCGATGGTCACGTGGTTCCCTTCGCACTCGCAGCTTCGAGCGTTGCCCGGGCCAGCGCGGCAGCGCGGTCCGGGTCGGCCATGATCGTGTCGGTGACGACGGGCGTCATCCCCGCTTCGGCCACTGCGGGGGCGAGGTCGTCATCGGCATGGTCGATCACCAAGGTGCCGGCGAAGTCGGCGTACAGCCGTGCGACGCCCGCAACGCTGGGCTCGTGGCCCAATTCGCGCATCATGGCGCCGGCGGGCCCTTTGATCGATGCGCCGCCCACGATGGGTGACACGGCGACGACGCTGTCTCGCCGACGGCACAGCGTCTCGCGCACCTGCGGCACGTCCACCACGGGGCCGATCGAGACGAACGGGTTCGATGGTGCGACCACGACGGTGTCGGTGTCTCCCAGCGCTTCCAGCACACCCGGCGCCGGTCTGGCGGCATCGATGCCCGCGAAGCGAACCGCGCTCACCGCGATGCCGTGCTGATGTGCGACGAAATAGTCCTGAAAGTTGATCTCAGCGGCCCCGACGGGCTCTGCCGGTGTGATGCGCGTCTGGATCGGATCGTCGCTGACCGGCAGCAGTGTCAGTTCAAGTCCGAACCTGGCAGCGATCTCGCCGGTCACCTGCGACAGAGACGCGCCCTCGCTGCGGCGCTGGGTGCGGAACAGGTGCAGCGCAAGATCCAGGTCGCCGAGCTTGAACCAGTCCTGTCCGCCAAGGCGCCTCAGCTCGGTGAGCACGCGCCAGGTCTCGCCGGCCCGTCCCCAGCCGGTCTCGGGATTGATCTCGTCGGCGAGCGTGTACGTCACGGTGTCGAGATCGGGGCTGATGTACAGACCGTGCAGCGTGAAGTCGTCGCCTACGTTGACGATCGCGGTCACCTCGGCGGGACGGCGCACCCGCAGCAGTCCGCTCAGGAACCGGGCTGCCCCCACCCCGCCAGCGAGGACGGCGACCGAATCCGCTGCACCATCAGCAGTCGGTCGTTCAGCCCCCAACACAGCCTGTGACGCTAGCGACCCGGTGTCGCAGCGCTGGAGGGTGATGCCCAAGCACTGGGTGTCCAGATGCCGTAGGAATCGCCGTCTGCTTGCACCCCGACCTCATAGAGCGTCGTGTTCTGCAAGCCGGTGATCTCTGTTGGCGAGCTGACATTGCGCATCGTCGTCCACGACCCGCCCACTGGCCGGTATCGCACTCGGTAGCCGGACGGCTCGGCACTGCCGACGTTCAATGGCGGCCTCCAACTGACCTCCAACCCCCGGTCTCGCGGTCGCACAGCGAAGTCGCGTGGCACCCCGGGCCTGTCGGTGCGCGGATCGCAGTCCGGGTCCAGCCGGCGCAGGGCGTCGATTGCAGCCTCGACAACGGAATCGGCGACAGCTGCGGTCCCGCCGAAGATCGTGAGCTTGACAGCACCTGCATCGGGAGTCGGACTCCCCAAGAAGCCGCATGTCGGGTCCGGCAGGACCTGCTCGGAGAGCAGCAACGGAGCGTGCAGCAGGCCCAACAGCGTCCCGCCAACCAGCGCATCGGGGAATTTCCTGCCGTTCGCGAGGCCGAATTCGTCAGTGTCGAAGCAGCGGTCAGTCAGCGACTGTGCGATCTCGACTGCTGTCTCAAAGCGATCCTGGCCCCACAGGCGCTGCACTTCGATTCCCAGCTCCTCGAGTTCTTCGGCGACCGAGACGTCGATCGCGGCCAGTCCGCCAGCAATCACGACCTGCTCGATGTCAAGGTCCACGACGTATTGCTTGACGGCCGCGGGAAGCCGGTCGCGCTTCGTCAGAAGAGCCGGATGCGGGCCTGCGAAGGCGAGCGGCGACAGCGCGAGAGCATCGGCAAATGTCTCCCCGTTGGCAAGCAATGCCGTCCGGAGGCCGTCCCCGCAGAAGCTGCCGATCTCGTTGGCGCCGATCTTGCGCGCAATCGTTGTCACCGTCCGGTAGCGATTCACGCCTTCCAGCCGTTCAGGCGCACCGTCGATCAGCTCAGACAGCGAGTCCTCGACATCGGTTGAGATCGCGGCAGGGCCCCCCGCGATGATGAGGTCGGTGATGCGATGGCTCTCGATGAACTCGCGCGTAGCTTGATGGAGCACGTCTGAGGGCGTCAACAGGATCGGCGCATTGAGCACGCTCGCCAGCGGGGTGGCTGCCAGGGCGTCGGCGAAGAACTCCCCGGAGGCCACGATGACGGTGTCGATCGCGCCGGCCTCGGAGACGAATTCGGTGGCGATTTCCACCGCAGTCTCGTATCGGTCGACCCCCCACAGCCGATTCGATTCGATCTGCGACGCAGCGCCAGCCGAAGTCCCGACTCCTACGACGGCCGTTGCAGCCAGCATTGCGGCCACCACTGCGAGCGGTGGGCGCCGCCGGCTGGCGGGCGGGCGGAGTGCCATCCGCGGCACGGTATCGGAACCCGTCGGTCATACGGGTGAGCCTCAGAGCGATCCCACGTGACTTCACAGCGATGCCGGTGCCCCGTACCCTGAACCGAGGCGCCACAATCCCGCACCCGGGACTCGCCTCTCAGCCGGAACGACCTCCATCGGTCCGGTCCCGAACGCCGCCGCGCCCCGACGCCCGCACTCCACCCACCCGATCCGGAGCCGACTCGTGCCGACGGCCTTCATCACCGGAATCACCGGACAGGACGGCCAGTATCTCGCCGAGTTCCTGCACGGCGAGGGCTACCGGGTCGTCGGGCTCATCACCGGCCAGCGCAATCCGCGCTCTGAGGCGATGGCTGCCGACCTGCCCTATGTCGAGCTCGTGCCCGGCGACCTCGCCGACCTCGGGTCCCTCATCGCCGCGCTCGAGTACACCCAGCCCGACGAGGTCTACAACCTTGGCGCGATCAGTTTCGTGGCGCTGTCGTTCAAACAGCCCGAGTTGACCGCCAACATTTCCGGTCTGGGCGTGCTTCGACTGCTTGAGGCAATCCGCCTTGTGGGCGGGGTGGAGAATCCGATCCGCTTCTACCAAGCTTCGTCCAGCGAGATGTTCGGCAAGGTGCGCGAGACCCCTCAGAACGAGCTGACTCCATTGCACCCGCGCAGTCCATATGGCTCAGCCAAAGTGTTCGGCCATAACACCACCGTGAACTACCGCGAGAGCTACGGGTTGTATGCCTGCAGCGGCATCCTGTTCAACCACGAGTCGCCGCGACGCGGCCTCGAGTTCGTGACCCGCAAGGTCACCAACGCCGTTGCGCGCATCAAGCTGGGCCTGCAGGACGAAGTAGCGCTCGGAAACCTCGACGCCAAGCGCGACTGGGGTTTCGCCGGCGACTACGTGCGGGCGATGCACCTCATGCTGGCGCAGCCCGAGCCCGACGACTACGTGATTGCGACCGGGCACACCCACGCTGTGCGCGACTTCGTCCAGCTTGCATTTGCCGCAGCGGGCATCGACGACTGGGAGCGCCACGTTCGGATCGACCCCCGGTTCTTTCGCCCAGCTGAGGTCGACCTGCTGGTGGGCGACGCATCCAAGGCCAAACGGGTCTTGGGATGGGAACCTCGGATGACATTCGACGAATTGGTGACAACGATGGTCTCCCACGACCTCGAGATCGAGCGGCGCAAGCTGCAGTGATGGACTCGATGCCGACGCGTGCCATACGGGCGATCGTCGCCGCGGCAGTGCTGGCCGCCACGCTGGCAGTAGCGGCGCCTAGTGCGGGTGCTCAGCAGAACGAATACCGACTGGCGCCCGACGTGATCATCGTGGAGGGCCGCGGCTTCGGCCACGGCAATGGTCTGAGCCAATGGGGAGCGCTCGGCTATGCGCTGGACTACGGCTGGACCAGCGAACGCATCCTTGGCCACTACTACAGCAATACCTCGCAAACCGACATCGCCGAACGGGATATTTGGGTCCACCTGACGCGCAACCGTGGCGACTTGCTCGTCACCTCCGAATCTGCGTTCAGCATTGCCGGTCGCGACTTCGGCGGCGGGGCCGTCGCTCGAGTCGGCGTCAGCGGTGGCGACTTCTGGGTCCGCTCGAACAGCGGTTGCGGAGCGAGGGGCAACCTCGTCGCCGATGGGCTGACAGCATCGAGCCGTCGCGGAGATCGTTTTGTGGAGGTGCTGCCCAGCAACGATGACTTCGGTGTCGACGACCAGTCTCAGATGCTCGTGATGATCTATTGCGACGACACCGATTCAGCAGTGGAATCGATGCGTGTCGCGTACCGCGGCTCGCTCGCAGTGGTCGATCAAAACGGTCCAGTTGCCGTCAACCGAGTTCCGCTAGAGCAGTACTTGCGCGGTGTAGTGCCGCGCGAGAGCATCCCCGAGTGGGGTGCAGCAGGCAACGGACGCGGCATAGCGGCGTTGGAAGCCCAGGCCATCGCGGCCCGGTCCTATGTGCTGTCGCTCGCTGCTGCACGTGAACGCCGCGGCATGTTCACCGACACGTGCGACTACTGGAATTGTCAGGTCTATGCAGGTGCCGCGAAGAACGGGCAGGGCCTTGACCATGGCACCCGCTACATCCACACCAACACGGCCATCATCAATACTGCCGGGCGAGTCCTCGTTCACCCCGACGGCCGGATTGCGTTCGCCGAGTTCCATTCTTCCAGTGGCGGCTGGACCGCCGGAATCGACGAGGGATCCCACTTCCCGGGTGTTGAGGATCTCGGCGATGCCACGCAAGGCAACCCGAATCACGCATGGGAAAGTGGGATCCGTCGCTCAGACATCGAGACCAAGTTCCCGGACATCGGCCAGCTGATCTGCATCGAGGTGACGCACCGGAACGGGAACGGCGCCTGGGGGGGTCGGACGCGCGGGCTCCGTCTCGTCGGGACGAACGGTGTCGAGGACTTCGAGGACTACAGGGGTGTTACCGACGGGCGATGGGGCCGATGGGCCCGCGATCCGTTCCGGCGGGCGTTCTCGCTGAGGTCGGACTGGTACCGCTTCTCGCAGTTCGATCCGAGCTTCACGTGCGAGCCGGGGTCGGGCGGTACACCCGTAGAAGCGAGCGGTCCAGGCTTGTGGGTGTTGAAATCAGACGGGACGGTCCTCGCCGACGGCGCCGCTGAGCACTTCGGCAATGGCACGTCTTCGTCGACTCGCTTCGTCGCGATGGCTGGGCAACCCGGCGGCGAGGGCTATTGGTTGGCCACATCCGATGGCGACGTTCACCGATTCGGGGACGCTGGCGATCACGGTGATGCGATGGGTGTCAACCTTGGGGAGCCCGTCGTGGCAATGGCTGGCCACCCTGGGGGCGCCGGTTACTGGCTCGCGACCGGCGACGGCACGGTGTTCGCATTTGGTGCCGCCGGACACTGGGGTGGCGTCGCTCACTTGCGTTTGGCGTCGTCAGTGGTGGACATCGAAGCCACACCGACGGGTGACGGCTACTGGCTGGCACTCGCCGACGGTCGAGTGCTGGCGTTTGGCGATGCGTATGACGGCGGCTGCGGTGCGCCACTTGGCGCCGACGAGGTTGCGATCGGCTTAGCCGTCAAGCCTGATGGCGAGGGCTACTGGCTCGCCGGGGCTGATACCGCGGTGCATGCGGTCGGGTCGGCCGAGCACCACGATGACCGGGCGGACCGGCAGAACCGTCTGCGGACGGTCGCCATCGCCGGCACTGCTACTGGTGACGGCTACTGGTTGGTATGGAGTGACGGAACCAGTTTCAACTACGGAGATGCGCCGGACTACCGCACCTCTCGGGCGGGTTCCGGCGTCGTTGCTGTCGAATCGGTGCGGTAAGCAACTGTGCGAAACGTGACATCGCCATGATTTCGCCCGTCTCCACCGGACTGTCATCCGAGGGCGCCGTGGGTCCGGCAGTCCTGGCACCTCCACCGGCGGTAGCAGCCATCGTCACGATGGGATCGCGATGGTCCGACACCGAGGCCACCTTGCGCGCATTGGCTACGCAGGACTATCCGCGGCTCGCCGTGCTGGTGCTGTGCGATGCGGAGGGCGCACAGGGCCGCCGTGTTCAGGAAGCGTTCCCAACCGCCGCTGTCGCAAATCGAGTGTCGTCACGACGGAATCGCAGCCGCGGCCCGCACCGCCAGCGCACGGGAGCAGTCAACAATCGGGGCGCGTCGCTGGTGCGTGGAGCGGACTATCTCCTGTTCTTGTCCGATCGCGTCGCGCTGGCAGCCGACGCCATCAGCACCCTGATTGAAGACGCCGAGAATGCCCCAGGCAGAATCGTCGGCATCGCCGGCCCCAAGCTGCTGGACGCCGACGACGCCGTGACGCTGCGCGATCTGGGCGGTACAGCAGACCGTCTCGGCGTTCGAATTCCCGTCGCCGGCGAAGGCGAACTGGATCAACAGCAGCATGACGAGGCCCGCGATCTGTTCGTGGCGCCAACCGAAGCCCTCCTCGTGCGTGAGGACTACTTCCGCATCGTCGGCGGGTTCGATCCTGCACTGGAAGGCGACGGCGCCGTCGTCGACTTGTGCTGGCGGATTCAGCTGTCCGGTGCTCGCGTCCGTGTCGTACCGGCCGCAACCGGGCTGCTGGGGCCCGAAGTCGCACGCGCCCCGCAAGGGCCCTCGGTGCGCCAGCACGACCACCGTGCTCGGCTTCGCACCCTGTTCAAGTGCTACGGGTGGGTGCACCTGCTGCCGGCTGCGGCGCTCGCAGCCTTGCTCGCAGCGGGTGAGGTGCTGTTCTCGGCGCTGCGCGGGAGGTTCGCTCAGGCCGCCGATGTGACACTGGCTTGGCTGTGGAACGCGCGCCATGTGGGAGGCACATTCGCGCTGCGAGGTGCCGCCAAGCGTTACCGGCGGGTACGCGACGCCGATCTGCGTCGATTGCAGCAGGGCGGTTCGGTGCGAGTCGCCGACTGGCTCCGATACCGCCTGAGTCCCGAAGGAGGTCTGGCTGCACGAACCACCATCGACGAGAGCATCTTGGGCACATGGCGACGTAACGCCCACCGATCCGTGTGGGTGGTCTGGCTGCTCGTGCTCGGCGCCATCGCCTTCGGCTCCCGCCACCTGCTGCGGGGAGGCATCCCCGCGTACGGTCAGTTCTCAGCGTTCGCCGACGCCGGCGCGATGCTCGGGGCGTATCTCGACGGTTGGCGCGACAGCGGTGTCGGTGCCGCGGGCATCGGCCATCCGGCGATGGGCTTGCTGGGCCTCGGCGGGACCGTCGCGCTGGGCGCCACAGGACTGTTGAGAGGTATCGCCGTCTGGGGCCTGGTCCTGGCCGGCCTTGTCGGCATCTGGAAACTGTGCGCGTCCTCCCCGAGTCGCAATGGCCGGTTGGTGGCACTGGTGCTGTACGCCGCCTGCCCGCTGCCGTACAACGCGTTCGCTGGCGGTCGCTGGGACGTGTTGCTGGCCTACGGGACTGCACCGGCGGTTGTGTTGCTCGTGAGCCGGCTGATCGGCGCCTCCCCCGCTCGGGCCTCCCGCGACGGAAGCCGGCGCGGCACCTCAGCCAGGGTGGCATCGCTTGGGTTGCTCTTGGCCGTGGCAGCAGCCTTCGAACCGTTCATCGTCGTGCTGGCCCTGGCTGCGGCGTTGGCCCTCGCCGTTGTGGAGTTGATGAGGCGAACGGCGAGCCGCGAGCCGATCGGTACACCGCTTGCCGGATTGCTGCAGGTTGTCGGCGCAGTGGCGCTCGCTTTCGTTGCGCACCTTCCCTGGCTGATCGAGTTCGGTTCATTGCAGGCCTACCTCGATGCCTCACTTGGCAGTCGCACGGCCTCGACGCCGTCATCGCTGCCTGAGCTGCTGCGATTCCAGACCGGTCCGCTCGGCGAGTTGCCGCTCAACTGGGGGCTGGTGGCTGCTGCAGCCGTGCCGCTCCTGGTCGCACGCGGCGTTCGGTTGTGGTGGGCGGTACGCGGCTGGCTGGTAGGGCTTGCCGGCTTCGCCCTGGCGTGGGCCATCGTCGCAGGATGGGCCGATGTCCTGGTGGGCGAGAGGTTGTTGGGACACTCGCTGGCGGCGGTATCTCTGGCGCTGGGGGCCGTGGGTCTGTGCTGGGCGGCAACTTCGGGACCGGCGGCGCTCGCAGCCGACGACGGCGACACGCCGCCCCGGATTCGCAGTGCGATGGTCTTGCTGTGCGGCATCGCTGTCGGGGCCATGGTGCTCCCTACGGCGTGGGCATCGGTCGACGGCAATTGGTCAGCTCCGGGTTTCGACCACCGAGTGCCGTTGGGACTGGTCGACGACCGCGATGTCGGACCCGACTACCGAGTCCTGTGGATCGGCGCTCCAGAGGTCTTGCCGCTGCGTGGCACCGATCTCGGCGTGGAGGGACTTGCGGCGGGGACTTCGGTACGGGGATACCCCGACGTGAGGCACTCGTGGGCGACTCCGCAGGCACCCGGCACCGAGCGCCTGCTTGAAGCTGTTCGGATCGGGCTGGCGGGCGACACGCTGCGGTTGGGGAGGCTGCTGGGGTCGTTCGGCATCAGGTACGTGGTGGTGGTAGAGCGCTCAGGCCCGTCGTACTCCGATGGTTGGGACCGACCGGTGTCATCGGCTATCTCTGAGGCACTCGCCTCCCAGATCGATCTGCGCCCCCTGGCGGCGGATCCATCGGTGCAGGTGTTCCGCAACGAGGCGTGGTGGTCGTCGCGTTCGCAGTTCGAACAGCCGATCCCGGCCAGCTTCGCCACTGATCCGGTCGACCTCGTGGTGAGCGATTTGAGCGACGGCATCGGGGTGCTCACCGACTACCGGTCGGCCACGAGCCAATTCGGGTCTGTGGGCGCCGGACCTGTACTGGTGGCTGAGACCTACGACCCGGGCTGGTATCTCCAGATCGGGGACACACGGACGGAGCCGACTCCGGCGCTGGGTTGGGCGATGCGCTTCGATCCTCCCCACGCTGGGCAGGCTGAGCTGAGCTATGAGCGCTCGGTTGCCGTCTCTAACCGGACGGCGGCTCAAGCGCTGATCTGGCTGGCGATGGTCTGGGTTGCGATCGGCCAGCCCACGCCGCTCGCCGATCGCGTGACTGCCTCCTTGAAGCGGTTGGTACGACGATGAGGATCATCCGCTGGCTGCCGCGGCTGTTGATCCCGCTGCTGATCGTTGCGGCCTTGGTGATCGATGCGCGTATCGATCGGGACCCGCCGACGGCCGCGGTCAACGGGCGTGAGGCGCTGACGCGAGTCGTGGTACCGCCACCTGACGCATTGACGTCGAGCTGGTTCTGCCCGGTCGTCGGCATGCGGGTTCCGGTTCGGGGATTCGGCGAGACAACTACAGAGCTGCTGCTGACGAACATGACCGGTGCAACGGCATCGGTATCGGTCGAGCTGCGCGGCCGTACGACGGGCCGGCAATTCGTGAGGGCTGAAGTTGCACCGCAGAGCACCGGGGTCGTGAACACCTCCGACTATGCGCGCGACGAGGTCATCGGGGCGCTGGTGGAGGCCTCCTCGGGCGGTCTGGCAGTGACGCGGAGATTCGTGTCCCCGCTCGGGGTGGACGAGGCTCGCTGTTCAAGCGTGCTGGCCCCGAACTGGTACGTCCCGGTCGGGGACACCCAAGCCGATGCGCTGGGACTGCTCGCAATCATGAATCCACTGCCGCGGGACGCAATCGTCGATGTCACATTTGCCTCGGAGGCGGAATTCGGACCGTTCGTCGCACCAGCGCTGACTGGTGTGGTGGTACCGGCGTGGAGCACGGTTGTCGTCAACGTCGGCGAACATGCACGTCGCAGGGATGTTGTGGCTGCATCGGTGCGGGCCCGCACAGGTCGCGTCGCGGTGGATTCCTTCGCGGCCTACGACGGGAGCATCGGCCGGCGTGGCTTTGCTGCGGAGCTGGCTTCGGTGAACCTCGGTGGACGCTGGCTCGTGCCGGTAGCCGGTATCGACGATGGAACACACCTGTGGGTACGGATCTTCAATCCCTCCGATGAGGTCGCGGAAGTCGTCGCATCGGTGGTGGCTGAGGGCTTAGCGGGTGACCGTGTGGCCTTCGCGGTGGCATCGCACGATGTCACGGAGTTGACGATCTCCGCGCCTGGCGAACTGGCACCTGGACTCGACACGCTCCTCGCCCCGCCGGGCCTCCCATTCGGAGTCTCCGTTGTCTCGCAGAACGATGTCCCGATCGTCGTGTGGGCGGAGACGCTGGTCGGCACCCCAGCGAGCCCGCTGACCGACATTGCGCTTGCCTCAGACCGTGTTGACGCTGCCGCCGAGTCTGTCTCCGAGCTTTCCGGCGGCGAGTCTTCGACGGTGGTCGCCCAGACCGACGAATCGGCTTCGGCCGGCACGCAGACCGGCGACCCTGAATCTGACGATGCTGACGTAGAGGCAGTGGTCGAGATCCGCCCGCCCGTGCTGAGGGCGCAGTCGGGTTTGGCATTCGTGCCCGGCATCGTCCAGACGAGCGATCGATGGCTGGTCGTCGTCGGGCCCGAACCCGGCGCTGAGGCGTTTCTGACGATCATGGTCGATCCGCTGGCCACTGCCGCCCAAAGCGCTGACCCCGACGCTGATCCAGCAGTCGAAGGGGGCAGCGACCGCCGGGTCGTGGTCGGAACGCTGAACGGTGAGACGGTCGCCGTCATCGACGTGCCAGCATCGGGTGTGGTCACGCACCGGCTCGGCAGCGGCACGACTCGCCTCCTGGCGTCCGACACGCCGTTCGCAGTGTTGCTGTGGCAATCACGGATCGGCGGCGTCGGCTTGAGCGTGGCCCATCCGCTGAGGTGGTGAAGCGCCGATGGAACGTCTCGCCATTGCTGCGGTGTTGGTCGTCGTCGCGCTCGCGGTGGCCTATCTGGCCCAGCGCCGCCGAGGCGCAGCGGCCACATCAGTGACGAGATCGGAATTGCCCGCGGCCGTAGATCTCACGGCGGTGGGCATCACCGCCGGCCCGGCACTGGTGGTCTTCACCGAGGAGACATGCCGCACCTGTGCAGCAGCGTTGGCCGTCATCCGGGGACCCGCCGGCGCAGGGCTGCCGGTCGCCGAAGTGCCATTCGGGGCTGAACGGGAGCTGCATCGCCAGCACGGCATCGACACCGTGCCCACGACGGTGGTCACCGACGCTGACGGTCAGGTCATCGACGGCTGGGTCGGCCGTGTTGATCTGTCTGGGCTGACCGCGGCGCTCGCACAGGTTGTGCGCCGCTCCGATCCCCCGCAGGGCCCCTCAGCGGGCTAGTCGGCCACCTGCGGCGGGGGAGCAGCTTGCTCGATGAGGGGAATCGTCGGCGCGTCCTGCGCATCGTCTGTCAAGAGGGGGTCGTCCGTGTCGGACCCCTCGGGGGCGTCGAGTTGCCCATTGCCGGCCGCTGCCGTCTCGTCGGGATCGCGATCGGCAACGAGCGCCATGATCTGGGAGCCCGTGATGGTCTCGTGTTCGAGCAGGGCGGCGGCGATCCGGTTCAGCGCCGGGCGGTTCTCGACGAGCGCACGGCGGGCCCGATCTTGCTGGGTCCGCAGGATCCGCTCGACTTCCTCGTCGATGACCCGGGCGGTCTCGTCGGAGTAGTCGCGCCCCGAGACGAGATCCTCGCCGAGGAACACCTGCGCGTGCGATCCCCAGGCCATCGGTCCCACCCGGTCGCTCATGCCCCACTCGGAGACCATCTTGCGAGCCAACTCTGTGCCTTGAACCAGGTCATTGGCCGCTCCAGTCGAGGTCACGCCGAAGACGGTTTCCTCGGCCATGCGTCCGCCGAAGAGCACAGCCAGCCGGTCCTCGATGTAGTTCTGGCTGTAAGCGTGGCGTTCCTCGGGCAGCTGCATGGTGACGCCGAGCGCCTGTCCGGTCGGCAGGATCGTCACCTTGTGGACGGGGTCGGCATGCGGGAACAGCGTGGCAATGAGCGCGTGCCCGCCTTCGTGATATGCGGTGACTTCCCGCTCGTGCTCCGTCAGCGCCACCGACTCGCGACGCTGGCCCATCAGCACCCGGTCTCGCGCAGCTTCAAAATCTATCTGGGCAATCGTTTCCGATTCCCGCCGGACCGCGTGCAGGGCAGCCTCGTTGACCAAGTTGGCCAGGTCGGCGCCGCTCATGCCGGGAGTGCCCTTGGCCAGGGTTTCGAACTGCACGTCGTCGTCGATCTTCTTGTCCTTGGAATGCACCGCCAAGATGGCCAGCCGTTCGGAGTACTCCGGCAGCGGCACCACGACTTGGCGGTCGAACCGACCCGGCCGCAGCAGCGCGGGATCCAGGATGTCGGGCCGGTTGGTTGCGGCCATCATCACGATGCCGCCGCTCTCTTCGAAGCCGTCCATTTCGGCCAGCATCTGGTTGAGCGTCTGCTCACGCTCGTCGTGTCCGCCGCCAAGCCCGGCGCCTCGCTTGCGGCCGATCGAGTCGATCTCGTCGATGAAGATGATCGCCCGCCCGAGCTTGCGGGCGTTCTGGAACAGGTCGCGCACGCGGCTGGCACCGACGCCCACGAACATCTCCATGAAGTCCGAGCCGGTGACCGACAGGAACGGCACACCGGCCTCTCCGGCCACTGCGCGGGCAATGAGCGTCTTGCCGGTGCCCGGCGGACCCACCAGCAGTACGCCCTTGGGGACCTTGGCACCTATAGCGGTAAAGCGTTCGGGCGTCCTCAGGAAGTCGACCACCTCGGTGATCTCCTGCTTGACGCCCTCGTAGCCGGCGACGTCGTCGAACTTCGTCGACGGACGTTCCGTGGTGTAGGTCTTGGCCTTGCTGCGGCCGATCGACATGATCCCCGACATCTGCCCCTGTGCACGCCGCTGCATCCACCAAAAGAGCAGGAAGATCAGGCCGAATGGCAGCAGGAACGGCAGCAGGCTGACGAGCAGGTTGGGCCTGTCGGTGTGGAACTCGATGGAGACGCCACGTTCTCTCAGCAAGGCGAGATCGGTTTCGGGGAGTTCGACAGGCCCCTCGGAGGAGAACGTGGTGCCGTTGACGAACTCGCCGGTGATCTCGCCGGTGCCGTTGGTGACGGTGACACTGTTGACGTTCCCCTCGGACACCTCAGCGATGAGAGCGCTGTAGTCGATGGGCTCGCTGTCGTCGTTCCCCAGGATGCCCGGCAGGAACATCACCGAAAGCAGCACGATGGCGAGCAACCAGATCGACCAGCGGGGCCAGCGTTCTCTGCGCCGGCGAACGCCGGATCCTGATGAAGACGGGCTTTCGGGGCGGGAGCGCTCGTTCGAGTCGTCGTCGGCCGGCGCGTCGGAGGGCTCGCTGGCGCGCGGCTTGCGCGCGCGGGAGTGCCGCTCGCCCGAGGGCACCTCAGAAGCCATGGGTTCATGCTATGGCGGCGCTCCGGCTACCAGTAGCCGCGCGGCACCACCGGACCCACAGTGCTGAAGATGGTCGCAGGCCAGACCACTAACCTGCGCGGGTGGCCGCACTGACCATGCGCCCCTCGCGCGCAGGGGCGGTGCTGCCGGCGTGGATCGAAGCGGCAGTGGTCCTGGCGAGCTGCACGGCCGTTGTTGTGTGGCTTGACCCTGGCGGGGTCCTATCGGTGGCGACGCCCACCGGTGGGGACATGGGCGCTCACGTCTGGGGCCCAGCGTTCCTGCGCGATGAGCTCCTGCCAGCGGGTTCGCTGCGCGGCTGGACACCGGAGTGGTACGCGGGCATGCCGGCCATGCAGTTCTACATGGTGCTGCCGTACCTGATGATCGTGGCAGCAGATGTGGTGTTGCCCTTCGGCGTGGCGTTCAAGCTCATTGCGATCAGCGGTGTCGTCTCGATGCCTGCCGCCGCATGGCTGATGGGATTGCTGGCGGGCTGGGCACGTCCGTTGCGGGTACTGGCTGCGGTGGCCCTGCTGCTGTTCGTCTTCGACGTGAACTTCACGATTTATGGCGGGAACGCCGCGTCGACGCTGGCGGGGGAATTCGCGTTCTCGATCGCATTGTCGGCGACGCTTGTTTACCTGGGCATGCTCTGGCGCTCGCTCGAGCGGGGTACCGGACGCGCGCGGGCCAGCCTGGCCCTGGCGTTCGTGGCTCTCTGCCACCCCATCCCGCTGGCGTTCGCCGTGACGGCAAGCATCTTGATGGTCGCAGTGCGCAGCCTGCATGCCTTGCCCGATCGCATCGGCCGAGTTCGGGCAATGGGCTCGTCGATCGCTGCGATCGTGTTGTGGGCCGCTGTGTGGAATCTCACTGACTCTGCGCTGCCTCGGCTGGTCGTACCTGCTGCGGCCGTCGTGGCGCTAGTGGTGCTCGAATGGCGGCGGGCGTGGCACGCGCTTGCTATCGGCGTCATCGGCGGGCTGCTGTCGGCGTTCTGGACGGTGCCGTTCGCGGCCCGCCGGGCCTTCTTGAACGACATGGGCTGGGAGCGACTGACCTCCGTACGAGAGCACCTGTTCTTTGCCGACGAGATCAGCGGCGACGGAGCCCATCACAGCATCACCTGGCTGCTCGTGCTCGCAGGCATCGGCGCTGCGGTCGGTTTGGCGCGCTGGTACCGCCCAGCGTTGATGTGGACGGTCATCGCCATCACGATGGCCCTCGCATTTGTGCACTGGCCTCAGCACCGGCTGTGGAACGCGCGCATCCTGCCCTTCTGGTACTTGGCGTTGTACCTGCTGGCAGCGATGGGCCTCTGGCTCGTTATCGAAGGTCTGACTCGAAGGGACTCGGACCGTCCCCACCCCGCCGGCGAGCAGCTGGTCCCGGCGGCGCGCTGGGTACGCATGCTGGTGCCGGCGGCGCGCTGGGTACGCATGCTGGTGCCGGTCGCCGCATTGGTGGCGGCTGTGGGCCTGCTGGCACTGCGCTTCGGCGACGCTCCGGGCGGCAGGCTCGACGCCAGCGGCGCCTACCGCTGGGGTCCACTCACGGTGTCCGCGGAGGACCGCAATTTCGTCTCGGGCTGGGCGCGCTGGAACTTCCGCGGCTACGAAGGGCGACCATCGTACCCCGAGTACTACGAGTTCGTCACCGCAATGAGCGATGTCGGCGGTCGTTTCGAATGCGGGCGTCTGCTGTGGGAATACGACCGCGACGTCGTGGGTGCGTATGGCACTCCGATGGCCCCGATGCTTCTGCCGCATTGGACTGACGGCTGCATAGCGTCGATGGAAGGTCTCTACTTCGAATCGTCACCGACGGTGCCGTTCCATTTCCTCATGCAGTCGGAGATGTCGGCGGCACCGTCGCGTCCGATGCGCGGCCTTCCCTACAACGCCCTGGACTTCGCGCTGGGAGTTCCGCACCTGCAGATGTCGGGTATTCGGTACTACGCATCGTTCAGCTCCGAGGCGACCGCAGCGGCAAATCAATCCGCTGGCTTGAGGCACATCGCCTCGGCAGGCCCGTGGTCGATCTACCTCGTCGCTGACAGCGACGTGGTGTCTCCGCTGTCCTTCGAGCCCGCGGTCGCACCCGATGTGTCCCAAGCCGGGCGGGCCTGGACCGACCCGGCGTCGATCTGGTGGAACGACCCAGAGGCGTGGGATGTGCCGATCGCGGCACAGGGGCCGCAGCATTGGTCCCGGGTGGCATTGCTGCTGTCTCCCGGCGGCGACAGCGGCACGTCGGGTTCATTGGCGAGGTTCAGCGCGGCACCACGGCGTGCGCTGCCGCCAGTGCAGGTCAGCGACTTCGACACTGGGCGGGACTGGCTGTCGTTCTCGGTGGACCAGCCCGGTGTTCCGGTGCTGGTGAAGGTGTCCTACTTTCCGAACTGGTCCGCACGCGGCGCCGACGGGCCCTACCGCGTGACGCCCAACTGGATGGTGGTGATTCCCACCGATGAGCACGTTGAGCTCATCTATGGCGCCACGGCCGTCGAATACCTCGCCTGGCTGGCAACAGTGCTCGGGGTGATCGCGCTGGCGGTCGTCGCTGTGCGGCCCCCGGTACGGTTCGACCGCCGCCGCTCGCTTGGACCGCGTCACCCGGATCCGTGGACGCCCCCGCTGGACGAGCCGATGCCCGCTGGCAGCGGGACCGAACCCAGCGTTACGGCTGTACCAATTGCCGGCGAGATCGCTGAAATCCTCGACGAAGCACCCGAGGTGTCTGTCGTGCTGCCGGCCTACCAAGCTGCACACCTCGTCGGAGCGGCGGTGACGGAGATCAGCGCTGCCTTCCTGCGCAACGAAGCCCTGGACGGTCGACTCGAGATCGTGGTGGTGGACGACGGCTCGACCGACGGCACAGCAGAGGCGGCCCGGCGAGCCGGTGCCGATGTGGTGGTGTCGTCGGAGGCGAACCGCGGAAAGGGCGCAGCCGTGCGCATGGGAATGCTCGCTGCGAGCGGGCGACTGCGTCTGTTCACCGATGTGGACTTGGCCTACCCGCCTGGCCAGCTCCGTTCCCTCATCGATGCGCTTGAGGGAGGTGCTGACGTGGCGCTCGGCAACCGCCGCCACGCCGAGGCACGCACCATCAGTCCGGCACCGCCCACGAGGGCACTCGCGAGCCGGATGTTCAATGTCTTCACTCGCTTGGTGCTGTTGCGCCGCTACCGCGACACGCAGTGCGGCTTCAAGGGCTTTACGGCGACCGCAGCACAGCAGATCTTCAGCCGCTCCGTCATCGACGGGTTCGCTTTCGACGTGGAAGTGCTGTATCTCGTCGAACACTTCGAACTGACGGCCACTGAGGTGCCTGTAGCCGTGGATCACTCGGCCGACACGACGGTCCGGCTCACCTCTCAATCGCTGAGGGTGATCGCCGACATCTGGCGCATCCGCCACCGGGCAGCGGCCGGTGCGTATGGCGCGTTGGGGGCTTACACGCTCCCGGCTGAAACGCCGGCGTGAGGTGGTTAGGCCCCGGCGTCGCGTAGCGCTGGTGCTGGTTCGCCGGCCGGACTCTTCGGGTGCGACCTGCGCTCGTTGCTGGCGACGACGGCCATGAGCGGCGCCGGCCGTGCTTGGCCGGGTGTCAGACCCTTCTTGGGCGTCGGGCGGTGTCGTGATCGGGAGCGCGGGGCGTCAACACCGCTCGGTCGCTGCTGGCTGAACAGACCGGCTTCATCAACAAGCACCCGGTCTTCGTATTCATCGAACCACAAGGCCTCTGGGTTGCGACCGACGATCGTGACTTTGCCCCGGTGGGGAGCGTGAGCCGGGTTGCGCAGCACCTTGAAGATCACGACGCCGTTTTCGGCGCCCCGCAGACCGGCGATCGGACCGTCGGTCACTGCGGAGACCTCTGTCTTGCCCTTGTAGTGCACGATCGTGAGCCGGGCGTGAGACTCCACCCCGGACAATCCGCGTTGGGATTCGTTGAGGAGCGCCCACGCCGTCTCGATGGGCACGTTGAAAGCCTTGTAGGCGACGATGTTGCGTCCGCAGAAGAAATAGTGGTTCTCGACTCCGACACTCTTGAGCGTCCGTTGCAGGGTTCGCAGTGCACTCGCATCGTTGTTGACGCCCGCGATGATCGGCGTCTGATTCTCCACGCTGATCCAGCCGCGTCCTACGAGCTCATCGACCGCACGCCGTGTGTTGGGACGCCATTGCAAGAAGCCCTTGTCGTCACTGATGTACTGCCCGTCGGAGTCCTTCATCAAGAACTCGTCGGGGTGGTTGAAGTGGATCATGAATCGCATCGAGACATCGGGGTAGACGTCGTGGAAGCGATCGATCATCGAGAAGAAGGCCTCGTCGAAGCGATCCGGATGGAACGCCAGCTCCTTGGTTCCGATCCGGATGACCTCGGTGCCTGCTTCCGCCAAGGCTGTAAACCACGCTGCCAGCTTGGAATTCGGCAGCACCATGGGGTCGCCGCCTGACAGGAGGATCTCGCGCAATTTGGGCCGACCGGTCTCCGGATGCGTCCCTCCGTTTGCTGCGACAGCGGCATTGTGTGCCCGGATGTAGTCGGTGATTTCGCCGACATGTGCAAGGCCCTTCTTCTTGACCGTGCCGTCAGAGCGCTCAATCTCTTTGCGCCCAATCAATTCCTCGCGATAGCAGAACCTGCAATGTGCTGAGCATGTCGAAATAACATACAGCAATCCCATTTCATACTTATGTAACAGGCCTTCGATAGGGCTGTAATCAAGTTGATTAGCGGGGTCAGGATCACCTTCAAGATTCGCAGTCTCGTCCGCGGATGCCTTGACGAGTTTTTTCAGTGCGGAACTGGACTTCGCCATTTCGAAGTAGTGCCGGGTAATCTTGACCGGCATTCGTGTTTCAACATCGCGTTCAGTGTCGCGTAATTGGCGTAAATCATCGAGCTCTTGGGCGGTGTAGAAATTTTGGAAGTCTTCAGGCGCAGAGCCACTCATAAAGGGGTCAAGGCCATTGACAATCTGACGGTCGTACCTAGGATTCTCGACCTCGTCAAGTACCAATTGCTCACGATTTGTTGGCTGGTATTTACTCTTCATCATCGCCTCGTCCGCTTGCTTCAGACAGGTTCGCATCCCACTCTCTGCTCCCACTCTAGGTAGGTGGGCGTGCAAATTGCAAGGGGGTTGCAGAAAATGGCCGCGCACCGCTGCGCGGAACTGGGCAGATCGACCATGCACAACGTGCATCTGATTCACATCTCAATCGCCCCAGAAGTCGCCGGACTCGGGGCATCCTCGACGATTGCAGGGAGCATTACGGGACGCGCCGCTTAGGCTCGGGAAGCGTTATGCCGGGCCCCATTGATCCTGTGCCAGCCGATGTCTTGGCGGGCATCGTCAAGGCATATGACATACGTGGTATTTGTCCCGACGAGCTGCGTCCGTCGGCAGCGCGTGGCATCGGCTACGCCTTCGCTGAGTGGTCGGGTGCGACGCAGCTTGTCTTGGGGCGGGACATGCGTCCGAGCGGTGTCTCGTTGGCCGATGCGTTCGCCAGCGGTGCCCAGGCAGCCGGGGTCGACGTCATCGACATCGGGCTGGCTTCGACGGATCTGCTCTATTTCGCTTCGGGCCACCTGGACCTGCCAGGAGCAATGCTGACGGCATCGCACAATCCGGCCGCCTACAACGGCATCAAGCTGTGCGGACCCGGCGCTGCACCGGTAGGTGCCAACAGCGGTCTGGCCGACATTGCTCAGCGGGCAGCACAGGGTGCTACGTCGACTGCCGGCGGGGGCCGGCGCCACTCGCGTGACCTGCTCGACACGTTCGCAATCCATGTCCGATCGTTCGTCGACGTCGAGTCGCTTGCCCCCTTGCGAGTGGTGGCGGACACTGCCAACGGCATGGGAGGCCACGTGCTGCCGGCGGTCTTCGGGCCGCTGCCGTTCGAGTGGGAGCTGATGTACGGCGAGCTCGACGGCACCTTTCCCAACCACCCGGCCGACCCGATCCGGCCCGAGAACCTCGTCGATCTCAGCAAGCGCGTGCTGGAGGTTGGGGCCGATGTCGGCCTTGCGTTCGATGGCGATGCGGACCGGGTCTTTCTTACCGACGAACGCGGCCGCGCGGTGAGCGGATCGCTGCTCACTGCGCTGGTCGCGCAAGCCATGCTGCGTCGCTGCGGTCCGGGGCCGATTCTCTACAACCTGATCTGCTCCCGCGCCGTGCCCGAGGCGATCGCTGAAGCGGGCGGCCAGCCACTGCGCACCCGGGTGGGCCACAGCTTTATCAAGACAGAAATGGCGCGCACTGGTGCCGCCTTCGGCGGCGAGCACAGCGGCCACTACTACTTCGCCGACAACTACCGTGCCGACTCCGGTCTGATCGCTGCGCTGGTCGCGCTCGAACAGCTGAGCACCGCAGCGGTGCCGTTGTCGGAGCTGCTTGCGCCCTTGGACCGGTATGCGTCCTCAGGCGAGATCAACACTCGTGTTGGCGATATTGACGAGGTGCTTCGCCGGGTATCGGCGCGCTTCACCAGATACTCCCAGGACCGCCTCGATGGTCTCACCGTCGACGCAGGCGACTGGTGGTTCAACTTGCGGCCGTCCAATACCGAGCCGTTGCTCCGGCTGAATCTCGAAGCGCTCGACGCCGAAGCTGTGGCAGAACGAGTGAGCGAAATCAGGGCGCTGCTGGCATGATCGCCACGTGGATCCGCAACCGACGTCGGACGGCTGGCTCCGGCCGCGTCCAAGAGGTACGCATGGGACTTGATCCGGCCTTGTCAGAAATCCTGGCCTGCCCGCAGGACAAGGGATCGCTCTACTTCGTGGCGGAGGAGGATCTGCTCTACAACCCGCGCTTGAGGCGGACCTATTCCGTCGACAACGGCATTCCCGTGTTGCTGATCGACGAGGGTTCCGACGCAGATCCGGACACCGCCGCAGCGCTGGACGCTCGCATCGCGAGTGGTGAACTCAGTCCGACGTTTGAACAGTGACCCACGACGCACACTGGTCAGCTGCCGGCGCCAGGAGGCTCTTGCCATGAGTCAGTCAGCAGGGTCTCAGTCGACGGGGCATGACCGAACCGGCATCGACTCGATGGGGATGGCGGCTGCCACCGTGGCACTGCCGGCGCAGCTCGAAGCAGCGCTAGTCGCCGCCGAGGAGGTGGTGGGCCCAGCAGGGAGCGAACCGATCACCAATGTCGTTGTCCTGGGCATGGGAGGTTCGGGGGTCGCCGGGGACGTCATCTCGGCCCTCGCGGCGCCGCAGATGCGTGTGCCGGTCACTGTTGTCAAGGGCTACGAGTGTCCCGCGTTCGTCGGCCCGCACACGCTGGCGATAGCGGTCTCGTTCAGCGGCAACACCGAAGAGACCCTCGAAACGGCCGCGGCCGCGCATGACGCCCGCGCCTCAGTTGTCGCTGTCACCTCGGGCGGCCGGCTGGCCGAGCTGGCCCGCCACTGGGGAGCGCCGCTCTATGAAGTGGACGGCAGCATCCCGATGCCGAGAGCGGCAGTCGGCGCCATTTCGGTCGCGCCCTTGGTGGCGCTCGAACGTGCTGGTCTGCTGTCGGGCGTTGCCGGCTGGGTCGGCGCGACCGTTGCCCAGCTGTGTGCGCGCCAGGACAGCACCGGCGCTGAGGTCGATTCGCTCGACGAGATCGTCAGCGCGATCGGCAACGGCGAGATGCTGCCGGTCTTCTACGGCGGGGGCGCGCCGGGGGTCGTCGCCGCGGGCCGAGCCAAGGCCCAGATCAACGAGAACGTCAAGATCCCGGCATATGCCAGCGCGATGCCCGAGCTGTGCCACAACGAATTGGCCGGATGGGACCTGGCAGGTCGTCTCATTGATGGCTCGCCTCTGGCGGTGATCGCGCTGCGGCACGATTTCGAACACCCTCAGATCCGGCGCCGCTACGACTTCACCCGCCGCGTGTTGGACGGCGCCCGCGTCGCTGTGCCCTACGCAGAGTTGCGTGCCGGTGGCGATGGCGCCATGGCGCAGCTGTTCGACCTCATCTACCAAGTCGATGTGCTGAGCCTGCGCATCGCCGCAGCAGCCCGGCGCGATCCCGGCCCGATCACACTGCTCGCCGAACTCAAGACCTACCTTGCTTCTGACGACATCTGAAGGGCAATGTCGCGTCGTACAAATCTGCGTCGTCGGTGCAGACACTGCAGAAGGACTGTTGATGCTCGATCTTGAACGTGGTCTCGATTGGGTCGTCCATGGAGACAATGCCGAGGTGCTGCCAAAGTTGCCAGACGCCTCATTTCCGCTCATCTACGTAGATCCTCCCTTCAATAGCGGCCGCGAGCAGCGACGCACATCGATCTCGGTCGTGCGCGACGAGACGGGGGACCGCACCGGGTTTGGCGGTCGTCGCTACGCCTCGGTGAACAGAGCTTCGACTTCATTCACCGACAGCTTTGACGACTACCTGGTGTTTATCTCCGAGCGCATCGAACAAGCTCACCGTCTGCTGACGCCGGAAGGAACGATCTACTTCCACATCGACTATCGAGAGGCTCACTATTGCAAGATCTTGTTCGACGAGATCTTCGGCCGCAAGTGTTTCCTCAACGAAATCATCTGGGCCTATGACTACGGAGGTCGCTCCAAGCGTCGCTGGGCGGCCAAGCATGACACCATCCTCGTGTACGTACGCGATCCGGAGACCTATTTCTTCGATCAGGACGCAATCGAGCGCATCCCCTACATGGCGCCCGGCTTGGTGACGAAGGAGAAGGCTGCAAGCGGCAAGTTGCCGACGGACGTTTGGTGGCACACGATCGTTCCCACCAACAGCAGTGAGCGCACGGGCTATGCGACTCAGAAGCCAGAAGGCATCCTGCGCCGCGTGCTGTCAGCTTCATCGCGCCCTGGCGAACGCGTACTTGATTTTTTTGCGGGTTCAGGCACGACGGGCGCGGTCGCGCAGCAACTTGGACGTCGTTTCGTGCTCATCGACGACAACTCTGAGGCAATCGAAGCCATGCGGCGTCGCTTGCATGGCAGCGGCACCGAGTGGATCGACGGAGCGGGGAATCCGATCACGTCGGGAGCGGATGATGACATCTCAGCCGGGACGCTGTTCTAAGTCGCTAACTCGGAATTGGAATTCGATCTGGTTGAGGGTCGACGGTTCGAAATCAAGTTCTCCACCCGTTGGCAGAACGGCGAGTATCGCTTCCAGCAGATCCGAGATCAGAACTATGAGTTCCTCTTCGCAGTGGGCCTGTCTCCCTAGGGCATTCACGGATGGGTGATCCCCAAGACGGTGCTTCGTGAGCACGTAATTGGGCGTGTGGGTCAACACACCGGAAGGGGCGCGGCGGAAACAGATTGGCTGGCAGTCGTCCCGGGAGAGGAGCCGACATGGCTACGTGCCTGTGGTGGCTTGCTCGAAGATGTCACCGTCCTTCTGCGCAATCTGCGCCGAACGCAATGACGCCAATCGATGACTTCGAGGTGGCTGATCTCGGCTTGGCGGCAGCGGGCCGACGGCAGACCGAACTGGCAGAGACCGAGATGCCCGGCCTTATGGGGCGCTTCTCGTTTGCGCGTGGAGTAGTTCGGTGAGGGTTCCGACGCAGATCCGGACACCGCCGCAGTGTCCACCTCTCCTACGACTGTTCAACAGTGGGTGGATCGCCGTCGTGGACGGAAGGCTCGCTGCACCAGTCGCGGGCAAGATCTCGTAGGGCCTCCGGATCGGGGATTCCCACCATCTCAGCGGCAGCGAAGTCGAGTTCAGCGCGCGCCGGATCGCGATACGCATCGCGGGCTGACATCAGCTGGACGCGCATGAGTTCCCGATGAGTTCTCAGGAGTTCAGCGGCGGCCGCGTAGATTCTCGAGTCGTTGAAGTCTGGGCAAGGCATTTGTCGGATTCCCTCAAGCTGCGCACTGCTGCGCCCGTGCTGTTGGCGCTGGGCTCGTGACCAATGGACGACCATTCCCAGTGTCGAGTTCGCCCAAATCGTGAATCCGAATCGAACGTCAGTGTGGTCTGAGCTTTGGCGTCGGAGGCCCAGAGCGAGCCATCGCGATGCGTCCGGGCCTTCTCGCTGCTCCTCTCGGTCGCGAAGCGCGGCGTCGATCGATCGACCTGTCTCGGCGGCGACGGCGATGCTGCTGAACGGCTCGTCAAGCGTCACGGTTATGACATCGGCTGTAGACAGATCGATGCGCGACTCGGAGCGCTTTGTAGCGGTGATGATCATTTCACCCATGTAGGTGTCGGCCGAGAGCGTCTTGTCACCGCCCCGAGAGCGGGAATAGGGCGGGATCATCTCTCGCAAGTGAGCGGACTCTTCGGTAGGCGGCACGAAGCAGCGTTCCGGTCCCGCAGGCGAAGTCGGCTATGCGGAAGGTCTCGCCCAATGGGTCGGCGTCGCCGAGCACCAGCGATCGGGCAGATGCCGGGAGCTGCACGCCTTCGTTGACGGTGATGTGTGCGAGGAATTCCGCGACCGCTGGACGGGTGTAGTAGCTCGCTGCCTCGGACCGGTCGGAAATCAGGCGTTGGAACAGCTCGCCGCCGATGTCGAACAACCCAAGTACGCCCGCTTCGACGGTACTACCCACGTGCGCGCAGCTAGCGAACGTGTCGCTGACGAGGCGAAGCCCATTTTGGGCGAATAGGCCAATACACCGTGCGGCTTGGAGCGCCGCTGAGCACACTGGAGTTCGCGTGCCGCCCGATACCACCTTGCGCACGCGAAACGGAGGCAAGTGTGATCGATTTCGAGGTCGCTGATCTCGGCTTGGCGGCAGCGGGCCGTCGGCAGATCGAGCTGGCTGAGGCCGAGATGCCTGGGCTCATGGCGCTGCGCGCCCGGCACTTCGACGCGCAGCCGCTGCGGGGGGCCCGCATCACCGGCTCGCTGCACATGACCGTGCAGACCGCCGTACTCATCGAGACGCTGGCCGATCTCGGAGCTCAGGTGCGCTGGGCCTCGTGCAACATCTTCTCTACCCAGGACGAGGCAGCGGCAGCCGTGGTGGTCGGGCGGGGCGGGACGCTCGACGAGCCGCGGGGCGTGCCGGTCTTCGCGTGGAAGGGCGAGACGCTCCCGGAGTACTGGCGCTGCAACTACCGCGCGCTGCGCTGGCCGGACGGTCCCGGTCCCACGCTGATCGTTGATGACGGCGGTGATGCCACTTTGATGGTGCACCTCGGTGCCCGCTACGAGAGCATGGGCGAAGTCCCGGTCCTGCTGGCCGACGGTCCCCATGCGGCCCCTCCCGACGAGGTCGCGGGGCACGAATTGCTTGGCGAGCTGCGCCAGACCGAGCCCGGCCTGTGGACCGAGATTGCGGCGGGCATCCGCGGCGTCTCAGAGGAGACCACCACCGGCGTGAACCGGCTCTACGACATGGCTGCCCGCGGCGAGCTGACCTTCCCGGCGTACAGCGTGAACGACTCGGTCACCAAGTCCAAGTTCGACAACCTCTACGGCTGCCGCCATTCGCTCATCGACGGCATCAACCGGGCAACCGACGTCATGCTCGGCGGCAAGGTGGCGTTCGTGGCGGGCTACGGCGATGTCGGCAAGGGCTGCGCGCAGGCGCTTCGGGGCCAAGGCTGCCGGGTCATCGTCTCCGAGATCGACCCCATCAACGCGCTGCAGGCCGCCATGGAGGGTTTCGAAGTCGACCGGCTCGAAAACGTGCTCGACATCGCCGACATCTACGTCACCGCGACCGGCAACCGCGACATCATCTCCGCCGAGCACATGTCGCGCATGAAGCACCAAGCCGTCGTGGCCAACATCGGGCACTTCGACAACGAGATTGACATGGCGGGCCTCGCGGCGATGTCAGATGTCCGGCGAAACCCGATCAAGCCCCAGGTGGACGAGTTCATCTTCCCGACCGGCAATTCGGTCATCGTGCTGGCCGAAGGCCGGCTCGTGAACCTGGGCTGCGCGACCGGGCATCCCAGCTTCGTGATGTCGATGAGTTTCACGAACCAGGTGCTCGCCCAGCTCGAACTGCATGCGCACGCATCCGAGCTTGACGTCGACGTCCACGTGCTGCCCAAGCACCTCGACGAGGAGGTGGCGCGCCTGCACCTTGACAAGCTCGGGGCCAAGCTCACCCGCCTGACCGCAGAGCAGGCCTCCTACCTCGGCCTCGACCCACAAGGCCCCTACAAGGCAGACCGCTACCGCTACTGACGCCCAAATTGGCTTCAGCACCCGGCGGCCGCGCATCTACGGTCCGCGTCGTGCTGTTTGAAGTGCGCTGTCCTGGCTGCCACGCGTTGGGATGGTGCCCGTGCGCTGAGTGCATCGGGGCACTGTGCGATCCCGAGCCGGCGTCGGTACCGGGTGCTGAATCGGTCGCCCTGCTCTTCTCGCACGACGGCGTCGGTCGCGAGTTCATCCATGCGCTCAAGTACCGGGGCGAGCGAGCCATCGCACGATGGCTCGGCGAATCGCTCGCCCTCGCACACCTCGCAGCGCCGGCACAGGGGTCGATCGACACAGCGGCGGCTCTGCCGGCGCGCATCGACACAGCGGCGGCTCTGCCGGCGCGCATCGACACAGCGGCGGCTCTGCCGGCGCGCATCGACACAGTCACCTGGGCGCCGACGACGGCAGCTCACCGCCGCTCGCGCGGCTTTGACCAGGCTGAGACGCTGGCGAGAACAACCGCCAAGGCGTTGCGTGTGCGCCCGGCGCGGTTGTTGCGGCGGATCGGCACGAGAGCACAATCGGGCGCCAGCAGAACCGAACGTCTCCACGGTCCCCGTTTCAATGCACGCGTTCGTGTCGCGGGGCGCCGGATTCTGCTTGTCGATGACGTGCTCACCACCGGGGCGACGCTGCGCGCCGCGACCGCTGCGTTGTTGGATGCGCGCGCAGCCTCCGTGCACGTGGCAGCGTGTGCTCGGCGGGGTCACGACGGTGCCGCGTCTGTTGCCTAACATGGCAATCCCTTCACTTCGGGCAGGAACGTCTCACCGGGCAGCTGCCCAGAAAGCCGAGGCAATGCAGATCATCATCACGGGTCGCAAGGTTCAGGTTCCCGACGATGTGCGGGCTGCAGTGGAGCGGAAGATCGGGGCGCTGGACAGATTCGTTGGTGACCTGGATCGGGCCGAGGTGGTGTTCCGGGAGGAGAAAAACCCGCGCATCACCGAGCGTGAGCAGGTGGAGGTCACACTGCTCGGCCACGGCCACCGTGTGCGCGCCTCAGTGGCCGGCGTTGACCAGCACCAGGCGGTCGACCTCGCAGTCGGCAAGCTCGGCAAGCAGTTGCGCAAGCTCAAGACTCGTGTCGTACGGCGCCGTCGCCCGAACCTGCAACGCGATGAGGTCCACCATCCGCTGGCTCGCCTCGACAACGACCTGGTCAACGGTGCTGTGGCTCCCGAGCAGGCGGCGGACATCGACGACCCTGAATGGGTCCCGCGTATCGTGCGCCGCAAGACGTTCGACCTGGAGTTGATGGATCCCGCCGAAGCGGTCGCCCGGATGCAGCTGCTCGACCACGATTTCTTCCTGTTCGTGAATGTCGATAGCGACAAGCCGAGCGTGGTGTACCTGCGCTCGGACGGAGACGCTGGGCTCATCGAGATCGACGCCTGAACCTTTCATTAATCCTCGGCTCTGGTGCCGGGGGCCAGCGGTAGCCTGCGCTCGTGGCTCTGTTTCAGCGTGTGCTCCGTGCCGGGGAAGGCAAGAAGCTGCGCCTGCTGGAGGAGTTGGCTCCCGAAATCAACGCCGTCGAGCCAGAGGTGGAGCGGCTCTCCGATGACGAGTTGCGGGCTCGCACGGGCGAGTTTCGCGCTGAGCTCGACCGCGGCGCCGACCTCAACGACGTCCTCGTCGATGCCTTCGCGGTCATGCGCGAGGCGGCGCGCCGTGTCATCGGCCAGCGCCACTACGACGTGCAGCTCATCGGCGGGGCGGCGCTGCATTTCGGCTGGGTGGCCGAGATGCGCACCGGCGAGGGAAAGACGCTCGTCTCGACCCTGCCGGTGTACCTCAATGCGCTGAGTGGCAAGGGCGTCCACATCGTCACCGTGAACGACTACCTGGCCGCCCGCGACGCCGAGTGGATGGGCCGCATCCACCGCTTCCTGGGTTTGGAGGTGGGGCTCGTGGTGCCCGGCCCCTACGACGCTGCGCACAAGCGTCGCCAGTACGCCGCCGACATCACCTACGGCACCAACAACGAGTTCGGTTTCGACTACCTGCGAGACAACATGGCGCCGAATCGCAGCGCTCAAGTCCAGCGCGGCCACAACTACTGCATCGTCGACGAGGTCGACTCGATCCTTATCGACGAGGCGCGGACGCCGCTCATCATCAGCGGCCGGGTTGCGGACGCCGCCAAGCTCTACCAGCAGTTCGCTCGTATCGCCGCGACGATGATCCGCGACGTCGACTACGAGGTCGAAGAAGACAAGCGCAACGTGGCAGTGCTCGAGCCGGGCATCACCAAGGTCGAGCGGGCGCTCAACATCGACAACCTGTACGACGAGGTCTCGGCCAACCTGGTTCACCAGATGAACGCCGCACTGCGCGCCAAGGAGCTCTACCGGCGCGACAAGGACTATGTCGTCTCTGGGGGCGAGGTGAAGATCGTCGACGAGTTCACGGGCCGCATCCTTGAAGGGCGGCGCTGGAGCGAGGGCCTCCACCAGGCAGTTGAGGCCAGGGAGGGGGTGGCGATCAAAGAGGAAAACCAGACGCTCGCCACCATCACGCTGCAGAACTACTTCCGCCTCTACGACAAGCTCGCCGGCATGACGGGCACGGCCGCCACTGAAGCCGCCGAGTTCAGCAACACCTACGGACTTGACGTGGTCCCGGTGCCGACCCACCTTCCCGTGGTGCGGGACGACCAGGGCGATCTCATATACAAGACCGAGGCCGCGAAGCTGGAGGCCGTCGTCGACGACATCGTTGAACGCATCGGCGCGGGCCAGCCGACTCTTGTGGGCACCGTCAGCGTGGAGAACTCCGAGAAGCTGGCAGCCGCGCTCGATCGCAGGGGCATCGACCACAGCGTGCTCAACGCCAAGGAACACACGCGCGAGGCTGAGATCATCGCTCAGGCGGGCCGGCTGGGCTCGGTCACCGTGGCCACGAACATGGCCGGCCGCGGCGTCGACATCCTGCTCGGCGGCAACCCTGAGGGCCTGGCACGCCGCGACTTGCTGCGCGAGAAGCTCGATCCGGACGAGCCGGAGAACGCAGCGGAGCTGTCAGCCCGTGTCGGGCGCTACGAGCCCGAGTGCCGTGCGGAAGGCGACGAGGTGCGCAAGCTGGGCGGCCTCTACGTGCTGGGAACCGAGCGCCATGAGTCGCGGCGCATCGACAATCAGCTGCGGGGTCGTTCCGGGCGGCAGGGCGATCCGGGAGCGAGCCGTTTCTACCTCTCGCTGGAGGACGATTTGATGCGCCTGTTCGCCACCGGGGCGGTGAACTGGGTAATGGATCGCACGTTGCCCGACGAAGTGCCGCTGGAGGCGAAGATGGTCACCAAGGCCATCGAGCGGGCGCAGAACACCGTTGAGCAGAAGAACGCCGAGGTCCGCAAGAACGTCCTCAAGTACGACGAGGTGATGAACGAGCAGCGCAAGGTGATCTATGCGCGGCGGGAGCAGATCCTCGGCGGCGACGATCTGCGCGCCGAGTCGCTGGGCTATCTGCACGACGCTGCCGAAGCAGCAGTGCTGGATCACTGCACAGGCGATGTCGTCTCCGAATGGGATCTCGACGGGCTGCTGGCCACGGTCGGCACCTACTGGCCAACCGAGCTCACGGTTGCCGAGTTGTCGGGCGAACCTCAGCGGGACTGGGGGGTCGCCGATGCGGTCGAGCTGGTCTGCGCCGACGGCGAGCACCACTACACCGCACGAGAGGCCGAGATCGGATCCGAAGCGATGCGCGAGGTGGAGCGGCAGGTGCTGCTGCGTCTCATCGACCAGCGCTGGCGGGAGCACCTCGCAGACATGGATCATCTGCGTGAGGGCATTCACCTGCGCGGGATCGGCCAGAAGGACCCCGTGGCGGAGTGGCAGCGAGAGGGCTTCGACATGTTCGCCAGCCTGCTCGAGCGGGTTTACCGCGACTTCGTCACCTACGTGATGCACGTGCAGGTCACATCGCCGGAGGCCGCCGCCGGATCAACGTCAACAACGGGGCCTGCGCCCTCGAGGTCAGCCGACGGTGCTGCTGGGGCCACAGATGTGCAGTACACCGCGCCGGATCTGACGCCGTCGACTGTCGGTGCTGGCAACGGCGCACCATCTGGTGCGGCTGCAGCCTCAGCGCCCCGCGGTCCCAGTGGTCCGTCGCAGTCGCGACGCATTGCTGCAGCTTCGACCGGCACCGTGGTCAAGTCAGCCGAGGAGAAGCTGGGCCGCAACGATCCGTGCCATTGCGATTCGGGCCGCAAGTTCAAGCACTGCCACGGCCGCTGAGGCGCCAACGTGAGCCGATCTTTGAGCGACTATGCCGACGCGTTGGCTGACCTGGATCGGCGCGTGACCGACGCGCATCAGTACCTGGGGATCGACGAGGCCCGTGCGGTGGCGAACGGGCTGGAGGCCGAGGCGTCCGAGCCCTCGCTGTGGGATGACCCCGACCGTGCTCGTGCAGTCACCACCCGGCTGTCACGCGTGCGCGACGATATCGAGCGCTGGGAGCGGGCACGCGCCGAGGTGGACGATGCCACGGCGCTCGTCGAACTGGCGACCGAAGAGGACGACGCCGAGTTGCTGCCCGAGATCGAAGAGGCCGTCGAAGCAGCCGAACGCCGGCTCGCAGACATCGAGCTCATGGCGCTGTTCAGCGGCGAGCACGATGAGAACGACGCCGTGTGCGAGATCAATTCGGGTGCCGGGGGCACCGACGCCTGCGACTGGGCCGAGATGCTGCTGCGCATGTACCAGCGCTGGGCCGAGCGCAACGACTTCTCCGTCGAGCTGACCGAGGCGACCGATGGGGGAGAGGCCGGGATTAGCTCTGCGACCTTCCTCGTCAAGGGGCGCCATGCCTTTGGGTTCCTTGCAGCCGAACGGGGCGTGCATCGTCTGGTGCGCATCTCTCCGTTCGATGCGCAGTCCCGCCGCCACACGGCGTTCGCCTCGCTGAAGGTCGTCCCGTTCTTCGAAGAGGTCTCCGACGAGGTCCCCATCGACGAGGGCGATCTGCGCATTGACACGTACCGGTCGTCTGGGGCTGGCGGCCAGCACGTCAACGTCACCGACTCAGCGGTGCGCATCACGCACCTGCCCACGGGCATCGTCGTGGCGTGCCAGAACGAGCGCAGCCAGCACCAGAACAAAGACCGGGCCATGCAGATGCTCGCCGCGAAGCTGGCCTACCTGCAGCGCACCGAGCGCGAGGCAGAGGTTGCAGCCCTGGCGGGCGAACAGCGCGACGTGGCCTGGGGCAGCCAGATCCGCTCGTACGTGCTGCACCCGTATCAACAGGTCAAGGACCTGCGGACCAACGTCGAAGTCGGCAATGTCGACGCCGTGCTCGACGGCGACTTGAACGGCCTGATGGAGGCCTACCTGCGCTGGCAGCGCTCCCAGCGGGGCTCAGACGGCGAGACCTGACGCCGCCGAAGGCATTGACAGCAGAGCATCAAAATAGGTGATGCTATGCTGTCAACATGAGGACCACGGTGACACTCGATACCGATGCAGAGCAGATCATCCGGCGCCGCATGTCCGAGCGCAAGGTCTCGTTCAAGCAGGCACTCAACGATTTGCTGCGTGAGGCCGGTCCGAAGGGTGCGAGCCGGCGACCGTTCGCCACCCAGACGCGCTCGTTGGGCCCGCCGCAAGTCGATTTGACCAAGGCGCTTCAGCTTGCGGGGCAGCTCGAAGACACCGAGTTGGCCCGGCGAATGGAAACCGGTTCGTGAAGCTCGTCGATGCGAACGTCCTGCTGTATGCCGTCAACGAGGACGCCGACCGTCACTGCGAATCGAGGCGTTGGCTCGATTGGGCATTGAACGGCGGTGCGACGGTTGCTTTCGCATGGCTGGCGTTGTTGGCGTTCGTCCGCGTGTCCACTCACCGAGGCGTCTTCTCTCAGCCCTTGACACCAGCGGAAGCCATCGCACGGGCACGGGAGTGGATCGCTCAGCCAGCCGGCGTTGTCGTCGAACCCACGGCTCGGCACCTCGGCATCGTCTCGGAGCTGCTGGCGTCGTCGGGGTCCGGCGGGAACCTCGTCAACGACGCGCATCTTGCAGCGCTGGCGATTGAGCATCGCTGCGAGATCGTCTCGTTCGATCGCGACTTCAGTCGCTTTGAAGGCATCCGACTCGAAGCGCCGTCCTGAGGGTGGCGTAGGAACCGACTGCACTAGGCGCCGCCGGCTGCGGTTTCGACACCGCAGCCGTGTGCGGGCCGCAGGCGGTGAACGGGTTTCACAAGGACGCTGGCGTACCGTAGGACTCAGCTCAATCTCATCCAGATCTGCTGTAGTCAAATCCCGGAAATAACCGACACAGCGATGCCGGAGTCTCGACCCGGCCGCACAGCCCGAAGGCGCGCATGATCCGCTTCGACAACGTCACGAAGATCTACAAGGGCGAGACGCGAGCGGTCAACGGCGTGACCCTCAATATCGAGAAGGGCGAATTCATCTTCCTGGTCGGGCCGTCCGGGTCGGGCAAGTCCACGATGCTGCGCCTCATGACCTGTGAGGAGAAGGTCACCGACGGCAATATCCACGTGGCCGGAAAGGACTTGTCGAAGCTGACCAGCTGGCGCGTGCCCTACTTGCGGCGAAACATCGGCTCGGTCTTCCAGGACTTCAAGCTGCTGCCCAACAAGACCGTCTACGAGAACGTGGCGTTCGCGCTCGAGGTCATCGGTCGCCCCGAGAACGTCATCCGCACGCAGGTCCCAGCCATCTTGGAGCTGGTCGGGCTGGAAGACAAGCAGCGGCGTTTTCCTGACGAGCTGTCGGGTGGCGAGCAGCAGCGCGTGAGCGTTGCCCGTGCGTTCGTGAACCGGCCGCTCATCCTGCTCGCAGACGAGCCCACCGGGAACCTCGACCCTGACACCTCTGAGGAGCTCACCTCGCTGCTGGACCGGATCAATCGCACCGGCACAACTGTGGTCATGGCAACCCACGATCAGACGATCGTGGACCGCATGCGGCGCCGGGTAGTGGCGCTGCGGCACGGCGAGCTGGTGCGCGACGAGCAGCGGGGCGCGTACGGCAACGAGACGGAGTCGCTGGAGGCTGTCGCCTCCCGGCCCCCCGAAAGGGTGGATCCGTGAGCCGGATCCGCTACTTCGCGCGGGAGACTTGGACCAACATCCGGCGCAACCTCACGCTGACGTTCGCTGCGATTCTCACCGTGGCTGTCGGCGTGATGCTGGTGGGCATGGGGCTCATGGCGGGCTACGCCAGCGGAAACGCACTCGACCGCTGGGAGGGCGGCGTCCAGTTCGAGGTGTTCTTGAACCCGCAGATCGATCCCACCCAGATCGACGCACTCGGCATCGAGTTGCAGTCGCACCCTGAGATCGACCGCATCGAGTTCTTCAGCGCTGATGAGGCCTACGCGCTCGTGTCCCAGCAGATGGCCGACCAGCCCGAGTTGCTGGCTCAGGTTTCGCCCGAGGCGCTGCCTGCGTCCTACCGGGTGGTGCCCCGATCGGTCGAGGCAGAGCTGATCGAGTCCCTCGCGGCGCAGTTCCGCCAGCGCCCTGGCGTTCTGTCCGTCCAGACCGGGCGTGAAGAGGTCGACGCCATCCGGACGTGGTTCACGTCGTTCCAAGGCATTGTGCTGCTGCTGTCGATCGTGCTGTCGGGTGCCAGCGTCATGCTGATCTTCAACTCGATCCGGGTGGCCATGTTCGCCCGCCGCCGCGAGATCGAGGTCATGAAGCTGGTCGGTGCCACGAACAGCTTCATCCGGTTCCCGTTCATGCTCGAAGGCATGCTGCACGGCCTCATCGGCGGCATCATCGGAGCCATTGCGGCAGGCGCATTGCGCGGCCATGTCGAGGGGCTGTTCTCTCGCTCGGAGATCCTGGCGTTCTTCAGGTCGTTCGTGGTGACCTCCAACCAGTTCACGACCGTGGTGTTCGTCACCGTGATCGCCGGCGTGCTGGTGGGCGTGCTCGGCTCCGCCTTTGCAGCGAGTCGCTTCCTCGACGTTTGAGACGGCTCGACGTGTAGAAACACCGGGGCCGCGGCATCAGGCGGCGGACATGAAGCGCTACGACCCGGGGAGGCCCCATGCCGGAGTTCGAGACGATCCTGTTCCAGGTTGACGACCACGTCGCCACCATCATCCTCAACCGGCCGGAGCGACTGAACGCGTTCAACAGCCAGATGCTCTGCGATGTCATGGACGCCATTGACCTCGTTGACGCCGACGACGACGTTCGGGCAGTGATCTTCACCGGCGCCGGCCGCGGCTATTGCGCCGGTGCGGATCTCGGTGGGGGCTCCGCCGCCTTCGATTTCGACAATCAGACCGATGAGCAGAAGGCCGAACGGGCCGCAGAGCGACGCGAGAGCGACGATCTGTCGTGGATGCGTGATGGCGGCGGGCTGCTCGCGTTGCGCCTGTACGAGTGCAACAAGCCGCTCATCGCGGCGATCAACGGCCCCGCCGTCGGCGTGGGCGTCACGATGACGCTGCCGATGGACATCCGGCTGGCGTCGACCAAGGCGCGCATCGGGTTCGTGTTCGCCCGGCGGGGACTGGTGCCCGAGGCCTGCTCGTCGTACTTCTTGCCGCGCGTGGTCGGGCTGTCGCGTGCGTTGGAGTGGTGTTTCAGCGGCCGCGTCTTCGATGCAGCCGAGGCTCTCGAAGGCGGGCTCGTGCGCAGCCTGCACGAGCCCGTCGATCTGCTGCCTGCAGCCCGAGCCATCGCTGCCGACATTGCCGAGAACACCTCGGCGATCTCGGTGACGGTGATCCGCCACATGCTGTGGCGCATGCTGGCTGCCGACCATCCAATGGAGGCCCACAAGATCGACTCGCGGGGGATCTACCACCTCGGGCAAGGCGCGGACGCGCATGAAGGTGTGGCGTCCTTTCTCGAGAAGCGACCTCCCGAATTCACGCTGCGTCCGAGCCAGGACCTGCCCGAGTACGTCCCGTGGTGGGACGAGCCCGAATTCAGCTAGCCCCAACTCAGCTGGCCCAGCCTCAAGCGGGCCGGGCCCCGGATCCCGCCGAGGGCACCGGATCGTCGCCCCAGCCGGTGAGCAGGATGCCTACGACGCAGGCAGTGACCGCGAGTCCGAAGGCGGGCCCGAAGCTGTCGAACCAGTCGGCGAGCAGGCCGCCGATCTGGGGCCCTGCCGCTAGGCCGAAGCCGAACAGGATCGTCGCAACCCCGTAGGCAGCACCAAACTCGTCGCCGGCGAGGTTGTCGCTGACGCTGGCGGCGATGGAAGCGATGGAAGCGATGATGCCGGTGAAGGCGGTGCCGAACACGAATGCCGACGCCCACGCGACCGGCGGCCCCCCGAGCGCGAGCACTGGGTATGCCGTCAAGGTGATGGTCGAGACCAGCGAGACGCCGAAGCCGATGGTGACCGTGCGTCGTCTGCCGAGTCGGTCGGCCATGCGGCCGAAGATCGGACCGCCGGCGATGCTGCCGATGCCGATGGACGAGAAGGCGATCGCAGCGCCCCTCGCGTCGAAGAGGTCTGCGTAGCTCTCGAGGTGGCTCACGATGAACGTGAGCACCGTCGTCACGACGAAGGCGTGCAGCGTGTAGGCGGCGATCAGCCTTCCGGCTTGGGGCACCTTGCCGAGCGCGGCGCGGGCGCCGCCGAAACCCGTGCGGCCCGGTGTGCGCGACCACCTGCGCACGGCGATAGCGAGGGCCACCAGCACCACCGCGCCAATGACGAATTCGATCCGGTACACGTTGCGCGGATGACTGAGGTCTGCAGTGGCGAGCACGGCCTCGGTCGAGCCGGCGTTGGCCGGATCGCTGAGGAGTGCGTCGATGGCGGCCGCTGCGACCATGCCGCTGCCGACGCCGCCGGTCATCCAGCCAGCGGCGGCACCGCGGCGTTCGGGCCCCAGCAGCTCGGCTGCGAGCCCGGGCGTGCCCACCCACACGCCGGCCGCGCAGAAGCCCGTCAGCGCGAGTGCGAAGGCCGCGACTCCCACGTTCGGACTCCATGCCAGCAACGCCAAGCCGACCACGTTGCCTGCCAGGCCGATCCGAACGGCGCCGCTCAGTCCCGTGCGTCCGACCGTCACTGCGACCACCAGCGAGCCCCCGACGTACAGCAGCAGGTTCAGCGAACCGAGCGCGCCTGCGACGGTGTTGGACAGGCTGAACCCGTCTCGCAGGTCTGCGAACAGCAGCGAGTAGGTGAAGCGGCCGAACGACTGCGACACTGCCGCCGCTGCCGCCAACGTCAGCAGCGTGGCGATTCGCCGTGCGCGGCTGAACGATTCGGTATGGGCAGCGGTCGTCAAGGTCAGCTCGCCGTATGGCTCATGGCGTCAGAGGGGCGCAATCCTGTGAGCGGCGCGGCGTGCGGCCTAATCGTGCGGCCAGGTCACGGCGGGGACCGGGGGACGCTGGTGGTAGATCGTCTCGGTGGTGATCACCCGGCGGGGCGAACGCTGCATGTCTGCGAACTTTGCGACGTCGGCGCGGATGACGTCCCGGTCGTGGTCGTCACCGAAGAATCGCTCGCGCAGGTCTTCGAGCGAAGCGAATGAGACCAGGGCGAAGCCGTCGTAGGACGGGCCGTTGAGCGTGGCGACGACGCTGAGCTGGGTGTAGTCCCACATGCCCGGGTGATGTCTCAGCGCAAGCGGGGCGTGGGTGTCGCGCCAGTGGTTGTCGCCCTGCATGTGGGTCAGGTCAGGGTGGTGGACCATGGGAAAGATCGCCGTCAAGCCTGGTGACGCCGCGCCTGGGTCGGCCCCCAAGGGGCGCTCGCGGATGATGCGTGAGAAACCCAGGTACGTGCCGACTGTCGCAGCGCGTGCGAGCGCGTCGGGGGAGTCGGTCATGGCCCGCACCAGCGTGCGGAACGGGAAGTCGCGGCGGTCGTCCGGATCGGCCGCGTAGCAGATCCCGTTGACGTTGGTCGCTACCTCGGATGCGGCGTCGGGATCGTTGCCAGTGACGACGAGCTCAAGCACGCCAGCACGTTAGTGCTGAGCATCAAACACAGCGCAACGCAGTGCTGACCTCCGGGCACTGCCCAACCCGATGTTGGCCCTCGATCGCCGAGAAACCCACTGCTTTGGCTGCGGAGTCCGGCAGGATGGGGGCGTGCTCGAGATGGACGAGGCGAGGTTCGCTGAGCTGGTCGAGGAGGCGCTCGAAGACATCCCCGACGCGCTTCGCTCGCTCATGGACAACGTCGCGATCTTCGTGGAGGACCGCGGAGACGATCCCGATCTGCTCGGCGTCTATGAGGGCATCCCGCTGACAGAGCGCCACGACTATGGCGGGCTGGCCATGCCTGACAGCATCGTCATCTACCGGCTGCCGATCCTGGAGATGTGCGAGACGGCCGATGAGGCCGTCGAAGAGGTGCTGGTGACGGTGGTGCACGAGATCGCGCACCACTTCGGCATCGACGACGACCGGCTGCACGAGCTCGGCTGGGACTGACCTCGGTCGCGTTGCCGCTCCAGAACGCTCCCGCGCGGCGATCTCAGATGCGGCCGAGGCCGAGATCCAACCGGCCCCGCGCAACGTTCGCAGCAAGCACCTCAGTAGGACCTTCAGCAAGTCGCATCGCCCGTGCCCGTCGCAGGATGCCGGCAAGTGGGTGGCCGTCGACGAGCGCCGTTCCGCCGACGAGCTGAATCGCATCATCGCAGACCCGGCTCAGCGTCTCGGTCGCGAGCGACTTGGCTGCCATGACCTCATTGACGGCGTTCTCGCCGGAATCGACCAGACGCGCCGTGCGGTAGAGCGCACTGCGGGCTGCGTAGGCGGCGATGCGCATGTCGCCAAGGTTGACCCTCTCGACATCGGTCCCGGTCCGCGCTGGGGTGTCCCCATCGCTGCGCCGCGCCGATCGTTCTGCGAGCGACTGCTCGACCAGGTCGATGGCGAACCGGCTCTGGCCGACGCAGTCGGCTGCAATCGATAGCCGTGTGGCGTTGATCTGGCTCAGCGCTCTGCCGAGCCCGCGTCCGGCCTCGCCGATGACGTGCGTTGCCGGCACCCGAACATCGGAGAACGTGAACGCGGCGTGGTGGCTGCCATCGAGCGTCCCGAACCGCTTGGTCAGCGTCACGCCAGGCCTGTCAGTCTCAATGAGCACCATTGCCGGCCCGGTCCCGGAGATCTCGACGAGCGCATTGATGAAGGCGGCGTCGGTCCCGCCGGTGACGTACGACTTCTGGCCGTTGATCACCAGGTCGTCCCCGTCATGTACTGCCCAGGTGTGGCGGGGGGCGTCGGCGGGCTCGGTGAAGCCGAAGCCGCTGCGTAGCTCTCCAGCCAAGTACGGCAGCAGGAACTGGGTGCGCACCGGGTCGCCGACGTTGGCAAGCACTCCCGGTGACGGGCCGAGTATTCCTGGCAAGTGACCCACATTGCGGCTGCCGAGCGTGTCGCGCACGATGGTCAGCGCCAGCGCTCCCGCTTCAGTGCCGCCGAAGGCCGCTGGCTGGGTCATGCCGAACACGCCCGCCGCCTTGGATGCCTGCCGGGTCGCCGGGCCGAGATCCTCCGCGTCAACCCGTGTCGCAAGCGCCGCCAACTCGTCGGCAAGGCGCTCAACCGTGCGTAGGACCTCGGTGTGCTGCGAGTCGAGGAAGTCAGGCATCGGCAAGAGACTCCGGACCGGGATCAGCCGGCGGGCGGGCCGCAGCCTAAGCGGCCGCGTGGAGAGGTGACGTCTCGGAAAGCTGCCGTCGAGCGTTCTTTGTGCAAATTTGCCGCCTGTGGCGGCATTTCTGCGCAAAGTCCGACGCCAAACAATTCTCTGTGCAATATTGCCGCCTGTAGCGGCATTTCTGCGCAAAGTCGAGAACGGCGGGGCTGCCCGACTTCGCCGCCAATCCGTTCAGACTCTAAGCGGTGTGGGTGTGCACCCAGTCGGTGATCAGATCGGCTGCCTCGGCCCTCGCACCTGAAGGCTGCCGAAGGTAATGGTCGCCGGCGATGCTGTGCAACGGCACGTCGGGCGCACCGGGTCGGCCGCGCAGCGCGCCGACGATCTTGGCCGTGTCGGAGGTGAAGATACCCGTGTCGGCATCAGCATCGATGACGATCGCCGGCAGCGTGATGTGCTGCGCCTGGTCGGTGCTGCACTGCGAGTCGCTGAGGCTCCACATCGACAACCAGGTCCGCAGGGAGCTGACCGTGCCGACACCGAAGATCCCGTAGTTGGCCCGGCGCGGATCGCCGAGATAGCAACCGGGCACGCTTCGCTGGCTGGGGTCGATCGAGCCGTCGAGCATGCGCAGGTCGGCCCACAGTCGCGGGACCACGAACAGGCGCTCGCGGTGTCCCGCAGCAGCCAGTCGATCCAGCTCGTCCTTGCACCACGCGGTGATGCGGTCGTTGCGCGCACGCTGCGCGCTCCGGTACGCACCAATGAACTCAGGATCGAACGGGGGCTGCCGATCCGCGGCGTAGGGGTCAAGGTTTGGGTCGACGCTGAGGGGATCGTTCTCGTCGGTGATCGATGGGTCCATCCAGTTCGTCAGCACTTCAGCGCGGCCGGTGTGCGCCACGATGGAGACGTACAGGTCGCCTCCCGCCAGATCGTCGATCGCTGGGCTGAGACTTCGCCGGCTGTACTCGGGAACCAGGTTGGGTGCCGTGGCCTGGGCTTGATAGGTGGCCATGAGCGAACCCCCGCCGCTGTTGCCCAGCAGCACAACGCAGTCGACGCCCTGGCTGCGCAGCCATCGGACCCCGACATCAATGTCCGCGAGAGCCAGATCGGCCAGGAAGTACGGCTCGGCACCCCGGAAGCGGGTGTTCCAGCCCAGGAAGCCCAAGCCACGCTCGGCGATGAATTCGGCCAAGTAGTGCTCGCTGAAGTCGATGTTGTAGTGGGTGGCGATCAGTGCTGTGCGAGGCTCGCGGCCCTCGGGCCGGCAGTAGACGCCCTGGCAGGGATGCCCGCCGACGCCGGCTCGGGGGGCGCTAGCGCTCGGCAGCGCGACGAACTCACGGATGATCCCCATCTGCAGGCTGGCCCTTGTTCAGGCCGAGGCGTCAGTGGGCACCGGGGCGCGTATCACCGCAAGTGCCCCCTCGGGGTCGGGTTCGAAGCCGGTCGTGTCCGCACACAGCTCGACCATGATGCCGTTCGGGTCGAGGTAGTAGAGCGACTGGCACCAGCCATGGTCGATGTCCATGAGCGGCTTCATCCCGGCCCCGGTCATGCGGTTGCGGACGGTCTCTTGCATTTCAGGTGTGGCCCGCACTGCGACGTGGTTGACCCAGACCGGCAGTCCCACCGACTTGCTGAGATCAGTGCTGAAGTCGGCCTGCTCGCCCATGTTGGAGATCTGGAAGAACGCAATGCACTCCCCGTCGCCGATGTCATAGAAGACGTGCTTGATCCAGCCCGTAGGACCGCCGTCGGGCGTCGGGCGCTCGTCCTGCTCGGCGTGGACCAGCGGGAACCCCATGAGCTCCTCATAGAAGCGGTGCGTCGCCTCGAGGTCCTTTGTTGCGTATGCGACGTGATGAAGTCCCATGCTTCCCCCTGCTGGACCGGCCCTTCTGCGAGCGATGGCGTTCTGCGGTGTCGATGCGCGGACACTGGCTTTGCCGTAACACGCGGTCTCAGGCTGTCACATTCCTGCAGGCCGATTCGCCAAGTCGGCCCGCAGCTGTATGGATCACTCAAGCGGGAAGGTCGCGACGTCCACGTAGCCGCCCCAAGGTGCCGATTCGACGAGGCTGATCTGGGACACGTCGAACACTTCGTGAAGCCGTGGCCAGTCCACCTGAGGCGGGCGGCGACGGAACCGTGCCACGGTCAGGTGGCCCACGAACGGGTGGTCCGGCGGCGTGTCGCCGATGAACCGGGTGGGCTCGATGACCGAGGCGGCCAACTCGTCGACGCCCTCGGCAGGCAGCATGAGCACACCACGGCCCAGTCGTTCTGGAGCTGGACCAATGGTCACCTGAGCAGTGGGAAGCGTCGTCGATTCCAAGGTGCTGCGCGTCTCGTGCTGGTCGCACTCGCCGAGGAATCGCAACGTGATGTGCAAACGGTGTGGCTTCGTCCATCTGACTCCCGGAGCGGCCGGTCGAGCAAGCCCAGCCAATTTGTCGACGACAGATTCGGGCGGCCACACGGCGACGAACAAGCGCGGCACGGCGTGAAACTAGTGGCCTGTTGCGACATCTGAGAACGCCTGGCGGCGGGTTACGCTCCCAACCGTGGCCCGCCTCCTGCGACGCGCGACAACTCTCGTCGCCTGCTGCCTTGCGAGTACGGGCCTCGTGGCTGGCTGCAGCAGCGACAGTGACGAGACACCGCAAACGGTGGTCGAGGGCACGGCCGCGCCGGCCGCAGCGACCACGGAAGCCCCGGTGAGCGACACCTTGGCACCCGACCCTGATGAGGGAAGCGGCGCAGAGCGCCACGACGAAGACGGCGATGACCTTGAGTCACGCGACGAGGACGGGGGCGATCGTCACGACGGCGATGACGATGGCTACGAGGATGAGCAAGGCGACGACGCCGATGACTCGTCTCGGGACGACGACGACGCCGATGCATCGGTTGATGTCGATTTGGACGATCGTTCCGATCGCGACGACGGTGACGATGGTTACGAGGACGATGATCAGGGGGAGGACGGCCGCGAGGACGACGACACCGGCGACGGCCAAGAGTCGGTTGATGACGATTCGGATGATCGTTCCGATGACGATGGTCACGAGGATGACGATCAGGGGGAGGACGGCCGCGAAGACGACGACACCGGCGATGAACAAGAGTCGGTTGATGACGATTCGAATGATCGTTCCGATGACGACGTCGATGAGAACGGTGCCGAAAGCGATGACGGCGATGACGGTGGCGAAGCCGGTGAGTCAGATGATCGGGAAGCCGAGTCCAGTGATGATCAGAATCCTGATGACGACCCCGCCACGGATGAGGATGAGGACCGCCAACAGGACGACGCAAGCGACGCGGCTGACGACGAGGCAGATGGTGACGCAGCGGAAGCATCCGACGATGAGCCGGGGGAGGGCACGGAACCAGACCCTGAGGACGACGAGTCTGAGGACGACCAGACGGACGCCGGCGGCGAAGCCGAAGACGTCACCACGCAACCCGAGCCGACCGAAAATCCGGCCCAAGTGCTGGCGCTCGCTGTACCACAGCTGGATGGCACAACCTTCGACATCGAAGCGGTGGCCGGCAGGGACGTACTGCTGTGGTTCTGGGCGCCGTGGTGACCGAATTGCCGGAGGGAAGCGCCTGCGGTCGCAGCGCTGAAGTCACAGCACGGAGACAACCTCGTCCTTGTCGGCATTCCCGGGCGCGATACCCCAGCGGCGATGTCGCGCTTCGTGAGCACGTACGGCGTCGGAAACATGCCGCACCTACCCGACGAGAACGGCGACCTTTGGAGGAGGTTCGGCGTGAGCTATCAGCCCCGCTGGCTGCTGATCCGTGCCGACGGCACCGAGGAACCTGGCGGCGGCGTCCCACCCGACAGCATCGTCCAAGACGCCCTCACCCCTGGAGCCCCCGGCTGATCCGGGCTCAGCTATTCGGCGTCGGCCAGCAGTTCACGCAGGAGAGCGGGAGGATCGTCTGCGGTGATCAGTGCTTCGCCGATCAACGCAGCGTGGTAGCCGGCGTCCAAGATTGTTCTCATCGGCGTTCCGCCTGGCACGCCGATGCCTGACGCCGCGACGAGCAGGATCCCGTCGTCGATTCTCTCGAAGCAGCGGCTGACCCGTACTGCCTTGTCGTAGTCCACGGTGAACTTCGTCGATTCGGGGTTGTCACGCTGGTTGATCGCGATCATGTAGGCGCCGAGGTCGACTGCCACTTCGAACTCGGCCTCGTCTCGTACCTCAGTCAGCACGTCAACGCCGAGCGACAGAGCAAGCTCTTGCATCGGCGGCAGTTGCGACGGCTCGATGTCGGCGAGGATGACGAGCAATGCGTCGGCACCCATGGCGTGGCTGTCGCGCACATCGTCGAGCGTGCGCAGGAAGTCCTTGCGCAGGACCGGCAGTCCGGTGACGTCCTTGGCGGCCTGCAAGTCCTCGGGGGAGCCGCTGAACCGTTCGCTCTCGGTCAGCACCGACAGACACGCCGCCCCGCCGGCCTTGTACTCGGACGCAAGATCGGCGGCGTCTGCGTCGGCCCGCAACGCCCCGCGTGACGGCGAGCGGCGTTTGATCTCGGCGATTACCGAGAGTCCTTCTTCCCGCAGCGCAGCGGCGAATCGATGTCCGGTCGCCACCGATCTCGCCTCGGCATCGTCTTCAGCAGCGTTGTCAGCAGCCATAGGGACGATCTCACTCCGCGACTCGGCAATGCCTAAGAGATTGGCCCGCGACTCTACGGGCCGCAACATGAACTAGGGCCTCTGTGCGCCGCCAGCGAGTCCTCGAAGTGGCGGTTCTCGCCGGGGCTCAGTGCCCGTACGACAGAAATCGCTTGGGTGTTCGGCAAATATCGAAATATATTCAAGTTCCATGGATGAAGAGCTCTTGAATGATGACGGCGGTGAATTGCAGCGCCGTGAGCTGCGTGCCGCAGGAGTGCTCATCGCATCCGACGCAAGGCTGCGGCCGACCACCACGATGGTCGCCGACGACGAGGCGGGCGACACGATCGCGGTCGCCGCCCTACTGCTCGACGTGACCCGCCCGGACTGCGTTGATCGAGTCGTGAGCTGGCTGCGCGATACGGCGACGCTCCTCGAGACCATCCGCGAGCTCGAGCGCTGAGCCCGCATCAACTCAATGTCGACGAGGAGCCTCTCCACGAGTAACTGCGGGAGCGAAACACGTGCCTATGGGCCACCGCGCTGCCACGCCGCTCCAGCGACCACAGCTAGTTTTCTCTGGGTGATGCTGTCTGTCAGAGAATTGCACAAGGTGATCGCGGCTACCGCGCATTGCGTGGCGCTGGATCGCTTTGCTTACTCGAACATCCCCAGATAAGTGACGGGACGAATCGTGGACTCCAATCATCCTGATGTCACGGCCCAGCTCGATTCCCTCTATGAATGGGAGCCCTCTGAACTCGACGCCGGCCTGCGCGCAGCCCAAGCGCGTGCGGTATCGATTAGGGCACTGGATATCGAGGGTTTCCGGTGCTGGGCGCTCGGCGATCTCACTGACAACAGGAACCGGGGGCTGTTCGCGGAGTGGCTGGTCGGCCAGGCGCTCGACGCGGTTGACGAGGCTGAGCCCCGTCGGGAATGGGATGCCTTCGATCTGGCGTACGGCAGTCTTCGCATTGAGGTGAAGGCATCTGGCCGCAGTCAAACGTGGAACCCAAACGAATCGGCGACGCCACGCTTTGACATCGCTCCCCGTAGGCACTCATGGGTGGCCGTCACTGACGAGTGGTTTGAGGCATGTGCAAGCCCGGCAGGCCGTGGAGACACTGCACAGACTCATCGGCAGCTCTGAGGATTCGCGTGAGAACCCTCAGTGGGATTGGGTGCACAGCTCGGCTCGGACGTCCAAGAATTCGCGGCACCCTCCGACAAGGGTGCGAAGGGTCGGGTTGGCTGGCTCGTGCGGCAATTGCGCGAAGCTCCAGATGATTTGATCGTCGAGGCATTCACTCGGGGCTCCAAGTCGCCGGAGATCGCCACACTTGAAGATCTTCGGGAAGACACTGCGCTCGTGTTGCGCAGCAGACAGAACCCTCCCGTGAGATTCAGGGTCACGCAGCGAAGCGAGATGGGCCAAGGGCGGCGGACGACACGCAAACTCGGATTTACGGACTCGGTACGACTTGATCCTGGGTTTTCTTCGGTTCACGACTAGTGGTCTGTCGTGACGACCTCTTCGCCTCGTTGCAGGTAGGCGTCGATGGCCTCCTGGGAGACGGCGGCGTTCCCGCCGATCACGATGAGCATCAATGGGTCGTCGCCGCACTTGGCCTGAGCTGCGCGAGCCTCGTCGAGATAGGCCATCGTTGCTGCGGGCAGCTCGTCGGGGGCGGTGAGCAACAGCGGCGCGCCGTAACGCGCCAGCATGGGCGTAGCACTGAATGCGTCGTACGGCACCCATGCCCGTGTGAGGCCGACAGCGAGACTCCTGCCGCCGAGGTGGCAGGACCCCAGTCCAGTGATGTGAGCGACTTCAACGGCAGTCTCGAACCGCGTCTCGCCGGCCACTCTCAAGGTCCGGATGTCGAGCTTGCGAATCGAGTCCTCGACATCTTGCGAGAGCGCCGCTGTGCCGCCCATGAGGATCACCTGTTCGACGTCGTGAGAACTGAGGAATTCTCGGATCTTCGAGTGCAGGGCGTGTGGTGGGTTCAGCAGGATCGGCAAGTTTTCGCGGGCGGCCAGCTGCCCGACGACGGGCACATCTGCGAACACCTCGCCGCTCGCCAAGATGACTGTCCGCACACCGCGAAATTGAGACAAGCCCCCGAGACGCTCCGCCACCGCCACGCTGGTCAGGAATTGGTCGGTGCCATCGATGCGGGAGACCTCCATGCCGGCTTCTGCAAGCTGGTCGTCGACGGCAGTCGATATTGCATTCGTGCTGATAAGCCTGACCAAGGGGTACCTGACTGAGGGCGATGTGAAGCGCCTCAGGTACTCCATGGTCTTCGGAGGCACTGTGTTCCGGCGTGTCAAGAGCACCGGCGTGTCGAATGGGGCTGTCACGACAGCGTCGTGCCATTTGAAGCCCGACACCATCATCACTGAGTCGATAGCGTCGCCTTTGAAGTCCGAGAATGCCTTGGTCGTCAGCACCGACGTCTCGAAGCGGTCGGCACCGCCATAGCGAACGACGTTGACCTTGGCCAGTGCCGTCTCGACGGGCGTGTCCTCGGTGGCTCCGAGCGGGGATGCCGCGACTCCCACCGTCATTGCCCCGACGAGAGCAGCGGCCGCCGCGCACCTGATCATCCGTCGACCGCAGCTGGGACTCGGGTGCTTGCATCCCCACCGACTGCTCGCAGAGCTTGGTCTTCGCAGTCGCTGCGTCACGGACCGCGATCCTTCCACAACTGCATCGGAGCCCCCCGTCGAATCAGCGCGTCTTGACCCTGCGCGGGGCGCGGTAGCTTCGCCGCGGTGCTGAAGGATCTGCGTGAGCTGCCTCGGACGGTATGGCCCAGAGCCGTGGTGTACGGCGGCATCGCCGCGGTGCTCATCGGTGTGCCGTCGGACGTGATCGACACGCCGATCTTCGGCCGACCGGTCGCCGTTGGATGGCTCGACTACGTGATCTTGGCGGCCACCTCGGCCTTGATCGGACTGATTCTGGCGATTCGGCCCTCGCCGAGCAGCGAGGCTGGTACCGAAGCGGCCGTGGAGCGACAAGGCACCGCCACTCTTTGGGGCGGGTTCGTGTCATTCCTCGCCGTCGGCTGCCCAGTGTGCAACCAGGCAATCGTCGCCCTTGTAGGCGTCTCGGGCGCATTGGCATGGTGGGCGCCGGTGCAGCCGGTCGTTGGCCTGATCGCTCTCGGCCTCCTGCTGTGGACGCTGCGCAAGCGCTTGCGCACCTATAGCGCTACCGCCTGCCCGATTCCCGCCTGATCCGGGCCCACCAGAGTCCCGTTCAGGCCAGATCCCCGTTCAGGCCAGATCCCCGCTCAGGCCAGATCCCCGTTCAGGATGGCTCCGCGAGGGCGGCGCGGATCCGGTGGCGGGTGATCCACAGGCGCAAGAGCACGAGCGCTGCGCACAGGAATGCGGTGCTGCCATAGACCATGATCGGCCCCGCAGCCACGAGTACGCCGTAGAAGCCCCACAAGATGCCTTCGCTTGCCGTCAGCACCCATGTCATCGGCGCTACGCCCACCGGGGCATACGAACGCCACGCGGCCGCCACCGATGGACCGAGGTACAGCCCGTTCGACAATCCCAGCACGGTGCCCAGGACTGTCCAGCCCGCGACCAGCTGGAGTGCTACGCACGCCACGCCGACTGCGATGCCGGAGAGCACGCCTGCACGCACCTTGGCGCCGTTGCGGTACAGCAGGTACAGCGCCACGCCGTAGCTGATCACCGCGGAGAGCACGGCGGGGATCGTCTCCCAGAATTCCTCCGCGATCACATACGCCATCCAGCCGCTATTGATCACCATGCCGACCGCTGCCCACGCGGGCGAGGCGCCTTCGGTCCGTCCGATTCGCAGGAGGCGCACAATCTGGGGCACGACCTGCACGAACGTCACCGCCGTGGCCACAACAGCCACGGCGACGGCGAATTGGCCCTGTGTCACAACAGGACTCGCTGGCGGACACTGCGTCGGCCAGGCAGCAATTGCAGCACGCGACAGGCCGCGCGAGCGGTCACCATCCCCTGAGTGTCGCAGCCTGCGCCACCCCACTTGCGCGGACGAGGCCGTTTCGGTGTTGCATTGAGGCTCGTGACCACCGACAGCGGCGACCTGAGACCTCAGCGTCGCAGGCTGACGGGCCTGGCCGCGGTGGTCCTGATGGCACTGGTGGCCGCAATCGCTCAGTCGTTCGGGCGGTTCACCTACGGGGTGCTGCTTCCCGCAGTCCGAGATGACTTCGGCCTGTCGAACACCGTCGCCGGCTCGCTGGCCACTGTGAACATGGCGGCGTACCTGGTGGGCAGTCTGATCGTCGCAGCGGCCTCGAGCCGTTTCCGCCTGCTCTCGATGATGCGTGTCGGCATCGTGCTCGCAATCATCGGCCAGGCGCTGGCGGCCATCGCCCCGGGTCCACTGGTGCTGGGCGCAGGGCTGCTTTCGATGGGTCTGGGCGGGGCCTTGACGTGGATCCCCGCCCCGGTCGTCACGGCCGACGCAATCGCTCCGGACAAACGCGCACTCGCAATCGGGTTCCTCGGCGCGGGCATGGGCCTCGGCGTCGTCTTCGCCGGCCAGCTTTCCGGTTTCGTCCGTTCGACTATGGGCGACGCGTCTTGGCGGAACGTGTACTTGGTGCAGCTCCTGATCGGCGCGGTCGTTGCCGCAGCGGTGCTGTTGCTCATCGGCCACCGCCAGGAGCGCTTGGCGTCCAAGTCCGGCCTCGGCGGGTTCAGCATCCTGCGGCGCATGCACGGCTGGGTGCCGCTGGTGTGCGCATTTACGGTCTTCGGGCTGCTGTACCTGCTGGTCGTTGCGTTCCTGACGACCCGGCTGGAGGACGACAACGGCTGGACGAGCTCGCAGGCGTCGCTGGCCTTCACCCTGGTCGGGGTGGCGATGATCTTCGGCGGTCCGCTGTTCATCGCGCTCGGAGAACGCATCGGAGCGCGCCGGACACTGGTGATCTCGTTTGCCGGATGGGCGGTCGTCACCACGCTGATCCTGCCGGGATGGTTCGTGCCGACGCTGATCTTGTCGGTCGCAGTCGGGTTGCTGTTCGCGGCGATGCCGAGCGTGCTGACCGTCTATGTCGTTACGAACACCACCACCGACGACTACGGGCCCTCGTTCGCCGCCACGACGTTCTCCTTCGGCGTCGCGCAGATGATCTCGCCTCAGCTCGGCGGCTTCATCGCCGACGCCACGGGGTCGTTCACACCGGTCTTCCAGCTGTCAGCAGCATTAGCCGTGGTCGGCATGTTCGTGTCACTCGGGCTTCCCCGGCACACAAGACCCGCCTTCCCGCCGATGCCGGCCCATGCGGTTGCAGCGGCTCCACCCGCCGACTGGCGCATGATCGACATGACTTTCGTCGTCGCACCCGCAGAGACCCGCAGCCCGGGACAACGCCATGATCCCGCAGCGGTTCGAGCGCCGGATCCACGCTGGCATCGTCTGAACGGCTCTAGGCGGCACCGGCGGCGGCGTGGTCAGTCGCTCGGCACGCCAGCTTCCTCTTGTACCTAGGCCAGTGTCGGAACGAATTAGCGTTCGTGGTGGTGTTTCGTGAGTCGTCCGTGGATCTTGAGCGGATCGGTCGGTGATGTCTGGGCCAACCGGACCTCGTGTGCCGACTGGCAATCCGGTCGTGCCGCTGACGCCATCGGACATCGCAGCGCAGGTATCGCATCTAGCGATACGCCGGGCTGCGCTCAGTTTCGGGTCGATGTCGGTGCTGGCGGCGATGGCGGGCGTGTTCGTGGCGCTCGGCGCCATGCTGACCAGCACCATCTCGGCCTCGTCGAATCTCGGCCTCGGCCCCACGCGGCTCCTGATGGGCATTGGCCTGTCGACGGGACTGTTCTTGGTGGTGATCACCGGCGCGGAACTGTTCACCGGCAACAACCTGATGGTCATCGGGCTGCTCGATCACCAGATCACGGTCCGCCAACTCGTCCGCAACTGGATCTCGGTGTACCTGGGCAACTTCGCCGGTGCGATTGTGGTGGTGCTGCTGGTGTTCTGGGCGCGCTGGTGGGAACTCGCCGACCACGCATTCGGTGCCGCAGCGCTCACCAATGCTCACGCCAAGGTCGACGTCGGCCTCGGCACGGTGTTCGCCCGGGGGATTCTCGCGAACGTATTCGTGTGCTTGGCACTGTGGCTGGCCACCGCAGCGCGTTCGCTGATCGACAAGCTGGTCGGAGTGGTGCTGCCCATCTGCGCATTCGTCGCCGGCGGATTCGAGCACAGCGTGGCTGACATGTACTTCGTGCCGATCGGGATGCTGGTCTCGGGTCAGTCCGACGTTGTTGCCGCGGCCGGGCTCTCGACGGCGCAGCTCGACGGCCTGAACGGGGCGTGGTTCGCAGGCTTCCTGGCGATCGTGACGCTCGGCAACGTTGTGGGCGGCGCCGCGGTGTCGCTGGCCAACTGGTTCGTGCACCTGCGCAAGATCCCGATCGTCGGCTGATCCTGTCGACGGTCTCGCCCCGAGGTGCCGCTAGGTGCCGTCGGCCGGGCTGTCGTCAGCGGGTTCGAGCAGGACGATGGGGAACTGGCGGTCGGTCTTGCGCTGGAATCGGACGTAGTGGTCGTCTTTGGCGGCGATCTGTTCCCACAGCGCTGTGCGTTCGTCGCCCCCGGTGAGACGGGCTGTCATCTGCTGGGTGCCGTCGCGGTTGCGAACCGTGACCGCCGGGTTGTCGCGCATGTTCAGGAACCACGCCGGGTGCTTCGTGTCGCCGCCGCGGGAACCGATGACGGCGAAGGCATCACCTGGCTGGGCGACCACGGACAGCAGCGTCGAGCGGGGTTCGCCGCTGCGCCGGCCCGTGGTGGTCACCTCGATGATGGGTGTGCCCTTGTGAATCCAGCCGACACGGCCGCCGCTGAGCCGGATCGCCGTGCGGTTCAGCCAGTTGGCCGCCCTGAACGCGAAATCAGATACCAGCAACCTTGCCTCCAGCCCTGCGTGGCAGCTTCGCCAGTGTCTATCTTCCCAGCGCAGATAGAGCCTGCTGGACCCACGGGCGCCGGCGGTGACACGCCAATTCGGTGCTGGTCACACGTGACTGCGACCGTCCTGGGCAGGCGTAGCTGCGGTGCGTTCGTGTGGATGGCGGCAAGAGGTGAGCTGGCCGCGACTGGTCGCGGCCAGCTCACCTGCCGATATCAGTTATCGATATCAGTTATCCAAGTCCAGCCAGGCGTCTTGGAAGAGCGGCCAGCTCAGCGGATGCGGGCTCACGCCGTTGACGTAATTCTGCACGGCGATCAATTCCGGCCGGAAGGCCGCAACGATCGCCGGCACGTCCTCGATCAGGATGCACTGGACCTCGGCGTATGACGCCTTCTGGCCCGCGAGGTCCTGCCCCTTGGCCTTCTCGATCAGCCCGTCCATGTACGGGTTGACGTAGTGCGGCGCGTTGTAGGGCGATGCACTGTGGAACTGCTCGCTGAGGGCCTGATCCGGATCGGCGCCCCTCCAGGCGTCGATGGTCAGCGTCTCGTTCTGCCAAACCGTGTCCCAGAACCCAGCCGATGGATTCACCACGACGTTGACCCGGATGCCCGCGGGTTCAGCACTCTCCTTGAATGCCACCGCGATGTCCATCGCACCTGTGGTGATATCGGCCGTGTGCAGGTCGATGTCGATTCCGTCCGGGTACCCGGCCTCTGCCAGCAGCGACCTCGCCAGTTCTGGGTCATACGGCGGCGGAGCGCATTCCGGCGCGAAGACGGCGTTGCTCGTGCCGATCGGGTGGTCGTAACCGGGTGCACCCAACCCCAACAGCGCCACCTGGTTGACAAGTTCCCGGTCCGTCGCTGCCTGGAAGGCCTGGCGGAGCAGCTTGTTGTCGAAGGGCGGCCTGGCGTTGTCCATGGCCAGCCCCAGCCAGCCCCAGCCTTCCAACACCAACACGTGGGTGTCGGGATTGGCGTCGATTTCAGGGACGCTCAACGGGGCCATGCCGTGTTGAATCAGGTCCACGTCGCCGGCCAGGAGTGCCGCTACCCGACCTGCGGGCTCGGGGATGTTCAGAAAGACAATCTCATCCACATAGGGCTTGCCCTCTTCCCAGTAGTTGGGGTTCCGCACCATCGTGATGCGTTCACCCGGCAGGTGCTCGTCAAGAATGAAGGGCCCCGTGCCGACCGCTCCCAAGACCAACTCCTCGAGATCCAAGTTGGCGGGAAGTATCCGTGCCTCAGACTTCTGCAGGTAGCTCGGGAAGTACCCGTTGGGGCCATCGAGGTCAAAGCGGACGGTGAAGTCGTCGAGGACGACGATGTCCGTGATGATGTTGAGAATGGCCCTCAGCGGTGAGTCAAGCTCGGGATCCAGCAGACGGTCGAACGTGAAGACCACGTCCTCGGCACTGAAGTCCTTCCCGTTGTGGAACGTCACCCCCTCCCGAAGGTAGAAGGTGTAGGAGGTGAGGTCGTCGTTGGCCACCCACGAAGTGGCCAGCTCCGGCTTCATCGTGAGATCCGGCTGGATCATGAGCAGGTTGTCATAGGTGTGCTGGGTAACAGCGGTGGTCACCGCGGACACCGAGATAGCTGGGTCCAGCGTGTGCGTGTCCGCGACCAGCGCGACTCGCAGCGTGCCGCCGTACTTCGGCCCCCCCTCGTCGGGCGGGGCGGTGGTCTCGGGCGCAGCGGTGGTCTCGGGCGCAGCAGCAGCTGGGGCGGCGGTCGTCTCCGGTGCCGCAGTGTCATCGCTGGTGCCGGTGCAGGCCCCAGCCATGAGCGCTAGCGCTATTAGCGGTACACCAAGATTCAGGAAACGTCGGTTTGATGCTCGCATTTCGATTCACCCCTCGAACTACCCCACTGTCGAAGGGATTCCGGCAGCGGAATCAAAGTATTTTGTTGGTATGCCCCGTACATCGGTACATACTCATATTGGCAAAATGAATAGCTAATATGCCCCGTACATCGGTACATACTTATATTGGCAAAATGAATAGATAGCCATCATCATTGTGACGATGACAACTTTTGATGATGCCTACTACCCCTTGAGGGCGTTGTCAAACGCACTGTTGAGAGTGGCGAACTAGCCGATCAATTCATTCACGCACTCACCAAACACGCCGACGTAGTAGTCGACGTCCTCCGCAGTGACCGCTGGCGAGTTCAATGCCGAGAGTGCCATGGCGAGAATGATAATACCGCGATTGACATAAAAAGCATGGAAATATTGTATGAGTTCATCGCCGCGGATATTGTAGCTTTGCTCGTCGCCCCGGATCTGAGCCTCCGCCATCGTACGAGGCCTCTCCAAGGAGAAGCCGACTCGCACTCCATAGCCGAGCCAGCGGCTGACTCTCCACGGGAGGTCAGCAGCCGTGACGACTTCTTGCATGCCCTTGGCCATCCGCTCACCGGCCGACATCATCCGCTCGTAGGCCGACTCGGTCATGACATGCTCCAGATTCGCCCGCAGCGCCGCAACAGCCAGCGCGTTGCCCGACAGGGTGCTGCCGATGCCCGCGACGAAGAAATTCTCGAACAGCGGCATGACGCTGTCCGCGACCTCCTGGCTGAGGCCCATGACTGAGGCAGGCATGCCGCCGGCGATCCCTTTGCCTGCGACAAAAATGTCTGGCTCCAGGTTCCACAGACCTGTGCATCCTCCCCAGGCGGCGCCGATGCCATGCGTCTCATCGATGATGAGCTTGGTGCCATAGCGACGCGTCAGATCTCGGAGGGCGATGTGGAAGTCCTGATCAAAGGGGCCACGAAGAGCCTGAGAGAACGTTGGCTCGGTAATGACGCAGGCAACGTCCCGTGGGGACAATGCTCTCTCCACAGCATCGAGGTCGTAAGGATCAACAACACGGGTCCTCGATTCGGGTTCGGGAAGCATCCCTATGCCGAAGTGGACGGCCTTCGGATGAGTAATCATCTTGCCGTCCACGACCGCGACACACGTTTCTTCCACGGTGCCGTGGTAGCTGCCATTGAACATGAGCGTGAGGTGTCGTTGGGTGACTTCGCGCGAAATCTTGATCGCGGCCCTGACCGAATCGCTGGCTGACATATGGATCTGCCATAACGGCAGACCGTAGCGACGCGTCAATTCCTCGCCGACCCAGATGGCGTCTTCCGAGGGAAGTGTGAACATAATGCCCCGCTGCGCTTGTTGAGCTATCGCATCAGCAACGGCCGGCGGTGAATGCCCGAATATCGACCCGAGATCACCTGCAAGGAGGTCGAGGTAGCGGTTGCCATCGACATCGGTCACGTAGGCTCCCCTGCCCTCCGCTATGAACAAGGGAAAGGACGGATCCATAAAACCGTTCATGAAGCAAAACGGAACTCCTGCCAAGAGCGAGTTCTTTGCTCTCTCATACAAGGCCACTGATTTCGGGTGGCTAGCTAGATAGCTTTGCTGCTCGCGCTCCATCAACAGCTTCAGTCGCTGAGGGTCGATTGTGTTCATGGGACTCCTCCTGTTTTTGTGGGTTCTACAGAACTGTTTGCCTGTAGATGGGCTAGTTCCTCCAGCGGGATGTGGCAATACAGCACATGATCTCCACCGACTGCCGTCTGTGCCGGCGGTGGTGTCTCGTCGCAAACGTCCCCGATCTTGCGAGGACAGCGACTGGCGAAGACGCAACCCTGGAACTCGGCCCGCATCGTGGGCACGAACCCCGGCAGTCGGATCGTCGTCCGCTGCGCGTCGGGATCAGGGACTGGTGCCGCTGACAACAGTGCCTCGGTATAGGGATGGGACGGCGTGTCGAGCACCTTTTGGGCCTGTCCTGACTCGACCACGTGGCCCGCGTACAGCACCAAGATCTCGTCGGAGAGATAGCGCAGCACGGCCAAGTCGTGGGTGATGAACACGTAGGACGTGTCGGTCTCTTCCTGATGAGACCGCAGCAGATTGAGCACCTGCGCCTGGACGGACACGTCCAAGGCGGAGACTGCCTCATCGGCAACGATGATGTCCGGTGAGGCGGCAAAGGCCCCAGCGATTGCCACGCGCTGTTGTTCCCCCCCGCTGAGCTCCCGCGGAGGCCGCTTCAAGTACGCCGGATCCAAGCCCACTGCCCGCAACAGCTCCTCGGCATGGCGTTGACTCTCCTGCTTGTTCAAGCCTGAGAACTTGCGCAGCGCCCGGACAATGGCGTGACCAACGGCAAGCCTCGGATTGAGGGAAGCCGTCGGGTTCTGAAAGACCATGCGCATGGCCGCCCGTTGAGCGTCGGTCCGCTCGTCGACCTCGGGCGCCAGTTCCTCTTCCTTGAGCTGTAGCTGTCCCTGGTCACGGGGCACCAGTCCGACGATGACCCGGGCAATGGTGCTCTTGCCAGCGCCGCTCTCACCCACGATTCCCAGAGTCCGTCCCAGTCCCACCGTGAAGTCCACATCGGTGACGGCACGGACCGGCGGCCGAGTCCGTGGGCCGAACATCCAGTACTTGCGGCCCCAGCTTCCGTAGAAACGGCGCAGATCCTTGGCCCCCAGAACCGGTTCTTGCTGGACGCGCCCAGTTTCCACACTCGTGTCCAACTCGCCCCACACTCCCGGTGCGATGTCATTCGGGTACAAGCAGCGTGACGAGTGCCCGACCACTGGTTCGGCCATCGGCGGAGCCTTCTGACTGCACAACTCGGTGGCCATGGGACACCGCGATACGAAGAGGCAAGCGTCCGGCGCCGGCTCGCTGGCCGGGAACACCGCACCGGGGATCCGGGTGAGCCCGACGGTCGCTCCGTCTTCGGTCGGTGGCTTGGGCACACAGTGCAGCAGCCCCGTCGTGTACGGATGCTTGGGATCTCTGAACAGTTCCCGCACCGAGGCCTCTTCCACCGTCTCGCCGGCGTACATCACCACGACTCGATCTGCGACGGCTGCGATCACTCCTAGGTCGTGTGTCACATACAGGATTCCCGCGTTGATGCGGTGCTTCAGATCGACGATCAACTCCAGGATCGTGGCCTGCGTGGTGACGTCCAGCCCCGTCGTCGGCTCATCGAGGATCAGCAGATCCGGCTCGCAGGCCAGCGCCATGGCGATCACCACGCGCTGCTGTTGGCCGCCGCTCAACTCGTGGGGATACCGTCGGAGAACCGCCTCCGGTTCGGCGAGCCGCACGCTCTCGAACAGCTCGATGGTGGCGCGGCGGCTCTGTCGGGCGTCCGCGTTCAGGTGTTCGCGTAGCACCTCGGAGACCTGCGGCCCAACACGCATGGTCGGATTCAGCGACGTCGCGGGGTCTTGATACACCATCGCGATGCGGTTGCCCCGCAAGCGGCGCAGCTCTGCCGCATCCATTTCCGCGATTTCTTGACCTTCGAAGAGAATTCGGCCGCTCACCCGTGTCGTGCCCGGCAGGTAGCCCATGGCGGCGAAGGCAGTGGTCGACTTGCCGGATCCCGACTCTCCCGCGAGTCCCAAGACTTCACCGCGTCGCACGTTCAGCGATGCATCCCGCACGGCCCGGACGGTGCCCCGCGGCGTGAGGAAGGTGACGCCCAGTTGCTCCACCTGGAGCAACGGCGCTCCACCGAGTGCGTTGCTGCTCATCCGACGACCTCTCGGGGAATCCCGCGGGCGTGCTTGATGCCATCAGTCAGCAGATTGACGCCCACCACCAACGTGGCGACCGCGCCTGCCGGCGCCAGCGTGATCCATGGCGCGCTGCCGATGAACTGTCTGCCCTCCGCGATCATGAGGCCCCAATCCGGCGAAGGCGGTTGGACTCCCAAACCCAGGAACCCCAGGGAGGACACCAGCAAGATCGAGTAGCTGAGCCGCACCGCGAACTCCACGCCGAGCGCCGGCATTGCATGAGGCAGGATTTCCCTGAAGATGATGTAGGTCGCCGACTCGCCCCGCAGACGGGCGCTCATCACGAACTCCAGGTTCTTGGCCTGCAGAGTGACACTTCGCATGACCCGCGCCGCGGAGGGAGCGAAGACGAGACCGATGGTGACGACGATCAGCGAGCCCTGCCAGTAGGCCTCGAGCCACCGCCAGGGGGCGTCTCGAGCACCCAGGGTTGTCAGCATCAACAGGGCCAGCAGCAGCGCCGGGAAGGCCATCATCCCGTCCATGACGCGCATCACCACCTGGTCCACGCGGCCGCCCTTGTAGCCGCTGCTCATCCCGATCAACGTGCCCCAGAACAGACCCAGCAGCGCACCAGCGAGAGAAAGGAGGATCAGAGAGCCCCCGCCGGACAGCACGCGGCTGAAGACGTCGCGCCCGAAATGGTCGCTCCCGAACAGATACGTCCAGCTCGGCCCCGCAAGGCGATGCGTTGCGGGAAAGTCCGGAGGCACATGAAACTCCGAAGTCGAATATGGGGCCACGATTGGGCCAAGAATCGCCAGCAATATATGGAATATGACGATGGGCAATCCGATGCGTCCAGCCGTCGTGGAGAGAGAAAGTCGCAAGAAGGTGCGGATCCCCCGACCGATCGCCGATCGCGCGTGCCGAACGGTGCCGGGCACTTCAGTTTGCGGCCCGCTCGTGTCCTGCCACATCACAATCAGGTCAACCGTATGCGCGGATCTAGGATCCGATAGCTGATGTCTGCAAAGAGGTTGCTGAAGGTATACGCCACTGCAATGAGGAGAGCGCAGGCCTGCAACAGAGGACCGTCACGGGTCTGGATTGAATTCAACAACAGCTGACCCAAGCCTGGATAAGCAAAGACGTTCTCGACGATAATGAGGCCCCCCAGGAGCCATCCGACGGTGGTTGCGACGACAGTAATCGTGGGCAGCATCGCGTTGGGAACGGCGTGCCGGAATATGACCCTTTTTCTCGAGAGGCCCTTCAGGGTCGCCGACCGCACATAGTGGCTGTCCATCGTCTCGATCACGCTGGCTCGCGTCATACGCATGATGTAGGCAAAGAGCGCAATGGTCAGGGTGAGGGTTGGCAAGATCAGGATTTCTGGCTTCGTCAGCGGAGTCTCGCCGCGGGGTATGGCGCTGGTAGTCGGCAGCCAGCCAAGCTTTAGCGCGACGATGATGGTGAGGAACAGCCCGGTCACGAACTCGGGCAGCGAAATGCCGACCATGCCGATCAGGCTCACTGCGCGGTCGCCCTTGCTGTTGGGACGCACCCCGGCCCATATGCCCACCAGCACTGCCGATGGGACCGCAATCAGCAATGCAGCTACAGCAAGATATATCGAAGGTAAGAGACGATGACCCACAATCCCTGTTATTGGCTGTCGCTGTATCAAGGAGGTGCCCAGATCGCCTCGCACTGCGCCCCAGATCCATTTTCCGTATCGCTCAGGGGCGGAGCGATCTAATCCCAGCTCTTCGCGCAGGTGCATGACGTTCTGCTCCGTGGCGTACTGCCCCATCAATCTTTCCGCGGCATCGCTCGGCAGGGCCTCCGAAACCGCGAAAATGACCACCGAGACCACCAAGAGGGTGACCACGATCAAAGCGAAACGCAGCGTCAGAAAGCGAACCATGTGTCAGGCGCCGTCTCAGAAGCGTTTGGGACCAATCGTGTTCAGCTGTCTGTGGGCACCGCGATTCGCATCGTAGTGCGCGGCATGACGTGCGCACAGCGTCTAAAACTGATGAAGTTCGTTGTACGTCGGGGTCTTTGGTGAGTTGGAGACCTATTGCCGGTTGATTTCTCTAGCGCGGCCGGTCTGAGGTATTCCGATACGGGCGGCGACGTGACGCTGGTGTGCAACGACTGGGGCGACGCACAGCTTGTGTGGATCGACGACAGTCGAACACTGATCCCGATCGACCAGCCAGAGGCGCTGACAGCCTGTCTGCGCGAGTTCTTGACTGCGAATTCCTAGTTCCGCGCCACCCGACCCGGACCGGGACCGACGACCGCCGAGACGGTGGTTCGGATGGCTCGAACCGCATGGGTGCGGGTCGTACGCTGGCTTTGCGTTCTTCCTGCGTTGAGCGCTGAGTCAGGTTCGAATGGCAACGCTCGTGGCGATCGTGTTCTTTGGGTCTCTTGTCGGGGGACTCGGCGCGCTCGCTGCGGCCATCGTGTTCCCGGAGCGACGCGTGAGCGCTCTCTATGTGGCGACGGCGTTGCTGGTCGTGGTGGGATGGCTCTCGATCCTCTCCGTCGGGATCTTTATCCTCATCGTGCCGTTCTGCACAGGTCTCGCTGCCGCCTCACTGAGCCGCCGGCGCAGGCGCTCGGCGTGACCTGAGGCCGACGACCGCCAGTGCGGCTGCAATCTCGCCGCCGAGACCGCTCCGGCACTTGTCCATCGCAGCCCGAGCTGACATTTCGCGCTCGCGGCGCAGACCGCTCGAGCACCATCGTCCAATGTGACGTTGGTCGGTCCATGGTGCTGCGTTCGATCCAGGGTGGCGTGACGGCGGATTACGCATACGAAGTCCACGAACTCGGCGAGAGTTCGGCTCGAGCCACCCTCGTCGCAAACTGTCAGATCACGGGGCTGTGGTGGAGCTTGGTCTCGCCCCTGCTTCGCGTCGCTGTCCGACTCTCGGACGGCAAACAACTCAGACTCTTCAAGGCCATGGTCGAAGAAGGCTGAGTGTGTGGCGGGGGTTGATTCGGGACGCAGCACGGTACTGTTCGACGCGTGACATCACAGCCCAAATCGGTCACTCTTGCCGAACTCAAGAGCCTTCTCGCCGATCCAGCGAGCCGCATCAAGCTCCACGACGCCATCAGCGACGAGACGATGCGAACGATCGACGCCGTTCGAAACGCTGATTGCGAGGGGTACGACGAGTGCTTGCGGGCCTACGAGCATGCATCTGCTGGTCTGATCAAGCTGCTCGTCACCGGTTCGTACTTCTCCGACTGCGCCGACCACGACAAAGCGTGGGCACATGCGGTCCGCTTGCTGGCAAATCGGATTCCGTACACCAGTTCTGCCCATGGCACGGTCATCAATCTGCAGCACCACGTCACGCTGCTGGCGATCTACGCAGTCGCTTTCGGTGCCGCTGCTGCTGATCGGATCGACCCTCTCGCGAGGATCATCGGGACGGTGCGAGCCGAGGAAGACGGCAGGATCGGGCGCGTCACCTACCTGGTCAACTGCGCCCAGCTCAAGAGGCCGGACGAAGCTCCGATCCAGGCTTCGCTTCGTCTGTGGATGACACTGCGTTCGATAACTGACGAGTTCATCCCCAGGACTCCCGAAGACGCCTTGTTTGACGCCGTGCTCGACGAGATCGAGTACTTGCTTGGCGTGACGCACGGACGAGACACCGCAGAGGGAACCGGCCCCGTGGGATACGGGGCGATTCAAGTGCTCGCAACCCGCGTTGCACCTGATCGCCTGGTGCGGCGCAATCTGGACACACTGATTGCGCACAACGCTTTTCAGAGCGTCGACGAGTTCTACATCTGCCGCGAGCGATACAACAAGATCTACGCAGCCGAAGCTCGAGTCTGAACACAGCGCGCCGAGTAGGCCGCTGAGCCGCCGGTCAGACTGGGTCGCTGCTGAAGCGGTGGGCCCGGAGGTCGCTCAGGTCTCGCAAGGTCTTCATGGCCGCGGTTGCCGTGCTTGATGCATCCTGACTGGGAGAACAAGCGGAGGTCTTGGCATGCCACTGGTACAAGGTGACGGAGTACAGCTGTACGCGGCAGAAACAGGCACTGGGTATCCCATCGTCTGGTTGCACGAGTTCGCCGCCGACTGCCGCACGTGGGAGGGCCAGGTTCGGCGGTTCAGCCGCAGCCATCGATCGAGGCGATGATGAACGACGGGATGGAGGTCGCCGCGGATCGGCTCGCTGTTGGCCGTCGGCGATGAGGACGACCCGGTCATCGAGACGAACGTCTTCCTCAAGAGGGTCTTGCCGCGGGCAGGCCTGTGGATCTGCCCGCGTACTGGCCATGAGATCAACCTTGAGGAGCCCGGCGCGTTCAACCAGGTGGCAGCGGACTTCTTCAGCGCTGAGTGCAATGCTCGGACTTGCAGCGGGGTGATCGAGGCCCGATGTAGTTGGACAACATCTTGGCAACTCAGTGGCCATCATCTCTGTCACCGGCGCATGCCATCAGCTATGCAAACTGAAGCTGATACTTGCAGATTGCATACTTCATGAGTAGGGTTCGGGCATGATCGAGCGGGAGATCACGCCGCGCCTGCGTGAGATGCTGCATCAGTACCCGGTCGTCACCGTGACCGGTCCACGCCAGTCCGGCAAGACGACGCTGTGCCGTGCTGCGTTCCCTCATCTGCAGTACTTGAATCTTGAGGCACCGGACCAGCGCGAACAGGCCGAACGTGATCCGCGGGGCTTCCTCTCTCGATGCGGAGACGGGGCAATCATCGACGAAATCCAGAACGTCCCCGAACTCCTCTCCTACATCCAAGTCGACGTCGACGAGCGCAAGAAGAATGGCTTATACGTCCTCACCGGAAGCGAGCAGTTTCGGCTCTCCCAGGCGGTCAGCCAGTCGCTCGCGGGACGTACCGCCTTGTTGCGGTTGCTGCCGTTCTCATTGTCTGAACGTGCTCGAGCGGGTGCAAGCAAAATCGTCGACGATGCAATCTTCTCCGGGTTCTACCCTCGCCTCCACGACCAGGGCCTTGATCCGAGCCAGGCACTCGGCGATTACTTCGAGACCTACGTAGAGCGCGATGTCCGCCGTTCAAACGAGGTGCGCAATATCTCGAGCTTCCGCCGCTTCGTGCGGCTGTGCGCCGGAAGAGTGGGTCAACTCGTCAACCTGAGTTCGCTGGGCAACGACGCAGGCGTGTCTCACACGACCGCACGGGAATGGCTGACCATCCTCGAAGCGAGCTACATCGTCTACCAATTGCCGCCATTCCATGCCAACCTCAACAAGCGCCTGATCAAGTCGCCCAAGCTCTATTTCTTCGATGTCGGGTTGGCCAGCTACCTCATCGGCATCGAAAATGCGAGACAGGTCGAGACTCATCCGCTGCGAGGCGCCCTTTTCGAGAATGTGGTCGTCATCGAAGCACTCAAGCATCGCTACAACCGCGGTCGTCAAGCCCGGTTCTCGTTCTTCCGGGAATCCAACGGTCTGGAGTGCGACCTGCTGTGCGAGCTGGGTCAGGGAATCCACGCGATCGAAGTCAAGTCAGGGTCGACTGTGTCAAGCAACTACTTCACGTCGCTCAACAGGGTGGGCGAGCTCCTGCCAGATGTCATCTCCAAGACTGTCGTCTATGGCGGTTCAAGTCGTCAGCATTCCAGCGATTGCGCCGTTGTTCCGTTGTCGGGCCTTGGCGCCATTCTGGATCGGCTCGACGTGGAACGGGAACTGACCGCATTTGTCGTCGACAAGAAGTCGCCCCCACCCGCGCTCAGCGACATCGAATCCTTGGACATCGCCTACCGCACGCACATTCGCCCCACCTTGGATGCACTAGCGCCGTACTGTGCGCACCTAGGGGAGAGTCTGTTCCGGCGACACAGCCAGAACTGTCGCGTGGCCCCAAAGGGAGTCGGCGGGGTGAGCGGATCCCATCTGTTGCAACCCGCGCAGTGGGAGGACACCAAGACGAAGCACATCTTGTCTCTCGGGTTCAAGCTGGATGATGAGGTGCCGCTCGACATTCGCTGGGAGTACACCCTGAATGACTACACGGGAGTCGGACACGGGAGCTTCCGCCTTCGGCTCGTAGTTGGCTGGAGTTTCGGCTCAACTGCTCTCACCCGGCACGTTTCCGTCGACGGTTCACCAATTGCCGCGCTGGATTCCACGTTCGAGTACCAGCACTTGGAAGCTTCGCCGCCCGACACCGACCACATCATCGCTGAGGCGGTCAAGGGCCTTCTTGCCTGCATTTCTGAACTGGGGAAGTCCTAGCCGGCAATGACGGTGGGCTGACTGCTGGCCAAATTGCCTTGGGTGAACGCAACGTCATGGGATGTCGGGCAGTCGGCCCTCGCACCTGGGCGCAGCTCTGGCTGCAACCCGCCGGTCGGACGTCGATCTTGTGTCCTCGGGCAGGTCAGTCTCAGTCGGCGACGTCGTCAATGCCGATGATGCTGGTCGGGCGCAGGCGCACCAGGCATTCGCCGGGGCCCGAGTTCCGCTCGCCGAACGATTCGGCTTCATCCGCGCCCATGTAGCGGGCTCCGGCGAGAGTGGATACACGCCGCAGTTCCTCGCGGTCTTCGGAGATTTCCACGACCCCGTCCACTTTCGCGAACGCGTATGGCGGCGCTTCGGTGTCGACTACCAGCGAGACGCGCGGTTCGCGCGCCATCGCAAGTGCCTTGCCGCTGCGCGTGCCGGTAGCGAAGAGCAGATCGCCGTCTTCCACGACGAACCAGACAGGCGCGACATGGGGGCGTCCGTCGGCTGCGACCCATGCGAGCTTGCCTGTTCGCGAGCCGTTACTCAGGAATTCCAGCGCCTCCGAGGTGCTCATTGGGCGCATGCTGGATCCCTTCGCAGCGCGGAACGGGTTGATAGCTCGCCGGTAGTCATTCTCGCTGATCACAGCCTTGGTTGCGACTGTCAGAATTGAGGCTCCATATCCAGAAAGGTGGGTTCTCCACACTTGCGGTGTGCCTCGCCCATGCATGTGTCACAGAGGTCGCTGTTGGTGTCACTGGGGGTCGCTACTGTCGGCCACGTGACAGGCGACGACACTTCGGGCGCAGTTCCAGCTGCCCCCCGTGATCCCGACATTGCATTGGCGCGCCTAGTCGAGGAAGGAGTCGTGTGGGGCGATGCTGCCGATTGGCTCGGGTGCCTTCCGGCTGGATCCGTCGATCTCTTCTTCACCTCGCCCCCCTACGCGAATGCACGGCGCTACTCCGAGATTCATCCGGATCGCTATGTGGAGTGGTTCGTACCGTTCGCTGAAGCGATGCTGAACGCGACCGCAGAATCCGGCTCGTTCGTGCTCAACATCAAGAACCGCGTCGCTGCGGGTGGCGAGCTCAGAGGACAGCGACATCCGTACGTCTACGAATTGGTGCTCGAGCTTCAGCGGATGGGCTGGCGCTGGCTCGAGACCTACATCTGGTCGAAGCCCAACGCTATTCCGGGCCGGTTCGGGCCGCGAACGAAAGACAGCTTCGAGTACGTGTACCACTTCGCCAAGGGCAGCCAGCCGTACTTCGACCTCGACGCCATCCGTGTGCCGTACCGGGCGAGCGAGCAAGAAATTGCCCGCCGTCGTCGCGACCAGAACGGCCGGCGAAACACCGAGGCTGGATTCGGTCGCGACCGACGATTCACGTACGACAAGGGCGGCGCCGACCCGGGCAACGTCATTGAGGCCAGCCAGACGTACAACCAGCACTGGGGTCCTGCGGGCCAGCACACGGCAGTGATGCCGGAGGGGCTCGCTGCGTTCTTCGTCCGGGCCGTTTGCCCGCGTGGGGGCCTCATCGTGGATCCATTCGCGGGCTCGGGGACCACTGTCGTCGTAGCGCGACGCCATGGCCGTCTCGCCGGCGGGGTCGAGCTGCACCGCGAGTACGTCGAGGTGTCGGCGCAGCGCATCGAGAGCGATCAATGCGAGTCTGAAGCGGGCGAGCTGCGGCTCGCGGGCTGAGCATGGCGCTCTCGGATTCCGAAGAACGGATACTCCGCGCAGCGGGCTCGGATCCGAGCCCGGTAGCGCGCCTGCAAGCCGTCGGTGTGACGCTGGCGAAACATGGAGAAGATGCCGAGGCTTCGCGCGAACTCTTGACGCAGGGCTATCTCACGCATCTCAGCCCCTCGTTTCATCTCGTTCCGAGGGGCGATTCGATGTTTGCCGAAGACGCCTTCGACGAGGCGTACGCAGCACTTGCGGTGGGCACCGCCAACTTCACGCGGGTCGACGAGACATCGCTGAGAGCGACGCTTCTTGAATGCCCAGCGGCATTAGCCCCGCTGCGCATGATCCTTGGGCTGACGCACAACGAGCTGGCGGTCGCCATCCGTCTTCACGATGCCGAGTCGAACGTGGCCGGCGGATCGCTCAAGAGTCTCGAGCGAAGCGCTCCACCGGAACGGCCGACAGCAACGAGGCAACGAATCGTCGGGTCGATCGCGGGCGCGGTGCTTGCGATGATGAATCGCGACCTGCTGCCCGTTCCGCCACGGGTAGCGACGTACTTCCATTCCAAACTCGACAAGCGCGACACGCTCAGCGGATGGCAGAGCGTGCGTGACCACACCGGTGGCGTCCCGTACTCAACGCTGCTCTTCCAGCGGTACGTAGGCGGAGTCTGGCGACAAGTGCAAGATGCGTATTCCGAAGTCAAGGGAGATGCCGTCCTGGAGATCCCGCTCCAAGACTTGCTGGACGCGCACGGGGTGCCATACCACCGAACCAAGCGCGGTGCGACCGGTGCCGCGGAGACCACAGCTCGATTCGGTCTCAAGCCGGGACCAGATTTCATCATTCCGGACGACTCCCCAACGCTTGTTGTCGAATCCAAGGTGGCCGAAGACGGCGGCACTGCCCGCGACAAGGCTGCGCGAATCCGAACGCTGGTGACGGCTGCTAACGAACGTGGGCTGAGAGCGTGCGCGTTGATCGACGGCAAGGGGTGGACCGAACGCCCGGCTGCGCTCTGCGATGTCGTCTTGGCGACGCAAGGCCGCACCTACACGCTGTCGACAATCGAGCAGATTCTTGAGCTGCCCGAGATACAGGCACTCATTGCGAACTAGCGCGATTGTGACCAGCGCTATGGCGTTAGCGGTTGTTGCTCTCAAAACGCCAGAAAGAGGCAGAATCGCCGACGGATCTGCTCACTCGTGGTCGTGAGCCTCGCCCAGCCCCGCATCGACCGCTTCTCGAATGCCACGCCACGGCACGGGCGTGGCGAGTTGGTTGAGACGGTTGATGCCGAGAGATTTCTGCGAGCCCAGTTCCTGGTCGAGAACCTTGGTTGCAACAACCCAGAACTGCCAGTAGGCGGGATCGGCGACCTTCGCGTTGTCCGCGGGTACAGGCCCGTGCATACAGAACACGTACACGTCGGCGAAGCGTTGGGGCTGGTCGTGATGTGTGAAGGTGTCGGTGGCGGCCGACCATGACATCTTCTTCTGCGCGATGCCGAAGCTGATTCGTGCTGAATGGTTGGGGTTCCAGCTCTGGCTACGACCCGCCGCCTTGACTTCGATCTTCTTGTTCCGGTACTGCAGGTCGTAGGCCTCCCATTCTTGGCGGGACATTGTCTCGTCGATCACGCCCAGAGCCATGCCGACGAGCCATTCCGCGAACAGCCCGCGGTTGCGATTGTCGACGAGGTCGCCGAGCGCCCAGCGGCGGAACGCATCGAGGCTCAATCGGTCCGGTGACATAGCCGGCGACCGTAATCGCACGGACCTGCTCGGCGGCTGTCAGTCTTCGACCAGGGACCAGACACGCTTGAGGGGCAGTTCGGTTTGTGCGTGTGCGAAGAAGCAACCCGTGCTGTTGCGAGTCTTCATTCACTTCCACGGTGAGAAGATCGTCTTGCTGCTGGGTGGCTTCGACAAGGGCCGATTCCCGAAGGCGAAGCGTCAGCAACGCGAGATCAACAACGCGCGGAAGCTGCTGACGCAGTTCAAGGAGCGCCAACGCCGAGAACGGCGACGTCGTGATTGACATTATATGGCGAATTTCCTATACTGGTTCGCGAGGAGGAGGTCGCTGATGCCACCGACATACGACGAAGTGGTTGCATCGCGCCGAGCACGCCTTGGTTCAGATGCCGTGGCGCAAGGCGAGATCTTCGCGCAGGCATACAAGATTGCGCTTCAAGTCATGGACCTGCGCGAGAAGCACGGTCTGACCCAAGCCCAGCTGGCTCGACGCTGCAACATGAGCCAAGCGGACATCAGCCGGATCGAGCGCGGCTCGACCAGTCCGACGGCACGCACTCTGCAGCGGATCGCAGACGCACTTGAAGCCGACCTGCGCCTCGTAGCGCGCGCCCCAGCTTGACCCGTTCGCGGCCTACGGCCTCTGCTGCATTGGCAGCGTGCGCCGCACCGATGAAACGAAGCATCACGGGGTGGAGGTGGCGGGAATCGAACCCGCGTCCTTCAACGTTTCGGTGAGTCTTCTCCGAGCGCAGTCACTGTGAGGTTGTCGGGCAACTGAGGGCAGCGACACCCTGGCAGTCGCCTTAGCCGTCTGTGAGTGTCCCCGTCACCCCGTCGGCACGGGTGGCGGGCTAGCCCTGCAGATGATGGCACCGACGCCCGCAGGACTAGGGCAGTCGGGCCGAACTCACATCCTGATGTCAGGCTGCGAGCACCAGATCGTCGCGTTCGACGTTGGCGTTTGTAAGTTTTCCGGCTCTTTCACGTGGATCCGGAGACCACGGCTCGCTTCTCTCACTTCAACCGTCAAAGTCGAAACCGATCACCCCCATGTAGTAGCGGGAGACCTTCTCCCTGGGCAAGACACCACCCTAGCGATGGCATGTGACAGGCCGTACGCAGCGTGAGCACTGGTTGGTGGCGACAATGCTGGTGTGAGCGAAGGGTCCCGACGCAACTCGGGGTGCGGCGATGTCGGTGTCGGCGGCGCGTGCGTGGTGCTGGCCGACTCGGTGCCGCTGGGGCGACCTGCGCCGCTCCCGCCGAGCTTGCCTCCGGTGCTGGGTGCGGTCGCACTAGCGGTCTCGAACGAGCTGCTGAGCCGAGGCCGCTGGGTGAGTCGGGTTCGAGTGGCTGATGATCAGACCGCCCGTGAGGTCGTGGCGTTGCTGCGTGCCGATGGCCATGCCGCTGTGCTGGGGCCAGCGGACGAGGCGCAGGCAGTCGGCTGGCTCAACCGGAACCGGTCTGTGGCAGTGGGAGAGCAGTTGGCGGTGTGCTTTCTTTGGGCGGAAGCCGACTCGCCGGCAGCTGTCGAAATCGACACCAGTGGGGCGTTCGGTGCCGGAACGCATCCCTCCACCCGGCTGCTGGCCACATGGCTGTCGAGGCAGGCAGCCGACGGCAAGCGGGTTCTGGATGTCGGATGCGGCAGCGGGGTGCTGGCGCTGGTCGCTGCACGCCTTGGTGCTGCCGAAGCGGTGGGCATCGACATCGAGCCAGCGGCCGTGGCAGCAGCTAGCGCCAATGCTCGACGCAATGGGCTGGAGGCGACGACCAGTTTCAGCGTTACCCCTGCCGGAGACGTCGACCTGGGCGTCTTCGACCTCGTCGTCGCCAACATCACCGCTGATGTGCTGATGGCGCTGGCCCCCGACATCGCCGCTCGTGTCGCACCGGGAGGCCGTCTGGCCCTCGGCGGCATCTCCGCAGCGCAAACCTCAACCGTCGCCGCGGCGTACCGTCCTCACGGCATCGAGCTCGCCAACTCGATCCGGCTTGACGACTGGGTCTCGCTGGCTGGCCGCAGAATTGCAAACGGCCCGGCTTAACGCTCCTGCGAGCCGGGGGCGGGGTAGTTCGACCAGGCGGTGACGCCTTGGTAGCCGCCGTCGACGGTGATGGTCTGGCCGGTGATGTAGCGGGCCTCGTCGCTGGCGAGGAACGCGACCACGTCGGCGATCTCTTCGGGCACGCCCCAGCGGCCGAGGGCGATGTGGCGTTCGAGGCCGTCGGCAAGGCCGGGGATCTCGCGTCCGGCCTCCCACATCTCGGTGATGATGAGGCCTGGCGCCACAGCGTTCACCCGGATGCCGAAGCGACCGTAGGTAGCCGCTTGCGAGCGGGTGAGCGAGTCCAGGGCGGCCTTTGTTGCCCCGTAGGTGGGCAGCTCGCTCACGCCGACCGAGCCAGCAATCGACGACATGTGAATGACCGAGCCGTGTCCACGCTCGCCCATCTGGCGAGCAAGTGCCCGCGTGGTCTCGAGCGGCGCAAGGTAGTTGAGCTGCAATACGGCCTGATCGCCGCCAGGCTCACGCAACTCACCCCGGCCGGCGTTGTTGACCAGAATGTCGACCCCGCCGAGCGCCTCGACCGCTGCAGCAGCCAACTCCGCTGCGGCGCCAACTTCGCTCAGGTCGCTGCGGATCACTACCGGATCGTGAGGCAGCTCGGCGCCGAGCCGCTCGAGGTCATCGGTCGCACGGGCGGCCAGCGCCACCCGTGCCCCGTCGGCTGCCAGCGCCCGGGCGCAGTGCTCGCCGATGCCTCGACTCGCCCCTGTTACCAGCGCCGTTCGTCCGCTCAGCCGATCCGCCATGTCCCGATCCTCTCGTGGCACGCTCCGTTGCCCTCAGTCTGCGTCAGGATCGTCTGCGCCCGCTCACGGAGCCAGCGCGGACGGCGAGACAGCTGCAGAAATCCCGGACCGGCGACACCTGCGGAGTGCGTAGCGTCAGGGTCGTGGCCACGACGGGAACCGGCGGCGGGACGCTGCGCATCACCGGCGCCCACGTTCACTTCGACTCGACGACGGCGCTCGACGGGGTGGACCTCGCAGTCGGGGACGGCGAGATGGTGGTCCTGCTCGGCCCGTCGGGCTGCGGAAAGACCACGCTGCTGCGCGCTGCGGCGGGACTGCAGCCGCTCGATGCCGGGCGGATCGAGCTCGACGGCCGGGACCTCACCGGCCGGCGCCCCGACCAGCGCGGCATCGGCCTCATGTTTCAAGACGAGGTGCTGTTCCCGCACTACGACGTCGAGGGCAACGTGGCGTTCGGGCTGCGCATGGCCAAGGTGCCCCTTGTTGAACGGCGCCAGCGGGTCGCCGAGGTGCTCGAACTGGTCGGATTGACGGGTTTCGAAGGCCGCGACGTGGCGACGTTGTCTGGCGGAGAGGCACAGCGAGTCTCGCTGGCGCGGGCGCTCGCCCCCGAACCGAGGGTGCTGCTGCTCGACGAGCCATTCGGCTCGTTGGACCGGTTGCTGCGTGAGCGGCTCATCAATGAGCTGCGGCCGGTGCTCGACCAGGTGGGCGTCACCGCCGTGCACGTCACCCACGACCATCACGAGGCATTTGCCCTAGCGGACCGCATCGCCGTGATGGCGACCGGGCGGCTGATGCGTATCGGCACTCCCGAAGAGGTGTGGACCGATCCTCGCACGGCGCCGGTTGCCCGGTTCCTCGGCCACACCAATGTGTTCGACGACGAAGTTCCGCCGGTGCTAGCCGACGCTGCCGGTCGAGGCCAGGCCTTCGTCCTACGTGCCGATCGCATCGAGGTTGCCGCTGCCGATGACAGCAGGTCCGACACCAGCGACGGTCGAGCTGTGCAGCTGCGGGCCGCAGTGGCCCGGCGCCGGTTCCGGGGTGATCGCTATGAGCTGCGGCTCGAAGCGGAGGTGGGCGGGACGACGACCACGCTGGACGCCATCACGCCCCATGGTCCGGGCGTCGGTACCAACGTGACGCTGAGCATCGGACCCAGCGCGGTCATCCCGCTCGAGGGCTGAGACCGGCTCGCTGCAACAGACCGCTGCGGCCGGTTCCGGCGAGGGGCTAGATGCCGAGATCCTTCAGGTTGTAGTCCTTGATGGCCTCACGAGCGGCGTCGTCCCAGACGAATTCGTGCTCGCGGCCCACGTTGGGCGCATAGACGAACGGCGTCTCGTTCCCGAAGCGCTCGGCTCGGGCGTCGATCGCCCAGCCGATCACCCGGGACCGCTCGGCGATGTACGCGTCGTCGTAGAGCGAGATCGGGTTGTGGACGCCGCCGCTGCGCACCCCGTGCACCGAGCGGCGACGGTGGAAGCCGAAGTTGACGGTGACCCGCGGCCGTTCGGAGGTGTTCGCGAACGAGCCGTGGATGGCTTGACGGCTGGTGATCGCGACGTCGCCTGGGTCGCACACCATCGGGACCGCGTCACCGAGCCGATCCGAGCCGGCGGCCAGGCACATGGCCTTGATATCCACCTTGCCCATGCGATGCGAGCCCGGCACCACCCACAGGCCGTTCGTGGCATCGCAGCCGTACAGCTGGGCCATGAAGTTGAAGCCGTGCGTGCCCTCGTCAAGCTCGGGATGGTCCCAATGGGTCCAGCCGTCCTGGTGCCACGCCACCGAGCCGCCGAGGCCAGGCTGCTTGATCCACACGACCTCGTTGAACGGCGTGAAGTCGGTTCCGTTCAGCGCCTGCGCGACGCCGAGCAGGCCAGGGTGCGCGTACACCCGCAAGCACGCTTCGGAGAATTGCAGCGAGCCGCTGATGACCTGCACCACCCACTCAGGCGCTCCGTCGGGGGCATGTCGTCGTGCCCCCGCCGTCTGAGTCATTCAACCACGGCCCGTGGGCCTCCTACCGGGGTTGGTCCGGTGTGCCGGGTTCTGAATCCTTTGACTCCGGCCGGCGAAGCTCGCGTTCGCGGCCGTGTTCAGAGGGTTCCCAGTAGACGTTGGAGGCAACTTCGTCGGGCCGGTACTGCTGGGGCACCCAGCCGCTCGGATCGTCGTGGGGGTACTGGTAGCCGTCACCGTGGCCGAGCGTTGCGGCGCCCTGATAGTGGGCGTCGCGCAGGTGGATGGGCACCTCGCCCGCTCCGGCAGATCTTGCGTCGGCCACCGCCCGGCTGAGGGCGACCGTGACCCGGTTCGACTTTGGCGCCGTGGCCAGACGCACGACAGCGTGTGCCAGGTTCAGCTGCGCTTCGGGCAGTCCGACGTACTCGACAGCTCGGGCAGCGGCTTCGGCCACCAGCAGGGCCGTGCTGTCGGCCATGCCGATGTCCTCCGACGCCAGGATCACCATGCGGCGGGCGATGAACCGGGGATCCTCGCCGGCATCGAGCATGCGGGCCAGCCAGTACAGGCCTGCGTCGGGATCCGAGCCGCGCAGCGACTTGATGAATGCGCTGATGGTGTCGTAGTGGCCATCGGCGCCATAGCGGACGGCCTTGGCGTCGACTGCGTGCTCTGCGTCACCCAGGGTCACGCGCAGGCGTGACGTGTCGTGTGACGTATCGGCTGCAGACGTGTCGGCTCGAGGCGTGTCGGCGGAGCCGGAGGCCACGGCTGCTTGACGTCGGGTGGCGAGTGCCACAGCAACCTCGGTGCTCGTGAGGGCGTGTCGGCCGTCGCCGCCGCTGCGGGCCGTGATGTGGTCGACGGCGTCATCGTCGGCGGTCGCGCCCTCGGCCGCCAGGGCCCGGTCGATCAGCGTGCGCAGCGCAGCGTCGTCGAGCGGCACCAGGCGGAACAGCGTCGAGCGTGACAGCAGCGGTGGGTTTACCTCGAAGTGGGGGTTCTCGGTAGTGGCGCCGATCAGCACGATCAGGCCGTCCTCGACCGCAGGCAGCAGCGCATCCTGCTGGGCCTTGTTGAACCGGTGCACTTCGTCCAAGAAAAGGATCGTGCCCCTGCCGAGTTCCCCGATTCGCAGCCGGGCCTCGGCAATGATCTCGCGGACGTCCTTGACGGTGGCGCTGACGGCCGACAGCTCGCAGAACTCTTTGGCAGTGCTGGAGGCGACCACGCGTGCCAGCGTGGTCTTGCCGGTGCCGGGAGGTCCCCACAGGATTACCGACGACAGGCGATCGGCCTCGATCAGCTCCCGCAGCGGCCGGCCAGGAGCGAGCAGGTGGTCCTGACCCACGATCTCGTCGAGCGTTGCGGGTCGCAGCCGGGCAGCGAGCGGGGCTTGGCGGGTCAGGCGCTCCCTTCCCGCAGCCTCGAACAGCCCCTCGCTCACGCCCTGACGGTACGCCGCGGCTCCCGTGCGCCGGCACATCCGGCAGGTGCGCAGCGTCTGCGAATTGTCTCCAGACTTCGTGATCAGAGTTCCGGGTGGTCGACCTCGTAGGAGCGGATGCGCTTGGCGAAGCTCAGGTCGTGGCCGGCGGGATCGAAGATCGGGAACATGCGCTCGCCCCAGGGCGCATCGCGCGGCGGGGCGTGCGGTTCCAGGCCTGCGTCGAGCGCTTGCTGGTAGAGCTCATCTACGTCGTCCACGTGGAAGATCGCCCGGCCCCAGCCGGTCTCGGCTTCGGCCGGGCTGTCCACGGCGATCAGGTTCACAAAGCACGCGCCGCTGCGCAAGGTGCTGAATGGGGCATCGTCGCCGCCGTAGCTGAGCCGGAAACCCAAGGCCAGATAGAACCGGACCGATGCCGACATGTCGGGGGTCCGTAAGGTGATCGCATTAATCGACTCGACGCTTGCCACAGCCACATTCTCGCGGTACGCGCGTGCGGCTCGCCAACGTGCCGCCTCCCTAGCATGAAGTGATGAGCACGTACGCCCACGTGGAACTGCTTCCCACGGGTCCCGCTGATGTGACGTACCGGCACCTCACGTCGGATCACGTCTCGACCATCACGGTTGCAGGTCGCCGTTTCCTGCAGGTCGAACCCGAGGCGCTGCGGCTGCTCACTGCCGAGGCCATGCGCGACATCGCTCACCTGTTTCGCACCGACCATCTGGCAGCGTTCGCTGCGATCCTCGACGATCCTGAAGCGTCGCCCAACGACCGCTTCGTCGCCCTCGAACTGCTCAAGAACGCCAACATCGCCGCCGGGGGAGTGCTGCCCAGCTGCCAGGACACCGGCACGGCGATCATCTGGGGCCACAAGGGCGAACGTGTGCTCACCGGAACCGACGACGACCCTGACTTCGACGACGCCGAGGCCATCTCCCAAGGAGTGGCTGACACCTACCTGACATCAAACCTGCGTTACTCGCAGCTCGCCCCGCTCGACATGTTCACCGAGCTCAACACCGGCAACAATCTGCCCGCCCAGATCGAGATCTACGCCTCGCCGGGAGACGAGTACGAGCTGGTGTTCATGGCCAAGGGGGGAGGCTCGGCCAACAAGAGCTTCCTGTTCCAGGAGACCAAGGCGCTGCTCAATCCTGAGAGCCTCACCCGCTTCCTCGACACCAACCTGCGCACGCTGGGCACCGCCGCCTGCCCGCCGTACCACCTTGCAGTCGTCATCGGCGGCACGTCGGCGGAGTTCGCCGTCAAGGTCGCCAAGTACGCCTCGGCCAAGTACCTCGACACCCTGCCCACGGCGGGCAGCGAGGCCGGGCACGGCTTCCGCGACCTCGAATGGGAGCAGCGCATCCTGGAGCTCACCCGCGAGTTCGGCATCGGGGCGCAGTTCGGCGGCAAGTACTTCTGCCACGACGTGCGGGTGGTGCGCCTGCCCCGCCATGGCGCCAGCTGCCCCGTGGCGATCGCAGTGTCGTGCTCCGCCGACCGTCAAGCGCTCGGGCGGATCACCGCGGACGGCATCTTCCTCGAACAGCTCGAGACCGACCCGGCCCGCTTCCTGCCCGTCACCGAAGAGCGGGAACTGTCGAGCGCCGTTGTTCCCATCGACCTGAACCAGCCGATGGATGCCATTCGCAACCAGCTCAGCCAGCATCCCGTCAAGACCCGGCTGTCGCTGACCGGCACGCTGGTGGTTGCCCGCGACATCGCCCACGCGAAGCTGAAGGAGCGTCTCGACGCCGGCGACGGACTGCCCGACTACCTGCGCGAGCGTCCTGTGTACTACGCCGGACCTGCCAAGACCCCCGAGGGCTACGCCTCAGGCTCGTTCGGTCCCACCACCGCCGGCCGCATGGACTCCTACGTCGATCAGTTCCAGGCCGCCGGCGGCAGCCTCATCATGCTCGCCAAAGGCAACCGGTCCCGCCAGGTCACTGAAGCCTGCGCCCGCTACGGCGGCTTCCACCTCGGCTCCATCGGCGGCCCAGCCGCTCGGCTTGCCAAGGACTCGATCCGCAAGGTCGAGGTCCTCGAATACCCCGAGCTGGGCATGGAAGCCGTCTGGCAGATCGAGGTGGAGGACTTCCCCGCGTTCATCGTGGTCGACGACAAGGGCAACGACTTCTTCAGCGAGGTCTCCACCCCAGTGCATATTCACTGAGTCGACCGGCACTACCTGCCCGGCCGCTCAGACTCAGTCGCGCCAGAACAGCGCCACCTCGATCGGGTTGATGTCGCCCACGGTCAGCCAGATCGACAGGGCAATGCCCGCCAATGCCAGCAGGATCATCGTGATGACGGTCGAGCGAGGCAGCTTGCCCTCGGCGTCCGACGGCAACCGCTCGCGCACCTTGCGCAACAGGCGATCCGCCCAGGCCACGTCACGGGCCAGGATCGCCAGACCCACGGCGACCACCAGCATTCCCGGTCCAGGCAGCGGCATCAGGATGATGCCGAGCACCACCACGCCAAGTCCGAGTCCAATCCGGGCCAGGCGGATGACCGAGTTTCGCCAGGCCTTCTGCCGGGTCGGCTCACGCTCGCCGGTGGCCAGTTCGGCTTCGATCGCGGCGTCACGAAAGCGTTCGCCACGTTCGGAACCCTGCCCGGCGGCGCCGGAGGGTGAGGCATCGTTGTTCACGGTCTCGGCTTCCGGTGTTCCGGCATCCGATCGTTGGGTCTGAGTGTCGTCCATGTTCAGATCGAGCCGGCCCTTACCGACAGTTGAAATGGTTGTCCGATTACTGGCTTGTCCCCGGCGGCAGGGCATTGCGTCGCAATAGTGTGGCGCGCCCGGCCGCGAAACCGCGCTCAGACCCCACGAGGAGAGCCGACGATGCCCACTGTCGACAAGTCGACCCCCATCAGCTGGACCGTGGGCGATGCCCGCATTACCCGTATCGCCGAGCTCGAGGTGCATTGGCCTTTCGGCATCCTGCTGCCCGGTGCTGAGGACCTCATCGACGACTACGACTGGCTCCGCCCCGACTTCGTGACCGACGACGGCCGCATGCGTCTGTCCATGCACTCGCTGGTCATCGAATCGGCGGGTATGCGCATCATCGTCGACACATGCGTCGGCAACGACAAGTCACGCCCCGGTGCGCCGCCGTTCGAGAAGCTCTCCACCCCGTTTCTCCAAGACCTCGATGCAGCCGGCTTCGCCCCAGAGACGATCGATGTCGTCGTCTGCACCCATCTGCACGTCGATCACGTCGGCTGGAACACCCGGCTTGTCGACGGCGCATGGGTACCGACGTTCGGCAACGCTCGATACCTGTTCGTGCAGGCCGAATATGACTACTGGCGCATGGAACCGCAGGACTACGGCCCGGTCTTCGAGGACTCGGTGCAGCCGGTCATGGACGCCGGGCTCGCAGAACTTGTCGCTCCCGACCATCGCATCAACGACGAGATCTGGTTGGAATCGACGCCTGGCCACACCCCGGGCCACGCCAGCGTGATCGTCCAGTCGGCAGGGGAGCGGGCGGTCATTACGGGCGACATGATCCACCACCCGCTCCAGTTCGCCCATCCCGACCTGGCCTCCAGCGCCGACTACTCCACCGATGGCACCTCGACCGCCACCCGGCTCGACGCCTTCCCCCGCTGGTCGGATGGCCGGCTCGTCATCGGCACCCACTTCGCCGGCCGCACCGCCGGCCACATCGAGGCAACCGACGAGCCCAGCACCTGGCGCTTCGCCCCCTAGAGGGGTCACCGCCCCCTAGCCGCGGGGCACACGGGGCTCGCGGGGCAGTCGCAGAATGCGCTCGCCGATGACGTTGCGCAGCACCATGTCGCGCCCGATGCGGTAGCCCGTCGCCCCCGGCCGAGGTCGGCCAGCACATCCTTATCCAGCCGCGCTCTCCCAGCCGCAGCGTGAACTCGTCGGAATAGCCGACCAGCCAGCCATCGTCGATCGCGAACAGGTCCGCCGTGGCCTCGCGCACCCAAGCGGCCGCCTCATCAGCCAGATCAGTCAGCTCCGAGGGCCAGCGGTAGTCCATTGTCGTGACAGTAGATGGCCTCGACCCTCAGGGTCAGGGCACCGATTGGTCGCCTCAGATCAGAAGGTTCGCTCGCAGCATCTCGAGTGCTGCGGGGTCGAGACCGTGGGCCAGCAGATATCCCTCGGCGCCTGCATGCGTGCCGTTGCTTCCCGCACGCCCGAACCGATCGTCGAGCTCTGCCAGTACTGACGTCAACACCCCACGAGGGGCACTGAGAATCGCCCGCACGTTGTCGATCGGGATGCCGATCTGCGCGAACTGCGGCGCCAGCTCCTTGATGCGCTGGTGAGACCGCAGCTCGTTGGACAGGCAGTAGTCGTCGAGCACGACGTCACGGTTCACGCCGAGCGCTTCCAGCAGCAGCGCCGATGCGATGCCGCTGCGGTCCTTGCCGGCGGTGCAGTGGAACAGCATCGGCAGATGGTCCACGTCGGCCGCAATCGTCACGAACTGAGCGAACCGCTCGCCGTAGGCGCCGATCATCTTCAGATACAGCTCGGCCATGTCGCCCTCCGAGACCGACCGCAGCCGGCCTTCGAGGATCTGATCCACCATGCTGATGTCGCCGTCCACCGTGTCGCCGACCGGCAGGGAAATGTGCGAGGTCACGCCGGGCCACAAACGGGAGCGGTCCCGCTCAATCTCCGGTCCCGCACGGAAATCCACCACCGTGCGGATGCCGCGGCTGCCCAGCTCGGAGAGATCGTCGTCGGTCAGCGCGCTCAGCCGATCAGATCGGAACAGCGCCCCCGTCCGCACCCGTCGACTGCTCGCCGCGGGATAGCCGCCCACATCGCGGCAGTTCCTCGCACCCTCCAGCACTACGACGGCATCGGTACGCACGGGCTCGCAGGCTAACGACCGGCGGGCTACCGTCGCCGCTCATGCGTGCAGTGGTGATTCCCGAATACGGCGGTGTCGATGTGCTCGAGGTGCGAGACGTGCCCGCGCCGGTGCCCGGACCCGACGAAGTGCTGGTGGACGTGGCCTGTACGGCCATGAACCGGGCCGACCTCCTCCAACGGATGGGCCTCTACCCCGCTCCGGGTCGCAAGCCCGACATCGAGATTCCGGGCCTGGAGTTCGCCGGGACCATCGCGGCGCTGGGCGGGCTCGTCACCGGGTGGTCCGTCGGCGACGAGGTCATGGGAATCACCTCCGGTGGCGCCAAAGCCGAGCAGGTCGTGACCCATGAGCGCATGCTGCAACGCATCCCCGCCTCGGTGACGCTGCGCGATGCCGCCGCTATCCCGGAGGTGTTCATGACGGCGCACGATGCGCTGATGACTCAGGGCGGGCTGGCCTCGGGCGGCACGGCGCTGGTGCACGCCGGAGCGTCGGGCGTGGGCACCGCTGCCATCCAGATTGCCAAGGCCATCGGCGCCCGCATCGCGGTCACCTGCTCGACCTCCAAGGTGGCGGCGTGCACCGACCTCGGAGCGGATCTCGTCGTCGACTACACCGGGGCCGACTTTGCCGAGGCGGTCAAGGAGTGGACCGGCGGCCGTGGCGTCGACGTCGTCCTCGACGTCATCGGCGGCGACTATCTGGCCCGCAACATCGCGTCGGTGCGCATCCAGGGACGCATCATCCAGGTCGGCGTCATGGGTGCGCCGATGGCCACGTTCCCGCTTGGCGCGCTCCTGCCGAAGCGGGCAGCGCTCATCGGCACCGTGCTGCGCTCACGGCCCATCGAGCAGAAGATCGATGCCAACCAGCGGTTCTGCGCCGAGCTGCTGCCCCGATTCGACGACGGCTCGCTGCGGCCGGTCATCGACTCTCGCTTTGCCCTCGACGACATCGCCGAGGCGCACAACTACATGGCAACCAACGCAAACGTGGGCAAGATCCTGCTGGATGTGAGCTAGATGGTTGTTTCCAAGGGGTTGGTGGTCGTAGGCGACGAGTGAGCGCGATCGCGGCCGGAAGTTCTGCGGGGGTGGCGAGCAGGTGCAGTCGCAGCCCCCGGGAACGGCGCTAGCGGGACCGGCAGTAACCGTATTGTGCCCATCCCGCGAGATCGGAGCGCTTGGCGGTGTCGCGGCTGCGGCCGCATTCGAGACGATGGCGCAGGGGTCGCATCGGAGGTGCGCGCGCTGTGGAGGCGGCAGGAACAGCACGGACCGCACTGTGACGGTCCAGCCCGCGTCGCATCGGAGGTGCGCGCGCTGTGGAGGCGGCAGGGGCTCGCGGCAGCGGCGGCGGCGGGCTGCCATTGCGGTGCGGTGTGTGCTGTGTCGCTGCGGCGGGGGTGCTCGTGTGGGCGGGGCTGTTGGTGGGCTTGTGGGAGCCCTGGGCTCGGGGGTCCGTGTTGCAATGTGTCTCATTGTCTGATGTGCTGTGCTCATGGGTGTGTCGGGGTCGGATGCGCCGCGGCGGGGCGAGGGGTGGCGGCTGTGGGTGCGTCTTGTGCTGGCCGGGGGTGTGCTGGTGGGGGCGTGGTGGCTGGCGGAGGGCGTGTTGGGGGGATCGTCGGCGCAGGCCCATGACTGCGTGGATCGCTACGGGTCGGGTGCGTTCAGCTACGGCGAGGCGGAGGGCGCGAACAGCGGCCACGGCCATTTCTGCGGGGTGCGGTCCACGACGCCGACGACGCCGACGACGGCGCCGCCGTCGAATGGGGGAGTGTCGGATCCTGAGAGCCTGACCCCGATCGACCGCAGCGGGCAGCATTCTGCGCCGCACGGCTACTGGCACGCGAATCACGCCGATCGCAGCCATTGCGGCGACGGCGACCACTATTACCACGACCGCTACACCCGCGCGCGAAGCTGCGGCGGCGCCAGCAGCGGCAGCGATGCGTGCGTGTCGGACCGTCACCGCCACACCTACAGCGGCTCGTGGTGCCATCCCGATCACACCGCCGCGAACGGCGACTGCCGCACCCACCGCGCTAACGGCACCCACGAGGCCAACCCGTGCCCCGACGACAGCGCAGACGACGACGATGACGACGACGCGTGCGTGTCGGGACGCCACGAGCACACCTACAGCGGCTCGTGGTGCCATCTGGACCACACCGAGGCGAACGGCGACTGCCGCACCCACCGTGACGACGGCACCCACGAGGCGAACCCGTGCCCCGACGACGCAGACGACGACGGCGGCGGCGGGGGGTGCTCGGTGGCGCTGGGGGCGCTGGGGGCGGGCACGGTGACCCGCAGCGGGACATGGGCCGCGGGGTGCACCTCGGACAACCGGGGCTCCGCGCAGGTGCCCTACCGGGCGGTGCGGTACACGTTCTCCGTCGCCGGCGCGGCGACCGCGACGGTGGGGGTGTCCTCGTCCACCGACGCCTATGTGTACCTCACCAACGCGGACCGCAGCTTGTCGCGCCACGACAACAACTCAGGCGCCCACAGCGGCGACGCGCTGCTGTCAGCGGTCACCCTCGCCGCAGCCGGCTACACCGTCGAGGCGACCACCGCGGCGCCCCGCCAGGACGGCGCGTTCACCATGACCCTCACCATCGCAGACGCCCCCGACCCGCCCCCAGATGTGGTCATCAGCGGCCTCGCCGACGCGTCGGCGACCCCCGCCGCGGGCGCCGCCACCGCAGCGGCGTCCGACACCTTCGGTGTCACGCCCGCCGGCGCCGCCTGTTCTGCGACGCCCCCAGGCGCCGCGGTCGCACCCGCCGCAGGCACATCGCGCACCGTGACCCACACCGTGGCCGCGGGCACCACCGTGACGGTCACGGTGACCTGCATGACAAGCACCAGCACCGCCAGCGCCGACGCCCGGTTCACCGCCGACGCCGCGCCCGTCCCCGACGTCGAGATCGACGGCCTCGACCACGCCTCTGCGACCCCCGACACAGACTCGACCAGCGCCGAGGTCACCGACACGTTCGGTGTCACCCCCGCCGCAGCGCGATGCAGCGCCCAAGCCACCCCAGGCACCCCCCAGGTCGCACCCGCCACAGGCACATCGCGCACCGTCACCCTCGACGTGGCCGCCGGCACCACCGTATGGGTCATCGTCATCTGCAACCACCGCACCAACCGCGACCTCGCCGCCACACGATTCACCGCCCACCCCGCACCCACAAACACCGACACAGACACCGACACCGACACCACGCCGCCCGCCGCCACACCGACCCCGCCGACCGCCACCACAACGCCCGCGAACAGCGACGACTGCGACACACCCCTGGGCGCACTCACCGCAGCCACCCCGCCGACAACGGGCACCCTCGCCGCCACGGACGGCTGCACCTCGACCCGCCACCCCCGAAAGACCGCCACCAGCACCTATCAGGCCCGCCGGCACACCTTCACCCTCAACAGCCCGGGCTGGGTCACCATCACCCTCGAGTCAGCAGCGACGAACACCCAGCGCATCGACACCTACCTGGTACTCCTGCGAGGCCACACACCCGACGGCACCGGCACCTACATCACCCACAACGACGACGCCCAAAACGCCGCCGCCCACGGCCTGCACTGGCGCGACAGCCGCCTGGTCGACGTGTTCCTCCGACCCGGCAGCTACACCATCGAAGCCACCACCTACCACGCCCACAGCACCAACAACCCCGCCCGCACCACCGGCGACTACGACCTGACCGTGGTCGCTGTTGGGGGCGCGGGCGCGGCATGCACCGACGATCTGGGCACCTTGGCGGCGGGCCGGTATGTGCGCACCGGGACCGTCGCGGTCGTGCAAGGATGCACTTCTTCGCATCGCGGCAGCGGAACCAGCCGGCCATCCGCGCGCTGGCACACCTTCACCCTCGACGCGCCCGCATGGGTCGACATCGACCTCGCCAAAGCCAACAGCAGCAGCCCACTGGACCCCTATCTGCTGCTGCTGTTGGGGCACGCCAGCACCGGCACCGTGCTCGAGCAGGACAACAACAGCGGCACCGCCACCGCAGCCCAGATCCACGGCCGCTACCTCCAAGCCGGCACCTACACCATCGAGACCACCGCCGCGACGCACATCGGGGTCGCCAGCACCGGCGACTACACCTTGACCGTCACCGTGCCCATCCACGGACTCCCACAACAAATCGACGCCACCGTCGACCAGCAGACCACCGTCAACTTCAACTACTGGCCCACCAACGCGCGCATCGCGGCGGAGTCGCAGGAGCTGGCGGTGGCGTCTTCTGGCAGCGGCGGCAGCCACAGCATGATGGTGGCCCCCGACCGGGCGCGCAGCCACACCGTGTCAGTTCACATGAACTCCTCAACGGCACCGAGAAGCGGCACAGCAGGCGCTGCGCGGGGCGCGACAGCACGCAGCTCCCACCAGGCCGGCACGACGAGAACGTTCCCGGCAACTGTCACAAGCTCATGCCCGACCGGCAAGGTGCAGAGCCCGATCAACCAGGTGCTGTGCGTGACGCCGTCACAGGAGGCGCTTCCGCAGCATCTAGACCAGCAGCCCGATCAGGAGAACAGATCGCTCTATCAGGGTCCGTACTACGTGACGCCGGGAGCGCTTCTCGGCACACGCGACGCCGCGCAGAGAGCGATTGATAGGCGCGGCTCGGGGTGCGGGATGGCGGTGCTCGAGCTCACCGCGCTGATGCTTGCGATCGGTTACTGGGAGAACCCGAACAACTGGCAGGATGTCGTCCGCGACGGGGAGATCGTCGACTACGAGAATCAGCGGTTCCCCGCACGGTCGCTGATGACGCTGTCCCGCAGAGACCACGAATGGACTCCCGTCGGTTCCGGCGAGGACAACACGCGCCTGTATTCGTTCAACAGCCTGACTGCTGCCCCATCGCGTGCGTTCTGGCATCCCGGTGTGGGGATGTGGCAGATCGACAAGTTCGGCTCGCACGACTTGAACCATGGTCAGCGTGCGGATACGGCCGGCGGCGGTGAACGGGTCGCCAAGACGCTGTTGGAGCAGTCGTGTGCGCTGTCCGAGAGCGATTTCGAATGGTGGTTGGAGGGCACATGGGGCGGTTGCAAGCCCGGCGATACCGATGCGGAACGGCGTGCGGCAAGGAGCCAGTGCCTGAATTCCAAGAATGGGTTGTACATGGCGAGCTGGTCGACATCGAGCCGTGAGGATCTGTATGTGCGGGTCACGCCGGAGAACCGGTTCCACACCAGCCGAACCGGCGGCGTGTACCCGAGCTTGCCGTGCCGATTGCGCGATGACGCCGCAATCGACAACATCGAGGACGGCTGCTACTTCTACGACACTGACAATCCTGAGGGCTTCGCGGCGGACCATGAGCCGAAGTCGGGTCACACGAGCAAGGGTGCCGACGAGGACTGGAAGGCCAAAGACAGCCCTTATGCGGTGCCATTCGTGTCGTTCACCAACGAGTTCGAAGATGGGAGAATGGTGCGGTTCGCGGTGTTCCCCCAGTCGTTCATGGACGGGCATACCTCTACGTTGATCAAGACTGTGCCGGCACCGAGTGCCGCCGTCCGCGTCTATTCGGGTACTGACCTGAACCCGTCGTGGCAGACCGATACCTATAACGGCTGGCGCGTGGAGGTGCACCTCTGCAGGGGTGCAGTCGCGTCGTTCGCGCCAGATTGTGCCTGGTTGGACGTCAACGCTGCCGGTTCCGAACCGAACAGATTCGTCGACTGGATTGCCCGTATCAGGGCGCAACACCGATGAGCGCTCGGCGGGATACGTGTGCGGGCCGAAGGATGGTCTTGGGGGGCCTCGTCGCCGCATTGTGGCTGGGAGGATGCTCATGGGATGGTGGCCGGGCCGAGTCCCCCCCGAACAGTTCCAGACTCGCCGCGGTGACGTCTCTACAGAGGAGCGTCGCGCCCCAAACTGAACCCACCGCAACCACACAGGCGGGACTTCGGGTTATCCGAGTGGGGCCGCTGACGCCGGGCGAGCCTGAGCTGCTCACGAGGCCCACGCTGAAACTTGTCCCGCGGTGGTTTGACATCGCCGACGGCCCTGAATCACAGCCGCGCTGGTCCCAATCGCATTGGACGCCGAGACCCGCAGCGCAGCCGCTCTCGCCGGGGCAAACATCAGGAACCAGATTCGGCGCAGCAGAGACTGACTCCCCCGGAGCATTGTGGGAGGGAGGGAGCTTCTACGAGGTCGATTACTGGCTGAGAGGCGAGTTGTTGGACCTGTGCGTGCTGGACGAGGCGATCCGGTGGGCGTCGCACGGGAGCTCGGTGATCAGCCCCGATGCGATGCTCGAAGCACAACGCGAACGACAATGGCTGGGCTGTGACGGCACCGGGCTCTACGACCCGATCACGACGGCACGCTTCGTGGCATACAGCTACGACGACCGCGGTTATTTCGAAACCCGCGAGGAGGCCGAAGCGTACCTGCGGCGCGCCGACGCGGCCTACGAGTGGCAGTTCAGCAATCACCCGCCGCCTGACGCGCACCGGCTCGGACAGCTCATTGAGGTCTTCGGCCCGTTTCACAGCGGCATTCCCAGAGTTCCGCAGCGCTACTCAATTGAGTATTCCGATGCGGCTATACCCGTGGACGAGGTCGTCGTGCTGCCCGGATCGCTCAGCGTGCGTGACGGTGTGCTGAGGGGTCTCGTGCGCAACTGGTCTCCGCGACTGTTCGCGTTCAACGTGACCGTGACCACCGCGGACCACGTCTGGCGTTGGCCGCTGTCGATCCAGCCCGGGGAGACGGCCCCGTTCGAGTTCAAGAATTGGAACGGCCCAGTCGATCCCCAATTGGCCCGCTACGAGGTGTCCGCCGAGATGTCCCCCGATGTCGACCTCTCACGCAGTTTCGAGATCGTAGGCGGCGACTTCGTCGTACTCCTCGAGTCAATCAATTTCGAGTACTTGCCTCCGGAACTGGTCGAAACCTTCCCCGCCGGCATCGACTACCTGCCGCTGTACGTAGTTCGGCCCGCCCTGTATGCGTCAGCAGAATCGCGCGAGTCCTTGGACTCCGAGCCGGACTCTCATCGGTCAGCTGGGAACGCCGCGTCCGACCTATCCCAATTCGAGATGAGCGCTTGGCGAGCACGCTTCGACAGCCAAGGGAGGATCACCGACATCGAGCCGCTGCGACCGTTCTGGTACCCGCCGATCATGTATCTCGATGGCATCGGCGACGACCGGAGATCTGTAGACACATACGACTTCAATCACGATGGATGGCCGAATATTGTGCTCCCGGGCGATCCCGCCATGTACTCGACAGGCGACGAGCACGATTCGCAGGGGCTATTCGGTCGCGCAGACAACCCCCTTTCCCACGCCGACTCAGGGATGATGCTGTGGATCGGCGGCGCTCATCGTTCGCAGAGGGGATCCGAATCTTGAGTTCGTCGAGCCGTTACGCGCGTCGTCATGGCTTCACGGTGTCGTCCCCGTTGCGGGTGCAGATCGATCTGGCGTCCGCAGCGACCAACACCAGCCGGCTCGACACCTATCTGTTGCTGCTGGAGGGCCGCAGCGGCGACGGGACGGGCGCCGTGTTGGGCCGCAACGACGATGTCGGCTCCGGGCACGGCACTCACCGCTACAACTCGCGGCTGTCGGGCGTGGAGCTCGCGCCGGGGGACTACACCATCGAGGCCACCACCTACGGCAGCCGCCGCACCGGCGACTACACCCTCACCGCGGTCGCTGTCGGGGGCGCCGGCGCGGCATGCACCGACCATCTGGGCACCCTCGCAGCAGGCCGACACACCGCCGCCGGGACCGTCGCCGCCGTGCAGGGATGCACCTCGACCCATCGCGGCAGCCAAACCAGCCGGCCGTCTGCGCGCTGGCACACCTTCACCCTCGACGCGCCCGCATGGATCGACATCGACCTCGCCAAAGCCAACAGCAGCCCACTGGACCCCTACCTGCTGCTCCTGTCGGGACACCAGAACACCGGCGCGGTCCTGCACCACGACGACAACAACGGCACCGCCACCGCAGCCCAGATCCACGACAAGTATCTCGAAGCCGGCGACTATGCCATCGAGACCACCGCCGCGACGCACACCGGGGTCGCCAGCACCGGCGACTACACCTTGACAGTCACCGTGCCCATCCACGGACTCCCACAACAAATCGACGCCACCGTCGATGAGCAGACCACCGTCAACTTCAACTACTGGCCCACCAACGCGCGCATCGCGGCGGAGTCGCAGGAGCTGGCGGTGGCTTCTTCTGGCAGCGGCGGCAGCCACAGCATGATGGTGGCCCCCGACCGGGCGCGCAGCCACGCCGTGTCAGTTCACATGAACTCCTCAACGGCACCGAGAAGCGGCACAGCAGGCGCTGCGCGGGGCGCGACAGCACGCAGCTCCCACCAGGCCGGCACGACGAGAACGTTCCCGGCAACTGTCACAAGCTCATGCCCGACCGGCAAGGTGCAGAGCCCGATCAACGAAGTTCTGTGCGTCGTGCCCTCGAGCGATCCGGACCCAAGACTGGACGACGTCGACGAGGAGCCCGTCTACAACCAGGCGACAGACACCTATGCGTTCTACGACGGTCCGTTCGAGGTGACGGTGGGCGCGCTGCTGGGCACAGTCGATGCCGCCCAGGCCGCGATCGACGCCCGTCGCGGGCAGCCCTGCCCACCGGGATCGTCGATGGGGGTGCACGAGCTAGCGGCATTGATGCTCGCGATCGGATTCTGGGAGAACCCGAATTCCCAGTACACGACGATCAGCGGACACCGCGAGCGGGCCAACATGCGGTTCCCGGCGCGGTCGCTGATGACCCTGTCCCGCAAGGACCACTCTTGGACTGCGCTGCAGGATCCAGCGACCGAGGACAATAACCGCCTCCTATTCCTACGACGACCGGTTCACGGCGCCTTCGCGTGCGTTCTGGCATCCCGGTGTGGGGATGTGGCAGATCGACAAGTTCAACTCGCCCGATCTGAACCACGGCCAGCGCGCGGACACCGGGTTCGGCGGGCGACGGGTCGCCGAGAGGCTGCTTGAGGAGTCCTGCGGCCTCACCCATGGCAACCAGCGCAGAGGCAGCTTCGAGTACTGGCTCGAGGGCACGTGGAAGGCTTGCCAACCGAGCAGCGGCCGCACCACCACGAAGAGCCAGTGCCTCAGGTCGAAGGAGAACATCTGGATGAACAGCGGGACCCGCGACGACCTGTTCGTCACTGTGCGCGACAACTTCCGCCACACGAGTCTCACCGGCGGGGCGGAGCTGTTCGAGTGCAAGTGGTACGTCGGCAGCGTCACCGAGGACATCGACCACGGGTTCGATCCAGACGACTCGGCGACAAGCGAGTACGAGGAGCTCGATGGGAAGTGCTATTTCTACGACACCGACAACCCGGAGGGGTCGGTGCACGACTACGCGCCGTTGGGCGGTGACGTGCAGCGTCGACCGGGTCCGGCAACGAATTCGAGCAGCCCCTACGCGGCGCCGTTCATCTCGTTCACCGACGACAGCGTCCGGTTCGCGGTGTTCCCTGCGTCGCTGCTGGACGGGCACTCATCGACGCCGGTAAAGACCGTGCCCGACGACGTGTTGGTCCGCACTCATGCGGGCACCGTCGCGGACCCGTCTTGGCACACCGACGACTACAAGGGCAAGGACTTGCGGCTGAGGCTATGCCGGGTGGGCGCGCTGTTCGCGCCTGCGCAGTGTTCGTGGGTGAGCGTGACAGCGGACGGCTCGACGCAAGCGGGAAGCTTCGCGTCGTGGATCGCCGCCGCGAGAAGATGACCATGATGGCGAAGGCTGCGCGCATGCGGATGCGCCTCAGGCTGGCGGCGCTGGCGGTGCTGGCAGCGGGCGGGGTGCTGTGGGGATGCACCGGCAACGAGGATCCAGCGCCGCTGCCAGCCACGACGGCGCTGCCTCCGTCGACCAGCCAGCCCGCCACTGCTGGGCCAAAGGCCGCAGCCGACGCAGTGGACGCCGGCGACTCGACGGTCCTCACCGCCCCGGCCGAGACCGTTCCCGCGGTGCCATCGCAGACTGTGTCGATTTCCGGCGGGTCCGGGCCCGCCGGATGGGTCGAGGAAACCGGCTGGGCCGAGGCGAGCCGCTTCGCGGGCTCGCAGTTTCGGCCGCTGCCCGCACCAGAACCGCTGAGACCAGCGCAGCGCGACGGAACACGCATCGGTGCCAGTCCCCTGGACGTCCCAGGAGCGCTGTGGCGCGGCCCTTTCGACCGCGACCTGAACAGCGTGGAGCGCCGCCCGGTCTATGACATGTGCGATCTCGAAGACGCAGCCTCTAAGAAGACCTACGGCGGGCGGTGGCGGCTGGAGCCCCGCATGGTCGGCGAAATTCAGGAATATCAGGATGAGCTGGACTGCGACGGAGACGGCGTCAGGGGCCCGCTGATCCACGGCTACGAGCGGGGCAGATACCTCTATGTCAACCGGGGCTTCGACACTCGAGAGGAGGCCGAGGCATACAGGGAGCGCCACGAGCGGCGGCTGCCGCACCGCAACTCGCACACGCTGCCGCCGGGAGCTGAGCCGCTGGGCCTGAACCTGTGCTCGCGTGTGCCATGCTCGATGCACTCGCGGCGCTGGCTCGCGATCGAATACTCCAGCGCCGATGACCCGTTAGACGAGGTGCGGGTGCTGGCTGGCTCGCTGAGCGTCCGCGACGGGGTGCTGCGCGGGCTGGTGCGCAACTGGTCACGGGACCTGTGGGCGTACCGGGTCACCGTCACCGCCGGAGAACGGACGTGGGAGTGGCCGCTGTCGATGCAGCCAGGCGAGGCCGCACCGTTCGAGATCGAGAAGTGGATGGGCGTCAACGATCCGCTGCTTGTCCATTATGCGGTGGCGGCCCAGATGTCGCCTGACGTCGACCGGTCCCGCTACCTGTCATTCGTCGAGTACGACGCCGGATTGACCTCGGACGAATTCCGCGAATACCTGCCCCGCGAGGTCATCGACGGTCTGCCTGCAGGCACCGCAGTGGTGGCCTACTCCGGTGTCGGGCAGGCATTCCCCCACCGTTTCAACTCCCATCCGTCCTTCGCCCGGATCGACCCGGACTGGGCAGCAGAAGGAGAACCGCCGATCGAGCTGCCCCTAATCGAGTTCGAGCCCCGCGTCTACACCGCCAGGTTCGACCTCGACGGCACCGTCGCCGAAGTAGGCAAGCTCACGCCCATCCGTAGCCATGTCTATCACCCCGAAGGCACCATCGACCCCACGCCCTATATCGACCCCACGCCCTATGTCGTGAAGCGGGTCGTGCTGGACTCCAATAGGTACAGGTACTTCGGGTTCGTGGTCGTCGGCGCGCCCGGGTACAAGTGGGCCGGCGGTGCGGACACCGCGCCTGCTCTTGAGTGACGCTGCTGGAATGCCAATGGTGTCGGCTGGTGTGGGTTCTGGTGAGCGAGTCGCCAGCCTGGGTGTAGCTGTGGAGTCGTATGCGGATGTGACGGTGTCGTGTTCTCATGACGGCCACGCGGATTGTATCGACGACGTGTTCGCGACGCTGCCGGTGGTGTCAGTCTCGGGCTTCGAGGGCCGAGCGGGCCAACACGTACGAGGGAGGAAGGTACGTCGCGTGCAAGCTGCTCAAAACGCTGTGCCCCGATGGCGTGTCCGATGCGTCGATCGACACGGCATTGGGTCCATGGCTGGCGTGCAAAGTCGAGCAGGACGACGGCTCGTTCACCTTCCCGTGCCGGGACAACTCCTATGACAACATTTTCGACCCCGGCACCGACGAGCTGTATGTGACGACCCGGGACTACCTGGGCAGCGCGTTCGGGCCTTCGGTGGGATACGGGGACGCCACGGATATCTCAGGAGGGCTGATCAGCACCCGGTGCCGCTGGGGCCAATTAGGGGTGCCGTTGGGCTGCAAGGTCTATGACGTGAGCAACCGCGAGGGCGAGATGCAGGTGTTCTCCACCGACGGCCGCATCGTCCGCGAGCCGAACGGTGATATTGACGCCGAGCGCAGCAACAGCCCGCTGGCTGCGGGTTTCATCTCCTTCACCGACAACAATCTCGAACAGAAGTTCGTCGTGTTCCCCGCGTCGAACCTGTCCGACTCGTCGAGCACGTGGATACGTGCCGTCCCTGACGGTCAGCACGCGCGTGAAGCGGGCTCTGGGTGGCAGCAGACCGATTACGCCGTGAGCGGACGGCCCGGCCTGGTGCTGTACGTGGAGGTGTGCGGCACCCAGCAGCACAACCGGTTCGAACGCCGATGCGCATGGGTCAGCGTCAACGGCAGCGGCTTTCTGGGCCAGCTCGACACCGTGGGGTGGACTAACCGCACTGACGAACTGCCGCGAGCGCCATGACCCAGGAGCGGCGCCGTCTCGCCGCAGCGGCGCTGTGCGCCGGTGTGATGCTGACTGGGGGATGCAGCAGCGTGGATGCCTCCGACTCGCCGTCGCGGGTCACTGTCGGGCCGGCGACCGCACCCGCAGCGACAGCATCGCCGGCGGCGCCGGCCGCCCTGACGACGACTCAGGGCATGACTGTAGCGGAGACCCCGCAGCGAGCCGCGGCGAGCGGCACCTCGTCGGCGGCCGATGCGGCGGCCGGGTTGAGAGTAGCCCGGAGCGATCCGTTCTGGATCGGCAACCTGCACACGAGATTCGATCCGGGTCGGCTGGCGGATCTCGCGGACCTGCGGGTGCTCCCCGCGAAGGGCGAGCCGCTCGGCCCGCTGCGCGATGGTCCTCGGCGGGACCTCCTGCCTGCTGCCGAACTGGTGCTCAACCGGGTGTTCGACATGTGCGACACCGAGGACCTGCTCGCCGAGGCTCGCCTCGACGGGCCCCATGTAGCGCCGACGCTGCTGTTCCGCGAGTTCATCCCGATGATGGTGCAGCAGCGGGGGCTGATGGGCTGCGGGGACCCCGACCCCGAACCCGGCGAGTACGAGCCGCGCTGGGCGCTGTGGGGCAGCGGCGGAGCGGTGAGGTGGTACGACACGCCCGAGCAGGCACGCGACGCGATCGCGCGCCGCGAAACAGCTGCCGAGGAGCGACTTGCGCATTCCCTGCCACGCGGCGAGAACGCGCCGGGAATCGACAAGCTATTCACCAGCGACGTCGTGCTGCTCGTTCCCGATCAGGCCGCGGACGAGCTGCGAGTGGAATCCGGGACGGTGTCGGTGATCGATGGGGTGGTGCGCGGCCTGGTGCGTAACCGGTCACGGGAGCTGTGGGCGTACGGCGTGAGCGTCACCATCGGCAACGGCACCTGGCACTGGCCGCTGTCGATCCAGCCCGGCGAGATCGCCCCCTTCGAAATCGAAGGCTGGACCGGCGAGCAGCCAGACCCCACTCAGTTCAGCATCAAAGCGGAGTTCTCACCCGAGATCGACATCTCACGCGCCTGGTTCGCAGCCAGCTCGCCGGGAGTGCGCCGGCTAACGCCGGCATGGCTCCGGTCCGACGGCTATCCCGCCGAGCTGTACGAGTCGCTCCCCGATGAAGAAGTCGTCATGCTGCACGGCTTCGCGAGAGCCCAATACGAGTTCCCGCAACTCATGATCCAAAAGATCAGTCATCCCAGCCTCGCCGAGGTCGCGCATTTCGTTACTGTGCCCGACCTGCGCGGCTACGCCGCGCTCGTCCCGGCAGGCGAGCTTGGACCGATCGTCGATGTGGTCCGCATTCCCCTCTATGCCCACTACTACTTCCCCGGCTTCGACCAGGCGCGCTACATCGAGACATCCCGCTATCCCTTTCCCCGTGTCGAGAACGCGAGACGATGGAGTTCCTTCAAAGTCAACTGGGCCTTCCACCTGCCCGGCCGGACGCAGGCGCGAGTATGGGTCGGCGGTGCACACCCTCCGAATCACGAAGACTGAAGGCTTCGGGGTTCGAGGTGACCCCCGGCACTGCTGGGTGCTCAGCGTCGTCGACAGCGGGCACTGCCACGGTGGCAGGCACGGGGAACCGCCGCACGGTGTCCGCCGCGGTCGCGGCGGGCGCGACGGCGACGATCACGGTGTCGTGCAGCCAGGCGCCGTTGGCAGCCGACTCGGAGTCTGCGCTGTTCAGCGGCGAGCCGGTTGATGTGTGCAACGACCCCCTCGGCAGCCTGCCGGGGGGGGCCTCACGTCGGCGTCGGGGGTGATCGCGGCCGACGCGGCGTGCATCTCGACGCGTCGGCACCCCACTCGCCGCTTGACAAGGGAGCGTCCGACACACCCGACCAGCACGCTCACTCACCGCCTACGACCACTAAAACCTTGGAACTAATCATCTAGCGCCGATCAGGCGCTGCACATCTCGCGAGACGGCTAGCGGGACTCGATCGGCACGTAGTCGCGCTCGCCGAGACCCGTGTACTTCTGGCGGGGCCGGTAGATCTTCTGGTCGGGATCGCCGAGCATCTCCACCCAGTGCGCCAACCACCCCGGCGTCCGCCCGATAGCGAACAGCACCGTGAACATGTCCATCGGGAAGCCCATCGCCTCATAGATGAGCCCCGAGTAGAAGTCGACGTTCGGGTACAGCCGGCGGTCCCTGAAGTACGAGTCGCTGAGCGCGACCTCTTCGAGCTTCATGGCGATGTCGAGCAGCGGATTCAGCCCGGTCACCTTGAACACCGCTTCGGCGGTCTCCTTGATGATCTTTGCCCGCGGGTCGTAGTTCTTGTAGACGCGGTGGCCGAATCCCTGCAGCAGCACGTCGCCGGACTTCGCCCGCTCGACGTAGGCGGGCACGTTGTCGAAGTCGCCGATCTCGTGCAGCATCCGGATGACCTGCTCGTTTGCGCCACCGTGCAGCGGTCCGTACAGGCCGCAGGTGGCCGCCGCCACCGCCGAGAACGGATCGGCACGGCTGGAGCCGACCGTGCGCATCGTGGTGGTCGAGCAGTTCTGCTCGTGGTCGGCATGCAGGATGAACAGCAAGTCCAGCGCCCGCGTCAGCGTCGGGTCGGGTTCGTAGTCGGGGTCGGCCACGCTCCACATCATCCGCAGGAAGTTGGCCGTGTAGCTCAGGTGATTCACCGGGTACTCGTACGGCAGCCCCATCCGGTTGCGGTAGGTGAACGCCGCCATCGTCGGCATCTTGGCCATCAGCCGGATGATCTGCACCAGCCGCGTGTACGGATCGTCAATGTCCTTCGCCTCGGGGTAGAACGTGGACAGCGCGGCGATCGTGGACACCAGGGTGCCCATGGGGTGGGCGTCGTAGCGGAAGCCCTTGATGAAGCGCGTGATGTCCTCGTGCACGTAGGTGTGGAACGTGATGTGGTGGACCCACTCGGCTGCCTCGGCCTCGGTGGGAAGCTCGCCGTGAATGATCAAGTAGGCAACCTCGAGGAAGCTGGATTTCTCGGCCAGCTGCTCGATGGGGTAGCCCCGGTAGCGCAGGATTCCCTCATCCCCGTCGATGTAGGTGATCTTGGAGTCGCAGTTGGCTGTCGAGAGGTAAGCCGGGTCGTAGAACCACAGACCCCGGTCCAGCTCGCGCAACGCGGCCGCGGAGATCGTGCCGTCGACCACGGGAGCGGTCACCGACTGTCCCGTGCGGTTGTCGGTGATCGTGAAGCTGTCCTCTGCCATCAGTCCCCCTCGTTCGCGTCGCCGAATGTACCCAATTGGAGGTCTTTCTGCGATTGTTGCGGCTGCACGAATTCGGGCGGCAGGCTCACAGCGGAGAGTTGTCGTGGCGGCGATGGCGAAGCCGTTCGCGCTTGGTGGCCAGCATGTCGAGCGTGTCGATGAGCTCCCGGCGTGTGACTGCGGGGTCGATGACGTTGTCGACGTAACCCCGCTCGGCAGCGACATACGGGTTCAGATACGTATCCTCATAATCGGAGACGTAGTCGGCGACCTCGCCCTCATCTGCGCCGCGGCGAAGGATCTGGGCCGCTTGGGACGCACCCATCACGGCAAGCTCGGCGCTCGGCCACGCTAGGTACACGTCGTTGCCCATCGTCTTGGAGTCCATGACGATGTATGCGCCGCCGTACGACTTGCGCAGCACGACAGCGACCCGTGGCACGGTGGCCCGGGCATAGGCGAAGGCCAGCTGGGCACCGTGGCGGATCATCCCGCGCCACTCGAGGTCCTTGCCGGGGTAGAAGCCCGGCGTGTCCACCAAGGTGATCAGCGGCAGGCCGAAGGCGTCGCAGAAGTTGACGAAGCGGGCGCCCTTCTGGCTTGCGGCAATGTCCAGCGTTCCCGCGATGCTCATCGGCTGGTTCGCCAGCACGCCCACGGCGTAGCCACCCATCGAAGCGAATCCCGTCACCAAGTTCGGCGCCCAGGCCGCTCTCAACTCGACGAAGCAGCCGTCGTCGATGAGTTCGGCGATGATGTCGCGGACGTCGTAGGCGCCCGTCGGCACCGAAGGCAGCAGGTCGCCCGCTTCGGGTGTCGGCCGGTCGCGCGGGTCGCTGGTCTCTATGAGCGGCGGCAACTCGTCGCAGTGCGATGGCAGGTAGCCCAGCATCTCGGTCAGCACGTCGAGCACCTCGCCGGCCGGGGTGACTGCGGATGCTGTCCCCGAAGCGCTGGCATGGATCGAGGCGCCCCCCAGCTCGTCAGGCCCGATCGCCACACCAGTCATCTCGCGCACCGGGACGGGGCCGCTCACAAAGGCGTACGCATCCTCGGACATCACGACGATGTCGGACAGCCCGATCAGCAGCGCGATGCCCGAGATGGCCTGTCCCGTGACTCCGGCCAGGATCGGGACCACGCCCGAGCACCGCACGAGGACCCGTGCGGCCTCGCCCCAGCCGTGCAACGCAGCGACGCCGTAGTTCGCGTCGGCCCCGCTGGAGGACAGCATGAGGACCACAGGCAGGCGCTTCGCGAGCGCCGTCTGAAGGCCGGCGACGATGGTCTCGCTGTCGGCTGGTGCGAGCGCGCCGCGCCGGTGAGGACTGTCGGCGGAGATGAGCATGGCCGAACGCCCGCCGAGGGCGACGATGCCGGCGGTGACATGTCCACTTGCGCCGGCGCGCAGCTGCAGGTCCACTGCCGTGAGGCTATGCCCCCACCGGGTTGTGTCGTGGATCAGGCTGGCCGGACGCCCCCGGGCTCACGCAGCAGTGACGCCAGGGATGCGACGGGACACGCTGCGCATCACCGAGCGGAGCACATCGCGGGCTGCAGCCGCTGGCGCCGAGAGCATGCCGCGGCGGCGGATGGCCAGCGCGACCTGGCGGGGAGGCAGGCCTGCAACGGTGAGCACGCTCCAGTCGCCTCGGTCGGTCCAGACCGGGATCGAGGTGATTGGCACGATGGCCGGTCCATAGCCCTGAAAGGCCAGTGTGGCGGTCAGCCGAATGCCGTCGAGCTGCGCCAGGGTTCGCAGCGTGACACCGTGCCGAGCCGCTACCGAGTCGATGAGCATGCGCATCGCAGAACCGGGCGGACCGAGCAGCATCTCGTGCTGTTCGAGTTCCGCGAAGCCCACCTCGCGGTCGCCGAGCGCCGCCAGCGCGTGACCAGTGGGAGCGATGACGACGAATTCCTCGGCGAACAGGGGCGTGGTGACCAGCTCCTCGTGGTCGACCGGGGCATTCACCACGGCGAGGTCAAGCTCGCCGCCTTCGAGCAGGCGTGTCAGCGCAAGCGTGGTGGAGTCGACCACCGTGGCGTCGACATCAGGATGGCGCCGGCGCAACTCGTCCAGAAACGGCGGCAACAGCCACCGGCCGGGGGTCCCGATGATGCCGAGATGGACGTCGCCGGTGACATGGGACGTCATCGACGCCACGTCGGCCCGCATGGAGGCAATCTCGCCGTTGATGCGCTTGATGCGTGCCAGCACCACCTCGCCCTCGGGCGTCAAGGACCCCACTGCTCGATCCACGAGCACCGCGCCCAGCTCTTCCTCGAGTTTCGCAATATGGCTCGACACGTTGGACTGCACGGTGTGCAGCGCTCGTGCGGCTGCCGAGAAGCGGCCATGAGCAGCAACCGCAGACAGCGCATCGAGGTACTTCAGGTCCATTCAGCCACACTAGCGCGCTGCGACTGATTATCTCTCAAAGAGATCGAAACTATCTGCGCTAACTGCTGGCCCGATAACAAAGCCAGAGCTAACTTATTCTTGAGCGGTTATCCCAAACCGTTCGACATATCGCACCGCCGCACGGTGTCCCCCCACCCAGGCGGACGAGCGCCGGATCGGAAGCCCCGGCTCCGACCGGCAATAGGTCTAAGCGTCACCCACGCCCAGAGACCTCAGCGAAGAAGCCGGCCCTCCCCCCGGGCCGGCTTCCTCGCGCCGTGGCCGAAAAGTGCGCCAGCCGTGCCGATCCAGCAGTGCCCAGCCGCCAGTGCCCAGCCGCCAGTGCCCAGCCGCCAGTGCCGAGCCCGACTAGAGCGAGGCCCGGATGATGTTGAGTGCCGAGCCGGCCTTGAACCACTTCACCTGTTCGGCACTGAAGGTGTGGTTGGTCTCGAATGAGATTGTCTCGCCCGACGGCTTGCGCACTTCGACCGTGACGGTTCGTCCCGGCGCCAGGTCGGCAAGGCCCTGCACCGAGATCCGGTCGTTCTCGGCGATCCGGTCGTAGTCGGCCGGGTCGGCGAACGTGAGCGGCAGCATGCCCTGCTTCTTCAGGTTGGTCTCGTGGATTCGGGCGAAACTGCGGCACAGCGCAACGAGGCCGCCCCGGAAGCGAGGCTCCATGGCGGCGTGCTCGCGGCTCGAACCTTCGCCCATGTTCTCGTCGCCGATCACTACCCAGTTCACGCCGGCTTCGTGGTACGCCTTCGCGATCTCGGGATAGGGCTGGGTCTCGCCGGTCAGCTGATTCTTGCCGTGGCCGACGTCGTAGCCCTCAAAGGCATTCACCGCGCCCAGGTACAGGTTCCCCGAGATGTTCTCGAGGTGACCCCGGTAGCGAAGCCACGGACCGGCCATCGAGATGTGGTCGGTGGTGAACTTGCCCTGAGCCTTGACCAGCACGGGCAGGTCTTCGTAGTCGTTGCCGTCCCACGCCTCGAACCGCGCCAGCACCTGCAGGCGATCCGAGCTCGGCGAGACGTGCACATCCACACCGGCCCGATCCGTGGGCGGGGCCACAAAGCCGCTCTCGCCTGGGTCGAAGCCGGCGGGCGGCAGCTCGACGCCCACCGGAGTCGGCAGCGTGACCGGCTCGCCGGCGTCGGTGTGTAGCACGCCGTTGACGGGGTCGAAGTCGAGCGTTCCCGCCAACGCCATCGCCATGACGGTCTCGGGCGAAGTGACGAACGCAAGCGTCGCGGCGTCGCCGTCGTTGCGCTTGGGAAAATTGCGGTTGTAGGAGGTGACGATCACGTTGGCTTGGCCCGGGACATAGGCCTCGTCGCCGGAGCGGTCCCACTGGCCGATGCAGGGTCCGCAGGCGTTGGCCAGCACGGTGGCGCCCAGCGCTTCGAAGTCGGCCAGCAGGCCGTCACGCTCGATGGTGGCGCGCACCTGCTCCGAACCGGGGGTCACGAGCAGCTGTGTCCGTGCCCGCAGGCCCTTCGCGACAGCGTCACGGGCGATCGATGCCGCCCGTGTGATGTCCTCGTAGCTCGAGTTGGTGCAGCTGCCGATGAGCGCTGCGCTGATGTCGAGCGGCCAGCCCTGGGTGCGGGCCTCCGCGCCCAGCGCGGACACCTCGCGGGCGCGGTCCGGCGTGTGAGGGCCGTTGATGTGGGGGCGCAGCTGGGACAGGTCAATCTCGATGACTTGGTCGTAGTGGGCCTCCGGATCGGCCATGGCAGCGTCATCGGGGCGCAGATGCTCGGCGACTGCATCGGCCGCTGCGGCGACTGCCTCGCGCCCGGTCGCTGCCAAGTAGCGGGACATCGCGGCGTCGTAGCCGAACAGCGACGTGGTGGCGCCGATCTCGGCACCCATGTTGCAGATCGTCCCTTTGCCGGTGGCGCTCAGCGACTCGGCTCCGGGCCCGAAGTACTCCACGATGGCTCCGGTGCCGCCGGACACCGTGAGGATCTCTGCCACCTTCAAGATCACGTCTTTCGGCGCGCTCCAGCCAGACAGCTCGCCGGTGAGCTTCACGCCGATCACCTTGGGCCAGCGCACGTTCCACGGAAAGCCGGTCATCACATCCACGGCATCCGCGCCGCCGACGCCCACGGCGATCATGCCCAGCCCGCCCGCGTTGGGGGTGTGGCTGTCGGTGCCGACCATCATCCCGCCGGGGAAGGCGTACTGCTCCAGCACGACCTGGTGGATGATGCCGCTGCCGGGCTTCCAGAACCCTGCGCCGTAGCGGGCGCAGACGCTTTCGAGGAAGTCGTACACCTCTTCGTTGTTCTCCGTGGCCGCGAGCAGGTCGCGCTTGCCGTCCTCGCGAGCCTGGATGAGGTGGTCGCAGTGCGTCGTGGTGGGAACTGCCACCTCGTCGAGCCCCGCAGTCATGAACTGCAGCCACGCCATCTGCGCGGTGGCGTCCTGCATGGCGACGCGATCCGGTGCCAGGTCGACATAGGAGACGGCGCGCTGAAGGGACTGCTCACGGTTCGACAGGTGCGCGATGAGGATCTTCTCTGACAGTGTGAGAGCTCGGCCCAGCCGCTCACGCCCGAATGACACAGCGTCTGCCAGGCCGGCGTACACCCCTTCGATCAACTCGATCGGAGTACTCGCGTGAACCGCCATGTGCCCTCCCGTGTTCTGAAGCTTGCTAAGAAACTACGGGCTGCACGCCAGAATTGGCCTCAGCGGCGGCTGGACGACGGCAGTTGGCAGCGGCGTTGGGCTCAGGGCCGGACTTCGTAGTACAGGTTCGCGGCGTCGCTGAAGTCGTGCTGCTCGAAGCGTGTGAACCCGGCTGCCGCCGTCAGCTCACGTGCCTTGTCCGGATAGAGACCGAGCGTGCCAAGTCCCATGCCGCCGGGCTCGCTGAGCGCCGACTGAAGGCAGCTGGTGATCGAGAACCCGTAGAACATGGCCAGCATCGGGTTGCGCTGATCTTGCGAGAAGTCGCCCCTGGAGCGAATGTCCTTGATGAGCAGCGTGCCGTCGGGCGCAAGCGCGCCCCGGATCGCCTCGAGCGCGATGTCGGGCCGGGGCATGTCGTGCAGGCAATCGAAGGTCAGCGCCAGGTCGAAGTCGCCGGTGTCGGGGACGTCGGCCGCTCCCGCCTCCACGAACGTCGCGTTCTCGAGACCGGCCTCCTCGGCGCGCTCTCGGGCCTGTTCGACGGCGATGGCGGAAGGGTCGAAGCCGACCACCTCGGTGTTCGGCCATTTCTCGGCGATCAGACATGCCGAGACACCGGCGCCGCAGCCCACATCGAGCACCTTGGCGCCGCGTTCGAGCTTGTCCGTGACGCCGTCGAGACCGGACAGGATGACCGAGGTGAGGTTCTGACGGCTGAACGGACCCGTCGTGCGGGCGAGGCCAGCCGCTGCTCGGGGCCCCTGCTGCTCATAGGTCATGCCGATGCCGGTGCGGAACGACTCGATGATCAGGTCCAGTGCCGTGTCGCCGAGACCGCCGCGGAATGCTCCCATGGCGAAGTGCAATGAGCCCTCTTCGTCGACCAGCAGTGCTTCAGACTCAGGCGACATCGAGAATGCACCGTCGTCGTGCGTGACCAGGCGAGCCGCTGCGACGCCGTACAGCCACTCCCGCACCAGCCGCTCGTCGAGACCGGTCGCCTCGGCGACATCGTGACTGGTGGCCGGCTGAGCGTCGGCCAGCGCCCCGAACAGCCCGAGTTCGTCGCCGATGTGCAGCATCGACGACACCATCTCGCCCATCTTGTAGGACCACACCTGGAAGGCGAACTTGCCCAGCAGGTCCGGATCGATCTCACGCCGCTCACTCGCGGTTGCCTCAGCCATCTGCGAGACGCTAGCCGTGCCCCGGTCGCGGTTCCCTCAGACGCACGCCCCGTGCGCCCGCCGCTGGAGCCTGAGTGCCCTCAGCGGCGGCAGAGGGGGTCGTCAATGGCGGGGGGTTGGTGGAAGCACAGGATCGCTTCCCGCCCGACGTAGGTGAACTCCCACGGCTCGGGCACCGGGCCTTGCTTGCCGCCATCGGGCGGGTAGCTCGGGATCCAGCCGTGCTTCTTGGCGTTGGCGAAGTTGTCGGCTGACAGCCACTTGTAGGCGGGCGTTCGCCCAAAGTTGTAATACCCATGCTGGCCGATGTCGATCGCGTACCCCGTGTGGTGCTTGGAGTAGCCCGGCGGCGCCGACATCGTCAGGCGCTCGGAAAGATCGTCGATCCCATACGGCGCCTCGTACGGCCGCAAGAACACCTCCCGCTGGTACTGGTGCCCCCGGTAGGCGGAGTCCAATTCCAGCTCGTAACCGTGCGCGGCAGCATCTTCAGCCAGGGCCAGCCATGCCGCCGCTGCGGGCCGTTGCAGCGCGAGGCCGTCATCGATGAGACGCATCAGCGCGTAGTTCGCCGGCAATGGTCGGCGCAGATAGCCGCGGTCTTCGGCGCTGGCTCGTATGTGTTCGTCCATCTCCGCCGAGTCGGTGATCGTCGGTGGGCGGTAGATCGACGACAGGTTCGGCAGCGCAGCGGTGTTGAACAGCTGGTTGAACTCCGGCCCCGTGAAGTACGGGAAGGACAGCGAATGGACACCGGCGGGCACCGGCTCCTGCCAACGCGACTTGGGTTCGTCGATGGGAGGCGGGGGTGCCCATGGCCCGGTGATCGGTTCGTCGACCCAGGCTTGCGGCTCGGCGACTGCGGCCCCAAGCGCGCTCGCGGAAACGAGGGCCGTCAGACCGAAGGTCAGAGCTGCAAGGGCCCAGCAGCAGCGTCGCCAGCGTGGGGGAGAAATCTCAGGTGACACCAGCGGGCTCATCGGTACCCACGAGCGTGCGGTACAGATCGGAGTAGAGACCATTTGCGGCCAGCAGATCGAGATGGCGACCCTGCTGGACGAGGCGCCCGCGATCGAGCACCAGGATCTGGTCGGCGTCGGTGATAGTCGAAAGTCGGTGAGCGATGACCACTGCAGTGCGGCCGGCGAGCGCTGTCGCGAGCGCGCTTTGCACCAAGGCCTCGTTCTCGCTGTCGAGGTGACTGGTGGCCTCGTCGAGCACCACGATGGCGGGACGCTTCAACAGCACCCGGGCTATGGCCAGACGCTGCTTCTCACCGCCCGACAGCCGGTAGCCGCGCTCGCCCACGACGGTGTTCCAGCCGTCGGGCAGGCTCAGGATCAGCTCGTCGATGTGTGCGGCTCGGCACGCCTCAGCCAGCTCGGCGTCGGTGGCGCCGGGCTGGGCGTAGCGCAGGTTGGCGGCGATGGTGTCGTGGAACAGGTGCGGGTCCTGCGAGACGACGCCGATGTTGGACCGCAGGGACTCCGTCGTGACCTCACGCACGTCGTGCCCGTCGATGAGCAACGCGCCGCTGTCGATGTCGTACAGGCGGACTACGAGCGCAGCGAGCGTGGTCTTGCCTGCGCCCGACGGCCCGACGAGCGCGATCGTCTGGCCAGGTTCGATGACTGCGGACACGCCTTCGAGCACCGGTCCGGTCCGAGCATCGCTCGACGGCGGCGCTGTCGCGCCGCTGAGTTGCTCGGGCGGCGTTGCCACGCCGCCCAGTTCGGCGAGAACGTTGCTGTCGGCAGGGGGATACGTGAACGTCACGTCCCGCAGCTCAATCCGCCCGTCCACTGCGCCGAGCTTGACGGCATCGGGGCGGTCCGGGATCGGGTTCGGCAGGTCCAGCACCGCGAAGACGCGCTCAAACGAGACCAGCGCAGTCATCACGTCCACACGGGCATTCGTCAGGCCGGTCAGCGGCATGTAGATCCGCACCACCATCAGCCCCATCGCCACCAGCGTTCCGATGGTGAGCGCACCGGAGATCACCAGGTGCGCACCCACCCAATACAGCATCGCCGCCCCCACGGCGCCCACCAGGCTGAGGCCGATGAAGAACGCCCGCCCGTAGAGCGCGCTGCGCACACCTATGTCGCGCACGGTCCGGGCCGTGCGGCTGAACCCGGCCCGCTCGACGTCATGACGCCCGAACAGCTTGACCAGCAGCGCGCCGGCCACGTTCAAGCGCTCGGTCATCACCGTGTTCATCGAGGCGTTGTGCTGCATGCTTTGCCGGGTCAGTGCCTGCAACCGCCGGCCCACTCGTTTGGTAGGCGCGATGAACACCGGCAGCAGCGCCAGTGCGAGCAGCGTCAACCGCCACTCCAGCGCCATCATCGCGACGAGCGTCGTCGACAGCACGATGGTGTTGGACACGACCGAGTTGAGCGTGCCGGTGAAGGCCCGCTGGGCGCCGATGACGTCGTTGTTCATGCGACTGATCAGCGAGCCGGTCTGCACGTGGGTGAAGAACGCCACCGGCATCCGCTGCACGTGGTCGTACAGGCTTACTCGCAGGTCGAAGATGAGGCCCTCGCCAATACGCGCCGACCACCAGCGCTCGATGAACGACAGGCCCGCCTCGGCGAATGCCGAGGCCAAGATGATCGCGGCCAGCACATTGAGCTGCCACCGATCTCCGGTCGGGATGGCGTCGTCGATGATGCGCCCGAACAGGATCGGCGGCACCACGAACGCAAGCGCGCCAAGCAGTTGAGCAATCAGGACTCCCGTCAGCGCCGACCGGTATGGGCGTGCCAAGGCTGCCGCCCGGCGAACGGTGCCCGGCGCTATGTGACGTCCTTCGACGCCGGCCGGGTCGTGTCCTATCGCGGCGTGCGCCGATGCCATCGACTGCATGGATCGAACGATACGAGGCGCTCCCCGAACCGCAGCGGCAGTGCGGTCTCAGTCGGCCTAGACGTAGGGCCAGCGACGCTTCGCGACCGCCGAGCTGTCGGGCCCACCATCGGCTGGCGGGGGCTCGGTGAGCGCCCAGCGACGGCGCCACGCCGATGCCGAGGGGCCCTCGATGCCGGGGCTGTCGGCGCTGTGCAGGCGTCGGCGCGCCGCGAACCAGTTGCCGGTCGCGGTCTCGTCCGCCAATCCCTCCACGGCGGCCTGCAGCCGCCGCGTGAATCGGCGGTTGTTCTCGTCCTCGCCAAAATCCAGCGGGCGGCCGAAGTTGATCACCGAGCGAGCACGCCTGGGCCACGCTCGGCCCTTGCGCAAGATGTCGAAAGTGCCCCGGATGTGCACGGGCACCACGGGCACGCCGGCCTGCTTGGCCAAGAACGCTGCACCCGGTCGGAACTGCTGGCCCCAGCCGTCACGGGAACGACCGCCCTCGGGGTAGATCACCAGGCTCCAGCCGCTGCGCAGCAGCGTCACTGCCTTGTCGATCGTGCGGCGGTTGAGCGCGGTCCGCTCGATGGGGATGGCACCGACGAACAGCGCAGAGATCGCCGAGGTGGCCCGGTTCCCGAAGAAATAGTCGGACGCGGCACCCACCACCAGCCTGTTGCACCACGGCTCGGGAATCGAGGTGATGATCACTGCGGTGTCGGCGTGGCTCTGGTGGTTCGCGGCAAACACAGCCGGCCCGTCCAGTTCGCTGAGCCGGTCGACGCCCTTGATCGTCGGCTGGGCGTAGTAGCGCACCAGTGCTCGCGCCACCGTGTCGCGGGCCACCCGCCGGGCCACACGAGCTGGGAAGCGCCGAGCCCAGTCGGTGTTGTAGTTCGATCCCACATTGGCCGGCAGCGGAGTCTGGCCCTGAGGAGTTGGTGCCGCTCGCAGCGGGAACTCTGTGCCGCGCACGACACGGGTCACCGAGGCCTTCTTGCGCTGCGCACGCTTGGATCCGAGGTGCGACACGGCGGCGCGACGGTTGGGGTCGCTCATCGCTGCACGCCCTCGTCCGCACTGCGGCGGCAATCTCGTCGTCGCGACAACCCCGGTGCCCCCTGCCTCATCGCTTGGCGCCTCAATGCTCTAGGCCCCGAGAACTCAGACTACGTCCGCCATCAACATGGGCGGATTGTGAATATGGGTGATTGACGGGTCACGTCCGACCACGTCGGTCGCCATTTCCAGTGCATCGTTCAGCGTCGATGCTGAACGGAAACCCAGGCGTTGGGTAGCAGCCTTGTCGCCGCCGACGATGATCACCCCGCCCAGGTGCTCCAGCGCGTGCGCGCACCAGTACCACATGTAGAACGGATGCACACCGTGGTAGGCGTACGAGGTCCGGTACAGGTGCCGGTACCACTCGTCTTCGGCATAGCGCTTCTCGTAACGATGCTCGACGATCTCGGGATCGGTGGTGTCGGCCAGCACCTCTTCGAAGAAGTCGATGTAGCTGGGATGGTGCACCGGATGGAACTCCCACGATGTGGGGTGCGTCATGATCACCACCCCGCCGTGGCGGACGAGCGGCTTGCCCCGGTACAAGTTGAAGAAGTAGCCGAGCCCCAAGCACGCCACCAGGATCGGGTTCATGATCGAGTTGACGTTGTAGGGGCACAGGTATGGCAGCCCCATCGTGAGCACGTCGGTCTGGCCCTCCACCCGCACGAGGTGCTGCCGGTAGACGTTCTCCAGCGTCTGGCGATGGACCGCTTCAACCTCGCCGGCCTGTACCGAGGTGAGCCCATAGGGCGCCCGGATGCCGTGGAAGATGCGCCGAGCCTGGCGGCGGGACATGAGATCCAGCGCCGTCTTGGTGCCCATCAGCATCATGCGGTCCCGAGGCGACATCTCCCATTCGCGCCGCTGCAGGAAGCCGTACTGCGAGGGGAACGTGTCGTTGTTGAGCGTTGTCTCAATCTGGAACACCTTCACGCCGGCTTCGGCCAGCAGCCGACCTTGGCGCCAGTTGCGCGTGTGCAGCTCGGAGTGCTCGGGATCCATGAACGACGTCGAGTGTCGCATCGTGTGCACGTTGTGGTGGTGGCGCAGCGCCGCATAGGGCGACAGCCCGGTGGCGACGCTCTTGTGGCCGCCGTCCATCGAGACCAAGTTGATGTTCACGTACACCAGCAGGTCCGACTCGACGGCTCGCTTGGAGAGCACCACCTCCTCACCAGCGTCTGTTGTTCCCAAGTGGGTGAGCGCGTCGGGATCCTCGGCGTCGAAGTTGTAGAGCTGGCCGTGGGGGGCGAAGGCGTCATACACACGGTCGCCGACGGCGTGGCGCAGCTCTGCCTCGGTCATGCGGCGATGCAACGCAAGCGCGGCAATGAGTTCGACGTCATCGACGCCGGCAGAGGCCGCCATGTCCAGCACCTGCTCAATGATCCGGCCACGGATGTCGGGGGCGGCCATCGGGGGCAGCGGCAGCGAGACATCGTCGAAGGCGATGGTCAGCTTCATGCCCGGATGCATGTAGGCGGTGAGCGGATCGCGGTCGCCGAGCGGGTTCGCCAAGGCCTCGGCGATGGCACCCTCGGGATCGCGTACGGGTTCCAGCGGCTCGTTGGGGTACACGACCCGGCTGCCGACGGGCAGCTTCTCCAAGCGCAGACCCTCGCCGTGGTGGAACAGGATCGGCGGGGTCGTGCGGTCCACGTCGAGGACGAGACCCTTGCGCGCGGTCACCGCCAAGACCTTTCTTGCCCGGCTCCGACTGCGGTGCGGGCACGGCGTGTCCGGTGCGTTCGGTCCAAGCGATCCGTGCTGGCGCGCACTTTGAACGGCGGCGCGATCGGCAGCAGCGGCCGGGGGCCTCCCGGCGAGCGTTCCCAGTTCTCGCACAGCCAGCCCCGCTTGTCAGCAATGGTGACCAGCCGGGTCTCGGGATTGACCGCCACGGGATAGCCCACGGCTTCCAGCATGGGCATGTCCGAGGCTGCATCGGCATACGCCACGCCCTGGGCGAGGTCGAATCCCTCCTCCGAAGCCCAGTCGACCATCATCTGAGCGCGTACCTCGCCGGTGGGCGGGACATCGATCATCTCGCCGGTATAGCGCCCGTCGCGGCTGTCGATGCGCGCAGCGATGATGTGGTCGAACAGCGGCGCCAGGGGCTGGACCGCCAACTCGAGCGCACCGGTGATGAGCACCGTGCGATGCCCCGCCGCCTTGTGCTCACGCACTCGCCGCAGCCCTGCCGGGAACGCCTTCGTCAAGAACAGGTGGCTGAGCATCTCGGCTGCGTCGGCATCGAGCTGGCCCACCGGTGCGCCCTTGTAGCGCCGGTAGAAGTAGCGCAGGAAGTCGGTGCGATCCCGGCGGTCCCGCCGCCACAGACCGGGCGTCTCGGCCAGGGTGCGCATGGTGAAGCGCAGGCGCGCCGCCGTGTCGAGCCTCCGGGTGGCGAGCCAGGCGTAGGTCTCCACCACGTTGCTGGCAATCAGGGTGTTCTCGAGGTCGAACGCCGCGAAATGGCGGGCCGGGTCCAGCACTGCAGTGCGCAGGCGCTCGTTGCGACTCGGCCCAGTGCGGGGCTGGGGGGTGGTCTTGACACGTGCTTGGGCGATGACGGTCGGCAGATGCACATCAGCGATGTAGGTGGGCCAATCGATGACCCGAGGGTCGAAGCCGAACCTGTCGCGGTCGGCGGGGTGCAGTGATTCCCACAGCTCAGTGGTGCGCTCGATTTCGTAGAGCGCTTCGCACTTGCCGTAGGCGCCGTAGAGCAAGACGTAGTCACGGATCTGCTCGAGGCTGGCGCGTCGCTGCGCGAGCCGGATGGTGAAGTCGTTGCGGCCCCGCATCGGCAGGCGGTGCACCATCTTCTCGGCTGTGTTGAACAGCGACATGGCACGGTCGAGTTGCTCGTCCAATCCGTTCGCGCCTGCGAAGCGCCATTGCGTGCTGGCCGTGGGATGACCCTTGGAGTCATAGACCGGATGGTCCTGGAACCATTGCATGGTCGTCTCGGTCAGCACCTTGAAGCGCAGGGGGTTCACTGCGCCCGAGGCCACCTGGAAGATCTCCGGCTCGGGCACCGGTCCACGGGCGGCGACGGCGATGATCGCCGCCGCAACCATGTCGACCGGGATGACGTCGATCACGCCCTCTGGGTAGCCCGGGAAGGTGTCGAGCTCTCCCTTCGCGAACGACACGAAGAGCGGCTCTGCCATGCGGAAGCCGCGGATCCAGCCGGGTGAGGGCTCGGAGAAGGCCGATTCGATGATGGATGGGCGCACGATGGAGATGGGCACGTCGCCCTGCAGTTCCACCAGGGCCTGCTCGCCGAGCGCCTTGGAGTACGTGTAGACGTCAGGCCATCCCAGCGAGGAGGCTCGACTGCGGCCCGCGGTGACCATCTCGGTGTCCACCCACTCCCGGCGCAGCTGCTCGGTCTTGGCGGCGAGCAGCGGCAGGCCGGCGGGGCCGAGCTCATCTCTGGCGTTGCGATGGAAGCGACGCAGGCGGTCCGGGGTGCGACTGGCCGCGTCGAGGTCGGCACGGGTGCGCCGGGCTGCAGACACTTCCGCCCGCCAGTCCACGTCCATCGAGAATGGCGTGTCGGCCAGGAAGACCTCGGCCGCAGAGCCCCGCCGGTTTCCGGCGACGTAACACGTCGACACCGCGATGAAGTGCGGTGCAGTGCCTTGCTGCTGGCAGGCCTCGAGCACGCGGTTCGGGCCCAGCAGATTGATCTCGATTGACGAGTCGAGCGGGCTGTCGAAGCTGACGGAGGCGGCCGAGTGGATGATGACATCGCAGTTGCACAGCAACTCGCGGTCCCCTTCGGACATGGCGAGGCCATCGACGCTCACGTCACCGGACACGACCGTGATGCGGCGGGCGCAGATGTCGTCGAAGTCGCTGCCCCATGCGCTGCGCAGCCGCTCGAAGGCGTCGTTGCGCAGGACCTCCCGCTCGACACGGCGGTTCACGTCGGTACGGCGGCCCGGCCGCACCAACAGCACCAGCTCGCAGTCGGGGACCGAGCGCAGCAGCCGTTCGACGAGAGCCGTGCCCAAGAATCCAGTTGCACCGGTGATGGCGATGCGCTTTCCGGTCAACGCGTCGGCGATCACGACGTGTTGTCTAGCCCCATCGGAGCGCAGATACGTGCACGCAGGCGCAATCTGCCCCCTCTGCTCATGCGGATGGCACAACAACCGACTCAGCGTTCAACTCAGCGAACAGTCGAGCGCAGGCTCTCACTGCCCGCCAGCCGCACGACAATGCGTACCGTTCGTAGTCGCTTCCGGGCGGTCCGAAGGTGGCCAAGTCGCGGCACGCAGTTGCTGCAGCTGCGCCGCAGAGTTCCCACAGCTGGTCGAGGTACTCGTCGTCGCCCGGAGGTGGATCCTGTGGGGAACGACCGGCGAGCGCGGGCGGTGAGCCGTCGTCGCCCACCAGCGAGGCACAGTCGCGGGTGGTGCGGCCGCCGCACGTCCAGCCGAAGCTGGCGTAGGCCGATCCGCCCGGTGCCGAGAGCACCAGCTGCGCGCAGGCGCGGCTGCTTGCGTCGCCGCACGCCTCCCACCAGCCGTTCAGTTCGGAGATGTTGCCTGGAGCCGGAGACTCGGGTCCGAACTCGATGCCCAACAGGCCGGCGTCCGCGCCGGTCTCGCCGAGCAGCACGCTGCAGTGCAGGTTCTCGCGCCCGCCGCAACTGAACGCGAACCCCTCGTAGTCACTGCCGGCAGGTGATTCGAACAACAATGCGTTGCAAGCGCTGGCGGCGCCCTCCCCGCACGCGATCCACAATTCGTCGAGCGACGGATCGTCGCCGGGCGGCGTGTCGTCGGGGTCGAACAGCGCGGGGGCACGCACGAGCGCAGCGGGCAGTGCTGCGTCGCGCTGTTCGCTGGGAGAGAGCACCCGTGTGTCCGCCGGCGCGGTCGATCCCGGATCGCTGCTGTCCAGTGCGCAGATGTCTCTGGCGATGTCTGCAAGCGGCTCGTCGATGGGATCGAGCGGCAGAGACAGCTCAGTCACGCCGAGGGCCGCAGCCAAGCGGGAGCGCTCGCACGCATTGAGACCGGTCCCGTCACCAGCAGCGCCGGCGGGATCCGATGCGTCCGGCGTACTGCAACCCAGCACCAGCAGCGTCGTTGCAGCACACGTCGCCAGCAGCCGGTACAGCATCGCTACGCCAGCTTCGCGGCGATGGTCCCCACGGAGCGCAGGGCCGTGCCGTCGGCCCCTTGCGTGACGAAGTGACGGGTGGGCCCGTCGAGCGCCTCGGCGATGAGATCGTCGAGCAACTCGATGAGGCTGTCGCCCTCACCGGACCAGAAGTACCAGCTCAGCGAGCCGGGAATCGGGTTGATCTCATTCACCCACAGCCCGTCGGGATCGTCACCGCCATCCCACAGGAAATCGATGCGCATCACCGAACGGGCCATGACGAGGCGGCTCACTTCGACGGCCGCCGCCCGCAGCGTCGACTCGATGGTCGCCGGCAGCGTGGCGGGCAGCTCTCGTGGTGCTGTCGCCATCCCGCCGCCACCGGTCAGGTACTTCTCGGCGTAGGTGTAGATCGTGCTGTCGGTGCGCAGCGGCCGCTCCACGGCGCTCAGCCGCAGCTGCGGCCAGGTACGGACCGAAATGTTCAGGTCGATGATGTCGGTGAGGTAGCGCTGCACGACAGCGCCGTCGCGCAGCAACGGGGACGACTGCGCGAGCGCTCGCGCCGTCGCGAGGTCGGCGACGATCTCGATTCCGATCGAGGATCCGCCGAAGCGCGGTTTGACGATGAGCGGGCCGTCCGCCAGCTCTGGTGCCGCCGAGGGGTCAGGCATCTCAGGGGTGAGCAGCCACAGCGGCAGCGCCCGTAGCCCTGCTGCTTCTGTGGCGCCGCTGAACGCCAGCTTGTCCATGCAGATGGCAGCGCTGCGCTGACCCGGGCCGGTGTACGCCAAACCCGCCAGGTCGAACAGGGCCGGCAAGCCGCCGTCCTCGCCTGGACCGCCGTGGCAGCAGTTGATCACCACGTCAACCGGCACTGGCCGGCGACGCCGGTCGGCGCGCAAGAACCCGCCTCCGGGGCGGCCTGCCAGCTCAACCTCGGTTGCCGAGCGCGGCAGCCCGTCAGCGAAGGCTGAGGCCTCGAGATCGGGCGGGACTTCGTGCCACGTGCCGATCGGCGACCAGTACAGCGCCACCGGATCGCGTCCCGCTTCGGCGAGCGCGTGCACGGCCTGGAGTCCGGTGAGGATCGAGATGTCGTGTTCGGGCGACGGGCCGCCGAAGCAGACGCCTGGACGGGTCATGGGCGCGTCCACCAAGTTCTCAGCCGCTCGGCCATGGGCGCCATGTTCTCATGGGAACGAACCGATCAGGGGTAGTGGTCGGGGAGGTCGTTCTCGTAGAGGACGGCGTCTCCGGGGTGCAGGTGTGAGCGCACCCAGCGCACCGCCTCGTCGCGGTCGGCCATGCAACGGACCGTGGCGCGGTCCGCGGTGCGGTCGTGAATCAGGCTGCGCGGATTCCGGCCCCGGGTCGCTCGCCGTACTGTGGCGTTGTCCCAGCCGGCTGCGCCGCCCAGCAGCGCTGTCCGGTTGGTGCGGCCCACGATGAGAACGTCGTCGGCGACCCGGGCGGCGTGCTCGCCGAGCAGGCGATTCTCATGTGCTTGGCCGCGGCCGAGTTCGACCATACCGGGGGTGACCACCACACGCCGGCCGGCTTCGGTGTTCGCCAGCATGCCCAGCGCGGCCCGCGCACCGGCGGGATTGGAGTTGTAGGTGTCGTCGATGACGATGATGCCTCCGGGACTGCGTCCGCTGGTGCGACGGTGCTCTGGGGTCGGCAGGTCGCAAAGGCGGCTGGCGATGTCGGCGTCCGAAACGCCCAGCACCGCCGCCGCCGCGACAGCGCACGCCACGTTCGCCGGCGCCGAGTCGCCGAGCGGTCCGACGGCGATCTCCCGTCCGAACACCGTGATGCGGCGCGGCACAACTGCCTCATTGAAGGTCACGTCGAACCCAACGCCGGCGGCATCGTCGGAGGCCGTCTGGGCTGGATCGGTCGCCGCTGCAGGCCCAGCAGGCGGGGCGTCGGCTGGCAGAACCGTCACGTCCGCGCTGGGGTCCTGCGTCGAGCAGCGAATGATCCGCAGGCCTGAGGCGGCCAGCCGGTCGGCCTCTGTTCGCAGGCCGTACGCGTCGATGTTGAGAATCGCTGTGCGGCTCGTAGCGAAGATCTCCGCTTTGGCCGCCACGATGCGATCGAGACTGCCGAAGCGCTCGAGGTGCACAGGACCGATCGAGGCCAATATCGACACCGAGGGCCGCACCCAGCGGGTCATGGCGGCAATCTCGCCGGGCCCGAAGGTGCCCATCTCGGCGATGAATACCTCGGAGCTCGGCGTCAGGTGCTCGTTGACGCTGCGACACACGCCCGCCGTGTTGTTGAAGCTGGCCGGCGTCGCCACCACCGATCGGGTTCCTTCGACCAGTTGGCGCAGGTAGCCCTTGATGGTGGTCTTGCCGTACGAACCCGTCACCGCCACCCGCACCGGGTCGATATGGTCCAGCCGCTGCTGGGCGCGGTGCACCCAGCGACGGGACAGGAGGGCCTCGAGCGGCGCCAGGACCGCAAGCGAGATGTCCACCCACAGCGGCATGCCGAACAGCAGCACCGCCACGACCGGCGCCGCCAGACCCACCAGCAGGCCCACGCCGACCAGCACGAGCCACAGCAGCGCCAGCGTCGTCGCCACGGTGGCCAACCGCCGGGTCCACGCCAGTGGGCTGGAGCGCCCGCGGATCTCGAGACCCTGGGGTCCGACGGCCACGGCGACCGCGGTGATCGCCGGCGCCCACCAGAAGGCGCCGCTCAGCACCACTCCGACGGCCGCGCCAAGCACCAGCACACGGTTGTTCCGGTCGAGCAGCCACCAGCGCCGGGCAAAGCGCGATGTTCGCCCTACGCCGTAGTGCTCACGCTGGGCGACACGCAGCCAGCGGGAAGCCGCAATCACACCGGCCACCACCGAGGTCCACAGGACGACCTGGTTCACGGGAGGTGCCCGAGTTGTCGGCGCACGGCCGCTGCCAGCGCAGCTGGAGCCTCGGTGGGCACAAGGTGACCTACGCCGTCCAGGACGGTCAGGCGGGCGTCGGCGAGCATTCCGGCGGCCCGCTGCGCGATCTCGACTGGGACGGGTTCGTCTTGGCGACCCCATACGAGCTCGACGGGCTGTGCGATGCGGCTGAGCCGGCTTTCGTATGTCTCGTTGACGACGGTGACGAGCACATCACGCATGATGCCGCTCGCGGCCCGGTAGTCGGCGCTGCCGTATCGCTGGCGCATGCGGTCCATCGTGCCGTCGGCGAGCAGCCCGCGGCGATGCAATCCGCGAGCGAGGCGGAATCGCAGTGCAGGTCGTGGTGCGGGGCGATCGGTACGTCGCAGCAGCGGTACCCCGCACAGCACCAACGAGGCGACGGCATCGGGCCGGCGTGCAGCCAGTTCCAACGCCACCCGGCCGCCGAAACTGTGTCCAAGCACGACCACCTGCGATGCGCATTCGTCCAGCACAGGCTCGACGGCGTCGGCATAGGCAGCTGCGCCTCCGGCTGCCGATGGTGCGGGGCTGGCCCCGAAGCCGGGCAGGTCGAGTGCGATTGCATCGCTGCCGGTGAGGCATTCGAGCAGATCTCGATGAGTGCGGCCCCAGCCGTGCAGCGCGAGCACGGCAGAACGCCGGTCACCGACGCGACTGCCGAAGAGGGCGCCGCCGGCGAAGCTGACCAGCGGGCTCAGCGGGCGAGAACCTCAGCATCGGGCCCAGCGTGCGACCGGTTGATCGCCGACAGCAGGGCTCGGAAGCTGGCCGTCACGATGTTCGGATGCAGCCCGACACCCCAGTACACAGCACGCGACGAGGTCTCGATCTCGACGTAGGCCGCAGCCGTGGCGTCAGCACCGGCCCCAACAGCGTGTTCGTGGTAATCGACGAGGCTGATGTCGACGCCCAGCGCATCGGCCAGGGCGGTCTTGAACGCTGACAGGGGGCCGTTGCCGCGCCCCTTCGCACGTACTTCTCCGTCAGGTCCCTTGATGGTGGCCTCTACCTCGGATTCGTCCGAGGATTCCGAGTCGAAGTAGCTGCGGTGGCCGACGTAGGTGTACGGCGACTCGGCGTGCAGGTAGACCTCATCGAAGGTCTTCTTGATGGCCTCCGGCAGGATCTCGCCGCCCTCATCGGTGATCGCCTGGATCACGCCGCTGAACTCGATCTGGAGTCGCCGCGGCAGGTCCAGTCCGAAGCTGTTCTTCATCACGTAGGCCACGCCGCCCTTGCCCGACTGGCTGTTCACGCGGATGACGTCCTGGTAGGTGCGTCCCACATGCGCTGGGTCGATGGGTAGGTACGGCACTTCCCAGTAGTCGTAGTCGTCGGGGAGCGCTTCGAAGCCCTTCTTGATGGCGTCCTGGTGGCTGCCGCTGAATGCGGTGTAGACGAGATCGCCGCCGTAGGGATGGCGAGGATGCACCGGCAGCTGGTTGCAGTACTCCGCTATCCGGCGCAGGTGGTCGATGTGGCTGATGTCCAACTCGGGATCGACGCCCTGGCTGAACAGGTTCATCGCGAGCGTGATGATGTCGACGTTGCCGGTGCGCTCGCCGTTGCCGAACAGCGTGCCCTCGATCCGGTCGGCACCCGCCATGACGCCGAACTCCGCTGCCGCCACACCGCAGCCTCGGTCGTTGTGAGGATGCAGCGACAGCACGACGGCCTCGCGACTGTCCACATTGCGATGGAAGTACTCGATGAGGTCGCCGTAGGTGTTCGGCGTCGCCATCTCGACGGTCGCAGGCAGATTCAGGATGATCGGGTCGTCGACAGTGGCGCCCCATTCGGCGCTCACCGCATTGCACACCTCGAGCGCGTAGTCGATCTCGGTGCCGGTGAACGACTCTGGCGAGTACTCGAAGCGGATCGCCCCTCCTTCGTGTTGCTGCGCCAGTTCCTTGCACAATCGTGTGCCCGTGACAGCGATGTCGCGGATGCCGTCGGTGTCCAGCCGGTAGACAACCCGGCGCTGCAGCTCCGATGTCGAGTTGTACAGGTGGACGATGGCCTTGTTCGCCCCCGCGATCGCCTCATAGGTCCGCTCGATCAGCTCGGGTCGGCTCTGGGTGAGCACCTGGATCCAGACGTCGTCGGGCACCAGGTCCTCTTCGACCAGCATCCGGCAGAACTCGAAGTCCGGCCCCGAGGCCGAGGGGAAACCAACTTCGATTTCCTTGAACCCCATCTCGACCAGTACCTCGAACATCTGGCGCTTGCGCGGGACGTCCATCGGGTCGATGAGGGCCTGGTTGCCGTCGCGCAGGTCCACCGAGCACCACAGCGGTGCCTCGGCGATGAGCTTGTCCGGCCACGTGCGGCCCGGGACGTGCGCGGCGTAGGCGTAGGTGCCGTACTTCTGGTACGGCATCGGGCTCGGCTGCTGGGCGCTGATGCGCTTGACGTCTGCCATCGGAATCTCCTGAGTCGGCGGGGGTGGGTGGAAGCGGGTCAGTGGAAGTTGGTGCGGATCGGGTTTGGGCCACGAAAAAACCCCCTGGCCCGGAGGCGCAGGAGGTTGGGCGAGGACCTGTGCGGTCCCCGCCTAGGTAAGAAGGAGCAGCCCGGTTGCGGAATGCAGCGTGGTGTGAGTCGAGACGCGAATCACGGAAACCATTCTACCAACCCGGTGAAGCAATGGGAATCGCAGCGGTCCTGCGGCTAGGTGTGCCCGCTGAGGGGGCACCAGGACCCTCTGCTCCGGGAATCCAGCAGGTTCCAACCTCGCAGAGTCCCCTGCTGCCCCCTCAGCTATGACGTCTGTTCTTCTTAGGAGCGACGATCGGCATGGCGCGCCAGCATCAATTCGTGCAAGTCGGTGCCCGAGTACTGGGTCCACTCGCCGTCACTGCCGAGCTCCCAGTGAGCGATGCCGTCGTCGAGGTACATGTCGGTGAGCTCGGTAAGCTCAGCGGCCAGCGCGGGCGAATCCACCGGCGCCAGCGCTTCCACGCGGTAGCGCAAGTTCCGAGGCATGGCGTCGGCTGATCCCAGCAGGATCGTGTGGCCGCGGGCGGGATTGCCGAACCGATACACGCGGCTGTGTTCCAGGAATCGGCCGACGATGCTGCGCACGAAAATGTTCTCGCTCATGCCGGCCACGCCGGGAACCAGGCAGCAGATGCCTCGCACGACGAGGTCGATGCGGCAGCCCTGCTGTGACGCTCCGTAGAGCGCGTCGATCACGTCGTTGTCCACGATGGCGTTCATCTTCATGACGATGTGGCCGTCGGGCTCCGCGGCCTCGGCCGCAATGTGCTTCACGAGCGACTGGCCGAGGCTGTGCGGCGCCACGGCAAGTTTGTGGTAGTCGGTCTTACGGCTGTAGCCGGTGAGCGAGTTGAACAGTCCTGCGACATCGGCGGCAAAGTCGGCATCGGTGGTCAGCAGCCCGAAGTCCTCGTAGATGAGGGCTGTGTCGGCGTTGAAGTTGCCGGTGCCGATGAAGCAGTAGTGAGCGATGCCTCGGGGCTCGCGCCGCACCACCATCGCCAGCTTGCAGTGGGTCTTCAGTCCGACGACCCCGTAGGCGACATGGACGCCCGCGCGCTCCAGAATCCGTGCCCACTCGATGTTCGCGTGCTCGTCGAAGCGTGCTTTGAGCTCGACGACGACCACGACTTGCTTGCCGCGTTCCGCAGCCCGGATGAGCGAGTCGACCAGCCGGGTCCGCTCCGAGGTCCGGTACATGGTCATCTTCATGGCGAGCACATCAGGGTCGACGGCCGCCTGGCGGATGAAGGCGTCGAGGCTGGTGTTGAACGACTCGTACGGCAGATGCACCAGGACGTCCTGGCGCTTGAGGACATCGAAGAAGTCGACTCCGACCTCTGGTTCGGGTGCCGCCCCACGCCGGCCCCCAGTGCCCGCCCCCAGCAGTGACGGTGCCTCGCTCGGTGCGCGCAGCGGCAGCGGGGTGCGCGGGTTGTGCGGGGGCGTCTTCAGATCGTCGCGCTCGATCCCGTACAACTCGAACAGGTCCGACAGGCCGAGCAACCCCTTCGAGGTGTAGACGTCGTCGTGGGTCAGCTTGAGTTCGCGGGTCAGCATGTCCAATGCAGCCCTGCTCAGGTCAGGCGCAGCTTCAAGCCGCACGGCTCCGCCGAAACGCCGCTGGCGCAGCTCGAGTTCCATGTGCTTGAGCAGATCATCAGTTTCGGTGTCGTCGATGTCGAGATCGGCGTCGCGGGTGACCCGGAATGTGCTGTGGCTGATCACCTTCACACCGGGGAACAAATCGCCCAGGTGCCCGGCGATGACTGACTCCAACGTGATGAAGCGGTGCCCGTCGGGCAGGGCCAGGAAGCGCGGCAGGATCGGCGGCACCTTCACCCGGGCGAACGACGGGCCGCTGCGGGAGTGCTCCACGAACACGGCGAGGTTCAACGACAGGTCTGAGATGTAAGGAAATGGATGCGCAGGGTCGACGGCGAGCGGTGTCAGGACCGGAAAGACCTGTTCGCCGAAGAGCTGTGCGACCCACGCGCGGTTGGTGTCGTCGAGGTCGTCCGGCTCGACAAACTCGATCCCTTCGGTTGCGAGCGCCGGCCGCAGCTCGTCCTCGAACAGGGCCGAGGCATCCCGGAGCTGCTCGGCGGCAGCGGCGCGAATGCCCTTGAGCTGGGCTCGTGGCGTCAGCCCGTCCGGGCCTGAGCGCCGCACTCCAGCGTCGATCGAGTCGAGCACCGTGGGAACTCGCACCTGAAAGAACTCATCGAGGTTTGATGCATGGATCGCCGCGAACTTGATGCGCTCGAGCAGCGGCAGATCGCTGTCGCAAGCAAGTGCCAAGACGCGGTAGTTGAAGTCCAGCCAGGAGAGCTCTCGGTTGAGGTAGCGCTTGAGGGATCGGGTCCCGTTGGCGGCGGACATGACAACTCACGCCCCCAGTGCGTCCGGAACAGGGCGCGGTGGGGGCGGTACGCCCTGCGCCCGTGAGATTACGCAAGCATCGGTGCTTGCGCCAGTGGGTTCTTCGGCTGTGGAAAACGTGTGGGCAAGGAGTGGACCGGCCCTGTGGACAACGGCTGGTTCGGCTGCTGATCAGGCCGGTGCGAACTCGAAGTCCTCGTTGACCACGACGTCGGTACCGATGAACTCGGTCCGGGTCATCTCGTCCATGAGCGCCGGGTCGGTGCTGCGGACCCACTGCCGGCCGTTCGGCGTCCGCACTGCGGCCAATGCCACCTCGGGTTCGGTCCGGCCATGCATCACCGTGTAGGCCTCGACGGTTGCGCTGCCGGTGTAGTTGGCGTCGAGCTCGACAGACGGGAACCGGTCGATCTCATCTTGGCAGTTCTGGTGGCGGAATCCGTCCGCGGGCGGCTCCGTTGAGTAGATGCCGAATGCGTGCTTGGTGAGGTAGCCGCCGTTCGCCGAGCACAGCCCGATGCTTCCGGGGTTGTCTCGCAGGACACCCGCCATCGTGGCGATGGAGTGGGTGACGTAGTTGTTGAGCGGACCACCGGCGAAGGTGAGCCCGCCGGTGAGTGTCAGGTCTCGGTCAAGACCGAGGCCGAGCTCGGTGGCAGAGATCTGCACAGCGGAGGGGAAGCACGAGTACAGGTCGACGTGGTCGATGTCGTCGACGCCGACGCCCGCCAGCTCCATGACTCGGCGTCCGGCGACGCGGATGGCAGGGGAGCTGTGCAGGTCGCCGCGATTCGACACGTAATCGGTGTCGCGGGCATCGGTTCCTGCGTGGGGGAACAGCCAGCGGTCGGTCGGCACACCGGCGGCCGACGCGGCCTCGGCAGAGCACACGATGAGCGCAGCGGCGAGGTCGAGGTCCCAGTTGGAATTCATGGATTTGGTGTAGGGGAAGCCCACGAACCGGTTGGTGGGGCTCGGATTGCGGATCTCTTCCGCCGTCATCGGTGTGCGGATCCACGAGTACGGGTTGGCCACCGCCGCTTGGTTGAACTTCTCCCACATCGCCGCAAGCCGGTCCCGATGCCCCTCCATGGTCTCGCCGCGTGAGGCTCGGAACGCAGATTCGAATACGGGGTAGAGGTTGATGGGATCCCTGAAGCCCCGTTCGGCTTCGACCTTGTTGTTCATGATGACGTCGCGGCCCAGCACTTCGTCGGGCACGGCGCCGGTCTGGTCCGTGTAGGGAATCCGCTGGTCCGCACGGCGTGCCCGGCGACGGCTCCAGATGCCCTCCGCGCCAGCGATCAGCACGACGTCAGCTTCGCCCGCCGCAATGCGATTGCAGGCCACGTTCACCAGCGATTGCGGCGTATTGCCCCCGTCAGTCGACAGCCCGGTTTTGCCGGTCGCGCCGAATCGTTGGTTGAGCAGAGCCGCTGGATCCGGGTAGGGCCACGCACCCTTGATGACCCAGGTGTGCGAAGCGCGCGCAGGCAGTCCCGGCGCGCCGGCGTCCTGGGCCGCGTTGGCGAGCGCTTCGCCCATCATGGCCACGGGCTCCAGTGCCTCGACGGGGTTCTCCGGACGCTGGATGAACTGCCCGGCACCGACCAGGACGGGGGTGCGTGATCCGATGTCCGACATTTTGTACCGCCTTGCGTTTTCGTGGCATCGCACAGTAGCGAGCCGCGCCCTGCCAATTCCGGTGAACGATTCCGGCGGTGCGCTGCGCAATCGCAGCTGCAGCGGCATGGCCGTTCGTGAGCGGATGTAGCGTCGCAGTTGGGAGGCCGACGGTGGCCCAGTTGCCCGATCACTACGCGACGCTGGGTGTGCGTCCGGACGCCGATACAGCAGAGATCCGGCGCGCATGGATCAGGGCCGCACGGGCCAACCATCCCGATCAACGTGGCCAGGTTCCCCAGGCGCAGAGCGAGCGTTCAGACCGTCGAATGCGCGCAGTGAACGAAGCCTGGCGAGTGCTCGGCACCGATGAGTCGCGACGTAGCTATGACTCCGAGCGCGCCGAACTCGCCAAGCCCGCGGCCGAAGCTGCCGCTGCGGCCCACGACGCCAGTAGTGCTCCGCAATCCGGCAGTACAGCGGCGTCTGACGCTGACTTCGAAGATCTCTGGGCGCACGAACGCACGGGGACAACGACCGAACCCGGCGGCCCCGGCGGCTTTGTTGTCAGCCATCGCGGTGCCGCCATCGTGGTGCGCGTGCTGCCGTGGGCTGTGGCGGCCACCCTCGGCATCGTGATCTTCGTGGCGAGCGCCTACATGTCTGCCGGCAGCGACAGAGAGCAAACGTCGGCTGCAGTCCTCGAGATCGGAGAGTGCTTCTGGACGGCCCCCAATGGAACGCTGCGAACGGTCGCGTGCGATTGGTCCCAGAATGACGGCGTCCTGGATCAGATCGTCACGATGTCACCCGGTGACCGCTGTCGTCATCCCCATGCTGTGATGCACGAGGCCCCGATCGCCGGCCGGCGCCTCTGCCTCGTGCCAGTCGATCGTTGGCAGCCGCCTACGACGAGCCCGTGATCAGGCTGGTTCGGTGAGCAGGAGGCGGACGCCGAGGTTGTGCTCGGGCGGCACTTCGAACATTGAGTCCTGCGGCTCGCCGCCTCCCCACACGCTGACGCGGCGTGCGCCGGGGACCAGGCCGGGGTCGTCGAGCTGAAAGTGCAGCAGCTGAAGCCGGCCTGATCGGTTGCCCATCCAATGTGCCATGTTCGGCTCGGCCGGCTGGATGAGTTGCAGGTTCCATGGCCCCGAGCGCAACTCGACCCCAACTCCGATGTTGGGGTTCTTCCATTCGTCCACCCGTTCCATGCCGAGCGGCCCTTCGAACATCGCTGCAGCGGCCTGTACATCGGCCGTTAGGTGAATGACCGAAGCGAGCGCCGTCGGCTGTTCGTGGTGGGTGGGCGGAAGGGGCGGGGCGTCATCCCAGCTGCCGCCGTCATCCCAGGCGATCTGGATGACAATGCCCCAGCTGTCCTTGGGATGCAGGAAGGCTTCCTTCCACATCGGGTTCGATTCGTTTGTTCCGATGACCTCGTAGCCCGCGGCCGACAGGGCCCCGACGGTGTCGGCGAAGTCGGGCGTCTTGAAAGTGAAATGGTGCGGGCCGGGGCCGTTGCGGGCCAGGAAGCGACGGAGGAAATCGCTGCCTTCGTGCTCGATCGGCTCGAGGATCTCGATCCTCGTGCCGCCGTCGAACGAGATCTGGCAGAAGTAGAAGTCGTCGCCGGCTTCAAACACAGGGTCGTTGTCGGGGCCGCCGATCCAGCGACCGCCGAGGTCGCGGCTGTAGCGGATCACGTTGTCCCAGGCATGGTCGCTGACCACCGCGACGTGGTCCATGACGAGCTTGTCCGTCGGCATGTCGGGTGAGGTTACGCAGACCGGTCAGGCGGCACGCAGCGGCATGCCGCGAGCCAAGTCGTCAGCTTCGACCAGGGCCGCGACCAGGCGTTCGCATCTGCTGCATGTTGCAGCCGCTTCGGCACCCCGCTTCACTATTGCCTTAGCGGCCACAGCAGCAATCGGCTGCGCACCGTCAGCCTTGACCGATACGGGTCAAATCCCGCCACGGTTCGACAGACATACGAGGTTTCTCGTGCCCCACAGTGTGAGCGGCGACATCGTCGAAATGGACTTCGAGCGGGTCTTCGAACGATGGGACTACCGCAAGATCACTCGTAAGCTCTTCGGCCGTTCCGATCCCTCTGAGTTCTATCTCGATCTCCGCTACGTGAATTACGCGTATGCCACGGCGGTCGTTCCGCTCATTGCACTTTGCAAGCATCTACGAGCTGGCGGCACCGATGTCGAGATCGCCTACCCGTTTGACGACAGCTACTGGAGAACGGCGGGTTGGACGGCGCTTCTGGAAGGCCGCGACGCCTTGCCGGTCGACGCGGCACGCTCGTTCATCCCCGTGCAGTCCTACAGCGACTCAGCACGTCTGAATTCTGTCATCAGCGATGTGCTTGAGGTACTCGCGCGCCATATGAGCTGTTCGGCTGGTGTCTTGGACTCCATCGCTTGGACCCTGAACGAATTGGCGGACAATGTGCTTGTCCATGCCGCTGAGCCAGGCACTGAGGCTGAAGGTCTCATTCAGGTCGTTAGCCATCCGGGTCAGCAACAAGTCGATCTTGTCGTGTCGGACTACGGGCGCGGGATCCGCAAGTCGCTCAGCCAGTCCCACAATCCGAGCAGCGATGAGGAAGCCATCCGTTTGGCGATCGAGGCAGGCGTCACGCGCGACAAGGCGGCTGGCCAAGGCAACGGGTTGGCCGGTTCGGTCCGCATCGTGACGGCAGCAAGCGGCGAACTCACGATCATGTCGGGCAACGCGGAGCTCGACGTCAGCAGCGGCGACGTGTCTGCTGCATTCTGCGGAGCCGTGCCCGGCACGAGCGTGTGCCTCATACTGCCCACGAACGTTGAGATCGACATTAGCAAGGCATTGTGGGGGTCTCCTCCTACCCCAGAGTTCGAGATGACCCACCTGAGCGAAGACGACCAGATCGAGTTCGCCGTCGCTCAAGAGGCGAGCGGGTTCGGCAACCGGGCGACCGGCCGACAATTGCGGCTGAAGCTTCGGAATCTGATGGACCAGTTCCGTGATTCCAAGGCGCAAGTTGATTTTGCTGATGTTGGGTTGATCTCAGCGTCGTTTGCCGACGAGTTCATAGCCAAGCTTGTCGTCGAGATGGGGCACTTCTCGTTTTTTTCGCGTGTCAGCCTCAAGAACGCCAATCCCTTCGTCGTCCGGACGCTGGACAACGTCATCAGCCAACGAAGCCAAGCCCCGCATATCTCGCCGAATGGGCCGGCGATCGGAGACTTCGCGCAATAGCAGACGAGTTGGCGGCATGCGCCCAGCGCGGCTGATGTGCTTCCTACGCGCAAGGTCGGCTACCGGGCGTGAGTGGTCGCATGTGATGACTACGCACGCCGTCCCGATGGAGCGGCACCTCGAGATCATCATCGTCACACCCGCGACGTAGCTTCTTGAAGATGGATGAACGATTGTTCCAAGTCTGCGCGGAGGATTCGCCTCGAGTTGCAGTGAACCGGTTACGGTCGGCGGTGATGGGTCGCCGACCAACCGGGAAGTTGCAAAGCCACCGGCGCTACGATCTGCCGTGCGCTGACACTCCTCGCGACCTCGATCGGCCGGCGCTTCTGTGCGGGCGAGCCGAAGTGGCCTTAGACCTGCTGCCCGATCAGAGTGTTCAGACCGTCGTCACGTCGCCGCCGTACTGGTCTCTGCGGGATTACGACATCGACGACCAGATCGGCCGGGACGACGCTCTGGCTGATTACATCAAGAGCATCGTCATGACGTTCGACAGAGTCCGGCGCGTGCTCACCGACGACGGCACCGTTTGGCTCAACGTTGGTGACAGCTATACCTCGGGCAACCGGCGCTATCGAGCCCCTGACCGCAAGAACCGGGCGCGTGCGATGCGGGTTCGGCCAGCGACGCCTGAGGGTCTCAAGCCGAAAGACCTCATCGGAGTACCGTGGCGCTTGGCGTTCGCGCTTCAAGATGCAGGTTGGTGGCTTCGCTCGGAAGTGATCTGGCACAAGCCCAATGCCCACCCAGAATCGGTCCGGGACCGTCCGACGAAGGCACATGAGACCGTGTTCTTGCTGTCGAAGAACAAGGACTACTTCTACGACGTCGATGCCGTCCGTGGACCGAACGACCGTCGCCTGAGGACCGTTTGGGAGATCAACACCGAGCCACGACGGCGCGACGACTGTGGGGTCGAGGATCACCCGGCGGTCATGCCCCTGACGCTCGCAGCTCAGTGCGTCACCATCACCAGCAGGCCCGGTGACATCGTTTTGGACCCCTATGCAGGTTCCGGCACAACCCTGCTCGTCGCACGAGCTCTCGAACGCAGATGGGCCGGCATCGAGCTCAACCCGGCATTCGTGGATCTCATCGAGCGACGCTTGGCTCAATGAGCGACCGCGACGCCCTGAGGCGCAAGATCGAGAGTTTGTCGCCAATGGGGGTGCGCTTCGTTGCCCGCATGGTCGAATCGCTCTCGGAGCCACCCCAGGCTCAGCGTTCGGCGGTGGGGCAAACCTGGATCACCGCCGAGCCAGACTGGATTGAGTACTTCGGCCTCCTGATTTCTGCGCATCATGGGTTGGCTGTAGATGCGCTCAAGGAAACTGGCTTTGAGAACGCGTTTCGGGACGCATGCGAAGCCGTTGGTTGGAGCGTCGATCCGCCGGCCTCGGCGACACAGCGCTTTGTCGATCTGACGGTGGAAACGCCTGAAGGACGATCGCGACGGCTCTCGTTGAAGTCGACGGCCGCCCAGAGGCTGTCGCAGTCGACCATCCACATTTCGAAACTCACCGAGGCTGCGTGGATTCAAGATGTCCGATCGGCGAAGAGTCGCCGGGCGGAGACGCTCACCCTGTTTGAGCAATACTGCGATGCAGTCGACGCAATTGTGATGCTCCGGGCCTTTCGCGACGATCCCCAGTCGATTCCCTATCGGTATCAGCTCGTCGAGATACCGAGCGCGATCTTCGCGTCGTTGCAGTCTCTGGGTCAGCCAGCGTTCGAGGCCGACGGTCCAACGCTCGACTGCTCGTTCCAAGGGGACGCTGCGGCAGCCCGTGTTTCGCTGGACAGGTCTGACGCAAAGGTGACCGTCAAACAAATCAAGCTCTCGGCATGCGTAGTCCACGAAGAATGGGAACTCGGCGAACGCGGTTCCTAGCGGTCAGCCCCACTGCCGACTGCGTCTTGGTGAACACTCAGACCCTGCTGACGCCGGCTCGCTACCCATGGGGTGACGCTGCAACTTGAACGGTCAGCGTGCTGGGTCAGGCGGCACTCAGCGGCATGCCGCGCGCGAGGTCGTCGGCTTCCATCAGTGCTGCTGCCAGCCGCTCGTACATCTCGGCGCGCCGGGCCGGGTCACTCCGGCCCAGTGGCGCCACCTCGTCGGGATCGGCCGCCATGTCGAACAGCTGCTCAGAACCGTTGTTGTGGCGTGTCAGCCTCAGGTCAGCTGTGACGAGCGTCCGGGTCTTGGACGGGATCGGGAGGTTCAACACGAGCGCCCCGGGGAAGTCGTCTTCGACGAGTACCTCGTCGCGCACGCTGGCGCCAGCATCATCGAGCACCGGCACCAGGCTGCGGCCGCCGATGCCGTCGTAGCCACGCACGTCGGCGAGTTCGAGCAACGTCGGACCCAGATCGATGCTTCCGGCCAGTGAATCGGTGCGACCCGAGGGGCGCCGCGGGTCGACGATCACCATCGGAACCGCCAGCGTGCCGCGGTAGTGCAGGAAGCCCTTCAGCATCAGGCTGTGGTCGCCCATCATGTCGCCGTGGTCGCTGGTGAACACAATGATCGTGTTGTCGGCCTGACCGAGACGGTCGAGCGCGGCCAGGATCTGGCCGATGCCGTCGTCGATCATCTCGATCATCCCGTAGGTGGCGGCCATGGCCTCTCGCACGAGCTCGTGGTCGCCGGCCACACCGCACGGCGTGACCCAGTTGTGCTGACTGCTCGGATGAAGCTGGCTGACGAGCTGCACATAGTGGGGCGCTCCTACCAGCGGATCGTCAACGGTTGCCGGAAGCTCCATGTCGTCGGGGCTGTGCCGGTCGAACCACTCGCCGGGGGGTGACATCGGGTGGTGCGGGTCGGGGAACGAGGCCCACGCCAGCCAGGGACCGTCCCGCCTGGCGGCATCTTCGATGAAGGCAATGGTGCGCTCGGTCACGAACGTGCTGGAGTGGAACTCGGCGCTGTAGGGCGGCTCGTACACCTGCCACCAGCGCTCGGAGCGGCGTCGTGCGGGCGACTCGGCAGTCATCGGCACCATCAGGTCTTCCAGCCGGCCGCCGCGATCGAGTGCCCACAACAGGTGATGCCCGCTGACCCGTGCACCATGGTCGATCGCCAACTCGACGTGTTCGAACCCGTAGAAGCTGTCGGGGAACTCCGGTGCACCTTCCAGGTAGCGCTCAGCGTCCTCGAGCGTGTCCCAGCCCGCCGGCCAGTACTCGTCAACCGCTCCGGATGCCTGATTTGCCGGGAACACCGCATTGCGAGACATGCCGTGCTGCAGGTGCGACTTGCCGATGAGTGCCGTTCGGTAGCCCGCTGCGCGGAACTGTCGCACGTGAGTGTTGGCGCCGGGTTCGAGCGATCGGTCGTTGAAGACCACGCCGTGGGCGCTGGGCATCCGGCCGGTCATGATCGTGGAGCGGTTCGGCATGCAGATCGGATTTGCCACCCAGGCGTTGTCGAAGACCATGCCCCGCGCGGCCAGCGCATCGAGGTGGGGGGTACGGACCACTTCATTGCCGCCGAAGCCAGTGTGATCTGCCCGGTGCTGGTCGGTGATGATGAACAGCACGTTGGGCTCCGATCGCGCACCGTTTTCTGCGGAGGTCATCGGGGGCTCCTCACGCCGAGCTGGGTCGCTCAGCCGAAGTTCATTGCGGCCGGGTTGCCGCCGTCCACCACCACGGTCTGACCGGTGATGGACTCTGCCTCGCACAGCATCACGGTGGCGTTGGCGATGTCGATCGGGCTGCCCACCTGTCCCAGCAGCGCTGCGCGCCGGGCACCCTCGGAGATCTCGTCGGGCAGGCGGGCGGCCATGCGTGTTCCTTCCACCAGGCCGGGCGCCACGCAGTTGACGGCGACCGCAGGAGCGAGGGCGACGGCCATGCAGTGAGTGAGGTGGATGAGGGCCGCCTTCGAACAGCTGTAGGCGATGCTGCTGGAGCCAGGGAGCAGGCCACCCACCGAGGCGATGTTCACGACCCGCCCGCCGCCGCCCTGCAGCAGTTCTGCAAGCGCCCGGGTCAGCAGGAAGGGCCCCCGAAGGTTGGTCTCTTGCACTCGATCCCAGGTTGCGGAGTCGAGCGTCCCGAGATTCCTGAACGGAATGCCGATGTTCCACGCAGCGTTGTTCACGAGCACGTCGCAGCGGCCGTGCTCGGCCACCGTGGCGGCCGCGGCATCGATCGAGGCTTCGTCGCGCTGGTCGAGCTGCAGCACGCTGGCGGCGCGTCCGGCGGCACGCACGAGCTCCGCGCTGGCCTCGGCTCGTGTCTGATCGCCCACGTAGGTCACGATGACGTCAGAACCCGCCGCGGCCAGCGCTTCGCAGATAGCTCGTCCGATGTCGCCCGAGCCTCCGGTGACTACTGCCAGTTTCCCCGTCAAGTCCATGACGAAGCATCATCGCGCGCCAACTCGCTGTCCGCGTCACGGGCCCAGCTCGGTTCGATGCAGGCCATGCCACGGAATGAGCGAGCCGTCATTGCGCCGCTGGGTGTCGTCGCCGCCATAGATCACGACAACCTCTGCCTGCGGATGTGCGCTGGCCAGATGGCTCCGTACCCGCGTCGGTCCGCTCAGCATTCGCGTCGAAGCTGTCGTGGATGCCTTCGCTTCGACAAGTGAGATGCCGCGTGAGGACTCGAGGACGAGGTCGACTTCGGTCCCGCTGCGGTCGCGGTAGTGGTAGGTGCCGCCTACGAGCCCTTGGTTCGCCCGCTGCTTGGTCACCTCCGAGACGACCCAGGTCTCGAACAAGGCACCGCGCAGCGGATGGAAACGCAGCTGGTCAGGCTCGCGGATGCCGAGCAGCCAGCAGGCCAGGCCGGTGTCGACAAAATGCAGCTTCGCCATCCGGACGAGGCGCTTGCGCAGGTTCGGCTGGAACGCCGGAAGGCGAAAGACCACGAAGCTGGCTTCCAGAATGCTGAGCCACGCCTTGGCGGTTGGCTGGGATACCCCGCAGTCGGCGGCGAGGGCCGAGTAGTTGAGCAACTGACTGGTTCGGCCGGCGCAGAGCTGCACGAATCGCTGGAACGCTTCGAGGTCTCCGACGTTGCTGACTGTTCTCACATCCCGCTCGATGTACGTGGCCACGTATTCAGCGAGCCACTCCGCGGGCTCGAGCTCCCTGTCGAAGATCGCCGGGTAGCCACCGGCGATCAGCGTCTCGTCCAGCCGTTGTGGATGAGCCGGAAAGCGGATCGCTTCGCTGCGGGACAACGGCAGCAGTCGGAGGACGGCGGTGCGCCCCGCCAGGCTCTGGCTCACCGATTGAGCCAAAGCGAGATTGTGCGAACCCGTCAGGATCCATCGGCCTGGCACCGGGTCGGCATCGATGATTCCCTGCAGGTAGGAGAGCAACTCGGGCACACGTTGCACTTCGTCGATCACGGCGCCGTCGGGAAACTGCGCCAAGAAATCCCGAGCGTCTTCGGCCGCGAATGCACGCACATCGGGCGCTTCGAGCGACACTTGCGGGCGGTCGCCGAAGACGGACGCGCAGAGGGTCGTCTTCCCGCTCTGGCGCGGCCCGGTAAGCGTGACTGCGGGCCACTTTCTGGCTGCCACTGCCAGTCGCGGTGCCAAATCTCGCTTGATCAGCATGGCTTTGAGGCTACCGCGTTGTCGGCTAATTCAAAGTTGAATTTTGAATTAGCCGTTCCTTGGAGGCGGTCGGAGCGGGACTCGACGGCGGTGGTCGGGGCGGGACTCGACGGCCGTGGCAGTGGCTTCAGTCGGCTACGAGTTCGGCCATTGCTTCGAGAAGCTTCGGCGGGCCGGCGATCTGCAGGGTGGTCACCACGGTGTCATCCCAGCGGCGCAGGTCACGGGCGATCTTGTCCATCGGCCCGATCAGCGCCACTTCTTCGACCAGCTCGACGGGGATCGTTGCTGCGGCTTCCTGCTTGCGCCCGTTCAGGTACAAGTCCTGGACCTCGTCGGCGACGTGCTGGTAGCCCATCCGGCAGAACACGTCGTAGTGGAAGTTGGCGTCTCGAGCACCCATGCCGCCCATGTAGAGCGCCAGCATCGGGCGCACACGGTTGGCTGCTTGTTCGATGTCGTCGCCGGGCACGACGGTCATGGGGCACACGACTTCGAAGTCCACGTCGGCCGGAATGCGCCCGTCGGCGCCGATCTGTGGCTTGCCCGCAGTGGCGAAGCCTGCGTTCAGCGCATCCACGTAGAACTGGTTGTCCTTGGGGGCGAAGAACAGCGGCAGCCAGCCCTCGCAGAGTTCTGCCGCCAGCGCCACGTTGCGCGGCCCCTCGGCGCCGAGGTAGATCGGCACGTCGGGCCGAAGCGGGTGCACGGTCGACTTCAGCGCCTTGCCCAAGCCCATGCCGCCCGGGTAGGGCATCTGGTAGTGGTCGCCGCTGAAGCTGACCGGCTTGTCGCGCTCAAGGATTGCCCGGATGATCTCGATGTACTCCCGGGTGCGTGCGAGCGGGCGGGGGTAGGGCCGGCCGTACCAGCCCTCAACCACCTGTGGGCCGCTCACGCCGAGGCCCAGGATGAACCGACCCTCGCTGAGGTGGTCCATCGTGATGGCCGCCATGGCTACTGCGGCCGGCGTGCGGGCCGAGATCTGCACGATGCCCGTGCCCAGGCCGATGCGCTCGGTGTGGCTGCCCCACCACGCGAGCGGCGTGAGGGCGTCCGAACCGTAGGCCTCAGCGGTCCAGAACGAATGGAAGCCCAGGCGCTCGGCAAGCTGCAGCGTCTCCAGCGCGTCCGGTGGCGGCCCTGCCGACCAGTATCCGACTCCAGTTGCAAGTTTCACGCCGCCCAGCTTGGCAGGCCTCGACGCCTGACGCCTCCCGGTGCCCGTGCGTGGAAATGAAATAGATTGAAAATTAATGAAAAACTAGGATTCCTGTGAGTGCCTACGGTGCGAGCAGCGGTACGGATCGTCACGGCTGATGGTTGGCGTCTTAAGAACACTCGCGGCAGCCATCGTCACTACGTGCATTCCGACAAGCCCGGTAAGGTGACCATCGCCGGGAAGCCCAGCCGTGAACTCCCGCCGGGGACGTAGAAGAACATCCTGAAGCAGGCCGGACTGGAACGGGGGCGGTTCCCATGAGCACCTTGACGTACACCGCGATCGTGGAGCGGAGCACCACTGGCTATGCGGCGTATGTGCCAGATGTCCCCGGCTGCATCGCAGCGGGAGAGACCTTCGAGGAAACCACGAAGATGATGCAGGAGGCACTCACGTACCACCTCGAATGGATGCGCGAGGACGGTGACGATATCCCCGAGTCGATCTCGTCTGCGATCGAGGTTGAGGTTCCAGCGAGCATCAGCTGATACACCTGAGTTGGTTCTGCGCTCTTGCGCGCGGGCGCTGCAGTTGACGGACTTGTCGCTCTCGAGGATCGCCGGGATGGTCTCGATGCGCTGGCGGCGAGGTTCACCGCCGACGGCGGGTACAGTCCGCGCGCACGCAGCCTGTCCAGTCACAGTTGCGTCATGCACGAGGGAAGGAGCACGCGATGAGCGATGAACGCAGTGACGGCCTGACCAAGGTCGTACTCGACGAAACCGAAATGCCGACCCAGTGGTACAACGTCATTCCCGATCTTCCGGCACCGCCTCCGCCGCCGTTGCACCCGGGCACACGCGAGCCGATCGGTCCTGATGACCTGGCTCCGCTGTTCCCGATGGGTCTGATCATGCAGGAGGTCACCGGCGAGTCCTACGTCGACATCCCCGGCGACGTGCTTGACGTGTATCGCCTGTGGCGGCCGAGCCCGCTCTACCGCGCTCGCAGGCTTGAAGCTGCGCTGGACACACCCGCAAGGATCTTCTTCAAGTACGAAGGGGTCAGTCCGGCCGGTTCGCACAAGCCGAACACCGCCGTGCCGCAGGCCTTCTACAACCACGCCGAGGGCGTCACGAAGCTCACCACCGAGACGGGGGCCGGACAGTGGGGCTCAGCGTTGGCGTTCGCAACCGCCCAATACGGCATCGAGTGCGAGGTGTGGCAGGTGGCTGCTTCGTATCGCCAGAAGCCGTATCGCAAGACGATGATGGAGATCTGGGGTGCCCGCGTGCACTCGAGCCCATCTGACGCGACCGAGTACGGCCAGTCGCTGCTGGCAGCCGATCCCGACCACCCGGGCTCGCTGGGTGTCGCAATCTCCGAGGCAGTGGCTACCGCGGCTGCGGACCCCAGCGCCCGTTACGCGCTCGGCAGCGTGCTGAACCATGTGCTCATGCACCAGACGATCATCGGGGAAGAGACGCTGCTGCAGTTGGCGAAGATCGGCGAGACGCCCGACGTCATCGTGGGCTGCACGGGCGGAGGCTCGAACTTCGCTGGGCTGGCCTTCCCGTTCCTGCGGGAGAAGCTGGCCGGACGGATGGACCCGACCATCCGCTGCGTCGAGCCTGCTGCCTGTCCGACGCTCACCCGGGGCGAGTACCGCTACGACTTCGGCGACACCGGAATGATGACCCCGCTGCTCAAGATGCACACCCTCGGCCACGGGTTCATTCCCCAGCCGATCCATGCCGGCGGTCTGCGCTACCACGGGATGTCGCCGCTGCTGTCGCACATCTACGACCTCGGTCTGGTGGAAGCGCTGGCGCTGCCACAAGAGGAGTGCTTTGCGGCGGCAGTGCAGTTCGCCCGCAGCGAGGGCATCGTTCCCGCACCCGAACCCACGCACGCCATTGCAGCGGCGCTGCGCGAGGCCGAAGCGGCGAAACAGGCCGGGCAGGAACGCACGATCCTGACTGCCATGTGCGGGCACGGTCACCTCGACCTCCCGGCGTACGAGGCCTACCTCTCGGGCGCACTCGTCGATGTCGACCTCAGCGATGACGCCATCGAGGCCGCCATGGCTGGCGTGCCCGCGGTGTCCTGAGCGCTCTTGCTCGCCACAGGGTCGGCGGAACGGCCCACCTACGAGGGACGCTTTGCAGTTGAAGCAGTCGACGGTACCGCGATCGTCGAGACGACGGGCACGGGCTACTCAGCGTATGTACCGGATGTCCCCGGCTGCATCGCTGTCGGGGAAACCTACGAGGAGACCGTGCAGCAGATGCAGGAGGCGCTCAGGTACCACCTTGAATGGATGCGCGAGGACGGCGACGAGATCCCCGAACCGATCTCGTCCGCGGCCCAAGTAGAGGTGTCCGCAGGCACCGACTGACATTCGGAGGTATCCCGGCCGACGCGGCAGAATTGCTGACCGTCGCGTGAAGGCGAACATGCCCGACACGAAACTGCTGATGCGCCTGAGCGTGTGCACGCTCCTGAATTCACAGCGCTGAGCATGGCAGGCTGCCGCGATGTCATTGGGGTCATTGGGCTTGCCGACGCAGCAACGGTCGATCCCGTGCGTGCTGATGCGCGGCGGCACGTCGCGCGGCCCCTATTTCTTGGCTGACGATCTGCCGACCGATCTCGACGTGCGTGATGCGGTGTTGCTCATGGTGATGGGCTCGCCCCAGGGACGGCAGATCGACGGGCTAGGCGGCGGCACGACCGTGACCAGCAAGGTGGCCGTGGTGGGCCCCTCGAGCCATCCCGATGCGGACGTCGACTACCTCTTCGCTCAGATAGATCCCGTCTGGGGCACGGTGGACACCAAGCCGACCTGCGGGAACATGCTGGCTGGCGTGGGCCCGTTCGCCATCGAGTACGGGCTCGTGCCAGCGGGAGATCCCACTACGTCGTTGGTTGTCCGCAACGTCAACACCGACTCCTTCATCGACGTTGTGTGCCAGACACCGGGAGGCGAGGTGAGCTATGACGGCGACTGCGCCATCGACGGAGTCGACGGCACGGCCGCGCCGATCGAACTGCGATTCCGCGGCATCGAAGGCTCGGTTACCGGCTCGATGCTGCCGACAGGACGCACGAGCGAGGTGGTCCCGGTCGCCAGTCGGCGCACCGACGGCCCGACGGAGGTCGAGGTCACGCTGATTGACGTAGCGATGCCGATGGTGCTGGCGCGGGCTTTGGATCTTGGCTGCACCGGTCGGGAGACGCCGGACGAACTGGAGTCCGACAGTGCCTTCATGGCCCTGATGGAGGCCATTCGCCGTGAGGCCGGTGCCCGGATGGGTCTTGGCGACGTGTCGCAGAGCGTCGTCCCGAAGTTCGGGATGCTGTCGGAGCCACTGCACGGCGGCACCATTGCTTCTCGCTACTTCACGCCGACCCAGTGCCATCCAACCCATGCGGTCTCCGGTGCGATTTGCGTGGCAGCGGCCTCGGTGATGGTCGGCACGGTGGCTGCGTCGCTGGCAGCTCTGGCGGCGGGTCAACCCGACGGCACTGGAGCCGCTGTCGGTGGCGTGCCCGTCGACATCGCAATCGAGCACCCGAGCGGCACGTTTGATGTCTCGCTGCTGGCGGAGCGACTCGCCGATGGCGTCCGCATTCACGCAGGCGGTGTCACCCGCACGGCCCGCAAGATCATGGCTGGGATGGCCTACGTGCCCATCGACATCTGGCCAGCCTGAAACCAAGCCGCCCCTCGAACCCGCCCGCCTCGAAGCTGAGCAACCCCCGTAGCTCGGGACAGCCGTGGCGGCCTCGTAGCGGCAGGCTTGTCGTGGCTGGTTCGTTGTGGCTTGCTGGCGGAGGGCTATTCGCGCTGCCACAAAGGCAGGGCCACCGGCACCGACTGCGCCCGTCCGGGCGGCTCCGTTCAAGTCTGAGCGGATAGGCGGCGATGCCCGGCAGCCCCGCTGTTCTCGACTTTGCGCAGAAATGCCGCTACAGGCGGCAAATTTGCACAGAGAACACTCGACGGCAGCTTTCACAGACGTCACCGATCCACCCGGCCTCTTAGCCTGTGGCGATGCGTAGGCGCCTTGCCGCTGTGGTGGCAGCGTTAGCGATCTTCGCGGCCGGATGTGGGAGCGAGACCGACGACGCTGACGGGTCCCTTCCCGCGACTCCCGCAGCACAGACGTCCGCCCCCACCACGACCGCCACCGGCGACCCGGCGACAGACGCCACAAGCGACCCGTCGGGCGTAGAGACCAGCGGCACCGAACCGGCGCCTGCCCCGACAGCCACTCCCGCCCCGACACGACAAGACGTCGCCGAAGCCCACCCCAGCGATGCCTACTTCGCCGTCGAGCGCGTGCTGGACATCACCATCGAGATCGCTGAGGAGGATTGGGACACGCTGCGCCACCAGACCCGGACGTTCGAGGACGTGATCGCAGAAATCAACAAGCACGGCCTGTCCCGGCCCTTTGCCGACATCTATGACTGGTTCGGGGCCACGGTGACGGTGGACGGCGAGACCCACGCCGACGTCGGCGTGCGCAAGAAGGGGTTCCTCGGCTCCCAGAGCGACACGAAGCCGGCCCTCAAGCTCCGCTTCGACAAGTACGTGGACGACCAGTCGCTCGGCGGGGTCATGGAGCGGATGACCCTGAACAACAGCGTCCAGGACCCCTCGATGATCAACACCTGCCTGTCGTACCGGGTCTTCGCCGCCGCCGGCAGTCCCGCGCCGCGCTGCAACTTCGCCACCGTGTCGGTCAACGGAAAGAACCTGGGGCTCTACGTCCACGTCGAGGAAATCAAGGCCCCGTTCCTGTCACGCCACTTCGAGAGCGCGGCGGGCAACCTGTACGAGGGTACGGTCAGCGACTTCACACCGGAATACCGCGGCACGATAGAGAAGAAGACCAACGAAGACGCCGCCGACTGGTCCGACATCGACGCCATGGTGGCGGCCCTGGGGGACCCCTCAGACGCCGGCCTGGAGGCGCTGGGCGAGATCGTGGACCTGGACCGGTTCCTCTCGTTCTGGGCGACGGAGGTGCTGGTGGGGCACTGGGACGGGTACGCCGGCGACCGCAACAACTATCACTTCTACCGGGAGCCCAACGGCCCCTTCGTGTTCATACCGTGGGGCACCGACGACACCTTCCACTTGAAGGACGACCCCAATCCCTTCGACAACATCTCCAACCCGCCCCCGTCGGTGCTGGCCCTCACGGCCATCCCGAACCGCCTGTACAACAACCCCGACTGGCGGGTCGAATACGCCGCCCGACTGACCGAGATCCTGGACACCGTCTGGGCCGAGGACGAGCTGCTGGCTGCAGTGGACAACATGGCCGCCATCGTGCAACAGCACGCCCTCCCAGAGGACAAAGCGACCGCCGCCGCCGACACCGAGCGGGTGCGCAAGTTCATCCTGAAGCGCAGAGGCGAAATCCTCGCAGACCTGACGCCCACGCCGCCCGACTGGCCCGAGCCGGCGTACATCCCGCCTGTTGCCCAGTCGGGAACCCTGGACGTCACCTTCCAGACGACCTGGGGAAGCAACCTGAGTCCCAACCCCCTGGAGAACGGGACGATCGACAACCTGATGCTGAACGGGTTCGAGGAATCGACCGAGCGCGTGGGAGTTTCAGCCGGTCACTCCAGCCCGCAGGAGAGTGTCCTGCTTCCGGAGGTTGACAAGCCCGCGTCGATCGTCGTTGCGGGACTCAACGACGACGGCTCCGTCTCCGGGATGACGCTGGCCGTGGAACTGGACCTGTTGGCGGCGGGAGCCACGCTGGTCATCGGCGCAGACGCCATCGCGGGAGGAATATGGTCCATCCCGCCCGGAGCGTCGACGCCGGACTGGTTCTCGCCCTTCACCGAGGGTGTGCTTGAACTGTCGACGGCGGGGACGACACCCGGCGCAGCCATCGTCGGCACCTTTTCCGGCGTATACGGATCTTCCCTGGCTCCCAGCGACGGCCCCGACGCCCCGGACGGCGAGGGCGCCGACCCCGGCACGGCACCGGTGGACGGTGGCCTGGTCATCAACGAGGTAGCCGCGAAGGGCGACCCCCTGGACTGGTTCGAGCTGCACAACCCATCGCCCGACCCGATAGCGCTCGACGGCTTCGAGGTGGCCGACAGCCTCACGGACGCCGGTAAGCGGGTCGCCTTCCCGGCCGGCACGACCATCGGGCCGGGCGCGTACATGCAGTTCAGGTTGGACAAGGACGCCTGGCCCGGCTTCGCCCTGGGCGGCGACGAGGAACTGGGCATCTGGCGGTTGGACGGCACCCACGTAGACAGTGTCGACTGGAAGGAGGGCCAGTCCGCCGAGGGCCAGAGCTACGCCCGCGTGCCCGACGTCACCGGCGATTTCCAGACCGTGGACAGCCCAACCCCGGGCGCCGCCAACCAGCCGTGATGGTTCTAACCGATGTCCTTGTCGAGGGTGACAATGAACAATGCGCACATGCGCGGTCGCAGGCGAGCCGCGGCACCTGCGGTTGTCGATGCTGGCCGATTTCAGTCCCAGTCGAGCCAGAGTTCCTCGGGACCCCGGAAGGTGATGTTCGGGAACGACCAGTAGTCCTGGGGCGGCAGCCGCAGCGAGGACACCTGCTGGGTCAGGATCTCGAGTGCGATCCGAGCCTCCATCCGGGCCAGGTTCGCTCCCAGGCAGAAGTGGATGCCCTTGCCGAAGCTGATGTGGCGGTGCGGGTCGGGTCGGTTGAAGTCGTAGCCGTTGACATCGAAGCTGTCGGTGTCGGCGAACGCAGACGGCTCGCGGTTCGCCGCTGCGAAGTTCAGGAAAACCCGCGTGCCCTTCGGCAACTGCACCCCGCCAAGCTCGGTGTCACGTGTGGTCACCCGGCGCCAGGCCACCTGGCTGGAGTCGAATCGCAGGGTTTCCTCGACTGCCGTGGGAATGAGCGACGGGTCGGCGCACAGGGCGTCCCATTGGTCGCGCCGAGGCAGCAGGCAGCGCAGCGTGTTGCACAGCAAGTTGGTGACCGGGTCGTGGCCGGCGAATGAGATCCCGTAGATGATCGACTCGACTTCTCGGTAGGTGAGGCCGGTGCCGCCTTCGGGATCCGGATCGGCGTCGTGGGCGTCGAGCAATTCCGAGCAGAAGTCGTCGGTGCGGTTGCGATGGCGCTCGGCCACGAATTCACGGCAGTAGCGCCAGTACGCCAGCATTCCTTCGGCCATGTGGGCCTGCTCGGCGGCCGTGGGTTTGCCCCAGGCGAAAGCCTTGCGGTTGACGCACCACGACTTGAGCATCAGGTCGTCTTGGGGCGGGAAACCGATGAAGCGGAACACGATCTCGGCTGGCAGCGGGAATGCCACGGCCTTGACGTAGTCAGCTGGCCGTTCGCCAGCCACCATCTCGTCGATCAACTCGGCGGCCCGGGAGCGCATGTAGTCCTCGAGCGTGCGCAGCCGACGTACCGAGAACCCGCCGCGGGTGTGGACGCGGATTCGCCCGTGGTCGGGCTCGGCCCGGTTCGACATGACCGCCTGGGGGTTGTAGTCCGGGGCGGACAGCACTTCGGCCGCCTCCGAAGCCAGCGGGAAGATGGGGTCTTGCACATTGGATGAGGCATAGGTGTCGGGGTCCATGAACACGGCCTCGATGTCGGCCATGCGTGTCACCACCACGTGACCCATCTCGGCGGCGTAGAAGACCGGGTGATCCTCACGCAACTGGTTGGCGATGGGGTACGGATCGGCCAGGTACTCATCGCTGAGAGGCGACCAGCTCTCGTGCACCGGGCAGCCCGGCGGTGGGGGCGCCAACCGATCTGGTGCGGTGTGGTACGAGTCTGTGCTCACCGAGCTGCCTTCCTGTGGACCGTCGTGCGCTCGCCGGTTCCGGCAACGCCTATCATCGTCGGCCCACGGGCGATTGGCTCAGATGGTTAGAGCGCTGCCTTCACACGGCAGAGGTCACTGGTTCGAGTCCAGTATCGCCCACACAATCGGTGCCGGTCTAGGCGTGGGAGTTCACCCATGCTCGGCGAGGTGATCGAGCAACAGCTCGGTGAAAGCGCCGGGCGCTTCGTCGGTGACGAAGTGGTTGACGCCCGGAAATGGGAATCGACTAGAGCAACGACTGGGGCGGCGCGGGTGCCTGCTGGGTGCTCGAGATGTTGTCGATGCCGTCGGGGCGGGCACCTGCGGAGTAGCCACGCTGATCGGGCGCGCATGCCCGGTACCCCGCCGCCGCAAGTGCGGTCAATTCGGCACGCCAGGTGTGGCGAGTCTGAGGAAAGCCATGCAACAGCAGGACTGCGGGTCCCTCAGCCGGGCCCGCGGTATCGACGGTGAATCGAAGCCCGTTCACCTCGATAACCGTGTTAGGGACTGCTGTGGGATCTGCCATGGTCCTTGCCTCTTCCGCCGCTAGATGGGCGCACAGCATGCCGCACCGGCTGCGACCGTGAGTGGCGTTCAGGGGGGCCGACCTGAACACTCGCCTACGATCATGCCAGCGACTGAAGTCGCCCCCCGAAGCGCTCGGCGAAGTGTGCTGCCGGAGCGCCGCCAGAACCGGGCCGCGGAGGCCAGGGTGATCATCGACTGCCACGGCCACTACACCACAGCCCCTCCACAACTTGGCGGCTACCGCGCCACCCAGCGCGCCGGCTTCGAAGCTGACCCGGCCCACGTCGGCACTAAGGGTGTGCTCGACATCAGCGACGACGAGATTCGCGAGAGCATCGAGCAGAACCAGCTGCGCCTGCAACGCGAGCGCGGCTCGGACCTCACCATCTTCTCGCCACGGGCCTCAGCCATGGGCCATCACGAAGGCAACGAGCACACGTCGCGGTTCTGGTCCGAGCATTGCAACGAGCTCATCCGCCGGGTCTGCGATCTATTCCCGGAGAACTTCGTACCGGTCTGCCAGCTGCCTCAGTCACCCGGTGTTCCGATCGACGGCTCGGTGCGCGAGCTGCGCCGCTGCGTCACCGAGATGGGCTTCGTCGGCTGCAACGTCAATCCCGATCCCTCCGGCGGCTTCTGGACCGGCCCGCCTCTGGGCGACCGTTACTGGTGGCCGCTGTGGGAGGCCATGACAGAGCTCGATGTGCCGGCGATGATCCACGTCAGCGATACCTGCAATCCGAACTTCCACACGACCAGTTCGCACTACCTCGGGGCCGACACCACGGCATTTGTCCAGATGATGATGTCCGATCTGTTCGTCGACCATCCCGACGTGAAGTTCGTGATCCCTCACGGCGGGGGAGCAGTGCCGTACCACTGGGGCCGATTCCGTGGCATGGCGCAGGACAGGGGCCTTCAGCCGCTCGATGAGTTGCTGCTGGGCAATGTGTTCTTTGACACCTGCGTGTACCACCAGGCCGGCATCGACGTGCTTGTCGAAGTGATTCCCCAACAGAACATCCTGTTCGCGTCCGAGATGGTGGGGGCCGTGCGGGGCATCGACCCGACCACGGGATTCAACTTCGACGACACCAAGCGCTACATCGACGCGGCCGATCTCACCGATGAGGCCCGCCGCATGATCTTCAGTGAGAACGCCTTGCGGGTGTACCCACGCCTGGCCGGCGCGCTGGAAGCCCAAGAGCAAATCGCTCAGACAGCAGGCCAGGAGGACTGATGGCTGCTCGACACGTTGTCATCCGCACGATCGAACGGACGGATTCAGCGAACATCGCGGGCTTGGGCGAGGCCGGCACGGCCACCGTGCACGAAGCCATCGGCCGCCGCGGCTACCTCGGTCCTGAATTGCAGCCCATCCAGCAGGGCATCAAGGTGGCAGGTTCAGCCGTGACGGTGATGTCCCACCCAGGCGACAACATCATGATTCACGCGGCGGTCGACGTGTGCGAGCCGGGCGACATCCTGGTCGTCACCAACACGGCGCCGTCGACACATGGCATGTTCGGCGACCTGCTGGCGTCGTCGCTCATGGCTCGCGGCGTGGTGGGACTCGTGATGGATGCCGGGGTCCGCGACACGATGGATCTGCGGGCAATGGGCTTCGCCGTGTGGACCCGGCACGTGTCGTGCGAAGGCACGGTCAAGAACACGCCAGGCTCAGTCAACGTGCCGATCAGCATCAATGGCGTGATCATCAATCCGGGTGATGTGATCTGCGCCGACGATGACGGCGTCGTTGCCGTGCCGCGGGGCGAGGCCGCATGGGCACTTGACCAATCGAACGCCCGCCTCGCCAACGAAAAAGGCAGCCGGGCTCGCCTGCAAGCCGGGGAATTGGGGCTCGACATGTACGGGCTGCGCCAGAAGCTCGTCGAACTCGGTGTGGAGTGGGTCGATTAATCACGAAGAGCAGAATCACGTCATGACGGCTGAGGTCATCGTCACCGGGACGGGTTCCCCTATCCCTGACGCTGAACGCGCAGGCCCCGGTGTGCTCGTGCGCTACGGCGACATGACGCTGCAGTTCGATGCCGGCCGGTCAACCGTGCAGCGGCTGGCAGGCACCGGCGCCTCGCATCGAGCGCCTGAGCTAACCGGTTCCAGAATGTCCACGGGCACTCTGACCTCATGGGCATTTCCGTCGAGGTGCACAATCTCGGCCCACTCGAGTCGGCCCGGATCGAACTCGCTGACCTCAATGTGCTCGTCGGCGAGAACAATACGGGTAAGAGCTTCTTTGCCACTGTGCTTCACCGCGTCGCCGCGTCCGCCGATGCATCCAATGCACCAGCTCGGCGAGACTTTGACGAGATCCCGGACCAGTTTCGAGACCTGATCGCCAAGCTCCTGCCCCTTGCGAGCAGTCAGGATCAAGCGCGTCTAGCGAAGGAGTTTCAACCCGACAAGAGCACGATGCGGTGGCTCGAAGCGGTTGCGACCGACCTTCTGAGGTCGTTTGGGAACGAGATCCGGCACGGGGTTGCAAGTGCGTACGGAACCACTCCCAGCGCGCTGCGCCGCCGGACCCTCACGGGTCCCGCTCCCGACTCATTCGTCCGCGTCGCTGAGAATGAAGATGCCATGGGCATGTCCTGGTCGGTTCTCGTCGGATTCGATTCCGATGACACCTATAGCGAGGACATCGATAGCGACGGCATTGAGGTAGCGCCTCCGAGCGTGAGCGCATGGCTCGCTCAGCTACTCGATGACGGCAACTTGGGCTTCGCGATGCGGTTCCTGTCGCCCGAGCGCATCGGTGCCGAACCTGAGCCTGCCGACATCACGAACGCTTGTTGGCGCCTGTTGATTGCAGCCGGCCGAGCAATCCTTCTCGCCGGCTGTCCGGTGGAAGCAGTGCATCTTCCTGCCGAGCGAGGCGGCATCGTTCAGAACGGCCGCGTGCTCGTGAGTCGGGCTCTCAGACAGATGACGCATCTTCCGTCAAGGCAGCCTCGCGACCCACATATGACCCGCACAACTATCGACTTGCTCGGACACGTCATATTGACCGGTACTCCATCGCCCGCGGGAACGCCTGGTTCCGAGTTGGCCGGGCTCGCCGCCTCCTTCGAACAACAGCTGGGCGCTTCGATCGAACTCGAAGACGAAGGCTGGGACATTCCCGCGATTATCGCCGTGACACCTGAAGGCAGATTCCCGCTGGCGCAGGCCTCGTCGATGTTGTCCGAGTTGGCGCCGCTGCTGCTCGTGGTCAAGCATCGGCTTGCCAGCGAGCACTGCTTGACGATCGACGAGCCGGAGGCGCATTTGCACCCTGAGGTTCAGCGCCAGGTCGCCTCATTCTTGGCGCAGCTTGCCACTGTTGGCACCACGGTCATACTGACCACGCATTCCAATTTCTTCGTCGGCCAGCTCAACAACCACATACGCGCCCACGCGCTGGCACAACTTCCGTCGCCACCCGACATGTTGCCGACGCCTTCCATCGACCCTGCTGACGTTCGTGCGCTGTGGTTTTCGCGTGGCAAGGGCGGGTGTGTCGCGGAGTCGATTGCGGTCGACCGAAGCGACGGCATCAACCAAGGTGTCTTCACCGGCGCAATGAGAGAGATGCACATCGAGACGGCGGGCACGATCAATCCCCTGCTCGAAGTCCCGGTCGATTAGATGGCCGCCGGTGCCGGCGTGCCTCCGTGTGAGCTGGCCGATTGTCCCGTCTGTGTCGTCCGCAGGGGATTGTTGGCGGTAGGCGCACGCGATTGGGGCGATGCCACTCTCTTCGATGATGACACTCCGGGTGATGTCCAATGCGAGGTCACTATCTGTGACCAAGATGACTGTTTGTGCCAATCGCGCCTCAAGATCGATGAAGACCGAGCGGCATACAGGGCAACTGCGGGTCGGTCAGAGGACACGAAAATGTGCGACTTCGCAGTGATCGCTGTGCTGCCTGAACGGAACATCGCCGCAGCAGTGGAGCTCAAGCTCGGTATCGCGCCGTGGCCTCGCTTTGGAGATCAGCTCCAAGAAGGTCTTCGGGTCCTCCATGACGAGTTCGGCCAGGCGGGCGCGCCGAGCGCTCCCAAGGCGTACCTCGCCGTCGGGAAGGAGCGCCATGAAATGCAGGAGTTCCTCGACGCCGAGGGAGTCCGGTTGGACTACGGACCGCGCCAGGTGCTGATCGAAGTGATCGATTGTGGTTCCTGCATTAACGTTTCCGAGGCGTGAGCAGGCCTTCCGGAATCCTTGCGGAGTAACGCGTCACGGGTCATAGCATCGGAGCGATGTCGGCAGGCGTGCGCTGCATGGTCATGCGGGGCGGCACATCCAAGGGTGCGTACTTCATGGCCGACGAGTTGCCTGACGATCCCGACGAGCGCGATGTGCTGCTGGCGCGGATTATGGGCTCGCCCGACCCGCGCCAGATCGACGGCATCGGCGGGGCGCATCCGCTGACCTCGAAGGTGGCCGTGGTGTCGCGGTCCGAGGATTCCGAGGCTGATGTGGACTACCTGTTCCTGCAGGTCGGCGTCGAGGATGGCTCGGTCAGCGACCGGCAGAACTGCGGCAACCTGCTGGCCGGCGTCGGGCACTTCGCCATCGAGCGGGGCCTGATCGCCGCTTCGGGTACGCAGGCGCAGGTGCGCATCCGCATGGTGAACAGCGACTCGCTGGCAACGGCGACGTTTCCGCTGGACAGAGGCCGTCCAGTCTATGACGGCGAGACGGCGATCTCGGGAGTGCCAGGCACCGCAGCGGAGGTTCGCCTGGACTTCGCAGACACTGCCGGCTCGACATGCGGCGCGCTGCTGCCGACCGGCGCGGCGGCCGACGTGATCGACGGCGTCGAGATGACCTGTGTGGACAACGGCATGCCGACCGTGGTGCTGCGGGCGGCAGATCTCCAGATCGCAGGAGACGAGGATCCAGCGGTGCTGGAAGCCAATCAGCCGTTCCGGGAGCGGCTCGAGAGCATCCGTTGTCAGGCGGGCAAGCTGATGAACCTCGGCGACGTGAGCGGAACGACGGTGCCGAAGATGACGCTGGTGTCGGCACCCCGAGCGGGCGGCAGCATCTGCACGCGGACATTCATCCCGCACCGCTGCCATGACGCCATCGGTGTGCTGGGCGCGGTCAGCGTGGCGACGGCACTGCGGCTGCCCGGCGGCACCGGCTCGGAGTTGCTGGGGCCCCGAACTGACCCGGTTCTCGTCCAGATGGAGCACCCGACGGGCATTTTCGCCGCACAGGTGGAGCTCGCGGACGGTCCGGACGGCCCGGTCGTGGGGCGCTCAGGCATCGTCCGCACAGCCCGAAAATTGTTCGACGGTGTTGTCTTCCCGAGCAGCGCAGCGATTCCCCGGGGCTCCTGATGCAACCCACGATCCTGCCGCCGCATCCCTCGCCGCACGCACCGGCAGCGTTCACGCCACCGCCCGGCGCGACCGATGCGCATTGCCACATCTTCGGGCCTGCGCACCGGTTCCCCTTCGCGCTCGAGGCCACCTACACCCCGCCCGACTCCGGCATCGACGACTTCGAGGTGCTGCAGGAGCGCTTGGGGTTGTCGCGGGCGGTCTTTGTGCAGGCAAGCTGCCACGGCACCGACAACGCGGCCATGGTGGATGCGCTCGTGCGGGGCAAGGGCCGCTATGCGGGCGTCGCGATGATCGACGAGTCGTTCAGCGAGGCCGACATCGCAGCGTTGCACGACGCAGGCGTGCGAGGAACCCGCTTCAACTTCGTGGCCCACCTCGGTGGTGCGCCCGACCTCGACGTGTTCTGGCGGCTTGTGGACCGGGTGCAGCCCTTCGGCTGGCACATCGTGCTGCACTTCGACGCGAAGGATCTGCCGACCTACGCTTGGCTGCTCGACCGCATGCCGTGCCCTTATGTCATCGACCACATGGCCCGGGTGGACGCGGCGGCTGGGGCGGGACAGGAGCCATTCGCAGCCCTGCTCGGGCTGATGTGCGATGAGCGCGCCTGGGTGAAGGTGTCCGGTGCAGAACGGCTCACAGCCGGCGGGACTCCGCCCTATGACGATGTCGTGCCCTACGCGCAGGCGCTCATCGCTGTGGCACCCGACCGGATCCTGTGGGGCACCGACTGGCCCCATCCCAACGTGCGGCACATGCCCGACGACGGCGACCTGGTGGACGTGCTGGCTGCGTTCGCCCCCGACGAGCAGACCCGAAACCGGATCCTGGCCACCAACCCCGAGACGCTCTACGACTTCGGCTGAGAGGCCGTGCGTTCACCCGGAGGTCTCGGATCGCCAGTGATTCGAACAGGAGTCCGAGCAGCTCTAGGTCACGCTTGAGGCGCCACGGTGCAGCTCGTAGAGCCGCGACCGCGAGCGATGGGTCGACAAAGTGGCGCTTGCTTGACCGTCTCAGTCGCTAGCGGGACCGCAGCCGGGCCGACCACTCCGGCTGATCCTCGATGTCATTCGGCATTTTGCAACTATTTGATACAACGATTTGCAACTCGCATATCTCGCATCGACTGACGCTTGGCGTCAGCCTCCCTTTGAGCCCTCGCCGCTCTTTGCCGCCATGATCGAGAACCGGGCCGCCGACGCCGGCGAGTCGCGTGACTCGATCGATGTGATCGCCGAAGTCGCGGCCGTATATGCGCTCCAGCGTGGCTGGTGGGTGTTTCGCGATGTCTTCGAGGTGTCACTTGAAGAATTCGGGCTCGACCGCCGAGCCATGCGGCTCGAGCTGGCCGAACGCTCGATGCGGATCGTGGATCGATCCTTGCCGGCCGTGGTCAACGTCGCCGAGCTTCCGCCTGCACGCAACGAGCCACCCCCGGCAGCGGCACCACAAGGGCGCGGGCCAGAAGCGGTGCAGGCGCGCCTGCTGGACGCGGTTCGCGATCTGCTCGCAGATCGGTCACCCGCGGATGTGACAGCGAAGGAGATTGTTGCCTCCGCAGGTGTGAACCACGGGCAGATCCACCACTATTTCGGGTCGAAGGAAGCCCTGGCCGCCTCGACGATTCGCCGGGAAGCGGGACGTTTCGTACTGGTCGGAATGGACGGCGGGCAGCGTTTCCCGGTGCTCGCCGACCCTGAGGTGCGCCCGCCGCTATGGAGGACGCTCGGCCATCTTGCGATGACGGGAGCGTGGCCCGGCAGCGACCCTTCCTCATCTCCCGTCATCACCGAAATGGTCAGGGTCCTGAGCCGCACCTTGGACCGGTCGCCGGGCGACCCAGTCGTGCATGCACAGGTCGCAGCGGTCCACAGTCTGCGGCTCGGCTGGGGCTCTTCCGGGACCCTGCCGAGCACGGACCTGGCGAAGCCCTCGCCGGCGCTGCAGCGGCCAATGCTGAGGCGGCTGATCTCGCCACAGTGCGCACGCGCGTGGCGCGGGTGTCAGCCCGCCTAGTGGACGAGCGCGCACTAGTGGTCTGAGGGCTCCTGGGCCCACCGCAGCCGCCGTCTAGGGTCTGCCCCGCCGTTGCGAGCAGGGGAGCGCAGTGAAGATCATCCTTGCCGGAGAGGGCGCGATCGGGCGCCGGCACATTGCCGCACTGCGTCGCATCGACGATGTTGAGGTAGTGGCTCTGTCGGGAGGCGTAGCAGAAGACACCGAGGCGTTTGCTGCCGAGTTCGAGATTGACCGCTGGACCACCGACTTGTCTCAGGCCCTCACGCTCGACGCCGATGCCGTGATTCTGGCCACGCCGACGCCGCTTCATGCTGCTCAGGCCATCGAGACCATGCGGTCAGGCAAGCACGTGCTGGTCGAGATACCGATGGCCGACAATCTCGCCGACAGCGAAGAGCTGGTGCGAGTTCAGCATGAGACGGGCCTCACTGCGATGGTGTGTCATACCCGCCGCTTCAATCCCAGTCACCAGTGGATCCACGAGCGCATCACCAGGCGTGAGTTGAAGCTGCAGCACCTCGTTGTCGAGACCTTCTTCTTCAGGCGCGAGAACCGAAACGCGATGGGCAAGCCCCGCACATGGACCGATCACCTGCTGTGGCACCACTCGTGCCATACCGTCGACTTATTCGGCTACCAGACGGGGGAGCCGATAACTGCCGGATGGGCGCAGCAAGGGCCGATGCACCCTGAGTTGGGCATCGCCATGGACATGACGATCGGCATGAACGTCCCGTCGGGCGCTCTGTGCACGCTGTCGCTGTCGTTCAACAACGACGGTCCGCTCGGGACGTTCTTTCGCTACATCTGCGACAACGGCACCTACATCGCTCGCTACGACGACCTTGTCGACGGCTACGACAATCCGGTGGACCTCTCAGGGGCGGCAGTCTCCAACGACGGCATCGAACTGCAGGACCGAGAGTTCATCTCGGCGGTGCTCGAGGGCCGCGAGCCCAACGCTTCGGTCAGCCAGTGCCTCGGGGCCATGCAAACGATCGACATGCTGGAGCAAACGCTGGCCGTCCCTGCCTAGAAGACGGATGCGCCCTCAATTGACACAAGTCCAGAGTTGGACGCGCTATCAAATGGGCCATGGCGGAGCTGCACAGGCCTGATGCCGAGGCCCTCGCCTTTGACGAGGCGTTCGAGCGCAATGGCACGATCAGGCCGCTGTACGAGGCGATCGTGCAGCGCTTCTCGGGCATGGACGCGGCCGAGCTGCGGCGCCGGGAACGCATCATCGAGGAGGAGTTCCGCCGCCAAGGCATCACGTTCACTGTCTACGGCGATGCAACGGGCACCGAGCGGACCTAGCCGACGGCATTGCGCCTGCCTGGCTCGTGCGGTCGTCGGCGGGGTTCGAACGCAACGCGTTCGGGATCAGCGTGCCCCACGATGCCCACTGCGTGATCGCCGGCATCGACCTGGTTCGTGACGTCGAGGGCCAGTACCGGGTGCTGGAGGACAACCTGCGCAACCCCAGCGGGATCAGCTACGTCATCGAGAACCGTGCGGCGATGACCAAGTCGTTCCGGCCCGATTCGACGCTGGGCGTGCCCGGACTGCTCGGCGCTATCCGTGCGCCAAAGCGGTCAGCGCCGGAACACGGGAGCAGACCGGCGGCGACGTGTTCGATGGCAACCGGCTGCTGGCGTTCACCCATTCGCTGCAGGCGGCCCGCCGCGAGATCGGCCACTCGCCGAGTTGGGCTGCGGTGGCGAGATTCCTGCTCCAGCACGCCGATCTGCCCTGATCGGTGCTGTGGTATCTGGGGCGGGTAGAGCAGCGACTCGAGGATCTGGCGGCGGCAGCAGGTGCGGTTGCGACGCCGCGTCACCGCGCTGGGGCACTGCGAGCGCACCTGGAGTACGGAGAACTCGACGGTTCGCTGGCGCAAGAGCCCGAGACCGAGTTGTCCGAGCTGGGCACGGCGTTGGCCACGCTTGCGACTGACGTGCACGCCAGCACGATCGCTGGTTCGGGCCTGGTCGAGGTGCATGCGCAATTTGTGCGCCCGGGTGATGGCGGGGATGCAGCGTTGTGAGGCTCGACATCGCTTACCGGTTGCATTTCCAATATGCGGAGCCGGTGACGGAGTCGCAAAACGAGATCCGCGTGCGTCCGCGCCACGACCTGCGCCAACAGTTGCTGTCGTACCGGCTGACTACAACGCCGGCGACGCGTGTGCTTGCGAATCGCGACTATTTCGGCACCACGGTTGACCATCTCGGGGTGCGTGCGCCCCACGAAGAGTTGCTGGTGGTGGCAGAGGCGTCGGTGGAGACGACGGCGATCGAGGCCACGCCTGAGCCGGTGAGCTGCGAGCGACTCGGTGATCAGCAGTTCCTCAACGAACATGTGGAGTACTTGGCGCCTTCGCAACACGTGCAGTGGGGAGATCTCATCAACGAGGTGGCCTCATGGGCCATCCGCTCGGCTGCCGATGACGTGCGTGAGCAGGTGCTCGGGATCGTTCAGGCGGTGCCCACCACGCTGACCTACGAGCGCGGCGCGACCTCGATCGGGGTGACGCTCGAGGAGTTGATCGACGGTGGTCGGGGTGTGTGCCAGGACTTTGCCCACCTTGCCGTAGGCATGTTGCGCTGCGTCGGCATCCCTGCCCGCTATGTGTCCGGCTACCTGTTCGCGCTCGACGAGACGCGACCCCCCGAGACTCGCCCGAACGCTGCCGAGGACGGGAGCGATTCGGCTGCTGGGGCTGGCAGCGGCGATGGGAGCGGTTCTAGCGACGGCTTTGACGCGGGCCAGCGATTCGCCGGCGAGGACATGTTTGTCGTGCAGCACGCTGATCCAAGCCCGGCAGCAGTCTCAGTGCAGACGCATGCCTGGATCGAGGCCGCCGTGCCGGGGCTCGGCTGGTACGCGCTCGACCCCACCAACGCAGGGGCCGTTGGCGAGCGCCACGTGGTGATCGGCCACGGTCGTGACTACAACGACGTCCCTCCGGTGCGCGGCGTCTTCAACGGCGTGGCGGAAGCTGAGGTTGAGGCCGAGGTGATCATGGCCCAGCCGACGGCGCCGCCTTCGATGGTCACCGAGCCGATCCGGCGCCAGGCTCGCGTCGCAGTGGGCTCCCCGGCAGAACTGGCCCAGCCGTCGGCCCATCAAGGCGACCAGCAGCAGCAACAACAGCAATAGCGCCCGCCGTCACGATGCGTGATCGATCTGTCACCAGGGATCAATCGGGTGCTTGCGCCCGTCGCGCGGCGGGCGCGGCGGCAGGGTTGCGAGCAGCCGTGCGACCAGGTCCCGGGTGTCGGCCGGGTCGATGATGTCGTCAAGCAGGAACGACCTGGCGAACTCCAGCCCGGTATTGCGCTCCTTCCACTCCGCGACCCGTTGCTCCCGGATCTCCCGGCGCGCTGCGTCGTCGGGTGCCGAGGAGAGTTCGTCTCGGTACACGATGTTCACGGCTCCCTCGAGGCCCATGCCACCGAACTCGGCGGTCGGCCACCCGACGATCAAGTCGGGCGCCAGCGCGTCTGAGCCCATGGCGTAGTACCCCAGCCCGTACGCCTTTCGCAGGATCACGGTCAGGATTGGCACGTCGGCTGCGCTCAGCGCCATCAGCGTCCGAGCGCTGTGGCGCACCAGAGCAGTTGCCTCCGCTGCAGTGCCGATCATGAAGCCGGGCGTGTCGCACACGAACAACAGCGGGATGTCGTAGGCATTGCACAGTTCGACGTGGCGGGAGAACTTCGCCGAGCCCTCGGCGTCGATAGCACCTGCACCGAACATCGGGTTGTTCGCAAGCACGCCCACGACGTGCCCTTCGATGCGGCACAGCGATGTCGAAAGGCAACGGCCGAATGTCGGCCGCAGCTCCATGACCGAGCCCTCGTCGGCCAGCGTGGCCACGATCTTGCGCATGTCGTATGCACGCCGGGGATTCTCGGGCACCATCGTGCGCAGCCGCGTCTGGTCAGGTGCGGTCATTGCCGACGGTGCCGCGATTCCGGTGAAGTACGACAAGTACTTCCGCGCAGCGTCGAGTGCGGCAGCTTCGTCCCCGACGACGAGTTCGACGGTGCCGATTCGTTCATGCATCGACATCGGCCCGAGCTCTTCGGGCGTGAGCATCTCGCCGGTCGCCGACATCACGAGTGGGGGGCCCGACAGTCCCAGCGTCGAGTCCTTGGTTGCGATGATGACATCGGATGTGCCAGCGATGTTCGCCTGGCCGGCGAAGCTCGGTCCCGACAGGATGGTGACGATCGGCACCAACCCCGACAGCCGCGCCAGCTGTACGAACGTGGTCACCGTGCCGCCGTCGTAGTGCAACTCGCTGGCACGGGCCCCGCCGCCTTCAGACCAGAAGATGATCGGCCAGCGGTTCCGCTCGGCCACTTCCATCATCCGGTCCATCTTGCGGTGGTTGCGGGGACTCTGGCTGCCGCCCATCACCGTGTAGTCGTAGGTGAAGGCACACACGGAAACGCCGTCGACGAGCCCGACGCCCATCACCAGGCCGTCCGCGGGAGCGTCGCCGAGCGAGCGCCGTTGAGGCTGTGCGAGTTGCCCGTACTCAACGAACGTTCCGGGGTCGACGAGTGCGGCGATCCGTTCGCGGGCAGTCCAGCGTCCACGAGCGTGTTGGCGAGCCACTGCGGTGGGGCGAGTTTCGTCAAGCGTGGCGTCGTGGGCGGCGAGGGCCTGGGCGAGCAGCGGCGAGATATCGGGTTCCGGTGGGGCTTCTTCGGTCACACGGCAAGAACCTAGAGATCGCGCGGGGAGGGCGCACTCGCGGCGTTAGGGTGCGCCGCGTGAAGCCTTCTGACGAAGCGCTGGCACACAGGCGGGCGCGAGTGGCCAAGCGCTGGGAGCTGACCGACGAGGTTGTGCTCCTTCGTGCGGGCGAGCCGGCGAGCTGGTCGGGCACTGATCAGCACTTCGCATTCCTGCCGCATCCCGATGTGGCCTACCTGACGGCGGTGGGTTCTCCCGGCACGACGCTGGCCTTCGACGCCGCAGCCGGCGAGTGGGAGTTGTTCGGGCCCCGCTTCAGTCCCGAACGGCTCGTGTGGGAGCAGCCGCCGACGCCCGTCGGCCGGCCGCTCGACGAGCTGGAGGACTGGCTGGCGCAGCGCAGCGACCGCACGCTCATCGAATTGGGCGCCGGTGCTGCGATGCCCGAGGTGGTGTCTGCCGCCTCGAATGACGAGGCTGAGTCCACGGATGAGGCCACGTCAACGGATGAGGCCACGTCAACGGATGAGGCCGAGGAAGACACAGCGGCGGACGATCAGTCCGACCCGTCGCCCCCCGCAACGGTGTTGCGGCTGAGCGCCGCCGTCGCGCTCGAACGCATGACCAAGGACGAAGCCGAGCTCGACGACATCCGGCGAGCCGCCGCAGCCAGCGCTGCCGGCTTTGAGTGGGTGTACCGCAACGCCGTTGGGGGCATGACCGAACGACAGATCCAGATCGGGATGGAGGCGCAGTTTTTTGCTGCTGGAGCGCCTCGTGTGGCCTACGACAGCATCGTGGCATCGGGTGCCCACGGCGCCTACTTGCACTATGTCTATGCGGGCGACGACCCGCTTCGCCCCGCGACCCGCGCCGTGGAGGCAGGCGACCTGCTGCTGATCGACGCCGGCGCGCAATTCGGCGGTTACGCCAGCGACGTGACCCGCACGATGGTGGTCGGCGCCGACCCCACCGATGAGCAGGAGTACCTGTGGAAGCTGGTGCTCAGCGCCCAGCAGCAGACGATTGATATGTGCCGCCCAGGGATCCAGTGGCGCGAGGTGCACCTGGCCGCTGCACGCACGTTGGGGGCGGGACTCGTCGAGATGGGAGTGCTGCGGGGAGATCCGGCCGAACTGGTGACTGCGGGCGCTGTAGCGCTGTTCTTCCCCCACGGGCTCGGCCACCTGCTGGGCTTGTCAGTGCACGACGCCAGCGGATTTCCGCCCGGCCACGAGCGCAACGATCACCCGCAATTGCGGTACTTGCGCACGGACCGGGGTCTCGAACCCGGCATGGTCACGACCGTCGAGCCGGGCATCTACTTCATCGACGCGCTGCTGTGCGATCCAGCTCGGCGCGAGAAATTCGCCGAGAGCGTGTTGTGGGAACGAGTGGAAGAATTGCGGGGATTCGGCGGCATCCGCATCGAGGATGACGTGTTGGTGACCGATGGCGAACCGGAGGTGCTCACCGCAGCGATCGCCAAGCCGATGCGCATCGGTTGAGAGGGCGGGTGTGCGACGATCGAGAGTGCCCCCGCAGTGCTGCCGGACTCGTGCGACGGCAGGCAGAGCGGCATGAGTCCGAGCGAGCAGAGCTACGACGCCATCGTCATCGGAGCGGGCGTCATCGGCACCGCGATCACCTGCGAGCTGGCTCGGCGCGGCTGGCGTGTGCTGGGCGTTGACCGCAACCCCGGTGCTGGCCAAGGCTCCACCAGCGCTTCGTCGGCCATCGTGCGTTTCACCTATTCAACTCGGGCCGGAGTTGCCATGGCCTACGAGGGCCTGCAGTACTGGCTGCGCTGGCCGCAGCACGCCGGGACGTGCGACGAGGCCGGCTACGCAGGGTTCAGCCAGTGCGGCATGGTGACCCTGCTCAGCGACGCTGAGGATCACCTGCTGCCGGTCCCGCACTTCGATGCGCTCGGCGTTCCCTACGAGATCTGGGATTGCGGCGAGACCGTCGCCCGGCTCGGCCCGCTCGACCTGTCCCGTTTCGGCCCGCCCCGCCAGCTCGGCGATCCTCAATTCTGGGCCGAGCCGACCTCGCAGCTGCGGGGCGCGCTCTGGTCGCCCGAAAGCGGCTACATCGGCGACCCGCAACTCGCCGCCCACAACCTGCGGCTGGCGGCCGAGTTGGCCGGCGCCGAATTCCTCTTCGGCGTGACCGTGACTGGGATCGCTGGCGCCGGCCGGGCCGAAGGCGTCGTGCTGGCCGACGGCACCGAGGTGGCGGCGCCGGTCGTGGTGAATGTCGCAGGACCGCACAGCAGCGCTGTCAACGAGCTCGCTGGCGTCGTCGCAGACATGTCCATCACCACGCGCCCGCTGCGCAAGGAGGTGTACCACGTGCCCCCGCCGCCGGGCGCGGACTTCGAGCATGACGGCGTGGTCATGGCCGACGTTGACTGCGGCTGCTACGTGCGGCCCGAGGTAGGCAACAACATGCTCATCGGCTCCCTCGAGCTGGACGCGACGGACTTCGAGTGGCTTGGCACCGACGAGATCGATGACTGCTCGCAGGATCTCAGCCGGGAGCAGTGGGAAACCCACGTCCTGCGGTTCGCCCGGCGCATGCCGGACCTTGGCCTGCCCCGCCAGCCGCGGGGAATCGTCGGGGTGTACGACGTGACCGACGACTGGATCCCCATCTATGACCGCACGTCGCTTGATGGCTTCTATGTGGCCATCGGAACCAGCGGGAACCAGTTCAAGAACGCGGCGGTAGCCGGTCACTGCATGGCCGAGCTGATCGGAGCTGTGGAAGCGGGCCATGACCACGACACCGACCCCGTCGTCGTGACCGGAAAACACACCGGCTTCGACATCGACATGGGCACCTTCTCCCGCAGGCGCGATCTCCACGGCTCGTCGATGTCGGTGCTCGGCTGATACCGAGCACGCCTTGTGGCGCGAGGCGCCGGCCCTGCACTCAATGGGGACTGCTTGTGCAGGGCCGGCGCCGAATGTGCCTAGCTAGGGCGGTGGGTTGTGTAGAGGTCCTCCAAGTCGATGACTGACAGGGCATAAGTGCCCCTGTGGTAGGTGGATCCGAACACGGCGATGAAATAGGTGCCGGACGTCGGGACTTCGAGCACCAGATGGGCCTCGAGGTGCGAACCGCTGCCGCCGTCGAAGGCACCTGAGATGCGCTGACCATGCGCGTCGTGGAGCCAGAGTTTGGAGTTGCCCAGCGTGCCGACGCCGCTGCCCTCGCCCTGCGCGTCGATCTGATAGCGCCGACCTCCTTCGAGCTCGACCCGGAACCAGTCCTTGTCGCCCGCAAGGTCGATGACGCCCGATACCGCCGTACCCGTGACCCACGAGTCGTTGATGTAGATCAGTCCCTCGGTGCCGGTGTCCTGCGCCAGGTCGCCGGGGGGCAACGTCGTATCCCGCGCTGTCGGTGGCCGAGCCGTGGTGTCGTGCACGCGCAGCCGGTAGTCGCCCGTGCCATTGTCGGAACCGATCGTGACCAGGTAGCGCCCGCCGGTGCCAGGCGAGAACCAGCGACTGACCCTCCAACCCGGCTCGTGCCAGCACTCGCGCGAACCTGGTCTGCGCTCGTCAGGTGTCTCCGCCGAAGCGATCCCGTGGATGCAGTTGAAGATGCCTGAACGGTTCCGCTCGTACATCTGGATGTAGTAGGTGTGACCCGCCACGGCATCGATGGCGAACGTGTCGCGGTCGCCGTGGGTGTTGACGGTGCCCAAGAACTCGTCAACGAACTGGCCGTAGTTGTTGAACTCGAGAGTCAGCGGTTCAACCCCGGGGACGTCGTCGGGCGGCAAGTCGATCTCGTGGACTTCGACCTCCCAGCTAAGCGGACCGGTTGCATACCGGAAGTGGAACCAGCCCATGTCGCCCACCTCGATGTAGTGGGTGCCGGTCTCCGTCGGCCGGAAGTTGATGTAGCCGCTGGTATTGGATGTGCCGTATGGGTTGCCGTCGAAGGAATGTGATCCGGTGATGAGCTGCCCATCCGGGTCGTGCATTCCTGCGATGAAGATCCGGCGCTCGCCGTCCGTCGAGTTGAACGTGCCCTCGATGCGGTAGGCCTGCCCGGCCACCAGGTCAACGGCCACCCAGTCGGCATCGTCCTTTCCGCAGAAGTCGTCGCTCGCGCTGCCGCCAACCGCCACGCTGAGCGGCGTCGAGGCGTCCGCAACTGTGTCGGGATGCGTTCCGCAGAAGTCCGGAGGCGGCCAGGGCGGCTGCGGCGGGTTGTTGTCTTCATCCTGGCGGGCCGTCACCGGCTCGGACGTTGTCGCGTCAGCGCTCTTGCCAGCACCCTCGCCGTCTGCGTAGGTCACTGTGGCCCGCAGGTACATGCCCACGTCGTCGACCGTGGGCATGTAGTGATCTTCGGTCTGGCCGTCGATGGGATCGAAGCTGCCGTCCAGGGCGGCGCTCTCAGACCATTCCCATGTCATGTCATCAGAGGGCCCGTCGACGTCCGACAGGGTCGCCTCGACCATTGCGCCTTCTTCGGGGGCCATCGGTGCAAGCTCCACCAAGCCGGGTTCATCCACGTTGGTCACATCGACACTGACGGTGTGGAATGTCACGCCTCCGGCGGTGTCGACGGCTGCGAATTCGAGGTCGTAGTCGGGCACGGTCTCGAAGTCGAGTTCCTCTGCAATCCTGATCTGTTTCGTCGCGGCATCGAGCTCGAATTCCGATTCGACGCCGGTGAAGAGGAGCGTCACCTCGTGCCCGTCGTAATCGGTCGCTTCAAACGGAGCGCCGATGAGCGTCCCGACCTCGGCATCCTCGGGAATGCTGAGTTCCGATGGCGTAGTGACGAACTGGGGCGGGTTGTTGACGCCGTCGTTGTCGGCGATCACGATCGTCTTTCGGTCGGTCGGGATCACCGTGTCGCCGATGTCGAGCGGCTGCGGCAGGGGGGACTCGAAGTACAAGACGAACGTCTCGCCCGGCTCGTCCTCGGTGTCGTCGGTGATCTCAATCTCGATCTCGCCGGTCAACGTGTAGTCGCCGGAGGAGTCGACCGTGAACGAACCGACCTCGAACGTGAAGACCCGGGATTGGAATCCGAAATCCGCAGTCGGGTCCGCGGTCACCGGCGCTGTCGTATAAAGGAACGCCACACCCTCATGGAGCCCATTGACATCTTCGAAGGTCCCGGGCGTATTGCCATCGTGTACCCGGATGAAGAACGGGACGGTCACACTGCCCGCGGCCTCGCTGACGTGCACGGTAGAGGCATCCCAGGAGACCGTGATCGGCACGTCGTCGTCGATCAGCGCCGTCTGTGCCTCTGATTCAGAGCCAACCTCGTACGTTGCCTCGCTGTCAGCGATCGTGATCGTCACGACGCCCACGGGTTCGACCACCAGATCGTTGACGATGATGAAGTCGAAGCTGTACGACGCCTCGCCAGCGGGGATCGTCTCGGTGAACGACCGCTCGATCGCGTCGGTGAAGACCACCCCGGTCTGCCGGGAGTCGAGCTGCACCTCGAGATTGTTCGCCGGGACCGGGCTGGCGTGGAGCGTGAAGCTCATGGGGCCGTCGGGTTCGTTGTGAGTGGTCGCCCCGGCCGTGATCGTGACGGTAGGGACCACCTCTTGCCGGGCCCCGTTGTCCGCTGCCTCTGCGGGGGCCGACGGAAGAAAGAGCACCAGCAACAGAGCGCTCGCACCGGCGAGCAAGCGGCTAGCTGAAGACCTCCTTGTCTTCATTTTGCAGTCCTCCTGTAATGGTTCTGTAATGAAACGTACGACGCACTTTCGGCGCCACATCGTCAGGAGGGCTATGAATTTGGCGAAATTTCGGTAACAAATCGGCCAATTGATGGCTTATGTCGCTGAATTTCCTGTCATTTGAAGCCAGCGGCTGGCCCGGGACCGGACCACGGCCGACCTGCCGGCATGTGGCGAGCTAACGCCAAGCACTGGGTCTGATGGTTCGCTTGGCTAACGCCAAGCGAACACTGGCTGTTCGAGCTCGTCGACCCGGGTGTTGAGGCCGTCGTAGGCGACTGCTCGGAACTGGTAGAGCACGGCGCCGGTGGGTGCGTGGATCAGGTCGCCGCCGATGGGAATCTGGACGACGGGGCGATCGCTCTCGGGGATGCTCACGAATCGCGGCGAGTCATCGCGGGTCAGCTCGCGCATCGAGACTCGGTGTAACGACGCCACCTCGGCGGGGTTCGCTACCGGATCACGGTCGTCCGACAGCCAGAACACGAAGGGGCTGATGACATAGCCCGAGCGGGTGGGGTAGTCATCGAGGCGGCCCAGCAGATCGTCGCTCGTGAGCTCCAAGCCGACTTCCTCGGCGGCTTCCCGCATGGCAGCTTCGAGTGCCGTCTCGCCGTCATCGACTCGCCCACCGGGCAGCGCCCACTGGCCGCCATGGCCGCGCAGGTGCGAGCCCCGCCGGGTGAGCAGCACTGCAGCGCCCCCCGCAGTTCCCTCGACATCGCCGGTGAGCGTGGGGTCGTTCTCCGCGCCGGGGATGTCGGCGAGCATCTCACGACGCTGCTCGGCGTTTATGCCGCCCATGACCGGATCAGCTCGGTGCCGCTCGGCGTCACTGTCGAGCACGATCACCGCCACGGCTGCGTGCTTGCGCCCCTCACCGGGGTGCTGGCGCACGTCGTGACGAGCCAGGTTCGCCGTCAGCCGATCCCGGAGCATGTCATCGTGCGCGATCTCGCCAGCCGCGGGCTCAGTCGGCATAGCCGGAGAGTCTGGCATCCCGCCGACCCGGCCCGCCGGTCGGCGGGACTCTCTACGATCGCTAGGCGTGAATGCGCAACGCCAGATCGTGCTGGTGGGCTTCCTGCAGGCGCAGAACTGCACGACGATCCCTGCGGCTTGGCGGCATCCCCAGGCTCGCCATGACGTGACCAGCTTCGATTACTACCGACACATCGGCGAAGTGCTCGAAGCCGGCTGCTTCGACCTCGGTTTCTTCGACGACCGGCTCGCGATGCCCGACATGTTCGGCGGCGACCATCGGCACACCGTCGAGGCGGGCATCCGCTGCGTCAAGCTCGACCCGGTCACGGTGCTGACGGCAATGGGCATGGCCACCGATCGGCTCGGCTTGGGAGCGACATACTCGACGACCTACTACGAACCGTTCCACGTGGCCCGGGTATTCGCCACGCTCGACCATCTCACCGGCGGGCGCGCAGCGTGGAACGTTGTCACGTCGGTGAACGACAACGAAGCGCGCAATATGGGCCTGGCCCAAGCGCCCGCGCACGATGAGCGCTACGACCGTGCCGACGAGTTCATGGAGGTGGTGCACGGCCACTGGGACACCTGGGAGGCCGATGCCATTGCAGCGGACCGTGCAGCAGGGCTGTATGCGCACGGCGACCAAGTGCACCGGCTTGACCACCGGGGCCGCTGGTTCTCGTCGCGGGGGCCGTTCACCGTGCCGCGCACGCCGCAAGGCCATCCGGTGGTCATCCAGGCCGGCCAGAGCGGTCGGGGCACCACCTTCGCCGCCCGCTGGGGCGAGCTGCTGTTCGTGACTCACGTGCGGCTGGATGCAGCTACCCAGCACTACGCCTCGGTGAAGTCGCAGATCGAGGCCTTGGGGAGAGATCCCGACCAGGTGAAGATCACGAACCTGACGTTCCCCGTGGTGGGCCGCACGATGGCCGAGGCCGAAGACCGCCGCGCCGCCTACGACGAGCTGCCGACGCTGGTGGACGACCTGTCGCTGCTGTCGGAGGGGCTGAACTTCGACTTCGCCAGCCGCGACCTAGATGAGCCGCTGTCCGACGACGACCTCGATGCCATGACCGGCATCCAGGGCATCCGCAACCAGGTGTTGCAGATCACCGGACGAGCCAATCCCACGGTGCGAGACTTCGTGCAGGTGTCGGGGCGGGGTCGGTTGGCGCATCCCACTGTCGGAGGCCCCATCGAGCTGGCCGACTACTTCGAGGAATGGTTCGCTGAGCGTGCCGTCGACGGGTTCGTGATCGCCGGGACGCACATGCCGGGGGCCTTCGAGGACTTCGTCGAGCTGGTCGTGCCCGAACTGCAGCGCCGCGGCCTCTTCCGCACCGAGTACGACGGCACCACGCTGCGGGACCACCTCCGCTTGAGTGTCCCCACGCCGGGAGCCTGGCGTTTGGCATAGGCGCCGCCTCGACGGCCACGACTCTGCGCAGAAATGCCGCCACAGACGGCAAATTTGCGCAAAGAATCGTGACAGCGGCGTTTCGAGACGCCGTCTCTCGGCGCGTCTGCTCAGCCGAAGAAGGTCCGGGCGTGTGCGGCCAGGTCAGTTGCAGTTGCGGTGTGGATGTTGCCGAGAGCGGTCACCTGGTTGAGCGCATCGTCGAGCACCGGAGCCCGGAAAGGTTGGCCAGCGAGCCAGGGCCGCAGCGTCAGCATTAGCAGCCGGCCGCCGGCAGGGTGCTCGGCGCCGTCACGGTGCATGCGGGCTGCAGCGCCGGAGATGATTCCGCGCCAGCTGTCCAGCGATGCCCGGCGGTGCCACAGCGCAAACTCGTCATCGGCTTCGAGGAACAGCGGCAGCGACACCATCGGCGCTGTAGCAGGCGATCGGTCAGTCCCCTCCAAGGCACCGTCGGTGGACATGAGATACGGCTGCTCGTCGTTGGGCCAGTCGAGCACGGTGTCAATGCCGGCTTCGGCCAGCAGCGCCGGGGTGCGGAACGACTCGACGCCTTCGGCGGAGAACCAGGTAGTGGGCCGAGTCCCGGCCGCGCCCTCGATGGCGTCGAGGCATTGCGCGATGGCGGCCCGCTCGTCGGCCTCGGAGTTCTTCGAGGTGATGAGTCGGGTGGCTGCGATGCCCCGCCCAGCGATCTCGCAGCCCCGTTCGACCAAGTAGGACGCCAACCAGCCGTAGTGCTCGGCGGTCAACGCGTCGACAGCGACGGTGGCGGCGATGCCATGGCGTTCCAGCACGTCGAGCAAGCGGAAAATGCCGACCCGGTGGCCGTACTCGCGGATCGTGAGCTGCGGGTAGTCCGGAGCCGGCAGGCGAGCCAGCCCACCGCTGCGGCGGCGCAGCGAATACGCGTCCGGCGGCGGCTCCCACTCGACGTGTTCGAGAACGATGACCGCGCCAACGGCAAGAGGGCTCTGGTTCGGCCATTCGAAGGGGGCCCGGCTCGGCAGCGGCGACCAGTCGTAGTAGGGGTGGTCCATGCCGTGCTGATGATGGGCGGGGCCGAACTCGAAGGGGGCCTGCAGCGCTGCTACGGGGCGTGGGCTCGGGGCCGAAGCCGCTGCCACGCGCGGTCGCGAAGGCAGCGGTTCAGGCGGGACAGGCTCGTGGGCGGCGAAGTCGTCATAGTGATGGTCGATGAAATGCTGCGCAATCTGGCTGGCAGTGGTCTGCCACACGTCGTCGTGGCCCATCAGGTACTCGAGCATCGCCGCAAGCCCGTCGATCCGGTGCGGCATGCCCATCAGGTAGGGATGCAGTGCCACGCACATCACCCGGCCGCCGGCAGCGTCGTTGGCTTCACGGCGCAGCACGTCGAGCTGGGCTCGCGCTATGGACACGAAGTCGTCGGTGTCGTAGTGCTGGGTGAACACCGGCACGTCGTTCAGCTCCATCGAGTACGGCACCGACACGAGCCGCTGGCCGCTGCGGGTTGCCAGCGGCACGGGTTGATCGTCGTGGAACCAGTCAGCGTGGTAGATCAACCCCGCTTCGGCCATGAGGTCCGGCGTGAGGGCCGTGTTCGACACCGCCGGGCCCAGCATGCCGCGCAGCTGTTGACCGGCGTGGCTGCGCAACGCCTCAATGCACTCGATGTAGAAGGTCCGCTCGGCGGTCTCGTTAATCGAGGAGATGTAGCGGGTGTTGTAGATGCCGTGGGACATGATTTCCCACCCGCGCTCGACCATGGCTGCGCCGACTTCGGGGTAGTGGTCGAACACGGCCAGATTCGTCGAGGCCGTGGCGACCACTCCGTAGCGGTCGAGCACGTCAAGCATTCTCCAGAAGCCGACCCGGTTGCCGTAGTCGCGGTATCCATACCCCTGCACGTCGGGGTGCGGTGACCGTGTCCACGTGTTGCGTTGCGGGTCTCGCGGCGGCAGGTACTCGTAGTGTTCGACGTTCGGGGCGATCCACAACGCCACCCGAGCATCGTTCGGCCAGCGAATCCGTGGCCGGTCCACGATCGGCAGGTACCTCACCCGGTGCGGAGGCAAGCTTTCTGGCAGTGGTGCGATCAGGCCAGATGCCGTGTTGTCCATGCACCGACGCTAGAACAGCCCGCCGTTCGCTCCCGGTGAATGCGGCCGGCGTAACATCTGACCGTGGCTGACGAGAGGATGCGACCTCGACCGGCATTGCCACCAGGACACGTGCGGCCCGAGTGGCACGGCCGACCGCTCGCGCCCGGCGAACTTCGCCGGATTCCCGATCTGATTCGGGATACGTTCGCGCTCATTGGACGGCGCTGGCGACCGTTCGGGGAATACGTGCTGATAGGAGCAGCGGGCTACATCGTGGCGTTCGTGATGCTGTTCTTGGGCCTGAACGCGCTCTTCGGCGGGCAGTTCTTCGCCAAGATCGACGAACTGACCGATCCCTTGGGCGGTACGACTGTGGACTTCGGTGAGTGGCTGGAGTCCTTCGACGTCACGCCCACGGCGTTGGCAATCGTCTTGCTCATCGCCTTCGGCCTCGCGAGCTCGATCGGTTTCTTGGTGCAGGACATCGCCATCACCCGGATGGCACTCGACGATGTCGATGGGCGAGAACTCAACTTCGCCAGGACCCTCTCTGCGTCATTCCGTCGAATGCCGAAGATCTTTGCCATCTCACTCTTGCTGGGATTCGTCATGGGCTTGGCCGGGTGCGGTGTATGCGTCTTCCTCGCTTTGATCGCGCCTGCGCTCGCCATCCTCTGGGCGCTGGCTTTCGTAGCTGCCGCTGTGGTGTTCTTCCCGCTGATCGGAATTTATTTCGTGATGGCGTATGTCGAACCCCGCATTCCCTCGCCCCGCCGTTGGTGGAGTCTGATGCGGGGTCGCAAGGCAGCGATTTGGGGGCGGGTGTTCCTGCTCTCGCTCGTCGCTTGCGGAGTGGGATTCGCAGTCTCGTTGGCGCTGAGCGCGCTGCCGCTTCCTGCTTTGTACGGCGATCTCATCGTCAATGTTGTCGTCACTCCGCTCTTCTTTGTGGTGGGAGCAGTGGCGCATCTGCTGATCTACGCGGACCTCATCACCGCAGAACAGCAGCCGACCATCGACGCGGAGTCGCTGAGTTAACGCTGGCGGGTCGACTACGGATTGACTCCGTATCGACCCCTGCCGTTGGCTGGCGACCATTTCGTTAGCTTCGCTTCGTGCCATTCGGGCGGCCACCTCAGCCGGAGACGCCGCAGGTCATCCGCCAGATTCCACTGGCCGAGCCCGCCGACCCGGTCGAAGACGTCGATGATCCGCCCGTCGATCCGCCTGAAGCGTTCTTCTGGACCACGCCCGCGGAGCCTGAGCCGGGAACGCTTCGCCCAATCCCCGCCCTCATCGGCGACACGTTCCGGTTCGCCCTCCGGAACTGGCGCAACGTGATCGTTGTGTCACTGCCTGCCCTTGTGGCCCTGACGCTCGTGTGGCGCGTATATGGCTGGGCATACGAGCCCGTCTTCGATGACAGTCGCAGTACCGAATACGGATTGCGTCTGACATCGGCGAGCACGTTCTCCTTGGTGGCGATGGCGATCGGCAGCTACCTCTTCAGCACTGCCGTGGTTCATCTCGTCATGCAGCGAGAACGTGGCGGGATGTCGAAACCCGGCCCGGCCCTGCGGTTGGCCGTGCGCAGGCTTCCGAGAGTGATCACCGTCAATCTCGTTTACGGCGTACTCGTGGCGATCGTTTTGGGGCCGCTATTGACCTTGCTGCTGGTGATGTTCCTCTTCGAACGAGACCTGCTGGCGTTGTTGCCCTGGGCATATCTCGCAGCAGGAATCGTCGCCTATGCCGCCCCGCAGATCAACGTCTACTTCACAGCAATCAAGGTCGAGGACCAGCGGCCGAAGTTCCGCCGGGCACGGCAGCTTGTCGACGGTCAGCGCGCTGCCGCGTTGGGACGGGTGCTGTTGTGCCAATTCGTCCGCGTCGCTTTCAAGGCGGCATCGGGGATTTTCGTGCTCAAGGTCGATTCGTTCGCCTGGTTCGGATTCGGTGTCGTCAACATTGTCGTGACGACCACGCTCCTGACGACGGCCTTCACCCTCTTGTACGTGGACTTGGCGGGCATCTCGACTGAGGACCGGGTCGTTGACAATGACCCGGCATTGCATCAGGAGTCGGCGGGAGGCGAGGAAGTTCCCGTGCAGCAGCCGACCTAGCATCTCGCCGTGACTGATGACGACATGCGGCCGCGCCCGGTACCACCGCCTTCGGAGTCGCGGCACAGTGGCCGGCGACCTGATGCGCACCGCTCTGTAGGAGCACTGTGGGCTGGCACCTTCCGGGTGGTTGGCAAGCGTTGGCGCGACCTGGCCGTAGCCGCGACGCTCGGAGCGGCCTTGTGGCTCGTTGCGTTCGTGAGCGCATACGTGGGCGTGGACGAACTGTTCGATGGCAAGTTCTGGGAGAAGCTCGACGCCCTGTTCGACGGTGAAATCGAGACGGCGGCGGAGGTCGACGCATGGATGGCGTCCTTCGAATTCACCTTCACGCCACAGGCGGCGGTCCTTCTGCTGGTGGCGCTCATCGCCAGTTTCTTCAGCATTCTCCAAGCCGCTACGAGCGCCCAGATTGCGCGCCAAGAGCTGACGGGTATCGATGCTGGCGGCAGCACCGCTGCGAGCATCGCGCTGAGTCGGCTGCCTGCGCTGCTGCTCATCAATGTCGCGCTCGTCGTCGTTCAAGCGGTCCTGTTCCTCGTCGGGCTGGGACTCACTGTGGTCGCAGACCCGCTTGGCGCCGTGTGGGATCTCGTCACGCTCGTCGTTTCCGTCGTCATTGCCCCCCTCCTGACCATCTTGTGGGTCATGGTGTACGTGGAGCCTGGACTGCCGTCGTTGCGTCGGTGGAACCGGCTCTTGGGGCGCAACAAGTTGGCGACATGGGGCCGTGTGATGTTGTTCGACCTCGTGCGCATGGTCTTCGCGGCAGTTGTCTTCCTCGTGGTGATAGCGAGCCCGCTCTCGTTTGCGTATTCGTTGGCGATCGTGGTCGTCCTGGTTTGGCCGGTGACGGTCGGCATCGTGACCGTCGCGCACGTGATCATGTACGGGGACCTCGTCAGCGCGCTCTCGTCAGATGGGCACGCAACCGACGGCGACCACGGTTGATGCTTCAGGGCTGACCGTTCCGCGCCGGAGCGAGGTGTTGCACTCCCCGGCAAATGGCCCTCGGTGAGCGTGCTGAAATGTGGTCATGAGCGCGGAAACGAACACGGTGCAGCATGGCGTGCTGGCCGACTACCGGGTCATTGACCTGACCGACGAACGGGGGCACCTGGCCGGAGCGATCTGGGTCCAGATGGGCGCCGACGTGATCGCGATTGAGCCGCCCGAGGGCTCGTCGGCTCGCCGGCTTGGACCCTTCGCCGGCGATGTCGAACATCCCGAGCGCTCGTTGCACCACTGGGCCTACAACCGTGGCAAGCGGAGCGTCGTGCTGGACCTCCGCACCCCGCAGGATGTCGAGCGGGCGAAGGCGCTCATTGCCGGCGCGGATGTCGTCTTCGAATCGTTCGAACCCGGCGAGGCCGAGGCGCTGGGTCTCGGCCGTGACGCATTGGCGGGGCTCAACCCTGCGCTCATCCATGTCTCGATCACGCCATTCGGCAGCGATGGGCCGAAGGCCAACTGGGCTGTGTCGGACCTGGCGCTTCAGGCTTCCGCGGTGAACATGGCCATCACCGGCGACAAGGACCGAGCGCCGCTGCGAGCCGGCGGCACGCTCCCGCAGGCCATGCACAATGCAGCCTCCGAAGGAGCCGGTGCGGCGCTCATCGCGCTGTGGGACCGCCAGACCCGCTCGGGGCTCGGCCAGCACGTCGACATGTCCGCGCAGCAGTCGATGAGCCAGGCCTCCATGTCGTCGACGCTCAACACCTCGCTGAATGCCACTGTGACAAAGCGCATCGCAGGCGGCGCCAGCCTGCAGGGCATCGACATCCAGTTGATGTGGCCCTGCGCAGACGGGCACGCCTCGGTGACCTTCCTGTTCGGGCCGGGCTTCCGGGCCTTCACCGAGAACCTCATGGACTGGGTGTACGAGGAAGGCTTCTGCGATGAGGCGACCCGGGACAAGAACTGGAACGAGTACGCCATGATGCTGCTCGACGGCCGGGAACCGATCTCCGAGTACGAGCGGCTCAAGCAGGTTCTCACCGAGTTCTTCGCCACCAAGACGAAAGCCCAATTGCTCGAGGCGGCCATGACCCGCCGAGTGCTCATCACACCGGTGTCGACGACCGCCGAGGTTGTCGATTCGCACCAGCTGGCGTTCCGTGAGTACTGGGAGGACGTCGACCACAGCGATGTCGTGTCCGATGCCGATGCCGGCTCGTTCGATCCCGCTGCGGTGCGCTATCCCGGCGCGTTCGCCAAGTTCACCGAGACCCCGCTGGTCAACCTCGGGCGTCCGCCGAAGCTGGGCGAGCACACCGATGAGGTGCTGGCCGAAGTGTCGGCATCGGAGCGCTTGCCGGCAGTGCCTGCGGCCATCGCCCCGGTTGCACGCACCTCGCCGCCGCTCGAAGGCGTGAAGGTGCTCGATTTCATGTGGGCCATGGCCGGCCCGGCGGCTTCGCGGGTGCTCGCGGACTACGGCGCAGATGTGATCCGGGTCGAGTCAGCCAACAAGCTCGACGCGGTGCGTTCGATTCAGCCGTTCCACGATGACGTCGGCGATCCGGACGGTTCGGGTCTGTTCAGCAACTTGAACGCAGGCAAGCGTGGCTTGGCGCTGGACATGTCCAAGCCCGAAGCGCTCGAGGTCATCTGGGACCTCATCGACTGGGCCGACGTGATCCTGGAGTCGTTCTCGCCCAAGGCGATGGCGGGCTGGGGCATGGGCTGGCCGCAGGTGCACGAGCGGAGGCCCGACGTGATCATGGCGTCGAGCTGCCTGATGGGCCAGACCGGACCGCTGGCGATGCTGGCCGGCTTCGGCACGATGGCCGCCGCCGTTTCGGGGTTCTTCTACCCGGTCGGCTGGCCCGACCGAGCACCGGCAGGGCCGTTCACCGCCTATACCGACTACACGTCGCCCCGCTGGCTGGTGGCTGCGGTGATGGGGGCGCTGGAGCATCGGCGCCAGACCGGCCGAGGCCAGTACGTGGACCTGTCCCAGTCCGAAGCGGCGCTGCACCTCATGGCGCCGGCGCTGCTCGAGCGCACCACCAACGGGCGTATCTGGGAAGCGGCGGGCAACCGGGACTTGGTGTTTGCACCCCAGGGTGCGTTCCCGACCGCATCAGGCGGGCCCGCGGGCGATGACCTTGACGACAACTGGATCGCCATCTCGTGCGTCGACGACGGCCAGTGGGCTGCGCTGGCGGGGGCAATAGGCCGCCGCGACTTGGCCTCGCTGAACACAGCCGAACGTCATGCGCGCCACGACGAACTCGACGACATCATCTCGGCGTGGACCCGGGGACGAGACGGCTACGACTTGATGACCGAGCTGCAGGCAGCGGGTGTTGCGGCGCACATCGTGCAGAACTCGCCGGAGTTCACGGTTGACCCACAGGTGGTGCACCGCCAACACCTCGTCGAGGTGCCCCACGGCAAGCAGGGCACGACGACAGTGGAGAACACCCGGTTCGTGCTGTCCCGCACTCCGGCCCAGGTGAGCTATGGCGGACCGACGCTCGGCGAGCACAGCTTCGAGGTACTCACTGAGACGCTCGCTTACGACGGCGACCGCATCGCCGAACTGGCCGTGGCTGAACTGCTCGAATAGCAGCCAAATGGTCAAGCCGTGTAGGGGGCTTCACTAAGATCCCGACGTTTGTGGAATGACGCAGGCCACAGCCGGTCTGCGTTCTCGCGGCGAGGGCTTATGTGGGACATTGCCGGCCGCTGCCGGTTCATTGATGGGAGAGCGCGCTGATACGGCGTCGCTGGGCGACCGTCATCGCCATGGCAGCTGTGCTCTTGGCGCTCCCGGTCGTCCCGGTCAACGCTGTCGATGAGGACGACGGCAGAGTGGCCGTCATCGCATCGGGCTGGGCGCTGGCCGATGTTGCGGCAGCGGCGTCACTGGCGGCGAGCCTGGACGGCTACGTGCTCTACTCCTATGCCGATCGGCTCGGAGCATCTGCCGCCCAGGCCCTGAAGGACATCGCCCCTGAACGGGTGATTGTCGTGGGCGGAGTGGCAGCGCTTCCCGAGAACATTCGCACCGAAATCTCGCGCACGCTGGCGAACGCGCGGCTCGAGCGTCTCTCCGGTACGGACCGAACCGAGACCGCGGCAGCAGTAGCGCGCCGCGTCGAGAGTCCGGTTGGCGGAACTGTGGTGATCACCTCTGGCTGGGCGCTGCCTGATGCCGCAGCGGCGGCCGCGTTCGCGGCAGCAGAGAAGGCTGCGGTCCTCTTCACGTATCCCGACCGACTCGGCGACGCCGCTCGGGCCGAACTCGAGCGGCGGCGGCCACAACGGGTGGTGGTTGTCGGCGGACCCGCGGCGGTGCCCGAACGCGTCGCTGGAGAGATCGCCGATCTGCTGGGCGATGTCGAGATCGACCGGATCGAAGGCGCCGACCGCACTGCCACGGCGGCGCGCCTCGCCGCGTCGGCTGAGACGGGCCGGCCCGTGGTACTCGCATCGGGTTGGTCTCCACCTGATGGCGGCGTGGCGGCCGCCGTTGCGGCCTCGGTGGGCGGCACCGTTCTGCACACCGATGTTGAAGGACTCGGCGATGCTACGACGGAGGCACTCCGCCGGTTGCGGCCGTCGAAGGCAATATTCGTGGGCGGTACGACTGCCGTGCCAGACGAGACGATTCAACAGACCAGCGAGCTGCTCGCGAGTATCCGAGTCATCCGCCTGCGCGGCGCTGATCGTGTGGCGACCGCCGCCAAGGCCGCCCGGTACGCCTACGGTCTCGACGTTGGGGTCGGGAGCGGCTCGAGCGGTGGTTCTTCGGACAATTCCGGGACGACCGGCGGTGGCTCGGGATCGAGCAGTGATCCGGTATCGGCACCAATCGGCGATCCAGCCGGCAGCGTGCCTGGACCAGGCGCCTCCCCGCCAGCGTCGACAGTGCCTGCCGAGAGTGCCATCAAGTTCATTGACGCAGGCCGGCATCACACGTGTGCGGTGCTCACTACCGGTGATATCGAGTGCTGGGGCGAGAATTCACATGGCCAGATTGATGTGCCGGCGACACCGGTCGGGGCTTCGTATACCTCGGTGTCTGCTGGTGCACAGCACACATGTGGCCTCGTCGATGACGGGTCGATTCAGTGCTGGGGCGCCGACAACCTCAACCAGTCCACCGTGCCGATGCTCGCGACCCCTCGTTCGTTCGTGGCCGTCACAGCGGGTAGGGCCCACACGTGCGGGCTCCTCGATGACGGCACCGCACAGTGCTGGGGCGACACTTGGCGTGGTCAGACCAGCGTGCCTGCCGGCATGCGCTTCACCGCATTGGCGGCGGGCCAGGACCACTCCTGCGGGTTGCTCGACAGCGGCGCCATCGAGTGCTGGGGCGAGAACGGCAGTCTCCAAAGCGAGGTTGTGCCGAGGCCGCCGGGGACCGCGTACGTCGCTGTGGGATCCGGCGACAGAGTCTCGTGCGGGTTGCTCGACAACGGCGCCATCGAGTGCTGGGGAGGCGACGGCTCCCCCAACACCGACGTGCCCTCCGCGCCCCACCGAACAGCGTTCGTGTCGTTGGCCGTGGGTTCCTGGCATCGATGCGGTCTGCTCGACACCGGCTCGGTGATCTGTTGGGGAACCAACTCCGCTGAGCAGTCGACCGTGCCTCTGGCGCCCACCGGCACCAGCTACGTAGCGGTCGCCGCAGGCCAGGAGCATGCGTGCGGCCTCTTGGACAATGGTTCGGTCAAGTGCTGGGGTGGTCACCGCCGCGGGCAGGCAGAACCGCCCCAAGGAAATTCCTTTGTGAAGGTGGCGTCAGGCGACACGCACTCCTGTGGCCTGCTGGATGACGGTTCGGTGCAGTGCTGGGGTCAGAACAGTCTCGGCGAGACCGACGTCCCGGCGGCACCCATGGGAACCGTCTACGCAGATGTCGTCACCGGATGGTGGCACTCGTGCGGCCTGCTGGATGACGGTTCGGTGCAGTGCTGGGGCGGCAATGACAGCGGAGTGTCGGCGCCAGCCGCTGCACCGGCCGGTCGTTCCTATACAGGGATCGATACCGGGGTATGGCATGCCTGCGGGGTGCTCGACGACGGAACGGCCCAGTGCTGGGGCGGCAACGAGGGAAACCGCGGTGATGTCCCCGATCTGCCGAGCGGCCGCACCTACACGGCGATAGCTGCGGGTATCTGGCACACGTGCGGCCTGGTAGACGACGGTTCGGTGCGGTGCTGGGGCGACAATCACGACAAGCAGGGGGAGGTCCCGGCGCTGCCCGCCGGTACGGGTTACCAAAGGATCTCGTCGTCTTCCTGGCACACGTGCGGCTTGGTTGACGACGGTTCGGTGCGGTGCTGGGGCAGCAGCCCCGATGGTCAGGGTGACGCGCCGTCGGTCCCGGCAGGGATGAGATTCACAGCGGTGTCCGGAGGCTGGCGTCACTCGTGCGCCTTGCTCGACAGCGGAAGTGTCACGTGCTGGGGCCTGAACACGTTCCGCCAAAATATCCCCCCTCCCCCTCCTTCGGGAACTGCATTCACTGCTGTGTCGGCCGGTCGGTGGCACACGTGCGGGCTGCTGGACGACGGATCCATCCGATGCTGGGGGGCGGCACTACCGGCCGCGGAGGACCGCGCCGGACCCTTCAAGGTGCCGGCAGGCGACTGAACCCTCGAACAGCGGATGTGACATCGCCCACCGTGCTGAAATGTGCGGATGCCTGACGCTGCTGCTGATCCCGAGTCCCCCTCGATGCTGAGCCCGTTCCGGGTGCTCGACCTCACCGACGAGCGCGGGCACCTCACCGGCGCGATCCTCGCCCAGATGGGTGCGGACGTCATCGCGGTCGAGCCGCCGGAAGGCTCATCGGCTCGACGGCTGGGACCGTTCGCCGACGATGCGGAGGATCCCGAACGTTCGCTGCATCACTGGGCGTACAACCGCGGCAAGCGCAGCGTGGTGCTGGACCTGCAGACCGACGATGGCACAAGTCGGCTGCGCGACCTGGCCGCCAACGCTGACATCCTGATCGAGTCGGCTGGTCCAGGGGTGATGGACGGCCTCGGCCTCGGCTACGGCACGCTTGGCGAGGTCAACCTCGAATTGGTGTACGTGTCGATCTCGCCGTTCGGCTCAGACGGTCCGAAGGCTGACTGGACCGCGTCGGATCTCACGCTGCAGGCCGCAGCGGTGAACATGGCCATGACCGGCGACGTCGACCGGGCGCCGGTGCGCACCGGTGGGCTGTTCCCGCAGGCGTTCCACAACGCCGCATCGGAGGCAGCGGGTGCCGCGCTGATCGCACTCTGGGAGCGGCAGACCCGTTCGGGCCTCGGCCAGCACGTCGACATGTCGGCACAGCAGAGCATGAACCAGGCTTGCCAGTCGTACGCGCTGTCGACACCCATCGGAGCGACACCGCCGATTCGAAGCGCGGGCGGTGTGCTCGTGGAAGGCCTGCACATCCAGCTGATGTGGCCATGCGCCGACGGGCACGCGTCGGTGACCTTCCTGTTCGGGCCGGGATTCCGGGCATTCACCCAGAACCTCATGGATTGGGTGCACGAAGAGGGCTACTGCGACGAAGCCACCCGGGACAAGAACTGGACCGAGTACGCCATGATGCTGCTCGATGGTCGTGAGCCGGTCTCGGAGTACGAGCGGCTGAAGCAGATACTCCACGACTTCTTCGCCACCAAGACGAAAGCTGAGCTGCTCGACGCGGCAATGAGCCGGCGGGTGCTCATCACACCGGTATGGACCGCGGACGAGGTCATCGACTCGCACCAGCTGGCGGCACGCGAGTACTGGGAAACCGTCACTCAGGACCTCGGCGATGACGGCCCAACTGACGTGCTCTACCCGGGGCGATATGCCCGCTTCAGCGTCACGCCGATGCAGCCGCTCGGCCCGCCGCCCAAGCTGGGTGAGCACACCGATGAGGTGATGGCCGAGTTCGGTGCGGCTGGGGCTCGGACGCGGCCCCGCATCGAGGCCACCGGGGCGGACATCACCGAGCACGTGGCGTCGACGGCCCTCCCGTTAGAGAACGTGAAGGTGCTCGACTTCATGTGGGCGATGGCCGGGCCCGCCGCGTCACGGGTGCTGGCGGACTACGGCGCCGACATCATCCGAGTCGAGTCAGAGACCCGGCTGGAGGTGGCGCGTTCGCTCCAGCCGTTCCGCGACGACATCGGCGATCCTGAGTACTCGGCGCTCTACAACAACATGAACGCCGGCAAGCGGGGCATCTGCTTGGACATGTCGAAGCCCCCGGCGCTCGAGGTCATCTGGGACCTCATCGACTGGGCCGATGTGATCGTGGAGTCGTTCTCGCCCAAGGCGATGGCGGGATGGGGGATGGGCCCCGAACAGGTGCGCGAGCGCCGACCCGATGTGATCATGGCGTCCAGCTGCCTGATGGGTCAAACCGGGCCGCTGGCGATGCTGGCGGGCTTCGGGACGATGGCCGCGGCCATCTCGGGATTCTTCTACCCGGTCGGCTGGCCCGACCGGGCGCCATGTGGGCCGTTCGGCGCCTACACCGACTACACCTCGCCTCGCTGGCTGGTAGCTGCGGTGATGGGAGCGCTGGAGCACCGGCGCCGCACCGGCGAGGGCCAGTACATCGACTTCTCCCAGGCCGAGTCGGCACTGCACTTGATGGCTCCTGCATTGCTCGACCGGACCGTCAATGGCCGTGTGGCCGAGCGGGTGGGCAACCGGGATCGCCACATCGCGCCCCAGGGTGTATACCGGACTGCTGCGACTGTGCCCGGTGCTGCAGCCGACGCGGGACCCAAGGCTGTGGAACACGACGACAACTGGATTGCCATCGCATGCGTCGACGACGCCCAGTGGCAATCGCTGGCGGCGCAGATGGGACGAAGCGACTTGGCCGACTTGACACTTGCGGAGCGTCATGAGCGTCACGACGACCTGGACTCGGTCATCTCGGCGTGGATCCGGGGCCAAGACGGCATGGCGCTGATGTACCGCCTGCAGGACGTCGGCGTGGCAGCGCACATCGTGCAGAACTCGCCCGAGTACACCGCCGATCCGCAGATCATCCACCGGGGCCAGCAGGTCGAGGTTCCGCACGCGAAGCAGGGCACCACGGTCGTGGATGGCTCTCGATTCGTGTTGTCGCGCACCCCGGCCGGCGTCACCTACGGCGGCCCGACCCTCGGCGAGCACAGCTTCGAGATCCTCACCGACGTGCTCGGCTATGACGGCGACCGCATCGCCGAACTCGCCGTCGCCGAACTCCTCACCTGATCGGTCTCTCGCAGCTCGGCCGAAGCCGGCCAGCAGCGGCGCCTTACCAGGTGTCGACCATCGGGCGCTTCTTGCCGGTTCGTGGCGCCGGCTTGGGCGCGGCGAGCAGCGCCATGCGGATCCAGTCTCGGCTCTCGGCGGGGTCGATCACGTCGTCGATCTCGAAGTACGCGGCGGTGTTCACAGCCTTGCCCTGGTGGTACAGACGGGCCACACGCTCCTCGTAGGACCGCTTGCGCTCGGCGGGGTCTTCGATGGCCTCAAGCTCCCTTCGATAGCCGAGCTTGACGAAGCCCTCGAGGCCCATGCCGCCGAACTCTCCAGTCGGCCATGACACGGTGAACGTCGGTGCCTTGAAGCTGCCGCCGGCCATGGCCTGTGCGCCCAAGCCGTAGCCCTTGCGCAGCACGATGGTCATGAACGGCACGTCCACATTGGCCGCCGTCACGAACATGCGTGCGGCATGGCGAACAGTCGCCTCGTACTCGGCTTGGGGGCCGACCATGATCCCGGGCGTGTCGCATAGGAACAACAACGGAACGTCATGCGCGTCACAGAGCTGGATGAAGCGAGCTGCCTTGTCGCCGGTGTCGGCGTCGACGGCACCGCCGAGGTGGTGATTGTTGTTGGCCACAATGCCGATAGGGCGACCCTCGATGCGTGCGAGCGCCGTCACGCATCCCGGTCCCCATCCGCGGCGGATCTCCATCACCGAGTCGACATCGCAGAGCTTTTCGATTACCTCGCGCACGTCGTAAGCCCGCAGCCGGTTCTCAGGAACGACATGGCGCAGTTCGCGCTGGTCGTGGCATTCCCACTCGTCGATGGGTCCCTGGAAGAACGACAGGTACCGCTTGGCGGCGACTATCGCCTCGGCCTCATCGGGGACGAGTACGTCGATGACGCCGTTGGGCCACTGCACGTCGACCGGACCGACTTCCTCGGGACGGAACACGCCCAAGCCGCCACCCTCGATCATGGCCGGGCCTCCGACGCCGATGTTCGAGCCTTCGGTCGCGATGATCACGTCGCAGCAGCCCAGCAGCACCGCGTTGCCTGCGAAGCAGCGTCCGTTGGTGACACCTACCAGCGGCACCAGGCCGCTGAGCTGCGCAAAGTACGTGAATGCCCAGCAATCCAGGCCTTGACCGCCGAGGCCGTCGGTGTCGCCCGGTCGCCCGCCGCCTCCCTCGGCCAACAGGACAACCGGCAAGCGATTGTGCCCGGCGATCTCGAACATGCGGTCCTTCTTGCGGTGGTTGTTCACGCCCTGGGTCCCCGCCAGCACCATGTAGTCGTAGGACATGACCATGGTTTGGGACTTCTCGGGGCCGAAGAGGTCGCCGTTGACGCTGGCCACGCCTGCGACCATGCCGTCACCCTGGGTGTTAGCGATCAGGTCCTCCATGGAGCGGCGCTTGCGCTGCGCGGCGACCATCAGCGGGCTGTACTCGACGAAGGTGCCGGGGTCGGCGAGGTCGGCGACGTTCTCGCGCGCGGTGCGGTGGCCGCGGCCGTGACGCTTCGCGACCGCCTCGGGCTTATTCTCATCGAGGCCCACGGCTCGCCGGCCCATGACCTCGGCCAGGTCAGGCCGGATGTAGTCCAAGTCGACCGCTGCGGCTGCTTCGGTGAGTGCGACGTCCACCTCGGCTTCCTCGACGAACAGCAGCGAGTGCCCCTCATAGACGATGTCGCCTGCGGCAACTCCCAGCATTCGCACGACTCCGGTGACCGTGGAGGTGACGACGTGCTCCATCTTCATCGCCTCCATCACCGCCACCTGCTGGCCCGCAGCAACCGCGTCGCCCTCGGCCACAGAGATCGACACGATGGTCCCCTGCAGCGGGGCGGGCACGCCGACGCTGCCGTCGGGACCAGTGATCGTCGCCACGGGCACTCCGTGAAGCGACGCAGCAGCACCGGACATCGCCTGTGCGCGCACCGCGTCGGATGCAGCGCGGTCAGTGGAGGCGCCGTCGATGTCGCCGTGCCTCAGCACTGCCAACGGATCGTCGTCGACACGCGCCCCTGCTAGTCCGCCAGCGCTAGCGCCAGCACTCGACGCTGCGGGGGCCCAGAGCGACGCGACGTCAGCGGCGGCGGCGCACAGCTCGGCCGCGTGGTCGGTGACGAATCGGGTAGTGATGTCGTTGGCGCTGATTTCGGGCCGGTCCATGAGCGCAGCCAGGAAGCTCAGGTTGGTCGCGACGCCGTCGATGCGGAACTCACCGAGCGCTCGCCGGGTGCGCCGGACCGCGTCGGCGTAGTCGCTGCTGCGGCTGTGGCCGATCACCTTGGCGAGCAATGAGTCGAAACTTGGATTCGTGCCGTAGCCCACAAAGCCGTAGGTGTCGGTGCGGATGCCCGGTCCGGTGGGCGGCTCGAACGCCGTCAGCATGCCGCCACTCGGCCGTGCCGTGCCGTCGTCGGTCATCGTCTCGGTGTTGACGCGGCACTGGATGGCGTGTCCGAGCGGGGCCCCGATGTCGGTTTGTGTCAGGCCCACGTCGGCCAGCGTTGCTCCGCCGGCGATCCGGAGCTGAGCTGCCACAAGGTCGACACCCGTCACCTCCTCGGTGACGGTGTGCTCTACCTGGATCCGGGCATTCACCTCGATGAACGCGACCGTGTCGGGGTCGTCCGCATCGACCAGAAACTCCCAGGTGCCCAGGCTGCGATATCCCGTTCCCGAGGCCATCGCCACCGCTGCATCGCAGATGCGCTGGCGCGTCGAGGGCGACAGGCTGGGGGAGGGCGCGATCTCGACGATCTTCTGGTTCTGGCGCTGCAGGGTGCACTCACGCTCGCCGAGGTGCGATACCTCGGCGCTGTCTCCAATAATCTGCACTTCGATGTGACGGGCGCGCTCGATAAGCCGTTCGACGTACACGTCGCCGAGGCCGAACGTCGCAGTCGCCTCGCTGATGCAGCGCTCGTAGGCGGCTTCGAGCTCTTCGGGCCTCAGGACCGGCCGCATGCCGCGGCCTCCGCCGCCCGCAACGGCCTTGATCATCATCGGACCGTGCTGCGCCCCGAATGCAGCGGCTTGCGCGAGCGAGGTTGCCCCGTTCGTGGCTGGCACGAGGGGCACGCCGTGCTCTTCGGCAAGCCGCCGAGCAGCCACCTTGTCGCCGAAGAGGGCAAGCTGGTCCGCCGTCGGGCCGACGAACACGACGCCCGCTGTGTCGCAGGCCTCCGCGAGCGCAGGATTCTCCGCCAGGAAGCCGTAGCCGGGATGGACTGCGTCACAGCCTGTCGCCACCGCCGCGCGGACCACCTGGTCGACGTCGAGGTACGGGGCTACGCCGCGGCCGTCGAGCGTGACGGCCTCGTCTGCAACGCGGGTGTGCAGCGAGGCAGCATCGTCCGCGCCCGAGACCGCAACGGTGCCGATGCCCAGCTCGGCGGCGGCGCGTGCGACCCGCACGGCGATCTCTCCCCGGTTCGCAATCAACAGCTTCTTCAGGCCCATGGGTGCTGTCTCCCGGTTCCCAGTCATCGTTGCCAGCCGTGGTGGCCGTCCGCCGCGTGGCCGCGGCAATGCGGGCGCACAAGTGTCGCGCTGCGTGTTTACCGCAGACGGCCTCGTTCGCGTCGATTGAGCGTCACGCAGACACGTGGCCTATGCAAATTGCGGCTGTCACCGAGCTCGAAACATGAAGCGATGTCCATCACGCAGATGCGACGATCTCATGGATCGCGGTTACCCTCCGTCTGGCCTAGTGGCGACAACTATGACCAGCAACTCCCCTGCGAGCCTGTTGCAGGCGTACCGCTCGGTTCGGGCGCACACCGATTCGCTCACCGCACCGCTGAGCGACGAGGACCAGTGCATCCAGTCGATGCCCGACGTCAGCCCCACGAAATGGCACCGGGCGCACGTCACATGGTTCTTCGAGACGTTCCTGTGCAAGCCGCATCTCGACGGGTACGCCGAGCACGACCCGGCGTTCGGGTTCTTGTTCAACTCGTACTACGAGACCATCGGCAAGCGGCACCCCCGGCCTGAGCGAGGAAACCTGTCCCGCCCGTCCTGCGCCGAGGTGACTGCTTACCGCCGTCATGTCGACGAAGCGATGGGGCAGTTGCTCACCCTCGAGCTTGATGACGAGATCGCCGATCTCGTGACGCTCGGCCTCCATCACGAGCAGCAGCACCAAGAGCTGATCCTGATGGACATCAAGCACGTGCTGTCGTGCAATCCAGCGCTGTGGCCTGCGTATCGCGCGCTGGGCGAGGCGGCACACGCCGCTCGCACCGGTGCCGACGCAAGCGCCGTGAAGTGCGCGGACAAGGTCCGCTGGGCAAGCTTCGACGGTGGTGAGCTTGCCGTCGGCCACGATGGCTGCGGCTTCGCGTTCGACAACGAGGGGCCTCGCCATCGAGTGCTGGTTGAGCCGTTCCGGCTGGCCGACCGCCCGGTCACGTGCGCGCAGTGGCTGGAGTTCATTGCCGACGGCGGCTACGAGACGCCGACGCTGTGGCTTTCCGACGGCTGGGGCCAGCGGTTGGCCCACGGCTGGGAGGAACCGTCGTACTGGCATCTTGCCGACGAGGGCTGGCAGGTGTTCACGCTCGAGGGCCTCAAGGCCGTTGCGCCCGACGAGCCCGTGTGCCACCTGTCGTACTACGAGGCCGATGCGTTCGCCCGCTGGGCTGGCGCCCGACTGCCGACCGAGTTCGAGTGGGAGCACGCAGTGACGGGCTTGCCGCGGACGGGCAACATCGGCAGCTGCGCCAGCCTGCATCCCGGGCCGGCAAACGGTCCCACGCCGGCCCTGCGCAACGAGCAGGTCGAACTCCAGCAGATGTACGGCGATGTCTGGGAATGGACGTCGAGCCCGTACAGCGCGTACCCGGGCTTTCGCGTCGCACCGGGGGCAGTCGGCGAATACAACGGCAAGTTCATGATCAACCAGCTGGTGCTGAGGGGCGGATGCTGCGCGACGCCCGAGGGTCACATTCGCCCCACGTATCGCAACTTCTTCCACCCCCACACCCGCTGGCACTTCTCTGGCCTGCGCCTCGCCGCCGCCCAGTGATCATTCGATCTCACGCCGCCCAGCCCGCCAGCGCGCCTGTGGTCGACAACTGGCTCGACGCTGGCTGGGCCGACCGCGAACTGCGCGCCGACGTTTCGGTGGGCCTGTCGTCGCGTCCCAAGGAGCTGCCGCCGAAGTGGTTCTACGACGACCACGGCAGCGACTTGTTCGAACAGATCACCCGTCTTGACGAGTACTACCCGACCCGACGTGAACGTGAGATTCTCGAGCGGGAAGCCGGTTCCATCGTGGCTGCCTCGGGCGCCGACAGCTTGGCCGAGCTCGGTTCGGGAACCTCGACGAAGACGCGCATCCTGCTCGACGCGTTCGCCGCTGCTGGCCAGCTCCGGCGCTATGTCCCGTTCGACAACAGCGAAGCGACCTTGCGGGCCGCTGCGGACGAGTTGGCCGCCGGCTATGCGGGGCTGCGTGTGCATGGCGTCGTCGGCGACTTCGAGCATCACCTCGGTCGCTTGCCGCTCGACGAGCCAGCGGATTCCGGAGCGGTGCAGCCTCGCCCGCCCTTCATGGTGATGCTGCTGGGCGGCACGATCGGCAACTTCGCGCCGGCCAAACGTCCCGCCTTCCTCGATGTTGTTGCGGCAGCGATGCGGCCCGGCGATACGTTCCTCCTCGGCACCGACCTCGCGAAAGATCTCGGCCGTGTCGAAGCCGCGTACAACGATGCGGCGGGCGTTACCGCCGAGTTCAACCTGAACGTGCTGTCGGTCCTGAACCGCCGGCTCGGCGCGGACTTCGACCTCGACGCTTTCGAGCACGAGGCGTCATTCGATGTCGACAACGAGTGGATCGAGATGCGCCTGCGCCCTACCCGGGCCCAGACTGTGCACATCCCCGCGCTGGAGATGACGGTCGACTTCGCAGCGGGCGAGCACATGCGCACCGAGATCAGCGCGAAGTTCCGCCCTGAGCGGGTCCGAGCCGAACTCGGCGCTGCCGGCCTCGTCGTCCAGCAGATGTGGACCGACGCGCAGAGCGACTACGCCCTCACCCTCGCCCGCCGGATCCGACGGCCCTGATCTCCACGTCTCTGTGCAGCGGCGCGAACGAACCGAGCAGCGCGCCTGATCTGCCGGTTCCCCGGCAGTAGCTTCGGCGCGAGCAGGCGAAAGGGAGCGATGCCGACTGGAGCTCGCCACCTGCGACCTCAGCGGCCGCTGTTGAAGCCGCACCGACGACACAGGCTGAGACTGCGCCTTCGACATCGAGAGCCCCGGCGCTTGTAACCGAACCGGCGCCTGCTCGTGATACGCCGTGTGACGATTCTTCAGTCGTCGATCAATCCCTGGATCTCCTGATCTCGGATTGCACCGCGTTGTGGAGCTTCTACTCCGATCTGGCTGAGACCGGTTCCCTCGGCGATGAACCGGCATCGGCGTGGGGAGCCTCGAATCCGATGCATGCGTGGTACGGCGTGGTCGTCGCCGATGGACGCGTCGAAGAGCTCGATCTCGAAGAAGCCGGTATCGCGGGTGCGATCACCCCACGAATCGGGGATCTCGTTCAACTGAGGAACTTGGATCTGGCCGACAATCGTCTGTCAGGGTCGATACCCGCCGTACTGGGCGACTTGCCCAACCTCGCGATCCTGCACTTGCACGAAAATCGGCTGCCGTTGCCCGCTCCGGACAATCTGACGGATCCGCGGCCAGGGTTGGAAGTGCGGCTTCCTGAGAGCCGTAGCGAATAGGCGGCGATGGCCGGCAGCCCCGGCGGCCTGGACTTTGCGCAGAAATGCCGCCACAGACGGCAACTTTGCACAAAGAAGGCGTGACAGCATCTTTGCGAGACGTCGCCTATCCGCGCGGCCTCTGAGAAGTGCTGGCCGTGGCCAGTCGTGTCAGTGATGGCTGGTTCGCGGCGCAAGGGTGTCGCCGGCTACCAGCCGTTGACGTGGACGCATTGATCGAATGACTTGCGGCGTCCGGGCTTGAAGTCGGTGCCCATGGTGTGTGCGACCGGCAGCAGTGCCACCTGCTGGACGTCGTCGTAGGGGATGCCCAAGATCTCGGCGACTTCCTGCTCGCGGGCAAGGTGCACCGTCGTCCAGCAGGTGCCCAGGCCCCGGTTGCGCGCCGCGAGGCAGAAGCTCCAGGCGCCCTGGATCACCGAACCCCATCGCAGCGCTTGCAGCCCCGCAGGCGCACCGTCGAGGCGGCCTTCGATGCACGGGATGAAGATGGCCGGTGTGCATGGGAAGTTCTCGTCGACGGGGCGGTCGAAGTCGAGCCGGTGCCGGACGGCCCGGGTGGTGGCCAGCACCTCGTCAGCGCTGAGAGACAGCGTCATCGGTCAGCGCTAGCTGGAGAGAGCGGCTTCGATGGCGGCGACGCCGTCGGTGAGCGCCGTGGCCTCGGCGCCGTCGAGCACCCCGTAGATCGGCGCCAACAACTCGTCGGTGAGTGCCTCAGCTGTTTCCCAACGAGCCCTGTCATCGTCGGTTACCTCGACGTCGTCGGTCCAGCCGAACATCGTCACGTCGTCGGGACGACGGATCCGGTGAGCGGTTTCAGGCGTCAGTCCCGACGCCACCACTGCCACCAAGTGCAGGCTTCCTCGCAACTCGCGCAAGACAGCCACGTTTTGGAACGCGCGAGCAGCAGTGTCATCGCTGCGGGGCTCTGCCGCCGTGCCGGCGAACAGGGCTTGGCCGGCACAGTTCGCCAAGCCCGCAGCGATCACCCTGTCGGCGGCAGCGTTGAAGGCGTCAAGGCCCTCGACGTCACCGAGCTTGGAGGCACCGAAGGCTCCGGCGCACTCCATATACAGCGTCCCGGCCTCACGCGCTGGCATCACTTCCTTGGCGGAGTTCCAGATCTTGGAAGCCAGGCCGAAGTTGAAGTAGCCGAATGCGCTGTGCACGACCTCGGCCTCGACATCGCCAAGCACGCCGCCGCGGCCCAGGAAATACAGGCGGAAGCCGTCAAGGCCCGCCTCCTTGCCCCGCGCGAGCGTGCCGGGATCGAAATAGAAGCTCGAGCCCAGCGCTGCGATAGGCGGCGAGACGGTGCGGACGAGGTCAAGTGATTCCATGGCGCGACAGTGTGGCACCGCGCCGCCGGGCTTGCTCCAGGGCTGCGCCGGCCGGCCCCTCAGTGCAGGCGGCGGGCGAACATGTCCAGCAGCAGCTCCCAGTGGCGCTCAGCGGCTGGCTGGTCGTACACCGGCCGCTGCGGGAAGACGAATCCGTGGTGAGCGCCGTCCACCCAGTAGGTCTGTGCATCGGTGCCTGCGTCGGCAAAGGCCTTGCACAGCCGATCGAAGTGCGCGCGGTCGACGTAATCGTCATGCTCGGCTGACATCACCAGCACTTCACCCTTGATGTCGGGTGCTCGCAGGTGGGGGGAGTCGCTGGCGTCCACAGCCAGCCGCACGCCATGGATCGAGGCGGCCGCAGTGATGGTTTCGGGGAACTCCGCAGCCAGCCAGATCGCCATCGGGCCGGTCATGCAATAGCCGGTGGTGCCGACCCGCTCGGTGCTCGCTGCGAGGTCGGCCTCGGCGTGCCGCATCATTGCTGCCGCATCGCGGGCGACCATCGCGTTGGAGAGGTTGGTCATCAGCTCGACCATGAACTGGCGGCTGGCGGCATCGTCGCGTTGCACGATGAAGCCGGGGACTTGGCGGTAGTACAAGTTCGGCAGCAGCACGTAGTACCCGACCGTCGCGATACGCCGCGCCATGTCGTGCAGTTCGGGGCGCTTGCCCGGCGCGTCCATCAGGAACAGCACGGTCGGGAACGGCCCTGGTCGGCGTTCGCTGGGTTCGGGGTGCACCACGAAGGTGCTCATCTCGCCCTCGCCGGTGTCGATCGACACGTGGTCTTCGAACATCCCTACCTCCTTGGCTGCGGCCTTGCGCTTGCCCGTCGTGTGGCTGTCACGGGTGCCGCCCCTTGTGTAGTGCGCGCGGGACTGCAGCGCTCGCCGAGCAGGCCCATGCCGGCTGCGGCTGTGGAGAGGTGTGCTGCGGTCCACATACGGCTGGCGGCATACGATCCCGGGCCATGAAGGTATTGGACTTCGAACCGCAGTACTTCCTCTATGAGGAGATCAGGCCGCGTGTGGCGCGCATCACCATCAACAGACCCGAGGTGCGCAACGCCATCAACACGACAGCCCACAAGGAGTGGTCCGACATCCTGGATCACGCCGCGACCGACGATGACGTGTGGCTGATGGTCATTACCGGGGTGGGCCGGCAGGCCTTCTGCGCCGGGCGCGACCTCAAGCACCTGTCGATGGTTCGTCAGTCCGACGAGGCCACCCAGGCCGCTGACCGCGAGCTGATGAGCCAGGTGACACGCCTGATCGAGCGCTTCGACTATCCCAAGCCGCTGATTGCCCAGGTGAACGGCGTGGCGCTCGGCGGCGGGTTCGAGGTGGCGATGGCGTGCGATCTTGTGGTGGCAGCCGACCATGCCCGGTTCGGGCTGACCGAGCCGCTGCGTGGCCTGTACGCGGGCGGCGGGGGAGTGCACCGCCTGCCGCGCCAGATCCCGCTCAAGCTGGCAATGGAGTTCCTGCTGACGGCTCGCACCATGAATGCGCAGCGGGCACTGGAGCTGGGCATCGTGAACGACGTGGTGCCCTACGCCGACCTCGACGCGGCAACCGACCGGCTCATCGACGACATCATGCGCTGCGCGCCGCTGTCCATCCGGGCCACCAAGCAAGCGGCGATGCGCGGGCTTGACATGCCGCTCGGCGAAGCGTTCCACCATCCCTATCCGGCCGTCACTCGCCTGAGGGCCAGCGAGGACGTGAAGGAAGGCCCAAGGGCCTTCGCCGAGAAGCGTCAGCCCAACTGGCAGGGCCGCTGAACCGGACTTTGACAGACCCTGCTGTGCTGGATTGCGAAACTGCGCCCAATGACTCGGTAGCGCTAAATTGGCGCCACCAGCGTCACTCTGGCGTTAAGGTGGGCACATGGCGACGATCCAGATCAAGCACGTGCCCGATGAGGTGCACGACAAGCTGAAGCGACGAGCAGCTACAACCGGGCAGTCGCTGCAGCAGTACATGCTTGACGCCGTCTGCCGCGAGGCAGAGATGGCAGCGGTAGAGGAACTTCTCGCACTCAAACGTGTGGAGGCGTTGGCCTACGGCGAATTCGACCTCGATCCCGACATGATTGTCGAGATCATTCGCGCCGATCGCGAGTCGCATTGATCGTCGTCGACGCCAGCGTCGCCGTCACGGCGGTGGGAACGGTCGGCGAGCGCACTGATCGTGCCTTGCGTCGCATTTCGCTGGAACTGGCACTTGCACCTCACGTGCTCGACCTCGAAGTTGTTTCCGCGTTCCGTCGGATGTACCGCCGTGGCGAGATTTCGGAAGCTGCGGCGCGACGTGGTTTGCGCCATCTTGCAAGAGTGGGGATCAGACGCGTCGATCACACCCCGCTCATCGCTCGTTGCTGGGAATTGCGCGACAACCTGACGTCCTACGACGCGTCGTACGTGGCGCTGGCTGAACAAACCGGCGCGACACTGCTCACAAGCGATGCCCGACTGTCGCGAGCGCCGGGCATCGAGTGCGATGTGGAGCTCTTTGACGCGTCGACCTGATCTGGTGCTGCGCGAGACTGCGCCGTGGACTGCGAAGCCTTCGACAGACGGGGACGACGATGAACGATGCGACGGCGCTGGCCGATCAGGTGCGAGCCGGCGAGGTCGACGCTGCCACGGCGGTCGATGAGGCAATCGCACGCTGCGAAGAGGTGAACCCGACGATCAACGCGATCGTCGAGCAGACCTACGACACGGCGCGGCATCGCGCCGCGCAATTCGACACAGCGCGGCATCGGGCGGCCGCACTTTCTGCCAGCGGCGACAACTCCGGGCTGCTCGCGGGCGTGCCGATCGCGCTGAAGGACCTGCACTGCCCGGCTGAGGGCGAGCCTGCGTACCAAGGCAACCGTCGGCTGGCCGAGCTCGACTATCGCTACAGCGAGACCGGCGCCGTGGCGCGCCGCTGGGCCGAAGCGGGCGCCGTCAGCATTGGGCACTCCCACAGTCCCGAACTCGGCGGGGGACAGTGTCCTGCCGCAGCCGAGACGGCGTTATACGGACCGACGCGCAACCCGTGGAACACCGACCACACGGTGCTTGGCTCAAGCGGCGGCGCTGCCGCAGCGGTGGCGGCAGGCATCGTGCGCATCGCGCATGCCAGCGACGGCGGTGGCTCCATCCGCATCCCGGCCAGCGCCAACGGGCTCGTCGGTCTCAAGCCGTCGCGGGGTCGGATCTCGGGCGCGCCGTCCGGCGAGGGCTGGGGAGGCGGCACCACCGATGGCGCCGTGGCTCTCACCGTGCGCGACGCAGCACTGGCGCTCGACGTGTTGGCTGGACCCGAACCGGGCGACCCGTATGTGCCCGCGCACCCTGCGCCTGGCGCCGGTTATGTCGCCGAAGTCGGCCAGGATCCCGGCCAGCTGCGCATCGGGGTCAGCTCGACCCTCCCGTTCGCCGACACCGAACTGCTGTGCACCCAGGCCGCTGAAGCCGCCGCCGGCATTCTCGACGGACTCGGGCATCGAGTCGAAGCGAGACTGCCTGAACCGATGGCCTCCAATGACTACATGTACGACTACATCCGGGTGATCCGCACCAGCGCGACGGCGACTCTGCGGTCCTACGAAGGGGTGCTCGGTCGCCCGTGGGCCGAAGACGACGTCGAGCCGGTGGCGTGGATCAACTACCAGCGCGGTGCCAAGATCAGCGCCCCCGACTACATGGACAGCCGTGAGCGCCTGCACCACTTCACACGCCGGATGGTCTCGTGGTGGAACGCCGAGCCCGGCAGCGGTGACGGTTTCGACCTGCTGCTGACTCCCACGCTGGGCGTTGTCCCACCCCCCGTGGGCTACCTCGTCGAGGGAGACGAGCGCACGCTGACCAAGCGGCTGGCAAGGGTGACGCCGTACCTGCCGCAGTTCAACGTCACCGGTCAACCCGCCATCTCGGTACCGCTGGGCACCCCCGACGGCATGTCGCCCGAAGGCCTGCCGATCGGCGTACAACTGGTGGCCGCACCTGGCCGCGAGGACGTGCTGCTGCGCATCGCCGCGCAGATGGAACAAGCCGCCCCCTGGAGCCATCGCCGCCCCGCCGTGGCTGCCTGAAGGAGATCGCGAGCGTGCCCACTGTGGACACCAGATCGGCCCGCACGATCGGGCTGGCAGGGACGGGCGTCATCGGGGCGGGCTGGGCGGTGCGCGTGCTGGCACGGGGCCACGACGTGATCGCCTGGGATCCAGCCGACGGTGCTGAGTCCCGGCTGCGCGCAGCAGTGCAACGAGCCTGGCCATCGGCGACGCGCCTCGGGTTATTCCCCGGCGCCGACCCGTCCCGACTGCGCTGGGCCGACTCTGCTGAGGACATGGCGGCCGCCGCTGACTGGGTGCAGGAGAGCGTCCCCGAGGACGAGGCCGTCAAGCTCCCGTTGCTTCACCGCCTTGCCGCAGCCGCTGCGCCCGACACCGTGATCGCCAGCAGCTCTTCAGGGCTGCTCCCGTCTCGTCTCGCCGAAGGCTGCCGCCACAGCGAGCGCGTCATCATCGGCCACCCGTTCAACCCGGTGTACCTGCTGCCGCTGGTGGAGGTGGTGCCCGGCGACGCCACTAGCCCTGCCGTGGTGGATGCCGCGGTCGCCCACTACCAGGACCTGGTCATGCACCCGCTGGTGGTGCGCAACGAGATCGAGGGCTACTTGTCGGACCGCCTGCAGGAGGCGCTGTGGCGAGAAGTGCTGCACCTGGTGAACGACGGCGTGGCCACCACGTCCGAGTTGGACGACGCCATCACGTACGGACCCGGCCTGCGGTGGGCCGCGATGGGCACCAATCTGACATTCCATCTGGCCGGCGGCGAGGGCGGCATGGGCCACATGCTCCGCCAGTTCGGACCGGCGCTGAAGCTGCCGTGGACCCATCTGGAGGCGCCCGAGTTGACCCCCGAGCTGGTGGCGGCGATGGAGAGCGGTTGCGAGGACCAAGCCGCCGGACGGTCCATCGCCGAGCTGGAGCAGCTGCGCGACGACTGCCTGCTGTCGGTGATGCGGGCGCTGCGCCCCTGCGACATCGGCGCCGGCCGCCTCGTGGCAGAGCGCGAGGCCCGCATCCTCGAGGCCGGCGTCACCGAGGAACCCTGGACGCCGGGTACGCATGTCGCCGCCCCGCTCGAGCTGTACTCGACTGTCGTCGAGCCGGACTGGGTGGACTACAACGGCCACATGACCGAAGCGGCGTTCCTCACGGCCTTCGGCTGGGCGTCGGACATGCTGTTCCGCTACTTGGGCATCGACGAGGACTATCGCGCAGCCGGCCACTCCTACTACACGGCCGAGACCCACATCAACTACCTGCGCGAGGCCTCGCTGGGGGAGCCGCTGCGGGTGACCACTCAGGTGCTGGGCAGCGACGCGAAGCGGCTCCACATCTTCCATGCCATGTACCGAGGCCACAGCGACGAGCTGCGGTGCACGACAGAGCAGATGCTCTTGCATGTGAGCACCGAGGCCGGGCGCGCGGTGCCCGCGCTGGCGGGCCCAGCAGCGGCTGTTGCCGCCATCGCCGCCGCCCACGCCCCGATGCCCGCGCCGCCCCAGGCAGGCCGGCGCATGTCCATTCCCGCCGGTTGACGCCCAAGCACGCGCCACCCTGAGACCCAAACCACGCCGGCACGACCACGACAACAGGAGCACCCCTTGGATTTCTCCATCGACGACGACCAGCAGATGGTGGTCGACACCGTGCGCGCCTTCGTGAACCGCGAGCTGGCGCCGTATGAGGACGAGGTGGAACGCACCGGGCAGGTGCGCCCCGAGCTCGTCGAACAGATTCGCGAACGGTCCCTGGCGGCTGGCATCTATGCGGCCAACATGCCCGAAGACCTGGGCGGCGGGGGACTGGACGACCTGACGCTGTCCATGGCCGAGCGGGCCTTCGGCTCGACCACCTACGCGCTGCAGTACATCGTGGCGCGACCGTCGAACATCCTGCGCGCCTGCACCGGTGACCAGGTAGAGGAATACCTGCTGCCGACCGTGCGGGGCGAGCGGGTGGAGTGTCTGGCGATGAGCGAACCGGGCGCGGGCTCCGACCTGCGGGGCATGACCTGCCGGGCCGAGCGCCGGGGCGACGACTTCGTCGTGAACGGCACCAAGCACTTCATCAGCCACGCCGACCTCGCCGACTACGTGATCCTGTTCGCAGCCACCGGCGTCGAGCCAGCCGGATCGGACGGCCGTCCGCCCCGCAAGTTGATCTCGTCGCTGCTGGTGGACTTCGACACTCCTGGCGTGGAGCGGTTGCCGGGCTACAACAGCGTGTCCAACCGGGGCTACCACAATCTCATCTTGAACTTCGACGACGCCCGGGTGCCCGCGGCGAACCTGCTGGGCCCCGAGCACCGGGGCTTCGACGTGGCCAACGAGTGGCTCGGCAGCACCCGCCTGCAGGTGGCGTCCACCTGTTTGGGGCGAGCCGACCGGGCACTGGCAGTCGCGCTGGACTGGGCCGCCAACCGGGAGCAGTTCGGGCAGCGCATCGGCCGCTTCCAGGGGGTGTCGTTCAAGCTGGCCGACATGCGTCTGCGCCTGGCCGAGGCCGAGCTCATGACCTACCGGGCCGCCTGGCTGTCGGCGAGAGGCGAGATGACCGACGCCGATGCGGCGATGGCCAAGCTGTCGGCCACCGAGATGCTGCAGTTCGTCTCCGATGAGGCGATCCAGATCCTCGGCGGCATGGGCCTGATGGACGAGCTGCCGCTGGAACGCATCTGGCGCGACGCCCGCGTCGACCGGATCTGGGACGGAACCAGCGAGATCCAACGTCACATCGTGTCCCGCGACATGCTGCGCCCGTTGGGCTCCTGAGTAGCAGGCGGGCGGTAGGCGGGTCGTGTGCACACGGTGAGCGGGCGGAATGCGGACGGTGGGGACGCGGCCTGCGGGCGGAATGCGGGCAGTGAGCAAGCAGTGAGCGGACGGCTCGACCGGCTGCTGCGGCCTCGCTCGCTGGCGTTCATCGGCGGAACCGCGGCCGAGCTCGCAATCGAGGCCAGCCGTTCGTTCGGCTTCGACGGCGAGATGTGGGCTGTCAGCCCCCGCCGTGAACTGCGCGGCGCCCACACCGTCGCGTCGGTCGCCGAGCTGCCTGGTGTCGTCGATGCTGCCTTTGTGGCCGTGGCCCGTGACACGGCCACAGAGGTCGTGCGAGAGTTGGCCGCCGCAGGGACGGGCGCTGCCGTGTGCTACGCGTCAGGTTTCGCCGAAACCGGCGACGCCGGAGCGGCGGCACAAAGCGAACTGACCGAAGCCGCCGCTGACATGCCGCTGGTGGGCCCCAACTGCTATGGCACGCTGTCGGCGGTCACCGGCGCTGCGCTGTGGCCCGACGTGCACGGGCTGGCCCGCTGCGAGCGCGGCGTCGCCCTCGTCAGCCAGAGCGGCAACGTCGCGGTGAACCTCACCATGGCGCGACGTGGCCTTGCGATCGCCCATGTGCTGGCACTGGGCAACCAGGCCGACGTGGGCCTGGCCGAGTCGTTGGAGACATTGGTGGCCGATCCGGCCGTGACCGGGGTGGGCCTCTATCTGGAAGCGGTGGACGACATCGACCGGTTCGCTGCCGCGATGGACGCGGCGCACCAGCGGAGCCTGCCGGTCGTGGCTCTCAAGTTGGGTGTCACCGAGGCATCGGGCAACATTGCCGTGACCCACACCGCCTCGCTCGTGGGCAACGACACCGCCTACGACGCCCTGTTTCGCCGTCTCGGTGTACACAGAGTGCACACACTGCCCGAACTGCTCGACACGCTGTCGGTGTTGGTCAACACTGGTCCGCTGCGGGGCAACCGGCTGGTTTCGCTGAGTTGCTCCGGCGGCGAGGCGGCGCTGGTGGCGGATCGCAGCTGCACCCGCGACCTGTCGTTTCCGGCGTTCTCACCCGAGCACCGCGAACGGGTTGCTGCCGCGTTGGACCACCGTGTCGCGGTGACCAACCCGCTCGACTATCACACCTTCATTTGGGGAGACGCTGCGCGCCTGCGCGAGTGCTTCACCGCCGTGCTCGGCGACATGGACCCCCCTGGCGCGTCGCCCGCCGAGCAGTCCGCCGAATTGTCCGGTGAGCCGCCCACCGAAGGGCCGGGGGAGCCGTCCGTCGATCCGTCCGCGGATGCGCCGTTCGATGCCGCGATGGTGGTCCTGGACCTGCCCGCGGTGGGACTCGACAGATCACGCTGGTGGCCCACGCTCGACGCCTTCGGTGTTGCATGCGCCGCCAGCGGCACTCCCGGCGTGGTTGTGGCCTCCTTGGCAGAGAACCTGCCCGACGAAGCGCGTGTGCGGGCCGGCGAGCTCGGCCTCAGCGCCTGTGGCGACATCGACACCGCACTGGGTGCCTTGGAGGCTGCGGCTGCGTTCGGACAGTCGCTCGCCGCCTTCGCGGGTACGCCACCGGCCCCGCTGCTCGCTCCAGCCCACAGTGCCCGGCGGGCACACGACCCATGTCTGCACGGGGCTTCGAGCGGCGGGGAAGCAACGGCGTCGGAAGCCGCCGCCGTGGCTGAGACAGTGCTGGCCGAGACTGTGCTGGCCGAGACGGTCCTCACGGAGACCGTATTGGCGGAGTCTGAGGCCAAGAAACGGCTGGCCGCAACGGGTATCTCGGTGCCGCGCGGGATGCTGGTGACAGCGGCCGAAGCAGCCGCGGCCGCCGTTGAGATCGGTCTGCCAGTGGTGGTGAAGGCCACCGGCGTGGCCCACAAGTCCGATGTGGGCGCAGTGGTGGTCAGCTTGGACGACCTCGACGAAGTGGCCGCCGCGGCCGCGCGCCTCGGCGCACTCGGCGACGGAACGGTGACGGTCGAGGAGTGTGTCGCCGAGGCGCTGGCGGAGCTGCTGGTGAGCATCCGTTCCGAGCCGCCGGTGGGAATGCTGCTGACGTTGGGAGCAGGCGGCACGCTGGTCGAGGTGCTTGACGACACCGCCGCGTTGTTGCTGCCCACCGATCCGGCCGATGTCCGCGCTGCCCTGCGCAGCCTGCGCATCTGGCCGCTGCTGGCCGGCCACCGCGGCAGGCCCCCCGCAGTGCTGGATGCCGTCGTCGCGGTGGTCGAGAACCTCGCCGCGCTGGTGAGCGCTGATCGCAGCATCACCGAAGTGGAGATCAACCCATTGCTGGTTACCCAAGACTCAGTAGTCGCCGTCGACGCGCTGATGACCGTCGTGCAGCTCGACGGTGCTGAGATGGAACCTGGCCACCGGAGGACCGACCGACCATGACCAGCTCCACCGAGGCCAGCGCCGACGCTGCGCGTCCTGCCGTCGTCAGCGTCGTCGACGGGCCAGTGCTCGAGATCACCCTCGACCGACCGAAGGCCAACGCCATCGACGCTGCCACCAGCCGCGAGCTCAGTGCCGTGTTCGCCGAGTTCCGTGACACTCCAGAGCTGCGCGTCGCCATCTTCAGCGCCGCCGGTGATCGATTCTTCTCTGCGGGCTGGGACTTGAACGCCGCCGCCGCGGGCGAGGAGTTCGAGGCCGACTACGGCGAGGGGGGCTTCGGCGGTTTCGGCGAGCTGCCAGGACTGGCCAAGCCGGTGATCTGCGCCGTGAATGGCATGGCCGTGGGCGGCGGCTTTGAGATCGTCTTGGCGGCCGATCTGGTGATCGCGGCCGAGACCGCCTGCTTCTGGCTGCCCGAAGCCGGCTTGGGCATCATCGCCGACACGGCCTCGGTGCGCCTTCCCAGAATGTTGCCGCCGGTGGTGGCTAACGAAGTGCTGTACGCCGGCCGCCGCCTCGATGCCGCCGAAGCGCTGCGTTGGGGACTCGTCAACGCCGTCGTCGCCGGTGGCGATCTGATGGCCGAGGCCCGCGCCTTGGCCGAGCGAGTCGCCGAGTCAGCGCCGTTGTCGGTGGCCGCGATCAGCGAGATCGGCCGTCGAACCGCCCACCTCGGCCTGCCCGAGGCCTTCGAATTGCTGCGCTCGGGCCAGCTCGCTGCCTATGAGGCCATGCTCGCCTCCGACGACGCCTCCGAGGGCCCCCGCGCGTTCACTGAGGGCCGCCCCCCGCGCTGGCAGAACCGCTAGTCCGCGCAAACCGTTCCGCAATGCTCAGAGGCCAAGCGCAAGCGCAGCGCGCACTCCTATGCGCGGGCGCCGCGTGACTGGTCGACGACCACTACGGCGAGGGAGAACATCACCACCGTCATGCCGACGAACTGCCACAGCGACACCTCGTCGCCGAGGAACGCCCAGGCCATCAGCGTGCTCGTGACCGGGATCGCCAGCGTCATCGTCGAGCCCACCCACGCCGGGATGCGAGCCAAGGACCAATTCATCAGCATGTGAGAGGCAAAGCCGGGCCCGATCGACAAGATGACCAGCCACACCCAAGCGCCGGGCGACGGGATGTCGAACACCTGCCCCGAACCGATCGCGAACGGCGAGCACACCAGCGAGCACACCAGCGCGCTGCCACCCGTGTACTGGGCCGAGCTGATCTTGCGCGTGCTCAGCTTGGAGAACACGAAGTAGCCGGTCCAGGCGAACAGCGTCAGCGCTGCCAGCAGATCGCCCAGCAGGCTCCACTCGGGAATCCCTGACGAACCGAACACCACGATGGCGATGCCGCCGCTGGCAATCATCACTATGCCCCAGTGGCGACCTCGCGGCTGCTCGCCGAACAGTTTCGGCGCCAGATACAACATGAGCAGCGGCTGCAGCGACGCCACGACCGTCGCATTGGCCACCGTTGTCAGCCGGAGCGCCGTGAAGAACAGCATGATGTCAAACGCGAGCGAGAAGCCGCCCCACGCCGAGATCTTGATCGAGCTCCATTTCAACGGCGTGCCGTTCGCCCACAGGAACAGCAGCACCAGGCCGGTGTAGAGCCACATCCGCCAGAACACGACAGCCAGCGGGCCCAGCTCGGACAGCCCCTTGGCGATGACGCCCGACGCAGCCCAGCCGACCATGGCAAGGGCCGCGGCAGGAATGCCGAGTGCACGCTCGGGGGTTCCCGGCGAGCCGTGGCCGCCGTAGGGGTCGCTCGGCACCCCCGTTGCCTCGGCCATAGCCCCGCCCCTCTCGGCAGCGGGAAAACCGAGCCGACCCGCGAAGACTACGCCGAGCAGGATTGGCGAGTGCGGTTGTTCGAGCGTGGCGGCTCAAACTAAATGAGCGTGCTCATAAGTAGCGTGCGGGCCGAAACTCACCACGAGGACTGAACATGAGCATGCTCGGCAACGCCGGCTTCAGCGCCGACGTGGTCGTCACCAACACCGTCCCGATCACGCCGCAACAGCTCTGCGAAGCAATCGCCGCAGGTTTGTGTAGACGAATTGTCTACACGGTGGAATAGAATGCGCGCGTGGATACGACGACGGTGCGAGTGGACCGCGCGACGCACGCGCGCTTCTTGGAGATGAGCAAGGCGTCAGGGCGGTCGCTCACCGAGACGCTGCGGGACGCCGCCGAAGCGCTGCGGAGAGTTCGCTTCGCAGAGCAGGTGCAGCACGAGCTTGGAGCGCTGCGCGAACGCCCTGATGACTGGGCTGGATACCTGACGGAAGCCGCGGCAACCAAAGTCGGCGATGGCATCGGTTGACGAGCTGTGGTTGATCGATTTCGGCGAGCCGCACCCCGGGGAAACCGCTTTCGGTCATCCGGCGCTCGTCCTAGGGCCGCCGAACATCTTCGGCTCTGACTTCCCGCTCGTCATCGTTGCACCGCTCACGACGACATGGCGAGGTCTGTCACTCCACGTCGAGGTCGAAGCCGACGAATCGAATGGCCTCGGTGACACGAGCTACGTCCAATGCGAGCTGCTGCGCTCGGTTCACCGCCACCGTCTCGTGCACCGGCTCGGCACCCTCAGCGCTGATGTCAGCGCTCAGGTGGACAGCATCGTGAGGGTGCTCCTCAACCACTGAGACTGCGCCGAGGACCAGCAGCGGCCACCTGCTACTGCGTTGAACGTCAGACATGAGTGGAACACCTGGCTGGGAATTGGCGAACGAGATCAGGGCTGCCGAGCGATGGCCTGCTTGATCTGGAAATCCGGATTGGGCGGCCGTGAGGAATCGCCGGAACGTGTTCGCGTTCCTGACGATCTTGAGGGCGTGTGCGCCGGGCGGCTTGCCCACGCGGAGAAGCGTCGCTACTGCGCAGCGGTCCTGCGTGTTCGGGCTGCAGTGCAGTTGTTGCGGCGCGCGATGACCGCATAGCCGCGGCGCAATCGACTACGGCTCCGGCAGCCGAAGGATTCTCTTGACGCCGCCACGAACCTCGGCCGGACATGCAGGCGAATAACCTCACCAGCACAGACGACTCGATGCTTGGAACCGAGGCCGATGCCAAAGCTGTACAGCTTGCCGTTCACCCTCAGAACGCCGACTGAGGAGACTGAGTACATGTACTTGGCCGAGATTCCGGTGCTTCCCGGCTGCCGTGCGTGGGGCACGACTGCCGAAGAGGCGCTCCACAATCTCGACGGCGTTGCGGCCGATTACATCGCCTCCTGCATGGAGCACGGCGACGAGCTTCCCGTGCCCTTCGACCGGGTCGGCGAACTCGTCATTGCGGTTTGACCTACCTGGAGCTGACTCGCAAGCTGCGTGCGCTCGGTTGCGAACTGGACCGCCAATAGCGGGGCTCACACGAGATTTGGCGGAACCCAGCGAACGGTTCGCGAACCACTATTTCTAACTGGGGCGGCCGCGACCTCCGCACCGGAACCATTCGCGCCATCGTGCGGGACCTCGGCGTCGACAGGCGAACGTTCGACCAGTCCTGACGTTCCAGCCACTCGGCCGGCAGCGACACCGTCTGGAGCACCTGGTCCAGCGATGCGCCCTCGTTCATGAGGTCGATCGTTTGGTTGACCAGCGACTCCAGCGAGTCGGCCACAGCGTGTCGGGAGGCAAGAACCTGGCCTCATCGCCTGCATCGGCGGCTCAGTCGCGCAGCAGGTACGCCGAGTGCAGCACGTCGGGTCGCTCGATCAGGTCCTCGGCGCTGCCGTCGTAGCGAATTCGCCCGCCTTCGAGCACGTACGCCTTGGTGGCCAGCCCGAGGGCGACCTGCGCGAACTGCTCGATCAACAGCACAGCGACGCCGCTGTCGGCCACTTGGGCGAGCACTGGCGTGAGCCGCTTCACCACGATCGGCGCCAACCCCAGCGACAGCTCGTCCACAACGAGCACCTTGGGCCGCGAGACCAGCGCTTGGGCCAGCACCACCATCTGCTGCTCGCCTCCCGACAGCAGGCGTCCGAAGTACTCCCAGCGACGGTCCAGTTCGGGAAACAGCGACCTTGCGTATTCGATTCCATCCTCGGCAGCCTCGGCGTCCAGCGAGTAGGTCGCCACCCGCATGTTGTCGGCCACGGTCAGATCGGTCAGCAGGCGACGACCCTCGGGTACCACCGATACCCCGGCGTGACGCACCCGCTCGGGCCGCCAGTTGGTGATGTCGACGCCCGCCATGGTGACGTGGCCAGAGCGCACCCGGGCCAGCCCGGCGATGGCCGCGGCAATGCTCGACTTGCCGGCACCGTTCGGCCCGAGCATCGTCGTGATCTCGCCCGGCGGCACTTCGATGGCGACGTCGTGCACCACCGGCCGCCCGCCCCGATCGACGGTCAGATCGGTGAGAACCAGGCTGGACCCCGTGCTGGCGGAGACGGCGGCTATAGCCGCAGTGCCGTCAGACATCGTCACGTCTCCTCGTCGCCGACGTAAGCGGCCAGGACCCGCTCGTCGCGCAGCACCTCGGCAGTCGGCCCGGCGGCAACGAGTCGACCGAAGTCGAGTACCGCGGTCCACTCGCAGCACGCCTGCACCAGCGACATGTCGTGGTCGACCAAGATCACGGTGGCACCTGTTTGTCGGGGAACATTGCGGATGATCTGGGCCAACTGCTCAGTCTCCTCCTCGGGCAGACCTGCTGCGGGCTCGTCGAGCAGAACCACCCTCGGCTCTCCCACGATGGCCCGTGCGACTTCGATGAAGCGCCGGTCACGCTGTGGCAGCGTGCGAACTACCTCATCTCGCACATCTGTCAACCCGACGAATGACAGCACATCGTCGACCGCATCTTGCCGTTCGGAACGCGAACCCCCAGCAGCGTGCTCGTGGACTGTGCGCACGTTCTCGTACACGGTCAGGCTCTCGATGGTCTGCACGGTCTGAAACGTGCGTCGTACCCCCCAGCGCGCTCGCCGGTAGTCGGTCATCGAGAGCAGGTCTACGTTGTCGATCTCGACGCGGCCAGCAACCGGCGTCACGAAGCCCGACAGCACGTTGAACAGGGTCGTCTTGCCGGCCCCGTTCGGACCGATCAACCCGCACGTGCCGTCGGGAAACTGAAGGGTCACCTCGTCGAGCGAGCGGACGCCGCCGAACTGCACGCTCAGGTCGGTGATCTCGATCACTCGAGCAGGCCCTTGCGCTCCATCGACTTCGTCGTCTGGATGAGGTTGATCATGAGACCGATGCCGAAGATGGTCAGTGCGAAGTCGTTCCAGAACTGGTGGCCTATGACGTTCTGGGTCAGGAAGTCGAGCATGATCTTGGCGAAGAAGGCTGCGAGCAGAGCACCCCACAGCGAATTGATGCCGCCCATGAGCACGACCGCAATGAGCAGCAGCGCCGCCTGCCGGTTGAACTCGTTGATGCCGATCGAGTTCTGCACATGGCCGGCGAACACTCCGCCCGCCACGCCGGCCATGAACGCCGCGAGGCCGAAGGCGATCAGCTTGTAGCGGGTGATGTCGATGCCTGAAGCCAGCGCGGAGGGCTCGCTCTGGCGTACCGACGCCCAGGCCCGCCCCGGCTTGGTTGCCAGGAAGGCCACCGCCACCATGAAGACAATAAACGCCACCACCACGGCGAACCGGAAGTAGGCAACGTCGGTCTGCGCGAAGGCCGGCCGCCGGACTGGCGTGATCGCGGTGAGCGACGCTGCGACGCCCCGAAAGCCGCTGCCGCCGTTGGGCAGCTTCATCTGGAACAGGATGATTTCAACTCCCACCGCCAGCATGAGCGTGACCAGCGCCAAGTACAGCCCGCTGACTCGCAGCGCCGGCAGGCCGATGAGCACGCCGATGACGGCGGCGCCGATGCCGCCGACGATCATGAGCAACGGGTAGGGGACATCGGTTGCGAATGCGAGCCGAACCGTGATCCAGGTGCCAATGCCATAGGGGGCAACCTGGCCGAGTGACACCAGACCCACACGGCCATACAGCATCCCGACGCTGGCCGCCACGATCGAGAAGGTCGCCATCTGGGTGAAGTTGTGGATCCACGTAGCGTCGAAGATCGACGGCATCGCGAACAGGGCGAAAACGAACAGCGCGATGACGGTCACCGGCTGGAATGCCCAATGCGACACCACTCGGCTGGCCATCACGTCATCTCCCTGCCAGCGAGCACGACGGTCCGCCGGCGCGAGATCCACAAGATCGCAACCACGGAGATCACCACAGGGGTGAGCCGGCGGTAGGTCGCCAGGAATTGCAGGTTTCCGTGGAACGGCGTCAGCACCGACTCCACCACTCCGATCAGGAGGCTGGCGAAGAAGGTGATCCACAGCGATCGCAGCTGGCCAACGATGGCGCCGGCCAATGCCGGGATCACGAACCAGGTGAGCGTGGCTTGGTCCATGCTCTTGAACAGCGACGGCAGCAGCAGGAACACGCAGCCGCACAGGATGCCCGCCCCGAACCATGCCATTGCCTCGACGCGCCGTACCGGGACGCCCAGCAGGCCCGACGTCTCGCGGTTGTTCGCGATGGCCCGCATCGCTGTCCCGGTTTCCGTGCGCCGCAGGTAGATCCCCACGACGATCACGACTGCGAGAGCGAACAGCAGCGCCAGCACTTGGTTCGTCGTCACGACTGTGCCGCCGACTCTGAACGTCGAGTTGGGGAAGTGCATGGAGCGCGGCTTGGACGTGTCCCAGCGCTCCTTCATGATCCCCATCAGGAACAGCGCAAGCGCCACCGTGCCAAGCGACTTGGCGAGCGCGTCACGCCGGTCCAGCAATGGCGCCAAGAACCATCCGTAGATCAGGAAGATCAGCGCGCAGACGCCCACGAGCGCGGGGTACAGCAGGATCGCGAATCCCGACGCCCGGGGCTCGGGCAGGATCAGCGATCCGCCCATCAGCGACCACACGATGTGGACACCCATCGAACCGATGGCACCGAACGCCAGGTTCACCACACCGGTGGTGCGGTACAGGACGACGATGCTCGTCCCGGTCACCGCATACATCGCCCCGAATGCCAAGCCCTGGATGATGAAGGGCAGCAGTATCGAAGTATCGGGCATCCGAAGTGATGTATGCGGTGTGGCTCGGTTCGTGAATTGGGCGGATCAGCCGCCGGAGCCCAAGCCGCCCGTCCAGTTGTTCGGCTCGTCCGCAGTGAGGCCGCCGGCCCGCTCCGCGTCGCGCACGGCGATGAGGATCGGATCGACCTCGGCAATCTCGAAGCAGCCGCTGTCGTCCACCATGCGGTCGACGCCGTTGGGCACCACGTTGTAGTCCCAGTTGTTGGGCACATTGCCAAGTGGCAGGCCGCCGAAGTACCACGGCTTGCACAGGTGGTCGGTCTCGAAGTTGGCGACCGCGCCGATTGCTGCGTTGACCGCTACCGGGTCGTCCAGGTCGGCCGGGTCCATTTCAAGCAGGGCGTGCACGAGGATCTGGCCGGCCACGAAGCCCATCTGCTGGAAGCTGCCGAGCGTCGGGTCGGGGTTGAACTGGGCCGTCACCTGCCGGTACAGCTCCACGTCCGGGCGGGGATCGTCAAGCAGGCTGAACTCGGCGTTGACGTTGATGTTGCCTTCCCAGGCAGGGCCGAGCGCAACCGCTACTGAGCTGTCGTTCAGCGGCGTGGACGAACCCCAGAGAACCCGGTCAATCAGACCCTGCTCCTCGGCGGCTTTCAGGATCTTCAAACCCTCCGGCGGCGTGAAGTTGAGGATCACCCCGCCGCCGTCGCCGGCTCGGTTGACCAGGTCAAGCACAATCGACGTGGCATCGGAAAGCGGCAGCTCGTGCTGCACGTCTTCCCACTCGAGACCATGCTGCTGGACGTAGATGCCAGCCAGCGAGTTGTAGTAGTGCGAGGTGGGCGTGATGCCAGTTGTGGTCACGACCTTGCCAGTTGCGCCCTTGGCCACCACTGCCTGGGCCGCACCGAGTGCCGAGTAGGCGGGTCCCATGTTGGTCGCAGCAATGTTCGGCGAGCTGAAGCACTCCGCCGGCACTCCTGAGACGATGACTTTGTAGCCCTGCTCTTCGTAGTAGCCGGCGTTGACCGGGCAGTCCAGGATCGAGAAGCCTCCAGCGAGGGCCACGACCTGATCGGTCTCGACCAGCTTGCGAGCAGCCGCCGCGGCGTCAGCAGGATTCAAGTTGTCGTTCTCCCAGACCATCTCCAGCGGGCGACCGTGAATGCCGCCATTGGCGTTCACGCAGTCGAAGAACGCCTTCATCATGAGCGGACCCGTCGAGAAGTCGATGCCGGGAACGGAGGTGGTCACGTTGCCGATGACGATCGGTTCACCGGTCGCTTGCTGACCGTTTCCGAGACCGCACGCGAGATGGTCGTCGTCGACCATGTCGTCGTCGGCCATGTCGTCGTCGGCCATGTCGTCGTCGGTCATGTCGTCGTCGGTCATGTCGTCGCCGGAATCATCGGCCATCGCCTCGGTGGCGGCGGCAGGCACCTCCGCGTCGTCCGCATCGGTGTCGTCATCGCTTCCGCACGCTGCGGCCACGAGTACGAATACGAATGCGATTGCTGTCAGTTTTCGAAGCATGGGTGCTTCCCCCTCTGTGTCGCGTCCGGGACCTCTCCCGGACGGGAACCCAGCCCGTACCGAGCCCGCGCCCCCAGCAGGCGAAATGTCGGACCTCGCCCAGCGCGGAGTATAAGTCGGTTTAGAAAGCCGGTTTGAAGAACTGAATGCACCGGCAGATGTGCCGTAACCGGGGCCTTGGCCCGAGGGAGCGGAGCCAAAATTGCGATCCGCGCACTCGGGTTATTGCGGCTTGTCGAGGGGCGCAACGGCTCAACGCGTGGCGGGCTTGGTTACATTGCTGCCAGCGCGAGGCCAGTCAGCGCGCACTACCAGAGAAGCCCGATCGGGCAATACAAAGGGGAACCCATGGCCGACACAGAACACCGCCCGGTAGCGCTCACCGACGACATGCGCATGAAGTTCAACGCCGTGTCGACCGCCACGCTGGCGGGCCAGATGCAGCGGCGGGGAATGCAGAACAGCTTCCTCAACGGGCTGCGGCCGCTCAACGAGGGCCAGCGAATGCTCGGCTATGCACACACGCTTCGCTTCGTGCCCAAGCGTGAGGAATTCGAGCGTCGTCTGCAAGGCCCCAACGCACAGCGCCGGGCCGTGGAGTCGATCGAGCCCGAAGAGGTGCTGATCGTGGAAGCGCGGGGCGAACCGCACGCAGGAACGATCGGTGACATCTTCACGATGCGCATCAAGCATCTCGGCGCCTCCGGTTTCATCACTGACGGCGCCCTGCGCGACACGCCCGCCGTGGCCGAGGTCGGCTTGCCCGTGTACCACCAGTCGTCTCACGCCGCGACGCTTGGCCGGCTCCACACGCCGCTCGATCACCAGGTGCCGATCGCCTGTGCTGGCGTCACCGTGCTTCCGGGCGACATCATCGTGGGCGACGGCGAAGGCGCCGTCGTGATCCCGGCGCTGCTGGCCCCCGAAGTCGCCAACGACTCCTATGCCCAGGAGATCGAAGAAGAGTGGGCCATCGAGCGGGTCGCTGCGGGCGAGAGCTCGATCGGCGTATTCCCGATAGCGAAGGACCGGCGCCCCGAGTTCGAGGAGTGGCTGGCCAAGCGCCAGGGCTGAGTTCGAGGCCCGGTCTTACCCGACCCGGATGAACGGCTTCAGCTAACCGGCCAAGGCGTCGGCGCCTGCCTGGGCGACCTCGGTGTCCTCATCGGCTGAGCCGCCTGAGGCGCCGATGGCCCCCACCAGGGCACCGTCGACGAAGATTCCCACGCCGCCGCCGAACACGATGAGCCGCGGCGTGTGAGTGATGCCGTGCACCAGCGCGGGTTCGTCCTTGATGAGATTCCACCAGTTGCCGCTGGGCATGCCGCCGAAGCCGGCGACTGTGAACGCCTTGTTGAGGGCGATGCCCGCCGAGAGGCGCGGCGCGCCGTCCATCCGTGCGGTCGCAATCGGCTCGCCGGAAGGATCCGTGACGGCGATGCAAAAAAGCCGCCCCATGTCCTCGGCCTGGGCCAATGCAGCATCGAGCGCCTTGCGGGCGCCGCCGAGTGTGAGCGAGCGTGCTTCCGCAGTGTCTGAGGTGTCAGCCATGGGGATCTCCGGCTCCGGTCGGGCCTCTTCGAGGCGAACCGCGCCGAGACTACGCTCCGGCTCGCATGCACAGCGCAGCGCATCGCCCTCCTGGGTGACCGGCCCGGGTGACAGGCCCGGGTGACCGAGACGGTGCCTGCCGGCAGGGGGAGCGAGCCATGGATGTCGGCATCATCATCGGAGAGGCCACACCGCTGGGATGGGAGCGGTGGCGCCATATCTGCCAGCTCATCGAGCGGCTGGAATTCAATTCGCTGTTCCGCTCCGACCACTACTTCAACGGCAAGCAGAAGGACGCCATCGACGTCTACCTGTCGTTCGTGATGGCTGCGCAGGAGACCGAACGGATCCGCTTCGGCCCGTTGGTAACCCCAGTCACCTTCCGTGAGCCGGTGAACGTCGGGCGGATGGCTCAGCAGCTCGACTCGCTGGCCGACGGGCGCTTCGTCATGGGCCTCGGCGCGGGCTGGCACCCCGACGAACACGAGATCTACGGGATCGACTTCCCGCCAGGCCCCGAGCGCTACGACCGTCTCGAAGAGGCGATCGCGCTCATGAAGGAGCTGTGGTACTCCGAGTCGGGCACGTTCGAGGGCACCCACTACCGGATCATCGGCACGAACTCGAAGCCCCACCCGCCCGCGGGACGCCCGCCGATCCTCATCGGGGGCATCGGGCCGCGGCGCACGCTGCGCATCGCCGCCGAGCACGCATATGAGTGGAATGCCATGCCGCTCGACCTCGACGACTACCGGGCCGCCAATGAGGCCCTGGCGCGGCACTGCGCGGATTTCGGCCGCGATCCCGCGGACATCCGCCGCTCGATGCTCATCTTCGCCGCGATCGGCCCCGATGAGCACCAAGAAGGGATGGCGCTGCAACGCTTCTGGGACATGATGGCTCCCGAGGGCTCGGGCATCAGCCAGGAGGAGGCCATCGCAGCCGGCCACGGTCCGTGGCGCGGCTCGGTGGAGGAACTTGTCGACCAGGTCGGGCAGTTGCGTGATCTCGGTCTCGATGAGGTGGTGTTCGAGCATTTCTGCCATGAGGACGACACGATCCCTGAGTGGATCGCTGCGGAGGTCAAGCCTCGACTCGAGGCGCTCTGAGCGCAGTCAGGTTTTTACGTTCCCCGGCACAAGGGGCTAGGCTCAGCGCAAGGAAGCTGCGGTCGGGCGTAGGCCCCGGCCGCTTGTCCTCTCGAGCGGGGGTAGCCCATGAGCGAAACCATCAAGAAGCGCAGCACTGCGGTCACGCCTCGGGGCCTAAACCACCTAGTGCTGAACGTCCGCGATATGGAGGAGTCGCATCACTTCTGGTGCAACCTGCTGGGCTTCAGGCAGGTCGGCGCCTTGGATTCGGAGAAGTATGACGTCCCCCCCGTGAAGATGCAGTTCTACAGCGGTGTCATCGATGATGTGAATCACCACGATGTTGCCTTGGTCGAGCTTCCGAACCTTCCGGCGCCGCCTGAGCAGTGGGACATGTTCGAGAGCGAATGCGCGGTGAACCACATCGCCATCTCCTATCCCGACCGGGAGTCCTGGTTGGAGCAGGTGCAGTTCCTCAAGGAGAACGACGTCCCGATGAACCTGCGAGTCGACCATGGCATGACCCACAGCGTCTACGTCAACGATCCCAACGGCTACGGCGTCGAAGTGCTCTACGAGCTGCCGGCCGAGATCTGGGATCACGACATCAACGGCGCGCTCAACTACGCCAAGATGCTGCCTGAAGAAGACCTGCTGGTCGATACCACCCAATACGAGACCAACTTCGACCCAAGCTGAGTTCGGCCCCCTTCGGCCCGCCCCGTCAAGTCCGATCTCGCCGCTACCCCGTGATCGCGACGCGCTCGTAGGAGATCCCGATGCGCGCAATTCAGGTAACTGAACCGGGCGGGCCCGAAGCGCTCGTCTGGACCGAAGTCGACGATCCGGTTGCCGAACCAGGCACGGTGGTCGTCGACGTCGAGGCGGCAGGCGTCAACTACATCGACACCTACCACCGCAGCGGCCTGTACCCCATGCCCTTGCCGTTCATCGCGGGCGTGGAGGGCGCGGGCATCGTTGCGGAGGTCGGCGAGGGGGTCGAAGGCCTCACAGTCGGCGATCGTGTGGCGTGGACGTCTCACACGGGTTCGTATGCGCAGAAGGCGCGGGTGCCAGCCGGGGCGGCGATCGTGCTGCCCGAGGGCATCAGCACCGAGCTGGGAGCGGCGACGATGCTGCAGGGCATGACGGCCCACTTTCTGGCCTGCTCCACGTTCCCGTTGGAGCCCGGACATCGCTGCTTGATCCACGCCGGAGCTGGGGGCGTCGGGCTGCTGCTCATCCAGATCGCCAAGCTCCGCGGCGCCGAGGTCTTCACGACCGTCAGCACGACGGAGAAGGCCGAGCTGGCGGCGGATGCCGGCGCCGATCACGTCATCAACTACCGCGACGAGGATTTCGGCGACGCCGTGGAACGCATTGCCGGCCCCCGACCGCTCGACGTGGTCTTCGACGGGGTGGGCGCTGACACGTTCGAGCGAGGCCTCGAGGTCCTGCGGCCGCGGGGAACGATGGCCACCTTCGGCAACGCCTCGGGACCGGTGCCGCCGCTGGCACCGCTGCGGCTGTCCACCGGGGGATCGTTGTTCCTGACACGGCCGACGCTTGCTCATCACACGCTGACCCGCGATGAGCTCGAGAGCCGGGCGGGCGACCTCTTCGGGTGGATCGCCGAGGATCGCCTCGACGTGCGCATCGGCGCCCGCTTCGCACTGTCGGACGCACGCAGTGCCCATGAGGCCCTGCAGGGCCGGGCAACGACGGGGAAGGTCCTGCTCATTCCTTAAAGTGAGTCGACTCAGTTTCAGCGCTGAGCAAGACTCCCCGTCAGCGTCTTGGGTTAGTGTCGGGCCGCATCCGGGGGAACCTGACAGGGGGAGCGATGAGCGAATCAGTCGAGACATGGTCGCCGATGACCGGCGACCAATACGTCGAGAGCCTGCGCGACGGCCGCACGGTGTACTTCCACGGCGAGAAGGTGCGTGACGTCACGACGCACCCGGCGTTCCGCAACAGCGTGCGTTCCATCGCCCGGCTGTACGACGCGCTGCATGATCCCGCCCAGCAGGACGTGCTGATGTGCGAGACCGACACCGGCTCGGGCGGCAAGACGCACAAGTTCTTCCGGGTGCCGTATAGCGCAGACGATCTCGTCGGCGCCCGCGACGCCATCGCCGGGTGGCAGCGACTCACCTACGGGTGGATGGGCCGCAGCCCCGACTACAAGGCCTCGTTCCTGGGCACGCTCGGCGCCTTTCCCGAGTTCTACGGCGACTATTACGACAACGCCCTGTACTGGTATCGACGCAGCCAGGAAGAAGTGTCGTACTGGAACCACGCCATCGTGCACCCGCCGGTCGACCGTCATCTGGGAGCGGACCAGATCCGCGATGTCTGCATGCACGTCGAACGGGAGACCGACAACGGCCTCATCGTCTCGGGCGCCAAGGTCGTGGCGACCGGCTCCGCGCTCACGCACTACAACTTCATCGCCCACTTCGGCCCGCTTCCGCTGCAGGACCCCGAGTTCGCCATCGTCTGCACCACGCCGATGGATTGCGAAGGCGTCAAGCTCATCTGTCGCAACTCCTATGAGCTGCAGGCGGCGGCGACAGGCAGCGTGTTCGACTACCCGCTGTCGAGCCGGCTGGATGAGAACGACTCGATCCTGGTGTTCGACCAAGTGCTCATTCCGTGGGAGAACGTCTTCCTCTATGGCGATCTCGAGAACGCCAACAACTTCTTCCCCGCGTCGGGCTTCATCCCGCGCTTCACCTTCCACGGTCTCGCCCGCCTGTGCGTGAAGCTCGACTTCATCGCGGGTCTGCTCTCCAAGGCACTGCGGGCAACTGGCACCCGTGACTTCCGCGGCGTCCAGGTGAACCTGGGCGAGGTGATCGCCATCCGCAACCTGATGTGGGGCCTGAGCGACGCGATGTGCAAGAGCCCCGACCCGTGGGAGAACGGCGCAGTGCAGCCGTCGCTGATCTACGGCATGGCGTACCGCACCTTTACGCCGATGTTCTATCCGCGCGTCAAGGACATCATCGAGTCGGTCGTGGCCTCTGGGCTCATCTACGTGAATTCCCATGCGTCAGACTTCAAGTCCGACGAAATCCGGCCGTACCTCGAGAAGTACGTGCGGGGGTCGAACGGCGTCCCGGCGCTCGAACGGATGAAGATCATGAAGCTGCTGTGGGATGCCATGGGCAGCGAGTTCGGCAGCCGCCACGAGCTGTACGAGCGCAACTACGCCGGCAACAACGAACAGATCCGCTTCGAGAATCTGGCGGTGGCCGACTTCGAGATTCCCGGGCTGGGTTCGATGACCGAGGCGCTCGAGGGCTTTGCGGAGCAGTGCATGGCCGAGTACGACCTCGACGGCTGGACCATCCCGGGATTCTTCAACCCCGACGATGTCTCGATCGTGGGCCGCGACTGGAACTGAGCTGGCGGACTGGGCGGCACGGCGGGCGGGCCGATACCACCGTGCCGCTAGGCGGGTCCATGTCTCGCCGCCGCTAGTCGGGCCGATGACGCAGCGCTCGCTGAGCCTCGCGATCAGTCTCTCGCTTGCGGATCGCCTGGCGCTTGTCGTACATGCGACGGCCCCGAGCCAAGGCAAGTTCCAGCTTGGCGTGCCCATCGCGGAAGTAGATCTCAAGCGGGATCAGCTGCAACCGATCCTGTTCGGTGCGGGCACGCAGCCGGTTGATCTCGGCACGATGCATGAGCAGCTTGCGGGGACGCTCGACGTCGTGACCCATGGTGGGAGATGCGTGGGTCCATGGTGCGATATGCAGGCCCATCAGCCACATCTCGTCGTTACGCACCCGGGCGTAGGCGTCGCCCATCTGGGCCCCGCCGGCGCGCAGCGACTTCACTTCGGTGCCGCGCAGGACCATGCCGCACTCGAAGGTGTCGAGCACCTCGTAATTGCGTCGTGCGCGCCGGTTCGACGCCACGACGGTCCGATCGTTCGAGGACGCGCGGATAGGTGAGCCTTCTCGTTGCGTCACCTGTTTCCTCCCGCTCTTGTTCGCTTCGCTCACGGGCCGCTCGGGCCACGGCTTCGCCTATCGGCTCAGCCTCGCGGCCATCAGCCCGAGGGTACGGCTGGCGGTCACCGCACTCGCGCTGAAGATCCAGCGCGGCAGTAGGCGGCAGCGGTCGCGGCCCGTAGAATCCTGAGTGATCAGGTCGGGAATTGCCGTGGCGCAGTCTGATTCCCCCCGGCCAGAGACCGCTCACCCCAGCGCCGCCGAACCGGGAGCTCCGATGGCTGTCACCGTCCGCTTGCCCACCGTCCTGCGTCCCCACGCCAACGGGCAGTCGCGGGTTGCCGCGCAGGGCAGCACCGTGGCCGAGGCAGTGTCGTGGCTGGTCGGCGAATTTCCCGGAATCGCCCCGAATCTGCTCGCCGAAGACGGCAGCCTGCATCGTTTCGTCAACGTCTATGTGAACGACGAGGACGTGCGGTACCTCTCCCAGATGGACACTGCGCTGGCCGATGGTGACGAGCTGTCGATCTTGCCAGCCGTCGCCGGCGGCTGAGCCGGCATCGCCCCGGCCTCGGCGCTGAGCTAGCTCGTGGCCGTCTATCGCTGCGTCGACGAGCTGATCGGCGGCACTCCCACGCTGGATGTCAGCGGCCTCAGCCCCAACCCGTCGGTTGCGCTCTACGCCAAGCTCGAAGGGCAGAACCCGACCGGCTCCGTGAAGGACCGTGTGGCGCTGGCAATGCTGGACAGCGCCGAAGCAGAGGGCCGACTTGCACCGGGTTCGGTGATCATCGAGCCGTCGTCGGGCAACACCGGTATTGCGCTGGCCATGCTCGGGCAGCGCCGCGGCTACCGGGTGATGATCGTGCTGCCGGGCAACGTCACTGCGGAACGGCGCCAGATGCTCGAGATCTTCGGTGCCGAGATCATCGACAGCCCGGCCGAGCAGGGATCCAACGGCGCCGTGCGGCTCGCCTTGGAGCTGGCAGAGGCGAACCCCGACTGGACGATGCTCTACCAGTACGGGAACGAGGCCAATCCTGAGGTTCACTACCGGACCACGGGTCCCGAAATCGTGGCCGACGTGCCTGACATCACCCACTTCGTGGCGGGGCTGGGCACCAGCGGGACGCTGCTGGGCGTCGGGCGGTACCTGAAGGAGCATGCTCCCGGAGTGCAGGTGTGGGCTGTTGAGCCTCCCGCTGGCGAGCAGGTCGAAGGGCTGCGCAGCCTCGACGACGGGTACCTGCCTCCCATCTTCGAGAACTGGGGTGGCGCCAATCTGCTCGATCAAAAGATGATCGTGCGCCCACGCGAATCGATCGAAGCGACGCGCATGCTGGCGACAGAGGGCGTCTTCTCGGGCATCTCGGGCGGGGCGGCGCTGGCCGGGGCCCGCAAGGCCGCTGCCCGCATCGACGAAGGCGTCATCGTGTTCGTGGTGAGCGACCACGGGTGGAAATACCTCTCCGTCGGTGCCTGGACTGACGACCTCGATGCCGCGGCCGCCAACGCCGAGCGCGTCATCTATTTCTGATTCGCTGTTCCTGCTGCTGGTCCTTTGGGTCGCCGTCGTAGCGTTGACGAGATGGGGGAGATGGCATCCCGTCACGGTGTTGCAGCGCTCGTAGTCACGCTGGCGCTGTCGGCAGGTGCATGCACGAGCCCGCCGATCCTGGTTGCCCCCACATCGCCCCCTGCAACTGCGCTGTCGCTCGACATCACCCAGACGACGTTGCTGCCCGAACAACCGTCATCTGAGCGGCCGGCTGCGGTCCTGGTAACGGTGCCGGCCGACGCCGCGGCGCAGACATCGACATCCGAGCGGCTGGGGGCTGCGGCAATTCCGAACCCTGAAGGGGTGGTCCTGGCCGGAAACGGCCTCGGTCTCGTGAGCTTCGGTGCCGGCGTGCAGGCTGCCCTCGGTGCGCTGATTACTTCGCTCGGCCAGCCGGTGACCGACACCGGATGGATCGATACGTTCTCGATATACGGAGACTGTCCCGGCAGCCGCCTGCGAGTCGTTGAATGGCCGGGTGTGCTGGCCCTGTTCGGGAATCCCGAAGACGGGTACCAGCACCGCGATGCCGGCGAAGAGCACTTCATGACGTGGCGGCTGGGATCGTTCGGACCCGATCCGTACCTGCTGCGCACCGCCGAAGGGATCGGCATCGGCGCCACGCGCAGCGAGGTGGCCGAGGCATACCCCGCCGCCACTTTCCGCCCGGCGACGGCCAGCGAACCGGCCTCAGTTCTGCTCGCAACCAGCGGCGGCCGGCTCACCGGCATTTTGGACGGCACCGGAATCCTCCGGTCGCTCGAAGCAGGAACGCGCTGCCCAACGGGCTGAAGTTCGCTGACTCCGGCGCGATGTGAGCCGCGTCGCCTTCCTGCGTAGTATCGGCCTCCGTGAGCGAGCTCTCGGTGACGGTTTTGGGTTGTTCAGGCAGCTATGCCGCCGCTGGCGAGTCCTGCAGCGGCTACCTCGTGCGCAGCGACTCCACGACGCTGTGGGTGGACTGCGGCCCTGGCACCTTCGCCAACCTGCAACAGCACGTGGCACTCGAATCCGTGGATGCACTGCTGGTGAGCCATCACCATCCGGATCACTGCGCCGAGCTGCCGGTCGTCTACAACGCCGCGAAGTACTACATGGGCATTGAGCGCATTCGCGTCCTTGCTACCAGCGGCGTGCGGGAGGTCACCGAGGCCTACGGCGACAGCTCGGATCTCTTCGGCTGGGAGATGGTGAAGGACTCGTCGAAAGCGCGTGTCGGCGACATCGATGTGCTGTTCTCCCGCACCGATCACCCGGTCGAGACGCTTGCAATGCGTTTCGAGTCCGACGGCAAATCCATCGTGTACACCTCGGACACCGGCCGGGGTTGGGCGCTCGCTGCGCTCAGCCGCGACGCCGGGCGGCCCGCACCGGACCTGGTTGTCGGAGAGGGAACGCTGCTCCATGCGACTGACAATCCCGACATCCCCCACCTCAGCGCTGCGTGGTTGGCGGCCGATGCCAACGACGTGGGTGCACAAAAACTCGTCGTGACCCATGTGCCGCCTGGCTCGGATCCGCAGGATCATCTCACGGAGGCGGGCGAAGTGTTCTGCGGCGATGTGTCGGTTGCCCGCACCGGCGCGACCTTTTGGGCGTGATGGCCGGACCCCCCGCTGTGGAGCGCACCGGCGGCCGGACCCCCGCGGTGACGCGCGCCGATGGTCGGACGCCCGGCCAACTGCGCCCGGTCACCTTCGAACGCGATTTCACCGACCAGACACCCGGCTCGGTGCTGGTGTCCTTCGGCCGCACCAGGGTGCTGTGCACCGTGTCCATCGACGACAACGTGCCGCGCTGGATGCGCAGCCGCGGGACGGGCTGGGTCACCGCGGAGTATGCGATGCTGCCCGGCTCCAGCGGTGAACGCGTCGGCCGTGAAGCCAAGCGCGGCAAGCAGAAAGGCCGCACGCTCGAGATCGAGCGCTTGATCGGCCGGGCACTGCGGGCAGTGTGCGACATGGCGGCGCTCGGAGAGCGTGAGGTCACCGTTGACTGCGACGTCCTGCAGGCCGACGGGGGTACGCGTACTGCGTCGATCTGCGGTGGGTACGTGGCCCTGCACGACGCCTGCACCCGCCTGATCCGCAGCGGGGTGATCAGCCAACACCCGCTCACCGACGAATGCGCTGCCATTTCGGTGGGCATCGTGGACGGAGAGGCCCGCTTGGACCTCCCCTACGAGGAGGACTTCCGGGCCGAGGTGGACATGAACGTCGTCATGACCGGACAGGGCCGCTTTGTCGAGGTGCAGGGCACCGCCGAGGGAGACCCGTTCGACGATGCCCAGCTCGGGGCGATGCTGGCCCTGGCCCGTTCAGGCATCACCGAGATTGTCAACTTGCAGCGAGCGGCCCTGGTCACGCCGCCATCTTGAGGCCAAACGACTCCGTACACATGCGCTGAGAGGGCCCCGACGGCATGAGACTCGTAATGGCATCGGCCAACCCGCACAAGGCGATCGAGATCGCTGACGTGCTGCGAGAGGCGTTGCCGGAAGCGGAAATCGTGCCACGGCCCGGCGACCTCGGCGACGTGGCCGAAAACGGCGAGACCCTGGCAGATAATGCGCTCATCAAGGCCCGATTCGTGCACGCAGCCACCGGCGAGCTGGCCATCGCAGATGACACCGGCCTCGAGGTCGACGCGCTCGGCGGCGCGCCCGGCGTGCACAGTGCCCGCTACGCGGGACCCGGGGCGGACCCGATCGCCAACCTGGCCAAGCTCATGGCGGCACTGGTTGATGTGCCCCCGCCGCGGCGCACTGCCCGCTTTCGCACCGTGGTCGCAGTCGTATTCGGCGACGGGCGCGAGGTGTTGGCCGACGGTCTCGTAGAGGGGGCCATCGCGACGGCACCGCGCGGCGATCATGGCTTCGGCTACGACCCCGTCTTCGTTCCTGACGAAGCAGCTCCGCTGACGTTTGCCGAGATGACTTCCGATGCGAAGAATCGGATCAGCCATCGGGGCCGGGCGCTGCGTGCACTGGCCAGGCAGCTCTGACACGCCTGCCCGCACATGCCCGCAGCTGCCCTGCTGGGCAAGATGGCCTCGTCGGTAACCTGCGCCGCATGACCGACCTTCCATCCGCCCAGCACCCGAGCCCCGCTTCGGAGCGTGCGTTCGAGCAGCGTGCATTCGAGTCAGGCGGTGTGTCTGGCTGGACCCAGATTTCGAACCGGCTGCTGGATGACCGCATCGTGTTCCTGGGCGACGAGGTGGACGATCATCTGGCCAACGTCGTATGTGCACAGATGCTGTACCTGGAGGGTCAGGATCGCGGTCGGGATATCTCGCTGTACATCAACAGCCCCGGCGGTTCTGTCACTGCTGGTATGGCCATCTACGACACGATGCAGTTCGTTGCGTGCGACGTGGCCACGGTCTGTCTGGGGTTGGGTGCTTCGATGGGCCAGTTCCTGCTGACCGCCGGCGCGCCTGGCAAGCGCTACTGCTTGCCGCACGCCCGGGTGATGATGCACCAGCCATCTGGCGGCGTTCGGGGCCAGGCGTCTGACATCGCCATCCAGGCAGAGCAGATGGCCTACATCAAGCGGTTGATGGCCGAGCGAGTCGCCCACCACAGCGGCCAGGATGTCGATCAGGTCCTGATCGACTCCGAGCGGGATCGTTGGTTCACTGCAGAGGAAGCCCAGGCTTACGGCTTGTGCGATCACGTGATCGTCAAACGCGGCGAGATGACCTAAGCCCTCATTGCGGCCGGTTTAGCCGGGCGCAGCAATGCAATGGCGGGTGACGTAGTCGATGACTCGCTGCGCAGCAGCGTCTTGGGTCTCGAGAAACGGATCCTGGGCCGCTATCAGCGCAGCGGCGCGGTCAAAGGTCTCTCGTGATGCTGTGTCAACGACAGCATCACGAAGTGCGGCGGTCAGGTCGGCCAGCAGCTGCACGTCCGGGCGAATCTCCGCGGGTGCGGCTGCTGCGGCGTCGGCGAATTGGCGAGCGGTGCGATCCATCGCGTCGCGGGCGCTTGCGTCATCATTCGGGTTGACCGTCAGGCTGAGCTCGTCGACGACCAGCAGGTGCGCAAACTCCCCGCAGAACTCTTCGGCGGAGGGTTCCCCGCTGTCGCGCAACAGCGTCACGCGCACGGCGAAGACGATCACTACGGCGGCGGCAGCAACGAGGAGCCAACGCCGGCGAGCTGCCACGGTCATCACGCTCGGGACGCAGCCTCCGCGCGGCACCGCAGGTCCGCGACGCCGTGCGCGAGCCCCTCGGCGTAGCGGTACAACGCGCTCCCTGACACGAGGACATTGGCACCTGCCGCCGCCGCGCCGCTGATGGTGTCCGCCGAGATGCCGCCGTCGACTTCGATATCGATGCCCGAACCCGATGCGCCCGCTGAACCACTCAGATCGATGAGCTGGCGCAGCGCGGCGATCTTGGGCTCCATTGTCGAGATGTACGCCTGACCGCCGAAACCCGGATTGACGGTCATCACGAGCACCATGTCAACGAGGTCGAGCACATGGGCCACGGCGTCGATTGGCGTAGATGGATTGATCGCCACCGCTGGCTGGGCGCCTAGCTCGGCCACCCGGCTCAGCGTGCGGTGCATGTGGGTGACCGACTCGGCGTGGACAATCAGCATCTCGCAGCCGGCATCGACATACGCACCGAGCATCGGGTCGGGGTCAACGACCATGAGGTGAGCTTCGAAGAGCAAGCCGGCATGGGGACGGCAGGCTGCGATGACGTCGGGGCCGAACGTGAGGTTCGGCACGAAGACGCCGTCCATGACGTCCCACTGGATCCGGTCGACACCGGCTTGTTCCAGCGCGGCGCACTCGTCTCCGAGGCGCGCGAAGTCTGCGGGCAGGACAGACGGAACGATCTCGATGGGCCGCGGCACTGTTGTAGGGCTCGCGTTCATTCGGCCAGTGTTGCCGACGCGCCGCCGTCAGACGCGGCAGTTATCGGGGGAGACACCCCGGAAAGCGGTGTCTTAGTTCAGCCGCTCCACGATCATGGCCATGCCCTGACCGCCGCCGACGCACATCGACTCGAGCCCGTAGGTCTTGTCGCGGTCGGCGAGACCGTTCAGCAGCGTAGTCATGATGCGGGCGCCGGTCATGCCGAACGGGTGGCCCAAGGCGATGGCACCACCGTGGAGATTCAGCTGATCGACGATGTCGATGCCCAATTCGTCGGCCGAAGGGATCACCTGAGCGGCGAACGCCTCGTTGATCTCGACCATGTCGATGTCGCTCATCGTCATGCCCGCACGCTCCAGCGCCTTCTTGCAGGCCTCGATGGGACCAAGGCCCATGATCTCGGGGTTCAGCGCCGAGACCGCCGACGAGATGATGCGTGCAAGCGGCGTGATGCCCAGCTCTTCGGCACGCTGGCGGCTCACCACCATCACCGCGGCTGCGCCGTCGTTCAGCGGGCAGGCATTGCCGGCCGTGACGCGACCGTCGGGTCGGAACACAGGCTTCAGCTGCGAAACGGCTTCGTAGGTGACGCCAGCGCGCGGCCCGTCATCGGTGGTGACCATGGTGCCGTCGGGCAGCTCGAGCGGGGTGATGTCCATCTCGAAGAAGCCTCGACCAATAGCGGCCTCGGCCTTGTTCTGGCTCATCACGCCGTACTCATCCATGGCCTGGCGGCTCACGTTCTTGTGCTCGGCAACGTTTTCGGCGGTCTGGCCCATCGCGATGTACAGGTCGGGCAGCACGCCTTCCGCGGGAGTCCAGTCGCCGTGGCCGCCTTCGGCCCGCACCTTGGTCCGCTCACCGGGTGCACGGAACTGCGGGTTGGTGGTGCCGGGCAAGCTGTCGGAGTTGCCCTTGTCGTAGCGGCTGACGCACTCGACGCCCGCCGCGATGAAGGCATCGCCCTCGCCGGCACGGATGGCGTGCGCCGCCATGCGGATGGTCTGCAGCGACGATGAGCAGTAGCGGTTGACCGTCGTGCCGGGCACGTCGGTGAGGCCCGCCAGGATGGCGGAGGCACGGGCGATGTTGAAGCCGGCCTCGCCGCCGGGCTGCCCGCAGCCCAGCATGAGATCCTCGATCTCGGAGTGGGGCAGCTCAGGCACCTTGTCGAGCAGCTTGGTCACGATCTGCGCGGTCATGTCATCGGGCCGCATCTCGGTCAGCGATCCCTTGAACGCTCGGCCGATCGGACTGCGGGCGGTAGCGACGATGACCGGATCGGTCGCGGCGTCAGTGCTCATGGGAAGTCCCTTCTTTGGCGCGTCCTGCCCACGGCAGAGCCGGTCACGCTGTGTGTGCGAGCACAGAGACTACGTCATTGCTAGGCACTTCGTCCGGGAACGCTGTTGCGCAGCCGGTCGCTAGCTGGACGCAGGGGTTCATCTAGCGATGTTCGTTTCTTGTTCTTGTGCTTCCAATTTTCCTAAGTTGCATTTCGATGAGCATCTTGTTTTCAATCGCGTGATTTATGTTGTTGTATTTCAAGGGTTAAATGTGTTGTAATTTAGCGATCAAACTACTTGCCCATAGTGATCTCGTGACTCTGAGATCGAAATCCATAGAACACGACGACCTACCGAAGGACGTGAACGAGGAACCGTCATGAGCGAAGTCAGCGAGTCAAAAACGCATAGTGCGCAGTACCGCCCGCGGATCGCTGACGCAGCGCTGAGCGATCGGCTGCAATCGGTGCCGACGGTTGTCATCGAAGGCGTCAGAGCCTGTGGCAAGACCGCAACTGCCCTGGAGCAGTCGGCCAGCGATGTGCTCTTCGATATCGATCCCAACGCTGTCGACATTGCTCGCGTGAACCCCGAATTGCTACTTGACGGTGCCGAGCCACGATTGCTTGACGAGTGGCACCTCGCTCCCGAAGTCTGGAATCACGTCCGACGGGCCAGCGATGCCGGGCGACGGCCCGGTCGATTCATCCTGACCGGATCGGCGCTGCCCTCTGACGACATCTCGCGCCACACTGGCGCTGGGCGCATCTCTCGGATTCTCATGCGGCCGATGTCACTCTTCGAGAGTGGGCTGTCGAGCGGGGCTGTCTCGCTTGGTGGCCTCTTGGACTCGGAACCGGTCGGTGCGCCGCCCGCACCAGCCTCACTGACGGATCTTGTCGAGGCGACCTGCCGCGGGGGCTGGCCCAGCACTCTGGACATCGATCTTCGGCGTGCACAGCAATTCGTTCGGGACCACCTTGACGAGACCCGACGCGCCGATGTCAGGTTGGGTCCTGGAAGGCGCCGTGATCCTGTCCGACTGCGGCAGCTGATGCAATCACTCGCACGGAATACAGCTACGGACGCAGCTCTCGCTACTCTCGCCTCCGACGCTGGCGGTGGCCAGCCGCTGGACCCCGCCACCGTACGTGGTTATCTCGACGACCTTGAGCGAGTGTTCATCGTCGAAGACCAGCCGGCCTGGTCAGTCCATCTGCGTTCTCGATCCCGGCTCCATAGCGCTCCCAAGAGACACTTCGTCGATCCCTCTCTCGCCGTCGCAGCGCTCCGAACTGGCCCAACGCGCTTGCTCGCTGGCTTGGGTTTCTTCGGTTTGCTGTTCGAATCACTCGTTGTGCGCGACCTTCGGGTGTATGCATCTGCTCACGACGGTGAAGTGTTCCACTATCGCGACAACACCGGTTTGGAAGCAGACGCCATCATCGAGACGGGCGCCGGCACCTGGGTCGGTGTCGAGGCGAAGCTCGGAGGCGCTGATGCTGTCGATGCTGCTGCCGGGAGCCTGCTCAAGCTGCGGGACCGCGTCGACACTTCAGTTGCAGGGGAGCCAGCCAAGCTCGTCGTGATTACGGCGACGGGCTACGCCTTCGAGCGAGACGACGGTGTCGCCGTGGTGCCGATTACCACTCTCGGTCCCTGATCCCGGGCTGAAGCTCCTTGGCTCGGGTGTCTTGCAGGACGTGCCAGACGTTCCGGGGGTTGCAGGGTGTGCCGACATAGCGGATTCTGGCCTCAGACAAGGCACACCTAAGGCCTCGAGAGTCCTCGTTCCTCAGTCTGCGACGCGTGGAAACGACTAGCTGGTCTTTGTAGCCCGGGGCCGTGGCGAGAGCTTCAGGCGTTCTGCAGTGCCCGCCAGACGTTCTGGGGGCTGCAGGGCATGACGATGTGGTCGATGCCGAGGTGGGCGACCGCGACGCATACCGCGTTGTGCACCGCCGGTGTGGAGCCGATCGTGCCCGACTCGCCGATGCCCTTCGCACCCAGCGGGTTGCGCCAGCCGGCGGTCACACGCAGCCAGTTCGTAAATCCGACCTGCCCAATTGAGCCGTCTCCTAGGCTGGAGCTGTGGTCCAACCGACATGGTCGTTGGACTCGGCGCTGGCCGAGTTCAGTTCAGTCTTTCGGAGCGCCAGCGAGGCACTCAATCCTGAAAACAGCTTGGACCCGGTTTCGCAGTTCGCACTCGACGGTCAAGCCGGTGCGGAACTTCGTCGGTTGCTCCCGCCGGAACACCGACGTCGGCTCGGAGCCTTCTTCACCTCCCACGAACTTGCCCACCAGCTAGCCGCGCCGCTGATCGAAGCGCGTGGTGATGTCGTCGTCGTTGACCCGAGCTGCGGAGCTGGCGATCTGCTAGTCGCTGCTGCACACACGCTAGGACCGTCTCAAGCCACCGGTCAGGTGAATGCGCAGCTGATCGGCATCGACGTCATTAAGGAATTCGCTGAAGCAGCGAGATTTCGCCTCGGGATACAGAGCCGTATATCGGGCCATAACCTCCCCGCGAAGTTGATTGTGGCGGATGGTCGACGGGTTGCCAAGCTCGGAGTGGCTACGCATGTGTTGTTGAATCCACCATTCGCAGCAATAGCCGCTGATCAGAATTGGCCATGGGCACAGGGCAATGTCAGCGGAGCTGCCGACTTCTTGGCAGCCGTGGTGTCCCAGATTCCGCATGGTTGTCAATTGGCGGCGATCCTGCCTGAAGTGCTCAGAGGAGGAAGTCGGTACGGTCGGTGGCGAGACTGGATCGGAAAACACATCGAAATAGAAGCAACTGAATCACTCGGTCGATTCGACCGCTGGACCGATGTCGATGTATTCCTCTTTCGAGGATATCGAGTCGATGGGCGACGCAAGGTACGGCCACATCTTTGGGTTCCGGCCTACGATGGACCCACCGTCGGGGACCAATTCGAAGTTACAGTGGGGCCAGTTGTACACAATCGGCATCCTGAAGATGGCCCAATGCGCCCATTCCTGACCGCTCGAGGTCTCTCAGTTTGGGAGACGATCGAAAGGGTGGAGGGTGCACGTCAATTCAGAGGAAAAACGCACTGTGGCCCATTCGTCGTAGTTCCTCGCACATCACGGCCGGACGAGAGGGGTAGAGCACCGGGAGCGATAGTTGCGGACACGAGGCTTATCGCAGTCGACAATCATCTCTTAGTATTGAAACCGCGGGATCACAGTGCCAAGACTTGCAAATCGCTACTTCAGGTTCTTCGACACTCCAGTTCAGATGCTTGGCTCGACCAGACTATGCGGTGCAGACACCTTACAGTCGGTGCAGTTGCTTCTTTGCCGTGGGTCAACACCGAATCGCTGCAGGTATTTGATGGTATCAACACCTCCAGATCCGCATGAGAGCTAGCTTTCGCTTCGCGCCTGATATTCTACGCCGTCTCGGTGAAGAATTGAATCCATCGCTCGAACACGGCGTCGTCGAACTGGTCAAGAATGCCCATGATGCCGATGCCAATCACTGTTCGGTGAGTCTCGAAGACGTCACCATTCCAGGTGGAGCAATTAGGGTCACTGACGACGGTGACGGAATGACAGCGGACGAGATAATCGATCATTTTCTGTTACTTGGAAAATCAGCCAAGTCCAGTACATATAGATCTCGACGAGGTCGGAACTTGGCGGGGAGCAAAGGCCTCGGACGGCTTGCAGCGATGCGCGCCGGAAAGCGCGCGGTACTGACGACACGGCCGCGCGCTGAACCCGACACCGAATACAGGCTCTCGCTCGACTGGGCCGCCTTTGAAGACGTAGAGTCTGTCGACGATGTCGAACTTCAGGTCGAACATCGAAAGCGAGCTGAAGGCACAGGCTCAGGTACCGAAATCGTTGTTCAGCAGCTCTTCTCGAGTATCAACAAACGTGACGTTAAGAAACTGGCACGTGCGTTGCTACTCTTGTCGGATCCATTCGCGGAACACCCGAGCGATTTTCGGACAAGCTTAAACGCCGAGGAATTTCGTGACCTCACAGACTTAGTTAGGAAGAAGTATTTTGATGATGCGGAGTATGTCCTAGAGCTCAGTACCTCGGAAACTGGAGTCGCATCTGCTTTCGTTCTTGACTGGAAGGGAGATGCTCTATTCGAGGCGACGCACGAAGACTTGCGGCAAACTGACCAACCATACTCCTGCCCTAAGGCCCAATTCGATTTGTGGGTGTTCATCCTTGATTCAAAACGATTTCAAACACGTCGATCTTCTCTCAGGGATGTTCAAACCTGGCTCGGAGAGTTCGGTGGTGTCGCACTGTATGTAAACGATATTCGTGTCCCTCCGTATGGAGATTCAGGAAACGACTGGCTGGATATGAATCTCCGGCGCACGCAGAGTCCAGAAGAACGCCCCAGTACCAATACAGCGATCGGGCGATTCCGGGTATGGGATGAAGACAGATGTCTTGTAGCCAAGACTGATCGATCGGGTATCATCGATTCGCGCGAGTTCGTCGAGTTGCGGTATGCGGCGATGGATGCGCTAGATTGGATGGCCCGCAGACGGCTTGAGGTGGCGGAGCGCCGACGCCGAGCCACCCGGGAGTCGAGGCAGCGGTCATCATCAAGATCTCAGGAAGATGTTGAAGATGCTATCAGCCGTGTCAGAAACGAGATCGGTGAGCCGGCGGGCCTGGAGCAGGCGTTCCAAGGCTACGTAGCTGCTCGTGATCGCGAAGTCGAGCGCATGCGGGAGGAGGTGCAACTATATAGGACATTGAGCACGGCGGGTATCTCTGCTGCCACATTTGCACACGAATCAGTCGGAGGGCCATTGAAAATCCTATCCGATGCGCTGCCATCGCTGGAGCGTCGATTGAAGGCCTACTGGGAGTCGTTGCCGGCAAACCTCGCTGAACCTCTCCATCTCATACATTCTGGCGCCGAATCGCTCGGTGCGCTCGGCGCCAGCACGCTCAGTCTTGTAGAGCGAGACAAGCGCAGACGTGGACGCGTGGAAATACATGAGGTGGCGAAGAGTGTGGCTACGGCCTACCGTCCATTCGTCGAAGCGCATGACGCGAGTTTCGAGTTGCATCTAGACAGCAGTTCAGATCCACATCTGCAAGGCTCGATTGCAGCGATCGAGTCAATAATCGTAAACCTCCTGACTAATTCATTGGTTGCCATTCCAAAATCGACGCGCTCGCCGCGATTAGTTCGCTTGATGACTGTAGTGGAGCGAGATCAACTTACTCTTAGTGTGGCGGATACCGGGGCAGGGATTGACGAACACGGCGTTGAAGAGATATGGCTGCCCGGCGTCACTTCTCGGCCCCAAGGCTCCGGTCTCGGGTTGACGATTGTCAGAGATACTGTGACAGATCTTGGCGGAACGGCTGAAGCCGTCGCGAACGGTGATTTGGGTGGCGCGACTTTCCTGATTCGGTTACCAATTCTAAGGGTTGAGTAAGATGTTGATGATTCGCCATCATCCTATTGCTACAATAGGTGTTGTAGACGATAGCCAGCAAGCTAGGCAATCGCGTGGATTGCTTCTAACGGATGCTGGTCTCGAAATGCTTGACGTCGTCGGGCCACTCCGATCCGTTAAATCCACTCGTAAGCTTCTCTCACCCTCTTGCGAGGCTCTTATCTGTGACCACCACCTAAATACCAACGCGAATTATGCACATTTTTTGGGCGCAGAACTAGTGGCCTACTCGGTTTCCAAAGGTCTACCTGCTGTACTCTGCACCCGCTATATGGTTGCGGAAGTTCTAGACATTCGGCGCTATCTTCCAATGATACCGTCGCTACTGTCACCACAGGAGCTTCGCAGTCCTGATGACCTTCAAATCGCACTGGAAACCTGCATCGGCGAAATGGAAGGTGATATCTTACCCGAAAGACGTGTCTGGCGCGCGCAGGTTGTAATTGAAGATGTTGCTGATGATGGAACATTCATAGCCGCTTTTCCAGGCTGGGATACTGGTCAGTGTATTCGCTTTCGACATGTCGACGTCCCGGAATCAATGCGTGACTCAATTCGTATCGGCTTTCGTACCTATGTAGAAGCCAATCTCGGCGAGGAGCGTCCTGAACGCTTGTTTGTAACACGCTGGCAAGTCTGATGGCAGACTTGGCAATCCTCGATGTTGGACACGGCAATTGTGCGGTAGCACGGGATGGCGAACGGGCGCTGGTTATCGACACGGGTCCAGGCATCGGTTTGCTTGAGTATCTGAGGTCGCAAGGTATTTCTCGGATTAACGAGATCCTCATTTCCCATACCGATGCTGATCACCTGCGTGGCCTTCAGCGGCTGCTTGATGAAAATCGCTTTGCGCTCGATCATATTCGACTGAATAGCGACGCCGCGCAGCAAAGTGAATTGTGGAAATCGCTCGCGTTTTCGCTAGATGATCGCGCGCGAGTTGGTGGATGTCAGCTAAGCGCGGCGCTAGTTGAGGGCGAATCATTTACATTTGGTAACGAGTGCAGTGTGCGGATACTGGCACCCAGATCTGCGTTAGCAATGACGGGGCCTGGTAGCACCGACAACCACGGTCGACGCATAACGAGTAACACTATTAGCGCAGTGGTTGCTGTTGAGATTCATGATGTGCGTGTGATGCTTGCAGGTGATCTTGACGAAGTTGGTTTGGAGCATCTACTTGAATCGGATCAAGACCTTAGATCTGACGTGTTGGTTTTTCCCCATCATGGTGGCAATGTCAGAGCAAATGCAACCGCGTCGCATAACCGACGTTTCGCCGAGCGACTCGTCGAAGCCGTCAGCCCAACGCAAGTCATATTCTCGTTCGGACGCTCCCAAAGACGCAACCCGCGTCCCGAGATAGTGGAGGCCATCCGATCAACCGGACCTTGCAAGATAATGTGTACGCAGATGTCAGCACGGTGCAGTGCAGAGCAATCATTCGACGAAGCTCACTTAAGCTCGGCCTTTGCTTCAGGTCGATCTCGTAAACACTGCTGTGCTGGCACGATTGTGGTGTCGGCTGGCGTAATGCGACCTCTTGCCACAGAACACTCTGCTTTCGTCGAGCGATCGACATCCAGTCCGCTTTGTATTGGAGAGCACACGAATACTTAGTTGGGGTTGGGGACGTAGGCGCTTATTTGACTAGAAGCCTCAAGCTGCGGCGTGGAAGCGCCATCAAGTTGGCAATGTGCCAGACACTCGTTCGTAGAGGCCGAAGAGGTGCTGGAGCCGCTCGGATTCTGACTTGAAGACGGGCCGTGAGCGGTAGAGGCGGTCAACGGCTCGGTCGAGTTCGCGATGTGCCTTGCGCAGGTCAGTCGGCATGAGGTCAGGGTCGTAGAGTTCGGCGAGTGTGGCGCCAGGGTGCGCTGCACGGGCGTCGAGCACTGCCTGAGCCGGGGCATCGAGTTTCGCTGATGGGCCGTCGTCGCTGAAGCCTCGGGGCAGGGGAAAGGTGTTGTAGACGACGCCGACGGAGTAGCGGTAGTCGCTCTTCATTCGCCCAGCAACTGCGCGCATCCACGCCATGTGCATCGCCGAGCTCAGCAGGCCGAACTCGGCGAGGGATGCGTCAATCAGTACCTTGACGAGGTTGCTGGGGATTATCGGCGGTTCGAGCCAGCCAATAGGTAGGTACTCGCGTCGCTCGGAACTGACCTCTGGTAGCACGAGGTACGGCTCGCGAGGGATGACATTCACATGCCAGAGCTTCGGTGTCTCGGCCAACCGCTGGGTCGGCTTGCTCGCGCTGCTGCGTCGGTAGTCGCGCACGGCTGCGATGCGCTTTCTCACCAGCGGCATCCTCGACAGTTCCGTCGGTGAAGCCTCGTGCAAGGCGAGGATCCAGCGGTCACCGCCTTGGAGGTACTCGCGTGCACCGACGTAGGGCCTCAAGTACTTCTCTGCAGCCGGTTCCTGACCCAGGAACAAGGCCATTTCTTCGCTGTCAAAGATGTAGTGGCCGTTGTCGATCGGCTTTGATCCGATCCTGAGACGTGGCATCCCGTTGATTGGTCCACTCGCTGACTTGACTACGCGATATGGGTCCTTGAGCCTCGTGCCGTCGAGCAGGTAGGGCGTGATGGCTTTGCAGGTGCCGACGAGGGGTTCGCTGTTGATGTCGGTGTAGGTGTAGAGCGGCCGGTCTGCTGGGGCGTGCTCCGCTGGGTCGAGGCCCAAGATGATGACGTGGACGTGTGCTTTGCCGCGTGCGTCGGAGCCCCACGCAAATGTTCGGTGCGCGTATGAGATCTCCAGGTCGTGCCGGTCGAAGATGATTGGCCAAAATTGTGCGACTTGCTCGCCTTGGGTGATCGAGTTGGTCGCGACGAACCCGATCCGCGGAGATCGCGGGCCGAGACCGGCTGCGGTGTCGGTTTGGCGGACGTACTCGGCGGCGCGGATAAACCATGCGGTGACGTAGTCGAGCGTTCCTCCGCTTCCGCCGAGGTCGGCGATGCGGCGCACCTGCGCCCGTTGCTCGGTGCTTTGGAACTTGGCGCCGATGAATGGCGGGTTGCCGAACACATAGGAGCATTCGGCGGGCGGCAGGAACGTTGTCCAGTCGAGCTCCAGTGCGTCGCCGACTTCGATGTGGGGCGATTTCTCGAGCGGGATGCGCACGTACGGCTCGCCGAAGGTGTCGGCGAGCTCACGGTTCATGAGGTGGTCCATCATCCACAGCGAGGTGGCGGCAATGCGCGCGGGGAACTCGCTGATCTCGATGCCGTAGAACTGGTCGACGTCGATCACCGACTTCACTTCGAAGGGCATCACCTGCTGAGCCGACAGCCGGGTGCGAGCCGCGATCTCGTCGAGGACATCAATCTCGAGCAGTCGCAGCTCGCGGTAGGCGATGATCAAGAAGTTGCCGCAACCGCACGCGGGGTCGAAAAAGCGCAGCTCTCCCAGTCGGTCCCTGAGCCGGTAAAGCTCGGCCACGACGTCGCCGCTGTGCTTGGCTGCGAGGGCGTCGAACTCTGCCCGCAGATCGTCGAGGAACAGCGGCTCGATCACTCGCAGGATGTTCTGCTCGGTGGTGTAGTGGGCGCCTTGGGATCGGCGCTCGATCGGCTCCATCACCGACTGGAACAGCGCACCGAAGATCGCGGGCGATGTCTTGGACCAGTTGAATCGGCACGCGTCGAGCAGCGCTGAACGCATCTCGCTGTCGAAGTCAGGGATCGACAACCGCTCAGCGAACAGCTCGCCGTTCACGTAGGGGAACTTGGCCAAGTCCTCATCCAGCTTGCGCTGCCGCCGCTCAATCGGCCTGTCCAGTTCCTCGAACAGCCGCGTGAGCCACATGCCCAGATCAGCGCCGTCGACCGAGGTCCGTTCCTCCACGAGATGCAGGAACATGTCCTGGCGGGGGAAGATCCCCGAGTCGTCGGCGAACATGCAAAACACCATGCGCACCAAGAACCGCTCGAGATCGTCGCCCCGGTAACCCGACTCGTCGAGCGCGTCGTGCAGGCGGCCCATGAGTTCCGATGCCTCGATGTTGACCGGGTCTTCTTCTCGAAGCGCCCGACGCCGCTGACCGACGATGAACGCGAAGTTCTCGACCTGATCCGGTAGGTCGGCCAGCGAGAACCGGATCTCCTCACGCGTGTCACGGTCCAGCAGCTCGAACGTCTTGAAGTCGCACAACAGCTGATAGCGCGGCCGCTCGCGTTCCGGAATCGCGTCGAAGTATGTACCCGCCTGCTCTGCGGCAGCTATCAGGCTGCGCCCAGCGCTCTTCTGCTCAACCAGCAGCACACTCGGCCAGAACAGGTCGATGAAGCCATGTGTGTTGTCCAGCTTCTTGACGTGCTCCTCGTAGCGCGCCACGTCGCGTCGCCGCTTGCCGAACACATCGAAGAATGCGTCGTAGAAGCTGTGCGTCTCGCCCTTCTCGTAGGAAGCGTCCGCCCACTCCGCAGCGAACTGGGCAGCGCGCACCCTGATCTCGTTCCACGAGAGCATCACGGCAACCTAGCGGGGAGTCTGGAATGAATCCCGCTCATGCGGGAGTGCGGCGCAATTGTGGTCGCTCGTCTGACGAAGTCTTGGAATCAGGCGTCTTGCAGGGCTCGCCAGACGTTCTGCGGGCTGCAGGGCATGTCGATGTGGTCAATGCCCAGGTGGGCGACCGCATCGCACACGGCGTTGTGCACCGCAGGCGTCGAGCCGATCGTGCCCGACTCGCCGATGCCCTTGGCGCCCAGCGGGTTGCGGGGGCTCGCCGTCTCGGTGTTGGACACCTCGAAGCTGGGCAGCTCGGCCGCCGACGGGATCAGGTAGTCCATCATGCTGGCGTTCAGCGGGTTCGCATCCTCGTCGTATTCCACGTGCTCGAACAGCGCTTGCGCGACGCCCTGCGCGATGCCGCCGTGCTGCTGGCCGTTGACGATGAGCGGATTCATGATCGTGCCGCAGTCGTCGACGGCGATATGGCGAATCAGCTCCACCTCGCCGGTGTCGCTGTCAATCTCGACGACGGCAACGTGAGAGCCGAACGGGAACGTCGCATCGGATCCGTCGAAGTTCTCCTCGGCCATCAGACCCGCATCGATGCCCGAAGGACGGGCGCTGTCGTCGTTGGCCAGCTTGGCGATGTCGGCCCAGCTCACCGAGCTGGTCGGCACACCGGCAACTGCCAAGGCGCCTTCGGCAACCACGATGTCGTCGGCAGAAGCCTCGAGCAGATGCGCGGCAAGCTGCTTGCCCTTTTCGAGCACGGCCTGGCTGGACAGGTACACCGCCGAGCCAGCGGTCTGCAGCGACCTCGAACCCAGCGTGCCCGCTCCGGATGGGACCTCAGCCGTGTCGGCGTCGACGTGTGTGACATCGTCCATCGAGATGCCCAGTACGCCCTCGACAATCTGGGCGAAAGTCGTGGCGTGGCCCTGGCCGTGGCTGGAAGTGCCGACACGGATCGTGGCTGTCCCGTCGGGGTGAACCTCGGTGCTGCCGTACTCCACGTGCAGGCCCACCGGAGCGGTGATCTCCACATAGGACGAAACGCCGATTCCCATCAGCTTCGAGTCGCCCGCGTCGCGGCGGGCCTGCTGGGTGGCACGAAGGTCGCCATAGCCCGATGCTTCGAGCGCCGCATCCAGTGACCGCTCGTATTCGCCCGAGTCGTAGACGACCCCAGTTTGCAGCTCCGCAGGGAAGGCGTCGGGCTGGAGGAAGTTCTTGCGGCGCATCTCCGCTGGATCCATGCCGATCGCAGCGGCCGCCTGGTCCAAGATGCGCTCGACCATCTGGGTGGCCTCTGGCCGTCCCGCACCCCGGTACGCACCGATCGGGGTGGTGTTGGTGATGACGGTGTACGCCTTGAAGTGGATCGTTGGAATGTCGTACACGGCCTGGGAGAGCATGCCGGTGAGCAGCGGCAGGATCGCCCCGATGACCGGGTACGCCCCGGCGTCGGCGACGACGTTTGCCCGCAAGCCCACGATGCTGCCGTCGTTGCGCACGCCCATCTCGGCGTTCATGACCATGGCTCGGCCCTGCACCATCGAGAGCATGTTCTCGGTGCGGGTCTCGGTCCAGCGGACCGGCCGGCCGAGGGCCTGGGCTGCCTTGCCAGCCACGATGTACTCGACGTAGCAGGCCGCCTTGGGGCCGAAGCCGCCACCCACCCAGGGCGCAATGACCCGCAGTTGATCGGCTTCAAGGCCCAGCGCCGGTGCGAGCGCGTCGCGCATCGAGTGGGCCGCCTGCGTCGACAGGTACAAGGTCATCGAGCCGCCGTCGCCGGGCACGGCCACGCAGCCGTTGGGTTCCATTGGCACGCCGGCCAGACGTTGGGTCACGATGCGCTCGGACACCATCGCATCGGCGCCTTCGAACGGATCACCCGCGTCCTGCACTTCGGCATCGGGGGCGATGTGGGCGAAGCAGACGTTGGAGTCCTGGCCCTCCCACACAACCGGCGAGTCCGGCGACAACGCAGCCTCGATGTCGGACACGATCGGCAGCGAGCTGTACTCGACGCTCACCATCTCGGCCGCATCGTTGGCTTCGCTCTGGGACTCCGCTACCACGGCAGCCACAAGGTCGCCGACGTAACGCACCCTGTCCGCTGCCAGCGGCGGCCGGTTGTACGCCGGGTCGATCATCGGGAAGCCCTGGAAGGCGTCCATGGGCATGTTGTCGGCGGTGTACACCGCCAGCACACCCGGCATCGACTCCGCGTCAGAGGTGTCGACCGAGGTGACTACGGCATGTGCCTCGGGCGAGCGAATGAACGCAACCTTCGCCGAATCAATGTCGAGATCGTCGACGTAATGATTCGCCCCGGTCAGCAGCCCGGGATCCTCCCGGCGCTGTACAGGATTCCCCAGGATCGAGCCCGATGCGGCCATCGCTTGCCCCCTTGTGGCCGACGCCCCGCGAGCGGCGCCAGATTGCGGTCAGATTGCGTGCCCGACCGCACGCGGCCCGGCGTCAGCCGCGACAGTAGCCCAACGATCAACTGACGCTGTGCGCCGGACGGGCCGTCGCCACGGGCACGCTCGGGCTCAGTTCGATGCGGCCCTGGCGCCTTCGAGCGTTGACAACCAGCTCGCCACGGTGTGCGCCGCGAGACCGGGGTTCTCGCAGATCCACCAATGGCCTACGTCGAGCAGCTCGGTGACCCGAGCGCCCGCTCGCTTTGCGACTCGGCGATGCATGACACCCCCGCCGGTGAAGTGATCGCCAGCCGCCAAGATGCAGAGCCCGGGTCGCTGACCAGCGGCGGCAATGTTGAAGCCGAGGTCGGACATAGCCGGCTGCGAGGCATCGCGGTAGAGCGCCAAGATGCATCGCCCCATGTCGGCGTTGATGTGCGGCACGACTGCTGCCGCCACATCGGGGCCCATGCCGAGACCGGCGTAGAAGGCGACGCGCTCGTCGTCAGGGCGGCTGATCATGCGCTCGATCGAGGCCTCACCGCGAGGCGACTGCCACACCTGCGCAGCGTCGTGCCACTCGTAGTCGGGATCGAACAGCCCAACGACATCCGTGCACCATGAGCGGATGAGGTCCGGTCGCTCCATGGCAATGCGCATGACGTGCCCGCCGCCCCAGTCGTGGCCCAGCAGGTCGATTGGCCCTGCGCCGCCCGCCTGGAGCTCTTCCAACTCGGCGGTGAGCCAATCCCGGTATTCGTTCATGGTGGCGCCGAAGTCGTTGGGTGCGGGCACGCCGAACCCGGGGGGCGACAGCGCTACGACGTCGTCAGGGCCGATGCCATGGCGCTCGAGTGCGGCTCGCATCGGGTCCCAGATGGCGGTCGTCTCCGGATTGCCGTGGACGAGCACGAGTGTCATGAGGTCGCTTCCTCGCTAGCGGGGTGTCTACGTCGATTCGCTGTCACGCTTCTGTACGCAAGAATGCCGCCTGGAGCGGCATTTCTGCGCAGAAAACCCGCAGCTTCGTTTCTCTGCGCAATAAAGCCGCTGGGAACGGCATTTCTGCACACAGAATGACATCGGGCCGGGATTCAAGTGGTCGGCGCGGAAGCTCGGCCGGCTGCACGCAGTTGCACGGTGGCGTCGACGTCGATGGATTGGCCGTCGTCGCCAATCACGACGCCATAGTCGCGACGCGCACCCTCAATGCTGACGACGTCGTCCATCACGTCTCGCAGCACAGCGGCGGGCTCCCGTTCGAGTGCGTTACCCCAGCCGCCCCCGCCCGGTGTGTCGGCGATCATGCGTGCCGGACCAAGACGCTGAACCCCGTACTTGGGCGGCACAAACGTCGGTCCGTCGGCGTCAGTGTCGACGGGGACGATCCACTCCAGACCGACGCCACCGGTGCCGCCGCCGCGAACGCCGTGACCAGACGGCGTGTCGAGGCCTTCGGCCCTGTACGACCAGATGGCCGGTCTGAGAATGTCGGCCTCGTAACGCACACCCGTTCCGCCGCGCTTCTGGCCTGGGCCGGCGTTGTCACAGCGCTGTTCGTGGCAGATGTAACGCACTGGATACATCTGCTCGTGGAATTCCAGGTTCGGCAGGTCGAGGCCGCCGAGCGTGATGAGGTGGCCCATCTGCGGGAAGCCGTCGCGTTCGGCGGTCGCTCCCGGCGTTGCCATGGCATGCCACTGGTACATCACCCACGTGGTGCCGTCATCGCGGCGCCCGGTGACGTGGCCGTGCATCGTCTTGGACCACGCCGCACAGGCCCGATCTGGATCGGCTTGCGCGAGTGCCTGCCATACCGCGATCACGATCTCGTGGGCGACGAACACGGTGTTCATCGTCATCGGAGCAGGTGGCAGTGCGTTCACGATGCTGCCTTCGGGAGCGATGATCCGCACTGATCGGTACGTGCCCTCGTTGCGCGGGATCGACGTGTCGAAGAACGACGACACGGCCAAGTACACCGACGAGTAGGTGTTCGCCACCGAGCTGTTCTTGAAACCCTCGATCTGGGGATCGGTGCCGGTGAAGTCCAGCGTCATCTGGTCGCCTTCGACTGTGAGTTGCACCCGGACGGCGATGTCGGCGGGGCCGAAGCAGTCGTTGTCGGTGCGGTCCTCGCCGTAGTAGGTGCCGTCGGGGAGCGCCGCGATGGCTGTGCGCATGCGTCGCTCGCCGTGGGTCAGGACACCGTCGAGGTAGGCCAGGTAGGGCTCGACGTCCAGTTCTGCAACGAGGCCGAGCACCCGCTCCGCCCCGATGCGGGTGGATCCCAGCATTGCCAGCAAGTCGCCGTCGAGCAGCTCGGGCGTCCGGCAGTTGATGAGCAGCAGCTCCCAGAGGTCGTCGCGGACGTTGCCGGCTTCGATCAGCTTCATAACCGGCAGCCGGATGCCCTCCTGCCAGATCTCCGTCGCCTCCGGGTTGTAGGTGCCCGCAAGCCCGCCGCCGATGTCGGACTGGTGGGCGCGATTGCAGCAGAATCCGACGAGCGTGGGTTCGCCAGTGTCGGCGCCAGCCTCGTCATTCGTGCTGTGTTGTTGCTCGCCCTTACGGGCGACGCTGTGCTGTTGCTCGCCCTGACGGGCGACGAACACCGGCCTCGCGATGACCCAGTCGGGCAGGTGGTTGCCGCCGGCGACGTAGGGATCCGACAGCAGGAAGACATCCTCGGGGTTGATGCGGCCCTCGTAACGCTTCAGCAGGGCACGCACGGCGAAACCGCCGCCTCCGGTGTGAATTGGGATGCCGTCAGCATTGGCGACAAGCGTTCCGTCGGGTGTCGTCACGTAACACGAGAAGTCGTGGCTCTGGCTGAAGATGGTGCTGCGCGCCGTGCGCGTCATGACCCAGCCCATGTGCTTGCTGATCTGATCAAGCCGGTTCTGCATGACCGCGAGCACGATCGGGTCCAGTCCGAATGCGTCCAGTACAGGCGCTGCCTCGCCGTTTGATTCGTTACGGGATCGGCCTGATTGCACGCTGCGGGACACGGCGGCATCACCCGACACCGAACCGTCTGCGGTCTCGTCAACCGGTGTCAGATCGATGAACAGGTCCCCGTTGGCGTCCACCCAGAGCTGATCGCCGGGACGCGCCACGACGGTCGTAGTGAGTTCCTCGACCAGGGCTGGCCCGACGATGGTGTGGCCCCGCTGCAGCAGCTCGCCGTCGAAGACTGGCGTGTCACACCAACCGAACGGACCGTGCCACACCGAACGCGTCTCGATGGGTTGGGGAGCACCACTTGCCACGGGTGTTTCGGTGGTCGCGACGTCACCGGTGGAGGCCCTCGCCACAAGGCGAAGCGAGGCGACCATGATTGTGCCGTCGGGCTGGACGTGGCCGTACAGCCGTTGGTACTCGGCTTCGAAGGCGGCCCGGACTGCGGCGGCGTCGACTGTGGACCCGCTTCCCCTCGGCCCGGGCTGTACGTGAGCCGGAACGCGAATGGACCAGAGCTGGCCTGGGTGGTGCAGTTCCAGCTCGCAGTCGAGGGTCACCTGGCCGGAAGCGAAGCCCTCACCGCTCATCACCGCGAGCGCTTGAGCGCGCAGGGCCTCGAATCCAGCATCGATCTCGGCGAGGTCGAGCTCATCCAGCGAGCCCATCAGGAATCGCGTGAAGTCCTGGCGTACGTCGGAGTGCAGCATCCCAATGGCACACAGCGCACCCGCATCGCGGGGCACATAGACGCGATCGCATCCAAGGCCCGCGGCCACCGAAGCGCCGTGCATCGGTCCGGCGCCTCCCGCAGCCACCATCGTGAAGCGCCGTGGCGAGTGTCCCCGCTCGATCGAGATGTGCTCGGTAGCGCTGAGCAGGTGCTGCTCAACGACCTCGACGATGCCGGCCGCTGCCTCTTCGATCGTCATTCCGAGCGGTTCGGCCACGTGGGTGCGGATTGCTTCTCGGGCCGCGTCGATGTCGAGATCCAGGGTGCCGCCCGCGGATTTACCGGGGCGAAGCCGACCCAGGACCAGCTGTGCATCGGTGACGGTCGGCAGCGTGCCGCCATGGCCATAGCAAGCGGGACCGGGATCGGCGCCAGCGCCCTGCGGCCCCACGTACAGCAGGCCGGCCTCGTCGACTCCCGCGATGGTCCCGCCTCCCGCGCCGATCGTGTGGATGTCGATGGCAGGAGTGGAGACGTGGTAGCCCGCGATCATGATGTCGTCGCGGGTGTCCACCTCGCCGCCGGACATGAGCATCACATCGCATGAGGTTCCCCCGATCTCCATCGAGATGAGGTTCCCGGGCAGGGCGAGACTGCTTGCAGTTCTGCCATTGGAGACCACACTCTGTGCATTCTTGCCGCCTGAGGCGGCATTATTGCCGTGAGAAACAGTGGACGCGTCTGCATTGCTGACCAACGCTGCGTCCACGGCGTCGCGGTACAGGTTCAGCGCGCCCACGGCGGCTGCGGGGCCGCTGAGCAGCAGGTTCACGGGCCGTCCCGACACCTGATCGACAGACGCAGCACCGCCGTTCGACTGCACCAGCAGGATCGCGTGACGCAATCCGGCTGCCGCCAGCTCATCGTTCAGCGAACGCAGGTAGGACACGATCTTCGGTGACAGCGTGGCGTTCACGACGGCGGTGGAGGTGCGCTCGTACTCGCCCATGAGCGGTGAGACCGCAGCCGAGGTCGTCACCCATGTGCCGTCCCACTGCTCCCGCACGGCTTCGGCAGCGGCGCGCTCGTGTGAGTCGTTCACGAACGAGTTCATGAACGCGATGGCGACCGCCTCGACGTCGTGGCTGGCGAAGTGCTCAAGCACCGGGCCGAGCCCGCTCAGGTCCACCGGTTGGTGCTCGGCGCCGTCGGAATTGATGCGCCCGGGAACCGTGGCGCGCAGGTACCGGGGCACCAGCACGGGCGCGTACGGGGCACGGTGGTTCCACTGGTCCTCGCGCATCCCGCGGCGAATCTCCAGCGTGTCGCGGAATCCCTCGGTTCCGATCAGCCCCACGACGGCGCCCGTGCCCTCGAGCATGGTGTTGGTGGCGACAGTGGAGCCGTGGACGAACAGCGAGCAGCCGGTGAGCACATCGCCCAGCGGCATGCCGAGATCCACGGCCACGCGTGCAAGCGCGGCGTGTACTCCCCGGCTGGGATCTGCAGGCACTGAGGGCACCTTCGCCACCCACGTTGCGCCCTGCGCGTCAGCCAGGACCAGGTCGGTGAAAGTGCCTCCGACGTCCACGCCGATCCGCCATGGCGCAGCAGGCCGCCGCGGTGGGCGGGCAGTACCGCCAGTAGAGCTGTCGCTTGCAGGAGGCGTGGTGGACTTGCTCACACGCCCAGTCTCGCACCCTTGGCCTCGACTCGGCTCACGAAACCCGCAGCCGCACTCGCGGCACACCACGCGCTGCCGGTCGGGCGTCTGCACACGCATCAAATGTGATGAGTCAGTCGTCGTATTCGGTGACAAGGTGACAGGTGGATGTCACGCAATGGGCAAGTGAATTGAGTCGAGGGATTGACCCGTGATGCGCCTATACAGCCTGATTGCCTGATCGTCCGTGAGGCTTGCGATGAAATCGGCGGCGCGACGCGCTGAATGGCATTCCAGATAGAACTTGCGGTCAAAAAAGGGCGTATTGAGCGGCGTAGAATTCGGTCCGCTCTTGGAGCCGATATCGCAATAGGCATCAAACAATTCCGTGATGATCCGCCTATGGCCATACCGCTGAGCGTTCAGGCTTGGAGCGTCGATGACGTATTTTCGCGTTAGGTATTTTAGAATCTCGGCGAGTGTCCGGCCTTCAGGCTGAACCATGACTTCGCCGTCCTCGTCCATGATGAGCGTTAGAAGCGGGATGAGGTTGGCACGGTAGAAGTCCTCAAGATCATGGACCGCATATGTAACATCATCAGCCCAGTCCATGATTTCGGCCTCCAGACTCCGTTGATTCTCGTCTGCGGGCTGAAGTTCCATCGCGAATTTGAAGTCTTCAAGCTCGGTTTCGTATGCGCTCCACTTCTTGCTGCGATCGCTGTCGATCCTAGGGTGGTTGTTCGAATCCAGATCCCTTAGCCATGGGTACTTCAACACAGCGCGCAAGGTTGCCCGCGTCAGATCTAGGCCTGGAGGTGTATCGGGATCAGCTTTCGTGAACGCAAGCTTTGTTATGACTCGAAAACTCTGTGCATTGCCCTCAAATCCATCATGGCACCCTTCATTGCGTACCAGTTCGTCAAGTGTGCGTTCGGTTGCATGGCCGAATGGCGGGTGGCCAATATCGTGCGCCAGGGCAGCCGCTTCGGCCACTTCCGGATCTAGGCCGCCCAAATGGTCGATTTGCTGGGGTTGAAACTTGCGGTGAGTGTATTCAGCCAGCCGACGGGCGATCTGTCCGACCTTCATGGAATGTGTTAGGCGGTTATGAAAGGTGAGGCCCTCATGTGCTCCGACAACTTGTGTTACGCCTAGGAGCCGTCGGAAGGGATCGCAATACAACACTCGATCACGATCACGGGCCCCATTTGGGCGAGGGTCGTCGGGTGAAGCGCTGTCGTGCCGTCGGTGTTCGCGCACTCGAATGTCCCGGCTGCTCGCCGTGAGCTACTTGACGAGTTGGGGGACGAGGCCTGGACCCAAGGTGACGGTGTGCTCGGAGAGCATCTTGTAGAAGCGACGTTGCAGCGCCGGAAGGTCAGCATCTGCTTGCTTGCCCGCCTCTCGAAGCCATCCTCCGTCGCAATCGAGATGATTCTCAATTGCATTGCGGATGGCCTCATCGATGACTTGCGCTCGCTCATCAGTCACGGTGACCTCCGCCTCCTCGTCCGTTCCCCGGGCGACCCGCGTCGTCCGGAGCCGCTGCGCCGAACTGTACCGGCGACGCGAGCGGCCAGAGCGGAAATCTTGGACTGCCGTGCGGTCGTGTGAGGAACCGTACGTCAGGCGCTTTTCTGACCTTGCGTGGCCGCAAGACGCGCCCCCTGCGGGGGACCGGTGCCAGACTTGGCCGATGTTTGAGCAAGCTCAGCGCCGATGACCGTCCGGGCAACCCTGGCGGGGCCATGGTCCACGGATCACTCCGCGGCGCTGTACCGGCGGGCGCAGCAGTCGATCACCGATGGAACGTCGCGGGCAACGCTGCTTCGCAAAGGCCATCCCATCTACGTCGACCACGGCGAGGGCGCATGGGTGACCGATGTCGACGGCAACCGCTACTTGGACTGCAACAACAACTTCGCATCGATCATCGTCGGGCACGCCGACCCGGCGATTGGCGCTGCCGTGCAGGCACGCATGGCTCGGGGGACTGCATTCTCGCTGCCCAACGACGCCGAGATCGAACTGGCGGAGCTGCTGTGCGGCCGGGTGGAGAGCTTCGACCTCATCCGCTTCTGCAATTCGGGGACCGAGGCCGTGATGGGTGTGCTCAAGGCCGCCCGCGCCTACACCGGACGGCCGAATGTCATCAAGGTGGAGGGCGCATATCACGGCACGTACGACCACGCTGAAGCCAGCCAGTCACCCGATCCCACCAACTGGGGCGATGCTGCGGCGCCCGCCACCGTGCGTTACGCCGTCGGCACGCCCGTGTCGGTCGAAGACGAAGTCGGCATCATCTCATTCAATGATGCCGAGGGTGCCCGCACAGCAATCCGACGCGGCGGTGATCGGCTGGCGGCCGTGCTGCTCGACGTCATGCCGAACCGTGTGGGGATGCCCGCCATCGATCCGGAGTTCATCGCAGCGATTCGCGAGACCACCCGGGAGGTGGGAGCGCTGTTCGTGCTCGATGAGGTGATCTCGTTCCGACTCGGTTACGGCGGGGCACAGACGAAGCTGGGCATCGACCCCGACCTCACGTCACTGGCCAAGATCATCGGCGGGGGCTTTCCGGTGGGTGCCATTGCTGGCCGCGAGGGGCCCATGTCGATGTTCACTCGCGTGTCGGGCGACCGGGCCAAGGTTCCATCAAGCGGCACCTTCGCCGCCAATCCCATCTCGATGACTGCCGGACACGCCGCGATGGCCCAGCTCGACCGGGAGGCGTTCGCTCGGCTGGACAAGATCGGTGAAGAGGTACGGACCGGGCTGCGGCCGATCTTCGACGGCGCAGGCCTCGACTGGCAGGTCACCGGTGCCGGCAGTCTGTTCCGGGTGCATCCGCACAACCGCACCATCCGCAACTACCGCGACTCGCACCTGTCGAGCGATGAGGCGACTGAGATCACCGAGTTCGGCCTGCGCATGCAAGCCCACGGCGTCTATTTCATTGCCGAGAGCCTGGGCTGTTTGAACCTGGCCACCAGCGATGACGACGTCGATCACTTCCTCGCGGCCGCAGAAGCGTCGCTGCCGAGCCCATAATTCTCCTCATATGCCGAACGATCGCAGCACCGGGGAAGCCGAAGCCGGGATCTTCGTCGGCTACAACCTCGATCCGACCCAGTCGATGTCGCTGCACGCCGATGCCTACACCGAGGACCGCTGGCACGAACTCGAGCAGCGCGAGGTGTTCGCCCGTAGCTGGCAATGGGTTGGCCACGTCGAGCCACTGCGCGAACCCGGCGACTACACGGCGCTGGACGTCGCGGGCATGCCAATCGCCGTGGTGCGAGGCGACGACGGTGTGCTGCGGGCCTTCTACAACGTCTGCCAGCACCGGGCCCATGCGCTGTTGACGGGCACGGGCCATACCGGCAGCATCGTGTGCCCGTACCACGGCTGGGCCTACGACCTGTCGGGCAGTCTGCACCGGGCCCGCCACACCGACGACGTCGCCGGCTTCGACCCATCCGTTATCTGCCTCAAAGAAGTGCAAGCAGAAGAGTTCGGCGGCTTCGTGTATGTCAATCTCGACCCGTCAGCCGCACCGCTGTCCACTCAGGCCGGAGGGCTCGGCGACGAAATCGCTCAGTGGGCGCCCGATGTGGACGACCTCACCCACGTCCGCCGCTTCGGTTACGACATCGCCTCCAACTGGAAGAACGTGGTCGACAATTTCCTCGAGTGCTACCACTGCCACATCGCCCACCCCGACTTCGTGACGCTGGTGGAGATGGACACCTACCGCGTCGACACCCACGGCATCTACTCCAGCCACATGGCCCGAGCCGGCCATTCGGCCAATGCCGCCTACGACGTCGATGGCTCCAGCGTGAAGGATCTCGCGGTGTGGTGGCTGTGGCCCAACACCTGCCTGATGCGCTACCCGGGCCGTGGCAACTTCAGCGTCATGCACATCGTCCCGGCGGGGCCTGAGCGCACCCTCGAAACCATCGACTTCTACTTCGAAACAGCAGAGCTGACCCCCGCTGACATCGAGTCGATGCGCTACATCGACGAGGTGTTGCAGCCTGAGGATGTCGCGTTGGTCGAGAGCGTGCAGCGAGGCATGCGCACGCCGGCATTCACCCAGGGCCGCCTCGTGTGCGACCCAGGCGGCTCGGGCCTGTCCGAGCACGGACTGCACCATTTCCATGGGCTAGTGCTGGATGCCTACCGCCGCGCTGGCACCGCCTAGAGCGCTAACGGAGCGGCGGCGATGCCTGCCTGCCTCGACCGCCCCGACTTTGTGCAGAAATGCCGCCACAGGCGGCAAATCTGCGCAAAGAGTGCGCGACAGTCGTTCCCTGAGCCGTGACCGTTCCGCGCAGCCTCCGCAGCTCTCGCAGGCGATCACGCGACCCCGTCGTGCGTTGGATGGGTCTGCGACACTGAGCCGATGGCGGAACGAATCGGGTCCCAGGTCGGCGGCCAGCGCTCAGAGGCACAGTCCGCTGCGCTGTATGCCCGCGCACGGCAGTGGATTCCTGACGGTGTGTCCCGAGCGACGCTGCTGCGGACACCGAACCCGATCTACGTCGATCACGGCGAGGGCGCATAGGTGACCGATGTCGACGGCAACCGCTACCTGGACTGCAACAACAACTTCACCTCGCTCATCATGGGGCACGCCGACATCGACCATCTTCTGGCAGCCGCCACGGCCGCGCTGCCGAGCTGAGTCCCGGCCGCGGTCGATGTTCGAACGTGCACGCTTGGGTTGGCAGCTCATCGGAGCGTCGTGGCGTCTACGCCGGCGGGCCTCTTTGCAGTGGCCTAGGTAGGCTACATTCATGGCGCTTTCGGAGACTACGACCCTTCGTGTTCCCAGGGAGTTGCGGGACGAGATCTCTCGACTGGCTGAGCTGCGAGGCACAACGATGCTCCGTGTCGTCACCGATGCGGTGAGTCGGCTCGGCCGTGAGGAATGGTGGTTGTCGGTTCGCGACGCGCTTGGTGGATTGGACGCCGCGCAAACGGCCTCGTATCTGGCGGAGAGTGCGGGCTTGGACGCGGCGGTGGCGGATGGTCTCGATGGTCCGTGAGGGACACCTGATCCGTGGCGATATCTGGCTGGTCGACTTCGGCACGGACCCACAGGATCCCGAACAGGCCTTCAGGCGCCCGGCGCTCATCGTGTCCGACGACCGGTTGCACCATCCAAATCTGCAGATGGTCATCGTGATCCCGGGAACGTCTGCGATTCGTGGGATCCCATTGCATCCGGCGTTCTCCCCGGACAGCAACAATGGCCTGACCGCCGAGACGGCGTTCCAAGTCGAGCAGGTACGAGCCGTATCGACCGCTCGCCTTGTCGAGAGGCTTGGACGACTCGATGCGCTTGGGCTCGAGGCGATCGACGAGATAATGCGAAACGCACTCCGCCTGTAGCCGGTCCCGCTCCGCCGACGAGGCGACCCACCTGTGCCGAGAACGGCAATACCCCGGGCGCATGCCACGAAGGCATTTGCGACACCGGGGAATTGCGGTCAAGCGTACGCTCACTCGCCGTGGAATTCAACCATCGAGTCGAGCAAGCGATCTCGACACCACGGCTCGGCACCTTTCGTCATCAAGCGTCGTCCGACGATCACGCTTGGGCGTTGTACCGATGGAACATCGATCTGGCAGCGGCGGTCGCGCCACTTGCTGCGGATCTCGAGGTGACGCTTCGCAACACGATCCATAATCGACTCGCCGATCATTTTGGTCGTGCCGACTGGTGGGCCTCGAGCTCGCTGCTGCTCGACGACATCACGGCTGCGATGCTGACTGAGGTCGTCCGCAAGCATCAGAAGAAGATCACCAAGGGCACCTTCGGACCGGGAAAAGTCATCGCCGACTCCACGCTCGGTGTATGGGTGCACTTGTTGGGACGGGGTGGGCAAAGTGCTCTCGGGCGCGCGATCGACTACGAAACGAATCTCTGGCGCCCGGCACTTCGCTTTGGCTTCTCGAAGGGCACCACCACTGCTTCAGGTCGAGAAGGGAGGCCCGCCCGAGCCGAGGTGCATAATCGCGCCGCACTGTTCCAGCGCCTTCGCAACCGGGCTGTGCATCACGAACCGATTCTCAACGGCATCCAGATCCCCGGTTCGAACACGGTTGTCGCGCTCGACGACGTGTGGGAGCAATCGCTCGAACTCCTGCACTGGATGAGCCCGGATCTAGCGGAACTCCACCGAGGGCAGAGCGCTATCTTCGATCTGCTGCAGCACCGGCCTCAGCCATGATGGCGAATTCGGGTGCTTTCGGCGGCAATGGAGTCCCCGGAACCGTCCCTGCTTCGGCGAACGGCCGGAGTTCGGCCTGTCATCGCAGGAAGTTGCATTGGGGAGCCCCGCAGTCAGCCCCTGAAGCAGCCGCCGGTTGCTCCTAGTGTCGGCGCGATGACAGACGCGAACAGCACAGATCCGAACCTTCTGCCAGCGGTCGAGCTGGCGTCGCTCATTCGCCACGGGAAGGTGTCGGCGACCGATGCGCTCGAGGGTGCAATCGAGCGCTACGAGCGCTTCAACCCCGCGGTGAATGCTGTGATTCTCACCCGGATGTCCGAGGCGCGCGAGCGCGCTGCTGCAGCCGATGCTGCGCTGGCGGCGGGGGAGTGCTGGGGGCCGCTGCATGGCGTGCCGATGACCATCAAGGAAGCCTTCGACTGGGCCGACACGCCATCGACGTGGGGCAATCCAGCCTGGGCCGCCAACGTGGCCGACACCGACGCCGTCACGGTGGCGCGGCTGCAGCAGGCGGGTGCGGTCATCTGGGGCAAGACCAACGTGCCGCTCATGCTGGGCGACTGGCAGAGCTTCAACGACATCTACGGGTGCACCAACAATCCGTGGGATCTGACCCGCACACCGGGCGGCTCATCGGGCGGATCGGCGGTCGCACTGGCGACCGGCATGGCCTCGTTGGAACTGGGCTCGGACATTGGGGCCTCCATCCGCAACCCCGCGCACTACTGCGGCGTATTCGGCCACAAGCCGACCTACGGGTTGGTGCCCGACGGGGGTCACGCCGTGCCTGGTGCGCTGGTCGGCAGCGATATCGCGGTGTGCGGCCCGCTGGCGCGCAGCGCCGCCGATCTGGATGCGGCGCTTGATGTGCTTGCCGGGCCGTCCGGCTTCGACGCGAACGGTTACCGCGTGGCGCTGCAACCCGAACATCGCGACACGTTGGGGGCGTTCCGGGTGGGCGTCATGCTGGACACGCCGGTAATTCGCAACTCGACAACCATGATCGACACCTTGCAGCGGGCGGTGGATGCGCTGGCCGCTGCAGGAGCTGACGTCAGCGAAGCCACGCCCGACATCGACCAGCATGAATTCAACGAGAACTACCTCATGCTGCTACGAGCCGCCACGGGCGCGCTGGCCGACGACGCGATGTGGAACGACGCGCGGTCCCGCGCCCACCGGTACAACGACGGCGAGGGGGACTACCAGTCGCTGGTCGATTACGCGATGACGATGACCCACCGTGAGTGGTTCGCGCACCACAACAAGCGCGAGGGCTACCGCCAAGCCTGGGCGCGATTCTTCGACGACTATGACCTGCTGCTGTGCCCGATCGCAGCGTCGGCGGCGTTCGTCCATGACCACACGGGCACCCGGCCGTCTCGCACCATCGACATCGACGGCCGCCAGGAGCTTGGCGTGGATCAGCTGTTCTGGGCAGGCTGGAGCTGCAGCGTGTATCTGCCCGGCACTGTTGCACCCGCCGGACTGACTGCCGACGGGCTGAATCTGCCGGTCGGCATCCAGATCGTGGCCCCGCATCTCGGCGACCGTCGCTCGATCCGTTACGCCTCCCTCATCGAACAAACCCTCGGAGGTTTCGTCTCCCCACCCGGCTACGAGTAGTCGAGCCTTCGCACTCATAATGAAAGTGCGTTCCCGACGGGTGCAGGTCTGACTTGAGTCTTCGCTGGCTTGGTGCCTTGAAAACGATCTGTCGGGTTGGGTCCTGTCGGGGGCGCGCACCAGCCGGTCGGAAGGAATGTGTCGACGGTGTCGCTGAACTCTGGGATCTGCCCGAGGCCGTAGATGTTCGCGAACCGGTCGAGCGCATCTAGCGCGCTCTTGCGGTCCTGGGCGAGATAGAGGCCGTGCGGCTCACCGAGCGTTTCCCAGGCTGCCCTCAGCCGCGGGTGCTTGTCGAACAGCTCCTCGAGGTGGGCATGCTCGGCGGCGTCGAGCATGTCGGGTCTTGCCATGAGCAGGCACCTGGCCCGGAACCCTTTGGGCTCGAAGACGGGCTTGACGCCTTCGGGCTTGCGCCTTTGAACGTCGCGGCGCACGGCGGCGAACCATCTGATGACGTGGAACCGGTCCAGAACATGGCGGGCGTGGCCGAGCTGCTCGTCGAGGCTGCCTTGCATGCCTTGGACCCCTCGGACACCGCGGCCCTCACGCCCCGGCACCATTTGTGCCCCTGGGCAGCGAGAATGCACCTCAGAGCTGCTGCGCTGCGGTGGGGCACCATGGCGAGCCACCTCGCCGGTGTCGCCGTTGACGAGCACGGTCACGTAGCGATGCCGTTCGCGGATCGAGGTTTCGTCCACCAAAAGCACTCGGCATCGCCGGTGGCGGCGGTGCTGGGCGACCAGGCCGACGTATGCGGCCACCAAGGCCATCACTGTGTGTCAGCCCACCTCGTGGCGACCAGCCGGCGCTGACCGCTATCAAGCGGGCATCGGCCAACAGCCGACGCGCCAAACGAGCCGTGACCCTGCCGTCGAACGCCTGAGGGTCCTCGACAAAGCGCCGGTCGCAGACGTGGCAGACCGTGCGGTGCCGCACCCACAACAACAGCACCGGCCGTCCCGAGATCTCCAGGTCCCGGATCTTCTGTTCCCGGCGGTCATGGCAGCGCCCGCTGGGCGTCCCGCAACTACCGCAGCGCGAACGCGACACCGTCGAGGTCACCCTCACCGCCAGCTGCTCAGGCATGTCGACCACCGCCTCCAGCACCCGGATCCGCGGCAGCCACAGCCACAGCCGCACCGACATGACGTCCCGCGCCATCGATGCCCTCCCGGGTTCGGCGTCTGCAAACACTGATCCCAGCAGGGCCTCGCCCCCTACAAACGAACCCCCCTGTCATCCCACAATTTCGCGAAGGGCCGAGTCATCGGCGAGCTCTCGATTACCTCCCCGCAGCCGCTTGGTAGATCTCGCCGAAATGTGTCCCTGTATGAGGCTGGTGAATTGCCGACAGTGGTGCAGTTTCGCGGTATTTCTGAATCCGCGTGTTGAGCGAACGAGGGGTCTTAGTTGTAATGCCCATGGACGTTGTTGACGGGTCTGGTCGTGGGATGAGTTGAGCCTCCGTGGCAGTGTGGGGTTTGTTGGAATCCCAGACTGCGAACGGAGGCTCAGTGATCAACGGTAGTTCAGGGACGGTTCGGCGGGTTGCGCCGCGGCCGAGGTTGTCGCCGCATTCGCGGCTGGTGATGGTCGAGCGGGTGCTGGGGGGTCAGTCCCCGACGGCGGTGGCGGCGCAGATGGGCTGCTCGCGTCAGACGGTGCACAAGTGGGTCAAGCGTTTCGCTGCTGAGGGAGCAGCGGGCCTGGAGGACCGCTCGTGCCGGCCCCGCAGCTCGCCGGCACGCACGCCTGCGGGGGTCGAGAAGCGGATCTGCGCTCTGCGCCGCCGCCGCCGGTGGGGCCCGGCGCGGATCGGGGCGGCGCTGGGGGTCGACGGCTCGACGGTGCACCGGGTTCTGTGCCGTCACGGCCTGAACCGGCTGAGCTGGATCGACCGGCCGACCGGGCAGCGGGTGCGCCGCTATGAGAAGGCTCACCCGGGCGAACTGGTCCACGTCGACGTGAAGAAGGTCGCCAAGGTGCCTCCGGGCGGCGGCTGGCGGATCCATGGCCGCGGGTCGCCCAAGGCCAAGCCCAAGCGCCGCACCAGACGGGGGTACACGTATCTGCACGTCGCCGTGGACGACCACAGCCGGGTCGCCTATGTAGAGGCGCACGACAACGAGCGGGCTGTCACCGCTGCGGGGTTCTGGCGCAACGCCCGTGACTGGTTCGACAAGCTCAATGTCGGCATCGACGCCGTGATGACCGACAACGCCAAGAACTTCACCTCGACCGCGTTCGCCGAGGCGCTCGCCGAGAACCGCACAACCCACCGGCTCACCCGCCCCTACCGGCCCCAGACCAATGGAAAGGTCGAGCGGTTCAACCGCACCCTCGCCGAAGAGTTCCTCTACAGCTACAAGTTCCGCTCAGAACCCGACCGGCGCCGACGGCTCCAAGCCTGGGTGCACACCTACAATCTCCACCGACACCACACCGCCATCGGAGACACACCCGCCAGCCGCGTCAACAACCTCTGTGGGCATTACACTTAGTCACTTCGTTCGAGAATCGTCACGTTGGAACGCGCATACAGATTGCGCCGGCACTCAAGATGGGGTATAGCGGACGGTGAGCAGTCGAAATACGCTTCAATTCGGAAATAGTGCTTCCCGTACTCAACAGATAGTTCGGCAGAAACTTTGTTGCCCGAGACTTCATAGCTCTGGGCGGATATGTACGCTTCCGATTCACACGGGGATTGCGCATCTTCGTCCATGCAATACCAGGCAACCAAGTGATAAGATGAACTTTCCGGGAATGTGGGCCAAACTGCGCGATAGTCCCGGCCAGCAAGTGTGCCGTCCGGACTCTGCCATTCGCGGCCCTCTATAAGCGTGAGTTCCACGCTCTCGATGCTTTCGGGCTTCCAGGGTTCGGCGACAAAGGTCGCGGTGCCCTGTCGTACACATCCTGACGGAGCCGGTGGCAACTGGATGACGGTAAACGGCACCAGGTCGTTCCCGCACGCAAAAACGATGATCTCATATGACTTGCCTTCGACAACATGACCACCCTGCTGTTCATGCACTACATAGCTAGGGTTCTCGGTCCGTTGGCCGCACCAAAAACTACCATTTCTCTCGATGCGAACGTCGTCGAGCGTACATCGTTCAAGCCCGACGATCCGATAATAGTCGGCGCTCGGGTGAGGGTCCCAATCTACATCAAATACCATCGGACCAGAGTTTGGCCGTCGAATCACTCTGATCTGGGCGTCGTTGTCTTGATAAGAAAACCTGCCGCCATATGCCTCTTCTCCGACACCTACCGCAGAATCAGCGGCGACCCATAGGGCATGAACAACCCCGGGCTCTAACGATGCCACTGACTCTGGTGGCAGTACGAAGGTAGTTGTGTCTGCCGAAACACTGTAGATCCTAATTGGTTCTTCTTGGGACGCTTCGCGTAGCTTGATCACATAGCCAGTAACGGGTTCTGGATTGACAGAAACTGTATTGGGCTTCCACGTTAGACGTGTTCCCCCATCTAGCGTGGCCAACATGTTGACATCAACTGGTCCAGGAGGAGGAACGAGGGCGCATGCGGGATGACTCTCGCCGACGGGCCAACCCTGTCGATTCAAGTAGTAGCACGGGAAGTAAAAATGTACCTCATCCGTCTGCACGGATTCCGGAAAATTGACGAGTGATCCCTTCCATCCTGACCCAAGGAATGCTCCAGGACCAAGACGAGTTTCGCCATGTAATACCCCGTTTATGTGACGCGCGCCAATGTTGTGATCGAGTTCGTGTGCGACAGTGATCAAATGAGAGTACAAAATTTCGAGCTGCGGTTCACGATGCGGACCGAGTGGAATATACGTCACGCTTTCGCCTCGATGTAGGCGTGCCCTGCCTCCGATACCGCTAGAAGCGAGGTCGTTTCTGTACACCAACATGTAGTGGTGGGCAATATGAGCCCTATCAGTCGGCCCATGTTGTAAGCAATCGTGTGGGGCATAGGTGTTTCTGTCGTGGCCGTGAGACAGAAGCTCTGATATGACCACGTCGCCGGTCTCAAATTCGACGTTCAAGAGACCCGATGACTGCCATGCATAAAAGGGAGCCACTTGCTTGTTCGCCTCGCTGACAACAGCAACTATTGAATTCAGGTCGAAGTACTGCGCAAGATCAGGTTCCGTGCAGACATGAATCTTGACGCGTAAATCACCTCTCGGTCGGCCCCACCAGAACGAGACTGAGTCCGGTGTGATGGTGTCAGGGGCGTTGTTGTTCGGCCCGTCGCAGGTAGCCATGGCACGGGCTTCACTGCCGACTAGGCGGGCAGTTGCCCAGCGGTCCGCTCCCTCGATCCGGGTCATGTCACGACCGGCGACCTTCGCCGCTGGCACCGCTGCGAGACCTCCCAGCACGCACCCGCGCGCACCTGCGGCCTCGAGCCGAGCCCGCTGTGTGGCGGGCATCGGTCCGTCACGGGACCCGGCAAGCACGATGCAATCGGTGTCGACGATGCCGGCGAGTGTGACTGCGGAGTAGATGTCTGACTGCGCCCGCGCGTCGGAGCCGACCACAATCGGGAAAGCGCCAGCGCAATCTGAGGCGATCCACGGCTCGGCTCCGTCGAGATACACGCCGGGCTCACGCACATCATCAGGAAGTGTCGACGTCGAGTCTCGAAGTGTGGCATTACCGGGTGCCCCCCCGGCGAGGACACGGGCTTCGTCGCCAACCAGTCGGGCAGTCGCCCACCGGTCTGCCTCTGCTATGCGTGTCATGCCACGATTGGCGACCTTCTCCGCCGGCACCGCAGTGAGTCCACCCAGGACGTAACCACCCGCCGCCGCAGCGTCGAGGCGTGCTCGCTGAGTGGCAGGCATATCGCCGTCGCGGGGACCGGCGAGCACGATGCAATCCGTGCCGACAACTCCGGCAAGCGTTACAGCGGAATAGATGTCCGACTGCGCCCGCACATCCGAACTGACCACAATCGGCACATCATCAGCGCAGTCAGACGCAATCCACGGCTCAGCGCCGTCGAGATACACACCAGGCTCCTGCGCCCCGGCGGGAATAGCGAGCGTCACGGCAATCGTTGCGACGGCCAGGCCGGCAAGCAACAGGCGGAATGGCTTCACCATCAGGTTCCTCACGGATGCCGGGGTCCGGAGAGATTAGTAGCGGTTTCGATGAAGTTCGTTGGGATCGCTCGCACAGATGGGGTATGTGCGTGGAGTGCCTCCTCTCCGATGGCGAGGCACTCCAGATCACTATGGATCAGTTGAAGACTCCGCGGCGTGAGACGGCGGCAAACCTGCCGAACCGGCGGCCCCGGCCGCAGCATCTGCGGGCATGCCGATCCCCAGATAGCCCTCGATGCGCGCGAGTCGCTGCCCATTGAGAGCGACCTCTATGCGCACGGCGCCGACCTCAGCACGAACCTTGTCGGTGCTGCGCTGTTGGTGCCACACGATTGCTAGTGCGGCGAGCACCATGGTGGCGATCTGTGCGAGCGCCGCAGCCGTCATGTGGTCACCGTATCAAACTCGTTCCGGCAAGGCCTGTGACATTTATTGAAAATAGTTGAAAATCTGCAAGCTGACGGCAGAGGCAGATTCGCTCATGCGCAACGGGTGGTCTGTTGACATCGACGCAGCCACAGCCATCTTCGGACTGGGCGGTGTGGCAATCGCCTTCGTCGGCTCGCCCTCGCCTTCTCGGGTCAGTTTTGCGCCCAAGGAATCTGCTAACCAACTAGGCCGTGAAAGACAACCCCGTCTCAGATATCACAGTGGCCTTGGACGAGCTGCTCGACGTGCTGGACCTGCAGCGTGTCGATTCCGAATCGGATGCCTTTCGTGGCAAGGGCTCGGGCTTCGACGATTTCGGCCTGTACGGCGGCCATGTGCTCGCGCAGGCGGTCGTGGCGGCACAGCGCACCGTCGACGAAGGACGGTTGATGAACTCGGTACATGCCGTGTTCCTGCGGGGCGGCGACGGCATGGCGGACGTGGACTACACCGTCGACCGGGTGCGCGACGGGCGGGCGTTCTGCACGCGACGGGCGAAGGCGCACCAGTTCGACCGGCTGATCTTCGAACTCATGGCGACCTTCCATGTGCCCGAGGAGGGCCCCGTCGACATCGAGTGCCCGATGCCATCCGACGTGGCGCCACCGGAATCCCTGCCGACCTACCAGGAGTGCATCGCCGAGGTGGGACCGATATTTGGCGAGCAGTGGTCGTACATGACCCGGCCCGTGGAATACCGGCTCGCATACGCCCCATGGGCGCCGACGGGACCGTCGCCACGCGGCGGAATCGACTACTGGTTCCGAGCTCCCCGCCGACTGCCCGACGACCCCGCCATTCACGAAGCGGTGATCGCCTACATGAGCGACGACTGCCTCGCCGACAACGTGATCGTGCCCTACGGCGTCACTTGGCTGGACGACGGCGTGCAGGTGGTCAGCCTGGATCACGCCATGTGGTTCCACGCCCCGGCTCGTGCCGACGAGTGGATCTACTGCGAGCAGCGACCGCTGATGGCGGGCGGCAACCGCGGCACCGCCGAGGCCCGCTTCTGGCAGGACGGCCGCCTCGTAGCCACCGCCGTTCAGGAGGCCCTCGCCCGTCTGTGAAGGCCAGCTGGCCTGACAGCTCGAATGCAGCGCGGTCAGCGGCGGGCAGGCTCAGGCGACGATGCCCTCGTTGCGGAGTTCGGCGATGTCGGCGGGGGAGCGGCCCAGTTCGGTCAGCACCTCATCGGTGTGCTCGCCTTTGTCCGGTGCCATGCGCTCCAGTTGTGTCGGCGTCTTGCTGAACCGAGCCGGAAAGCGAGCCGTGTGGACCTGGCCCACGACGGGATGACGGTGAGTGAGCACCGTTTCGTTGTGCTTCACCTGAGGGTCATTGAACACTTCGGTGATACTCAGCACGGGCGCGCAGGGAACGTCGGCTTCGGATAACGCCTTGAGTGCGTCGGCTGTGGTGAACTCGCCGAGCAGCTTGGCGAATTCCTGTTGGTGTTCATTTGAGTGTCGTATCCGGGCCTCGCGAGTGGCGAAGCGAGGATCGTCGGCCAGATGCGGCACCCCCAGCTTCCCGCACACGCGCGCGTACTGCTCGTCGGAGGGCCAGATGGCGCCCACCCAGCCGTCGATCGTCTGCCATGGGCTGTACCACTCGCTGTAGGTGGGCGTTGGCGGGGCCTCGGGCACCGACTCATTCCAGAAATAGTCGAGCCACATCCACGACAGCGTCGAATCCAGCAGGTTGACTTCGACGTGCTGGCCGCCAGCGCCGTTCGACCGGGCCAGCAAGGCCCCGAGGACAGCGTTGGCCCCCGTCATTGCCGTGGTCTTGTCTGCAGTAGCAGATTTGACGAAATCGCCGCCCTGCGCCTCGGTCATGCCCGACAACGATTGGATGATCGGGTCATACACCGGTTGGTGCGCATAGGGCCCGTCGGGACCGAAACCCGACACCGACAAGTACACGAGATCGGGGTTGATTGCGCTGAGATCGTCGTACCCGATGCGCAGGCGTTCGGCCACTCCGGGTCGAAAGTTCTGGATAAACACGTCGGCACCCTCGACGAGCTGCAGCAGTATCTCGCGGCCACGCTCGTCGCGGATGTCGAGATCCATGCCGCGCTTGTTGCGGTGCATCTGGACCCAGCAGCCCGATTGGTCGCCGACGATTGCACCGGTCAGGCGCATCACGTCGGAAGCGCCCACCTTCTCGATCAACACCACCTCGGCACCCATCTCGGCGAGCTGCGTCGACACCCACGCGCCCGCGACGGCGCTCGACACGTCCACAACAGTGATGCCGTCGAGCGGTCCTGTACCCATCGGTGTCTCCTCTAGCGGACGACGGTGAAGATCGGCGAGATGGCGTAGATCGGCCTGAACTCAGTGTCGTTGCCGGTCAAACGCCCCTCATCGAGATCGACGGCGCCGACAGGACCAAAGTTGGAATTCGACTCTCGCTCTCGCTCTTGCTCATTCCCGTTCACGATGAGCGGATGCCTATTCAGCAGGCTGTCATAGTTCCTCGGCGAGCCCGCGGCCACCATCCCCATGCTGCTGCCCATGGGGAACAGCGGGTCCGCGTCCCCTTCAGAATCGCATCCGGTCCACACCATCGCATTCTTCTCGAAATGGGCGGAGTTCCCGGTGGCATACGCGCCGTAGGTGGTGTTCTCCCACGCGTCGCCGTAGAAGTCGGCGTACTGCTTCACGATGAGGGTGGGATGGTCGTCCCAGCCGCCGTCGAGCCAGTGGACCGGCACGCCTGGGGCGCCCGCTTCGACGATCTTGGTGTTGGTCACCGCGTCGACCTCAGCAGTGCACATCACCGCTGTGAACTGCGAAGCGACCCTGCGGATGACCGGATCGGTGTACGGCACGGCGACTGTTTCGCCCCGCACAAGGGTCCCCGCAGCTTCCTTTTGCACAAACGCGTTGTAGTCCTCTATGTCCCCCGATGTGGGCAGCGTTGAGCGTTGTGTGACGAATACCAGCCTGAACTGGTCTCCCACCTCGGCACCGTCGGGGACGTGCAGCCAGCTCGTGGTCACCGGGACACCGCGGGCCACGAAGGGGGCATTGTCGTTGACCACGGTGTACACCGCCAACTCCAACGCATCGCCGTCGGGGTCCGCGGCCAGGTTGTCAACGTCGGCGCCCCGGTAGGGCGCGTCCGCCAAGCTGGCGCCCGACACCGCGCCCGAGTCCTCGCTGTTGCTGGAGGTCTTCGCCAGCCGGTGCGCGGTGCCGCCGAGGTGGCGCCACACCAGCACGTAGGAGGTGTCAGGCGCCAGATGCGTGTCCGGCGGCGCCTCGAAGAAGCTGTGGCCGGCCGCGAACTCGCTGGGGCTGAGGAAGTCGAACAGCTTGGCCACCGCCGTCCAAGAAGCCCTCGCCCGCCTTTGAGAATCTCGGCGATGCGTGACCGCGACGGGTCAGCGACATCGTCACGCGCTGAGCTTGCCCACCTTCTCGGCGATGCCCAGCAACAGCTCGGAGTGGCCGGCCAGCGTCTCGGCCGTCTCGCGCTGTGATGCCTGGACTTCGCCTACCGATGCTTGGAGCTCGCGCTGCGATGTCTCGACTTCGCCTACCGATGCTTGGAGTTCGCGCTGCGATGTCTCGAGTTCGCCTACCGATGCTTGGAGTTCGCGCTGCGATGTCTCGAGTTCGCCTACCGATGCTTGGAGCTCGCGCTGCGATGTCTCGACGCGTCGCAGGGCCGCGCGCTGGACTCCGAACGCTGCGTCGAGCGCCTCGCCCACCGGCGGGAGCGCATCGGGGAATTCGTCATCGGCCACGACATCACCGTACTGCGGTGCGCCACCGGCACCAAGCGTATTTTCCGCTCTGCAGCGTTCAGGCGACGATGACCTTGTCGCGGAGCTCGGCGATCTCGGCACGGGAGCGCCCCAGCGTTGCTCAGAAGCCGGCAGGCCGTTGGAAGCCGTCGAGTGCCTCCTGCAAGAAACGGCCGATCGCCAGTGTCGTGCGGTCCTCCAGGAATGGTCCGGCGATCTGGACGCCGACCGGCAGGTCCCCAACCATGCCGACGGGCACCACGGTTGCAGGCAGCCAGGACACACCGGTCAGGCCCATCCACTTGATGATGTCGAAGTAAGGCCGGGTCTCGCCATTCACGGTGATCCGGCGATTGGTGGCCGGACGGCTGTGATCGTGGCGGACCGCAGCGGTCGGGGTCACTGGCAGCAGAACCACGTCCCAATTGGTGAAGAAGTCCTCCCAGCGCCGACGCTGCTGCAGCCGGCGCTCGTGCCAGCTCAGCCACTCCCGATGCCGCATCGCGGCGTACCAGATGCCCAGATCGCCCTGAGGCTCGTCATTCGACGAGGCGATCTCTTCCAACTGCGCAAGCGTCCACGTACCGGCTTCGGCGGCCGAGAGCAGGTGCAGGAAGGTGTCGACTGCCTTGTCGTAAGTGAATGCCGGGCGAGCATGGGTGTCAACCCGGGCGCCCGCCTGCTCCAAGGCACCGGCGGCTCCCAACAGCAGCTCGCGGTACTGGGTGTCGATCGGGCATGACTCCTCATCTAGCCATACCGCCACCCGGAAGTCGGAGATGTCGCTGTGGCGGGCAGGTGGCAGATCCAGCGAGTAGGCCTTGGAGTTCCAGGCATCGGGTCCGGCGAGCACGTCGAGCGCCATCTCGAGGTCGTCGACGTCGCGAGCCATCGGGCCAGCCACGGCAATGTCGGCCTGGCTGAGCGTCCCCGGCATGCCAGGAATCTGACCGAGCGCCGAGACGACGCCGTAGCTCGGCTTGTGACCGCTGACACCAGACCAGTGCGACGGAATACGGATAGAGCCGCCAATGTCGGAGCCAAGCTCCAGCGGCGTATAGCCAGCGGCCAGCGCGGCGCCTGACCCGCCCGAGGATCCGCCGGGGGTGTGCTCGATGTTGTACGGGTTGGCGGTGGTGCCGTAGACCTCGTTGTAGGACTGGGCGTCGCCGGCGAACAGCGGCAGGTTGGTCTTGGCGAACACGATCGCCCCAGCCGCCTTGTAGCGGGCGACGGGGTCGGCGTCGCGTTCGGGCACGAATTCGGCCAGCGCCGGGGCACCCGACGTGGTGACGAGCCCCTCGGTCTGGAACGAGTCCTTGATGGTGATGGACACACCATGCAGCGGACCCAGTTCGTCGCCCCGCGCCACTGCCGCGTCTGCGGCGTCGGCGGCAGCTAGAGCGCGCTCGGCATCGAGGGCGACGACCGCATTGATGGGACCGTCGAGACGGTCGACCCGTGCGAGCGCGGCTTCGAGCAGTTCTCGGGAGGAGACGTCGCCAGCAGCGATGGCGGCCGCAGTCTCGGTCGTGGTGGTGTACGCGAAATCGTCTGCGGCCATCTGCAGGTCCTCCTGGTCCGACGAGTTCGTAGTGAGAAGTTCGTAACGAACAGTGCTGGCAACCTAGTTCGCCGCCTCTTCCCGCCGCCCGCCTGCGCCGACAGTGCGAAAATCGCTTGCTTGACGGGGCGGTCATCGCGACAGTGTGTTGGTGCGAAACCCCATGAAATTCATCATGTTGCTGGCATGTCTGTGTTCCGTCAGCCTCGCTGCGCTGCCGGCGGAGGCGGCCGGTCCGGCGCTCACGCTCGCTGGCGGCAGTTCTGGACTGCCCGACCGGCCGCCAGCACGGGACCCGGCATTGGAGGGCGTGCACATCGAGGTGTCCAGCCGGGATCCGGACCATCGCGCTCGGAGGGTGGGCGTCGCTGCCAACCGAGCACTGTCGTCACTGTCGTTCCCACGACCCGTGCCGCGGTTCGCGCCGCCGGCGCGGCGCGTTCGCACGCTCGCCGGAGTCGACACCTGGTTCTGGGTACCGGCGGCAAGCTGGCGACCCATCGTGCGCATCGTCGCGGCCGGGAGCGTGGTGGTCACCCTTGTCGCAACGCCAGTGGCCTTGCAATTGGTTCCCGGGGATGGCTCGCCGCTCGTTTCCTGCCCAGGGCCGGGGCTGCGGTGGCTCGTGCCGGGCACTCGCTCGCCCTGCAGCCACATCTTCCAGCGGGCGTCTACAGCGCGGCGATCCGGTCGCTTCGCAGGAGCGGTGCAGTCGGTCTGGACGGTCCGATGGACATCCAATACCGGGCTCGCTGGCACCGTCGGGCCCATCGTGATCCCCACCCCGGTCATGCTGCGAGTCGTCGAGGCCCAGCCGGTCCTGGAACGCTGATCGGAGCCCTCACACAGGCGCACTAGGTTCTGCGCGCAACCACCTCGGCGAAAGGAATCACCGTGCTGGGCTGTCGAGTACTGGACCTGTCGGATCATCGAGGTCAGATGACCGGAGCGCTGCTGGCCGATCTCGGCGCGGATGTGATCCTGGTGGAGCCACCGGGCGGATCCGCCTCGCGCACCGTCGGGCCGTTCGTCGCCGGGCGAGAAGGCGACCCCGAAGCCTCGCTGTGGTTCTGGTCCTACAACCGCGGCAAGCGCAGCGTGGTGCTGGATCTCGATGACTCGCAGGATCAGCAGCGGCTGCGCGACATGGCCGCGAGCGCTGACGTGCTGATCGAGTCCGATGATCCCGGCGCCATGTCGGAGAGGGGCCTCGGACCGGACGATCTCGCAGCGGTCAATCCGGGACTGGTGTACACGTCCATCACGCCGTTCGGCCAAACCGGACCCAAGGCGGGCTGGGCAGCCACGGACTTGATCATCTCGGCTGCCGGCATGTTGTCCAACGTCATGGGCGACGAGGATCGGCCGCCGTTGCGCATCCCGCTCGATCAGTGCTTCCTGCACGCATCTGCGGAGGCTGCTGTCGCCGCGCTGATCGCGCTCCGGGATCGCAAACGCACTGGTCAGGGCCAGCACATCGATGTGAGCGCCCAGCAGGCAGTGACCCAGGCCACCCAGTCCGCCACGTTGTGTCACCTCTACAACTCGCCGGAATTGTTGCGCATGAGCGGCGGGGCACGGCTCGGGCCGTTCCGGGTGCGGCTGCGCTCGCCCGCCGCTGACGGCTATGTCTCGGCGACCATCCTGTTCGGCGAGTCCATCGGCCCCTTTGGAGCCCGCCTGTTCGAATGGATGCACACCCTGGGCGGCTGCGCCGACAGCGACCTCGAGATCGACTGGATCCACTTCGTGGAGGGCGTGATCACCGGCCGCATTCCGCCCACGGAGTACGAGCGCATCCAGCAGGTCGCGGCGGACTTCACCGCCACTCGCACCAAGGCCGATCTGTTGGAGGTGGCGCTGGAGAAGCGGCTGCTCATCGTGCCCGTCACCACGGTCGCAGATGTGGTCGAGTCGCCCCAGTTCACCGAGCGGGACTTCTGGCGGGACATTCCCACCGGAAGCATCGAATCGGTGCGCTATCCAGGTCCGTTGGCACAGTTCAGCGCCACCCCGCTGGACATCTCGACGCCCCCGCCATCGGTGGGCGAGCACACCGACGAGGTTCTCGCAGAGGCGAGCGCTGCAGCAGCGGTCCCGGTGTCCGATGCGCTGGTGGCTGCGGCCAATGCGAGTCACCGAGACCCGTCGCTCCCGCTCGCTGACGTCAAGATCCTGGACTTCATGTGGGTCATGGCCGGTCCGGGATCGACACGGGTTCTGGCCGACTGGGGCGCAACCGTGGTGCGTGTCGAGTCGTCCCACAAGGTCGAAGCGGCCCGGACCATCCAGCCGTTCCTGAACGACGAGGCCGGCGTTGACAACGGCGGCCTCTACCAGAACATGAACGCCGGCAAGCTCGGTATCACCATCGACATCTCCAAGCCCGAGAGCCGCGACCTGATCCTGGATCTCGTGCGTTGGGCCGACGTGGTGTGCGAGTCGTTCTCACCCCATGCCCTGCAGGATCTTGGCCTGTCCTATGACGACCTGCGTGCCGTCAAGCCCGACATCATCATGGCGTCGAGCTGCCTGTTCGGCCAGAGCGGCCCGCTGTCGTCGTTGGCCGGTTTCGGCACGATGGGGGCGTCGATGTCTGGCTTCTACGAGATGACCGGCTGGCCCGACCGAGACCCGGCGGGCGTGTTCGGCGCCTACACCGACTACGTGTCGCCGAAGTTCCTGAGCGCTGCCTTGCTGGCCGCGCTGGACCACCGCGACCGCACGGGCGAAGGCCAGTACATCGATCTGTCCCAGGCGGAAGCGTCGATGACGTTCCTCGCCCCGGCGGTGCTCGACTACAACGTGAATGCGCACCTGCCCGACAAGCTCGGCAACGACCATCCCGCCATGTCGCCGCACGCCGTGTTTGCCTCGGCCGGCGAGGACTGCTGGATTGCGGTGGCCTGCGAGAACGACGACCAGTGGCGAGCGCTGTGCGGAGTCATCGGTGCTGACGGACTTGCCGGACTCGGCGTTGACGAGCGGCGCGAGCGGGCTGATGAGATCGCTGGGCTGATCACGGCGTGGACGTCGCAGCGAGACGGCGTCGAGGCACACGACGAGCTGCAGGCGGCTGGCGTTCCGGCGCATGCGATTGCGAACTCCGAGATCATGACTGGCGATCCGCAGCTTGCGCACCGAAACCACTTCCGCAACGTCGCCCACGGTACGAACGGCACGATGTGGGTGGAAGGCACCCGCTTCGCGATGTCACGCAGCTCCGACGGCATCAGCCATGGCGGCCCGACCTACGGCGAGCACACCTTCGAGGTGCTCGAACAGCTGCTCGGCTACGACGCCGACCGGATTACCGAGTTGGCCGTCGCTGGCGTGCTCGAGTAGACCGCCGAGCTGGCTAGCTCGGCGCCTTGCCGACCTTCTCGCCGGTGACGTTCGCGTAGTTCCGGTTCAGGAACCAACGCTGGTAGTCGCCGTAGGTGATCGGCTCGTGGCGCGCCGGACGCTCCGAGCTGACGGCCGTGGGAACAGGATCCACAACCGCATCGTCCCGGGCGCCATAGAAGAACGGCACCGCGTAGCGGTCGCCGACCGACAGGTTGCGTGCGCGGTGTGCCGTCGACAGGTACGCGTTGTTCGTCCAGCGCTTCAGCATGTCGCCGCTGTTGACAAGGTAGGAACCGCGCATCTGGGGCGGCGAGATCCAGTCGTAGCCGGCGGGACGGATTTCCAGCCCCGGCACGTCGTTGGCAGGAAGGAAGGTGAACACCGAGCTGTCGCTGTGGGGTGCCAGGCCCCACTCGTTGTCGTCGTAGTCCATCGGCGGGTAGTGCGACATGCGCAGCGACACGCTGGGCTCGTCGAAGTGGGGATCGAAGTAGTCCGGCGGCAGATCAAGCGACAGCGCCAGGATCGGCAGCATCCGCGAGCCCAGGGCAATGAGCTGGTCAATGTAGGACTCGCAGCGCTCGGCGAAGTGCTCGAGCGGCGGGTACTGGTTGTGGGTGTGGTAGCCGTGGCGGTGGCAGAAGAACGCTTCGTTCTGGTTGGGCTTGCGTACGGGCCCCGCGATGTCGGATGCATACGATGTGCCGCCGCCCATCCCGAGGTAGCCGCCGACCACTTTGCCCATCGGGATCGAGTCCTTCACCGGCTGGGGTAGCGCGTGAAGCCGCCGGGCCTCGTCGAACATCAGCTCGATCGTGGTGGCGGGTATGCCGTGGTTGACGATGAAGAAGAAGCCCATCTCGGTGAGCGCGTCACGCAGCTCGGCGGCGAGGGCAGCTTGGGCCGCTGGATCCGGCACCGGCTCGTTGAGCGGCGCGAGATTCAAGACGGGAATGACGCCAGTCGTCCCGGCGGACCCGGTCGATTGCGTTGTGCTTCCGCGATCCTGCGATGTGAGCGCCACGGTGCCCCCTTGTCGTGCTACGAGCGTACGCGGGCAGTCGGAACGGCGTCCCGCAACGACGTCTCGGAATGTTGTCACTGGGCGTTGGTACGGTTCGGCCCCATGAGAGCATGGCGACTGAACGAGTTGGGCTACCCGTGGGACGTGCTGGAGCTGGGCGAGTACCCCTCGCCCGAGCCAGGGCCCGGCCAGGCGCGCATCACCGTGGAGGCCACCGACCTGAACTTCGCTGACATCCTGCATTGCCAAGGCACCTACCAGGTGCGTTCGAATCCGCCGTTCACTCCCGGCATGGGAGCTTCGGGCACGGTGGTCGAGGTCGGTCCCGATTGCGATCTGAAGGTCGGCGACCGGGTGATTGGCTCTGGCACCGCCGGCTGGGGCGGTTATGCCAGCGAGGCGCTGATCAAGGGCGCAACGGCACGGCACGTGCCCGACGACGTCTCGATTCCGGCGGCATGTGCTGCCAATGTCATCTATGGGACGGCATGGTTCTCGCTGTACCGGCGGGGGCAGATGCAAGCCGGTGAGACGGTGCTGGTGCTGGCGGCCGCTGGCGGCGTCGGCTCGGCCGCTGTGCAGATGGCCAAGGCTGCGGGATGCACGGTGATCGCCGCCGCGGGCGGCGCTGCGAAGGTGCAGACCTGCCGCGAGCTCGGCGCCGACACCGTCATCGACTACGACAACGACGACCTCTACCAGTCGGTGATGGATGCGACTGGCGGCCGGGGCTGCGACATCATCTATGACCCGGTCGGCGGCAAGTACTTCGACGTGGCGCGGCGCCTCGTGGCATGGGAAGGCCGGCTGCTGGTGGTGGGCTTCGCCAGCGGCACGATCCCCCAAGCGCCTGCCAACCACCTGCTGGTGAAGAACTACTCGGTGGTCGGCGTGCACATGGGCGGCTACCGGGGCCGCATGGACGAGGTGCTCGAGGAGTGCTACGACGAGCTGTGGCCCCAGGTTGCAGACGGCAGGCTGGACCCGCTGGTCAGCCAGGTATTGCCGCTCGAAGGGCTGCTCGACGGGCTGCAAGCGCTGCACGGGCGCAAGACCACCGGCAGGGTCCTGCTGCGCCCGGACCTGTAGGCCTCAGCCGCGGGTCACGGTGTAGCCGACCGATTCGCGGTCCCAGAGGTCGTCGGTGACGCCGGTGTCCCGGATTGCCTGCTTGCGGATCTTGCCTGAAGCGGTCTTGTCCAGCTCGGCGACGAACTGCAGGTAGCGCGGGACGCTGTGGCGGGGCATCCGGGGCACGCACCAGTCCAAGAATTCGACTGGATCGGGGGGTGGTCCGTCCACCGCCACCACGGCGAGCACCTCGTCTTCGCCGCCGGCCCCTTCGACACGCAGCCCGACCACGGCACTCTCGACGACGCCTTCGTATTCGTTGATGACTGTTTCCACTTCGTAGCTGGAGATGTTCTCGCCGCGGCGGCGGATGCGGTCGTTGAGCCGGTCCACGAAGTGCAGCCGGCCTGCGTCGTCGAGCTTGCCGGCGTCGCCGGTGTGGAACCACAGGTTGCGCCACGCTGCGACGGTCTTGTCGGGCATCTGGTGGTAGCCCACGTTGAAGCAGAAGGGCACGCGGGGCCGTACGAGGATCTCGCCGATCTCGTTGCCGGGTAACGGAAGATCGGTCGCGGGGTCGGCGACGATCACCTCGAAGTAGTCATCCAGAGGCGGACCGGCGCAGCCGGACATCACCGGATCGGCGGGGTTGGTGAAGGCGACCATGTTAACCTCGGTCATCCCGTAGCCCTGCGCGATGCGCACACCGAAGCGCTCCTCGAACCCGGCAGCCCATTCGTCGGCGACCGGGAGGGCGATGACTGCGCGCAGTTGGTGATCCCGGTCGCGCTTGGTTCGGGGACTGCGCCAGATGAACTCCGGCATGACCCCGAGGGCGTTCGTCAGCGTGATGCCCTTGTCGATGACGGTGTCGAGCCACTGGGCCACGCTGAACCGCTTGGTGACGTACACCGAGGCGCCGGCGTGCAGCGATGCGTAGATCTGCATGAACAGCCCATTCGCGTGGAACATCGGCATGCAGCAGAAGAAACGGTCCTCGGGCGTGATCTCCAGCGATTGTGCCGTGGTGAGGCCGAACAGGTAGCAGTGCGCCTGAGGCATGAGCACACCCTTGGCCGGACCCGTTGTGCCCGATGTGTACATGATCGTGCAGACGTCGCTGGGCTTGGCTTCCAGCACTGCGTCAGCGCGGGCCGCAGTGGCGAGCAGTTCGCTCACGCCCCGCACGGCAGCGAACGCGAGCGAGTCCGGGACGTCGATAGCGGCGGCATGGTTGTTGGCTGGACTGTCGGCGTCGACGGACTCAGCAGAAATCGCAGCCGGCGCAGGAGGGTGCTCTTTGCTCACGGCCGCATCGCGCGCGCCCGCGGCCTCGTCCTCCACAAGCAAAACGGCTTCGATGTCGACCGTCGACGTGTCCACCGACGCGAATCGGTCCAGCAGGCCGCGATCAACCGCCACGATCCGAGGTTCGGAATTGCGCACCTGGTGCTCCAGGAATGCGCCGCGCAGGTCGGTGTTGACCGGGACGAAGATCGCCCGCCGCTTCTGGGTGGCGATCATCAGCAGCATGAACTCGGCACTGTTGGTGAGCAAGCCCAGCAGCCGATCGCCCGGCTCAAGGCCGAGGTCGGCCAGCGCAGTTGCCAACCGGTCAGTCAGCTCGTCAAGCTCGGCGAAGCTGACCGTGCGATCGTCCTCGAATGAGAGAAACTCGCGAGCGCCATGTGCCCTCGCCGCTTCCCGAACGAGCCCTGGCAACGTCCAGCCGTCACGACTCGTGCCCTGGTCACGGGTGCCCATCAGCGGAATCGTAGACTTCGCCCGGGCAATTCAGCCCGAATGAGGGGCGCCTGCTTGCCGGGCGCGTACAGAGGTTGGGCACCTGTTTGGGAGGTGACCGCATGCTGATCGGATTGCCCGGCGAACTCAAGGCGGGTGAACAGCGGGTTGGGCTGACGCCCCACGCTGTGCGCGAGCTGGTGTTGCACGAGCATCAGGTGCAGGTGGAGTCCGGCGCTGGCGCGGGCATACGAGTCCCCGATGCCGAATACGAAACCGCGGGCGCACGCATCGGCACCTGTGACGAGGTGTGGGAGAAGTCGGAACTCGTCGTCAAGGTGAAGGAACCGCAGGCGTCGGAACGCAAGCGGCTCGGCGACGGTCAGATCCTGTTCGCCTACCTGCACCTGGCGCCCGATCCAGAGCAGACGGCCGATCTCGTGGCCTCGGGTGCGGCCTGCGTCGCGTACGAGACGGTCACCGACTCGCGTGGGGGCTTGCCGTTGCTGGCACCGATGTCTCGGGTCGCCGGCCGGCTCGCCGTGCAGGCGGGCGCGTGGGCGCTGGAAACAGCGCACGGCGGCATCGGCCTGCTGATCGGCGGCGTGCCGGGCGTGCCGCCGGCTCGTGTGGTGATCATCGGCGGGGGAGTCGTCGGCGAGAACGCAGCCGAGATCGCCATCGGCATGGGTGCCGACGTGAAGGTGCTCGACATCGATCCCGCCGCGCTGGACCACCTCGAGCAGCGTTTCGGTGCTGCGGTCGTGACGGTCACGTCGACCCGCGCAACGGTCGAGACCGAGGTGCTGAACGCTGACCTGGTGATCGGCGCTGTGCTGGTGACCGGCGCTCGGGCGCCCAAGCTCGTCACTGCCGACATGATCCGCCAGATGCGAGCGGGTTCAGTGGTCGTGGATGTCGCCATCGATCAGGGTGGCTGCTTCGAGACGTCGAAACCCACGACGCATGCCGAGCCGACCTACGTCTGCGACGGTGTCGTGCACTACTGCGTCGCGAACATGCCCGGCGCCGTGCCGGTGACCTCAACCCGAGCGCTCAGCGACGCCACCCTGCCCAGGGTGCTCGCCATTGCCGAGAACGGCCTCGACGCCCTGCGCACCGACCCCCACCTCCGTGCTGGCCTCAACGTCTACAAAGGCCACGTCACCGAGCCCAACGTGGCCGCCGCCCTCAACATCCCCTACACCGACCCTCTCACCGCCCTCGGCCTCTGAGCGATTCTTCGAAAGGCGCCTACGAGGGTCGCTACTGAAGCGCAACTGCACACCGGAGTCACAGTATGTGCGTTCTGGAGCACCTAGCCGTGTCTTTCGAGTGCCTCTTCGAGACGCCTAAGGAAGATGTTGACTTGCTGTTCAAGCACTCCCGCCCGTTCTCGGCTGAGATCTTCGACCCTGCCGTGTGCGGCTAGGTTGCGTAGCCCTGCCATTTGCTCGATGTCCTTGAGGTCCTGGCGCCCGAGCACGCCGGAAGCACGTAGGGCCTCGGCGTATGCACTGATGCCGGGAGTCCTAGACGTCGTAAGGCCTAGTTGCTCGACGGCTGACCTCAGCACTATCTCAAGCGCTGCTCCGGCGAGCACGATCGAAGCTGCCGGGTTCACCGTGGCGTCAGTATTGAGCGCACGGACTTGTTCCATGAGATCTGTAGATGCGACGCCTCGAAGACCTAGCGCATCGACGAACGCAGGCTTGATTTGGCCGGATCGGACGAGATCGGACCATTCTTGGATCACGTCGCCAATCGCACGCGCGCCGCTTTCCATTGATTGGTTCTCGCCATTTTTTTCGTAGACCTGATGGGCAGCTTGGGCCCACCGCGATGTTGAGCCCGCAAAGCGCTCCAAGAAATCGAGTGCGGCCGCGGCACGGGCGCGAATTGAGCCTTGTGCCGTTGGGTCCGCAGCTTGCCAATAGTCGCCGTAGCCATGCCCGCGGGGCATCCAGACCATGTCCTTTTTCAGTTGTGCGATGTGGCCTTCGGCCCACTTGAGGATCTGTGCATCGGACGTCACTTGGCAAGTATCTCCCGAAAGCCGTGGAGATTCGCGCTTCCCTTGGAACTTCGCTCTCAGTCGTTTGTGAGTCGGTTGACGTCCTGCTCCAAGTGTGCGTGTAACACCTGTTCGGCATGATCCCCTTGCGAACGTGCGGCGCTCAGTAGCGTCGGGAGGCAGGAGGACCGGTGGCCGGAAAGCAACGCAGCCTGCTGCGATCGATCGACCTATTTGCGGGCGCGGGGGGACTCACGCTCGGTTTCGGGATGGCTGGGCGGGATGGTGGCCCCGCCGCGTACGAGCCTGTGCTCGCTGTGGAGCACGACGCAGCGGCGGCGCGCACATACAAGACGAACTTCGGCGTGACGGTGTTCGACGGTGACATCGAGGCCTTCGACCCGGCGGCATACCCGAGGGCCGATGTCATCTTGGCTGGCCCGCCTTGTCAAGGGTTCTCACCGCTCGGTCGTGATCGCGACGTTGCCTCTCGGGCCGAGCTCAACGGGCTCTGGGAGCACTGCTTGGAAGCGATCGCAGTCGTGCGTCCCCTGGCGTTCGTGATCGAGAACGTGCCCCAGTTCCAAAAGTCGGCGGAGTTCGAGGAGCTGCTTCGCCGCCTCGAGTCGGACTCCTTCTTGCGGCTCTACGGACTCGGATACGGGGTGCTCAACGCAGCTGACTATGGAGTTCCCCAAACGCGCCGTCGAGGCATCCTCGTGGGCCTACTTGGTCCGAGCGTCGAATGGCCGCCACCGGCTACCCACGGTGCAGTCATGCATGGCCAACCACCAGTCCAGACCGTGTGCGATGCCATCGGCGATCTGCCCGAGACGCCGACGACGGACCAACCGATGATGCGCGGCGACCTGCAAGATCTCCACATCAGGCGCAACCCGCGCCCAACTTCGTTGGAGCGCTACCAGGCGATTCCTGAAGGTGGCAACCGATTCGACCTCCAGCGCAGGCGCCCGGACCTGACGCCTCCCTGCTGGGCCAACAAGCCAACAGGCACCACAGACGTTATGGGTCGCTTGTGGTGGGATCGGCCAGCCCAGACGATCCGGACTGAGTTCTACAAGCCCGAAAAGGGCCGGTATCTCCACCCCAAGGCTGACCGCCCGATCACACATCGTGAGGCCGCACGGCTGCAGAGTTTTCCCGACACCTTCATCTTCGAGGGCACGAAGATCGAGATCGCACGCCAGATCGGAAATGCAGTACCACCGCTCATGGCGCGCGCGATCGCACAGCACATCGCCGAGGCACTGCACCCCGGTTGACGGCGTACGGTCCCTGTCACTAGACCCGCGGCGTGGAACACGATCCAGACTCCGATCTGACTGCGGTGGCGGCCGCTCTGCGCAGCAAGGATTGCGACGGCAGCCGAACTGCGCGTGTGCTGCGTGAGACGCTTGATCAGCTGTACGACGGCGCCCGGACCGGCCGGTACCGCTGGGACCAGCTGTACAAGACCGAAAAAACCCACTGCGGCACGCTAGTCGAGATCAATATGCAGCGCGAGTTTGGATACGCAGATGGCGAGGAGTTGGATTTCAGCATCGCTGGTTTGGAAGTGGACTGCAAATACTCGCAACGGATCGGTGGGTGGATGATTCCGCTAGAGGCCCATGACGAGATTTGCATGGTGCTTTGGGCAAGTGACGACGAGTCGGCTTGGAAGATGGGAGTCGTCCGGGCACTCCCGGGTCTGCTCAGCGACGGAAGGAACCGGGATTCGAAGACGACGCTGAATGCGGCTGGGCGCGAGGCGATTTGCTGGATCTTCCGGCACGGGCAGTTGGCTGAGAACACGCTTCTCCATCTCGCAGAGGACATTGTGAGTCAGATCATGAGCAGTGACTCTGGTGCCGAACGAGTCCGACGGCTCTTCCAATTGGTGCAACGGCGGCCGATTCGCCGAGAGGTCGTTGCGACTGTGGCACAGCAGGTTGACTACATGAAACGCGTACGGGACAACGGCGGTGCTCGGGGAACGCTCAAGCCGGAAGGCATCATCATCCCGGGGCACTACAGCACTCATCAGGACATTGCAGAGGCGTTGAATGTTCCCGTGCCGGGCACGAGCGAGTTCGTCAGTGTCCGCGTTTGTCCAGCGCAACCCGGTGATGCAGGCGCCGCGGAAATCGAAGGTTCGATGTGGCGAGTCGCTGGAGAGGATGACCCGGTCGTGCCTGCCCCGAAGTTGCCGAAGCGCTAGCCCGTGACATCTTTGGTGGCCAGTACCCGTCGCGCGACAGCACTGCGATGAGTGCCACATTCTCCTGTTTCTGTTCGCTCAGGCGGCTCAATCCGCCCGAGTCCAGGACAAGAACGGTCAACCTGCCGCCTCGCCAGTGCCGCCTGTACGAATACGACCCACGAGTGCCTCGGCTTTCGCCATGGCAGCCTCAGAAGGTTCTCCGACCTCGTCGATGAGTTCAGCGAGATATTTCTCGGTCTCTGCGCTCAACTCCTGCCGACGAAGCTCGTCCTGGATGGCCGCCTGCAGCAGGTCGGCGGGCGACAGGCCGTGCTCCTTGACTGAGACGTAGAGGTCATCAGAGAGATCAACCCGAATCTGGGGCATGAGCTCAACGTACTCACCGCTGGTGGACAGGCCAAGCGATTTCATTGGAGGGCTGTGAGCAGCAAGGGCTCATTCAGCGAGGCGGCGGGCTCGGGTGCGGATGAGTTGTTCGATGTGGTCGGCGGCCTCGTCGGGCTCTTCGTGCTCCCACATGCGCACGGTTGTCCAGCCGGCTGCCTCCAGGCGGGCATCGGTGTCGGCATCGCAGGCTCAGCTGCAGGAGCGTGCTGAATGCGGCCATAAACGGCGTAACCCCGGCCGTTTGCCGAAGCATTGACGGTTCCGGGGTTTTCGTTGCCGACTCTAACATCCCGGCGGTGAATGTGTCGGCTCACGAACTCGATGTCCTCGTCGGCAGGATCCAGCGCGCGTGCGGCAAGAGGTAGCTCAGCGCATGGAGGTGCTGCACTTCCTGCGCAACCGGATTGCTCATCATCAGCCGACGTATCGGCGTGATCTGCGGAGTGATCTCCAATCGATCAGGGACGTCCTGGGTTGGGTGTGTCCCGTGACGTTGCGTTGGCATGACCGCTGCTCGCGCGCTCTCGCAGTGTTGGATCAGCGGCCGTAAGCGGATCGCCGCAGGCGTCAGGTCCACAGGGCGCAGATCGGGATCGCTTCGATTCTGTCCGCTAGGCGGTACTTGCGACTGCCGATGTGGAGGACGGCACCAGCTACGAACTGGGGGTCGAGTTCATCGCGCAGCCAGAGAAGGTGCCGAGCATCGCTGGCGTTGGGAGCGTTCGTGGCCTTGATCTCGATATCCCCTACACCAACCCCTTACCGTCCTCGGCTCGTAGGCCGTAGCCCGTGGGTTGGCGCTCAGGCCTGATCGCGACTGCAACTTTCACACACCTATGACTGCCTATTTTGCACATGGTCGTCTGCCGCTCTTGCGCAACCGTGAGGTGCAGACGCTCGGAGAATTGACTCACTCCGTAAGGCGGCGGGCTCGGTCGCGGATGAGTTGTTCGATGTGATCGGCGGCCTCGTCGGGTTCTTCGTGCTCCCAGACGCGCACTGTTGTCCAGCCGGCTGCTTCCAGGCGGGCGTCGGTGTCGGCGTCGCGGGCCCGGTTGCGGGCGATCTTGGTTTCCCAGTACTCGGCGTTGCGGCGGGGCTTGGTGCCGTGTTCGGGACAGCCGTGCCAGAAGCAGCCGTCCACGAAGACGGCCACCCGCAGACGGGAGAACACGATGTCGGCCTCCCGACGCACGTCAGGCAGCGGCCGGCGATGCACGAAGTAACGCAGGCCTCGCCGGTGCAAGGCCGATCTGATCAGCCGCTCCGGCCCCGTGTCGCGGGATCGCTGTTTGGACATGCGCTCCGAGGCAGGACCCGGCAGCGCCTTGGGTTCCACTCGGTCGGTTCTACCAGTCGTCTGGGCCGAGAATCCACGGTGCGGGGGCGAGCGTGCGCGGCTGGGCAGCCAAGTCGACGGTGGGGTCAATGATGCGCTGGGCAGGCCGACCGTTCATGGACACCCAGGCATTGGCCCGGACTTCGACATTCTCGACACCGACGTGCCGGTAGTGGTCCTCGATGAGGTGGGCAGTGGCAACGATCAGGTCAGGGTGACCACCGGCGCGCTCGGTTTGCCAATCCTCGAGCACAAGGTCTGGGCCGACCATCCAGCGATGGCCCGTCTCTGGGTCCGTCACCTCGAACTCCAGATGGGCGGCCTTGTCGGTGAGCATCACGCGCCAAGCCCCCCAGTAGCCCTCCTCGGTCCAGCGCACGTCGCCGGGGTAGGCCAAGTGGCGCAGCGGAAGCACCAGCTGAATGACAGCCAACGCCATGAGTGCGCCGACGGTCCAGCGGGAGAGCGTCGGCGCCAACCGCTGGCCCGGAACGTCGCCACCCGGTGCCTGCTGCCACCCACCCAAGAACAGGCGCTGGCGGCGTCGCCCAATCTGTCGAGGCCAGTCGGGCTCGAAGAAGATCAGAGCTGCCGCGGCCATGACCAGGGGGAACACGCCGATGGCGAACAGCGCCCCGGTCGCGAAATGGAAGACCACGGCGACCGTGTATGCCCACGGGCGGCTGCGCCGCCACAGCAACCAGCCCACGATGGTGCAGTCGAATGCCGCAGCTCCCCAGCTCGCGACGACCGCGACCCATTCCTGGCCCAGCAGCGGTCCGACGAGCCAGGTATCGGCGCGGTCGGCTAGCCACAGCCGCAGCGGCAGGCCATGGCCGAGCCAGTCCGCATTGAGCTTGGCGAGGCCCGCGAACACATACACGACGCCTACTTGTGCTCGCAGCGCCCACACCACGACGGCGGGCAGCAGCGCACAGGACTGGACTCGACCAGTGCGGGCATCGAGCGACCAGTGGTGATGGGCCGGCAGCATTGCCAGCACGAGCGCGCACAGCGTGACGAACCAGTAGTGATTCAAGTAGAGCGTCGCTTCGATCAGCTCGAGATAGGTGAAACTCGCCAGGAACACCCAACACGCGATGCGGTAGCGCCATCCCAGCGCCATCGCCACCCCGGCTGCGCCCACGAGTCCCGCGACCACGTGAAGCCACGGCGCTGACAGCGGCTGTACCCAGCCGAAGCCCGGGTAGGTCAGGTGGGCGCGGGGTGTCAGGTAGAGCTGTTCGACCCAGCCATTCGCCAGGAAGCGCAATGCTGCGAGTGCAGCGATGGCACCGAAGGCGATCCGGAAGACGGCTACGGAGTCGGCGCAGACTGCGCGGCGTGCTGCCGCCGTGATGGCCTGGACGCGGCGAGACCCCGGCGACCTGCGTGCGAGATGCGTGTCGTCAGGCAGAGCTGTCGCCGTCGGCATCGCTGAAGCCGATCGTCACGCCGAGCTGCGCGACAACCTCGGTCGAGATGGTGATCTGCAGCGCCTTGAGCGCCGCACGCGCCCTTGACACCGTGGCCGAATCGTTCACGACGGCATCCCGCAAGGGCCCCTCGACTTGCTCAAGCGTCGTCTGCGCGTCGTGGAATTGGTCGGTCAGACGCGAGACGAGATCGTCGTCGAGAAGCAAGCGAAAGCCGCTGGATTCGTCGAAATCGAAGATCATCCCGGCCTCGGTAGCGATCGAGATCGCGTGATCGGTGCCCAGCAGGACCGCACGCAAGCCGTCGAGGTGGGCGCCCATGTCGGCCGCGCCGAGACCCAATGGCCCCTCGACGACAGCATCGAGCCTGGTCTCAGCCGAGGTCTCCCCGAGCGCACGCCCAAGTTCCATGTCGGTCATGGCCTCCAGCAGGAAAATGGCTTCATTGACGAGTCGGTCAACACCCATCTCTGCGTCGGGAGCGATGAGCTTGAACAGCGGTTCGTCGCCGTCGACGATGAGCCACGCGTCGCCCAAGATCAGCTCAGATTCCTCCAGCATCACCTCCCCGACGCTGCTGAGGTACTCGCATCGACGCTGTGCAGTTCCAGCGGACGGGGGTGGGGGCTGCTCATCGGCAAGATGCAGCGCGAGCAGGTGCTCCGCCGCGCCAAGGCCGCGCTGGTCAGCACCAGAGCGCTTTCCAATGCGCTCAGGGGTCAGGTCCTTCGACTCGTCCAGCAGCAGCGACGTGATGTCGTCGGTCGAGATCGGCCAGTCGATGACCGCCCAGGAACGGCGCTCGGTCACCGAGTCGATCTGCATCGCCGCCGTGTACGACCACGTATGCCGCATCGCCACGATTGCGTCTGTCGCGGCGCCGGCGATATTCCCGTCCAGGTGCTTGGGTGTTGCGCAGAGTTCATCGATGCTGTCCACCAGAATCTGGGCCTGGGCGTTGAGCCGGAGTTGGTTGGCAAAGGCCTCGGCGGCGGCCGCGTTGACGGCTGCCTCTCGCGGGGTTGCGCCGCTGGAGCAGCCGGCAACGACCAGCGCGCACGCCGCCAAGATGCGAAACGCCGGTCGTCGCCGCTGAGAGGTTGAGCCGGCAGGCGAAGCCGTGTCCCGAACGGCCAGTGAGCCCGTGTCGAATGAGGACTGGGCATAAGAGCGGGAAGCAACAGGAGGCGCGACGAAAGGGCTTGCGAACTCGCGCCTCGGATTGGTGTGCTTCATCATCACTGCGCCTCCAAGAACGCGACAAGTCTCTGGCGCACTTCTGCCGGTGAGAGACGGAACGCCTCGCGCGCCGCTTCGGCCTCGCCGCCGTGCCAGAGAATGGCTTCCTCCAGCGTGCGAGCCCGTCCATCGTGCAATAGGAAGCGCTCGCCGTTCACGGCCTCGATGAGCCCGATGCCCCACAGCGGCGGGGTCCGCCACTCGGACCCGCTCGCCTCGAAATTGCCTTGGCCGTCGGCAAGCCCTTCGCCCATCTCGTGCAGCAGCAGGTCGGTGTAGGGGTGGATGACCTGATCGGCCAGCGTGGCGATGTTCGAAGGGCCGGTGCGGTGTCGCCGCGTGTGGCACGAGGCACAACCGAGATCATCGAAGGCCTCGCTGCCGGCTCGTACGTCGGGATCCTCGATGTCTCGCATGGCTGGCACCGACAGTGTCCGGGCGTACAGCACCACGGGCAACAGCCGGTTAGCGGGAATCTCGGGCGAGCCGCCGTTCTGCGCCGCCGCGCAGGCAGTCTGCGCGCCCGGACAGTTCTCGTTCGGTTGCGCATCGGACGTGATGCCGATGTCGCCGATGAATGCTCCAGTGACCTGCGCACCGATGCTCGCGACGTTGGCCTTCCAGCCGAATCGCCCGATCACGCGCTGTTCGGAGGCTGCGTCCCATACCCAATTCGGTCGTCCTGAAATGCCGTCGCCGTCGGCGTCGTCGGGATCAGCGTTAGCGAGCAGCGATGCCTCAGGGATCGCTTCGAGCAGACCCATGCCGATGATCTGGGGCGCGAGCCGGGGCCCGATCGTGACGCGCTGGTGCAGCGCGCCGAACGCCAAGTTCTCGATCGAGTACTCCGGCGCACGCAATTCGTACGGTGTGCCGTCGCCGTAAGTGCCTTCGATGAGGCGGTACGTGACGCTGAGCGCACCTTCGGGTTCCACGCCGAGAATTGCCCGGTCCTGCAGTTGGCTGCCGTAGGTCGGGTCCGCAAGCTGTGCACCGGTCACGGGATCGCGTTCGGGCAACGACAGCCTGACCAGCAGCCCGAGTCGGGATACCTCGGGCAGGACACCGTCCACAGTCGGCAACGCCGGCTTGCCCCGCCCGTCACGGATATGGCACGACGAGCAGGCCTGAGCATTGAACGTCGGCCCGAGCCCGTCGCGAGCATCGGTGGACGCCGGGGCAATCACCCAGTTCTGGGTGAAGAAGCTGTCGCCGACTTCGAATGCCCGACGTTCGGCGTTGGTCAGCTGTGGAGCTGGCAGGCCGAAGGAGTTCTGGGACGCATCAAGGCGCGTCGTGGCCCCTCCAAGGTGCGAATCCAAGGAGGGGCCACTGCCGCACGCCGCCACCAGCAGTGCAGCCGCCGCAGCTGCTTGCCGGTGGACCGGGAGAGTCCGCAGCTTCCTGCTGAGACGAACGGCTCTAGCTGACGTTGATCGCGACACCAATGGCTTCGGCTCCGACCACGATCGTGTCGGTCTGGTCTTCGAGCAATTCGATGGCAGCGAGCACCGAGCGCCTGCCTGGGTCATCGTCGGAGACGTCCTCGGTGAGGTGCCGGTCGAACGGTGCGGGAATCGCAGCGGTGGCCACCAAGCTCGCCGCGATCTTGGCGCGGAGCTGGTCCGCCAGGTCGGCGTCAGCCTCGGCGATCACGTCGAGAATGCTGGTGCCGCTCAGACCCAGCGGGTAGTCGGCGGTCAGCACCATTGCAATGCCCTTGGCGTTGCCGACGATGTCGGCGGTCGTGTTGTCGGAGAAGCACGAGTGCTCGTCTTCCTGCGAGCGTGCCTCGTAGGCGACGTTCATCCGCTCGCCTGCCAGCTCGCCCCGCGACAGCTCGCCGACGCCGGTGATGGCCAGCCGTAGTGCCTCCGGGGCATCGAGTGCCTCGAACTCCGAGCGGTAGTTGCTGCTATCTGGCGACCAAGCTGCGACCAACTCCTCAAGATGTTGCACCAGCAGGTCGCTGGACACGGCGAGATAGGCGGCCCTGCGGTCGGCGTTGTCAGCAGTCGTGTAGTCGCTGAGCGGGCGTGCGCCTGGGCCGTCGCCGGAGAGGTCCTGGCCCCACAGGAGGAACTCGACTGCGTGCCAGCCCGTCGAGACATTGGCCTCGCCGCCCATCTCGTTGAGTTCCACCAGTAGATCGGCGTCGATGGTCGGATAGGTGGCTGGATCGTTCACGATGCCCGCAGTGGGAGTGCCCTCGACGTAGTCGATGTAGGCCTCGTCGAGAGGCCACGCATTGATGAGACCCTCGGTGCCGGTCTCGGCGTCATCGATGGGGCCGCCATAGAAGCGGAAGGCCTCGGTGGGGCCGTAGTCGTCCCGAGCGATGAGCCAAGCACGTTTCGCCGCCTCGAGCGTCGACGGGGTCGGGTTGGCCAGGAACGTGTCGATGGCAGCATCCATGGCCCGAGCAGACGTCAGGCTCGCCGAGTACGCCGCGTGGACGCCAGCCGCGTAGGTCTCGACGGCATCTTCCATCGTCGCGTCCGAGGGGCCGCTGCTGCCGCACGACGCCGCCAGCAGTGCCGCCACAGCGACGACGGCTGCGAGCCATGCACCCCTGCGGGAGCGACTGTCGCGATGCTTGGTTCGAGATTTGGTCCGAGGATTGAGCATGGCAGGCAGTTAAGCATTCTTAACACAAATTGTCAACCCATTAGTATATAAATCTGCAAGCAAGGTTTACTTGTGCCGCCTGCAGGGGTTGCCGTGAGACTTCAAGGCACCTGTGAGCGGAGCATCTAGCGTTTCGGCCGGAGTCTGGACAGCAAGCCCGAGCGAGGACGGAGCGTCGCCATGGGGAAGCCTCGACAGTTCATGCCGATGCACCGGCCGTCGCGGGCGCTGGCGCTGCTCCTTGCAGTTCTCCTGCTGGCAGCTGCGTGCGCTGGCAACGATTCCGACGTCGACGGCTTCGACGGAACCGTCCGCCTGGGCGCTGCGCTCAGTGAGACGGGCAGGTTCGCCATGGAAGGCGAGGACTCGCGCCAGGGCTATGACACCTGGGTTCGCTGGGTCAACGAGGAATACGGGGGCATCCGCATCGGCGACGGTCGTTACCGGGCGGAGATCGTCTACGAAGACGACGAGTCCGACGCCGACACGGCCGCCGAACTCGTGCAGCAGCTCATAGACGACGAGATCGATTTTCTGCTCGGCCCGTACTCCAGCGGCCTGACCGGCCCAGCGAGCGCTGTGGCCGAGGCCAACGACGTCATCATGGTGGAGGGCAACGGCGCCTCGGACACGCTCTTCGACCGGGGCTTCCGCAACCTGTTCCTCGTTGCCACCATTGCCACCGATTACACGCGGTCGGGCATCGAGGCGCTCGCCGCCCAAGGCGCACAAACCGCAGTCATCGCCCACGTGGACACGCCGTTCGCTACCTCGGTCGCCGGCGGCGCACGCCGCCACCTCGAAGCAAACGGCATTCAGGTGCTAGCGGTGGAGGCATATCCCGAAGGCGTTGAGGACGTCTCGGATCTCATGGCGAAGCTCGATGGGCTCGACCCTGACGTGTTCATCGGGGGCGGCCACTACAGCGACGCAGTGCTGTTCCTGCAATCAGCGCAGGAACTCGGCATCCGCTTAGATGCGATGCTCATCACCGTCGGGCCCTCTAACCCACAACTGGTCGACGACCTCGGCGCCAGCGTCCACGGCGTGCTCGGACCGACGCAGTGGGAGCCCGCAATGGCCTACGAAGGTTCGTACTTCGGAAGCGCTGCGGACTATGCGGACTACTACGAGAGTCTCTGGGGCGAGCGGCCCGTCTACCAGGCCGCCAGCTCGACTGCGGCCGCCCTTGCGCTCCACCTCGCAATTGAGGCGGCGGACAGCCTCGACGCCGATGAAGTACGCGAGGCCCTTCGAGAACTCGACGTCGAGACGTTCTACGGGCCGATTCGCTTCGACGAGCGAGGCGTCAACGTCGCGAAGCCAATGGGCACCGTCCAGGTGCAGGACGGTCAGATCGTCGTCGTTGCACCCGACGCTGCGGCCATGGGGAAGCTGGTCTACCCGGCGCGTTAGCGGAGCGACACGGTGCTCGCCGCCAGCTAGCGACCCATCGTGAAGAACTCGTCGTTGGGTCGCATGGACGTCAGGTGCGCCATGCGGTTCGACAGTGCGAACAGCCCAGTGATCGCGCCGATGTCCCAGATGTCGTCGTCGCTGAAGCCATGTGCCCGCAGCTCTTCGTGATCGGCGGTCGACGCCGACGCCGGTTCACGGCACATCTTCAAGGCGAAGTCGATCATTGCCCGTTGCCGGTCGGTGACGTCGGCCTTGGCGGGGTCCACCGCGAGCTGATCGGCCAGGAACGGATCCTTCGCACGGATTCGCAGGATCGCGCCGTGCGCCACGACGCAGTACACGCAGTCGTTGGCGCCGCTGGTGGCCACCACGATCATCTCCCGCTCCGCCTTGCTGAGCCCGCTGGGGCCCTCCATCAACGCGTCGTGGTACGCCATGAACGCCCGCATCTCGTCTGGCCGGTGCGCCAGGGCGAGGAACACGTTGGGCACAAATCCGGTCTTGGACTGGATCAGCTCGATGCGCTCGCGCAGGTCGTCGGGCATGTCCGCAATGTCGGGCACGGGGAACGTCGAGATGGCTGGCTCGGTCATGCCCGCAGCCTAGGGAGCGATCCAGCAACGGTTCCGTTGAGGGCTCCAGCGGTTGCGGTCGTCGAACAGAGCCGGTCGGAGCCGGTGTAGCCGCTCATTGTTGACAACAGTTGTCAACTAGTGGAGACTGGCGATGTGAGCCGGAACACGATGAGTTTTGCACTTCCCGAGTCGATGCGGAGCTACATCGACGAGCGCGTTCGAGGCGGAGACTACGGCAATACCAGTGAGTATCTGCGCGAACTCATCCGGCGTGATCAGCAAGACGAGGCGGCGCGTCGCTTCCGCCTGTTGATTGCTGACGGGCTCGAGTCGGGTGAGGGCCGTCCGTTGACGTCCGAGGTCGTCGATGATCTTCGCGCCCGGGCACTCGGCCGAGCAGAGTGAGCGAAGTCCGACTGCGCCCGCTGGCCGAGGCTGACTTGGTTGAGCGGAGCGAGTACTACCGGTCCGAGGGCGGTGATGAACTCGGCCGTCGGTTCTTTGACGCGGCGATCGAGTCGTTGCGAGATATCGAGCGCATGCCTGGAGCTGGCTCGCTGCGGATCGGGGAGATGTGCGGCGTAGATGGCCTGCGGTCCCGCCGGCTGACCGGGTTTCCGTGCGGCTGGTTCTACTTGGAGCGGGATGACCATGCCGATGTGGTCCGCCTGCTTGCCTACGCCCAGGATCTCGCGACGATCTTGGGTGACCTGCGCCAAGACTGGTGAGGCAAGAGTCCTCGCTGCACGACATCTCCTATCGGCGCAGCCGCTCAGAGCGGCGGCGGGCGGGCGGGCCTCCTACATTCAGGGAGCCGATGAGAGGACTGCCTTCCGATGCACCTGCCACGACCCACCTCCCCGCGCCTCGAGCCGATCCCCAAAGTCGCCGAGCGAGCTCGCGAGGTCATGGAGTCTTCGTTCGCCAACGCCGTCAATGTCATCGCGACCATTGCTCACAGCCGGCCCATCTCCAAGGCGTTCGGCGAATTCGCGCAGACCATCCTGTTCAAGGGCGACCTGTCCCGGCGCGACGTCGAGATAGCCGTGCTGCGCATGGGCTGGAACTGCCAGTCCGTGTACGAGTTTGGCCAGCACACGTTGATCGCCCGGGCTGAGGTCATGACCGAAGAGGAGATCTACCTCGTCACCCGGCCGATCGCCGAGGGCAACTGGACGCCAGCTGAAGCCGCTGTCTTGCAAGTGGTGGACGACCTGTACTCCGACGACTGCGTCTCCGACGCCACCTGGGCCGAGGCCAAGGCGCACTTCAGCGAAGCCGAGATGGTGCATCTCATCGCTGCGGCGGGCTGCTACCGCATGGTGAGCGGCCTGCTCAACAGCACTGGCGTGCAGCGCGACGAAGGCGTCCCCGACTGGCCCACCGCCTCGACGCCCACATTAGGCGGGAGTGCGATAAGCAAACCCGCGTGCGAACCATGAGACGTCTCGCGGCTATTACCGCCGCGCTGCTTGCGTTGAGCGTCGGCGCTGCGGCGATTGCGCCAGTCGCAGCTGCTGCTTCCGACGCCGAACTCGCGGACGTCACGCTGACCCGCTACGGGGGCGCCGACCGGTACGCCACATCGCTGCTCGTCGTCGAGGCCGTCGCCGCCGATGCCGGCGGCTCTCTGGAGACCGTGGTCATGGTCTCGGGCGTCAGCTGGCACGAGGCAGTCGTGGCGGCGTCGGTCGCTGGCCGGCTTGACGCACCGGTGCTGATGACACCGCCCACTGAGCTTCGAGCTGACGCGCTGGAATTCCTGCAGCGCGTCGAGGCCTCCGATGCACTGCTGGTGAGCGCGGGAGCCGACGCCGAGACGCGATCTATCTCATCGACCGTCGCATCTGCGCTCGAATCGGCCGGGCTCGATGTCGAGTGGGTCGGCGGCGCCGATCAGTACGAGACCGGAGTCGCGGTGGCGCGCCGCGCCGGCACCGTCGGCACGCTCGGCGATTTCGGATCGACGGCCATCGTCGCGAGCGGTGAAGTGTTCGCAGATGCGCTCGTCGCTGGTCCGCTGTCGGCCCGGGGCCGCCACCCGGTGCTGTTGAGCCCGAAGACACATCTCGACTCGGGCGTCGAGTCGTACCTGAGCGACGCAGGCATTCGCCACATTGTGCTGATGGGCGGGACTGGCGCGCTGTCGCCACCGGTCGAGGACTCCATCCGTGATCTGGGAATCACTGTGAGTCGGATTGCAGGAGCCACCCGGTACGACACGGCTATCAAGATGGCAAGTCTCATAGCCGAGCACTCGGGTGGCTCTTGCTTTGGGGGCTCCGCTGTCGGCCTGGCTCGTGCCCGAGTGCCCTTCGACTCATTCAGCGCGGCGCCGTTGCTGGCTCGGCAGTGTGCACCCCTTGTGCTGGCTGACCCCGGTGATATCCCGTCAGAGACGGCAGCGTTCCTCGACGCGGCGCGACAAGCAAACAAACGTCGATGAACTGCAGCTGACCATCTTCGGTGGCGACGCCGCCGTCTCCCAGGCGGCCGTCGACACATACCTCACGGGCGGGACCACCGAGGACACAGAAGCGACTGACGAGGAGGCCTTCCGGCCGACCGTCCTTCCAGCAGGTACCTGCGGCGGCTCGGGCAGTGGTGAGGACATCCGATTCGCTGGTCCCAGCCCGGGCCTCTTCGCGCCGGCGTGGTCACCGGACTGTGAGTACATCGCGTTCGCAGAAAGGGGTGCGCTGCAGATATCACGACCCGATGGCAGCCACAAGCGTCAAGTTCTGAAATTGTCGGGCGTTGGTGTTGATGCCGGTGAACCGGCGTGGTCTCCCGACGGTACGAAGATCGCGTATGTACGACGGGACAGCGCGGTGTCGCCGCGGACCTCGCGCATTTTCGTAGTGAACGCCGATGGCACCGGCAACAGGCAATTGTCGCGAGGCGAGGGGACCGACGATTCCCCGTCGTGGTCACCCGATGGAAGCCGCATAGTTTTCAGCCGCGAGGTCTTGGTCAGTAGCCCGGAGGATTCTGTCGTTCGCGGTTCTCGCTCAATCGTCACGGTGGACGCAGAAACCGGTGGGGATCTCCAGGTCGTGGCGGGCCGGCTGAATAACTGGTTCGACGCGCCGCGCTGGTCTCCCGATGGCCGTCGTTTCGCTTTCGTGAACTTTGGCCGACTGGGCGTGATGGACGCCGACGGCTCCAATGTCCGCTTTTTGAGGGGCGGGGTGCGACGTGACGGCCTGTCATGGTCGCCTGACGGCAGCCGGATTGCGTACGCGAGTGGTGATCATCACGAGTCGGACATCTACATTTTGGAGGTCGATGAAGCCCGCTCGTTCCAAGTGACGAATGCGGCGGGGCCGGAATCTCGACCTGCGTGGTCGCCTGACGGCGAGCGCATCGCATACGTCAAGAACCGACGTGAGGGCAATCGCGTTTTGGATTTCGAGATCTGGATCGCTGATGCCAGCGGCACGAGTGTCGGCGATACCGCGGAGAGCGAGTGCATGCCGCTCGGCCTCATCGATGAGGTGACCGCTGGGTTCCCCCTGCCGACCTGGGCTCCAGATGCGATCGGATCGCTGCAAGTAGCGGTTGTCTTCGCCGATTTTCCCGATGCCCAAGCCACCTACAGCACGCAAGAGGAAGCTGATGCTGGTTTGCCGCTCATGACGCGCTTTCTCGAAGAGGTCAGTTACGGCCGCCTCGACGTCACCACAACAGTGCGACACGGTTGGCTGCGAATGACTGGTGACTACAGCGACTACTTCAGCGAACGGACGACGAACGAGCAGGTTGCTCCACCCGACGCAGAGGCTCGGAGTTTGCCCCTCGAGATCCTGGCTGCTGCGGACCCCTCGTTCGATTTTGCTGGCTCAGACATCGTCCTCTTCGTGCTCCCGAGTAGCCATTTCGGCGGCGGTCAGGCAGGAGGCGACGTCAGTGCTGATGGCAGCCTCATGCAGATCACGTTCGCGAACACCATGACGCTGCCTCAACAGACGAGTGCCCGCAACTGGGGCTTGATCGCCGCACACGAGGTCGCTCACGCCCTCGGTCTGACGGATTTGTACCCATACAGCGATGACCATGTGCGCACCCCATGAATCACACCGAGTCTTGTAGAGGCTCGGGTTGTTGAGTCACGGCCGGGGTGGCTGTGACGGTTTGACGGTAGTAGGCGGTTTCGTGGTCGGCGGGTGTGGTGTAGTTGCCGCTGCCGGTGAGCAGGGCGCTGTGGCTTCGTCGGTGGTTGTACCAGTCGACGTATTCGAGGGTGGCGAACTCGACATCGCGCAGTCCTTGCCACGGTCCTCGTGAGTAGATCAGCTCCCATTTGAACAGGCCGTTGAACGACTCGATCATGGCGTTGTCGTAGCTGTCCCCTTTGGTGCCGACCGACGCGACGATGTCGTTGTCCGCGAGGCGCTGGCTGTAGCGAATGGAAAGATATTGCGATCCGCGGTCGCTGTGATGAGTGACCGTGTCGATGCCGTGGCCGTCGCGGCGTCGCCCCGAGATGGCCATCTCCAGGGCGTCGAGCGCCAGCTCGGTGCGCATCGACCGCGAGGCCTGCCAGCCCAGGACCCGGCGCGAATAGGCGTCGATCACGAACGACACGTACACCCAGCCGCTGCGGGTGCGCACATAGGTGAGATCGGCGAGCCACAGCCGGTTCGGGGCCGGCACTGTGAAATCCCGGTTCACCAGGTCCGCGGGCCCGCAGGCGTCGGGGTCGCTGGTGGTGGTGCGCACCGTACGCCCCCGGCGGGTCCCTTCGAGGCTCAGCTGGCGCATCAGCCGCTCCACAGTGCAGCGAGCCACCGTGATGCCCTCGACGCGGTTGAGGTGATCCCACACCTTGGCCGCCCCGTACGCGTCGTAATTGTCCCGGTGCACACGAGCGATCTGCTCGCACAACCAGGCGTCGCGCTGCGCCCGAGCCGACGGCGGCCGGCACCTGGCTGCGTAATAGGTGGACGGGGCGATCCCGACGCCGTGCTCGCACAGCACAGCGCAGATCGGCTCGACCCCGAACCGGCCTCGATGGGCGTCGACGAACGCCACTATCGCTTCGACTGGCGGTCGAGCTCCGCCCCGAAGAAAGCCGACGCCGCCTTCAATATCTCGTTCGCTCGGCGCAGCTCACGGTTCTCGCCTTCGAGCTCTTTGATCCGAGCCCGCTCCGCTGAGGTCACCCCGGCCCGGGTCCCGCCGTCGATCTCAGCGCGGCGCACCCACAGCCGCACCGTCTCCGGGGTCGGGCCCAGCTTGTCGGCGACCGAGCAGATCGCCTCCCACTGCGACCCATAGCAGCGCTCGTTGTCGAGCACCATTCTCACCGCACGCTCACGCAGCTCGGCTGGATATCTCCCATTTCCTGGCATCGCTCCATCCTCTCAAGGAACAGAGCCTCCACCAAACCCGGTGTGATTCACCACGCACGGATGGCAAGTTCTGGGTGCGCACGGTTTTTGGCCGTATGAGACTTGAGTCGTACTTCCCGGCGTCGCCCGGCGATTCTCGCCTTGAGGAAGTTCGACGACACGTCGATGGCCACACGCAAACGGACACTGCGCGGCACGTGACGTTCGACGAGATGTTGGCCTGGAGTCGGTGGCAGCTGGGATGGCTGGATGACGACCAAGTGCGCTGCGTCACTGAATCCGTTGCGACAGTTGAGCTGGAGCCAGTTGCAGCCCCCCGAGGTGGGACCGTCATGGCTGTCGTTCCCTTGGCCCCGAATCAGGTACTCGTGATGGAGAGTCGACGACGGCTCGGGTTTGACAATGCCCGCCCGTACACCGATTCAGTCGGTACCCGTGTCACGCCACCGGGCCTGCCTGTGGAGGGTGTGCTCGTGTACACCGTTGACGCCTCGTTGGGGGCCGGCGATCTGCCGCTCAAGATTGCGGGCGACAGCGGGGACGGCACGGTCGAGGACTTCCCGCTGTTGGAAGCTGGAGATTCGGTGACGGTTCGCGGGTACACCGTCTCGGTCACTGCGGACTCGGGGCGGACCCACACCGTCACGATCACCAAGACCAACTGAACGGCGCAGCACGGGGTGAGAGCCGCGTCTCAGGCCGTCGTCGGAACCTCGTTGAGCAAGCCGGTCTCGACGTCGTAGATGAAGCCGCGTACGGCCGTGTCGTGCTCTATGAATGGCGAGGCTCGCAGCGTTGCGATAGACGCTCCAACGTCGTTGTCGGGGTCAGCGAATGAGCCGATCGGCCACTCGAGCCGCTCGCCGAAGCGTTCTTCCATCTCCTTGCTGAATGCTGCCTCATCGAGGCCGCACATGCCGCAGCCCGAGTGATGCACCACCAGGATTTCCCGGGTTCCGAGCAACTGCTGGGAGATGCACAGCGAGCGGATCACGTCGTCGGTGACGACGCCTCCCGCGTTTCGCACGATGTGCGCTTCGCCGACGCTCAGCCCCAGCGCCGCCAAGGGATCGATGCGAGCATCCATGCAGGTGACGATCGCCACGTGCCGGCTGGGTGCGCGTGCCATCCCAGGCGTCTTGACGATGTCGGCCACACGCCGATTGCGTTCGACCAAGTCGTCGGCCGTCGAGTGGAAGTCCGACACCCTCGGCTCGTCGTGTGCTTCCCGCTGATTCATCCGATGTCCTCGTCATGGCTATCGACGCGTGGAATATCAAACCTGCAGCGCTGTGCTGACCAACTCAGCAGCCGTTGTGATCCGGCAGACCAGTAGTACGCCCCCTGGGACTTGAACCCAGAACCTGCGGATTAAGAGTCCGTTGCTCTGCCAAATTGAGCTAGAGGCGCGAGATGCCCCGCAAGGCTAACGACACCCTCTGAGCGACGGTGCGGCGGATCGAGGGGAATCGAACCCCCGGCCTCCAGTGCCACAAACTGGCGCTCTAACCGACTGAGCTACGACCCGCACGGGGTGGTCAAGGATGCCACGGGCGGCACTGCCTCGCTACCGGATTTCACGGCGACTCGTCGGTGAGTTCTGACAGGCGCGAGCCCGACGGCGTACCGTAGGAGCGTGAGCGCACAGACCGTCGCGGCTCGGAAGCCGCCAGTCGAGTACATCCCTCGGATCACGGCCCAGTACATCGGGCTGGGATACGGCGAGTACCGCTGGCTTCACAGCGAGACACCGCCGCCATGGACACCGCTGACCAAGCCGATCTCGGAATGCCGCCTGGGCCTTATTGCGACGGGTGGCGTCTATGCAGTCGGCCAGACGGCGTTCCACTTTCGCGACGATACGACGTACCGGGCAATTCCGACCGACATCGACCCCGCTCAGCTGCGCGCCACGCATTTCGCCTACGACTTGACCGATGCCCGCTCGGACATCAATTGCGTGTTCCCGATCGAGGGCCTGCGTGCCTTGCGAGACAGCGGCGAGATCGGCGAGCTGGGTCCGAACGCCTACACCCTCATGGGCGGCATCTACAGCACCCGCCGGGTCCGCACCGAGCTGATCCCTGAACTGGCGAAGCGCTGCGTGGCCGACGAGCTGGACGCTGTGCTGCTCGTTCCGGTCTGACCGGTCTGCCATCAGACCGTGGGTCTGATCGCACGGGCCATCGAAGCCGAGGGGATCCCGACGCTGTCGGTGACGAGCGCACGTGACATCACCAGGGCGGTCTGGCCGCCTCGCGCCGCCTACCTGGACTACCCGCTCGGCCACACGTCTGGCCGGCCCCACGAGCCGCAGCTCAACCTGCAGATCCTTCGGGACGCGTTCGCTGCCTTCGAGAACCTGCGCGTGCCGGGGTCGATGGCGCACCTGCGCTACCGCTGGTCGGAGTCCGACCGTTGGAAGGACAAGGTGTTCGCGCCCTCCGGAAAGGCTGCTGATCGGCCTGAGTCCGCTGTGCCGACGGGCGGTGAGCCCGCATCTGCGACCTACGACGACGATCGGATCCAGCGTCACCCGACGCCCCAGTACCAAACCGAAGAGGACGCAGAAGCCGCCCGCGCCAGCCATGACGGCGAAGAGTGCCTCGTCTGCGCGGGCATCGACTACTGACCCGCCTGTGAGCGAACAGCCCGAGCGCCGCGTCTCCGTGGGCGCCAAGTCGCCTGGATCCGGCGGCGACTATGACCCTGAAGCCATTCCCGTGCGCGATGCGGCCACCGTGATGATCCTGTCCGGCGGCGACGATCCCCACGTGCTCATGCTGAAGCGCAACTCCCGGTCGATCTTCGTGGGCGATATGTGGGTGTATCCCGGGGGCGCGGTCGATCCCGACGACGCCACTCAGCGCGCCGATGAGACGGTGGCGGGCCTCACTGACGCCGATGCCTCGTACAGCATTGGCATCGAACGCGGCGGCATTGCCTTCTGGGTGGCGGCACTGCGGGAGACCTTCGAGGAGGCCGGTCTCTTGCTGGCGCACCACGACCACCCGGTGGGCGTCGAAGACCCCAGGGATCTGCCCTCGGGCATCATCGACCTCTCACCTGCTGATGTCGCTGAGCGGTTCTCGCAGTACCGCGACGAGGTCAATGCCGGCGAGCGCGACTTCATCGAGACCGTGCGCAGCGAAGACCTGCTGCTCGATGGCAACAACGTCTATTTCATCGGGCGCTGGGTGACGCCTCTGGGCTCGCCGCGCCGCTACGACACACGGTTCTTCTTGACCGCGATGCCAGATGGGCAGGTGCCGCTGGCCGACAACGACGAAGCCGTTGAGCACCAGTGGGTGCGCCCCGCCGACGCCATCAGGCGCAACGAGATCGGCGACATGGTGATGATGACGCCCACCATCGGCATGCTGCACCGCTTCGCCCGCTTCGGCACCGTCGCTGACGCGGTGGCTGCAGCCGGAAGAGGCACCCCTGCCGACGATGAGCACGTGCGGATTCGCTACGACAACGAAGGCCCGCACCGGATCGCCTTCCCCGACGACCCGGACTACAAGGTTGCCGACGGCCGCACCGAGACCGGCATCCTGCGCTGGCCGCTGCGGTAGCCCGCATCCAGCACCGCCGACGCGGTTGCCGGTGCAGCCGAGCGAGCCGTGGAGCCGTGCGAGTTCGGTGGCAGGATGGCGCTGGGCCCCCGTGGCGCAACTGGACAGCGCAGCGGGCTTCTATCCCGCCGGTTGCAGGTTCGAGTCCTGCCGGGGGCGCGTCACCTGACCCACTGTGCAATATCCAAATGGGCGATGGTGTCACCGTCGAACACAGGTAGGTTCACCGGATGCCGCACGGCTCAGTTCCTGGCACAGCTGCTGCTTCGACACCCAGCATCGCTGGTGAGACTCCGTCGATCGCCGCCGCCAACGGTGCCGTCACCAATCAGCCGACCGACACCGACCGCATCGAGCGAGCGGTCAGGGAGATCCTGATTGCCATCGGCGAAGATCCCGACCGCGAGGGGCTACGCAAAACGCCCAAGCGCGTCGCCCGCATGTACGCGGAAGTGTTCGCTGGCCTGCGGGAAGACCCCGAGCATCACCTCAAGGTGCAGTTCGAGACCGGCCATGACGAGATGGTCATGGTGCGTGACATCCCCTTCTATTCGATGTGCGAGCACCACCTCATGCCGTTCGTCGGCCGGGCGCATGTGGCGTACATCCCAGGCGAGCGGGGCATAATCACGGGGCTGTCGAAGCTGGCACGCCTCGTGGAGGCCTACGCCCGCCGGCCACAGGTGCAAGAACGACTCACGACCCAGGTCGCCGACAAGCTGATGGAGGTGCTTGAGCCACGAGGCACTCTCGTGGTGGTCGAGGCCGAGCACCAGTGCATGTCGATGCGGGGAGTGCAGAAGCCCGGATCGCTCACCATCACCTCAGCCGTGCGGGGCCAATTCCGCAACACCGCAACCCGTGCGGAGGCGATGCACCTCATCGGCATCGGCCGCTAGCGCATCGGTCGGTGCACACCGGGCTCTGTAGCGCGATCTGGAGGCACTGCGCCTCGGCGATGACGCGAACGAGAGATGCCGTGAACGGGAGATGACGTGAACATGACCGCGGCTGCACTCGCAGGACCGCCTCAGCTTGGCCGCAGCGTGCTGGTGCATCCCGGTGCCCGCCCGCCCGAGCCCTGGGCGGAATGCGAACGCATCAGGGTGTGCCCGAGCGACTTCGGTGCCGAGATCGGCCACCGGCTGCGCGAAGCCTGGCGCACGCGTACCCGTCAGGTCATTGAACTCGACGGCGAGGTGCCCGATCCTGCACCCGTCCTGCAGTCGCCCTGGTGGGAGCTCGCGCCCGGCCTCACGATGCGGTCCGAGGTGCTTGCGCATCTGCTCTCGGCAAATGCCGTCGATGCTCGGAATCCGCAGCGAGCACATTTTGCTCCGGCCTCGGCGGCGCTGAAGCTCGGCGCGCAGCGCTGCCCCGAGCCTGAGAGGGGCGATGTGATCACCGGCGCCGGTCCCGTGCCCGGTCCCGTGTGGTGCGACGGCGGACCGCTCGATGCATTCGACCTCGACGCAATCGAGGGGGCCCCACCGGTCGTTCCTGCCGCGAACCTGGCCGCCGGCAGCCTGAGTGTTGTCCGGCGAGCGATCCCGCACGCCGATCTCGCACTTGATCAGCAGGCGGCGGTCGGTCACCTCGGGGGATCGGCGTGCATCGTTGCGCCAGCGGGCTCGGGCAAGACGCGCGTGCTCACCGAACGTGCTCGCTACTTGGTGAACGATGTCGGACTTGCCGCCGGCGCGGTCTGTCTGGTGGCGTTCAATGTGCGGGCCCGGCGCGAGATGCAGGAACGAACGACGGACATCTCCGGGCTGCAAGTGCGCACGCTGAACAGCCTGGCACTTGCTATCTGCAACGGATCGGGTCCGTTCGCCCGTCCGTCCCGGCACGGCCGCGTCGATGTGATCGACGAGATGGGCGTGCGTGGCCGCCTCGACGGGCTGATCAAGCGTCGGCGGCGGGCGATGACCGATCAGCTCGCACCGTGGCTTGAGGCGCTCAGTGCCTCGCGGCTGGGATTGCGCGATCCCGCTGAGGTGGAGCGCGATTTCCAGCCCGATGTTCCCGAATTCGCCGCGGTGGCGCCGCGTTTCGTCGAGGAGTTGTCGGCGGACGGCGTGGTCGACTTCGACCAGCAGATCATCCGGGCAATCGAGATCCTGCTGACCGACCCTGCTGCCCGTGCCGCCGCACGGCGCGTCTGCGGTGTGCTGCTAGTGGACGAATTCCAAGACCTGACGCCAGCTCACCTGCTGATGATCCGGTTGCTCGCCGGTCCCCGAGCCGACGTGTTCGCGGTCGGCGACGACGACCAGACGATCTACGGCTACGCGGGCGCGTCGCCGCAGTGGCTCATCGACTTCGACAAGTACTTCCCCGGAGCGACACGGCATCACCTGAACGTCAACTACCGCTGCCCGTCGCCCGTGATCGATGCCGCTATCAACCTGCTGTCGCACAATCGCCGCAGGATCGACAAGCAGATCACAGCACCACATCGGGGTGCCCCCGACGAGGCGACTCATGCGGTCGGCAAGGCGTCCGACGCAGCGGACTCCGGTGCCGGAGAACCCCTCCTCAGTGGTGCTGGCGGGCTCCAGAAATATCGCTCACTCGTCGTCAAGGCCGGAGCTAATGCGGCGGGAAACCTGCGGGAGACGGTGACGGCGCTGATCGACGACGGAGCCCGGCCCGCCGATATTGCCGTGCTGACGCGGGTCAACAGCACGCTGCTCGTACCGCAGGTCGTGCTCGACGACATGGGCGTGGCGGCTGACGCACCGCTGGGTCGCAGATTCCTCGAGCGCACCGGTGTCGCGGGTGCACTGGCGTGGCTCAGGCTGGCCGTTGCGCCCCGTCAGGCACTGCCCGCAGGGGCGCTGTCGGACGCGGCGCGCCGGCCGCCGCGGGCGATTTCGCCACGCGTGATCGAATGGATTGGCGAGCAACGCAGCCTCGCAGCGCTGCGTGCGCTGGCGGGCCGTCTCAGTGACGAACGCACATCAACAAAGCTCGACGAGTTCGCCGACGACATTGACATGCTGCGCCAGCGCACCGCAAACGAGCAGCTCTCGACCCAAGCCATCCTTGAAACAGTCCGAGACGAGCTCGGTTTGGGGCTCAGTCTCGACACTCGCCTGGACGCGTCGCGCCGATCCGTGGACCGGTCAGCCCACGGCGATGACTTGCGGGCGCTGATCTCGGTTGCCCACCTGCACCCCGATCCGGCGGGCTTCGCCACGTGGTTGGAGAACCGGCTGGCCGGTGCAGGGGCAGGAGCGGCTGACACAGCCGGCTTCGGCAGCGACGAATCCCGCCCTCAGGCAAGTGCTGCGCAGGCGACGACGGCACGACGCCACGGAGTGCGGCTCGCAACCGTGCACAAGGTGAAAGGTCTCGAATGGCCGCACGTCATCATCTATGAGGCCTCTGACGGTCTGATGCCGCACCGACTCGCGCCCGATGTCGAAGAAGAACGTCGCGTCTTCCACGTCGCACTGACCCGCGGTTCGGAATCGGTGACCCTGGTATGTGCTGACGAGCCGAGTGCCTTCGTCGCGGAGCTCGACGAACTCGCGCCGCCGGCGCCCTCCGAACTGGCGCCCTCCGAGCCGACGCCCTCCGAGCCGGCGGCCGGAGCGTCTCATGGTATGGGGGGCAGTTCGAGCGTCGACGCTGATGGTGCAGCCGGGACTGCCGCGATCTTGACGGGCATCGGGTCCTCAACTGCTCTTCGCAAGTCCAAACCCCAGCCGCCGACAGATCCTCGTGACGCCGAACTGTTCGAGGCACTGCGCGCCTGGCGCCTTCAGCGAAGCCGAGCCGATGCCGTTCCGGCGTTCGTCGTCTTCGCAGATGCGGTCTTGATTGCCTTGGCGACCCAGCGTCCCCGTAACGACACTGAGCTTCTGGTCGTTCCGGGTATCGGTCCGGCCAAGTTGGAGGCTTTTGGCGCGGACGTCTTGGCGATCATCGCTCAGCACCGGGCCCCTGATTCTGCGACGCCACCCCAGACAGGGTGAGAACCATCTGTCCAGTCGACGGACACGGTGGGAGCTGAAACGGTGACTTGACGGATCCCACCATGGCGCTGATGTTCAACAGGCCCGTATCATGATTAATCTATTGGAGCATCATGATGCTAAGGTGATGGCATGCGGACGACGGTGACGTTGGCCGATGATGTGGTCGCAGCGGTCGAAGAACTCCGCAGATCTGAGGGCATCGGCATGAGCGAGGCGCTCAACCGGCTCGCCCGGGAAGGTCTCGCCAGGCCTGCGGCCTCGAAGCCATACGTACACAAGAGCTACGACATGGGCCAGAAGATCGATGTCACCAACATCGGCGAGGTCCTCGGGATGCTTGATGAGCTCGAAATGCGCGACCGGGTCGGCGAGCACTCTCCCCAAGGCTGAGTGTGCTCGTCGACGCCAACTTGCTGCTGTACGCCACGGACGCCTCGTCGGTTCGCCATGAACGAGCCAAGCAATGGCTCGATGAGACTCTGCTGGGCAATCGCCGTGTGGCATTACCGCTTCAGACCGTCACGGCCTTCATGCGGATCAGCACCAATCCGCGTGTGTGGAACCGACCATTGACTGCGACCCAAGCGTGGGAACGGGTACGCGCATGGCTTGACGCCGGGCCCACCTGGATCCCGCCATCAGGCGAGCGAACCGCGGCGATCTTGGGCGCACTCGTCGTCGAGCACCACGTGACAGCCAACCTGGTGCCCGACGCCGTGTTGGCAGCGCTGGCTGTTGAGCATGGCCTGACGGTGATGAGTGCCGATACCGACTTCGCTCGCTTTCCCCAGGTCCGTTGGGAGAACCCCCTCGTCACCTAGTGGCAGGGGCTCTCAGCCGGATTCGCTGGTCGTGTCGTCGCTGGAGAATTAGACCGCGAGCGGGCCCTTGCCAGCCAAGAATCGCTGGGCCATCACCATCAGCACCACCCAGTACTCAGTGCCAGGCACAAGATCGTCGAGCGTCACCTCGGCGGTGACATCGTGAGCGTCGGCATGGCCAGCCGCTGCGACACCCTCGACCGTGATCGGCGGCCCGCCTTCGAGCAGCGTGAGGAACGGCGCAATCGGCACGTCGAATACAGCATCGACTTCGTCACGAGCGACCGCATAGTCCGCGAGCGAGCGGTCGTCACGCAGCAGGTACGCGCTGATCAGCTCGCAGTTCAGCGTGCCCTCACCGCTGTTGTCCGCCACTCTGCGAGTCCCGAGAGGCACGAGATCGCTGGTGTCGGGAGCAACACCGAGTTCCTCGGTCAGTTCTCTCACTCCATCGAGCGGGGTCTCCCCGGCGGCAAGGTGCCCTGCCGCGCTGATGTCGAACAGCCCCGGATAGGCCGCCTTGGAGCGTGATCGTCCCTGCAGGACCGCAGTCGGTACGCCGTCGCGCAGCGTGACGATGAGGCAGTGGAAGACGCGGTGCCAGTCACCGCGCTCGTGAACCTCGGCCCGCGGTGCGGTGCCAAGGCGCCGCCCGAGCTCGTCGGTGAAGTCCAGGAGTTCCACCCCTGGCGCGCTGTCGGTCATCGAGCCATTGTCCCCGCTGGCGCTTCCCGCGGCGACCATGCCAGCGGCTACAGCAGCTCGGTGTACTTGTCCAAGATCGGCAGCACGGTGTCTGCAGGTGCCGGCGGGAGCGCGAGCACGACCCGGGTGACGCCCACTTCGGCCAAGCTGTCGAGGACCTCGGGCTTGGGGGGCGTGCCGAACTGCCCGAACTCGATCTCGTCGGGATCGCGGCCCGCTTCGATCGCGGACTCCCGGATCTGCTTGACCGGCACGTCCAGGTCGTAACGGCCTGAGATCGGCATCCAGCCGTCACAGAACTCCACGATGTCGGCGATGGTGCGCGGACCTGCGGCCCCGCCCAGGATCACCTTCGGGCCGCCTTCCTGCACTGGCTTGGGCCACTGCCATGACGAGTCGAAGTTCACCCAGTCGCCGTGGAACTCGGCCTCTTCTTTGGTCCACAGTTCGCGCACTGCGAGCACCATCTCGCGGGTGACTGCACGCCGGTCGGTGTACTTCACGCCGTGGTGGGCGAGTTCTTCCTTGTTCCAGCCGTAACCGATGCCCAGGATGAATCGGCCATTCGCGATCCGGTCGACGGTGGCGGCCTCCTTGGCCAGCCAGATCGGATCCCGCTGTGCGACCAACGTGATGCCGGTGCCGAGCATGATGTTCTCGGTTACTGCGGCGGCTGCACCCAGCGATACGAATTGGTCGTGCGTGCGCCAGTACTCCTCGGGCAGCGGTGGCGCTCCCTCGCGGCCGCCCCACGGTGTCTCACGGCTGGTGGGGATGTGGCTGTGCTCGGGGAACCACAGCGACTCGAAGCCTCGTTCCTCAGTGGCCTTGGCCAACTCGACGGGCCCGATGGCCTTGTCGGTGGGAAACATCATCACGCCGATTTTCACGGTGGTCCTCCTGGTGCTTGCCGTTGTGGCATTGCCGTTGTGGCCGTCGCTGAGAGTAACGGCCCCGCGTCACGCGTGCCCGGTTGCAACCGGGCCGCGATGCGTAGGGCGTTGCAGTGGCGTGGCGTAGCGTGTTGCCGGATCTCCAGGGGCACTTTGCGTGGGCACCTAGCAACGTGCGGGCTCGACGACCTGGGGGCTGGACGACCTGGAGGCACAGTGAAGATCACCATCGACGTCGACAAGTGCATCGGCAGCGGTTCGTGCGAGATGATCGCCCCAGGCATCTTCGAGGTGGGCAACGACGGTCTCGTGCAACTGCTGAACGACAGCCCCAGCGCCGAGCAGCACAGCGCAGTGCGCACTGCAGCGGCCAGCTGCCCCACACAGGTCATCTCGGTAGACGACTGAGCTCGAAGCCGACCCGGGCCAGCTGCAGCCACGCCGGTACGATCGACTCTGGAGCTGACTGCTCAGACTCGGGAAGTGGCGCAGCTTGGTAGCGCACCTGCTTTGGGAGCAGGGGGTCGTGGGTTCAAATCCCGCCTTCCCGACCAGTGGCGACACGGTCATTCAGAGATTGACAAGCGATTCCGACTGGCCGGCGGCGGAGCTTGCCGGGTGTGAGGTGACCAATGACGGTGGACATGGGCGGTGCTTGTAGCTGCCATCAACTTCCGATGAACACCTACTGGGTTGATCATGGCCGCTTCCTCGCAGGCGAGTATCCGGGGGCACCGAACCGGAACGAAGCCGCCTACAAGTTGAGGATTCTGTTGAAGGCCGGAATCAGCCGCTTCATCGACCTGACCGAGCCGTATGAAGGATTGGCGCCCTACGCCCCGATTGCTGCGGAAGAAGCCAGCCGACTCGGCACGCCGTTCCAGCATTCCCGGCATTCCATCGTCGATCTAGATGTGCCGCGCAGCCCCGAAAACACTGCCGAAATTCTCGACGTGATTGACGAGGCCATAAGTGCGGGCAAGACGGTCTACGTGCATTGTTGGGGTGGCGTTGGCAGAACCGGCACAGTGGTCGGCTGCTGGCTGGTGCGCCATGGCCGGACGGGCGAGCAGGCTCTCGACCAAATCGCGACGTGGTGGACGGGCATGGAAAAGGCGTACCGCACGCCTCGCTCGCCGGAAATGCCACGGCAACGCGAGTACGTGCGCAACTGGAGCGAACCAGTCGCCGGCGGGCCGAGTGAGTGATCCCACAGCCCGGGATCGCTTCTGGGGTTGCCTGCCGCTACTTCGCTGGCCTGCTGGTCGGAGCTTTGCAGGGCGTCAACAAGCAAACGCTGCTGTCCCCGGGCTATTGCCCCGTCGAACGACTCTGGGAGCAGGCCCCGCTCGCAGATCGCCTCTACGACCAAGCTGCTCTGGCCTGAGCGCTCGGCGAACACCAGCCGAGTTCACGTGACCTTCAATTGCGGAAACTTTGAGCACAACTCGAGCCGTTGCGGAAAGTGCGGAAAGTCCCGTCAACGCGTAGACCTGTCGTATGCCAGCGCACTACGCTGTAGCGCAAGACGTTTGAAGGAGGCACAATGAGCCGTCCGACATCGTTGCGTTTGCCAGAGGATGTGCGTGCGCGATTGGACGATGAGAGCCAGCGGGTCTCCGCACCGCCGTCGACGCTTGCCGTTGTGCTGATTGACGAAGGACTCAAGATGCGGCGCTTTCCCGGCATTGTGTTCCGCGACGGGCCGACCGGTCGTCGCGCTGGGCTGGCGAAGGGACCCGATGTGTGGGAGGTCGTTCGTGACCTCAAGCGCGCTCACGGCACTGGCAGACAGCCCGTCGACCTTGTCGCCGAGGAAACGGGCCTTGCACCAGAACTGATCGGGCTCGCCGCCGACTACTACGCCGTATTCCCCGATGAGATCGACGACCGCATCGCGACCGACGCCAGAATCGCGGAGGAACTGCGGGAGCTCGCTGATCGCCGCGAGCGCATGCTCTCGACGTGAAGTGGTTGCTCGACGAGATGTTCCCGCCCGCGGCTGCTGCCGAATTGCGGCGACTGGGCCACGACGCCCGCAGTGTCGCCGGCTCAGTGTTGGCGGGAACCGACGACGAGCATCTCTACGAGCTGGCCGCAGGTGAGGGTCGCGTCGTCGTGACGGAGAACTTCGCCGACTACGCGTCCTTGGTGGCACAGAACTTGGAGCGCGGCGCTCCCCATGGACTTGTCACCTTCGTTCGAAAGAGTGACTTGCCCTCGGGCAGCGCGTTGGGGCCAGCGCTCGCGCGTCGCCTCGATGCATGGGCGAACGCCAATCCGTCGCCGTCGCCCCTCTGCGCAGCGCCTTCGGACTCGCTTGAACGGAGGAGCAGGGGCGGCGACACAGGCTGATAGCCACGGCTTGCGGGCATTGTGGTTCACAGTTACTGTGATCCACAGGAGGGTGACGGGCATGCGAAACATCACGGTGGCAATTGACGACGACACGCACCGGTTGGCGCGCATTCGCGCTGCTGAGCTGGACACCTCGGTGTCTGCGCTAGTTCGCGGCTACCTCAGGCGTCTCGCAAGTGGCGATGGTGGCGTGCTCGATGACGACGAGGACTCGCCTGAGACGGCACAGCAGCGGCGGAGCAGGCACCTTGACGACGTGCTGAGCGTCATAGCTACGTCAGCTGGCGGCTTCCGGACGGCCGACAACCTGTCGCGCGAAGAACTGCACGAGCGCAGTGCGTCTCGTTGACACGAACGTCCTGCTCTACGCGGCAAGTCCCGCGCCCGACGATGCCGCCAAGCACGGACTCGCCGTGGCGCTGCTCAAGCAGCCCGACCTGGCGTTCTCGGTGCAGGTGCTGGCCGAGTTCTTCGTTCAGGCCACTCGACGCAGCCGCCCCCATGCCCTCAGTGCCGAACTGGCGCTGCGCTTTCTCAGCGTCTTCGACGACTTCCCGGTCCAGCCGATCACGGCCGAGGTCTTTCGTGCCGGCGTGTCGCTCAGCCAGCGCATCGGATTGTCCTACTGGGATGGCGCGATCCTTGCTGCTGCGCAGGCATTGGGCTGCGATGCCGTGTACTCCGAGGGCATGAGCGCACAGCAGGACTACGACGGCTTGCGGGTCATCAACCCATTCGTCGAGCAGTGACGGCCATCGAAGCGTCCGGGTGCCGCAGATCGCCCGACGGGATCACCAACCCGCGCGGTCAAGCAGCTCCTTGAGCCGGCGCTTCGCCCGGTGCTCAGTCCGGACGCGTTGCAGCAGCGAATCGAACAATTCCGGCTCGCCCGCATCGGCTGCCAGACGCTGAATTCGAGACATCAGATCGACGGCGGACTTGTATTGGTTGGCCTTCTTGCGATCGATGATCGCCAGCGCCGCCGAGGCATAGACCGTGATCGAGTCACGAGGTGAGCGTTGCTCTCGCTCCCTCGCGAGCGTCATCCACATCTGGCTGCTCGTGCCCAGCTGCACAGCCGTGTCCCATGCTTGCTGAGCGTGACCCTCGAAGAGCAGGATCTCCGTCAAGATGACTGCTGCTGCTGCGGGCGCGGCGGAAGCGTCGTCAGACATGACGTCTTCGGGCACCGAACCATCAGCCGGCGCCCCGCTAGCCAGCAACGTGTTGTCACCGCTGGGATCGAGCAGTGTGAGCAGATGCTTGCGGCCTCGGCTCAGCCAGTCGACACCGGTGTCCTCCTGCTTCAGGCGGCGAAAATTGCTCAGCGACGGACTCGCCTCGAACGTCTTCCAGTACAGATCGACGGCGGCTCCGGTCTCGCCCCGCTCGCGCAGCTTGCGAGCCAGAAAATCGCGGGTATTACCGGCATGCCATGAGCCGTGCCTCATGCCTGACAGACCCCGACGGGCCCACTCGACAGCTTCGTCGTCACGACCGGCCCGTTCGAACGCAGCGGCGATCTCGACCATGTCGGTGGGGTGAATTCGCTCGCGCCGGTGCGCCTCGATGAGCGCGTCGGGGTCGTCCATGGCAAGCGCCCAACCGATCATCGCTTCACGCAGGCGGGACACGTCCGACGACCAGCCGTCGTCTTTGGGGTCGATCTGCCGCCATTGGGGCTCGATCGCACGGCGGAACGCGGTCAGCCCTGAGGGGCCGAGTACTTCCGCATATCTCGCTGCCGACCGGTGGAATCCGTCCAGTTCCGACGTCATTTCGAGCTTCGCGAGGCGCTTCGCCAGCTTGACCGGGTCTGATGTGCTCTGCTCGCACGCCTGAAGATGCAGATCCGCCAGGCGGTCGGATATGACCGTCAGCCACCCGTCAGAGTCGTCCACACGGCCCATGGCCATGTCCGCCCGCCTGTGCGCATATTCAGCGAGCTGCGCTGCTGCGGGGCCATGACCTGCATCGCAGAGATCCACCATCGCGTCGATCATGTCGTCGACAATCGCTGCCCATTCAGGAGCTTCGTGATAGCTCACATGACGCCGGGCGCCAAGAACGCCCTTGATCCGCTGACGCCATTCATCGAGGTCCGGTCCTATGCCTTGCTCGGACCTCGCTTCGAGCAGCAGGCGTTCGCGTAAGCGCCAATCGTCGGCAGCCTGCTTCAGAACGATCTCCGCCAGCCTTTCGACGTCGAGCCGGTGCACGAACCCCTCGAGCAGGAGGACATCAGGGTCGGCGCTTCGGCTGCGCTGCGACGGCCGCGTTGGCTCGCTCGCGCCGTCGGGGCGCTCGCCGGTGCGCAGCAGCGACAACGCCACGGCGACGCAATGCTTGCAGAACGAGCCGTCTTCGGCCGCAGGGCACGAGCACGACCAGTTCAGCGTGTCGGCGTCGAGCCACAACTCGACGTCGTACGGCATTGTTCCGCGCACCGTCGCGCGCACCCCTTTGTCGCCCGCTGCCGCCGATTCCACCCGACGGTCATTCAGGTATCCGACCCCTCGCTCAAGAGAGCGCAGACCGGCGAGTTCCCCGATCATGTGTTCGTCGAGCACTTCGTCCAGTTCGCCTGAACGACTCGATCCGCTCAATTCCCCGATATCGGTCACGACCTGATTTCCTAGTCGATGGCATCGATGTCACGATGTTCGTGCAATCCGGCCGAGTGACGGGCCATCCCGCCATCTCGGGTGAACAGCGCCACACCGTTGCCGAACTGATTGTTCTCGGTGAGCTCCATTGCCCCTTCGAGCGAGTCCACCCGCACCAAGCACAGCACGGGGCCGAAGCTCTCGTACTCGTAGACCTTCATCTCGGCGGTGACCTCGTCGCGCTTGCGTGGGGCTGACCCAGTAGCCCTCAGGGTGGCCGTCCACCACGAGTTCGCGGCCGTCCCGCCGCAGCACGGCACCGCCCCCTCGAATCCCACCCCGAAATAGCCAACCTCAGTGCCGCCCAGCTCGAAACCGGGCAACAGACTTGAGACGAGACACCACTGCACGGACCGTCCCTGCTTGGATGCGCAGCCCCGCGAAACGGCGTCGGGCGTCAGATAGGGAAGCGGCGGCAGAGCCAGTCGGCGAGGAGCGGGTCGATGACTTCGAGTCGCTCTTGGGCGCGGCGCACGATGCCGTTGCCGATCAGTTTCTCGGCGGCGTCTTGGGCGCTGCCGGGGGGAAGCTCAAGTGCCGACGCAGCGGCGCCGTAGATACTGCCGCCCGCAGCGATGGCTCGCAGCGTTTTTTGCTGGCCGGTTGGCAGCAGGCTGAAGATACGTTCGGAGGCTGCGTTGACGTTGGTGCGCACCTCGGCGAGTGCCGCCTCCCATGCCGGCATATCGGCCGTCTCGCCCGGCTCGACACGTCTCCAGAGGGCATCTGCGAGTTGCATGGCACGTTGGGGGTGCCCGGCGGCGAACGCAACGATCCGGCTGGTGATTCCTCCGGTGTGCCGCTGCGTGGTCTCGAAGCCGTCTTCGACGATGTGGCCGACGGCGGCGTCGCTGAGCGGTCCGATTTCCACCAGGTCGGCTTGAGCGAAGAAGGGCTGGGTCTGCTCGCTGAACAGCGCTCGCATCGTTGAGGGTTCCGAGCCAGCGAAGACGATGCCGAGCGACTGGAAGTGATGCTGCAACTCGGTCCGCAGCACCCCCGCACCTCCTTGGATGTTGGCGACGCCTGAGAACTCGTCGAATACGACGAACAGGTCGTGACGCTGCGCTGCTGAGGTGAGCACTCCGAGCAGGTTGCGCAACGACAACACCGGGTCGGGACGATACTTGGGGCTGCGAGTGAGCTCGACGCCCAGCACCCCGATGCGCAGCGCCACCGTGGCAGCGATGGAGTCGAGCGCTCGGCGTACGGGACCGACGACGGACGCGAGACCGCGGTCGACCGCCGCGGCGAAGTCGGCCATCGACGTGAGCTGGTAGAGGTCGATCCACACAGGTTGTGGGCCGACGGCAGCCAAGTCGGCCGCCACGCGCTTGAGCAGGCTTGTCTTGCCGAAACGTCGCGGCCCCACCAACGCGGTCAACCGCCGATCCGCGATTCGCTGGGCGAGATCGACAGCGAGGCTCTCGCGGCCTGTCACCTGCTCGGGTCGTAACGGTCCGTGATGCGGAAACGGACTCCGGTCCATGCCACGAGCATACTCGGAGATTTTGAGTAAAAATACTCGCAAAAATGGAGTAATACGGCCGCGATCTGGCTATGGGCGATAGCGGGCGCTGCTCCCTCAGCGGGCGGTCGGGAAGCCCAGGTCGACGCCGCGGTCGGCGGGGTCCGGCCAGTGCTCGGTGACCGCCTTGAGCCTGGTGTAGAAGCGGATGCCTTCGGGTCCGTGCATGTGGTGGTCGCCGAATAGCGAGTCCTTCCAGCCACCGAACGAGTGATACGCCATCGGCACCGGAATGGCCACGTTGACACCAATCATCCCGACCGGGGCTTCCCGCCGGAACCGCCGTGCGGCCCCGCCATCACGGGTGAACAGCGCCACGCCGTTGCCGTATTGGTTGTTCTCGATCAGCTCCATCGCCTCTTCGAACGAATCCACGCGCACCAGACACAGCACCGGTCCGAATATCTCGTCCTCGTAGACCTTCATCTCGGGTGTGACCTCATCGAGCAACGTGGGACCGACCCAGTAGCCATCGGGGTGGCCGTCCACCACCAGGTCTCGACCGTCCCGTACCAGCACCGCTCCTTCGGACTCGCCCAAGTCGATGTAGCTGAGCACGCGGTCGCGGTGCTCAGCAGTGACCAGCGGTCCCATGTCCACGGCCTCAGCGCCGAGCCCGGGGCCGATGCGCAGCGCGTCGATCCGCTCGCAGATCTCCCCAGACAGGTCATTAGCGATGGACCCCACCGCCACGACCACCGAGATGGCCATGCAGCGCTCGCCTGCTGACCCGTAACCGGCTGACACCGCAGCATCGGCCGCCTGGCCGATGTCGGCGTCGGGCAGCACGATCATGTGGTTCTTGGCGCCGCCGAGCGCCTGTACCCGCTTGCCGGCCATCGATGCCGTTCGGTGCACATGACGAGCAATCGGTGTCGAGCCCACGAAGCTCACCGCGTCGATTCCAGGGTGCTCGCACAGGCCATTCACCGCGTCCGCATCGCCGTGGAGCACGCTGAATACGCCGTCGGGCAGCCCGGCCTCGGCGAACAGCTCGCCGATGCGCACCGCCACCGACGGGTCCTTCTCGGACGGCTTGAGCACGAAGCAGTTGCCGGAGGCGATGGCTACCGGGTACATCCACATCGGCACCATCGCCGGGAAGTTGAACGGCGTGATACCCGCCACCACGCCGACCGGCTGGCGGACTGTGTAGGCGTCGTGCTCGGTGCTGATGTCGTCGGTGCGTTCGCCCTTCAGCAGCTGGCCGATGCCGCAGGCGAACTCCACCACCTCGATCCCTCGCCGCAACTCGCCCATGGCGTCGGCACGCACCTTGCCGTGCTCGGCCGAGACCATCTCGGCCAGCTCCAAGCGGTGCTCCTCGAGCAGCTCCCGGAAGGCGAACATAACCGCGGCACGAGACGAGATGGAGGCCTCCCGCCAACCCTCCCACGCCGTGCGTGCTGTGCCCACGGCCAAGTCCACGTCGCCCGCGGACGCCATGGGAACCGTGGCGATGACACTGCCGGTGACCGGGTCGGTCACTTCGAACATGGTCTTGGGCGACCCTTGCGTTCGCTGACCGCCGATCCAGTGGTCGACTTGCCTCATGAGAGTCCTCCTTACCGGCAGCGCCGAGTGCCTGGCGAGCGCGCCGAATGACGCATTGTCGCAGCCTTGCGGGGTGAACGGGAACGTACCTGGGGGGCGGCACCGGGAGCAGCGTTGCGAGGTGATCGAAAATGCTCTTGAGAGCGGCTCTGGAAGCAGCGTTGGAGGTTGATCGGAAACCCACTTGGGAGCGGGGCTGGGAGCAGCGTTCCGCTTGGCGAGCTGTGGCTAGAGTCCGCGCCATGAGCGATGTGCAACCGATTCCCGCCGACCGGCCCTTTGTCGTGCCCTACATGACGATCGGTGCCCGCACCGATGGTTCGCCCGGCGGTGCTGCCGATGCCATCGAGTGGTACACGGCCGCGTTCGGCGCCCGCGAGGCGCACCGGCAGTCCACGCCCGACGGCAGCAAGCTGATTCACGCCGAGCTTGTATTGGGCGACGGTCTGATCTTCCTGGCCGACGACTTTCCAGAGTTCTCCGGCTCGGAATCAGCCCCCGCTGCGCTCGGCGGCTCCTCGGTCACCATGCACCGTTACGTCGTCGACTGTGACGCCACCATCGAGGCGGCCGTGGCGCAAGGTGCTGAGTTGACCATGCCGCCGACGGACATGTTCTGGGGAGATCGCTTCGGCGGCATCCGCGATCCCTTCGGTCACAACTGGTCAATCGCCACCCACATGCGAGACGTGACCCCCGAAGAGATGGAAGCCGCAGCCGCCGAGATGTTCGCTGGCGGTCCGCCGGAAGGCTGATCCATGGCCGTCACCGAACTCGCGGGACGTATTGCCGTGGTCACTGGCGGCGGCAACGGCATGGGCCGCGAGCTGGTGTGCCAGCTCGCAGTGGCAGGCGCACACGTAGCGGCGTGCGATCTCAATGATGAGACGCTGGAGCAGACCGCCGAGCTGGCCACGTCGCGGGCCGCCACCGGCGTGCGCATCACCACGCACTCGTGCGATGTCACCGACGCAGATGCCGTGGCAGCGTTCGCCGCGGAAGTCGCCGAACAACACGACACCGACTACATCAACCTGCTGTTCAACAACGCTGGCATCGGCCACGGCGGCAGCTTCGTGATCGATGATCAGCGAGCTGCGTGGGACAAGACCTTCGAGGTGTGCTGGAACGGGGTACTGAACTGCGCTCGCGCCTTCATGAACCTGCTCCTCCGCTCAGATGCGGCAGCGATCGTGAACACCAGCAGCGCCATGGCCGTCTGGGCGTCGCTCGGTCCAGGCGTGACGGACACGGCGTACTGCGCGGCAAAGTTCGCCGTCAAGGGCTTCACCGAGGCGCTCATGGTGGATCTCGCGCAGCACGCGCCCCACGTCAGCGCCCACGTAGTGATACCCGGCCACATCGGCACATTGATCGATCTGAACAGCGTCTCTGCTCACGGTCTCGATGCGCCGGTGTTGCGCAAGACCGTGGCGGCCCGGGGGGTGGCGCTCGATCAGTCCAGCGACACCGAGGTTGAGGCATTGGTCCTCGACCTCTACACGCGCTTTCGAGACGATGCCCCGACAACAGCAACCGAGGCCGCCCAGATCATCTTGGCGGGTGTCCTTGCGAGCGATTGGCGCATCCTGGTCGGCGATGACGCGCACGCCATCGACAATGCAGTGCGCGCCGATCCTGAGTCGGCTTACGAACCGGAGTTCTTCGAGCGGCTGCGCGACGCGGGCTACCTGCAGGCGTTCGGCCGCTAGCCGCGCACCGGTGCCGAGGTGCTCATACCACCTGCCGAGATGTTCGCGGGCGGCCCACCGGAAAGCTGACCTGGCGAGGTCGCGTCCGGCTTTGACGCGGAAGCATCGTGACACTGCGAGACTTCAGCACTAGTTGACACGACCGACCAACTCGCAGCACGGAGCCGCGTCTGCGTGCACAAGTGGGGGAGACAGACGCATGGCTGTATCAAACTTTGCTGGGCGCATCGCAGTGGTGACCGGCGGCGGCACCGGCATGGGCCGTGAGTTGGTTCGCCAACTCGCGGCAGCGGGAGCGCATGTCGCTGCCTGCGACCTCAACCGCGAGACGCTTTCCGAGACAGCGAAACTTGCCAGTCAGGACGCCTCCGAAGGGGTGCGCATCACGACACACCTGTGCAATGTCACCGATACTGACGCCGTCGCAGCGTTTGCGGCCGACGTCGCCGCTGCCCACGAGACCGACCACATCAACCTGCTGTTCAACAACGCCGGTATCAGCGGCGGCGGCAGTTTCGTCATCGATGATCAACGCGCAGCGTGGGACAAGACCTTCGAGGTGTGCTGGAACGGGGTACTGAATTGCGCACGTGCCTTCATGGACCTGCTCGTCCGCTCAGATGCGGCGGCGATGGTCAATACCAGCAGCATCAACGGGTTTTGGGCGACCGTCGGGCCAGGCGCGCCCCACACGTCCTACTCCGCTGCGAAGTTCGCCGTGAAGGGCCTCACCGAAGCACTCATGGTGGACCTCGCGCTCCACGCGCCGCACGTCAGCGCCCACGTCGTCATGCCCGGTCATATCGGCACCTCGATCGCGTTCAACAGCATCGAGGCGCATGGTCTCGATATCCCACTGCGGCGCAAGACAATGGCGGCCCGGGGGATCCCAATCGATCAGTTCAGCGATGCCGAGATCGAGGCGCTGGTCGTCGATCGCAATACGCGTTTCCGTGTCGATGCCCCGACGACAGCCGCTCAAGCTGCCCAGATCATCCTGGCGGGAGTCCTCGCGGGCGATTGGCGGATCCTGGTCGGCGAAGATGCGCACGCCATCGACACCGCAGTGCGTGCAGACCCTGAGTCCGCCTACGAACCGCAGTTCTTCGAGCGGCTGCGCGACGCAGGCCACTTGCAGGCGATTGGCAGCTAGCTGCGCACCGGTCGCTAGTTCGCCTCGCAGGGCTGGAGCTCGGGGTGGAGCTGATCATCGGTCCCCGGACCAAGATCACGCCGTTCACTGACCGCGCGGTAGCAGCAGGCATGACCAAGGCGATGGTCTACAACCACACCGTGCTGCCTATCAGCACCGATGATCCTGCTGCGGACTACCGGGCACTGACGGAATCTGCGGCGATCTGGGACGTCGGCTGCGAACGCCAAGTGCAGATCGCTGGACCAGATGCGCACCGGTTGGTCACGTATCTCTGCGCCCGAGATCTGCGGGGCCTCGAGGTCGGTGCAGCCCGTTATGCGCCGATGTGCGACTACGAAGGTCGCCTCGTCAACGACCCGATGGCGCTGCGCATCGATGAGACGACATTCTGGCTCTCGATTGCCGATAGCGACGTGCTGCTGTGGGCACGGGCGGTGGCGGGCGAAGGCGGATTCGACGTCGACGTGACCGAGCCGGACGTCTGGCCGCTTGCGATCCAAGGCCCCCGTTCCGCCGACGTCGTCGCAGCAGCTCTCGGAGACTGGGTACGCGAGTTGCGCTTCTTTGGTTTCGCGCACCACGTTCACAACGGCATCCCCATGATCGTGTGTCGATCTGGGTGGTCCGGCCAGGGCGGTTTCGAGCTCTTCTTGATGGACGGCGCCAAAGGAGAGCAGCTCTGGGACTTGCTGTGGGAAGCGGGTCGGCCTTTCGGGCTTGCAGTGGGCGCGCCGAACAACGCCGAGCGCATCGAGAGCTTCCTGCTGTCCTTCGGCGGCGACACCGATCCCGAGACAGATCCAGACGAAGCCGGCATCCGCCGGTTCGTCGGCCTGGAAGACGATGGTGACCATCAAGCGGGTCACGACTTCATCGGCAAAGCCGCGCTGGTGGCTCGGCGGGCATCGGGCACTCAGCGACGCCTCGTCGGTCTCGTCGTCGATGGCGACCCGCCGTCGCCAATGCGATCGCCACGCACCGTGCAGTGCCCCGACGGTCATCCAGTCGGCACGCTGCGAGCGCTTGCTCGCTCGCCGAGGTTCGACACCAACACCGGCCTCGCACTGCTCGATCCGCCCTGGTTCGAGCCGGACACGGCGCTGCGGGTCAATCTCGACGGCATCGACCGCAGGGCCACGACAACGCCGCTGCCGTTCGACCTGCCTCGCCCGCAGTCCGAATAGTCAGCGAGTCTGTCCGGTCAGCGCCGCTACCCTCGTCGCTCTTCGCGGACGTAGTTCAACGGCCAGAACCTCAGCCTTCCAAGCTGATGATGCACGCGGCGCCTCTGGCGCCGCCATCGAGACGGCGATTCCCGTCGTCCGCTCGCTGGGGTTCGACAGTGCGCTATGTGCGCGCCGCTACCCTCGGCGCTCTTCGCGGACGTAGTTCAACGGCCAGAACCTCAGCCTTCCAAGCTGATGATGCGGGTTCGATTCCCGTCGTCCGCTCACTCGGCGTAATCCGAAGCGGGCACACCTCTCCGGCGCGGCCCCTTACGCAGCGCGAATCGGGCCGTCTTCGAGCACCTGGCGGTTCGCGATCACCTCGTCGATGATCCCGTACTCCTTGGCGGCTTCGGCATCCATGATGAAGTCGCGGTCGGTATCGGTGTGAATGCGCTCGATCTCCTGGCCGGTGTGGTGCGCAATGATCCGCTCAAGCCGTTCGCGCATCCGGTCGATCTCGCGCGCCGCCAACTCGATGTCGGTGGCTTGACCCATCGCCTGCCCGTAGGGCTGGTGCAGGAGCACTCGCGCATTGGGCAGCGCCATGCGCTTGCCCGGCGTGCCCGCAGCCAGCAGCACCGCAGCGGCAGACGCCGCTTGGCCGAGGCAGATTGTGGTGATGTCGTTGCGGATGTACTGGCTCGTGTCGTAAATGGCGAACAGCGAGCTGATGTCCCCACCGGGCGAGTTGATGTAGATGTTGATGTCCTTGTCGGGATTTTCCGACTCCAGGTGGATCAGCTGCGCGCACACCAGGTTGGCGATGACATCGTCGATCGGCGTGCCCAAGAAGATGATGTTCTCCTTCAACAGCCGTGAGTACAGGTCGTACGCCCGCTCACCCCGATTGGTCTGTTCCACGACGGTGGGCACGAGGTAATTGCGGGCACTGTGCCGTCCGGCGCTGATGTCAGATTGATCCGCGTGTGCGGAGAACTCGGTCGTCACGGTGTGTCCTTGTCGTCTTCGTCGCTTCGGGCTTCGGTGTCGTCAACGCTCTGCGAGTCATCGGGCGACGGGAATTCGAGCGCTGAGCGGTCGATGGTGTCGCCGTCCGGTCCAATGAGTGTGGCGGCTTCGATGACCCATTGAAGCGCCTTGCCCTTGCAAATCGCTGATGTGAGGTGAGCGAGTCCATCGGCATCTGCCATGACGTCGCGCAATTGGGCCGGGCTGCGGCCATCGTTGGCTGCCATCCCTTCCAACTCTGCGTCGATGTCATCGTCGTCGGCTTGCAGGCCTTCAGCCGTGGCCAGGGCGCGTAGAGCCAGATCCAAACGCACGCCACGCTCAGCATCGTCTCGCAATTCCCCGATGAACGACGCAGGCTCTTGGCCCGTTGCCTCCAACCAGTCCTCAATCGTCATGTTTCGCTGCTGCAGCCCGCTGCCCAGCTCTGACATGCGGTCTGCAATTGCCCCGCTCACCATGGCATCGGGAACCGGTCCATCGACAAGGCCGGCGAGTTGCTTCTGCACCTCGTCGCGCAGAGTCATATTGGCTTGCATGATGCGGCCGAAGCTCAGTTGCTGTGCCGTGGCCTCGCGAAGGTCCGCGATGCAGTCGTGCTCGGTGTTCTCGTCGACCCAGTCGTCGGTGAGCTCAGGCAGGACCAACTCCGACACCGTGTTGACGTTGATCTCGAAGTCGATCTCCATGTCGGGTTGCACCGGATGTGGCGCGCTGAACGACAACTCGATCCCGGCCTCGCAGCCGATGAGCTGCTCGTCAACCTCGGGCACGATGCCACCGCTGCCTACCTCATAGAGGTAGTCCTGGGCTGAGAGTCCGGGCAGCGCCTCGCCGTCCACGGAACCCTCGATGTCGATCGTGACACGGTCGCCAACTTCCGCGGAGCGCTCCACCTCCGCGATATCGGCAAACTGGCGGCGCGTCTCGTCGATGCGGGCGTCAATCTCGGACTCGGGCGGCTCGGGACTGGGGATCGCGACCTGCAGTTTCTTGTAGCCCGAGATCGACACCACCGGTCGGATCTCGACCGTCGCGTCGAACGCCACCGGCCCTTCGCTTCCGTCGAGAGTGAGCTCCAGTTCGGGCTGGTTCACCACGTCGACGTGGTTGTCACGCACCGCCTGGGCGTAGTAGCGGGGCACCGCTTCTTCGAGCGCCTGTGCGCGCCCGACCTCGGATCCGAAGTGCGATTCCAGCACCCGTCGCGGTGCGCGGCCGGGTCGGAATCCGGGAATGCGCACCTCACGGGCCAGCTTGCGGAACGCAGCCTCGATGTCGGCGTCGAACGTCTCGGCGTCGACTTCAACGGTCAGCTTGACGCGGGGACCGACAATCCGTTCTGTCGCAGTCTCACCGTCGCTGGAGTCGTCGGTGTCGGGGTCAGCCGGTGTCTCGTCCTCGACTGGAGGATCGGGTTCAGAAACCGGCGCGGGCCCGATGAAATCCGCTGAATCCAGCGGCGTCAGCGTCGTCTTCACGAAGCGCAGAGCCTACCGGTGCGTCTCGACCGCTCCCCGTGGATACCGAGTGGCCAGGATGAAACAGATCGCACTGTCCGGCGCGCGCTGTGCCATCCTTGGCGAGCAACCCTGAGCCGTCAACATTGGGGTCGCGTGCGGACGGGCCGTGTGCGAGCCTTGTACGGCAACCGACGACCAAGTCTCAGCAGGAGGGAGGTGCAGCGTGGCGAAGTTCGGTGAGGGCAGCGAGCTGCTCAAGTGCTCGTTCTGCGGCAAATCCCAGAAACAGGTGCGCAAACTCATCGCGGGCCCAGGCGTGTACATCTGCGACGAGTGCATCGACCTGTGCAATGAGATCATCGACGACGAGGTCGAGACATCGACCGAGACACCATTCGAGTCAGTCCCCAAGCCACGCGAGATCTTTGCCTTCCTCGACGACTACATCATCGACCAGGACAAGACCAAGACGATCCTGTCGGTGGCCGTCTACAACCACTACAAGCGGATGCGTCTTGAGCCCTCCGGACCTGGTGCTGGCGAGGATGTCGAGATTGCCAAGTCGAACATCCTGCTGATTGGCCCTACGGGCTGCGGCAAGACGATGATGGCGCAGACCTTGGCGCGCATGCTCAATGTGCCGTTCGCTATTGCTGATGCCACGGCGCTGACCGAGGCCGGCTACGTGGGAGAAGACGTCGAGAACATCCTGCTCAAGCTGCTCCAATCGGCCGACTTCGACGTGAAGCGCGCCGAGACCGGCATCGTCTACATCGACGAGATCGACAAGATCGCCCGCAAAGCCGAGAACGCCTCGATCACCCGCGACGTGTCCGGCGAGGGCGTCCAGCAGGCCTTGCTGAAGATTCTCGAGGGCACCGTGGCCTCGGTGCCCCCACAGGGTGGTCGCAAGCACCCCCACCAGGAGTTCTTGCAGATCGACACCAGCAACGTGCTGTTCATCTGCGGGGGCGCGTTCGACGGCCTTGAGCGCATCATTGCCGACCGTGTGGGGGAGCGGGGCATCGGATTCGGAGCGACGCTGCGCAACGCTACCGGCAGCTCAGCGCTCGACGTGCTGCCAGATGTGCTGCCCGAGGATCTGCGCCACTTCGGCCTGATCCCCGAATTCATCGGCCGGCTCCCCGTCGTCGGCGTCGTCGACGCGCTGGATCCTGGCGCATTGCGCCGGATCCTCACCGAGCCGAAGAATTCGCTGGTGCGCCAGTACCGCCGGATGTTCGAACTTGACGACGTCGAACTCGAGTTCACTGAGGATGCTCTCGAAGCCATCGTGGATCAGGCGATGCTCCGCAACACGGGCGCGCGCGGGCTCCGGGCGATTCTCGAGGAAGTTCTGCTGGGGCTGATGTACGACTTGCCGAGCCGCGATGACGTGGCCCGCTGCATCGTCGACCGGAGCGTGGTGCTCGACAAGGTGAATCCCACGCTGGTGCCTCGTTCGACCGTCACACGCCGCGCATCTTGAGCCCTGCGCCGACCGGAGCGGCAGCCGGGCCGCTGCGCGACTACGAGGCCGCACTCGACTGGCTGGATTCCCATATCGACCTCGAACGGCTGCTCGGCAGCCCCGAGGCGACGGCACCCACGCTGGATCGCATGTGGACACTCATGGGCGTCTTGGGCGACCCGCAGGACAGCGTGCCGGCCATCCACATCACCGGCACGAACGGCAAAGGCAGCACGGCGCGGCTGTCAGTTGCGCTGCTCGGGGCGTGCGGGCTTGCCGCTGGCAGCTACACGTCGCCCCACATCGAGCGCGTCAATGACAGGATCACGGTGGCCAACGAGCCACTCGACGACGAGTCGTTCGCAACGGCGATCAGTGAGGTCGCCGTTCTCGAGTCGATGGTGACCGAGCGCTGCGGCGAGCGGCCGAACTACTTCGAGGTGATGGCCGGCGCCGCGTACAACTGGTTCGCCTCCACCGCGCACGTCAACGTGATCGAAGTCGGCATGGGCGGCCGCTGGGATGCCACCAACGTGGTGGACGCTGCAGTGGCAGTCATCACCAACGTTGGCGCCGACCACCTTGAGATCATCGGGCCCACATTGGCGGACGTTGCCTCGGAGAAGGCCGGGATCATCTCCGCAGGGGCGATCGCCGTCTGCGGCGAGACGGCCCCTGAGCTCGTCGAAATTGTGGCCGTCACGGCGGCAGAGGTCGGTGCTGAGCTGTGGCGCCGCGGCGTCGAATGGGATGTAGCCGACCGCCAGCCCGCCGTCGGCGGTCAGCTCGTGACCGTCCGCACCCCGTTTGGGAAGCATGCCGATCACTTCGTGCCGCTCCACGGTGCTCACCAGGCGATCAACGTCGCCACGGCCATCAGCTCGGTCGAGGCATTCTTCGGCCGGAGCCTCGATGACGATGTGATCACTGCGGCGCTCGCGGACATCACGCTGCCGGCGCGCTTTGAGATCGTGAATCGTCAGCCGACGGTGGTCATCGACGGGGCCCACAATCCCGCTGGTGCCGCTGCGCTGCGAGACACGCTGGCGGAAGCGTTGTCCATGGTCTCGACTCCGGAGGGAGAGCCGCAAGTCGCTTCGGCGGCAGGCACGGATGGCTCCAATGTGCTCGTGATCGGTGCAAACAGACCACACGATCCCGGCGAGTTCTGCAAAGCGCTCGATCTCGAGCCCTTCGATGCGGTTGTTGCAACTGCGGCGTCATGGCCGCGTGCGATCCCGCCGAGCGAGGTTTCCGCTGCGGTAGAGAACGCAGCGGCCAGCCGTCACCGGCCGCTCGACATCATCGCGGCTGCGAGCGTCACCGATGCGCTGCAGCACGCCCGCGACCGGGCCGGCCCCGATGGGATTGTGGTGGTGAGCGGCTCGCTGTACATCGCTGCCGAGGCCCGGCGACTGCTGGGGAGTCACCCGCATTAGTCTCTGGCGCGCAGCCCATGACGCAACGCGTCAGTGCGAGGCAGCAGGCTGAGGGAGACAGCGATGCGGCAAACGCTGGTGATCTGCAAGCCTGACGCTGTCGAACGCGGCCTCGTCGGCGAGATCCTGGGCAGGTTCGAATGCAAAGGGCTCACCGTCGCGGCCTTGGAACACCGGACCATTGACCGCGATACCGCCGAGCGGCACTACTCCGAACACGCTGGCAAGCCGTTCTACGAGCCACTGCTGGACTTCATCACGCGCTCGCCATCGATCGTCATGGTGCTGGAAGGCCCTGCCGACGCAGGCGGCGACGTCTTCGCCGTCGTGCGCACCCTGATGGGTGCCACCAATCCCGCCGCTGCCGCACCCGGCACCATCCGGGGCGACTACGGCCTGTCTCCCACCGAGAACCTCGTGCATGGTTCCGACAGCGAAGCCTCCTCCCAGCGAGAGATCGCCCTGTTCTTTCCGTCCGTCGTCCCGTCGAACAACAAGGTCGGCAGCTGATGGCGGCGAACGGGCCGTCCCGATCCCGCCGGCGCGGACCCATGTTCGGCGGCAAGGACATCGCGGTCGATCTCGGTACTGCGAACACGACCGTGTTCGTTCGCGGCCGGGGAATCGTGCTCAACGAGCCTTCGGTGGTGGCCGTCGATTCGATGACGGGCAATTCGCTAGCCGTCGGCCAAGAGGCCAAGCGGATGATCGGCCGAACGCCAGGGAACATCACAGCGATCAGTCCGCTCAAAGACGGCGTGATTGCCGACTTCGACATTTGCGAGAAGATGCTCCGGCATTTCATCAACGAGGTCACCCAGACGCGCTGGCCCAAGCCGCGCATGGTGATCTGCGTGCCGTCGGGAATCACCGGAGTGGAGCAGCGCGCAGTACTGGAAGCCGCCGAGTATGCAGGTGCACGCCGGGCGTACATCATCGAGGAGCCGATGGCAGCGGCGATCGGCGCTGGGCTGCCGGTTCAGACGGCGCAGGGGAGCATGATCGTCGACATCGGCGGCGGCACCACTGAGGTCGCCGTGATCTCGCTCGGCGGCATCGTGACGGCTCGTTCTGCCCGCGTCGGCGGCAACATGATCGACGCGTCCATCGTTGCTCACGTCAAGAAGGAGCATGGCCTCATCGTTGGCGAGCGCACCGCAGAGGAAGTCAAGCTAGCGCTGGGCTCTGCGTGGCCGCTGCAGCAGGAGATCTACGCCGAGGTCCGTGGCCGCGACATGGTGAGTGGGCTTCCCGAATCGGTCAGCGTCGACAGCGTCGAGATCCGCGAAGCAATTGCGGGACCCGTCAGCGCAATCGTCGACTCGGTGAAGGCGACGCTCGATGACACCGCGCCGGAATTGGCAGCCGACGTCATGGACTACGGCATCACACTTGCCGGCGGCGGAGCGATGCTGCGCGGTCTGCCGGATCGACTGCGCTCGGAAACAGGCGTTGCAGTTCACATCGCGGAGGACCCGCTGTTCGCCGTCGTGCGTGGCTCCGGCCAGACGCTCGAAGAATTCGACGTCCTCCACGGAGTGCTGTACTCGTCCACCGAGGGGCGCTGACGCCCCCGGCCGTGGCCCGCCGCGCCGGCATTCGGAGACGCACCTGGCTCCGCTTGGCCCTGCTCGTTGTGACGGCCATTGCACTGTTGACGCTGGACGCACGTGGCTCTGGCGGCGTGCTGGACACCGCGCGCGGCGCAGCGCTGGACCTGTTGGGACCGGTGCGAACCTTCGGAGACTGGGTGGTCGGGCCGTTTCGCAACGCTTGGCGCGGGGTGGTCAGCTTCGACGACTTAGAGGCCGAGAACGCGCAGCTGCGCGGCGAGCTGGCACAAGCGCAAGCATCGGTGCTGCGCGTCGGCGAGTTGGAACGGGACCGGCAGGAACTGCTCGCTCTGGTGGGCGCCCGTGACACCGCCCGGGCAATCCCTCGGGTCACGGCGAGGGTCATTGATGCACCGGTGTCGAACTTCGAACGCACGATCGAGCTGGCAAGAGGACGCCGGGACGGCATACGCGAGGGAATGCCGGTGGAGAGCGGCGACGGATTGGTCGGGCGCGTCGTGCAGGCCAGCACCACTCGTTCGCGGGTAGAGCTGCTGACTGATCCCAACTTCGACGCCGGCGTGCGCATCGTCCGATCCGGAGACGACGGATTGGCCTCGGGACGAGGCCCGGGTCGCGACCTGGACGTGAGCTACATCGAGCTTGAGACGGTCGTCATCCCGGGAGAGACCGTGGTGACCAGCGGCTTCGAGGGAAGCACGTTTCCCGCCGGGCTGCTTGTGGGCACGGTCACCGATGTCGAGCCCGACGCAGTCCGGGGAGCGCAGCGGGTCGCTGTGCACCCTGCGGCAGACCTGACGCGGCTGCGATGGGTGCAGGTGCTGCTCTATGAGCCCGATGTCCCCGCGCCGGTGATTGTCGATCGCGAGCCGTCGGACACCCCCGTCAATACGGACGGGGCATCGTGAGAGGGGACCGGCGGTGATGGCAGGTGCCGGGCCGCTGGCCCGATCGGCACTGGTGCTGGTTACTGCCGTCATGGCGCACGTCGGCTTGCTCGCGCACATCACCCCGGCCGGCGTCATTGTCGATCCGTTGGTGCTGCTCGCCGTCGCAGGGGGGATGGTCGGCGGTCGTAGCACCGGGGCGTCCTTCGGCGCAGGTTGTGGACTGGCCTCCGATCTCATCGTTCACACGCCCTTTGGCATGTCCCTGCTGGTCTTGACCCTGGTTGGTTACTTGTCAGGCACCGTGACGGAACAGATCCCCTCGGCGCGCTGGTTTGCACGCGCAGCGCTGGCGTCGTTGCTGACGGCGGGCGGGATAGGCCTGTTCGCCAGCGCAGGTTGGCTGATGGATCTCGTCTATGTAACGGAGGCTCCGCTTGTTCGCATCGCCATCGTCACTGGTGTCGCGTCCCTGCTGACCAATCCGCTGCTCGAACGCGTGGTTCGCTGGGCGCTCATCATCCGCCCGCGCATTACCGCCGAACGGGAACCGAGGTCTCGCAGTGGATGAGCGCGTCCGTCGGCGAATGGCCTTCCTGGGCATCGTGATGGTGGGCCTGTTCGGAGCGCTGTTCACTCGCTTGTGGTACCTGCAGGTGCTCGAGTCGGAACAATTCGCCGTAGCTGCGGAGTCGAACCAAGTCCGCATCATCATCACCCCGCCGACCCGCGGACGCATCCTCGACCGTCACGGTGTGGTCCTGGCCGACAACATCCGCACCGGCGTCGTCACGATCGACCAGTCGAGCTACACGGAGCCTCAGACCGAGGCGGTGCTGACCGAGCTGGCCGACCTGCTCGAGGTGCCGGTCGCCCAGCTCAGCCAGGGCCTTGCCGACCAGCGCACGCACCCGCTCGCCCCCAAAGTGGTGGCGACGGGCCTCGACGAGGACGGCCTGCTGCGGGTGGCCGAGCGGTCCATTCCCGGCGTCGAGGCCAAATGGGATTGGGTGCGCGTGTACCCGCAGAACGAGGTCGCCGCGCACATCGTGGGCTACGTCGGAGCGATGTCGGAACGCCAGCACTCCGAGCTGATCGACGACGGCTACCTGCCCTACGAGCGAGTCGGCCGGGCAGGCATTGAGGGTCTCTTCGAGGCAGAGCTCCATGGCGAGCCGGGCCGCACCAAGCTCGAGGTGGACCGGCGCGACCGCGTGCAGCGGATCTTGGCCGATGTCCCGCCGGAGCCGGGTCATGACATCGTGCTGTCCATCGACGTCGAGTTGCAGGCTGCGGCGGAGTCGTACTTGCGACAGGGACTGATCGGAGCCCGCAAGACGGTGAGCGAGGACTCGGGCTTCTTCTACCCGGCACTCACGGGAGCAGCCGTGGTCATGGACGTGCGCAACGGCGACGTGCTCGCGATGGTGTCGCACCCGACCTACGACCCCAACTGGATGGTGGAGGGGTTGACCGTGGCCGAGTACCGCTCGGTCTTCGAGAACCCTTATTCGCCGGGAGCGCTCAACAACCTTGCAGTTCAGGGCACCTACTCGCCCGGTTCGGTGTTCAAGCCCGTGACGGCGCTTGCCGGGCTCGAAGCGGGTCTCATCTCGCCGCGAGCCTCGTACCACGACATCGGGTACTACAAGATTCCCGACGAGCGCGGCTGCACCGGCCGCTGCACATTCTTCAACTCGGACCGGGCCGCGCTGGGGACCCTGGACCTGTCCGGAGCGCTGACTCGGTCGAGCGACGCCTACTTCTACAAGGTCTCCGATGACCTGTACTGGATCGACGGTCCCGAGCAGTGGGCTATCCAGAACATGGCCCGATCGCTCGGGTTGGGCGCGCCGACTGGCGTGCAGCTGCCATTCGAGAAGACGGGCCGAGTGCCGGACGGCGACGTAAAGAAAACCCTGTTCGAGCTGAGCCCCGAGGCCTATAACCCTTACAACGAGCCGCCGCGCTGGTTCCCGGGTGACAACATCAACACCGGGATCGGCCAGGGGCTGGTGGCGGTGACGCCGATGCAGCTCGTCAATGCCTACGCCACTCTCGCCAATGGCGGAACCCGCTTCTCGCCGAACATCGTCGAGGCGGTCGTGTCGCGGGAGGCTGAGACATTCGGCGAGGCTGTGCTCACGTTCGAGCCGAGGGTGCTCGACGTCGTGGACTTCCCCGACGGCAGCTCGGTGGTGCGGGAAGGGTTGAGCAACGTCACCAACTCCCGGTTGCGAGGTACTGCCGCCAGAGCGTTCGAGGGCTACGACCACGAGGGTTACCGGGTGTCGGGCAAGACCGGCACGGCGCAGGCGCAGGGTCTGAACGCAGTGCTGCGACGCAAGAAGGAGGACACTGCGGTGTTCGTCGCGTGGGCACCCACGCATGACCCTCGCTATGCCGTCGTTGTCGTCATGGAGGAGGCTGGATACGGCGGCGAGGCGGCAGCGCCAGTGGCTCGGCGCATCATTGAGGCGGTGCGGGCCTACGAGCAGCGCTGGCCCGAGCCGCAGATTGCGTTCGTGCCGCCCCAGCCCGAGTGCCCTGAAGTGCCAGAGGCGCTGCGAGGCGATCCGGCGTTCTTGGGCTATGTGCCTGAAGGCTGCCCGTGGGGCGTCCAGCTGCCACGGGCCAATACGCCTTCTGACGCGGACGGGGACGGCATCCCCGATGTGGACCAGATCGACGGAGCGCTCCTAGGCGATCTGCCGCGCCGCAGGGTGGCACTGCGGCGCAATGAGACCCGCCGCAGGATCGAGGTGGCGTCATGATCGGGCGTCTGCTGAATCGCACCCAGACCCGGCGTGAATTGCGATCTCCGGCGTGGTTCGCCGACTACACGTTGGCGCTGGCTGCGGTTGCGATCGCGTGCTTGGGAATCGCCATGAACTACGCCTCGACGTGGCGAAGCCTTTCCTTCGAGGGTGGCGATCCATGGACCGTGGCGCGCCGTCAGGCGATCTTCGTGGGGATCGGCATCGTGGTCATGGTCGCCGCCGCCGCCGTCGACTACCGGGCGCTGCGTTTCTACGCGACGCCTGCGTACCTCGCGATCTTGGTCGCGCTGGGGGCACTCCTGCGCTGGGGCCCGGAGATTCGCAACGCGCGATCCTGGTTCGAATTGCCGGTGTTCGGATTCCAGGTGCAACCCTCGGAGTTCGCCAAGCTCATCGTGATCGTGTCGCTGGCCGCATTCGTTGCGAGCCACGAGGGATACCTGCGTTTCGACACGCTGTTCAACGCCGGGCTGCTGCTGGTGGTGCCGATGGGCCTGATCTACCTGCAGCCCGACCTCGGCACGATGCTGGTCTTCGTGGCTATCGCGATGGGCATGCTGCTCGTTGCGGGCGCGCAGCTGCGGCACATCGTGGTCATCTCGCTGGCCGGTGTCCTAGCTCTCGTGCTGGTGTTCAGCATCGACGCGCTCCAGGGGCCTCGGCTGCTGAATGAGACGCAGCGAAACCGCCTGACGGCCTTCCTGGATCAAGACTTCGAGCCCTTGGAGGCCTCCTACAACCTGCGGCAGAGCCAGATCGCCATTGGTGCGGGCGGTATCTGGGGTCAAGGCTGGAAGCAGGGCACGCAGACGAACCTCTCCCTGGTACCCGAGCAGCACAACGACTTCATCTTCACGGCGCTGGGGGAGGAGTTCGGTCTCGTCGGCGGCTCGCTTCTGCTCGCGCTCTATGCGTACATGTCGGTGCGCATCTGGCAGATAGCCCGCGTCGCCAGCGACCCCTTCGGACGATTACTTGTTGTCGGCGTCCTCTCCATGCTGCTGTTCCAGGTGTTCCAGAACATTGGCATGACGATCGGCATCATGCCGATTACGGGCATCCCCTTGCCGCTCATGAGCCACGGCGGTTCGGGCACCATCACGGCCTTCGCCGCCGTGGGCATCGTCATCAGCGTCGGATCGCGCAGATACGCCCTCTGAGGGCGTACCGGCAAGCACGGCGCCCTCTAGGGGCGTACCGGCAAGCACGGCGCCCTCTAGGGGCGTACCAGCAAGCACGGCGCCCTGAAACGCTTCATTATCCACAGGGGCCGGTAGCGTTGGAGTTGCAATGACAACACTGTGGCCCCGGCTCGAGCCCCTGCTGCCACGTGTCTCCAAGCCGGCTCGGTACATCGGCTGCGAGGACGGGATGCAGCGACCGACGGTCGGCCCCCATCTCACCTCTTGGCTCCTGGCCTATCCCGATACCTACGAGATCGGCCTGCCGAACCAAGGCCTTCAGATCCTCTACGAGCTGCTGAACGAGCGTCCGGACTCCAGCGCCGAGCGCACGTATGCACCGTGGATCGACCTTGAGGCCGAGATGCGAACCGCTGGGCTTCCGCTGTTCTCGGTCGATACGCATCGAGCCGCTGCCTCCTTCGACATCATCGCCTTCAACCTCTCTGCCGAGCTCGTGTACACCAACATGCTCAACTGCATAGATCTGGCGGGGCTGGAGGTGAGGTCGGCTCGGCGCAGCGACGCCGACCCGCTGATCGGCGCTGGTGGTCATTGCGCATTCAACCCCGAGCCGCTGTCGGATTTTGTGGACTTCTTCGTCATTGGCGAAGGTGAGGAAGTCGTCGGCGAGATCACCGAGGCGGTCGGTGCCTGGAAGCGAACCGGCAAGCGTCCCGGCACTCGCACCACGATCCTGCGAGACCTCGCAGGCATCGAGGGTGTGTACGTGCCGGCGATGTACGACGTCGCTTATGACGGCCCAGCGCTCGTGGAGGTCACGCCCAAGTACCCCGACGTGCCGTCGCTCGTTGCCAAGCGCACCGTTGCGGACCTCGGCGAGTGGCCGTATCCCCGCCGTCAGCTGGTGCCGGTCACCGAAGTCGTCCATGATCGGCTGTCGGTGGAGGTGTTCAGGGGCTGCACCCGGGGGTGCCGTTTCTGCCAGGCGGGCATGATCACCCGTCCGGTGCGCGAACGCCCCGCCGCGCAGGTCCGAGAGATGGTGACAGCAGGCCTCGAACGCAGTGGATACGACGAGGTCAGCCTGATGTCGCTGTCCACGGCGGACTACAGCGGCATCGCCGAGCTGGTCCGGGACACGGTCTCGGCCGGCACAGCCGGCGCGATGGGCACAGATGGCGCAGCCGACGGTAACGGTTTAGACCCAAGCCGCATCAGCGTCTCGTTGCCGAGCTTGCGGGTCGATGCCTTCACCGTCGACGTGGCGGCTCAGGTGTCGCGAGCACGCCGCACGGGGCTCACCTTTGCCCCCGAAGCGGGTTCGTGGCGGTTGCGCCAGATCATCAACAAGCTCATCACTGAAGAAGACCTGTACGGCGCCGTGCGCTCTGCCTACAGCCAGGGCTGGCACCGCATGAAGCTGTACTTCCTCACGGGTCTGCCTTCGGAGATGGACCCTGACACCGAGGCGATCGCTCACCTCGCCGATGCGTGCGCGCGCATCGGGCAGGAGTACAACAAACGTGCCTCGGTGACGGTGTCATTGGGGGGCTTCGTGCCGAAGCCCCACACACCGTTCCAGTGGTTCGGGCAGAACCCGCCCGACGAGCTGGCCCGCAAGGTACGGCTGGTGCGAGCGGCGCTGGGTCGCAACCGGCGTGTCCAGCTCAAGTGGCACGACCCGGCGGCCTCGGCAGCCGAGGGGATCGCCAGTCGAGGCGACCGGCGTGTGGGCGCGGCAATCGAATACGTGTGGCGCAAGGGCGGCACATTTCAGGAGTGGAGCGAGCGTTTCGACCTTGATCTTTGGGAAGAGGCGATGGCAGCGTGCGGCCTCAGTCTCGACTGGTACGTGTACCGCCATCGAGGCGAAGACGAAGTGCTGCCCTGGGACCACATCGGTGCCGGCTTGCACCGCGACTTTCTCTGGCAAGACTGGCAGGACGCCCTCGAGGGCCATGGCCTGCCTGACTGCCGCTGGACCCCGTGTTACGACTGCGGGGCCTGTACTGAATATGGGATCGAGCACATGGTTGCGTCCCCTGTCGCCCCCAATGGCGGCAGTCAGGGGACGGGACAGGATCTCGCGACCGGCCATATGGTGCCGGTCGAGCTGCGCCCCCGCTTGCTGGCGGGCGCAGCTGCATCGGCGGGAGGCGGCGCGTGATGCGGGGCCTCATTGCTCCGATGCCGAGCCGCAGTGCCGCTCCCACCCGCATGGGTGGGAGACGACATTGAAGCTGCGCGTTCGCTTCCGCAAAGTCGGCAAGATCCGGTTCATTGGACACCGGGATGTGGCTCGCGTGACCGAGCGCGCCGTGCGCAAGGTCGGCATTCCGGTCACCTATAGCCAGGGCTTCTCGCCTCGCATGAAGTTGAGTTTCGGCTTGGCGTTGCCGACCGGCTACGAGTCCGACGCCGAGTTCTTGGAACTGCCGCTTGCCGCTGACGCGGTGCGCGACGGGCCCAACGGCCCCGTGATCGTTTGCCGCTCAGGTCCCCATGACCCGTGCGAGGACGAGTCTGAGGTCGCGACGGCGAGCTACTGCACCTTGGCGAGAGCGCTGACCGAAGCGCTCCCGGTCGGCATGAGCGTGTCGGCTGTCGTGCTGACCGACGGCAGCGGGCCCTCGCTGCAGGCGGTGGTCCGTTCGTGCGGCTGGCAATTCGAGATCGCCGGGCTCGAAGCCGTTACGGCAACCAAAGCGGTCGAGGAGTTCCTGGCTTCCGAGACCGTGGTGACCGAACGAGTACACAAGGGCAAGACCCTGAGCTCAGACATACGACCAGGCGTTGCCGCACTTCGCGTCGAGGAGTCCTCGGGGCGGGGAGCGGTGCTGTCTGCCGAGCTGTCGGCGACACCCAGGGTCGTGCGCCCCAGCGAATTGGTGCCAGCGCTCGCGCCGGCACACGAGATGGGCATTGCCCGTAGAACACATCAATGGACGTGTGGCGCCGCAGGACGAGCCGAACCGGCCGTGCCTGCCCAGTGCGCCCAGAGACAGAAGGAACCCCTCAGTGGATGAATCAACACTGAACGACACCACCAACAACACAACGAACAACCCGGAGAGCGAGACGTCGAGCGAATCGGCAGATACCGCACCCGCTGTTCGCAAGCGTCGGCTCGTCGCGTCCTCCAGCGGCGACAAGCCTGGCGCACCCGAACCGGAGGCTGCTGCTCCAGCACCGCCTGAAGCAGCATCGAGGCCGCAGACCAGACGCAGGCGGGCGAGTCCGGCTCCCGACAAGGCCAAGGCCAAGGCTGAACCCAAGCCCAAGGCGAAGGCTGAGCCCAAGGCCAAGGCTGAACCCAAGCCCAAGGCGAAGGCTCAGCCCAAGGCCAAGGCAGTATCGAAGAAAGCGGAATCCGAGCTCGCGAAGCCATCCCCGCCAGGGGTTCCGCCGCCTGCTCGCAAACCCCAGATCGGCGACACCCGACCCTCACCTCAGGCTGGCGAGAGCGAAGGCACCACAGGACGACGCCGACGCCGGCGGGGTGGCCGTGGACGCGGCGGGCGTGGTCGATCCGAAGGGGCGGGTACGCCAACCACCGACAACCGCAACGGCTCCCACGCTCCCGTGGAGGCGATCCTGGCCGATCAGAGCCCCGTCGAGCTCGACGACGAGCAGCTCTCAGAGCGTCGGGGCCAGTACCGCAACGGCAAGCCGCTCGGCCGCTACCGGATGTGTGTACATGTGGCCGAAGGCGCCACTCACATTTCGGTGCTCGAGGGCCGGTCGCTCATCGAGTACTACGTGAGCCGGCCTTCCGACGACATATCCGAGATCTACGGCAACCTCTACCTGGGCCGGGTGCGCCGGGTACTTCCGGGCATGGAAGCTGCATTCGTCGACATCGGAACGCCCAAGCAAGCCGTTCTCTACCGTGGCGACCTCACCGTCGCCTACGACGACAGCGATGAAGATGCCAGCCCCGAGCGCAAGCGCACCGGCGGGCGCCGAGGCCGCACGGTCGACGGTCCTGCGATCAGCGAGTTGATCCGCAACGGGCAGACGATCATGTGCCAAGTCATCAAGAACCCGATCGGCCACAAGGGCGCCCGTCTCACCACCGAGGTGTCGCTGCCCGGTCGCTTCGTGGTGCTCATTCCTGGCAGCAGCGTCACAGGCATCTCTCGCCGCCTGCCAACCCGCGAGCGACGGAGGCTGCGTGGTCTGCTGGCCAAGGAAATCCCCGAGGGATTCGGCGTGATCCTGCGCACTGCGGCTGAGAATGTCACTGCGGCCGAGATCCGGCGGGACATTGAGCGTCTCACACGCCAATGGACCCAGATCTCCGAGTTGGCGGAGCGGTCCGAGGCGCCGGCGCTGCTGTTCCGCGAGCCGGAATTGGCGGTTCGCATCATCCGGGAGCAGTTCACTGCCGATTTCCGCGAAGTAGTGATCGACGATCCGGTGCTGTTCGAGCAGGTCAAGGGCTACATGGAGGCGGTCGCCGCGCCCTTGGTGGATCGCATCCGCTATTACGACCCCGTTGCTGAACGGTTGCCGCTCTTCGAGCGAGTTCACGTAGCAGAACAGGTGCGCAAGGCCACCGACCGCAAGGTATGGCTGCCGTCGGGAGGGTCGCTGATCATTGAGCACACCGAGGCGCTGACCGTGATCGATGTCAATACGGGGCGCAACGTAGGCAGGTCAAGCCTCAACGAGACGTTGTTCCAGAACAATCTCGAAGCCGCTACCGAGATCGCCAAGCAACTGCGGCTGCGCGACATCGGCGGGATCATCATCGTGGATTTCGTTGACATGGACGACAAGCGCCAGCGCGAACAGCTGATGTCCACGCTGAATGAGGCACTGGCTCGCGACAAGACCCGAACCGCGACTGAGCCAATCTCAGACATGGGCATCGTGCAGATGACTCGGATGCGCACTGGGGAGGGATTGCTCGAGTCGATGTCAGATCCCTGCGACGTGTGCGAGGGGAGGGGCATCCAGTTGCGCGAATCGCTCTTCTCCTGATTCGAAGAGCGAAATTCATGCGCTGATCGGGTAGCCCCATCGGTATCCTTCCCAGTCGATGTATGCAGTCATCGCCACCGGCGGCAAGCAGCGCCGCGTCGAGGCCGGCCAACGGCTTGATGTCGAGCTGCTCGAGGTGCCGGCCGGCGAAGAGGTCACGTTTACGCCAGTCCTCCTGGTGGATGACGGCATGGTGTTGGCGACGCCCGCCGAGCTCGTCGGTGCCTCTGTGAGGGGCCGCGTGGTAGGCGAGACCAAGGGCCCGAAGATCGACGGCTTCACCTACAAGAACGCCACCACCAACCGGCGCAGGTGGGGCCACCGGCAGCGCTACAGCACAGTCGAGATCACCGCGATCGCGAGGGACTGAACCATGTCGAAGACCAAGGGCGGAGGCTCCACTCGCAACGGGCGCGACTCGGTCGCGAAGCGTCTCGGGGTGAAGGTGTACTCGGGACAGACCATCGACGCTGGCGGCATCATCGTGCGCCAGCGGGGCACCAAGTTCCATCCGGGGCAGAATGTGGGTCGCGGCAAGGACGACACGCTGTTCGCGACGGCTACCGGCGTCGTACGCTTCGGCTATCGCCGGGGCCGCCGGCTGGTCGACGTCATCGCGTCGCAGCCCTCGTAGGTCATCACCCGAACTTCGAGGCGTCTGCGTGGGCGCTGAGAGGATCCAGCCGGAATTGCCTGAGACAGGCGAAAGCTGATGAGCGACTTTGTCGATGAGTGTCAGCTGCACGCGAAAGGCGGCGACGGCGGGGCGGGTTGCGTTTCGTTCCGGCGCGAGTCGCACGTGCCGCATGGCGGTCCCGATGGCGGCGACGGCGGCCATGGCGGCGATGTGTGGGTGGTAGCAGACCGCAACGTGGCGTCGCTGCTGGCGTTCCGGGATTTCCCGTTCCGGCGGGCGACCAATGGTGCCCACGGTCAGGGCCGCAAGCGGCACGGTCGCAACGGAGTCGACGAGATCGTGCGCGTGCCAGAGGGCACGATCGTGCGGGATCGTGACGGAACGGTGCTGGCCGACCTCGTGAATGCCGGCGACCGCTGGCTGGCTGCTCAGGGTGGCCGCGGTGGCCGGGGCAACACCCGCTTCGCCTCGAACCGGCTGCGGGCGCCTCAATTTGCGGAACAGGCAGAATCAGGCGAGGAGCGTTGGCTCGGCCTGGAGCTGAGGCTGATGGCCGACGTGGCGCTTGTGGGATTCCCGAATGCAGGCAAGAGCACCTTCATCAGTGCGGTGTCTGCAGCGCGGCCGAAGGTCGCCTCCTACCCCTTCACGACGCTGACGCCCAGCCTCGGTGTCGTTCGACTCGGCGACGGCAGGGGTGTGGATCCCGACAGCTTCGAGATGGTGATCGCAGATGTGCCTGGGCTGATCGAGGGCGCTGCCGAGGGCAAGGGCCTCGGTCACCAATTCCTGCGGCACGTCGAGCGAGCCCGAGTGCTGCTGATGATGGCTGACCTAGCCGAGGTGAGCGACCGCGATCCCCGCGAGCAGATCGAAGTACTCATCGCGGAACTTCAGCGCTATGACGCCGCTCTCGCAGCCCGCCGACGGTTGATCGTGGGAACGAAAGCAGATGCCGCCCACCTCGCTTGGGACGGTCCGCGCGTCAGCGCGGTGACAGGTGAAGGCGTGGCCTCCGTGCTCGGCCAGTTGCGTGATCTGGTCTCTCAAGCCAGGGAGGCCGACGCGGCCCCCACGCAGTACGTGGTGCACCGCCCCGAATCCGCCGGCATCACTGTGCTGCACCTCGCAGACGGGATCTTCGAGATCGAAGGCCGACAGGCTCGCCGGGCAGTGGCCCTGTCGGACCTGACGGATCCGGCGGCGCTCGCATGGGCTCAGCGGCGACTGGAGAAGCTGGGTGTGTCCCGGGCCTTGGGCCGCAGCGGCGCACGGTCCGGCGACCTCGTACGCATCGGCGACTTCGAGTTCACCTATGAGCCCGACACGTGAGCCCGCTGGCCGTGAATGAGTTCTGGGTGATCGAGGCTGCGGCGAGGCAGGATTGATGTCGATGTCACCCACATTGCGACTCGTCACCAAGATCGGGACCTCGTCGATCACGACATCGGACGGCCGTGTCGATCTCGATGCGGTGTCGAAGCTGGCTGATGAAGTTGCCTCGGTGCGTGAGGCTGGCCATGAGGTCATCGTGGTGACCTCTGGGGCCATAACGGCAGGTGTGCAGAGGCTCGGCGTCGAACGCCCGTCGGAACCCGAGCGATTGCAAGCGCTGTCCGCCGTCGGGCAGATCGACCTGATGGCCTCGTACCGGGAGCTCTTCGCCGAGCGTGGCATGGTCGTGGGCCAGGTACTGATCGCGCCGCACGACTTCCGCGATCGCGACCAGTACTTGCACGCACGAGCCACCTTGGGCCATCTGCTGGACCTCGGAGTCGTGCCGGTCGTCAACGAGAACGATGCGATCGCCGATGACGCCATCCGCTACGGCGACAACGACAGGATTGCAGCGCTCGTAGCGAACCTGGTGCGCGCCGACGCATTGATCCTGCTGACCGATACGCCCGGTGTGCTGACTGCGGACCCAAGCGTCGATCCAGACGCCTCGCTCATTGCTGAAGTCCTCGAGGTGAGCCCCTCGCTGGCTGCGGCAGCCGGATCGGCCAACGCTGTCGGCAGCGGCGGCATGGCCTCGAAGCTTGCAGCAGCCCGCATGGCCTCCTGGAGTGGTGTGCGGACCGTCATCGCTGCGGCCCGCCGGCCCGATGTTGTCGCCGACGCTGCCGCCGGCCGCCCAGGCGTCGGCACCACGGTGCCCGCCCGCGATGCTCGCGTCTCCGCACGCAAGTTGTGGATCGGATTCGCGGTAGCGGCCCGGGGCTCAGTGACAGTCGACGACGGCGCCCGCCGAGCCGTGACGGCCGGCGGCAAGTCGCTGCTTGCGGCTGGCGTGGTCGGCGTCGACGGTGCATTCGCCGCTGGCGAAGCCGTCGAAATCGTCGACTCCGATGGCCAGATCTTCGCCAAGGGCCTTGCGGCTGTGGATGCCGACGGGTTGCGTGCCACAGCCGGACTCCGCAGCGATCAGTTGCCCGAGGGCCTGCATCCGCTCGTCGTTCACCGAGACGACCTCGTCGTTCTCGGCTGATGTCGCAGCGGGCGATCTGCTGGCGAGTGGGCGAGGCGAACGGAACGGGCGAGCAGCACGCTGCACAGGAGTTCACCGCATCAATTTGGGGGCCGCCCACTAGTCTGCTCAGGTGCCTGACGCCACCGCGCGAGCTGCACCGGAGATGACCGGAGACACCAGCAGCATGGCCGCTTTGGGCCTGCGAGCCAAGGCCGCTGCGACCGTGTTGGCGCAGGCGCCCGGTGCCGTGCGAGACGAGGCCTTGCTGTCGGCAGCTGACTTTCTCGAAGAGGCAACCGACAACGTTCTGGCCGCCAACGGTAAGGACGTGGCCAACGCCGAGGCTGCTGGCACCTCGGCGACGCTCGTCGACCGGCTGCGACTCAATCCGGGCCGTATCGGGGCCATGGCTGCGGGCCTTCGCAACGTGGCGGCCCTCGCCGACCCAGTCGGTCAGGTGGTCGACGGATGGGTACGGCCCAACGGGCTCGCGATCGAACGGGTACGGGTGCCGCTTGGCGTCGTGGCCATCGTCTACGAGAGCCGGCCCAATGTCACCTCCGACGCGTTCGGACTGTGCCTGAAGTCCGCCAATACGGCGTTCCTGCGCGGCTCGTCGGCAGCGTTGAACTCCAACATTGCGATCGCCGAGGCGCTGCGCGAGGGCATCGTCCCCGCTGGCCTGCCCGCCGATGCGCTGGTGCTCGTAACCGACACGAGACATAGCGCAGCCACCGAGTTCATGCAGCTGCGCTCCTGCATCGACTGCTTGATCCCGCGGGGTGGTCCAGCGCTCATCTCGTCGGTGCTCGCCAACGCCACCGTGCCCTACGTCATCGATGGCGACGGCAACTGCCACGTGTATGTCGATGCCCGGGCCGACCTCGAGATGGCAGCAGACATCGTCTCCAACGCCAAGCTCAGCCGGCCCTCGGTGTGCAACGCCGCGGAGTCGCTCCTCGTCCATCGAGACGTGGCCGAGACCTTCTTGCCCCGCATCGTCGACGACCTGGACGGCGTCGAACTGGTGGGAGATCCTGCCTCGCGGGTCATCTCATCGCAGATCGGGCCAGCCAGCCCCGAAGACTTCGCGACGGAGTTCCTGGCGCTCAAGATGAGCGTCGCGGTCGTCGACGACCTCGAAGCTGCGATCGACCACATCAACCGTTACGGCTCGGGGCACAGCGAAGCCATCGTGACCGGTGACCTTTCGGCTGCGCAGCAATTCACACGCCGCGTCGACGCCGCTGCGGTGCTCGTGAACGCCTCGACACGCTTCGTGGACGGAGAGGAATTCGGCTTCGGGGCTGAGATCGGCATCAGCACCCAGAAGTTGCACGCGCGCGGCCCAATGGGCCTTGAACAGCTCACAACCACGAAATTCGTAGTGACCGGTCGGGGCCACACTCGGGGCTGACCGTGCCGACAGGCCGCCGTGGCTGCCACACTGTCAGACCTGCCCGCTGCCCAAATTGACTCCGGAGACACCCAACATGAGCGAAACGATGTTCGGAGACCTGTCGGGTGTCCGCGAAGGATTGGCGAAAGTCGAATACCTCGCCGACGACGGCATCGCCAGCGTCGTGTACCTGGCCGAGCGGCTCGGCAAGCCGGTCCTGGTGGAGGGACCGGCCGGCACGGGCAAGACCGAGCTTGCAAAGTCGGTCGCTGCCATGACCGGTGCTCGGCTGATCCGCCTGCAGTGCTATGAGGGACTCGATGAAGCCAAGGCGCTGTACGAGTGGAATTACAAGAAGCAGCTCCTGCGCATCCAGGCAGACCGCGGCACCGACGCCGAGCACGAGGAATGGGTGGAGCTGCAGGACGACATCTTCCAGGACGAGTTCTTGCTCACGCGTCCCTTGCTCGAAGCCATCAGCGCCAAGGACAAGGTCGTCCTGCTGATCGACGAGGTCGACCGGGTCGAGATCGAAACCGAAGCGCTGCTGCTGGAGATCCTCTCGGACTACCAAGTCTCAATCCCAGAGCTGGGCACCATCGTGGCCACCCAGATACCGCTCGTCTTCCTGACTTCCAACAACACCCGTGAACTCTCCGAGGCCCTGAAGCGCCGCTGCCTGTTCCTGCACATCGACTACCCCGACCTTGAGCGCGAGAAACAGATTGTCGTCACCAAGGTCGCTGACATCACCGAGAACTTGGCCGAACAGATCGCGCGAGTGGTCCGGTCGATCCGCCAGCTCGAGCTCAAGAAAGCGCCGTCGGTGTCCGAGACGCTGGACTGGGCTCGCACGCTCGTGCTGTTGGGCATCGAGAACATTGATGTCGAGCAGGCCAAGCAGACGCTTCACATCCTGCTCAAGTATCAGTCCGACATCGAGAAGGCAGCCAAAGAGCTGACGGTCGAGGCCTAGCCCACCAGGGCTTGCCGGGGACGGGAGTCGGAAATGCTGGACCTGCTCAGTGGCTTCGTCGGGGAGTTGCGCAGCGCTGGGCTGCCGGTGTCGCTGACCGAGAACCTCGATGCCATGGAGGCCGTCAAGCACATTCCCATCGAGGATCGCGACGCATTCAAGTACGCGCTCGCAGCCACGTTGGTGAAGAACGAGCAGCACTGGCGGGCATTCGAGACAGTGTTCGAGGTCTATTTCTCGTTGCGGGGCCCCGAATACAACGTCGGCGATGAAGACAGCAACGGCGAATTCGATCCGGACAATCTCGAAGAGTGGATGTCCCAGCAGATGCAAGGCATGGGTGGCCGCGGGGGTGGGCAGGACATGTCCCCCGAGGAGATCGCCGAGATGCTCTTCCGGGCGCTGCTGAACGCCGACGAGGCGATGATGGCGGCCATGGCCCGAGCGGCAGTGACGCAGTTCGCGGGTATGGAGCCGGGCCGGCCCGTCGGCGGCACCTACTACTTGTACCGCACGCTGCGCAACCTCGACCTCGACGGGATGCTCGACCGGCTGATCGAGGAATCCTCCCAGCGATATGAAGGCGAGATGACCCCGCTGGCGGAACGGCTCGAACGCGAGGAATTCGAGAACCGCATTGAGCAGCTGAAGCGGGAGATCGAAGCCGAGATCCGGCGCCGCCTCGTTGCCGACAGGGGCGTCGAAGCGATGGCCAAGACCCTGCGCAAGCCGCTGCCTGAAGATGTCGACTTCATGCACGCAAGCCGTGAGGAGATGGCGAGCATCCGCAAAGCCATCCAGCCGCTCACTCGCAAGCTGGCAGCTCGCCTGGCGCGCAAGCGCAAGCACAAGCGCCGTGGTCCGCTCGACTTTCGGGCCACTGTGCGACGTTCACTCAGCTACGGCGGCGTGCCTGCGGAGCCCCGCTTCCGTCATCCACGTCCGAACAAGCCTGAACTCATCGTGGTTGCCGACATTTCGGGCTCCGTCGCGGCGTTCGCCCGCTTCACGCTTCATCTCGTGTATGCGTTGCAGAACCAGTTCTCCAAGGTGCGCTCGTTCGTGTTCATCGACGGCATCGACGAGGTCACCCACATGTTCCGGAACGAGGAAGACATCACCAACGCGGTGCACCGAGTGAACACCGAGGCCGATGTCGTATGGGTCGACGGCCATTCCGACTACGGCCATGCCTTCGGCGTGTTCTGGGAGAACTTCGGCAAGGACGTCAACGCGAAGTCCACGATGGTGTTCCTGGGCGACGCCCGCAACAACTACCACTCGACGAACGCGTGGGTGCTGAAGGAGTGCCAGAAACGGGCACGTTCGGTGTTCTGGCTGAATCCCGAACCGCGCTCGTATTGGGACACGGGGGACTCGATCATCACCGAGTACTCGACCTACACCGACGGCGTCTTCGAGTGCCGCAACCTGCGCCAGCTTGAAGGTTTCGTCGACAACCTGGCCTAAGACAACCTGGCCTAAGACCACTTGGCCTAATACCACTTGGCCTAGCCAGCCTCCGCTGTGCACGAGAGCGGCGTGCTAGATCAATTCGGCGAGCAACTCGGCTGTGATGAAGGCCAGGTCGAGTGATTGGCGAGCGTTCAGTCGGGGGTCGCACATCGTCTCATAGCGGTCGCCCAGCTGGTGTTTGGCGAGGTCGTCGCCGCCGCCGATGCACTCGGTGACTGCGTCGCCGGTGATCTCCAGGTGCACACCGCCCGGCCACGTCCCCACCGCGGCGTGGACTGCGAAGTACTCCTGAATCTCGGCCAAGATTGCGTCGAAGTGGCGGGTCTTGACCCCTTCATCGGTTGTGTAGGTGTTGCCGTGCATCGGATCGCACTGCCACACCACCGGGTGCCCAGCCTGTGTGACCGCCCGTAGGATCGGCCCGAACGCCGTCGAAACGTTGCCGGCGCCCATGCGGCTGATCAGTGTGAGCCGTCCTGGTATCTGCTTCGGGTTCAGCACCTCGCACAGTGCGAGCGCTTCGTCGGGTGTCGCAGTCGGTCCCAGCTTCGTCCCGATCGGATTGTGCACGCCCCGCAGGAACTCGACATGGGCGCCGTCGGGCTCCCGGGTGCGCTCGCCGATCCACAGCATGTGCGCCGAGCAGTCATACCAGTCGCCGGTGATGCTGTCAGTGCGGGTCAGTGCCTCTTCGTACCCGAGCAGCAGCGCCTCGTGGCTGGTGTACAACTCCACTTGCCGCATGGCGCTGTCATCGGTATCCAGACCGCACGCGTTCATGAATCGCAAGGCGGCATCGATGCCGTTGGCCAGTGTTTCGTAGCGTTGGCCCGCTGGACTCGATGCCACGAATTCCTGGTTCCACGTGTGCACCTGTCGCAGGTCGGCGTAGCCGCCCCGGGTGAATGCACGCAGCAAGTTGAGGGTTGCCGCAGAGGTGTTGTACGCCTGCAGCAAGCGCGAAGGATCCGGCGTCCGGGACTGGGAGTCGAACGCGATGTCGTTGACGATGTGGCCCCGGAAAATCGGCAGTGTGACGCCGTCGCGGGTCTCGGTGGGCTTGCTGCGCGGCTTGGCGAACTGACCAGCGATCCGACCCACCTTCACGATCGGCAAGCCAGCGGAGTACTGCATCACGACGGCCATCTGCAAGATGACCTTGAGACGGTCGCGAATCTGGTCAGCGGTCGAGAGCTCGAAGGACTCCGCACAATCGCCGGCCTGCAGCACAAAGGCGTTGCCCGTGCTCACCCGTGCAAGATGCTCGGTGAGTCGCCTTGCCTCGCCGGCGAATACCAGCGGAGGCCGGCGCCTCAGCTCGGCCAGTGATTCGGAGAGTGCTGCAGGATCAGGCCACTCGGGCTGCTGGCCTGCCGGCCGCCCGGCCCACGAGCCGGAATGCCACCCCGGTGCGTGCTGAGGCGATCCGCCGGGGCTAGGCGCGCCGGAAGGTGAGACTGCGTCGTCAGACAGCGTCTGCGTCGGCATCGATGTCTACAAACTCGCCGTCGGCGGCGAGGCTCTGCAGCTCATCGACGGCGCGCTTCACGAGACGGCGTGCCGCTTCGGCAGTTACGCCGAGCTCCTCGCCGATCTCGCGGTAGCTGCGCTGCTCACCGTCGATGATCCCGTTGCGGCGGGCCACCGCATAGCGGGCGCGCTTGTCCAGCCGGCCGAGCATGGACATCACCATGCCGCGGCGATCCGATTCGATGGCGAAGTGCTCGGGTCCTGGCGCATCGTCGCCGATGAGGTCGATGAGCGCGCTGTCGCCGTCGTCGCCCACCGTCTTGTCGAGCGACGTCGGGGTGCTGATCCGCTGCAGCCACGCGTTCTCGTCGTCGAGTGAGTCGCTGTCGCCTCCGTTGTGGCGCAGCGCAGCTCGCAGTGTGGCGGAACGATCGGACGGCAGCCGGATGAGGCTGCCCTTCTGGTCGAGCGCCCGTCCAATCGACTGGCGGATCCAGAACGTTGCGTAGGTGGAGAACTTGAAGCCACGCCGCCAGTCGAACTTCTCGACTGCGTGCTCAAGGCCGAGGTTGCCTTCCTGGATCAGGTCGAGCAGTTCCAGCGTCGGAGGCAGCGGATAGCGACGCGCGATGGACACGACCAAGCGAAGGTTCGCCCGGATGAATCGGTCACGCGCAGCAGCGGCGGTCTGCACGGCCTTGCGCAGGTCGCGCCGCTCGGCCACGGACAGGTCCTCGTCGCTGTCAAGGCGCGTCCGCGCATCTCGTCCCGCTTCGATCTGCTGGGAGAGCATGCGCTCGTCCTCTGCAGTGAGAAGTGCAACCGCACCGATCTCGTTCAGGTACTGGCCAACTGAATCCATGACACACGCTCCAACCGGCAGGGGGCAGCCGGTTTCTTCGTCTTCGATTTGCATGCCGCCTAGTGCATGCGACCCGGTGGGGGGCACCGGGTATGTTTTGCCCTCGGCAGGCCAACTCAGCCCGGACTCAGGCATGACACCGCCGCGGTGGCGGAGCCGTTCTTGGTTGTACGCCCGCATGCGATGCGAGGCCCGAGAACCCGGGCCGTGCAGAGCTCTGCTATGGGCGGACGTTCAAACGTAACACATGGCGCACAGCGCGCGCAACAAGCGACACGCGAGGCCTGCTCAATGACGCAATGGTGCCTCGGTGCGCGCAACCTATGTGATGTGGAGCGTGACTCTACACTGCGGCGGTGCCGCCGCGACAAGGGATCTTCGGGGGCACCTTCGATCCACCCCATGTCGGACACGTCGCCGCTGCGATCTGTGCGCGGGACCAGTTGGGCACCGACATCGTGCATGTGGTGGTAGCGAACGATCCGTGGCAGAAGTCCGCTGAGCGCTCGGTGACGTCGGCGAACCACCGGTTGGCCATGACGCAGCTGGTCTTTGGCGGCCTCGCCGGCATCGAGGTGAGTGCGCTCGAGATTGAGCGCGGCGGACCGACCTACACGATCGACACCGTGATCGCGCTCGAGCGTCCCGGTATTGAGACCGTGCTCATCGTGGGCCCCGCCGCTGCGAGCGGCTTGCCGACCTGGCACCGAGTCTCGGAGCTATCTGAGCGCGTGAGGCTCGCGGTGGTGCAGCCGCGGAGCGAGCCACCCACTCATGTCGAGGGCTGGCGCACCGAGACGGTGTTCATGGATCCCGTCGAGGCGTCGGCCACACTGGTGCGCGATCTGCTCGTCCATCGCACTCGATCGGAGGCGATGCCCGAGGTCACCCGGCTCGTGCCGCCCGCCGTAATGAGCTACATCACCCGGCACAGCCTCTATTCTCCGTGAACGTGGCATCGGTTCCGCAGGCGTCCCCGGCTTCTACCGGGGTCCACGCCGTCGGGCCGGTCCCAAGCAGCGCCGCCGCGACTGTCCCGCCGCTTGTGCGGGCTGCCGTGGATGGAGCTTCCGAGATGTCGGCCGGGCGCATCGTGGTGCTCGATGTGGGTGACGTGCTGGCCATCACCGATTGGTTCGTCATTGCGAGCGCGCCCAATGTGCGCCGGGTGCGGCGCATAGCCGAACTGATGGAACAACACGTCAAGGCCGCTGGTGGCGAAGGTCCGATCCGTACTGAGGGGCTGGACGAGGCTCAGTGGGTCCTGCTCGATTTTGGTGAGTTCGTGGCACACGTCTTTCACGAACCGACCCGGGAGTACTACGACCTTGAGCGCCTCTGGTCGCACGTGCCTCGCCACGAATTCGCCTGAGCCGCTGGCGCTGCGTCTGAGCTGCGTGTCAGGCCGATCAGGGAACGCAGATCAGGGAACCAGTTCGGCGGAGCCCGCTCGGGCAAGCGCGATCCAGGTGCGCCCGGGTGTGAGGGCCACGATGAGGGCGTTGTCGGAACGAAACACTGTGACGTCCAGCTCGGACAGCCGCTCCCAAGTGCCCTGCACCACCTGGCCGTCGCTGAATATCCACGCCTCGCCGGTGCCGGTCAGCACGGGCTCAGGTGTCGCCGGATTCGCCGGGCTCTGGCGATACCGCACGAATTGCACGATGACGTTCTCAGGCGCGACCCACACGCCGTCGAAGTCCGTGTGCTCCTTGCCATTCTGGGTGCGAGCCCATCCTCCCAGCGCTGTGTCCCATCGGTACGACGCTTCGATCTGCCCGAAGTCGACATCGACGCCGCTGACCGCGGTGGCTCGCTGCAGCGCGTCACCTTCGGCGCGGAAGCGGAGGTACGTCGGTGGCGTCCTGCCCTCGGCGGTGCCCGCAGCGTAAATCCGGGCCGTGTCGGTAATCAGATTGTGCGGTGCCCTCTTGGCAGGAGAGCGCTCGAAGACTCCCCTGGCAAGCGATCCGCCGTCAGTGACATTGACAGCGTCGACGCTCCGAAGTGCTCGCGAGGTGTACGCATTGGCGCCCGAGTTCACGAAGATGGGTCGGTTGAGATTCGACAGCAGAGCGAAATCACCCGTGCGAGCCGACCGAACGGGGCCAACCAGATCAGCATCGTTGGAATGAAAGATCGCCGCGAACCGCGTGAGGCGAGCTTCGACGATTTCCTCATAGACGACATCGGCTTGGTTGATGCCCCACTGAGGCAGGGCACGGGGGTGGTTGTCGATCTTCACGACGGCGGCCGGCCGCACGATCTTGTTCGCCGTCGGCAATCCGGTGAACGGGGCGGTGTAGAGGGGACTTGTGGTCGTGGTGGCCTCAGATTGAGTGGGAACCACGGACGTCGTCGTAGTTGTCGGAACCGGGCTGGACGCAACGACAACGGTGGACTGGGTCTGGACTGTGGCTGGTGGTTGCGATGTCGCAGGTTCGGTGGCAATTGTCGCGGGAACAGTCACGCTCTGGCATGCAGTGAGGATGAGCAGCGGCAGCATCCAAGGCAGCCAAACCCCTGCCGGGTGGCACCGCCGAGCCGCGCCCATAGGGCGTTCGGCGAATAGTTCGCGGAGACGCTCCAAAGTCCTGCTCCTTGACATGTGCAGCCGAGCCACCGCGGTCACCTAGCCAGTCGCACACAATACCGGGTGACATTGCGCGCTCGGTGTCATGTGAACCATCCAGAAACCGCTACCGCGGGCCCCGCTACCGAGGGCGAGAGGTATAGCCTCGCTGGGCTAGCTCCGGCCGCCCCAGTAGAATGCGAGCTCGAAGCGCGGGCGTGACGACGATGTCGACGACGCGTACGAACGCCTCCATGATGCGATCCAGCCCGAGGAAACCGTCGTTGTCCGTACAAACTGTTCGGGCGTCACGCCATGCGATCGACATCGTCGCCCGATGACGACACTGGTGACCGGCGGCGCCGGCTACGTAGGCAGCCATACCGTCGCAGCGCTGCATGCCGCTGGCAGGGACGCGGTGATTCTCGACGACTTCTCGAATGCCCAACGCGGTGTCGTAGCGGCGCTCCGCAGGTTGACCGGGAGGCGGCTCGAATTCGTCGATGGAGATGCCGCTGATCGCTTGACGGTTCGGCGGATCTTTGATGCCCATGACATCGATTCCATCATTCACTTCGCGGCACTGAAGAGCGTTCCCGAGTCGGTTTCGGAACCGCTGCGGTATTACCGGAAGAACCTCGACTCGACACTGACGCTCATTGAGCTGGCGACAGAGGGTGGAGTTTCACGCTTCGTATTCAGCTCCTCCGCAGTTGTGTACGGCTCAGCTGAGGAATTGCCCATCACCGAAGAAATGCCAGTGGTTCCCGAGAGTCCTTACGGCGCCACGAAACTCATGTGCGAGCGCATCCTCGCTGACGCCGCAGCCGTCTCGCAAGTGCAGTCAGTGCTCCTGCGGTATTTCAATCCTGTCGGGGCACATCCCTCCGGGCTTATTGGTGAGAATCCGCTCGGCGAAGCACAAAACCTGGTGCCAGTCGTCATGCAAGTAGCTCTGGGCACACGTTCCAGACTGGAGATCTACGGCGACGACTACGACACTCCCGATGGCACTCCCATCCGCGACTATGTGCACGTCATGGACCTCGCCGAGGGCCATGTCGCCGCCCTCAATGCCGACCTCGGTAACCACAGCAGCCGGGTGTTCAACCTCGGAACTGGCGTCGGTACGTCGGTAAACGAGGTCGTTCGGGCGGCGTCGGAGATCACTCAGCGGGAGATTCCGTTCGACGTTGTGGCGCGCCGGCCCGGCGATCTGGGAGAGTCGTGGGCGGACTGCAGTCGAGCTGCCGTAGAGCTCGGGTGGAGTGCCCGGCGGGACCTCAGGCTCATGCTGGTGGACCATTGGCGATTCCTCTGCAGACACCCGCAAGGACTGCCGTAAGGGGCGCGAGGTCAGTCTCGCGGCGATTCGTCTCCGGCCGGCAGTGGGTCACGCGGCTCACGGAAGAACCCGGCGAAGGCGAGGTCGCACCCTTCGCGGACTTCATGGGCTTGTTCTTCGAAGTACGCGTCGTTGACTCCCCACGTGTGCGCATCGCCGTGCCGCACCAACACATAGCCCTTGCCATGAGTGCGGTAGAGGCGACGTCCGCTGGCAACGACATCTTCGATCAAGGCCTTGTCGACCCCAGACGGGATTTCCTGCCAGCCAAGGATGGAGTCGAGGTCGTTACGGGAGATGATCATCGCGCCGCCGGCCAAGCTGAGTTCGGAGCTCAGCCGTTCGGCGCCGCCTCGAAAGCGGTGGATCGTGCGGTTGCTGCGTTCCAGATAGACGTACTCGGCCGCCTTCCCGACGAGGCATGCCCGTGAGTATTCGTGGGCGAGCACGAGATCCCACACATGTTCGGAACCGTAGAAGTCATCGTCGTCGAACTTGGTGAGCAAGGTGCCCGACGAAGCCTCTACGGCCGCATTCAGCACGGCGCCGAGCGATGCGGAAGCGGGCACTGGAACGACCTTGCTGGCGATGGGCAGTTGCCGTTGAAGACCGTCAATCTCAGCATGGTCGAAGCCATCGCCATGCAGGGCCAACACCAATTCGATGTGTGGGTAACTCTGTATCGCCACACTCTTGATGGCAGATTCGACCAGCGCTGGACGGCAGGTCGCCAGCAGAATTGAGACCAGAGGCGGCGCGGGTGCCTCGAGGTCAGCGACAGCGAACACTTGGCGGGCTCGAACTCGAAGCGAATGGTTCCGCAACGCCTCGCGTCGCATGGCCACACTGAGCGATTCCCTCTCCTGTTCGCTTGACATTGGGATCTTGGGGTCCGTCATCAACGTGTAGAGATCGGGCCCGAGCAGTGTTCGGAGATTCGGATCCTCGTCGATGACGTGAACTACGACGCCGCTTGCAGCGAGCGCGGCAAGCGACGCGGCTCGCCGTGGAGTGCTCTCGTGATAAAGCCCGATATCGACCACATGGTGAAATCGGCGGCAGGCCAAGATCTTGTCCGGATTTGTCGTCTTGCGGATTTCCAATTCTTCGGGCAGGAGCGCAACAGGACCAAGGGCCGCCGGCATACGACGGCACTCCAAAGACCAATTCTTAGGATTCACCTGCTCGGCGTCGAAAGCGGGCACCCGTGCAGTGGGATCGAGGTCGGCAACCTTGATGATGCGTACTGAAGCGCCGTCAGCCTCGATAGGCGCGCCAGAGGTGTCGTCGATCAGTACGGCCCGTGTCGCGTGTCCAAGTTCGTCATCGACCCGACTCGAAGCCTCGAAGATCTCGCTCGCCGTTGTTCCGCGCGCCACAAGATGGGGTCCGAGGCGATAGGTCGCTGGTTGGATTCCCAAGGTTGACGGACCAAGGGATTGGCGTGTCCACCTGTGGGCCCGGCGGGTCTTCCACATGGTTCGTCTGGAGGCGCGCCTGGCCCAGCTTTGGGCGCGCAGGGTCTTCCACATGGTTCGTCGGGAGGCGCGCCTGGCCCAGCTTTGGGCGCGCAGGGTCTTCCACATGGTTCGTCGGGAGGCGCGCCTGGCCCAGCTTTGGGCGCGCAGGGTCTTCCACATGGTTCGTCGAGAGGCGCGCCTGGCCCAGCTTTGGGCGCGCAGGGTCTTCCACATGGTTCGTCGAGAGGCGCGCCTGGCCCAGCTTTGGGCGCGCAGGGTCTTCCACATCAGCCATCGTGCGGCTTGCCGGTGCTTCCAGACGATCCAACGCAATCGCCACGCAAGTGCCGCCCCGACCCAGGCTCCCACGGCGCGGGCGAAGTGTGTCGCTTCTTCACGACTCCGAATCTGGGCCGCTTGCCGCGAGAAGCGTCGGGACATGTCGCGAATCTTCTGGATTCGTTCAGCAGCGGGAGGCCGTGCGGCCTGCCTTATGGCATGTGTCCGGCGACGATCAGCCCGCGCAGCGGAATCTGCCGCCTTTGCTGCCTTCCGCTCTTCCCGTCGAGGCAGCGTCGGCGCAGACTTCCGCGCTGGTCGCGCAGGTCGCGCAGGCCGCTCGGCACCCTCAGGCGGAGGCGGCTGACTCTTCGGTTGATTCTTCGGTGCCTCGCACGAGGCACCCGTCACAACTTGCTCCAGCGGCTTTCCTGTGCGCACGACCCGATGCACAAAGCGAGCTCGAGTGAGCGAGATCCTGTTGCCATCCGCCAAGTCCAGCGAGGTCTGCGCGGTTGATTTGAGCGTTCGACTCAGCCGCGCCAGGTCGTCCTTGGCCAATTCTGCGCCTGCAGGCACCGTGATATGGAACGCCGCTGCCGGCAGTTCCTCGGCTGCCGCGCCATCAGGCCCGAACTGCACGCGCGCATCTCCGCCGAGGAGCCGCCGGAGGCGCTCATACTCCGGGTCGTTGCCGGCGCGGCTGTGCGGAGACTCGTTGATCCAGACAACAAGGTCGTGCAGGGTGCTGCCCAGAATGCGCTCGACCGTGTCGAGCAGTGTCTCGGGATCAGCGCTGCCGGGAGTCACGGTCACCACGTACTGCGGCACCGAGAAGCTTCGGCCCGGCTTCGCCTGCCTGAAGCCGTGGTGCGCGATGAGCTGAGAGATCTTGGCCCGTTGGAGCTCGAGGCTGGCCTTCTCGTTGCTGCTCGGCGCCGCCCCCGGCCCTTGATGCCAGCACATCGCGCTGCGCGCCGGGACGAGTACGCCGCCGCGTGTAAAGGCTCGGTATCCGAATTCAGTGTCCTCGCAACCCCACTGGGTGAACGATTCGTCGTAGCCGCCCACAAGTTCGAAAAATGATCGGGAAACACCAAGATTCCCACCAGTTACGACACGAAAAAGATCGTCGGCGTCGGAGGTGAGCTCATTGGTACGCACCATGTGGAACTCGATCCATTCCGGTCTGTCGACTGCGCGGCCTTCGAACAGGTCGGACAGCGACCCGATTCGATTCCTGACGGCGTCTGCGTCGATGCCTGCAACGTCGACATGGGCCCGAAAACCGAGCGTCAGGACGTCGCTTGCGGCGTGATGCCAGCGGGCGTGCCCAGCCATCCAGCCGGCTTCGGGCATCATGTCGCAGTCCAGGAACGCGATGATGTCGTTCGAAGCGGCTTGGACCCCGGTGTTCCGGGCCCTCGCGAGGCCGAAACCCAAATCCTCTTGGTGCACGACTCGGATTTCGAACGGGCAATGTGACGGTGTCTCCAGCGGTACCCGTGAACCGTCGTCGACGACTACTACCTCGAAGAGGTCGCGTGGGTACGTCTGCCTCTCGAGGGCAGCAAGAGTCAGTTCGAGAGCCTCGGGTGCCTCGAAGTAGGTAATCACAACGCTGACCGAGCGCTCTGGCACGAAATGCTCCGCTGGAGCCGCGGGAAGCGAGCGCCAGTCGTTGCCCCGGATATCGGCAGGAGGTATGGGCTGGCTCACTCGACCAACTCCTCGGCAGTGATCAGCGTGTAGGACTCGCCAATCGCCAGCGCATTTGCCATTGCAGCCTCGGGGACGAATTCGGGAATGCGATCATTGCGGAGGAGCACTAAGTCCGATGCGATGACGTCGTCGAGCTTGCTCTCATCCAGCGACCACACGGGCAAATCAAGATAGTAGGAGGCCCACCGGGCTGTCGACAGGCCCGACGTGATCCAAATGAGTTCAGCTTCAGCGACCTCAGGCGCCGTCGCCGTGGCTCGCTCCAGAACCGCTCCGGCGTCGGCCGGATCGGTCAGGTAGAAGTCCCTTGTCGGTCCTGTTACGACGAAGGCCAGGGTGATCGCCGGGACCACTGCAGCGGCAAGGCCGAGCGGCCAGCGCAGCTTTGCGGCTGGGCCCTTCAGGGCACGCCGGACCCAGTCGGCAAGCGCAGCCACTCCGATGACAGTCGGAGCAAGCCAAGGGAAATTCCAGAGACGATGGATCCAAGCGCCCTGCTGGAAGACAAATGTCAGCGAAGCTGCGACAGCAAGGGTGACGAGCGCCGGGCCACGGGTGCGACGGTCGACGAACGCAGCCACGAGCGCTGGTAGCAACAGCAGCCTCAACCACCACGAGGTCATGAGTTCGTGGCTCGCGAAACGCCACTGGCGTGACAGGAACTCCCCGAAGCTGAAGTTTCTCTGCTCGATCGCTGTCGAGACATCGGTTCCGGTGCGGAACGCGATCCGTTCGCTGAGTTCGGAGATGTCGGTGGCGTTGAGCAACCACGCTGCCGTCAGCAACCCACCTGCGACCGCGCCGGCGAAGATCGCGACAAGTGAGGGCGACCAACCGAGGCGCGCCAACTGACCGAGGCTGCGAGGTGGGGTCGAGCCTGGGTTCTCGCCCTGTCGCCGTCGCTGGATGGTTCCGATAAACAGCCAAGGCACCAGAAGGCCGAGCGAGGCGATGGCAATCCACGAGTGCAACGCAGTGAACGCCGCGAGCGCGGCGGCTCCGGCTAACGCCCAGCGCGGCGGTCGCTCGATCTGACGCAATTTCGCGACCGTGGCGGTCAGGGCCAAGAGCAACGAGAAGCTGATGCCGTGACGTGCAAAGACGTAGAAAAAGCCCGTGCTCGACATGACCAACACAGCGAGCAACGTCGGTCCCCAACTCATTCCGACCACGCGCAGCACAGCGGCCATGAGAGCGACCGTCGCTGCGCCTATCAGGAAGTCGGTGATACGCAGGGCTGGAAGATTGTCGCCGAAGACTCCGATGGAGGCGATCGTGATGAACAGTCGCAGCGGTGGGTGATGCGCATAGGTGACTGAGGCGGGGGGCGGATCCGTGCGAGGTGGGATTTCGAATTCGGCGCGGATGTATGGATCCATCACTGCGCCGAACCGGGACTCCACCGGTCCCAACTCCCAGTAGTTCCGTGCTTGGAGTCCTGCACGGCCGAAGATGCGACCATCGTCGCTGTTGCCGAGCGGCAGATCGAGATCGGGCGCCCACACAGCGAACACCCCGACGCAGATGACGGCCACCACAGTCCAACCAGAGAGAAGGTGTGTCACGCGCCGTTGGGATGTCGTCATCGTTGGCCTCTCCATCCGCATTGGTTGGGCCAGGAGAACGCGACCGAGAGGACCGCAGACTGTGACGCACCGAGCGGTCGAGGGAGCGCAGCGTAGCCTTGCTGTCGCATTGGCCAACGGGAGGCGTATGCCCATCGGCCCCATTTCCGAGACCGTTGAAGTCGGCGGGAGCGATAGTTTGCGGACTGCACCTTCGCCGGCCGACAGGGTGCGCGACGGTAGAGCGAGCGATGGGTTGTTTCGCGTGAAGGTCCAGTCCCGCACCCAGCCACGCGTCGCGGCCAATCATGCACACGAGATGACGCTGGCTGCGCCGCCGGAATGGCATCGATCGAGCCGTCAGGGATTCCGGTTCCTCTACGTCGTCGATGCGGTGACGCTGTTCGGCCTGATGGTGGCCATCACCGTTGTGCGATTCGGCCTGGACTGGCCGACCTATCCGCGGACCCACTACCTGATCGGCTTTGCCGTCGCCACCGCCCTGCACATGACCGTCTACTACTTCGGCGGTCTGTACGAGTTCGAGCAACGGCTCGGACATCGGCCCTGGCTTCCGCGAGCCATGCTGCTGACGTTCATGGCGGTGGGCGGCGACGCCACGGTCACCTTGTTGACGGGTCGCTACCTCATGCCACGGGGAAACCTGGTGGTGTTGGCGGTAGCCGGTGCCGTGCTGATCTCGTTCAATCGCTGGGGGGCCCGGCGCGTCCGTCAGCTGCGCACCGGCAAGCCTCGGATGCTGCTGATGGGCACCCCGGCCGATATCGACTCAGCTCGCGAGCATCTTGCCGACGCTGAGGCCGACGCCGTGGTCGTCGGCAGCCTGACCGACCCCACCCTGATCCTCCCCGAAGCAGATCGCCTGCTTGCCACCGAACTGCTGCTGTTGTCCGGACAGCCTCTCGACGCCATCTATCCCGCGCCGCTCGATGAACTGGAACTGCGCAACATCAGTGTCTTTCGCCGCATCACACCAGCTGACACGCTGCTGGGACTACAGCGCAGCCGACAGATCGGGGGCATGCCGTTTGTGGCGCTGCGGGAGCATGCATTGCCGATGTGCCGCCTGCGCTTCAAGCGACTGCTCGATCTCGCGTACCTGCTGCTCCTCGCCCCATTCACTCTGCCGCTCACCGCAGCAGTCGCCTTGTACGTGAGAATCGGTGGTGGTCGAGGTGTGCTGTATCGGCAGGAGCGAGTGGGCCGTGGAGGAGCGCCGTTCGTACTGCTCAAGTTCCGCACTATGACGCGTGACGCGGAGAGCAATGGGCCTGTGCTCGCTGCCTCGAACGACCCACGGGTCATGAGAGGTATGGGTTGGCTGCGCCGCACCCGGCTCGACGAGCTGCCGCAGCTGTGGAACGTGCTGGTCGGCACGATGTCGTTGGTGGGGCCCCGACCCGAGCGGCCCCAATTCGTCGCCCGGCTGGAACGCGAGATTGCCGGTTACGGCCGACGTCACGACGTGCCGCCCGGTATCACGGGGCTCGCACAGACGCAGGGCCACTACCAAACCGATCCGGGCTACAAGCTCGGTCACGACCTGCAGTACGTCGTCAACTGGTCGCCGGTACTCGACTGGGAGATCATGGCGAAGAGCCTCGTCGTTATGGCTCGCCGCAACGCCCGGTGAGCGACGCACAGACGGACAACGGGCGGCACGTCTCTGTGGTGATTCCGGCGCGCAACTGTGCGTGCGATCTGCCCGAATGTCTCGATGCGGTGAGCGCGCAGACCTTTGGCGGGCCGCTGGAAGTCATCGTGGCCGTGGCGCCGAGCAGTGACGGGACCGATCGTGTTGCTTCAGAGGCCAGTTGCAAGTGGCCGCTGCAGATTGTCGAGAACCATGCTGGCACGACGTCGTCGGGTCTCAACCTCGCGATCGGCGCTGCTGCCGGCGACGTCATCGTGCGGGTTGACGCGCAGGCCAGGCTGCCCCCTGACTACGTGGAGCGGGCGGTTGTGACCTTGGCGCGCACCGGCGCAGCGAATGTCGGCGGTGTGCAGCGACCGGTCGGGCAGCGTGGTTTGAGTCGGGTCATCGCGGCAACCGTGTCCTCGCGGTTCGGCGGGGGTCCGGCCGCATTCCGGCACGGCAGTCACGAGGGGCCAGCCGACACCGTGTACCTGGGTGTGTTCGACCCTGCCGTGCTTGCGTCCGTGGGCGGTTTCGATGAGTCGTTGGAACGAAATCAGGACTACGAGCTGAACTGGCGCCTGCGCGAACAGGGGCATGTGGTGTGGCTCGACCCCAGCCTGGTCGTGGACTACCAGCCTCGAACCAGCTGGGCGGGACTGGTACGCCAGTACTACGACTACGGCGTTTGGAAGCGGGTGGTGATCAGTCGCCACCCGCGCTCGACGCAGCCGCGGCAGCTTGCGGCGCCGGCGCTCGTAGTCGGCCTCGTGCTCTCAGCGCTCGAACTGGTGCGGGGCCGTTTGCGTGGGGGGATTCTGCCCGGCGCATACCTGAGCGCCTGCGCGCTGGCCGCAGCACGCCTTGGCCCCCGCCTTCCCGCGCTCGCAGATCGCCTTCGCGGGGCCGCAGCGTTCGCCGTCATGCACCTGTCGTGGGGAGCGGGGTTTCTCGTGGGGCGCCGCAGCAGGGCGCGGTCCTCGCCTACCGAATCGACTGGCCCGCAAGACGCGCCGGGGACCTGACCCCGCAAGGAGATCGGCCAGCCCCGGCTCCCGATTGGCGGCACTCACTACGCTCGGGACCATGGCTGAGGTCGTGATCCGTAACGGGACTGTGGTGGACGGGAGCGGCGGCCCACCGCGAACGGCGGACGTGGCCATCGACGGGGGCACGATCGTCGAGGTGGGCGAGGTGGCCGCCCGGGGTCAACGCGAGATCGATGCCGACGGGCAACTCGTGCTCCCGGGCTGGGTGGACATTCACACGCACTACGACGGCCAGGCCACCTGGGATCCAGAGATGACGCCGTCGTCGTGGCACGGAGTGACCACGGCGATCTTTGGCAATTGTGGCGTCGGGTTTGCCCCGGTCCGGCCGGGCACCGAGGACTACCTCATCAACCTGATGGAAGGTGTCGAGGACATTCCTGGAACCGTCCTCGCCGACGGCATCGACTTCTGCTGGACCAGCTATCCGGAGTACCTCGACGCTCTCGAAGGGACACCTCGGGTCATGGACATCGGCAGCCAGCTGCCGCACGGGGCGCTGCGGTTCTTCGTGATGGGAGATCGAGGTGCCGACCATGCCGAAGTGCCGACCGCCGATGAGCTGGACCGGATCACCACGCTCGTCACCGAGGCCTTGGAGGCGGGAGCGCTCGGTTTCACCACCAGCCGTACCACCAAGCACAAGGCCGCGGACGGTCGCCTGACGCCGTCCCTGTCGGCGGGCGATCCCGAACTGGCGGCCGTCGCCCGTGCGATGCGACACGCGGATGCTGGGGTGCTGCAGGTTAACTCCGACTTCGGACCCGGCGAGTTCGCGACGCTGCGGGCTGCGGCGGAGCTCTCGGGACGCCCGCTGTCGGTCCTGTTGTTGCAGGTGGACAATTCGCCCGAGTTGTGGCGCGAGACGCTGGCGGACATCCATGCTGCCAACGCCGACGGCATCGCCGCCAACGGACAGGTGGGCTGCCGGCCGATCAGCGTGCTGCTTGGACTGGATGTGTCGGTGAATCCCTTCGGAAACCACCCGGCCTATCGAGAGATTGCCCACCTGCCGACGCCCGAGCGAGCAGCCCGTATGCGCAACAACGAGGCCCTGCGGCGCGCGCTCGTCTCGGAGCGGCCGGTCGACGGATTCAGCAAGTGGATGGATTACGCCCTCACACGCGCCTTCGAGCTCGGTGAGGTGCCCGACTATGAACCCGACCCACGTGCTTCGGTAGCCGCCCGCGCGGCGGATCTTGGCATGAGTCCATGGGAGCTGGCTCTGGATCTGTTGTCCGACGGCGACGGCGACGCCCTCTTGCTGTACCCCTTCGAGAACTACACCGGCGGAAGCCTCGAAGTGATCCGCGAGATGCTGGCGGACCCTTACACGATCTGCGGGATCGGCGATGCGGGAGCGCATGTTGGCACGATCTGCGACGCGTCCTATCCCACGTACCTGCTGACCCACTGGGCTCGGGATCGCACCCGTGGCGAGGGGCTGCCCTTGGAGTACCTGGTGCACAAGCAGACCCGGGCCAACGCGCTGGCTTATGGGCTGGCCGACCGCGGCCTGCTGGCGCCGGGGTGCCGCGCCGATCTCAACATTGTCGACTTCGACGCACTCGGTTTGGAACCGCCGCAACTGGTGTACGACCTGCCGAGCGGCGGCAAGCGCCTGATCCAGCGGTCGACGGGTTACCGGCACACGTTCGTGGCAGGAACCGAGGTGTCGACCGACGGCGAGTTCACCGGTGACCGTCCCGGCCGGCTCGTGCGTGGTGCCCAAGCAGACCCTGCGAACAGTTGAGGCTGTGAGCCAGGCATCAGCACCTGGCCCTGCGGCCGGCGAGCAGACCCTCCCGCTTGTGGGCTTCGTCGTGCTCGACCTGACCATTGCTCGGGCAGGTCCCACCGCCGTGCGCCAGCTGGCGGACTGGGGTGCCGACGTGATCCGGGTCGACGCACCTGGCGGCAGTTTCGAGGAGAGCCGCGAGCAATCGCCCGACCATCTCAATATTCATCGCAACAAACGGTCCGTGGTGATCGATCTCAAGCACCCGTCAGGCCGCGACCTGCTGCACCGATTCGTGCAATCTGCTGATGTGCTGATCGAGAACTTGCGACCGACGGTCAAGTACCGGCTGGGTTTCGATTGGGAGACCTTGCACTCACTGAACCCGGCACTCGTCATGGGCTCGATCTCCGGTTTCGGCCAGGAGGGCCCCTACGCAACGCGTGGCGGCGTCGACCAGATTGCTCAAGGCCTTGGCGGGATGATGGCGGTCACTGGCCTGCCGGGGCACGGCCCAGTGAGAGCTGGTGTGGCAATCAGCGACGTGACGGCCGGGTTGCAGCTCGCCATCGGAGTGCTGGTGGCGCTGATCGAACGATCCCGGACCGGCATGGGCCGCTGGGTGCACACATCACTGCTTGAGTCGATGATCGGCATGCTCGATTTTCAAGCCGCCCGTTGGACGGTGGCGGGGGAGGACCCGCCGCAGGCCGGCAACGACCATCCCACGATGATCCCGATGGGGACCTATGAGGCTGCCGACGGGCATATCAACATCGCCGCTCCCGGAGGCCGCCTGTGGCAGGCGTTCTGCGCAGAGATCGGTCGCCCGGATCTGCCCGACGACGGACGCTTCTCGTCGACGAAGTCGCGCTCGGCCAACCGCACCGAGCTGAACGCCATCATCAGCGAGCGCCTCGCTGGCGCCACCTGCGACGAGTGGGTCGAGCGGTTGAACGCCGCGGGTATCCCGTGCGGGCGCGTCAACACGGTGGCCGAAGCGTTTGCCGATCCGCAGGTTCAGCATCTCGGCATGGCCGCGCCGGTGCATCACCCAACTGCTGGCGACATTCGCATCGTGCGCAATGCCACCCAGATCGATGGTGTGTCCGGCGATATTCGCCGACACAGCCCGACCAAGGGCGAGCACACGGACGAGATCTTGGCCCAGTTCGGGTTGGAACCCGACGAGATCGCTGCCCTGCGAGACGCTGGCGCCGTCCGTTAATCCCGTCGGCCGGCAGTGAGCGCCGACCGCGGTATGTTCCCGACTTCAGATCGACGTTGCGGCCTCGAAGCCGGTGTCGAGGTCGGCGATGATGTCGTCGATGGTCTCGATGCCGACCGAGAGACGAACCAGGTTCGGCTGGACGCCGGTGTCGGACTGCTCAGCCGGAGTCAGCTGGCTGTGCGTCGTGCTGGCCGGGTGGATCGCCAGGCTGCGCACATCGCCGATGTTGGCGACATGGCTGTGCAGGCTGAGGCTTTCCACGAATTTCTGACCGGCTTTGACGCCGCCGTCAATTCCGAACGCCAGCACCGATCCCGCTCCCTTGGGCAGGTACTTGCGCGCCCGCTCGTTGTAGGGGCTCGAATCCAGTCCTGCGTACAGCACCCACTCGACTCGCGGATGGGCTTCGAGGTATTTCGCAACCTGCACCGCGTTCGACACGTGACGCTCCATGCGAAGCGACAGCGTCTCGATGCCCTGCAGGAACAGGAAGGCATTCATCGGAGATACCGCAGCGCCGATGTCGCGCAGCAGCTGCACTCGCGCCTTCAGGATGTACGCGCCAGCGCCCAGAGCCGGCCAGTAGGCCAGTCCGTGGTAGCTCGGATCGGGCTCCGTGTACATCGCATGACGCCCAGAGGCGCCGAAGTCGAACGCGCCGCCGTCGACGATCAGGCCGCCGATGGAAGTGCCGTGACCGCCGATGAACTTGGTGGCCGAATGCACCACGATGTCCGCGCCGTGTGCCAGGGGCTGGCACAGGTACGGCGAGGGAACCGTGTTGTCCACGATCAGCGGGACGCCGACCTCATGGGCGACCGCCGAAACGCCTTCGAAATCCAAGATGTCGTTCTTGGGGTTGCCGATGGTCTCGCCGTAGTAGGCCCGTGTGTTGTCCCGCGTCAATGCGCGCCACTCGTCGAGGTCGTCGGGGTCGTTCACGAAGGTGACCTCGATGCCCATCTTCGGCAGCGTGTAGTGGAACAGGTTGTAGGTGCCTCCGTACAGCGACGGGCTCGCCACGAGGTGGTCGCCCGACTCAGCCAGGTTCAGAATTGCCAGCGTTTCCGCGGCTTGCCCTGACGACACCGCCAACGCTCCGGGCAGACTGACCGCAGTGCGTACTCCGCCCTCGAGCGCGCTGATGCGCTCCTCGAGCACGTGCTGGGTTGGATTCATGATCCGCGTGTAGATGTTCCCGATCTCCGCCAGACCGAACAGATTCTGAGCATGCTCGGAGCTGTCGAACGTGAATGACGTTGTCTGGTAGATGGGGACGGCGCGGGCGTTGGTGGCGCTGTCAGGCGCTTGGCCCGCGTGAATCATTCGGGTTTCGAAACCCCATTGCTCGTTCTGGGTTTCGATTGAGTCGCTCATGGCGACCTCCATTTCTTACGCCCCATGAGGCGGGCCATGCCTTCCTCGGCCTCGGTGCCGAGCGGCAGCACTGTACCGGTGAATCCCGACCTGTCCAGTCGGATTTTGCATGACAGATCGGTGTCGAAGTATTGGTGCCGGGTTCTTGGGTGGTCTGAGCCGTCGTTCGATGCACAGCGAGCAGGACGGCTGTGCAATGAGTACGCCGGCTCAGAACCCCGTCTGCTTGTCGACGACGCCCTCCAGCGGGCGACCTTCCCGCAATGCCACCAGATTGCGGCAGAACCGCTTCAGGTTGCGCCGTGCGCGGTGTTGGCTCGCTCCAGCGGTATGGGGTGTCATGACACAGTTGTCGAACCCCCACAGCGGGCTGTGGGCGGGCAACGGCTCGGTGGGTGCGACATCGAGAGCCGCCCCGCCGATGCGTCCCTCGGCCAGCGCACGTTCCAGCGCCGGTCCGTCGATGATCTCGCCGCGGGTCACGTTGAGCAGGATCGCCCCATCGGGCATCAACGCGAACATGTCGTCGTCGAACATTGACCGGGTGTCGCCGGTCAGGGGCAGGCCCACTGCCAGTACGTCGCTCGTGGCCACGATGTCGCTCAGCGATTCAGGCCCGCCGACGGTCTCGACGCCCTCATCAGGTGGGACGGGGTACAGGTCCATCGCCTGAACGTTCATGCCGAACGCGACTGCCCGGCGGGCGATATGCCGGCCCGTGCCGCCGAATCCCAGAATGCCCATGGTCAGGCCTTCGAGCTCCAGCTCGCTGTAGCGCATCCGCTCCCGGAGGTCGTTGTCCCATCCCTCGGGACCGAGCTTCACCGCAGTAGCGATGCGCCTGACCAGCGCCAGCAGCAGGCCGAACGCATGGTCCGCGAGGTGGCTGCCGACCAAGCCCTTCTCGCCAGTGAGCACGACGTCACTGGCGAGGAACTTCGGGTACATGAACATGTCGACGCCTGATGCCGTTGCATGGATCCAGCGCAGGTTCGGCGCTGCATCGAACAGCCACTCGGGCACGATGCCGAGGATCACCTGTGCGTCTGCCGCCAAGGGAACGCCGTCTCGAGGCCGGTCCGCGATGTTCACCACGGCGCCTGGCCCGGCCGCGGAACGGATTGCGGCTTCGTCAGCTTCGCTGACGTCGGGCAGCGTCAGCGTCTTGGTGACGAGCACGTTGAGCGGCCCGTCGGGCACTTCCAGAATCGTCGGTCCGGGTATTGCAGAACTCATGAGATGGTCGCCTCCACGACTCCGATGCCGCTGTAGTGAGCCGTCCAGGTCTGACCAGGTTCAACCCGGAAGCGGGCGTAGGCACCGGTGATGACGCTCTGACCCGCCTCGAGGGCCATGCCGTGCCGGTGCAGTGTGGCGGCGAGCCGGGCGATCGACAGGTAGGGGTTGTCGACCTCGTCCGCGGCCGTGCAGCTGAAGCGCTCTTCGCCATCGCACGAGACCGTCACCACGCAGCGGTCGAGATCTACGGCGACCGGGGCGGCCACGCCGGAACCCTGCACGATGGCCCAGTTCGTCAGGTTGTCGGCGACAAGCATGGCGAGGTTCCCGCCGATGTTGATCCGCGCCTCGTTCACCTCGTAGCCGGCGCAGGCCTGTGAGATGCGGGCGGGCACCGAGGCCGGATCGACATCGTCACCCGCGATGCGCTCGCCGATCACAAAACACATCTCGGGCTCGATGCTCACCTTGTTGATCTCTGCCGACGGGATCGAGCCTGGCGATTCGAGCACGCGATTGACGTGCCCAAATGGGCGGTCATCGATACCAACGGCAGTGCGTGCGCGATCCGACGTGAGACCCACCTTCCAGCCTGCTTGCGCAGCGCCATTCGCGACCGCTCGTCGCTGCATCTCGCACTGGATCCCAAGCCCGTCCTCGAAGCCCAGATCGGCAAACACCCCAGTCGGCACGTCACCGCCGTTCGCGTAGAAGCCCGAGAGCGCGTCGGCTGCCGCGAGCTGTGCGGGGTTGAGCTGCCTTGGCGGGGTCACAGCGGCGCACCTTAGAGGCCGGGCGGCTCGTGAGTACAGCGAACACGAGCGGGAGATCGGGTTCCGCTGCCCGGTCTTGGCACGCACCTACAGATGTCCGGGATCGTCCTTCGCGATGCATGGCGTTCGCCGTAGTGTGATCCCATGAGGTTGCAACTGGCGCTCAACGTGGACGACATCGACCAGGCCGTCGACTTCTACTCGCGATTGTTCGGCACGGAACCTGCGAAGCGGCGCGACGGATACGCGAATTTCGCCATCGACGAACCGCCGTTGAAGCTTGTGCTGTTCGAGTCGCCGGGCGACGGCGGCACGATCAACCATCTCGGCGTCGAGACCACGTCGGACGATGAGGTGTTTGCAGCGCAACGGCGCCTCACCGCGGCCGGCCTGGAGACGACCGGCGTCGACGAGACCATGTGCTGCTACGCCGACAAGGTCGAGACCTGGGTCACCGATCCGGCCGGTGTCGAATGGGAGTGGTACGTCAAGACCGGCGACAACGAGGTCCGCGACAACGTGGTGGTTGCCAACCCGGTCGCTTCCAGTTCAGGCGCTGCCCCCTGCCGCTGCCCCCAGCTGAGTTCAACTCCGGCTGCTCCTGCGGGGAGGCTGAGCCGATAGGCGGCGAAGCCGTGGCCCGAGCGGCCCGTGAGCGCAGCGAACGAGAGCGGAAGACAACAGGTTCGACAACCGAGGGATTGCCTATCCGCGCTCCTGCTAGGACTGCGGACGGCGCTCGCGCAAGAGCACTTCCTGGGCGATGGTCGCGATGTGGCGGCCATCGGGGGAGAAGAGGTTCCCGACCGTCATCCCTCGGGCGCCCGTGAGGCCGTGGCAGTCGAATTGGTACAGATGCCATTCGTCGGCCCGCATGGGGCGGTGGAACCACATGGCGTGGTCCAGCGATGCACCCATGAACGTCTCCTGGTACCGCTCGCGGGTCACCTGCAAGGGATGCAGCGATCGAGCGGCGTTGAACTGGATCGCGTCGGACGTGAACGCCAAGCCGCAGATGTGCAGGCGGGGATCGTCGTTGATGGGGTCGACGATGCGTACCCAGCCCATCGATTGGCCGGCCCCGGGATAGCTGACCAGCGGTCGGCGCTCCATGATCCAGGGCCACCGTTCCTCGTCGGTGTTGCGGCAATCCTCCGGATCGGGTGCTAGCGGGATTCGCGCCGTCTGTACTTGGGCATCCTGCTCGGCAACGTGGAACGAGCACGACAGGTTCAGGATTGCGCCACCGCTTTGCCGGGCGACGACGGCACGTGTGCAAAACGATCGCCCGTTGCGTAGCCGGTCGACTTCGTAGCGGACCGGCTCGTCGAGCGTGCCGCCGCGGATGAAGTACGCGTGGACCGAATGCGGCACGAACGTCTCGTCCACCGTCTGGAATGCCGCCCACAGGCCTTGAGCAATGACCTGGCCGCCATAGATGCGGCCCCACATGTACTCCGGACTCACCCCGACGTAGGTATCGGGACCGTGTTCTTCGAGGAACATCACCTCGCCGTAGGTGGTGGGAAAGTCGCTCATGCAAGCGCGTGTCTACACGAGTCTCCATCGGAGGCCGCGCGAATAGCCGTGCCCGCTGCGGAGGCGGCAGGGTCCTCTGCTCCGGGAATCCAGCAGGTTCCAACCTCGCAGAGTTCCCTGCCGCCTCCGCAGTTATGGCGTCTGTGCCACCCCGCTCACGCGCTTACAGCATTCCCTTTCGGGAATCGCGCCAGGGCACATCGCGGTCGAGGCGCGGCTCGCCCGGCAAGCCGAGCACCCGCTCACCCAGGATGTTGCGTTGGATCTCGTCGGTGCCGCCCCGGATCGACATCGACGGTGCCGTCACCGTCTCGATGTAGCCGTGACCGTCTTCGAGCATGCCCGCAGCACCAGCGGCGCGATTCGCCAGGTAGGAGCGTCGCTTGTACGACGAAACCGTTCGCAGCTTCGCGCCGCTGCCGGCCGGCCCGGGACTGCCGCCTGACCGAGCCTCGTCGGCCGCCCGCTGCGCCGTCCAGCGCGACGCCATGTCTGCGGCGTAGACGGAAACTGCCTCGGCTCGCCGGACATCGCCGCCCAACGCCTCAAGCTTGACGAGGTCGGCGATCCACGGCGGGACACGGGTTCCCCGCTTCGCACCGTCACCGCCTCCTCTGCTGCCGGCTCCGGCCCGTTCGTGCCCCAGGATCGTCATGGCAACCCGCCAGCCTTCGCCCACATCGCCGACGCGCCACTCGTCAGCCACGACAGCGTCGTCCACGAACACCTCGCTGAAGTGCGCGTCATTGTTCATCTGGCGCAGCGGCCGTACCTCGACTCCGGGCGCGTCCATGGCCACCACGAACATCGTCAGGCCCTTGTGCTTGGGCTGTGCGGGGTCGGTGCGGGCCAAGCAGATTCCCCATTCGGCCCACATCGCACGGCTGGTCCACGTCTTCTGGCCGCCCAGACGCCACACATCGCCGTCTCGCTCAGCGCTCAGGGCCACGTTGGCGAGGTCCGAGCCAGCTTCGGGCTCGGAAAACATCTGGCACCAGATTTCGGCTCCTGACGCGATCGGTCGCAGCCAGCGATCCTGCTGCTCGGCGGTCCCGTGCGCCAGCAGGGCGGGGCCAACCATGCCGAGCCCGATTGCGAACGGGTACAGGTCGGGCACCACGTACTCGCGCAGTACGGAGCCGATGAGCTGGTTCTCGGCCGGGGACGCATCCCGGCCGCCGTGGATGGCCGGCCAGGTCGGTACGTGCCAGCCGCCCTCCACGGTTGCGGCCAGGTAGGCCCGACCGTTGTCGAGGTCGTCGCTGCCTGCCCCCATCGAGGTCAGCCGAGTCTGGTCGGTGCGGCGTTCAAGCAGGCCGTCGAGGGCCGTTCGAATGTCGTCGGCGACCAGAGCGCTGGCTGGCTTCGACGAGGGATCTGCCATCAGCTGCGGGTGAAGTTCGGCGTGCGGCGCTCGTTCATGGCGCTAACGCCCTCACGCCAGTCGTTGGTGGTGCGCAGGCGGTCCTGCTCGACCTTCTCGTTGTCGGTCGCAGCCTTGATGGCGTCCGCCAGGTGGCCTCGCATCGTGTTCCGGATGGACTCGACGGCTAGCGGAGCAGACCCTGCGATCTCGCAAGCCAAGTCGTATGCAGCCGAGCGCAGTCCCTCCAGCGGCACCAGCTTGTCCGCCAGACCGATCTCGACAGCTTCGTCACCCTTGACTCGTCTGCCCGTGTAGAGCAGCTCCATTGCTCGCTGGTGGCCGACCAACATTGGCAAGGTGACGGTCAGCCCGAATCCGTGATGGAAGCCCAGCCGGGCGAAGTTGGCAGTGAAGCGGGCCTCGGGCGCGGCGACGCGGAAGTCCGGGAAGCACGCCACGCCGAGTCCGCCGCCGACTGCAGCGCCCTGGACGGCCCCGACCACTGGCTTGCGCTTCGAGAAGAGGTCGAAGGCAGCGTCGTAGAGGTGCCGCGGGCTTCCGTCAGCGTTCGTTGCTGTGATCTCGCCTCCGCGCCCCCCGGAACCGAATTGGGCGCCAGCGCAGAAGTTCTTGCCCTCGGCGCACAGCACGCTGGCTCGGCAACCGTCCTCTGCGTCGAGGTCACCGAAGGCGGCGACCAATCCGTCGATCAGCTCCAGATCGAAGAAGTTGTGCGGTGGCCGGTGGATCTCCACGACCGCCACGTGGTCGTCGCTCAGGTTGACCGAGATGTCCCCGTACCGGCCGAATTCGTCGAATGCACTGTCAGCGGTGTCAAGTCCGTTCATGGCGGCGAGCGTAGATGCGCCGCCCGCGGAGCGCTCAGGTCACCGGATGCTCCATCACTGCCATGCCAGCCGTCGTGGGATGTCGCCTTGCGCAGATTCCGGAAGGGTCGTCAAGTCGTCAGCGTCGGCAGCTTGGAATCTCAGGCCCACAGGGCTGAGATCGGCACTGCGGTGATGCGGTCGGCGAGGTCGAAGGTGTCGCGCCCGGTGTGGAACACGATGCCCGCGACGAAGCGCTCGTCCATCGAGTCGCGCAGCCATTGGAGGTGCCGGGCGTCGGAACGGCTCACCGCCGCGGCCGACTTGATCTCGATGCCAATGATTCGGCCGCCTCCGAGCTCTGCCACCATGTCGACTTCGCGGCGCCCGTCGCCGCTGCGCAGATGCATCAGGCGGTAACGCGTGGTCGAGGCAGCAGCTTCTGCACGCAGCTGAGCGACAACGAAAGTGTCGATAAAGCGGTCGATCAGGTCGCCGGACGCGAGCACATCGTCGATGCCTACGCGCAGGATGCCGGCAAGGAGCCCTGAGTCGATCACGTAGCGCTTCGGCGCCCGGCTCATGCGCTTCAAGCGATTCGTCGACCACGCCGGTAGATCGTCGGTCACCATCAGGTCGGCTAGCAGCCCGTCGTAGGCAACAGCGGTCTTGCGGCTGATGCCCGCTGCGTCGTACAGCGTCTTGTGGCTCGGTGTTCCTGCCGAATTCTCCGCATACGCCTGCAGGTACCGCTGCAGGCGGGCTGCGTCAGGCGCTTGGCTGTAGATGCGGGCGTCACGCAAAGCAATCTGGTCGGCGTAGCTCCCGAGCCACGCACGCCCGGTGCGGGGGCCAAGCTCGAGAGCCGGCTCGGGAAAGCCACCACACACCGCAAGCTCCACATAGTCCCGCAGGTCCATCGGCGCTCGGTCACCTGCTGACAGTGGCTCGCCCGCTACCACCCGGTCGATGAAGGTGCTCTGTGTTCGTTGCCGCTGCTCGGCCACGCTCAGCGGGTACATACGCAGCACGACCACACGGCCTGTTCCCGGCCAGAAACGATCGTCGCGATCGGAGCGAAACGAGCCGGTGATGAGAAACCGTCCAGGGCGGCGATCGGTGTCCACGGCACGTTTCACTGCACCGAGCACGTCGGGCACCATCTGCCACTCATCGAGCAGCACCGGCTCGTCTCGCTCCCGCAGCGCAGCGTCCGGGTTCGCACGGAATGCGGCGGCCTCGTCAGAGTCCAAGCACACGACGGTGCGGGCGTAGCGACGCGCCGTCGTCGTCTTGCCACAAGCGCGTGGTCCGATGACCAGCACCGCAGGCAGCTCGGCCAGATAGTCGGCGATCAGGGTGTCCGCTGTCCTGAGCACGTACTGGCTCATGGCACCAGTCTAGGTCGCAGATCTCGATTCCCGCTATTTCGCGCTACTTATTCCCGATATTCAGCGTAAATAGTTCCCTAGATTTTACGAGTCCGGGAAGGTCGACATCTCGGGCAGCCGGATGATGCGAGAGCGTGCCGACGCGTCGTCGAAGTAGCACTCAACCGCTTCGCGGATGTTGTCGCGCATTTCCTCGATCGTCTCCGCCTGGGTGTGAATGCCGTACCCAAGTGCGCTGGCAGAGTATCCGCCGTCGACTTCGTCATCACTGATCTCGAAGATGATCTCGGAGTTCGTCGGCGACACAGCCACCTCCCTACCGGTGCCTGTCACCAGTCACTGTAGGGCTGCGGTGCCGGAGGTGATGAGGGGGTAGAGGCCGTCGGCGCCGATGCTGGTGGCCATGTTGCCGAGCACGGCCGACCAGTGGGCGTCGGAGCCGTATTCCTTGCGCCAGCTCCACAGGCGGCGGCTGAAGTGGTGCAGTGGGTACTCCTGGGTCATGCCCATGGCGCCGTGGGCCTGGTGGCAGGCCTTTGTCGCCCGAGCAGCCGCCTGGTTGGCGACGAGCTTCGCTGCGGCGATCTCGAACGGCGCGTCGCCGCGGGTGGCCTCCCGGGCAGCCACTTCGGCGGCCATGCGGACCAGCGCTGCATCTTGCGCGGCCCAGACCAGGTGCTGCTGCACGGCCTGGAATCGCGCCACGGGGCGACCGAATTGGACTCGCTCGTTGGTGTAGCTGACGGTGAGCTGACACATCTTCTCGATAGCGCCGGCCATCAGTGCCACCCGGGACAAAGCGCCGCGCTGCGCCAACGTCCCAGCGTCGGCGCCGTCGGGCGCAGGTGCCGCTCGTGCGGTCACACCATCGAAGCGCACCGTGTCGCGGGGCTCGCCGGCCATGTTCGGCAGCGGCGTGATCTCGCACTCCGATGCCGGCACCGCGACCACGGTTGCCTGCCCATCGCAAGCACAGACGCAGACGATCACCTCTGCGCTGCGCGCCCACGGCACCCGATGGGCTTCGCCGGTCAGCACTGCAGTGCCGTCGCCGTTGAGATTCACCGAGCACGCGCCACCGCCCGACCAGCCACCCTCGGCTGGCCGAGGCGGGACGACCGTGACCAGACCGTCGGGGCGCTCGAGGCCGGCCTCGGCCAGCAGCCAGCCTCCGAGGATGCCGTTCTCAGCGGCTGGAATCGGCGCCGAGTGGTAGCCGACCAGACGCAGCACCTCCATGGCCTCAGCGAGCGTGCCACCCGACCCGCCTGACTCTTCGGGGACCGCGATGAGGTCGAAGCCGGTCTCGCGGAATGCCTCCCAGATGTCGGGTGCGCCGCCGCTGTCCTCGGCAGCCTGCACCGCTTCATGCGTGCACAACTCGCCGAACAACCGGTCCGCCGTTTCGGTGATCAGCTCGTCGACCACGACCGGCTCGAGCGCCGTCGTGCCGGCAGGCTGTGTTGATGGGTCTGCCGTCATGCCGGCAGACCTTGGAGGCCCTTGGAGGCGACTGAGCGCAGGATCTCGATGGTTCCGCCCCGGATCGTGTTGCCCGGGAAGGTCACCACGCATTGAGCCAGCATTCGCTCGAACAGCGACTCCGACTCTGGTGAGTATTCCTCGTCGATGAGCTGCACGAGCTTCTCGACGACCTCCTGCTCGTAGCGCGTGCCCATCTCCTTCACCAACGCGGACTCCACCGACGGGGCCTCGCCCTCGTCGATCAGCCGCGCCACCGACAGCGACAGGTTCCGGATGCTCCACCAGCGGGCCGCCAGCTCACCGAACAGATCCGACACCGTGTCTTCCATCGGCGTGCCTGCCGTTTCGCGCAGCAGCTGCTCCACCGTCGAGAACGGCGACAGCCAGCGGTCGGGGCCGCCGCGCTCGTAGGCCATCTCGGTGGTGTTCTGATGCCAGCCCATTCCGGGATCGCCGACGACATTGGTGTCGGGCACATACACGTCGTGGAAGGTGACCTCGTTGAAGTGGTGACTCCCGTCGAGGAATGGGATCGGGCTGATCTCGAGGCCCGGCGAGCGCAGGTCGATCAGGAACTGCGAAAGCCCAGCGTGCTTGTTGCCGTCCTCCATCGGTGAGGTCCGCAACAGGCAGATGAACCAGTCGTTCATGTGCGCATTGGACGTCCAGATCTTCGTGCCGTTCACGATCCAGCCGTCGTCGGCGCGCTCGGCCCGGGTCGACACCGACGCCAGATCCGAGCCGCTGTCAGGCTCGCTCATGCCGATGGAGAAGCCCAGCTTTCCCCGGCAGATCGGCGGCAGGAATCGCTCACGCTGCTCGTCGGTGCCGAACTTCAGGATCACGTTGCCGGTCTGGCGGTCGCCCACCCAGTGATGCCCCACCGGCGCGCCCCACCGCAGCATCTCCTCCACCACGATGAAGCGCTGTACGGCGGTGCGGTCCGAGCCGCCCCAGCGTGACGGTAACGCCATGCCCACCCAGCCCCGGGCGGCCATCTTGGCCGAGAACTCGCGGTCGTGGTCCGCAGCCATTCCCAGGCAGGGTTCGTGGGAGCCCGGCGGCAGTTCGGCTGCCAGGAACTCGCGCACCTCAGCCTGGAGGCTGAGTTCGGGGCCGGTCAGTTCCGTCGGAGTGAATCGCATCTGGAGCCTTGTGTGGTGGACGGCCGTCTAGGCCAAGGCGAAGCCCTGGTAACCGTCGGCCGCCGCAGCATCGCAGATCTCAACGTAGGGCGGGAAGCCGACGAGGGGCATGAACACCCGTGTCTTGCCCGGGATATTGGATCCCAGATACCACGAGTTACACGTCGGGTACAGCGTCATGTCGGCGACAGCGTTGACGTGGTCGACCCATTTCGCCTCGGCTTCCGGCTGCGCCTCGATGGTTTCGATGCCGTGTTCGCGCAGGTGACCGAGGCATTCCGCAATCCAGTTCACATGCTGTTCGATCGACGCGATCATGTTGGTCAGCACCGAGGGGCTGCCCGGACCCGACACGGTGAACAGGTTCGGAAAGCCGGTCACGCCGAGCCCGAGGTAGGTGCGAGGACCGGCATCCCAATGTTCGGCCAGCCGGATGCCGCCGCGCCCAGTGACGTTCATGCGCAGCAGTGTCCCGGTCATGGCATCGAAGCCGGTCGCGAACACGATCGTATCGACGGCGTATTCCTGGCCGTCGACGACAACGCCTGCAGGGGAGATGCACTCGATCGGCGACTCTGATACGTCTACGAGACGTACGTGAGGCAGGTTGTAGGTCTCGAAGTAGCTCGTGTCCAGGCACGGTCGCTTGCAGGCGATGGTGTTGTGCGGAGTGAGCTTCGCCGCGACTTCGGGATCGTGGACGGCGTCGGCGATCTTGGCGCGCACGAATCCAGCGATGCGCTGGTTCGATTCCGGATCGAGTGCGGTGTCGCCGTAGGCCCAATAGAACGTGAAGCCGCCCACCTCCCAGTGGCGCTCAAGCCGTTCGACGAACTCGTCAGGATCTGCGTCTTTGGCGAGATCATCCGAGCGGGGCAGGCGGGTGAGGAAGGCCGGCATCTCCTTGAGCGCCTTGGCGCGCAGATCGGAGTAGTTCGCCTTCCACTGGCCTTGCTCGTGGGGGTCGAGCGGCTCGTTGCGAGCTGGGATGGAGTAATTCGGCGTTCGCTGGAACACCGTCAGCTCCTCGCACTCCTGTGCGATCACCGGGATCGCCTGCACTGCGGACGAGCCCGTGCCGATCACTGCAACCGACTTGCCTGCTAAGTCCACGCCCTCATGCGGCCAGCGGCCCGTGTGATACGTGTCGCCCTCGAACGAATCGATGCCATCGAATTGGGGCGTGTTCGCTGTCGAGAGACAGCCGGTCGCCATGACCACGAAACGCGTCCGGTATTCGCCGCGGTCGGTCCGCAGCCTCCAGTGGCGGGCCTTGTCGTCCCAGTCGACGCGTTCGACGGTGGTCTCGAAGCGGATGTCGCGGCGTAGGTCGTAGCGGTCCGCGACATGGTTGGCGTAGCGCAGGATCTCCGGCTGGGACGAGTAGCGCTCTGTCCACTCCCATTCCTGTTCAAGTTCGGGGTCGAACGAATACGAGTACTGCATGGACTCGATGTCGCAGCGAGCGCCGGGGTAGCGGTTCCAGTACCACGTGCCGCCCACGTCGTCGGCCCGTTCGAGCACGACGGTGTCGAAACCGAGCCCGCGCAGCTTGTGGAGCATGTACATGCCGGCGAACCCGGCGCCCACTACGACAACTTCGTTGACGTATGACTTGCGGCCGCTCGAGCTGGCCCCGTCCCCGCTGCTCATGGCCGGTCACACTACCGAGGGCAGCTGAGCGCAGCCTGTGGCGGGCTGCTGTGGCACGCTCCGGGGGATGGGTGAACCTTGCGATCTCACCGCGACCCAGGCACGGCAGTTGATGGCAACCGCCGAGCTGTCGGCCGTCGAACTGCTGGAGTCGTGTCTTGCACGGGCCGATGCGACCAACGAGGCGGTGAATGCGCTCGTCATCCGCGATGACGACGCAGCGCGAGCGACGGCTCGTGCAATCGACGACGCACGCGCCCGCGGCGACGGATTGGGGCCGCTGGCGGGCCTGCCGGTGGCGATCAAGGACATCCAGGCCACCGCAGGGCTCACCACCACCTACGGCGCCGTGCCCTTCGCCGGCAATGTGCCGACTGCCGACGACGGCATCGTGGCACGGGTCCGGGAAGCCGGGGCGGTCATCATCGGCAAGACGAACACGCCTGAGCTCAGCATCGGCGCGAACACCGTGAACCGGCTCTTCGGCGCCACCGGCAATCCGTTCGATCCCTCACTGACCTGTGGAGGCAGCTCGGGCGGATCCGCTGTTGCGCTCGCGTGCGGGATGGCACCGCTTGCTACCGGGTCGGACCATGGCGGCAGCCTGCGGATTCCCGCGTCGTACTGCGGGGTTGCCGCTCATCGCTCCACGCCTGGCACGGTTGCACACGACGAGCGCACGATCGGGCGTACCAACTACAGCGTGCAGGGTCCGATGGCCCGCACCGTTGCTGATGCGGCGCTGTTGCTGTCGGTGGTGGCGGGCCGCGATCGTGCGGCACGCCACGATCCCATGGCGTTTCCGTTGGACGCTGGGGCTTTCGCAGACCTCCCTCTGGTCGATGTGGCATCGCTGCGTGTGGGTGTCAGCGCCGATCTGGGCGGGTTGCTGGTCTCGGAGGCTGTCCGTTCCGTGTTCGCCGACCGTGTCGAGCGGCTGAGTGGCATCGTCGGCTCGGTGTCAGAGGCCGCCATCGATCTCAGCGATGCGCTCGAAGTGGACTGGCAACTTCGGTCGGACATCTTCGCTACCCAGTACCACCGCAGCATCCACCGTTTCGACCCCCACGCAGCCGGACTTGACGGCGGTTTCAACCCCAACATCCGCGCCACTTACGACGAGGCCTTGCGGACCACGGTGCTGGACATCGCAAAGGCGCGCAGGCGGCAGGTAGAGCTGTACCGGGCCACTGACGCGTTGTTCGACACCTTTGACGTGCTGATCTGCCCCGGTGTGAGCGTGCCGCCCTTCGACTGGCACCAGCTGTATCCCGCTGAGATCGACGGGCGACCTGTTCGCAACTACATGGCATGGCTGGGACTGTCGGCGGCGCTCACCGTGGTCGGCCATCCCACCACGGCCTTGCCCTGCGGACTCGACGGCCAGGGCACGCCGTTCGGACTGCAGCTTGTGGGCCCGAGCTACAGCGACCGGCAGCTGCTGGGCATCGCTGCAGCGCTCGAAGCCGTGTTCGCCGACGATCCGGTTACCGCTCGGCCGGTACCCGATGTGGATTGGCTTGGCACGGTGCAGACCGCTTGCCGAACCGAGGGACGGCTGGTGCACGCTTCTTCGCCGGCTCAGTAGTTGCTGCCGGGGCGGCCTGCGGCGGTGACGCTCAGGGTCGCCTCCACGAAGAGTTCGCGGCCGTTGCTGGGGGCGGTGCGCGTTTCCCAGCTGACGGTGAGTTCTACGTCGTGGGCGCCGGCTGCGGCGGCCTCGGCTTGGGCGGCTTCGGTTGCTTGGGTCGTGGCCCACTCGCGGGCTTCGTCGAGGTTGTGCCACACCGGCGGATCGTTGCCCCAATGTGCCCGGTAGCTGCCGCGACGGGGCGCGGTCACGGTGACCTGCTGCGTGATGCGGACCCGGGCCACAGCTGCACCGACTGCATTGGCCACTTCGGCATGCGCTGGAACCACAGCAGTGGTGCCGAGCAGTGCCGCAACAAGCGGGGCATAGGTGGGGGCGGGGGCTCCGATGGCAACGATTGGCGAGGCGACACCTGCGCCGAGGTGGGCGAGCAGTGTTGGATCAGCCGGAATCGATGCCACATCGCCTGCGACCGGCACGCCCGGCTGCTCGCTGGGCTCGAGCAAGCCCCACAGCGGGTTGGCCGAGCGATCACCGTAAGTGCTGCCGGTCTCGCTGGCGGTAGTTCGCCCGAGGTCGCGATGCCGGCGGTCGAGAGCTGCTTGCGCCAGCGGTCGCCTGGTTTCGCCAGGGGCAATGCCGTCCGCACCGAGCGCGACGCTGAGCAGCGCTTCAGCGGCGCCTCGCAGCGCGGAGCGCATCACGCGGCGGGACAGGTCGGCGGCGCCGGTACCGACGTTGACGCCGTAGCGGTCTCTCTGGCGGCTGAACAGCTCTGCTCCTGCGTGGGCCGCGGCCGCATCGCCCACCGATTCGGCATCGACCAACCCGAGCACGACGCAGGCGTCGGTCGGCGTCAGTGCAGCGCGTCGCACCATGCCGCGGCGCTCAAGCCTTCCCACGGCACTGCGCCAGCGGGCCGACCGTTTCAGATCCACTAAGGGCAGCGCGCCGCCGGCGCTATCGGCGAGCCGCAGCACCTCGTTGTCGAGACCTTCGAGGTGCTCAGTCGATGCAGGGATCGCGGCTCGCAACAGCACCTCCCCGAACTCTGCAAGGGGACGCTCGGCCTCAAGCTGACGTTGCAGCATCGGCAGCACCACGTCGGGGTGCCGTCGCGCTGCCACACACAACGGCACCACTCTGCGAGGACCAACGGCCAGTTCGCCGAGGACTCCGTCGGGAGGAATGCTGATCTCGCTGTCGCCGCCAAGGCCCACGGTCATCGTCGGGAGTGCCGTGACCATCGTGGCGTGACCGCCGACCGTTGCAGTGCTGCTGTCGCTGCCGCCTTCAGCAGGGACGACGGCGCCGTTGCGGATCGCTGCGATATCGGTGGTCGTGCCGCCGATATCGACGACAAGGCAGCCCGCGTCGAGTGCACTTGCATCCGTTGCTGACGATGCGGCGAGGTGGCGGGCACCGATCACGCTGGCCGCAGGCCCCGACAACACCGTCTCGATCGGCCGCTGTGCCACGAACTCGGCCGAGACGAGCGAGCCATCGCCCCGAACGATCATCAGCCGTGCGTGGAGCCCGAGTGATCCCATGGCGGCACGGATTGCCTCGGTGAAGCGGGCAGTCACCGAGATGAGTTGCGCGTTGAGGAGGGTCGTGACCGCTCGTCGTGGACCGCCCAGCCGCGGCGACAGCTCGTGGCTGCAGGTCACAGGCTTGCCGGTGCGCTCGCGGATCGCGTCCCGTGCGGAGAGTTCGTGTGCGGCATTGCGGACGCTGAACTGCGCTGCGACGGCATATGCCTCGACAGAAGCGTCGATTCGGTCGATGGCTCGTCTGAGCTCGCCGAGGTCGAGCGGATCGCGCTCGTCACCGTGGGCGCTGTGCCCGCCTCCCACGATCACGACTGGTGCTGTCGCGACGTTGCTGGTCGGCCGATCGCGCTCCCCCTCGGCGGGGGAGGTGTCTGCTCGTGAATTCAGATCCTCGCTCGTGCCGGTTGCAGTGGCAGGGCGCAGTCCGACGCGAGTCAGCACTTCGGGCTCGAACCCGATGGCCACAAGGCCGGCAGGTCGTCCGGCGCCCTCCACCAATGCGTTGGTCGCCAGCGTCGTCGAGACCGCCACCAGCCCGATGTCGCCTGCGCTGACGTGGCTGCTGGCGAGCACATTCGTCATCGCCGCCACGACGCAGCCGTACAGGTCCTCATGGCTGGTCGGCGTCTTGGCTGCCGCGACCACCCGATCCGTGTTGTGGTCATAGACGACCGCGTCGGTAAACGTGCCGCCGGTGTCGACGCCCATACAGAATCGGCCTGACGGCGTTCCGAGCGGCTCTGTCACCGCCGCAAGTGTGCCAGCGCGAGCCCCTCGGGAGTGCTGACCGCTCGGTCGAGTGGACTCGGGCGCCCGCGTCGGTGAAACTGCACCCACGGCGCCCCGTCGCTTTCGCTGCGGTGCAACGATGGCCGCCGGCTGAACACGCATGCAGCGCCGCAAGGAGGAACCGATGGGCGTCAAGTCAGTCAACGAGATGGTCGCGGAGGCCAAGACCCGTATCGACAACATCTCGCCGGCGGAGGCCCACCGACGGGTCACCGAGCAGGGCGCGCTAATCGTGGACATCCGTGACGTACGCGAACTGCAGCGTGACGGCGCCATTCCGGGCTCGATGCACACGCCCCGGGGCATGCTCGAGTTCTGGGTCTCGCCCGATTCGCCCTACACCAAAGAGGTCTTCACCGAGGATCGCGAGTTCATCCTGTGCTGCGCCGGAGGCGCCCGCTCGGCCCTGTCCGCTGACACGATGGGCGACATGGGCGTTCCGCGGGTCAGCCATGTGGTGACCGGCTTCGGTGGCTGGCGTGCCGACGGCATGCCGGTGACCGACTACGACACGTTCAGGTCGCAGCGCTGATCTCGACACGCAATCGAGCCCGTTGAATAGTTCCAGCACGTCACCGTGACTGAGCCCACCGCGCCCAGCGCCGTCGCGCCCGCTCCCACCGACGCCGGTCCGCCCAAGCAGATCGTCGGCTATTGCGAGCCATGGACATTGCGCGCCGGCGAGAGCATCCACCTGTTGGCATCGACTCACCGGCCAGGCCCTGCTGTGGTCGATGTCACCAGGATCGTCTGTGGTGATCCGACCCGCTACGGCCCAGGTTTTGACGAGCGTCCCGTCGATGCAATCGACAACTGGCCGGTTGAGCTCGACGAGCAGCCGCTCACCCCTGGCTCGCATGGGGTCGCATCTGTGGATGGGGTGCCGAGCGCGAAGCGCCTTGGACTACGGGTCTGGGTGATGCCAACCCTGCTCGATCGACCGGCGCGCATCGTGACGCTGACCGCGCGCTCGTCTGACGCGCCGAGGGACTCATCGGAGTTCGAGGCATTGCGGCTCGACCTCGTGGACGGGCGCGCCGTCGCATCGACCTCGGCGGCCGGCACCGAGACGCGAGTGACGGTTGACGAGCTTCCGTTGACCTGCAACCGGTGGTACCTGTTCGATGTCGAGCTCGATAATGAAGCTGGAACGCTGAGCGCGGCCCTGGTCACGGCGCGCTCCGAATCGCCAGGGCGCGATGCCGTCGAGGCAAGCCGGCTGAGTGACATGACGTTTGTGGAACTGGAAGCCGAACTCGACGCTTCGGGGGGCGACGACCGTGTTCGGCACGCGGTCCGGGTCTCAGCCACGCCGGGGGCGCCAGTCGGCGCAGGTGTACTGGCTCCGGTCGAATTGTGGCTGGGCGCGGGCCCCGGAGGCGAACGGTTCGACGGCCGCATCGCACGGCCGAACCTGCGGTCCGGTGATTTCTCGGCATCGTGGGATCTGGCCGCCGACATGGCAGGGCGTCGAGTTCCCGCGAGCAACCCGAACTGTGGGCCAGTCGTGCTGCACCAGCTGCCGACTCGAGCCATCACGGGGCCGGCATGGGACGGCTCGGCACACCGCTGGATCGACAACCCGGCGCACTTCGACGCAGTCCACTTCCACCACGACGACCTGTACGACGCCGGTTGGGAGACCACGGTCACCGCAGCGTTGCCCGACGATCTGCCGAGCGGCATCTACGCCTTCCGAGTGCGCGGTGCCGCCGGAGAGGACCGGGTGCCGTTCTTCGTCCGGCCCGCCCCAGGCGCCCCGACCGCCGATGTGGCGCTGCTCATGCCCACGGCCACCTACATGGCCTACGCCAACCACCGGATGCTGTTCGAGGGCGCCGATTTCATCCCCACAAAGACACGCCTTCGATCTGAACATGCGTACATCCGCGACCATCCCGAACTGGGACGCAGCCACTACGAGAAGCACCCTGATCGAAGCGGCGTGATGTTCAACTCGCGCCGGCGGCCGGTGCTGAATCTCCGCCCCGGGGCCGACGGCTGGAACTTCACGCCCGACACCGACATCAACGCCTTCCTCGAACATCTTGAAGTCGGTCACGACATCGTCACCGACGAGGATCTGCACTTCGAAGGTCTCGCAGCCATCGCGCCGTACGGAGTGCTCGTCACCGGCAGCCACCCCGAGTACTGGTCGACCGCCATGCTGGACGCGCTCGCGGACTGGCAGCGCGAAGGCGGCCGGCTCATGTACCTCGGCGGCAATGGCTTCTATTGGCGGGTGGCATTCAGTGACGGCTGGCCGGGTGCCATCGAGCTGCGCCGGGCAGAGGACGGCGTCCGGAATTGGCAGACCGGCCCGGGCGAGAGCTACCACGCCTGGGGTGCTGAGTACGGGGGGCTGTGGCGTCGGCAAGGCCGGGCGCCCAACGAGATCTGCGGCATCGGGTTTGCCGCACAGGGCTTCGAGAAGGCGACCTACTACGTGCGCGATCCCGGCGCAGACAGCTCGCGGGCCTCGTGGATTCTCGAAGGAGTGCCCGGTGAACGCATCGGCACGTCAGGACTCGGCGGCGGCGCAGCCGGCCAGGAGGTCGACCGCTACGACGTTCGCCTCGGATCGCCCGACCATGCTGTGGTGCTGGCTTCGGCAACCACCTTCGGCCCGGGCATGCTGCGCACGAAGGAAGAGTTCGAAGGCTCGGTCTCCTTCCCGACACCCGATCCGTATGTGCGCGCCGACATGGTGTTCTACGAGACGCCCAATGGCGGGGCGGTGTTCTCGGTGGGTTCGATCTCGTGGTTCGGAGCGCTGGCCCGTGACGGTTACGACAACGACATAGCGCGCATCACGGCCAATGTGGTGCGACGGTTCGCAGACCCCGAGCCGTTCCCGCCCCCGCCCGCCACCGACTGAAGCGGCGCGCCGTCACACCCCGGCGATGAGGTTGATGCCGTAACCCTTGGAGTTCTTGCCGCTGAGCAACCCAGGGGCTCAGCCTTCTTTGCGCGCCTGCTCGATGAGTTCGCTCACCCGGTTTGCCGCTGGCGTGTAGTCCGGGTCGACGTCCGGACCGGGCACGAATTCGGGAATCTCGGCGCGTTCGGGGCCTGACGGAGCAGCGGTGCGAGCTCGCTGGGCAGGCGCAGTTGTGGCGGGCTCTGGTGAAGCCTCGGCGACCGGTGCGGGAGCTGGCTGGGCGGCTGCCGGTTCCGAGGCTGCAGGCGCTGGACTCTCCGGAGCGGGGACGCCGGTTTCAGCACGTGCCGACTTGGAACGGGAGAGCAGAGCCGCCAAGCGGGGATCGCCGGCTTCGTCGCTCCCGGAGGTCTCCGCAGGGGCTTCGGCAGCGGGCGCTGGTTCGGGAGCAGTCTCCGTGGCCGGGGCTTCTGCGCTTGCAGCCGGCAGCCCGCGCGACTCGGCAGCCGCGGCACGGGCCTCGGCAATCCGGGCGCGCTCGGTTGCTGCTTCGATCTCTGCACGCGCCCGCTTGGCGAGGAACTGTGACCATTCGTCCTCGGGCACGAGTTTGCTGTGTGCAACAGATATGGCCTCGACATCATTGTCGAAGCGCACGCGGTAGCGCTTGATGGCGAAGCCGATACCGCGTCCGCATTTGCCTGCAGTGCCTTCAGGGACGCCCGAGATGTCCTCGGTCACGACTACCCGAGTACCGCGCTGGTACTCGTTCATGACCCGGTTCCGCTGACGCTCGCGTTCATCGTTGCGGGAGCGTACCGGCGAACGGTGCGAGCATCACGGGACGTCACGATTGACGCAGCGGGCGTCTCGGTGCGAGCTGCGCAGGCAGGGCCGTAATGTCGCCAGGACATTGGCATTTCCCGAGCTACATCGACTGTGGGGCCGTCTCGCGGTCCAGGTGTCGGGCGACGGGTGAGACGGAGGTCAAGGCGTGAGCGAACGAACGGCGTTGGTGGTCGGCGGCACCGGACCCACCGGACCGCACGTGGTGAAGGGCTTGCTCGAACGTGGCTACCGGGTCACGATTCTGCATACCGGCCGTCACGAGGCAGCTGAGATCACCGACCTCGTCGAGCACATCCATACAGACCCGTTCGACGCTGATCAATTCGCCAGCGCACTAGGTGCCGCGGAGTACGACCTGGCCGCGGTCATGTACGGGCGATTGCGGGAGATCGCCAAGGTGCTGGCAGGGCGCGTGAGCAAGTTCGTCAGCGTCGGCGGGTTCCCGGTGTACTCGGGCTGGGGCGACGCCGATGCGCTCTGGCCTGCCGGGATGCGTGCGCCCACCCGCGAGCATGATCGGTTGGTTTCCGACGAGCCACCTGAGTTCCGCGTGAATCGCAAGGTCCGCCAGATCGCCGTTACCGAGCAGGTCGTGTTCGCGCAGCATCCCACCGCCTCGCATCTGCGGTACCCCTGGATCTACGGGCCCGGACAGATCAGCCCGCGAGAGTGGAAGATCGTGCGGCGCGTTCTCGACGGGCGGAAGCGCATAGTGCTGCCCGACGGCGGCACGACCCTGCAGGGACAGGCGCACGCGCGCAATGCCGCAGCGATGCTGCTCGCCACCGTTGACGGCGGAGCGCGTTCGGCTGGCGAGGCGTACAACGTTGCCGACGAATGGACGCCCACGCTCATCCAGTGGGTGGAGATTCTCTCTGCTGCGCTGGATCACACCTTTGAGATCGTGTCGATCCCTTGGGATTACGCGGCCGTCGGCCATCATCTGACATTGCGCAGCACCCCGCATCATCGGATGATCGGGTGCGACAAGGCGATGTATCAGCTCGGCTACCGCGACGTCATCGACCCTGTCGAGGGTCTCGCTGAGACTGCGCGCTGGTTGTCCGACGAGGCCAACCACCCTGCACCGGGCAGTGCCATGGAGCGTTCGATCGGCGATCGATTCGACTATGAGGCCGAAGACCGACTCATTGAGGCATGGCAGGCTGCGATGACCGACGCCGACATGGCGACCGTCGCCGCGGCTGCCGACCCCGGGTTCGTCGACCGCTATAGCGCCGCCTTCGACGATCGCCCCGGCGCCGACAAGGGATGGACGTCCGTCAGCCGCTCCGGTTGACTAGTCGCGGCTGTCGGGCGCCAGTTCGACCTCGGTGGCCTTGACCGAGACCCACAGGGCGGTGCCGGGCCGGATCAGCAGTTCGTGGGCGGCACCGGGCGTGATGTCGGCGGTGAGCGGCAGCGGCGCTCCGAGCAACACGCGGGTGATGTCTCCCAGCGGCTCGACGGCGTCCGCGGTTGTGCGCCACACGTTGCGCGGGCTGCCGCTGGGTCGCTCGCGATGCAGTGCGATCGCCCGCGGGTGAATCGTTGCCAGGACCGGCCCGTTCGCTGTTGTGTCGGCGGCGTGAAGCACAGTGGCTGGCCTCCGGCTCTGACCCGCCGTCGAGGGGACATCGGGCGTCACGGTGACCTCCCCGCCCTGCGCCGTGCCTCGCACCAGGTTGATCCCCGACAGGTCGGCCGCGTATGGCGTCGCAGGTGCCCGTCGCAACTCTTCGGGCGTGCCCGACTGGGTGAGGCGACCGTTCTCAAGAATGTGCACGCGGTCGGCCAGGACAAACGCATCGGTGGGATCGTGAGTGATGAGCAATCGGGGCACGTTCCCAGCGCCCTGCAGCGGTACCGGTGTCACGCTGCCGCCGTTGCGACCGCTGCTGAGGTGTGCTGCCAGATTGCGCCGAAGGCGATTGCGCGCGGTGACGTCCAGCGATCCAAGCGGCTCGTCCGCGAGCAGCAGGTCGGGTTGGCAAGCGAGCGCTCGGGCCAGCGCGACCCGCTGGCGCTGGCCGCCCGACAGCGCTTTGGGCCGGCGGTGGGCAAGGTCGCCGAGGTCCATTGCGCCGAGCCACGCCTGCGCCTGTTCGCGCGCCTCGGCCCGGCGCATCCCGCGAGCGGTCAAGCCGAACGCGACGTTGTCGAGCGCGCTGAGATGTCGGAACAGGACTTGGTCTTGGAACACGACGCCAATGCGACGTTGTTCGGGCGGGACGAAGACGCCGGCCGCCGGGTCGTCGAGGACGCGGCCGGCGAGGTGGACGCCGCCGCTTTCGAGCGGTAGCAATCCGGCGAGCGCCGCCACAATCGTGGATTTGCCGGCGCCGTTCGGTCCCAGCAGGGCCGCCGTCTCGCCGACTTCGACGCGCAGCGAGACATCCAGCTCGAAATCACCGCGCCGCAGCCCGATGTCGGCATCAAGAGCGCCGTCGGCTGTGTGGCGTGCTGCGGGAGTCATCGGCTCGGCCACCAGCGGTCTCGCAGGGCGATGAGCAAGCCCAGCGACAGGGCGACCAGCACCAAGCTGATGGCTACGGCGGCGTCACGGTCCGCTTCGAGCGCCACGAACACGGCGAGCGGCAGCGTCTGGGTGCGCCCCCCCAGGTTGCCCGCAAATGTCACCGTCGCACCGAACTCACCGAGGGCCCGTGCCCAGGCCACCACCACGGCGACGCCCAGCGCAGGCCCGATCATGGGCAGTGTGACCCGCCACAGCGTGCGCAGCCGCGACGCTCCGAGCGTGGCAGAAGCGGCCTCGTAGCGCCGGTCGAGATTCCGCAGCGCCCCTTCGACGGTGAGGATCACGAGCGGTGTGGCGACGAACGCATTCGCCAGGATGACACCCCAGATCGAGTACGGCAGCAGCAACCCGGTGGCGTCGTGCAGTGGTCCGCCGACGACGCCCCGGCGACCGAGCGCGAACAGCAACGCTGCACCGCCCACGACCGGCGGCAGCACCATCGGCAGCGTCACGAGTGCTCGAACCACCGAGCGGCCCCGGAAGGACACCCGCGCCAACACCCACGCCAAGGGAACGCCGACCGCGGCTGCGACGATCGCGGCGGCAACAGAGGACACCACCGAGAGCACTGCGGCGTCCACCACGAAGCGGCTCGACAGGTGCGTCCAGAGCCCGGTCCACGGTGTGCGCGCTGCCAACCCAACAACGGGCAGGGCGAACAGCACGACGCCGACGGTCGCCAGAATTGCCACGGGCCACGGCGGCAGATCCCGCTGCGTCCGGCGCATCACTCGTCCGTCGGAGCGGCCACTACTCACAGGAGTCGTTCCGTCGGTCATGGCGCGCCGAATCCGTGGTCAGAAAACGCGTCACGCGCCGAACTCGTCCGCAGGTGTCTCACAAACGCTTCGGCCGCTGCACGATTTGGCGCATCGGCCAGCACTGCGGCAGCGTATGACGTTCGAGGCGCTGTACCGGCTGTCCAGCCCAGACTCACGATGGAACCGTTCTGCGAGCCAACTCCCGCGTTCGGGGCTGTGTCGCTGGCATACACCACGGCGGCGTCGAGTTCACCGGCGGCCAGCTTGGTGATCAGGGCGCGTACGTTCGGCTCATCGGTGTCCGGGACCGGTTCGATCCCGGCCTGAGCCAAGCCTGTTCGGGCCAGAGCGCCGCAGGGGACCTCGGCCGCGCACAGCCCGATCAGCAGCTCGGGCCGGGCCAGGTCGGCGAGCGACGTCACACCGGCGTCGTTGCCGGCCGGTACTGCCAGCACCAGCGAGTTCCGGGCCACCACGACGGGTGCGCTCGCCAACCCGACTTCGTCGCGGATGGTGTCGAAATGGACCGGGTCAGCGGGGATGAACACGTCAGCCGGTGCGCCGGCGAGTACCTGTTCGCGCAGCGCTGAACTTCCTGCCCCCGCGATCAGCACGTCCACGCCTGGGTGGAGCTGTTCGAAGTCGCCGGCGAGCATCTCGGCAACCGGCAGCAACGAGGCGGCAACGAGGACATGCAGGCTGCCGTCGAGTGCCGCGTCTGGGGACCTGGCCGATTCGCTGTCACGACTCGACATGCATCCGGCCACGAACGGCAGCGTCGCCATGGTCAGCAACGCCAGCGCAGCACTGACGCGGATAGAAGCCCGGCGTTTCCCGCTGCGGCAGCCACCCATAGTCGCGCCAGTGTGCCCGGCCCGCGGAGCGATTGAGCCCGGGCGTATGGTTCCGGCCATGGCTACGACGCTCGATTGGTACGGGTGCGCGACATTCCGGCTGCGCACCGCAGGTCTGACCATCTTTCTGGATGCCTATATCGACCGGGCACAAAACGCCGTTGGACCCGGCCTGCGGGCAGACGATGTCACCGAGGCTGACTGGGTGCTCGTGGGCCATTCCCACTTCGACCACCTCTATGGCGCTGAGCGGATCGTTGCCAACACCGATGCCACGCTGGTTGCATCGTACGAGTCGGTGCGGCTCATGGCCGAAGCCGGCATCCCAGCGGACCGGATGATCTGCGTAGCCGGTGGAGAGACGGTCAACTTGAGCCGGGGGGACCGGGGCAACGCTGTACGCGTGTCGGTGTACCCGAGCCAGCACTCCTGCGTGTGGTCGCACACCCAGATGCACCAACCCGATGAGGTCTGCTTGGGGGACCTCGGTGTCACCTGGCAAGAACAGCAGGAGCGCTTCGCCGAGCTGATGAAGTACCTCGCCAGCGAGGTCCATCCGGCCACGAGCGCGCACATCGCGGCATCAGCAATCGGCCACAGCGACCGGGGCGACGGTGGGGCGCTGCTGTTCCTGATCGAGGCACCCGACGGCTCGGTGCTGTTCCAGGACACCTCGGGGCACTGGTCAGGGGTCATGCGCGACCTCCGACCCGATGTGGCGATCCTCGCGGCGGCTGGCCGCGGAAACATCGATGGCGAGCCCATCCAGGGCTCGCTGGCCCAATTCATCGGCCGTCAGGCCGACCTGCTCCGGCCCCGCAAGCTCATTCTCGGCCACCACGACAACTGGCTGCCGGGATTCTCCGTGCCGACCGACACGTCCAGCATCGCGGCCGAGTTGGCTCGCGTTGCGCCCGGTGTCGAGTTTCTCGAGCCCGACTACATGGAGGCCACGCAGATCCTGTCGTAGCCGAGTTCGGCGCCATCACCTCAAGGTCGCTGAAATTCAGTGCATTCGATGGTCGCCACCACCCTATGGTGGAGCCATGACCGGTTGTCTCGTGGCAGCGACGCAGATCGTGGCGGATGCTTGGGCAGTGCTCGTGGCGGCGGCAGCCATGGTCGCGGGTGTGCTTGGCACGGGGTTGACAATGACATTCCATCTAGGGAACCGCATCGACAGCCAGTCAGACCGCATCGACAGGCTGTCCGAGGAAGTCGCCTCGGTGCGTGAACGTGTCGTCCGGCTCGAGGGCCGCTCCGGCACCCCCGACCCGGACCCATTGCGGCTGGCCTGACTGCGGCCACTCTGCTGCGGCCTCAGTCCATCGTGAAGATGGTGCGGCTGGAGGTGAGGGCACTTGTCCCAGAGCAGCTTCGCTGACCGCTACGGGCGTCCGAAGGTCAATGGTTGCCTTTGGCTCAAGCGCAGCCGTGCGCTGGTCAGCGAGAGCGCAGAGGCTGCCAGCGACGGTAGGTGGCACTACGCCACAGCCATTCAAGGGGCCCGAACCCGAATCGCACAAGCCAGGCTTGTGACCACCAGAGCTGAAGCGCCCACACGCTCACCACGAAGACGGCGATGCTGCTGCGGGAGAGCGAGACGTCACCGAGCAGCCATCGGAGCACCACAAGGCCTATCGCGGTCTGCGTGAGGTAGTTCGTGAGTGCCATCTGTCCTGCGGCTCGAATGCACCGGCGCGCTGGCGAATCGCTTCGGCGATTCCACAGCCCGATCAAGCTCAGGTAACCCATGCAGATGGGCACGGTGGCAACGGTGTTCGGGATGGTTCCTGCGATGGCCCAGTCGATGTCGAAATCGGTTCCGGCCATCAGCGCGAGACCTGCCCCCGACAGCGGCAGCCCAATGCCCAGGCCCCATGCCGCCATGCGGCGGTAGAACGACGGCGCCTTGCCGCCGCCCATGACGCCGGTGCGGTACAGCGCCACGCCGATGAGCATGGCGCCCAAGGCTCGTCCGAAGTAATCCGCGAGAAACCACGTCTCTACGACGTCGTAGTAGTCGCCGTAGTGCCAGAAGTCGATGAGGACGCTGGAGAAGCTGCGCAGCGACGACTGCACGCTCCAAGAGATGACCGCCACTGCTGCGTAGAACGCACCGCCCAACGCGAAGAGCACTTTGGGCGGCAGTCGCCGCAGCGCAAGCACGACCGGGGCGCACAGGGCGTACACCGTGAGCACGTCGCCGTCCCATACGAGCAGATGCACCACGCCCATGACGAGCAGCAGTGCGTTGCGCCACAGGCTCAGCAGCACGCTGCGCCGACCCTTCGCGGCGGCGCGCTCAGCGAACAGCACGATGCCTGCGCCGAACAGCATGGAGAACAGGCCCATGAACTTCTGATCGGCGAAGATCTCTCCAGCACCGCCGACAAGCCAGTCCAGCGGCGTCAGCGATCCGGCGGCGTCGAGATTGGTGTACGCCGCAGCGGGCAGGCCGAACGACACGGCGTTCATGACCAAGATGCCGAGCACCGCCACGCCCCGCACCGCATCGAGGGTGGAATTTCTCTCGCTTGACGGCATCGCCAAGGCTTCCGACGGCATCGGAGTCAGTCGATGTCTCGGGTGCCGCAGGTCGACTGCGGGGTCAGTCGAAGGTGATGACGGTTCGGTTTGAGGTGCCGGCCTTCATCCACGAGTAGCCCTCGTTGACCTGTTCGAGGTCGATGCGTCCCGAGATCATCTCGTCCAGCATGAGGCGCCCGTCGAGATAGAGCTCCACCATCATCGGGATGTCGCTGCGGAACTGGTTCGAGCCCATCATCGAGCCCTGCAGCTTCTTTTCTGACAGGAAGTCGATGCCGCGCAGCTCGACCCTGGTCTTGGAGGGAACCATGCCGATCACGGTGGCGGTGCCGCCGATGTCGAGCATCCCGAAGGCTTGCTGCACGGTCTGGGCCAAGCCGATGGCTTCGAAGCTGTACTCCACGCCGCCGCCGGTCATGTCCTTGACGGCGGTGACGACGTCGTCCACCTCGCCGGCATTGACCGTGTCGGTAGCACCGAGCTGGCGGGCCGTCTCGAGCTTCTCATCGGTCATGTCGACGGCGATGATGCGGCCCGCACCGGCGACCCGCGCACCCTGTACGGCGGACAACCCGATTCCTCCGCAGCCGATCACGCAGACCACGCTGCCGACGCCGACGCCAGCGGTATTCACCGCTGCGCCGAACCCCGTGGTGACCCCGCAGCCAATGAGGCACGCCCGATCGAGCGGCATGTCGGGCCGCACCTTCACGATGGCGTTCTGGTGGACCAGCATCTGCTCGGCGAATCCGCCGAGCCGTGCCATCTGGCCGACCTCAGTGCCGTCTTCACGTTCGAGTCGGGCGGCTGCGTCCTTTGCCCGGGATGTTGCCCGGACATTGGTGCAGCGATGCGGGTTGCCCGACAAGCACCTGTGGCACTGGCCGCAGAAGATCGACAGGCACGCGATCACGTGGTCACCGGGCTTGACGTAGCTGACGTCGTCGCCCACGGCCTCGACCACTCCGGCCGACTCGTGGCCCATCACCATGGGGAGCGGCGTGCGGAAGAGTCCTTCCATGAAGTGCAGGTCGCTATGGCACAGCCCTGCGCCCTTCGTCTGTATGAGGATTTCCTGGGGTCCTGGATTGTCGATCCGCAGATCCTCGATTACCAAGTCTCCCGGCTGTTCACAGAGCACAGCAGCCTTCATGTCACGCCCCCTCGCGTTGTCCGGCCGCGTCGTGCGGCCTGCTTCGGCTCACGGTGAGACTACGCGCGGGCGCCAACCGGCGTGTCGGCTGACACTCGTGGGGTGCCCGGATCTGGGAGTGTCGAGACGACGCTGCGCCCAAGACCACCGCGACACCCGCGGTGCCATCCGATTGAATGGCCGGTTCATGCTGGTCTCGATCACTTCGACGACGCCCGATGCGACCGATCTGGGATTCTTGCTGCACAAGCACCCGGATCGAGTGCGATCGGTCGATGTCGGTTTCGGGCGCGCCCACGTCTTCTATCCCGAGGCGACACCGCAGCGGTGCACGGCGACGTTGTTCGTGGAGATCGATCCGATCGCCCTGTCGCGCAGGCAAGGAGGGCGACAGTCCCGCCTCCTTGAGCCGTATGTAAACGATCGGCCCTACGTGGCGTCGTCGATGCTGAGCGTTGCACTTGGCCGTCTGTATCGCACGGCGCTCAGCGGGACATGCGACGCTCGACCAGAGTTGGTCAGCGAGCGCCTGGACCTGGAAGTCGACCTTCCGGTTCTGCCGCTACGAGGCGACGAGGACCTGCTCCGTCGGCTGTTCGAGCCGTTGGGATATCAGGTGGAATCGGCACCGATACCGCTGGACGAGCAGTTCGGAGCATGGGGCGACAGCGTCTATTGCTCGGTTCGGCTGTCCGGCCGGCACACCGTACGCAGCACCCTCGAACATCTCTACGTGCTGCTCGGGGTCCTCGACGACCGAAAGCACTATTGGATCGGCGAGAACGAGATCGACAAACTGCTGCGACGGGGAGGCGATTGGCTTCCGTCACACCCCGAATCCGAGCTGATCTCGCGCCGGTTCCTGCGCTTTGGCCGGTTCGCTCGCGAAGCCCTCGCACGCCTGGCTGAGTCCGGTGAAGACACCGACAGTCTCGACGAGCGATCCGATGAGGTCGAGCAGGCCGCCGAACGCCGGATCAGCCTGGGCGAGCAACGGCATGAGTCGGTGCTGGAAGCCGTGCGCGCACTCGGCGGCGGCAAGGTCGTGGACCTCGGATGCGGCGAGGGACGCCTTCTGCAGCGGCTCGTGACCGAACCCTCAGTGACCGAAGTGCTCGGCGTCGACGTTTCGGTCGGGGCACTCGAGCAGGCCGAGCGCCGCCTGGGCCTTGACGAGATGTCCGAGCGTCGCCGCGAGCGGATCAACCTGCTGCAGGGGGCGTTGACCTACAGCGACGACCGGCTGCGCGGGTATGACATCGCCACCGTGGTCGAGGTGATCGAGCATGTCGACAGCGAGCGGCTCGGCATGCTCGCCGAAGTGGTGTTCGGCCACGCTGCCCCTGCCGCAGTGGTGCTCACGACGCCGAACCGGGAATACAACACGAATTTCGAGCACCTCAGTTCTGCCGGATTCCGGCACCGCGACCATCGCTTTGAGTGGACGCGTGACGAGTTCGCAGCCTGGGCCCACGGCATCGAGGACCGATTCGGCTACAGCGTCGAAATCAGCGGCATCGGCCCTGGTGACCCCGTTTGCGGGCCGCCGACGCAAATGGCGGTGTTCAGTCGATGAGGGGACCCCGATGAGACGAGTGCTCACTCGCATCGAGACGCCAGAAGTCGGTTTTGTCGTGCTTTGCGGCGCGTCCGGTTCGGGCAAGTCGACTTTTGCCAGCCGCCACTTCTCCGATACCGAAATCGTGTCGAGCGACCGGTGCCGTGCGCTTGTCGGCGATGACGAGACCGACCAGTCGGTCACCTCGCCCGCGTTCGAACTCCTCCACACGATCATCGACAAGCGCCTCGAGCTCGGCCGCCTGACCGTGGTTGACGCTACGAACGTCAAGCCGGAAGACCGCAGGTCGCTGCTCGAGGTCGCGCGCCGCTGGGACGTGCTCGCGACAGCCATCGTCTTCGATCTTCCGCTGGCGCTCTGCCTGGAGCGCAATCGTTCACGGCAGGATCGCCGTACGCCGGAACACGCGGTCAAGCGCCAGCACGTGACGATGCGCCGCACGGCCAAGCAACTGCGCAAGGAACGCTTCGCCAGGGTGTACACCCTCGGATCGGTCACCGAGCTCGACACCGTCGAGGTGGTCCGCACCAGGCTCTGGAACGACCGCCGAGACGATGCGGGCCCATTCGACATCATTGGCGACGTCCACGGTTGCCATTCCGAGCTGATCGGGCTCCTCGACCGGCTGGGCTACGACACCTCGGCCGACCCGATCGTTCACCCCGAGGGCCGGCGGGCGCTTTTTCTGGGCGATCTCGTCGACCGTGGCCCTGGCGTCGCCGAAGTGCTCGACGTCGCCATATCGATGGTCTCCGCCGGCAGCGCGCTCTGCATTGGGGGGAACCACGAGAACAAGCTGAGCCGCGCTCTGGCGGGTCGCAACGTCAAGGTGACCCACGGGCTCGCCGAAACGCTCGAACAGCTCGATCGGCGCGGCCCAGAGTTCCAGAAGCACGTCGCCGAGTTCATCGACGGCCTCCTCAGCCACTACGTGCTCGACGGCGGTCGCCTCGTGGTCGCACATGCAGGCTTGCCTGAGCGCTACCACGGGCGCTCGTCGGGCCGTGTGCGCAGCATTGCCCTGTACGGCGACACCGACGGCGAGACCGACGAATACGGCCTGCCGGTGCGGTATCGGTGGGTCGAGGACTACAGCGGAGACGCCGCCGTCGTGTACGGCCACGTGCCAGTGCCGGTTGCGCAATGGGTCAACAACACCATCTGCATCGATACCGGTGCGGTCTTCGGTGGGCAGCTGACGGCACTGCGCTGGCCCGAGAAGCAACTGATTTCGGTCGAGGCGGCTGAGGAATACTACGAGCCGATCAGGCCTGTCGACGCTGATGCCGCGGGCCGGCCGGCACTGAGTCTGGACATCACCGACGTCTTGGGAAAGCACCGCATCGACACGTCGTTGGGCGGCCGCCTCACGATCGACGCAGATCGATCCAGCGCAGCGCTCGAAGTCATGAGTCGTTTCGCCGTTGATCCCCGATGGCTTGTGTACCTCCCGCCCACCATGGCACCGGCCAACACCAGCGAGCGTCTCGGCTACCTGGAGCACCCCGACGAGGCGTTCGGGTACTTCCGCAGCGCAGGCATCACCGAAGTCGTCTGCCAGGAGAAGCACATGGGTTCACGGGCTGTGCTCGTGTTCGCCCGCGATAGCGCGTCCGCGCAGGCACGATTCGGCATCACCAACGACGAAGCGGGCGTCATCGTGACCCGCACCGGCAGACCGTTCTTCTCCGACCCTGAACTCACTTCGGTGCTGCTAGATCGCATTCGTGCGGCGGTCGACGCCTCAGGACTCTGGGACCGATTGGGCACCGACTGGCTGATCCTGGACGCGGAGCTGCTCCCGTGGTCGGCAAAATCGGCCGAGCTGCTGCGGAGCCAGTACGCCGCCACCGGAGCGGCGGGCATCGTCTCGCTTGATGCGGCCCAACGACTCATGGCTGATGCGATGCGACGCGGCATTGAACTGGACGCCCTCGCCACGCAGACGCGCAGCCGAGCCGAGCACGTTGCATCGTTCGTCGAGGCGTACCGGCGGTACTGCTGGGACGTGGACGGCGTCGACGGAATCGAGATAGCGCCGTTCCAGATTCTTGCCGCGGAGGGCGAGGTGCTTGCCCGCCGACCCCATCGATGGCACCTCGAACAGATTGATGCGCTGATCGCCCAGGCCTCCGAGCTGCTCCGTTCGACGGATCGCCGATTCGTCGATCTGGGCGACGGCGTGTCGGTGAACGAGGCAACGGACTGGTGGCACACGCTCACCGATCGCGGCGGCGAGGGCATGGTGGTCAAGCCGGCCGACACGATCGTGCTCGCCGACAAGGGTCTCGTCCTGCCTGGTGTCAAGTGCAGGGGCCGCGAGTACCTCCGGATCATCTACGGGCCTGAGTATCTCGACCCGGCGAATCTCGAGCGGCTGCGTCAGCGATCGCTCGGCCGCAAGTCATCTCTCGCACGGCGGGAATTCGCACTCGGCATCGAGGCTCTCGACCGGTTCGCCGCGAACGGGCACCTGTCCCGGGTGCACGAGTGCGTTTTCGGTGTGCTGGCATTGGAGAGCGAGCCCACCGACCCGCGGCTCTAGCGGGCTGTACGAGCGTCTCGGCGACCGGCTGCGGTAGCGTCGTTGGCAGCGAGCAATCCGCGCCGAGGGGGAGTCATGGCCAACGAGCACGGCTACTTGCCGAAGGTGACCGAGCTGGACGACAAGCAGCAACGGCGCTTGGACACGTGGTACGCGAAGGCCTACACCGACGACAACCTGTTCCGGACGCTCGCGGCGGACGAGACCACCATTGACCTGTTCCTCGGCTGGGTCGGTGCCGTGTACGGCGGCCATCCCGACGAGGATCGCGGTGCGCTGGATCGGCACATGATCGAGCTGTGTCGCATCCGGATGGCGAATCGGAACGAGTGCTTCCACTGAAGCCTCGTGCGCAGCGCATCGTTGGTGCGCACCGGACTCACGGACGAAGTCGTCGCACAACTGACCGACTACGAGGCATCGGACTTGCCCGAGTCGTGGAAGGCCGCATTGGCGCTGTGCGACTGGCTGTCGGGCTTCGAACACTCGGGCGTCATCCCGCCCGAGATGTATGAGCGGCTGAACGGCTGCTTCAACGAGCAGCAGATTCTGCGCCTCGGTGCGCTGCTTGCTTCCGCGAGTGGATGGCACCGGATGATCGAGGCTTTCGGCATCCGACCCGACCACTACCAAGCGGGCCAATCGGTTCCGTGGGCGGCCGCTGCGGGCTGAGCAGCGACGCAGACGTCGAAGCTGACTAGGAGCATGACGTTCGTCAGTGCGCTCCATTCCGCCATTCGCGCCTAGCTTTCGAAACCGTGGCGGACCCAGCCCTGTCTCCCGACGCCGCCGCTCCGCAGGACTCGCTGCAGGAATGACCGGCGTTCGAACCTGGCTCGCAGGGGCACGACCCCGTACCTGGCCCGCATCGCTGGTGCCGCCGTTCGTGGGCACCGCAGCCTCGGATGCCGCGGCAGAGGGTGTGATCGTGTGGTGGCGGGCTGTCTGCGCTCTGGTCGTGTCGTTGTTCATCCAGATTGCGGTGAACTACGCCAACGACTACAGCGACGGCGTGCGAGGCACCGATGTCACCCGGGTGGGCCCCCAACGCCTCGTGGCATCGGGCGCAGCTTCGCCGAACGCCGTGCGCAATGCTGCGTTCGCTGCGTTCGGGCTGGCGGCGGCGGTCGGCGTGGTCGTCGCAGCCGCAGTGTCGTGGTGGCTCATTGCGGCGGGCGCGGCGTCGATTCTGGCTGCGTGGTACTACACCGGCGGCCGGCGGCCGTACGGCTACCGCGGCCTCGGCGAGCTGTTCGTATTCGTCTTTTTTGGACTGGTAGCGACTGCGGGGTCGGCATTCGTGCAGGACGCCCGCCTGACCATGGTGGGTCTCGCCGCGTCGGTGCCCGTCGGGCTGGGCTCAGTAGCACTGCTGATCTCGAACAACCTGCGGGACTTGCCTACCGACGAACAGGCCGGCAAGCGCACGCTGGCCGTGCGCGTGGGCGATCGGCCGACCAGGGCGATGTACGTGGCCGTCGTGTTCATCGTGGTGATCTCGCCGCTGTACCTGTCGCTGCTGCGGCCCTGGGCGTTGCTCGGGCTCGCCTCGGTCGTAGTGGCTATCTCCCCCGTGCGCACAGTGCTGCGCGGTGCCACGGGCGCAGCACTGGTGGCAGTGCTGGCGGGGACCGGGCGGCTCCAGATCGTTGTGGGCGCGCTGCTCACGGTCGGATTGGCCCTGGGCGCATGAACCGCGTCTACCCAATGTCGGAAGCTGTGCGTCCTGCGGCATCTCGGCCGCGATCCGCCAAGATGTCGCGATGAGCTCCGAGGCAGTCCTGGATCACCTCGCAGCGCTCGGCGTGGCATACGAGTTGGTGGAATGCGATCCCGACTTCGCCGACACGGCGCAGTTCTGCGAGCGGTACGGCTATTCGATGGACGCGTCGGCCAACGCCATCTGCGTGGTGGGCAAGTCGGCCGAGCGGCCGATGGCGTGCTGCGTGGTACTCGCCACGACCCGGCTGGATGTGAACGGCATCGTGCGGCGCAGGCTGGGTACTCGCAAGGCATCATTCGCGGATGCCTCTGAGACGATCGAGCGCACGGGCATGATGATCGGCGGCGTCACACCGTTCGGATTGCCCGACGACATTCCCGTGTGGATCGACAGCAGGGTCATGGACTGCGATGCGATCATCGTGGGCGGCGGCTCGCGTGACTGCAAGATCCTGTGCCCGCCGGACTCGCTCGCTGAACTTCCCGCAGCCGAGGTTGTCCCCGATCTCGCCAAGACGCTGCCGGAGGCCTAGACGGACTGCGCCTGCGGGCGCTGTTCAGGCGTTTCGCGTTGCCGTGATCAGCTGAGCGATGCCTCCGCTGAGCGCGTCCCGCTGGACATCGTGGAATCCCGCCTCGGCGATCCGGGAGAGCAGTTCTGGCGCCGCGGGCAGGTACGCCACTGATTCGGGCAGGTAGCGGTAAGCCGACCGGCTTGAGAGCAGGCTGCCGACGGCGGGAACGACCTTGCCGAAGTACAGCTTGTGCCCTGCGCGCAGCACCGGATTGGCGGGTTCGGCGACTTCGAGCATCGCCACCCGAGCGCCGGGCCGGAGCACTCGAGCCAACTCTGCGAAGAAGCGATCGAGGTCGGCGAAATTTCGCAGAGCGAAACCGCAGGTCGCACCGGCGAGCCAGCCCTCGCGCACGCCGAGGCTCAGCGCATCGGAACGCACCAGCGGAGCACGGGTTGTCGCGGCTTGAAGCATTCCAGCGGAGAAATCGACTCCGACGGCGAACAAGCCCGCCGCCTCGAGCTCGTTGCACAGGTCGCCGGTGCCGCAGGCCAGATCAATCACTGTCTCGCCCGGCTGCAGACCCAGTGCTGCCACTGCACGTCGTCGCCACAGGGTGTCGAGCCGAAACGTCAGCAGGCCGTTCAGCAGGTCGTAGCGCGGGGCGATCTCGTCGAACATCTGCTCGACGGTGTCTGCTTTGTCGTGCGGACTGGGCAGTTCGGACCGCCTCCGTCGACACAGACGCAGACTCACCGGAACCAGACGCGTCGATGACTGCGGCTGATCGGGTGGAAGAGCAGCACCAGCAGCAGAGCGTCGAACATGAGCCGCATGAAGATTCCGAGCTGGAAGCCGTTGTTGGCACCCCACCACAGCGTTGCCAAGGTCGAGTAAATGGCCGCCGCCGAGCACAGCCAATGGCCCCATCGCCGCTCGTTGGCGGTTCCCAAGCCGCCCACTATGAGTGAGCCGCCGAGCAACAGGGTCACGGCCAGCGGCACGACGCTGTCGCTAAGTTCGATAGCTGTGCGTTCGCTGGCGAACAGCGAAACAATGCCTTCGAAGATGTCGAGTGCGAGTTGCCAGTCGATGCGGTTTCCGAACAGCAGCAGTACCGCGGAGAAGTAGCACAGCAGCACGGCGCTGTAGAGCGTCTGAGGCTGGCTGCGGTTCAGCCACCGCATCTGGTTCACCGGGCAAGTGTGGCACCTGCGCTCGCACGATCCCCTCCGGCGCGGCGCATGCGCCCGGCTCGCACGGCCTGGGGGCCTTGACCGCGCAGCATTAGCCTTCGGGCAGTGAGTGCCGATCCCGTCATCTCGATCGGTTCCGACCAGCACGGCGCGGTCGTGGAGGCCAACGCCGCACAGTGGCCCCCCGGAGCGCTGGCCGCAGCGTTGGGGCGGCAGCTCGACGACGTTGCGGGGCCGCTGTCGGTCTGGATCGACCATCCCGATCACGACGAAGCGCCGGACGGCGATCTGGCGCCTTCGCAGACTGCGCTCGGGCGTGAGCTGACATCGCTGGGCTTGGCGTTCAAGCGCGATCTGTACCGGATGGAGCGGTCCCTGCCGATGGATCAGCCCAGCAGAATCGAGACGCGTTCGTTCGTGGTCGGCCAGGATGAGCAGGCTTGGGTGGAGGTCAACAACCGGGCGTTCTCGTGGCACCGCGAGCAGGGTGGATGGACGCTTGCTCAGGTCGCTGAGCGTCAAGCCGAACCGTGGTTCGACGCCGACGGCTTCCGCGTGTACGACATCGACGGGCAGATCGTTGCCTACTGCTGGACGAAGGTGCACAACGATGAGGACCCGCCGGTCGGTGAGGTGTACGTCATCGCGGTGGATCCCCGGTACCACGGCCGGGGACTCGGCCGAGCCCTCACACTGGCCGGCTACGAGCATCTTTCCGACGCAGGCCTGACTCGGGCCATGCTCTACGTCGACGCGGACAACATGCCGGCCGTCACGCTCTACGGGCAACTCGGCCTCGAGGTTGCCGTTGTGCGGCGGCTGTTCACGGGCATCGGACCGCTCGCGTCCAACGGCACTGGCCGGTCGTGACAGCCTCCGTCGCCGATCCCTCACTCGCGGACCTCACCCGGGCAGAGCTGGGAGAGCTGCTCGATGGCGAGCCCTCGTACCGGCTGGACCAAGTGTGGGACGGCTTGTACCGCCAGCGCCGCCCGCTGGCCGAGCTCACCAACGTTCCCAAGGGCCTGCGTCAGGCCATCGGCGAGCTGCTGCCACCGGCGCTGAAGCTGGTGCGTGCCCAGACAGCGGATCGCGGCAAGACCCGCAAATACCTGTGGTCGCTGCGTGATGGACACCTGGTGGAGACCGTGCTCATGGGCTACCGCAATCGGACCACGCTGTGCATCAGCAGCCAGGCCGGCTGTGCCATGGCGTGCAGTTTCTGCGCAACGGGCCAGGTGGGATTCGACCGGAATCTGAGCGTCGGGGAAATCGTCGAGCAGGTGCTGGGCACGCTGCAGCATGTCCCGCCGGCCGCTCGCGGCGGAGCCGTCAACATTGTGTTCATGGGCATGGGCGAACCGTTCGCCAATTACGACGCCGTGTGGGCAGCAGTTGAGCGCTTTCACGGCGACATGGGAATCGGTGCCCGCCACATCACCGTGTCAACGGTTGGCGTCATTCCCGGGATTGTTCGACTCGCTGCGGCTGCGCTGCCGGTCAATCTGGCCGTCTCGCTGCACGCCGCCAACGACCGCCTGCGCGACCGCATCGCACCGATCAATCGCACCTACCCCCTGCGCGACCTTGCGCGCGCGCTGGCCGACTACCGCCGCTCCAAGCGGCGTCGCATCAGCCTTGAGTGGGCGATGATCGACGGCGTCAACGACCGCGACCGTGACGCTGCCGAACTGGCTGCATATGCACGTCCGCTGGCGGCGCACGTGAACCTCATTCCGCTGAATCCCACGCCGGGTTACGGCCACTCGCCATCGCCCTCGGGGCGCATCGAGCATTTCGCGTCAGAGTTGGAATCCCACGGCGTGAAGGCCACCGTGCGAGTCAACCGGGGCACCTCTATCGATGCCGCGTGCGGGCAGCTTCGTGCCGACAAGCTGGTCTCGATCCAGAGGGGCGGCCGAGCCCGCCGCGGGGCACGCGCTCAGCAAGAGCGCTAGAAACTCGCCATGGCTAGGCCTCGATCGCCGAGAGGGCGCGCACAGCGGACCCACGAACGACTCAAGGACGAGTACGAGGCCGTGTGCGAACTCGAGCACCGCAATCCGTTCGAGTTGCTGGTGGCGACGATCCTGTCGGCGCAGTGCACGGACGTGCGTGTCAACGCCACTGTGCCGGCGCTGTTCGAGAAGTTCCCCGACGCCGAGGCGCTGGCATCATGCGACCTCACTGAGCTGGAGGAGTTGGTGCATCCCACCGGCTTCTTCCGCAGCAAGGCCCGCAACCTGCAGGGCATGGCCCGACAGCTGCTGGCCGATCACGGAGGCGAGGTCCCGACCCGCTTGGAAGAACTCGTGAAGCTGCCTGGCGTGGGCCGCAAGACGGCGAACGTCATCCGCTCGGTGGCTTTCGACCTGCCCGGTTTGCCCGTGGACACCCACGTCGGCCGCCTCGTGCGGCGACTCGGCATCACCGACGAGGAAGACCCGGTCAAGGTCGAGCTTGCGTTGAATCCGATGATCCCGCAGTACGAGCGGGGCGACTTCAGCCTGCGACTCATCCTGCATGGCAGGCGGGTCTGCTCGTCGCGGAAGCCCGCGTGCGATGACTGCGTGCTCAACGACTACTGCCCGAGTGCCTTCGCGGCCTGATCCGCCAGCGGCGCCCGCCGCAACGACGACCCGAGGCCCAGGAGGCCCGACCGAATGACCGAGTCCCTCAGTGCTGGCAACCCAACCGTGCGGCGATCGTCGCATTTCGTGCCCGGCGCCAACGAACGCATGCTCACAAAGTCCCTGGCCACCGACGCGGACAGCCTCGTGCTCGACCTCGAAGACGCCGTCACACCCGACAACAAGGACAGCGCCCGGGCCACCCTGGCTGGCTGGCTGGCTGGCCGATGTCGACTTTGGCGCCAAGGAGCGGGTCGTGCGAATCAACCCGCTCGACAGCCCATGGTGCGTTGCGGACATTGCCGAGACGATGGTCTGCCCGCCCGACGCCTATCTGGTGCCGAAGGTGAACAATGCGGCAGAGGTCGTCCAGATCGACGGCATGATCACCCGCTGGGAACTCGAACACGGTCACCCGCCCGGAGGCGTGGTGCTGCTGGTGCTGGGTACCGAGACGCCGCAAGGCCTGCTCAACATCGGCGAACTCGCCCAACACGACCGGGTGGATGCGCTGAGCTGGGGTGCCGAGGATCTGTCAGGGGCGATGGGCTCCAAGGCCAACCGGGATGCCTCGGGAGCCTTCCTGCCGGTGTTCGAATATGCCAGGGTCATGTGCTTGGTAGGGGCCACGGCATGGGGCAAGCAACCGCTCGACACGGTGTTCGTGGACTTCCGCGACGACATGGGGTTGGCTGCTGAATGCGCGACCTCGGCGGCCATGGGCTTCACCGGCAAGATCACCATCCATCCCGCTCAGATCGACATCGTCAACGCCGCTTTCACACCCAGTGACGCCGAGTTGGCAGACGCACGCGAGCTGCTCGAGGCGTTCGCCGAAGCCGAGGCTGCTGGCCTGATGGCGTTCGCCCACAAGGGCCAGATGGTGGATGTTCCGCACCTGACCCGCGCCCGCAAGATCGTCGCCACCGCCGAGGCCATCGTCGAACGCTCCTGAAGTGCCGCGCCGGGCGGCAGCCGAGCGGGCGCTCAACGAAGCGAGTCGGTGGCCTGGGCCAATCGGCGCCGAGCCATGCGCAGCGAGCGCTCAACTTCGTAGAGCTCGACGCCGACATCCTCGTGCGGCGTGCCCATCAGTTCGTCGGCTGCCTGAGCGACTCGAGACCCGATTTCGCCCACCGCAGTCTCTATCGATGACAGCTCCGCTGCGCTGATCACCCGCGGCACGCTAGCCACAACGGTCCTCGCCGGGTGATTCAAGGGTTTCGAGGGTCGGATTCAGCCGGTGGGAACGTCTGCAGACTCCGGCGGGGGAAACCGCACGACGTAGTGACGCGGTTCATCGTGTGTGTTCACAATGTGACTGCTGTAGAGAATCCCGCGACCGTCGGGAATCCACTGGGGCCTGAAGATTCTTTGGTTTCGGTTGTGAGGCCCCGTGTAGCTGACGAGCGTCGTGACCGAAGAGTCCTCAAGGTTGATGACCTTGATTGATTCTTCGGCTTGACCGTCGTCAAGTCTGCGCCGCGCCACCACGGCAACCTGACAACCGTCCGGCGACCACGCGTACTCGTTGAACCGAAGATTGGCCCGAGAGACAGGCCAAACCGGTTTCCAATCGGTGCCATCCAGACGCACCGTGCCGAGACCACGGCCGACGTTGGGAAACGAGATGCGCTGGCCATCGGGCGTCCAACGGGGATAGACCTCGCCGCCACCGCCTTGATACACACGGGTTTCGTTACGACCGTCGGCGTCGATGATCATAACCGAGTTCTTGCTCCAGCCGCTGTCGGGATCACTTGGATCGCCTTCGAGATCTAGGCGTTCGAAAACGACTCTCTGTCCGTCAGGCGAGAAGGACGGCCTCTTGTCTGTCGCGTCAGCATCAGTGAGCTGGACTTCGCCGGTCCCGTCTGCGTTGATGACGTAGATGTGATCGACGGGCTCATCGCCCTGAATCCACACACCGGTATACCGAAGGAAGGCGATGCGGGCGCCGTCAGGCGACCAAACCGGCGAGAAGTCGGCCTGAGTATTGAATGTCAGGCGGCTGCGGTCGGACGACCATGTTCCCGAGCCCTCGTTCTTTCGCGCACCGAAGGTGAGTTGCACGGGATCCGAGCCGTCCGCTTGAGCCGTCCAGAGGTTTCCCTTGTCGTCGTAGGCAATCCGCGAGCAGTCGGGTGACCATGCGGCCCGCACTCCGCCAAGGTTGAGGAACACTTGGACCTGGACCGGTTCGTCCCCGAGCTCTATGTCGCACGTCACCTCACCGGTTCCTCTCGCAAGGTAGGCGTCGATCGCAGCGGCTGAGATCGCCGAGTCACCTCCGAAGATGTACGCGGCGAGCGTGTTGTCGCCGCTGAGTGTGTTGTCTCCAAGACGTCGGTCCAGATAGTTCGCCGTGACCAAATGAATCGAGCCCGGGTCGGCGAGCAGCAGTGGTGCACACAGGCGGGCGAGCAGCGGGGCGGCGCTGAACGAGTCGAAGGGGACGCGGGCGCGGGCCAAGCCGACTCGTCGGGTTGTGAAACACGTCTGGTGGTAGGTGTGGACGACTAGCTCGGCGGCCTGGACGGCTGTGTCATAGCGGCTCTTGCCCGCGAGCCGTGTCACTCTGACACCGAGGGCAGCCAGAGCATCTTCGACCGGTTGGCCGAGAGCACCGGTTCCCCCCATGATCACCACGTGCTCAGTCCCGACGCGCACGAGATAGTCGGCCACGCCCTGGTGGAGTCGACCCGGCGGCGTGAGCAGCACGGGATGGGGACCTCGTGCTGCGAATGCGCCTGCTACCAGCGCGTCTGCAAAAACCTCGCCACTGGCCACAATGGCGGTGCGTCCCAGAATGCCCATGTAGCCGGGCTCGCCGAGCCGCTGTGCAGCCGCAACGCTTGTCGCGTACTGGTCTGAGCGGGTGACCCGCTCGACGTTGATGCCGAGGGCCTCAAGGGACGCTTCCACGGTGGGTCCGACTCCGTCGGTGTCGCTGTCGGCGCCCACGATCAACGCGTGTGACACGCCGGTGCGTTGCAAGAATGCCGCGGTGTCGGCACGCAGCATGCCGGGCGGGGTTGTCAGCACCGGTGCTGCCAGCGATCCGGCCAGCGGTGCCGCGACGACCGCATCGGTCCAGTTCTGACCCGAAACCATCACCACCGAGTCGAGCGTGCCGCCACCATGAGCGGCGACCGCATCAGCCACCAGCAGCGACGTCGCGTAACGGTCTGCGCCCCCATAACGCGACACATCCACCTCGGCCTTGGTCTGCACCGCCCCAGCCGCCGTCGCAGGCACCAGCACACTGGCAGATGCGACGAGCAAGGCAGTGACGAGAGCGAGGTGTCTGCGCATATTGGAAATCCTGACTCTTCGATTGTGCGGCGGTCGCCTTGGGCTCAGTTCGACTTGACAATCGTGACCGTGTGGCTGTCCCCGTCATCGGCAGTCACGGAGATGGTGTAACCCTCGACCGTCAATGACTCACCGACGGCCAAGAAGGGGTAGCGCTGAAGAAAGCCAAAGCCGTTGTCAGTGGCGAACTTGATGGGTCGTCGGCCGCCTCGCAGCGTTGGGTCCACGGTGTAGACGAGGACGCGGTCTCCCACGAGATCGGGATGCAGACGGCCGGCAGCGATGGCGTCGCGATGTGGACGGGAGTAGCTGTCGTATCCGATCCGGCGACGACTCTCGACGACGACGATCGCGTCGTGGGCTGCCGGCACGGCCGCCATGACGGTGCCCTCGCCAGAACCCGCGAGCGGACTCAACTCGACGGTTGCTTCGGGCCGATTCAGACAGACCATCTGAGATGGTCCGATCCAATCGAGTTGCCAGCGCGTCCAGCTCAGGGGTTCCCAGAGGTCTCCGTAGAAGTCGGTGCTGGGCGACGGGAACGAAGCGCTCAGCCCCTGGGTGCCGATCCGCAATTGGTGCCAGCGCTGCCCACTCGCCAGCGGCGGCCGTTCGACCTGGCTGTCGGGATTGCCAAGTGCGCCGTAGTCGCCGAGGTAGGGCACGCCGAACCACTGAAGCGACAGCGGAACGAGGTAGCGGCCCCAATCGGGACCTTCCGACTCCGCAAGGAAGATGTTGATGGCCGACGCGATACGCCGATCATCGTCGGCTCCCACCGAGGCGTGTCCTGCTGTTCGAGCTCCGCTGAAGTGATTGCTCGGCAGGACCGTGACGAAAGCGTCTATTGCATCGAAATCGACATCGCTGGAGGCGAGTGATGCAGACACTTCTGCGATCATGAATTCGCTGATCGAGCCGTCGTGGGCGAGATAGGCGTCCGTGCTGCCCGGTGCCCGAAGCCACCGGCGCAGCGGAACGAACTCGAGGTTCAAACGTCCGTAGCTGACGGACTCGATGAAGTCCTGCGTCGTCGCGAGATCTCCCCTCGCCAATTCCTCCGCAGTGCTATATGCCGCCTGAGCATCAGGGAAGTCCATGAACAGCACCGCCACGCGAAGCGTGCCGACCGTCGCGGGGTAAGCGCTCGGCCTCGGGAATCCGACGCTCTCGTATGGCGAGCCAGTCGGTCGGCAATCCGTGGTGACTTGCAGAATCGCCAGATCCGGTACGGGCGCCACATAGCTCCGCGCCATATCGCCTCGGTGCGTGTTGCGTTCGAACAGGATGCTTCTGCCGTCCGGCGCCCACCGAGGTGTCCGGACTATCGTAAATGTGCCCATGGACGTGTCACTGACTGATGGTCCGGTATACGTGACAGCGTGGGCGGTCGAATGGCCATCCAAACTGACGACGGTGATCCCGTTCTGGACGCCGACTCCCCCCTCAATGCTGGGGTCGTCGACCCACTCTCGAGACACGTATGCGATCGCCGTTCCATCAGGTGACCAGGAATAGCCACTTCGTCGGGCATTCGCCACTGGAACGCGCCGAGGATTGCGACCGTCGGAGTCCGCGATCCACATCGTGCCGTCTGAGTCGTAGGCAATTGCCGAGCCGTCGGGGGACCACGCCGGAGATGCCTCTGCAGTGCCGCCGCGCGTCAACGCCGTGATGTTCGCGCCGTCAGCATCCATGACAGCGATGTACCGGTCTTCGCGGTTTGACGGGACCCGAGGCGATTCTAGGTTGTGGCGAGCAAACGCGATGCGCTGGCTGTCGGGGGACCACGCTGGAGAAGCATCACGGAAGTTGCCCGAGGTCAGTTGGGTCTCGCCTGAGCCGTCGGCGTTGACGACAAGTATGCGCGTGACATGCTCGCCGTTGTGGGATCGTCCGGCGTAGCGAACGAATGCAATTCGGGTCCCATTGGGCGACCACGCGGGTGACTCGTCATCCTCGTCCTCGGTGTAGCCAGCGGTCAGCCTGGTTCGTTCTGTTCCGTCGATCCGAGATGTCCAGATCGCTCCCTCGTTGTCGAGATACACAATGCGACTGCAGTCCGGTGACCAGGTTGCCTGTCGAGAGTAGACATCCCCGAGCAATCTGAGCGGCTCGTCGTCGAGTGGGGCTACGCAAGGCCGTTGAGGCTGTGCTTCGCCGGCCTCTGTGTCCACGGGGATTCCGTCTGCACCGAGCGGGTTGACGGCGCCCGTCGAGCTTGCGACGTAGTTGGAAATGGCTGCATCGGAAACTGCGGCGTTGCCTCCGAAGATGCGCACCCCGAAGTTCTTGTGCCCTGCAGAGGCTGCAGCAATTCGAGCCTGGATCAAGAAATCGGCTGCGACGGGAGGGATTGAACCTGGATCCGCAAGCAGCAGGGGAGCGCACAGGCGGGCGAGGAGCGGGGCGGCGCTGAAGGAGTCGAACGGAATTCGGGCGCGCGCCAAGCCGACTCGTCGGCTCGTGAAGCAGTCGTCGCCATAGATGCCCGAGATGAGTCTTGCCGCCTCGACTGCAGTGTCGTAGCGGGAGCTGCCCGCAAGCCTTGTTACCTCAATACCAAGTGCGACGATCGAGTCTTCGACGGTCTGGTGCAGTGCGCCTGTACCGCCCATGAGCACGACATGTTCGATTCTGAGTTCGGCGAGGTAACGGGCCACGGCTTGGTGCAAACGGCTGCGCGGAGTCAGCAGCACGGGATGCGGGCCGCGAGCCGCGAACGCACCCGCCACCAGTGCGTCAGCAAACACCTCCCCGCTCGCCACTACAGCAGTTCTGCCCAGATTGCCCATGTGGCCCGGCGTGCCCATCCGATGGGCGACCGCGAATCCAGTGGCGTACTGGTCCGCACGCGTTACTCGCTCCACCGAGATGCCAATGGCCTCTAGGCCTGCCACGACCGTGGGGCCCACCCCCTCGGTGTCGCTCTCGGCGCCCACGACAAGCGCCTGAGACACCCCTATGCGGTGCAGAAACTCCGAGGCGTCCGAGAGCAGCTCGCCCGGCGGCGTCGCAAGAACCGGTGCGCCCAGTGACCCTGCAAGCGGTGCAGCAATGACTGCGTCGGTCCAGTTGCGGCCCGAGACCATCACCACCCACTCGAGACTTCCCCCCGCATGGGCTGCCACCGCTTCGGCCACCAGCAGCGAGGTGGCATACCGGTCCGCGCCCCCATAGCGCGACACATCAAGATCGGCAGGGCGTTGCGATGCTCCCACTGTTACGACCGGCACGAGCACACCGCTAGCCATCGCAATAGCCAGCGCCATGATCAACATACATCTCCGCATGAGAGGAATCTACACACTGGCCGGGGGCAGATTGTGGGCTCAGCAGTGCTCCATCCGTAATTCGCAGCAGTGGCTCAAACAGGCCCAGGTACCCTCGGCGCGGTGCTCAAGCGGCTGGACTTGCGGGGTCGGAGCGACAAGCTGGCTGACCTGCTGCCGCGCCCGCAAGCGAGCACCGCGGTGCCAGCCGAGGCTGTTCGCGAGCTGATCGACCAAGTCCGAAACGGCGGCGATTCGGCTGTCCGGGAACTCACTGCCCGCTTCGACGGGGTTGACGTGCCCGACACGTTGGTGCCGGCGAGCGAACTTCAGGCTGCGTGGGCAGGTCTGTCGCCTGCGTTGCGTTCGGCAATGGAGACCGCTCACCAGCGCATCGTGGAGTTCCATCGCACCGAAGCCGCTGTGGGCCACACCTATGAGCGCGACGGTGTCACCGTTCGCTCGATCAGCCAGCCGGTGGATCGGGCGGGCGTGTACGTGCCGGGCGGGTTGGCCGCCTACCCGTCCACTGTGCTCATGACCGTGCTGGTCGCTCAAGCGGCCGGGGTGGACGACATCGTGCTCTGCTCCCCTCCGGGTCCCGACGGCAATCTGTCGCCATCGGTCATGGCAGCGGCGCATCTCTGCGGCGTCAGCGAGGTTCACCGGGTCGGCGGCGTGCAGGCTGTTGCGGCTCTGGCCTACGGCACCGAGACGATTCGACCTGCTGATGTCGTGGCTGGGCCTGGCAACGCCTGGGTCGCCACGGCAAAGCAGCTTGTGGCCGGAGACGTTGGCGTCGCGTCCGCGTTCGCGGGCCCCTCGGAGATCGTTGTGATCGCCGACGGGACGTGCCCGCCGGCCGCTGCAGCCACCGATGTGGTGCTGCAGGCCGAGCACGGCCCCGGCGGCCGAGCCTGGCTTGTGACTTGGGACCCTGCCTGCGCTGACGCCGTCTGCGAGGCAATCGTTCAGATCGTCGACCTGTCGCCACGGCGCGACGAGACCCTGGCCACCTTGGAGGCCGACGGCTTCGTGTGCCTCGTTGACGGTCCCGCCCAGGCTGCCGAAGTCGCCAACTTCGTGGCGCCCGAACATCTTCAACTCATGTGCGATGGCGCCCACGAACTGCTGGCCGACATCCGTCACGCCGGGGCAGTGTTTGTCGGGCAGTGGGCGCCGGCGTCGGTCGGCGACTACGTGGCTGGACCATCGCACGTGCTGCCCACTGCTGGAACTGCCCGATTTGCGGGAGCGCTCACCACCGACGACTTCACCAAGCGGATGCATGTGGTGGAGGTCTCAGAGGCCGGATTTGACCGGCTCGCGCCAGCAGTGGCTGCGCTTGCCGAGGCCGAGGGGCTGTGGGCGCACGCAGCCTCGGTGTCGCGCCGCAAGGAGTGGTCCACATCGGGGATTCGGCCGTGAAGCCGCCAGTCCGTGACGACCTGCGCCTGCTTGAGGGGTATCACTCGCCGCAGATCGAGGTCGAAGTGCGCCTCAACACGAACGAGGCACCGGTGGGACCGCCGTCAGAGTTCACCGAGGCCCTCGCGGCGGAACTGCGCAACGTCGAGTGGCATCGCTACCCCGATCGCACGGCAAGCGGGCTACGGGCCGACCTGGCGAAGCTGCACGACATCGAGCCTGAGCGCATCTTCGTGGCCAACGGCTCCAACGAGGTGCTGCAGACCGTCTGTTTGACCTACGGCGGGACAGGTCGAAGCGTTGCCACCTTTGAGCCCACCTATGCGATGTACGGCCAGATCGCGCGCAGCACCCAGAGCGCCGTGGTCGATGGCGAGCGGCACGCGGACGGCAGCGTCAGCGTCTTCGAGTTGGAGCGCGTCATCGATCGGCACCAGCCCTCGATCGTGTTCCTGTGCTCGCCCAATAATCCCACCGGCACGCCCGAGCGATTTGAGGTGCTCGAACGAGCACTGGAGATTGCGCCGGGCCTCGTAGTGGTCGACGAGGCCTACGGCCAATTCGCCGACTGGAGCGCCATCGACCTCTGCGACGATGCAGGAGGGCCCCCCAATCTCGTCGTCACCCGCACGTTCTCGAAGACGTGGGCGATGGCGGGGGCGCGGCTGGGCTACGCGGTGATTCCCGCAGGCATGGCTGCTGAGTTCGAGAAGGTCGTGCTGCCGTACCACGTCGACACGTTCAAACAGATTGCCGGGCGCGTCGCTCTGCGGTTCGCGGACCAGATGGAGCACCGTGTGGCTGCGATCGTGTCCGAGCGCGAGCGGATCGAGACGACCCTGGGCCGGCTGGGCCTCGACGTCTGGCCCTCGCAGTCCAATTTCATCCTGTTCCGCACCAGTCCCACCGGGCGCAGTGGCGACGATGTCTGGCAAGCACTCGTCGATCGCTCGGTGCTCGTGCGGAACTGCTCAGGGTGGCCTCGCCTCGCCGACTGCTTGCGGGTCACCGTCGGAACGCCTCCCGAGAACGACCGCTTCCTGGAGGCCCTCGCAGAGGTGATCGCATGAGCTTGTCCAGCCGGAGGGTGCGAAACCGCCGCACAGGCCGCAGGCTGATGCGACCGATGCCGATCGATGCAGAGGGGTCCTTATGACTGCTCGCCCTGTCTCCTCACGGACTGGCACCGTGCAGCGCCACACCAAGGAGACCCAGATCGACCTGACGCTGGATCTCGACGGCACCGGCCAAAACGACATTTCGACGGGCCTGCCGTTTTTTGACCACATGCTCGCTCAACTGGCCAAGCATGCTCGATTCGACCTGCGACTGCGCACCGTCGGCGACCTCGAAATCGACGCCCACCACACCGTCGAAGACACCGGCATCGCGCTCGGCGAGGCCATGCGGCAGGCCTGGGGCGACAAGGCAGGCGTGCGTCGCTTCTCGTCGTACACGGTGCCGCTCGACGAGGCGGCCGTTGAGGTCGTGCTCGACCTGTCAGGTCGCCCGTTCCTGCACTACGACATCGATCCGCCGGGAGAGAAGATCCTGGGCGACCCGCCCTTCGACCCACAGCTGTGTGAAGAGTTCTGGCGCGGGCTCGTCATGTCGGCAGGCATCACGTTGCACTTGGTGATGCTGCGCGGCCGTAACACCCATCACATCATCGAGGCCAGCTTCAAGGGCGCGGCGCGGGCGTTCTATGACGCCATCCGTATTGCTGACGACGTGCTGCCCTCCACGAAGGGCGTCCTATGACGGGCACCCGGTGACCGGCACCCCGCCACGCCCGCTTCGGGTAGATACCAAGGCGACCGCACTGTGACCGCGCAAGACGAGACGGCTCCAGGCCGACCGCTGGTGGCCGGGCTTGACCGTGTCGTTGGGCGAGCCCGGCGAGAGGTGTCCCGTGGCCTTGCGTGATCGCCCTTTGGTCGCCGTGCTCGACTATGGCATCGGCAACCTGCGCTCGGCGCAAAAGGCGCTGGAGCGCGTGGGTGCCGATGCCTGCCTCACCGCAGATGCAGGACTCATCGATGACGCTGATGGAGTGGTGCTGCCGGGTGTTGGCCACTTCGGCACCTGCATGAAGCAACTCCGCGCGACCGGCTTGGAACAGCCGGCTCTCCAGGCCATCGAGAGCGGACGGCCCTTCTTGGGCATCTGTGTCGGCATGCAGATGCTGTTCGAAGCCTCCGAAGAGGCCCCAGGAATACCCGGATTGGGCGTCATGCCTGGGACAGTGCGGCTCTTGCCGGACGGCATGGTGCGCCCGCAAATGCAGTGGAACCGCCTCGACGTGCAGCGGCCGGGCTGCCCGCTGCTGGCAGGTCTGGAAGACGGCGCCTGGATGTACTTCGTCCACAGCTACGCGCCCGACACCGAGGCCGGCCTGGTGGTCGCGACCTGCGACTATCCGACACCGATCACGGCGGTCACCCAGAGCGGCCGCACTTGGGCCACGCAATTCCATCCCGAGAAATCCGGCGACGCCGGCAAGCTGCTGGCGCAGAACTTCCTGGCTGCAGTGGCGGCAGACCGGTGCAGCCGATGAGCTTCGAGCTGTATCCGGCGATCGACCTGCGCGAGGGCCGCTGCGTGCGCCTGCTGCAAGGCGACTACGACCGCGAGGTGCGCTACGACGTCGACCCGGTCGACGTAGCGCACGAACTCGCGAAGGCAGGCGCGCGCTGGATTCACATGGTCGACCTTGACGCAGCCCGATCGGGCGTTGTCGACAGCACCAACCGGGATGTGATCCGGTCGGTCGTTGCCGCCATCGGCGATGCTGGGGTTCGCGTGCAATGCGGCGGAGGCGTACGCGGTCGCGCCAGCGCCGAGGCGCTCTTCGACGCGGGAGTCACGCGCTGCGTGGTGGGCACTGCGGCAGTCGAGAACCCGGACCTCGTGGGGGAGTTGAGTTCTGCGGGGCACCGCGTCGCCGTCGGTCTCGACGTGCGGGGAAGCGAAGTCGCGACGCGCGGCTGGGAGCATCGCAGCGGTGTGAGCCTGTCCGAGGCGCTGTCCCGGCTGGCTGGCAGCGGTGCCGAGGCGGTTGTCGTCACCCAGATCGCCCGCGATGGCATGGGCGGCGGGAGCGACCTGTCTGGCCTGCGGAACGTGCTGGACGCACCTCAGCGCCCGCCGTCCATGTCGGTGATTGCCAGCGGTGGGGTCGGCTGTCTCGCCGACATTGCCGACCTGCGTGACCTGCGTTCGGCGAATGGCCACACGCTCGCTGGGGCCATCGTCGGCAAAGCGCTCCACGATGGCGCGATCTCGCCCGGCGCCGCCGTGGTGGTGGCACGCGGGAGCGCAGCCCATGACGAGCCGATCCCCGAGGCCGGCCAATCGTGAAGGCTTTCTCATGAAGACCGTGCGGGTCATTCCCTGCTTGGATGTGGACGACGGGCGGGTGGTCAAGGGCGTCAACTTCGTCGGCCTGCGAGACGCAGGGGATCCAGTCGAGCTGGCGGCCGCCTACGACCGCCAAGGCGCCGACGAGATTGTCTTTCTCGACATCACCGCTTCCGCTCACGACCGCGACACAATCATCGAGCTCGCCCGCCACGCCGCCGAGGAGGTGTTCATTCCCTTCACGATTGGTGGCGGCATCCGTACCGTCGACGATGCCCGGGCCCTGCTGCGGGTGGGCGCTGACAAGGTGTCGGTCAATTCGGCTGCCGTGGCCCGCCCCGAATTGGTGCGCGAGATTGCCGACGAGTTCGGCAGCCAGTGCGCCGTGGCGGCCGTGGACGCCAAGTCGAACCCTGCCGATGCAAACGGGAACACAACGTGGAATGTCTACGTCAAGGGCGGGCGCGAGGACACTGGCATCGACGCGCTGGAATGGGTACGTCGAGTAGCCGACTTGGGGGCCGGTGAGATCCTGCTGACCTCTATGGACGCCGACGGCACCAAGGCGGGCTTCGACCTGGAGCTCACCCGGGCGGTCGTCGACGCCGTCGGTATCCCTGTCGTGGCCAGCGGCGGCGTCGGCACGCTCCAGCACTTGGTGGACGGCGCTGTGATTGCCGGCGCCGATGCTGTTCTGGCTGCGTCGATCTTCCACTTCGGTGAGCACACCATCACCGACGCCAAACGGGCCCTCCTGGATGCAGGCGTCGCCGTTCGCCCTCCGTCTGACTGACCTTCGCTTCAGGCCGGAGTGCGAGGACGCCGGATAGCTTCAGTCTGTACTTGAAGGCGCTGAAGTAGCTTCGGCACAATGAGCTATCCCGGCACGTTCTCGAAGACCGATCCTGACCGTCCCGCCGTGATCATGGCCCGCGACGGTCAGGTGCGGACCTTCGGCGAGCTCGAAGCCCGCAGCTCACAGTTTGCTCAGCTCATGTGGGCAGCGGATCTGCGCCCTGGCGACCATGTGGCGATCTTCGCCGACAACAACATCGGCTACTTCGACGCCTACTGGGGCGCGATGCGCAGCGGTCTGTACTTCACGACGGTCAACCGGTACCTGACTGCGGAAGAGGCGGCGTACATCGTCAACGACTGCGGCGCTCGGGTTCTGGTGGCGTCGCCGGCGGTTGCTGAGGCTGCAACCGAGATGCTGCCGCTCATCGGCGACTGTGACGTTCGGCTCATGCTGGACGAAGTCGCCGACGGCTTCGACTCGTTCACCGATGCGATCGCAGCCCACCCTGCCGAGCCGTTGGCGAAACAGCCACGCGGTTCGGCCATGCTCTACAGCTCGGGCACCACCGGTCGGCCGAAGGGCATCATGCGGCCGCTCGACGGCACCTCGATCACCGATCCTGACCTGATCGGCGTCGGGCTCGTCGGAGGCATTTTCGGCATCGGCGACCGAAGCGTCTACCTGTCGCCCGCGCCGCTGTACCACTCGGCGCCGTTGTCGTTCACGACCGGCACCCAGTCGATGGGTGGCACGGCGGTGGTCATGGACCGGTTCGATGCCGTCGAGGCGCTCTCGTACATCGAGCAGTACGGCGTCACGCACAGCCAGTGGGTGCCGACCATGTTCAGCCGGATGCTGAAGCTGCCCCCCGACGCCCGCACCCGCCACGACCTGTCGAGCCATGAGGTCGCCGTGCATGCCGCAGCGCCCTGCCCGGTCGAGGTCAAGCGTCAGATGATCGAATGGTGGGGGCCGATCCTGCACGAGTACTACGCCGGCACTGAGCTGAACGGCTTCTGCTACGTGAACTCGCCAGAATGGCTCGAGCGCCCAGGCACGGTGGGCAAGCCGCTCATCGGGGTCATTCACATCTGCGACGACGAGGGCAGCGAGCTGCCAGTAGGCGAGTCAGGCACCATCTACTTCGAGCGGGAGGTTCCGGCGTTCGAGTACCACAACGATCCAGCCAAGACCGCTGATTCCCGCCATGGCGAACACGAGCTGTGGTCAACGCTGGGCGATGTCGGACGCGTCGATGAAGACGGCTATCTCTACCTGACCGACCGCAAGGCCTTCATGATCATCTCGGGCGGGGTCAACATCTACCCCCAAGAGATCGAGGACTGCCTGGTACTGCACCCCAAGGTTGCCGACGTGGCGGTGTTCGGTGTGCCCAACGACGACTTCGGCGAAGAGGTGAAGGCCGTCGTGCAGCCGTTCGCAGGTGTCGAGGCGAGCGGTGCTCTGGCGTCCGAGCTGCTGGCATATTGCCGCGAGCACATCGCGGGCTACAAGATGCCGCGTTCGGTTGACTTCCGAGACGAGTTGCCCCGTCTTCCCACCGGCAAGCTCTACAAGCGCGTCCTGCGAGACGAGTACTGGGGCGACCGGTCCTCCCGCATCGTGTAGGCCTTGGCGTTGCTACAGGCCGGCAACGAACGAAGTGATCTCTTCGGCGACCGCCCGGGCATGACCCATCAGGAAGTGATCGCCGCCCGCGATCACCTCGAGCTGGGTATTGGTCCAGCTCTCGGTGATCTCAGCTGCCTCGGCGGGGGAGCGGAACTGATCGTGCTGGGGCACCAGCAGCAGCTTGGGACGCGGGTCGGTTGGAGCCGACATCGTGTCGGGGTCCGCGATCCTCAGGGGCGCGGCAATTCCGATCCATGCCGCTAGTTCGTCATGATTGGCTGCGAGCGACACGTCGCCGCCGAAGGACCAGCCGGCCGATACGACCGCTGGCGCGGGATCGCTGCCGGGTTGCTCCGTGGCGAAACGCGCTGCCGCGTCGAAAGCCGCTGCCGCGTCGAGCTGCTCCGCCTTTCCATCGTCGTGGCTGCCGCCGGAACCGCCCGTGCCGCGGAAGTTGTAGCGAAGCGCTGCCACGCCGGTTGCGGGCAGGGCTCTGAAGAGATGGTCGATGAGCGGGTTCCACATGTCCCCGCCGTAGAGCGGGTGCGGGTGCGACAGCACAACAACAGCGGTGGCTGCGGATGGCCAAGCCAGCTGGGCCTCGAGCTCTGTGCCATCGGCCGCCACCACGGCGATTGGCTGGTGTGCGACCGCTGAATTCGCTGCGTCATTCACGCTGGTGAACGGTACCGTGCGGGCGGTGAGTGCTCCTGAGACAAACAATGAGCACGGGGCCGGATCGGCGACCAAGGCCGCCCGACCCTCGAAGAGTCCGAAGACCGGTGCTCGCAAGGCCAAGACGCCCGTTGCGGTCGACCACGACGACGACGAGCGGCGGCCGATCAAGATGCTGCACGACCGCCTGTTGGTGCGACTCCCCAACGATGGTTCGGAGCGCCGCACAAGCGGCGGGATTCTGATTCCCGCGACCGCTCAGCAGAACAAGCGCCTCGTGTGGGCCGAAGTCGTCGGAGCGGGGCCGAACGTCCGCAGCGCCCAGGAAGGCGACCGGGTGCTGTTCAGTCCCGATGATCGCCACGAGGTCGAAGTTCACGGGGACGATTTCCTGATCCTGCGTGAGCGCGATGTCCACGCGATTGCGGCGCCCCGCATCGAGCCTGGCAGCACCGGCCTGTACTTGTGACCAATCGGTGACCCTGGACCTATGACCACCGCCGACACGCAATTTCGCACGGGCGGGGGCATCACGATCTCGCTGGCAACGACCACCGTGGATGGCAATGCCGAGGTCGAAGATCTCGTGGATCGGCTGGACGAGGCCCGGGGCGTGCTGCTCTCGTCGAGCTACGAGTATCCCGGTCGCTATACCCGCTGGGACATGGGTTTCACCGATCCGCCGCTGGTCATCACCAGCCGGGCCCAGGACGTATCGGTTCGGGCGTTGAACGAACGGGGCACGGTGCTGCTCGAGCCTGTCCATGAGGCGCTGGCGGTGCTGGGAGCAGCTGCGGGCATCGTCGACTTGCGACACCACCTGAGCAAACGCGGCGGCGAAGTGGCCTGCACGATCGAGCGTCCGGAACGGCGTTTCGCGGAAGAGGAGCGCAGCCGCCAGCCGTCCACGTTCACAGTCCTGCGGTCCTTGGTCGACCTGTTCAGCTGTGACGATCCGCACCTGGGCCTCTACGGCGCATTCGGCTACGACCTCGCTTTCCAGTTCGAGCCCATTCCCCTGACGCTGCCGCGCCCGCCCCACCAGCGCGATCTGGTGCTGTACCTGCCAGACGACCTGCTCATCGTGGATCACCAGGGCGGAATTGCGCAGCGACTGCGTTACGAGTTCGCCGCGGCCTCTCGCAGCACTGCCGGACTCGCGGGCGGTGGCGAGCGCGTCCCGTTCGAGCCTGATCTCGATCTCGAAGCGCGCCGGGACCACGAGCCGGGTGGCTATTCGGCTGGCGTGCGGGCTGCACGCGAGTACTTCGCCCGGGGCGACCTGTTCGAGGTTGTCAGCAGCCAGATGTTCTCCGAGCCGTGTGTCGAACCGCCCTCGGAGCTGTTTCGCCGTCTCAAGGAGCAAAACCCATCGCCGTACGGATTTCTCATCAATTTGGGCAGTGCAGGCAAATCCGGCGAGTGGCTGGTGGGAGCCTCCCCGGAGATGTACGTGCGTGTCGAGGGCGACCGCGTCGAAACCTGCCCCATCTCGGGCACCATCGCTCGCGGTCAAGACCCCATCGACGATGCCTCGCAGATCTTGGCGTTGCTCAACTCGGCGAAGGACGAGTCCGAGCTGACGATGTGCACCGACGTGGATCGCAACGACAAGAGCCGCATCTGCGTGCCCGGCTCGGTGAGGGTGATCGGTCGCCGCCAGATCGAGATGTATTCGCGCCTCATCCACACCGTCGACCATGTGGAAGGCCGTCTGCGCCCCGGATTCGATGTGCTGGACGCCTTTCTGTCCCATACGTGGGCGGTGACGGTGACCGGCGCACCCAAAACGGCAGCCATGATGTTCCTAGAGCAACACGAGCGCACCGCCCGGGCCTGGTACGGCGGCGCGGTCGGCAAGGTCGGTTTCGACGGCAGTCTGAATACGGGGCTCACGCTGCGCACTATCCGGATGACGGACGGCCACGCTGAGGTGCGGGTCGGTGCCACGTTGTTGTGGGACTCGGTTCCCGACGATGAAGAGTCCGAGACCGAGCTGAAGGCATCCGCATTCCTCGACGCGATCCGGCGGCCGCGCTCGGCACCGGCCGCGGGGGCTGTTGCGGTCCAGCCGAGACATCGGCGTGTCCTGCTCGTCGACCACATGGACTCGTTCGTGCACACGCTCGCGAACTACCTGCGCCAGACCGGCGCCACCGTGGTGACGCGCAGGGCTGGCTTCCCGGCAGCGGAGATCAGTGCCGACGAGTTCGACCTCGTGGTGCTGTCGCCGGGACCGGGCCGCCCCGACGACTTCGGCATCGGCCCGGTGGTGCGCGCCACGATCGATGCCGGCCTGCCGCTCTTCGGTGTCTGTTTGGGCCTGCAGGGCATCGTGGAGTACTTCGGGGGCGAACTCGGGCAGCTGTCCACGCCGATGCACGGCAAGCCCTCTGCCATCCGCACCCTCGGCGGGCAGTTGCTCGACGGCTTGCCGAAGGAGTTCCGGGCGGGCCGCTATCACTCGCTGTTCGCCCATCGTGCTGAGGTGCCTGACGTGCTGGAAGTGACCGCAGTGAGCCTCGACGACGACATCGTGATGGCCGTGGAGCATCGCGAACTGCCCGTCGCGGCCGTGCAGTTCCACCCCGAGTCGATCATGTCGCTCGACGACGGTGTCGGGCTAGCGCTGATTCGCAATGCAGTGGATCGGCTGCTGCCCGGCTGGAGGAACGGATGACCCTGCAGCCTCAGCTTGATCGGCTTGTTGTGGCGACCATCCCGCGCGACGTCGTGGCGGTGTCCGGACCAGAGGCGACCGTGTATCTCCACGGTCAGATCTCTGCCGACGTGACAGCGCTGGACCCGGGCGAGAGCACCCTGTCCTTCTTGCTGGAACCGCGGGGGCGCGTTGAAGCGCTCTTCGCCATCTGCCGTACCGGACCCGACACCTACGTCGCCGACACCGAGCCCGGCTTCGGTGAGGCCATGGCCACGTCACTGGAGCGCTTCAAGCTGCGCACCCGAGTCGAGTTCACTCCCCAGCAGTGGCAGATGCACTCGCTTCGAGGTCCCGCCTCAGCCGTCGACGCACTGCAAGACGCCGTGAACGACGCAACGGCATCGTCGTCGCTCGTTGTGCGGCGTTCGAATTGGCCGCTTGCAGCCGGGTTCGACGTCCTGGCACCGGCGCAGAGTGCGGAGAGGCCCGACTTCGCGGCGGTGGAGGTCATCTCCGCAGACGAGTACGACATATTGCGCATGGCATTCGGCTTGCCGGCGATGGGCACAGAGATCCTGCCTGGCGACATTCCCAACGAGACCGGACTCGTGGATCGCGCGGCGTCGTTCACCAAGGGCTGCTACCGCGGCCAGGAATTGGTCGAGCGGATCGACTCGCGGACGGGTGGACGCCGCAGCGTGTGCCGGCTCCGGGCTTCCGTTCCGCTCGCGCCCGACGATCGCTTGCACGACGGCACTGGCACTGCGATCGCCACCGTGCGGAATGCGGCAGCGCTCGGTGACGCCGTGGTGGGGTTCGCGCTGGCGCGCCGGGATGCCGGCAACACGGCATACACGACCGCAGGCGAACCGGTCCTGCTCGCTGAGCTGTTCTGACGGAGCCCTCTTGATCGGCCCGCTCAGAGGCCCTCACCGGTACGCTCGCAGGCTGTCGCTGACACGACTGGATCGCAGGGAGTTTCGACATGGCAAAGACCGCACTGCTGGCCAAGCTGACCGCCCAACCAGGAAAGCGCGACGATCTGCTCGCCGTGATTGCCGACATCGGCATGAGCAACGCTGCCGGAGAACCGGGCACCGAGGTCTATGCCGCGCACAAGGACCAGAACGATGCCGATGTCGTGTGGTTCTACGAGCTGTACACCGACCAATCCGCGCTTGAATCGCATGGCGGTTCGGAGGAGATGAAGGTCTTCGGACGGGCAATGCGCGATTACATGGCGGGCCGGCCCGAGCTCATCTTCCTGGACCCGATCGTCGCCAAAGGCGTCGACTTCTGACGCTGGGCCCGATACCCCAGCGCCCGATGACCCGGGGCCCCAAGCGGCGAGAGGTCACCTGACGTGTTCGTAAAGATCTGCGGTGTCACCAACGAGGAGGACGCGCTGGTAGCCGTGGGCATGGGCGCAGACGCGGTCGGCTTCAACTTCGTGCCGGGCTCGCCTCGCCAGATCTCTCCGCGACTCGCGCGTGACATCGTGCGCCGGTTGCCCGGCGGGATCGTCACGGTCGGCGTCTTCCGCAATGAGCTGGCGGAGCGCGTCGTGCAGGTGATGGACGGAGCCGGCCTGCGCTTGGCACAGCTACACGGCAACGAGACCGCCGCCGACAGCCGCTGGATCGCCGAGCGCGTGCCGGGACTCATCAAGGCGTTCGTGGCAGGCGATCCCAACGTGGAGCGAGTGCGCGACTACGGCGCCTCGGTGCTCATGCTGGACGGCTCCGAACCTGGCAGTGGACGCGTCTTCGACTGGCGTCAACTCGAGGGCCGCGATCGCGGCATCAGGCTGCTGCTGGCTGGCGGGCTGCGCCCCTCCAACGTGGCCCAAGCCATCGAGATCGTGCGTCCCTGGGGAGTCGATGCGGCCTCGGGCGTCGAGTCAGAGCCGGGCCGCAAGGACGTGCTCAAGATGCGCGAATTCATTGCGAACGCCAATGACGCAGGGGCGTTGTACGACGACACTGACGAGGCAGATTTGCCAGAGCCGAGCGCGCCGTACGACTGGCGCGACGACTGAGCGAGGGACGACATGGCACCAGAGGGCGGCGAGCTGTCGCCGAGTACCAGGTCGGACATGGGTGAGCCCACGCCGAGTACCAGGTCGGTCATGGGCGAGCCCACGACCGATGGCCGCTTCGGCGACTTCGGAGGCCGATTCGTTCCCGAGACGCTGGTTGCGGCGTGCGAGGAGCTGGAAGCAGCGTTTCGCGAGGCTTGGGCCGACCCAGCGTTCATCGCCGAGTTCGAGACCACGCTGCGCGACTACGGGGGACGCCCCTCACCGCTCACCGAGTGCAGCAATCTGTCCCGCCAGCTCGGCGTGCGCTTGCTGGCCAAGCGGGAGGATCTCAACCACACCGGTTCCCACAAGATCAACAACGTGATCGGACAGGCACTGCTGGCCCAGCGCATGGGCAAGACCCGGCTCGTCGCCGAAACGGGGGCCGGCCAGCATGGCGTTGCTACCGCCACTGCGGCGGCACTGCTGGGGATGGAGTGCAAGGTCTACATGGGTGCGGTGGATGTCAACCGTCAGGCCTTGAACGTGTTCCGCATGCAGCTGCTGGGGTCAGAGGTGGAGGCCGTGCACTCGGGCAGCCGCACGCTCAAGGACGCCGTCAACGAGGCGCTGCGGGACTGGGTGGCGACGGTGGAGAACACGCACTACTGCCTCGGTTCGGTGATGGGCCCGCATCCATACCCATGGATGGTGCGCACCTTCCACCATGTGATTGGCGACGAGGCTGCAGCCCAATGCAAGGATCTGATGGGCGGCAGTCCCGATGTCGTGGTGGCATGCGTGGGCGGGGGCAGCAACGCCGCCGGCATCTTCTCGGGCTTCGCTGACGGCGATGCCCGCCTTGTGGGTGTCGAGCCCGCCGGAGGGGCAGCCGTCGGGCGGGGCGTGCCTGGAGTGGTCCACGGCATGACGAGCTACCTCATGCAAGACGAAGTGGGTCAGGTGCTCGAAGCCGAGTCGATTTCGGCCGGGCTCGACTATCCCGGCGTCGGGCCAGAACACGCGTACTTGGCGGCAATCGGCCGTGCCGAGTACCCGAGCGTGACCGACGACGAGGTGGTCGAGGCGTTCACACTGATGAGCCGGGCCGAAGGCATCATCCCGGCGCTGGAGTGCGCCCACGCGCTTGCGTGGATCGTGAGCGAGGCGCCGCAGATGCAGGGTCAGACCGTGCTCATGAACCTCTCGGGCCGTGGCGACAAGGACGTCGACCAGATGATGGATGTGCTCGGCATGCAGGGAACCGTCTCGTGACCGGCGCATCCGGCAGCCCGCTGACCCAAGCATTCGGGACGCTCGAGACACGGTTGCGGGCTCGGCGCGACAGCGGCGCGAAGCTGCTGATCCCCTACGTCACCGGTGGCTACAAGGGCTGGCAGCGTGCGGTCGAGGCGGCCGCGGCGGCCGGGGCCGATGCCATCGAGATCGGTATTCCCTTCTCGGACCCGGTGATTGACGGTCCGGTCATCCAGCGGGCCTCCACTGCTGCGCTGGACGAGGGCGCAACACCAGCATCAGTACTGGAAGAAGCCCGCGAGCTCGACACCGGTGTGCCTCACGCGGTGATGACCTACTACAACATCTGCCACCACCAGGGCCACGAGCGGTTCGCCGCCGCGCTCGTCGAGGCGGGCGTGTCGGGGGCAATCCTCCCCGACCTGCCGTACATCGAGGCTGGGTCGTGGCTCGACGACGCCGCCGAGGCCGGCATCGAGGCGATCCTGCTGGCAGCGCCCACCACGCCAGACCACCGGCTTGCGGAACTGTGCGGAGCGTCGCGGGGGTTCGTCTATGCAGTCGGCCTGCTCGGCGTGACCGGCGAGCGGGCATCACTTGCCCGCACAGCCACCGAGATTGCCGCACGGTGCCTGGCCGTCACCGATCGACCCGTGCTCACCGGCGTCGGCATCGGTTCGCCGTCTCAAGCCGTCGAGGCCTGCGAGGTGTCCGACGGCGCCATCATCGGCTCCGCAGTCGTCCGGACGCTGATGTCCGACGGTCCCGAGGCGGTGGGCGAGCTCGTGGCCTCGTATCGGACGGCGCTCGATCACGGCTGAGCGGTGACTCCGGCCGAACCTGACGCCGCTGCACCGGCACCTTGTGGTGACGCGCCGTCGGATCCGCCCGAGCTCGATCCCGACTGCGAACTGTGCGAGGCGGCACGCTTCACGCACTGGTACTTCGAAGATGAGCTCTGCTGGGTGGCGGACTGCGAGGTGTGCGCCACGCCGATGGTGGTGTGGAAGCGGCACGGAACCGAACCGCCCGCCCCGGAGTTAGATGCGATGCTGGCCTGCTTGACCGATGCAGGCGAGCAACGCTTCGGACCCAACGGCGGAATCGTGGACCAGGTGATGCGCCAGATACCGGACCATTTCCACGCCCACTACCGGGATGCCGACTGGATGTCCCGCCGCTGGCAGGAGCCGCCGAGCCGCTACACCGGAGTCGGCACCGCCCGGGAGACTCGATGAACACCGCGTTCCCTCGCCGAATTGTCAACGCGAAGCGCTCTCGATGGGGGGTGTTCGCGCTCGCCCTCGCCGTTGCACTCGGTCTCGCGAGCTGTGGTGGCACAGACGTGACGGAGGCCGACCTCGACCGGCTGGAGCAGGCGTTCGCCAGCGCTGATGCGGCGCTCGGGAGCGAGGTCTTCGGCGACAGCTGCTCGGTGTGTCACGGCAGCGACGGCAGTGGCGGTGTCGGCGCAGCACTCGGCGGTGTCGACGAGCGTCTGAGTATTCGGAACCACTTGTCGGTGGTGTGGACGGGCCGTGGCTCGATGCCCCCATTCGGCGGGATCCTCACCGACGCCGAAATCGCCGCCGTCGTCGCCTATCAGCGGAGCACGTTCGGCGACGGGTGAACATCGGGTCGCCCACCGGCCCCCGCTGGCCGGTGGGTTCACGACGCGTCCGGCCCTTCGGTGCGGACGAGCGGTAGCTTCGCCCCAGTGAGCGACCCGACACGTGACGCGCCGAGCGAGTCTGATTTCCCACGTCCCGACAAGCTGTTGCCGCACCGGGCGCCGTTCCTGCTCGTCGACGAGATCGTGGAACTTGAGCCCGGTGAGCGCTGTGTCGCACTGTGGCACCTCAGCGGCGATGAAAATTTCTTCGCCGGTCATTTTCCAGGCAGGCCGACACTGCCCGGAGTCCTGATGGTCGAAGCGATCGCCCAGACTGCCGGCCTCGCGGCAGCTTCGGCTTCGTCGCTGGAAGGCAAGCTCGCATTGTTCGGTGGCATCGACAAGGCCCGATTCCGCCGTCAGGTGATTCCGGGCGACACGCTGCGGCTCGAAGCCACGATCGATCGCTTGTCAGCCAGAGCCGTCCGTGCATCGGGCACGGCGAGCGCGGACGGTCAGATGGCCTGTGAAGCCTCGATGATGTTCCTCATCGCAGACGCCGACGCTGGCGCCTGAGCGTCCCCAGCGCCTTTCCTCAGCGCAGGTGGGCGGGGCGGGGATCGGCCAGGCGACCCAGCGGCGATTGCGCTCGCAGTCCGCCGTCCACCACGATGGCCTCACCGGTAACAAACGAGGATTCCTCGCTGGCCAGCCATGCTGCGACGCTCGCGATTTCGTCGGGATGGCCGAGACGCCGCAGCGCGTGCGCGTTGATGTTGCGTTCGAGGATGGCTGGGTCACTCATCATCCGCTGCACCGGAGGTGTCTCGATGGTGCCGGGGCAGATGGCGTTGACGCGCACGCCGGCGGGGGCGTGATCAGTCGACAGTGCGCGGGTGAGATTGATCACGGCCGCTTTTGAGGCGGCGTAGACCACGGAGCCGCCGTCACCGTGTAGCCCGCTGACGGACGCGGTGTTGATGATCGAGCCGTGGCCGCGGGATTCCATCACCGGGACCGCGTACTTGGCGCCCAGGTACACCGAGCGCACGTTGACGTTCATGACTAGGTCCCAATCGTTGGGCTCAAGCTCCACCGCGGTGCCGGGCCGCAACGTGCCGGCGTTGTTGAACAGCACGTCGAGCCCGCCCCAGCGCTCGACCGCCGCGTCCACCATGGCCTCGACATCGTCCGGTTGGGACACATCGGCACGGAAGCCGTGCGCCTCGCCGCCGGCCTCGATGATGTCCTCCACGACCCCGACGACACGCTCGCGCCGGATGTCGACGGCCAGCACTGACGCACCCTCGGCCGCAAAGCGGCGGGCGCTGGCGGCGCCGATGCCAGACGCGGCACCGGTCACTACGGCGATCTTGTTCTCCAGCAGCATGGGGCCTCCTCGCTCTTCGGGCTCCGGCCATGTCACCACTCCAGACGGACACGGCGCATCGACACTACGGCGCAGTGCCTGACTACCTTGTGGCGGCCGACCGGATCGCCATCGCCGGCGACTCCGCCGGCGGCGGGCTGAGCATGTCGACGCTCCTGAAGCTGCGCGATCTCGGGCTGCCGTTGCCAGCAGCAGCTGTGCCCATTTCGCCGTGGGTCGACATGGCGGGTACAGGGGAGAGCATGGTCACCCGTTCGGACCGTGACCCGATGGTGAGCGGACCCGACATCCGGCGCCTTGCTGGTGTCTTCGTCGGCCCTGACGGTGATCTTGCTGATCAATTGGCATCACCGCTGGAGGGCGACCTGTCCGGGCTGCCGCCGCTGTTGATTCATGTCGGCGACGACGAGGTCCTGCTGTCGGACAGCGAGCGGCTCGCCCACAAAGCCCGCACTTCGGGCGTCGATGTGACCCTCGAGGTCTGGCCCGAGATGATCCACGTCTGGCACTCGATGGCGGGCCTGTTCCCCGAGGCCGACGACGGCATCGCACGGGTGGCCGAGTACCTCGGCGAGCACCTCAGCGTCTAGGCCGCTGGGCTCGCCTGCGTTCCTCTAGGACGGGGCGACGTCGTCGAGGAACCAGTCGACCAGATCAAAGCAGTTGCGGCGGTTTGCGGCCTCGTTGCGCGTGACGTCGGCGAGGATGCCCTCGCGGGTGACACCGCAGGAGTCGAGGTAACTGTCGCTCGACTCTCGCATCCAGTGGCTGGCGAGCTCCACGCTGATCTCGGGATGGAACTGGGTGCCCACGCTGCGGCCCACGCGAAACAGTTGTGGACAGGCCTCGGTGCTGGCCAGCAGCTCGGCGCCCGGCGGCAGCGCGAAGCGATCGTGGTGCCATTCCATCCATGGCCCAGTTGAGATCGGCAGTTCGGTGCCATCAGCGGGCGTGATCTCGTACCAGCCGATCTCGGTCTCCGGCGAGAGTTCTACGGAGCCCCCGAGCGCTGCTGCGAGTGCCTGGCCGCCGAAGCAGATGCCCAGCACCGGCGTGCCGCCCTCATGGGAGCGGCGTATGAGGTCGAGTTCGTTCCCGATCCATGCGCTGATCGCGTCCTCGTACACCGACCAGTACGAGCCCATGATCACCAGCAGGTCGAAGCCGTTTTGGGGCGGGGGCTCGAACCAGTCGGGCAGAGACGTCTCGGGCACCATCACGTGGGAATGGCATGTCACGCCGCGCTCGGTGAGGCGATCGCCGACGAAACCGGGCTTGGTTCCGGCCTCGTGCGAAACGATGAGCGCCTTCATGGGGCGCGCTCGACGACCGACACCGGCAGGTGCTTGATGCCAGAGATGAAGTTGGACCGCAGCCACTCGATCGGACCGTCCTGTTCGATTCTGACCACTCGCCGCAGCAGCTCCTCGAACACCACCCTGATCTCGGTGCGCGCCAGCCACGCACCCAGGCACAGGTGAGGTCCGTTCCGACCGAAGGCCATGTGCTCGTTGTCCTGACGCGCCAAATCAAACCTGTACGGGTGGGCGAAACGATCCTCGTCGTGGTCTGCGCTGACGTAGTACAGGACCACCTTGTCGCCCGCCCGCACCTTGGTGCCTCGAATCTCGGTGTCGGTGGTTGCTGTCCGCCGGAAGTGCGTCGTGACCGAGCTGGCGCGCAGCACTTCCTCGCTGGCGGTGGCGGTCAGAGCCTCGTCGCCGGCCAGAACCGCGGCGCGCCACGCGTCGAATACATGGGGGTGAGCCATGAGCACCCACAGGCCGTGGGTCATCGTGTAGCGGGTCGTGTCGTTGCCCGCCGCGATGAGCAGCGTGAAGAAGTTCTTGAACTCCAGGTCTGTCAGCGGTGTGCCGTCGGTGGTGGGGGCCAGTAGCTGGCTGATCACGTCGGATGCCGGGCACTCGCGGCGCTTGGTGGCCTGCTCGGCGGCGTATTCGAAGATCTCAACTGTGGCGGGACTGCGAAACGGCATGAAGCGGAACTCGTCGGTGTCGACGAGCCCGACGGGATAGTCAGTGAAATCGGGATCGGTGTTGCCGAGCAGGGCGTCGCCCCACTCCACGAGCTGGTGGCCGTCTTCGTCGCTGGTGCCGAGCATGCGGCCGAGCATCCGCATGGGCAGCTCCGTCGCAACTTCGGTGACGAAGTCGAACCGGCCTTGCGGCAGTGCCCGGTCCAGCACCTCGCACGCCAGTCCACGGATGGCGGCTTCGTAGGTGTTGACGACCCGCGGCGTGAACCCGCGGCTCACCAGCCGGCGGTAGCGGGTGTGGGAGGGCGGGTCCATCTCCATCATCGTCGTGCGGGCTTCCAGCTCGTCAGGCGCCATGTCCTCGAGTCGGATGCCCTGCGATGAGGTGAAGGTCTGGGTGTCGCGGCTGATGCGGAACGCGTCGTCGTACTTGGTGACCGCCCAGTAGCCGCGCCCGTCGACTTCGTCGACCCAGGCGACGGGATCCTCGCGTCGCATACGGGCGAACGTCGCATGGGGGACGCCGCGGGTCCACACGTCGTGGTCGGAGATGTTGGCGTCGTCGGGACCGAGATCGTCCAGATACGGCTCAACCCAGGTGCTCACGGCTTCAGACTCGCACAGGGGCGGTCGCAGGTGCAGACGAATCGGCGACTGAGATGTCAACCGATGTAACGCCGTGAACGAAATTCGATGGGATGCGCTCCAGGTTGGCAGCGCTGTCGGGCCGGATACCACGGTCCAGCATGGCCTCGAGCAGCACCGTCAGCTCCATCCGCGCCAGATAGGCACCCAGGCAGAAGTGCGGCCCGCCGCCTCCGAAGGCGATCTGTGCGTTGTCGGACCTGCCGATGTCGAATTCGTCGGGCCGCTCGAACACCTGCTCGTCCCGATTGGCGGACGGGTACCACATCACGACCTTGTCGCCCGCCGAGATCTGGGTGCCCGCCAACTCGGTGTCGACGGCGGCGGTCCGGCGCATGTGCAGGATCGGTGACGCCCAGCGGATGACCTCTTCGACTGCGTTGGGCACGAGTTCGCGATCGGCCACCAGCCGATCCCACTGGTCAGGATGCTCAGCGAACGCGATCGTCCCGTGGGTGATCGCCGTGCGTGTCGTCTCGTTGCCGCCGAACACCAGCACCTGGAAGAAGTTGCGGAACTCGGCTGCGGTCAGCCGGTCGCCGCCGACCTCGGCATGCACGAGAAGGCTCACGAGGTCCTCAGTGGGACGGTCCAGGCGCTGGTTGCCGAGCTTCGCCCCGTACTCGTAGAGACCCCATGCAGCGGGGCTGCCGAATGGCAGCAAGCGCAGCGGTGTGGTGTTGCCGAAGGCATCGGGCGGCAGCGACTGGCTCTCGGTGGTGCCCTCCACCAAGTGATTCGACAGCTCCACCATGTAGTCGGCGTCTTCGGGTGGCACTCCCAAGATGGCGATGATTACCCGGATCGGCAGCGGCGCCGCCACCAGATCGACCCAGTCGCCCCCGCCGTGGCGAACCACAGCGTCGAGCAGCTCATCGGCGATAGCACGAGTGCGTTCTTCGTAGCGGCGCATCTGGCGAGGTGTGAACGCCTTGCTGACCACCCGGCGCAAACGCGTGTGTGCCGGCGGGTCGTGTTCGAGGATCGAGCGGCGCGCCTCGAGCGCGTCGGCTTCGAGATCCCACAGGTTCACGTGCCCGATCGCCGACGAGAAACGTTCAGGGTGGCGGGACACCTCGCACGCGTCGGCGTGGCGCGTCACGGCCCAGAAGCCGTGGTCCTCGTAGGGGTTCCAGTGCAGCCCGGGACGCTGGCGCAGCGTGCGGAAATCGTCCCAGGGGATGCCATCCGCATACCGGCGAGCATCGGCGACGTCGATCTGCGTGGCCGGATCGGCCCCCAATGTCATGGGTGAATGGTAAGTCTGTGCAGACGTTTCGGTGGACTGAGGAGGCAAACCTGTGACAACCCTCGCCGAATTCGAGAGCACTCTGCGGTTGGCTGACGCGCACACCGTCGAGGTCGCCATCGTCGACACCTACGGACACCTGCGCGGCAAGCGCTTTCCCGCGGACCACTTCCTTCGGTCCGCAGCGGAGAACGGCTGCCACCTTGCCGATGCCATCTACATCTTCGACTTGCACAACGACCTCGTCGACAGCCCCTACATCAACATGGCCAAGGGTTTCCTGGACACCCATCTTGTTCCCGATCTCGGCACGCTGAGGATCTTCGGGCACCGCCCGGGTTACGCGCTGGTGTTCTCAGACAGCCTCGATCCGTCCCACCAATTGCACCCGATAGCGCCGCGCACCGTGCTGGCTCGCCAGATCGAGCGATGCGAGGCGCTCGGCTACAGCCCTGAGGTGGCCACCGAGATGGAGTTCTACCTCTGCGAGGCGGACTGGTCGCACGTGCAGAGTCACATCCAGTACTCGTCGCTGACCGATCGGGGCGATATCGAAGCCGTGCTGCTCGCCATGCGTCTCGCGATGATCGACGCAGGGATACCGGTCGAGTCGTCGAACCCCGAGTACGGACCCGGTCAGATCGAGATCAACGTGGCGCACGCCGACGCCATGACCACGGCCGACAACACGGCACTCTACAAGAGCATCGTCAAGGAGATCGCCGAAGAGACTGGCCTCAAGGCCACGTTCATGCCCAAGCCGTGGACCGAGCCCTCAGGCAGCGGGATGCATGTGCACACGAGCCTGTCATCGGGTGGCGAGAACGTGTTCGCTTCCTCGCACGACACACCGAACGAGATCATGGCTCAATGGCTGGGCGGCCAGCTCGACAATGCCGGGGCGCTGTCGCTGCTCGGCAGCCCTGTGCCGAACGGCTACAAGCGAGTGCGCCCCTACACGTTCGCGCCCACCCATGTGCACTGGGGGCTCGACAACCGGTCGGTGATGTGCCGTTGCACGGTGGGTGCGGGGAATGCGAACCGGGTCGAATTCCGCGCACCAGGCGCCGACGCCAACCCTTACCTGATGATCGCCGGGCTGCTCGCGGCGGGAGCCGACGGGCTCGAGCGGGGTGCTGATCCCGGGCCGATGAGCGAGGGCGACATGTACGACGACCCGGGCGATGCGGTTCTCCTGCCTGCCACTGCCGCTGACGGCATCGCGGCGTACGAGGGAAGCGCGCTGGCGGCCGCGCTGGGGGAGGAGTTCTCGACGAATTTCGTGCTGATGGCCAAGGCCGAGCTGGAGAAGTTCCTCGAAGCCGGCTGCGACCCGGCCGGCGATGACGTTTCCGACTGGGAGCGCGACCGCTACATCGAGTTCACCTGAACAGCATCTGAACAGCTCAGTGGAACGGCAGGTACTCGTTGACCTCCCACTCGCTGATGCTGTCTGAAGGCTCGCCTACGGCGGCGACGTAGCGCCCCCACTCCGCTTCCTTGATGGCAAGGAAGTTGTCGACGAGGTCGCTGCTCACGGCCTCGGCGAGCGCAGCGTCTGCACGCAGGTCCCCGAGCGCGTCCGCCAGGTTGAGCGCCGAGGTGACCTCGGTGTTCCACGTCTCCATGCCGTCGTTGGTCTCGGGCTCGGGGCAGTCGAGCTGGTCAACCAGGCCGAGACGCGCTGCCTGTAACACCGCGGCAATCGCCGTGTGGACATTGCAGGTGCCATCTGCGAGGCGCGACTCGATGCGTGTGCGTTCGCCTCGCTCCGGCGGCACCCGGGTGCCGACCACGCGGTGGTCGTAGCCCCAGTTGGCTCGCCGGCCGCTGAACGTGAACGGTCGCAGACGCCGGTAGGCGTTCACCGTGGGGGCGCACAACGGCGTGAGCCCCTGATGATGGGCACACAGCCCGGCCAGGCATGACTTCGCCAGCTCGGACAGCCCGTCGTCGGTGCTGGTGTCGACGAGCGCATTCGCGCCGTCCGCGTCGATCAACGAGAAGTTGACGTGGACGCCGTTGCCCTCGAACTGCTCATAGGGCTTGCCCAAGAACGTGAGCCGCAAACCGTGCTCCATGGCGCACTCACGGGCCAGCACCTTGAACAGGAAGGCGCCGTCGGCGGCCCGCAGCGCATCGCCGTAGCGAAGCGTCAGCTCAAATTGGCCCGAGTCGAACTCGGCGTTCACCGATTCGAGCATGATGTCGCTCCCGGCTGCCAGATCGACCACCTGGTCGATCAAGCCGACGGGATCCACGAAGCGGCCGGTGCCGTAGACGTACGACTCGGGTGTGTCCCAGCGCTGCCAGCCGTGCTCGTCGGTGAGTTCGAGCACGTAGGCCTCGAATTCGATTCCGACCATCGGGCGGTAGCCCAACGCCTCCCAGTCGGCGATCGCCTTGCGCAGGGCATACCTGGCCGAATAACGGAACGGCTCGCCCGCTTGGGACAGGTCGCACACTGCTACCTGGGTCCGGTCGTCGTCCCAGCCCGGTCGCAGATCCGCGGGGTCGAAGGTGGCGTGCATGTCGGGGAAGCCTTCGAGCACGCCTGATCCAGGCGCAGCGACGAACGAGCGGTCGTAGGCGAGGCTGAAGACGGCTGCCGCGTGGCCGGTGCCTTCATGGGCCAGGGCCGCAGGAACGTATTTTCCCCGCGCTATTCCGAGATGGTCAGGCCACAGCATGCGGACGCGATCATTGGCCACGGGTGTCTCCTCCGGAATGATCAGCAGAACTTATCTGAGGGGATCGGTCTGGAGGAGTAGCATCGATCCGATCCACGGGAGGGACCCACCATGAAACGACGCATCTTGGTTTTGCTGGCCGTAGTCGCGCTGCTCGGCGCTGCATGCGCGAGCGACGACGACACCACCGAGAGCGAGCCAGCAGCCACCGAAGCACCGGATGCCACCGAGGCACCGGCTGCCACCGATGCGCCGCCGCCCGCCGCCACGATGACCAGTATCGATGTCGACCACATTCTGAGCGCCGATCTGGCGAACTGCGAAGAAACGCCGACTGGCGACGCGATCCGGGTCGGCATGGCAATGGACTTCAGCGATGTCGTCGGCTTCGTCGACATCCCGGGCTCCAAGGTGGTGCCGTACGTCGCGGAACTCGCCAACTGTCGCGGCGGCTTCAACGGCCGGCCGGTGGAAGTACGTGTATCCGAAGTCGGCACCGACGCTGCGCTCGCTACCGAAGACCTGCTGGACTGGGGCGCACACTTCCTCATCGGCCCGCCGTTCGCTGACTTCGCGCTGCCGATCCTGCAGACCACAGGCGGCAATGTTCCGCTGTTCGTAGCGGCGTCGACCGAGCCGACTTTGGCAGACGCCTCCATCAACTCGTACCTGGTCACCTTCGACGACCACCAGATGTCGGGTGCGGCGGCCAAGTGGGCGCTCGACCAGGGCATCACTCGGGCGATCGTGTTCACCGAGGGCGAGGGCATCCCCTACACCGGCGTCAACCCCGATGCGTTCATCGCCGCCTTCGAAGCCGGTGGCGGCGAGGTGGTGAGCGTTCAGACCTACGTGTGGTTCGTCGACACTGACTTCTCGTCCCAAGTGAATGAGATCGCTCAGATCTCAGAGAACAACGAGGCTGTCTTCTCGGCCGCATTGGGCTTCCAGGTGACTGCCCTGCGTGGCCAGCTCGAAGGCCAAGGTCTCGACGGTCTCACCTACATCGGCACCGACGCCTTGGACGCCACCGGCATCCAGGTCGAGGCGAACAACGAGGGCATCGCCCATACGCCGCATACGAGCATCACTGCGGGCGACCGGATCGATTCGATGCTCGCCGCGTTCGAGGCCGCCAAAGGCGAGGCGCTCGACAGTCGTGGCTTCATGGCGCTCTATGTCGACTCGATGTTCATCGGCATCCAGGGGATGCTCGACTGCGGCTGCGACGACACTGCCGAGATCGGCGAGGCCGTCAAGCAGATCTCTGGATTCCAGGGACTGTCGGGTGAGATCACCTACGAGGGCACGAACGGCATCCCGCCAAAGGCGGTGCCGATCAATCGCATTGTGAACGGCGAGGACGTACTCGTCGCCACAATCGAATAGGTCCGTCTCGGCGCCGCAGGAGCGGGTACAAGCGGCGGCCTCGGCGGCCTCGCGATCTCCAATGCTCGAAGTCGAAGGCCTCACCGCACGGTACGGCTCGATAGCTGCATTGCGCGGCGCGTCCCTGAGCGTCGGGTCCGGTGAAGTCGTCGGCCTCATCGGGCCCAACGGCGCGGGCAAGACCACCTTGCTGTCGACCATCTCCGGGCTGATGTCTCCGGCAGAGGGCTGCGTCACCTTCGAAGGACACGACATCACTGGCCACTCGCCAGAGAAGCTGTTGCGTTCGGGGGTGGCGCTCGTGCCAGAGCACCGACGCATCTTCGCCGACCTCACCGTGGAGGAGAACCTGAGAATCGGCGGCGTGACGGTGCCAGCGGCGAAGCGCGCAGAACTGCTGGATGAAATGGCAGACCGGTTTCCGGTGCTGAGGGAGAAGTGGGATGTCTCGGCCGGCTATCTGTCGGGGGGTGAGGCTCAGCAACTGGCCATTGGGCGAGCGCTGATGTCGGCTCCCCGTTTGCTGATGATGGACGAACCCTCGCTGGGGCTCGCGCCATTGCTGGTCGACCTCGTATTTGAGCTCATTGGCACGCTTCGTGCACAGGGACGCACGCTGCTCGTCGTGGAGCAAAACGCAGCACGGATGCTCGCTGTGGCTGACCGCGCTTATGTGCTTCGCAGCGGCGAGGTAGTGGCCTCGGGCACCGGTGCTGAGCTGAGTCAACAAGACGATTTGTTCGACACTTTCGTAGGCCATGTCATGCCTGCGAATGAGGGGCTGCCCGCCACAGGCGCGCATGAATCTCGCAGTGCCGGGGGTCCCACGGGGTGACCGAGCTGGCGCAGAACCTCATCGACGGCCTTGGCCGGGGCAGCATTTACGCACTGCTGGCGCTGGGCGTTGCCGTCGTCTTCGGCGTCATGCACCTGCTGAATTTCGCCCACGGTGAACTCATCACCGTCGGGGGCTACATCGCGCTCTGGACCCTGGGACGCGACTGGTCGTGGTACGTCGTGGCCCCGCTGATCGTGGTGGGAGCGGTGTTGACCTCGTTGGTGATTGAGCGGGTCGCTTTCTCACGGGTGCGGGGAAGCTCAGACTTCACGCTGCTGCTCACCTCCTTCGGCGTGCACTTCGTCATCTCCGCGATCTTCTTGCTGTACGTGTCGGCGTCGGTCAAGCCGTTCCACAGGCCCTCGTGGGTGACGAACACCTACTCGGTCGGTCCGCTGCGGATCGAGGTGTACGACACCGTCGTCATCGTTGTGACCGTGCTGACGCTGATCGGCACGACCCTGCTGCTGCAGCGAACCATGTTCGGGCTGTCGCTGCGTGCCGCCGCAGCCGACTTCGATACTGCCCGGCTGATGGGCGTGCGTTCCGACACCGTCATCCGGGGCGCATTCGCCCTGTCGGGTCTGCTGGCCGGCATTGCCGGGGTCTTCTGGCTGATGCGAGCCGGCAGCATCAACCCCAGCGCTGGCATCACTCCGATGCTCAAGGGCGTCTTGGCCGCACTGATCGGCGGTCTGGGCAGTCTGCGTGGGGCCGTCATCGGGGGATTGGTCCTGGGCTTGGCTGAAGTGATCCTTCGCTCGCGCCTGCCCGACAGCATCGCCAGCCTCACCGAAGGCGTGGTGTTCGGTTTGATCGCCCTGCTGTTCATCTTCAGACCGCAGGGCCTCGTTCGGGTGGCACACGCTGTGCGGGTTTGATTGGGCGGGTCTGATGTTTCCTCGCTTCGGACGCGACATCGGCTTCCCCATCGCGGGATGCGCCGTGCTCTTCGCCGTGTTTGTGGCGGGTGGCCTCATCTACCAGAGTCTGCAAGCCCGAGCCGCCGAACGTCTGGTGACGGTCATGCTGATCGACGCCATCATCGTGCTCGGCATCCAGATCTACGTCGGCAACACCGGTGTGCTGTCGTTCGGCCACATCGGCTTCGGCGCGATCGCCGGCTACGCCTTCGCGATCTTTGCCATCAGTCCCGAGGAGAAGCTCAAGCGCATTCCAGATTCCCCATTCGGATTGCAGGAAGTGCTGCTGAACCCGTTGCTGGCCGGTGCCGTGGCCATCGGGGTGACCGTGGTGGTAGCGCTCGTGGTGGGCATCGGATTGGCGCGCTCGGGCGCGGAATCGGGTGCTGTCGCGGCCACGGTGATCACCTTGGCTCTGCTGTTCGTCACCCATGAGGTGGCTCGCAACTGGCCTGACCTGACTGGTGGCAACCGTGCAGGTCTCACGTTCAAGGTCGGGGCGGCGCTCGACAGCAAGCTGCCGATCTATCTCTGCCTGCTAGCGGCGTTGATCATCGCTCGGCTCTATGGGCAGAGCCGCAGCGGCAAGCTCGCGGTGGCGGCCCGCGAAGACAACTTGGCTGCACGCGCCATGGGCGTGAACCCGCTCGTGCAGCAGACAGCGGCGCTGCTCATTTCCGTCATGATCGTCAGCGTCGGGTCGTCGCTGCGGGTGTACGAGAACGGCTCGATCCTTCCCGACGATTTCTTCTTCAGCTATACGTTGCTCACGCTGGCCATGCTCATAGTCGGCGGCCGCAACAGCGTCACCGGAGCGCTCGTTGGAGTGGCGGTGATGACCGTCGGGCGCGAGTTGGCCCGGCGTTTGGGACAGGACGGCTTCGAGGTGTTCGGACTCAGCCTGGACGCTGGACCGCTGGATTGGATCTTCCGAGAAAACCTTCAGACGGTCTTCTTGGGCCTGGCCATGCTCGGCTTCATGATCTTCAGGTCGGACGGCCTCCTCGGGGACTGGGAGCTGGATGCCTGGCTGTGGCGTCGGTGGCAGCGCCGTAAGCCCGAGGTTCGACCCGAACCGCTGGCCGAAGTAGCGCCGGTGGGCTTGCACGCCGAGGTGGCCCATGAGGGTGCAGCCCTCGAGGTGGGAGATGTTGTTGTCAACTTCGGCGGCTTTCGTGCCCTCGACGGCGCAGGCCTTACCGTTGCGCCTGACGAGGTCGTCGGATTGATTGGCCCCAACGGGGCCGGCAAGACGACGCTGGTCAACGTGATCACCGGGATAGTTGTTCCTGCTGAAGGCTGGTTCAGGGTGGGCGAGCGCGAGCTGAATGCCGAGCCGAGCCATGAGATCGCTCGTGCAGGTCTCCTGCGTACGTTCCAGAACCTGCGGCTCTTCGGAGCGCTGACCGTGCGCCAGAACGTGGAGCTGGCCAGCCGTGTGGCAGCCCGGCACCGGCCGGGGACCCATCCGCCGGTGGACGCGCTCCTCGCCGAGGCTGGCCTGTGGGAGGTGAGGGCTCGCCGCGCCCGCGAACTCGACTACGGCAGCGCCCGTCGGCTGGAATTGGCTCGCGCTGCAGCCATGGCGCCGGCGTTCCTGCTGCTGGACGAGCCCACCAGCGGCATGAGCGATGCGGAGTCAACCGAAATGATCCGGCGGATTCGCCACATGGCTGCGGCGGTCGACGCGGGCGTCTTGGTGATCGACCACGATCTCAACTTCATCACCGGCATCAGCGATCGGATATACGTGCTCGATCAGGGCCAGGTGATCAGCATCGGCACCCCCGACGAGGTGCAGGCCGACCCAGCCGTGCGTGCCGCGTACCTCGGCACCGAGACCGGCGCGCAGACCTGAGGCTGAGTACTCTCGGATGCTGCTGGGATGCTGCTGAAAATGTGCCACCGAGATCACGACGACGCGGGAGCGACATGAGCACGGCAACGCTGGAACGAACAGACGAACCGCAGCGAATCTGGGACGAGGGCGACCCCGACATGCCGGCCGAGTTCGCTGATCTGCTCGTGCGGATGCTGAGCTACCACGTCGAGAACAGCACCAATCCTCATTACACCGACCTGCTGACCAAACTGTGGGATCGCTGCCTGCGGTTCGCGCCCGACGAAGCGACCAAAGGGCTCCTGGTCAAGCTGATGCAGCAAGAGGTCGAGCACGGGATCATCAACGCTCACATCCTGGCCGGACTGGGAGTCGACAAGGTTGACCGCCCGATCGAGCAGTACGCGTTCCGGCTGCCGATGGACACGTTCTGCGACCTGTCGTACTTCCATGCGCTGATCGACCGGGTCGGCGTGTACATCGGCGAAACATGGGACGGCGTGCCCTACAAGCCGCTGGCAGACATCGCCACACGCGTGCATAAGGAAGAACTGTTTCATTGCACGCTCGGACTGCGCAATTTGCGCCTCGTCTGCTCGACGCCCGAGGGCCTGGAGGAGGCGAACGAGCGGATCGGGGTCTGGTGGCCGGCGGCGTTGGACATGTTCGGACGGTCTGATTCCGATTTCGGCGACGCCTACGTGCGGTGGGGCCTGCGGAAGAAGAACAACGCGGACCTCCGCAGGCAGTACATCGCTGACACGAGGCCGCTGCTTGAAGAGCTGGGGATCGAGGTGCCGCCGAACCGGCTGAACCGCCGGTTCCTCTAGCTGGCCATGGATCCTGGAGCTACAGGGCTCGCGGTCAAGGTCTCACGGCCGGCACCCGAGATCGCGATCATCGAGACATCGTCGTCGGTGCACTGGGAGTGTTTCTGGGTTGCCGAGGGCGACCACACGCTCGTCGTGGGAGCCTTCGACCGAGGCGACAAGTCATCGCCGGAGCCTCGCATCCACGTCATGAACAAGCCGTACGGATGGGACATGCAGCCGGCTTCTGATCCGCCGTCTGCCGGCGACGATGAGGACCTGTTGGTTCAGGTGTGGCATCTGCTGAGTTCGAATTGAGCGTGCGGAGCGAGGTAGCGGCGTGAATCTCGAGACGCTGGGCCAAGTGTTGGTGGAGACCGAGGTGGTCGTCGAACCCGAATCAGTCGCGCTGCTGGTCGATGCGCTCGGAACGCCCACCGCAGGCGAGGTAGCGCTGCGGCTGCCGTTCTTCGGTCCGACCGTCGGTGGCAGCGATTCGGTGGTGGGGCCCATCGGGCTCAGCCTGGAGCGAGGCCTCGCCGGCGGCCAGTCGTTCGAGTGGCACCGTTCGTTCCGACTGGGCGAGCAAGTGTCCGTGGTGGTGTCGGTGGAGGACATCATCGACAAGGGAACGCTGCATCTCGCAACTGTGCTGTCGGAGTACCGCGACGCCGACGGGGAGCTGATTCAGCGCCAGCGAACGGTCTTCGTCGAACGCAAGCCGGCGGATTCCTCCGAGGACTCCGACGCGGCCGTTGACGAGCGCTCGGCGGGGGAGGCGAGCACGTGACTGACTTCGAGTTCACCCCGGCGGCCGCTCCGACGGTCACCCGCGAGGCGATGCGCAGCTTCGTCGACGGCGTGCATGACGGAAATCCGGTGCACACCGACCCCGAGTTTGCAGCCAAGGCCGGGCTGCCCGACGTGGTGGTGCAGGCTTCCCACACCACGGCGATCGCGCTCGATGCGCTGGCCGCGCAGTTCGGTGCTGATGCGATTCTGAATCTCGACGTTCGGCTGCGCGGACCGGTCTTTCCTGGCGATGACCTGACGGTGTCGCCGGTGAGTTTCGGGGAGCACGATCGAGGCGTGGAGGTGCGCAACCAGCGGGGTGATGTCGTGGCAACCGGCATCGTCATCCTGCACGGCGACCCCGACGAGTCGTGAGATCCCACAGTGGCAAGCTGAATGCCTCGGTCAAGGGGTGAGTGATGGAGGCCGATCCTCAGTCGAAGTCCAGAACACGCCTCAAGCGGCGCTCGAATGGCGATCTGATCATCTCTGAGTCGCAGGGCCTGGGCGTGCGCCGGTTGGCCCACGTTGGGTTGCACATTCTTGGGGCGGCCAGCGCGGCCTCTGCTGTGACGTGGGTGGCATCGGCAGTGAATCTCAACACCCCACGGGTCGTGCTGATCGTCGCTTGGTTCATGTTCTACGCGGCGCTGATCGGTTTCCTCTTGCCGAGTGAGAGGGTCCTGCAGGTCAGTCCCGACGCTGTGACGGTGCAGCTCGGCTATCGACCCAAGCACTCCATTCCGATCACTTCGATTCAATCTGCGGAGCACGTGCTGCTCCGATCACCCGGACGCATCCTGGTTTCGCGCACTCAGGCAGCCGATCTCGACCGGGTCTACGGACACGGTCACGGGTACGCAGCGCGTATCCACTACATCGACGACGATTTCAGCGCGCGCAGTCTCACGTTCGTGACCTCCGAGGCGAAAGCTGCCTTGGACGCGCTCAAGGGGGTCGGTGTGCGCATCAGCGGGCAAGAAGGCAGTCAGCGTTGAGATGGCGACGTTCGAGGATGCACGGCGGCTCGGCGGGGAGCTGCCCGAGGTAGCCGAGTCCACGTCGTACGGGACGCCGGCACTGAAGGTTCGCAAGAAGCTCGTCTGTCGGATGTGGGGCGAGCGCGAGCACAACCGCGACTCGGTGCACGACACCGAGGTGCTGGTGGTGTTCTGCGAGCTGGAGATGAAGTCGGTCCTGCTGGAGAACCATCCCGACGTGCTGTTCACGGTCCCGCACTACGACGGCTACGGCGCGGTGCTCGTCCGGATGGCCGACGTCGATCTCGACGACTTGGCCGACTGGCTCGAGGACAGCTACCGGCACCGAGCGCCTCCGACACTGATTCGGCAGCTCGACGTCGACAACAACGACGGCCTCTGACGACACGGCCGCCGTGGGTCCCATAAATCGCTGTCCCACTATTGATAGTTAAGTGGTATGTTAATCCTATGAGTGGCACACACACTGTCCTGATGGGCGACCGGGGACGCATCGTCGTGCCGTCGGAGGTGCGGCGCCGTGCCGGTCTCGCCGAGGGCACCCCCATGGTGTTGGTCGAGTCTGAGGACGGGTTGGTGCTGCTGACCCGGGACCAGCTCAAAGAGCGCGTTCGACGGAATCTGGCCGGGCTGGATCTCGTCACCGAACTGCTGTCGGGACGCCGGCATTCCGCAGCACGCGAGGACGCAGCGTGAGCGCTGTGCTGGACGCATCGGCGGTGCTGGCGTTCATGCAGGGGGAGGACGGCGCCGAGGCCGTCGACGCCGCGCTGAGCGATGAACCCTGCTGCGGTGCGGCCAACTGGTCCGAGGTTGCGCAACGGATCATCGCCGCAGGTGGCGACTGGGATCTGGCGAGAGCGCTCTTGCTCAGCTACGACCTGCGGATCGAGCCCGTGACTGCAGCAGATGCTGAATGGGCCGCGCATCGCTACCAGCACGGCGAGGGTCTGTCGCTCGCGGATCGGCTCTGCATGGCTCTCGGGGAGCGTCTCGAACTGCCCGTCCTCACTGCTGATGGGGCCTGGGGGTCTGCGGGCCGTGTCGTCCAAGTCCGGTAGGCCGCTGCCTCGTCGAGCAGATGGCCCAATGCTGGGCAGCATTGCTGCTGGTGGAGGAGGTGACATCTCAGACCACAAGCAGTTCGCGAGCGGGCAGGAAGACGCGCCGAGCTTCAAACGCTGCAGGGGAATGGACGATGGCTTCGACGCGAAAGAAATCGAGATCGGGGCCGGGAAACCAAAACTGGTCGAAATAGCGGGCGTCGTCGTAGACCCATGCAGGGGCGGTGATCCCCTCATGCATGCAGCGATGCTCCACATAAGCGGCCAAGAATGCGTCCCAACGCGCATCTACCGGTCCCGGCTCGTCGGCTACGAGTCTCAGGCGGGCGACGAGCGGCGTGTCCTCCCACACCAATCCGAATTCATGGAGCACGATTCGCAACCGCATCTCGTCGTCGCACCCACGCAGTCGCAAGGCGAAGTCCTTCAACAGCCGCCGTCCCACCGGCGCGTCGTTGTCGGCAAGTGCCATCGCCTCGACGGTACCGCCCGTTCGACAGTGGCTAAAGGGCTATTGGCCCTCGACGAGTCGAGCTGGGAAGCCGCCCTTCGAGATGGGCCCCCATGACTCGATGCGTAAGCGCAGCAGCACCTTGCCCTGGCGGGCCATTGCAGCCCGGTAGTCATGCCGTTCGGCACACCGTTGGGCGGTTCGGATTGCCGGGGGTTCGCATGAATCGCCCGAACAGGGAAGAATCGGCATCGGGCCGCGCTTCGTGCCGGCGCAGACGAGGGGTGAATCACACGATGTTGCAGCACTACCGGGTTTTGGATCTCTGCGAGGGAATCAGCCAGTTCGCGGGCTACCTGCTTGCCAGCCTGGGAGCTGAGGTGATTGCTGTCGAGCCGCCCGGCGGCGTGCGCAGCCGCCATCTGGGTCCATTTGTCGACGACGAGCCGGACCTGGAACGCTCGCTGGGCCACTGGGCCTACAACCAGGGCAAGCGCAGCGTCACAGCCGACCTGAGCACTGCGAAGGGTCGGCAGCGACTGCTGGAGCTGGTGAGGGGCGCGGACTCGCTCATCGAGGACGCGCCGGTCGGCCACATGTCTGCACTGGGTCTCGGCTATGACGAGCTCGCCGCCGTCAATCCCGCCATCGTCCATGCGTCCGTGACGCCGTTCGGCTCGACCGGTCCGCGCAGCACTTGGGCAGGCTCGGATCTCACGGCCGTTGCCGGCAGCGGGTTCCTTCACGCCAGCGGTGACAAGGACCGCTCGCCGGTGCGAGTCTCGGGCGTACCCCAGAGCTTCCTGCAGGCCGCCGGCGACGCCGCTGCGGCGACGCTCATTGCACTCCGTGAGGCCCAGCGCAGCGGCCTCGGCCAGCACGTCGATGTCTCTGCCATGGAGTCGATGACCCACGGCCAGCCGCAGAACATGTCGCCACGGGTCAATGCCAACCCCATCGATCGCCTCGCCGGCGGCCTCAGCCTCGGCGGCATCGACGTTCCGATGATGTTCCCCTGCGCTGACGGCAACACCATCTGCGTGGCGCTCATGGGCGTGGCATTCGCGCCCTTCACGCGACGGCTCGTGGAGTGGGAGGCAGGGGAGGGCTTTGCCGACGAGGAGCTTCAGGCGGTGGACTGGGAAACCATCGCAGTCGAGGTTCTCAGCGGCCAGCGCTCGCCCGAAATTATCGGCAAGTCGTTCGCGACTCACGCCCGCTTCCTCGCAACCAAGACAACCGAGGAATTGTGGGCCGCGGCATTCGACCGGAATCTGCTGATCACGCCATCAGCGTTGGTCAGTGATCTCCTCACGAATGTGCACTTCGCCAGTCGTGACTTCTGGCGAGACTCCGAGCTGGACGATGGGCGAAGTGCCCGATTTTGCGGCCCGCTGGTGCACTTCAGTGACGAAGCGCCCGAGCGCACACCGGTCGTGCCACAGCTCGGAGCCCACGACGACGCGATCGACACCGACCGGCAACCCCATGCGGCAATCGTGGTCGCTGCCTCCGGCGGTCCTGGGGCCAGCGGCTCCGCATCGGGCGACGCTGGATCCAATGGCACCGTCTCCGAAGGCAGAGTCTCCGGCGGCGCGGCACTGCCGCTTGCGGGCCTGAAGGTGGTGGAGTTCTCGTGGGTCATCGCCACGCCCTCGGCGGTGCGCATCCTGGCCGACTACGGCGCCACCGTGGTGAAGGTCGAGACCGAGAGCCGGCCGGACACGATGCGCACGGTCAACCCGTTCGTGGACGAGGATCCGCACCCCGACAACGGCGTCGGCTACGGCGTGTATAACGCAGGCAAGCGCAGCCTCAGCCTCGATCTCAGCAAGCCCGAGTCCCGCCAGGTGGTCACCGATCTGATCCGCTGGGCCGACATCGCCACGGAGTCCTGGGCGCCGGGAGCGGCTGCGCGCATGGGCTACGGCTACGAGGATCTGTCGGCGATCAACCCCCGGATCATCATGCTGTCGAGTTCGCTGCTGGGCCAGAGCGGGCCCTATTCGAGCCTCGCCGGCTACGGATTCATGGCAGCGGCCATTGCCGGCTTCTACGAGATCACCGGTTGGCCCGATCGCGGCCCCGCCGGCCCGTATGGCCCGTACACCGACTTCTTGGCGCCACGAGTCATCGTGGCATCCCTGATGGCCGCCCTCGAGCGCCGGGACCGCACCGGTGACGGCTGCTACATCGACGTGTCGCAGACCGAGGCAGCCCTGCACTACCTGGCTCCGGCCATCTTGGATGCCTCGGTCAACGGCCGCGATCCGCAGCGCTGCGGCAACGAAGATCCGCACATGAGCCCGCACGGCGTGTACCCGAGTGCTGGCGACGATCAGTGGGTGGCGATCGCCTGTACCGACGACCGGTGGCCAGCACTCGCCGGCGCAGTGGGACTGGACAGTGACGAGGCCGCTGGCTGGGACCAGGCCGTTCGGCGCGAGCGTGCTGCGGTGATTGACGAGGCGATCTCGGCGTGGACCTCCGAGTGCAGCAACGTCGAGGCCGCCGAGGCGTTCCAGACCCACGGCATCGACGCCTACCCGGTCAATAACGCGCAGGGCTGCTGCGACGACGTGCAGCTCACAGCTCGTGAGCACCACATCAATGTTCCCCAGAGCCATCGTGGGACAATGTGGACGCAGAACTGCCGGACGCGTATGTCACGTACGCCTCCGGTCGTATGGCGCGGTGGGCCGTGCTTGGGCGAGGACAACTTCGAGGTGCTCACCGAGTTCTTGGGCTACGACGCCGACCGCATCGCCGATCTCGCGGCAGCCGAAGTGCTCGGCTGAGCGCGCGAGTGGAGCGCATCGCTGACATTGGGGCGGCGGTTTCATATCCAGTGTTCGATGTCTAAGTCATCGAAGGCTGCGAAGTCCGACGTGTTTGCAGTCACGAGGGTCAGCCCGTTGACAGCGGCAATGGCCGCGATTTGGCCGTCGACAATAGGCGGCGTCGTGCCGACAGCAGTCAGTCGTGCGCGCTCCCGAGCGTGCCAGTCAGCCGCCCTGCGGTCGTAATCCACCACTTCGAAGCGTTCCAGCACGACTTCCTCGACATAGCGCTCGATCACCTCGCGTCGCCGCGATTGGGGAAGTCGGCAACAGCCAAACCGAAGTTCGTGCCAGACCAGTGCCGGTATCGCGATTTCACCGTCATGTTCACGAAGACGGCGCAGCACCTCCGCATTCGGCTGCGGCCGCAACGGTTCTGAGACGATGTTCGTGTCGAGGAGGTACTGCATCGGCTACAGCGACACGTCGCGGCCGGGTACATCGTCGCGCAGATCTCCGAAGAGCTCGTCAGGGTCGAGTTCCAGCTCGGTGAGTCTGGCGCTGTCGGCGAATTCCCGATACGCCTCGTCAAAACTCCGATGGCTGGCAGCGAGCCGTTCGAAAGCCCGGCAGCTGATCAGGACTGCCACGGGCTCACCCCTGCGGGTCAATTGGACTGCTTTGCCGCTCTCTGCCTCGCGGACCAGCGTCGACAGATTGCGCCGTGCCTCGGCGATGGATTGGTGATCCGTTATCGCAAATTCAGAAATGTACATCGAGAAGTACATTACCCGCAGGAGATCCCACTCCTCATCCAGCGCCGCTGACTGGCGTTGGGGGAGTGGCGATGGGAGGGGGCTGGTGGCGGGCGCAGTCGCCCGAGATGATGTCGTTGATCCGGTCCACTCGGCCGCCCTCAGCGGAGGGAACGGGAGCACCGTTGATGTCGAGCAGGTGCGGGTGGAACGACCAGCCCACGATCTCATCGCCGTCGAAGTCGATCTGCAGCACGCCGGTCTCGCCGGTGATGCCAGACCGGTGGTGCCACACGAAGTTGCCGAGCGAGTAGGCCACCAGCTTCCCGTCGCCGAATACGACGGGCTGCAGCACATGAGGGTGTTGGCCGATCACGGCATCGGCACCGTTGCGCAGCAGCTCGAAGGCGAAGTCGCGCTGCCGCCCATCGGGACAGGTCATCCGCTCGACGCCCCAGTGCACGACCGCGATCACGATGTCGGCGTCCCCCGCAGCCACCCGGACGTTTGCGAGCACTCGGTCGCGCTGATAGGCCGACGCGATGCCGGCGCGCGTCTGGGTGGCCGGAAAGCCAAGCGGAACGACCATTGAGGCACCGACGAACGCCACTCGCACGCCCGGGAGCACCTCGATGACCCGGTGCCGGTAGGCGTCGGGACTGGTGGCGCCCGCTCCGAGCGCGATCACCCCTTCGGCCTCGAGCAGGTCAACCGTGTCGACGAGCGCATCAGGCCCGTAGTCGCCGGAATGGTTGTTCGCCAAGTTGGCGACATCCACGCCGGCGGCAGCGATGCGCTCGGCGGCGGACGGCGGCGCCCGGAAGACGAACTCCTTGTCAGCGGGCTCGCCTCGGTCGCTGATGACCATTTCCACGTTGACGACCGCCATGTCGGCTGTGTCCAGCGGTGGCTCAATGCCGGCGAACGGATCGATGCCGGCGGCCTCGCTGCGGTCCATCAGCACGTCTCCACCTGCGAGCAGGGTCCATCTCAGGTCGGGCTCAGCCGTCGACGGTGTTGCGGTGGTTGTCGCAGCAGGCGCCGCTTCACCAGCGGGCGACGAAATCGTCGTGGCCACAGGCGACGCGGCCGGCTGCCCGTGACTCGCGGCTGCATCCATGGCGTCGTTCGTCGCTGGGACCGGTGCCACCGTGGCCGTCGTCGTCGGCGGGGCCACCTGCACGGTGCTGGCGCTGCAGGCTGCGGCCAGCACAGCAGCGCCCGCTACGAGCACCCATGCGCGTTCCAAGACGTCCGCTCGGCGCCGCCTCCGGTCCGCGGTCGAGTTCAGCAGCGCCTCAGCCTGCAGCTAGGTACACGACCGCATCGAGGTCGTCGTTGGCGTCGGCATACGCCGCCTCGTAGTCGAACACCAGCGGGTGATCCCAGCAGATCCACGGGCTGCCGATGACATAGCGGTTGAAGAATCCGCCGCGGTTGAACAGCGTGTAGCAGCCGAACAGCCCACCCATCGAATCGCCGACGTCGGCGGCGAAGCCGATGCCGAAGTTGGCATCGGTCTGGTACACGACCGGCAGCGGTTCGGGCCAGTCGATCGGCGGGCCTTGCATGGTGATCTCGAAAGCGAAGTCCATGAGGTCGGAATGGACGATGTGGGTCTGCGTAAGCGGAAGCTGCTGTGGTTCTGCCATGAGACGTCCCCTTGGGTCCGATTGCGTGAGGCCGAGTCTCGCGCAGCGTTCAGCGCGGCCGCGTCTCGCTCAGCCGCCAGATGAGGTCACGTCGGTGTCACGCAGTCCGGAGCGCGAACTAGCGTCGCGCACGCTGGGCCGCCCGGCGTCGGGCCACGTCTGGCTGCGGACAAGGAGACGCTCATGGCACTTGCAGACACAGTTCAGGGGATTCTCGACCGGGGCGTGGCCGATGGTGATGTCGTCGGGGCGGTGGCAAAGATCGTCGGACCAGATGGCGAGATCTGTTCCGGGTCAGCCGGCACACGCAGTGCTGACAGCGACGTCGCCATGTCCAGCGACACGGTGTGCTGGATCGCCTCGATGACCAAAGCTCTCACCGGCACCGCGGCAATGCAGCTCGTCGAACAAGGGATGCTCTCGCTCGATGGCCCGGCGGCGGCAACGCTGCCGTTGCTGGACGAGCTCGATGTGCTCACCGGGTTCGACGACAGCGGTGCACCCGTCACCCGGGCCCGCAATGGCGACATCACGCTGCGACAGCTGCTGACCCACACCGCCGGCATGGGCTACGACATCTGGAGCGCAGAGCTCGGCCAGTACCAGGAAGCCACGGGCACGCCCGGCATCACCGAGTGCCAGAAGTCGACGCTCAGCATTCCGCTGCTCTTCGATCCGGGCGAACGCTGGATGTACGGAACAGGCATCGACTACGCCGGCCAAATGGTCGAGACAGTGTCAGGAATGTCGCTGGGGGAGTACTTCGCAGAGAACATCACCGGACCGCTTGGCATGTCCGACACGGCGTTTCGCATCAGCGACGACATGCGGTCGCGACTCTCGGCCATGCATGCCCGGATCGAGGACGGCTCGCTGGTCGAGATGCCATTCGAGATCCCCCAGGATCCCGAGATGGAAATGGGCGGGGGCGGCTTGTACTCCACGATCAACGACTACTGCCGCTTCTTGGCGATGATGCTGAGCGGCGGCAGCCTCGATGGCCGCCAGGTCGTCTCGGCTGACACGCACCAGCAGATGGTTTCCAACGCCATGGGCGACCTGCGGGTCACGATGCTGCACACCGCGATCCCGCCGTATTCCAACGATGCCGAGTTCTTCCCTGGACTCGAGAAGTCCTGGGGTCTCACCTTCCAGATCAATGAGGAGACGGCGCCGACGGGCCGCCCGGCGGGCGGTCTCATGTGGGCCGGGCTGGCCAACTCGTTCTTCTGGATCGATCTGCAGAACCAGGTGGCCGGCTGCTACATCAGCCAGGTCGTGCCGTTCGCGGATGCGCGTTCGTACCAGCTGTACGAAGACATCGAAACCGCCACCTACGACAGCTTGTAGCCGACGAATTGAGCACCGACGTCAGCTGGCGTGGCGTGTCCCTTGCAGGAGTTGCCGCGCAAGCAGCGAAACCGCGGCGACGACTCGGGCTCGCCCGTCGTTCGCTACTACGACAGATGCCCGCCGAAGCGTCCCATCGATGGCTACTGCTGATGCCCACAGAGTGTTCGAACCGACGATCTCGTAGTGACCGGTTCGTCGCTTCGTCTGTGTCGAGTTCCTTGCTGGCGTCGCAGCGCTGACGGGTGGCGCCGGCTCGTGCGAGCACACGAGTTCCAACACCCGATTTCGCGATTCCATTCCCAATAAGTTCTGCTCGGAATCGAGGAGAGTCGAAACAAATGTGGTCAGATCAGGAAGGTTCATGTGCATCGTCCCTGCTGACGAGTAGACCCGGGGGTTGTCGCTGTACATGTCGTCGGGGAGCCTTCGAGGGCTTCGGCCGAGAGCGATGGATCCAAGCCGGAATCGAGCGCCGTGCCCAGGGTGCGACGGTGAAGAGCTTGGTGCACGAACCGAGATGCCAAGCGTCCGAAACGGCGACATCTTCGGCAGTGTTTCGGACGCAATTGCCGAGCACCTGGAACTTCGTCGGCTGGCCGTGTCGTACCATCCCGATGCCCATGGCCGGCGCGCCGCTCTGTTGAAGTACGGCGGTGGTGGACTCGTCCATCAGATAGAAGCCTTAGCGGATAGGAGGCGATGCCCGGCAGCCCCGACGGCTTGGACTTTGCGCAGAAATGCCGCCACAGACGGCAAATCTGCGCACAGAAGGCGTGACAGCAACTTTCCGAGCCACCACCTATCCGCGCTGCGGCTCAGGCGGTCGCGGGGCCCAGCACCAGGCAGCCGTTGTGGCCGCCGAAACCGAACGAGTTGCTGAGCGAGGGGCCCGGCTCCCAGTCGGCAGCCTGACCGGTCACCAGGCGGAACTCCGCGATCTCGGGATCTGGTGTGGTCCAGCCGGCTGTCGGCGGGATCTTGCGATGTCGCATCGACATCAGCACCGCCACGGCCTCGAACGCTCCTGCGGCCCCGAGCGCGTGGCCCGTGACGCCCTTGGTTGAGGTCACCAGCGGCCCGCCCGGGCCGAACAGCTTGTTGAGCGCCTCGGCTTCTGCAGCGTCGTTCAGTGGGGTGGACGTTCCGTGAGCATTCACATGGGTGATGTCGGCTGGTGTCAATCCGGCATCTTCGATGGCGAGTTGCATGCAGCGCAACGCACCCGCGCCACCGGGTGCCGGTGCAGTGATGTGGTAGGCGTCGGCGTTCGAAGCGGTGCCGAGGACTTCCCCGTGGATGGTTGCGCCCCGCGAGACCGCCGAGTCCCAGTCCTCGAGGATCAGAGTGGCGGCGCCCTCGGCCATCATGAAGCCGTCGCGTTCCTTGTCGAACGGCCTCGAGACGCCGCTCGTCGACAGCGCGGTCATGTTGACAAAGCCCGCTGTGCCCACGGGAGTCATCACCGATTCGCAGCCGCCGGCCACGATCACGTCGGCGGCGCCGACGCGGATCAGCCGCGTTGCGTACCCGACCGCGTGAGTCCCTGCTGCGCAGGCTGTGGTCAGAACCTCGCAGGGGCCAGCCAGGCCATACCGCATCGAAATCGCAGCACCGGGAGCGTTGGGCATCATCATCGGGACCATGAACGGCGACACCCGGCGTGCACCCTTGCGGTCAAGCACGAGAACCTGGTCTTCGAAGGTTTGCAGTCCGCCGACACCCGTTCCGTAGATCACGCCACAACGCGCCGGATCGGATGCCAAGTCGCCTGCGTCGGCGACGGCTTGCGCAGCCGATGCCATGGCGAGCTGAGTTGACCGGTCAGCCCGCCGCGCCTCCTTGGGGTTGTCGTAGTACATCGCGGGGTCGAAGTCGGTGACGCGACGTTCGCCCTCTGGCGGCTCGGAGTTCAAACCCTGCCAGAAGTCGTCCACGCCGGTCCCGGCGCACGAAATGACGCCGAGGCCGACGACAGCTACACGACGGCTGTCGCTCACTGGGTGCAGCTCACAGGGCGACGCTCACAGCTTGGATTCGACCAGCTGGATCGCGTGGGCGACGGTGGTCACGCCTTCCAGCTCTTCCTCGTCCACGTTGATGTCGAACTCTTCTTCGAGGGCCATCACCAACTCGACGAGATCCAGGCTGTCGGCGTCGAGATCGTCAGCGAAGCTGGCCTCGGGCGTGACTTGCTCGGGATCCACGGCCAGCACCTCGACGGCGCAGTCCCGGAATCGATCCAACGTGTCACTCATGCTGATCCCCTCATGTGTGGGTTCTCACCCGCACGATCCCGCGACGGCCGTGCGAGTGCGAAGTGTAGATCGCGGACGGTCAACGTCCTGCTCGCATACTGCATCGTTCAGTGACCCATCCCCAGGCCGCCGTCGACGGGCATTACGGCCCCGGTGATGTAGGCGCCGTCGTCGGACGCCAGAAACGCCACTGCAGCGGCGATCTCGGACGGCTTTGCCACTCGGCCCAGCGGAACAGCCTCGGTGATCGCGGCCTGCTGCTCGTCGTTCAAGGCACCGAACATCTCGGTGGCGACCGGCCCGGGGGCAACGACATTCGCGGTAATGCCACGCGAGCCAAGTTCGCGCGCCAGCGATCGGGCCATCCCCACGAGGCCAGCCTTGGATGCGGCGTAGTTGACCTGTCCCGCAGACCCCAGCAGCCCGACTACCGAGGACACGAAGATCAGCCGTCCCCAACGCGCCCGCAGCATCGGCCGCGCTGCCCGCTTGGCCATCCTGTACGCGCCTATGAGATTCGTGTCGACAACAGCGGCAAAGTCCTCGTCGGCCATGCGGAGCACGAGCTGGTCACGCGTAATGCCGGCGTTCGCGACCAAGACCTCGACCGGTCCCAGCTCTGCTTCGATGTCACGGTAGGCGGCGTCGACCGCGTCGCTGTCGGCCTGGTCGCACGCCACCCACAGCAGTCGCTCGTCGTCAGGCGCCTCGGTGCGGCTCGTGACAGCGACATGGTGGCCAGCGTCGGCGAACAGCCGCGCTGTCGCCAAGCCGATGCCGCGGCTGCCGCCGGTGACGAGCACCGTGCGTGCTGTTGAGGGGCGCGCTGTCGGGGCGTTCATCGTGTGCCGAGTAAGTGGTGCTGGTCGCCGGGTCGTGCGGGAATTTCCTGGCTCACGAAGCCTGGGCCGGGGCACCCGACCAGCGCAGCAACGCCGAGGCAGACGTCATGCCGGCCCCGAATCCGACCAGCAGTACGTGGTCGCCCTCGCTGATCCGCCCGCCGCGCACGGCGTCGTCGAGCGCCAGGGGTATCGACGCTGATGAGGTGTTGCCGGTGTGCTCGATGACCATCGCAGCCTTGTCAAAGGGAATGCCCAGCCGCTTGCAGGCGGTCTCGACGATGCGGATGTTTGCCTGGTGCGGAACGACCACGTCGATCTTGTCGGGCGTCAGTCCGGCCTGCTTCATCGACTGGCGTGCCGACTCTTCCATCACGAGCACGGCCTTCTTGAAGACGGCTTGGCCGGCCATCTGGATGTAGCCGTCGTGCTCGCAGTAGAGATGTTCCTCCATGGAGCCGTCGCTGGAGACATGCCAGCCGAGGAGATCAGAGCCCTCTTCGCTGCGCTCGAGCACCGCGGCTCCAGAACCGTCGGCGAAGAGAATGCAGGTGGCCCGGTCAGTCCAGTCGGTGATCCGGGAGAGCACTTCAGCACCGATGACCAGCACACGCTCGTGACCCATGGCAATCATGCCGTGACCCGCAACCAGCGAGTACACGAAGCCCGAGCACGCGGCGTTGACGTCCATTGCGCCGCAGTCGAGGCCGAGAGCCTCCTGCACTCTCGACGACGACGCCGGAACGCAGCGGTCCGGTGTGGTGGTCGCCAGGATGAGCATGTCGATGCCGGAAGGATCGACGCCGGCGACCTCCATCGCCGCTGCGCCTGCTCGCGCCGCCAAGCCGGCAGTCGTTCCGCCGATGTTCCGTTGCTTGATGCCGGTGCGCTCGAGGATCCACTCATTGGAAGTGTCGACCATCTCTGCCAGGTCGTCGTTGGACAGGACGCGCTCTCCGAGTGCCGTGCCGATTCCGACGATGCGCGCGCTCGAGGCGCTGCCCGAGGTGAGCGTCATCTGTGGCCTCCCCTTCAGGTGCCGTCTGCCGTTCGCAGCCATGCGACGGCTTGTCGTGCGGTGACTCGCTCACCTTCGACGGCCATGATCCCCATGACAGTACCCGCGAATGCAGAGCGAACTTCCTCCTCGGCCACGTGCCCGATCACATCGCCGACGCGGATCTGCTGGCCGTCGCTCACACCAGCGCCAAGAGTGAAGATCCCTGCGCACGGGCTCACGATGAGTCGCTCGGTGACGTAGAGGTTCTCGCCCCCCATGACCGTCGGCGCCGCGGGGGCATCAGTCGCCAGGGCTTCCATGAAGGCGTCGATCTCGGCGGGGGCACTGACCGACAGCACGCTCGCACCCTTGTGCGTGCGCTTGGTCATGCCGGTGAGCACTTTGCCGGGGCCGAGTTCCACGAACGTCGTGACTCCTAAATCGGCCAACGCATGGAGGCTGGCCCGCCACAGCACCGGGCTCGTGAGCTGCTGGGCCAGCACCGTGCGCCACTCGTCGGCATCCGAACGCGGGCGCGCATCGACGTTGGCCACCACCGGCACGCTCGGAGCGCGGATCTCGACCTCTGCCAGCGCTTTGCGCAGCCGGTCTCGGGCGGGCTGCATGAACGGTGTGTGGAATGCGCCGCCGACGGGCAGCTGCATGAGGCGCTTCGCCCCCGACGATTTCGCTTCGTCGCCAGCGACGGCGACGGCGTCAGGAGAGCCTGCGATGACGACTTGTCCCGGAGCGTTGTAGTTCGCGACCCAGACGTCGCCCGGGGTCGCCTCGCACGCCTCCGCCACCAGGTTGTCGTCGAGACCGAGCACCGCCGCCATCGTTCCTTCCTGCTCATCGGCGGCAACCTGCATGGCCTCGCCGCGTTCGGCGACGAGTCGCACGGCATCGTCATAGGCCAAGGCGCCGGTCGCGGTCAGCGCGCTGTACTCGCCGAGCGAGTGCCCTGCGGCGAACGACAAGGTCGCACCGGTGCGCTCGACTGCATCGAGCACGACCATCGACAGCACGAAGGTGGAGAGCTGCGAATTGCGGGTATGGCGCAACTCGTCGGCGTCGGCCTCGCATAACAGCGTCGCGACATCGCGTCCGCAGGCGTCAGATGATTCTTCGACTAGCTCCCACGACTCGTGCGAAGTCCAGGGCTCACCCATGCCGGGCTGCTGAGAGCCCTGACCCGGAAATGTGAATGCGAGCACTCGGCCTCCTCGGGAACGCCGGTGCAGCGAGACGGGCGCGTGCCCGGGCAACGACGCGGTGAACATTCATCGGGGTTCAGCGCAAAGGGTAGGTGGCGATCCGGCGCAAGGGCGACCGCGTCGCTGAGTACGCTGGGCAACCCGTAGCCCGGGTGGTGAAACGGCAGACACGGGGGACTCAAAATCCTCTGCCCTCGCGGGCGTGCGGGTTCGAATCCCGCCCCGGGCACCGGCTTGCGCATCACGGGTTGCACCGAGTTGCTAGACCCGCAGCGGGGCGGGCTTGGGGGCTGGCCGCGTCGTTGCTTGGGGGCTCTTTGGGGTTGGGGGCTCGCTGCCCCGGCGAGCCTTGGGGAGCGGTTGCATGCGTTTCATGGGTTGTTGGCGTGTCGTTCATGAGCGTTGTAGTGTCCGGTGGTCAGCCGCCATTGTCGGTTCGTGTCTGGTGCTGTTCGGCTGGGTGGCGGGCGGTGTCTGTGCGGGCCCGCAAGTCGTTTTGGAGCTAGTTCTTGATGTCTGATCCCCCCCCCCCCCTCCGTTTGTGTGCACTGCGGCGCAGACGGGCTGTGAGGGCGTCGTCTAGGAAGGGGTCGCAGCTGTCCCGGCGGCTGGTCGGGGCACTGTTCGCTGTGCTGGTCTTGACCCCGCTTGTGCTGCCCGCTTCGGTGTCGGCGCAGACCTCGCCGGTGCTCCAGGCGCCCGAGGTGCTGCCCGAGGCGGACGCGTCGGCGCTGCCCTCGCCGTTGCTCGCGGTGTCGGCCGGGCGGTATCACTCGTGCGGGGTGCTCAGCGACGCGACGCTGACCTGCTGGGGCAACTACGGCTACGACCACCCGACGACCGACGCGCCCGCAGGCGAGTTCACCGCGGTGTCGGTCGGGGAGCTGCACGCGTGCGGGCTGGGCAGCGACGCCGCGGCGGTCTGCTGGGGCGGCAACAGCCACGGGCAAACCGATGCGCCCGCAGGCGAGTTCGCGTCGGTGTCGGCCGGGCGGTTCCACACGTGCGGGGTGCTCAGCGACGCCACCGCGGTCTGCTGGGGCAACAACGGCGGCGGACGGGCCGATGCGCCCGCAGGCGAGTTCACCTCGGTGTCGGCCGGGCGGGCGCATTCGTGCGGGGTGCTCAGCGACGCCACCGCGGTCTGCTGGGGCAACAACGGCGGCGGACGGGCCGACGCGCCCGCAGGCGAGTTCACCGCGGTGTCCGCCGGTGCCTACCACTCATGCGGGCTGCTCAGCGACGCCACCGCGGTCTGCTGGGGCAACAACCGCGGCGGACGGGCCGACGCGCCCGCAGGCGAGTTCACCTCGGTGTCGGCCGGGGTCTGGCATTCGTGCGGACTGCTCAGCGACGCCACTGCGGTCTGCTGGGGCAGCAACGACCACGGAGCGACAGACGCGCCCGCAGGCGAGTTCACCGCGGTGTCCGCCGGGCACTACTACTCGTGCGGGGTCCGCAGCAACGCCACGGCGGTCTGCTGGGGCAACAACTTCTACGGCCAGGCCGACGCGCCCGCAGGCGAGTTCGCCTCGACCCCCCCAGCAACCCCCGCCACCGAGGACACGACCCCGCCAGACCAAACCCCATCGCCCCCATTGCCCACAGTGGCCGCCGGGTACGGGCACTCGTGCGCGGTCCGCAGCGACGCCACGGCGGTCTGCTGGGGCAACAACGACAACTTCCAGGCCTACGCGCCGTCGGGCGAGTTCACCTCGGTGTCTGCCGGGGGATACCACTCGTGCGGGGTGCTCAGCGACGCCACCGCGGTCTGCTGGGGCTACAACGGCTACGGGGAGACAGACGCGCCGTCGGGCGAGTTCACCTCGGTGTCCGCCGGGCGGTACCACTCGTGCGGGGTGCTCAGCGACGCCACCGCGGTCTGCTGGGGCTACAACGGCTACGGGGAGACAGACGCGCCGTCGGGCGAGTTCGCCTCGGTGTCCGCCGGGAAGTGGCACTCGTGCGGGGTGCTCAGCGACGCCACCGCGGTCTGCTGGGGCAACAACGACCACGGACGGGCCGACGCGCCCGCAGGCGAGTTCGCCTCGGTGTCCGCCGGGCACGACCATTCGTGCGGGGTGCTCAGCGACGGCGCGGCGGTCTGCTGGGGCAACAACGACCACGGACGGGCCGACGCGCCCGCAGGCGAGTTCACCTCGGTTTCAGCCGGGCAGTTCCACTCGTGCGGGCTGCTCAGCGACGCCACGGTGACCTGCTGGGGCTACAACGACCACGGACGGGCCGACGCGCCCGCGGGCGAGTTCGTGTCGGTGTCCGCCGGGGGGTACCACTCGTGCGGGGCGCGCAGCGACGGCGCAGCGGTCTGCTGGGGCTTGAACAGCCACGGACAGGCCGACGTGCCGCCGATGCGCACCGCGCCCGCGGGCGAGTTCACCTCGGTGTCCGCCGGGCGGTACCACTCGTGCGGGGTGCTCAGCGACGCCACGGTCACCTGCTGGGGCGACAACAGCGAAGGGCAGACCGACGCGCCCGCGGGCGAGTTCACGTCGGTGTCGGTCGGGCGGGCGCATTCGTGCGGGGTGCTCAGCGACGCCACGGCGGTCTGCTGGGGCAACAACGGCTTGGGGGAGACCGACGCGCCCGCGGGCGAGTTCACGTCGGTGTCGGCCGGGCTGTGGCATTCGTGCGGGCTGCGCAGCGACGGCACCGTGACCTGCTGGGGCAACAACTGGGGCGAGGGGAGCGGGCAGGCGGGTTCGCCGTCGGGCGAGTTCGTGTCGGTTTCCGCCGGGCAATACCACTCGTGCGGGGTGCGCAGCGACGCCATGACGGTCTGCTGGGGCGACGACGGCAACAGGCAGGCGAGCCCGCCGTCGAGGCACTGGTACGACTCGGTGTCGGTTTCCGCCGGGGGGTTCCATTCGTGCGGGCTGCTCACGGACGCCACGGCGGTCTGCTGGGGCTACAACTACCACGGCCAGACCGACGCGCCCGCAGGCGAGTTCGTCTCGGTGTCGGCCGGTGCCTACCATTCGTGCGGGGTGCGCAGCGACGCCACCGCGGTCTGCTGGGGCAAGAACAGCCAGGGCCGGGCCGATGCGCCGTCGGGCGAGTTCACCTCGGTGTCGGCCGGGTACTACCACTCGTGCGGGGTCCGCAGCGACGGCGCGGCGGTCTGCTGGGGCAGCGTCATCTATGTGTAGGCGGATGCGCCGTCGGGCGAGTTCACCTCGGTGTCCGCAGGAGGCAGCTTGCATTCGTGCGGGGTGCGCAGCGACGCCACCGCTGTCTGCTGGGGCCGCAACGACTACGGCCAGGCCGACGCGCTGCCGCGGTAACGCATCGGATTGGTGCTCACGGACGTGTCACCGAGCCTCGCCGCTGGCGTGCCAGCGGCGGGGTGTTCGCGGCGTCAGCCCTTCTGAGCGACGCCGAGCAGCAGTCGAAGCAGGCCGCGCATGACTTGCCACGTATGGCACCGACCGGCGAACGCCTCGGGGCAGGCACCGGGGAGGGGGTGGGGCGCAGCAGAGGCACGCGGCGCGTCGTCGGGTGCCTGTAGGTGGCCTAGGAGCTAAGCCAGCGGGGTTATGGGCAGCAGATGGGTAACGGTTCGCAATAAACGGGCTGACCTGCGGGTATTGGTGCCCGCCCCGGGCACCCGCGAAAAAACAGCGAGTACATCTCGCGCGCATCTCTAGGGTGCGCTGCGAGACTGCGCCGGTTCACCCGGGTGGTGTCTGCCAAGTGCGGCACCGTCTCACCAGTGCGCGCATTCCAAGCCTATGCGAGCCCAAGAGCCCCCTTCGGCAGGATTTTCAGGGAGGCTGCCGGGGCGCGCCGGTAGGCTGGCCGATCCGCAGCAGCCCGGCAGGTCCTGCCCGCCGGTGCGACCTTCTTCCGCCAGGGGAGCCGAGTGTCCAAGCGTGTCGTGATCGCAGAGGACGAGGCCATCATCCGGCTCGATCTGCGCGAGATGCTCGAAGACGAGGGCTACGTGGTCGTGGCCGAGACCGGTCGCGGTGACGAGGCAGTGGAGTTGGCTCGCCAACATCAGCCCGAGGTGTGCATCTTCGACATCCAGATGCCCGGTCGCGACGGTCTGGACGCAGCGCGGGAGGTGGCGGGCGACCGCACCTCCGCTGTGCTCATCCTGACCGCGTTCAGCAAGCGCGATCTCATCTCCGAAGCCCGAGACGCCGGCGTGCTCTCGTACCTGGTGAAGCCGTTTCAGCGTGAAGAGCTGGTCTCGGCCATCGAGGTGGCATGGGGTCGCTTCACGGAAATGAGAGAGCTCGAAGACACGGTCGAGAGCCTCGAGGAGAAGCTGGAGACGCGCAAAGCCGTGGAACGTGCGAAGGGCTTGCTGATGGACGACTTCCAGCTCTCCGAGCAGGACGCGTTCGAGTTCATCCGGAGTACGGCGATGGCCAACCGCGCGAAGATGCGGGACATCGCTCAACAGATCGTCGATGGGTTGCTGACCCCCTGAAGCTGCCAGTCTGAAGCTGCCAGCCGGATCTGCCAGCCTGAGGCGACCGCCACCGACCCCGTTGGGAGATTTCCGATGTCGAAGCTCCTGTTGCTCGACGGGAACTCCCTCACCTACCGGGCGTTCTTCGCCGTCCCCGAGGACATGGCCACCCGCTCGGGACAGCCCACCGGCGCCGTCTTCGGGTTCACGTCCATGCTCATCAACCTGATACGGGATCACCGTCCCGACGCCATAGCAGTGTGCTTCGACCGTCGCGAGCCGACGTTCCGCCACACCGCGGAGCCGCAGTACAAGGCGCACCGCGATGAAACCCCCTCGACGCTCATCGACCAGATGGGTCTGGTGCGGCAAGTTCTCGAGTCGCTCAACATCTCGGCCGTCGACTGCGCCGGCTTCGAGGCCGACGACCTGCTGGCCACTCTCGCGTCTGAGGCCGAACAACGCGGCGACGAGGTGCTGATCGTCAGCGGGGACCGCGATGTGTACCAACTCGTGCACGATCCCAGGATCCGGGTGCTGTACAACCGGCGTGGCGTCACTGACTATGCGCTCTACGACGAAGCGGGCATCGCCGAACGCACCGGCGTCACCCCGGATCTGTACGTGCAGTACGCCGCACTTCGTGGCGATCCGTCCGACAACTTGCCAGGGGTGCCTGGGGTCGGAGAGAAGACTGCCGCCAAGCTCCTCAACAAGTACGGCAGCGTCGAGGCGCTGCTGTCCGCGGCCGCCGAGCAGACCCCGAAGCTGGCCGAGAACCTTGCGGCGCACAACGATGTCGTGCGGCGCAACATCGACCTCATGACCTTGCGGATGGATACGCCGATCGAAGTGACATCAGCAGATCTCCAATGGGACAGCTTCGACGCCGAGCTCGTCACGCGCACGTTCGAGTTCTTGGAGTTCGGCAGCCTGCAGACCCGACTCCGGGACGCCCTGGTCGGCACACCGCTGGACGGCCTGCTGACGCCGGACACGAGCTCGCCCGACACGGCTCGGCTTGCGGACGCGAAGTTGCTGCCGATCGCCTCAAGCGCCGACGCCACAGCACTGCTGAGCGAACTGGCCCAACGAGGCGAACCTGTCGCACTCGGGTTCGCCATCGAGGGTGTTGGCACGTTGGGTGTGCTTGCGGTCGCCATCGACCCCTCGCAGGGGACCGTGCTCGCTCTCGGTTCCGAGCATCTCGTGCTGCCCGACGTTGCTCGGGCAGTAGCGCATCTGGTCGGGAGCGATGGACCAGGCGTCCACGTTCACCAGGCGAAGTCGCTGATGCGCGCACTCGCACGCCTTGCGGGCGATCTCGATGCCGGAGCGACGCTCGCGGGGCTCGCCGTGGACACCGCGATTGCCGCCTACCTCATCCAGCCATCCGAGGGACGCGACGAGCTGGGCACGCTGCTCGCCCGGCATTGCGGCATCGAGCTTGCCGGAGGCGACACCGAGGGCCAGCTGGGCTTCGAGGAGGTCGAAGCCGAAGGGTCGACAGGCGGCATCGCCGCCGCTCAAGATTCCTTGGCGGTGGCGATGCTGGCGCCGATGCTCGACCGGCAACTCGCAGACCTGGGAATGTCCGACCTGTATCAGGACATCGAGCGTCCGCTCATCTCAGTCCTGGCTCGCATGGAGACCATCGGGATCGGCGTCGACCGCGGCGAGCTGGAGTCGTTGCGTGATCATCTCACCGGCGAAGTGCTCGCGCTGGAAGCCGAAGTGCGACAGCTGGCCGGCCGAGACGAACTCAACGTCAATTCGCCCAAGCAGTTAGCTGAGGTGCTCTTTGAGGACCTCGGGCTGACGCCGCAGCGCAAGACGAAGACCGGGTATTCCACGAGCGCAGCAGCGCTGGAGTCGCTGCGGGCGGAGCACCTGATCGTGGACCGACTGCTGGCTTTCCGGGAAGTGGAGAAGCTGCGATCCACCTATGGCGTCAGCTTGCTCGAGTGCGTCGCCCCGGATGATCGCATCCACGCCACGTTCAACCAGACGGTCGCTCGCACCGGCAGGCTCAGTTCCGAAGACCCGAATCTGCACAACATCCCGGTGCGGACCGAACAGGGCCGGTTGTTCCGGCGTGCGTTCGTGCCTGCCGATGGATTCGAGCTTCTCATCGCCGACTACAACCAGATCGAGCTGCGCGTGATTGCCCACCTGTCCGGCGACCCGGGCCTGGTGGGAGCCTTTGAGGCGGGACAAGACATCCACAGCGCAACGGCGGCCTCGCTGTTCGGCATCGGCGCGGGCGATGTCAACCCGCAGCAGCGGTCGGCGGCGAAGATGGTGAGCTACGGCCTGGCCTACGGGATGGAGGCGTACGGCCTCTCCCAGCGCCTCGGCGTGCCCACGGACGAGGCGGCAGGGATACTGGACGCGTACTTCGAAGCGTTCCCCAGTGTGCGTTCGTTCATGGACGGGGTGGTGAAGCAGAGTCGTGAGCGGGGCTACACCGAGACGGCCTTCGGACGTCGCCGCCCGCTTCCCGAGTTGAGCTCTCGCAACTTCCGCGTACGCCAGGCTGCTGAGCGTCAGGCAATGAATGCTCCGATCCAAGGACTCGCCGCGGACATCTTCAAGGTCGCGCTGGTCCGGCTTGATGCGGCCTTGAGGGACCTTTCCCCAGCGAGCCGGTTGGTGCTGCAAGTGCACGACGAGGTGATTCTCGAAGTGCGCCCCGCTGAGGCCGCCGAAGTGACCGAGCTGACGGTTGAGACAATGCGGCATGCCGCCGATCTGGCGGTTCCGCTGGAAGTTCACGTCGCGATGGGCTCCACCTGGGCAGACGCCAAGGGCTGAACAGCACCAAACCGGTAGCCTTCCCGTGCGCTGTGTGCGGCTCGCTCGGCCGCCTGCGCCCGTATTGCCGACCTGAGCATTCCCTCCGTGACCGACGCACTTGCCCCCGCTCCCGAACTCGAAGATTCTGCCGAGGCCCCACCGGAGGGGCCGGGCGGTGACGGTGCAAGCGACGAAGGGGCCAACGGAGCTTCGAAGAGCGACTTCGGCACCTTTACCGATGCAGGCGAGTACGTGCCGCGAACCGTCACTCTCGACGACCTGGTTGACATCTCCTTCGAGGACGCCGTCGCGCAGACCATCGTCGAGTTCGACGACGGCGACATCGTGGCCGGCACCGTCGTGCGAGTCGACCGCGATGAGGTGCTGCTGGATATCGGTTTCAAGTCCGAGGGCGTCATCCCGTCACGGGAGCTGTCCATCCGACACGACATCGACCCGTCCGAGGTCGTCGATGTCGGCGACCAGATCGAAGCGCTCGTCCTCCAGAAGGAAGACCCCGACGGCCGCTTGGTGCTATCCAAGAAGCGAGCTCAGTACGAGCGAGCGTGGGGCCGCATCGAGGAAATTCGCGAGTCCAACGGCGTTGTCAAGGGCCCAGTCATCGAAGTCGTGAAGGGCGGACTGATCGTCGACATCGGCTTGCGGGGTTTCCTGCCGGCGTCGCTGGTCGAGCTCCGGAGAGTCCGCGATCTGGCCCCTTATGTGGGCCGCGAACTCGAAGCGAAGATCATCGAGCTCGACAAGAACCGCAACAACGTGGTGCTCAGCCGGCGTGCATGGCTCGAAGAGAGCCTCAAGGAGGAGCGAGAGGGTTTCCTGCGCGACCTCAAGCGAGGCGAGCGACGCACCGGTCGTGTCTCTTCGGTGGTCAGCTTCGGCGCATTCGTGGACCTCGGCGGCATGGACGGCCTCATCCACGTGTCGGAGCTGTCGTGGAAGCACGTCGATCACCCGAGCTCGGTCGTCAGCATCGGCGACGAGGTGACGGTGGAGGTACTCGAGATCGACCGCGACCGCGAGCGCATTTCGCTCTCGCTCAAGGCGACACAGCAGGATCCCTGGGAAGCTTTTGCCGGCAGCCACCGGGTGGAAGAGTTGGTCTATGGCCGCGTCACGAAGCTGGTGCCCTTCGGCGCATTCGTGCAGGTCGGCGACGGCATCGAGGGCCTGGTGCACATCTCCGAGATGTCCGCGCACCACGTCGAGCTTCCTGAGCAGGTCGTCACCCCTGGCGAGGAGCTGTGGGTGAAGATCATCGATCTGGACCTGCAGCGCCGGCGCATCAGCCTGTCGATCAAGCAAGCGGCTGAGGGCGGCGTGGTTGCGGAGGAATACCGCGAAGCGTTCGGCGATCATGCCTACGACGAGGAAGGCAATTTCATCGGCGAGTTCAGCTATGAGACGCCGGCCGCAGGCGAGGAATCAGAAGCCGAGCGGGCGTGGCGCGAGTACTACGAGGAACATGGCGAAGAGGCCTACCGCCAGGCCCTCGCGCACTATGAGACTCAGGGTCCCGACGGTGAGCCCGCCGCGGCCGCCCCTGAGGGTGACGGCTAGCCCGTCCGCACCCCTGCGAACGCGGTCTGATGATCGCAGTCGGACTGACCGGCGGCATCGGCAGTGGCAAGAGCACTGTCGCGACAGGGTTTGTGCTGCGCGGGGCTGCGCTGATCGATGCAGACGCAATTGTCCGCGAGCAGCAAGATCCCGAGGGCGAGGTCTTCGCTGAGATGGTGGCGCGCTTCGGGGACCACATCGTGGCTCCCGATGGCACGCTGGACCGCGGCACAGTCGCGTCAATCGTGTTCTCTGACCCTGGCGCGCTCGCTGACCTGAATGCGATCACCCATCCGCCGGTCGGTCGTGAGATTCGTCGCCGGCTCAGCGAGCTGGACGGGACGGACCGGTTGGTCGTGCTCGACATCCCGCTGCTCGGAGAGGGATTGGCGAAGGGGCAACGGCCCCGCTATCGCACGAGCGGGATCCTGGTCGTGGACACACCGACCGACGTCGCGGTCGAGCGTCTCGTGAGCTCTCGGGGGTTCTCTGCCGATGACGCACGTGCGCGCATCGCCGCGCAATTGCCGCGGGCAGAGCGCCTCGCCATCGCCGACTGGGTCATCGACAACTCAAGTGGTCTGGCTGAGCTGGAGACCGCAATCGATGAGGCTTTCGCATGGGCGAAGGCGCTGCCGCATAGCGAACCTGCGGCCTGAAGCGCTCGACGAGGGCCGTCCCCGGTCGACCAGGCCCTCGCGTCAACTCAGTAGGCGAGCGGAGTTCCGCAGTGCGGACAGCTGGGTTCCGGCGACCGTGTGTCGTACTGCGACGGCTTGACGAGCAGGAAGCAGCCCTCGCAGAGGATCTCGTCTTCTTGCTTGGAGGACGAACGCGAGCCGGTGACGATGCCGATCTCGTCGTCCTCGTCGTCCTCGTCGTCGTTTTCGGACGCCAGCCGTTCCTTGAGAATCTCGCCGAGGTCGGCCTCGAGTTCCTCGTCGTCATCGTCGTCGTCTTCGTCGTCGGCCGGGCCCACACCAGCGGGCACCTCGCGGCTCGACTCCGAGTCCTCTTCGTCAGGGGTCGTCCCATCGACATCCAAGTCGTCGACGTCGTCGGCCAGGTCATCGTCGGGATCCCCGACCCCCAGCTCTGCGGCCTCGAGATCCTCCTCCATCGGCTCGATGTCGTCGTCGAGCATGACGTCGTCGATCGAGGCGTCGTCGAGCGCGTCCTCGGGTGGCGCAGGGGCGTCGGATTCGTCGCGGCTCATGGGCGGTCTCGTGCGGTGGTGTGGTCGAGTTTCATCAGGTCGGTGGTCAGCGCGGCAGGATAACCACGCCGGCTGGCCGCAGGGGGCCACCACGGCGCGGGTCGCCGCAACAGTGTCCCCCTTCGGACGAGCTGGCGCTGGCGGGATGGCGACGCGTCCCGGCCCTAGCCTCGGAATCATGGCATCGGTTTCGGCGGCCCCGACACGCGGGGATCCAGGATGGGACGAGACCGGTCAAACCCGTCCCTGGTTGCCGAAGCCAACCGCCGCTTATCCGTTCCGGGTCGAGGCGGGCTTCGAGCCCGCCGGAGACCAGCCGCGCGCGGTGGCAGAGTTGGCAGACGGCGTCAGCCGCGGGGACCGGTTCCAGACGCTGTTGGGCATCACCGGCTCGGGCAAGAGCGCCACGATCGCGTGGACAATTGAACGCACGCAGCGTCCGACGCTGGTGCTCGCTCCGAACAAGTCCTTGGCGGCGCAGCTTGCAAATGAGTTCCGTGAATTCTTCCCCGACAATCGTGTGGAGTACTTCGTCTCCTACTACGACTATTACCAGCCCGAGGCCTACATGCCGGCCTCGGACACTTACATCGAGAAGGACTCCAGCGTCAACGACGAGATCGACCGCTTGCGCCACTCGGCCACGGCGGCACTGCTGACCCGCCGGGATGTCATCGTGGTGGCATCGGTTTCGGCCATCTACGGGCTCGGCGCGCCCTCCGAGTACCTGCGCCAGATGCTGTACCTGCGTGTGGGCGAGGTGGTCGACCAGCGTGCGGTGCTGCGTCGTCTCGTCGATATGCAGTATGAGCGCAACGACATGAACCTTGTTCGAGGCCGGTTCCGGGTGCGCGGCGACACGCTCGAAATCCATCCCGCCTACGAGGAGTTCCTGGTGCGGGTGGAGCTGTTCGGCGACGAGATCGACCGCATCAGCCGAATCGACCCGCTGACTGGTGAGCGTCTGGGCGAACTCGAAGAGGTCACCGTGTTCCCTGCGTCGCACTACGTCACCGGGGAGGACAAGCTGCGGGTCGCGATCGGCAAGATCGAGGTCGAGCTCGCAGAGCAATTGCAGCTCTTCGAGAAGAACAACCAGCTGCTCGAGGCACAGCGCCTGCGCATGCGCACCGAGTACGACCTCGAGATGATGGGCGAGCTGGGCTATTGCAACGGTGTCGAGAACTACTCGATGCACCTGGACGGGCGGACCTACGACGAGCCGCCGTACACATTGCTGGATTTCTTCCCCGATGACTTCTTGATGGTCATCGACGAGAGTCATGTCGCGGTGCCCCAGCTGCACGGGCAGTTCGCCGGCGACCGGAAGCGCAAAGACACCCTTGTCGAACATGGCTTCCGGCTGCCCTCGGCCCGGGACAATCGGCCGTTGCGCTTCGACGAGGTGATGGACCGGCTGAACCAGGTCGTCTTCCTGTCGGCCACGCCGGGGGACTACGAGCTGCGCACGAGTTCCCAAGTGGTCGAACAGATCGTCCGGCCGACCGGCTTGGTCGACCCCGAGATTGTCGTGCGTCCGACCAAGGGCCAGATCGACGATCTGATGGGCGAGATCGAGCGGGTCACTGCGCAGGGCCAGCGGGTGCTCGTGACCACGCTCACAAAGAAGATGGCGGAAGATCTCACCGATTACTTGCTGGAGTTGGGTGTGAGGGTTCGCTACCTGCACAGCGAGATCGACACCATCGAGCGGATCGAGATTCTCCGGGACCTGCGGCTTGGGCAATTCGATGTGCTGGTGGGCATCAACCTGCTGCGAGAGGGCCTCGACCTGCCCGAGGTGAGCCTGGTGGCAATTCTCGACGCCGACAAGGAAGGCTTTCTGCGCAGCGAGACGTCGCTCATCCAGACCATCGGCCGAGCCGCACGCAACGTCGACGGGCAGGTCGTGATGTACGCCGACCAGTTCACTCCCTCGATGCGGCGGGCGGTGTCGGAGACCAATCGCCGCCGCGGTCGCCAGCAGGCGTACAACGCCGAGCACGGCATCGATCCGCAGACCATTCGCAAGGCCGTCACCGACATCCTGGAGGTTCTGCGGGGCCCTGCCCAGACCGCTCCTGTGCCCGAGAAGCTGGCGTCAGGGCGCGTCAACGCCGAGCGGATGCGAGCCGCCTACGGCGACCTCCCGCCCGACGATCTCACCCGCCTCGTCGCCTCGCTGGAAGAAGAGATGGCCGAAGCCGCCGCCGACCTGCGATTCGAGTACGCAGCCCGCCTCAGAGACGAACTCAGAGAACTCCGCCGAGACCTACGCGACGCCAGCGCCTGAGCACGACGGCTGCTGCAATTCGCCGCTGCCACTGCTGAATTCTTGGATTGAGAACTACCGCAGATAGTCCGATCGCAATCGAAGACCGGTTGGCTGTCGCACCTCGCGAATAGGCTCGCTCATCTGAACATGCTGGCCACGCCGCTCCGGCTGTGCCAGTGATCACAGGCCAGAGCGGCGGGGGACAGGATGCGCAGGAATCGGTCGAAGCGGCCCTCAGCGACGACCGTGCCCCAGCCGGCGCCGACAACCGACGCAGCGACTCCGTCAAGCGAGCAGGTCGAGACGGACACTTCCGAGGCGGTCGAGATGGTGCCGACAACCAGCGCTGTACCGACTACCACTCAACCCGAGGAGACCGGCTCTGAAGAAGAGACCGTGACCGAGGAGGAGTCCATAGCGGCATCCCCAGCATATATTGCGCGCAGTGCTGCGTCAGTTCAGTTTGCGGAAGAATATGGCTGGCATGACACTACAAATTCTGATTACAGAGAATGTGATGATCCCGAAGACACTCGGGCTCTGGAGCAAATGAAGTCCGAGTTCTATGGCTGTGATTTCTCTATAGAGTTCGGTAAGTGCTCTGATATGAGTCTTGGAGAACTCACTGAGTTGAGGAACAGACTCGCTTGTCCTGAAGGCTGGTGGCTAGCCGGAATAGTATGCTGGCGTCAGTAATCAACTTCTTCATTCAGCTACGCTCCGAATGACCCGCCGCCCTGATTTATACGTAATGAGGGGCGGCGAGTCTGAGCTATTCTAAGTTTCAGAGCAAAACGTTGAGATGGTTTATAGCAGTTCGGCTCTGAGTCGCGGCGACTCGCTGGCGAATTCATATGCGGTTCGGAGGTTGGGGGGTGTAGTGAGGTATCACCGTCACGGTTGTCGCCATCACGTCCGGCCATTCACGACCTCCCACTGATCGCGGAAGCGAATGTCCTGTAGTCATGCGTCATTGTCGGCATTCGCTAGAGCACTGTCAAACGTATTGAGACTCGTACTTCGACGCATGAAGCATCTGAGTTCTGCAATCTGTTATTTCCAGGAATCTCGCCGTAGTTCTCGGAAAGTCCCTGAAATTGGTGCGCGCAAATGGTTGCGATCGCTGGCGTACGAGTGTATGCTTTCTTTGTGTTCATCGACCCGTCTGCACACCGCAATTGCGGCGCAACATCGGCAACCGGCACGCCCGGTTTTGTCGATGAAACAGGCGCCGGGCGGCATGACCCTGGCTCTTGTCGTGAGGTTGACGCCTGGCACGACAGCGCGGCCGATGCCGAACTCGGCGGGCTCAGCTATCAGGTCCCGGACGTTCAGCCATTTCAGCATCAGGCTGCGGCTGGCGATTCCGATCTCGGTGAGCTGAGTTATCGGGACCTGAAGGATCGGGTGATGGCGTTGGCCGGTGAGCGGGCCCGTGTCGAGGGGGAGTATCTGGCTGCTTTGGGCGAGATGACGTCGCGAGTCGGCGCTCAGGCGGCGGCGCATCAGCTGCGAGAACTGACCCGCATGAACTCTCCGCAGGCACGGTCGGAGTCCCGACTGGCCGAGAGCCTCGTCTCCCACGAGATGACAGCCACGCTCGATGCGCTCAAGTCCGGAGAGATCCTGGCGTCTCATGCGAAGGTGATCGCCCGTGAGGCGCCCAAGAAGCATCGTCGCAGCGAGGAAGATTTCTTGGAGCTGTGCCGGGCGTATCCCTCTGACAAGGTGGCGCGTCACCCGTTCGCCTATGTGAGCCAGCAGGTGTACGCCGACATTGAGGCAGAGGCCGCTGCGAAGGGGCTCGGTCCGATCGACGCGGAACTCGAGTTGCAGCGCGCTGAACGGTCGGGGTCGATGCGGCAGGGCAGCGACGGCATGTGGCATCTGTTCGCCACGTTCGACTTCATGACCGGCCGCCACCTCAACAGCGCCATCCAGGCCGCCGTGCGTTCGGCGCGCCGCCGCGCCCAGGACAACAGCAACAATGGCGGCGGCGGCAGCAATGGCGGCAGCGGAGGCCGTGTGGGCATCGATGTCGACGGCAACGTGAGCGGTGATGTCGAGCCCACGCAGACGCAGCTCACTGCTGACGCGATCAGCGACCTCATCGCCGGCACATCCACAGCGCGGCGGGCGAACACCAGCCTGATGATCATCGCGGACTACGACGTCGTGAACGACCGGCTCGTCAACCCTCGTCTCGACGACGGCACGCCGCTATCAGCGCAGATGCTCGCCGAGTACGCCATCGACGCCAAGGTGCTGCCCGCGGTGTTCAAGGCCGACTGGTCCGACCTGGCCCTGGGGCGTACCCGCAACGCCAGCGATGCTCAGCGGCTCATCCTCGCCGCACGCGACGGGGGCTGCATCGGCTGCGAGCTCACCTCTGAGCACACCCAAGCCCACCACATCGACTATTTCGAGAACGGCGGTCTCACCGAAGTTCCGAACTTGGCATCGATGTGCTGGGACTGCCACACAGACCTCCACCAGCACGACCGAAAGATCCACACCCCACCCGACGGCCGACCCCGCCTGCTGCCACCCGCTCCAAACAGCAACGGGCCGCCCGCCCGGGAACCAGCCACCGCCCGCAGCCCATAGCCCCACCCCCGGGCTGGCCACTGCCCGCCTCCGAGCGAACTCCGCCGAGATCCACGCGACGCCAGCGCCTAGGAGCGTGGTCGGAAAGTCGCATTTCGGGTGTTTGATGCACGCGAAACCGCAGGTCAGGGCCTTTGCGATCCGGGTCTGACAGCTATTGCCGACCACCCTCCTAGATGATTAGTTCCAAGGTTTTGGTGGTCGTAGGCGGTGAGTGAGCGTGCTGGTCGGGTGTGTCGGACGCTCCCTTGTCAAGCGGCGAGTGCGTGCGACTGTTTTTGGGTCTGTTCGTCGCGCCACATTCGTCGGATGACGCGGTTGGCGAGTTGGCGTTTGTGGGCTCGTCTGGCTTCGCGTCGTGTCTTGCCTTCGGTGGCTTTTTTGGCGAGGTAGGCAATCGCTTGGGGCTGGCTGCGCTGTTGGGTGACCGACGCGATGTGCAGCACGCTGTTGATGCGCCGGTTGCCTCTGAAGTCGAGCCGGTGCTTGACGGGGCTGGCGGCGCCTTCGCCTGAGGACAGGGCGACGGCGCCGGTGCCGCACCAGCGGGCGAACTTGGACTCGCGGTCGAACCGGGTCGGGTCGCCGACTTCGCACAGCAGGGTGGCAGCTGCGATCGGGCCGATGCCTGGTTCGTCGCGCAGGGTGGTGCCGTGGCGGTCGAGCAGCTCGTCGATGAGGCGTTCGAGGCGGCGGATCTCGCGGCGAGCTGTGCGGTCCTGGCCGATGAACGCCTGGAGCCATTCGAGCCGATATTTGCCGGCGGGGGTCGAGCAGGTGTCGGGGTCGATCTGTTCGAGGCGGCGCAGCCTGGCTTCGATCTTGCCGTTCGTGGTGAGCTGGTCGCGTATCTCGGTCGGCAGCTTGGAGATCTGGTCCGCGACATGGTGCAAACCCAGCGTGCGTGCGGCCACCAGGGCCCGGCGATGCTCGAGCACAGCCTCGATCTCGGCCACGGCAGGGTCATAGACCTCCAGCGTCTGGACGGGTCCCAGCGTCGGCTCGGCCAACAGCGCCCGGGCCGAGGCGACCGCGTCGACAGCGTCGGTCTTGCCCAGCTGACGCGAGCGGCGCTGGGCCGCTGAGCGCGACGCCGGCACCTCACGGGCGTCGAACCCGGCTGCTGTGAGCGCGATCGCGACGTGCGCTCCCCACTTGGCTGATCCCTCCACGCCGACCTGGCAGACGGCGTGAGCGTCGAGCAGATCGATCGCTTCGCCGTACCCGGCGGCGGTGTTGTCGAACGTCTCGTGAGTGATCTCGACGCCGCGATGGTCGACGATCCCTGCGGTGAAGGTGTCCTGGTGGGGGTCGATTCCCCCGACTGGCGGTGTCATGCTGTGCTCCTGCTGGAAGTGAAACTCCGGTGGGTCCGGGAACGGCAGGGGCGCTTCGTCACAACCGAGTCGAGACAGTCAGGCTCCCTTCAAGACAGGAGCGCTCCTGCCGGCCCCACACTCGACGCGACACGTCTGACAACAGGCACAAGGCCACAAGTCTGGTGGAGTCACCGTCGAGCATGGAACCGGACCGTAACCCCCTGGCAGAAGGCGCCGGCAAACCCAACAGTGACACTCGGTAGGTCTCGTTGTGCCAGATGGCGGCGGTGAGGGCGAGGAGCCGTGTCGCGATGCGCGCGGCGACGCCGGCTTTGGTGCGTCCTTTGTGGCGTTCGAGGCTGAGCTGGCCTTTGAGGGTCTCGTTGATCGATTCGATGATCTGGCGCAGGGGCCGCAGGAATCTTGCGCCGGGCCGTGGGGCCTCGGATCGGGTGGCGGGGCGCGCCACGGTGATGCCGACGTCGCTGAGGTCGGCTTCGAACGCTGTGGAGCGGTAGCGGTTGTCGGCGATGAGGGTCTGGCCCGGCCGGGCGATCCGGGCCGCGTCGATCATGTCGGCGCAGACGTCGCGCTCGTCGGCTTTCGCGCCGGCGACCGCGAACGCGATCGGCAGCCCCGCCGGGGTGGCGACAAGGTGCAGCCCCAGACCCCAGAAGTACCGCGAATGCGACGCGCACCAGCCCTATTGGGCCCATCGGGCGAGGCCGGAGCGCTTCTGGGTCTCGCGGCTGGTGCCGCACTCGACCGCGGTGGAGTCCACCAGCCACACGTCGTCGTGCCACCACTCGCGTGCGAGCCATCCCATGACACGAGCGATCATCTCGCCGCTGCGCCGCAGCCGCTTGTTGTAGCCGTCACGGTTCGGCAGACAGGGGAACCACGGCACCAGATGCGCGTGCGCGAAGCGCACGAACTGCGACTCGTTGTCGAACCCCAGCAGCGCCGAGATCACCGCCAAGGTGACCAGCTCCGCGTCGGTCAGCTTCGGGGCGAACCCCACCACAGGCCGCTCGGGAACCCACCCAGGGTTCTGCGCCAACAGGCCATCGATCCTCACATACAGTGCGGTCGCGAGGGTGTCCAAGTCCGGGCCCATGCTGAGAACCTCCAAGATCGAAGCGTGAATACACACCCCGAGCCTGGACACCCTCACCCCACAACCGGTGGACCCCACCCCTTGGAACTCACCATCTCGCACACACCGGGAGTTGACAAACATAGGAGCATCCACCGATGGAGTTCGCCCCGCATCTTCCATGAACTCGCAGCTTCCATGAGCCCGCATCTGCGATGAGCCCGCAGCTTCGATGAGCCCGCAGCTTCCATGAGCGAAGGCGTCCTCGTGGACGACCACATCCTGTTGAGGATGCTGCTCGGCGAGGAGCCACGCGAGTTGCGGCCCCGAGGCGGCGGCGTCGCCACGACGGGGCTGTGGTACCACCGTCTCTGCCGTGCACTCGCCGATCAGGCTGTCGTCGGCTCGATGTCGCGCCGGCTCGGAGGTGTGTCGCCCGAAGTCGCAGCCGAGGTCATCGCCGCCGTCATCGAGCTGCCGGAATCAATCGAGCTGGTGCCGCTTCGCACGATCGGCTGGCCGATGGGCGAACTCGTACGAGACGGGGCCCGCCTCAACCTGCTCTCACTCGAAGCACTGGCTGCCGCTCGCTTTCTGGATGCGGAGATCTGCTACGCGCAGGCCAACGAGAACGAACCGCTCATCGACGCGGCTCACACCCACGCAATACCGATTCGCAGCCTGCAGATCTGAGCAGGTGCCTTCGCTGCTGAGTCGGAGTCAGAGGTTAGCGAGGGTGCGTCGGGCTGCTCGTGCGGCGGTGTCGGTGCGGGTCTGGCCGGTGATGCGTCGGATGTCGGCGCTGTCGGGCGCTGTTTGGGTGACGGTGGTGCGCACGTCTTCGGCGACTGCTGTGCGCCCGCCCACGATGATCACCCGGGTCGGCCGGTAGTCGCGTATCAGCGCTGCTGTCGCCTCGGGCAGCATGCCCTGCGCGGTGTAGGCGACCGCGGCGTTGTCGGTCGCCGCCGCCAGTGCAGCCGCGACGCCCACGTCGGGCGCGGACCAGCCGTTCGCGATCACCAAGGTGACGTCGGCGGGCGCCGCAGCGGGGTTGCCCAGCACGCGGCGTGCTGCTTGTGCGGCAGTGTCGATGCGGTCATCGCCGGTGAGCCGCGAAATGCTGGCTCCGTCTGCCGCGTCAGCGACCGCGTCGGCCACGTCAGGGCCGATCGCGGCGGTGCCCCCCACCAGGATCACCCGCGCCACCTCGTAGTCGCGCAGCAGCGCAGCGGACGCCTCAGACAGCGTGGCGGCCTCGGTGTACAGCACCGCGGCACGGCCGCTGCGCGCAGCCAACGCCGCCGCGGCACCGATATCAGGCGGCGACCAGCCGTTGGCCACAATCAGCGTGACCCGACCCGCCGCAGCGGGCGCGCCCAGAATGCGTCGCGCCGTCGCCGCCGCGGTGTCAGCGCGATCCACCCCTGACTCCCGCGAGATGCCCGAATCCGGCGACGCAGCACGGATCTGGGTCCGCACATCACGCGACACCGCCGAATTGCCGCCCACGATCACCACCTCAGCGGGCAGTGCTTCTCTCAACAGCGCCCTGGTCTCCGAGGACAGCTCGCCGCCCGCGGTATAGACCACCACCGCGCCGTCGGTACGAGCCGCCAGCACCGACGCCACGCCCACATCGGCAGCACTCCACCCGTTCGCCACCACGAACGTCGCAACACCGACATCGAAATCACCGCCGCCGCCGCCGCCGCCGCCGTCAGAGCCGCCGCCGCCGGCATCGCCGTCGTCGTCCGCACCGACCGGGGTCGACCCGCTCGCCGTGTTCCCGGTGCCGGTGTCCGATGCGCCGGGCGTCGCAGCCGTCGTGGCGCCCGCGGTCACCGTGAACGACACCTCCAGCGAGCCCCGCACATCGCCCTGGCCCCCGGGATCCGCGTACGCCGTCGCCCGCAGCGTGTAGGCGCCCGCCGGCAGCGCCTGCCCGTTGACCCTGCCGGCCCCGTCGCCGTAGAGCGAGTACGGCGCCGCGTCGTCGGTGTGCGTCGCCGTCTTGGCGCCCGAGAGCGCGAACCGCACGCTCCCCGGCACCACGCCCGGGCTGATGTCGGCCCGGATCCCGTAGCTCGCCGCCGCCAGCTCGCCGAGCTGCACCGTCGAGCCGTCCGCCAGCGCCATCAGGTCCGCGTTCGTGCCCGCGTCCACCAGCGTGAACCCCGTCAGCCACGCCACCTCGCGCTCGCTGTTCAGGATCGTCGCCACCGCCGAGCCGTCTCCGATCACCGCCGCCCCGTTGTTCGCATCGCTCCCCGCCGGATTGCTCAGCACCAGACCGAACGTCTCGCCGCTGTCCTCCTCGCCGTCGTCGGCGATCGGCACCCACACCGTCTTGCGCGTCTGGCCCGGCGCGAACGTCAGCGTCCCGCTCGTCGCCGTGTAGTCCGCCGACGCCACCGCGGTGGCGTCGGCGGTGGTGTAGTCCACCGTCACCGTCCCCGATGCAGCCGGGTCCAGCGTCACCAGGAACCCGGCCGAGCCGTCGGCCTCGTTCGCCGCCGCGTCGAACACCCTCAGCGTCGGCGCCCGGGAGTCCCAGGTGTGCTCAGACGACCATCCGCTCACCGCTGCGTTGCTGTAGGCGCGCACCCGGGCAGTGACCGGGCCCCGGCCCGAGGGGCCCGGCGGCAGCGTGATGCTCGTGCCCGCCTGCAGGCTGCGGTTCTGGTTCGCCCGGTTGCTGTAATGCAATCCGTGGCGCCACACCACCAGATAGCCCCACGCGCCGGGCACCGCGTCCCAGCTCATCACCCGGTCCGAGCCGATCTCCACACCGGCCGGCACCGCCAGCACCGCATCGGCGGGGCGGTCCACCAGGATCCGCACCCAACCGGTGCCGCCCGACACCAGGCCCGAGCGGGTGTCGTCGCGGGCATAGGAGACCCGGTGGTTGTACTTCACCTCGAACGGCGCGCTCAACAACGCGTCGTAGCGCCGGTCCCACGGGTAGTCCTCCAGGGCGGCCGCGGTAACCGTCACCTCGTGCCAGTCGTTCGGGGTGCCCCCGAAGATCGGGATGCGGTCGTTGGCCCGGTCCGGGAAGTTCGTCATGTCGTAGACATCGCTCATGGTGAGCTCGTTGCCGTTCTCATCGGTGCGGAAGCCGATGCCCTCCACCTCGCACCACAGGTTCGTGAACAGCGTCGGGGCGGTGTCGATCGGGCTCGTCGCGAGCCGCCCCGCCGGCGACGAGACACGCTGGGGGTTCACGTTGTATTTCCTGGTGCACGGCTTGAGGCGCACCCGGTACTTGCCCTCCTCGCCCATCCGGATCCGCAGCGCGGTGGTCGACGCGTCGTGCCAGGCGCCGTCGTTGAACACCTGCGCCTCCACCAGGTCACGCGCATAAGGGCTCGTCAGCGGCGTCTGGCCCTCACGGGCCGTGGCGTGCCAGTACGTCTGGCGGCGCGGAGAGTCGAAGTCCGGCGAGAAGTCCAGATCCACCCGGTACCAGCTGTCCGCGTCCAGACCGCCCAGCACCAGCCTCACGGCCTGCCACGCCTCCTTCCTCAACAGCGGGTACGGGTCGGCGTAGCCCACCGCGCCGGTGCCGGTGTCGGTGTAGCGCACATACAGCGGGTTGCCGTCGGGGTTGCGCACCCCGAAGCGCACCCACAGCGTCGAGTCGTCCGGCGTCGCCAAATAGACGCCCTCCACCACCGTGTCATCCAGCGTCGCCACGTTGGACCACGGCCCCGCCACGCCGTTGATGTTGATGGCCCGCACCCGGTAGCGGTTCTCCCGGATCACGCCCGGCGCCAGCACCTGGTGGGTGTAGCGGTGCTCGAAGCGGCCCGTGTTCGCCACCAGCGCATACCAGTGGGCCTCATCGCCCACGCACGTCGTGCGGCACACCTCGATCCGGTAGCCCTGGATCTGCGAGAACGTCGCCGTCGCGCTGTCCGCGGTGACCCTGTCGGTGGCATTGGAGGGCCGGCCCCAGCTCAGCTCCGCACGGCCGCTGTCAGTCGCCCGCACCCACAGGCCCTGAATCCCCTTCGGGGTCCCCGTCAGCCGCTCGGTCGCCATCGCCTGCACCTGCGCCGCGTTCTCCCCGCCGTGCGCGTTCACCGCCTGCACCTCGAACACATAAGCCACGCCGTTGGTCAGCCCCTCCACCCGGTAGCCCGTCACCAGCCCCACCGACTCCCAGGCGTTGAACGTCGCGCCGTCGGTGCGCCGCCAGCGCACCTCATAACGCAGCACCGGGCTGTCGTTGACGACCGGCGCCCACGACAGCACCACGAACCCGTCCCCCGACGTCCCCACCGACACATCAGGCGCCGCCGGCGGGCCGTCGTCGTCGGTCACCGTCACCACCATCTGCGGGTTCGCCCCGGTCGTCACCCGCTCAGGCAGCGGCGCCGCGAAGCCCAGCGTCAACGTCTCGTTGCCCTCCACCGCGGCGTCGTCGCCGAACGTCACCGTGAACGCCGCCTCGGTGGCGTCGGCCGCGAAGGTCACCCCGGCGGGCACCCCGGAGAACTCGTCCGCGTCCAGGTTCGCGCCCCGCGCCGCCGACAGCGTCAGCGCCACCTCGCGCTCGGGCGCCTGGCTCAGGCGCACCGTGACGCTCACCTGGGCGCCCTCGGGCACCGACGCCGACGCCGGGTCGAACGTCGCCGAGACCACCGGCACGTCGTCGTCGAGCAGCGTCAGCACGAACTCGTGGTGCGTCCCCGCCACGTAGCCGTCGGGCAGCGTCCCCAGGCCCAGCGTCAAGGCGCGGTGCGGCTCGTCGTCGGTGTCGTCCACCGTGCTCACCGTGAAGGTCTTGGAGGTATCGCCCGCGTTGAACACAACGCTCGCCGGCACGCCGGAGTACCCGCTCGCGTCGAGCCCCGTGCCGGGCGTGGCCGTGATCGGCACGGTGACTGTCGCGCCCGCGCCGGGCGCCTCGCCCAGCGTCACCGTCACCACAGCCGAGCCGCCCTCGACCACCGACGCCGACGCCGCGCCGTACGACACCGCTATCCCTTCGCGCGCCGTGACCTGCACCTGGGCAACAGCACCGTTGTGGTTGGCGTTGCGCGCCCGGATCTCGAAGGCGTGCTCGATGTCATTGGTGAGGCCCGTGAACGTGTGGCCGACAGTCTCGCCGTCGCTGCCGCCGATCGCGGCCCAGCTCGTCCAGGGGCCGGTCCCGGCGCGTCGGCGGTACTGGTAGTCGCCGGCCCAGATCTGGTCGTAGGTCGTCGGGCGGTCCCAGCCCAGCGTCGCCTCGGTGTCCCCCGGCCTTGCGGCGATGTTGCGGGGAGCGCCCGGCGCGGCGTCGTCGTCGAGGATCAAAAGCGTCGCCGTCGACGCAGTGCCGATGGTGTAGTAGTCCGGGTTCGACGGGATCGCGAAGGTGACCGTGGCGTGGTCCCCCGCCGCCGAGTTGCCGGTAGGCGTCAGACCGTAGCCGGATTCTGTTGATGAAAATGCGAAGACAGCGTTCGGCTGCCCGTCGATGGGGACGGCCCCGAGCGCGGGGATCCTGGTCGTCGCCCCCATGGCGAAGGCGTGCAGAAAGACGTTGCCCAGGTCGTATCCCCGCGAGAGCGTTCCGACCAGGCGCACTGTTCCGCCCTCGACGACTCTGGTTCCGCTCCGTCCCGAAGAGTCCTCCAGGCTGATGGTGAACACCGGCGGGTCCTCGTCGTCGACGTATCTGAGGTCGATGCCGCCGCCGATCCGGGTCCCGCCGTGCGCGGCGGTCAGCGTCTCGGTCACCGGCGGGCGGTACAGGTCGCCCGGGCGCTGCGGGGCGCTGACGGCGAGCGTGGCGCTCGATTGCCCGGCGGCGATGGTGACGGTCGCGCTCCCGGCGGCGCCTTGGATGAGGGGCCCGCTGGTGATCTCCTGGCCGCCCCACTCCAGGGTTACCGTCTGGTCGGTCTCGAACCGCACGCTGTTGGTGATCCACACCGTCGCCGTCGCCGAAGCGCCGCCCTCGACGAGCTGCGTGACGTCGTTGCCCGCCGAGTCGCGAAGGGTGAGCCCCAACAGCGCTGTGTCGTCGTCTGCCACCGTGATGGCGATCTCGTCGTTGGTCCCCGGCACGTAACCCGACGGCAGCGTCCCCAACCCCAGCGTGAGCACCTCGTCGTCCTCGTCCAACATGTCCTGCAACATCGTGACCGCGAAGACCTCGGAGGTGTCGCCCGCGTTGAACGTCACGCTCGCCGGCACGCCCGAATACTCGGTCGTGCCGAGCCCGGCGCCGCGTGTCGCGGTGATCGGCACCACCACCGTCACCCCCGTCGCCGGCGCCTCGTCCAGCAGCACCACCACCGAATACGCGCCGCCCTCGGTGACCGATGCCGTCGCCGAGGCGAACGAGACCGCAACGCCGACCCGCGGCGTCACCGTCACCGACGTCTCGGCCCCGTCGCCGGCGACGTTCTCGGCCCGCACCTCGTAGGCGTAGACCGTGCCGTTGGTCAGGCCCGTGAACTTGTGGCTCGTCGTGGCGCCGTCGCTGCCCGGGACCATCGTCCAGGCGCCGAAGGCGTTTGTCCCCTCCTTCACCCGGTACTCATAATGCAGTACGGGCTGGCCGTGGTCCGGCGCGGGCGCCGCCGGCGCACTCCACCTCAGGGTCGCCTCGGTGTTGCCCGCCTGCGCCCGCAGGTTCCCCACCGCCAGCGGCGCCGTGTCGTCGTCGCGCACGATGACCGTCACCGTGTGGGGGGCGCCGAGGGTGTAGGGGATATCCGTGCTCGTCCCGAGGGCGAACGTCACCTCGCGGGCGCCGTCGTTCTGAGTCGTGTTCTCCGCCGCGGTCAAAGTGACGGTGGCGTCCAAAAGGCCCGAGACCAGCAATGCGCTGTCGGGCAGCGTCCCGCTGAGAGCGCTGTCGCTGTCGGTGACGGCGAACTTGAGCGCTCCCGGCGCCGGGTAGCGCACGGACAGCTCGATGTCGATGTCGAACGTGTCGCCCTCGTTCACCGACTCCGGGGCGTCGGCGATGCGCGCCACGGGCGGGCTCTCGTCCTCGATGCGGCGGAACTGCTCGATGGTTCCGATGACCGCGCCCGCCCACTTGGCGGTGAGGTCGTGGGTCTCGGGGACATAGACCGGGTTCACGTCGTTGTCGGGCGCGCTGACGACGAGGCTGCCGGACGACGCTCCGGCCGCGATGGTGATGGCCGAGGTGTCGCCTGCGCCCCGGATCCGGCTGGTCAGCGGGATGCCGCCCCACTCCAAGGCGATCTCCTGGTCGGCGCCGAACGTGGCCTCGCCGGCGTTGGCGATCGTCACCGTCGCGGTCGCCGAAGCGCCGCCCTCGACCAGCCCTGTCACGTCGCTGCCACCAGAGTCGCGCAACGTGAACTCCCACACCGGCGCGAGCAGCCTCAGCGTGTCACTGGCCTCACCGCCCCCGCCGACGTCGTTCACGGCGCGGACCTCGAACGTGTACTGCGCGCCCGGAACCAGGCCCTCCAGCGTGTGGCTGGTCTCGTTGGCCCCGCCCGGAGCGCTGTCGGGAACCGCGGTCCACCCGGAGAGAACGCTGATCCCCAGCGAGACCATATCGTCCTCGCTCCAGCTCAGGCCGGTGCCGGCCCAGGTGAGCCTGCCCGCCGAGTGGGTTGCGTCCGCGAACGCGAACGAGGAGGCGCCCACGTTGAACGTCAGGTCGGCGAGCGCCGCCGCGGGGATGCTGGCGCGGTTGATTTCGAGTCTCAGCTGCCCGCCGATGAGGTCTACTAAAACGATCCGGTAGTTCACCGAGTCATAGGAGAAAGCAGCGTCGGTCAGAAGCTCGCTCGGCTCGCAACCTTTATTGCCCAACGAGGTGTCGCATCCCAGGAAGCTGGAGCCCAGGTCGCCGACCGTGAGCGTTGCCGACCATATGGGCGGCGTCCGGTAGCGCACCTCGTGGCCGGTAATGGCGCTGCCGTTGGCCCAGGTGCCGCCGTCCCACTGGAGACCCACCTCGCCGAACGTCGAAGTGTTCGCGGACGACATCCCCGTCACAGCCTCCGGAGCGGTGGGCGCGAGGGTGTTGTCGACGAACAGGATGTCCAGGGCCGCGGCCTCGTTTTCGGCGATGTCGCGGATGGGACTCGTCCCCGGCACGGTGTAGTCGACCGTCAGAATGTCGCCGGGGCGGAAGGCCGGGCTCACCGTGAGCACGATGCCCGAGGTCCCGCTGAGCGCCGCCGCGGAAACGGTCCGGGCGGTCCTGCCGGTATTCACCACCACGGTGAACGCCGACGCCGCCGGGACCGAATCCGGATCCAGGGGCTCGTCGTAGGCCAGCAGCACCTCCGTGTTGGACGGCGTGGACGTCATCGACAACGTGGGCGGGGTCTCGTCGACGATCGGGCTGCCCAACAGCTCGGCGTTGCCGTTGCCGACCGCGTCGGTGACCGCGTCGGCCCCCAGCGAAACGGTCACGTCGGTGTCGGTGGCGGCGAGCGCCACGGCGAGGGTGACCTCGACCTCGGAACCGCTCGCCGACGCCGCCGTGTGGGCCAGCGTCGTCCCGTCCGACGCGAAGGCGATCTCCGTGCTGTCGACGCTGGCGATGGCCTCGCTGAAGGTGAGGGTGATCTTCGTCTTGTCCGCAGAGGCCCTGGCCCCCGTCAGCGTCGGCCGCACGCCGTCGACCTTGTGGCCCGAGTCGGCGGCGAGACCGGAATGACTGCCGTCCGCTATCTGCCCGAGAGGACCGACGATCCGATTGAAGTGCTGTACGGCGACGCCGCTCACGACGATGCCGTCGGTGTCCTCGTCGTTTTCCCCGACGGTGTGGGTGCAGGTCAAGACCTTCGTCGGCGCCGTGCCGAGCGCGCATTCCGGTTCCTTCTCATCTGCAAATCCGATTCCCAAGTAGAGGAAGATGTTCGGTGAGTGTGGGCTGGCGTCGGTAAGCGTGATGTCCTTGTCGAAGGTGAACGTCACGACGATGTCGTCGTCGATGGCGTAGGTCTTGTCGGGGCCCGGGTCTGAGGTGATGGCAACCGATGTGATCTCCGGCGGCGGGCCGGCGACGGGGCCGAGCCGGGGGCTGGTGCGGGGGTATTCCCGGTTGCCCGCGTCGTCGTCGAAGACCACCCGCACCCTGAGGTGCTTGCCCACGTCGTCGGCGGTCGGCGTGTACGCGGCGCCGGTCTCGCCGTCGATGTCGGCCTCGTCGGTACCGTCCACCCGGATCCACTGGTAGTCGTAGGCAGCGCTCGCGACACCGTCGCTGGAGTCGGTGATGCCCGAGACGTCGGCGGACACCTCCACGCCCTCCTTCGGCGTCTCGACGCTCAGAACCACCGTCACGTTGCCGGGCCAGTGGAGGGGGCTGGCGGCCCACTGGTACTGATAGAGGCCTGCGCCCGGCTCGCTCTCAGCGGCGTCGTCGGAGGAGTAAGACACACTGTTCACCGTGAAGGTGAACCCGCTTGGCAGTTCCCTGTCCAGCACAATGACCAGATCACCGGAGTTGACGGCGCGTTCATCGTCGAATACGGCGAGAACGGTGTACGTGACCCCATCCACGGTGAACAGCGACTCAGAGATGGATCCGAAACCGAGAGAGTGCGCAGTTGCTTCCGCCGTGGCGTATCCACTTGCTTCGAATGACGAACCGACGATCACTTCCGCAGGCGTAACCGTTGCCGTGAAGACGTCGTGGGTGAACGGGCTGCTGATTGCCGGGGCGCCGTCGGCGGGGGTGTTGTCGGGCTGAGCGCCGGGCAGGTCATAGGCGTAGATCTTGTCGTCGGTTTCGTCGACCACCCAAAGCACCCGGCCGTCGAACCACATGCCCGTGGGATCGTCGTTGTCGCTGCTCAGGGCGAGGTTCTTGGCCGAGTCCTGGGACTCGTCGGAGTGCTTGTAGGCAAAGACGTTGTCGTCGTCGCTGTCCGCCACGAACATCGTGGTGCCGTCCGACCAGATGCCGAACGGTTCCTCGGCGTTCTGGGCCGCGGTGTCGGTCGACACGTACAGCTCCTCGAAGTCCTTGGCGGAGTCGTGGGCGCCGCTGGAAATGGTGTAGGCGAAGACCTTGTTGTCCGCGCTGGCGGAGCCGTCGTTGGCCACCCACACGGTCGTGCCGTCGCACCACACGCCCCTGGGATCGCCGTTGTCCGAGTCCAGCGTGATGTCCTTGGCCGAGTCGCGGGTGGTGTCGGACATCTTGTAGGCGTAGAGCTTGCCGTCGTCGTCGTCCGCCACGAACATGGTCGTGCCGTCAGAGCAGATGCCGGCGATAGCAATGTTGCCGGCACCGCTCAGGCTGTCGAAATCGTTGGCGCTGTCGCGGGATCCGTCGGAGCGGTTGTAGGCGTAGATCTTGTTGTCGAAGAAACCGCCGTCGTTGGCGACCCAGAAAGTGTCTTCGTTGCCCCACATGCCGGTAGGAGCAATGTTGCCGCTGTCCAGGCCGAAGCCCGTCACCCGCTCCGGCGACACAGCGACAGCTTCGCCTCTGACCTGCATCTGAAAGGTTCGGGCGAAATTGTGGGTAAACCAATTCGCGCCTGAGTCGCTGGTTGTTTTGGCCGGTGTTGTCATGTCCCAGCCCTCGGCGGCGCCGGAGTCCAGACCGTCGGCTATCAATGCTCTGGCCCACTGGGGCTCCCCGCCAAAGCTGCCCTGCGCGACCACGTGATAGGTGGTGTTCGCATCCAGCGTCGCGCCTGACGGAGCAGCGAACTCGTTCAGCCCGATCGCCATCGTTGCGGGAGTTGTCAGCGTATAGAGCGCGGTCGAATGCGGATTGCCTGACGCATCCTCCCTCACCGTGAGAGTAAATGTCTTGTCAGCAGAAGACCCAGCAACTCCGATTCTCACGACGATGCTCTCCAGGCTGTAGCCGAGAGGATTCGACCCTGTGTCAAAAGACTGGGCAAAATGGCCGACATTCGACGGCTGACGGCTGCCCGACACGCTCTTGCCCGTGTTGCTGACCAGGGTGGTCGTCAGGATGCTCATCGTCTGCGCTTCCGCCGGCGGCGGCACCGGCACGAGGAGCACGGCGACCAGCGCCAAGGCCAGCAGCGGGAGCGTCACAAGACGCCGGGAGGCGGTCATGACCTACCCCCAAGTTCGCGGGGGGGGGGGGGTCAGCGCGAACGCAGAAGCGATGGCCGGAACCATCGTTGCGTCCCCCGTCTCAACTGGATGGACCGATCTGTCGAGCGTCATGCAGATACCCCCCTCGTCGCCGGCCCACTCTATGTGCCATTCACATCAAACTATGAGACATTCACGCCGGTGCCTCCAAGGCTGTGCTTGATCGCTGGGTGCTCGCCGACATCGGTCCGCTGGTTCACGAGCGAAACCTGTTGCCCTCGCAGAACACGCCCGACGGGTCGTGACGGACGACCACGTCCTGTTGAGTCCGCAGCCCGGCGAAGAGCCGATCTAGTGTCCTGAGTGGGGAATTTGTTGCATATATGCGGCCATGGTGTCGAAGATCTCGTCGGCGGTCTTGTGCCAGGTGAAGGGCCGCGGGTTGTGGTTCCAGTCTTGGATCCATGCGTTGATGGAGTCCTTGGGCTCTGCGGCTGAGCTGTGGGTTCCGCGGCGCAGCCGTTTGGTGGCGGGTTCTGAGAACCAGCGCTCGACGAGGTCCGTCGGGGAGCTGTAGGTGGGGGTGAAGTGCAGGCTGAAGCGGGGGTGGCGCACGAGCCAGCGCCCGATGGCGGGGGTCTTGTGGGCCAGACGTTGTCGAGCACGATGTGGATGTCGAGGCCGTCGGGGATTTCTTTGTCGATCTGGTTCAGGAACTTGCGGAGCTCCTCGCTTCGGTGGCGGGCGGTCATGGAGGCGACGGCTTTCTCCGAGGCTGTGTCGAGGGCTGCGAACAGGTCGGTGGTGCCGTGGCGGCGGCACTCGCGGGTCTGTCGTTGGGGCGTGCCCGCCATCAGCGGCAGGATCGGCGCGGTGCGGTCGAGGGCCTGTATGGAGGTCTTTTCGTCCACGCACAGCACCGCGGCCGCGTCGGGCGGGTTCAGGTACAAGCCCACGACGTCGCGGACCTTGTCGACGAACTGCGGGTCGGGGGACACCTTGTGCTCGTCGACGAGATGGGGCTTGAGGCCGAACGCGCGCCATGTCTGGCTCACAGCCGTCTGGGAAACGCCTGCCGCCGCGCCCACCGCTCCAGCGTCTCTCGCTCCGCGCCGGCCGTCCCCGCCGGCACCGCCGGCCGTCCCCGTCGAGCACCCATCACAGCCTCCGATCCACGCCGAAGACCCCATGAAGGCGCACCAAACCCCAAAACGCGACCAACTCAACACTCGAGACACTAGAGCAAGGCGAATAATTGTGGAGGGCGGAGGAGAACTCTGCGAGGTTGGAACCTGCTGGATTCCCGGAGCAGAGGGCTCCTCCGCCCTCCACAACGGGCGACAGTAGGTCGGGCTACAGGACGACCACTGAGCGCAGGACCTCGCCGCGCTCCATTTTCTCGAAAGCCTCCTCGACGCCCTCGATGCCGATCGTCTCGCTGACGAACCGATCGAGCGGCAGCCGATCTTGCAGGTGCAGGTCGATGAGCATCGGGAAGTCCCGGCTCGGCAGGCAGTCGCCGTACCACGAGCTCTTCAGCTGGCCTCCCCGGCCAAAGACCTCGATCATCGGCAGTTCGATCTTCATGGTGGGATTCGGCACGCCGACCAGCACGACGGTCCCCGCCAAGTCACGGGCATAGAAGGCCTGCTCGTAGGTCTGGGGCAGTCCGATTGCCTCTATGGCAACATCCACGCCGTTGCCGTCGGTCAGCTCGCGGATCGCTTCGACGACCTCGTCGTTGCTCATGCCCGAAGAATTGATGGTGTGGGTGGCGCCAAACTCGCTGGCCCATTCCAGCTTTCGGTCGTCGATGTCGATGCCGATGATCGTGTGCGCTCCGGCGAGCCGTGCACCGCAGATGGCTGCGTCGCCGACGCCGCCGCAGCCGAAGACGGCCACGCTGTCGCCGCGACCGACGCCGCCGGTGTTCATCGCTGCGCCCAAGCCGGCCATCACCCCGCAGCCGATGAGCCCGGCCACCTCGGGCGGGGCGGCAGGGTTCACCTTGGTGGCCTGTCCTGCTGCCACCAGGGTCTTCTCAGCGAATGCTCCGATGCCCAGCGCCGGCGAGAGTTCGACGCCGTCGAGCGTCATCTTCTGCGACGCGTTGTGCGTTGCGAAGCAGTACCAGGGGCGGCCCCGTTCGCACGACCGGCAGTTGCCGCAGACCGCTCGCCAGTTCAGGACCACGAAATCGCCGACGGCGACACTCGTGACGCCTTCGCCGACCTCGGACACCACGCCTGCCGCCTCGTGCCCGAGCAGGAACGGGAACTCGTCATTGATGGCGCCCTCGCGGTAGTGCAGGTCTGTGTGGCACACACCGCACGCCTGCACGTCGACGATCACTTCGCCAGGTCCGGGGTCGGGAACCGTGATGGTCTCGACGCTGACCGGCTCGCCTACAGCCTTCGCCACGACTCCTCGTACTTCGTATGACATGACCGCGACCCTAGTTCTGCCAATTGACGCAACGTTCAAGGCGTGCACATGGCGCCCGACGAACTTCTGTTTGTTCCCGGGATGCACGGCAGGGGCACGGGTAGGATCGCCCTGCATGGGTGAGCGACTGATCGTCCGCGGCGCGCGGGAGCACAACCTGCGCGATGTGGACGTGGAGTTGCCCCGCGACCGCATGATCGTTTTCACCGGATTGTCGGGCAGCGGAAAGTCGTCGCTCGCCTTCGACACCATCTACGCCGAGGGCCAGCGGCGCTATGTCGAGTCGCTGTCTGCCTACGCGCGGCAGTTCCTTGGGCAGATGGACAAGCCCGACGTGGACTTCCTCGAGGGTCTCTCGCCGGCAATCTCCATCGATCAGAAGAGCGCCAGCCGCAACCCGCGTTCGACGGTGGGCACGATCACCGAGGTGTACGACTACCTGCGGCTGCTGTACGCCCGTATCGGCATCCAGCACGATCCGCAGACGGGCGAGATCGTCGAGCGCCAGACGGCGCAGCAGATCGTGGACCGGATCATGGAGTTGCCCCCCGGCAGCCGTTTTGAGGTGCTCGCTCCGGTCGTGCGCGGGCGCAAGGGCGACTACCACACGCAGCTGGGCGACTTTGCACGGCAGGGCTACGCACGGGTGCGGGTCGACGGCGGAGTGCTGGACCTCGGCGACGCCGACGAGATCGAGCGCCTGGACCGCTATGTCAACCACGACATCGAGGTCATCGTCGACAGACTCGTGATGCGCAGCGAGATTGAGCAGCGCCTGACGGAGTCTGTGGAGGCTGCGCTGGGCCTGGCTGACGGTCACGTGTGGATTCACATGGTCCCGCCCCGAAACGGCGAAACAGCCGAATCGGAGATCCTGACCTTCAGCCAGCACCTGTACTCGCCGACCTCCGGCCGCTCGTTCGAGGAACTGGCGCCGCGCAATTTCTCGTTCAACTCCCCGTACGGCGCCTGCGACACGTGCGATGGCCTCGGCACTCGATATGAAGTCGATCCCGAGCTGGTCGTTCCGAACAACGAGCTGTCGGTTGCCGCCGGAGCGCTTGCCCCGTGGGCTGGCGCCACCGGCAAGTGGTTCATCCGGCTGCTCGAGGCGGTCGGCGAACAGCACAGCATCCCCCTTGACGTGCCGTGGTCCCGGCTCGAAGCGGGTCAGCGCAAGCTGCTGCTTGAAGGTGCACCGCCCGGCGAGCAGATCACAGTTCGCTATCGCAACCGGTATGGCCGTTCGCGCAGTTACACGACTCGCTACGAGGGCGTCATCCCGTTCCTGCGCCGCCGCCACGCCGATACCGAAAGCGATTGGTCGCGCAACCGCATCGAGGGATATATGCGCGAGGTTCCATGCGGAACCTGCGATGGTGCACGACTCAACGAGGTGTCGCTGGCGGTACGCGTCGCCGGTCGCAACGTTTTCGAGCTGTGCTCAGCCTCCATCGGCGAAGCGGCGAAGATCATCGACGGCCTCGAACTCACCGATCGCCAGCGCATCATTGCGGCACCGATCGTCAAGGAGATCGACGCTCGGCTGAACTTTCTGCTGGATGTGGGCCTGGACTACCTCACGCTCAACCGTTCGGCGGCGACGCTGGCCGGGGGCGAGGCCCAGCGCATCCGTCTGGCGAGCCAGATCGGCAGCGGGCTCGAAGGTGTGTTGTATGTCCTGGACGAACCGTCGATCGGGCTGCACCAGCGCGACAATCGCCGCCTGATCGACACGTTGCTGCATCTGCGCGATCTCGGCAACACCGTGCTGGTCGTGGAGCACGACCTCGAGACGATCTCGGTGGCGGACTGGGTCGTCGACATCGGCCCCGGCGCCGGGGAACACGGGGGGCAGATCGTCTACAGCGGGCCGGTGGACGGGCTCAGCGGCGCACCGGGCTCGGTGACGGGGGAGTACCTCTCAGGTGTCCGCGAGATCCCGATGCCGTCGCAGCGCCGCCCGCGCCGCGCCGACCGCTTGTTGGTGCGCGGCGCACGGGAACACAACCTGCTCAAGATCGACGTGGAGTTCCCGCTGGGTTGCTTCATCTGCGTGACCGGTGTGTCGGGTTCGGGCAAGAGCACGCTGGTGAACGAGATCCTCTACAAGTCGCTGATGCAGCGGATCTACTCGTCCCGCCAGGTGCCCGGCTTGCATACGTCGATTGAAGGCGTCGAGGCTCTCGACAAGGTCATCGACATCGACCAGTCGCCGATCGGGCGCACGCCTCGGTCCAATCCCGCCACCTACACCGGCGTCTTCGACCACATCCGCAAGCTGTACGCCGCCACGAACGAGGCCAAGGTGCGGGGCTACCTGCCGGGCCGGTTCAGCTTCAACGTCAAGGGCGGCCGGTGCGAGGCCTGCTCGGGTGACGGGAACATCAAGATCGAGATGCACTTCCTGCCCGATGTGTACGTGTCGTGCGAGGTGTGCAAGGGCGCTCGCTACAACCGAGAGACGCTCGAGATCCGGTTCAAGGGCATGACGATTGCCGACGTGCTCAATATGCCGTGCGAGGACGCCCTCGAGTTCTTCTCGGCGCAGCCGCCGATCCGGCGTCACATGCAGACGATCGTCGACGTGGGCCTCGGCTACATCCGGTTGGGTCAGCCCGCAACCACGCTGTCGGGGGGCGAGGCTCAGCGGGTCAAGCTGGCCAGCGAGCTGTCAAAGCGTTCGACAGGCCACACCATCTACATCCTTGACGAGCCCACGACCGGTCTGCACTTCGAGGACATCCGACGGCTGCTGGGCGTGCTCGATCGGTTGGTCACCGGCGGCAACACCGTCGTGGTCATCGAGCACAACCTCGACGTCATCAAGACCGCCGACTGGATCATCGACATGGGACCCGAGGGAGGCATCGGCGGCGGCACCGTCGTTGCAGCGGGAACTCCCGAACAGGTGGCGGCGACACCGGAATCTCACACCGGCCGGTATCTGGCGCCGCTGGTGGGCTGAGGGCGTCATCGAACTCGTGACGACGGTGGGCTACTACTGCTTGATCTCGCTGACGCTGAATGTCTTCGAGATCCCGCTGCCGCCCGGGTGGGAGGATCCCTTCGGGGACGAGACCTGATCGGTTCGCTCTGATCAGGTCGCCGCGGTGGCGTCCTCTGCTTCGGATCGCGCCACGGGCACGAGCGGCAGTTCCACGGTGAACTCGGTGTACTCGCCCGGCTCGCTGTCCACCGTGATCTGACCGCCGTGACCTCGCACGATGTCGTTCGACATCGCCAAGCCCAGCCCCGTGCCTTCATTCGTGGGCTTGGTGGTGAAGAAGGGTTCAAAGATCCGCTGAGCAACATCGGGCGGGATGCCGGTGCCGTTGTCGCGTACGGAGATCACCGCCGACTCATCGGTTCGGCGGGTGCTGAGCCAGATGGTCGGGAAATAGGGCGTGTCGTCAGCGTCGCCAATCGAGATCATCTTGCCCGGTTCGCCGCCGAGCTCCCGCCACCGCTGGTTCGCGGCATAGCCAGCGTTGGTGACCAAGTTGAGGAACACCCGGCCCATGTCCTGCGGAATGACCTGCAACTCGCCCACCTCGGGGTCGAAGTCCCGCTCGATGGTTACGTTGAAGTCGGGATCCTGCGCCCGCGCGCTGTGGTACGAGAGCATGGCGTGCTCGTCGAGCAGCGCGTTGATCTCCACGGGGCGTGACTCGCCGCCGCCCCGACCCATCATGAGCATGCTCTCGACGATGCGATTGGCCCGGTCGCCGTGTGAGCGGATGCGATTCAGGTTTTGCTTGAGGTCGCCTGTGATCTCGGTGATGTAGTCGGCCTGGTCGTCAGGTGGCTCGGGGTCGGCGACCGCCTCGAGCAGTTCTTCGAGAAGCTCGTCGGACGACTCGGCAAAGTTCTTCACGAAGTTCAGCGGGTTCCGGATCTCGTGGGCGACGCCAGCAGTCACCTCGCCGAGGGCCGCCAGCTTTTCGTTGGCCACGATCTGGTCCTGCGCACGGTCCAGGTCGGCGAGTGTCTGGGACAGCTGCTCGTTGCGCTCGCTGAGCTGGTTGGCGAGCTCTTCGACGAGGTTGAGCCGCTGCACCTCCAGCGCCGCCTTGCGGAACTGCTCGAGCGCGTCGGCCATCTCGGCCACTTCGTCCCTGCCCCGCGTGTCGACGGGAGTTTCGAGGTCGCCTCCCGCCAGGGCCCGCATGCGGTTGGACAGCTGGCCGACGCGTCGCAGGATCCGCTTGCCGACGAACAGCCAGCTGATTGCCAGCGCGCCGAGGATGCCGACGACGCTGATGACGACCAGCAGCAGGCGCCCTGTGCTGACGGCTTGAGCCGAGGCCTCGGTGGCCGAATCCACATCGGTTTCCACGGCGCCGACGAGCGACTCGATCTCGCCGACCAGCGCCACTCCCAAGTCCTGGTTCTCTGCGAGCAGCCGGCGCTGGGATTCTTCGATCTGCAGGCGTCGCTGCGTGACGTCGAAGACGCTCCCCTCATCGAGTCCCAGAGCGAACAGGCGGTCGACCGCTGGTCGCAGTTCGGGGCCAGCGGCGTCGTCGAGCGTGGCGACGCTGATCTCAATGCGATCCCTCGCTGATTCGAAGCTCTCTCGCAGCGGCTCGATCAATGCCGACTGGGAGGCACTGAATGCGCTGGCCAGCAGCTCTGCCGACCGTGCGACGTCGCCGCCCAAGGCGGACCAGTGGCGGTACAGCCGCACTTCCTCGTCGGACCTGTGGATGGCCTCGGACACGGGCGGTGTGTCCAGATCCCGTTGTCCGGCGACCAGGTAGAAGAGCTGGTCGTCGAGCGCCGGCACGATGAGGCGCTCGAGGTCTCGCACGGCGGCATCGGCCTCGGACCTGAGCTCGTCTGCCTGCTGCCCGAGCGCGAAGTACTCGGGCATCTCGGACTCGATGGCATCAATATTCGAACTGAGCTGCGCGGCGAATCCGCGCATCTCGCCGAGCCAAATCGAGCCGGTGCCGCGCTGCCACAGCAAGTCCAGCTGCGTCTCGAACTCGCCTTGCGCAGCTGCGATCTCACCAACCACTGTCTCGAAGTCCTCGGGCGTCGAGGACGCCAGCCGCGGGCCGCCTGCCACGAGGCGGTTGCTGGACTCGGCAACGCCGAACGCTGCGCTCAGCTCTGGGATGGCTCCTTCGGTGACCTCTTCCTCTGCTTCACCGACACGGGTGAACGAGATCCAGGCGACGACGCTGGCGGCCAGCGTCAGCAACAGCGGGGCGGCGATGCCCGCGTACATCTGGGTCGAGATCCGGTGGTGAATTGCGGGCTTGCGGTGTTCATGTGCGCCGTTGTTGCCTCCAGATCCGTCGCCGGATGTGGCGAGAGTCTGCGCGTCAACAGCAGACCCGTCGGTCTGGGAGGCCGCGTCAGGCTCGACTGCGGCGCCGTTGGGTGGCGGTGTCTCTTCGGTGGTCGCTGCGTCGGTCATTGATCTGTGCTCGTCAACGCGTCGAGGGAGCGGTAGAAACCGTCGGGGCCGATCTGAGTGACGAAGACGGCGTCGGAGCCTTGGTTGTCCTCGGTGATCGTCTCACCGTCGCCGAAGTTCATGGTGAAACCGTCAATGTCGAGTTCGTCGGCGCCCAAGATCGCCTTCAGGAAGCACTCGCGCGTCACCGAGCCGTCGCATTGCTCCAATCCTGCGATCGCGAGCCTGCCTGCGATGTAGCCCTCAAGCGACACGAAGCCCGGTACTGCCTCGGAGTCCTCCTGACGCAAGGCGGCCTGATAGGCGACCACGATCGGCGTGGATTCGTCGAACGGGAACGGCACGACTTGGGTGACGAGCACGCCCTCGCCGTCGGCACCGAGCTGGTTTGCGAGTGCATTCGCACCGACGAACGAGAGCGTGATGAAGACGGGGTCGAACCCGGTGTTTCGCGCCCAGGTGATGAGAGTGCCTACGGGTCCGTATGCGCCAACCATGATCACGGCCTCGGGGTTGCCTGATCTCAAGTCCAGCAGAGCCGACTTGATGGCCATGGTGTTTCTGGGGTAGAAGCCGATCGCTACGGGCTCCATGTCACGCCGGTCCAAGGCGGCGAGCGCGCCGAAGTAACCAGCCCGACCGAACGAGTCGTCCTGGAAGAGCACGGCGATGCGTTCGATGCCCAGATCCACCGTCAGCCGCTCCACCATCTCCTCGGTCTCCTGGGCGTAGGAGGCACGGAGGTTGATGATGTTCGTCCAGTCGTCGTTCCGCAGGAATCCGGCCCCAGTGAACGGCGCCACATACGGCACATCGGCCCCAGCAGCCACAGGGGTTGCTGAACGGGACGTCGGCGTCCCTACGGCGCCGATCAGGGCGAACACTCCCTCGCGTTCGATGAGCTCGCGTGTGTTGGCGACGGCTGCTTCGGGCTCGTAGGCGTCGTCGAGTGACACGAGTTCGAGGAGGCGCCCGTTCACGCCGCCAGCCCGGTTGACCTCGTTGAACGCCGCCAGAATCCCGAGTTCCATTCCACGGCCAAGTGCTTGGGCAGGTCCGCTCAGCGCGGCCGATTGGCCGAACACCACCCGATCGTCGTACACACCGGTCTCGATGTTCAGCGTCTCCGGAACGGTTGGGCGAGCCAGTGTCGCAGTCACGTCGCCGGAACTCCCGCCGTCATCTGGGGCGCCTGGTTCCGATCCACTGCAGGCGCCGAGCAGCGCGGCGGCGAAGATTGCAAGGACCGCAGCCGAGGCGCCGGCACGCCACAGCGATGACAGGCGCAGGCGCGGCGGCGCTCTGTCAGGCACCAGCCCGGGCGACCAGCGTCAGGTGGTTCTTGCCATCGGCATTCTTGTACGCGAGATCTTCTGCCATGGTGCGAACCAGGTGCAGGCCCAGCCCGCCGATTGACCGCTCCTGCAGGGGCAACTCGGTATCCGGTGATGGCTCGTCGGTCAGGGGATCGAACGCTGCGCCGTCGTCGACAATCGTGATGGTGACCGAGTTCTCGCCACTCTCCAACGTGATCTCGATATCGCTGAGCCCGCTGGTGCGCCCGTGCGTGAGCGTGTTCAGGATGAGTTCCTCGAGGATCAAGTTGGACCTCAAGACGAGATCCGGCGCCCAGTCGTCCAGCTCGGCCATCTCCTCCACGAACGCGACGATTCGTGGGAGCGCCTCGGCCGCCGCAGCGCCCGGCACGGGGGTGATGTTCAACGAACGCCGCATGAGTGATGCTCCGTGATGGCGGCCCCCCAGCGCGGGGCGCCTGGGGGCAGGACAGTCGAGTCCTCGGTGGGTTGGTTCGCGTGCTTCACGACGCGCTCCGGTGCAAGGCCAGGCAGGTGATGTCGTCCGAGGCGGGAGCCTCGCCGGCAAACTCCGCTACCGCGTCGAAGATCGCGGTCATTGCTTTCTTGGCGTTCTGGGGCGGTCTGCCGTTGAAGATCTGCAGGAGTCGTTGGGTGCCGAACTCTTCTTGGTCAACGTTCATAGCCTCGCTGACGCCGTCGGTGTACAGGACCAGGGTTTCGCCGGGGGCCAGTGTCATCTTGTTCTCTGCCAGGTTCTTCGTAAAGACCGCTTCGGGGGCGATGCCCAAGGCGATGCCGCCGGTTGCGGGCATCTGCTGCGCACTGCCGTCAGCATGGACGACGACTGGCGGGTCGTGCCCCGCACTGGCGTATACCACCTCGCCGTTATTGGGGTCGTAGACCGCCATGATCACGGTCACGAACATGAAGGTGGGGTTGTCCGCTTGCAGGACACGGTTCGCTTCGATCAGTGCTTGTCGTGGCGAGCCGGTGCCGATGGCAGCGCCCTTGAGGGCTGTCCTGCTCGACATCATGAACAGCGCTGCAGGGATGCCCTTGTCGGACACGTCGGCAACCGTTGCGAACATCCGGTCGTTCGGCACTGCGACGTAGTCGTAGAAGTCGCCGCCGATGTTGCGAGCCGGCACCATGTTGGCGTTGATCTCATATGCCGACGTCGCAGGGAAATCGTCGGGCAGGATCGATTGCTGCACGTTCGAAGCGATGTCGAGCTCGTTCTGGAGCGTGACGAGCTTGTCGCGTGATGCGGTGGCGTCTCGCCACTGCCTCAGGTGTTCGACGGTGCGCTCGATCGTGATTTGCAGGTCGTCGAAGTCGACAGGCTTCGTGACGAAGTCGAAGGCACCGCGATTCATGGCGGTGCGGATGTTCGCCATATCGCCATAGGCGGAGATGATCACTGCTCGCAGGTCGTGATCGAGCGAGCCGAGTTGCGACAGCAGGGTCAGCCCATCCATCTGCGGCATGTTGATGTCCGACAACACCAGGTCGATGGTGTCGTCCGCCCGCAGCTTCGCCAGCGCCTCCAGGCCGTTGCCCGCGAACACGAACTCGTACTTGCCGCTGCGGATGTGCCTTCTCATCCGCTGCAGGACGAGCGGCTCGAGATCAGGCTCGTCGTCGACGACGAGGATGCGCCAGGGCTGGGACATGGGCGCGACTACGCCAGTTGTGCCTTCGCCTCGTCGAGCGTCCCGTGCACCGTGATGATCTGATTGAAACCGCTGATCCGGAACACTTCGTCGACCGAGGCTGCAAGGGAGCAAACGGCGAATGGCGTCGAACTGCTGCCGAGATGCTGTGCGAGCAGCAGCAGCACACGCAGGCCGGCACTGCTGATGTAGTCGATGCCGCCCATGTCGAGGATGACGCGGCTGTCATCGCCCGAGAGAGCTGCCATCAGCGCCTCGTGGAATTCGGCGGAATTCGATCCATCCACCCGGCCCGCGGGACTGATCACGTTCGTGCCTGCGTCCCGCTCCTGTGCGAGTTCCATATTTTGCAGCCTCCTGCGCAGCTACGTGATGCGGAATGACCGCACCATGCCAACCCCTGGGCACGCCAAGGCAGGCGCGCCAAGACTCGGCCTTACGTCGGCGCAACTTACTACACGCCCCCGCGGTATCCACCTATGCGTGGCTGCACGGGTGTTCCACGTCTTCTCTGCGCAATTTTGCCGCCTATGGCGGCATTTCTGCACAGAGAACGGAGCGGGCCGCTTCTCACCGGGGATTCGCGGCGTGCGCCCCCGTCTCTTAGCCTGCGAGTGTGGGCCTGCGTCCTGAGGGGGGATCGGTACCGGATACGCCGGGGAGCTACCAGTTCTTGGACGCGGACGGACGGATCATCTACGTAGGCAAGGCCAAGAGCCTGCGCTCGCGCCTGAACAGCTATTTCGGCGATCCCGCGGGGATGCACCATCGCACCGCCCAGATGGTCGCCGCGGCTGCTTCGGTCGAGTGGATCGAGGTTTCCACCGAGGTCGAGGCGCTCATGCTCGAGTACAGCCTCATTCAGCGGCATCAACCAAGGTTCAACGTCCGGCTGCGCGACGACAAGTCGTATCCATTCCTGGCGGTGACACTGCTCGACGAGTGGCCGCGAGCGATGGTCATGCGCGGGCGTCGCAAGCGAGGCAATCGGTACTTCGGACCGTATGGCCATGCGTACGCCATCCGGGAAACACTCGACTTGCTCTTGCGAACCTTCCCGATCCGCACGTGCAGTGACAGCAAGCTGGCAACCCATCAGCGGCTCGGCCGCCCTTGCCTGCTTTACCACATCGAGCAATGCGCCGGACCGTGTGTGGGCGAAATTGGGCGGAACGAATACGACCGGCTTGTCCGGGAGTTAGTTCGCTTCCTCGAAGGCGACACCGACGCCATCGTCAACGACCTTGAACAGCGCATGGCCGACGCCTCGGCGGAACTCGAATTCGAACTCGCCGCCCGGCTGAGAGACCGCCTCGCCAGCGTTCGTCGGGCGATCGAGAAGCAGCAGCTCGCCGGAACCCGCAACGAAGACTTCGACGTCATCGGCATCAGCGACGACGAGCTCGAAGCAGCCGTGCAGCTGTTCTTTGTGCGCAAGGGTCGGGTGATGGGCCAGAGGGGCTTTGTGGTGGACAAGGTGGAAGCGCTTGACGGTCCACAGTTGGTGGCACGTGTGCTGGAGCAGCTGTACCACGAGGAGAATCCGCTCGGTTGGCCGAAGCTGGTGTTGGTGCCTGAGGCCCCCGCGGAGGCGGGTCTCTACGAGGAATGGCTGAGCGGGCAGCGCGGATCTCGGGTGACGCTGCGCATCCCGCAACGCGGCGACAAGCGAGCGCTGATGGAAACCGCGCGACACAACGCACGTGAGTCGCTCGCGCGGCACCGCTTGCGCCGTGGAACCGACCACAACAGCCGTGCCCGTGCACTGAACGAGCTGGCGGAGCACTTGGAGCTGCCGCGGCCGCCGCTGCGCATCGAGTGCTACGACATGAGCCACCTCCAGGGCACCAACTACGTCGGCTCGATGGTGGTGCTGGAAGACGGCCTGCCCCGCCGCAGCGAGTACCGCCACTTCCGCGTTCGCAACGTCCCGGGCAATGACGACTATGCCGCCATGGACGAGGTGCTGCGCCGCCGGTTGCGGAACTACTTGACCGAACGGGAACTGCCGGCATCCGAACAGGGGCGGTTCGCGTACCCGCCCCAGTTGCTCGTGGTGGACGGCGGCAAGGGGCAGCTTGGCGTTGCGGCCGCGGTTCTCGACGAATTGGGATTGCGGGAGCAGATCCCGGTGTGTGCGCTGGCAAAGCAATTCGAAGAGGTGTTCGTGCCGGGCCGGTCCGAGGCATTGCGGATCCCTCGCCAGTCCGAGGCGCTGTACCTGCTGCAGCGGGTGCGCGACGAGAGCCACCGGTTCGCCGTGTCGTATCACCGGCGGCTGCGGGGCAAGGCGATGAAGCGCGGGGTGCTCGACGGGATCGCGGGCCTAGGGGACAAGCGACGGGCGCGCCTGGTGCGTGAGTTCGGCAGCGTCGGCGCAGTCAAGTCGGCCACCCTGGAGGAGCTACGGGCCTTGAGCTGGCTGCCGGACGCTGTTGGGGAGGCGGTGTACGCCGCTACGCACCCTGCCGAGGCGCTGACGGACTCCTGAGGCCCGCGGCGTAACCCGTACCCGCGGCCCAATACGATCGGCCCAATACGATCGGCATCGTGGCTGAGGGGCCAGAGTTCGTGATCGTGGCTGGCCTGTCGGGTGCAGGCCGCTCCACGGCGGCGAATGCGCTCGAGGACGTCGGCTGGTTCGTCATCGACAATCTGCCGCCGCATCTCATCGGCGATGTTGCCGACATGGTGGCCCGCCCTGGTGCCCGGCTGCGCCGCGTCGCGCTGGTGGCAGGCACCCGGGAATACCGAGAGGACTTGGTGACGGCGATAACGCAGCTGCGCGAGCGGAACGCGTCGGTGCGGGTCGTGTACCTGGATGCACCCGCGGACGTGCTGGTGCGGCGCTACGACGACACTCGGCGCCGCCATCCCCTGCACACCGGCGATCTGCCCGCGGTGGACCCTCCAGAGGAACCGTCTGGCGCCGAGCCGGTGGCCGACTCGGTCCTCGATGCCATCGAGCTCGAGCGGGAGTTGCTCGCCGATGTGCGCGAGACCGCCGATGTGGTCATCGACACGGGTGATCTCAACGTCCACGAGCTGCGCGACCGAGTGCGTGACGAGTTCAGGGCATCCGGCGACGAGCCTCAGATGCGAACTGCGATCATGTCCTTCGGCTACAAGCACGGTGTGCCGCGGGAAGCTGACCTGGTGTTCGACTGCCGCTTCCTGCCGAACCCGCACTGGGTGGCCGAGCTGAGGCCGTACACCGGGCTACATCCCGGGGTACGGGAGTGGGTGCTCGGCCAGCCGGCTACTGGCACCTTCTTGGAGCATCTCATGCCGCTGCTCGATGCACTGTTGCCGTCCTATCGCACCGAGGGCAAGTCGTACCTGACGATTGCGCTGGGCTGCACAGGCGGTCGGCACCGCAGCGTCGCCATCGCCGAAGAAGTGACTCGCCTGTTGGCGGAACAGGGCCACGATCTCCACTGCCGCCACCGCGACATCGCCCGCTAAGCGTCGCCAGCCCGCTAGACAGCTAACGGTAGATCGGGCCCGGGCACAGGCAGCCCGCGAGGTTCGTGGAGCGAAGGGGATAGCAGCAGATGAGCGTGCGCGTGGGCGTCAACGGTTTCGGCCGGATCGGACGCAACTTCTACCGGGCGGCCAACCGCCCCGACCGCGACATCGAGATCGTGGCGGTGAATGACCTCGGAAACACGGCGACGATGGCCCACCTGCTGAAGTACGACTCGGTGCTGGGCAACTTGCCGCACGACATCGCCGCCACGGAAGGCGGCATCTCGATCGACGGCAAGGTGCTGCCGGTGCTGTCGGAGCGGAACCCTGCCGATCTGCCGTGGGCCCACTACGGGGTGGATGTGGTGGTGGAGTCCACCGGCATCTTCACGTCCCGCGACAAAGCGGCCATGCATCTCGAAGCTGGCGCCCCGCTCGTGGTCGTGTCGGCGCCTGCGTCGGGCGCCGACGCCACCTTCGTGGTGGGCGTGAACGACGCCGACTTCGACCCCGAAGCGCACAAGGTGGTCTCGAACGCGAGCTGCACCACAAACTGCTTCGTGCCGATGGTGCAGGTGCTCGATCAGGCCTTCGGTGTGCAGCAGGGCCTCATGACCACCATTCACGCCTACACAGGCGACCAGTCGCTGGTGGACGGACCGCACTCCGACTTGCGCCGGGCCCGCGCCTCAGCGGTGAACATCATCCCGACCTCGACCGGTGCCGCCCGTGCGACTGGGCTGGTGCTGCAGTCGATGGCGGGCAGGCTGGACGGAACCTCGCTGCGTGTTCCGATTCCCGACGGTTCGATCACCGACTTCACAGCGACCCTCGACGCCAGCCCGAGCGTCGAGGAGGTGAACGAGGCCTTCGCCGCCGCCGCTGGCAACGGACCCTTGGCAGGAGTGCTCGACTACTCGGAGGACCCGCTCGTGAGCAGCGACATCGTGGGCAACCCGGCCAGCTGCGTGTTCGATTCCGGCCTGACCATGGCGATGGGCAGCATGGTCAAGGTCCTCGGCTGGTACGACAACGAGTGGGGCTACTCGAACCGGCTGGTGGATCTCGTGGACATCATCTGCAGCCGATGAGCGAAGTCGGCACGCTGCCGTTGCTCGAGGATCTCGAGCAACGGCTCGGTGGCCTCGACGGCCGGCGGATCCTCGTGCGTTGCGACTTCAACTTTCCGCTGCGCGACGGACCCGACGGCACGCCTGAGATCGCTGACGATCTGCGCATCCGTGCGGCGCTGCCGACCCTGCGCTGGCTGATCGAGCGGGGCGCTGCCGTCACGGCGTGCTCGCACCTGGGCCGCCCCGGCGGCGCACCCGACGAGCGTTTCTCGCTGGCCCCGGTCGCCGAGCGTCTCTTAGAGCTGGCGCCCAGCATTGCCTTGGCGGAGAATCTCCGCTTCCGCCTCGGCGAGACCGCCAACGACCCCGCGTTCGTCGACGCTCTGGTAGGCGGCGCAGTCACTGCCCCATTCGGCGCTGGTAGCCCCGCTCCCTTCGATGGCTACGTGAACGACGCCTTCGGCGTCAGCCACCGGGCGCACGCTTCCATCGTCGGTCCGCCGCAGTACCTGCCGAGCGCAGCTGGCCGCTTGCTGCACCGGGAAGCCGAAGTACTGGGCGGCCTGCGCACCGACGCCAAGCGGCCGTTCGTGGCCGTGCTGGGCGGAGCCAAGGTGAGCGACAAGCTCGGCGCGGTCGAAGCGCTGCTCTCGGTGGTGGACACGCTGGTCATCGGCGGGGGCATGTGCTTCACGTTCCTGGCCGCAATGGGCCACCCCATCGGCGACTCGCTCTGCGAACCCGACTTCATCGAGACCTGCGAGCGCCTGCTTGTGGGCGGCGCCAACATCGTTCTGCCCAACGACATCACTGCGCTGGATGCCGGCGGCACGGTCCGCCAGATGGGGCGCAGCCTGCCCGACGGCTGCCGCGGCCTCGACATCGGACCCGGTTCGGCGGCGGAATTCGACGACGTGATCGCTGGAGCCCGGACGGTGTTCTGGAATGGCCCGATGGGGCTGTTCGAAGACGACCGGTTTGCCGCCGGAACCCGTGCGGTCGCCCAGTCGATGGCCGACTCCCGGGCCTTCACTGTGGTCGGGGGCGGTGACAGCGCGGCCGCCGTGGCCCAATTCGGCCTGGCGCCGTACATGGATCACATCTCGACCGGGGGAGGCGCAGGCCTCGAACTCATCGAGCACGGCGACCTGCCCGGCCTAGCGGCGCTGCGAGACTCGCCACAGCGGTGAGCCAGTCGGGGAGAGGGACGATGAGCCGAACGCCACTGATCTCGGGCACGACCCGCCGTCTCGGCGGGCAATCGAAGTGAGGGGGTAGACGATGAGCCGAACGCCACTGATCTCGGGCAATTGGAAGATGCACCTCAACCACCTCGAGGCCATCCAGCTCTGCCAGAAGCTGAGCTACGAGTTGGCCCGGCATCGTTACGACCAGGTCGAAGTGAGCCTCCATCCGCCATTTGTGGACCTGCGATCATGCCAGACCGTCATTGACGTCGACCGCCTCGAGTTCAAGCTCGGCGCACAGAACTGCCACGACCAGAATCAGGGCGCCTTCACCGGCGAGGTCTCGCCAACCATGCTGGCCAAGCTCGACGTGACCTATGTCATCGTCGGCCACAGCGAGCGGCGAGCCCTCTTTGGCGAGACCGACGAGATCGTCGCAGCCAAAGCCGCAGCAGTGGCTAAGCAGGGCATGACCCCGATTGTCTGCGTCGGCGAAACACTCGAAGACCGCGAAGCCGGCCGCGCCACCAACGTCGTGACCACACAGCTCCGGGGCAGCCTCGCCAAGCTCACGCGGGCGCAATTCGAAACGCTGGTGGTGGCCTACGAGCCAGTGTGGGCAATCGGTACGGGCCGCAATGCGTCACCCGTGGATGCCCAGGACATGTGCGCCAGGGCGCGTCGTGTCATCGACGAGATTCGCCCCGGCACCGGCTCGCTGGTGCGAGTCCAATACGGCGGATCGGTCAAGCCCGTCAACGCCCCAGAATTGCTCGGCCAGACAGATATCGACGGCGCCCTCGTCGGCGGCGCCTCCCTTGACGCCACCCAATTCGCCCGAATCGTCAACGCGGCCAGATAGTGCCTGCACGGCGCGCGGATCGCAAACGAAATGAGGCGTGTGCGGCGCCGGCAGCGGCGGCCAGGGGGCCGAACCTAGAGTCACGGCGTGTCTCCTGAAAGCCAGTTTCCAGCCGCTGACTCCGGTGGTGGGCGCCCGTCCCTTTCGGACGGCCTCGTGGCATTCGTGAAACGCGACTGCCCGACGTGCCGCGATATCGAGCCGGTGCTCGCCGAGCTCGTCGACCATGCGGCACGCAGCGGAATCCGACTCACCGTGTTCACCCAGGACGACCCCGAGTTTCCGGCGGGTGTGACGGGATCGTCGGCGGATGTTGTTCACGATGCTGACCTCTCCGTGTCGTGGCATCACGAGATCGAGACGGTGCCCACGCTCATGGCGGTGATGGACGGCCGTGAGATGGCCCGCACGGTGGGGTGGGATCGTCGCAGCTGGGAGGCGCTCAGCGGGGCCGAAGATCTGGGCCCCGGTCTGGCCGAGATGCGACCCGGCTGTGGTTCGCTCTCGGTTGACCCGCTGCTGGCCGACGAGCTGGCGTTGCGCTTCGGGGCGACGTCGTTCACGAGCCGCCGTGTGGAGCTGGCCTCTGCTGAAGATCCCGTCGAGGTGGCCTATGACCGCGGCTGGTCCGACGGGCTGCCAGTGGTACCGCCGACCGAGGCACGAGTGGCCGCCATGTTGGCGGGGACCACTCGGGCTCCCGACGAGATCGTGGCCGTCGTGCCGCCGACGCTGGCCGAGTGCACGGTCGAGAAGATCGCGGTGAACGCGGTCATGGCCGGCTGCAAGCCCGAGTACCTGCCGGTGGTACTTGCGGCCGTCGAGGCTGTGTGTACTGACACGTTCAATATGCACGGCCTGCTGTGCACGCTGTGGTTCTCGGGACCGATCGTGATCGTGAACGGGCCGATCCGGCGCCGCATCGGCATGAACACCGACAAGAACGCGCTCGGCCAGGGCAATCGCGCCAACTCCACCATCGGGCGAGCGCTGCAGTTGGTGATCCGCAACGTGGGCGGCGGCAAGCCCGGCATCGGCGGCATCGACCGCTCCGCACTGGGGTCGCCGTCGAAAATGGGGTGGTGCTTCGCCGAGGACGAGGAGGGCCTGCCCGACGGCTGGCCGCCGCTGTCGGTGACCCAGGACTTCGAGCCCGGCCAGGACACGGTGACGCTGTTCGCTGGGCACGGCCCGATCGGCTGCATCGACCAGATCTCACGCACGCCGGACTCCCTGATCCGCACGATCGCTCAGCAGCTCTTGTGCGTCGGAAATCGCAAGCTGCCGGGCGAGGCGATGCTGGTGATGACGCCCGAGCACATGGCGACGTTCGCCGATTCGGGCTGGACCAAGCAGCGCTTCTACGACGAACTCGAGCCACTGCTGCAGATGGACCTCAACTTCGCAGCCCGCGACGCGGGAGGCATTGAAGAGGGCCTTCCCGCCGAGTTCCTGCAGCACCTGAAGGGCACCGCAGGTGCCGACGATGGGGGCGGGTCCGCTGACGGTGGGCTCGTGTTCGGGTCATCCGAAGGCTCCTCGGGCGGGAACCTGCGCAAGCTGCCCCCGTGGTCGCCAATGGTGGTGCGTGCCGGCGGGGGAGCGGGTGGCTTCAGCGCCATCCTCGAAGGCTGGGTGCCAGGCGCGAAGGGCAGCATTCCGATCACCCACCCGATCCGCCCGTAGCGACACAACCCGAACAACCTGCCGGCCATGGGTGCCGCGCCTGTGCGCCGGTAGCCTCGTTGCCCGTGATGACGTGGATCGTCGGCAGCATTCACCTGCTGTCGGCCTTCGGATTGATTGGCCTGGTGCTGTTGCACAGCGGCCGTGGCGGCGGCGTGTCCGACATGTTCGGCGGCAGCGTCGGGACCGCTGCTGCGGGCTCGACCGTTGCCGAGAAGAACCTCAGCCGCATCACGGTCGTGGTTGCCGTCTCGTTCGGCTTCACCACGCTGATTCTGGGCTTGCTCCTCGCCTGATTGCCCGGCCCGGCCGAGCATCGGTGCTGGCGCCGTCTCGCCAGATCGCCCTGCCGTTGACCATGACGAGCTCGATGCCGCGGGCCGGCTGCTTCGGCTGTTCGAAGGTGGCGGTGTCGATCACGGTTTCTGGGTCAAAGAGAACGAGGTCGGCCATCGCTCCGGCCTCCAGCACGCCCCGATCCGCCAGACCGAAACGTTGGGCCGGCAGCCCAGTCATCTTGTGCACTGCTTCTTCCAGAGAGAACAGGCCCTGCTCGCGCGCATAGTGGCCGAGCACCCTTGGGAAGGTGCCCCACAGGCGCGGGTGGGGGAACTCGTCGTGCGGCAGGCCGTCGGAGCCGATCATGGTGCCCGGGTAGGCCAGGATCCGGCGCACGTCCTGCTCGTCCATCATGAAGAAGATCCCGCCGGCGGGCATCAAGGCGTCCACGGCGGCTTCGGGGTCGAGACCCATCTCGGCCGCGATCTCGGCGAGATCCCGTCCTGCCGCCTCGGGCTGCGCTTTGGACCACGTCACCAGCACTTTGCTGGCGTCCGACAGCTTGGTTGAGCCCAAAGTGGTCGAGCTGGCGATATAGGGGTAGGCGTCGAGGCCGATTTCTTGGCGATGGCGAGCCGCTTCGATCAGCGCCAGGGTCTCGGTTGAGCGGCCGTGGTTGGCCTGCCCGGAGCACTTGTGATGTGAGATCACCACCGGCACGCCCGCTTCGCGGCCGATGGTGAAGGTCTCTTCCAACGACTCGCTGACACGGTCGGCTTCGTCCCGCATGTGCGTCGTGTGGATGCCGCCCGCTACCCGGACCGCTGTGACCAGCTCGATGATCTCGGGAGTCGGCGCAGCTGCGGCCGGGGCGTAGTAGAGACCCGTCGAAAGGCCGATGGCACCGGCCTCCAGCGCCCGTTCCAGGCGGCTGCGCATGGCCGCGATCTCGTCGCCGGTCGCCGGTCGGTCCAGCGTGTCCATGGCCTCGACACGCAGGGAGGCGTGGCCGACCAGGCAGAGTGCGTTGACAGCCGCCGGGTCATTGTCAAGAGCCGCGAGGTAGTCACCGAAGTCGGCGAAGAACCCTTCGCCGTCGGGGCAGACGAGATCGAGCGGTGCCGGCGGCCGTCCGGTGGTCCGCAGCGGCGCCAAGCTGACCCCGCAGTTGCCGGTGATGACCGTGGTCACGCCCTGGCTGACCTTGGGTGTCATGAGGGGATCGACCAGCAGCGCTCGGTCGTCGTGGGTGTGCACGTCGATGAAGCCGGGTGCCACCGCCTTGCCGCCCGCATTGATCTCCACGGCGCCCTGGGCGTGGCCGAGGTCGCCCAGCCCGACGATCCTGTCATCGGTAACTGCGATGTCGCCATGGGTCGACGGCGCGCCGGTTCCATCGATCAAGCGGGCGTCGCGGATGATCAGGTCCGCTGTGTCGATCACTGCTGCCGTTGGCCCCTTCCCAACTCGGTCAAGTGCGCGAGTTCATCACAGATCGGCGACGTATCGTTCGGCTCGCCCGCAACAAGGAGCCCTCATGGGACGTCACGCAATCAAGACAGCGCCGCACCACGCCACTTGGCCCGAGTATCTGGCCATCTGGCAGGCGGCCGACGAGATGGAGGTCTTCGAGTCGGCGTGGAACTGGGACCACTTCTATCCCTTGGCACCCCCCTATGACGGTCCCAACCTGGAGGGCTGGACGATGCTGGCGGGCTTGGCGCAGGCGACGACGAGAATCCGTCTGGGCGCCATGGTGAACGGCATGCACCACCGCCATCCGGCGGTCACGGCCAACATGGCCGCCACGCTGGATCACATCTCGAACGGCCGCTTCGAGCTGGGGATGGGTGCCGGCTGGAACTTCATGGAGAGCGACGCCTATGGCATCGACCTGGGGCCGCTGAGGGATCGCTCGGACCGGCTCGAGGAAGGCATGGAGGTGATCGTCAAGCTGCTGACCCAGGCGACGACCACCCACAAGGGACGCTTCTTCGAGCTCACCGATGCCTGGTGCGAACCCAAGCCGCTCCAAGAGCGCATCCCGATCGTCATCGGCGGCCTGGGCCGGGTGCGGACACTGCGAACCGCAGCCAAGTACGCCGACCAGTGGGACATGCTCTTTCCCGCCGATGTCGATGCATGGCGGGAGCTCGACGGGGTGCTGCGGTCGCATTGCGAACGCGTCGGACGAGACGAGGCCGAGATCGACCGGTCGATCCACCTCAGCTTCGAGGCCGACGACGTCGACAAAGCAGTAGCAGAGGCGCAGGAATTCTTCGACGCGGGTGTCGACATCGCCGTCTGGTCGTGGCGAGGCGAGCTGGATCCCGTGCGCCTCGACGCGCTGGCAACGGCAATCGACGAGGCCTGAACCCGCCGAAGAAACGGGCGCGCAGCGCTATGCTGATGCGCCCCGAAATGGTTGCGCTTAGAGCGATTTCGGACCACACGTCGGAGTGGCGGAATTGGCAGACGCGCTAGATTAAGGATCTAGTGCCCGAAAGGGTGTGGGGGTTCAAGTCCCCCCTCCGACACTGAGCCAGCGGGGTCTGCGGTCCGTGCCGCTGGGCGCAGCTTCTCGAAGGCACTCGATACTTGCGAGGGCGCTACTGGCTCGGCGCGCGGCCGACGGGGAGGTGCTCGGCGCGCTTGTCGAGCCCCCGGGGACACCCCCAGAGGGTTTAGAGTCAGAGGCCAGAAGTACCAAGGGAGGGACGATGCGGCGCTTCGTCATCGAACGGGACATCCCTGACATCGGCTCTGCCGAACGCGAGCAACTGCGCGCCGCGGCCGGACAATCCAACGCGGTTCTGCGGGCGATGCAGTCCGAAGGCAAACACATCCAGTGGGAGCACAGCTACGTGGCCGGTGACAAGACCTTCTGCATCTATGTCTCCGACGGCCCGGAGCTGATCGACGAGCACGCGGAACGCAGCGGGTTTCCGGCGACGGTGGTCACCGAGATCGGCAAGATCATCGATCCAACGACCGAGAAGGCCTAGCTTCGCAACCGCGCAGGCCAGGGAGGCCCGCGCGGCTATCGGAGCGCGGCCAGCAGGGCCGAACGTTCCGCCGTTGCGCCGAGTGGGTTGATGCGGAAGGACTCGAGAGTCGACGCGGTGCGGGCTTCGGACACGTCGACAACGCAGCCGGTGAGCACCAGGCAGTCGTAGCCCTGGTCGTTGGCCTCGCGAACCGTCGCGCTCACGCAGCAGTCCGCGGTGGTCCCCATGATCGCCAGGAGGTCGATCCCGCGGCTGCGGAGTCGCTGATCGAGATCAGTGGAGCAGGCAAACCCGAGGACGCCTCCCGTGGCGCCACCGCTCCAATGGAATAGTGGCGGCCGCAGTACGGTTCGCGAAGAGAGCACTCGCGAAGAGACGGCGACTTGATGGCACTTACTGAGCCCACCACTCGAGAACAGGCCGTGACCCGCCAGAAGTGGCTCACCGCGGCGACCATCGGCTGGAACGGGGTCGAGGGCGTGATCGCCATCGCCGCAGGGCTGGCCGCGGGCTCGGTGAGCCTCATCGGCTTCGGCCTGGACTCCGGCATCGAGGTGTCGGCTGCGCTGATCCTCGCCTGGCGGCTGGCCCAGGAGCGCCGCACGGGCTGCAAGCAGGAAGCGGACCGGCTGGCCCAGCGCCTAATCGCGGTCAGCTTCGCCGCCCTGGCCGTCTATGTGGGGGTGGAGTCGGTGCGCGACCTGGTACTGGCCGACCATCCCGGCCAATCGCTGGTGGGAATCGTGATGGCGGCGCTGTCGCTGGCGACGATGCCTCTGCTGTCCAGGGCCAAGCGGAGGCTGGCCCCGCTCATGGGATCGCGGGCCGTCGAGGCCGAGGCGAACCAGACCATCCTGTGCTCGCTGATGTCGGGCGCTCTGCTCGTGGGGCTCGGCGCCAACGCCGCGCTGGGCTGGTGGTGGGCCGACCCGCTGGCCGGGTTGTGCATCGCCGCCGCCGCGGCCTATGCGGCCGTCGCCACCTGGCGGGCCGACTCCCTGGCCGACACCTGCTGCAGCTAGGAGGCTGGACCTGATCGAGGGTCCGATCACCGCGATGCGCGCGGCCGCGCGGATCGCGGAGCCGCCCAGGAACCCCGTGCAGCGTTCAATGCCGGCTTCGTCGCGGAGCAAAGGTGCTGGCCGGGCCGTGAACGGCTGTGTCGGTCAGGGGGCGACGTAGTTCGCCCAGTCTTGCATGAGATGGCGACGCTGATCAAAGAGATCCGTGCGGACATATGCGGCCTCGACGCTGTTGCCCACGACATGAGCCAGAGCTGCCTCGCCCACGGCCCACGGGGTAGCGGTCTGCTCGATGCACCATGTCTTGAACGCTGATCGAAAGCCGTGCACCGTCGTGTCCAGTTCGTAGGTGCGCAGCAGCTTGAGCAGTGCTTGCCAGCTCAACGGCTCGCCGTGCCGTCTCCGGCTTTGTGGTCCAGATCGGGGAGAGGACGGCGATGATGTCGCTGCGCTCGATGCATTGCAGTGGTACCTCGCCGATGCTGGCGAACGCGTAGCGCTCGAGGCTGGCGAGCCATTCGTTGGCAGCGTGCTTGTTGCGCCAGCGAGGCAGATTCATCTGGTGGACGGCTTTGGCGGCGGCAGCGAATGTCGGGGCATCACCGGTGCGATGAGCGCCTGCGGGATCGTCTCCCTCAAGTTCTTCGGGTGGAGCTAAGGGGAACGCATAGATGCTGGCCAGCAGCAATTTATGTCTCCAGTTCCCTAGAAGTTCCCTTTGAACGCTTTGGATAGAGCGTCGGGAGAAGGAGTCTTGCTGCGGCATCAAGTGGCGCTGTTAGCGATAAGGCTCGACCGAAAGACCGACACCGGCCGTCATCGTCCACCAAGTGCGGCTACCTGTGGCAATGAGAACGAAGCGGCGTCGCGCGGGCTTCGCTTGTGCTGGCTGATGGTCCCGGCTTCTCGCGCACAGCAATGCAGCGACGAGGGGTGGCTGTGCACGCTGATGCGGCGATGCGGACTGTGGCTCGTCTGTTTGACGACGGCGCTCGCGTTGGGGGCGCTTCTGGGTTGTGCTGCACAGCGGCGAGGGATTCTGGGCGTGGGTCGATCAGGAGCTGGGCGACGAATGCCGGCACCCGATATAACCCACGGTGGTATAAGTGCCGACGGGGATTGCAGTGTCGCCGGGCGCTGCAGGCTTGAAATGGGCGCGAGGCCCCGCCGGGACGAGGCGCTCGCTGCTGCGATGCGGTGTCGGTGCGGCCTGCGCATGCCGTCGCCCACGGTGCCGTCGAGCGGAAAGGCAGCATGAGTTTCGTGGATTTTCCTTCAATCGAGTTGCCGCCTCCGCTGCTGGCGTTCTTTTGCTACGCGAGGCATGACGATGACAATGAGAGCGGCCGTGTCTCGCAGCTTCGCGGTCGCATCGAAGGCGAGGTTCGGGCAGTCAGCGGACGCGATTTCAGGATCTGGCAAGACACAGCGGATCTGAGAATCGGCTCGTCGTTCGACCTCGAGATCGGCTCGGTGCTTGACAGCGCGGATGCGCTCTTGGTGCTCGTGACGCCGTCGCTGCTGACGAGCACCTATTGCCGCAGGGAGATCGCGCGCTTCCGCAGTCTTCGACAGCACGAAGGCGCGCCGCCTCCCATTTTCCCAATTCTCTACATCGATGCGTTCGGCCCGCACATCGAGCACGATGCTGTGGCCGGCTACTTGAGGAGCATTCAATATGCCGACTGGACCGAGCTTCGCCATGAAGACCCGGACTCGAGCGGCTATCGGCGCAGCGTCACGCGGCTGGCGAATGACATCAACACCGCGCTCGGGGCCGCCGGCGAATCGGCTATCGGATCAAGAATCCCGGCTGCGCAGTCGGGCAGCGCCGCGTTGCGCACGAACAGCCCGACGAGCGTTGCGCCGGCAAGCGGCGCGGCAAGCGAGCCGTTGACGATTGACGGCGTCCTGCAGGCCGCAGCAGTGCGCCGAGACGAGATCGTCTCGCTGCTGTCCGCCGGCATCGAGAACGGTGCCTATGGAATCAAGAACGACACTCTCTTCGGCCCGTCAGCGTTCAAGGCCGACCTCAGGTCTCGTCCTGACAGCTGGTCGAACACGTCGGGCATTGCTGGCGCAGAGATCCGCATCGGCTACACCACCGCGATGTCGGGAAACCTTGCTGCCTATGGCCTGATCGCCGACGGTTTCAAGAATTACCTGGACTGGGTCAATCTTAATGACCCGATCGTCGTCGACGGAAGACCGCGCGAGATCGGGCTCGTGGTGCGGGACGACGGATACGCGGCTGTGCGCACCATCGCTCTGGTGGACCGATTGATACAAGCCGACAACGTCTTCTCGATCCTGACGCTCGGGTCGCCGAACACTCTCGCGGTGTACGACAAGATCAATCGCGCATGCATTCCCCATCCATTCGTGATGAGCGGTCATCCTGCTTGGGGAGATCCTGTGAATCACCCCTGGACTACCGGCCTGCAGATGTCCTACTCCACTGAGGCGATCCTGTGGGGCGAGTGGATCAAGCGGAACATGGGCAGCGAGCTGCCGGTGCGGGTTGCGGCGGCGGTGACGGACAATGACTTCGGCCTCGCGTACGAGCAGGCGTTCGACCGATGGGCGGCCATGAATCCGGAGATAGTGGCGGAGTTCATTCCGGTGCGTCACGATCCGGCAGCCGCGACTCTGCTGCCTGAGATGGAGATCATCAGGCGATTGAGTCCCGATGTGCACATTTCGATGACGGCCGGCAACCCGTGTCTGCTTGCTGTCCAAGAAGCCCATGCGAGTGGTCTGACCCACGACATCCGCGCGCGGGGTGGGGCCCTGTTCACGTCGTCGGTAGGAAAGGGAGTCGCTGCTTACATGGCCCCAGCAGGCATGGCAGGCGACGGCTGGCTGATCGTCGGAGGCGGCACCAAGGACTGCACCGATCCCGCGTATTCCGCCGAGCCGTTCATTGAGTTCGTCAACAGCAATCTGCGAAGCGCAGGACTCGACGCGAATCTCTCGCTCTATGGAGTGGGCTATGTGTACGCGTTTCCCTATGTGGAAGCGTTACGGGTTGCGGCTGATCTTCCCGGAGGCCTGACCCGCACGAACTTCATCCTCGCAGTGCGCGCCCTCGATATTGACCATCCGATGTTGATGGACGGCATCAAGTTCCGACTCGACGGCAACGCCGACCCGTTCCCCATCGAGGGATCGGACATCTCCAGGTATGACGCCCGCACCCGAGCTTGGCAAACGATCGGCGACACGATCGACGTGGCAGGTGACACGCAGAGCTGCCGGTGGGACCCCCACCACGGCGGCTGCCGGTGAACTCCAAGAAACGGAGTCATGCAGCATCGGCAGCGCTACAGGGACAACTGGGCCGTCAACCGTCGAGGGATCGTCCGCCGAGCCGGCCCACCGCGACATGTCGCCTCAGAACGACACGAGCTGGGACACTTGGCCGGCACCCGTGTCGGTGCGCGTGAAGTCGTGCAGTCGGGCCGCCGACCCCAGTGTGGCGTCGGCGGATCAGCGCGCTGCGAAGCGTGTTTGGCGGCGTGCGCTAGTGCCCGTCTCGGCGACCTGCTGCACTACGGGTCACGATCCGGCGATACAGGAGCCCCGCCCGCGTGCCTCCGTGCCAGGTCGGTGCGTCGCGAGGACCGTGCCAGCGTCTCGGCGCCAGTGCCTCGAAGATCGCTGCGGCGCCTCCCCCGGACTGTGGCCGCGCCGACTGGCCCTCCTTGCGGCACCAATAGCGGGCGACGATCGACTCCCAGCACAGATGCACTACCGCCGCAGCCGAGGCCCACAGATAGAGGCTCGTGTAGATCGACAGGATCCACAGCACGGCGGTGTCGACGGCCTCTGCAGGACTGGCGGTGCGAGCATCTTCGTCGATGAGGCCGAAGATCAAGCGATACGACAGCGCCGCGACCACGAGCGCGACTGGCCCGAAGAAGATCCAGGCTCCGACCGTGAGCCACCGTTCGCGGCGCAGTTCCCTGCGGAATCGCGCTTCTACGTCTTTGTGCGCCTCGAGGGCCTGGTCGCTGTGTTGGGGGACGGCATCGCTCACGCTGAACCTCTCGCGCAGCAGTCCCCAGTGGCGGGACGGCGCACGATGGTTCGCTACGGGGACCACCAGCCAGATCGCGTCGTATTGGGCGACCGCAGGCGCTGAGTAGGCCGTCTCGGCGGCATCGCACGCCCCGGCCGCGGCACGCATGGTGATGCGGCCAGGTGAATCGCGATCGAAGGTGGTCCTGTAGGCGGCGTCGATCACGAGGTGGCGAACCGGGGCGTTCGGGTTCAGCAGATCCGATGCCGAGGCGATCACGACGACGCGTCTGGTGCGCCCCTTGAGGCTCGTCGCCATCAGCGACCGCCTCAGGTGCCGACGGTTTTCGTTGGGATGCACGACTGCTTCGAGCTCGAAGTCGCCGACGAGCGGCGATTTGTCCTGCGCGTCGGGTTCTGAGCAGGGCCGGTAGTGCCATTGCGAGACAACGAAGGCGCCCTTGGGGGCGGTCTGGGACTCGACTGCGCTGAGCCGGAACTTGGACCAGAACTGCGGCCGACGCGGCCTTTGACGGCGCCGTCGCAGCGGCACTCGGCCCGACAGCCGCATCCGCGTCGCAAGTTCCTCGCCAGACACGCCCGCACATCGCAGAGCCGGTCGGGCGAGCACCCGATCACTGGGCCGAGCAGCGCCCCCGTTCGTGTCGGCACGCGGTCGGCGCCCGATGCCGAGGATGCGTCTCGCCAGCCGTCTCCCCGCCCTCGCAAGCAGTCTCCACGCCACCGGCAGCACGGACACCAGCGAGAGCACGCCGAAGAAGACCTGGACACGTCCAGCCGAGGAGCTCAGGTAGTCCACGATTCCGTTGTCGGCCATGCGCGCCCTTCGAAGGACAGTGCTGCGAGCAGTATCGCGACGCAGAGGCTCCGGCGAGGGGAATCAGCGTGCCGCCCGAGCGCACAGAGCCCCAGAAAACCGCGCCCCTGGGTCATCTGGAGGCTTCTGGTGCGATGGTGCGCTCGGGCTGCTGGCTGGGCTGCCCTTGCTACCGTGCTGCTCGTGCCGGCTTTGCTTAATCTGCTGGTGGCAGCACTCGACGTCCCCAGCTAGCGCCAGCCTGAGCCGATCCTCCGCCCATTCTTCGACAGCAGATAATGCAGCTTGAACCGAGACACACTGTCTCGATCTTCCGGCGTGGATTAGGGACCACTCCGACGCTTGGATGCGGGCACTCAGTGCGCAGTTCAGGATTGCGGCCTCATGTGTGCCACGTTGGTTTCGGCGAGGAGGCTGTAGAGAGCCTCGATGCCTTTTCGCCCGCCGCGAGCTGTGCAGTGGGTGAAGATCGTCCGCTGTTCGGCGCGCGACAAGCCGACGAAGAATGTTCGGATTGCCTCGATCGGGTCTTTTCCGAACGACCACCATTGACGATCGTCGAGTCCGAGGACGATGACGGTGTGGTACTCAAGACCCTTGCTCTTGTGGATCGTCATGAGCGGCACCGCCCCACGGCCTTCGGCTCGGTCGCACAAGTCCTCCCAGCCTTCGGCGCCGCCGACCACTTTTTCGAGTCTGGCCGTAAGCGCAGCGACCGTGTCTTCGAGGTACGACCGTTGTCGTTGGGCAGGAAACGCCGATTGGATCGCCGGAATTCCCAGGTAGGAGACAATGTCTCCGAGGGCCTGCCCGATGGCTGGTGAGTCCGGCGGGTTGCTGAGCATGCACCGGCGAAGCCGCGCGACAAATGCATCCAGTGAGCGATGCGATCGAGAGAGAGTCTCGTCGTCAGCGGGCCCATCATGCATCCGCGAGATCAGACCGGACGTGCGCATCCAGGCGTCGCCGTTACCGCCGTAGCTGGCGGCAACTCGGAGAAGGTCGAGCATCCCTTTGGCAAATTCGTCGGCCAAGAGATCCTGCAAGCGCACGGTACCCACCTCTTCATCGTCGTTGCGCAACGGAATGCCGCGCTGCGCCAGTTCTGCCTCGAGGCGCTGCTGAAGGTCGACTGTCTTCTGTCGGGCGAGGAGCGCATAGCGATCGGGTGAGCGGCCCGACGAAGCGGTGTCCTCGCTGATCCACTGGGCGACTCCACGCGCCTCATCGTCAAGGTCGTCGAAGTGCCAGACCACAACAGCATCGTCCTCGACGTCGGCGTCGACTTGGGAGACTGCCGGGCTCACGTCGTCGTTGAGGGCCTTGGCGACGACGTGGTGGACTCTTGTCATTGCAGAAGATGATCGGAAGTTCCAGTTGAGCTCGAATCGCTGTGCAGTGAAGTCGTTCTGGAATTCCGCGAACGCGTTGTCGAGGGCGCCGGCCCAGCCCATGATGCGTTGTTTGTCGTCGCCGACCGCGGTCACAACCGTCCGGCCGGACCCGAAGACCGAGCGCAGAAACGAGTATTGGGCGAACGTCGTGTCTTGGAACTCGTCGATGAAGACGAACGGATAGGTCACCAAGAGGGCGCGGCGGATAGCCGGATTGGCCCGAACGATGAGTTCGGCCAGCCGGTTGAGCATCACGAAACTGACGCGCTTCGTCTCGGTGGATCCGAAGCGCTGATTCCACCAGGCGAGCGACGCGAGTTCGCGGGCCGATTTTGCATTCGACCCGCCGATGGGCAGCGCATACGTCCCGACGACCTTGTTGACGAAGTTGTCGCGCGGAATAGCGGCAAACTCGGCCGCAAGCTTCGGATGTCTGGCAGCCAACCCGTCGAGATCCGGCGGTTCCCCAGATTCCCGGAGCGAAATCTCGTAGTCGCCCTCAATCCGCCACGGTTCGGGCAAGGCAGAGCGGAAGCGGTCGACCAAGCCCTTAGTGAAGGCGTCGAAGGTTAGAGAGTCGAATCGGTGAGTTGAGTCGGGCGTGCGGGCTCCTACTCGAGCGGCGAGATTCCGGGCGGCGTCGCGCTTGAAGGAGATGGCAAGAATGCTGCGGGAAGGTGGGCACTGCCTAGTCGAGAACAGGTAGTCGGCTCGCTGGGCGAGGAATTCGGTCTTACCGGCTCCTGGGCCGGCGACCACGAACGAAGAACCTTCGTGCCGCAGGGCGTTCCACGCGTTCGGCTCGAGTTGGTCAATGCCGACGGGCCGCCAGTCGACCGGTGCCACACGGCTCACTTCAGTCGCCGAGTGCTTTGGAAATGTGCGAGATCACGTGTCTCAACTCCTCGGGCATATTGGCCCGCAGGCTGGCGTCGTCGAGTCTGTGCAGCGCACGCAGGTGCGTGGTCGGTTTCGAACGGCCGAGAAAGAGGTAGCGGTACCACCGCATTTTCCGTTTCCAGCCCTTGTGTTTGTAGTAGTCACGGTCACCGTTCGCTCCGAGGACGGCATCGAACGCCTGCGTCTTCTTGGGCCCGGTCCGCCCGTCCTCGAGACACTTGTAGGCGTCGGGGAACGCGGTCAACATGGTCATGTCCAGGTCGAGCGGCGAACTGAAGAATGCGTCGTGCGCCTCCAAGGCCGCCAGCACCGCCTTGAGATCACCATCGTCAAGGTCGACGAGGTCCTCGGCGTTCTTGAACTTGTCGAGATCGCGAAGCGGGTCGCGGCCGATCGCCTCGAGCTGATCGCATGTCGTCCGAAGCCGTCCTTCGCCGCCGCCCGACCGTCCGCGATCAAGATCCAGAAGCGTCACAAACGGGATCCCGAGTCCGGACAGGAGTTTCCAGAAGTGTTTGACGTGGCGCCCACCGAGCGGCACCACCGCGACGAAGGACTGATCTATCAACGTACCTTCGGCCTGGGCCAACCTGGGGATCACGACTTGTTCGGAGCTCCCCTCGCAAAGGACGACGAACTGGGCGAAGTACAGCTCCGGAAAGGCCTGAACAGCCTCTCGAACGTAGGTGGCCTCCGCCTCGGCATCGGCGGGAAGCTCAAGCGGTTTGACCATTGCGGTGCGCGACTTCGAATGGAGTCGGAAGTGACGCACAGACCGAGGTTCAACCCGGCCGAGCACACTCGCCGAATGGCTTGACATCAGAACTTGTGCTCGCGTTTGGGCACCGATGTCGCGCATCTGGGAGATGATGCGCGACAGGAAGTGCGGCGAGAGGCTGTTCTCTGGCTCCTCCACGACGAGCAGCGTGAGAGATGGCAACTGCACGGCTTCGTCGTCGAACTCGTCGAGATATGCGCGTGAAGCGATCTTGCTCTCGATGTCGATCGTCGTCGCCGTCAAGGCAATGTGCAGCAGCGAGCGCTGGCCGTCGCTGAGCTGGTCCGCGGTTTGCTCGCGACCAGACTCGCTCGGCGCGAACAGGAGTTGTGCCTTGTTGACAAGCTGCACGAGGTCACGGTCGATCGGGCGAAAGGTTGGCTCCGAAGCGAAGGCGCCCTTGTGCAGCTGCGTCCAATGCTTGCTCAGTGCCTGTTCGACTGCGGTCACGACGGGTTCGTCCCGGAACTGATCACCGATCTCGGAGGCTGCGTCGTCAACGGCGGTCCGAAACTCTTCAGACCACCGTCCTGCTCTCCACAGCCGTGATCTCAGGAACGTCGTGAGATGCCGCGCGCCGTCTCGGGATGCCGGCACATAGACCATCTGTATCCGGCTGCGATCCAATGCCCTAAGCGGTTTGCAGTCTTCATCGCCATAGTCGCTGTCAAGTGTCTCAACAACGGACAGCGTTTCGGTCACTGTTCCTGCGACTGAATCGTCGTCGTTCCAGGTGGCGTCGAGGCGGAATCGGCACTTCACGTTGCCGTCGCAAGACGCTGCCATGTGCCGGAAGAACTCCGCCACCGACGCCGACCCCTCGTCCGGAGGTTTCTCCGTGCCGATGTCATCGACCCCGCCGACGGTGCCCGCACCGTCGGCCCCTGTGAGCTCAGGGAAGGCAATCAACACCTCAATCGAGAGAATTCTCTCAAGCGTCGCCTCCGGCTCGTCGGTCGGAACATGAAAGTCCTCGGGCACAACTTGTCGATCGCCGCGGGTGACACCGAATATGCGGCCCAGGGCAGCGAAGACAGCGGTCTTTCCTGTGCCGTTGGCGCCGACGAATGCGGTAAGGCCTGGGTTGAGGTCGATGGTGGTCGGCTCGGCCCCGAAGCAGCGAAAGTTGGTAAGCGTGACTCGTTCAATGTGCATGTACTCGATCCGTGTCGTTGGCCTGGTGGAGCGGTCGAGCCTATGCAGTCGCCTATTGCGCCTAGCGAGTTCACGATGAGCTGGTCCTCGATACGGGAGCAGGGGAGAGCGGACAGACCGTTGAACGTCTGACGCAGTGGTGGGACCTAACGCCCTTCTCGAAAATGGCTTCGGGCAACGTTCGCGGCTACCACTCCCAGCGCGCCGCGAGCTCCATCGTCCGCAGGTTCGTTGTGACCATTTCCGACTCGGAAAACGTGAGGAGGTTGTCGCCGACGAGCTCGTTGGTCAACACCGGATCGCTGTGGGTTGCCTCGCCGATCCGTGTCAGGCCGCCGTCGTTGGCCCTAGTTCTAAAACTGACGGAGGTTGTTGACACTCGGGGTTTCTCGTGAGAGGAAGTCCTGATGGACGATCGAGAGCAGCAACGCAAGATCCGGCATCGCCTGGCGGTGCTTCGCCACGCCGAGGAAGTCTCAGGCAACGTCGCGGCGACGTGCCGCTACTACGGGATCAGCCGGCCCACGTTCTACAAGTGGCGGAACCGATTCGACGAGCTGGGCGCCGAGGGGCTGCGTGACCGCAGCTCGCGACCCCATCACAGCCCGACCGCCACCAAGGGCGAAGTGGTCGAGCGGATCGTGCACCTGCGCCAGAACTACCACTTCGGGCCAGCACGGATCGCGATGTACCTCAAGCGCTACCACGACGTCGAGATCTCCTCCTCTGGGGTGTGGCGGGTCCTGCACCGCCTCGGGCTCGGCCGCCTGCCGGCGAACCAGCGCTACCAGCGCCACACCCAGCGCTGGAAGCGCTACGAGAAGCAACGGCCGGGCCACCGGGTCCAGATCGACGTCAAGCTCCGTCGCCCCCATCGACGGGGTCACGACCAAGCGGCACTACCAGTTCACCGCCATCGACGACTGCACCCGATTGCGAGTGCTGCGCATCTACCCCCGAGCGAATCAGCGCACCGCAATCGCGTTCCTGGACTACCTCACAGAGCGGCTCCCGTTCCCGATCGAAGTGATCCAGACCGACAACGGCGCCGAGTTCCCGGGCCGGCTTCCACTGGCATGTCCTGGACCGAGGCATCGGCCACGTCTACATCAAGCCCGCCACACCCAGGCTCAACGGCAAGGTCGAACGCTCGCACCGCATCGACGCCGAAGAGTTCTACCGACTCCTCGAAGGCATCACCATCGACGACACCGACATGTTCAACGACCGCCTCCGCGAATGGGAGGACTACTACAACTTCGAACGGCCTCACGGAGGCCTCGACGGCCAGACCCCCTATGAAAGACTCAAACAGAAAACCAGCCAACCCTGATGTCAACCGCCTACGTCAGCAGCACAGCTAGGTCGCGGCGGCGCTCGCCGTCAACCATGGTCAACAGGCTGCGCTGTTGAGTTGCCAAGTCGGCGGATTCGAGCTCCTGGCGCCTCATACCGCCCAAGTCGCGTCGGCAGGCGAGGGTATCGTGGGTTATGTCGGCGTTGAACGCATCAGATTCCGGCAGGCGTGAGCGGGGGATTCCACGGGCTCGTGCACTGCTGCTGATTGCGGCCGTCGTCGCGGCCACCTTGTTCGGGTCGGCCCGCCAAGCCCTCGCGGAACAACCCGAGTGCGGCGAAGTGACCATTGTGTGGGCACGCGGATCGGGCCAGCCCACCGTCTCCGGGCCAGATCACGACGCCTTCTGGGAAGGTCTGAGATTCCAATCCGAAATTGCCTACGGATTGCCGGAGTGGCTGTCGATCGGAGCCATCTACGAACTCGGCCGTGACAACGACGACTTTGGGATCAGCTACAGCTATCCGGCATACGAGCTGACGGGCGACGACGTGATCGCAGTCCTTCGCCAACGCGGCCGGCCGGCATGGCCTGCAGAGTTCATCAGGCCCGGCGGTTACGTCGATTCGGTGGTCGAGGGCATGCAAGAGCTGAGGTCTTTCCTTGTGCTGCGAGCGACAGCGTGTCCCGACGAGGTGTTCGTCCTCGGCGGCTACTCGCAGGGCGCTCACGTGGTCGCAAAGGCATTCAGCGGTCACACGTTTGAGACCTATCCCGCTGACGTTGATGTCGAGATCCCGAAGTGGGTGCGAGACCGCGTCGGCTTCGTTGCCCTGTTCGGCGATCCGACGCTGTTCCTCCCCAAGAGCTCCGAACATCAGACCGCACAGATTTCAACGGCTCCACCATCGTCTCGCCCGTCCGGTGACTGTGCCGAAGGTTCTGTGCCCTACCGCAGAGGCAATGTCTCATGCGAAGGGCACTTCGGGGTACTCGCCTTCTTCGAGCGCCGGAACATCTATCTGCCCGCGGACATGATCACAGGCCAGTACGGCTCCCGCGAGACTTCGCGAATCGGCTCATGGTGCGACATCCAAGATCCGATCTGCAACGGCTTCGATCCCGATCCCGATCACGAGATCAGCATCTTCGACGTGTCGGGCACTCACGACAACTACGCAGACCCCGAGTATCTGCCGGCGTTCGGCGATCGGAGCTGGATGGAGGAAGCCGTCGTTGAGGCCGTCGGCAAGACTGTGCGTCTTTGGTACACGACGTGGTGAACGGAGCCCAACCTGAGAACGCGCGCAGGCACATCGCGGCCAATCTCATGATCTGGGGTTTGCCATGACCGGGCTGCGCTCAAAGTTCTGGACACTGGGAGCAGCGGCCGCGTGATGGGCTGAGGCGCCTGTGCGAGTGTGGCGGCTGCGAGTTGCCTCCGGTACCCGACAGAAGGCTCGATGTTGATTCATCCTGGGACGTTCCTATAGATGTCAAGTGCGGGTTGTGAGGGTGGCGAGGTCGGCTCGCAGGGTGCGGTAGAGCTCTCGGGCGATGAAGCGTTTGAGGCAGCGGATGGCTTCTTTTTTGGTCTTGCCCTCGGCGACGCGGCGGTTGAGGTAGGTGCGGGTTCGTTCGCAGTAGCGGAGCCGGACGATGACGATCATGTAGAGGGCGCGGTTGGCGTCGCGGTTGCCGGCGAAGTTGAGCCGGTGGCGGCTGGTGCGCCCGCTCGACGCGGGGACCGGCGCGGCGGCGCAGAGGTGGGCGAAGGAGGCTTCGGAGCTGAACCGGTCGATGTTCTCGCCGGCGGCGACGAGCAGGGTTGCGGTGTGGTGGGTGCCGCAGCCGAGGCGCGACAGGGTTGTGGGCGCGGCGGCGGCGACCAGCTTGTCGAGGCGGCGCTCGAGGTCGTCGGCTTCTGCGCCGAGTTGGGCGATGCGTCGCGCGAGGCTGCGCAGGGCGGCTTTGGCGGCCTGGGCGGGGTCGGCGAGACGGTCGGTGTCGGGTCGCAGCCGGGCGCACGCGGAAGCTTTGCCCTCGAGGGTGCGGCGGGTGTCGAGCTGGGCGCGCAGCGCGGCGGGGGCGGTGACCAACAGGTCGCCGATCTGGCACAGCGCAGCCGTTCGGGCCTTGACGGCGCTGTTGCGGGCGACGCTGAGCTGGCGGATCGCCTCGACGATGCCGGTGGTGTCCTTCGCGGACGCGGTCGCTTCGCCCGAGAGCACCTTTCGTGCAGCGGCCTCGGCGTCGATGGCGTCGTCCTTGCCGCGTCGGGCGCGAAGGTGCCGGTGCGGCTGGTTGACCTCGATCACCCGGCAGCCGCGCTCGGCCAGCGAGCGGGCCAGGGCCGCCCCGTAGGACCCGGTCGACTCGACGCCGACCGCGGCGACCGGGCCGAACGACGCGAGCCACCCGTGAGTCGAGCGATAGCCCACACACGTCGCGGGGAACGACTCGGTGCCCAGCACCCGGCCCAGAGGGTCGAGCGCGGCGGCGACGTGGAAGTCGGTATGGCAGTCAATCCCGCCGATCACCGCCTGCTGTGAGTCTGGCATGCTGAAGTCCTTCATCTCGGAGCGGCTCGCGTGCCGGGACGGGACGGACATAACAGTGATGAGGCATCTGTGGGCACAGGTTCCTATGAGGTCACGTCGCTCGTTCCGGACCGGCCGCAGCTGACAAGTCCAAGGAGCCGGCCGACGACGACGACGAGTCCCAAGCAAGGCACCCGAAACGCTCGAGGCCAGTTTCGCGCTAAGTCAGACGCCGACGGCCCGCCCCCGGCGAACATCTTCACTGTTTCGCGCGGGGGCGATGCTGGATTCTGCTGTCATGAGCCATTGGGAGGCTTGTTGGCACCGAGGGGATATCCGGCAGAGTTCCGGCGGCGTGTGATCGATTTGGTCGAGTCTGGCCGTCGGGTCGCTGCGGTGGCGTCTGAGCTGGGGATCAGCGGGCAGTCGATCTATGCGTGGCGCCGTCAGGCGCGCATCGACGCCGGGGTCGAGCCAGGCATGAGCACCGCTGAGCACGCGGAGCTGGTGGTGTTGCGCAAACGGGTCCGCGAGTTGGAGACCGAGCTGGCGATCCACGCCGGGCGTCTGAGCTGGGTAGGGGGACGTCGACCCAAGAGGAGGTTCGCGGCCATCAAGGTGATGGCCGCGGAAGGACTTCCCGTCGAGCGGGCGTGCGCGCTGTTGGGCGTGTCGGTGTCGGGCTATTACGGCTGGCTGGGTCGCCCGCGGTCCGCGCGGTCGATCCGTCACGCCTGGCTGAGCGGGGTCATCGGCGAGGTTCATGCCGATTCCCGGCAGACCTATGGCGCCATTCGGGTGCATGCCGAGCTCACCTTGGGCCGAGGCATTGCGGTGTGCCGCCAGACCGTCGAGACCCTGATGCGGCAAGCGGGTCTGCGAGGTGTCTCGGGCCGTCCCACCCATCGCAAGGTCCCCAACATGGCCACCGTGTCGGATCTCGTGGACCGCGACTTCGCCCGGGCCGAGCCCGATCGGCTGTGGGTGACCGACATCACCGAGCACCCGACCCGCGAGGGCAAGGTGTTCTGCGCGGTGGTGTTGGACACCTTCAGCCGCCGTGTCGTGGGCTGGTCGATCGACTCGCGGCCCACCGCCTCGCTGGCGGCCAACGCCTTGGGGATGGCGATCGACAACCGCCGGCCGACGGTCGGCGAGACCGTGATTCATAGCGACCAGGGCACCCAGGCCGGATTCAACTGGTCGTCGCAACACCGGGTTGTTGGAGGGAGCGTAGGTGCTCGTTGAGGGCTTCGGCGGGTGTGCGCCAACCGAGGGTCTTGCGTGGCCGGGTGTTGAGGGTGTGGGCGACGGCGTTGATCTCTTCGGCGACCCATCGGGATAGGTCGGTGCCTTTGGGGAAGTAGTGGCGCAGCAGGCCGTTGGTGCTCTCGTTGGTGCCTCGCTGCCAGGGGCTCTTCGGGTCGGCGAAGTAGACCGGGATGTTGGTCTCGACGGTGAATGCGGCGTGGGCGGAGAGTTCTTTGCCGCGGTCCCAGGTCACCGAGCGGCGGAGCTGTTCGGGCAGTGTGGTCATCGATGCTGCGAGAGCGTCTTTCATGGTGGTGGCGCCGTAGCCGGCCAGGGCGGGGCCGTTCTTGGTGCGGGGGATGACGCCGTAGCCGTGTTCGCGTGGCAGGTGGATCAGCAGGGTGAACCTGGTGGTGCGCTCGACGAGGGTGCCGATCGCGGAGCGCTTCAGGCCGATGAGCAGGTCGCCTTCCCGGTGCCCGGGGACGGCGCGGTCGGCGGCCTCGGCGGGGCGTTGGCTGATCATCACCTCGGGTGTGACGTGAGCCCACGCCCTCTGGCGGGCCCGGGCTCGTGGGACCCGCAGGGCGCGTCCGCTGCGCAGGCATGCGACCAGCTCGCGCTGCAGCGCCCCGCGGCCCTGCACATACAGGGCCTGATAGATCGCCTCGTGGCTGATCCGCATGGACTCATCATCGGGGAAATCGACCCGCAGCCGGTTCGAGATCTGCTCGGGGCTCCACGCCTGCACCCAGCGGCGATCCCCACGGTGTGGCTTGTTGCGGCCCTGCCACGCCGGCCCTGGCGGACCGACAGCTCGGCCGTCTGGGACTCGAACAGCCCCCGAGAGCCGATCGGCCACGTAGCCGCGGAGCCGATCGTTCACAGCCAGCTTCGCCGGCTTCGGGCGGCGGGCGCGCCGCTCGGCGTGCCACTGCGCGGTCGTCGCCTTGTACTCCAGACGCCACGTTCTCGTCGACGCGTTGCGGCGAAGCTCCCGCGACACCGTCGACGGGCTCCGGCCCAGCCGACGGGCGATCTCGCGCACACCGAGGCCCTGAGCCCGCAACAGCGCGATCTCTTCGCGCTCGCCGAATGACAGACAACGGCCCGACACTGACGGGCACAGACAAGGATTCACCCCTCCAGCGCGGCGGAACCACCGGAACCCAACCGGGGACGACACCCCAGCCTCCCCAGCTGCATCCTCAGTCTTCGCTCCCTCGGCGATCGCCGCCCAGAACCGGACCCGATCCTCTCGCCATGCCACCGTCGGCCGACCCGGCGACGGGATCTGCCCCCGATACAGCTGGACCTCCCGCTGGCGCTCCCGAATCGTCGCCATCGCACATCTCCAACAACCCGGTGTTGCGACGACCAATTGAATCCGGCCTGCGACCCCGCGTCGGAGTGGGCAATCAGCCCGACCAGGCGGCGGCCGCCGCGTGAGCGTCTGGCCATCTCGAGCGCGTCGAGGACCATCTCGGTGCGCATGTGGGCTGCGACCCGCCACCCCACGATGCGACGGCTGAACGCGTCGACGATGAAGCACACATAGGCCATGGCCGCCCGGGTCGGGACATAGGTCAGATCCGTCACCCACAACGCATCGGGGCGAACAGCAGTGAAGTCGCGGTTGACCAGGTCCGCGGCCCGAACAGCGTCCGGGTTCTGACGCGGAGTGAACATCTTGCGTCGCCGGCTGACGCCGCGTATGCCCAGCCGGCGCATCAGCCGGGCGACCTGGTCCCGGCCGATCTCGTGACCGGCGCGCCGGGCGGCCTTCCACAGCTTGCGTGCCCCGTAGACCTTGCGGTTCGCGACCCACAGCGCCAACAAACTGAGCCTTCGTCTTTTTTTGGGATTCGGGCTGCTGGGTTCGGCGGGGTTCATGTTAGGAGGAGTCCGCGGGCTTCGAAGTTGGCGTAGTTGGTGAAGCCGTGGGCTCGGCGACGAAGGACTTGGAGCAGGTTGTTGGTGCGGTCGATGCGGCCGTTGCTGGGCCGCCCGGCGTGGTGCCAGTCGAGTATCTGGTTGTGCCACGCCAAGAACGTGTCGACGATGCTGCTGAACTCGGGGATGTTGCCGGTGCGGTAGATGTCAGCGAACCGGTCGAGCGCCTCGAGGGCGCCCTTGGGGTCGGTGGCGAGATAGAGGTTGTGCAGCTCGCCGAGCGCTTCCCAGGCTGGGTTGAGCCGCGGATGGGCGGCGAACAACGCGTCGAGGCGTGCCTGTTCGGCCGCTGCGAGCTTGTCGGGTCGGCGCATCAGCAAGAACCTGGACCTGAACACGTCGCGGTCGAACGCGGGCACTGAGCCCTCGGGGCGGCGCTGCACGTCGCGGCGCACCGCGGTGAGCCCCGCCGCGAACCAGCGGATCACATGGAAGCGGTCCAGCACATGGCGGGCGCGGCCGAGCCGCTTATCGATCGCGGCCTTGTACGCCTTGGAGCCGTCGGACACCACGACCTTCACGGCTTTGCACCATCGGGGCCCTTGCGCGGCCAGAAACCCCGACAGCGCCTGGGCATCGCGGTGGGGCACCATGGCGAGCACCTCGCCGGTGTCGCCGTTGACGATCACCGTCACGTAGCGGTGCCGCTTGCGGATCGAGGTCTCATCGACCAAGAGCACCCGACATCGCCGACGGCGGCGGCGGTCGGCGACCAGGCCCGCCCATGCGACGACCAGCGCGTTGACCAGCCTCCAGCTCAGCCCGTGACGTCGGGCTGCGGCGTTGACCGTCATCGCCCGCGCATCGGCCACCAGCCGCCGCGCCAGACGCGCCGTAATCGATCCCTCGAACGCCCGATGGTCCTCGACGAAACGCCGGCCGCACGGCACCCACACCAGCCGCCGCCGATCCCACACCAGCGTCACCGGCCGCCCCGACACCTCCAAGTCGCGGATCTTGTTGTCACGGCGGTCATGAACCTTCCCGCTCGGGACCCCGCAATCGGGGCATCCGGGGCGGCGCACCGTCGAGCACACCCGCACCACCAGCTCCTCCGGCGCGTCGACGACGACCCCCTCCACTTTGATGCGCGGCAGCCACAGCCGCACCGACATAACATCACTCGCCATCGAGGCCCTCCAGGGTTCGGCGTCTCCAAACACCGATCCCAGCAGGGCCTCGACCCCTACAAACGGACCCTCAACCCACCCTCATCCCAACAAAAGACGAAGGGCCATCTTTCGTGCGACCGCGTCACCCTTGCCCGTCACTGTCTTGAAGATCTCCTGGGGCTCCGAGGTACTCTTCTCATGAGCCGCTTGGTCGGCGAGATAGAGATGGGACCAGCCGTCGCGTAGGGCGTCCGCCATGGTTCGCCCACCGCTGTGCTGGTTCTTGAACGCGTTATACCGTCCCGTCGGGGTTCCGTCCGATGTGAGCATCCCGAGCGCGCGAAGGACCTTGACGAATCCGCGGTCGTTCGAACTTCTGAACCCCAGAGTGGAGCTGAGGAATTCATGGGTGAAGCGCGGCGGCGTTCCAGCACCACGCATCTTCTGAATGATGTCGTCGACATTGCTGACCGACGCCATGTAGGGCATCTCATCTGCCATCAGTTGCTCCTCCTAGGCGCCCACTGTATTCGGACCCTGTAACAACAGAACTTGGATGGTCCCTGCTCGAAGGGGCCAATGGTTCTCAGCAGGCGAGGCCAGAGGGGCAGCGAGGGATCAGCTCGGTGACGTGGTTGCAGTTCTCGACGGTGCGATTGTTGGTGGAGTGGTTGCGGCGGTCAATGGCGAATCTGACGCGGATGTCCTAGGTGGGGGCGACGGTGCGAGCGCTCACAGACGGTGGCGAATTCAAGGTGGACGGAATAGCTGCGTCCCACCTTGGGGCCAAGTTCGGAGATGACGTGGTGGTCGTGGCCGGCGTGCAACCGGTTCATGGTGGCTTCGGTGCCTCAAGCGAGGCCGATGTCGTACCAGCTAGCCGGTCATCGTGCGACGTAGTCGGCCCAGTCCTGCATGAGTTGTCGGCGCTGGTCGAATAGGTCGGAGCGGACGTAGGCAGCTTCGACACTGTTGCCTACGACGTGAGCGAGAGCTGCCTCACCGACCGCCCACGGAGTTGCGGTTTGCTCGATGCACCAGGTCTTGAATGCCGACCGGAAGCCGTGCACCGTCGTGTCCATTCCATGGGCGCTCAGCAGCTTGAGCAGTGCTTGCCAACTCAGTGGTACGCCCTGCCGGAGTGGACTCGGGAAAATGAGTCCGCTGCCTTCGTCCAGCGACTTGGCCTTTCCGAGCACATCGAGGGCTTGGCGGTTTAGGGGCACGCGGTGCTCACCGTTGGCCTTCATGCGTTCAGCGGGAATCGTCCACGTTGCGCTATCGACGTCGATTTCGGTCCATCGGGCGCCGCGGGCTTCACCGGATCGCACTGCGGTGAGTACTAAGAAGCGCAGGCACAGTCGCGATGCCTCGCTCGCTTGGGTTTGCGTGATCTTGTCCAGTGCTGCGGGTACCTCGCAGTACGGGAGTGCTCGCTGATGGTTCTTGACTTTCGGCATCGACGGAAGGGCGCCGTCAATGGCCTCTCCGGCCGGATTGGTCTCCACCCATCCGTGTGCCATGCCGTACTGCATGACCTTGCGGATGCGCTGTCGCACGCGCCGCGCCGTCTCCGGCTTTGCGGTCCAGATCGGCGAGAGAACAGCGATGATGTCGCTGCGCTGGATGTGTTGCAGTGGAACGTTGCCGATTCGGTCGAATGCGTAGCGCTCGAGACTGGCGAGCCATTCATTCGCGGCGTGCTTGTTGCGCCACCGAGGCAGGTTCATCTCGTGGACGACCTTGGCAGCGGCCGCGAATGTTGGGGCATCGCCGGTGCGTTCGGAGCCTGTCGGATCGTTTCCTTCGATGGCGTCAGCACGCATCTCTGCCGCCCGCAGTCGGGCATCGGCGAGGCTTACCCTGGGGTAGCCGCCTATCCCGATGTCGCGCTGCTTGCCGTCGAGGGTCAAGCGCACCACCCATGATCGGGTGCCGCTGGGCTTGACGACGAGCGTGAGTCCGTCCCCGTCCGCGTGCTTGCCAGGCGGTGCGTGTTGGACTGTCTTGGCGGTGAGGCGCTTGGAGCGTCGCACGAGTTCCCTTTTTCAGTTCCCTTTTTCTAGGGAACTGACGCTATGGCATGGGAACTGCCGAAGCAAGCAATTTGCCAGAAATGCTCTTTGACCTGCAGTTTTGGGAACTTCTGAGAATTCCTGGCAAGTCTCTCGGGTGGAGCTAGGGGGAACTTCAGACTCAACCCCGCCTCTGACCTGCGGAAACACAGTCCCCCCTCCGACACGAAGAAGCGTGGTCAGCCTCCGGACTCTCGAATGAGGCGTGACAGCAGCGCGGGTCGGAGCGGCTTGGTGTTGACGTTGACGTCGAGATCGAACAGAGCGTCGGCGACTGCGTTGACGAGCGCGGGTACCGCTCCGATTACACCGCCTTCCCCCACGCCCTTGAACCCGCCGACGGCATCGATCGAGGGAGACTCGATGTGGGCGATCTGGAAGCTGGGAACGTCCACCGAGCTGGGCAGGAGATAGTCGGCCAGCGTGGCCGTGCGGACCTGGCCGTCGGGGTCGTACACGAATTCCTCCATGAGCGCCTCGCCGATGCCTTGTGCCACACCGCCCATCACCTGACCGTCGACGATCATCGGGTTGATGACGCGACCGCAGTCGTGCACGACGGTGTAGCCCTCGATGTCGACGGTGCCGTCTCCGGCATCGACAGCCACCTGTGCAATGTGGGTGGCATTGGCCATGGTGACCAGGGGCGGGTCGTAGAAATCGGTCTCCTCGATGCCGAAGCTCTCGCCTACGGGCAGGTCGAATGTGTTCATCGCGTAAGCGGTCTCGGCGACTTCTTGGAACGAAAGGGCCCGGCTCGGGACGCCGGCGACGTGCAACTGGCCGTCGGTGACCACGATGTCTTCGGGCGTGGACTCGAGCATGGCCGCGGCGAGCCGCGCCAGCTTCAGCTTGGCCTTCTCCGACGCCCGTATCAGCGCGCCGCCGCCCGTGACTGCGCTGCGGCTGGCGAAGGTGTTCGTGCCATAGGGCCCGGCGGCGGTGTCGCCCTCGACAACGGTCACATCTTCCAATCGGGCCCCGAGCTCGTCGGCGACGACCTGCGCGAACGTCGTGAAGTGGCCTTGCCCCGAATGAGCGTGGCTCACGAAGGCCGTCACCTTGCCGGTGGGCTCCACCTTCACGGTCCCGCTGTCGAACCCGGGCAGACGGGTCAGCCCGCGGGCACGCCACCCTGGGGCGCCCGTCCCGCTCACCTCGGTGAACGTGCAGATGCCGATGCCTCGGTACTTGCCGTCGACGAGTCGGCCCTTCCTCTGGCGGGCGCGGAACTCATCGTATTTCGCCATCTCCATCGCTTGGTTGAGCGACTCTATGAAACTGCCTGTGTCGTAGCGGACACCGACGACGTTGGTCCACGGAAGCTCTGAGGTCGGCACCATGTTGCGCAGCCGGACTTCCGCCGGATCGAGCTCAAGCCGGCGGGCGATCCGGTCCATGATGCCCTCGATCGCCATGAAGCAGACCGGTTGGGCCACGCCCCGGTAGGCGAGAACAGGCGCGGTGTGGGTTGCGACGGCGGTGGCCGTGTAGGAGTACTCGGTGATGCGGTACGGCCCGACGATCATGCGGGCGCCGCCAGTGGTCTCCAGGGTGCAGCCGAAGGGCAGCGCTGAGTAGGCGCCGCCGTTGGTTCGAATCTCGGCCTTCAGCGCGAGGACGATGCCTTCGTCATCGATTGCGGCCTGCACCCGGTAGTGGTTGTCACGGGCGTGCACATCGGTGAGCAGGGCTCCGTACCGGTCCTGAATCCACTTGGTGGGCCGGCGCAGACGCAGGGCGAGCGCGGCGCAGACGAACTCTTCGGGGTAGAGGGCCGCCTTGATGCCGAATCCGCCGCCGACGTCGGGGACCACGACCCGCAGGGTTGACTCTGAAACGTCGAGGAACTCGGCCAGGGCAGTCCGCAGCAGATGGTGTATCTGGGTCGAGGAGTAGAAGACAAGGTTGCCCGCCTGCTCGGGCACAGCAAGACACCCTCGGGGTTCAATCGGAACAGCGGTCACACGGTTCGAGTGGAAGTTTTCGGAGATGACATGGGCCGCCGCTTCGAAACCAGCGGCCACGCCATCGGTTGTGAATCGACCCTCGTAGTAGACGTTGCCCGGCACTGTTGGATTGACCTGCGGGGCGGCGGGATCGGTCGCTTCGCCGATCTCGGTGACCACAGGAAGCGGCTCGTAGTCGACTTGGACCAGCTCGATGCCGTCTTCGGCGATGTACTGGCTCTCGGCCACGACCACGGCCACCGCCTCGCCCGCAAACCGCACTTCGTCGACAGCCAGCACGTCGCGGGTGTTGAGGTGGTAGCCGGGCAGCTCGATCTGAGCAGCGATCGGCTTCACCATGGCTGCCAGATCGGGGCCGGTGAGGACGTCGACCACGCCATCGAGCGCAAGCGCCTCGCTCACGTCGATCGACAAGATCCGGGCGTGGGCGTAGGGGCTGAGCACGAAGGCAAGGTGCAGGGTGTTGAGCGGCGCGGGCAGATCGTCGACGAAGCGGCCCTGGCCTCGTAGGAGGTAGTCGTCCTCTCGACGCAAGACGCTTTGGCCAACAGCGCCTTGGGGGTCGCTGCTCATGCTCGATGCCCCCCTCGCAGCTCCACCGCGGCCTCAGCTACCGCATCGACGATGTTGGCGTAGCCGGTGCAGCGACAGACGTTGTTCATCAGTGCCTCCCGGATGGTGGCCTCGTCGGGGTCGGCGTTGCTTTCCAGCAGCTCGACCGCCGTGAGGAGGAATCCCGGTGTGCAGAAACCGCACTGGAGGGCATGCTTCTGATGGAACATCTCTTGGATCGGATGGAGCTCATCGAGGCCTGCGAGGTCTTCCACGGTGCGGATGTCCGAACCGTCAACCGCCACAGCGAAGTGCAGGCAGCTGCGGGCGGTGCGGCCGTCGAGCAACACCGTGCACGCACCGCACACCCCTTGCTCACAGCCGATATGGGTGCCTGTCAGGCCGAGATCGTGTCGCAGGAAGTCGGCAAGCAGCCGCCGAGGCTCCACTCGGGATTGGTGGCTACGCCCGTTGACGGTGACCCTCACCTGGACTTCGTCTGTCATGGACCCTCGCCTTCCAGCAGGCCGCGTTCAAGCAGGACGCCGACGAGGTGTCGCCGGTAGTCGGCGTCCGCGTGGATGTCGCCGGTCGGATTGACTGCGTTGCGGGCCGCCGCAACGGCGGCTGCGATGGCCGCTGGGCCGAGGTCGGAGCCGACCAGCGCGCCCTCGGCGTCGATCAAACGCTGGGCCACCGACCCAACGCCGAACGCCGCGATGCGTGCCATCGTGCAGACGCCGTCCACGCTGGCCCACCGCAGTGCCACCCCGCCCACCGGGAACACGTGGCCCCCGTTCGAGACTTCAGCCACGGCGCTTCGCTCGCTTGGATCCTGGCGTTTGAACGTGACCGCCGAAACGACCTCACCTGTCTCGATGCTGGTGGTCATGTCAGCTACGAGGAAGTCGTGGGCCGGAACCCGACGTTCGCCGGCGGCACTCGTGAGCACCAGATCGGCCTCCAACGCGAGCGCAACGGCCGGCAACTCGGCTAGCGGGTCGCAGTGGGCCAGACTGCCGCAGACGGTGCCACGGTTGCGCGTGGCGGGCAGCCCGACGTGGGGGAGCGCCTTGGCCAACAGCGGGCACTCGGCTTCGACCAGCGGGTCGGTCTCGGCGTCGATCTGGCGCACGAGCGCACCGACGACGAGGCGATCGTTCGAGACAGCGATGTAGTCAAGCTCGTGACAGCGGTTGATCGACACGAGCACCTCGGGTCGGGCCAGCCGGAGATTCATGAGCGGAACCAGGCTCTGGCCGCCTGCAAGGATCCGGGCGTCATCGCCGTGCTCGGCCAGGGCTCGGACTACCGCTTCGAGCGACTCGGGAGCAACAAACGAGAACGGTGCGGGTTTCATGGAGACTCAGCCGACGACGGGCCGCAGCTCGGCTGCGAGAGCCACCAACGACTCAGGGCCCACGATCGCACCGTCTTCGACGACACGTCGACCATCGATGTCGATCGTGTGCAAGAACAAGACAGCGTCAGGGTGGTTCTCACCACCACCGGGGTCCCACCACGGCATGCCCATGCCGATGGCGTTGTTGCCCTGGGCGCGTGTGTCCTCGATGAACGAGTCGCCGGTGACGCGGGCCGTGGGATGGATGCCGTGGGTGAAGTGAATGACATACCCGTAGTCGCCGTCCGAACCTGCCCGCCGCAGCGCTCGGTCGGCGACAAATCGCTCATTGCCTCCGCCCGCAATGGCCCGAATGCGGCCATCGATCTCGAGGGTCATGGGTGCAGCGAGCGATGTGTAGTACTCGTGGAAGATGGCGCCGACCTCGATGCGCCCCTTGACCGTTTCGACATCGGGGAACAACGTGCATTGCCCAGGCACCAAGACCGTCCCTGGCTTGTCAGCTCGTCGCGGCTTGGAGAATCCACGCTGACCGAGAATGAAGCTCACGTCGGTGCCAGCGTTGTCCGTGATGCGCACGGTCTTGCCGACCGCTTCGTTCACCAGCGCGTCGAAGGCATGGTGTACCGCGAAGTAGCGGTCTAGATCGACCTGCCCAAACAGCCTCAACAGGCCCCCGGCGTTCAGGTCGGCACCCAGCAGATAGCGGATGTGTTCGCCCTCCATCGCCTGATCGTGAAGCTCCGAGCCAGCGAGGTAGGGGAACGTGAAATCAATCCACACATCTGCAGCCAGCGCTGCGGCCGAAACCGCCGGAGTGAGGTACGGGTCGGCAAGGCGGCCTTGATACGGAAGCGGCGGGATCAACAGGACCGATGCATTGGCACCGGCGAGCAGTGATGCTTGGAGCACCGCCTGCCACACCACCTCGTCGCTGTCGGTGTCGGCGGTGATCAGGACGGTCTCGTTCGGCTCCAATGCCATGTAGTCGCGCATCAGCACGTCCGCTGCGCCGGCAACAGTGGCTGTCATGGGGTCGCTCCACCGATCACGCGGTCCAGATAGCCGTTGAGGAAGTTGTGAACGCCCTTCTCCAGGGTGCTCATACGCCCCGGCCGGTAGGCGGGTGAACTCATCGCCTGTTGCATCGACTCGATCATGATTCGGTCTTCTTCGAGTACCAGGATCTGAAAGTCGTGGTAGATCTTCAGCGTCTCAGCGAAGTCCGGCCTGTCGAAGAATTCCTCGGGAAACAGGTGGTAGATGACCACCCGGGTGCGGCCCTCGTCGATCGGCCACGCGATCATCGGCCGAATGCAATCGATGCGGCCGAAAAACGTCAGGTTGGGCGAAGTGAACGCAGTACAGGCGAAACTGTGCGGCCTGTCGGTAAGCCACGGCATCTTGCCGAGCAGTGGCTCGGCCCCCGGCGTGGGAGGGCCGGCATCGTAGAAGATCGAAAGACCGCCGTCGGGTTTGACGTTCACGTGGTCGGGCTCGAACTTGAAGTTGGCGCCGAAGCTGTCCGCGTGCAGCACCCCGACGTGGTAGAAGTCCATCAAGTTCTCGTGTATGAACTTCCAGTTGCACGCGAGGTCGATTTCGAGCTTGTTACCCAGGCGGCATTTCTCCCACCCGAGGAAAGAGAACTCCTCGTCGATCCCGGCCATCGCATCAGCCAGCGGTCCGGCATCGTGATCGAAGTTGATGAAGATGTTGCCCCGCCAGACGTCGAGCCGCAGTGGTGTCAGGGCGCAATCGGCGACGTCGAAACCCTTGGTCTCCGCCATGTAGGCGGCGCCCTTCAGCTGGCCGTCAAGGCCGTATACCCAGCCGTGGTACGGGCAGCTGAATGCCTTGAGATTGCCCGATCCGTACGCAACCTCGACACCTCGGTGGACGCACATGTTGTAGTTGGCGTGTAGCTGACCGTCGCGATCGCGCGAGAGCAGTACGGGCTCGCCGACCAGGCGCAGCGCCATGTAGTCACCCGGATCGGCCAGCTCCTCGACCCGTCCTACGTAGAGCCACTCGCGTTTGAAATACTCGGCCACCTCGCGACGGAAGATCTCCGGGCTGGCATAGATCGCGCCCGGCGCATGGGTCGCCTGGTCCAACGCGACCTTGGTCCCTGCCGGATCTATCTCGGACGAATCTGACATCGCGTCCCCCCCATTCCCCACGGTTCCGCAATGCGGAATTCACGCCGCTATCGGAAACTTAGTAGGGCATCAGCTTGACCGTGATGGCGAGTGCCGCTCCCACCGTCCGGGCCCTGCGGGCAGTCGGTCGTCGCGCTGCGAAGCGAGCGTAAGCCCCTGGCTCGGTTGCTCAGGTGACCCGAGGAAGTGCGAGGCAGTTCACACCGCTACTGGGTAGGAGAGGAATCCTCTGTGGCGAGCGCGCGGTCGGCGCACGAGCTGAGCAGCTGGGCGCAGGTATGGGATCGGCAACGCGCACCTGTCGGGACGTGTCAGGCCATGGTGAGGCCGGGGTAGCCGTTCGCAGCAAGCTCGGTGACCTTGGCGGTGTAGCGGGTGGCCCCGCCGAAGTAGGCCTGATAGCGGACGTTGCCTTCCTCGTGACCGGCGACATTGGAGTTGTAGCCGGTGAACCAGCCCTTGCTGCGCCGGAACAGCAGCCGTTCGTGGAACCGCATCACCTCGTCCACCCATTCCTGCTCGGCCTCGGGCTGCGCCTCCACCCGGCTGTATCCGTGCTCGCGCACGTATTCGAGCAATCCCGTCACCCAGTCGACGCCGCCCTCGATGGCCCGTGGGAAGTTGGTGGAGCCCGACACGCTCTGGGGTCCGGCCACCATCGCCATGTTGGGGAAGCCGTGCGACAGCAGGCCGCAGTAGGTGCTGGGGCCGTTACGCCATTTCTCGCCGAGTGTGGTGCCGTTGACGCCGCGGATGTCCACCCGGTCGAATGCCCCGGTGATGGCGTCGAAGCCGGTGGCGTAGACGATCAGGTCCAGGTCGTATTGGCGGTCGGTGGTTTGGATGCCAGTTGCGGTCAGGCGCTCGATGGGTGTCTCCGAGAGGTCCACCAACTCGACGTTGGGGTTGTTGTAGGCCTCGAAGTAGTCGGTTTCCAGCGGCAGCCGCTGCAGACCGAAGCCGTGGTCGGTGGGGATGAGCTTCTCCGCCACGGCAGGGTCGTGGACTCGCTGGCGGATCCGCTCGGCGATGTACTCCGACATCTCCCGGTTCGCGGCCTCGTCCACGAAGATCTCAGCGAAGTTGCCCGCCAGGATGGCGAAACCAGACCGGGTGTACAGCTCATCCCACAGCTCGCGGCGCTCGTCGGCGGTCATGTCCCAGAATCCCCAGCGAGGTACGTGCTCGAAGCCTTGGGGCGAGGCAGCGCAGTTGGCGAAGATCTCGTCGTAGCGATCGCGGATTGCGTCCATCTCTGCTTCGGAGATGGGGGAGTTGTTCAGCGGCGTGCTCCAGTTGGGCCGGCGCTGGAACACCTTGAGCTCGCTGACCTTGTCTGCGATCTCGCCGATCACCTGAATGCCGGTGGCCCCGGTGCCGATGACGCCGACGCGCTGCCCGGCGAGCTCCACGGGTTCGTTGGGCCAGAAGAACGTGTGAAATGACGGGCCTTCGAACTCGTCCATGCCGGGGTAGGCGGGCAGGGTCGGTGCCGACAGCGGACCGAGGCTGGTGACCACGAAGCGAGCGTTGTGGGTGTCGCCGTCGGCGAGCGAGAGGTGCCAGCTGCGCTCGCTCTCGTCCCACGCCATGCGTTCGACCCGCTTGCCGAAGCGCATGTGGCGACGCAAGTCGAACTTGTCGGCCACGTAGTTCAGGTAGCGCAGGTTCTCGGGCTGGGAGCTGAAGCGCTCCTTCCAGTGCCATTCGTCCAGCAGTTCTTTGGAGAACGAGTAGCCGTAGGTGTAGCTCTCGGAGTCGAACCGGCAGCCCGGGTAGCGGTTGCGGTACCAAGTGCCGCCGAGATCGCCCTCGGCTTCGAGGACCACGGCGTCGATTCCGAGGTCCACCAGGCGCTTGATCTGGTAGATGCCTGACACCCCGGCACCCAGCACCACTACTTCGCTCTGGCGAGAATCGCTCACGGCTGTCCCTTCGATCGCCTGCCCGGCAGTATGGCGGCGCCAGATCAACGGGTGCTCGCCGAGCACATTCGATCTGTTCCTGGACGGGTGGCGACTTCGATGGCGGCCACGCCGACAAGCCGCAGACGATGACCTCTCGCCGAGCGTACGCCGTGATATGTACGTATAATACGTACGTGCCAAACAAGACGATCAGTGTGCCTGAAGACGTCGTGCCGATCATCGAGAGCCTGCACGTGCCGTTCTCGAGGTGGGTGACCGATCAGCTCCGGCGCTATGCAGCCCAGTCGACCATGTCGTTCGCCGATCAGCTCGTGGCGGATGCGGCGCTAGCCGCTCCCGAGGGACTGACCGCCGGGGACGCCCTGGCGGTTGGCGAGCGGATGGAGCGATCTGCGCCGTGGTAGTGCGTGGCGGGGTGTACTGGATCGATCTCGACAAGCGGCGACCGTGTGTGGTTGTGTCGTCTGACGATGTTCTCGATGTCGACGTGTGGCAAACCCATGTCGTGCCGCTGACATCGAATCTCGATCGGGCTGGTCTCGCCGGCAATGTCCTGCTCGACGCTGCGGTGACCGGCCTGCCCGCCGACTCCGTAGCGGTGCCGCTCGGATTGGAGCTGGTCGATCGCTCATGGCTGGGGGAGCGTGCGGGCCGACTGCCCCGGACCCTGGTCGATGCCATTGATGACGGACTGCGAGCCGTCCTGGATCTGTGATCGTCGGCCACCCAGTCGACGGCTGAGAAATAGGGTCGGGCGATGAGTGAAGAGCGAGTGATGCACCTGGGTGTGAGTGCCGCCGATCTGGGCGGGGCCTCGCTCGCCATCGTGCCGGGCGACCTGGCCCGGGTGGCGAGGATCGCCGAGACGATGGCCGAGCCGGTCCACTTGGCTTCGAACCGGGAGTTCACGAGCTATCGGGCGTCGGTCGACGGCCAGCCGGTGGTGGTCTGCTCGACCGGTGTCGGCGGGCCGTCGACCTCGGTCGCGGTCGAGGAGCTGGCCCAGCTCGGCGTGCGGACATTCCTGCGGGTCGGCACCACCGGGTCGATCCAGCCTGATCTGCGGATCGGTCACCTGGTCATCACCCAGGCAGCGGTGCGCCTCGACGGGGCGAGCCGGCACTTCGCGCCGCTGGAGTACCCGGCCGCCTCGTCGTTCGAGTGCACCCGGGCCTTGGTCGATGCAGCGGTTGCCCTCGACGCTCCCCATCAGGTCGGGATCACGGCGTCGAGCGACACCTTCTACCCCGGCCAGGAGCGCTACGACACCGTGGCTGGCGATGTCGTCGGGTGGCTGCGGGGCAGCTTGGCGGAGTGGCGTCGCATCGGCGTACTCAACTACGAGATGGAGTCGGCCACCCTGTTCACGATGTGTGCGGCCAACGGCTGGCGGGCCGGGTGCGTCGCCGGGGTGATCGCTCAGCGCACCGAATCCGAGGCTGTCGTCGACGAGAATCGCATTGCTGCCACCGAGGAACGGGCGGTCGGGGTGGTCGTCGAGGCGGCCCGGCGCCTGCTTCAACAGAAATCTCATCGAGGTGCACCGTGAGCAAGATCAGCCGCATCGTCGTTCAGGCCTACACGTATCAACTCCCCGACGTCGGTCCGTCGATCGTGACCTACTCGCCTGGGGCAGAGCTGAGCGTCTCGAAGTTCATGGTGTCGATCGAGACCGACGACGGTCACACGGGAAGCTACGCACCTCACTTCGGCGCAACCGAACACGCACTGGCGCAGGTCAGCGATATGGCGCCACTCCTGATCGGTAGGGACCCAGAGCAGCGCGAACGGATATTCGAGCTCCTCAAACTGCAGTTCCGGCACTACGACAAGGTCGGTATCGCAGCATTGGACACAGCCCTGTGGGACCTCGCGGGCAAGAAGTACGCCGCCTCCATCAGCCAGTTGTTGGGCGGGTACCGGGAACGGCTGCCGACGTATGCGAGCACGACACCGGGCCAAAAGACGCCCGGCGGCCTAGACAGCATCGAGAAGTACGCAGACTTCGCGGAGGAATGCCAGCAACGCGGTTTCCCGGCGTTCAAGATTCACGGCTTCTTCGACGGCGACGTGGACAACGAGATCGGCATCATGACAGCGGTTCGCGATCGCGTCGGGTCCACGATGAAGTTGATGACAGACCCCGCGTCGTCCTTGGGGTCATTCATGGATGCCGTAGAAGTCGGTCGGGCTTGCGATGACTTGGGATTCCTCTGGTACGAAGACCCGTACCGCGATGCCTCTTCGAGCGCCGCCGCTCACAAGCGCCTACGAGACTTCGTCCGCACACCGATGCTCATTGCCGAGCACATCCGAGGATTCGAGCAAAAGGCCGACTTCGTGTTGGCTCGTGGCACCGACATCATGCACATCGATCCCGAGTTGGACGGCGGCATCACCGGCACGATGAGACTGGCCCACTTCTGCGACGCCATCGGCATGGAGGTACAGCTCCACACGGCCGGCCCGATGCACCGACACTGCATGTCCGCCATACCCAACACGCTTTTCTACGAACTCGGCTTGGTCAATCCCGACACATCGCAAAACTGCCTGCAACCGCCGATCTACGCAGACGGTTATGGCGATGGCCTCGACGATGTGGATGCTGATGGATGCGTCGCGGTGCCCACTGGCCCGGGGCTGGGAGTGGAGTACGACTGGGACAAGATCAATGCTTGGGAAACGGCCAGGCGCACGTTCGAGTAACTCGATTCGCCCTACCGTCTCAGCGACTCGGCTGTCGAGGGTGGGGCTTCGGGGGCTCGGTGCCGAGGCTTCGCCCGCCTGGCTCGGGCGTGCTGCCGGCGGGAATGTGCTGGAAACCGTGATTCACTCGGCGGACGGCCGGCGTGATTGCCACGGCGTAGCCGGCCAGAGCGAGGAGGACTCGGCGAGCTGGCAGGAGCAGGAAGCAGATGGCCCACGCCGCGGCGAATCCAATGAGTCGTGGTTTCATCGCGGACACGCGCGCAGACGGCTTGTCGTCGGGTCGGCCGAGTGGGAACCGCTTCGGCTTGATGAACCATCCATGGGCAAACAGCTGAGCGACGAAGTACGGCCAGAAGGCCTCTGGGGCGTCGAGTGGGGGATCGGTATCCCATGCGGCGTCGGTGTCGCTGGCTAGTCCGTCTCGGATGCGAGACCACACATGCGACGCAGTGACTCGACCGGAGGCGCCACCACGATTCTGATGAGTTGGGCGACAGTGCCACCGGTACAGCACTCGCTGGTCCTCGGTGAGGGCCAGAATCCCGGCCTGGAAGATGCCGTTCGGGTGCGAGGACCAGTGTCGCTCCAATACTGCGGTGTCGCCGATGTAGAGGTCGAACCGGTCAGTCTCACGGCAGTCTCCGAGGATCTCGTGGTGCGGGTCGCCTACGGCTTGGTATTCCAGTTCCCATATGTCCTGTGCTTCGCTCGCGAGACTCTGGGGTTCGCTGGTGACGGCGAAGATCTCGCCGCCCGCAGCGCGGATCTCCTCGACGACTCCCGACTTTCCAAAGCCGCGCAACTCGCGGCGGCATGGAGGTCACCACAGGCCGCGGTAGAACACCAGGACGACAAACTTGTGCTTGTCGAGTTGGGCGTTGAGCCACCCGGTGCGTACCCCGATCGGCGGGTCGAGCAGGGGCGGGATCAGCGGATCGCCAACGTCGGCGGCCGACACTCGAAAGCCCTCGGCGGATCGTTCGACCACCACCTGCTCACGGGCACAGACGTCGCCGTCGCACAGCACCAAGCCCAGTTCGAAGGACCCTTCTCGTGCTTGTGCCACGGTGTCCTCGGCGTCGACTATTCCGGTGATCTCGTATTGCGACTCTTGCGTTGCGTTGATCCACTCAAGAGCGGCCTCCGAAGCGGCCTGAAGCTCACTGGGGGTTTCTTCGCTCACGTTCATGCTCTAGGCCATATCGCTGATCCGTGGCGGTTCGAACCAGGGTTGGGCGATCTCCATCCATTCGATGGCGAGGCGGCCCCGCGCGTGGACTGCAGAATCCGACAGCGGTCGACGCCGTGTCAGGACCAGGCAGAATTCATAGGCGGTGGCAGTTACTCGGTCTGCAGCATCTTCGGGTCCCCAGGCCCAGATGTCTCCCCTTGGGCCGGTGAGCTCAACTCGAACCGGATCGACCGGCGGTGTCAATCCTCGATTGACGTAACTGAAGTCGCGGGTGATGACGCCAAGGTGTGCAATGTTGCGCAACCGGTCAGTCTGGGGATACTCGACGCCGAGAGTGTCCGCCAGATCGTGGGAATGCGTCCACGTCTCCACCAGTCGACCCGTCGCCATCGACCGTGCTCCGATCTCAGGGCCGACCCAGGCAATGCGATCCCGAGCATCCCGCCTGCGCAGTGCGTTGATCATGACGGCACGCACATCGAGGAACCACCGCCACAGATCAGCTCCCGAAAGAGACCCCACTTCTGGGCCGACCAACGAGTTGACCGATGCTTCACCTCTCGACAGTCGGCCATGAGCGATGGCAAATGACGTCGGATCGGTCAGCGTGAGATGCGCGAGCCAATCGCCGGCGCCGAGATGCAGGACAGTCTCGTGGCTGTCCCAGCCCGCGGCGACAGTAGGTGAACGCCATTGTTCTTCGCTCAAGTGGCCGACGACGGCGGTCAGAGCCCCAGTTTCAGCTTCGAGATCGTCGCAAATCTGATCCACGATCGAATGCTAGAGCGGCGTTCCCAGCGAAGTTCCCGGTCAGCGTCGACGGCCGTAAGGGTCTCCGGCCGATGGAACGGCCTCGGCGCACACCACGATCCCATTGACGCGCTGGCGATCGCCCGACCCCACAGCGACCGCCGCCGCTACTACGAACGCTGCCTCACCCGCGGCAAGACAAAACGAGAAGCCATCCGAGCGCTCAAACGACGCATATCAGACCGCATCTGGACCCACCTGAACACCACACCATTGACATAGGAGCTCAGCTAGCTGTCGACGAGAGTTCGAAGGTCCGAGCGTTCTGCGTCGTTGAGGTGGGTCCGGTGGTGGCGGAGTTCGAGGGTGGCGCTGATGGCCGCTCGGACGTGGTCTCCGGCGGTGTCGCTGAGGAGCACGTTGAGATTTTCTCGGAGCCAGGCTGCGACTTCGTCGCTGCGCCAGAGCCGGTAGCGGCTTCGGGGATCGGTGACGGGCGGTGGGAACCCGCCGGGTCCCCGCTTGCCGGTGATGAGGAGTCGCACGCTCTCGCGGGTTCGTCCGGTGCGGGCTGCGATGTCGGCCATGGACACCAATCCGGCATTGGCGAGGCGCATCACGGTGACGCTCCTGATGGACTCGAGCTCCGCGACGGCGGTCAGCACGGCGTCTTGGAAGGTGTCGGCGTCGCGGTCGAAGTCGGCGAACTGGATGCCGTCAGCTCGGCCGATCAGGGCATCATCGCAGCCGGCCTCGAACACGTCATCGATGAGTGCGTCTGCTTGGAGGTCGGGGCCGTCGATGATCAGAGTGAAAGTGTGTGTGGTCATGGTCACGCGTCGACGTCTCGTTCGGGAACGTGGTGCCAAGGGGAGCACATACCTGCAAACCGACAGCAGTTTGCACCGTTAACTCCTTGGAAGTTCGTTTCGGTTGCCATTCGTGCTGCGTCATGGAGACGTGGTACCGTCCACGCGGCCGACGTTCGATATTGCCAAAGCACGCGACTCAGAGAATCAGTCATGCAGCCTGCTGCAGTTCTGAACCGCAGCAGCCGCGTCAATCCGCCTAGGGCTGCTGTTCCGAAGGCGCTTCTGGCGGGTCCACATCACCGTCGGAGGTCCACGCATCGAGAATTCGCGGTCCGAAGATCGAGATGAGACCTGCGACGACGGCCGCAACCAATACCCACAAGAACTTGTTCCACACGCCGATCGTTTTTTCGAGAGCAACCACCCGCTTGACCAACGCTTGTGGCGTCGCGACATCTCCTTGCATCGCCATGGCGTCTTCGTCAGTGAAGGCAGGCCGACCTCCTTCGCCGTTGTATAGGTCTTGCGTGGGCGTATCTAGGGCTGCAAACCAAATCAAGAAGGTACGTGTGCCGCGTGAGATGCGAACTGGCGTCGGGCCCGCGTTGTAGACGGAGAAACGGAGCCGTCCCTTGAATCCAGGGTCGACGTGGAAACCGGACACGTTCACCAGACCCAAGGTCTTGATCTTTGACTTCATGGAGATCAGCCCGAGAGCGTCGGCTGGGACGCGTACAACTTCTTCGGTCAGCAGCTGTGCGAATTGACCAGGTGGGATTATGAACTCCTCGCCCTCGCTGAGCTCATAGCGAATCTTGTCTTCGCCCGTGAGGAGCGCTTGCGGGCCCATGCACAGCGCATATGCGCAGTTCTCGATGCGCTTCGGATCGAATGGCGTTATCAACCGCTCGCTAACGAAGCGCGCCCGCATCGTCTCTGACGACCAGAAGCCGGTCATGTGCGTTCCTCCGAATACTGTCTGGGGTCGAAGCGAGAGCGCCCTCTCAGCCAACTGCCGAGTGGAAAGCGCAGTTCGCTAGGTCAGGTCGACTTCTACAGACGGAAGGCGTTCGTTGCACACGGTCGCGAGCTTGACTCCGAACACGGCTACGTCCGCAAGCCGCTCGTCGCGGAACGAGTCCCAGGCGCCCCCGTCGACTGCATCGATGAGCAGGCCCGCCAGTTTCGTTACGTGGAATGTGTAGTGCCGCAACTGGTCGACCTTCGAGAGCCCAAACACGTCAGGGTGGAATCGACGGTCATGCTCCACCTGCGCGATCTGGACTTCGTCCCAGCTATGAGCTTCGGCGAGGGCGTCGGCTCTTACGACTTCCATCCCGCCCGCACCGGGGCTGTGGGCGAGGAGGCTGGACGCTTCCACTCCTCGGATCCTGTCCTCGTACAGCTGACGAAGGGACAGGCCAGATTGGTCGGCTAGCTGTGCTGCTATGCGTCGCATCGTGTCGGCGGCGGCAACGACTTGGTGAGTCGTCGCCGGTTCGTTGTGTTCGATGTGTTCGCAGAACGCGGCACAGGCAGCTGCGGAACGGACCAAGGCATGAGCCGCGTTCGTGAGCTCAGCCTCGCGAGGCTCAGTTCGATCAGTTGTTCGGGAGTCGTCGATGACCATGTTCAACCCGCTCCGAAATTACATGCCGGTAACTCTAGCGCCAAGCACATTGAGGTCCGACCGGGATTCAGAAGTCCGAGCCTGAAGCCGCTCGACGCCAGACGGCGCTCGCCGAGCTCCACCAGGTCCATACGTCCAGCCAAAGAATGCGGTGCGGGGAGCATCTCGGTCCCTGACTCGTGCGGCCACGATCGAAGCCTCTTGGGAAGGTCGGAGGAACTAGAGGATTACACAATCGCGAGCACCTCTAGAACGTGCCTAGCGGCCGCCTGACAGTCATGCCGGCGGGCACCGATGAGTGCGCCTCGCGACGATTCTGCATCGGATCGAGCACGTTCCACGCAGCCCCCTTAGGCACTGGCTCGTTCCAAGAGTTGGTCATGCTGATTGACCGATATGCCTCGCCCCTCTTCGGATACAGGGGCGGTTCGCGTGACGGCGTAGATCGTAAGGGGGGCAGCGTCCTGAGATTCACTCGCCGGCTGCACAGGACGGAAGTCGAGGCGCGTGCGTCCCGCCGTGTGTGCCCTGAGCGTTACGTGACGGGCCCGCGCCCTGCCGAACAGCATCTCGCCCGTGCCGCCATCGGTCGTCTCGCTTCGGTCATTGGTGAGGACGAACGATTCGCCAATTGCAGAGGGAAGGGTCCACTCGCAGCCTGACGCGGGCATCTCAGGCAGCGCAACGTCAATTTCGTCGTCCACATCGAGCACGATTTCGCGTCGGTTGTCGGCGAACGTGAGTTGCACCACCGAGGCGCGAGGATTGTCCGGGCGGCGGCCTCCTAACAGCACCTGCTTCAGTCGGAGCGGTGACTCCTTGGCGAATTCTCGTGCCTGGGCAAACGAGATCTTGTGCAGTACCCGCAGCTGTGTGACTGCGGCTTGGTAGCTGACGCCGAGTTCTGCGGCAATGAGGTAGACGTCGATCGCACTCAGGTTGGGACGGTCAGGGTCGTGGCCACGGTGCTCGAGCCGGGTCTCGATGGCGAGTTCGGACATCAGCAGGCTCGCAGCGAAGGTCTGTGCCTGAATTTCCTTTGGATCGTGCGCCGATTCCGTGATGGTGGCTTCGGCGTCGAGGTGTGACCCGTGTCCCAACTCGTGATGGCCGAGCTCGTGTGCTGCGGTGAACCGTTGCAAGGCAACGGGCCGGGCAGTGTTGATGGCGATGCCGGTGACATCTCCGATGCGCTGGTAGACGCCGAGCAGACGGTCAAGCTCCGGCTCGAAGCTCAGCCAAATCCCGCGGTTTTCGATCAGGTCGAATACAGGAACGCGATCGCCGGGCGTGATGTCGGATTCGGCGAGTACGTATTCCGCAGCGAGGACGGCCTCGCGTTCGAGGCTTCGCCGATTCATCCTGCCTCCGGGCCGCCACGTTCCGGAGGGCGGGCACGGCCTGCTTCACGTAGGAATTGCGCAAAGCGCAAGACCTGTTGCCGGTCATCCTCAGAGAGTTCCGAGGTCGTGCGGTAGAGGGCCTGTGCCGTCGCATCGACAGCAGCGTCCTCATCATCCCCGGAAAAATAGGAGAAAGGCCTCCGGTAGAGCGCCGTGAGTTGCTTGAGTTCGAAGAATGTGACCCTCCGACGTCCGGTCTCCATGTCAGAGACCGATGCGCGAGGAATGCTCAAGTGGTCTGCGACTACCGCTTGAGGGAGACCGATTGCCTCTCGCGCTTCCTTCAGACGTCTGCCGAGTGCTTCGGGTTCAGAGAACACGGGATTCTGGGACGACGCCTTCATGTCGACATCCCAGTAGCGGCAGTTGCAGCGTCCAGTCGGGCGTCGCGACCCGCAGATCTGCTTGCAGTCGCAACGGCGATGGCAAAGCCTTCTTCGTGGGTGAGGCTGCACTCGAAATTGCACAAGCCTGACCTGGCGGCGAGATCTGCGGCAGCTTCGCTCAACCGGGTTGTCGGCTGACCGTCATCTGCTGTGTGGATGACGACGTCGAGCATGTCCAGCCCGCGGATGCCTGTTCCGATGGCTTTGAGCACTGCCTCCTTTGCCGCGAACCGTGCCGCGAGTCGTTCGTAGTCATCGTCGCAGTCAGCGAGTTCGCTCTCGGCGAAGATCGTCTCTAGCACGAAACGGTCTCCAAGGACATCAGCTTCAAAATCAGCGATGCTGACAGCGTCCACGCCCACTGCCGTCGCTGTCGGGTCGATGGTTCTGCCCGCCGCTGCAGCAGTAGCGGCCGCAAGCCGAGACGCTGTCAGCGTTCGTCGACATGGCGAGAATGTGGGGAGAGCGGCGACGGCATGATGTCGAAGCTTGCGCAACTCGTTCAGGCCGAACCCTTTGGCCGCATGGACTTCTGCGTCGGCATGAGTTGCGACCACGGTCACAGTGCCGAACTCAAGTCCGGAGTGGTGGCACAGGGCGCGGCCCAATCGGGCAAGCCCGAGGTAGTTCCCGTACGCCTTCTTGATGAGGTGCTGGTTGCGGTAGAGGGCAGTGATGTGGACCGTTCCCTCTTGCACTGTCAGCGAGATGTGGCTGAGGCACGGAAATCCGTAGGGATCCCGATTGCTGCCTGGCAGCTGGGTACGAAGGCCGAGCACTGGGTCTTCGAGTGCGATCTCGTAGTCGCTGCTGTAGTGGTACGAGTGGTCGGGATCGGCGTAACGGCGAAGCTTCGAGGCGACTTCGACAAGCTGGTTGAAGGGCGCTCCGTCGGGACTGGGCCAGGCGACCATGCGGTGGCAGTACTCGCCGGAGGGTGAAGCCCTTCTGGCGATCTCGAAGCCTTCGAGATACAGGTCGCTGAACTCTTCGAGGGCGCGAATGCCCAGTTCTTCTTCGTAGAGCTCGGCGGCAAAGATGGTGTTGGCTACCGTTTCGACTGGCCAACGTGGCCACGGTTTTGAAGATTCTGGTCGGCTGGTGATGAAGTCGTCGAGGACATTCCCTACAGCCGGGATCTCATCATCGGCGTTCCAGCGGGTGATCGCGTTGACCGCCGAGCCGCCTGCGTCGAGCACTGCGCCGAAGGTGTCGATCCAGGCCTCCGAGAGTGTTCGTCGGTTGATCCAGATCACGCTTGTGCCATCTTCGATTGGGTCCTGCGGGCCAGGAGATCAATCAGGTTTGCGACGTTCGTCACCTGATCGGGCGTGAGGTCGGCCTTCTTGACGACATTGCCGACCCCGAGGCTCTTGCAAACGCGGGCTATGACAACCATCGCCTTGCGGGATGGAATTCGGGTGTCGGAGCCAGATCCCATCGCTGACTCGATGCTGTTGCGATCGATCCGCAGCCGCGATAGCTCGCTCAGGATGAGCTCTCGAATCATGTCGAGGTGTTCGCTAGTGGGTGTCTTGGTTGAGGGCAGCGTGGCCGCTTCTGTGATGTCGGGCATCGCGACACCATAGCACCTGTTTGTCGGAAAATACGACAGTATTTTACGGTTCTCCGCACCCGATCCGAACTCGACCGGCTCTTCAGCAGACCACGGAAGGCCCCACTTGGGCGGATAGCCGAGACGCAGAGGGCGTTCGTCTGGCCGGAAGGTTTGCTTGATGCGATACGGCCCGCCGACGCCGATATCCGGGTGGGCGACGCGTGCGTACTTGTCGACTTCGCAGAACAGGTTCTGGCAGTCGATGAGCTGCAGCGGCCGGCCCCACAGATCGCTGAACTCGACAGGGCTGTCGGCGAGGTACACCTCCGCTGAGTCGGCCATTGCGCGGATGACGTCTGCGGGATCAAGCCCACGGGTGTCGGCGAAGCACTTCTCGATGCCCCTCAGCGCGCCGGGGCCTGCGACGACGAACTCCATCTCGTCGAACTCAAAGTGGCGGCTGTAGTTCAGATCGACCGCGTACTGGTACGCGAGAAACGAGCCGAACGAGGGAATCGTCAGCAGCTCCCTGTACAGCTCATGCAGTGACGACGCACGGGTTATCGCTTCGATCGTTCCATCACCGAGGACTTGCTCGAGGAGAGCTATGTGGTTGGCGTGCTTCCGCTCGTAGCCGAGCTGAGGGGCGGGCATGATGTACGCCCCTGAATAGAGGCGATTGTCGGACTCGAACTGCCGATCCAGGACCGCTGTGTAGGTGGCTCGGTCGAATGTGGCGGCCGAGGGCTGGCCAACGTCGTCTACGAGGCACTGCCAGGTCTCGGCCCGGTTGAAGATCTTGAACAGGAGCACGCGCAGTATCGTGTCGCGACAGTCGTAGCTGCCGGAATAGATGACATCTTGTAGCAGGGACTGACTCACTCGGTCGGACGCTCGGTACGCGTTGGTGAACCGGTACGAGTCGAGAATCGGATCTGTGGTCCACGGTGCGGGTTCCCCGGCGGTCCTCTTCATGAACATCGCTTGGCGTTCGGCCGCGAGGTACCAGTAGCTCCAGAAGACCTTGGTGACAACCATCCGGCATCCGCCGAGAACGAGACGTGCCCGTTCAGGGACGTGGCTCACGAGCGAGTCGATGTAGGGGCGCCCAATCACGTTGAGCATCGTCGCGCACGCCTAGGTGCTCGAGAGATGCACTCGGCGCCGACGCTGCCGCGTGTCATGGGGTCGGCGCTGAAGTTGAGCCGCAGCCATGTAGAGCCGAGCAACCCGCGCAGATCAAGGGAGCATCTGACAGGCCCAGACGCCTAGGCGTCGAGGTTGTCTCGTAGCTTCGCGACGACGGCGGGGCCGAAGAACAGCAGCGATTGGTGTGCCACGTCCGCCGGGGTCTCTGCCGTGCTGTCTGTGAAGTTGATCGGTGGAGCGCTGCCCGCGAGTCGCATCGCGTCTTGTACTGCATCCTCGAATTCCGTGAGCGCATGAACCAATCGGTTCGCAGCAATGAGCCTCAGGTCGACCGGTTCTGACATGAGCCGCAGCCTATGTGCGGCGAAGTCGCGGGCTCGGGATTCCGGCAGGCGCCGCGCTGCGCCCGCATGACCGCACGGATGGGGCTGCCCCTTGAGTCTCATCGGCTTTCACGCAGGCTCTTGGGGGGGGCGTTGAGTTAGGCGGAGCGACACGGTCAGCACACCTGCCTTGGCCGACGACCGGAGGCCGTTGGGCATATGCCGCCTCCATCGCGGACCGGATACTCTGAGAGTTCGCGTGACGCCGTACGATTTCATCAGTAAGTGGCGAGCATCCACGCTGACCGAGCGCTCAGCGTCGCAGCAGCATTTCCTCGATCTCTGCGAGTTGCTCGGCGAGCCCAAGCCAGCGGACGTGGACCCGCACGGCGAGTCATATTGCTTCGAGCGCGGAGCTCGCAAGGACTCTGGCGGCGACGGCTGGGCCGATGTGTGGAAGCGCCATCACTTCGCCTGGGAGTACAAGGGCAAGCGGAAGGGCCTCGATACTGCATTCGGGCAGCTCCGGCAGTACTCCCTGGCGCTGGAGAATCCGCCTCTGCTGATCGTCTCGGACATGGAGCGGTTCCGCATCCGCACCAATTGGACGAACAGCGTCAGCAAGGTCTATGAGTTCGACCTTGCGGACCTTGCTGATGCGGAGACCCGCGACCTGCTCAAGTGGGCTCTTTCAGACCCTGAGCGCCTGCGGCCGGACAACACCCGGCAAGCACTCACTGAGCAGGCGGCGGATTCCTTCTCGACAGTCGCGCAAACGCTTCGGGGACGCGGGTACGACCCGCACGAGGTCGCGCACTTTGTCAACCGGCTCGTGTTCTGCATGTTCGCGGAGGATGTTGGCCTCCTGCCCGACCGCATGTTCACCCGGCTGCTGGAGGAGGCGCGTCGGGCTCCGGCGCAGTTCGTGGACCTCGCCGGCGATCTGTTCCGGGTGATGGCCACCGGAGGACGGATCGGCTTCGAGTCGGTCGCCTGGTTCAACGGCGGCCTGTTCGACGATGATGCGGCGCTGCCGCTGGAAACGTCCGACATCGACACCGTGCTGGCTGCGTCGAATCTCGATTGGTCGGAGATCGATCCGTCGGTCCTCGGCACGCTGTTCGAGCGTGGACTGGACCCCGACAAGCGCGCACAGCTTGGTGCGCACTACACGGACCGCGACAAGATCATGATGATCGTCGAGCCGGTAGTGGTCCGCCCATTGCTCGCAGAGTGGGAAGCGCAGAAAGAGGTGATCGCTACGGACCTGGAGCGTGCGGATGCCGCCACTGCGTCTGCTGTCCGCACCAGGCGGCGAAATGAGGCCGCACAGCGGTATCGCAAGTTCCTGAACAGGTTGAGATCGTTCACGGTGCTTGATCCTGCGTGTGGCTCGGGGAACTTCTTGTACTTGGCCCTGCAGGCGCTCAAGGACTTGGAGCACCGGGTGCAGTTCGAAGCAGAGGCGCTCGGTTTGGAGCGGGCGTTCCCTGAGATCGGTCCAGCGAATGTGAAGGGCATCGAGATCAACCCCTACGCCGCGGAGTTGGCGCGTGTGTCGGTGTGGATCGGCGAGATTCAATGGATGCGGCGCAACGGGTTCGCCGAGTCGCGCGACCCGATCCTCAAGCCGCTCGACACCATCGAGTGCCGCGATGCCATCCTGACACCGGACAACACCGAACCGGACTGGCCAGAAGCCGATGTCGTCATCGGCAACCCACCGTTCTTGGGCGGCAAGCTCTTGATCGGCGGATTGGGCGAGGACTACGTGTCGCAGTTGTTCGCGACCTACGCCGGCCGCGTGCCGGCGGAAGCGGACCTCGTCTGTTACTGGTTCGAGAAAGCCGGCCAGCAGATCGCGTCTGGCAGGGCGAACAGGGCCGGGCTTGTTGCAACCAATTCGATTCGAGGCGGCGCGAACCGCGGGGCTTTGGAGGCTGCGACGGAGAATCGGCGGATCTTCGAGGCGTGGAGCGACGAGCCGTGGATGATCGACGGAGCGGCGGTGCGGGTGTCGCTGGTCTGCTTCTCGCGTACCGACGACGACTTCGTGATCGATTCGCGCCTCGATGGCATGACGGCGGATGTGATCTACACAGACCTGACGGCACAAAGCGGCGGGGTCGGCGTCGATCTGACGAAAGCCTCCCGGCTTGCCGAGAACGCCGGCGTGGCCTTCATGGGCAACACAAAAGGAGGCGCCTTCGACATCGAGGGCGACCGGGCGCGAGAGTGGCTCCGATTGCCGGCGAACCCGCACGGACGGACGAACGCAGACGTACTCAAACCGTGGGCCAACGGGATGGACGTGACCCGGCGGCCGGCAGGTAAGTGGGTCATCGACTTCGGGGTCGAGACAGGCGAGCCCGAAGCGGCCCTGTATCAAGAACCGTTCGAGTGGGTCGTCGAGCATGTTCGCCCTGGCCGCTTAGAAAACCGGCGCGACTCATACCGCAAGTACTGGTGGCGCCACGCGGAACCACGACCGAGAATGCGGCAAGCGCTTGAACACCTGCAGCGTTACATCGCCACTCCCACCGTTGCCAAGCACCGCCTGTTCGTCTGGCTCGATGCTCGCGTCTGTCCCGACCATCAGCTGATCGTCGTCGTTCGTGACGACGACACGACCTTCGGAATACTGCACAGCCGCTTCCACGAGATCTGGTCCCTACGCCGCGGCACATGGCTCGGCAAGGGAAACGACCCGCGCTATACACCGACATCCACCTTCGCGACGTTCCCGTTCCCGTCCGGTCTGGCGCCGAACGTACCGGCAACCGACTACGACTCTGATCCGCGCGCCGTGGCCATTGCCGCGGCGGCTCGACGTCTCGTCGAGCTGCGTGACCGCTGGCTCAACCCTCCCGAATGGGTCGAGTGGATCGACGAACCGGTCCCCGGGTATCCGACGAGGCCCATTCCTCGCGACGAAGAGGCGACAACGGCGCTCAAGAAGCGCACGCTGACCAACCTCTACAACACTCGCCCGCAGTGGCTGGCCGACGCACATGGTTCCCTTGACGAGGCGGTGGCTGCAGCGTACGGCTGGCCAGCTGACCTCTCGGATGACGACGTTCTCCGGGAGCTACTTGCGCTCAACGAAATCCGTCAGTCTCGAACCTAAGCGAGAGGCTGGTCGAGGATCCCTCTTGCATGATCAGCTCGATGGAGGTGCCTTTCTCCCGACAGGTGCCCGACGACGGACGCCGGACACCATGTCGCGAGCGTTTGGCAGGCAAACGTCGCGATGTTGCACTTGCCTCAGTTGGGCCACGTTGTCGGTTGAGCAGCGCTGGTTTGGTGGAGGAGGGGCGACCTGATCGCCGACCTCATGCGTCACAGAGCACTCGATGTGCAACTCCTCATCGGCCACTCGATCAAGGCAAGCTAGACCTGTGTCTGACGACGACAGCTATTGGCCCGACGCCTTTTCCGCCGAACTACTCGCCTGGGCAGAAACGGTTTCAACCGAAGACTCGAAACCGGGGGACCTTGTCGAGATGTGTCGGCGTGCTGCAGACGAGATCACAGCAAATGCAGTTGCTCGACCTCGGCAAGCGCATGGCGAACTTGTGGGGCAGGTGGCCGCGTTCGAGGCTCGCCTCGAAGCCCGATGGGGACGTGGCCTTGACTTGGCGGACCTTGTGGTCGACCAAGCCTTCGAATTTGGTAGTTGGGTAAACGACCGTCTCCGAGTCCTGGCGACCACAGATAACCACGAGCAGTTTGAAGCGTTGATTCGACTTCACGGGAAAGCCGTCATGACCGCTCGCGAGGTCATGGTGCTGCTCCGAAGCGGCTATTCGTCAGGGGCGCTTGCTAGATGGCGGACACTGCACGAGGTCTGGGTCGTCTTTCTGCTGCTGGTGGACGGCAGTGAGGAATTGAGTCGGCGTTATCTCGCTCATGAGGGCATCGAGAGCCTCAGGGGACAGGAGGACTACGAAGAGACATGGGAAGCCCTTGGATTCGAGCCTCCCGATTGGACGGCTGCGGAACGCGACCAGATTCGAGCAGAACTGGAGAACGAGTTCGGTTCCGCTTTTTTGAAGGACTACGGATGGGCTGCTCCGCTATTCGAAGGTCGCGCACCAAGGTTCAAGCATCTCCAAGAGCGTGTCGAGCTGGACCACTGGCGAGGGTTCTACCGGATGGCCTCTCATGGAACGCACGCGACCCCAAAGGGCACAACTTGGAACATCCAGAGCCTCGCACCGATCGATTTTGTGTGGGCCGGACCGTCAGACTCGGGTCTTACTGATCCCGCTCAATGCATGCTCATCGCCCTCAACGGCGTCTCGGCTGGGCTACTGGCGTATGCGATCGACGAATCGTCCGAATCCGAAGATGACGGATTCGCAGATCAGGTCTCGGCCTTGATCCGACACCAAACGATCCTCAATTTGATGGGTCACGCAATCGAAGAACTGGCCGAAGTGCATGCACGGCAGGAAGCCGAGGAAGAAGTGATCACTGATCTCGTCGAGAGGGCGCGAGCGATCCTGCAGTCGGGAATACCCATGACAGCGGAGGGCCTAGCCACCGAGCTAGACGTCGAGCAGGAGGACCTTGAAGATGCTCTTGTGACAGCGGCAGCTCGTGGCGAGCTGCGCCAGGAAACTCTGTACCGAATAGGGACGCTTCCACCAGCGAGCCGGGACGGCGTCACGATGACGTGAATTCGGCAACAGGAGCTGAAGGCGGCGATCCAAAACTCGAGCCGAAGCCGATCACACCACCACCAGCGAGATCATCCGGATTGCTCGTCGCAAGTTCCTCGACGTTGCCTGACACCGGCGGCCGGCGTCGTGGGCTGATCTCGGTGTTCAAGGCGATCGAATGACCGAGAACACCGTTCGGCTCAACGAGTGCATCGGGACGCGTAGAGATCTTGGGATGCACGTGGTTGTCGTCAGAAGCCGAGGATCTTGTCGGTGACTACGAATTGGAGCGGCTCGCCGGCGAGCAGGCGGCGGCAGTTGTCGGCGATGAGTTCGTACCGGCGCTGGTCGATGTCGGGGCCGACCATTGCGACGTGCGGGGTGATGAGCACGTTGGGCAGTGTCCAGACGCGGTGGTCGGGCGGCAGCGGTTCCTGATCGAAGACGTCGAGGCCGGCGCCCGCCAGTTCGCCGGCTTCCAGCGCGTGGACGAGGTCGTCGAGCACGACGGTCTGGCCCCGCCCGATGTTGATGAATACCGCCGTGGGCTTCATCAGCGCGAAGTGCCGCCGCTCCAGCATTCCTTCAGTGTCCGGTGTGTGGGGAACGGTCATGACAACTGCGTCGGCCAGCGGCAGCTGGGATTCGAGGGCATCGGCGTCGAACACGGTGCCGATCGCCCCACCTGCCGTGGTCTCGGGGCGGGCGTCGACGGCCACGACCCTTGGTCCCCATGGCTGCAGGTATCGGGCCGCTTGGTGGGCGACGCCGCCGGCGCCGATGAACAGCACGGTCGAGTCCGCCAGGTGCAGGACCGGGGCAACCCCACGCCGGTACTCCCGGTTGCGCTGGCCGTGTGCGTAGTGCGGCAGCCCGCGGGCGAAGGCGAGCATGAACGCCATCACGTGGGTGGCGATGTGGTCGTTGTACACGCCGCGCATGTTGGTGACGACGACGGGATGTTCAGCGATCTGAGGGGTGAAGTAACCCAGCGGCGGGTTGGCCATCGGGGCCTGCAGCCAGCGCAGCCGCGGCGCGTGCCAACCCTGCGGCAGCACGCCGTACGCGGCATCGGCATCGACGAGTTGCTCGAGCACCTCCGCGTCGGTTCTCGCGACGACAACCTCGAGTTCTTCGCATTCGGCGCGGAGCTCTTGCGCCCACGTCTCAAGCACCGTCGCAGACGGGATGCCCGGCGCCGAGGGCGGGTCCATCAACACGAACTTTGCGGTCGTGTCCATGTCAGATATGGCTTCCGGTGGTGGAGAGGGAGATCGGCACGGACGAGCCGCTGTGTCGTCGGTCGGGCACTAGAAGACGGGGAAGACGGCGGTGTCGCTTGAGCGTTCTGCTCGGGTCAGGGCGTAGAGGACGTTCCAGTCGCCGTTGCGGTTTCGGGCGATGTCGATGCAGATCTCGATGACGATGGCTGGGCCGAGTGGGTCGGTGGTCGGGCGGGTCTGGCCGGTGCTGACGGCGAGGTCGTCGAGATGGAGGAGTACTTCGATCAGTCTGGTGCGGCAGAAGTCGTCGAGGGTGAGGAGTCGGCCTCCCAGTGCGGCGACGAGGCGGTCGGTGGGTTCGTCGGCCAGTCGTGTTTCCAGGTCGGCGACCAGTTGGCGGCATTTGTCCACGGTGGCTTCGTGACCGATGGCCGATTCGGCAGCGGAGACGTCCTTGATCTGGTCGTGGACGGGGGAGTCGACCGCAGCGTGAAAGTAGGTGACGGCGGTGAGGAGGTCGCCGTCGGGGCGCCGGTCGGGTGGGGTGCGGTCGAGGTAGGCGATGGTGGCGCCGGCGGCGCGTACGAGGTGGGCGCAGAGTGCTCCGACCGTCATGCCTTCGAGAGCCGAGGGCTGGTCCCATTGCTCGGCTGTGGCTGGGGCGGCTATGAGTTCGGCCGATTGGGTGACGGCTTCGACGACGAGGGCACGGACGCGGGCTGAGTCGATCGACGGGTTGGTGGCAGGCATCATGGTCTGATCTTGTTTCGTTTCGGACGGGGGTAGGTGGGGTGCAGGTGACGTTGGCCGGCGCCGAAGAAGTTCTCCCGGAAGGTATTGCCCTCGTAGCTGGTGCGGAACCGGCCGCGCCGTTGGAGCTCGGGCACCAGGCAGTCGACCACCTGGGTGAAGCCCCATGGGACCGGAGCCGTCGTCACGTTGAAACCGTCGACGCCGGTGGTCTCGATGAATGCCTCCATCTGATCGGCAACGGTGGCCGGTGAGCCCACAAACCCCAGCCCGCCGGCGGTCTCCGAAAGCCTTCGGGCGACATCGCCGACGGTCCAGGTCTTGTCAGGGTCTTCCAGCTTCCAGCGCTCGACTTGGGTGCGGATCGCGTTCGCCTCGATGTCGTCGATCGGCGTGTCCGGCGGGTGACCGCCCAAGTCGATGCCCGTCCAGCCACCGTAGAGAGCGAGGTAGCCGTCGACGGAGAACAACCGTGACCACTCGTCTCGCATCGCCCGGGCTTGCGCATCGGTCTCGGTGACCACAACCCGCGCCACTTGCAGGGCTTTGATCTGTTCGGGATCTCGGCCGGCTGCCACGGCATGCTCGCGCAGCGATGCCACAACAGCGGCACCCCGGTCGTTGCCTGGCACAGACATGAACACGACCTCTCCCGTGTTCGCAGCGAACTCGACACCGCGCGCCGAGTTTCCTGCCTGGTACAGCACCGGTGTGCGCTGGGGGGAGGGTTCGACCATGTGGGGCCCTTCGACCGTGAACCATTCACCGGAATGGTTGATCTCGTGCACTTTGGCCGGGTCGGTGAACGTGTCGGCCTCGGCATCGAGGACGATCGCGCCGTCTTCCCAGCTGCGTTCCCACAGCTTCAAGCAGACATCGACGTACTCGTCGGCCCGGTCGTAACGAGCGTCGTGGGGCAAGATCTCGCCGAGTCCTTGACGTTCGGCGTCGGACAGGTACGAGGTCACGATGTTCCAGCCGACACGGCCTGCGGTGAGGTGGTCGAGAGTCGAGAACAGCCGGGCCGTGTGGTAGGGAGCGTGGTGGCTGGTCGACATAGTCACTGCGAAACCGAGGTTCTCGGTGCACGCCGCCAACGCGGGGATCAGCAGCGTGGGGTCGATGCCGGGAATCTGGACCGCACCACGCAACGCAGCCTCGCGGCTCGCCCCGTATACGTCGTAGGTGCCCAGCACGTCAGCGAAGAAGATCCCGTCGAAGCAACCCCTCTCCAGGATGCGCACGAGATGCTGCCACCAGCGGAGCGTCCGGTACCCCCACGACGTCTCGTCCGCAGGGTGTTTCCACATCCCCTTGATCTGATGATTCGGAGACGCCTGGATGAAGGCACTCAGATGCATCTCTCGTCGCATAGTGGCCCCTCATTCAACATAAACGAGGGTTGCTTCGCCGCCCGCGACCGCAGCGGCGAGCCATCGAGCCGAGGTTTGGCAGACACATGTCGTACCTCTGACGTCGAATATCGATCGGGCGGGACTCGCCGGCAACGTGCTGCTCAACGCCGCAGTGACGGGTCTGCCGACGGACTCCGTCGCGGCGCCGCTCGGGTTGGAGTTGATCGACCGCTCGTGGCTGTCCGACGCAGCGGGGCAGCTGCCCGGGGCGCTCATCGACGCCATCGACGACGGCCTCCGAGCGGTGCTCGGCCTCTGAGGTCTCGCGGCGTTTTTCTGAAGAATCCCTTTGTACTTCTTGTCTCGGCTGTCGTAGACAACTACCGTGCCAAGGCGAACGGAGTTGGTGCGTCGAATCCGGCGGCTCGCCGATGCGTATGGCTGTACCGCCGTCGTCCTGCGCCAGGGCAAGCATGAGATCTGGGAGTGTGCTGGCTTTCGGTTTCCAGTCCCGAGGCACCGAGGAATTGCAGATGGAACCGCACGGACGATTCTCAACCAGCCGGAGGCGCACCTTGAGCGCGTGGCGCAAGGAGAGGACTCGTGAGAGCACCCTTTAGGGCCGTTGCAGAACGAAACGGGGACTGGTGGGAGATCGAGATCACCCATGGTCTGCCTCGCAACATGCTGGGTGTCAGCCAGGCGCGCCGCAGGAGTGACGTTGAGCGTGTTGCGCGATCGGTGATCGCCGAGTTGCTTGACATCGCGCCGGACGGCATCGAGATCGATGTAGACGTCAGGCAGGCATCCGAGCGCGGTCCGACGGCGGTCGCGTAACAAGACGCGAGCGAGTCCCCTACCGGAACTGCGGCAGATTGTCAGCCTTGAGCTAGTTCAAGCGTGACCCGCGTGGCGTGCACTGCGCTGCAGCCCTCGATGTCGGAAGAAATGGCCTCGTGGAGGACATTGACGTTGGCCCCGCTGGGTTCCAGCTTGGGCCAACGTCCCTTGTAGCTGACAAGAACGCCACGAGGTGCGATGTCCGCCACGTTCGCCTCGACCTCGAGTTGGCCGGCACTGTTCTGCATGCGGACCGGGTCGCCGTGCGCGATGCCCAGATCGGCCGCGTCTGCAGGGTGGATCGTGACGGTTGCAGGACCAGCTCGCCGGCCAATGGTGCGGTCGTTGGCGTGGGAGTCGTTGAGCCGCCACTGTGAGGCAGGCGACAGAAGCCGGAAGATCCCGTCGGCTTCACGGGCGTCAGCCGTTGGGACCGGAGCCCGCCCCAAACCGGCCGCCGTTGCAGCGTCAGATGCGATCTCGATTCGACCCGACGGGGTGCGGAATCGTCGGTCGGCGAAGAAATCGACTGGCTCACGGCCCAGGTACACGTGGCCTCGCTCTGCCAGCTCGGCAAAGGAGAGGCCGAGGTCGAGTTGGTCGAGGAGCCGCTGGATCAACACGTCGTCGGTCTCGTGGAGCTCTGGCTCGTCAAGGCCCATCGCCCCAGCGAGCCGGCGGAAGATCTCTTGATTCGACAGCGCCTCGCCGATTGGCTCTCGGACTTTTTGCTGCGCTCCCACGATCGGTGACATATAGCTGAACGTGAGGTCGTCGAATTCCAGGAAGCTCGCGGCGGGGAGCACGATGTCGGCATAGTCGACCGTGTCTGTCGCAAAGCAGTCCGCGACGACGGTGAACAGGTCCTCACGGCACAGTGCCGAGCGGAGCCTGTCCTGCTCGGCAGCCGAGGCGACCGGGTTCGTGTTCCAGCTGAACAACGCCCCGAATCGTTCGGGGTTCTCGAGCTTGGCTGCAAGGCCGATGTGGTTGACCTTGGGAGCGCCGTTTTGGGCCAGTGACGTGCCGGACAGCTCGTCGAAGTCCGCGCCCAGCATGGCCGCCGCAACATTGAGGTAGCTGATTCCTGCGCCGGGCTTGCCGATGTTGCCAGTCAGCGCCGGCAGCAAGCCGACGGCACGCATGACATTTGCGCCCGTGGGCTGACGTTGGAGTCCTTGACCGGCCCACAGAAGCGCCGGCCCGGCCGCATAGAGCCGCGCAGCCTGCCTGATGTCACCAGCCGGGACACCCGTTTGTTCCTCACCCCATTCCGGCGTGCACGTCTCGATGGCGGGGAGCACTTCGGCGACGCCTTGGACATGGTCAGCGATGAACTCGGTGTCGAAGGCCGCCATGGCGCCGAGTTCGTGCGCTATGGAAAACGCCAGCGCGGCGTCGGTGCCGGGGTACGGCTGGAGGTGAAGATCGGCCCGAGCCGCGGTGGCCGTGCGTATCGGATCCACGACGATGACGGACCCGTCGAAGTCTCCCAGCCAGTTCTTGTCCATGTGCGGGGCGCTGTGAGAGGGGTTGGCGCCCCACACGAGAATGCACGATGAATCGGCCGCGGTGCGCGGGTCGAATCCCGCAACGGACGTGCCGAACATGTACGTCCACGCGATATGTCCGGCCAGATTGCAGATCGAATCCGGCTCTACTTCGGTCGCGCCCAAGCGGTGAAAGAACCGCAGCGGGAACATGAACGCCAGCATCGACATCGTTCCCGAGTAGTGGGTGTGGAGCACGGCCGCGGGGCCGCGCTCGTCGACGACCTGCTGCGTGCGTTCCGCGGTCTCGGCCAGGGCGTCTTCCCAGCTGATGGGTGCGAATGCGCCTTCGCCCTTCGGGCCGACCCGGCGGAGCGGAGTGGCGAGGCGGGCCTCGGGGTCCTGCCACACGCCGTTGTAGGCCGTTGCACACTTCGCGCACAGCGTTCCTCGGCTGACTGGATGATCGGGATCGCCTTGGACGATGACCCGACCGCCCTTGCCGGAGCGCACCACGATCCCGCAGTTGTCGTAGCAGTCACGTGGGCAGTTCGTCCGCATTGGCGTCACGATCTGGTCTCCTGGCACACCTCGACCCCGGCGGATCTGGTGGTAGCGCTGGCGTCGAAGTTTAGGCCCAGCCGAGTTGTTGCAGGGCGACGCCGGAGTGCCAGATCTTGGTCATGTGGGCGATCTTGTCGCCCTCGAACCGCATGTCGTAGACGTAGTCCGAGCTGACCGACTTGCCGGTCGGCGGCACCGGGCCGCCCTCGCCGGTGTGGGTGCCGTTGAACACGGCATAGGCCAGGACGCTGCTGCGCCCCTCGTCGATGGCCCACGACTTCAGGTCGTAGGTCGCGCCGGGCAGGATCATCAGCGTGCCCTTCATCCACTCGGCATACGAGCGCAGGTCGGTGAGGTCGCCGATCGCTTCGGACTGTGCAGCGAACGACGCATCGGGCGTGCAGTACTGGGCACAGCCGTCCCAGCCCTGACCGGTCTCACACGCATCGAAGAACGCGGCGGCCGTCTCGTTGATCTGTCCCATGGCATGGCTCCCTGTGTCGTGTTGCTGTCTGGATAGTCGGATCGGTTGACCACGCGGCGAGTGGGAATGTCGCATCGGCGAAGTACGCGCCGAGAATAGTGGCGGCGAGAAGGGTCGACGATGCTGGATCATGCTGAGCGGGTCGCGGCGGCGCGGTCTGCCATTGACTACATCTACGGCCGCACCGAACAAGAGCAGGCGGTGCCGGTTCCGAACTGTCCTGGCTGGACGGTGTACAACGCTGCTTCGCACATCGGTCGCGTCGGGATCGCGTGGGAAGAGATGATCACGTCGTCCCCCGATGATCCCGAGTCCCGGGCACGGGGGTACGAGCGGAGCGGTCGCCAGCCCGCCGGCACCCCGAAGGCAGAGCTTGCAGCGTGGGCCCACTCGGCGATCGACCACCTCGTGGACGATCCCGATCGGCAGTGCTACTTCTCGATGACCGGCGGGGAAGGCACCGCACGGCTGTGGGCCTGGCACGCGGCATCCGAGCTCGGCATGCACCGCCTCGACGTCGAGTCGGCGCTGGGTCACGAGCACTCCATGACGCCGGTACACTCCATGACCCCGGTACAGGCGCTCGATGCCGCCGACTACACGTGCCGGTTCTTCCTGCAGGCGATGCGTCGCGTGCTCGAACGCGACCCGGGTCGGCTCACTGCTCGGCTCGTCGATGCCGGCAGCGAGGTCGGCAGCGAGGTCGGCAGCGAGGTCGGCAGCGTGAACATAGAGCCGCTGCCTGAGTCAGCGTTGCCGGTAGCCGTGGTCGTCGAAGGGCCGCCGATCCAAGTGTTGCTCGGACTGTGGGGCCGACCGCACACGGGGATCGAGGTCACAGCCGGCGACCCGGAAGTCTGGGAGCACTGGCGAACACTGCCCAGCGAAGCCTTCCAATTCGGCACCTGGGACTAGCCGCGCATTGCGGTCAGTAGACCTCGAAGCGGGCATTCAACCTCGATATGTCGCCGGGGTCGGCGCTGCGGTTGACCGGCTGCGCGACGAGGAACGGTGCGTCAGACATCAGGGGCATGCCGAGGGGCTGTATGCCGTCTTTGACGTGTTCGCTGAATAGACGCACTGTCAATTAATTGGACATCCTAGGGCTAAGCTCCTCGGCGTGCGGATCACTGTTGATCTCGACGAATCGGAGCTGGCGCACACTCTGGAGGCACTCGGTGCGGTCGTCGAGATCGTGGAACGTCGAAGCGACGAGCTTGTCGCAGCGGTGATCATCCGGGACGTGATCGCGAAGCTGCTGCGCAGCATCGAGGAGGCACGATGAGCAACGTCAAGTCGATTTGGGATCTCTCTGGCCTCGACATGGCCACGAGTTCAGAGGGGGCAGCTCTCAACGTCGTTCGCAGACTGACCCGTCAAAAGGAAGATCTGGCATCGCAATGGGCAACTGCGATCCGGCTTGCCCAGGCAAACGGAGCATCGCTGCGGGATATCGCCGCTGTCGCGAACGCCTCGCCCCAAACGATCGCCAAGATCTGCAAGGAATGAGGCTCAAAGCGCTGCGCCGAGCGCTGCGAGGAGGTGGGCGATGCAGGCGTCGAGGGGCTGGGTCGTGTCGATGGTGATCTCGGGTGATGGCGGCGGCTCGTAGGGGGCGGAAATACCGCTGAAATCGGGGATCTTGCCGGCGCGAGCCTTCACGTAGAGGCCCTTGGGGTCGCGGGCTTCGCAGACCTCCAGCGGCGTGTCGACGAACACCTCGATGAACGTGCCTTCGGGGTGGATGGCACGCACCTGGTCGCGATCGGCGACGTAGGGGGAGATGAACGCTGTCAGCACGACGATGCCCGCATCCTGGAAGAGACGGCACACCTCGCCGATCCGGCGGATGTTCTCGGTGCGGTCCTCAGGTGAGAAACCGAGGTCACGGTTGAGCCCGAAGCGGACGTTGTCGCCGTCGAGGACGTAGGCAGCGACGCCACGCTCCAGCAGCGCCTCTTCGAGGGCGAACGCCAGGGTGGACTTGCCGCTGCCAGAGAGCCCGGTGAACCACACGGTCACGGCGGCGTGGCCGAAGTGTGCCTCGCGGTCGGCGCCGCTGACCCGCCCTTCGGCGCGGACGATGTTGCGCGAGACGGGTTGGTTCGCGGCGTCCCCGTCCCCAGCGCCGTCGTTCACGGCGTGCTCGGTCCTCGGAGGAAGCCTCGCTCGGTGAGCACCCGCACGATCGCTGCCACACACTCGTCGACGCTCTCGGTGGACGTGTCGACACGCAGGTCGGCGTCTGCCGGCCGGTCGTAGCGGGCTGTAACGCCGGGGAACCGGAGGATCTCGCCGCTGTCGGCCATCGCGTACAGGCCGTGGGGATCACGCTCGCGGCACACCTCGATCGGCGTGTCGACGAACACCTCCACGTAGCGGTCGACGCCCACCAAGTCACGGGCACGCTGGCGCACCTCGCCGTTGGGCGCCACCAGGGCGGCAATCGCGATCAGCCCCTGACCGTTCACCAGCCGGGCGACTTCCGACACCCGGCGCAGGTTCTCCGAGCGTTCCTGGGCGCTGAAGCCCAGATCCCGGGAGATGCCCATGCGGACGTTCTCGCCGTCGAGGCGGATCGACACCTTGCCCCGGTCGAACAGCTCACGCTCGAGCGCGGTGGCAAGGGTGGACTTGCCCGCAGCAGTGAGCCCCGTCAGCAGGATGGTGCACGGCTGCTGGCCGAACCGTATGGCCCGCTCGGCGTCGCTGATCTCTGAGCGCTGCCGGACCAGCGCAGCGTCGGGCGCGTGATCCCACGCAGAGGCGGCGCCGACGATCATCCCCGCACCCACGGTGGCGTTCGAGAGCCGATCCACGAGCACGAATGACCCGGTTGCATGGTTGGACCGGTACGGGTCGAACGCCAGCTCCCGGTCCGACGCCACAACACAGCGTCCGATGTCGTTGAGCCCCAACCCCAGCGCCGGCTCATGGGCCCCGGTATTGATGTCGACCCGGTGCCGCAGGCTGCGGATCGTGCAATTCGAAACAGTGTTGGCCGACTGGAGCAGGTACGAGCTGCCGGGTTCCATCTCGGCGTCGTCCATCCACACCACCATCGCATCGAGCTCGTGAGCACGTTGCGGCTCGTCGCCAGGCTTCACGAACAAGTCGCCGCGGCTGATGTCGATCTCATCGGCGAGGGTCACCGTCACCGCCCGGCCCGGTCCGGCGACGTCGAGGTCGCCGTCGAAGGTCACGATGCGCTCCACTGCCGAGCCGAGCCCCGATGGCAGGGCCACCACCTTTTCGCCTGGCCGGAGTACCCCCGAAGCAACCGTGCCGGCGTACCCGCGGAACTCAGGGTTCGGCCGGGTGACGATCTGCACCGGCATGCGGAGGTGCTCCAGGTCCACATCGGCATCGACATCGACGGTCTCGAGATGTTCCAGCAGCGGCGGCCCGTCGAACCAGCCGAGGTTGTCGCCCGCAACGACCACGTTGTCGCCCAGCAGGGCCGACAACGGTAGGAAATACGGCTCGCCGAAGTCGAGCGTCTTGGCGAAGGACCGGTAGTCCTCGCAGATCTCGGCGAACCGCTCGGCGGACCAGCCGACCAGGTCCATCTTGTTGGCTGCGACGACGACATGGCGGATGCCCAGCAGGCTGATGATGAAGCTGTGGCGCTTGGTCCGGGGGAGCATCCCGTGGCGGGCATCGATCAGGATGACCGCCAGCTGACAGGTCGATGCGCCGGTCGCCATGTTGCGCGTGTACTGCTCGTGGCCCGGGGTGTCGGCGATGATGAATGTGCGCCGGGCCGTGGAGAAGTTGCGGTAGGCGACATCGATGGTGATGCCCTGCTCCCGCTCGGCCCGCAAACCGTCCAACAGCAGCGCCAGGGCGACCCGGTCGCCCGCCGAGCCTTGGGTGACCGAGTCAGCTTCGAGGCTCGCGAGCACGTCGGAATAGATCTGCTTCGAGTCGGCCAGCAGGCGGCCGATCAGGGTTGACTTGCCATCGTCAGTGCTGCCGCAGGTCAGGAAACGCAGCAGGTCGTGCTCAGGGTCCATCAGAAGTACCCCTCGCGCTTCTTCTCCTCCATCGAGCCCGACTGGTCGAAGTCGATCACCCGGCCTTCCCGTTCGGAGCGTGTTGCCGCCGCCATCTCGCCGATGATCTCGGGCAGCGTGGTGGCTGTCGATTCGATGGCGCCCGACAGCGGGTAGCACCCGAGCGTGCGGAACCGCACCGTGCGCAGCTCCGACACCTCGCCCGCCTCGAAGACGAACCGGTCGTCATCCACCATGATCAGCACGCCGTCGCGCTCCACCACCGGCCGCTCCGCTGAGAAATAGAGCGGCACGACGGGAATGTTCTCGGCCTCGATGTACTGCCACACGTCGAGCTCGGTCCAGTTGCTCAGCGGGAACACCCGGATCGACTCGCTCGCCTTGACCCGCCCGTTGTAGAGATTCCACAGCTCGGGCCGCTGGTTCTTCGGATCCCAGCGATGGTGCGAGTCCCGGAAGCTGAACACCCGCTCCTTCGCCCGTGACTTCTCCTCGTCGCGCCGGGCGCCGCCGAACGCCGCGTCGAAGCGGCCCGCGTCCAGCGCTTGGCGCAGCGCCTGGGTCTTCATGATGTCGGTGTAGTTCTTCGACCCGTGATCGAACGGGTTGATGCCCTGCGCGACGCCGTCGGGGTTCGTGTGGGTGATCAGCTCGAACCCGATCTCGTCCGCCATCCGGTCCCGGAACGAGATCATCTCGGAGAACTTCCACGTCGTGTCCACGTGCAGGAGCGGGAACGGGACCTTGCCGGGAAAGAACGCCTTGCGGGCCAGGTGCAGCAAGACCGACGAGTCCTTGCCGATTGAGTACAGCATCACCGGTCGTTCGCACTGGGCGACCACCTAGCGCATGATCCCGATGGCCTCGCACTCCAGCTGCTGGAGGTGGCTCAGCCGCAGCTCGGCTGGCAGCGTGTCGGTCATCCGGAAGCTCTCGATTCGTCCACCAGGACTTGGCTGGCTTCCCACAGCTTGGCCCCGTTGACAGGGTCCGCTGCGCTCTCTGACACCTGCTTGCGTTGCATGAGGTGCAGGTAGAGCCCGGTCGAGCCGCCCGCTTCAGGGGCACAGCAGAGGTAAGTGATCGGCGCGATCGCCTCGGTGGGCGATCGGAACAAGCGCCGCAGCACCGGATCGAGGACCGGCTTCAACACCGCCGGGGCATCGCGGGCGATGTTCGTGGCGACACCTCCCGGGCACAGCGCATGCACGGCCACGGAGGTGCCCTCGCCCGGGTTCAGGCGACGCGACAGCTCGGTGGCGAACGTGCAGAGGACGAGCTTGCTGAGCCCGTAGTGCCGCATAGCGTCCTTCATGCCGTAGTCGGAGTACGCACCGAGACGGTCGAAATCGATGGTCGCCCCCGACCGATGTGATTCCGACGAGACAAACACGATCCTCGGAGGCTCGCCGTTCCGCCCCGACGGACAGAGGACTCCGTCGGCCAGCCACCGGTCGATCATCACCCGGCTGGCCAGGAAGTGGACTGTGAACATGACGTCGTAGCCCTGCGGGGTCTGCTGAGAGGTGGGTGCCATCAGGCCAGCGTTCAAGAGCGCGATGTCGATCATGGTGCCTCGCTGCGCCAACTCGTCGCAGCAACGATGCACGGAGCTGAGATCTGCGAGGTCCACCTCGAACAGCTCGACGGTGTCCGATCCGGACGCTCGCTTGATCTCGTCGCAGATGCCCTCATGACCGGGGCGGCAGGCCAGGATCACGTTGCCGCCGCGCCGTGCAAGCTCGATGGCAGCAGCCCTGCCCAGTCCGCTGTTGGCCCCGGTGACCAGACATGTCTTGCCGTCGATCCGCACGTCTTCGGGGACCGGTTCGATGTCCGGCGTCTTCGGGTTGCCGAGATCGCGCACCGCTGCAGTCACCGCGTTGACGATTCCGCCGTCGCCGATCTGCGGTCGTCCCCGCTTTTGCGAAGCAGATGTCTCGCCGGCCGACGACAGATCGGTGCCTGACGGCTCACGCACGGCCGCTTCGAACGGGATGGCGTAGGCCTCCCGGTAGGCAGCGAACGTCTCGTCGACGACCTGCTCGCTCAGGCCGAAGTCTTCAAGCCGGTAGTTGTGCTTGCCGAACCGGTTCTGCGGGTTCGCCGCCAGGTACTGCTCGGCCTCCCGCTCGGCACGTTTGCCGAGACCGATCCCCGCCAGCTCGCAGATCCGCCGGACCTCGCCGATCGGGTCATCCGTCAGCTCGTAGTAGGAGACGTCGACGAATCGACCGCCCAAAGTCTCAGCGCGGGTCTGCATGGCCCGCTCCACCATCCGATGCGTCTTGTAGCACCAATGCCGCCCGATCTCAGTCGGGCCAACCGAATCGCTGAAGATGCCTCTGCCGTGGGCAACCATGCTGCAGAACGATGCGAGAGTCACCCGGGGATCCCGGTGGGTCTGTACGACGGTCGCATCGGGAAACACCTTCCCGAACACGTCCAGGTACTCCAGGTGGTGCGGGGTCTTGAGCACCCAGGTGCTGCCGGGCCGCTGCCACGACAGCACCCGCAGGACCCGGCGGAAGTACTCGTAGGTCTGGGTGTGGTCTTGTTCTTCGAGCCAGCGGGAATAGCTCGGCACCCCCATGATGGCTTCGGCCGACTGGCTCATGAAGTTCAGATCGAGCAGCAGGACGTCTTCTTCCGCCTGGTCGTGCCCGACCGGATGGATCGCCATGAACTCCGGTGCCAGGTAGGAGACGGTCCGCTGGGCCAGCACCGCACGCCATCGGCGAGCCCGCTGCGCCCGCTCGTCGGCAGCCGACACCGGCACCAGCGCTTCGGCCCCCGAGATGCCCCGGACCTCCGGATGGGAATTCAACAAGCGCTGCAGCAGCGTGGTGCCGGTGCGCTGCAAACCGGTGACCAGGATGATCGTGCCGAGATCGATGTCGTCGATCTCGGGATGCCGCTTGAGCAGGTCCTGGATGCGAAGCCGATGGACCAGCGCCCCGACGAGCCGTGCCTTCTGAATCTGGCGGCCGGTCGGGGTCAGGCGGGCCTCGTCGTTGATTGACTCGACGAGCACCTCGAGGGCACCCAGGTGTCCGTCGTCGCCGAAGTCCCCCAAGCCCGTCTTGCGTCGCGCGGCATCACGCAGCGTGCCCACGTCGAGGCGGTCCGAGAGCCCGACATGCAGGCCTGCGGTGCCAACCCGGTTGAAGATCCTGACCGGGATGGGGCGATAGGGATGCTCGTAGTCGGTGGAAGTCATGACACCTTCCGGCTGCAGGGGAGTCCTGGCAATGGGCTAGTCCCGCAGGCTGGCCAGTTTGACCACCCGGCACCCCGGCTGGGGATGCTGGGCCGCCCGCACCCACCGGAAACACATCGTGCCGGACGAATGGCCGGCGGTGGTGAGCCAGTTCGCCAGGCCAGGATCGTCGTGCGCCACGATCAGGCGCACCGAGCCGTCGGATTCGTAGTGGGCCAGGGCCATGTTCGTATGAATCGTGAAGTGGCGGTAGTCCAGCGATTCCATCCAGTAGTTGTTGAGCTGGAAGTTCCAGTGCTCGCACTCGGGCGGCATGACTTCGATGACTAGTGCCTCGTCGGGCGCCAGCGCCCAGTGGCTGTGGTAGTAGGTGATGTTCGGGTCCCCGCCCGCCGCGAGTGACACGTCCGGGTCGAACATCGGCAGCTCGTTGCTGTGCTTGGCGAAGTCGCGTACCCACTTGGCGAACAGCAAGGGTGCACCCATCACCAGCGCGCCTGCCTTCTTCAAGCCTTCATCCAGCGCCCGTGCAGTCAGGTGAGAGGGGCGGCGTTCGTCGGGAGGACAGTTGATGCGCTCGATGGTCAGATCCGCCGGGGTTTCGGCACTGCGGTCCCCGTAGGTCTGGCGGACCACCAGGGTTCCGGTCTCCGGCGTCATCGGCAGCCAGTTGGCGCCCTGGGGAGTGCTGCTGAGCACGAGCTCGAAGTTCCCGTCGGGGTCCATCTCGATCTCATCGGATTCGATGTAGCCGGTGGGAGGCAAGCCGCGGCCTTGGCCGTAGTTGCCGGACTGTGTTCCGAAGCTCAGATAGGCGATGTCGTTGCGCTTTCCGGTGATCTTGTACTCGTAGCTCCCGCCGAGCGCAGCGGTCAGGTAGTGGTTGTCGGGATTGTCGGCGCCCAGCTTGGTGGTTTCGTCAACGACGCGATGCAGCACGGGCGCCTTGGGGTCGGCGTGCTCGACGAACGCATTCAGGCCCGCACGAGCGAGACGGCTCAGGTAGCGGTACCCCTCGGCTTGGCTGAATGGGTCCCGCGGAGCGCCGGGGAAATTCAGCGCAGCTCCCGCCGCCTTCAGCGAATCGCAGAACTCGTTCCAGGACTGGCCGCTTGTGACGCGCTGGTCGGCAACATCGTCGAGCGTCTTGCCGCGGACCTGCCGGACGAATGCCGAGACCCTTCGAAACGCTGCAAGGAGACCGATCGCGAGCCGTCGCATGGCCTACGTCTACAGAGGCGGCCGACCCGGCACAAGCCCGGGTCTGCCCGTCGCTGTTGTGTCGCCGACGTAACTGCCTCGGGATCGAGAAGAACGGAGGGCCGCTGGACTCACGCCCTTTGCGCCGCCGGATCGAGCTTGTACGTCGCCATGTCCTCGAACAGTGGAAGGCATCGCTCGTAGAACTCGTAAAGGCGAGGAGTCTCCTCGAGCGGCGGGTATTCGGTGCGAGGCGGCTGGATGCCGGTGCTCTGGCGAAGCTTGTCGTGCCAAGGACCGGTGCCCTCGCCGTACCAGCTCACCTCGGCGCGCTCGCCCTGTTCCCACGAGAGCGCCTCGGCGATGAACGGGATGCCCACCGCGGCGCAATAGGCCTGGATGGTTCCTTCCGGATCGCCGGTCAGATCGGAGGCGTCGATGACAGGCGGGGGCGAGCCGTCCCGGTCGGCGATACGGCGGAACAGGCGATGCAGCGACCCGAACCCGACCTCGTCCCACGTGCAGTCGGGCCAATAGTGGCCGAGCCCCTGGACAACCCGCTTCGGGTCCCGGATCAGGAACGTGTGCGTCATCGCCGAGAGCTTGGCATCGTCGAGGTTGCGCTCGACGGAGTAGGCGAAGTCCTTCACGAACACGTTCTGCGCTTGGGCGAGCGCGGAGATCTCGTCCCAGAACGCCGCATAGCCGTGGCCAGGCCGTGCGGGGACATGGGCGTCGCGCTGTGACCGGCGGTCCTCGCCGTAGTAGTAGAGCTCGTTCCACGGCTCGTGGAAGCACTCGAAGTCGCCTCGCTGGCGCATCATCCATTCGAACGCCGTCGAGATCGAACGGGGTGTGGCCCACAGGATCAAGAACATCTGTGAGCCCCCCGCTCAGCCGGCTCCGGCACCGTGATCCCTTCTGGTGTCCTTTCTGGTCGTGCGGGTGCTCGACCGCTCGCGATGGCGGTGAGCCAGCACCCCGTCGCCCTGCGGAGTTCCGTCGTGGAACGAGCCGATCAACTCGTCCAGTGGCGACTCGGGTCCGCCGTAGTTGCACTCGATGAACCGGTGGTGGATCTGGTGGTGGAAATCGCCCAGCTCGAAGCGGGCCTGCCGGCGCTTCTGCGGCCCCAGCAACAGGGCGTCGTAGCCGGTGTGCGACAACGGTGCCCCGATGCCGTGGTGCATGGTCATGAAGTAGAGGTGCACCGGGTGAGACGGCACCAGCAATAGCAGCACCACGTCGGAGAACAGGACGAGGTGCTCGGCGGGATGCATCGAGAGCCCGGACCACGGACCGACGTTCACGTTGCGGTGGTGCCACGAATGGACGCGGCGGTACGCCGGGCCGGTGTGCAGCAACCGGTGGTGGGCCGAGAAATACAGGACGGACCACCACGGGATGATCGCCAGGAACACCACGAACCAGACCGGGTTGTCACTGAGAGCGATCGTCGGTGCGTACCCGTTGGCGTAGGCCCACAACAGCAGTGATTCGAACCCGGTCCAGATCAGCACGGCGGGTACGAGCGTGAGGAAGGCGTTCTCCCGCACCTGGTTCCCGAACAGGAACACTCGCTTGTTCCGGCCGAACGGCCGGGCGTCGTAGCGCAGGGCGTCGCCCTGGCGGCGGATGACGTAGAACCAGACGTGAAGCCCGCCCGCCACGATCGTGACGAGGATCAGGTTGCGAAGCCACACCTCGAAGATCCAGCCGAGCTCGAAGCGCTGGGTGCGTTCGAGCGATGGCATGAACCATGCCCAGATCCCGAACGACACCGCCAGCATGAAGAAGCGGGACCGCAGGGGGAGCCACGTGCGGCCGAGGTGCTTTGCGATGGCGCCCGGTCGGGGAGGCCAGCGCAGGAATGGCGCCGATCGCAGCGGCAGCTCCGGCGCGTAGTTCCACATCGTGCGAGCGCCAGCGGGCGACGAGGGCACGGCATCACCCACAAGGTGCCTCGAGCGGCTGTCGGCGGGTCTGCGAGCCTGCCACTGACACCAGTGTATGTTCGGCGCCGAGAACGGCGAAAGACGCATTTCGGTTCAGTCGGAGCAACGGAGCGGCATGAACGAACCGCTGTTGAACGAGACGCATTACAACGAGCACGGCGCTGAGATCACGGGTCTGCGCATCTTCCGCTGGGACGAGCTCGACACGACGCGCTGGGACGCTGATCAGGTCGAAGCGCAGATCGTGACCGGCGAGCACATGCACCTGATCCGGGCGGTCTACGAGCCGGGTGCGACCTATGAAATGCACAGTCATCCCCACGAGCAGTTCAGCCTGCTGCTGTCGGGTCACATGCTCCTGACACTGGGCGAGGAAACCGCCGAGATCGGGCCGGGCGACGGCTGGTATGCGCCAGGCGGCGTGCCGCACGGCGGCGAAGTACTCGGCGACGAGCCGGCGGTGTTCATCGATGTCTACTCGCCGGCAACCACCTGGATCCTCGACGTGTTCGCCGCCGGCCGACGGATCAGTCCCAAGGATTGCTGACTCGGAGCTGATCGAATCGCTCGAAATCGCTGAGGTTTCTGGTGACAACGGTCATGTCGAGGTGGAGGGCAGTCGCAGCGATGAGTGCATCTCGGAAGGGCGCTGGGTCGGGAACATGAAGTGCCGCTGCCATGCGGGCGATCTCGGCAGTGACGGGGAGAAGCCGGTCTTCGAAGGCCGAGCTCACGCTGCCGTCGAGCCAGGTCCGAAGAAGTTCGCCCTGCGCCGGGTCACGCCGTTCGGCAAGGAGGACGCCGTGTTCGAGTTCGTGCAGCGAGACGACCGACATGAACATGAGCGCGGTGGGCACAGCGCTCGCCCACTCGGTGACTCCGCGGTTGGCCTTGCCTGAGCGTGCTTTGCGGAGCTCGGAGACGATGTTTGTGTCGAGGACGAACATCAATCGAACGCTGCGGGCTGAGCCGTCTGGCGCGACGCAGGCGCATGAAAATCGATGTCCTCGATTCCTGGAGGGTCGGCGAGCTGGTCGATGATGCTGGCTCGGTTTCCGGCGAGGCGTGTGTAGTCGGCGAACGTGAGCAGGACGTGAGAGGGCCGTCCGCGGTCGGTGATGTAGACCGGTCCGTCGTGCGCTGCCTTCTTTGCGCGTCCCGTGTCTTGGTTGAACTCGCGGCTGGTGAGCTTGATCGTGGACATCCTGCCTCCAGTTATGTAGTAATGTTACTACATAATCCTCTGAATGGTGACCCATGTTGAGGTCGAGCTGATTCAGACAGTCACGATTTGCAGGGGCGTGTGCAGTGCGATGACGTCGAAGTCGCGGTCGCGGTGGAGGACAGGAGTGTCGAGCCGGATGGCCACTGCAGCGATCACAGCGTCCATCTGGGAGCGAATGGTGATGCCTCGCCGCCGCAGCTCCCGGTAGATCGTTGCCGCGGAGAGAAAGTCTCGCCAGGGTTCCAGAGTTTCGAAGTGCTGAGCTTCCAAGACTCGCTGAGTTCGGCCGACAGCCCCGGCGTGGGCGCCAGCCATGACTTCGAGCACGACCGGATCGATAACCGACACTTCGTGCTGCTCAATCGAATCGAGCAGTGCGAACGCGACATCGGAATCGGCACCGCGCAGGTGCTCGACCCACGCGGATGAGTCAGCCAGAAGCATCGGGTTCTTGTCCCCAGTCTCCGAACCGGTCGGCACGCATGGCATCGAGGTCACCGTCCCAACCGATGCCCCTGGTGGCCAATTGCTCCTCGATGCTCATCGGTTCGCCTCCGACGAGGTGTTCCAGCGCAAAATGCACTGCATCGCGCTTGGTTCTAAGCCCGTATCTGCTCATCGCTCGTCCGATCAGCTCGTCGTCGATGTCAATGTTTGTCCGGCTCATGGGTACATTTTACACCTAGTGGTGTATTGAGGTGTATAGCGACAGCCCGCCCGATGACCGGCACCGACGAGGCACAATACGGACAGGGCAGTCGGCCGGGCGAATGAGTTTCTGGGAAGCTGGAGTGATGGGCGAACCCGTAGCGCCGCAAGCTCAGCCGACCGAAGGGCGGAGCTATCCGACAATGGCGCGCGGCGCCCGGCCGACGTTCTTCGATGACGAAGGTGCGACCGATGCCGTCCTGGCGATCGTGACGGCGTTGGCGGCTGAGGTGTGGGCGTTGCGGGAGCGGCAGACCACGCTCGAAGCGGTGCTCGCCGACGCCGGCATCGAGGTGGCAGAGGCGATCGAGGCGTACCGACCCGACGGCGACCAGATCGCAGCCCGAGCGGTCGAGGCGGCGGCGTTCGCAGGTCGCGTGTACCGCGTGTTCGAGGAAATGCGCGAAGAGGCGCTGGCTGGCGAGACCGAGGACCGGTATCTCGAGATCGTCGACCGCGCCTTCGCGGAGCTATAGACAGGGGACAGCCAGATGAGCCAGCAACGACACGCACTCCTTCCCGATGAGACGCACGACGAGGTCGCACGCGAGAGCTTCGTCCAGGCGCTGAAGTCGCACATCGCGACCCGGGTCAGCCCCGGCGTGCGGGAGATCTATGACTGTCGGGTGCGGGACCGGTGGGTCTCCGAGCACGGCGCCGAACCGGCCGATCGCCACGAAGTCCGCGAAGCACTGAGCTCGGACACGTACTACCGGCTGTGGAGCTCGGTGCGGCGGTCCAGCCAGCACCTGCTGTGGAGCTCGGTCGGCGATGCCGTGGCTCGCCAGGCCGACGATCTCGCGGAGCGTGCGCGTGCAGCCGATGCAGGGTTTGGGTCCTTGCGCCTCGACCCCGATCTTGAGATCCCCTGGTACAACGCCGAGGTCGACATCCATGCCATGCCAGGCGGCTACCGGGGCGAGTACACCGACGACGACGTGTCGGCCGGAGCGGTGTTCGACCGCGGCGTCTACGTGTACGCGATGGGCCAGATGGGCGCCCTCAATGACGACTACGGGCAGTCGATCTGCCAGAACTTCCTGGCGGTCTCGCACCCCGAGTTCTCGCCGCGGCGCATTCTGGACATGGGCTGCACCGCCGGCAATTCCACGCTGCCCTACGTCGACGCGTTCGGTGACGCCGAGGTCCACGCCATCGACCTGGGCGCGCCAGTGCTGCGGTACGCGCATGCGAGAGCCGAGTTGCTGGGCCGGGCGGTGCACTTCTCCCAGCAGAACGCCGAGTGCACCGATTTCCCCGACGCCAGCTTCGATCTCATCGTGTCCCACATCGTGATTCACGAGATTGCCCCTGCGGCGCTGCGGAGAACCCTGGCCGAGTGCCGCCGTCTGCTCGCTCCGGGCGGGCTCATGGTGCACGGTGACTTCGCCGGGTACGCGGGCGTCGATCCCGTCACTCAGGCGATGATCGACTGGGACACCTACAACAACCACGAGCCCTTCTGGGGCCCGATGCGCGACATGGACCTCGTCGCTGAATCCGTCAGCGCAGGATTCGACGACGGAATGGTCTCCATCGAGACAGTGCCGACGGGACGAGTACTGCAGACGGGCAAGCAGCAACGCGGGCAGCTCACGTTGCTCGTCGGCCGGACCTGACCAGACCGACCTCTCGAGCAGTCTGCGATAGGCGGCGGCGCCAGCGCCGCGTCAATAGCGCGAGCGCCAGGGACTGCCCTCGGTGGGGTAGGGGTACTGCATGTAGTACTCGGACTTCATCCTCACGCAGTCGTGCGCCATGTCGAATGCCTCGACGACGGCATCTGGCAGCGGTCCGCCCCCTGACGCCGCCATGATCGGCTCGAGTTGTTCGATGCGTGACACGCCGATGAGCGCCGCATCGCCCAGCGATGCATCGACGGCGGAGTGATGCTGGGTCCAGCGCACGGCCGCTTCGAGCGTGCTGAGGCCGGCTGCTGACGCGGCGGCTGTGATGGCATCGAGCGCTGCGAACATCTCATCCCGGTGCAGGTAGCGCTCCTGGTACTGCCTGACGCGGCGCGGCTGAGCGAAGCGGTCGACCCCCTTCACCGGCTCGACACCCTTGCGGTACTTGCCGGTGAGGAACCCGCTCGCGAGCGACCCGTGGGTGTAGTAGCTGATGCCGTAGTTGCGAAGCACCGGGACAAGTTCGTACTCCGCTGTGCGGTTCAGGGCGTTGTACACCCCCTGGTACACGGTCGGCATCACGTACCCCTGGCGCTGGCAGTACTGAGCGATCTCGACAACCTGCCAAGCGGGGAAGTTCGACAGGCCGAACCGCTCGAACTGGCGGGCAGCATGGCACTCGTTGATCTCGGCGAGCGTGTCTTCGAGCGGGATCGCTGTCGAGGGCATGTGGATGTAGTAGATCGACACCGAGTCGCGCTGCAAGGCTGTGAGCGACTGCTCCATCTGCGTGACCGGGCCTCCGTCGAGGGTGGGGTGATACTTGGTGCCCACCCTGATGGGGGCGCTCGCCGGCAGCCGGCCGATGACCGCCTCGCTGTGGCCGTTCTGGTACAGCCTCGCCGTGTCGAGCTCCTCGCCGCCGAGCTCGATGAAGGCTCGAAGCAGATCATTGCAGGAGTCGTCGGTTGCCAGGGGATGGTCGCGAGTCGTTTCCTTGGGTTTGCCGAAGGCAATTGCACCCAACACGACGGGCGCTGCTTGGGTTCGTGTCACCAGATCGGCCATGGATCCCCCCGATGTCGTGAGGAACCGACCCTAGGTCTCTGGCCCATGGATGTTGTTGACTGATGGGATCCACGTCCACGACAGGAGGGTGACCTGATGGAGGTCGTCAACGAGGTGATGCCCACGAGCCCGGGGCGCATCGACGAGATGATGCAGCCCGGTCCCGACGGGCCGATCTACATGGTCAACCTGCTGAAGTTCAAAGACAAGGCCGAGTACGAGGACGGGCGGGAAACCGATCTCACCGGCTACGAGGCGTACCAGCTCTACGGCCGAGCGGTCATGAAGATCATCCAGGACTACGGCGGCGAGATCCAGTTCGCGGCGGACGTGACGTTCCTGGCACTCGGCCAGGTCGAGGAGCTGTGGGACGAAGTCGCGATCGCCAAGTACCCCAACCGGGGCGCATTGCTGGCAATGTCGTCCTCAGACGAGTGGCGGGCAGCCTCTGTGCACCGCACAGCTGGGCTCGCCGGTCAGCTCAACATCGAGACGGTCGCCCAGTTCGTCCGAGGCTGAACGCGGCTCCTCCGTCGGGATTCCTTCTGGCTGGAAGGTTGAGGCGGGGAGGTCAGGTACGGTCGTGCGTATGAGGATCGGGGAGCTGGGCGATCGCTGCGGGGCGACCACGAAGACGATTCGATATTACGAGTCGATCGGTCTGCTGGATGAACCAGACCGCACAGCGAGCGGGTACCGCGAGTACGAGGGCGACGCGGTGGCGCGCTTGCGGTTCATCCGGGATGCGCAGGCCACTGGTCTGTCATTGGCCGAGATTTCTTCGGTGCTTGAGCTCAAGAGCGTCGGCGAGCGTTCGTGCGCGCACACCACGGCGCTCATCGAGGCCCACGTGGATGCCATCGACGCCCAAGTCGCCCAGCTGCGGTCGGCCCGCAAAGAGCTGGCTGCGCTGCTGAGGCGGGCACAAGGGCTCGACCCGGCATCATGCACTGACCCCAATCGCTGCCAGGTGATCAGCCGATCCCGCTAGTCGACTTGACCTTCCAGCCGAGTGGAACCTCTAGGTTGGACGCGTGGCCGCCGAGGCAACCGTTCGATCCGACCTGGCAATCGACGGGATGACCTGTGCCGCCTGCGCGAGCCGGATCCAGAGTCGGCTCGACCACCTGGATGCCGTGGCTGCAGCGAATGTGAACTTCGCCACCGGGCGCGCCACGATCACCCATGACGGATCGCTCGACGAGGCGATCGTCGCCGCCGAGATCAATGCGCTGGGTTACTCAGTCATCGCTGCCGGCGAAGGTGCCGCATCCGAGCTGCGACGCCAAGCAGACCTGCTGACTCGCCTGGTCATCGGTGTGGCACTGACGGTGCCGTCGGCGCTGGTCTCGATGATCCCGGCGTTGCAGTTCGGCGGCTGGGAATGGCCGGTTGCAGTGCTGGCAACGGTGGTGATCGTGGGGTCGGGGTGGCCGTTCCATCGGGCGGCAGCGGTGAACCTGCGGCACGGCGCCACCACCATGGACACGCTCGTGTCGATGGGGTCGCTGTCGGCGCTGGCTTGGTCGCTGACCGTGTCGGCTGCCGGTGTCGGCGACGGCCATGTGTATTTCGAGACCGGCGCCGTGATCGTGACGCTCATCCTGCTGGGAAAATGGCTGGAGCTTCGAGCCAAGCGCCGCTCCGGCGATGCGATCCGGGTGTTGGCCGATCTGGGTGTCCGGACAGCTCGGCTGGTCGACGGGCGCGAGGTCGCGCTCGCTGATCTGGCGGTCGGGATGCGGTTCGTGGTCCGGCCGGGGGAGCGAATCGCCACTGACGGCGTGGTCGCCGAGGGGCGTTCGGCGGTCGATGCGTCGATGGTGACCGGTGAGCCGGTGCCGGTCGAGGTAGGGCCCGGCGATGAGGTGATCGGCGCCACCATCAATGCGAACGGCTCGCTCGTCGTCGAGGCGACGAAGGTGGGCGCCGACACGGCGCTGGCCCAGATCATCCGGCTCGTCACCCAGGCCCAAGGCAGCCGGGCAGAGGTGCAGCGTCTCGCCGATCGGGTCGCGGCGGTGTTCGTGCCCTTCGCCCTTGTGACGGGAATCGTGACGCTGGTGGCGTGGTCGGCGCTGGGCAACGCGGCGAGTGAAGCGTTCAGCGCGGCCGTAGCGGTGCTGATCATCGCCTGCCCCTGTGCCCTCGGGTTGGCGACGCCGCTCGGGATCATGGTGGGGACCGGTCGCGGCGCACAGCTCGGGGTCATCATCAAGGGAGGCGAAGTCCTCGAGGACACACGCTCGGTGGACGTCGTGCTGGTGGACAAGACCGGCACGCTCACCGAGGGAGCCATGACGCTCGCCGGCGTCCATGCGGGCGAGCTTCCGGCCGCCGAGCGTGACGAGGTGCACCGGCTGGCGGCATCGGCCGAGGCGCTGTCGGAGCACCCGATTGCTCAAGCGATTGCTGGCTCCGTCGACGGGTTGGCCAAGGTGGATGACTTTGAGACCACGCCGGGCTCCGGGGTGACGGCGACGATCGGCGGCGTGGAGGTTCGAGTGGGCCGACGCAGCCTGTTCGACAACGTGCCCGGACCTGTCGCTGAACTGGCCGGGAGCGCCGAGGCCGCAGGGGCGACAGCCGTCCTTGCCGGTCGCAACGGCTCAGCCGAGCTTGTCCTGGTGGTCGCCGACCGCATCAAGTCGACCTCGCAGGAGGCGATTGCGGCACTGCACGACCAAGGTCTGGCGGTCACGCTGCTCACCGGTGACAACGAGCGCACTGCCCGGACGGTCGCAGCCAAGGTCGGCATCGAGTCTGTGATCGCCGAGGTCTATCCGGGTGACAAAGCCGCCGTCGTGCAAGAACTCCAAGCCGACGGGAAGCGCGTGGCGATGGTGGGCGATGGCATCAACGACGCCCCGGCGCTCGCGCAGGCCGATCTCGGCATTGCCGTCGGGACTGGTACCGACGTGGCCATCGAGGCCTCCGATCTCACCGTCGTGAGCGGCGATCTGCGTGCCGTCGCGGATGCCATCGCGCTGTCGCGCCGCACACTGTCGACGATCAAGGGCAACTTGTTCTGGGCCTTCGCCTACAACGCCGCTGCGATCCCGCTTGCGGCGCTTGGCATCCTGAACCCGATGATCGCTGCAGGTGCCATGGGCATATCGTCGCTGTTCGTCGTGACCAACAGCCTCCGTCTCCGACGCTTCGCGGGCTACCGCCAGACTGACTGATCTTGTGACCAGCGACAAGTGGACTGCGACGGACATTCCTGATCAATCGGGGCGGATGGCGGTTGTGACGGGCGCCAACTCGGGGAACGGTCTCGAGACGGCGCGGGCCTTGGCAGGCCGTGGTGCGATGGTGGTGCTTGCGGTGCGGGATCTCGACAAGGGGGGAACGGCGGTCGATGCCATCCGGGCCGAACATCCCGGTGCTGACCTCGTGCTGCAGGAGCTCGACCTGGCGTCGCTGAATTCGGTGCGTGAAGCGGCGTCAGCCATCGGGGATCGGTTCGAGCGAATCGACCTGCTCGTCAACAACGCAGGGGTCTTTCACACTCCGCGCCGTCAGACCGCCGACGGGTTCGAGATCCGGATGGGCACCAACCACCTCGGCCACTTCGCCTGGACTGGCCTGTTGCTGGACCGGCTGGTACCCGTTGCCGGTTCGCGGGTTGTCACGGTGAGCAGCAACGCTCACCGCTACCGCTCACGGATTGACTTCGAACGCTTCGGAGTCGCGCAAGGCCGCAGCCAATCCGCTGCGTACGGCCGGTCGAAGCTGGCGAACCTGCTGTTCACCCGCGAGCTGCAGCGCCGGCTGGTGGCTGCAGGGGCTCCGACTGTAGCGTTGGCGGCCCATCCGGGCTGGTCCGAAACGGGGATCCTGCGACATTTCCCGGGCATACGGATTGTCCATCCGCTGATCGGGCCGTTGCGGCACAGCGCAGCCATGGGCGCCCTCGCGACGCTGCGGGCCGCGACCGATCCCGCCGCTTCCGGCGGCCAGTTCTACGGGCCGGACGGCTTCATGGAGATGCGCGGCCATCCGGTCTTGGTGCCCTCAAGCGCCCGGTCACGCGATGCGGAGCTGCAACGGCGGCTGTGGGACGCGTCACAAGAGCTCACCGAGGTCCAATTCGGGGTGTGAGCCAGTTCAGCGAACCCACTCTCTTGGTGGATCGCGCGTTGAGCAGTGGGCCGCACTCGCGTCCTATGTCTTGTACCAACCTCGCTGACAGAGCGGCCCCGGGCCGGAGAGACAATCCGATCGAAAGGCGCCCACATGAAGGCGGCAGTCCTGCACAAGACGCACCAGCCGATGGAGATCACTGAAGTCGCGACACGCAGCCCTGGTCCTCGTGAGGTCCTGATCGCCACCGCCTATGCCGGCCTCTGCCATTCCGACCTGCACTTCATTGAGGGGCTCTTCCCGCATCCACTGCCGGCAGTGCTTGGTCACGAAGCGGCCGGAGTCGTCGAAGCGGTCGGCAGCGACGTCACGTATGTCAAGCCAGGCGACCATGTGATCACCTGTCTCTCCGTCTTCTGCGGCGAGTGCGAACGCTGCTTGTCGGGACAGCCGTCCACCTGCTCGGACATCACGGTCAAGCTGCCTCCTGGTGCCAGCGATCACCTGGAATGGGACCGGCCCGAGTAATTGCCATCGACACGAATCCCGACAAGCTGCAGCTGGCGCGCATGCTGGGCGCAACCGATGCGGTGAACCCACTCGAATCAGACCCTGTCGAGGCGGTGCTGGACCTGACCGGCGGGGGAGTGCACCACGCAATCGAATGCCTGGGCATGAACACCACTGCCGAGCAGGCATTCAACATGCTGGTCCTGGGCGGAACTGCCACGATCGTCGGCATTATCCCGGCGGATCAGAAGATCTCCGTTGACGGGATGCACCTGTTGCGGGGGCGCACGCTGAAAGGATCGGCGATGGGATCGAACCGATTCCGCATTGACATGCCGCGGCTCGTCGAGCTGTATCTCCAAGGCCGGTTGCATCTCGACGAATGGGTGTCGGCGATGGTCACCCTCGATCAGATCAACGACGGCTTCGCTGACATGCGCGCAGGCAGGGTCGTCCGGTCGGTGATCAAGTTCGACTGACGTCGCAAGACTGGCTGCGGTGACGCGCAGCGTCGCCATTCCGAACGCGCTCAGGACGCCGATCACGCTTGAGACGGCCCCACACTCGCCGCCACAAAGATGGCAGCCCGAAGTCGAATATCAATCCACGGCTGACATCGGCGCCTGGGTAGCGCGTCCCGCGATCCCTGAGCGCCGTCTTTGAGCCCACGATCGTCACAGTAACACCCACCCAAGTGGAACCGTGTAGACGAATAGGAGAGTCAGAACTGCTTGGGCGCCGACCCGTCGCTGGACTTTCGTCAGAATTTCTTCGTTGTGGTTGAAGTGGTCCAAGTAGGTGTTCACGAGGTGGCGCTGTAGCCGTGGCACTGCGTCAACGCTTCCGGGGAAACTCGTCAGCGCGTCGAACTCGGCGACCTCTCTCCAGTGTCGCGCCAAGGTGTGGGTACGCATCCATGTGACGCCATTGACGAGTGCGAACCCCGCGAAGGCACCAGCAACGTAGGGCGCCAGTTCGCCTTCGGAAACCGAGGTGTCGGCGGCTTCTGGTCGAGCTGCGACGGAAACGGAGACGGCGGTCACCAAGATCGCCGTCATGGCGAGGAACCCTGCGACAATCAGTTGAGATTGTCGCTGCGCATTCGCGAGGCGATTGTCCTGCTTGCTCCGGATCTCCCGGGCCTCGTCTAGGACTTGACTCCACGCGCCAGCGGTCTGGTCGCCAGCTTGGCCGGTGGACATGGCATGACACCTTTCAGAAACTTGCCAAGACCCCCCCTCCCCCCTTCATCTAGCGGCCTTCTCTGCCACCTTGACGTTGTGTCCTGGGCGGAACGGGGGCGCCGCCAACGTCCGTCACCATTTCGAGCGGGAAATCCGCACGACCGTCAGCCGATACCGCAGTGCGTCACGTCAATCCCACTCGGAGCGGAGCTGTTCCATCTCATTCCTCCGATGGACGCCGGTTGGCTTTCCAGCAGACTCCGCCACGGCATCGTCCTGGCGAGGGCGAGGGGCGCGGTCGAGGCCGCCTTCGGCGTCGATGACTTGGCCTCGGATCCAGCCGCCGCTGTCGGTGACCAGGAACTCGACGAGGTTGGCGATGTCATCGGGGGCGCCCCACCGCTGGTCGGGGAAGCGCTCACGCATCTCTTGGTGCATGTCGGCCGTTGCGTACCCGGTGTCAACTGGGCCCGGGTTGATGCAGTTGGCCACAATTCGAGTGGCTGCGAGCGCGTGGTTGATGGACGCTGTCATCTGATGCAGCGCGCCTTTGGAAACGGCGTAGGCGATCTCGTCGTCCATCGGTGCGAGGTGCTGGCCGCTGGTGAACCAGATCATTCGACCGGCAGGCGGCGCTGACGGCGGTGCTGGTTCGTGAACCTGTGCGAATCGCTGGGTAAGCAGGACGATGCTGCGCACGTTGACGGCCCAGCAACGGTCCAGTTCCGTTGCCTCAACCTCGGACATCGACTGGTGCGAGCTGCGGGCATGAGCTGCGACGACAATGTCCAGCCGGCCGTGCCTCTCGATGACCTCATCGATTAGGGAGTTGGCCGTCTCGGCTTGTTCGAGATCGTGGCGGTGGACGACGAACGGCATCGGCGACAGGGGTTGTTCGCCCCACGGCATCTCGGCGTCGTGAGCGGGCCAGCCGGTTGCATCGACCGTGGCGCCGAGCTTATGCAGCCGCTGCGCAAGGGCAGCTGCGATACCCGCGTCCCGGGAAACTCCTGTCACCAGTGCGACGCGACCCGAGAGCGGTCCGGCAGTGCTCATGGCAGGCGAATCCTCTCGATGGGTGGGGTCTCATAGTGCGCGTGCACGAGCAGGTGCTCGGCGACCGGTCTTGGCCCGGCTTCGCATGTTGCCAGATGGCCTCACCTGGAATCGAATGCAATTCTGCGGGTTGCATGTCGATAGCCTCTCGCTGCTCCCACTCCCGAAGAAGGACAGCGCACATGGTTGAGACCACCGCAAGCACCAGCATCGACATTGCCGCGAGCCCAGCGGCGGTGTACGGGATCCTGACGGACCTGTCCCGCATCAGCGAGATCAGCCCCGAGTGCTACAAGTCCGAGTGGGAGGACGGCTCGACCGGTCCCTCAGTCGGTGTGAAGTTCCGCGGTTACAACCAGAACGGCGACATGAAGTGGGACGCCGGCTGTGTCGTCGTGGCCGCCGAGCCGGGTCGGGAATGGGCCTTCGAGGTGCCTGCCCAGGACGGCCGCCGCACGCTGTGGCGCTACGAGATCGAGGCGACTGGCTCAGGCTGCCGGGTCACCGAGAGCTTCGACTCGCCGATTCTCGACATGGAGTTCTTCCAGAAGCACAACCGTCACAGCCTCCTGGTGAAGAACATCGCCCAGACGCTGAAGAACCTCAAGGCCGTCGCCGAGGCCTGAGAAGCGACTCGCTCCCGGCAAGCGTTGCGTCTGTCAGGGCGGCGTCGGCCACTACGGCCCCGGTCCAGCAGTAGAGGAGCACCGTTGGCGTTGCGCCGAAGTCCTGTTGGTGAGGCTGCCATGGTGCGTGATGCACGGAATCGCCGGGCCGCATCATCCTGCTCGCTCCGTCGCTGCCGGTGAACGACGGCTCGCCGGCCAGCACGTGGTACAGCTCTTCGGCCTCGTGGTGGTGGCTGGGGTAGTGCAGGTTCGGGCCCCACACGGCGATGCCGACTCGCACGCAGCGATGCTCGACGATCGAATTCGGACCCACTAGCTGCACGTAGCCGTAGTTCTCGTGGAACTCATCGCTCAGCACGCCGCGGTAGCCGGCGGTCTGAATCCAGGGCAGTGCGGGGGCGAGGGAGAGAAATTCCTCGAGCACCGCGTCAATGGCGGGATCGCCGCTGCGTTCCACGGTGTCGAGGTGCCGCAGCACCGGGAGATTGCGGGGCTCTAGGAGGGCAGGGCTGCGCGCCTCGTCGAGCGCGCCGAGCACTTCATCAACCATCGGGTACTCGGGAACCGCTGAGCGGCTGCGGTGGAACCCTGCAATGCGCCGAAGCAGCTCGTCGATGACGCCAGCCACAACGGCATCTTCCCAAACGGCTGCAGCCTGCAAGTCGATGCCAGGTCGACAACTAGGTTCCAAACGGTGAGCGTGACGCGCAAGGGGGGTTCGGCCGGGCGACTGTCGCACGACGATGTCGTGGCGTGGGCGACGTCGATGGTCGAGCGGCTGTCGGAACGAGCCGCTGAGGCAGAAGAGCTGCGCGAACTGCCCCGGGCGACGATGGACGACGCCGTTGCGAGCGGAGTCTTCGAGATGCTGGTGCCCAGCGAGCGCGGCGGCCACGGCCTCGGGCTGCGGTCACTCGGCGAGATGACACGCATCCTCGCCCATGGCTGCGTCTCCTCTGCGTGGACGCTGCTGTTCTTGGTGCTGCACAACTGGTTCGTGGCACGAGGGCCGCAGGAATTCCAGGCAGCGGTCTGGGGCAGTAGGCCATACGTGCTGATGCCCGGCACGCTCACTCCGACGGGGACCGCCGCGCCGGTCGACGGCGGCTACGAACTCACCGGTCGGTGGCAGTGGGCGACGGGAGTGCAGCACGCCGACTGGGTGATGCTTAACGGGCTCATACGGGGGGACAAGGGCCCCGAGGCGCGGTTCTTCGTGCTGCCGATAGCGAACGTCGAGGTCGTCGACGTGTGGCACACCTCGGGCATGCGAGGGACCGGCAGTAACGATGTGGTCGCTGATCAGGTGTTCGTCCCTGCCCACCAGACGCTCGCCGCCCTCGAGCTTGCCGGGAACTTCCCGCCGGGTGCGGAACTGAGCGCCGATCCCTTCGTGCGCTATCCGATGGTGCCTGTGCTGACGCTCGTCGCTGCTGCAGCAGCCTTAGGCGGGGCCGAAGCCGCTGTCGGGCTCTTCCGTGAGCGCCTGACCTCGCGGGTGCTGGCGTACTCGATGGGCGATCGCCAGGCGGAACAGCCGGCAGCTCAGGTGCGCCTCTCGCAGGCACTGTCCACGGTGCGAGCCGCTCGACTCGTGTGGGACGGCGCGGTGAGCCAGGTGTGCGACGTCTACGACGGGGGAGGAGTATTCGAAACGGTCGACCGTGGGCGAGTACGGCTCGCAGCTGCCCAGACGGTTCGCCTATCGATCGAGGCAGTCGGCACCGTGCTGGAGGGGTCGGGCGCGTCGGTGCACCTCTCCGATTCGCCGCTGCAGCGCATTTCCCGCGACCTGCTGACGCTGCGAGGGCACATGGTCTTCGACTGGGATCGCACGGCAGAGCTCGCCGGCAAGCTGGAACTCGGCCTCGACCCCGCACCCACCGACCTGCTCTGAAGGAGCAGAGCTCAGCGGGCGAGTGCGTTGAGGATGTCGAGTCGGTTGGCCCGGCGGCACGGCAGGATTGCGCCGGCTCCGGCGATGGCGATGCCGGTGAGGATGGCGGCAGCGAAGGCGGCGGGGCTGAAGGCGTAGTCGATGTCGAACGCGGTTATGGCCCGGATGGTGCTCACGAGACTGGCGTGGTAGGCGGAACCAGCGACTGCCCCGAGTACTGCCCCGGTCAGGCCGATAGCGAGGGCCTCGGTTGCAACGCTCGTGACGATGCGTCGTTTGGTAGCGCCGATGGCTCGGAGCACCGCGAACTCATTGGTGCGCTCCAGCGTTGATGCCAGCAGCGTGTTGAGGAGCGCTACTGCGGCGCAGGTGACAATCACGAGCAGCATCATTGCGATGAGGGCGAGGATTTGGTCGGAGGATTGGCGAGCGTCCGCCCCGAACTCCTCGCCGGTGAAGATCTGGACCCGATGTCCGGCGGTGATCCGGTCGAGCTGCTCGCGGACAGCGCTCGGGTCGGCCCCGGGTTCAAGTTGGACTTCGTAACGGGCGAAGCTGTCGATTCCGTAGTGGGCGGCGAAGAGATCGTGGGAGATGTTGACCATGCCGCCGCTGCCAGGAGCGATAGCGCCGGTGATGGCGACGATCGGCAGTCGCAGGGAAGGTGTCGCGCCCGGTATGTCGATGATGTCGCCGACTTCGTAGCCGAACGTGAGCGCTGTCTGCTTGATCACAACGGCGCCTTCTCCGGCGGCCATCCGGGCACGTGCGTCATCGGTGGCGAGCCGGGTGAAGGAGTAGGCGCTGTCGCCGTAGACACCTTGGACACCGACGATGTGGGGTCCTGACTCGGCGGGGACCCAGGTGTTGGCGGCGATCGAACGCACGCCCTCGATGGATTCGAACTCGGTCGTCCACGCCGTTGGAAGGCCGACGAGAGCGATGTTGTCACCGGACGTAGTACCGATCCAGAAGTCGCTTCCCAGGATCGTGGACAGGTTCTCATTGGTGGTGTCCCGCAGGTTGACAGCTAGGCCAGAGGTGGTGACGGCGATGGCGACAGCGATCATCACCACCGTTGTGGTGCCCCACACGCGCCGCCCCGAACGCTTCAGCGCTGTGGCTGCGAGCTCGCCGCTGGCACCCAGCCGTCGAGCGATGCCAACCGTCATCGCGATGATGAACGGGGCGGCACCGGCGGCGATGCACAGGAGCCCCGCCATGGCCGCTCCGAAGGCCATCCGGCCGCTAGGGATCACGAAGAGCAGGACGCCCGCACCGATGAGCCACCAGCGGCGGGTGAGGTGATGCTCGGAAGGCTGCACCTCTGGACGGAGCGCTTCGAGGGGTTCGATCCGAAGCGCCCGGCGTGCGGGGACGATTGCGGATGCCATGGCGGTGGCAACACCCAGGAGCCATGCGACAACGAGCAGTGTCGCAGGGACCGAGGTCTGCAGCGGTGTTCCGATGGCGCGCGCGAACGCATCAGGCACCGTGGCGATCACCGAGCGAGCCATAGCTGTCCCCAGCACCAGGCCGAGCGCCGAGCCGACCGCCCCCAGCGTTGCGGCTTCGGCGAGCACGCCGGTGAGGATCATTCGGCGGTCGCCGCCGAGCGCTCGCAGCGATGCAATCTCGTGCCGCCGATCGAGAACGGTCATGTTCATGGTGTTGAACAGCAGGAACCCGCCCACAACGAGCCCCATGGCTCCCAAGATCGACAGCATGGTGAACATGACGCCGATGGTGTTGCGGGCTTGGATGACCCTGTTGGCTGCCTCGCGGATGTCCGCATCGCCCGCAGCGGTCGCCAGGGCGGTCGGGTCGGGCTGGCCATGGACGAGCAGCGTCTCGGTCCCGGTGCGTCCACGCAGGCGAAGCGCAGTCTCGAGGTCAGCGACCGCGACGCGCCCGCCGTACCGATCCCGCAGTTCGGGCTCGGCTCGGCCTGCGATCTGGCCGGCCATGGGTTGCCCGGTGGGACCAGTGAGGACATGACGACCAGACACCGGCAGGGCCGACCCGGTCCGGATGCCCGTGGTTGCCGCCAGGGCTTTTGCCGGGCGCGTCGTCAGCCCGTCACGGTCTTCGAGCGCGACCAGCCATCCCTGGACGTCGTCAATCATCATGGGCACTTCGACGAAGTGGCGGACACCCTCCACTCGTTCTACGTCTGCGATTGCGTCGCGTGCCCGTTCGAGGTCCGCTGTGGCGACCGTGACTTCATAGCGGGCCCCGCCGAGAAGGGCCACGGTCGCATCGGCCGTTGCAGTCGCGGACGTCAGCAGCGACGACATGGCGACGATGAGGCCAACGCCTGAGGCGATCCCCAGGACGGACACGGCCGTGCGCAAGCGGTGGTCCCGCAGACGACGAAGGTGAAGCAACCGGAACCGGTCGAGCCTCATGTCGGTACCGGGTCGTCGGCGACCCTGCCGTCGCGCAGGCTGATGATCCTGGCACCGGCACTGGTGGCAATGGCGGGTTCGTGGGTGACGACGACGAGGCTCCGCCTCCGGTCGATGGTGAGCCCCTTCAGCAACGCCAGGATGCTCGCTGAGTTGGCTTGGTCGAGTGCCCCGGTCGGTTCGTCGGCGAACACCACTTCTGGATCCGTCATGAGCGAGCGGGCGATGGCGACACGCTGCTGCTCGCCTCCTGAGAGCTCATGGGGCGGATGGTCCGATCGATCTGCCAGTCCCACGTCGTCGAGCAGCGCCAATGCCCTCGCACGCTGTGTGCGCAGCGACTTGCCGTCGAGCAATTCGGCGAGGGCGACGTTCTCCCAGGCGGCCAAGCCCGGCAGCAGCAGGAACGACTGGAACACGAACCCGAATGTGCGGCGCCGGAACTCTGAGCGTTGATCATCGGACAGGCTGGCGGTGTCGACGTCGTCGATGCGCAGCGTCCCGGCGGTGGGGTTGTCGATGAGTCCGAGAAGGTGCAGCAGCGTCGACTTGCCCGAGCCGCTGGGACCGGTGACGGTCACGAACTCGCCCGGGTGGACGTCTAGCGACACGTCGTCGAGGGCGACGATGTCGTGGGTGTCGCGTCGGTGGACACGTCTCAGGTTCATGGCGTGAATGTTCATCGGCAACTATTCTATCTGTGTATACCGAATGTGTATTGATGGCAGTTTTGTGCCACACTCGTGTCGATGAGCGTGCAACACGCCTTGCTCGGGTTCATGGAGTCCACTCCACGACATGGCTACGACCTGAAGCGCTCGTACGACAGCTTGTTCGCCGAGATGAGACCGCTGCGCTTCGGTCAGGTCTACGCAACGCTCTCACGCCTCGAACGCGACGGCCTCGTCGAACTCGCCGAGACCGCCCCCGGACAGGGTCCCGAGCGCAAGACCTACGCCATCACCGCCGAGGGCGTCACTGACCTTGAGCGATGGTATGGCGAGCCTGAGCCAGCCCAGTCACCCATCGACAGTGCGCTGTTCCTGAAGGTCACTCTCGCCTTGCTGTCGGGCAGAGACGCCAGGCAGATCATCGAAGCGCAACGGGAGAGCCATACAGGTCGGATGCGGAAGCTCACCAAGGCCAAAGACGATGCCGGCGAACACGAGCGTGCGCTGCTCGACTACGCCCTGTTCCACCTTGAGGCAGACCTGCGCTGGATGGACCACACCGCCCAGCGGCTCGGCGAGCTCCGGCGTGCGCTCGCCCTGTGATGCCGATTGTCGAGACCGTCGGCGTCACCCGCGTCTTCGGCACTGACGGGGTCGTCACGGCACTCGACGATGTGTCGATCAGCGTCTCTGGCGGCGAATTCGTCGCAATCCAGGGACCGAGCGGGTGCGGCAAGTCCACCCTGCTCCACCTGCTGGGCGGGCTCGACATGCCGACCGCAGGCACGGTGCGCTTCGGCGGTGTCGACCTCGCTGCGTTGACCGACAACGAGCGCACCCGGCTACGTCGGCGCAGCATCGGCATCGTGCTGCCCATCGTAGAGCTCGTCCCGACCCTGACGACCTGGGAGAACGTGGCGATCTCGTTGCTCCTCGACGGCCGTGCCATGGCCGAGGGGCGGGCTCGGGCCACCGAATTGCTTGATGCGGTCAGGCTCTCTGACCGCACCCACACCGTTGCCTCACGGCTGTCGACTGGGGAGGCCCAGCGGGTCGCTGTCGCTCGGGCGCTCTACAACGAACCGGAGCTGCTCCTGGCCGACGAGCCGACATCATTCCTGGACAGCGTGCGCTCTGACGAGATTGTCGGTCTCTTGAGGACTCTCGCCAACGACGGCCGCACCATCGTCATGGCGACTCACGACGCCCGCGCCGCAGCCTTTGCCGACCGCTCGATTCGCCTGCTGGATGGTCATGTAGTTCAAGATGTATGCTGATATTGGATTAAGTCCAGAATCATGTATCCTTTCGGCGTGATCGAAGTCCAGCAGATGTTGCGGGAGCGAGGGATACAAGTGACCGCACAGCGGTTGGCTGTGTTCGGTGCCGTGTCGGCCCGACCGCATGCCACTGCTGACGATCTGGTCGACGATGTGCGTGCCAGTATCGGGTCAGTATCCCGACAGGCAGTGTTCGACGCCTTGACCATGTTGACCGAAGAAGGTCTCATCCGGCGCATCCAGCCGGCACGGTCGGCGGCCCGATACGAGGACCGGGTCGACGACAACCATCATCACCTGGTGTGCCGGGCCTGCGGAGGCATGGTCGATGTCGACTGCGCTGTGGGGTACCGGCCGTGCCTCGAGGCCGCAGACGACAACGGCTTCTCGATCGACGAGGCCGAGGTCATCTACTGGGGCTACTGCGGGGACTGCCAGCCGGCGGTCGGGACGAGTGGCGCATGAGGGCGAGCAATCCAGCTCGCCGACCAGGTCCAGGACCGGCCCGACGAGCACTTCTGCAAAGCCACCCATCACTCCAACTTTCAGCCAAGGAGCAGCAATGACTGACACCAGCACCGCCAATTCAACAACCTCGACGAACGGCAGATGCCCTGTGCTGCATGAGCCCGCCGGCGCCATGGGTTCGCTCGCGAACCAGCACTGGTGGCCCGAGCAGCTGAACCTGCGGCCGCTCGGCAAGAACTCGCCGTTGATCGACCCCACCGACGACGGGCTCGACTACGCCGCCGAGTTTGGGAGCCTGGACCTCGCGGCGGTGAAGGCGGACCTTGCCGAGGTGATGACCACCTCGCAGGACTGGTGGCCGGCCGACTTCGGCCACTACGGGCCGCTCATCATCCGCATGGCGTGGCACAGCGCCGGCACCTACCGCATCCATGACGGACGGGGCGGCGGCGGCTCGGGCACGCACCGGTTCGCACCGCTGAACAGCTGGCCCGACAACGCCAACCTGGACAAGGCCCGCCGGCTGCTGTGGCCGGTCAAGCAGAAGTACGGCCGCAAGATCTCCTGGGCCGACCTGATGATCCTGGCCGGCAACGTGGCGCTGGAATCGATGGGCTTTGAGACCTTCGGTTTCGGCGGCGGCCGGGTGGACGTGTGGGAGCCCGAGGAGGACATCTACTGGGGTCCCGAGACCGTCTGGCTCGACGACGAGCGCTACAGCGGCGACCGTGAGCTGGCCGACCCGCTCGGCGCCGTGCAGATGGGTCTGATCTATGTGAACCCTGAGGGGCCGAACGGCACGCCTGACCCGCTCGCGGCGGCGAGGGACATCCGGGAGACCTTCGCCCGCATGGCCATGGACGACGAAGAGACCGTTGCCCTCATCGCCGGGGGCCACACCTTCGGCAAGACGCATGGCGCCGCCGACGGCGACCAGCACGTCGGCCCCGAGCCTGAAGGCGCCAGCCTGCAGGAGCAGGGCCTCGGGTGGTCGAGCACCTACGGCAGCGGCAAGGCGGGCGACACGATCACCAGCGGGCTCGAGGGCATCTGGACGCCCACGCCGGTGACGTGGGACGACACGTTCTTCGAGGTCCTGTTCGGCTACGAGTGGGAACTCTCCCAGAGCCCGGCGGGGGCGTGGCAGTGGGTCCCGACCGATCCCGCTGCGGAAGGCACCGTGCCCGATGCGCACGACCCGTCGAAACGCCACGTGCCGGTCATGCTGACCACCGATCTGGCGCTGCGGATGGACCCCATCTACGAGCCGATCTCGCGGCGCTTCTGTACCCATCCCGACGAGTTCGCCGACGCGTTCGCGAGGGCATGGTTCAAGCTCACCCATCGCGACATGGGCCCGGTCGCCCGGTACCTCGGACCCGAGGTCCCCAACGAGCAGCTGATCTGGCAGGACCCGGTACCGGCCGTCGACCACGATCTGGTCGGTAGTGCCGACATAGCGGCGCTCAAAGCTCAAGTCCTCAGCTCCCCGCTGTCGGTCTCACAGATGGTCAAGACGGCCTGGGCGTCGGCGTCGACGTTCCGCGACAGCGACCTGCGAGGTGGGGCCAACGGTGCCCGCATCCGGCTTGCACCTCAGAACGGCTGGGAGGCCAACGGCCCCGCTGAGCTGGCTGAGGTACTGGTGACGCTGGAGGGAATCCAGTCTGAGTTCAACAGCTCTCAGAGCGGCGACAAGCGGGTGTCCCTGGCCGATCTGATCGTCCTGGGCGGGTGCGCCGGGGTCGAGCAGGCGGCCCGCGACGCCGGCCATGACATCGTGGTTCCGTTCTCGCCAGGACGCACAGACGCGTCGGCGGGCCAGACCGACGCCGAGTCCTTCGCCGTGCTCGAGCCGACTGCCGACGGATTCCGCAACTACTGGCGGGACGATGACAAACGCCGCCCCGAGGTCATGCTGGTGGACCGAGCGAGCCTGCTGTCGTTGACAGCGCCGGAGATGACCGTGCTTGTCGGCGGCCTGCGGGTGCTGGGTGCCAACAACGGCAGCTCGTCGCTCGGCGTGCTCACCGACCGGGCCGGGTCGCTCACCAACGACTACTTCGTGAATCTGCTGGACATGGGCAACCAATGGCAGATGTCCGACACCGAGCACATCTTCGAAGGCCGCGACCGCGACTCTGGCGAGCTCCAGTGGACGGCGAGTGCCGTCGACCTGGTGTTCGGCTCGAACTCCCAGCTGCGGGCCATCGCCGAGGTCTACGGGTGCGACGACGCCGAGTCGAAGTTTGTAGGCGACTTCGTGGCGGCCTGGACAAAGGTCATGAACCTGGACCGGTTCGACCTGAGCTGAGGAATCGCCGCCGAGAGCGGCGCTACGTTGGGCGGCGGGGGATAAGCCCATGACCGCACGCCCACGACCGCTCATGATCGGCGCCACGGCGGCTGATCCGAAGCGAGCCGTCTACATCTGGAACGCCATCCGCAAGTACTTCAACGAGGCCGGACTGGAGACGGAGTACGCGCTGTATTCCACTTACGACGCGTTGTGCACGGCGGTGCTGGATGGCCATGTCGACATCGCGTGGAACGCGCCCATGGCACATGTGCAGCTGCTGCTGCAGTCACCGGGCGCCTGCCGGACGCTGGCGATGCGCGACACCGACGAGGACGTCCACTCGCTCATCGTCGCCCGGGCCGACGCCGCCATCGCCGATCTCGATGACCTGCGTGGGCGGCGGCTCGCCTTGGGCGTTGACACTTCCAGCGAGCTGTACTTGCTGCCGGTCGCTCAGCTCGCGGAGGACGGGTTCAACGTCCGATCGGACTGCGAGCTCGTCGAGCTGGAAGCCACGGAGTACTCCAACCTGCAGTCCTGGGTGGATGACCGGACGATCTTCGGCGCCGTCATGGACGGACGAGCCGACGCCGGGGTGATATTCGAGCCGTGGCTCGGGTACTTGAAGCGACGCCATGAGCTGGCCGAAGAGGACATCGTCGAGGTGTGGCGCACCCGTCCCTACTGCCACTGCGCCTTCACCTCCGGCCCCGGCCTGAGCGACGACACCTGCGAGCAGTTCGTGGAGCTGCTCGTGGCCATGGATCCCGACGACCCCGAGATCGCCGAGATGATGCGCATGGAGCACGTCTCCAAATGGGTGCGCGCCACCGATGACGGCTGGAACGATCTCATGGGTGCTGTCGAGAAGGCCGACCTCGTCGGCAAGATCTTCTAGGTCCCGACCCGGAGAAGCACCAGATATGTCGAAACCCGCGCTTGGCCTGCTGCTCGGATTTGAAGACTCGATGGCTGACTTCGTCGAGCTGGCCCGGCAAGGGGAAGCCGCCGGGATGGACTCGATGTACACCGTCGAAGCCGGTCGCAGTGCGTTTGTGTCGGCAGCCGCCGTCATCGCCGCGACCGAGCGGGTTGCCGTCGGCACCTACATCGCCAATGCGTATGCCCGTGAGCCGTGGCTCACGGCGATCGCGGCCCGCGATCTCGACGAGATGAGCGAGGGACGGTTCACGCTGGGACTCGGCACCGGCAACCGCCACTTCAACGAGTGGTACATGGGCATCGACGACTTCCGCCCGCTCGGCAAGCTGCGCGACTACATCGGGATTGTCCGCAGTGCGGTCGCCGGCCGGGCGGGGGAGCCGGTGCGCTACGAGGGCGAGCACCACCGCATCCGCTGGCGGGCTACCTGGGAGCCGACACGGCCCTCGATCCCGGTGTACCTGTCGGCTTCGGGACCCAAGATGGTCCGCCTGGCCGGTGAGGTTGCCGACGGGGTCGGCGTCGGCGTGATGTCGTCGGTCGAATTCATGCGTGACATCGTCCGGCCGGCAGCACGGGAGGCTGCCGGCGACGCCGGTCGCGACCCCGACGAACTGGACTTTCCCATGGGGTCGTTCATCAGCATCAACGAGGACCCCGAGCTGGCACGCAAGGTCACCCAAGCCACCATCTGCGGCCTGTTCCACCCGGTGCCGCACCCGTACTACGACTCGCAGTTGCGCCAGCTCGGCTTCGACGAGTTCGCCGACGCAGCGGCACACCTCGTGCCCCAGGGTCAGATGCGCGAGGCGATGGACCTGGTGCCCGACGAAGTCGTCGACACCATGAGCATCACCGGCACCCCGGCCCAGTGCGCCGCACGCATCGCCGACTACGACGGGCTGGCCGACGAGATCATCTTGTACCGGCTGCCCCAGCGCACCGATCCGCCCGGACTCGCCGGCTACGAGTCGCTGTTCGAGGTGGTCTCGCTGGCCAGCGCCTGATACCGCCCGTCAGACTCAGAGCCCCCTTGCTGTAGCGGTGGCCGCTCGCAACCGCCTGAGGGAGTGGCCGGCAAGGATGCCGCTCGTGGGCGAGGGCTAGCGTCGGGGCCGCGGCAATCGGGCACCCGGGGGAGACATGGCCGAGCGAATGGTCCAAGCCAACGGGATCGACGTCCACACCGCTGAGTAGCTGACCAAGAACAGGGAGGGGTGCTGATGCTGTCCGATCGCAGTTTGGGGTGGCTCCGGTACCTCGACCGCAAGGCCCACACTCCCGACGACTGGTCACGCACCGGCCAGCCGCATCCCCACTGGGACGACCGCTCCGACCCGCCCATGGCGAGCTGGCATCGCTTCGACCTGGTCGACTCGTCCTACGCACTCGGCCTCATGGCCCACCGCACACCAGCGTGGACGGAGCGCTACGTAGCCGTCTTGGACCAGCTGATCGAGCGCCACACCGGCTGGTGGTCCGCCGCCGACTGGCTCACCCAGTTCGGCCCCGACCCCGACCGGGCCAACTATCCCGACGCTTACCGGCCGTTCATCCCGCGCCAGCTCTGGGGCGATTACGACGTGCCCGGCTGGACCGCCAACGGCACCGAGCCGTGGGGCGTCCAGATGGACCCCGTCGCTGCGGCCGGGATGCTCTTCTACAAGGGTTTCTTCCTGGTGCTGCTCGGCATCCGCGAGATGATCGCCGCCGAGAGCCACTGGAATGAACCGTTCGAGATGATCTGTGACGGCGAGCACACCTTCACGTGGACTCACTCCGAGATCGCCGCTCACCTGCGGCAGCAATGGCTGGCTGCCCCGATCGGCTGCCACTGAGAGAACACCAAGATCTGGCCGTTCTGACTGGCCGGCGCCGGCCTCGGTCTGAGGCTTCACGACAACCGCTACGGCACTGACCATCACCCCGCCGCCTTCGGCCCCTGGTGGGAGTACGCCCGCGAGCACTACCTGGATCTGGTCGGAGAGGCCGAGCCCACGACCACCACCATGTATTACGACCCGCTGATCGACGTGCACCACCGCCTGCCGGTCCGGGCCGCGCTGACCACGTCGTTCTATGTGGCCCCTCAGCAGTCTGACGAGGCGCGGCGCCTGTTCGAGGCAGCCTGCCGGTCGGCCCGCCTCGACGGCGACCTCGACCTGCCCCTGATCGCCGGCCGCGGGGTCCCTTCGTCGCTGGTGCTGGCCCGTGAATGGGGCATGACCGACCTTGCCGAACGGCTGGCTGCAGCCATCGAAGCGTCATACGAACCGACCTGGGACCACGATCGGGGCGAGTTCACCTGGGGCATGGGTTTGAACGAGGCATACCCGAGGGGCCAGTTCAACGCATTCCTGGCGACCGCTGAAGCGGGCGGACCGGGCCGGTGGACAGCGCTGTCGGCAGCGCCGCTCGAGCGCTGCCCCCAAGTGGTCGACGTCGATTTTCCCCGTGTCGCCCTGAGGCAGGCCGAATGGGTCGGCAGCACGCTGCGGCTCAACCTGGCACCGCTGCACCCCCAGCCACGTCAACGGACGACGTTCAGGGTCGTCGGCGCTGCCCCTGGGTCATGGCAGATCGCCGGACCGGAAGGTGCCACGGTGAGCTCGACTGAACGAGGCCTGATCGTCGACACGCTACTCGTGGAAGGCGAGATCGAGCTGGCTCCATCGGCCGTCGCATAGCTCTGTTCAGCTGATCTCGACGGGAAACACGCCTGAACCCCCTGCGACGGGTTCAGTAGGAGATTGGCGTGGTCCAACGAGGATCGTCGTGGGCGTTCCAGTAGGCCTGGCGAAGCTGGGTCGTGACTGGCCCCGGGGTTCCATCGCCCAGCGGTTGGCCGTCGATCATCGTGACCGGCATCACCCCACCAGCCGTGCTGGTCATGAATGCTTCGTCGGCTCGGCCGGCGTCGCCAATCGGGATGGGTGCGACATGGGTGGGCAGTCCCAGCTCGGCGGCCAGCTCGAGGATCGTCCTGCGGGTAATGCCTTCGAGCACCCCAGCGTCGGGCGTGCACAGCTGGCCGTCGGCAACGAGGAAGATGTTGAACCCGGGCCCTTCGGTGAGGTTGCCCTCCAGGTCGGGCAGCACGACCACACTGCCGCCCCGCTCGCGGGCCTCGAACGCGCCGCGGGTCAGATCGCCCCAATGGAAGTTCTTGACCGTCGGGTCAACAGAGGTCTCGGGAATGCGCACCGTGTCCCGGGCGATGATCAGGTGTGATCCAGCCTCCTGTTTGTCGGGTTCGACGATCCACACGTAGGGAATCGCATAGGCGTAGAACTGGTTCCGAAAGGTCCAGGGGTTGCGGCTCTCATGGCCGGGCCACCCTCTCGTCGCGATCATGTCGACGTAGGACTCCCGCAGCCCCGACCGTCGAACGCATTCATGCAGGATCTGCGCGATCTGCTGGCGGTCGACGTCGAGGTTCAAGTGGAGGTGCTTCATGCTGCGTTCGAACCGGTCCAGGTGCTCGTCGAGGCGGAAGAACTTCCCGTCCCACACCGCAACGACGTCGTAGGTAACATCTGACCGGCTGAATCCGACGTCGAGCAGCGGGATCCTGGCGTCGCCGATCGGGACGAACTCACCCTGGATCCAGGCGCAGCCTTTGCTGAAGGGGTTGTCGTCAGCCATCGAATACTCCGTTTGCTCGGCTACTCGTCGTCGGCGCTGGACCCATTGCTGGCACGGCGGTCAATCAGCTTCTGGCAGTGCTGTGCGCCGTTCATGGCTGGCACCCGGCCCACGCCGGGGCCCATGTCGCCCAGCACCGGGAAGCCGGCGTCCACGCGGAAGCTGAACGGCATCGACTCGGGCAAGAAGCACTCGACGTCATCGCAGGCCTGCCAGCGAAGCTGACCGCTGATCGTGACATAACGGCCATCGTCGTCCTTGCGCATCTGGCGTGCGTTCTGTGCGACCGGCAGCCGCAGCACCACGTCCCCCTCGTAGGTCTGCAGCGTGTCGCCCGACTCGGCGAGCGTCAGGGGCCAGGTCGGCGGCGCCAGCAGCTCGTAGGACAGGATTCCGTCGCTGTCGTCGAGTTCGATCGCTGTAGCCACCAAGCCCTTGGGCACAGGTTCGCCGTAGAGGTGCTGGCCGTTGGGCACCCGGAATGTGGCAACGATGTGGCGGGCGACGCCCATCGGCAGCCGATCGCCGTCGACCATCACGTCCGCAGTGACCCGGTCGACCGGCAGCCCGTCGGCCGAAGCCCCAGCTTCGAACTCCTGGCCGAGCGCAGCAGCGAGCATCTGCTCGGGACCTGAGCGCACAGCGAAGTTGTGCTCGAAGAACTTCGCCACGATGACCCCGTCCGCATCGACGACATACGACCCGGGGAACGGAAGGCCGTACCACGGGTGGTCATCTGGCGGGATCAGCGTGTTGAGGATCCCGAACGACCGGATGACCTCACTGTCGGGGTCGGACAGCATGGTGAAGGTGGTGTCATGGGCCGCCGCGTAGTCGGCCAAGGCGTCGGGCTCGTCATAGCTCAGCGCATACAGGCGCACGTCCGCTGCCCGGTAGGCATCCATGCCTCGTTCCAGCTCGACCAGCTGGGTGCGGCATGGCGGTCACCACACTGCCGAGCGGTAGAACACCACCACAGCCGGCTGACCCGCCTGGTCAGCGTGCACATCGACCCGGCGGCCTGACTGGTCCGTCGCCACGATGTCCGGCAGGCGGGATCCCACCTCGGGGCCGGTCGGGAAGTCACCCAGCGGGATCCGGCGACTTCCATTGCCGGGCGGCTCGGGCATGTTGAAGCCCTCAGCATCCTCGAAGTACGGACCATTCGAGGGGCCGCCCCTGGTGTCAAGTGTGATCTCCATCGGCAGCTCCGATCGTCCGCCGTGCGGCGTCGATCATTGCACGCTGGTCGTCCGCGTTTCCCGGTACGAGCGCCCCGCCAGGGCCGCGGCGGTCCCGGCCGGGAGTGCTCGGCCACGCGTTCGGCAACAGATTGCTTCAATCAAGCGGCCAGCCGGGCAGCAAGCCCGCTGTCCGGGAGCGCCGCGCTCGCCGTAGGAGCGGCAAGCTACGTTGCAGCCGTGGCTACTTCAGGATTTAGCGGGCGGCGCGAAGACGAGCCGCTGCTGCGCGGTCAGAGCACCTACATCGACGGACTCGATGTCCCCGAGCTGGTCGGAGCGGCGCAAGCCGTCTTCGTACGCTCGGCTGAAGCCCATGCGCGGCTCGCGTCGGTCGACGTGACCGAGGCTCGGGAGGCCGACGGGGTGCTCGCCGTGCATCTCGGTCCCGAGGTGGACGGCTGGCCGTTCCCGCCTCGCCTCCCGTCGATGAACCGCGACCTGTGGCGCCCGCTGATGGCTTACGACACCGTGCGCTTCGTCGGTGAGCCCATCGCCTTGGTCATCGCCGAGACCCGTGCCGCAGCAGTGGACGCAGCCGAGCTTGTCATCGTCGACTACGAGCCGCTGCCTCCAGTCGTCGACCTCGATGCGAGTCTCGACGGCGCGACGCTGCTGCATGAGCACGCCGGCACCAACGTCGCCCTCGCCTGGGAGCTCGATCCAGTCCCCGACGAGGTATGGGACGGCTGCGACGTCACCGTCGAGTTCGACTTGGTACACCCGAGGCTGGGTCCGCACCCGATCGAGCCGCTTGCCGGCGCATCGAGCTGGGGAACCGATGGGCGCTGCACGGCCTGGGTGTGCTCGCAGCGGCCAGCGGGCGCCAAGCACGTCATCGAAACACTGCTCGGCCTCGAACCGGGAATGGTGCGGGCCATCTCGCCCGACGTCGGCGGCGGGTTCGGCGCCAAGGGCGGCTGGGGCTGCTATCCCGAAGATGTGGCGGTCGCCTGGGCGGCACGCGAACTCGGGCGGCCGATCCGTTGGGCGCAAACCCGCTCGGAGGCATCCTTGGCGATGGGCCACGGGCGGGCCTCCCGCCATCGCATCCGCATCGGCGGCAACCGTGACGGCGTCATCGTGGCCTACGCCGTCGACGCCCTGCAGGACAGCGGTGCGTACCCCGCGATGGGCACCAACGTCACCACCAACCTCCGCAACAGCGGCACGGGTGTCTATGACATTGCTCACGCAACGCTTCGGGGCACCTCAGTGGTCACCAACACGACTCCCACGGTGGCGTTCCGGGGCGCCGGTCGGCCCGAAGCGGCCTGTTCAATCGAACGAGCAGTCGACCGTTTCGCCCGGGTAATCGGTCGCGATCCGCTCGAAGTCCGCATGGCCAATCTGGTGCCAGCCGACCAGTTCCCGTACCGCACGGCCGTCGGAGCCACCTACGACAGCGGGAATTATCCCGAAGCGCTGCAGCAGGCGGCAGCAATCGCCGACTACGCGGGCTTGCGTGCGGAACAGGAAGAACGGCGAGCGAACGGGAACAGCGACGTGCTGCTCGGGATCGGCGTGAGTTGCACTACCGAGATCACCGGCGGCGGCGAAGGGGAGCGGGCGACAGCGCAGCTCGATGCGGACGGCCGAGTCGATGTGGTGGTGGGCACGTCACCTCACGGCCAGGGCCACGAAACGACGTTCGCTCCAGTGGTGGCTGCCCAGCTCGGCCTTGATGTCGACCAGATCACCATCTCGCACGACGACACGGACCGTTCCCCCATCGGCGGGGGCACGATCGGGTCCCGTTCGGCGCAGCTCGGCGGTTCGGCCGCCCATGGAGCGGCGGTTGACCTGGTGGCGGCGGCCCGCGAGCGCGCAGCCGAACTGCTTGAAGCCGACCCCGATGACGTGACGCTCGACACCGGTCGCGGGCTGTTCCACGTGGTGGGCACCCCGGCCCGATCCCTCGGCTGGGCCGACCTGGGCGAGCTCAGCGTCGACCACCACTTCCAACCGGAGGGCAGAGCCGGATCGTTCTCGTTCGGCGCCTGTGTGGCCGCTGTGGAGGTTGACACCGCCACCGGCGAAGTACAGGTGCGCCGCCTGGTGAGCGTGGATGACGCCGGCGTGATCCTGCAGCCGGTCCTGGCCCACGGGCAAGTACACGGTGGCTTGGCACTGGCTGTCGGGGCTGCGCTGTACGAGGAGATGTTCTACGACGACGAGGCCATTCCCATGACCGTCGGCCTCGCCGACTACCTTCTGCCCTCCGCTGCGGAGCTTCCCTTCTTCGAGTGCGACGAGACCGAGACTCCCTCGCCCCTCAACCCACTGGGGGTTAAGGGCATCGGCGAGTCCGGGACCGTCGTCGCGACCCCCGCGATTCACAGTGCAGTGCTCGATGCATTGGCGCCTTACGACGTCGAGCATCTCGACCTGCCGCTGACACCCGAGAAGATCTGGCGTTCACTGCAGTGATCCAGTCGAGATCGGCGTATCCCCCCGAGCCGCATCATGAGTCAAGGGGAGCTGGTCGCGAATGTATATATAAACGCGAGATGCTATTGATACGATGAATCCATGGCCGCGCAACTCCGTTCGGCGCAGTTGTCGCTGAGGATCGGTCAACAGGATCTTGACCGGATCCGCGAGGCCGCACTTGTTTCCGGCGAGACAGTTGCGCGCTTCCTCCGTGAGGCGGCCCGGGAGCGGTGCAGGACTGTGGAGGGGCGGCAGCCGGACGACGTCGGAGCTTCGTGTGCCGAGTCACCGGACCAGCTCAGCCGAGTCGAACGCTTGGTGCTCGCTGCGGTGACGTCGTCCGCCAGTCTCCGCAGCGTTGCGGGCGTTGCCAGGGCCGCAAGGGTGTCATGGTCAGCGACGCGCCACGCGCTGGACACGCTGTCCGCACGCGGCACGGTGAGAATTCGTGCCTCGGAGCGGGGCCGCCGCAGTGGCGTATGTGAGGTCAGTGTCTGGGAGCCTGCCGTTGCCTCCCCTGATTTTGAACAGTTGCTTGCTCAGGCCAAAGGTGTAGGCCTGCCTCCGCCATCGCCGAAACGTGTGCATGCGGGGCACTTGCCATCCGAATTCTGGTCGCTGTTCTGGAACCACCCAGATCCGTCGTCGCTGCGACTGCCCGACGATGAGGCCTACGTCGCCAACCGGCTGCTCAATGGCCCGTCGGCGCGCGCGGCGTTGTGGGCGTCAGTGCGCATGTCCACCAGTGCGCTCCGAGACTGCTTGCCGTTGAGATCGACCCAGCCCACGGCGCGTGCACTCATAGAGAACGCGCTGGCGCATCGCTGTACTGCGCCGCAGTGAATTCTCTCGGCGAGCAACCCGGCAGTGGCGAATCCGGCATTGAGGGGCCCGGTAGCGACTCTCTCGAGAACTGGTCCGATGTGCTCGACCCGGAGACCCGCGCTTGCTGGCCGCTGGTCGCAGCGGTCACCCCGCCGTCGGGCGTGCTGGTGGGCGGTACCGCGCTGGCCGTGCACCTGCGGCACCGCCGCAGCAGAGACCTCGATGTCTTCGTGCATGAGGTGTTCGACTCGGGAGCGATATTGGACGACCTGCGAGCGATCGCAGAGGTCTCGGTCATGTCAGTCGCGGACGGCACGCTCAAGTGCCAGGCAGATGGTGTGAAGGTGCAGTTCCTGCATGCGCGCGACCAGAGACAGATCGATCCGCCGGGACTCATCGAGGGATTGGCTGTCGGATCGGTTCGCGACATCGCAGCAACCAGGTACAAGGTGATCGGCGATCGAGGCGAGCTTCGTGACTATTTCGACCTCATGTGCATCACCGTCGATGCCGGCATCAGCCCGAGCATGGGGCTACGTCTGTACGCCGAGCGGTACGGAATCGGTCTGGATCACCCAAGCGTGGCGCACGTTGTGATGGCACTCGGCTCTTTCGACGACGTGGCTGACGACCCATGGTTTGCAGAAGCAGCGCCGGAGGCAAGCTTCACGACAGTCTCGTCCTACTGGTGCCAGCGCCAACCGGAACTGGCTGCCTGGCTGGCTGCGGCACTTGATTGATCAGACGGCGCCGCGTCATGGCGAGCGCACCAGCGCGATTGTCCTCATACTGAATCTCGACTGCGGCCCGGCTTGGCGAGCACCGCCGACGGGTCGAGTGAGCGGCAACCGTCGCTGTCACCGGCCCAGGAGCTGTCTCGCCTCCTCAACAGCGCTGGTGACGACGTCGCCGGCGCTCGGCAGATCCCTGAGCAGGTCGAACGCGGCGCCTGCATAGAGGGGTTGCATCTGGTCGTCGTCGGCATTCACGGCGGCTCGTTGCAGGTCGGCGCGCGCCGCGGCCTGCAACAGTCCGGGCAGCGGCAGTCCGTCATGGTCTGCCCAGTGGTCGGTGAATTCCGACTTCAGGACCCGGGCCCACTGGCCGGTGAACCCGTCGGTGAGCACGGTGGTGCCGGCTCCGGAGATCAGCCGGTCCTTCCAGAGTTGGCTGGCTTGCGATTCGGCGGTGGCAACGAACCGTGTGCCCATGAGCACGCCGGCCGCACCGAGCATCGTCGCCGCTGCCAAGCCTCGCCCGTCCACGATGCCGCCGGCCGCCACCACCGGAACCTGGTCATCGATCGCCTCGACAACCTGGGGGACCAGGGTGAACGTCCCGGTACCGACGGCTTCGGCGGCAGGCAGCTTGCGGCCGTGGCTGCGGTGCCCGCCTGCTTCGAGACCCTGCGCGATCACCACATCGCTTCCGTGAGCGACGGCGCTGGCGGCGTCGGCTGTCGTCGCCACCATGGTCACAACGCGAGTCCCGATTTCGTGGAACCGCTCGACCAGCTCAGCCCCGGGGATACCGAGACCCGCAGAGAAAACGGGAATGCGCTCGTCGATCATCACCGCGAGCGCGGCATCGACGAGATCGGGCATCGGCCGGGGTGCTTCGAGTGTCGAGGCAAGGTCGAATCTGGGTCGGAGTTCGTTGAGAACGCTCTGCACCGAGCGGACGAGGTCCGAGTGGTTGGCGACGTCAGGCGGCGTGCGAACGTCGTCGTGCAGCCAGATGTTGACGCCGAATGGCCGATCCGTGAGCTGCCGCACTCGCTCGATAGCCGAGCGCACGGCGTCGGGCCGAAGATTGAGCGCGGCCAGGATCCCGAGGCCTCCGGCGTTGCTCACCGCAGCGACGAGTTCGGGGCCGGCTACGCCCCCCATGCCCGACTGCAGCACAGGTGAGGTGACACCGATGACGGCTTCGAGCCGCTTGGGATCCCCGGGAGTCAGAATTCCCGCACCCTAGGCGGGCCAGCGTTGGCCCCAGTCGGGCGCCGGCGCGGGTTGGCGGGTGCGGCTGTCAGTCGGTGTCGGCGCCGAGGCGAGGCGTGAATGCGGTCTTGCCGGTGCCGCCTCCCTTGAGCGCGGCGGCGGCTCGTTCGTTGTCGAAGATTTTCGCAAGTATGGCCTTGCCCGCCCGGTCGAAGTACTCCCGGTTCTCGATCACGAACTCGTTCGACTCCTGCATCGACGCGAGCTGACCGTTGACCGCGGGGATGACGTGGCGCGCCACCAGGTCCCAGCTGCGGAACATGGCCTCGGGTTCGGCCCAGTCATTGACAAAGCCCATCATCACGCCGAACCCGCCGGTGACCGCCTGCATCCGCAGGATGTTCTCGATCAGGTCGTCCGGCGTGCCGATGACGCCCGCGGCGGTGTCAGGGTTGGCGTAGAAGTCGATGGCCTCCGCAGTGGACGCCAGCGGTTCGAGGCCCGGACGCTGCAACGTGTCGACGTTGTATTCGTTGTGCCACCGCAGCAGCCCGTGCTCAACCTCGCGATGGGCCTGCTCGCGGGTGGGAGCCACATGGAAGTTGAACATCACCCGCCAGTTGGCCCGGTCCACAACTTGGTCGTGCTTCTGCGCGGCTTCTTCGGCGAAGCTCCACTGCAGCGGGAGCGATGCCAGACCGTCGGTGGACATTGACCCGATCGACAGCACGCCCATGCCGTACTTGCCCGCGAGCGTCATGCCCGACGGGCTGATCATCGACGCCGTCGTCATCGGTATCTCGTGCTGGTACGGCAGGATCTGCAGCTTGGCGTCGTACATCGAGAACCAGTCGCACTCGTAGGTGAAGCGCTCGCCGCCTGCAAGCAGCCGCTTGATGACCGGGATGGCTTCGTCCTGGCGGTCGCGCAACAGCATGGGATCGATGCCCAGGGTGTGGGCATCGGACGGCAGCGCGCCCGGGCCGGTGCCGAGCATCGCCCGCCCGAAGCTCATCTGGTCAAGCTGGACGATGCGCTGGGCGACGCTAAAGGGGTGGTGGTAGGGGATGGAGGTGACGCCGGTGCCCAGCTTGATGCGGCTGGTCCGCATGGCGGCGCCGGCCAGGAACATCTCGGGCGAGCCGATCGTCTCCCAGCCGGTCGAATGGTGCTCGCCGCACCAGAACTCGTCGTAGCCCAGCCGGTCGAGGTGGGTGACGAGGTCGAGATCCCGTTGCAGCTGCAGCGTAGGGCTCTCCCCGGGGAGATGGTGGGGGGCCAGGAATGCGGCGAATTTCACCCTCGGGACCCTACCGAAGCGGTGCGACGCCGGAGCGAGCGAACATCACTGCGTCCCTAGCTGATACTGCGGCCGCCGTCGACGTCGAGACAGACGCCAGTGAGAAAGCTGGCCTCGTCGGAGGCAAGGAACATCACGGCGTTGGCGACGTCGGTGGGGTCGGTCATGCGGCCCATTGGGATGCCGTCGATGATCGACTGCTTCAGCGGATCGGGCAGCGTGTCGCTGCCGGTCGCCCGAACGAAGAACGCAGTCTCCGAAGCCACGGGTGCGACGCAGTTGATCCTGATGTCGGGCGCAAACTCCTCGGCCAGGCCTCTCGTCAGGATGATCGCCGCCGCCTTGGACGCGTTGTAGGGCGTGAAGCCCTTGCGAGGCCGTTTCCCGCCGATCGACGCCGTGCTCACGATGGAGCTCCCCGGCCCCATGTGCGGCGTGAAGTGCTTCACTGCGAAGTAGATGCTGCGCGTGTTGACCGCCCACATGAGGTCGAACTCGTCAGTGGGAACGTTCAGCGTGTAGCCGGCCCGGTGCGAGAACCCGGCGTTCGTGGCCACGATGTCGATGCCGCCCCAGGTGTCGGTCATCAGCTGGGCCAGCTCCGCATGGGCGTCTTCGTCGGTGACATCGAGCCGGAATGTCAGCGCCCCATCCAGATCGGCGGCGACTGCTTCGGCACCGTCGATGTCGATGTCGGTCACCATCACCTGGGCGCCGCGGCCGGCGAACCCCTGGCTGATCGCTCGCCCGAAGCCGGACGCACCGCCGGTCACGATCACCCGCTTGCCGCCAAAACGCATCGTCACTCCGTTCTGTCGTGAATCGCTCCGCTAGGAGACGTTCTCCCGTGAGCGGATCGTAGGTCAGGCTCTGGCGAGCACCCCCGGCGCTCAGCGCTCAGGGTGACGCGAGGATGCCTTCGGCTTCGAGGTCGTCGATCGACGCAGCGTCGTAACCGACCTCGGCCAGGATCTCGCGACCATGCTCGCCGATGCCGGGCGCAGGGCGCCGGATGCCGGCCGGTGTCTCGGAGAACTGCTCGGGCGGCGGGATGACCCGGTACGGACCTGCGACGGGATGGGTGTCGACCGGGAGCTGCTCGATGAGCTCGTCGAGCGTGGCCGCCTCAGTCGCCGGGATCCCGTGCGCTTCGCAGAATTCCAGCCACTTGGCGGTCGTGCGCTGGGTGAGCACGGTCGCGACGTCGCGGTACAGGCTGTCGCTGTGGACGACTCGCTCGATGGGCGTCGCGAAACGTTGATCGGATGCGAGATCGGGGCGACCTCCGGCTTCGAAGAGTGCGACGTAGTGGGCTTGGTCGTAGGGGAGGATGTTGATCCAGCCGTCGGCGGTTTGCTGCGGCTTGCGCTCGGGCGTCAGGATGCGGGCATAGCCGGCGTCTGCAACGGGGGGCTCGGAGATCGCGCCCGAGCCGTGCTCGGTGAGCACGAAGGCCCGCATGACATCGATCATCGGGATCTCGATGCATTGCCCCTGACCGGTGAGGGATCGGTGGTACAGACCGGCAAGTACGGCATTGGCGATGGTCAGGCCGCAGACCTTGTCGGCAACGAGGCTCGGCAGCAGCATCGGCTCGCCACCCATTCGACGGAAGAGGTCGCCGACGCCGCTGGCGGACTGGATGATGTCGTCATAGGCGGGTGCGTCCGCCTGATCGCTTGACGACGGGTAGCCGTGTGCCCGGCAGAACACGATGTTGTCTCGGACTTCCCGTACCGCCTCGTAATGCAGGCCGAGGCGTCGCAGCGGGCCGGGACGGAGGTTGGTGATCATCACGTCGCACGTCGCGGCGATGTCCAGGAATGCCTGGCGCCCACGCGGTTGCTTGAGGTCGATCGCAACGCTGCGCTTGTTGCGCAGGAGATTGAGCGAGATGCCCGAGAACCCCTCGGCCGGGCCGGACCCCATGGTGCGGTTGCGGTCGCCCTTCGCAGGCTCGACGAAGATGACATCGGCGCCGAGATCCCCGAGCGTGCGCGTGGCAGCCGGACCCATCAACACCGACGACAGATCAAGAACCCGGATCCCAGACAACGGCCCCGCAGCGGTCTCACCTGTGCTCATCTGGCTCCCGGTCGTCGGCGCCCGCTAAAGGAAAGCACGATTGAGCTCTCGATCCTCGCGAATCCCCTGCACCAGCTCGCGATCCGAGACGCTCCTAGACGGTCTCGAATTGCAGCGCCGAAGTATCGAGACCCGGTGAGCGTGTCGACAGGTGGAGCATCTCGACACCCACGACCTCGTTGGCCTGATTGAAGTCGAGCACCACACCCGGCGCAACTTCTCTTGACTCCACGATGTCTGAATCATCGAGCCGTAGGTAGAGGGCATCGGCTTTCGTATCGATTTGAAGCCTCACAGGTCACCTCGTGCTGGGAAGTCTGCTCCGCGAGTTCGAGTGACGCGGTGACGTCCGATTCGGACGATAGTGCTGAGGTCTGAGATTCGAGGCGGTGGATCGGATATAGCTTCGGAATGTGACTGACGGCCTCGATGAACTGCGGCGGGATGTCGCCGTGGGGTGCCGGGTGATGGCCCATCGCGGGCTGGTCGAGAACATCTTGGGGCACATCAGCTTGCGGCTCGACGGCAACCGGGCGCTGGTGCGGTGCCGTGGGCCCGCGGAAGCGGGGCTTCGGGTCACGACGCCAGAAGATGTGCGTGTCGTCGATGTCGACTCGGGCGAGATCATCGACGATCCCGGTGGCGACTACAGGGTGCCGAGCGAGCTGCCGATCCATACGTCGGTGCTTGGAGCCCGTCCTGACGTTGCCTGTGTGGTGCACGCCCATCCGCTCGATGTCGTGGTGGCCAGCCTTGCGGGGTTCGCACTCGAGCCGATCTTCGGCGCCTACGACATCCCGGCGACCCATCTCGCTGCTGTGGGCGTTCCGGTGCATCCGCGTTCGGTCCTGATCCGCACCGATGAGCTGGCCGCAGAGATGACGGCGTCGCTCGGCAGCTCCGACACCCTCGTGCTGAAGGGGCACGGTGTCGTGACCACTGGCTCAGACGTTGCCGAGGCGGTGCTGCGGGCGCTGCAAGTCGACACCCTCGCGCAGGTGCACCTGCGGGTTCGCAATGCGGGAGCGATCCCCAATGCGATACCAGACGAGGATCTGGCCGAACTCCCGGACCTCGGCGGGGCCTTCAACCGTGAGACGCTGTGGCGGCACCACCTGGCGGCCCTGGACCTGGACCGACTTGGGCTGAACTAGGGCACGGGGAGGACTTATGGAGATCGACGAGGTCACCACAGCGGTGCGTCAGGGCCTCATTCCTGCCTACCTGTACAACGACGCCGAAGTATTCGAGCTGGAACGGGCTCGGCTGTTCGGCCGGTCGTGGAACTTCCTGGCGCACGAGTCCGAGATCGCTCGGCCAAACGACTACGTCGTGCGCAACATCGGGGACGATTCGTTCCTGGTGACCCGCGACAGCGACGGGCAGATCCACGTGATGTTCAACATGTGCGTCCACCGCGGCATGCAGGTCTGCCGTGCCGAACGTGGCAGCGCCCGCACGTTCCGCTGCCCGTATCACGCATGGACGTACCGCAACGACGGCCAACTCGTCGGACTGCCCTTCCATACGGACGCGTACGGGGGCGATGCGGGCTTCATAAAGGAAGGTCAGGCACTCCTGCCGGCCCCGTCGATCGCAGTTCGCAATGGAATGATCTTCGCCAGCCTCGACCCGGACGCCCCCGACTTCGAGACCTGGCTGGGGGACTTCGCCTTCTACCTCGACTTCTACACCGGCCAGAGCGCGGCGGGGATGGAGTTCCGCGGTCCCCAGCGCTGGCGCATCGAGGCGAATTGGAAGATCGGCGCCGAGAACTTCATGGGCGACAGCTACCACACGCCCCACACCCACGCGAGCGTGGTCGACATTGAGCTCTTCGGCGAGCCGAAGCCCTACAAGCGCAAGGAGGGCGTGCTGTGGCACGCGGGACCCGGCGGCGGCACCACCTACAAGCTGCCGGCGGGCAACGGGTTCAGAACAGGACTGCAGTACGTCGGCTACCCCGACGAGATGATCGACCGCATGGAGGAGAGGCTGAGTGCTCCCCAGCGTGCGCTGGCAGGGGAGTCGGGCTTCATGCCGTCGGCGGCGACGCTGTTCCCCAACCTGAGCTTCGTCCACAACTGGCCCCAGACCGACGGCGAGGGGCGGATCACGCCGTTCATCTCGGTGCGCTTGTGGCAGCCTGTCGGACCGGCCGAGACCGAGGTGTACTCGTGGTTCTGCGTGGCGGCTGACGCCCCGGACGACTACAAGGCCGCGTCGTACAAGGCGTACTTGATGTGTTTCGGGTCGTCGGGGATGTTCGAGCAGGACGATGTCGAGAACTGGGTGTCGATCACGACGATGGCACGAGGGTCGATGGCACGAAATCTGCTCCTCAACAACCGCATGGGCCTGACGCTCGCCGGCGATCCGATCGTTGACCAGTTCGAGGGCTTCGCTGGCCCAGGAACGGCCTACCAGGGCTTCGGCGAGCACAACCAGCGCCACTGGTTCTCGATGTGGGCCGACCTGGTCTCCCGGCCAGCACCCGAACGCGAGATGATCGCCTTCGGCATGGGGGAGACGCTCACATGAGTTCGCAGCGGGCCCGAGCCCCGCTGCCATACGACGACTCGCGGCACCAGGCCGCTGCGCAATTCTTGGTGGAGGAAGCGCACCTTCTTGACAGCGCCGACTTCGAGGGATGGCTCGGGCTCATGGATCCGCAGATCCGTTACCGGATGCCCGTGCGAGTGACGGCCGTGAAAGCAGCCGACGAGGCCGACGTGCAGACGATGGATCACTTCGACGAGGACTGGTATTCGTTGCAGAAGCGGGTGCAGCGATTCCAAACTGACTACGCATGGACCGAGGATCCCCAGAGCCGGATTCGCCACCACATCTCCAATGTCCGGACCTTCGAGGGCGACGGCGACGAGCTCATCGTGGAATCGGCGGTGTTGCTCTACCGCTCTCGTGGCGACCGGACGGCGCCGAGCTTGCTGTCCGCCGGCCGCACCGACGTTCTGGTGCCGACGCCGCACGGGATGCGCCTGCGATCGAGGGACATCCAGATCGACGAGTCGGTCCTGCGTACCCAGAACCTGGCGATCTTCCTGTGAGCGCTGTGTTGTCCGGCGCTGTGTTGTCCGGCGCCGTCGTGTTCGTGTTGGTGGCAGTGCCTGCAGTGGCCGTGCGATGAGCAGGCTGACCGGCAATCGAGCTTTGATCATCGGGGCCGGCTCGGGTATCGGCCGGGGCGTGCACGAAGCCTTCCTGGCCGAAGGTGCCAACGTTGGAGCGCTTGAGATCGACCCTCGCAAGTGCGAGGCGCTTGTGGAGTTGTCCGATGGGCCGGTGATCTGCGGCGACGCCACGAGCGCGCAGGACAATGACGCCGCTGTAGCGGTGATGCTGGACGCTTTCGGCGGCCTCGACACGCTGGTGGGATGCGTCGGGCTGTTCGACTACTACCTCGGGCTTGCCGACCTTCCCCATGACGTCCTCGACGAAGCGTTCACCGAGGCCATGGACGTCAATGTGCGTTCCATGCTGCTGGCGGTCCGGGCTGCCATCGAGCCTCTGAGCGAGAGCCGGGGGTCGATCATTCTCACCGGCTCGACCAGCAGCTTCATGCCCGGCCGCGGGGGAATCCTGTACGTGGCCAGCAAGTTCGCCGTGCGGGGCTGCGTGATGTCGCTCGCCCACGAGCTTGCACCGGAGATACGGGTGAACGGGGTTGCCCCAGGCGGCACGCACAGCACCGACCTGCGTGGCCTTCGCTCCCTGGGTTTGCACGACCGATCGCTCGGGCAGGAACCGGATCGAGCCGAGTCCATCCGCCAGCGCAGCCCCCTCGATGTCGCTCTCGGCCCCGCGGACCACGCCGAGAGCTACGTATTCCTCGCATCCGAAGCGTCACGGGGCATGACCGGCCGCTTCATCCACAGTGACGGCGGCGCCAACCTCGCCTGACAGGCGGCGCGGAGACGTTACGGCCTGAATCACGAAGCCTTCGGGTTCTTTGCGCAATTTTGCCGCCTGAGGCGGCATTTCTGCACAGAGAATTGCGGCCGACGGTCTGAGCGAAAGGTTGCGTGAGGGCTCAGGCTTCTGGCGTCAATCCCCACACCGCGACTCGGACGGCGTCTTCGAGCTCGGTCACCATCTCGTCGTAGGCGATCCTGTCGGTGACGAGGCGCCGCATGAGGACCTGCCAGAGCGAATAGAGGTTGAAGGCGAGCGTGGCTTTGGGCACATCAGGGTTGAGCATGCCGTTAGCGCTCGCGTCGTCGAGCAGCGAGGCGAGCCGCTTGGAGAACCAGTCAGTGAATGCTTCGGTACCGGCACGGCCGGACCTGCTCACATAGGGGAGCTCCTTGAAGAACGATCGAGCCAGTCGGCGATCCGCTTCGTGGTGGTCGGTGACGTGGAGCAGCAGCGTCATGATCTGATCGACCACACTTGCTGAGCGGTCGACGAGCTCGAAGGCTTCGGTCCACGCCTCGCCTGCCACGTTGACGAATGCGCTGACGAGCAACTCCTCCTTCGACTCGACGTAGAGATAGAGCGTGCCTGCGCCAATTCCTGCGGCCGTGGCGATTTCCGCGGTGGTGGTGTCCTCGAAGCCCTTTTCTTGGAAGAGGGCGGTGGCAGCGGCAACGATGCGCCGCTGCTTGTCCAGCTTGTTGCGCTGGCGTTTGCCCATTTCGGTGACGTCGAGGTCGGCGTCCTCGCCGAGAATTGGGTCACCCGTGATCGACATCGTCGTCTAACGCTAGCGACGCTGGTAACGCCGGAATTTCAGTGTCGCCGGGCGCATGCGCGAGAGCGCTAGGAGTGATCTTCCAGGATGAGTTGGCCGACGGCGGTGTTGCTGGCCGGCACGTGATACAGGCGGTGGACAACTGTGGGCGCGGCACTGTCGGCACGGCCGGCCGGGTCGGCGACATCAGCACAGTCGGCCATCGCCCCTCGTGCAATGAGCCACATGACCAGCTCGATGCCTTCGGAGCCGGCCTCGCGGACGTAGTCGATATGGGGCATGTCAGCCAGATCGGCGGGATCGGCGACCAGTCGGTCCATGAACGCCTTGTCCCACGGCTGGTTGATGAGACCGGCGCGGGGCCCCTGGAGCTGGTGGCTCATGCCGCCGGTGCCCCAGATCTGAACGTCGAGGTCGTCGTCGAAGCTCTCGACGGCGCGCCGGATGGCCTGGCCGAGCTGCAGGCAGCGCCGGCCCGATGGGACCGGGTATTGCACGACGTTGACGGCGAGCGGCACAACCGGGCAGGGCCATGCCGGGGGCTGGCCGAACATGATCGACAGCGGGACCGTGAGCCCGTGGTCGACCGTCATCTCGTTCATCAGGGTCAGGTCGAAGTCCTGCTGGATTACGGAGTGCGCGATGTGCGCCGCCAGCTCCGGGTGGCCGTGGACGGTCGGCACGGGCCGGGGACCCCATCCTTCGTCGGCTGGTTCGTAGCTCGCTGCCAGGCCGAGAGCAAACGTCGGGATCATCTCGAGCCCGAATGCGTTGGCGTGGTCGTTGTAGACGAGGATCACGGCGTCGGGCGTGTTCTCCCGGATCCACGCTCGGGCCGGTTCGTACCCCGCGAACAGGGGTTGCCAGTAAGCCTCGCCGGTCTTGTCCTGGTCGATGGCGACGCCGATGGCGGGCACGTGGCTCGTGAAGACACTGGCGGTGATGCGTGCGCTCACTCCTGCGCCTCCCACTCGCTCAGGTAGCGGTTGCCGTCGGGAGATCGGCCGCCGGCGAGCATCATCGCCTTGTGGCCCTCCTCGTCGTTCTCGGTCATTGAGCTGACGATCTGGACGAAGGACAAGCCGTCGGTGGCGCCGATCTTTGCCAAGAAATAGATATTGCCGCCGAGGCCGATCAGCCGGTTGAAGTCGCGGTCGAGCACACCGGTCTTCTGCTCATCGGACATGTTCCATTCCTCGACGTAGGCACGCTCGTCGGCACGGAACCGCTCGCGGTTCGCCTCGCTCATCAGCGACATGCAGAACTGGTTGAGCCAGTAGCCCCTCCGGGCCTGTTCGGTGTCGAAGATGGTGGTGCCAGGCACGTCGAGGTAGGGCTTGTCGAGCGGCATGGTTGTCTCCCAGGCTGCCGGGGTCAGGGTTCGATCAGGGGTGCCGTGGTGAAGACTGTCAGGCTTTCGAGCAGCGCTTGCACCAACTCCTGATTGCCGGAGATTTCGGCTCGCTCGAGCGCTGCCACATCGTTGAGCGCCGCAGCCAATGTCGCCCGGTCGGTGCGGATCGAAGCCGAGGCATCGGGATCGACGGCATTGGGCCTGTGGTGGATGGCCGAGCGGCCGACGCCGAGCATGTGGTTCTCACCGAGATCGGTGAGGTGGACATTCAACGTGACCGGACCTGCGTCGAACGCAGCAGGATCAAAGCGGACGCCGATCACGTCGAACAGATGCTCGGCGGTCATGGCCCCTGACATGTCCCGGGTGGGAACTCGGCCCCAGTCCGGACTGCCCTCGCGGAGTTCCTTTGCACCCATGAGATAGGCGTTGCGCCACGTCGCCGACTCGGACTGGTAGCCGAGTTGTTCGAGCGCGTCGGCCTGCAGGTTGCGAGCTTCCCGGTTTGACGGGTCGGCGAAGACCACGTGATTGACGACTTGGGCAACCCAGCGGTATTCGCCCCGCTCGAAGCATCGGCGCGCCTGCTCCAGCACGGCTTCGGCACCGCCCATGAACTCGACGTAGTTCGAGCCTGCCTCAACTGGCGGAAGCGGATCCAGGTTGGCGGGATTGCCGTCGTACCAGCCGAGATAGCGGTTGTACACCGAGCGGCAGTTGTGCGACACCGTGCCGTAGTACCCCTGCACGTGGGACTGGTCGAATTCGGCGGGCAGCTGAAGCTGGGCTGCGATCTCGGTGGGCCGCAACCCTTGGTTGGCCAGCCGCATTGTCTGGTCGTGCATCCAGCGGTACACGTCTCGCTGCAAGGAAAGGAAGGCCCGCACGTCGTCCTTGCCGAACCGGGGCCAGTGGTGGCTTGCGAACATGACGTCGGTGTCAGCGCCCCACAGGTCCATCGCTTCTTGGATGTATTTGCTCCATGCGAGTGCGTCTCGGGTTTGCGCTCCCCGGATCGGGTACAGGTTGTGCAGTGTGTGGGTGCAGTTCTCGGCCATGCACAGCAGCCGCTTGTCCGGGAAGAAGAAGTTCATCTCGGCGGGCGCCTCGGCATCGGGCGTGTTCTGGAAGACGATCCGGGTGCCGCTGAGGGTCCGTTCCTCGCCGGTCTCGGTGATGGTGTCGGTCGGGGCCAGCAGGTCTGACCGTGCCAAGCCCATCGCCGAGCCCAAGCCGCAGTCGACATGCCCCAGCGGTCCGGGCGCCAGCAGGGGACCGAACTGGTAGGCCGCCCGCCGGCCCATGATCGGTCCGGCGAGGACGAACTCGCTGATTACTTCTTCCAGGAATCCGACGGGGGCGACGATCTGGACATCGCCGCTGGCTACGGCTTCGTGAGTCGTCACGCCCAGCACGCCGCCGAAGTGGTCGACGTGGGAGTGGGTGTAGATAATCGAGGTCACCGGGCGAGCGCCGAGGGTGCGGTTGGCTAAGTCCAGCGCGGCCGCAGCCGCCGCCGCATTGGTCAGCGGATCAATGACCAGCCAGCCGTCGGTGCCGACCATGAACGTGATGTTCGCAATGTCATAGCCCCGGACCTGCCATACGCCGTCGGCCACCTCGAATAGCCCGTGGTTGACGTTGAGGCGGGCCTGACGCCACAGCCCCGGATGCACTGAGGACGGTGCCTCGTCTGTCTCTGTGACGAACGAGTGGCGCGCGACGTCGAACACGACGTGGTCGCCGAGGGTGACTCGACCGCCGTCGAGTTGGGCGATGAGTCCCCGGGTGGCTCGGTCGAAGTCGCCCGGGTCGTCGAAGGAGATCGCAGCCGCCGCGGAGTTGGCCGAGGCGGTGAACGGCGTCGGCGCCTTTGGATCCTTCGGATCGGCGCTGGCCGCTTTGTCGTCGTTATTCATGGAGGGCACGCCGCAGCTGCGTAGCGTCAGCCGATGGACGGGAAGCGGATCGGAAGGTAGCGGGGGCCGCGGACCTGCCCACCGGCCCAAGTCACCTGGTCGGGCTTGCTCACCTCGAAGTCCCCGATGCGCTCGAACCAGGTGCGCAGCGCAATGTCCATCTCGAGGCGGGCCAGGTTTGAGCCCGCGCAGCGATGGATGCCCGCGCCGAACGCGATGTGGCGATTGTGGGGGCGATCCAGGATGACCTCGTCGGGTCGCTCGAACATTTCGGGGTCGCGGTTGGCACCCGGGAAGTTCATCAGCACCTTGCTCCCCTTGGGGATCGTGACGCCGCGTACCTCCACGTCCTCGGTGGCACGGCGGCCCATCGTCACCGGTGCGTAGAAGCGCAGCAACTCCTCGATGGCTGAAGGCCACAGGTCGGGCTCGGCCACCATGCGTTCACGGTCGGCAGGGTGAGTGCCAAAGTGCCACAGGGCCGAGCCGATCGAGCTCCATGTGGTGTCAATGCCTGCAATGAGCTGCAGATTGAGCATGCCGACCACCCTCATGGGATCGATGGGTTCGCCCTCGTCGTCGCTTCCCGCCAGCAGCGCTGAGACGAAGCCGTCGTCCGGATTGGCCTGCTTCTCCTCGACGACGTCGCGGAAGTAGTCCCGGATCACCTTCCGGTACTTGAGGCGGAGTTCGATGTCTGCGAGCCCCAATTCCAAGATGCATTGCACCCAGTAGGTGAAATCATCCACCCGGCTCTCGTCGACACCCATCAAATGGGCGATGACTCGGGGCGGGATCTGCTGGGCATACTGGCCGGCCCCATCGACGGCGCCCGCATCGATGAACTGATCGATCAGGCTGTTGGCGAGATCGAGCGTGTACTGACGGTGCATCTCTACCGCTTTGGGCGTGAAGTGCGGCAGCAGCAGGCGGCGAGTCCAGCCGTGGACGGGCGGGTCTTCGGAGATCGGGGCGGCATTCGCTCCGTACTTTTCGAACACCGGGTCCGCGAGAAGCTCTTCGATGATCTCCGGAGGCGGCGTCGTCACCAGGGGGTCGCCACTCGACAGCCCGGGAACCATCTTGGCGAGGGCCTGGACATCGTCGTATCGGGTGGGAAGATACGAGCCGCCCCAGCGCTCGGTGTGGGCGACCGGGCATCCTTCCCGCAGTTCGTCCCACACAGGGGCCGGATCGGTCACGTATCTCGGGTCGAAGATGTCGTAGTCGGTGTCCCAATCGTCAACAGGTGCCGTGTCGGTCATCAAGCGTTCCTTTGTGTGAATCGTGCGGGTCAGTTCGTGAAGTGGTCGCCAGAGCGTGTGCGTCGGACTGAAGGGTTCAGCGTAGGAGGTGTGCTCATGCCCAAGAGAATCCGGCGACCCGACGAGATCGCCGGTCCTGGACCGTCGATGTTGCCATCGGCTTGACCTGACATCACCGACTCGCATCCTCGGCTCGCGGGTCCAGTTCGCGCAGCCGCTCGTCGAATGCCAGGGCGGAGCCAGCGAGGCCGGCGCCAAACCTGACCACCTGCACGTCGTCGGTGTCGAAGCTGCCCGTGGAGCTGTAGTAGAGCGGGACCGACGGCACCGCTCGACCGTCGCCAAGCAGCTCGGCCCGAACATCGAATCGGTCAAAGGCGAAGGCCTCGAGCGTCGCCGTTCCGCCGATCTCGGAGATCAGACTCATGAGCCAGTCGGCTGTGGATCGATCTGCAGCTGTGCCTGTCAGGTGCGCGCCGAAGCCCGCATAGTCGACGACGACCTGGTACAGCCAGTCCGGCCGGCCAAGCGACGCGGAATCTGCCGGAAGTGTCGTTCTGCTCATCCACACTCGCTTGCGCGATTACTTGACCATTGCTGACAGTATGTGTCCCGAGCCTCCAACGGGGAGTGACGTGCGTGTCGACGCGGTGAAGCCCAATGATTACAACCGCATCCGAGTCGAGCCGCTCACCGGCTCGATCGGTGCCGAGATCGCCGACGTCGACCTGCGTGAACTTGACTGCGAGCTGATCGCCGAGCTGCAGGACGCCTGGTTGGCCCACAAGGTGCTGTTCTTCCGGGATCAGCACCTCACTCAGGTCCAACATGTGGCCTACGGGCGGGCACTGGGCGAACTGGAGATTCACCCCTTTGCGCCACCAGAAGCACCCGATCGTGCGGACGCACCCTGTCACTGGGCGCAAGAGCCTGTACGTCAACCGCCCTTTCACTCTCACGAACGACGGGATGACCCCAGATGAGAGCCGCCCGCTGCGACGGCGGCTGTACGACGAGGCGAGCAGGCCCGAGTACCAGTGCCGGTTCCGATGGCGGCCGGAGTCGATCGCGCAGTGGGACAACCGCTGCACCCAGCACTACGCCGTGCCAGACCACGGCGGCATGCACCGGCGCATGGAGCGGGTGACCCTCATCGGCGACCGCCCTTTCTGAATCGCGAATAGCCGGAGACACCACGGCCAAGGCAACCGTGGGCCGCAGATTGTGGCATCTCGGGCCGGCCACTCGTGGAAGATGGCGCTCGTTAGGTGTGAAGCTTCCCGGTGACGGGCTTCACGACGAATGGGTTTCGACGGGAGATGATCACTTTCGCGGAATCACCGTCACACTCGCTCCAGCCAGGATCGGCCCCGAGTCGTGCAAGTGGCACGCCACCTCGACGTCGCCAAATGCCACCAGCTCGGGCTCAATCTCGCGACACCGATCCATGGCGTGCGTACAGCGTGTCTGGAACCGGCAGCCCGGTGGGGTATTGACGGGACTCGGCATCTCTCCGGTCAGCAGGATCCGCTGGCGGCGGTCCGCTGGATTGGGGCTCGGCATAGCTGACAGCAGTGCCTCGGTGTACGGGTGCCGTGGCCGTCTGCAGATCTCGTCGGCCGGTCCCACCTCGACGATCCGCCCCAGGTACATCACGGCGATGCGATGGCTGATGTGGTGCACGACGGCCAGGTCATGTGCGATGAAGAGGTAGGCGAGCCCGCGCCGGTCGCGCAGCGATTCCAGCAGGCTGAGCACCTGCGCCTGAGTGGAGACATCGAGTGCCGACACTGGTTCGTCGCAAACGACCAGATTCGGTTCCAGAGCCAGTGCGCGGGCAATGGCCACACGCTGGCGCTGGCCGCCGGAGAACTCCGACGCGTAGCGGGCACCGTGCGTCGGCTCGAGGCCGACGTCTACCAGCAGCCGCTCGGTGGCCGCCTCCCGCTCGGCTCGGGTGACTCCGTAGGCCCGCAGGGGCTCGGCGATGATGTCGCGGACGAGCCAGTTCGGGTCGAGCGATGACTGCGGATCCTGGAAGACAATCTGCATCTTGCGCCGGGCGGCGCGGAGCTCGGACCCACGAGCCTCGGTGATATCGGAACCTTCGAGCACGATTCGACCGGCGTCGACATCGAGGAGCCGCATCACCAGCCGGCCAAGCGTCGATTTTCCTGAACCCGATTCTCCGACGAGTCCCAGTGTCTCGCCTGGGGCAATCGACAGGGACGCTTGGACGACCGCTTGCAGGCGGGCCGTGACACGTCCCAAGAGGTCTTTCGAGGCGGGGAACGATTTGGACACATCGGACACGTCGAGTATCGACGTCGCCGTTCCGGTCGCGGCCTCGCTCACGCCCCGACTCCCGGCAATCGGAGTTCGTCAGCACGCAGGCATCTCACGCTTCGCTCTTCGATATCGACAAGTGTGGGATGGCCCGAGGCGCACACCTCGATCGCGTGCTCGCAGCGTGGCTCGTACCAGCAACCAGGCGGGAGCGCATGACGGGGCGGGACGATGCCGGGTATCGGATCGAGCGGCTCATCGGGGTGCAGCCCCGGCAAGCTCCCCAGCATGGCGGCGGTGTATGGATGGCGAGGCCGACCGAACAGATCGCCGGTGCCGGCAGTCTCGACGACCTCGCCGGCGTACATGACGATGACCCGCTCGCAGTTCTCGGACACCACGCCGAGATCGTGCGTGACCAGAAGCACCGCCGTGCCCATCTCCGCCTGGAGGCCGGCGAGGAGGTCGAGCACTTGGGCTTGCACGGTGACGTCCAGAGCCGTGGTGGGCTCATCGGCAATGAGCAGATCTGGTTCGCACGACAGGGCCATGGCGATGAGCACTCGTTGGCGCATCCCGCCTGAGAGCTCGTGGGGAAAGCTGTCGATCCGGCGATGGGGATCGGTTATGCCGACCCGGTCGAGCAGTTCGATAGATCGCTGTCGCGCCTGCGTCTTGGACATCGGCAGATGGCGGCGCAGCACTTCAACCATCTGCTTGCCAACGGTGAACGCCGGATCAATGCTGGTCATTGGTTCCTGGAAGACCATCGCGACCTTGCGTCCGCGGATCTCCCGCAGGTCCCTCTCATCCAGCGAGAGCAGGTCGCGTCCGTCCAACCGGATGCGGCCGCGCGAGATCCGGCCTGTCCGGCGCGGGATGAGCCCGATAACGGCTAGAGCAGTGACCGACTTCCCGCACCCGGACTCGCCGATCAAACCGACTGTCTCTCCGCGACCGACCTCGAATGACACGCCGTCAACCACGGACAGCCAGCCGTGCTCAGTGAAGAACTCCACAGCCAGGTCCTCGACCTGCAGCACTGGTTCGGCGGCGGGCGCCCCGCGGCTACTCACGCCGGATCTCTCGCCCGAGCGAGTCGTTGAGGCCGTCGCCGAGGATGTTGAATGCCAATACCGTCACCATGATGGCCGCGCCGGGGGCCAAGATGAGGAGCGGCTGTGCCTCCAGCTGAACGGTTCCCTGGCCGAGCATCACGCCCCAGCTGGCGTCGGGGGGCTGGACCCCAAGGCCGAGGAAGCTGATGCCGGCTTCTGCGAGGACCGCAAAGCCCAGCGCCAGCGAGATCTGGACGAGCAGCGGCGAGAGGACATTGGGGATCACGTGCGTGCGGGCGATGGTCAGCATGCCGACGCCGCTCGCTCTGGCCGCGTCGATGTAGGTCTCTTCCCTCACTGAGATGGCGGCACTGCGCACAACGCGGAACAGGCGCGGCGCGTACACGATTCCGATGGCGATCATGGCATTGGTGAGGTTGGGTCGCAGCACACCAATGATGGCGAGAGCGAGGACAATTGCCGGAATCGACAGGATTGCGTCGGCCACCAGCGACGCGATGGCGTCGACCCGCCCCCGGGCCAGCCCTGCCACTACGCCGATCGGTACGCCGAGGACGGTCGCCACGAGCACCGCCTGCGCGGCTGCGAGCAGAGAGAACCTGGCCCCGAAAATCAACCGGGCGAATGTGTCGCGACCGAGACGGTCGGCCCCGAGCCAGTACTCGCCGCTCATCCCGGCGAAGCTGTCCGAGAGATTCTGATTGGCCGGGTCGTGCGGTGCTACCCACGGCGCGAAGATCGCGCAGACAATGACGACGGCGAGGAAGGCCAGCGCGACGATGGCCCAACGCTGGCGACCGAAACGGCGCAGGAACCGAGCCCACCTCGTCTCCGTCGTCACCGGAGCCATCTCGGCAACCGCAACCTCGTGGCCGGCGGCGCTCATGAGCCTCGAACCCTGGGGTTGAAATACCCGTAGGAGATGTCCACGGCTGCGTTCACCAGCACAATCACCGTCCCGAGTATCAGCACGGTCCCCTGAATGAAGGGGACGTCGTTCTCGAAGACCGCTGTGACGAGGCGGCTGCCCAGTCCCGGGATATTGAAGAGCTGCTCGATCAGGACCGACAGACCGAACAGCCGCCCAATCTGCAGGCCGATCACCGTGACGACGGGGATCATTGCGTTCTTGAGCGTGTGTTTTCCCAGCACCTGCCACGTTGCAAGCCCGTTGGCCTGCGCAGTCCGTACGAAGTCCTGCTTTTTTACGTCGATCACGCCAGCCCGCGTTTGGCGGGCAATTTCCGCTGCCCCCGTCAGCGCTAGCGCAACGGCAGGCAGCATGAGGCCCCGTACCCAATCGATGGGATTCTCAGTGATTGCGACATAGCCGGTGGCGGGCAACCATTGCAGCTTGAGACCGAAGATAAGGATGAGGATCGGGGCCACAACGAATACCGGGACGGCGACACCCACCGTTGTGCCGACGGTCAGGAAGCGATCGAGGGTCGATTCTTCCCGCCAGCCGGCGAACGTGCCGGCAGGGACGCCGATCAGCGCCGAAACCACCAGCGCCAAGCCAATGAGCGACACCGTGGCCCCGAGCCGGTCCAGGATCTGGGACCCCACTGACACCTTCGAGAACAGGGACACCCCAAAGTCGCCCCTGACAGCGTCGCCAAGCCACGAGGCGTAGCGGGCCGGCCAGGGACGGTCGAGCCCGAGATCAATGCGTATTCCCGCTATCTGTTCGTCGGTGGCGAACTCGCCCGCAATCTGTACAGCGGGATCGCCTGGAACCAGATTCAGCAGCCCAAATGAAACGAAGCTCACGAGCACCAGGAGCGGGATGACTTTCAGCAGCCGTTGAGCGGCTAAGCGGAGCATTGGTTCCGATCACTCGATGAGCAGTGAGTCCGGGTGCATGGCTCTCGGCATCGGCGGTCCTTCAGGCGTGCCGGCCGATTTGCCAGCCGACGGCGGTCAGGTGATCGGTCCCGAACTCGCTGGGCTCGGATTCGAGCTGGGTGGCCATTGTGTCATTCCAGCGGTTGAGGTAGCCGAACAGGGCGCATACAGCCACAATCGCGACGATTTGTTCCTCCGAGTAGTACTTGCGGCACTCCTCGAAGTCCTCCGCTGTGGCTGCGTTCGGGCTTGATCCTGAGTGGAAGGCCAGCCTGAGGGCGGCGCGCTCGGCGGGGGTGAACAGGTCGGAGGTCTCGAACTCCCACACCGCAGCGACCCTTACCGGGTCGGTACCCTGCTGGGCGGCCGTCGCGCCGGTGTGCGCTTGGCAGTAGCGGCACCCATTCGCAGCGCTCGCAGCGTGCGAGACGAGACTCTTCAGCTCCCTGTCGACCACCGGATTCTGGAGAATGGCGCCGCCGAGTGCCAGGAAGCCGCCCAGGACTTCGGGCACGCGACCCATCGTGAGGAGCGAGGTCGGGAGGAATCCCATGTGCGCGTCGATCATGTTGAAGATTTCCTCGAATTGGGGCAGATCCTCACGTTTGAGCGGCTGGACGTTTGACATGTTTGCTCCTTTCGGCGACAGCCTGTGTCAAGAATTTCGAAATGTCAAGGTAAAAGCGAGAATAGTTGTGAATGTCGCAGGAGGCGACTAGCGTCCGCGGCATGGCATCGGGCAGCTCAACTCGCGGTGAGAAGGTGTACCAGCGCATCAAGGCCGACCTTGTGGGCGGTACCTTCCAACCGGGTTCCAAGCTCCCGTCTGCAATGCTTACGGAACGTTACGGGGCCAGCGCCAGCGTCATCCGCGAAGGTCTGTCCCGCCTTGTCGAGCAGGGTCTCGTCCGCTCCGAGCCCCAGCAGGGCTATCGTGTCGCCCCGATCTCCATCGCAGACCTCGAAGATCTGGTGACCGCACGGTGTGTGATCGAGATTCAAGCCCTGAAGCTGTCAATCGAGCATGGCGACCTGGCCTGGGAGTCCTCGCTGGTGGCGGTGCACCATGCGTTGGAACGCACGCCGCTCGATTTGGCAGACTATGCAAGCAGTCGAAATGAACCGTGGACGGTCGTGCACCGCAAATTCCACGAAGTGCTGCTCGAAGGGTGCCCCTCGAAGCGGCTTATTTCCGTTGCCATAGCGCTGCGGGATTCGGGCGAGCTCTATCGCCGGTGGTCCCAGCCAGCCGATGAGGGTGACATTCGACCCGTCGCAGAAGAGCATCGCTTGATCACACAGGCGGCGCTGGATCGCGATGTCACTAGCGCGTGTCAGCTTCTCGAAGAGCACATTCGGCTGACAGCGCGCTCAATCACGGCGCGGGCGCGGGCAGAGGGGTTCATGGACTTGTCCGCAGCTGTTCACGACCACGAGCCGGCTGCCGCCAGATGATCTTGGGCGTCAGCATGCGGCAGCAGCGACAGAGGAACTGAGAATGAAATGGGTGACTTACCGAGCTAGCGACTCGTCGGAACGGGTCGGACTCGTCCGCGACAGTTCGATCTATGGCCTCGACGATGACACCGCGCTCATCGATCTCCTCGGCGACGATGGGTCGGAACTTGCAAGCGCAGCTGAGCGGGCCGAGCATGATCCGATCGAGGTCATCGACCTGGCTACCGCAGATCTCGCGCCGCCGGTACGGCCACCCCAAGTCCGCGACTTTCTCTGCTTCCTCGACCACCTCAGGAATGCCCAGGCCGCGGCCGGGATCGACATGGACTCTCTGTGGGAGCAGATCCCCGCGTTCTATTTCTCGAATACATCCTCGGTGATCGGCCCGAACGACCCCGTCGAGATCTCGCCAGGGTGCGTGTGGTTCGACTACGAGCTCGAGATCGCCGCGATCATCGGCCGGGGTGGTCGCGACATTCATCCAGACGAGGCCGAGTCGCACATCGCCGGCTTCACGATCTTCTGCGACTGGAGCGCCCGCGACCTGCAGATGCGTGAGATGAAGCTCAGTCTGGGCCCCTCCAAGGGCAAGGACGGTGCGAACACCTTCGGCCCCATGCTCGTGACCGCCGATGAGCTGAAATCCTTCCGCGCCGGAAACTCCTATCACTTGGAGATGGCCGCCTACGTCAACGGCGACCAGATTTCGTACGGATGGATGGACCAGATGGACTGGTCCTTCGGCGAGATCATCGCCTATGCATCTCGGGGGACGGCCCTGCGGCCCGGCGAGGCCATCTGCTCGGGCACCGTGCCCACCGGCTGTCTGTTCGAGCACTTCGCGGTTCAAGGGGCTGACGACTTTCCCGGATGGCTCGTGCCCGGCGATGAGGTCCGGCTCGAGGTCCAGGAACTGGGCAAATGTTCGCAAACGATCCTGCCTGCGGCCGAGGTTCATCGGCTGCGCACGGGATTCTGAGCCGTCATTCATAAGGGGGAAAACGATGGACCGGAACTACGACCTCGGACTCGTCGAGATCGGTGACGGAACCTTCGCTTGGCTCCAGCCCGATGGCGGTTGGGGCTGGAGCAATGCGGGGCTCGTCACTGGCGATGGCGCGTCCCTGCTGGTCGACACGCTCTTTGACCTCAAGCTCACTCGGGACATGCTCGACGGCATAGCCGCAGTGACCGCGAACTGCCCGATCGCCACGCTCGTCAACACCCACTCCAACGGAGATCACACCTTCGGCAACCAGTTGCTCGACGGCGCGGAGATCATTGCCACCGAGGCATGCGCCGAAGAGTTCTTCGACGTGCCCGCCGAGGCACTCGCCGGGTTGATCGAAGCTGACTACGGAGATCCGGTTGTCAATGAGTTCCTGCGCGGAGCGTTTGGCCCGTTCGACTTCGGTGGCATCGTGATGACGCCACCGACGCGCACGTTCACTGAGTCACTGCGCTTGTCGGTCGGCGGTCGCACGGTCGAGCTCATCGAGGTCGGTCCTGCCCACACCGAAGGCGACCTCCTCGCCTACGTTCCCGACTCCAAGACCGTCTACACAGGAGACATCCTGTTCATCTACGGCACGCCGATCGTGTGGGCTGGCCCATTCGCCAACTGGATCTCGGCGTGCAATCGGATCATCGAGCTCGATGTCGACACCGTCGTCCCCGGACACGGTCCGGTGACCGACAAGCAGGGCGCTCAGATGGTCAAGAACTATCTCGAGTTCGTGCACCGAGAAGCATCGGCTCGCCACGCTGGCGGCATGTCCGCTCACGACGCGGTGAACGACATCGATCTCGGCGAGTTCGCCGACTGGGGCGACAGCGAGCGACTCGTGGTCAACGTACAGGCCGTGTACGCCGAACTCGATTCGGCGGGTGAGCTGCCCCCCATCCCCGAGCTCCTGCTGGGCATGGCGCACTACGCCCGTCGCTGACACAGACATCAGAGAGTTCAGGCAGCGGTTCGCGCCGTGAATTCAAGCAACCCGAGAGGAAATGTCACCATGAAGAAAGAGATGTCACCATGAAGAAGAAATGGGTTCAATTGCTGGCCCTATTGCTGGCGTTCACTCTGATCACCGCAGCATGCGGCTCCGACGACGATGCCACGTCTGATGCTCCATCTGATGCTCCGTCTGATGACACGGCGCCTGCGGCGGACCAGGACGCGACCGCCGATGACGTGTCGGGAGAGGCTGCGGCCGAGGCCGATGAGCCGGCGGCGCCCGAAGGAAGAAGCGGAACGCTGAAGTGGGCGCTTGGTTCGAACGGGGCAAATTTCTTCGATCCCCACAAGGCGACCAATCCTTTCGGCCGGTCGTGGATGTACCCCTTCTATGACCGCCTCACCAGGATCGATGGCAACGGCGACGTTCAGGCCATGCTCGCCACGAACTGGGAGTTCTCGGGCGACGGTTCGGTCCTCACGTTTGACCTTCGTGAAGGTGTGCTGTTCCACGACGGCACGAGCTTCGACGCCACAGCAGCCAAGATCAACATTGACCGGGCACGCGATCCGGCTGTGAGCGGCGGAACATTCGTCGATCTGTTGGCCATCGACTCGGTCGACGTGATCGACAACTACACGATTCAGATCAACCTCAAGGCGCCCGGCGGCGCGCTGCCGGCACTCCTGTCTGATCAAGCCGGCATGATGATCTCGCCCGCAGCGATGGACAATGAGGATCTGGCGACTATGCCAGTGGGAGCAGGTCCGTTCGTAGCGACCGAGTTCCGCGTCGATGAGGCAATGTTCGCCGTTGCATTCGACGACTACTGGAACCCTGAGTTTCCCAAAGTCGAGAACCTCGAACTGCGGTTCGTGCTCGATCCCTCCACCCGGGTCAATGCCACGGTCGGGGGAGAGGTCGATGGCGGGGTGCTCGACACCGTCGTGTTCACTCGCGACGATGTCGCGGACCTTGGCTTGGTCATTTCCGAGCGATTCTCGACGGCTCTCTATCAGCTCTTCATCAACACCGAAAGAGTGCCCGAGCTGTCGAACCCCGCAGTGCGTCGAGCCTTGGCGATGGCGATTGATCAGGAGGCGTTTGGTGCGGCACTGTTCAACGGCGAGTGCGCTCCCATAGATCAGGTCTTCGGCAAGGGATGGTTCGCGCACAACCCTGACATCGATGCCGACTACCACCCCTTCGATCCGGACGGGGCCAAGGCGATTCTCGAAGCCGAGGGGGTGACCGATCTCGAGTTCACGGTGATCACGGCGAACATTCCGAGCTTTGTGGCTATGGCCGAGGCGATCCAGGCCTTCTTCGCCGATGTCGGCGTGACCATCAACGTGGCTCCGACGCCGATTCCCGAGTTGATCTCGGGTTTCGTCGTCAACAAGACGGCTGACGCCTATTGGTCACTCAATCCGGGTGCTGCCGATCCGGCCAAGTTCGTCGCGACGATCTGGCTTCCCCAGAGTCCATTCAATCCTGGCGGCTACGAGGTGCCGGGGGTCTTCGACCTCCACGTTCGGGCCCAAGCAGCGACGAACGAGGCTGACCGTGCGCCGCTCTATCACGAGATGGCCCAGCTCCTGGTCGATGAGCAGTTGACGGTCGCCGTGTGCACCCCGGCCTCGCTGATGGCGCACCGTCCCGAGGTGGGCGGCGTCAGCCTCTTGTCAACACTCAGCGATGTCGATGTGATCGGCATATACATCGACGAATAGTCACTGAACAGTCAAGACGCCGTGTCTAGCGGGGTGCTGAGAACGCAGGTCTCGCAAGAACTGCAAGCTTCTGACCTGCGGGTTTGTCATCGAGCAGCCCTCGAATCGGGACTTTCTCAGCGCCCTGCTAGCGCTGGACGCGTCGCAAAATGTGCTCGACGATCTGCGCGCCACGGGGCCTCCGCATGAGGCCTGTGCGAGGATGATTGCGCTGCGCCGGGGCATCACAGCGCGCACGCAGGGGGAGTTGACTCATGCGGTTCGGGTTCTTGAGTGAGGGAACGACACCGCGGGGGATGACGCATCATCACCGGCTGCACGAGGTCATCCGCGAGGCGGAGCTGTGCGAGGAGATGGGGTGGGACTTCTGGGGAACCTCTGAGCAGCACTTTGCCCCTGGTGCCACGATCGCTGCGCCCGAGACGCTCTACGGCGCAGTCGCGATGCGCACGAGCCGGATCAAGCTCCGATTCATGTCGATCCTGATGCTGAAGTTCAACCACCCGATCAAGGTGGCGAATCACTTGGCGACAGTCGACATCCTGTCTCACGGTCGAGTCGAGCTGTGCACGGCTCGATCAAACAACGTCAAGACGCTGGATCCGTTCGAGGTCGACCCTTCCGACACCCGGGCTCAGTGGCGCGAAGGCCTCGAAGTGACAGTGAAGGCGCTCACGGAGTTCCCGATGGAGCACCACGGCGAGTTCTACAAGATCCCGCCGATCGAGGTGACCCCGCGGCTCTACCGCGAGGAGCTCTTTCCGATCTGGGTGGTCACCATCAGTCCCGAGACACACACGATTGCGGGAAACATGGGCCTTGGGGCCATTACCAACGACTCGTACTTGGGCTGGGATTACCTCGAAGGGCTCATTGGGCTGTACCGCGACGCTTGCAAGACACCTGAGCCGATTGCGAAGTACCCGGTCAACACGTCGCTCTGCTTCTGCCCTCTCACGAGTCATTGTGCTGCAACTCGGGAAGCGGCCGTCGAGGAATCCCGCCACGACGTGATCAGGTTCTTCCGCAGCACGTATGACATGTACGACCAGCTGGATCAGCGGTCGGGCTTCGAGGGCATCAACGAGATCCGCAAGATGAAGGAACACGAAAACGATCCCCTGGCCCTTGGAGAGTTCACCCCGACGATCATGATCGGCACGCCCGACGACCTTGTCGAGCGAATCAAGCGTCTCGAGGCGATGGGTGTCGACGAGATCGTCTTGCGTATCGACGATCTCGGCGTCTCACAGCACCTGAAGGCGATCGAGCTCATCGGCAAGTACGTGATACCGGAGTTCCGCGGACCCAACGCCATCAGACGACAATCGATGTGGGGCGACTACGGCGTGGAGAAGCCTCGGTTCTTGACCTGATGGTCGTGGGAACATGACGAGACCAAGAATCTCATCCGATCACAAGGGGGAATGATTGATGGCTGGCAAGGTCATAGTTTCAGAAGCACTCATCGAGGCCCATCCGGTTCCTGAGCTCATCCGATCGGGGGCTTTCTCCGTAGCGGTGCGAGCCGGACCGTCCATCTACATCTCGGGTTCCATCGCGAACGACTTGAGCAAAGGAATGGGCGGGCAGACCGAGGAGATCTTCGACTACATGAGCCTCGCGCTGAGCGAGGAAGGCTTCTCGATGGCCGATGTCGTCAAGTTGCAGGCGTTCATCACCGACATCGAGCAGTACGGCGAGTACAGCGCAGCTCGCAAGAAGTACTTCCCGACGGACCCGCCCGCAAGCACGACCGTGATCGCTGGGATCGTCATTCCCGGGGCGCTCATCGAGATCGAAGTGGTCGCTTACAAGGAGTAGGCAACCCCGGAATGCCTCGGCCGGCAGGCTCCGGCTGAAGGTCCGCTCAGTCGTGGGCGCGTCGCAGGATGTGCTCGACGATCTGGGGGCCGTGGGTGAACTGCAGAAAATGACCGGCGTCGGGTAACACGTCGATCGGTGCGTTCATCTGCTGGGCCCATGTGCGGCCCCACTCCTCGTTGAAGCCTTCGTCTTGGGCACCCCACACAAAGTGGGTGGCCTTATTCCAGCCCAGCAGCACCCGGTAGTGCAGGGCCTGCCCGGCGCCGTTGCCGCTGTCGTGGTCGCCGACGGGAATGGACAGCGGGAACCAGCGGGCGCCGTTGAATCCTTCTTCGGACAAACCGCGGAAGGGCGCGCAGAACCCCGCGTACCTCAGGGCAGCGTCGCCTTCGAGGTCCGGTTCGACGCCGGCCTTGATCGCGGGAACCACGTCGCGTGAGCGGACGACGCGGCCGGCCAGCAGGGGCACGAGCCCGATGCTCGGGCGCGGATGCGCATAGCGGCCGCCGGGACGCCAGGCGTCGATCCACCTGAGAAAGCTCTCGTCGTATTCGAACTCTGGGTGGTGGAGCCAGGTGTTCATGATGACGAGCCGGCTGAATCGCTCCGGCATCATCGCCGCCTGGGCGAGCCCGATCGGGCCGCCCCAGTCCTGGCAGACCACGGTGATGTCTGAGAGATCGAGGCCGCAGACGAGCGAGGTCAGGACCTCGGTGTGTCGGGCGATCGAGTACCAGTTCGGATCGGTCGGCTTGTCGCTGCGGCCGAAGCCGAGGTGATCGGGAGCGATGCAGCGATATCCGGCGTCGACGAGGCCCGGGATCATTGTCCGGTAGAGGTACGCCCACGTCGGCATGCCGTGCAGGAGCAGCATGACGGGTGCGTCGCTCGGCCCCTCGTCGATGTAGTGGACGCGCAGGTCCTTCCACTGGTGGTACCGGGGCTCGTAGTTCCAGTCGCTGAGTGCGTCGAAGTGCGCGTCGTCGGTGCGAACGAAATCAGTCACGGTCATCCCCCTGGGATTTGTCGGAACCGGCGAACAATGCCAGCTTCGGCTGCGGGTCAGCGCAGCTCGAGTGCCATTCGCTGTTCCATCGGGACGCCGTGGCTGTGGGGGATGGGTGCGACGGTCTGTGCCAGCGCCTCGAACCCGAAGGCCTCGTAGAACTTGACGGCTGGGTTGTCGGACAGCACATCGAGGTGGACCACCCGGTACCCCTCGTCGGTGGCACGTTCGATGGCGTCCTTCATCAGTGCGGCGCCGATGCCCTGGCGATGGCGGTCAGGCCGGACCGCCAGCGCATGGATGTAGTAGGCGCTTGAGGGGATGACGACGTTGAGGTAGCTGGCGAGGTAGGAGCGTCGGCCGATCTCGGCAAGCTCGTCGTGCGTGACCACGCCGTCGTCGAGCATCGGCTGCCACAGTGGCCGCAGGGTCTTCTTGCGACGGTCGAACTCCGGACCGGAGAACCCGATCTCGATGCCCAGCAGATCGTCGCCGTCGAGGGCGAGCATGGTCTCGTCGAAGCCATAGAGCGTGCCTCTGGCGAGCCACGAGTCGCCCAGCAGGCGGTCCAACGCCGTGCGGGAGCCAAATTGGTAGTCATAGGTCGACGGTCCGGTGGCGTAGACCAGCTCCACGACCTCGTCGGTGAACTGCGCAGCCCGGTCGTGGTCAACGTTGACGATGTCCATCGGTACCCCCAAGGTCGCACGTTGCCGTCAACCCTCGACGCTAGCCCCGCCCCGATTCCGCGTCAGCGGCGACGATTGCGGCCGCTGTGGCTGACCGGCCGAGCGGTAGTTTCTAGGGAAATCGCTCGATGTGCGGGCGAGAGACGATGAGACGTGTTGCCATGAGCATGACCGCCACTCGTTCGCTCCGCAGGACCCCGGCCACAGCCGGGCTCGAGCCCATCCTCGGGGCGCTGCGTGACGACGGAGGCGTGATTGTCGAGGGGATGTTCGGAGCCGAACACATTGCCCAGATACGTGCCGCTGCCGACGAATTCGCCGAGGGTGTCGAGCCAGGAGGTGCGACACAGGGACTCGGCGAAGACGGTAAGCGGTTCGTTGGGGCGAACACGATCCGCTTTTCGAGCCTGGCCCGGCTCTCGCCGGCGTTCTTCGACATTCTCGACAACGAGCTGTATGCAGCGATCGCCGATGCGATGCTGCTGCCTGTCTGCGGCTCGTACTGGCTGAACACGGCGCAGGTGATGTACATCGGGCCGGGGGAGCCGTCCCAGATGCTGCACCGCGACGCAAACAACTGGTGGGCGTTCGTGAAGGCGACATGGCCGAATTCCCCGGAGGTCACCGTCAGCGCCATGATCGGTCTCGATGAGATCACCGAGGAACTCGGCGCGACCCGGGTGGTGCCGGGCAGCCATCGGCAGGCCGAGCTTGCTCGCTATGAGGAGCACCCCTCGGTGCCGGCTGAGCTTGGGCCCGGCGACGCGCTGGTCTACTCGGGATATGTGCTCCACGGGGGCGGAGCCAATCTCACGGCCGACCAGTGGCGCCGGGCGATGCACGTCAGCTTCGTAGCTGGCTGGCTGACCCCTGAGGAAGCCAGTCCGTTGGACTTCAGCCTCGGCGAGCTGTCCGGGTGCAGCGAGCGTGTCCAGCGGCTGCTCGGGCACCGCTCCTACGACCCTCGCCCGTTCAACGGGGGTGGCCTCTGGCTGCGTCACGTCCGCGAGATGCAGGACGTGGTGACCCAGGACGGCAACCCAGCCTGAGCCGACCGTCCTCGGGCGACACGTGAGCCGCGATCTAGTTGGACGACTCGTCGTGCTCGGCGTCTCCCTCGGTGCCGTGCTCGTCGCTGCCTGATTCGGGATGGGCGCTCCAGGCGTCGAATTGCTCACCGTCCGCGGGGAGGGTGATCTGGGCTGACTCACCGGGTTGCAGGTCGTCTGGGGTGGTAGGTCCGAGTTCGACTCCGTTGGACAGGTGGACTTCGACGCGGACTCGGTCGAGGACAGCGTCGGTTGTGTTGGTGACGGTCCCCACGAAGGCATCTTGGTCGGCGTCGTAGCGAAGGACGAGTCGGGCACCCCTACGGCTCTCGTCGTGCGTCTCGTCCTTGGCGTAGCGGGTGCCGGATTCCTCGTCGCCTTCAGCGCTCTCTGCAGCCGACGAGCCGGGGCAGGGAGTGACCTCTGGGTGGAGGCTGTACGTGTCGCCGGGCATTGCATCAAATCCCAAGACCACCGTGCGAGCCTGACCGGGCGCCCAGTCGACATCGACGGTTGGGCCGAGTTCGAGGGTCGAACCGCTGCGGCCGACATGGATCTCAAGGCGACCGCCGCAGATCAGCTGGCTCGTCCTGTTGGTCATCACGCCCGTGAACGCCTTGGCGGTCGGGTCAAAGACGATATTCAGATCGAAGCCGTTGATGTTGGCCACCGCGGGCTGATCGATCGATAAGCCGAGGCCTTCGTTCTCTTCGCCGCCCTCGCTGCCTTCGTGGCCGCCTTCGCCGCCTTCGGACCCGCCTTCGCCGCCCTCGTCGCCTTCGAATGAACCGTGTACGGGCGTGTTGTTGCAGGTAAATGTTTCTGTCTCTACGGACCAGGTCGCGAATGATCCAGAATCCGCCGTCAGAGTGAAGGTGGCCCTCTCGCGAACCTCCAGCGACGGGATCACCAGGCTCTGAGAATTGGCTTTGTCGCCGTCAAGTATCACTTTGATCCTTGAATCGCAGAGTCCTTCGGAGGCTTCGTTCTTGACCCGACCCAAGAATGACCCGCTGGCGCCGTCATAGGAAAGAGCGAACTCGAGGCCGTTGAGCTTGTCGGCGTAGTAGTCGTCGGCCTGCACCTCCGGGCCTGAGAAGACCCCGCGGCTGATCTCGCTGGTGGTCAGATACGTAGCCGACGCAGGGGCAGAACCGCCCTCGGCACCGTCTTCACGGGCGGCGATGGTGTTTGCGTCCTCCGAGCCGCCGTGCTCGCCGGAGGATTCGCCGCCGGCGTGTTCGCCTTCGGCTTCGTTGTCGCCTGCGCAGGCGGCGAGCAGCAGGCCCAAGCACAGGGCCAACGTGGCGACAACAGAACATTTGCGATTGGTCATGAGTGAAGAACTCCTTGGTTTCGATCGCGGAAGCGGCCTTATCGAGACGCATGGTCGCTCCCGAATCCTGAGAGACCGGTAAGAACGACCGCCTGTCTCCTCAGTTTTCTCTCAGCTTCCTCTAGGCATATCTCGGCCAAGATGGGCACGTGCGTGTTCTGCTGGTTGAGGACGAAGTCAACTTGGCGGAAGTGATCCGCGACGGTCTGGCAGAGCACGGAATGAATGCAGACGTCGAGCATGATGGCGCTGCGGGTCTGTGGCGGGCTCGCGAAGGCAGCTACGACGTGATTGTGCTGGACATCATGCTGCCTGGCCTCAACGGTTATCTGATCTGTCGGACACTGCGCGAAGAAGGCGACTGGACACCGATCCTGATGCTGACCGCGAAAGACGGCGAGTGGGACGAAGCCGAGGCGCTCGACACCGGTGCAGACGATTTCCTGGCGAAGCCGTTCTCGTTCGTCGTGCTGCTGGCCCGTCTGCGGGCTCTCGCCCGCCGGCCGCCGACTCCCCGGCCGGTGGTGCTGGAGGTGGGGGACCTGGTGTTCGATCCGGCGACTGTCTCAGTTCGGCGTCAGGGTCACGAGATCGGCCTGAGCCGGACCGAGCTGGGAGTGCTGGAAGTGTTGATGCGCGCCGGCGGGGCACCCGTATCGAAACGGGAGATCTTCGCCAGGGTGTGGGGATTCGACACTGACGTGGACCCCAAGATCGTCGAGGTGTACATCGGGTACTTGCGTCGCAAACTCGATGAGCCCTTCGGAGTCAGGACGATCACCAACCAGCGGGGCGTCGGATATCGGATAGTCGAGCCGGCAACATGAGGCTCCCGAGGCTCGGCTCTGTCCAGGTTCGGACCACGTTGGCGGCAACGGTGGCGACCGCGCTCGTGCTGGTGACGGCCTCGATAGTGATCGTGCAACTCGTGGAGCGGAACCTTGCCAACAATGCATGGGCTGCACTGGGCGATGCACTGGAGTCGGCTTCGCATGCGGCCAGCGGCGAAGGGTCCAGCGAAAGCGACGGCGCAGAGGGTGGCGCAGGCGGTGCAGCCCACGACGACGGCGCACCCATGGCCGAGCGGGATGCCGATGGCTCTGCTGGCGACCCAGAGCAAGCCTCAAGCAGCGATCTGCGAAACGAGCAACTTGCTGAGGCATCAATCCAAGAGGTTCAGGACGGCGTCGACGCCGTGGCAGATGCGCTGAAGATCATCGTGCCGGTTGTCGTGCTGCTCCTCGGCGCCGCGACCTGGGTCACTGTCGGGCGGACGTTGCGACCCGTGCGCGACATTTCCCGCCGCGTCGCAGCGATCAGCGGGTCGACACTTGATGAACGAGTACCGGAACCCAGCGGCGACGACGAGATAGCAGAGCTGGCTGGATTGATGAACGAGATGCTGGACCGGCTCGAGTCCGCCGCCGAACGCCAGCGAGCGTTCGTGGCAGACGCCAGTCACGAACTCAGATCACCACTGGCGACCATCGTCGCCGTGTCGGAGATTGCCCAGATCAGCAGCGATCCCCGGCGGCTCGCTGCGCTGGCCCCGAAGATCGAGACCGAGGCCCTGCGAATGCAGGGTTTGGCAGCAGACCTGCTGGACTTGGCTCGACTCGACGCACAGCGCGATGACCGGGATTTCTCGACTGTCGATCTCTCGGCGGTGTGCAGGGAGGTCGCGAGCCGGCTGGACGATGCCGATATCGACATCGCTGTCTCCTCCAATGTGTCCGCTCTGGCACTTGGCAACAGCACACAGATCGAACGTGCGGTATTCAACGTCGTGGAGAACGCCGCCTGCCACGCCGCGAGTCGGGTGCAGATCACCACGATGAGCTCCGCGGACGCCGTGCGGGCAACCGTCGAGGATGACGGGGCTGGCATCGCCGCAGCCGACCAAGAGCGGGTGTTTGACCGGTTCGTACGTCTCGACGAGTCCCGGCAGCGTGACTCAGGCGGCGCCGGTATCGGACTGTCGTTGGTCAAAGCAATCGTCGATCGGCATTCCGGAACGGTCGAGATCGGCGAATCGGCTGCTCTGGGCGGTGCTGCGGTGCTCCTGGAGTTGCCCCGGGCCGCAGAGACGGAACTCGACGGCGCTCAGACGGCAGGTCGAACTGAGGCTTGACTGCGCCAGCGAGGCCTGAACAACCCCGCAGCGTGCAGGTAGCGTGCGCCGTCGGCGCTGTAGCGCGCCATTCAGGACTCGACGAGGCAAGGCTCGTCCGGCAGACAGGAGCACCCGATGGACTTCCTGAAGATGAACGAACCTGTGATCAAGGAGTTCCGCGAGAACGAGGGCAACTGCAGCGGCTGGCTCAAAGGTGCGCCGATGATCCTCGTCACGATGACGGGCGCAAAGACCGGCCGTGAGCTGTGCTCGCCGCTCGTGTACTCGACCGACGGCGACGACATCGTGGTCATCGCCTCCAAGGGTGGCGCTGCTGAGAATCCGCTGTGGTACTACAACCTCGTCGCCAACCCGACGGTCACGCTCGAGGTGGGCACTGACACGTGGGAAGCCACCGCTCACCTCACCGAGGGCGATGAGCGCAAGCGGCTCTTCGACGCTCAAGCAGCGCTCATGCCGCAGTTCGCCGAGTACGAGAAGAGCGCCGGCGAGCACGGCCGCGAGATCCCCGTCTTCCGCCTCGTCCGCGACTAACCCGCCTGCGGTCGACGACAACCCCGGCGACTACGACATTCGCAGGCACGATGCCGGGACGGGCGATGTCATCGTGCACAACTGGATGAGATGCATGCTCCCGCGGTTGCGGTTGAGCTGCGACGGTTCGGCCACGACGTTCTCGCCGTCAAGGAGCGTGGCGAGTTGACAGGGCTGCCGGATGTCGAATTGCTGCTCGCTGCGACCTCAGACGGGCGCGCGATCGTCACCGAGAACGTCAAGGACTTCGCCGCTCTTCACAAGTCGATCATCGCCACCGGGCAACGGCACTCGGGTGTGGTCTTCACTCATTCGCGCCGGTTTCCTCGTTGGGCTGGCGATCATGTGCCGACCCTGATCGATGCCCTCGACCAGTTTCTTGCCGAGCAGGGCGGCGCTCTCGATGACGTGGAGTCGCTCGTGTGGTGGCTCGAACGAGCGCAGCGTTGAGGTGCCCGATCGGCAGCAGCTCGTCAATACCGTTGGCATGCTGTGCCGGTGACGATGCCGTCGTTGAGGTTCGTGGTGAAGGCGCTGTCGACCGAGGGCGTAGCGCCGAGCGAGTTCGCTCGGACGATGGCGCCACATCCGCTGATGTACCAGGAACTGCCTCACGATCCTGAGTACCAGCTCTACAACGACCGGCTGACGCCGGTGCGCTTCGCCGACGTGACGGCCGACGAGATGTACTGGAAGGTGCGCCGCGAGGTGGTCTTGCGGCACACGGGCGAGATGCCGATCGAGTTCGTCGGCACCGACGCCGAGCGGCTGGCGAACCGTGTCTTCCCTCGGGACGTGTGCAAGGTGCGGGTCGGGCGGTGCAGCTACCAGTTCGCCTGCTATCACGATGGCGGCATGATCAACGACGGCGTCATGCTGCGACTGGCCGACGACCGCTTCTGGATGGCCCAGGCCGACGGAGATCTCTACAGCTGGTACCGGGCCCACGCGGCGGATCTCGACGTGGAGGTTCGTGATCCTGACGTGTGGGTGAGCCAAGTTCAGGGGCCGCATTCGCTGGAGGTGCTCGCCGCGGTCGTCGATGGCGATCCGCCCGATCCGTTCCGCTACTTCGACATCGCCGAGGTGTCCATTGCGGGCCAGCCAGTCACGATCACCCGCTCGGGCTTCACCAACGAGCTCGGCTGGGAGTTCTACCTCGGACCCGACATCGACCGTGAAGCTGTCGGCGACCGCATACTCGAGGTCGGCCGGCCGTTCGGAATGATCATCACCTCGGCGCAGGTGTTCCGGGCCCGCCGCATCGAGGCAGGGCTGCTCAACGCCGGCTCCGACTTCGACCGCACCGTCACCCCATTCGAAGCGGGGCTCGGTGGATTCGTCGAATTCGGCAAGGACGATTTCATCGGCAAAGCCGCGCTGGAGCGGGCCGACCGTGCATGCCGCACGTGGGGGCTGCGTACCGAGGGCGGCATCGCGCAGCTCGGCCGGGCCATCAGCCGCGATGATGTGCCGATCGGTCAACTTTGCTCGACCGCCTGGTCGCCGTACCTGCAGTGCGGTGTCGCCATCGTCCGCATGGACGATCCAGCCGACGGACCGGGCACTCAGCTCGATGTCGAGTCCTACGACGGCATGATGCTGCGGGGAGAGCTGTGCACGCTGCCGATGTACGACCCCGACCGCCTCATCCCACGAGGCCGCCTCATCGACATCCCCGACCGAATCGAGTAGCTGTCACACCTCATTTCTACTGTGAGTTCATGGATGCTCATCGGAGGGACCTATCTACGAATGGGGTGCAGCTCAGTCTGAGCCCACTCCTGCGTATGCGCGCCCCGGGTGCGCGCACGGGTCACACTGAGTCGATGGAGCTCGGTTCCGCCATCTCGCTGTTCTCCGGTGCCGGAGGGCTGGATCTCGGTGTCGAGGAGGCCGGGTTCCGTACCGCCGTCGCGGTCGAGTGGGATGCAGACGCAGCAGACACCATGGAGAAGAACGCGGATACGCATTTCCCGGGCCTCCAAGAGGTCATCCGCGCCGACTTGCACCCGCTTGCGACGGGACGGGACACAGGTGTGACGACAGGGGAGATATTGCGTGCGGGTGGATTCGCTCCTGGGGAGCGACCCGATCTGCTCGTCGGTGGGCCGCCGTGCGTTGCCTTCTCAAAGTCCGGCTTCTGGCTCGACTGGAAGCGCGACGGTGTCGATCCCGCTGCGAGTCTCTTGCAGGCGTTCACAGCAGTGCTCGCGCAAGCGCAGCCACGCTTCTTCATCCTCGAGAACGTCTACGCGCTCACCTTCAACAACAAGGCCAGCCGTCCCGCATTCGAACGGCTTCGTAGAGAGATCGGCGACGCGGGCTATGACTACCACTGCGAGGTGCTGAACGCTGCCGACTATGGCGTCCCGCAGTCCCGCCCTCGACTGTTCGTCGTCGGTGCTCGCAAGGGCGAAGCCACCCCTGAACTTCCTGCGCCCACCCACCATGGAGACTGGGAGCGACGCAAGACGATTGGCGGTCCGTTGCCTCACGTGACGGTAGGTGAGGCACTGGCAGGCCTCGTCACCGCGCCCGAATCCGAAGAAGTGGTTAGAGGACGCTGGGGCCACCTTCTCGACGAGATTCCGCCAGGGGGCAACTATCTGTATTTCACAGCGAAGCGAGGGCATCCCGATCCAGTCTTTGAGTGGCGCTCGCGTTTCTGGTCCTTCCTGCTCAAACTGGACCCGGGGCGCCCGTCACCGACGATCCAGGCCCAGCCGGGACCCAATGTGGGTCCATTTCACTGGGAGAACAGGCGGTTGCGAGTGCCCGAGCTGAAGAGGCTGTTCACCTTCCCGGACGACTTCGAGTTCGTAGGCAAGCGTGCCTCGATCCAGTCCCAAGTCGGCAATGCAGTGCCTCCACTGCTGGCAAGACAGGTTGCTGCAGGAATCGCGGCGGTGGCTTGACGTCGAGTTCGGCGTTCAGCGGCTCGAGCGCACCTGCACGGGAACCTGCACACTTGTGTGGTGGACTCCCCGCTGCTGACCTGGCTCCGCAAACAGACTCTCGACTGGCGCCCATCCATCGTCGGTGTGTTTCGTGAAGATGCGGCCCACGGCAGCTGGCCGCTCACAGCGCGGTCACCCGGCCACCTTCGCAAGCAGCTGACAGATCTCGGCCACTTGTTGCCGTTGCCCAGTGAGCCGGCTGCACTTGCCAATGTCATGGAAATCGAGCTTCGACAGCACCTGACGCGCCAGGTACAGGAGCTGTCGGGAGCACACATCGAAGAGGGCACGCAGCGGTCGTACCCAGATCTTGAGTTCTTCGGGGAGCCATTCGGGGAAGGGACGCGAGCCGTCGACATCAAGTGCGCTCGACGGAAACTGTCCGCGTCGGGAGCGCCCACGGGCAGTCTGAACAACCGAATCGCGCTCTACACAGGCAACACCTACTTCTTGTGGCCTCAGCTCAAGTTCTCTGGCATCTTGCGTCCCTTCGACGAGTACTCGGAACATGTGTCAGTTGTGGTGCTCTACACCTACGACGCGTCACTTCTGGAGCGCATCAAGGACGTGAACGTCGCTGTCCACGAGACATGGCGCATCGCCTCCCGGAGGAGAGCGTCGGCCACGCGGGAGTACATCGGATCGGTGTCGAGAATCGATGACATCGAGAACGGCGCAGGCGAGTTCCCCTCTGCTGATGACTTCTACGCGCATTGGCGGGCACCGAACATTGGTTGGAAGAAGTCCCCAGAAGCGGAACGGTTACTTCGCCAAGCGCTGGAAGCACACGACACCTAGTCGCTGTGGACACAAGCGCACACTCCGTCATCGACACCAGCACTCGCCAAACTCCCGGCTCGAACCGGTTAGAGGCAGATCGTTGCCGTGACGGCTTTGCTCACCCGCGCGCGATGGCCACGCATACTTAGGCTCCTTAGAGATGCCGACCTTCTCTACCGAGCCGAATTGTGAAGGTCAACCTCGCCGTCGACGCGTCGAAGCCACCGCTCGTGATCTGCGCTCGATCGGAAGGCGCTGTGCCGCACTCGTTGGCGACGGTCCGTCGTCGGTCGAGCATGGGGATGTGCTCTACGACGAATACGGACTGCCCAAGTGAACGCCAAAGCGTGAGCCGTCGCCGCTCCACCGCTCCGTGACTGCGCGTCAGCAGGCATTCAACGAGATTGCCGACGCGTACAGCCGGGCTCGTCCGGAGTATCCCGAGCCGCTCTGGAGGGCATTGAGCGCTGCGCTCGCTGACCGTCCGATTCCGCTCGTGGCGGCCGATGTCGGTTCGGGTACGGGCATCGCGTCCCGCCAGCTCAAGTCAGCGTTGCCTCACTGGCGCATCATCGGGATCGAACCTGGTACCGGCATGCGTGCTCAGGCCATTGTTGACAGCCGCGGCACAGAGATCGAATTCCGCGAAGGTGGTGCCGAGGACTTGCCTCTTGAATCCGGCTCGGTAGGTCTTGTGATCGCAGCACAGGCCCTGCACTGGTTCGATCGACAGCGCTTCTATTCCGAGGCAGGACGGGTCTTGGCCTCGGGTGGATCGATTGGGATCATTCAGAACAACCGTGCGCGGAATCTCTCGTCATTTCTGGACGACTACGAGGACTTCTTGGAAGCGAACAGCCCGGGCTATCTACGCAACTGCCGCGACTTCGACGTGGCGGGCGAGCTGAACGAGGCGGGCTTTGTCGGCGTCACGTTGACCACCACCGAGTGGACCCGGCCGATGTCCCATGAGTTGGTCATCGAGAGTTTCCGATCGACAACCAAGATGAAAGCCGCAGTCGAAGCGATCGGCGAAACCGAAGCCATCAGGCACATCGAGACGCTCCTTGAGCACCACTACCCGTCAGGCCATCTGAAAATCCCCTACATCTCCGAGCTGTTCACCGGGCAGCACTGTGAGGACAACGATGGCTGAGCGCCATCTCGTGATGCCACGCGGCATCAACGTCGGGACTCGCAACCGGGTGCCGATGGCGGAGCTCAGTTCGATGCTGACCGATGAGGGCTACGCCGACGTCGCCACCGTCTTGCAGAGCGGGAACGTGATTGTCTCGGCCGAATCGTCGGGGCCTGACCAGATCGCTGCGTCCGTGCAGCGGTTGCTCAGCGAGGCGTTCGATGTCAACGTCCCCTGCGTCACCCGAACGGCGGACCAAGTTCGTGCGGTGCTCGAACGCAATCCCCTGCAGGAGGTCGTCACCGACGGCTCGCGCTACCTGGTGAACTTCCTCTCCGAGACGCCTGATTCCGAGGCGGTGGCCGCGCTCTTGGCGGAGGACCACAGCCCCGAGGCCCTTGCGATCGAAGGCACCGAGGCATTCGTCTGGACGCCGGACGGCGTCAAGGCAACGACCCTCTCGTACGCGTACCTGGAGAAGAGGCTCGGCGTGGTCGCCACGGCACGCAACTGGAACACGCTGCAGAAAATCGCTACCAAGCTCTGACAGCGCTGCAATCATTCATGCTGTGTGGCAGTTGTTGATTCGGGATGTGCCGGATTTCCCGCGGCCGGGGATCGTCTTCAAGGACATCACACCGTTGCTGGCGGACCCGGCGGGGCTGAGATTGTGCGTCGATGAGTTGGTTGCGCCATTCGAGAACAGCGGCATCGATCTCGTGGCGGCGCCTGAGGCTCGGGGTTTCGTGATCGGTGCGATGGCAGCGGATCGGCTCGACGCCGGCTTCGTGCCGTTGCGCAAGCCGGACAAGCTTCCGCGCGAAACCTTGCACACCGACTACGAACTCGAGTACGGCGCAGAGCGGCTCGAAATGCACACCGACGCCGTCGCCAACCAGGCGAGAGTGCTGATCGTCGATGACGTGCTGGCCACCGGCGGCACTGCTGCTGCTTCTGCCCGACTGGTCACGCTTGGCGGCGGCGACCTGGTCGGCTTCTCGTTCGTTCTTGAACTCGAATTCCTCGGCGGCCGTCGCCGGCTCGGCGAGGCGCACATCGCTGCGGCGATCACCGTCCAGTAGCCCATCCGGCAGCCGCAGCCATCACCGTCAAGTTGCCCACCCGACTACTGCAGCTATCACCGTCCAGTAGCCCATCCGGCAGCCACAGCCATCACCGTCCAGTAGCGCACCCGACTACTGCAGCTATCACCGTCCAGTAGCGCACCTGACCGCCGCAGACTCGAACGACCGCGCTGTGGTGTCGGCAAGGCGCCCTCGCTTACGGTGAGCCCATCCGGTTGATCCACAAAGCGAGAGAACCTATGCCCACACCAACGCCGAAGATCATGAGTACTGAAGCCCAGAACTTGGTGCGCAGGCCGAACTTCGCGCACCTCGCGACCCTGCGTGCGGACGGGTCGCCCAAACTCGACCCGGTCTGGATCGACCTCACCGACGAATCCACCGTGACCATTGCGACCGGACAGGACTCGCTGAAGACTCGCAATGTGCTGCGAGACCCGCGTGTCGCCATCTCGATCGTGGACGTTGACAACCCCTACGAAGAGCTCCAGCTGCGCGGCACCTGCGTGGTAGAGCCTGACCCCGACATGGCAACGCTGGATGAGCTCAGCCACAAGTACACGGGCAAGCCGTTCCCATCGCGAGGCGACGACAGCGTCGTGCTGCGGATCACCGTCAACCAGTTCTTGCACCAAGACCTGTCCTTCGAGCACACTCCGGCCGGCCAAGACTGAGCCGCGGCGCTGGTCCAGCAACTGCTATCACCACCTCCATTTATGGTTTCGGCGGTGTCAGGGACGCTCGCTGATCGGCCGCACTCCGACGCGGTCGTGGTCGGCGCCGCCCCGCGACCTTTCTCACCGTGCTGCATCCCGAGCGGGCCAAGATCGTCTCCGATGGACCGATCGCATCAGGGATCTTCGACAGTCTCGAATCGCTGCCCGCCTCCATCCGCCCCGATCCCTACGCCGTCGTCGACGGCACGCGAACGCAGTCAGAGGGGGCAACGTTCGTGATCCCCGATGAGCGCCAGCACAAGGCGCTCTTCGGCGAGTCCGCCTATGTCGCCATGCTCGAGAACAGCGTGCTGCTCGGCCGCTTCGCCAGCGGCGCAGAGCGCTCGGTGTGCGATGCCTACCGAACGGCCTTCCAGCTGACCGTTGGCTGACCTGCCGAAGCCTCGCGCTGGAACGGTCGCTACGGTCGCCGCATGATTGCGGGCTATTGCTGGCCACAGAGCGGCGTTGCGGGAGACACCATCGACCTGATGATCAGCGCCGCCGGCGGATCGTGTGGGGTCGAGGTGCTGCGAATCGGTGCCGATGAGACTTCGGTGGCTTTCTGGGAGGTGCCGGTCACCGAACAGCCGGTGCCTGACGACTGCGCTACCGAAGGCTGCGGCTGGGCCCCGTCGCTCTCGCTCGAGATCGATCCGGCATGGCAGCCGGGCTTCCATCTCGTTCGCCTGCACGGCCCCGACGGCGAGATCGCGGAGGCGTTCTTCGTCGTTCGGGCAGCCGAGCCGGGCGAAACTCTGCTGGTGCTGTCCACCTCGACATGGGCGGCTTACAACGACTGGGGCGGGCCGAGCTTCTACACCGGCGGCCACGAGTCCTCCCAGCAACGGCCGCTGCCACGCGGCTTCCTCGACAAGCCGGATCCGCATCGCTACCGCGTCGCCCGGTTCGGGCAGCTGCCCCGTGCCGAAGTCGCCGACTACTTCGACAACTACTCGTTCTGGTCCACGGCCGCAGGATGGGCTAACTGGGAACGGCTCTTCGTCAGCTGGGCTGAGCGCAACGGCGTGAGCCTCGACTACGCGACGAGCCTCGACCTCCACACCCAACCCGACCTGCTTGTGGGGCGCCGCCTCTATTTGAGTGTCGGGCACGACGAGTACTGGTCGGCCGAAATGCGCAACCACGTCGAGAATTGGGTCGAGACCGGCGGTGCCGTCGCCTTCTTCTCGGGCAACACCTCGTTCTGGCAGGTCCGCTTCGGCGACGACGACCGGGTGATCGGCTACAAGCTCGACTTCCACCTCGACCCGGTGATGGGAACCGATGCCGAGCACACGGTGTCCACCATGTGGAGCGACCCGCTCACCGGCCGGCCCGAATCCGAGATGACCGGCGTCTCGTTCACCCGAGGCGGCTACGCCCACTGCCGGCGGGCACCGAAAGGCTCAGGCGGGTACACGATCTGGCGACCGGAGCACTGGGCGTTCGACGGACTGAGGCTGATAGCGGGCGACGTAGTGGGCGCAGAGCCGGTGGTCGTCGGCTACGAGTGCGACGGCTGCGAGCTGGCCTTGGTCGACGGGCTGCCGGTCAGCACCGGATCGGGTGGCACCCCGGCGAATTTCGAGGTGCTGGGCACGGCGCCGGCGCACCTGTGGGAGACCTCGGAGGCACCGCCAGGGCTGCCCGAAAGCTACGTCGGAGAACTCAACTGGGTCACCGAGCGCCTCGGCGGCGGCGACACTCCTGAGAACCGGGAACGCTTCGCTTACGGAGCAGCCGTGATGGGATGGTTCCGGCGGGGCCACGGCGAGGTCTTCACAACAGGCTGCACCGACTGGGCCTATGGCCTCGAGCACGACGACGTGGCTACCGTGACTCGCAACGTCATAGGCCGGTACGTCGATCTGGCTGGCGGCAAACCGGGGAGTCCCTGATGACCGAGACAGTCGAGACGGTCAAGACCGCCGACGCCGCCGAGGCACAGCCTCAGAGCAACTACACCGAGGGCAACTTCGCCAGGGTCACCGAAGAGGTCACCGCGTTCGATCTCGAAGTGATCGGGGAGATCCCTGCAGCCTTCGAGGGCCGCTACCTGCGCAACGGCCCGAATCCGGTGGTGCCGACCGATCCCGCCACGAGCCACTGGTTCACCGGCACCGGCATGGTGCACGGCGTGCGGCTGCGAGACGGCCGCGCCGAGTGGTACCGCAACCGCTGGGTGCGCGGCCACGAGGTCACCGAGCTGTTCGGCGAGCCCGCAGTCCCAGGACCCACCCGTGGCCTCGACTTCTCGCCCAACACCAGCGTCGGCGGCTACGCCGGCACCACGTGGGCGCTGGTCGAGGCGGGTGCGCTGCCGGCCGAGCTCGGCTACGAGCTGGACACGGTGTGCCGCAACGACTTCTTCGGATCGCTGCAGACCGGCTTCACCGCCCATCCCAAGGTCGACCCCGCTACCGGCGAGATGCACGCCATCTGCTACGCGTGGCAGGACCTGCTGGATCACATCGAGTACGTCGTGATCGGGACAGATGGCCGGGTGCGCAAGACGGTCGACATCCCGCTGCCCGGCATGTCGATGATCCACGACATGTCCCTCACTGAGAACTACGCGGTGGTGTACGACCTGCCCGTCACGGTCGACCTCGACATCGTGCTGAGCGGGAAGTCGTCGTTCCCGTTCCGGTGGGATCCCGGCTACGGCGCCCGCATTGGACTGCTGCCCCGCGACGGCACAGCAGACGAGATCATCTGGAGCGACGTCGGGCTCTGCTACGTCTTCCACCCGCTGAATGCCTATGAGGACAGCGACGGGCGCGTGGTGATCGACCTGTGCCGCTACGACAAGATGTTCGACCGGGACCTGCTGGGCCCCGCCGGCGATTCCAGCCCGACGCTCGACCGCTGGATCATCGACCCCACCACTCGCCAGGTCACCGAAGAGCGAGTCGACGACCGGTTCCACGAGTTCCCCCAGGTCCGGGGCGATCGAGCCGCCCGCAAGCACCGCTTCGGCTACACGGTGGGCGTGGGCGACGGTCTCATCGGGGGCGCCAACTACAAGGTCGACTACGACACCGGCATCGCTGTATTTCACGATCACGGTCCCGGCCGGGGGAGCGGCGAGGCTGTCTTCGTTGTCGATCCCGAGGGCACCGCCGAGGACGACGGCTGGCTGATCTCGTTCGTCTACGACGAGACGACCGACGGCAGCGAGCTGGTCATCCTCGACGCCAGCGACCTCAGCCGTTCACCGGTGGCCCGGGTCCCGCTGCCGCAACGGGTGCCCTACGGCTTCCACGGCAACTGGGTGCCCGACGAAGCTGTCGCCCCGCCCGAGACGACTTGAACTCCCGGCGGCAACACAGAAGATGACCGACCACGCCAAGCTCGTCGGCCGGGCTCGCGAGCTGGCGCCCGTCATCGCGAAGCGGGCAGCAGGTGCGGAAGCCATGCGTCGCCCGCCCGACGAGACGATCCGCGAGCTCATCGAAGCGGAGCTGTTCTCGATTCTCGTGCCACGGCGCTGGGGCGGCTTGCAGGGCTCGCTGCACACCCATCGTGAGGTCGTCGAGATCATCAGCGCAGCGTGCATGTCCACCGGATGGATCCTCGCCTTTTACAGCGGCCACAACTGGATGGCGCTGAAGTTCTCCGAAGAGGCCCAGGCGGAGTTCTTCGACGGCAAGAACTACGCCCTCATCCCGGTCACCACGGCGCCCACGATCCGCATCGAGCCGACCGATGGCGGGGTGATCGCCTCGGGACGCTCACCGTGGGGCACAGGAATCGTGCATGCGGACTGGGTGTGCACGGGCGGCCGGGGCACCGACGGCGACATCTACATCGTGGCGATGCGTGCCGAGGAGACCACGCTGGTGGACAACTGGAACATGGCCGCGATGTCGGGTACCGGCAGCAACGACTTCGAGATACACGATGTCTTCGTTCCCGAGCACCGGGTGCTGCGGCTGCTGGACTTCGTCAACGGCGACACGCCGGGCGCACGACTGCACGACGACCCCGTGTACCTGTTGCCGCTCATGCCGTTCATTTACTGCGAGGCGATGCCGGTGTTCTCAGGCGGGCTGCAGGGAGCGGCCACTGCGTTCGAGCACATCGTCAAACACCGGGTGCGCACGCACTCGCGAGCCGTCGTGGCAGACGACAAGCTCGCGCATACCCAGCTCGGCGAGGCCGCCGCGGCGGCACATGTGGCGGAACGGCTGGTGTCCGACCAGGTACACGAGACCATCGAGCTGGCCTTGTCGGGCCACACGTTCAGCCTTTCCGACCGCATCCGGTTCAAGGCGCAAGCAGGCTTCGTGGTGGATCACTGCCGCCGGGCGGTGAACGACATCATCCACCACTCGGGCACATCCAATTTCGCCGACGACTCGCCAGTGCAGCGGTTCTTCCGGGACATCAACATGCTGGCAACGCACGCCTTCTTCGAGGCGGACATGTGCCGCGAGCAGATGGGCCGGTCACTGCTCGGCTTGAAACCGAACACGCCTCTCATCTGATCGCCGGCCGCCGTTGGCGGCGGCGGCGGCCGTGCGGTCGTGATCAAGCTGGGACTTCGTGCTCGGCCCGATCCACTGCGTCACTCCCAAGGTTGCCTGACACGGTGTTAGTCGCGGGGGAGGATGCTGCGGGCGACGCTGGCGGAGGTGTGGGTTCGGGTAGAGCCGCTGGTGCGCCGCGTTCGGGTGCCGGCTGGCAGCACAGCGGTGATCTGGTTCAGCACTGTGTCGGGAACCGCGACGGTCCCGCCGATGATGCGGACCAGTCCCGGCTGGACGCGTGCGAGCAGTTCTTTGCTCTCAGTGGGCAGTGCTTCGGGTGCGGTGTAGGCGACGAGGGCGCCTGGCGTGCGTGCCGAGAGTGCGGCTGCGACGCCGATGTCGGGTGGGCTCCAGCCGTTGGCGATGATGACGGTCCGGTCGCCTGCAGGTACTGGCGGGCTTCGCTGGTCGAGATACTGGGCGGCGAGTTGAGCCGTGTGGGTGCGCGATGAGCCGTTGATCCGTTCCAAGCTGGCGCTGGCGGCCACTTCGCGAAGCTCCCCCTCCACTGCTTGGGACACCGCGGCCGTGCCGCCCACGACCAGAACGCTTCGAGGGGATACGTCGGCTATGACCTGGCGTGACTGCTCGGGTAGCTTTCCGGCTTGGGTGTAGAGGACCGCCGAGTGCGCCAGTCGCGCCGCGAGTGCCGCTGCGACGCCGATGTCGGGCGGGCTCCAGCCGTTGGCGACAATCAGCACAGCGTTCTGGTCGCGCACGCCGTCGAGAGCGAGACGCGCTGCGCGTGCTGCTGTGTCGACTCGTGCGCTTCCGGCGACTCGCTTGATGTCGGCGAAGGGCTCAGCGGCGGCGAGTGCTGTGCGCACTGTCGGGGAGATCGCGGTCTCGCCGCCGATGAGCACGATGAGGTGCACAGTGCGCACTCCGAGGAGCGCCTCGACCGCAGCGGGCAGTTCGTCGTCTTCGGTGTAGACGACCGCACTGCCATCGGTACGCGCCGCGAATGCCGTTGCGACGCCGATGTCGGGCGGGCTCCAGCCGTTCGCGACGAACAGCGTCGTGCCCTCCACACCGTCCACACCGCCGCCTCCGCCTCCGCCTCCGCCTCCGCCTCCGCCGCCGCCTCCGCCACCGCCGCCTCCGCCGGTGTTCGTTGGTGTCGGTGTCGGTGACACTGCGCTGGTTGGCGTTTGGGCGGCGATGTTCGATGCGCTCTTTGCGGGGCCGTGACCGTCGTCGTACACGGCGACGGCGCGTACGCGGTGGCCGCTGTCGCGTCCGGTAACTGTGTACCTGTTCGATGTCGCGCCGGGGATCGGCGTCCATGTGCGGGAGTTCGCCGAGCGCTGCCATTCCCATTGTGTGCGGGTGATGTCGCCGTCGGGATCGCTCAGCGATGCGATTCGCGTGTCGGCGTCGAACAGGTCTATCGACACGTCGACGACACCGGGTTCGTCGTCGTTCGCCACGGTGACCGTCATGTCGTGCGTGGCGGCGCGGCTCCCGTCCGAGGCGCGCACGGTGATGCGGTAGGCGTTGTCCCGATCTGAGTCGGTCGGGGATTCGAAGTCAGGAGTCTGCCTCCAGGAGAGCTGGCCTGACGTGCCCATGGTGAAGTCGTCGCTGTCGGTTCCCTCGACCGACCACGTGATCGTCTTGCCCTCTGGGTCGCGCGCGCTGAAGTATGCGAGCGGCCCGGTCCCGCCCTCGCGAGTGTTCAAATTCGTCGGACCCCGAAGAACGGGAGTCTCGTCTTCATCCTCGACGGTCATGACGACTTGGCGGCTGGCTCGCTCGCCGGAGGGATCGGTGGCAGAGACGATGACGCTGATCGAGGCAAGGTATTCGTGGTCTAGTGAGGCAGTGGTTGCCAATTGTCCGGTGGCGGCGTCAATCTCGATGAGGCTGGTGCCGGTGCCCGAGATCGAGTACGTGAGTCGGTCGCCGTCGGTATCGGTGGCAACGACCGGACTGCCGATCGGGCTTCCGGCTGGGCGGTTCTCGCGGACGGCACGCTGGCCATTCTCCGACGGCGGGAAATGCGGCGCGGCGTTCGCGTCCGGCGCGGCGCGCACCCTGTGCGGCCATTCGTAGCTTGCCGACTTGCCCGGGCCGTGCGCGTCGTCGTAGGTGACGGTGGCACGCAGGTAGAGGGTCTCAGCGGAAGTCGTGGGCGTATAGGAGCTTGATGTCGCGGCCTCAATATTCGACCAGCTGAACCGGTTCGTCGAGCTCTCCCACGACCAGGCCAAGTTCTCGGTGCCCCCGTCGGCATCGAGGAGCTGCAGATTCAGCAGACCGTGTACCTCCGGGTGCAGCAGTGACGGGCGGAGCTCGCCGGGGTCGTCGCTGTTGGTCACGGCGACACGCACGTCAGACCTCGCGGAGTACGTGCCGTCCGACGCCTCGACGGTGATCTCATAGATGCTGTCGCGGTTCGAATCCTCAGGGGCGTCATGGTCGGGGGCCGATGTGAATCTCAGGTTGCCGAAACGGTCGATCGTGAAATTGGCGGCGTCACGGCCTGACAGGCGCCACTTGATGTCTGCCTTCTCAGGATCGTCGGCCATGTAGGTGCCGACGATGGCGGCATCGTTGACCTCGTTCTCGGCACGCTCAATGGCGGTATCGCCGCTGAGCGTCGGGGGCTCGTTCACGTCGCGTACGGCGATCTCGATCGATCGCTCCGTGTGCAGCGACCCGTCGTCGGCCTCGAGCGTCACTTCATAGACATTGTCGCGGTTGGCATCGGAGGGAAGCTCGAAGTCGGTCTGGGTCGACAACCTCAACAGGTCGCCGTCGAGTTCCACATGCGCAGCGTCGCGTCCGCTCAGTGACACCACGACATCGGCGCCTTCGGGATCCGAGGCCGGATAGCGCCCCAGCACTCCAGTCGTCCCCTCGGCCACACTGAGGGTGCGATCGCCGGCCAGCACCGGCGCCTCGTCGACATCGAGCACCGTGACCGTCACCGCAATCGAATCAGTGTTGGCGCCATCGGACCCTTGTACCGACACCGCGTACTTGTTGTCGGAGCCCTGATCGGTGGCCATCTCGAAGTCGGGACTCGATTCGAAGCTCAGCGCGCCGTATTCATCGATCTCGAAGGCGCCGGCGTCGGCGCCGCCGACCGACCACACGATTGAGTCGTCCTCAGGATCCACAGCCCTGTACCGGCCCAGATACGTGCCTGAGTTCTCATCCACGGTGTAGTCGGAGTCGCCGGTGACGGTCGGCCTCTCGTTCACGTCGAAGACCTCGACGGTCACCTCGATGGACGCATCGGCTTGTCCTTGGGCGCCTGTGTCGTCGCGAACCGACACCGTGACGACATGGACAGCTTGATCTTCGTAGTCCAGTGGGCCCTGAGTTCGCAATTGCCCCGTCGGGGCGTCCAGTGTGAAGTGCGCGGCGTCCGGGCCGCCCAAGTCGTAGGTCAGGTCGTCGCCTTCGGCGTCTGTTGCTGCCACCGGCGCGCCGATTCCGGTGCCTGGCGGCATTCCCTCGTCGACTGAGCGGATCCCGTTCTCGGAGGGCGGGAACTCGGGTGCTGCATTGCGCGTGCGGAACACCCATGGGCGGGCTTGCTTGATGGCCAGGATGTTCTCAGAGGTGATCTTGAATTCGATCTCCATGGCGAAGGGCTCGTCTTGGGCAGGGTTGTACAGCTCCTTGAATTTGTCGTGAATGGCGTCCAGGTGAAGGCGCAGCTGTGCCATTTGCGCGTCGCTCATCAGCCGCTCGCCGGGTGCCGTCTCGCTCGACGCGGCCAGCAATTCGTAACTACCGTCGGATTGCAGCCGGATTTCCTCTGGCAATGAGAGCGGTTCGGGGTTGGTGACCAGGTCTTCGCCGAGTTGGGTGTTGACGTAGTAGAGATCGGCTCGATCGCCGATCGGGTCATAGCTCACGGCGACGCCGTTGGCCTTCTCGTCTGAGTAGTTGGGGTGTACCAGCACGCCCATCGCTGTCGTGGAGTGGTCGATCCGGTGGAAGTCGCGTTCGACGAAGGCGCCGAAGTTCCACAGGCTCGCCCATACTCCCTTGATCGACTTGTCGATGCCGTCCTCTTCTGTCTCGTCGGGATCTTGGGTCTTGGAGTCGTACAGCCCGGCACCGGTGAATCCGGGCAGGTCTTCGTTGTTCGTGCTGGACCGGTATCGCAGTGAGGTGTCGTCGGGGAATGTGCCGTGCATGTCGGTCAGCGCGGTGATGATCCAGTCCGGCGTCGTTGCGTCTTTGATCGCTCGGCGCAGAGTCTTGAGCATCTTCTCTTGGGTGTCGTAGTCCGTCTGGAATTCTGAGTCGTCCAGCATTTCATCGATGACGGTGTACAGGTTGTTGGACTTCATGAATTCGTCGTAGAAATAGAACGGCACAGCGAACCCGTCTGGAACGGTGCCGACAGGGAAGTCCAGCGTGCCCAGCACAGCCACGTTTGCTGCCTTGACCCCGAATGCGGTCCAGTCGTCGAACTCGATATCGCTGAGCGCGGTGATCTCGGTGGCGGTGAGATCCCGCTCGGGCATCTGGGTCACCGACGGGCGAGATTCGGCATAGTGAGCATCGACTTCCGCCTTGGTTGCGCTGCTGATCTCGTACCCATTTTGCGTCACGCGGTAGTGGACATAGCTGCCGATCAAGTCATCGATCTCTTCGATTTCGAGGGCGCCGGGGACGAAAGAATTCGGTATCCGGTCCTGTATGGCGCGCAAGTTGACATGGGAGAGCGGGGCCTGAGGCACCGTGGTGATGATTCCAGCCACACGGGGCAGATCGTTGGGCAGCGACTCATAGATCACGATTTCACGAGGGTTGGGGCGCTCATCCAGAGAGATGACGCGCAACAGCCCATAGCCTTCTCCGAAGTTGAACCCGGTGTAGTCGGCATCGGGCGAGACGTCTTCTTCCAACAGGATCTCGATCCGTGAATTGTCGTAGAGATCACGCTCATCTTCGTAGAGCGCGAGCAATCTTGAAGGCCAAGGGGAGTAGTAGAGGTCGCCGTCGAGCAACGGCATATTGGCAACCATCAATTCATATGCCCGCTGCACCTGCCAAAAGGGGCGGCTATACCATGGCTGGAACGCGAAGCGGTACGTACCCATCGTGCCGTTGGGCGCCACGACATCGGGGTGATAAACGATCTCACCTCTTATCGATGGATACACTCGGAACTCGATCTCTTCGCTGAAGAAGGAGTGCGCCCGGTGCGTCTCGGTGTTCATGAAATGGACAGCAGGGCGGTCGGTATCCAAGTAATAGATGAAGAACTTGACGAACTCCCAGTCGCGAAGGTGAGTGTCGTTGAACACTTCCTCTCCTTGGTAGGAGAGGTGCTCGAACGTCGCGCGGTCGGGGATCGCCACAGTCCCGTCTTCGAGGTCGACTTCAGGGGCGCGATTGAGCGGGTTCATCGATCCGATGCTGGCGAACTCGGCGATATCACTTGTGCAATCGCCGTCCACGTCAGCGGGATTGTCAACCGGGTACTTCTCTATTCGGTAGTGCTCGACGGGCAGGGCCGAGAGCCGATCCGTCAATGTCGTCTCGCCTGCAGTTCCCAGCGTCATCGAGATCGGGAACTCGGCATCATTGCCGAGGTCGGGCCGAACAAAGAGCACGAAGTAGTCCGCGGCCGTGGACTCGACCACGATGGGGACTGCGGCGACCGGCACGTCTGCGGGTGCCGTGTTGAACGACACGCCCACGCAGGACTGCGGCACCGCCGCCGAAGCCTCGTCGGAGCCGCCGCCCAGCACTGTGCCGTTCAGCACTGTCCAGCGCCAGGCTTGGACCTGATAGGTGTAGGTCACTCCCGGTCGCGTGGCTGACTTGTCAACGTACGAAGTCTCCGTGCGCTCGGTGTCGTACTCGTGCTCGGCCAGACCCCCCCCCCCCCTCAGTCTGCGCAGCACGCGGTAGCCAATGACCGAAGCATGGTCCTGTGTCGGCGCGTCCCAGCTCAGCTTGATGTGGCCGTCGTCGTCTATCTGGGCGGTCAGGTTCGAGGGCGCAGTGGCATCACTCTGGGCTTGCGCAACCTCGGCCGCCGGCAGCACGGTCAGGATTGCGCCAAGCACGAGCACAGCAGCAGTGACCTGGGCAGCTCTCATCGCAGCCATCTACATCGATCTCCACATCGTCAACTCGCAAGAACCTGAACCTGGCCGCGTCCGCGCCGAAAGCATGCAGTGCAATCAGATTTTGCAACAAGTTTCCTCATGGATGCAATAGGGAAATGCCGCCTGGACTGTGCCTGGAGGCCGCGCGGATAGGTGACGTCTCGGAAAGTTGCTCACGCCTTCTTTGTGCAATTTTGCCGTCTGTGGCGGCATTTCTGCGCAAAGTCCAGGCCGTCGGGGCTGCCGGGCATCGCCGCCTATCCGCTCACGCTCTTAGGAGTCTGCTGAGCAAGTCGGTCTGAGAGGCTCGCGTTTTGGGACGGTGTCGATGATCCGCCGGGTGCGCACCGCGGTCGACGCTGCCGCCGCGATCGGCGGCGGCGGGGGCGGGCGCTGGCTCAGAAGACGCCGCCGTAGCTCCCGCCGTCGAGCTGCAGGCTCTGGCCGCTGATGTAGCCGGCCTGGGCTGAGCACATGAAGGCGAACGCGTCGCCGAATTCCTCGGGCCGCCCCAGCCGCCCGGCGTTGATCGTCGCCTCCTGCTCGGCACGTGCCTCTTCGTAGGAGATGCCCCGGCGAGACATCTGGATGTTGCTCTCGGTCGCGTCTCCCACCACCGCCTGCGCGTTCACGCCGTAGGCCGAGGCGATGTCGTTCGCAGTTGCTTCGACGTCGGCGGCTGTCCGGCCATTGATCACCACATCGACGCCCTCGCGGGCCACGCTGTGAGCACAGGCGCGGCCCAGCCCGCGGCTGGAGGCCATCAAGATCGCTGAACGACCGTCAAGTCCGAGGTCCATGGCAATCACGCTCCCAGCGGCTGCAGCTCGGGCTTCGTCGTGAGTTCCGCCGCTGGGTTACCGTACTTGCGCTCCGAGAGACGACATGGCTGACACAGCAACACTGCCGGAAACAGCGGCGCCGATTGTGAAGGCAGCCGACGTCGCCTACATCCGATTCTCGGCCCCCGATCTTGACGCCATGGAGGCCTTTGTCAACGATTTCGGTCTCGTCGTCGCCCACCGCGACGACGACGTGCTGATCTCGCGGGGCCTCGAGCCCATGCCGTTTCTGCACGTCGTGCACCGGGGTCCCGCCAAGTTCATCGGCTGGGCATTCGAAGTCGACTCCGAGGACGATCTGGCTGCGTTGGCCAATGCAGTGCCCGGCTGCTCGCCCGTTCACGACATCGGCGGTGCCGAGGGCCAGCTCGGCGGCGGCAAGCGAGTCCACTTCGTGGAGCCGGTCAGCGGGTTCGTCCTGGAAGCGGTGCACGGCCAGCAGGCCGAACCGCTCGCGCCACGGCGCGGCAGGCACACCTACAACCATGCCGGCGTGGATGATCGTGTAGGCGTCGAGCAGGACGTCGTCGGGAACCGTTACCCGATCAAGAAGGACCCCGGCCCCGCTGAGGTGTACCGGCTGGGCCACGTGGTGGCCGCTGTGCCTCCCGGGGCGCATCAAGCCTTCATGAAGGTCCTGGAGAACACCTTCGGCATGCTCGTGAGCGATGCCGCTCGGATGATCATCCCGCCCGGTGCGGAAGAGCACTTCCCGCCGCCGCTCGGGGAATTGATCAAAGCGACCGGTTCGGACGTGATGTTCCAGTTCATGCGGATGGACCGGGGCTCTGCCGAGACCGACCACCACAGCATCTTGGTGCTGCCGCTCATGGACGGAACACCCGAAGCGCAGTTCAGTCACGCCGCGTTCGAAGTGTTCAGCATGGACGACGTCTTCCGGGGGCACATGCACTTCCGGGAGCGGGAGGCCGAGGGTGCGCCCTACTCGCTGGCGTGGGGCATCGGACGCCATGTCTACGGCTCGCAGATCTATGACTACTGGCACGATCCCTACGGTCACGTCCACGAGCACATGTGCGATGGCGACCGGGTGGATGCCGACTACGGACCGAACACGATCGACATGACCGATCCGGGCCAGATGGGCTTCAACGGCGGCAGCCAGTGGGGCCCGACCGTCGAGGAATCTGGCATTGACCATCTCAACGGCCCCCAGTGCGACCCGAAATTCGCGGAATTGCCCGACGAAGTCCGTGCGTCGTTGCTGTCGAGGGACCTCAGCGAGGTACAGCACATCGTCGAGGGGATCTGAGCCGGCGGTGAGCTCCCGCGAGAACCAGTTCCCCGAGGATCGAGAAGCCAACCGGGCGTATCTGCTCGCGTCCGTCGAATCGGCTGCAGATGCACTGGCCGCAGGCCGGGACGATTCCGAGCAAGCACGCCGGCTCTCGTCGACATCGGTGGAGGCGCTGCGCGAATCAGGGCTGTTCATGCTCAAGACACCTCGCGAGGTGGGCGGCGCGGAGGCCCACCCGGTCGTCCAGATGGACGTGATCGAGGCGGTCGTCATGATCGACCCGGCCGCGGCATGGTGCATGTTCATCACATCGGCGGTGTCGGGCGCCTCCTTGGCCCAGCTACCCGACGACGCCGTCGACGAGGTGCTTGCCGACGGCTTCCCCTTCATGGCCGGAGCATTGCGGACCGGAGGAATTGCCAGAAAGGTCGACGGCGGATACCAGGTGTCAGGCCGGTGGGCGTGGGGCAGCGGTGTCGAGCATTCCGACTGGGTGATGGTGCCGGTGTTCTGCGACGACCCGCCATTGATCAGGGCGCTGGTGCCGACCAGCGAGGTCACACTGCACGACAACTGGCACACGCTTGGCATGCGCGGCACGGGCAGCTGCGATTACGAGCTTGACGACGTGTTCGTGCCTGACCGGTTCGCGACCGACCTGCTGGGCACCGATCTGCTGCGCGGAGGGGCACTGTACCGGCTGGGCCTGCCTGCATACGTCGTGAACGAGCACGGCAGCTTCGCCTACGCCCTCGGCCGGCTGGCGCTGCGAACGGTGAGCAAGGCCGCCATCGAGAAGAAGCGGGGCTACCTCAGCGGAACCAGCGTTGCCGATCGGCAAATCTTCCGGCGGGCCGTCGGCCAAGGCACCATCCGGATGAACGCCTGCGCGGCCGGGATGGCCGAGGCGCTCGAGCGCATGTTCGATTCGGCGGCCGACGGACCGCCTGATCCGGCGCTCGCCACCGAAGCCCAAGCAGCCGCGGTGTGGTGCACCGATGAGGCAGTCGACGTGGTGAGCGAACTGTTCCGTTACGCAGGCGGGAGCGCAGTCATGTTGGCGAACGACATGCAGCGCATCCTGCGCGACATCTACACCGTGCAGTCACACCTCATGGTCTCCGATGTCGGCTATGAAAGCTATGGCCGCGTGGTACTGGGTCTCGACCCAGGCGGCGGTCTCCCATAGCAGCGGCCGTCGGCTGAAATGGGGCGCAAGAGCAGGGGTCAGCAGTGATTGTCTTGACGAGTGAGAGCACCAGCGACATCGCTCAGCGAAGCGATGACACGCAGAAGCTGTGGGTGCGGGTCGATCAGCTCCCCGAGGCCACTGGTTGGCAGCTGAAGCCTGAGGGGGTGTGCCTCGGGGAGATCTGCGTGCCGCTGTTCGAACCCGAGCGTGAAGCGTGGATCGCCGATGCCGACGACTGGGTGTGGTTCTGCTACTCGGCCTTTGCCGACAAGATCGGTCAGAAGTACGTGAACGACGATGGCGTGTGGAGCCTCGGCTCGGTGCCCGAAGTCCGTCGTATGGGGCTGGAGTCGGGGCTCGCTCCCGATTTCGAGATGACTGATCGCAACGGCGACACGCTGCGGCTGTCGGACCTGCGTGGCAGCAAGGTGGTGCTGTTCTCGTGGGCCTCGTGGTGAGGGTGCCGGACCAACCTGCCGGTCTGGCAGGAACTGTACGAATCGATCGGCACCGACCGGTTCGAATTGATCAGCGTTGCTGAGGATTCCCAAGGCGAGGCTGCTGCCGGCAAGTGGTTCGATAAAGCGTCGCCGACGTTCCGATGCATCGTCGACCCGACACACCGGATCAGTTCGTTGTTCGGCTGGGTCAATGTGCCGTCAGGAGCGTGGATCGACGAGGAAGGGCGCATCGTTCGCAGCAACGAGGGCGTGTTCCCCGATGAGACCACCATCAAGTTCGGGCTCGGCAAGGTCCGCCTCGGCAACGACGCCTTCGCGCATGCCACGAGAGACTGGATCGAGCGTGGCGCTGACAGTGAGTTCGTCTGGTCCCCTGAGGAGCTGGCCGCTCGTCTCAAGCCCGTCGACGACGACACCCTGCTGGCGGAGCCCACATTCAAGCTGGCGTTGCATTTCCAAGCAGCGGGCGACAGCGGGCGTGCACTGCGGCACTTTGGCGCCGCGCAGCGACTGGCACCGGACAACTGGAACTATCACCGGCAGGGCTGGACCCACAAGGGAACCATCTACGCGAACTTGCAAGTGCTGAAGAAGTCGAAGTACCTGCGCAAGAACACCGACAAGAACTACTACGACCCCATGGAACTGCCCGATGAGAACCATCGCCGGTTCACAGAACCCGACTGGATCTGGACGCCGGCCGTCAAGCGTCTCAAGCGCCTGCTGCGCCGACAGCCGAGCGCTGCGTAATCATCGTCGGTGCGCCCGAGCGGTTCGCCGGAGGGCGCCCCGGAAATAAGATGAAGGTATGACGAAGCGCCGCATTACGGTCACCGTCGATGAGCACCACATCGAGGCTGCGAGCACTGCAGTGAGCGACGGCGACGCTTCGTCGGTCAGTGCCTGGGTGAACGAGGCAATGGCGGACAAAAGCGCGCATCGACGTCGCCTAGAGGCTCTCGATGAGGCGATTGCGGACTACGAGGCCGAGTTCGGGCCGATCACCGACGAGCAGGTTGAAGAAGCACGTCATCTGGCCTCGCAACGAGCTATACGAGTTCGGGCACGAACGCGTGAACTGAGTCCGTCCGGTGAGCCTGCTGCTTGACGCCGGGGCGCTCATCTCTCTGGAGCGCAATGATCCCGATACTTGGGCATTGGTCCGTCTTGCAGGTCGGACAGGCCGGCCACTGATGACGCACGGTGGGGTAGTTGCGCAGGTGTGGAGGGGCGGAGTTGGGCGCCAGGCCCGGCTGGCGGCGGCGCTGCGCGGCACCCGAGTAGCGCCGCTCGACGATGTCATGGGCCGGTCGGCCGGGGTGCTGCTGGCACGGTCAGGTCTGGACGACGCCATCGATGCAGCGCTCGTCGCACTGTGCAGTCACGGTGACGAGATCTTGACGTCGGACCCGAACGATCTTGCGGCACTCGCGGAAGCGGCGGGGCTTGACGTCAACATCCTGCCAGTGTGATGGTCGCAGACCTGAGCGAGCGCCCTAGTGCGACAAAGGTATGACGAAGCGCCGCATTACGGTCACCGTCGATGAGCACCACATCGAGGCTGCGAGCACTGCAGTGAGTGACGGCGACGCTTCGTCGGTGAGCGCCTGGATAAACGAGGCGATGGTGGACAAGAACGAGCATCGACGTCGCCTCAAGGCTCTCGGCGAGGCGATCGCGGACTACGAGGACGAATTCGGCAAGGTCACTTCAGAGGAACTCGAAGAACAACGCCGCCTCGACAAGATTGCCGCCGAGCAGGTCCGCGCCGACGGGATACGTCGAAGGGCGCCGCGTGAGCTTGATGCCTGACGCGGCGCCTTCGTCTTGGAGCGCAACGTTGAAGAACTAGCGGTTCTGCTTACGAGGCGTACCCACAGAGACCCCGCAATAGCCTCGCTACGCATGAGCGAGGAACACGACGACCCGATAATTCGTGCCGCTGAACGAGCGCGCCAACGGCACGGGCACGACAACCCGGCCATGTGGTCGCCGCCTGCAGCCGGGAAGAGTTCGCGCCCCAAGTACTGGAAGCCGGAAGACCTACGGGTACTTGTCGCCGTGCTGTCGCTGCTTGCAGTGGCAGTGGGCCTTTGGTTCGTGTTCGGCACGGGCGAAGACGACATCGCGAACATGCAAGGAACCGTGTTTGGCACGGGCCTGTTCACCGGCGGCTTCGTGATGTTCCTGCGCGCGCTGTTGCCGCACCGGTGAGGTAGCGGGTGAGCGCCCGACTTTCCGCTGCGATGATGACGGTGGCGGACAGCCGCTCGGGGATCTGGCCAGCCAATAGGCGCGTGGCGGGTCGGCGTGCCGTTCCGCAATGCGCACAGAGTCGGTCTACGGCTTGTCGGCCGTCGGCTTGTTGATGAACATGGCAAGCAGCAGGCCGATGCCAGCGGCCCCGAGAATGAGCGCCGAGTACGCAGTGTCGTCGTGGATGCCCTGATCGAACCAGTCGTTGAAATAGGTGGTGGTGATCGCATCGAGGATCATCGCGGGCGCGAAGAGCGCTATTGCGGCTGAACTGCGCCATTGTCTCGGAGTCTGCAGCACCCGGAAGCACACGAACATGGTGATAACGGTGACGATCGTCCCGACGATCAGCCAGACCCACCACACGGTGCGGGAATCCGACGGTTCGTAGTTATCGGTGAAGATCAGCAGGAACAGCCCCAGGAACACGGCCCAGCCGATGACGGCGATCACCATCATCAGGACCATGTGCTGGACGTAGGTGAGCCGGCTTTGGGTGGGCATTGGCCTCGTGGTCCTCTCATGAAGGGGCGACGTCGGTGTCGAGCGCCACCGCTGGACGGTAGTTCCCGACATCGCGGCGTAGTGTCCCGGTGCAATTGCCCAGGAAAGGCTCACCATGGCCACGCCAAGCGCACTCCCGTCCTTCCAAGGCCGGATCGGTCGGACAGTTGCCGAGTCTGAGCCTTGGTTCGAACAGCATCCCCAGGCACCTACCGGGGCGCCGAACGTGGTGTTCGTGCTGCTCGACGACACCGGGTTCGCCCAGTTCGGCTGCTTTGGGTCTGACATCGACACGCCGAACATCGATGCCCTCGCTGCGGACGGCGTCCAGTTCACGAACTTCCATGTAGCGCCGCTGTGCTCGCCGACACGGGCTTCACTGCTGACCGGCCGGGCCCAGCACGCCGTCGGCATGCGATCGGTGTCGAACTTTCAGACCGGCTACCCGAATCAGCTCGGGCACATCACCAACCACGCTGCGACCGTCGCAGAGGTGCTGCGAGACGAGGGCTATGCCACGTTCTGCACCGGCAAGTGGCACCTCGCGCCGACGGAGGACAGCTCCGCCGCCGGCCCGTTCGACCAATGGCCCCTTGGCCGGGGTTTCGATCGCTTCTACGGGTTCCTCGAAGGCGAGACCGACCAGTTCTTCCCCGAACTTGTCAGTGACAATCACCCGATTGACCCGCCTGCTCGTCCCGAGGACGGGTATCACGTCAGCGAAGACCTCGTCGATCAGATGCTGCAGATGATCAGCAACAGCAAGGGAGTGCGTCCCGACCGGCCGTTCTTCGCCTACGTGCCCTTCGGCGCCACGCACGCTCCGCATCAGGCGCCGCCGGAGTACCTCGCGAAGTACCGGGGCCGCTACGACGAGGGTTGGGATGTGGTGCGGCAGCGCTGGTACGACCGGCAGATCGAGATGGGCGTCATCGGGCCGCACACAGCGCTGGCGCCACTGAATCCGGGCGTGAAGCCGTGGGACAAGCTGTCAGCGAACGAGCAGAAGCTGGCCTGCCGGCTGCAAGAGGCCTTTGCCGCTTTCCTGGATCACACCGACGACCAGATCGGACGATTCGTTGCCGGGCTCGAACATCTCGGCCAGCTCGACAACGCGATCTTCATCGTGATGGCCGACAACGGTGCATCCCAAGAGGGCGGACCGACCGGCGTGATGCACGAATTCAAGTTCTTCAACGGACTGGCTGAGTCGATCGACGATGTCGTCGAGCGGCTCGACGACATCGGTGGGCCCAACAGCCACACCAACTACCCGTGGGGCTGGGCCCAATGCGGCAACTCGCCATTCCGCTGGTACAAGCAGAACACCCATGAGGGCGGTGTGCACGTGCCGATGGTTGTGCACTGGCCAGCCGGCATCGCCGCCGATCAGCAAGGGACGAAGCGGAGCCAATTCGTCAATGTGTCTGACGTGACCCTCACGGTCTACGAGCTCCTCGGTGTGACGCCGCCCGAGACGTACCGAGGACTGGTCCAGCTCCCGGTTACCGGCAACTCGTTCGCGCCGGTACTGGCGGACCCTGATGCCCAGGCCACGAACACGTTGCAGTACTTCGAGAATTCGGGGTCGCGTGCCCTGGTCGCGTGCCTCGACGGCATCTGGTGGAAGGCCGTCGTGCGGCACCTCCCGGACGACGACTTCGACACCGAGCCGTGGGAGCTGTTCGACCTCGGGGCGGATCCCTCCGAATGCAACGACCTTGCGGCCGACCAACCCGAGCGTCTCGAAGAGCTGATCGGCCTGTGGTGGTCCGAAGCCGAGCGCAACGGCGTGCTGCCGCTTGACGACCGCCGCGGCATTCTGCTGTTCGGGGCACGGTTGCGCGAGAACTCGCCGCACCCGCCGAGCCGGCGCTATGTGTACCGGCCGCCGCTGTCCCGGATCCCCATGGGGGCGTCCCCGTCTGCCGGTGGCAATTCGTTCGACCTCACAGCCCGGGTGAGTCGGGGTGCGGGCGACGAGGGCGTCATCTGGGCGACGGGCACCGCAGGTGCCGGCGTGTCGGTCTTCGTCCAGAACGAACGCCTCGTTGTGGACTACAACGCGTTCGCAGATCGCACAGTCGTGGAGTCGACCATCGAGGTGCCCGACGACGACTGCGAGCTGTCGGTGCGGCTCCGTCGTACCGACCAGGTGGGTGGAGTCATCGAACTGGCGGTTGACGGCCAGCCGGCTGGCACTGCTGAGCTGCCGTTCATCATGCGGATGGTCTCGTCGGTGGGTTCCAGCATCGGCCACGACCACGGTTCAACGGTGTCTGAGCACTACGAGGGCTCGTTCCCGTTTTCGGGGACTCTGCACGAGGTGGAGATCAACCTCTCGGAGCGCACAGCAGCCGACGTCACCGCCACCGCCAGAGCCGAGATGGCCCGTCAGTAGGCGGTAGTACGCAGCGGCGCGCCGCCCGTTGCGGTCAGCCTGAAGTCTTCGGGGCGACGATGGTGGTGGTGCCCTGAGCAACGGCGACCATCCGCTCGCCGTTGGTGATCTCGACGCGCACGACAGCGAGTCGCTTGCTCATCGAGATGATCTCGGCGGTGGCCACGCAGGTGCCGCCGGTGACCGGTGCAAGCAGGTTTATCTTGAATTCGGTCGTCGCAGCCCAGTAGCCCGGAGGCATGACGGGGTACATGACCACGCCGAGCACGTGATCGCACATGGCCGAGAGGCAACCGCCGTGCATGGTGCCCATGGTGGTGATCAGTTCGTCGGTGATCGGCATCTCGCACACGAGACGGCCCGCTTCGAACTCGACTGCCTTGATGCCCAGATAGCCGTCAATGCCGCTGCGCGACACCCGGCCAATGACCTTGTCGGCCCATTCGGAGTTGAAGGTTTCGAAGACCGGTCGGCTCATGGATCGCTCCTAGGACTGGGCAGGATCAGGTGCAAAGACGCCGTGCACGGGCGGCACGCCGGAACGTTCTCCGGCGAGTAGCTGAATCAGCGGCTCGAGGTCGTCGAAGCCGGCCACTTGGCGGGGCAGGTCTTCGAATGGGTAGCGGCCTGAGACCAGCAGGTCGAGCGCCTTGCGGTAGGCGCCGACGTCAACGCCGAGGGCTCCGATGATGCGCAGCTCCTTGTAGACGATGTGATCGGGCTCGAAGCCCGGTGTCTCGGGCGAGCCGCGGGTGCCGGCGAGCACGATGGTGCCTCCGGGGCGGGCGAGCTGAACGGCCTGAGCGAATGCAGCGGGCGCCTTCGCTGTGACATCGACCACGACGTCGGCCTTGCGCCCGATTGCTTCCCGCAGTGCACGGTTCGGATCGGTCTCCGAGACATCTACCGCGAGGTCCGCACCGAACGCGGGCGCAAGGGCCAGCCGTTCTGCATCGCGAGTTCCGAGGCCCGTGATCATGACGAAGCTCGCGCCGGCGTCCTTCACGGCCGCAGCAGCGCACAAACCCCGAACACCCGGTCCGAGGATCGCCACGACGTCACCCGGCTGGGTCTCGGGGATCTCCACGGCCCAGCGGATGCCGGCACCGAGCGGGTTGAACAGCGTGGCAGTGACCGGATCGAGCTCGTCCGGCACTGGCATCAACATCGAGTCGGGTCCCAGATACAGATGCGAGGCGTAGCCGCCGCCCAAGCCGGGCGGCGTGTCGGCATCGGTGAAGCCGATCATCGTGCGCAGCCCGTTGCGTTCACAGCGCCGATACACGCCTGCCTGGCACTGCCCGCATTCCCGGCAGGACAGGAACACCTCAACGGCGACTCGCTGACCAGCGTTCACACCCCAGCGCCCAGCGGCATGGTTGCCCAGTTCCTCCACCACGCCGATCACCTCGTGACCCGGAATGCACGCCTGTGGGTTGGTGATGTGACCGGTGTATTGCTCGTGATCTGTGCCGCACAGGCCGCATGCCTCGATGCGCAGCAGGCCGTCGCTGGCGCCGATGTCCGGCAGGTCGAAGCTGCGCTGCTCGAACGAGCGGGGTGATGTGAGTACTAGTCCAGTTGCAGATGTCATCGAAGCTGACCCTCATCTGGTGACAAGCAGCGCGGTGGTGCCGACGCCAGTCTGTGGCGTGCCCGGCACGCCGCAGAAGACGTTAGGTCACCAGTGCCGCAGAGCCGGCTGCAGGACACATCATCAAAGCGGGCGCCCGTACGCTGCGACGATGACCGCGACGATCGTCGAGGTGACGGCGGCGCCGCTACGGCGGCCTGAAGTGCTCGGGCGAACCGCTCCGCCCACGGTGTCGTGGGACTCGACGGGCATGATGCATGCGTTGTCGAGCGACCGCAGCTTTGCCGGCCAGGCGATGCGATTCGAGCCTCGCTGGGACGACGTACTGTGCGTCGTCACTGCCTCTGATGGCAGCTTCGGCGTCGGCATGACCAGCCAGGCAGGGCCGGTTGTACCGATCATCAACGATTTCTTCGGCCCCATGATCGCCGGCGAGAGTGTTCTCTCCATCGAACGGCTGTGGAACATGATGAGCCGGAGTTCTAACAGCGCTTTCGGGGCGGCAGGCCTGGCTGCATACGCCCTCAGCGCGATCGACCTGGCCCTGTGGGACCTCAAGGGCAAGGTTCTGGACCGACCCGTTTACGAGCTCATCGGCGGCCCGGCCAGGGAACGCACACGCTGCTACGCCACCGGCAATGACCTCGACGACTCGCGCAGCCGGGGATTCGACGCCTTCAAGCTGGCCGGCTCGGTCGGGCCCGGATCAGCCACTGCCGGCATCACCGAGACCGAACGTCTGGTGGCGAGCGCTCGCTCAGAACTCGGGCCCGATGCCGACATCATGCTCGACTGCTGGTCGTCGCTAGATGCCTCCTACACCGTGCGCCTCGGCAACGCACTGGCCCCGTACCGGCTGACCTGGATCGAGGACTACGCCCAGCCCGACGACTGGCCCGGATACGCCGACGTGCGCCGACGATTGCCCACGCAGATGCTGGCCGCGGGCGAGCGCTGGCTGACCGACCGGGCCTTCGCCTACGCCGCCCAGCAGCGACTCGTGGATGTGCTGCAGCCGGACATTCAGTGGGTGGGTGGTGCTACGGCTGTGCTCCGAATAGCGGCTATCGCCGCCTCATCGGGGATCGAGTTGGCCTTGCATGGAGGTTGCAATGACAGCTACGGCCAGCACCTCTGTCACGCGCTGCCTCAGAACTGCTGGGCGGAGATGTATGTCGGCTGCCCGCCGGGCGAGTCGCTGATGAATGCCTGGCGCTCCACCCCCGGCATGTCACTCCCCGAAGATGGCAGGCTCGTGCCCAGCGACGCACCCGGCTTCGGCATCGAGCTGACCCGCGAGCAGATCGACGCAGCCACGGCGTAGGCGCAGCGGGCTATTCCTCGAAGCCGAGGCGTTCTTGTTCAGCGCGGACGAACGAGATGACCGCTTCGATCTCGTCATCGGAGATGCCTTCGACTGGCGGCATGTCACCGAACCACCAGTGGTGCTCGGGCGCGCCTTCGCTGATGGCTGAGCGGAAGGCGTAGTCGCTGTGGTGGCCGGGTTCGTAGATGATGGACAACTGCGACGGGCCTTTGTCGGTCCCGCGCAGGTCGACGCCGTGGCACTCAGCGCAGTACTGCTGGTAGGTCGCCGCGCCGTCGACGGGAGCGTCGGCGCTTGCTGTCGAATCGGCCTGAGTGCCGATCGCGGCCTCCGACGTTGCATCCCTGGAGCCGCATCCCGAGGCAACGAGGGACGCTGCGAGAACCGCGACAGCAAACGCGTGGGACCGCTGCGCCTTCATGGCGTGGGGCCGAGGGCGGCGTGGTAGGCGCTGAGGGCCTCGTCGTTGAAGCAGACGAAGCGGACGAGTTCGACCTCGGTGGGTGTGCTGCGGACGGTATCGACCGCAATCTGCGTGGCAGGCGCGATGGGATAGCCGTAGACGCCGGTGGAGATGGCCGGAAACGCAACGGCGCGAGCGCTCGCCTCGTCGGCCCTGGCCAGTGATTCCCGGTAGCACGAGGCCAGCAGTTCGGCCTCGCCGCGAGAGCCGCCACCCCAGATGGGACCGACGGTGTGGATCACCCAACGGGCAGGCAGCCCGAAACCCGGCGTGATCTTGGCCTGCCCGGTGGGACAGCCCCCGAGTGTGCGGCAGTGTGCGAGCAGTTCTGGCCCCGCCGCGCGGTGAATCGCGCCGTCCACACCGCCGCCGCCCAACAGCGTCTCGTTTGCGGCATTGACGATTGCGTCGACGCGTTCAACAGTGATGTCGCCGAGCACCACCTCAAGGAGCGGGCCGATGCGGCGAAGTCGAGCGGTGTAGCCGAGGTACTCCCACATCATGTGCTCGCCATCTCGCCATCGACAACCACATCGACCGTCTCCCACAACCCACCGATGGCTGGTGCCCCATCGGGGATCGGCTCGACGCATCCAGCAAGCACCGGCGCAGGGAAGGCGTTGTACCCACCCGGGGGTGTGTAGGCGACCGGGATGCTGTCGATTGTCGGCTGAGTCATCAGTGGGGCGCTCGATTCCTCGGCGATGTGACCAATTGGACCATGTGACAGTGTGCAGCAACAGACACGCAATACATGGCTTCACCACTAGCTTCTGGCGCGCCGAGGACGACGCGTCGGGACATGGGGTGCTCGCGGGCCGAGGCTTCGAAGTTCACGATCGGATCGCCGCATGAGCCTCGCTGTCACTTTGCTGGGTACGGGCAGTCCGTTGCCCGATCCAAACCGGGCTGGTCCGTCGACGCTGGTCTCGGCGGGCGACGAGCACTACCTGGTGGACGCCGGGCGCGGCGTGCTGATGCGGATGGCAGCCGCCGGTGTGGGCGCGCCGAACCTGTGTGCGGTGCTGCTGACACACTTGCACAGCGACCACATCACTGACCTCAACGACATCATCACGACCCGGTGGGTGATGACGTTCGAGCCGCAGGTGACACGGTGCCGTGTGATGGGCTGGATCGCCTGTGCGACGGTGCCGATGCGCTCGTGCACACGGTGATCAACAAGAACGTCATCGCTCAGCTGCCGTTCCAGCGGATCAAGGACACCCTCGGGTACCACTCATCGCCAGCCGAGGCGGCCCAGACCGCCCAGCGAGCGGGCGTGGGCACCCTCATCCTCACGCATTTCCTGCCGCCGTTCCCGCCCGGCGGCGGAGCTGAATGGCACGACATGGCGGCAGCCCACTTCGACGGCGTGATCGAGGTCGGCGACGACCTGCATCGTGTCGAAGTCCCATCCGAAACCGACAACGGAGACTGAGCTCATGCACACCTTGCGCACACCCGACGAACGATTCGAGGGTCTTCCCGACTTCGACTTCGAACCGCATTACGCCGAAGTCCCCGACGGTGTCGGCGGCACGCTGCGGGTGCACTACCTGGACGAAGGGCCAGCTAGCGCCGCGCCAGTGCTCTTGCTGCACGGCGAGCCCTCGTGGGCGTATCTGTACCGGCACATGATTCAGCCGCTCGTCGATGCAGGCCATCGGGTGATCGTCCCCGACCAGGTTGGCTTCGGGCGCAGTGACAAGCCGGCCGAGATGACCGACTACAGCTACGCCCGTCACGTCGACTGGATGTCGAGCCTTGTGTTCGACTGCCTCGATCTGGGTGACATCACGTTCTTCGGCCAGGACTGGGGCGGTCTGATCGGCCTGCGTCTCGTGACGGCCCAGACCGATCGCTTCGCTCGTGTGGCGATCTCCAACACCGGGCTGCCCACAGGGGACCGCAGGCCCAGCGATGCGTTCATGGCGTGGCAGAAGTACTCCCAGGAATCGCCCGTCTTCCCGATCGGTGACATCGTGAACGGCGGCTGCCTGACCGACCTTTCTGCGGAGGAGGTCGACGCGTACAACGCGCCGTTCCCTGACGATTCCTACAAGGCTGGCGCACGCATCTGGCCGTCCTTCGTCTGCACTTCGCCCGACGATCCCGAGGCTCCTGCCAACCGTGAGGCCTGGGGCCTGCTTGAGCAGTTCACGAAGCCGTTCCTCTGCTGTTTCAGCGACAGTGACCCGGTCACTCAAGGTGCTGACAAGCCGTTCCGGGCTCGGATACCCGGCGCACAGGGTCAAGCCCACACAACTCTCGAGGGCGCCGCGCATTTCGTCCAGGAAGACAGCGGCCCCGAGCTGGCCGCTGTGCTGGCCGATTTCATCGCATCTACAAGCTGAAACCCCGGTTCGCCGCGACGTCGCGAGCGTGGCGCGCGGCGCCCAGCGCAGCCGCCGGTCGGTTGAACTAGGCAAGCGCCTCGGCGGCGGCCAGGTCGGCGATGCGATCGGTGTCGTAGCCGAGCAGGTCGCCGAGGATCTCTATGGCGTGCTCGCCGTAGGTGGGGCCGGCCCAGTCGAATCCGTTGTGCGCTGCCGACAGCGTGTAGGGCACCGCATCGACGATGGTGCGGCGGGCGTAGGAATGCGGCGCCCATTGGAAATGGCCGCGATGGGCGAGTTGAGGATCGTCGATGCAGGCGCCCGAGTTCTGGACGTAGTGGGCGGGGACGCCGTGCGCCTGCAGGCGATGCATGAGGCCGGGTCCGTTCTGCCGTGCGGTGAAGGCGGTGACGATCTCGTCGAGCTCGTCCTGGCGGGCCCGGCGGGCAGGCACGTCAAGATCGGCGAGATCCTCCCGTCGCATCTCGATCGCCAACGACCGCCACTGCTCGTCGTTCTCGACTGCGACGGCAATCCATTCGTCGTCGCCGGCAGCCGGGTACACGCCGTGGGGAACCATGTGGTCGTCCTCATTGCCCCGGCGGGTGCGCCGCACACCGGTGACCTGCATCTCGGCGATGGCGGGTGCCAGCATGTGCACGGCTGCCTCCATCTGGGAGAAGTCCAGATGCAGGCCTTCACCGGTGCGTCGGCGGTGGTCCAGCGCGGCAAGCAGCGCGCACACGGTGAACCTGGGCGAGCAGTAGTCCGTGTAGGCCAGGTACGGCCCGGCGGGCCCGCGGTCTGCCCAGCCGGTGATGTCGAAGAAGCCAGCTACCGAAGCGGCCATGTTGCCGAAGCCGGCGAAGTCCCGGTGCGGGCCGCTCTGGCCCATCACGCAGCTCGACACCATGACCAGGTCGGAGTTGATCTCGCGCAGGTCGTCGTAGCCGAGTCCCCAGGCGGCCATCGTGCCGGGTGTGAACGACTCGACGACCACGTCGGCCCATGCGACGAGGTCGCGGACGACGTCGCGAGCTTCGGGCTTGGACAGATCGAGCGAGATCGTCATCTTATTGGCGTTCGTGGAGTGCCAGGCGATGGCGTTCTCCTGATCAGGCACATCGTCACGATGGCCGAGGGCGCCACGCAGCAGGCACGGCCGGTTCTGCGTCTCGACCCGCACGACGGTGGCACCCCAATGCGCCAGGATCTTCGTTGCCAGAGGAGCGGCGGCAACCCAAGCCAGGTCCGCGACCTTCAGGCCGGCGAGCGGCTTGTCCGAGCGGGCACCGGTGGGCAGGGGCTCCGTCACTGACGGCAGACCCGCACTGGGGCCGGCCAGTACTTCGGTGGTGTGTGCGCCCGCCTCGGGCGCCGGACCGAGGGGCGACAGCGGGGTGCGGCCTGCCAGCACGAAACGCCCCGGAAGCTTGGTGCCGCCGACTTCGTCCCAGAAGTCGCGAGCGCCGAGCTGGGGGCTGTCGAGCACGTCCTGCAGGGTGTTGACCGGACAGATGAGCAGCGAGTCGCGCAGGCCTCGCTCGATCATCTCGGCCTTCGTCTTGGTCATGCAGAAGCGGGCGATGTCGTCCATCAATCCCTCGATGACGTCCACGGTTTCCTCACCGGACTGCAGGTGCAGCGCGAAGTCCACCCAGTCCTTGTTGAGAGTCTCATCGTCGCAGTAGCCCTCTTCGTTCATCCACGTCAGGAATCGCCTCACCATCGGCCCGATCATCGGACCGAAGGCGACGGTGACGATGACGTAGCCGTCCTTGCACGCATAGATCGTGCGGAGCATGAGCGAGCCGAAGCGGACTCCGCCTGCCTCCCGCTGCACCTCTTCCAGGCCGGCGGGGGCGTAGTAGATCGCGGACAGGGCCGTCTCGCAGACTGCCTGCTGCGTGGACAGATCGACGTGCTGGCCGTGCCTCGAGCGGGCCCGGTGCTCGAGTGCCACCAGCGCGGCGACCGCTGCCTGGGCGCCGGCGTGGAGCCATGCCTGCGGGATGCTGATGCGCACCGGGGGACGGTCGCTGTCGCCGGTCACCGCGAGTTGGCCGCTGGATGCGAACAGGGTCAGGTCCGTTGCCTTCCAGTCGGCTTTCGGCCCGGTCTCGCCCCATGGGGTGATGCGGACTGTGACGAGTTGGTCGTTGGCGTCTCGCAGGGCAGCGAGGTCGAGCTCGAAGGGCGTGGCGTCGTTGTGCAGCACGACATCGGCCCCGGCCGTCAGCGCTGCCACCTCGTTGGCGGTGGCGGCGACAACAGAGCGTTTGCCACGGTTGTACGCATCGTGGGCGTAGCCGCGTGGCCATCCGCCCGGGGGTTCCACCAGCACCACATCGGCGCCGAGCTGGGCCAGCAGGTTGCCGGCGAACCAGCAGCGCTCGTCGGTGAGATCCAGCACGCGATACGGACCCAGCATCTCGCCCCCCAAGGCCTCGATCGTGCGGCAGTCGTCGGCTCCCGCCGCTCCTGCGCCCGGACACTAGTGCTGCTAGCTGAACTGTCCGAAAGAGGCGAATGGCGCCTCAACCGTCAGGGGCACTATTCCGGGGTGACGTAGGCGGCGGTCAGGCCGCCGTCGACCTGCAGGTTCGCGCCGGTCATGTAGGAAGAGTCGTCGGACGCCAGGAACAGCGCCGCGGACGCCATCTCATCGGCCTCGCCGAAGCGGCCCATCGGCACATGGACTAGCCGCCGGTGACGCTTCTCGGGTGTGTCGAGGAACGACATGAGCATCTCGGTGCGCAGCGGTCCCGGCGACAGCGCATTGACGCGGATGTTCTCGCGGGCATGCACCACGGCGAGCTCCCGGGTCAGCGACAGCACAGCGCCTTTGGATGCCGTGTAGGCGATCTGTGGGGTCGCTGCGCCGACCGACGCAACAAATGAAGCGGTGTTGATGATGGAGCCGCCGCCGCGTCGCCGCATCGCCTCGACGGCGTACCTGCAGCCGTACAGCACGCCCTTCACGTTGACGTCGAAGGTTCGGTCGATGGTCTCGTCGGCGGTCGCGATGGCGTCGGTGTCGGCATCGAGCATGATCCCGGCGTTGTTGAACGCCACGTCGATCCCGCCGTATTCGGCTTCGGCGCGTCCGAACGCAGCTGCCACGTCCGATTCGACAGCGACATCAGCACGTACCGCGATTGCCTCACCGCCCGCCGCGCGGACCGCGTCCACCGTCTCTTCGTTCGAAGGGGCAATGTCGACGCCAACGATGCGCGCTCCTTCAGCGGCGAAGCGCAGGGCCGTGGCACGCCCGATCCCGCTGCCGGTTCCGGTGATCAGCGCCACCCTGCCTTGCAATCTCATGTGCCAGCCCCCGATCGTCCCCAAGTGCCCCGCAGCAGTGTCCGGTGATGTCGCGCGGGTGTCCCGTGCTGCCATCATCTGACAGCGCCGATTCGTCCCCGCTCACCACAGGACCGTAACGAATGCCAACTGCCCACGATGCGCCCTTGCGGGACGCCTACGACGTCGTGATCGTCGGCGGTGCCGTCATTGGCTCGTCCATTGCCTGGGCGCTGTCGGCCAACGATGACTTTGACGGCAGCGTGCTGGTGGTCGAGCGTGATCCGACCTACTCGCAGGCCTCGACATCGCTCACCAACAGCTGCATGCGCCAGCAGTTCTCCAACCCGCTGAACGTGCAGATCTCGCGCTTCGGCGCCGATTTCGTGCGGAACTTCCGGGAGCATCTCGGCGGCGACCCCGAAGTCCCCGACCTGTTCGTGCATCACTTCGGCTACATGTACCTCGCGAGCGACGAAGAGTTCGCGGCCATCCTGCGTCGCAACCAGGCCATCCAGTCCGGACTCGGTGCCGGCACCCGGATTATGAGTCCCGCCGAGATCAAGGCCGACTACCCCTTCTACAACGTCGATGACATCGTCTGCGGCAGCCACAACCTGATCGACGAGGGCTATTTCGACTCGGGCACGATGTTCGACTGGTGGCGCCGCAAGGCCCGCCAGAACGGCGTCGAGTACGTGACTGGCGAGGTCGCTGACGTGGTCATCGGGCAGGGCCAGGTCAACGCCGCGGTGCTGAGTTCAGGTGAGACCGTCAAGTGCGGGACGCTGGTCAACGCAGCGGGCCCGCGTGCGGTCGAGGTGGCCGCGATGGCAGGCGCAACGCTGCCGGTCGAGCCGCGCAAGCGCTACACGTTCGTCTTCGAGGCTGCTGAGCCGCTCGACGGCTCCCTGCCGCTCACCATCGACCCAACCGGCATTCACATGCGCAGCGACGGCGACGCGTACATGTGCGGTTGCACACCCGATGTCGATCCAGTAGTCGACTACGAGGACTTCTCCATGGACCACGACATCTTCGAAGACAAGGTATGGCCGGTGCTGGTCCACCGGGTCCCGGCGTTCGAACGCCTCAAGATCACCAGCCAATGGGCTGGCCACTACGCCTACAACACGCTCGATCACAACGTCGTGGTCGGACCCCACCACGAGATCGGCAACTTCATCTTCGCCAACGGCTTCTCCGGTCACGGCATGCAGCAATCCCCGGCGATCGGCCGTGCCGTCTCTGAATGGATCGCCTATGGCGAGTACCGGACGCTGGACCTCACGCCGCTCGGGTATCAGCGCATCGTCGAGAACCGTCCGTTCGTCGAGAGCGCCATCATCTGACCTAGCTCCGGGCCACCCCGGCCGACGGTGCGGCGTGCGGCCATGAGCTCTGTGACCTCGCTGAATCTCGCGTCCGCTGCGGCCGACGGGCCGGCGCACAAGTACTCTCGCCGCTCATGCGGTTCGGCATCTTCGACCAGCTGGAGCAACCTGGCGACGTGCCCCCGCACGAGCTCTACCGGCACCGGCTTGACCTGCTGGTGAGGGCCGAGGAGGCCGGGGTGTGGGGGTGGCACAAGTCCGAGCACCACCTGATCCCGCTTGACGCCGCGCCCAGCATCAATGTCTTCCTGGCCGCCGCGATTGAGCGCACCAGCCGCATCCGCATCTGCTCGCTGGTGCACCTGTTGCCCTTCTACCACCCGATCCGGCTCGCCGAAGAGCTGTGCATGCTCGACCAGCTTTCCGAAGGCCGCCTTGAGATCGGCTTCGGCAAAGGCATCAGCGTGCCCGAGCACCTGCTGTGGGGCCTCGACCCTGACGATGCCATCGCCAAGACCGACGAGTCGCTGGATCTGATCCTGGCTGCCATGCAGACGACAGGGAACTTCAGCTTCGAAGGGCAGTTCCATTCGTTCGCCGATATGCCGATCACCTTCGAGCCATACCAGAAGCCCTACCCGCCGCTGTGGCGCCCGGGCCAGCTTGAGACAGCCGCCGAAATGCGCGTGCGCACGATGGCTGCTGGGCCGCTCGCTGCCGTGGCCGCGAGCACGGCCCGTTACCACGAGCTCCTGGGCGATGACGGCGTCGGCAGGCACCACCCGCCGATGATCGGGGGGCTCCGCCGACTGGTTGTGGCTCCTACCGATGCCCAAGCCGATGAGATCGGGCGCAGGACGTGGGTTGCATTCACCGAGCACCTCACCCGGCTGTTCCGCCGCTACGAGATGATCCCGCCGAATGACCCCACGCTTGGCGGCGATTACGACAAGGCCAAGCACTTCGAGGCCGTCGTCGTCGGCTCGCCCCAGACCATCCGTGAGCATTGCGAACGATTCGCCGAGGAGGCTGGCACCGACTACTTCGTGGGCGTGTTCGCCTGGGGCGATCTATCCGCCTACGAAGTGGACCGCTCGTTCGACCTGTTCGCCGAGCACGTGATTGCCCCACTGGCAACATCCTGAGATCGTTCTCCAGCGAGGCGAGGCACTGTTCTTCAAGGCGGCGTCCTCGTACGGCCGACAGAGCGCAATATGGCGACAAAATCCAAGAGAAGAGCACTACAATTGGTTCATGGAAACGGGCATACGTGAACTGCGCAACCATCTCAGCAAGTATTTGGCGGCGGTCCGCTCCGGAGAGGAGATCGTGGTCACTGACCACGGCAAGGCGTTCGCCCGCCTGATCCCGCTTGACCGACCCCGTCCCATCGACCGCCTGATCGCCGAGGGAGTGGTGACGCCAGCAGCCGTCGCCAGGCAGCGGCTGGAGGCAGCTGCGGTTGCAGGCACAGCGCCTGTCAGTGACCTCGTGGCTGTCCAGCGAAGGTGATCGCCTACTTCGACACCTCTGCGTTCATACCGCTGGTGATCGACGAGCCGGTGTCGGCAATCTGCTTGGAATTCTGGAATGAGGCGACCAGAGCCGTCAGTGTGCGCATCTTGTACCCGGAGGCTCGAGCGGCACTCGCTAGGGCACAACGGATGGGACGGCTCTCCCGGCGCCAGTTGACGGCTGCTGTGGAGCAGCTTGACGTGCTCGTTGATCAGCTCGACTGCGTCGAGATCACCGAGAGTCTTGCCCGTGCGGCGGGAGAGATGGCTGAGGTACACCAGCTCCGCGGCTACGACGCCGTTCACCTCGCAGCGGCCGAGATGATCGGCGACGGCGACACTGTCTTCGTCAGCGGCGATCAGCGGCTTCTTGATGCTGTGGCCCGCACGGGACTGGCAGTGGCGCTGGCGCGATGATTGGAATGAAGCACGCCACGCGAAGCGGTCCGCATCCTCCCTCGGTCAGAGCGGACCTCTTGCATCTCTGAACTTGAGCCAAGGTTGTCGCCAGGAAGCGGATCTGTTGCGGCGAGCGAGTGGGTCGCGGCCACGGCGTTTACGCTCCGGCTTCGGCAGACCAGACACCCAGGAGCATCAACCGTGAGCCGCTGGAGCCGAGCTGAGATCGAGGAGGCGTTCGCCCGCTACCAGGAGTTGGGCCGGCGGGCGGCGGCGTCAGGCGAATGGCGCGAGTGGGCCGACCAGTTCACTCCCGACGCCACGTACGTCGAGCATTTCTTCGGCACGATGGTCGGGCGCGAGGCCATCTACAGCTGGATCCAATCGACGATGAGCGAGTGGCCCGGCTCCGAGATGATCCAGTTCCCCATCGAGTGGTACATCATCGATCCCGAGCGGGGCTGGGTCGTGTGCCAGATCTGGAATCTCATGGCCGATCCCGGCGACGGTTCGATCCTCCGGGAGCACAACTTCACGCTGCTCAAGTACGCGGGAGACGGCCTGTGGAGCTACGAGGAAGACATCTACAACCCGACTCGGTTCATCGAGATGATGGAGAACTATGAGCGGCTCAAGGCGACGCTCGCAGAGCAGGCCGAGGCCGAAGCCTAAAGTCAACGGTGCAGGCAAGGGCCCGGGGTTTCCTGCCGCGCTATGCCTGCCGCGGTGTTTCGCACCTGCGGGACCGCTGAACACACAGCAGGAGGGGCTGCTCACATGACCGCACTGCATCCCAACGGCGTGAACCATCTCGCTCTGTCCACTCGCGACATGAAGGGCCAGCTGGAATTCTGGTGCGACGTGCTTGGGCTGCCGCTGAAGGCCTTGTACTGGATGCACGGCGTGGACGGCACCTACCACGGCTTTGTGGAGCTGGCGCCTGACAGCTACGTGGCGTTCGTCCAGCACCCTGACAACGCCAAGGACATCGAGCTGGGCGTCACGCATGCGGGCGGCCCCGGCGAGCCGGTCACGGCGGGCACGATGCAGCACGTGGCCTTCAACGTCGACACCTTCGAAGAATTGATGGCGCTGCGGGACCGCATCCGCGACCGGGGCGTGCAGGTCTTCGGGCCGATCGACCACGGCTTCATCCAGTCGATCTACTTCGCCGGGCCCGAGGGCTTGGCGCTGGAGGTGGCCTGCGGGTCGGCCATTCCCGTCGAGCAATGGGTGGATCCTGAGGTCCAAGGGCTCTGCGAGATCTCCGATGCTGAGCTCGAGGCGTTGAAGTACCCGGCGGAATACACCCGTCCCGGCAAGCCGGTCCCGCAGCCCTCGTCCACCACGGGCAGGCCACGGCTGATGCCCACCGAACACTACGACACGGTGATGAGCCTGCCGGACCAAGTGGTGTGGGACCGGATGAGCGAGACCACGCCGCCAGTCGCGGTGGACTGAGCGGTCCGATCAGCCCGCTCAGGATCGGTACCAGGACGGGCCTGACGCTCGGCTGCGGTCGCGGCTGACACGTACGCGAACGGAGTCCCATGCGTCTCTTCTCACATCGAAAGCGTCCGGCGGCAGCCGGCCCGCTGCCCACCGAGCTGCTGCCACGACTCGCACCCGGAGCACTCGATGGAACGAGGCAACTGCCGCAGCCGCCGCGCCGACCTTGCCGGCATCTGCGAGACGTCGGCGGCGTGCTGGGCTGACGAGCCCATCGACGGCCACCGCAACGCCATCGCGATCGTCGTCGGGCACGGACGGCCGATCCGTCCCGACGAGCCGGGGTACGGGTGGATCAGCGGTTCCGAGCAGGACAACGCCGACCTGCGAGCGACCGAGATCGCAACCGTGATCACCCGCTATCTGGGCACCTTGGGGTACTCCGCCACCGCCCATACAACGGCGGCCTCCGATGTCGACCGTCACCGGGCAGCTGTCGAAGCAGGAGTGCTCGAAGCCGGGCGGAGCGGGCTGAGCCATCCGTTCCTGCGGCGCGGGTACGCGGTCGCAGTGGTCACCACCAGCCTTGAGTTGAGCCCGGACGGACCGCTCGCTCCCCGCAACATGGTGCAGAACCTCGGCATCGCCATCAAGCATTGGCTGGGCTGGGGCGGAACGCGGCCGGGATGGAGCCGACTCGACGGGCGCAACCGGCCGTGGCACCTCGGCCGCTACCCGATGGAGAAGGTGAGGCGCGTCGACGAGCCGACCACGCTCGTCATTCCTGACGAGGTCAAGCGGCCTGCGGCACGGCACAACTTCTTCGTGCGGGCCGGGGCTGGCGACTTGGGGCCGCGGCCCCGCAAGGAGGTCGCCAGGTTCATCCGAAAGGCGCCCCATGGCATCGCCTCCCAGGAGATGCTGCGGCGACTGGTCCCGCTGTAGCGCGGCGAGCCGGCACCCGAGATCGGTCCCGGCGCCGATGACGCCGATGCGAACGCTGATGCGATCAAGGCGCTGGGTCACTTCATCGGCGCCGACATGACCGGCGTGTGCGAGGCACCCGAGTACGCCTGGTACTCGCATCGCCCCGACGGCTCGCCGGTCGAAGCCAAGCACCGCAACGCGATCGTGTTCGTGCTCGACCAGGGCTTCGAGACCATGGAAGGCGCCTCGGGCGACGACTGGATCAGCGGCGCCCAGTCAATGCGGGCCTACCTGCGGGCATCGATCATCGCCAACTCCATTGCGGCGCAGATCCGCCGGCTCGGCTACGCAGCACAAGCCCACACGGCCGCCGACGACGAGATCAACCACATCCCGTTGCTGCTGTCGGCGGGCATCGGTGAGTTGTCGCGCATCGGCGAGCTGGTGCTGAATCCCTTCGTCGGGCCCCGTTTCAAGTCCGGTGCGGTCACCACCGACATGCCGCTGACATCCGACCGCCCGATCGACTTCGGGCTGCAGGACTTCTGCACCAAGTGCACCAAATGCGCCCGCGAGTGCCCGGTCGGGGCCATCCGCTTCGGCGACAAGGTGATGTTCAACGGCTACGAGATGTGGAAGCCCGACGTGGACCGCTGCGCCCGCTACCGCATCACCAACATGCGCGGCTCGGTGTGCGGGCGCTGCATGAAGACGTGCCCCTACAACGTCGAGGGCGTGCTGGCCGAGCGCCCGTTCCAGTGGGCGGCCATGAAGCTGCCGTTCGCCCGGGCGTGGATCGCCCGGCTCGACGACAAGCTCGGCCGGGGCGAGATCAACCAGGCCAAGAAATGGTGGGTGGACATCGAGGTGCTCGAGAATGTGCCCGTCGAGCCGCCCAAGGGTGCGAACACCCGGGGCCTCAACCTCGACCGCAAGCCACGGGACGAGTCGGGGTTCGCGATGTTCCCGCCCGAGATGGCGCCGCCCGGACCCGACGGCATGGCAACGTTCCCGCTCGATCGTGAGGCCGGCATTGCCGCTTCGCAGGAAGCCGAGACACCCGAGGCCGCACGGGAGCGTGTGGAGCGCTGAGCAGTCCAGCCCAGCGGTTCGACGGGTCGACTGGGTCCACCTGCCGGTGCCCAAGCAACGCGACGACCCCGCATACTTCGGGCCGCTCAGCGCTGTGGAGATTCCGGACGAGACTGAGCTGTACCTGGGGCTTGTGCATGCCACCGGCGGTGTCACTCGCGCGAAATGCTGCATGAGATTACTAGCATCTAGTGCTATAACTGAGTGATGGCGACCACGAGAACGACGTTCACGTTGGACCGGGAACTGGTCGAGCAGGCTCACCAACTGGGCATCAACATTTCTGCAGCGGCGCGAGAAGGCGTGGGGGTCGCCGTGAGACGAGCCCTCGGTGCGTCCGACCGAGCTGCGTACGAGCGTTTCCCGGAAGAACCCGATGATTTCTGGGACGATGCCGAGGCGTGGGGCAACGAATGAACAGAGGCGAGGTGAGGTGGGCTCATGCTGGCAGCAAGAGGCGACCGGTGCTCGTCTTGACGCGTTCAGAAGTCATCGATGTGCGTGAGCTGGTGACGGTTGCCGAGATAACCACGGCGATTCGTGGGCTCGCTGTTGAGGTTCCGCTCGACGCCACCGAGGTCAACCTTCCGTCTGAATCCGTCATCAATTGCGATGGCTTGCATACCGTTCGGCGCGCCTCGCTGGGCGAGTGCGTCGGCGAACTGGGGGAAACGACCATGGGGTCTGTCTGTCGGACAATCGCTTACGCATTGAGTTGCTGAGAGACGCAGGCGACGATGAGGTTCTGCAGGGTCAGCAGCGTCGCAGAGGCGGTTGACGAGCTGAGCCGGTGGGGCAACGAGGGCTGTGTCCTGGCGGGCGGGACCGACGTGATGCCGCAGTACCTGCGCGGCGAACGGGCACCGGCGGCCTTGATCGACATCGGTGGCATCGATGGGTTGCGCGGCATGTCCGAGGTCGGCGGTGTGACGAGCATCGGGTCACTGGTCACATTGCGCAGGCTCGCCACCTCTTCGCTCATTGCGCTGGAGCATCCGGCGCTGGCCCAGGCCGCCGCTGCCGTGGGCGCTTGGCAGACCCAGACGGTGGCCACGCTGGGCGGCAATGTGTGCGGCGCCGCACCGACCGCCGACACGCTGCCCGCCCTGCTGATCTCCGATGCCCAGCTGGCGTTGGTGTCCAAGTCGGGGCGCCGACGCCTTGGGCTCGAAGAGTTTCTCGATGGAACCGGCGGCACGGTTCTGCGGCCCACCGAGTTGTTGCGTTCCGTCGAGATTGAACCGCTCGGCGAGCGCTGCGCTGAGGGTTACTTGAAGGTGGGTCGTCGCAGTGCCATGGATCGCGCTGTCGTGGGCTTGGCGCTGCGGCTGTCGGCAGCGCCGAACGGCACGGTGAGCGATGCCAGGGTCGCGGTGTGCGGGGGCAGTCAGTCTCCGCATCGGGCGCGGGCGGCGGAGACGGCCATGCTGGGCACACAGATCGACGGTGGCCCGGTCGCTCTCGACGAGGCTGGCGAAGAGCTGGCCCACGCGGCTGCACCGGAGCGAACCGAGATTGCCCAGTACCGGCGACGTGTGCTCCCCGGTCTGCTGAACCGTCTCGCACAGCACTGCGTCGACGAGATCCTCGGAGCGGGGGAATGACGGCCGCCGGTCCGTCTGAGCAGCCCGTCGCCATCCGGCTCACGGTGAACGGCCGAGCGCACCTGCTTGAAGTCGGTGCGGGCGAGACATTGCTCGGCACGCTTCGAGATCGTTTCGGGCTCACCGGTTCGAAGGAAGCCTGTGTCGAGGGCGAGTGCGGCGCCTGCACGGTGCTCGTGGACGGCGGTCCGGCAGCGTCGTGCATATTGGCCGCTGGCTCGACCCACGGACGCACCGTTCACACAGTTGAAGGACTTGCCGGGGCGGGCGAACTGACGTCGCTGCAGCAGGCATTCGTGAGCCACGCGGCAGTGCAGTGCGGTTACTGCACGCCCGGGGTGCTGATCGTCCTCACGGCCCTGCTCGCCGAGGTGCCCCAACCCACCGAGGATGAGGTTCGCCGGGCACTGGCGGGCAATATCTGCCGCTGCACGGGCTACCAGCAGATCGTGGAGGCAGCGCTCGATGCTGCGACGGCGGTGTCATCGTGAGCGCGCTCGGCGTCAGCCCGCCCCGCAGCGACGCCGACGCGAAGCTGCGTGGCGAAGCTGTCTTCGGTGCCGACCTCGTGCGGCCGGGGATGCTGTGGGCTTCGCTGGTTCGATCGCCCGTGGCCGCCGGCCAGATCAGTGCCATAGACGCACGCCCGGCGCTGGAGATCGACGGTGTGCTCGATGTGCTGACCTCGGCGGACGTGCCGGATTGGCGCACTGGCGTGATCGTGTCCGATGCTCCCTTCCTGGCTGCCGACTACGTGGCTTACGAGGGAGAGCCGATTGCAATCGTGGTCGCGGACAACCGAAGCGCAGCCGAGGCCGGCGCGAGCGCCGTGGCTGCCGACATCGAGCCGATCGAACCGATTTCTACGCCCGAACAGGCCCTTGCGCCAGGCGCGCGCCTGGTCCATCCCGGCTGGAATCGCTTCGCCGTCGCCGGCGGCGCCGACGTCGGACGCGACGGCAACGTGGTGGCCGAAGTGGTCCATCACCCCGGCGATCTTGATGCGGCGTTCGCGAAAGCAGACCTGGTGGTAGAGGGCACCTACCGCACGCCCCGGCAATACCAGGCGCATCTGGAGCCCAAGATGGCGCTCGCGACCTACGAGTCGGGTCGCTACACCATCGAGGTCTCGCACCAGTACCCGTTCCGGCTGCGAGACCGAGTCGCCCAGATGCTGGGCGTGACGCCCTCGGCCGTGCGAGTGGTCGGTCATCACATCGGGGGCGGTTTCGGCGCCAAGCTCGATGTCGGCCTCGAAGCGTTCGCGGCGCTGCTGGCCCAGCGCTACCGCCGCCCCGTCCGCATGCAGCACAGCGCGCTCGAAGAGCGTCTGGTGGCGCCCTGCCGAGCCAACGCGCTGGTATCGGTGCGCTCCGCGGTGCGGCGTGACGGCACGATCCTGGCCACAGAGGTCGAAACCGTGTCCGACAGCGGCGCATACGCCAACAACGGCCCAGCGCTGTCGGCCATCCCGATGTTCGTCTTCGGCTCGATTTACCGAGTGGGCACTGCCCGAATCCGGACCCGAAACGTGTACACGAACACCTCTCCCACCGGCGCATACCGGGGCGTGAACGGACCCTGGCTGGTGTTCGCAAACGAACGCCACATGGACGCCATTGCGGATGCACTCGGCCTTGACCGCCGGGAGTTCCGGCTCTCGTCGCTGGCGCAGGACGGCCACTTGATGCGCAATGGGCAGCCGCTTGAACAGGTGTCGATACTGCACGAGGCCTTCGAACGAGTCGACGAACTGGCGCCCTGGCGCGACGTCGTGTCGCGAGATGCAGGGCCGGAGCAGGCTGGGGGCGGCGAGCTGCGCGGCGTCGGTATGGCGGCAGCGATCTGGCTGACCAATCCGATGCCAGGCCACGCCACGGTGAAGCTGAATGAGGACGGCACCGCCACGGTCATCACCTCGGCGACCGAGAACGGCTCGGGGGCAGTCGCGACTGCGCTGCGGCAAATCGCAGCCGAGTCATTGGGACTGGCAGCCGATCAGGTGCTGGTCACGATGCCCGACACCGACGCCACGGGCTACGACGCCGGATCCCAGGGCAGTCGCACCACCCACGTGGTCGGCCGCGCTATCGCCGACGCCTCCGCGGACGTTCGCGGCCAGGTGCTTGACCGGGCGTCGCAGATGCTCGAAGCGGCTCCCGAGGACCTGGTGATCACAGATGGTGTCGTGACGGTCGCCGGTGTTCCTGCCGCGAGCCTCACACTCGGCCAGGTCGCCCAGGCAGCCACATGGACGCAGGGACCGATAGCGGCAGGCGCTTCGTATGCCACTCCAACGCCGCCGCATGACCCCATGTGCGCGACCGGCATGCTGATCAAGGGGTGGCCGACGCCCACCTATCACCTGCATCAGGCCGAGGTCAGCGTCGACCCGGTCACCGGGCGAGTCACGGTGGATCGCTACGTGGTGTGCCAGGAGGTCGGGCGGGCCATTCACCCTGACGCCATAGCGGGCCAGATCCAAGGCGGCGTCGCTCAGGGCTTGGGCTTTGCGCTGAGCGAGCGTGTCGATCTCGATCACGGCCGTTACGTCCAACGCACGTTCAAGGAACATGGCCTGCCGCTGGCCGCAGATGTCCCGAAGGTGGAGATGGTCGTGATGGAACACGCAGACCCTGCTGGCCCCTACGGCGCGAAGGGTGCAGCCGAGCCGCCCGTGGTCCCGGTGGCGGCTGCTGTCGCCAATGCCGTCGCCGACGCCATCGGCGCACCGATCGACACGCTGCCCATCACCCCGGAGGCCGTGCTCGATGCCTTGGAGCGGTCACGGTGAGCGTGTCACCGGCTCCGCCGTCAGGAACCTTGCGGATCGGCGTCGACGTCGGCGGCACCAACACTGATGCCGTCGCCATGTCGGGCAATGACGTGGTGGGCTGGGCCAAGGCAACGACGACACCCGAGGTCACCGACGGCATCGTGACGGCTGTCCAGACACTGCTCGGTTCCCATGGCCTGTCTCCGGACACCATCGGCGCCGTGATGATCGGCACGACGCACTTCACGAACGCACTGGTGGAGGGACGCCGGCTCGTGCCAACGGCGGTGGTGCGCCTTGGGCTGCCCGCCACCAAGGGATTGCCGCCCTTCATCGACTGGCCAGATCGGCTGCGTGCCGTGCTGGGCGACCACGTCTATCTCTGCCATGGCGGCCACGAGTTTGACGGCCGCCTGATCAGCCCGATCGACCACGAAGAGCTGCGCACCGCGGCGCGAGACATCGCCTCGAAGGGCGTGGGATCGGTGGCGCTGGCGTCGGTCTTCTCGCCGGTCGACGCCAGTTTCGAAGCCGAAGCCCAAGAGGTCCTGCTCGACGAGGTGCCGGGGCTCGACATCAGCCTGTCGAGCGAGATTGGACGGCTCGGACTGCTCGAACGCGAAAACGCAGCGATCGTGAATGCGTGCCTGCGCCCGCTGGCCGAACGCACCGTGGCGGGGCTGACCGCGGCGCTGGTCCAGCTCGGCCTCGACTGCCCGCTGCACGTCAGCCAGAACGACGGCACGCTGATGAGCGTCGACTTCGCCCGGCGATACCCCGTGGCCACATTTGCGTCGGGCCCGACGAACTCGATGCGCGGGGCGGCCTTCCTGAGCGGCATCCGCGAGGGTGTCGTCGTGGACGTGGGGGGCACCACATCCGACGTCGGCGTGCTGGTACACGGCTTCCCGCGTGAGGCTTCGACAGCCGTCTCGGTGGCGGGGGTGCGCACGAACTTCCGGATGCCCGATGTGTTATCGCTGGGACTGGGCGGAGGGAGCCTGGTGCGGCCAGGCAACGGCCAGGACGACGGTGTGACAGTTGGTCCCGACAGCGTCGGCTATGAGCTCACTGAGCGGGCGTTGGTGTTCGGCGGCGAGGAGTTGACTGCCACTGACATCGCAACTGCCGCCGGCATGGCTGATATCGGCGATCCCTCCTCGGTGGGGGCTCTCGATGCTGAGGTCGTGAGCGGTGCGGTCGAACGCATGCAGGACATGCTGGCCACTGCGGTCGAGCAGATGAAGACCTCGGCCGACCCGGTGCCCGTTGTGGTGGTCGGTGGTGGGGGAGTGCTGGTGCGCGACGGTTTGGCCGGTGCATCGGACACGATCCGGCCGGACCACTTCTCGGTCGCCAGCGCGATCGGCGCAGCCATCGCCCAAGTCGGCGCAGAGACCGACCGGGTCTATTCGATGGCGGCCATGACCCGCGACGAGGCGATGGCCGAAGCCCGGTCGGTCACCGCACAGCGTGCGGTCGACACAGGCGCCGACCCGGCCACGATCGAAATCACCGACGTGGACGAGATCCCGCTCACGTACCTGCCGTCGCACGCGATTCGGATCCGCGTGAAAGCGGTCGGAGATCTCTTGACCGCAGCCACGAACGGCATGTCGAATCGGGAGACGGGTACATGAGCAACCAGGGATCGATCGGGCTCATCCTGGGCAGCGCGATAGCACCCGAGGCCATCGCAGCTGCAGCAGCGCAGGCCGAGTCGAGCGGCTTCGACGAGATCTGGCTGGCCGAGGACTACTTCTTCACCGGGGGCATCTCAGGTGCTTCGGTAGTGCTCGGTGCCACGAATGAGATCACGGTGGGCCTCGGTGTCGTGTCGGCGGTGGCACGCCACCCATCGGTGCTGGCAATGGAGCTGGCAACGCTGAGCCGCTCATCCCCGCAGCGGCTGGTGGCAGGCGTGGGACTGGGTGTTCCGGTGTGGGTTCGCCAGATGGGCCTGCATCCCCGGTCGCCGTTGACAGCAGTGCGGGAATGCGTGACGGCGGTCAAGGCCCTGCTTGCTGGCGAGACGCTCGATCATCGGGGCGAAGTCTTCGAGTTCAACAACATCAAGCTCACCTATGCCGAATCGGGCCCGCCGATGCCCGTGCGACTCGGCGTATCCGGCCCGAACATGCTCCGCTTGAGCGGCGAGATCGCCGATGGCACTGTGCTGTCGGTCTGCTCGAGCCTGCGGTACCTGGAATGGGCGACCGAACGTATCGACGAGGGTCGCGAGCTCGCAGGCCGTACCGACTCCCACCCGATCACGGTGTTCGCGCTGTATGCCGTGGACGAAGACGGCCAAGCAGCACGAGATTCCGCCCGGGCCTCGCTCGCCTTCTACCGCCAGCACGGACCCAATGCCCTCACCGACGTGTACGGGATCTCCGACGAGCTGCAGGTCCTCATCGAACAGGGCGGCTACAAGGCAGTGCGAGATGGCATGCCCGATCAGTGGGTTGCCGACTTGACCGTGGCCGGCACACCGGCCGAGTGCGCCGCCAAGCTTCAGGCGCTGTGGGCGGGAGGTGCCGACTCGGTGGCGCTGTTCCCGCTTGCCACCGACCGCCTGGCGGAGATCATCAACCTCACCGCCAACGAGGTACTGCCCCGCACCTGAATTTGCTGCCGGGAATTCGCTTCCAGCAGAACTGCCACGTTGTTGGTGTTTCAACTGCCACATTGTTGGCATATCAACTGCCACTTTGGTGGCCCCTCAGACGGCGGGGACGTAGTCGGCGTCGATGCCAAAGGCGTGCGGTCCGACGACGTCCAGCGCCTCGGGCGTGCGCAGCAGGTCAGGCGCTGGGAGCACCAGCACGTCTGCCCGCACGCCGAAACGAAGCAGCTCGGTCGTGATCGGTTCGCCGGTGTCGGTCGTAACCAGCGTGATGAGGTCGGGCACCATCACCTTGGGCTCGTCGTCTTCGTAGATGGCGAGATTCTCGTTCTGAAAGTCGATGCGGATGGTGCGGCCGGCGTCGTCGCCGGTTCCCGCCACGGTCATCTGACCGCGCGCGAAACCAGCTGCGTTGCGCCGATGCACGTCGGTGACCTTGCCGCGCAGGTACCGCATGCCACCTGCGACGCCCAGGATCGCCTCTGCCGGATCGTCCTTGACTTCACGGGCGTGATGCACTGCGTGCCCGATTTCGCTGGCCAGCCGCAGTGTGTTGGGGATGATCGAGCGACGGCAGTAGGCGCCGTCCATGACGGCTGATGCCAGCCCGGTGTGCGCACCCATCTCGACAGTGGCGGCCCGGGCAATGCGCTCAAGCCATTTGGCGTCGGGCACTTCGGCAATGACGACCTGGCTGCCACGTTCATCGGCAATGGCGGCGGGGTAGGGGCTCCCGCCGTAGATCAGGTAGGTGATCATCTGCAGTTCGGGGAAGGCCCGCCCCATGCCGTCGCCGTTCACGATGGGAATGTCCATCGCGGCAGCCACCACCATCGGCACCATCGAGTTGCTGCCGCCCATCTCGAACGGGGCGATCGCGTCGAACTTCCGCCCCAAGTGGCGCTCGAGTGCCCGGGCCGCCACGGTCTCCTCTTCGCCGCCAGCGAGCTTTTCGTGGCTGACCATCGGCGAACCCATGCCCCCGACGGCCACCAGCAAGTCGTCGTCAGCAATCTCGTCGGGCTCGATGACCCGCACCCGCCCTCCGGTTCGCAGCACTTGGAGGACCCGTAGTCGCCCGAGGTAGGGGTTCCCACCGCCACCAGTGCCCAGCACAGCTGCCCCCAACGCAATCGGCGCCAGATCAGGCTCGGTGATCTCCCACACAGCGCCCCTCCTGCCGCCCGCCGACGCAGCAACCGCCGACGCTACCCCGCGCCGCCATTCCGATCTGCGAAAACCATTTTCCTACCCAGGTAGGATTTTGGTATGAAGATCAGCGTGAGCATTCCTGACGAGGACGTCGCAACGCTCGATGCATACACAGAAGCGCATCAGCTGCCCTCTCGTTCAGCGGCGATCCGGCGTGGGATCCGCCTCTTGCGAACCTCCAACCTCGTGCTCGATTACGTCGCGGCATTCGAGGAGTGGTCCGATGAAGATGCTGAGCTCTGGGACACGGTCGCAGGCGATGGTCTTGAGACTGACTGATGCGACGCGGCGAGATCCGAATTGTCGACTTCGGTCCCGCCTTGGATTCTGAGGCAGCCCGCCGACGTCCCGCAGTCATCGTGAGCAACGATGCCGCGAACGCAGGTGCGGGGATCACGGGACGAGGGGTAGTCGTAGTGGTGCCGCTGACTTCTCACACCGACAAGATCCTCCCGTTTCAGGTGCTCGCAGAGGCCTCGGACACTGGACTGGCATCGGATTCCAAGGTCCAAGCAGAACACGTCCGATCGGTGTCAGTGCAGCGTGTTGGGCGCCCCATCGGTGTGCTGCCGTTCGAACTCATAGAGCGACTCGACGATGCCCTTCGCCTCCACCTCGACCTCTAGGACGCTTGACCGGTGTCGATCAGTTGTTCTAGTGGCGTCGCAGGGGGTCTCATTCGATATTTATAGCTATGGCTACTGGCTATGGCTACAATGGACACGGCGATTGATGTGCGGAGGTAGTCGGATGTCCCTAGGCGGGGCCGGTGAACGGACAATTCCTGCTGGTGAATTCAAGAACCGCTGCCTCGCCTTGATGGACGAGGTCAACGAGACCGGGATCGAGATTGTCATCACCAAGCGCGGCCGGGCGGTTTCGCGACTCGTGCCCGCGAGCCGGTCGGTTCCTCAGATGTGGGGGCGCTACAAGGAGCACATCCGGGCTCTTGACGACCTTGTCGCACCCGCGGTTCCGGCTGGCGACTGGGAGGTCGTCAGCAATCCGGATCGGGTCCTGGACCCCGATCGATCATCGCAGCAGTGATCCTCCTCGATACCCATGTGCTGGTGTGGCTCGTCGCGGCTGTGTCGCGCCTCGGCGAATTGGCCCGGAACCGGATTCAGGAGGCGTGGGAGCACGGCGAGGTCGCCGTGTCGGCGTTCACGTTCTGGGAACTGGCGCAGCTGCGTGCTGCTGGCCGACTTGAACTCAGCCAGCCGCTGCAGGCGTTGCGGCAGCGGTTGGTGGCTGACGGTCTGGTATCTGTGCCCGTTGACGATGAAATCGCTCTTCGATCCGTCGAACTGGGTGACGAGGGCTTTCATGGTGACCCGGCCGACCGCATCATCGTGGCCACCGCAATCGTCGGCGGATTCCGCCTCGCCACCGCCGACCGTGAGATCGCGGCCTGGGGTGACCGATCAAGCCTCGTAACGCTGCTCGATCCTCGAGTCTGATCCCACCGGAGGAATGAGGGTCAGCCGCGATCGCCCGTGTCGATGATGGCGGTGCGCAGGTCGGTCATGTCCAGGATCGTGTACTTCCCGCCGATGCGGCCCCAGCCGGTTCCGGTGCGTGAGGCGCCGCCGAAGGGCGGGTGCTGTTCCCAGAATGCGGTTCCCTCGTTGACCAGCACGGTGCCAGTGCGCAGCTCGTCGACCGCCCGGTATGCACGGGCCAGCGACGCCGTGAACACCGACGCCTGCAAGCCGAGGTCGGAGTCGTTGGCGAGGGCGAACGCTTCGTCATCGGATTCGAACTCGGTAATGGGCACTACCGGACCGAACGTCTCGTCGCGAAAGACATCCATGGTCGGTATGACGTCGTCGATCACCGTGAGCTCGTAGAACAAGCCGGTCGGACGGTCGGCCTCGCGGGCGCCGCCCAGCAGCACTTGGGCACCCTGGGCTTGGGCATCGGCCACATGGGCATCCATGCGAGCTGCGACCGCCTCGTTGTTGAGCGGGCCCATCAACGTGGTGTCTTCGAGCGGATCGCCAAGCGTGACGCCTTCGGCGCGTTCCATGACCAGCGCGACCAGTTCGTCGTGGATCGAGTTGTGCACCAGCAGGCGCTCGGTCGCAACACAGCACTGTCCAGACACGAAATGGGCGCCGAACACCGCGGCGTCGGCAGCAGCGGCGAGGTCGGCGTCGTCGAACACGATCTGCGGCCCGTTGCCTGACGCTTCGATGATCGTGCGCTTCATGCCCGCGGCAGCCACGATTGCCTCAGCGGTCGCCTGCGAGCCCACGAATCCGACGCCGTCCACGCCCGGGTGCGAGACCAAGGCCTCTCCCACCTCGCCGCGGCCCATCACCACCGACACAGCCCCGGGCGGGAACCCCGCTTCAGCGACGGCCTCGGCGAGCGCCAGCGCGGAGAGCGGGGCGTTCTCGGATGGTTTGATCACCGCTGGATTCCCTGCGGCGAGCGCGGCCGCGAGCAGTTCTGCGGGGATGTTCATCGGGAAGTTCCACGGCGTGACCAAGGCGTAGACGCCGTTCGGCTTGCGGTGGGTGAACACTCGCTTGCGCGGGTCGACGCTCGGCAGAACGTGTGTCTCGAGCCGTTTGATCTCCTCGGCGGCCAACCGGAAAATCTCGGCCGACTCGTCCAACTCGTCGGCAGCCTCTGCTGTGAGTGGCTTGCCGCTCTCGCGAGCCAATTGCTCAGCGTGCGGTCCCGCTGCCGCCTCGATGCACCCCGCCGCAGCATGCAGCAGCTCGGCCCGGTCAAAGAAGCTCAGGCACTCCAGCTCGTTCGCAGCTTCGTTCGCACCGGCGACGGCATCGTCGATGTCTGCGAGCGACGCTGTGTCAACTTCAGCAAGCACGGCACCAGTGGCGGGCTCGACGACGGCAAGCGCAGTGATGCTGCGGCCGATGCGCCGCTCGCCCCCAATGAGCTGATGCATCTGCGCACCCTAGGCCGAGGCCGTTGAACCGCTGAGCAGGCGCTCGCAACCAGAGACGACGCCCTCGCGGAACATCTCGAGTTGGCCGTCGGGCCACGGGACCTCGGGCCGCTGGGCTCTCCAGCCGAGGATCGCCATGCCGCGGATGAGCTCGAACATCGGCACGAGCGCCAAGTCGTCATCGCTGATGGGGCGGACTGTTCGGTAGCTGTGCAGGAACGCCTGCCGGCCAGCCCGAAAATCCGCCGTACCTCTCGAATGGAACATGGCCACAGCGATGTCGTACTGGTGCCACCCGAAGCCAGCGTCGTCGAAATCGATCACGCTGAGCTGCCCGTTGTGGGTGAGCAGGTTTGCCAGGTGCAGATCGGCATGAATCATGCTGAAGGTCCGGCGCGGCTCGCCATAGCGACGAAGCCGTTCCCGGCAATGATCGCGGGCCGTAATCAGCAGGTCCCGCTCGCGCCCATCGAGCACCGGGTTCTCCCAGAATGGGCCCCAGAAGGGTGCATCGCCCAGCAAGCCGTCCAAGTCCAAGCGGTGGCGCCGGAACGATGACGGCGGTGTCCAGTTGGCCGCCTGGTTGTGCATCGCTGCCATCAGGCCACCGAGCTGCCCGAACGGCTCGGTGATCTCGGCCGGTTCTGTTGCGTCGGCGCTCTTGTCGTGCGCAGTGAGCAGCTCACCGACGATCTCTCCCGGTGCCCAGCGGTTGAGGCCGACCTGTCGTGTCTCCTCTTCGTCGATTTCGACGGGTACGAAGTAACGGCCGTCGGGCGCCCCAACCGGCGTCGGCACGGAAATGCCGCTGCCCCGCAGCGCCTCCAGCCACACGCGTTCGGAATTGAGTTCGTCGACGGTGTGGTAGCCGGGCCGGTGCAATCGCAGAACGTAGGCCTGAGGTGAGCGATCGTCGTCAGCGCGAAACGTGACGTTCTCGCTGATGCCGATCAGTTGCAGGCGTGCCGAATCCAGGCCGAACGCTCGGAGCGCCTCGCGGGCCGGCGATTCGTACGGGGCCGCAGCCCCGTCAACCATCGAGGTCCGCCAGCACAGCGTCGAATGCTGCCAAGAACTGGTCTGCGTGGGACTGCTGCAGCGCGAGCGGCGGCCGGAGCTTCAGCACGTTGGCGAACGCGCCGGCGTTCGACGCCAGAATGCCCCGGTCTTTCAGCCGGTCGGTGACCTCCACCGCTCGGGCACGGTCGGGCGCCAGGTCATCACCGGGCACCACCATCTCCACGCCGATGAACAGCCCGTGCCCGCGAACGTCGCCGATCCAGGGGCACCCTTGGGCCCGCTCGGCCAGAGCAGCCTTCAGATCAGCGCCGATCTTGGTGACGCTCGTCGCGAGGCCGCGGTCTTCGATCTCGTCGATGACTGCGTGGCCCACGGCGGCCTGCAGGGGACTGGCGGCGAAGGTGTTGAAGTGCCGGGTGCCCGCACGGAATCCTTCGACAAGCTCACGGCTGGCGACCGTCGCCGACAACGGCAGGCCGTTGCCCATCGGCTTGCCCATCACTGCGATGTCCGGCTCGAATCGTGTGACCTCGTAGCCCCACCAGCGGCCGGTCCGGCAGTAGCCGGCCTGCACTTCGTCAGAGATGACCAGGCCGCCCGCGTCGCGGACCATCTGGGCAGCCTCCGCCATGAAGTCGCCGGGGATGTCCGGCAGGCCCTCGTTGGCCAGGATCGAGCACAGAATGATCGCCGCGACCCCCTGTCCCGATGCCTCCAAGTGATCGATGGCAGCAGCGAGCTCTTCCAGATAGGCGTCGGCGAGCTCGTCGTCGTCAAGCCCGTCGGTGATGGGCCGGAAGCGCTGGGGGAACGGAATCGTCGCAATATCAGGGTGCTCATCGGGCCGCCTCGCCGCCAGCGTCAGCGCGATGACCGCCTCGGTATTGCCGTGGTAGGTGGCATCAGTAGCGATCACACCCCGCCGGCCCGTTGCCAGCCGCGCCATCCGCAGCGCCACCTCGACGGCCTCGGTGCCGCTGCAGCTGATGACGGCGCTCTCGATTCCGTCGGCATGCAGGCCTACGAGTCGTTCGGCGAAGCTGACAATGCCCTCGTGCAGATACCGGCTGTGCACGTTCAGCGTGGCCTGCTGGGCGGCCATCGCCTCGGCAACACGTGCGTTGCCATGCCCCACGCAGGGCACGTTGTTGTACATGTCGATGTAGCGGCGGCCGTCTGCGTCGAACAGCTCGACCCCGTCGCCCCGCACGATGTGCAGCGGCTCGGAATAGAAGAGCGGCGCGCCGGCGCCCAGCGCTTGATCCCGCCGAGCTTGCAGCGGCAGGCTCGATGTCGAATTCATGCGCACGCACCCCAGGCATCGCAGCCCGCGGGCGCGGGCAGTGCAGCGCGCAGCGGCGAGTTCACTCCTGGGGCGTCAGGAGCGCAGAGTTGGAGTGCTTGGAACTCGGCTTGCGCCCCAGCACGATCTCCGGTGTGAGCAGGTCGACTGGCCCCGGCATGCCATGCGGCTCCGAGTAGTAGCCGAGGGCGTAGTTGCCCATCGAGTACCCCATCAGATCTGCCAGCTCCGGATCAAGGTCCTTGGCGACCTCGGGCGGGCAGGACAGGAACTGATTCTCCTCGGTGCGCAGCCAGCCGAGCGTGTAGGTGATATTGACGCCGGCGCGGTCAGCGTCGCTGCGGTTCTCGCCCCCGCCGTGGATCACCGAGCCCGAGTACAGCAATACTGACCCGGCACCCATCGCAGCCTGGGTCTTCTCGTCATCGGTGGCCCGGCGTTCTTCGTCCCAACCAGGGCTTCCCGGAACGATCCGAGTGCCGCCGTTCTCGTCGGTGAAATCGGTGAGCGCCCACATGGTGTTGAACTGCGGCTCGATCTGATCCGGGATGTAGCCGCCCCAGGCCAAGCGGTCTCGATGCAGCGGCTGGGTGCCCTGGCCCGGCTTGATGTTGATGACCTGGGTCAGGTGCAGCTGGATCTTGTTGGTGTAGGGGCCCAGGAACCGGTTGGCCATGCTGATGATCTTGTCGTGCATCACCAGCTCACGGCACGCCGCCGAGCGAGCTACCAGCGCTCCTGTACGGGTGGTGTTGTGGCCGGAGAAGTTGTCGAGCCCGCCGGGTGTCTTGTCGATCCATGGCCGTAACTCGGTCTCGAGCCGCTCCACCATGTGCAGATCGATGGCGTCCTCGATGATGGCGCCGCCGTCGATCCGCACCACTTCGGCAATCTCGTCTTCGTTGCTGTCCAGCGTGAATCGTGCAAGCTCAGCCATGCCGCAACAGTACGCGTCGGCGGGATGGGCCGCCGGACTCGTCTCACGGGCTACCGCACCGCCGATACACAGTTCAGACGGCGACGATCTCGATGAGATGCTCCAAGCCCACGAAGTCGTCGGGATTGCGCGTGTACAAGGGCAGTCCATGAGCCATCGCGGTGGCGGCAATAAGCAGATCGACCGCACGGCTACCGCGGGGCTTGCGGCCCGCGGCCGCGACCGTCGCCGCAACCCGACCGTATGCCCGAGCAGCGTCAACATCGAATGCGATGGGGTGAAAAGTGGCTTCGACGTGCTGGAGAAATTGTTGTCGCGCGGCTCGCTCGGTTGTATTCGGCGCGACGGGTGGGCCGACTGCCAGTTCTGCGAGTGTGATGGCGCTGATGGCATGCACCGCTGGCAGGGCCGCCGTGTCGAGACTCCGCAAGTCGACCACGACCGAGGTGTCGAGCAATCCGATCGCGGACTGCGGCGATTCAAGCACGAGGCCAGGGGTCTTGGTCGATGATTGCGTCGAGGTCGGCTCGCAACTCTGCGTAGTCGATCTGCGGCGCGCCCTTGAATGCGTCGAGCACCTCGTGGGCGGGCACAAAAAGGCGGCGACCTACAGGGGACAGGCGCGCTACCGGCTCGCCGTTGCTGGTGACGATGAACGACTCGCCCATCCCGACAGAGCGCATGATCTTCCCGCTGTCATTGCGGAGTTCGCGCTGACTGATCTCACGTTCCACCAGGCCAGTGTAGCACGGCTTGCTACAGTGTGGGCCCAGTGGCAGGACCGCCGCCGGCACGGCTCCCTCCGTGGGCTGGTGATACCTCACCGGCATAGGTCACGGCGGAGGTGAATGGCCCGAGAAGTCTGGCGAATCGGTCGCCACGTGGACGACGCTGCTCGGCGACCGTGGGTGCCCCGGTGCTCGGTGACGCAGGCGCGATGGGCCGTAGACCCGCTCGAACTGCTCCTTTGCGAGATTGCCACCAGGCCGTGATGCAGGAACCGGCTGCTGGCCTCGCTCCACACGACATGCGCGTCCACCTCCGCCTGCATGCGCGCGAGATCTGCATCTACTTCGCGCTTGAAGTCCGTCAAATGTTGGCGGAGCGCCCGCAGCTCCGCCTTGTTACGCGTGACCTGGCGGCGGTAGCGGCGGAGCAGTTCGAACTGGCCTCCGATGCTGAGCATCGTGACGAGCACGGACCCGACGACGAGTGCTGATTTTGGTACCCCAACGGCGAGCAACGCGTCCATCGCCCCCGTCATTGGTCATCGCCTGGGGTGCCGTGCGTGTGTCGGTGTCTGCTTGTCGATGCCATGGCCGCATGACAACAGTCGCGAGAAGTTAAAGCAACAGAATTTACCGAAACTCACTGTTAGACGCCGTTCAGCGGTTCAGTGGGGCCGTACGTGCGCAGTTCGACCTCGTTGCCGTCGGGATCGTGGACATAGACGGCCGAGCCCCAGCCACGTGCTCCGTAGACCCGTGGCGAACGTCGGACGACCTCGACGTCTGGATGTGCAGCAATCTCTTCGGCATCGCCAGAGATCCACAGGGCGAAGTGCCCGAGATTCTCGCCGCTGCGAACAGTCTCCACGAGGTCGATGATGGTGCCCTCGTCGATGCGCACTGAGGGGAACGGCGCCTCGCCCGCCTGCCATTCGTCGTACCGAACCGGTATGAGTCCCAGCCGGTCCCGGTACCAGGCCAGCGAGCGCTCGGCGTCGGTGACGTTGAGCACGATGTGATCGAGTCCCTGAACCGCTGCCACAACGCCAGTATCGGCGATCGAGCATTGCGCCCGCTGCAGCGCCACTCACCCGTGCACCCGGTGCCGACCCAGCGGGTCGTTCTACGCTGCGCCAGGTGAGTCAGCCCTCCGACAGCGTCCCCGTCTTCACACCCGACGACGACGGCTTCCACGCGCATATGAGGGGCGACGACTGGTGGTTCACCGAGACAGCGTGGTTCTCGTTCCATCAACGCGAACGAGCCCTCGGGGGATGGCTCTACACCTTGGCGCGCCACAACATCGGCACGATCTCAGGCGGGGCATGGGTGTGGGACGCCACAGCGCACCTGCCCTGGGAAGTGCCCTACAGCTCCAATCTCACCGCTCTGCGGCTGCCGCCAGAACTCGACCTGCGCGATGCGACGCTGCCGAACGGTGTGAGCGTCCGTGTCGAGACTCCCACGATGGCGTACCGGCTCGGCTACGACGACCCGGGCCGATTCACGGCCGATTTGCGCTATGAGGCCGTACTGCCGCCGCGGCCGCTCACGGCGGGGGGCTCGACGTTCGGCCACTCGGCGCACTTCGACCAGATCGGCAGGGTGACTGGGACCATCGATCTCCACGGCGAAGCCATCGAAATCGACTGCTGGTCGATGCGCGACCGAACGTGGGGGCGGCGGCCAGAAGATCGTCCACGCCAGGCGGCCTACGTGACCGGTGCTGGTGATGACGGCTCGGGCTTCCTGGCTGTCACCAACACTCGCGACGGCACCGACCGAGTGGCCTACGGATTCGTCCAGCACGGAGACTCACAAGTCAGCCTCGTCGATGGCGAACGGACCGTCGTGCGTGATCCCGATGGATGGGTGACCGAATTGCACATCAATGCCGTCGATGCCTCGGGAGCGCAATTCGTGGCTTCGGGACGCTCGGTCAGCCGAATCGTGATCAACCGCCACAGCTTCATCGACATCAACAGCCTGATTCGGTGGGAGGTCGACGGCATCGGCACCTGGTGGGGCGAAGATCAGGACATGTGGCCCGTGCATCGGTTCGCTGCAGCCAAGCGCAGCAGTGACTGGTCGCTTCTCGGGTCCCGACGATGAGACCCGCGTCGTGAGCCCCGAGGACCACGAGCTGCTGTCACGGCTGGCTGACACGGTGCACAGCGACATCGCACCAGCGGTCAGCGACGAGTACGCCCGGACGCAGGCGTTCATGGCGGCAGTGATTCTCCAGCGACTTGCGAAGCAGGCCCGGCTCGGGAGCGAGCATGGCGCCGCTGAGTCCGGCGACGTCGCCGCATTGTCGGACGAACTCGACACGCTGCTTGCCGGAGCGGATGCCACGACCGACGTCCCTTCCGAGATTCGGGACGCCGTCGCTCGTATGCGCACCCAAGTGTCGATTGCGGCAGCGTCGGACGTCATCGACGCCGTGTACCAGTGGGGGCCCGAACGGCCCGAAGCGGCTTCGGCGCTGGCGGCCATCCGGCAGATGCTCCGCCGGGATATTGACCGACGCATGGATATCGCGCGGTGACCGCGGCGGGGGACCGCGACCTCGGGTCCGGGGAACAAGACCTGTCGGGCGTACTCGGCGAGTACCTGCAGGAGCGCCTCGGAGCGAGCGGCCCAGTCGACATCGTGAACCCGGAGCGCATCGCTGTGGGCTGGTCTCACGAGACGTGGCTCTTCGAGGCGGTGTGGGCTGACAGTGTCGGAGAGCAGCGACAGGGCTTCTGCCTGCGTCGGGATCCCGGCAATGCACTGCTGCGAGAGCAATCTGACCTCGCCGAGCAATTCCGAGTCTTGCGGTGCCTCGAGTCCACCGACGTCCCTGCACCTCGGGCGTACTGGTACGAGGCCGATCCTGCGGTGCTCGGAGCCCCCGCCATCGTCATGGAGAGAGTTGGCGGCGAGTGCCCAAGCCCGTGGCGCCGGGCGGGCCGTGAGTACTACGCCGCGGCGGCCGGGCGCGGCGTGCTGCCGGCGAGCTTCACCGATGCCCTGGCGGCGGTGCACAACGTCGACTGGCGGGGGGTGGGTCTCGATTTCCTCGGTGTCCCAGGCCAGGGCAACGATTTCGCTCTGCGCGAGATCGCCAAGTGGCAGGCGCTCATCGACGACTCCGGACATCCGGGCCATCCGATCCTCGCTGACCTGATCGGCTGGCTGAAGCACAACGCGCCGACGACTGAGCAGCTCACGCTCGTGCATGGCGCATATCGAACCGGCAATGTCCTGATCCACGACGACCAGGTGTCGGCGATTCTCGACTGGGAGCTGCAGGTCATCGGCGACCCCATGTACGACGTGGCCTACATGCTGACCGAGCTCAATCGGGAGGGCACCGACCTGCTCTCGAATGTCGTGCCCCGGGAACTGTTCTTCGAGCGCTACCAGCAGGCCACCGGCATCGAGATCGACCCCGAGCGCTGCGCCTACTACCAGCTCCTCTACGCCATGCGCTCAGCGGCGTTCTGGATGAGCGCTGCTGGTCTGTACGCCGACGGCTCGAACAACGATCTGCGCCTGGCGCGCACCCACTGGTCAGTCACCGTGGCGCTCGAACGCGCGGCGACCGAACTGGGCTACTAGGCGGCCCCCGGACTGGCTGCTTCGGCCGGTGCTGTCGGGTGCTGGAACGGGCCTGTCCGTCGCTCCCTTGTCAAGCGGCGAATGCGTGAGGACGTCTTCGGGCGGTCCGGTGCCTCGGAGCGAGTGCTAGCAGACGGGTTCGCTGGCCGCGGGGTGTGCGTCCTGAGGCGTGTCTATGGGCTACGGGAGGCGGCGGGAGCTGTGGGTGCCCGGTTGGGCGGTCCGGTGCCTTGGGGTTCGGGTGGTTGCAGGCGGGGTTTTCCGTCGGGTGGTGTGTCGATCCGGCGACCGTGTTGGTGGAGGTCGGCATGGCAGTCAAAGCACAGCGATGCGAGATTCGGTACCTCGGTGTGGCCACCGTTCTCGTAGTAGTCGATGTGGTGAGCCTCGGTGTGCTCGGAAGTGAGGTCGCAGCCGATGCAGCCCTGGTCGCGCATTGCGAGGATGAGCCGTTGGGCGTCGTTGGCGTTGCGGGTGCGCCCCAAGGCAAGTTCGGACCAGTCCGATTTGAACATTGCGGGCAGCACGTTGGCGTCGACCGCGTGGTCGACGAGCATCTTGGCTGACAATGGGGTGCCGTCATCGAGGCGAGGGTTGACGAGTCGGTCGTTGACCATGTCGTAGTCCGCAATGATCACCAGGCTTGTGTTGCGCCGACGGATGTTGGCTGTGCCGGCGATGAGGTCGCTGATCGCGTCCGCGGTGAGCTGCGCACGCGTCGGCACAACCCCAGCGCCGCCAGCATCGGTGCCGTCGTTCGGGTCGGGGAGGCCCGCGGCGAGACCGTTGCCGGTCGCGTTGTGGTCGGTGGCGTCGCCGTCGTTGGGAGTGTCGTCGGCGTTCTCCGCGCGGCGTCGCAGCGACCGCGCCATGGCCTGCAGGGCGATGTTGACCTGGCGTCCGGCGAGGAAGTCGAACTTGCCGTTGAGATGCCACATGCCGTCGTCGCCCAGCTTCATCGACCCCCAACGCTGCGCACGCTGCTGTGCAAGCTCCGCGTCGATCGGGCCGAGATTCTCGGCGGCGGCTTCGGCGTCGAGATCGGCGAACACCTGCTGGCTCTGATAGGCGAGCGGGTGGCGGGCCACCGTGTCGGAGGGATAGGCCCGACACAGCTCGATGAACTCCGCTTCGCTGCGACGATGCTTCTTGGGCGCCTCGCGGGCGATCACCTTCGCATGAGACATCCCGATCTCACCGGCCTGCAACGCGTCGAGCGTCGCTGTCATGCCCTCGGTGACGAGGCTCTCGGCCAGACGGGCCTCGGTGCGTGCCTGCGACGCGTTCAGACGCGTCTGGTCACGCAACACGTACGCCGCCGATTGCGCCCCGTTGCGGGACGCGAACTCGCCCACCGCGGCCAGATAACGGCCCTCGATGCGCGCCCGCTCGCCAGCCAGCTCGACCACGAGATCTTTCAGATCGCCGTAACCCAACGACGCCAAGCCGTCGCTCTCATCAAGGCCGCACCCAGCTGCGGCAGTGTCGACACAACCGGCCGAGGGCTCGGGCACCGCACCGCTACCACTGCACCGCAACCCACCGTCCCGCAACCCACCGTCCCGCAGCGAACCGTCCCGCGCAACTACAGAACCGGCCGTGCCGCCAGCATCGCCCGGCGACCCAGCCGTATCGGCCCAGCCGTACCGCGAGCCGTGGTGCGAGTCGTCGAAGCGCCAAATGGCCGTCGGGTCCGGCCACGCCGACTCGGCACCTGCAGCGTCGAACCCGGCCTCGGAAGGTTCCGAGCCGTCGGCGTCGAGCCGGTACAACAGGTCGGCGAACATGAAAATAGCATACACATGTACCGCACCAATCACACGCAAAAACAGCCACGAGTTTCGGGATATATCTGCACCGCATGTACGAGAAACATATCGAGAGAAGGCCGCTGGCAAAGGACCGATACCGCCGATTCGAGACAGCGAAACCGCTCGGCAACAAGTCGGCCAATAAGTGGAACCAGGCTCTCTCAGCCTTTCTCGTCGATTGCCGCGTTGGGACAACGATTTTACTGCGTAATGCGTGGCCTGCTCGCAGCGAGGTAGACCGGGTTCACCAGCGTCAAGAACGCCGGTCTCTTCCTTCCAATACAGAGAGGATTGACCGAGACACTGGTCACCTGAATTCCTGAAGTTCTAGCTCGGCGTTGGTCTTGCATACCGAATACTGACAACGGTCCGGGCACCGTCAAATGGCAAGACCTTCACAGGAAGACCCAACTGGGGACAAGGCGTTCACAATCGGTCGATGACGACGTTGTCACAAGATATATGAGAATTCACGGCCAAGATCATCGGGTCTCAGCACTTTGTCACACTGGCCAATCTGCACCGTACTCGCTCCTTCCTGGCCTATCAGGAAGAGGGAGCGGAAGGCGCGGGAGGTGACGGGTTGAGCCTCAGTATGGAGGATATACGACTTCTGTACTTGCTTCACTCGGGCCGTGATACGCAGCTCTTTGGTCATAATCCTCATGCAACGGATGGAAGCACAAGAGTTGATCATCGTAAACGAGAGACCGGGCCCTAGGGCATGCCCTCAGGGCCTCCAAAGCTCATGTCTCTGCGCCTGACAGACCCTGACATGTACCTTGTCGGACATCAAAAACACACCCATTGCCGATATGATCACTGATCATCTCCTCTATGACTTGGATACTCCCGCCCCCTCTTGAGAGGGCTTCTATCTCTTGAAACCTTGCAAGCCAAGCGGGGCTTGGTGGTACAGGATTCGGCTCTTCTTCTTCTTCGGTCCCGGTCTCCTCGGGTTCGACACCGGACGGCTCGGTTGAGCTGCTTGTTCCGGCGGTGGTGTCGCCGCTGGCGCGTCGTCCGACGAGCTGCGCTGTCTCCCAGCGGGTAGCGCCCCCGAGACGTGTCATGTCACGACCGACGAGCTTGTTGGTGGGCACCGCGGCAATGCCGCCCAGCACGAACCCGCCATCGGCAGCAGCGTCGAGACGTGCCTGCTGAGCAGCGGGCATCGCGCCGTCGCGTGGCCCAGCGAGGACCACACAGCCAGTGCCGACCACCCCTGCGAGGGTGACGGCACTGTAGATGTCGGACTGCGCAGCCGCGTCAGAGCCGACCACGATCGGTGCATCATCATCACAGTCCGACTCGGTCCACGGCTCCGCACCGCCGAGAAATGCACGCCCGATTTGGGCACCTGCCGCAGCGGGCAGCACCAACGGCACCGCGAGCACCAACGCCAACAGAGCAGAAACCCAACGTCGACCTCGAACGCGCATCGGCAAACTCCCCACTGGACCGCCCGACGACAATGCTCGGCACCTTTGACACGAGCCGCTCATGTCTTCACCCTCCCAGGTCATGCGGCCCCAGTCTCAGAGCGTCGGCGGAGAGGCACAGACGTCATAGCTGCGGAGACGGCAGAAAACTCCGCGACGTTGCAACCCGCTGAATTGCTGGAGCAGAGGACCCTGCCGCCTCCGCAGCGGACACACCCAATCGCGCGGCCTCTCAAGAGCTGAGCGGGTAGGTGAGCTTGGGCGAATTGATTCCCCGAGCGCCGGGGATGCCGTGACGCTGCTGGTCACCTGCCCGCGCGGGCTCAGGCAGCGAAGGCGTCGATCATGGCCTCGACGTCGCCGAGGGGGTACAGGATCGGGCAGGTGGCACCGTTGGCCAAGTAGCCGTCGACGGCCTCGCGAGCCTCCGCAGGCGTGCCCGAGGCAGTGAGCATCTGGACGATGTCGTCGGGAACGAGTTGTGACGCTGCTTCGACTTGTTCGGCCGTGGCTGGCCACGTCAGTACCTTGCCGACTTCTTCGAGCAGCGATTCGGGTACGCCCGAGGCCTTCATGATGTGGGGCTGCTGGCCCAGGTACTGGGTGACCATGTTGCGGGCCATGTCGAGCGCCGTTGAGCGGTCTTCGTGCACCGAGCACACCACCAGCTGGGGGCGGTCGAGATCGTCGACGCTGCGGCCGGCTGATTCGGCGCCCCGTTCGAGCGCCTCCATGGCACGGCTGTTGTAGTCAGGCGAGACCAGGTAGTTCAGCACGACGCCGTCGGCGATCTCGCCGCACAGCTCCATCATCTTCATGCCTGTGGCGCCGATGTAGATCGGCACGTCTTTGGGCCGCCGCTCTTGGTACACGTAGTCGAGTTCGACGTCGTCGAGGTGGACGTGATCGCCGTGAAAGGTGACGTTCTCGTTGGCGAGCAGCGCCCGCACCACGGTGGTGACCTCTCGCATCGCGCCGAGCGGGCGGGCCCTGCTGATGCCGACCTTCGCGGCGAGCGGGTCCCACCACGCGCCCAGACCGCAGATGATGCGACCCGGCGCGAGGTCGTCGAGCGTGGAGAACATCGACGCCAGCCGTGCGGCGTTGCGCGACCAGATGTCGATGACGCCTGCTCCCACCTTGATACGGGAGGTCGTTGCAGCGAACGCTGCCATCGGCACGCTGGCCTCGCGCACCAGCCGAGAGTCGGCCTGCCACACGGCCTCGAAACCGCGTTCCTCGGCGTACTGCGCAAAGCCCATTGCCTCACCGATCGGGTGGGCGTCTTGCAGGTACAGCGCAACGCGTGTTGAAGTCATCGGTTCACCGCCATCGATCCGGGCCGTCCAATGCGCCCCGCTGCGGAAGTCCCCGCGGGCGTCAGGCGCTGTCCGCGGAACATAGCCTCAGATCCCGATGGTCTCCTGCACCTCCACGGGCACCCCTTCCGGTGCCGCCGGTCCATTTCCCACCAGCTATGCCGCCCAGTTGGCCACCGAGGTCACCGACGCCGGTGGCCGAGCTCACATTGTCGAGCGGTTTCGGGAACAAGGCATCCGGCTGCCGACTTTCGCCGAACTCGCCGATCCCTCGCTCATCGATCCCGACATCGACGAGGCGCTCACTACGGTCGATCAAGATTTTGCCGATCCGCTGAACCTGTTCCGGGTCCACTGGTTCAACGACGGTGCCGGCGGGCGGACCGAGGTGCCCGAACACGTCGTGCTCCCCAGCGAGCTGACCGGAACAGACGCGAAGGTCGTGGTGCTGTTCGGCAACCGGTTCCCCATGATCGGCGCGCACAAGGTGCTCGCTGCGTATTCCTGCCTCGCGCCGCGAGTGGTCTCGGGCCAGTTCGACCCCGTGCGCCACCGTGCCGTGTGGCCCTCGACTGGCAATTACGCACGGGGAGGCGTGGCTATCAGCCGGATCATGGGCTGCCGAGGCGTCGCCGTGCTGCCCGAGAACATGAGCCGTGAACGATTCGACTGGCTGGCCGACTGGGTCGCCGACCCTGCCGACGTGATTCGCACGCCCGGCTCGGAGAGCAACGTCAAAGAGATCTACGACGCCTGCGCAGAATTGGAGCAGGATCCGACGAACTTCATCCTGAACCAGTTCAGCGAGTTCTCGAATCACATCGGCCACTACGAGGTGACCGGTGCCGCGCTGCTGGCGGTCTTCGAGCATCTGCGCCAGGCAACGCCTGAGGGGAGCGAGCCGAATCTGGCGGCATTCGTCGCGGCCAGCGGCTCGGCGGGCACGCTCGGCGCCGGCGACCGGCTCAAGGACACCCACGGTGCTCAGATCGTGGCGGTCGAGGCGCTCGAGTGCCCGACCATGCTCTACAACGGCTATGGCGAGCACAACATCCAGGGCATCGGCGACAAGCACATCCCGCTCATCCACAACGTCACCAACACCGACGTCATCGTCGGCGTCAGCGACCGGGCAACCGACGGGCTCGGACTGGTGTTCAACACCGAGGCCGGCCGTGACGCACTCCGTGAGCATCTCGGGGCGTCGTCGTGGGTGCTCGACGAGCTCGGGCATTTCGGCTATTCGTCGATCTGCAACACGCTGGCGGCCGCTCGTGCTGCGAACGAGCTGGGACTCGGGCCCGACGACGTCGTCATGACCGTCGCCACTGACGGATTCGAGATGTACTACTCCGAGCGAGACCGCCATCTCGTCGAACGGCACGCAGGCAGCTTCGATGCGGGCGCTGCCCGCAGCATCCTCGAGCGTCACCTGGCACCAGACGCCCGCAGCGGCCATGCCCCCCACATTGAGGTGCTGACGGACCGGGGCCGCGACCGCATCTTCAACCTCGGCTACTACACCTGGGTCGAGCAGCAGGGCGTCCCCTTGGAGGACTTCGAAGCCCGCCGCGACCAGGCATTCTGGGACTCGCTGCGGGGTCTTCCCCGACTCTGGGACGAGATGATCAACGATCTCAACGACGAGGTCTCTGCCACCTTCGTGTAGCCATTGCGGTGCGATCGACTTCGAGCCCCTCGACAACGATGCGGTGACGGTGCACGACCGCGACGCCATGGCCCAGAACCACGTCAGCATCGACCGCCTGCCCGTCGATTTGACGGAACAGCTTGCCCGACCCCAACGCTGTATCAGGCGGCTCAATTCACTTACCTACATGTGCGCAGTTTGATGCCGAAAGAGCGTACCTAAGCTCTGCATTGTCTGCTTATCGGACTACTATTCTCTGTCGTGTCTGCCCGTTTACCCAATTCTCTCGCTCCTGCTTATGTTCCTCGAGCAATTCCTTGAGTTCCGTCTCATAATTCACGATTCCCCAAATATACGAGCCCTTGGTGTTTGCCTGATTCCACGTATTCCAGAGCGCAGCCAATCTCCTCGCCGTTGTCCTTTGGCTCGCGAACAAGTCATTCTGTTCGCCGATGTCCGTTGACAAGTCGAAAAGTTGGGGCGATGCGCTTCCTTTCTGGATGAGCTTCATGTCGCCTGATCGAACGACCCTGATGTCGTTATCCGGCGTCGATTTGCGCCAATAGAGTGCCTCATGCGGAGAGCCTGCTTGGTCTCCTCGCAGGTACGGATCGAGGTTCACCCCGTCTATGGGGCGCGATGTATCAGTGACGGTGGCCTTGGCGAGGCTCAGTACAGTGGCGGTAATGTCGAGGCTGATGACCATGGGGTCATATTCCTGTCCCTGCGGCCACCTTCGGGGCCACGAGGCTACGAGGGGAACTCGAAGCCCGCCCTCATAGAGCGATCCCTTGCTATCGCGGAGGTCGCCATTGTCCATCGGCCCGTTTTCAAGACCACCGTGGTCACTGAGAAAGAAGATGATGGTATTGTCGCGTTCGCCTGATTGCTCCAGAGCCTCCAGCAAGCGCCCCACATTCTGGTCAATTGAGTCCACCATCGCCAAATAGGTGCGTCTCTTGGTGTTCGTGATGTGCGAGTACTTGTCTACCAAGTCTTTGGGTGCTTGGTACGGAGCGTGCGGGGCGTTGTAGGGAAGATACAAGAAGAAGGGCTGCGTCCTGTCTTCATTGACGAATTCTATGGCCTTGTCAGTGAGCGCATCAGTCAAGTATCCAGTGAAGGATGCCGTGTCTGTGTTCTCGAACAGCGGAGCCAGATACGTGTCCTGGGTTGCGCTGGCGTCGATCTTTTTATAGTTGTGACCGCCTGCTAACATGCCGTAGAAGTAGTCAAATCCGCGCTTGAGGGGATTTAATTTTTTGCGCCGCGCCCAGATGCCACTTCCCGACTATACCTGTATGGTAGCCGACGGCTTGGAGGTATTCCGTGGCGAGCGTCTCCGTCACGGGCAGCCCCAGCGATTGATCATACGGATTATAGGCGAGGTTGGCCTCCATGCCGAATCGCGCCGGGTAACGTCCAGTGAGCAGCCCCGACCTCGAAGGGCTGCACACAGGCGATGTTACATAGGCGTTGGTGAAGGTCACCCCTTCGCTGGCGAGACGGTCCAGGTTCGTTGTCTGGATCTGGGTCGCGCCGTTGAAGCTGACATCTTCGTATCCCATGTCGTCCACGAAAATGATGACGACATTCGGCAGTCGAGGGGTGGCGGTTTCTTCAGCCGAAGCGGGTCCGTCCCCGGATGCGTTGTATGCGATGACTCGCACTGAGTACTCGGTGCCGTCCGTCAGCCCAGTGATGGCGTAGGTCAGCGCAGAAATGCCAGTGAGCACGGCCTGCCGAGTTGAAGTCGCCGACCCGTCGAACTCCTCTGCACCAGATTTCCACTGCACTTTGTAACCCGTTGCTGGCGGCCCATCCGGGGGCGCCTCCCAAGAGACGATCAGCTCCTGGCTCGCCCCTGTGCTGACTTGCAACGCCCCAGGCGATGCTGTAGGAGCAGACCCCGCCACGACCGCCGACGCCGCGCTGATGAGCGATTCGTCGTAGCCGGCGTCGTCGGTGAAGCTCACCCGCACCTTGATCGTGTTGCCGACATCGCCAGCCGTCACGGTGTAGGTCTTGGAGGTCTCGCCTGCGATGTCGGTGTCGTCGGACCCGTCGTTGCGTATCCACTGGTAGCGGTAGGAGACGTCCTCGAGTCCGTCGGCGTCGGAGATGGCCGACGTGTCCGCCGTCAGCGTCTCGTTCACCGCAGGCGTGCCGCTGACCGCAGGCAGCCCGGCGGGCAAAATGTTGAGAGCGACAACGACGACCGCCGACGCCGCGCTGATGAGGGATTCCTTGTAGCCGGCGTCGTCGGTGAAGCTCACCCGCACCTTGATGGCCTTGCCGACATCGCCAGCAGCCACGGTGTAGGTCTTCGAGGTCGCATCCTTGATTTCCGCGTAGGCGCTCGTTCCGTTGGTGACCCACTGGTAGGTGAACTCGACATCTTCCAGCCCGTCGGCGTCGGCGATGCCCGCGGTGCCCGCCGTCAGCGTCTCGTTCACCTGGGCTGTGCCGCTGATCGTCGGCTCACCCGTCGCCCGGGTGTTGGGACCTCCAGCCGAGACGATGCGTACTGCAATGGTCTGGCCGGCTGCCCAGTCAATGTCCACATCTTGCCAGGCATAGCTGGGATGCCCGGCCTGAAATGGAAGCTCCAAGTCGTCGCCGACTTGCAGCATCAAGTCAGCTTCGCCCGGCACGCCAGTCGCGAACCTCAAGCGAAGCGCGCGCCCGGGGATGTGATAGAAGAAACTCCGTACCTGAAGCCCCAAGCTGCCCCTGATATTTGTGAATTGTTCAGACGTTGCTGCACCGATGGAAACCGAGGCGAGCTGTTCCACTTGCACGTCGGCCGACCACAGCAGCTCCTCAGTGGGTTGTGTCGCCTTGGGCGGATGTCGGCGGTATTCCGACACCTATGAGCCCCAGCGTCAGCACGGCTATTATCCCGATCTTCCTAGCTCCGATTGTCTTCATGTTCGGACCTCCGTTCGTTTCTGTGGGTGGGTGCTCTCAACGCCGACTGGACGTCACGAGCCGATGGCGATGTCGACCGAGTAGAGACCTCGGCTCAGCTTGATTAGGCTTGAACGCAGTCCCGAATGGCCGTCTTTGACGGCCCGAACGGTGTAGGTGTAGTTGATGCGTTCGCTGATGATCCCGGGGACCGCGGCATCGGTGTAGCCAGTTTGATCTGGTCCAAGCTCGGCGATGGGGTCGCCGAACCTTTGCCAGCCGACCTCGGTGAACTGCTTGCGGGAGTAGCGGTAGACCCGGTATCCGGTAACAGCGGCGCCGTCGTCAGGCGGGTCCCACGAGAGGGTCACGTCGTGGGCGCTGTCTCTTGCGGCCCGGACGGCGGCCGTCATGTTGGTGGGTCTGCCCGGACCTTGGGGTCGCCGCTCGAGTATGACCTCGGCGGTGTTCCCGGGCTCGCCCAGCGGGCCGAGGCTCGTGACCCGGTAGGTGTAGGGACCGTAGCGGTCCTCGCCGGGGAACCCGCTGAAGAAGATTCCCGAGCCGTACCGGCCGACATCCACGAAGGCGGTTTCGGTGACGTCGATGTCGGGGGCCTCGATGACGGACAGCGTGTTGGCATCGCGGTCGATGGACTGGATTCGGGGCCCTACCCAGATGACCGTGTTCTTGCGTTCTATGCGGTACACGCTGATGTTCGAGGTGTCGGCGGGTTGGTCCCATGTGAGCCTTACCCGGGCCTGCCACCACGGGACATCGTCCTCGCAGGGTCCCGCGCTGCCGTTCTGCCAGATCAGGCATCGCTGGGAGACGGCGTGCGTCACGGTCTCGGTAGCGTACGCCAGGTTCCGCACCTCGGGTATCAAGTACGGCTTGCCCCTCACCTCGTTCGAGATGGTCTGTGTGCCGAGCAGGCTCTCTGCGATGACCCTGATGTCGTAGGCCGTGTTGTTGACGAGCCCAGCGATTTTGTACCGGTCGGCCGCGCCGTCGAGCGTGGCTTGCGACGACTGCTCCCATGACTCGTCTTCGGTCTTCCACTGCACGTGGTACCGGCCCGGGCGGCCGGCTGGCCGGTGCCACCCAACAATGATGAACTTGTCGCCGGCGGTGAAACTCACGTTGGCCGGGACGTCAGGCTTCCCGGCATCTTCCAAGAGCGACACCTCGCCCTTGCCGTTGGGGTTGTGGGCACTGACCCGCACGGCTGACCCAAGTGCCAAGCTGGACAGGCGATGCCGGCGCACCGACGGGCCCAGGTCGACCGACCGAGCGGGATCGAAGTCTTCTCCGGGAGACCGCCATTCCACCTGATACTTGGTGATCGCCGAACCTCCGTCGTACGGGGGTTCGGCCCATCTCACAGTGATATAGCCCGCCCCGTCGCCGCCGACGGTGGCTATCGGGGCCTGTGCTATGCAGCCGCCGTGTCGCCACGGGTTTCTGGTGCCTTCCGTGTGCTCGCCACCGCAAAAGCCGCCGAAGGCATTCTTGAACAGGCGTACGGCCCTCGGTCCGTCGGTGAAGGGGAAGCGCCTTCTTAGCGTTTCTAGGTCACGGTAGATCTTCTCTAGGTCATAGTTGCGCTGGTACCTGTCGTCGTCCGACGTCTTGTATCGCAGGTTGTCGTTCTCGTACCTGTCTGTGAACCAGGGGGGATAGGTTCGGTCAAGGAGGCTGGTCAGCACGGCGACGTCTGCGGTTGAGGGGAGGCGTCCCGTGTTGGAACAGTCGTCGAAATAGGAGGAACGAAATCTGTTTGAATCGACTCCGAGCACGGCCGGGAAGGTGTCCGCGTACAGTTCCAGCGGTCTGCAGTTTGTTCCACCCAACGTGAGTTGCGAGAAATAGACCGAGCCGACTCCTATGAACTCGGTCGGTTCATCGACGAATGCTGCTCCTCCCAGAGTATGGACATGAGCCAGTTCATGGGATAAGGTAATAAGATTCTCTCGGGCGAACCATGCAATGGCGAGTGTGTCTGTTGAGGACGATACGTACCCAGCAAAGCCGGGTCTGTTCGTTAGGCGAATGATCACGCGCTGTTGGCGCATCCCGTTGTAGGTCTCCCGGACCCATGGATGGTCGTCCTCTTTTGCTTCGACCAGCAGGGTTCTGAGGTTCTTCTGGATGACGTCGTCCTCGTGGAGCGACCTGAAGCCGGTGTGTGCCACCGTTCCTGAATCCACCTGTATGTCGACGGTGTACCGCTCGCCCTTTTCGAGTCCCGTCAGGTTGAATGTTGCAGTGGTGGTGGTCGTCGTGGCCGTTGTGTCGACCGCTTCTGTCGGGTCGGTGCAAGGAGACTGGCAATGGGCGAGGTTCACCGTCTTGGATTCGGAAGCGGCGTTGGCGATGGTTACGGTGACGTCGGTCTCGTTCAGGTCATGGTGAACGAACGACACGCCGGTTACGTCGCCGCTGGGTGCGGGGGGCAGGACGTAGGCGTACAGTTTGTCGTCGTCGCTGTCTGCGACCCACATGGTGCTGCCGTTCGACCAGATGCCCCAGGGGTCGCCGTTGTCCTGGGAAAGGGTGATCTCCCGCAGGGGTTGGCGTGCTCCGCATCCGCTGGGGGCGAGTGCGTAGGCGAATATGCGGTCTTCGTCGCTGTCGGCTACCCAGATAGTGCTGCCGTCGGACCACATCCCGTTGGGCTTGGAGTATTCGGGAGTCAGGCTGCACTCCTTGGCAGTCTCTCTGGTACCGAATGTTCCAGTGGAACCGATGTTGTAGGCGTAGATGTCCTCACGGATATTGCTGATGAGCCACATCGTTGAGTCGTCGGACCACATGCCCATCGGCATGACGAGCGCTTTCAGGCTGTCGTCGGCGTCAAGGTCGAAGTCCTTGCCTGTATCGCGGGTTCCGTACGAGCTGCCGGCCGTGATCGTGTAGGCCAATACCGCGTCTGTTGCGGTGTCGGACACCCACAGGGTGTCGGCGTTGCCGTACAGTCCTCCGGCACCGCCGTTGCCGTACAGTCCTCCGCCGCCGTCGCTGTGCTGCTCGTCGAGTTCGAAGTCCTTGTTGGCGTCTCTGGCCTTGGTGGCCATGTTGTAGGCGTAGACCTTGTTGTCCAAGTGGTCCAGCACCCACATGGTGGTGTCGTCCGACCAAAGACCTCGGGGTTCGGTGTTCCCGGCAGCCTGAAGGGTGCTGAACTCCTGGGCTGAGAGGTCCTGGTCCGTCTGAACCATCTGCCGGGAGGTGTCGATAACCGCCTGCTTCGACAGGTCGGGATCGCTGACGAACTCCTTGGCGCCGATGAGGCCCGCGGGCCGCAGGTCCGCAGGGTCCGGCGCAGGGTCCGGCGTGGGGTTGGGCCGGTAGTCGTGGGGTAGCTTGATTCTGACGAAGTTGGACCAGCGGCTCTTCACGCCGTCGCGCAGGGCCTTGACCCGGTAGACGTAGAGCACTCCCGCCTCGGTGGCGGTGGCGTCGGTGTAGCTGGTGGCCGTGGACTCGGTGTCGGCCACCAGCGCCGCCAAGGTGCTCTCGCCCTCATAGGGCCGGCGCCGCAGGATCTCATAGCCGTCGACGCGGTCGGCCTGCTCCGCCGGGGCGACCCACGACAGAGCCACCTCGTTCTCCGTAAGGCTTACCGTGAGGTCGGTGGGCCGCAAGTCCGCAGGGTCTGGCGCAGGGTCTGGCGCAGGGTCTGGCGCAGGGTCGGGCGTGGGGTTGGGCTCGTAGTCGTGGGGTAGCTTGATTCTGACGAAGTTGGACCAGCGGCTCTTCACGCCGTCGCGCAGGGCCTTGACCCGGTAGACGTAGAGCACTCCCGCCTCGGTGGCGGTGGCGTCGGTGTAGCTGGTGGCCGTGGACTCGGTGTCGGCCACCAGCGCCGCCAAGGTGCTCTCGCCCTCATAGGGCCGGCGCCGCAGGATCTCATAGCCGTCGACGCTGTCGGCGTTCTCGGTGGGGAGCCCATTCCAAGGCGATCCCATTGGCGACGATGGTGGCAGTGAGGTTGGTTGGAGACGCGTCAGATGTCGATGCCGAACTGGGGGAGAGGGGGACGACAGCAAGCACCGCCGCGACGATCACGACATAAGCCGCCGCACGGAACACCGGCTACGTATCCGTTCTTGCCACGACTCGTGTCATGGCATCTCCGACTTCGAGCGAGCGTCAACGCGGCGCACCAAGACAACAGACTATGCATAGTCCACATGTAGACATGACAACAATGAGCAGACGATCCGATGCCGCGCTGCTGGCTGTGTTTGGACACTTGCGCCAGTAGGCGCCAACGGGTTCGGATCTCGACGACGAGGTCGCCGCCACGTTCGTGTGAGATCACCTTTCAGCGTCGAGCTTGAGTTGAGTCGCAGTTGTTGACGCCAGCCGATCACGGTCCTGTCGCGAAAGACATTGAAATTCAGTTTGCCAGCGGAAGGTGCGGCCGTACGGTCTGCGCTGTGTCCCCGGTGCAGGGAGTCCGCCGTGTCTGAACAGGATCGTTCCAGCCTTTACGATTGGCTGCGTGAGCAGACCGGCGAGCACCTCGCGGAATATGTGATGTCGTGCCTGCTGCCCGCACCGCTGACCGATGTGGCTACCAAGTCCGATGTCGGCAAGATCAAGTCCGAAGTGGCCGTGCTGAGGTCCGATATCGGCAAGGTCAGATCCGACATGGGCAAGCTTGAGTCGCGCTTCGACCGATTGCTCCTGATGCGCGAAGCGGACCGCGTGGAGATGGCTACGCAGCGTGAGGCGGATCGGGCGGAAATGGCTGCGCAGCGCGAGGCGGACCGCAAGAGGTCCACTTGGTTCGTAGGTTCGGTGGGAATCGCCCTATCGGCGCAGATCTTGGCCACGCATTTCGGTTGGATACCCTCAGGCATCTGAGCGGGACGACGGAGGCGCTTGCCGACCGCAGGTCGTCTTCGCGCTCTCGGGTGCACAGGGGCACGCGACTGGCTCGCGCGGGCGGGATTGCGTTGCGCTAATGAGAGAATGAACCCATGAGCGGATCTGCAGGGGGAGCGCCGCGGATCGACGGCGACCGATTGATGCGGCGCCTCGATGAGCTGGCTCAGATCGGTGCCATCGAGGGGACGCAGGGCAACTGCCGGCTGGCGCTCACCGACGAGGACCGCGCCGGTCGCGACCTGGTCGGCACGTGGATGGCCGACCTCGGGCTGGAAGTCACGATCGACGGCCTCGGCAACGTCGTGGCCTGCACCGAGCCGGGACGCGTCGCCGACTCAGTGATGATCGGCAGTCACATCGACACAGTCGCCACCGGCGGTCGGTACGACGGCAACCTCGGCGTGCTGGCGGGCCTGGAAGTCATCGAGTCGGTGCTGGCAAGCGGTCGTAAGCCGGCCCGCCCCCTGTCGGTGGCGTACTTCACCGACGAGGAAGGCAGCCGGTTCGCTCCCGACATGCTGGGCAGCCTTGCCTATGTGGGCGGCATGGCCCTCGAAGAGGCCCTGGAAGTCACCGACCGGGACGGCATCGTCGTCGGCGACGAGCTGGACCGCATCGGCTATCGCGGTTCGGCGCCGGTGCCGGGCACCGTGCCGTATGCCTACATGGAGCTGCACATCGAGCAGGGTCCGGTGCTCGAGTTCCACCGGATCCAGATCGGCGTGGTCGAAGGCGTGCAGGGCATTTCATGGACAGAAGTCACGCTGCGCGGGCAGTCCAACCACGCCGGCACCACGCCGATGCCGCTGCGCCGTGATGCGGGGCTGGCTGCGTGTCGCATTGCCGGCGAGGTCCGCGAGATGGCGCACAACATCGGCGACTCGCAGGTCGGCACCGTGGGGTCGATCTCGCTCGTGCCGAACCTGGTGAACGTCATTGCGGGCTCGGCCACGATGACGGTGGATCTCCGCAACAGTTCCGAAGGCATGCTGCAGCACGCCGAGGCACGTCTTGACGAGATCGTGGCCCGCATCGCCGATGGCGAGCATCTTGAGTCCGCCATGCGGCGCACGGCCCGCTTCGAGCCAGTGGTCTTCCATCCGGGCGTCATCGACCTCGTCGAACGTTGCGCTGCCGAGTCGGGCCTGAGCCATCGTCGGATGCCCTCGGGCGCAGGGCACGACGCGCAGATGCTGGCCCGTGTCTGCCCGACCGCGATGATCTTCGTGCCCAGCTTCGACGGCGTCAGCCACAACCCGGCGGAGTACACCGCACCGGAGGACATCGAGGCAGGCGCGAACCTGTTGGCCGATGTGGTGTGGCGCCTCGCGAGCGGCGACATCGACGACGTGCTCTCCGGCCGAGCAGATGCCGCGGACAACGGGATGACTCGATGAGGCCGCTCACCGTCGGCGCCGCGCAGCTCGGGCCGATCGCCCGCTACGAGACCCGTACCAGCGTGGTGAAGCGCTTGATCGCGCTGCTGCGCCAGGGCGCCGAGCGGGGCTGCGATGTCGTGGTGTTCCCCGAGTTGGCACTCACCACCTTCTTCCCCCGCTGGTTCTTTCCAGACGACTCGCCCGAGCTGGCGTCGTACTTCGAGACCGAGATGCCATCGGCGGACACCCAGCCGCTGTTCGACGAGGCCAAGCGGCTGGGCATCGGCTTCCACCTGGGGTACGCCGAGCTGACGCCCGACGGGCATCGCTACAACACGGCGATCCTGGTTGATCGCGACGGCACAGTCGTCGCCAAGTACCGCAAGGTGCACATCCCGGGACATGAAGAGCACGAACCCCAACGCCCCTTCCAGCATCTTGAGCGCCGGTACTTCGAGGAATCCTCCGAGGGTTTCAGCGTGTGGCGGGCATTCGGCGGCGTCATGGGCATCGCCCTGTGCAACGACCGGCGCTGGCCGGAGACCTACCGCGTGATGGGCCTCCAGGGCGTCGAGATGATCTTCATCGGCTACAACACGCCGCTGCACTACGCGCCCGACCCGATCCAGGACCCGCTGCAGGCCTTCCACAACCACCTCGTGATGCAGGCGGGCGCCTACCAAAACGGGACCTGGGTGGTCGGGGTCGCCAAGGGCGGCACCGAGGAAGGCGTCGAGTCGCTGGCGCACTCGGCAGTTATCGCACCGTCGGGCCAGATCGTGGCCCAAGCCGTCACCGACGGCGACGAACTCATCACTGCCAGGTGCGACCTGGACTGGTGCTCGCAGTACAAGGACACGGTGTTCAACTTCGACCGCTACCGCCGACCCGAGACATACCAGCTCATCAGCGAACGCAAGGGCGTGGTCCCGCCCTCGTAGCCAGCGCCCGCCTGTCCGTGTCCGGCTGTCTCGCTGGGCTGCCGACTCGGTGCGACACGGGAAGTTGCTGAATCAAGGAAATAGTCCTTGCTAGAGTAAGGACATGGCGAAGGTGACGAGCAAGCTCCAGGTGACCGTGCCAAAGGCGTTGGCGGATCGATACGGCATCCGGCCCGGTGACGAGATCCGCTTCGAAGAAGCCGGCGAGGTCATCCGGGTGGTGCCCGGGTCTGTGCCTGCACGAGTCGAGCTGGCGGACATGGAGACTCGTTTGCGCCTCTTCGATGCGGCAACCAAGCGGCAGCGGCGGCGGGAGGTCGCCTCGGCGTCGGTCGATGCGACCTCGCGTGGCTGGACCCGCGACGAGCTGTATGAACGCGGCGACCGTCTTGTTGATTGACACCAACATCCTCGTGTACCGGGTTGACTCCCGGTTCCCGGACAAGCAGCAGATTTCGACCGAGCACATGCGCGCTGGCATCGAAGCCCGCAACGCGTACATCGCCCACCAGTCCGTCATCGAGTTCGTTGCCGCCACCACCCGAGGCGGGCCTGAGCGCAGGCTGCTCGATGTCGCCGAGGCCGCCCGCGAGGCAGAGGAGCTGATGACTCAGTTCCCGATCATCTACGCCGACGCGGCTGTTGTGCGCACGGCACTGCGGGGCGCCGCCGCCTACGGCATGTCGTGGTTCGATGCGCACCTTTGGGCGTACGCCGAAGTCAACGGCATTACCGGTCTGTTGTCGGAGGACTTCGAACACGGCCGGCTGTACGGCACGGTGAGAGTCACGAACCCGTTTGCGGTGGCGGACCAGACCGCCGGCGACTCGTCGTGATCGGCGGACCTCAGGCGGACGTCAGGCTGTCGGGCGCACTGCGTCCGCGGGATCGGTGCGCGCCCCTCGGCGGATCGTGGTGGTGCGAATCACCGCGCGGCGGTGCGACAATAGCCAGCGGGGAAGGGACAGATAATCCCTAGGTCCCGGAGAAAGGTTGCCGATGACGACCGAGTTCGTGTTGAACGGCTCGCCGGTCACGGTCGCAAGCGACCATGAGCATCTGCTTGCGGCACTGCGAGATGAGCTGGGAATCATCTCGCCCAAGGACGGGTGCGCCCCGTCGGGCCAATGCGGCTGCTGCACGGTGCTGGTCGACGGCAGGGCACGGGTGGCCTGCCAAACCAGTCTCGAGCGCTCAGCAGGCACCGAGATCACCACCGTCGAGGGCTTCGACGATGACGAGGTGGACGCCATGGCGGACACGTTCGCAGCGCACGGTGCCCTGCAGTGCGGGTTCTGCACGCCAGGCATCGTGGTGCGGCTGAAGGCCCTTCTCGACCGCAAGGGCTCCGCGCTGACTCGCGAAGAAGCCAGCCGTCACCTGGGCGGCCACCTGTGCCGCTGCACCGGCTACACCAAAATCCTCGACGCGGTGGAATCGCTGGCGGCAGGGGAGGTGCCGGTGGCCCTGCCGCCCAAGGGCGTGGGCAGCTCGGGCGTGCGCTACGAGGCTCGCGAGCTGACGCTGGGCAGCCGCCCGTACATCGACGACATCGTGATCGACTCGTCGATCAGCGGTGTGACGGCCCCGTACGGCATGCTGCACGGGGCGCTGCGCTTCGCCGACCACGCCCGCGCCGATGTCTTGTCGATCGACACCAGCGCAGCCGAAGCAGTGCCCGGGGTGCAGGCCGTGTTCACCGCCGCCGACATCCCCGGCGTGCTGCGGGTGGGCCTCATCCACAAGGACTGGCCGGTGATGATCCCGGTGGGCGGGCGCACGTCCTACCTCGGCGACGTGCTCGCCACTGTGGTGGCCGACAACCGGCCCGCTGCCCGGCGCGCCGCAGAGCTGATCGATGTGGCCTACGACGTCCTCGAGCCGATGACCGACCCGGTGCGAGTCAAAGACAGCGACATCGATGCCGTCTGGGAGCTCGACGGCAACGTGCTGTCGCGCTCGACTTACGCCCGCGGCGACGTTGACGCTGCGCTGGCTGCATCGGCACACACGGTGACCGAGACGTTCCAGACCCAGCGCATCGAGCACGCCTATCTCGAGCCCGAGTCGACCCTTGCCGTGCCCACCCCTGCCAACGGGGTCCCCGCCGGACTGCACGTGTACACCGGCGGGCAGGGCATCTGGGACGACCGCAACGACATCGCCGCGGTACTGGCGCTCGACCCGTCGGTGGTCACCACAGAGCTGGTCTCCAATGGCGGGGCGTTCGGCGGCAAGGAGGACATGTCGAACCAGGCGCACGCCGCGCTGGCGGCGTGGCTGACTGGCCGCCCGGTGCGGATCACCTTGTCGCGTGAGGAATCGCTGCTCATGCATCCGAAGCGACACCCCATCCGCATGACCTATGAGGTCGGCTGCGATACCGACGGCAAGCTCACCGCAGTGCGGGCGCGCATGTTCGGAGATTCGGGCCCGTACGCCTCGGTCGGCATGAAGGTGCTGGAACGGTCGGCAGGGCACGCCACCGGGCCCTACCTGGTGCCGGCTGTGGACGTCGAGTCGGTCGCGGTGCGCACCAACAACCCCGTGTGCGGCGCATTCCGGGGATTCGGCGCCAACCAGGCGCAGTTCGCCATGGAAGGCGTGATGGACCGGCTGGCCGAAGCCCTGGGCATCAGCGGCTTCGAGATGCGTCAGCGCAACGTGGTCGTGCCCGGGGGAGTGTGGGGACCGGGCCAGATCATGGACGACGGCTGTCTGGGCGCTCAGGCCTGCTTGGACGCCGTGCGCGAGCCCTACGAGGCGGCCCGTGCAGCCGGCAAGCCCGTCGGGATCGGGCTGGGGCTGAAGAACTCTGGCCTCGGCAACGGTTTCAAGGAGATCGCCAAGGCTGTGGTGCGTTTCTGTGCTGACGGCACCCTCGAAGTCCGACACTGTTGGACTGAAATGGGCCAGGGCGTGCACACCGTCGCACTGCAGGTCGCGGTGGAAGAGCTCGGCGTCGACCCCGAAGCGGTGAGGGTCATCGTGGACTCCACCCGTGAGCTCGGCGCCGGCCAGACCACGGGCAGCCGCGGCACGCTCATGGGCGCAGGATCCGTGGCCGATGCCTGCCGCGCCGCGCTGGCCGACGGCTGCCGGCCCGAAGTGGACTACGAGGGCGAGTACCGGGTGGACTGGACTAACTCGCTGTCGGAAGGCCTGGAGAACCCGGTCATCCACTCGACCTTCGGGTACGCCGCTCAGGTTGTCATCCTCGACCCGGACAGCGGCATCGTGGAGCGGGTCATCGCCGCGCACGATGTCGGCCGAGCCGTGAACCCCGTGATGTGCGAGGGCCAGATCGAGGGCAGCGTGCACATGGGGCTCGGCTACGCGCTGAGCGAGGGCTTCCCCGCTGACGCCGACGGACGACCGCTCAACGCCACATTGCGCAGCCTCGCGATCATCCGGCCCAAGGACATGCCCGATGTCGACGTCATCCTGGTCGAGTCGCCCCAGCCCGGCGCTCCCTACGGCATCAAGGGCGTCGGCGAGATCGGGCTCGTGCCCACGGCGGGTGCCGTCGCAGCGGCTATCCGCGAGTACGAAGGCGTCTGGCACAACGAACTGCCAATGCGCAACCCGTCAAACCGCGAGCGAGCCGACGCCTGGGTCTGAACCGTTTCCCCTACGAGCTTCACGCAGTCGTAGGAGTGTGGCTGTGGCCAGCGAGATGCTGCCCACAGCCACACTCATGGGTTCACAAGTGCAGTTGTTGCCGCCTACTGCTCTTCGCCTTCGGCGGGCATGTTGTAGCTGTAGATCCGGCCCTGGTGGTTGTCGAGCACCCACATGGTCTCACCGTCGGACCAGATTCCCTTCGGACTGTTGTTGCCGGCCTCGTTCAGACCATTGAAGTCGAGGTCAGCTTGTCGATCGCCGGTGTCGAGGTCGTAGGCGTACAGCTTCTTGTCCGCCGTGTCCACCACCCACATGGTCTCACCGTCAGACCACAGCCCCGCAGGGTGGCAGTTGCCAGATGCACGGGGATCGTCGCTGAAAGCTGAGCAGAGCGTCGTCAGCTCTTTGCTTGAGTCCCGTTCGCCGGTGTCCAGGTCGTAGGCGAAGATCTTGATGTTGTTCTTTGGATCGGACACCCAGATCGTGGTGCCGTCGGACCACAGACCCTTAGGAACCCAATTCCAGCCTTCGAGTCGTGCCGAGCCCAGCAGCGTACGGTCGTCTTCGCCGGTATAGAACTCTTTGCTGGTGTCACGGGCACCGGCCGTCAGGCTGTAGGCGTACAACTTCTGGTCGCGATCGTCCGATACCCATATAGTGGTGCCGTCGGACCACAGGCCATTGGCATTGTGATTGCCCGCATCCGCCAGCGTGGTGATGTCCTTGGACGAGTCGTGGGCACCGGTGGCCAGGTCGTAGGCGAACAGGGCTCCGCTGAGGTCGGTCACCCACATGGTGGTGCCGTCGGACCACGTGGCTCGAGGCATGCGGTTGCCCTCAGCGAGTCCGTCTATGTCTGACAGCACGGCCCATCCGAACGCTTCGGTGGAAGCCCGAGCGACAACGACGGTGTAGGTCTTGGTGACCGTGGAGTCGTTCGACACCACGGCAACCGTGATGGTGTTGAGGCCTTCGTTCAAGGCGACTTGGTGTCCCTGCGCGTCGGTGTCGGCATCATCGGGGGAGATCGTCACCGTCGCACCCGTATCGCTGCGCTGCGTCGCAACGGTGGTGGTTGCCACGGAGCTGGCCGCGTCTGCGGTGTAGCGGGCCGTGGCGGAATCGAACGTGCCGATGTCCAGGTCGCTGAGGGCGAGAGCGCTCAACGTGGCGTCATTGCGGATGACGGCCAGGTTGGATCTAGTGACGACCACGGTGTAGGTCTGGGTGTGCGAACCGCGGGTCACTGTGACGGTGATGGTGTTCTCGCCGGCGACCAGACTGATTTGAGCACCGTCAGTGCTCGTGTCTTCGTCGGCAGGCGAGATGGAGACCTCAGCGTCTGAGTACTGCGCGCTCGCGGTCACAGTGATCGTGGCAGTGTCACTGGTGACGCGCACCGCATAGTCAGTGTCCGACGGGTCGAAGGCCTCCGACGCCGGGTCAAAGGTCTGAGGGTCGGAGCCGTCGAGCTCCAGCGACTGCAGGTGGGTGCGGCCGGGCATGGTGTAGGCGTAGATCTTGTCGTCCCCTTGATCGGCCACCCACATGGTGGTGCCGTCAGACCAAAGACCGTCGGGCGCGTTGTTGCCGACACCGCTGAGCGTGTCGAAATCCAGATGGGCGAGCCGGTTGCCGGTGCTCAGCTCGTAGGCGTAGACCTTGTCGTCATCTTCGTCGGACACCCACATGGTGGTGCCGTCAGACCACAGCCCTGCGGGGCGGCTGTTGCCCGCATTCTTGAGGGTGTTGAGGTCTTTGCTCGGCTGGCGCGACTGGGTGGCCAGGTCGTAGGCGTAGATCTTCCCGTCCCACAAGTCGGACACCCACAAGGTGGCGCCGTCGGACCACAGACCCTTGGGGCTGAGATTGTCAGCGTCTCCGAGGGTCCAGGCGTAGAAGTCGTCAGTTCCCTGCCGGGTGCCCGTAGCCAGGTCGTAGGCAAAGATCGAGATCATCTCGTTCCACCCGTCAGAGACCCACATGGTGGTGCCGTCGGACCAAAGCCCGCCAGGCCGGTTGTTGCCGGCGTCGTCGAGCGTGTCGATGTCCGAATCGGACTTGCGATCACCTGTGGCCAGGTCATAGGCGAAGATCTTGTCCTCGCCATCGTCGACCACCCACATCGTGGTGCCGTCCGACCAGATTCCGGTCGGATCTGTCCCGCCGACGTCAATGTCTCGCAGCGCGTTGGCAGACGCCCCCGCAGCAGGTGACAACAGCGCCGCCGCGAGCGCCACCGCAGCTAGCGCCGCCGGCAGAGCCCGTCTGTGCCTGAGGGCACTCGTTCCGCGGGGGTTTGCGGCGCTGCTACGCGGCACCGCAACGCATTCGAAGGTCATGGGCCTTACTCCAAGAGGGATTCAGCTCACTGCCGCACGGCATCACACCGTCGACCCGAACTGATAGTTGATTGGCTGATACATGAAGCATAGCTCATGGAACAATGTGTTAGATGCAATTATGCGGCGCCACTCTGCGGCCCGCGTGATCGAAGTGGCAGAGTTCACGCCATGACGTCACCTGGTTCAGTCACGTTCGGCCTGCTGCTGCCCTCGCGTGAGTTCGCGATGTATGCGCCCCATGACGGGGATCCCCTCCGACTCGTCGACCTGGCGGTGCGGGCCGAGGAACTCGGTTTCGGCGCTGCGTGGATCGGAGATTCGCTGCTGGCCAAGCCTCGGGCCGAACCGCTTTCGGTGCTGGCTGCTGTTGCAGCGGCCACCGAGCGCATCGACCTCGGCACCGCGGTGCTGCTCGCATCGATGCGCAACGCCGCCCAGTTCGCTCAGCAGGCCGCAACGGTCGATGCGCTGTCGGGCGGCCGGCTGATCCTGGGCGTCGGCGCAGGTCCGCCCGGACCCCAGGTCAACGCGGACTTCGATCTCGTCGGTGCCGACTTCGACCGGCGGGGCAGCCGGATGATGCAGGTCGTCCACGAGGCTCGTGAACTCTGGCGGGCGGAAGACACACCAGCAGAACTGCGGCTCCAGCCAGTGTGCGCAACCGAGGGCGGTCCCCGCATGTGGTTGGGCGGCTCGGGGCCACGCGGGCTCGAGCGTGCCGGTCGGCACTTCGACGGCTGGTTCCCGACCGCCCCTGCGGTCGACGCGTTCGCCGAACAGCTCGTGACGATGCGCTCCCACGCGGCCGACGCTGGACGAGATCCGGCGTCCATCACTGCAGCGGCCTACCTGACCGTCAACATCGGCGATCCCGACACCGCAGCAGCCGAGGTAGACCAACACTCGAGGCTGTACTACGGCGTCGAGTTCGAGGTGGTGCGCCGGCTCTTGGGCACCCGGTCGGGTACGCAGCCCGAGATCATGGCATGGCTGCAGAGTTACATCGACGCCGGTTGCGAGCACATCAGCATCCGCTTGGCATCGCCCGACGTCGACACCCAGCTCGACCGTCTCGTGGAGCTGCTCCCCCAACTGCGCACCTGATCAACCTGACCTCATCACCCCGGCCTGACCAATTCGGGACATCAGGGCGGCTCAGCGGGCTCGGAGGCCGGGATTACGCTCGCAGCCGTGAGTGAGGGGGGTGCGACGACGCCGGGACTCGTGTGTGCGCACCACCACCTGTACTCGGCACTGGCGAGAGGCATGCCTGCCCCGCCGCGCACCCCAGGCGGCTTTGCCGAGATCCTGGAGCTGGTGTGGTGGCGTCTCGACCGAGCACTCGACCTCGAGATGCTGGAATGGTCGGCGAAGCTCGGTGCGCTGGAAGCACTCGAATCAGGCTGTACGGCGATTGTCGATCATCACGAGTCGCCCAACGCCATCGAAGGCTCGCTCGACGTGATCGCAGCGGCCTGCGCCGAGGTAGGCGTTCGGATCAGTTGCTGCTACGGCGTCACCGACCGCCACGGTGCGGACGGGGCTCGGCGCGGCCTCGCAGAGAACGACCGCTACCTCGCAGCAGGCGGTCGGGGGTACGTGGGCGTCCACGCGGCGTTCACCTGCACCGACGACACCCTGGAAGCAGCCGCAGATCTGGCCCAACAGCACGATGTCGGCGTGCACATCCATGTCGCAGAAGGGCCGCCCGATGCCGACGCTGCTCAGCGGCTGGCGGACCTGAGCGACGAGCGTTGGCTGCTCATCCACGGAGTTCATCTGCCGACCGATCACGGCCTCGAAGGCACCATCGTGCACAACCCTCGCTCGAACATGAACAACGCCGTCGGCTACGCCAATCCGGCCCGGTTCGCTGCAACGAACCCCATAGCGCTGGGCACTGACGGCATCGGCGCCGACATGCTCGACGAGTTCCGAGTCGCCTATGTGCGCCTGCGGGAACACGACGTGACCGCCGGGCCAGACACACCGTGGGAATGGCTCGCGAACGGGTGGAACCTGATGCCCGAGGCGCTTGAGGACTCAGTGCGCTGGTCGTATCCGAGCGCCGACCCCTGGCATCTCGCCTACACGCCTGGCGTCGGGGCCCTCGACGTCACGATCGACGGCGAGCAGGTGCTCTCGAACGGCATTGCCACACGCGTCGACCCCGCTGAGGTGCGTGCCCGAGCCGCTGAGCAAGCCCAGCGGCTCTTCGCCGCGCTCGACGAACTCGACTGAGGAGACCGACGATGGCTGCACAGGTGACCCGCAACACGCTGTTCGACGGGCGGGACTGGCCCGCCGCGCCGCCTGAGGTGCGTACGTTCCACCGCCGGCTGCCCGCCTACGCACCCACGCTGGTGATCGATGCGCCGTGTCTGGCCGAAAGCCTCGGCGTCGGGCGGGTCCTTGTGAAGGCCGAAACCCAGCGCATGGGTCTGCCGTCGTTCAAGATCCTGGGCGCGTCGTGGGCGTCGTACCGCGCCATCTGCGAGCACTTGGGCGGCGAACCTCCGCCGTGGGCGAACATCAACGCGCTGGCAGCCAGCCTGGCTCACCTTCGGCCGATGACCCTGGCGGCCGCCACCGACGGCAACCACGGACGGGCGGTTGCCTTCATGGCACGGCTTCTGGGCTTCGACGCGCACATCCTGGTGCCCGACGGCACTGCGGAGGCCCGTATCGCCGCCATCGGGGACGAGAGCGCGACGGTGACCGTGGTGGACGGCACCTACGACGATGCGATCACCCAGAGCGCCGAGATGGCCGGTGAGCGCTGCCTAGTCGTGTCGGACACCTCGTGGCCGGGCTACGAGACCATCCCCGCCAACGTCGCCGAGGGCTATACGACGATCTTCTCCGAGGTGGACGATGCGCTTACCGCCAACGGGATCGCCCAACCCGATCTCGTCGCAGTCCCCGTGGGAGTCGGTGCCTTCATGGCCGCTGCAGTCACCCACTACCGCAGCGGCGAGCACCGCCCGGTGCTGGTATCGGTGGAGCCCGACGATGCGAATTGCGTGCAGGCTTCGACGATGGCAGGGGAGATCACCGAGACGCCGGGTCCGCACCGCTCGATCATGGTGGGGTTGAACTGCGGTGTCCCCTCGCCGCTGGCATGGCCGATGCTGGCCAGCGGCGTCGACTGGTGCGTCTCGGTGAACAGCGACGCTGCCGGCCGGGCCATGGCCGACCTGGCCGGATCACAGGTAGTGGCAGGTGAGACCGGCAGTGCCTCTCTGGCGGGCCTGCGAGCGTTGCTCGGGGATCCTGAGGGTTGCAGCGCACTCGACGACCCGCAGAACGCAACAGTGCTCGTCATGGTCACCGAAGGCGCCACCGACCCGGCCAACTACGAACGCATCGTCGGCCGGCCCCACACCGAGGTCGGCCGGGTCCTGACCGCAGTACGTTGAGCGCCCACCAAGCGTTGGCAAACAGGGGGAGACTCGCCATGCCGCTCGATCAAGAGAACTACCAGGCCATGCTCATCGACAAGCGGGACAACGGCGTCGCTGTCGTCACGCTGAATCGTCCTGAGCGACTCAATGCGGTCAACGGCCAGATGCACCACGAAATGGCGACATTCACTCGAGAAGCGCAGACCGACGACGACGTGAAGGTCGTCGTGCTCGCCGGCTCAGGCCGTGCCTTCTGCGCCGGCGGCGATTTCAGTGACGCTGGCGGACCGGCCGTCAGCTTCGAGGAGGGGCGCCAGATCGTCGACCATCTCCTCGAGCTGCGCAAGCCGATCATCTCGGCGGTGCAGGGCTATGCCATGGGCCTCGGCGCCAATATCGCGCTCCTGTGCGACGTGGTGGTGGCGGGGCACAGCTCGGTGTTCGCGGACACCCACGTCAACATGGGCATCGGCGCCGGCGATGGGGGACAGGTCATCTGGCCGCTGCTGATGGGTGTGAACCGGGCCAAATGGCATCTCATGACCGGCGAACGTGTCACCGGTCAGATGCTCTACGACATGGGGCTCGTCAACTTCCTGGTGGACGACGACGCAATTGGGGACACAGCACTCGAGAAGGCAGCACAGCTCGCCGCAGGGCCCCAGAAAGCCATCAGCGCCTCCAAGGTGCCGATCAACAACTGGATCCGGCAGATGTCGGCCCAGATCCTGCCGCTGTCGCTCAGCCTGGAAGGCGAGACCTTCCACGGCAGTGACGCTCGAGAGGCCCAGCGGGCGTTCGTGGAGAAGCGCCCTGCGAAATTCGAGTAGTCACTAGCAGGGATGCAGAAGGCGAGAGGGGCATGGCGCTGACATCTCCAACGACCGGCGACGACGGCGCGCCCCCCGAATTTGCGGCGGGCCGGTTAGCTCGCTTGCTACGGCCGTTTGTGGGCATCGCAGTGCCTGCCGTCGCGACGATCGCGGCGCTCATCGTGGGCGCCGTCATGCTGCTTGCGTTCGGTGCCAACCCGCTTTTTGCCTACGGCAAGCTGATCACCGGCGCGTTCGGCAGCGCCGACAACCTCGCTGACACAGCGGTGCGGGCCATGCCGCTTGCCCTGGTCGGCGTAGGGATCTGCATCGCATTCCGCACTGACGTCATCAACATCGGAGGCGAGGGACAGATCATCCTGGGTGCCATCGCGGCTACGGCCACGTCGATGGCATTTGACGACTTGCCCCGGGTGCTGCTGGTGCCGCTGGTGATCATCGCGGGAGCGCTCGGCGGCGGGTTCTGGGGAGCGATCCCCGGCGCGCTCAAGGCGTACGCAGGCGTCAACGAGATTCTCTCGACGATCATGATGAACATCGTCGCTGCGCACCTGCTGAGCTTCTTGCTGCAGGACCTGCTCATCGAACCCGGTGCGATCAAGATCCAGCAGACGCGCCGCCTCAGCGCCAATGCCGATCTGCCGCTGCTGCCTGGCGGAACCCGGCTGCACATCGGCGTGTTGGTTGCGGTGCTGGTAGCGGTGTTGGGCTACCTGCTGCTGTTCCGCAGCGCACTCGGCATGCGGTTGCGATCCGTGGGCCACAACCCTGATGCCTCCCAATACGCCGGCATGGCCGTCAAGCGCAGCATCACGCAAGCACTCGCCTTCAGCGGAGCCTGTTGCGGCATCGCCGGAGCAGTGCTCGTGTTCGGCAGCGAATCGCACCGTTTGATCGGCGAGGGCGGCGCCGCAGCGTTCACGCAGAATGCCGGCTTCAACGGCATCGTGGCGGCACTGTTCGGCGGGCTGCACCCGCTCTTCACCGTGCCCGCGTCATTCCTCTTCGGCGGGATGCTCACCGGCGGGAACGACCTGCAACGCGCGGTGCAGGTACCCGCCGCACTGGTGGTGGCGTTGAACGGCGTGGTGGTGGTGTTCGTAGTAGGCAGCCTGCGATTGCGCGACCGGCTCAGGACATGGGCAGGCGAGGTCAAGAGCTACGGGGGCAGGGCGTGAGCGACTTCTTCACCGTGGGCGTGCTCGTGGCCACGCTGGCCTCAGGCATCCGGCTGGCGACACCGTTCCTGCTGGCAGCGCTGGGTGAGACGATCGGCCAGCGCGCCGGGGTGCTGAACCTGGGCGTGGAAGGCGTGATGCTGATCGGCGCGTACGCCGCCTACATCACCGCGCTGCGCACCGGCAGCGCGCTGGCCGGTGTTGTCGCAGCGCTGGCGGCCGGTGCGGCAATGGGAGCGGTGTACGCGTTCATCACCGTGGTGATGCATGCCACCCAGGGCATCAGCGGCATCGGCATCTTCCTGTTCGGACTGGGCTTCACCGACTTGTTGTTCCGCAAGCAGGTGGGCACGCCGGTGCCCATCGACGGGCTGGGCTCTGTGCAGATTCCCGGCCTCTCGGATCTGCCGGTGGTCGGGGAGTTGCTGTTCCAGCACAGCGTGCTGACCTATGTGGCGTTCGCACTCGTTCCCGTGGTCTGGTTCGCGATGAATCAGACGACGTTCGGCCTGAACGTCCGCGCCGTGGGCGAGACACCTGAGGCGGCCGACACGCTCGGTGTGCGGGTCAACGTCGTACGCACCCAGGCAATCATCATCGGCAACGTGATGGCGGGACTGGCCGGCGGCACGTTGGCCCTCGATGTGGGCATCTTCCAGCAGAACCTCACGTCTGGCCAGGGGTTCATCGCGGTGGCGCTGGTGTACTTCGGGGCCTGGCGATCCAGCGGTGTGATGGCAGGGGCACTGCTGTTTGGCGTCGTGTCATCCACCGTGCTCCAGCTCAAGACCCTCGGCGTCATCGTGGGCGCGTCCTCGACGATCGCTGCGATGGCACCGGCGGTCCTGACCATCGTGGTCCTGGTGCTCGTCAGCCGTCGCATCGGCGCACCGGCCGCCTTGACGGTGCCATTCGAACGTGATGGCTAACCGGCCGGCACCACGCCCGAAGTAGCCATCGCCCATCCCACGGCAGCGGCGGTGCCGGCGGCCAGGTACGGCCCGAGGGGGCGACCTGAGCGCGGTCCGTGCCGCACCATCACCACGAGTGCCTCGGGAAGCGCAATGAAGAAGCCCGCGGTCAGGCCGACCAGAGCGACATGCCATCCCCACCATCCGCACAGCAGCCCGTTGAGCACGCCGAACCTGACATCGCCGAAGCCCATCGACGGGGGATGGATCAGGTGGATCGCAACGAGCGGCGTGCCGCATACCAATGCTCCGATCGCGGCATCGCGTAGACCACCCGGCACGCCGGATATGAGAGCTGCAATCGAGTACAGCATCCATACGGCTGCAGCAGTCGGCCAGATCACGCGTGTCGGGAGCGTTCTGGTGCGCTGGTCGATGATCGAGAGCGAGACAGCTGCAGTGAGCCAAACCGAGGCGGCTGCAAGCACGAGGGTAGCGGCCGCGCTCACAGCGGCTCGCTAGCCCGGGTCTCCGGCATCAGAACTGGTCCTGCTGCGACGCCAAGTCGAGCGTCGCAGCAGGAGCGTTGCCGCATGATCGGTGCACCTCGGTGCGCGGGGCGAACGCCATTCATGCAATCATGTCCGGTCTGATGTCGGATTCATCTTCAGCCGCTCCACGCCAGAAGCGACAAGTCTTCAACCCGACGGCCACGAAGGGCAAGCGTCGCTTGAACTTGGCCATTGTGGGCCTGCTCCTCGTCGTCGGGGCTGGCATCGGGTTCTGGTACGTCGTCCAGAGCCTGGATGAGCGCGAGCAATATGTGGTGGCGGCGCGGGCGATCGAGCGGTGGGAGCGCCTCGGTGTGGCCGACCTCACTGCCGTCGAGGCGAATGTCGGCGACGCAGTGGCGATGACTCCGTCACAGGTCGGCGCGATTGTTGGCAATTGGGCCACGGGCCGTGTTCCTCAGGGCACGCTGATCACGCCCGGAATGTTCGCGCCGCCGCCGTTGTCGGGGCCAGCAGAGGCGGGCCGGGTCATTCTTCAGATCAGCCTGCCTGCCGGCGAAGTGGCATTCGGCACCCTCGAGACCGGCGACACCATCGCGCTGCTGGGGCGCGAGAGCGTGCCTGGCGATGAGTTCGCCGAGTTCGCTGGGGAATCGCAGGTCCCGCTCGGTCTCATCGGCATTCTTCGGCTGGACATGGTCCAGGGCGGCAACATTTACTACATCGAAGAGCCGGCCGAAGCGCTGCGCATCGAGAGAATGGTGAACCGCTACCTGACCGCTGCGGACCGCAAGATGTGGAAGATCGGCATCGATGTGACGGCCGAGCAATTGGTGAGAGCGCTTCGCGGAGATGGTGCTACGGTGACGACAGAGTCAACGTCATGAACACATGATGTTAGTGCATGCGTGGCGGGCATCGCCGGAGAGAACAGACGCAAGAGAAGCGGCAGAAGCGAGACGACCACAGCAGCAATCGGCCCAAGAGACGAGACCTGCATTCGAGCGGTCCCGTGACCCGTGGAGACACGAGCGTTTGGTGACGGCATGTTGACGATCTACAGCACCTATGGTTCGCCGGGAGCATCGACAACTGCGGTCTATCTGGCTGCATCGTGGGCTTCGAAGGGCTCCCAGGTGCTGCTCATCGAGGCTGATGCCGCGTCCGGCTCGATGGGTCAGAAGCTGGGCATGCAGTTCACGCCTGGAACGGCGTCGTTTGTGGCGTCAGGAAAGCCGACAACAGCGGAGAATCTGATCGAGCACGCGCAGGACGTGTTGTTCAGCGATCTCCACATCATGCCGGCACCACCGAGCCCGGTGGGAGCGCAGTCGGTGGCCCAAGTGTTGGCCACGATGGGCGACAGCCTGCGTGACATCTCCGACAGCGATATGGCCGTCGTCATTGATGGAGGTCGCCTGACTTCCGAAGCCAGTGCTTCGCAGTTGACGACATGCGCAGCCGGAGTGCTTGTGGTGTCACGCGAGAACACTCAGCTCTCCAGCCTCGAGCATCTTGGCGGCGTCTTTGCCGCGGATCCGTCCGAGGCCGGGCCGGAAGGATTGTCGCTGTGCGTCAGCGCCTCGCCGTTCAGCGAAGACGAATGGCGCGAGCAGTTCGGGCTCGCCTATGTGGGCAGCATTGACCTTGCACGCGGCGGCACTACCGACCTTTCCATGTTCATGTCGCGCGGCAAACGGTCATCGCGCAAATTACGCCACAGCCTCGACAAGATCGCAGACCGCTTGTACGAGCACGCGCATCCTGGCGCAGCAACGACTTCCCGACCACGAAGGCGTCCCGCCGAGCCTACGGCGCCGGCTCATCCCCAAGGGCATCCGCCCCCTGCGCACCACTCGGCCGAACCAAGTGGGCAGATGCACGCCGAAGCCGGTGATGCGCATGGTCAGACCGATTACCTGGCGCAGCCGTTGACTTCGAGCAGCTACGCCGGGCAGGAATTCCAGCAGATGCCACCGCAGCATCATGGCGGTGACAACTCCTCCGCAATGCACATCCCGCCCGTCGGCTACCCAGCCGGCGGAACGGTCGGTGGCGCGAGCTGGCCCGAGCAAGCCGGCGAGGCGTCGGGGTCGTCGATATCGACGCAGCCCCCAGACGTCGGCGATGTACCTGCCACGCCATCTGGTTCGTTCCGCTCGTGGGCCGCCATGCTCCATGGAGCGGAAGCGGAGGGACATCGCGATGTCGGCACGCCACCAGTCGGCGGGAACGTCTCGGCATGAGCCGCTTGGGCGTGCGCCAATGTCGAGTGTGCGACACGCGGCACCAGTCATGAGAGATCGACTGTGACCGAAGACGTCTGGCACCGCCGCGGTTTCGAGTTGTTCGACCGCGTGCGAGAGCACCTGCTCCGCCACTACTTGGAGCTGCAGCGCGGACAGCTGCCGCCGCCGGAAATCGAGCGGCGTCTCATGGCGATTGCCGATCAGATGGTCGAGGAGCACGACACGGCTTCAGTCATGGCCGGCGAGCCGACGCTGGATGCGAGCGACCGGCGCGACTTCCGAGCCAACGTCCGCGGTCTGATGGGCGGCGGCGCGTTGGTCCCCTTGCTCGAGCAACCCGATGTCGAGAACATCCATGTGCTCGGGCATGACAATGTGATTCTCTCGCTTGCCGATGGCCGCCGCATCGCGGGTCCTCCGCTCGCGGGCAGCGAGGAAGAACTGGTGACGATGATCCGCCACCTCGCGGCCACCGCAGGGCACACGTCACGCCGCTTCGACAACGCCTCGCCAATCCTGGACTTGAGGCTCGAATCCGGCCACCGGCTGTTCGCAGTCACCGCCGTTGCCGAGCGAACATCGATGGTGATCCGGCGTCACCGCATGCTGTCGGCATCGCTCGACCGGCTGCTCGAGTCCGGCACGATCACACCGCAGATGGTGCCAGTGCTGAGGGCCGCAATCAGGCCGCCCGACCCGGCGAACATGCTGGTCGTCGGTGGCACTGGTGCGGGCAAGACGACCCTCATCCGCTCATTGCTGTCGGAGGTCCCGCAGTCCGATCTCATCGTGACCATCGAGGACACTCTCGAGTTGCACCTGCGTGAATCCGGCCTGCATACGCGCACCCTCGCCCTGGAGACCCGTACCTCCAATACCGAGGGCACCGGCGAGATCACCATGTACGACCTCTGCAAGGCCGCGCTGCGGATGTCGCCGGATCGTGTGATTGTCGGCGAAGTGCGCGGCGGCGAGGTCATGCAGTTGCTCCAGTCGATGGGCATCGGCGTCGACGGCTCTCTCGGCACGATTCACGCTGGCAGCACAGAGGCGGCCATCAACAAGATCCTGATCTACGCGCAGCGTTCCCCGGATGCGCCGACGCCCGACTCGGTGCTGCGCGAGATCGCCGAGGTGCTGCATCTGCTCGTCTACATCAAGAAGCTGCCCAGCGGGCGGCGCGCCATCACGTCAATCCGGGAGATCACCGGCTACGCGGATGGCGAAGTGTCCACCAACGAGGTCTTCGCTCCCGGTCCCGACGGCGTCGCTGTGTACACGCGGCCGTTCAAGCCTGATGGCGAGGCGCTCGCCCGCCTGACGGCGACCGGATTCGATCCGGCGATGCTCGGACCGCCGCAGCCGTTCAACGGCACCGCGCCCCAACCGCCGAGGCACCGGCCGACCATCGCGCCGCCGCCTGGATACGAGGGGCCGATGCCCGGCCACCGCCAGCCCCATGGCTCGAACCAGCACGGCGCTGCTCAGCATGCACCCGCCCACGCCCAGCCTCAGCCCGCGCCCCGGCCTCAGCCCGCGCCCCGGCCTCAGCCCGCGCCCCAGCCTCAGCCCGCGCCCCAGCCTCAGCCCGCGCCCCGGCCGCAACCGCTGCGGCCGGTGCCGCCTGTACGGCAGCGAGGCGACTAGCTGTGCAGGGTTCGCTAGCGATTTTGTGTGGTGTTGTCGCCGCCCTCGGAGCGGTGACGATCAGTGCGGGGCTGCGGAGGGTTCCTGAGCGAGCGGTGCCGCGCTTGCGAGAGTTCCGTGCCAGCAATATGCGGTCTCGCAACTCCGACGCGGCGACGCAGATGCTGATAACCGTCGCTCTGACCGCGGCCCTTGGCTTCGGTGCGTGGTACGCGACGGGCTGGCCGGTGGCCGCACTGCTCGGCGGCGCGGCGGGGGTAGTGACGCCCAAGATGATCGCGGCGCCACGCCAACGCCGTGCCGTCGCCGACGAGATCGAGGCGTACTCGCAGTGGACTGAGCAGATACGTGACTTGGTGTCCGCGAGCGGATCGCTGTTCGAGGCAGTGACACTGTCGGCGCCAAGCGCGCCTCCGCTGCTGCGACCCCACGTCGCTCAGATGGCCTCGCTGGCAGGTTCAGTGGGCCTCAAGGCGGCGATGAACTGGTTTGCCGCGCACATGGAATCGCCCTACGCCGACCGCTTGGTGCTGGGTCTGAGCATTGCGTGGGAATCGGGTGCGCGGGTCACCGAGGCATTCGAGACCACCGCCCGCTCGATGCGCACTGAGGTGGAGATGCGTCGCCGCAACGAGGTCGCGAATGCTCGTACCTGGACGCAGGTGGTTTCGATTCTGGGCATCACTGTGGTGTCGGTGTTGCTCATGTTCGTCTTCAATCGTGGCTTCTTCGATCCGTTCGGCAGCACTGTGGGCCAGTTGATCCTGTTGATTGTGGGCGTGCTGATCTTCGGCAACGTGTTCTGGGTGCTGCAGCTGTCGGGTTCAGGTGTACCCATCCGCTTGCTGGACGAGCGCGGGCTCGCGGGTGTCAGTGACGTTGCGGCGTTGATGAACGAAGGCACCGAATCGTGATCGTGCAAGTGGCAGCGATTGCGGCCGCTGCGGGCATCGGGGCAACCTTGGTGATCGCCGGTGTGCGCAGGCAATCGGTGGAGATCGTCACTTCCGACCAGGGTGCCGCGGCCGTGCTGCCTGCAGGCGGCGGAGTCAAGGGCGTGACACACCAAATCGCAAGCCTTGTCAAGGGCGATCTGGAGCGCAAGCACCTGCTGCTCCAAGACGCCGCCATGATCGGTCGCAGCCTCGAATCGCATGGGCTCGGCAAGCTCGGCGGCATGGCAGGCGCAGCAATCCTGGTGGCGCTCGTCGGAGTGATGCTCAACGTGGCCGTGGGCGTGCAGATCCCGCTGCTGCTGCTGGTGGCGATTGCTGCTGGAGCGGCATTGCTGGGATGGTGGCTGCCCGATTCTTTGCTGAAGACCGAGGCCGAAGCCGAGCGTGTCCGCTTCCAGCAGTCGACTGAGGCGTGGCTTGAGCTGGTGGCCCAGCTCGTGACCGCCGGTTCCGACACGCACGCCGCTCTGGGCATCGCTGCCACCTACAGCAGCCAGCCTGCGTTCGTCGCGATCCGCGATGCGCTGAACGAGGCCTCGGCCAGGGCCGAACCGCCGTGGGAGGGCTTGCGACGGATGGCCGACGCACGCCGGCTCCGGTTCCTTGATCCGTTCATCGCTGCGCTCGAGCTCGCTGGCACAACGGGTGCCGGCGCGCGCCAGTCGATCCTGTCCCAGGTCGACGCAGCGCGTTCGAAATCACTGCACGAAGCCGATGCGAAAGCAGCTTCTGCCAGCGAGAAGATGGGCGCCCCGCTTGCACTCATCGGCGGCGCGTTCATGATGCTGATGGGCTATCCGCCGTTGGCGAGCATCGCGGACACGTCCCAGGTAGCCGGCCTGTAGGCGCCGCGCGCGTTACGCACACGAATGCCAGTGTCCGAGCGGCAGTATCGCGCAACCGGAGAACGTGTAGTAGATTCATCGATAGGTGCAGACTGCTCATCTATCCCACGAACCGTCCGTTGGGGGGGGGGGGGGGGGGGTAGCTGCGGGGTCTCATCGGGATCGGAAGGAGACCCACGATGTCTGTAACGCTTGCCCTTTCAGTCGGTGTGCCGGTTGCTCTGGCGCTGGCTTGTTGGAGATGCCGCCGACGCTGGCCCGCTCTGGCAGCGGACATCCGCGGCATCGCACTGCAAACCGTCATCGTCATCGTCGTGATGCTTGTGATCGCAGGCGGCGTCGCAGGCGTACTGCTCAGCCGCGGCGGCGATGTCATCGCTGACTTGGAGGGTCAGGATGTCGGCTCGGTCACAGCTGCCAACTGCACGACGCTTATGGACAATGGGATCGCCGGAGTCCTCACTCCGACGAATGGAATCGGATGCACATGGACTGGTACGACCGCGGATCCCCTCTCGGCCGGGACCTGCCGCATCTGGGGTGGCCAATTCTTTGCCACGGGCATCGCTGCAGGTGCGCTCGACGGCTCCACCGCCTTGACTTCGACCTCCAATGTCGGTGGCCAGTGCCAGGTGACCTTCTAGTCGTCGCGGTCATCCACCATCGACGTGCCTCGTCGAGATTCTCTTGGCGTGGCTGCAGTTCTGTAGGTATGGCGTACTGAGCTGCAGCCACGCCGATTGGGCCGGCCGACGGGAGGAGGGGAAGTGCTTCTCTGGAACGGCTACTCGTCGCCGAGAGTCGGTGCTTGAGTCGTGTCCGCTGTCTCGAGTGCATTCGACCGGCTGCGTGACCAGCGTGGGGAGGTCTTTCCGGTAGCGATCCTGTTCGGGGGGGTGCTGCTCACGATCTTGGTCGGGGTGCATGTCGTGCTGGTGTCGGTCGGCCGCACGGCAGTGCAGGCGGCGGCCGATCAAGGCGTGACCGCCGCCCAATCGGCGCCACCCGCCGATTCGAGCTGCGGCACCATCACGAGACCCATCGGCACTGTGACTCCCGACAGCGAACGGTATTGCGCCGGCTTGCTCGCGGCGTGGGCAGCGATGTCGGCGTCAGGCAGCATGGTTGCCACGCAGCGACCTCCGGCGGTTTCGGTTGACGAGGGCGCCGGCGTGGTGGCGGTATACACCTTCGGAACGGTCCTTTCGCCGGTGCTCGGCGCGATCGAGGTCGTTGGTCGGGCCTGCGGTCCGCTCGATGCCGTCTCGGAACCGGGTCCGGTTCGGGCGGACATGTCGGCATGTTGAGCCGAGCCGTGCCGGCGGTCCTCAAGGCCGCCCGAATTGACCGAGGCGGTGCCTCTCAGGACGGGTCAGGAACAGCGATCGGGGTCGCGATCATGTTCCCGGTGCTGATGTTGGTCATCGTTGCCCTGCAAGGCATCACGTCTGCAACTCGCACAGAGCAGACCCTTCAAGCCATCGCGGACCGGGCAGCGCACACAGCCGTGCTGTGCTGCATGCACATCGACGAAGCGCTCCTGGCTGCGCAGCAGAGCGTCGAGGTGCACGAGCGCAACGTGCCGGGCAGCAGCCGCAATTGCACCAACGACGTGTCCGATGACGCATTGGTCGCATTCCGAGACGTCAGCGGCGCGGCGGTGCCAGAGCTCGACGTGAACGGCGACCCGAACCTGGTTCCCGCAGGCGGGCAGGTCACCGTCCTGTTGAGCTGCCGCCTGTCCTCGAGCCGGCTGGGAGCATTCTCGCTGGTGACCTCAGATGTCCATCGGCGAGCGGTGGGCAGCGCCACGGTCGATCCGTACCGGCAGCGGTTCGCGCAGGTCGGGACGCCATGATCGGGCGCACACCGATTCGGCTCAGTGGGCAGCCGGCATCCATGAGAGTGCGACGAGCCGCTGCAGCGTCGAGACATGACCAGCGGGGCGACTACGCAATCTTCATTGCCGTGATCGCCTCGGCCTTGCTGCTCTTCGGAGGCATCGCGTATGACGCTCCGAGGTTGATCACTGCACGCCAGCACGCAGCGCACAGCGCGAACGAGGCGGCTCGAGTTGGCGCCGCCACCATCGCGTCTGGCGGAACGATCGACCAGGCTCGCAATGCTGCACAGAAGCGGCTCGCCTCGGTGTCACCGCTCTATGGCACCCCGGTGCTTCTCGGCGCGCTCAGCTGCGTGGGCACCAAGGTCGAAGCGACGGTGGTCACCTCATACAGCAACCGCTCGGCACTGGCGGTGTTCCGAGAGTCGCAGCCGATTGTGGCGGTGGGCGCGGCCGAAGCAGTGCTGGTGGGGCCGAGCGGAGGACCGATCCAGCTCGCGTACCTGCCCGAGTGCCCCCTGCTGCATTGACCAGGCTGACATCGGCGGTGCGTAGATGCCGTCTCACCAGTTAGCACTGGCAGAACAGCCGCACCGATGTCCGGGTCGCAAGTCGCCGGACGACATCAAACGGCAGCGGTTCGCATCAAGCTCGGCGACATGAGTAACGTGCATGGCATTGTGAGTCGCCGCCGCTTCCGTTCACGCATGTTCCGCCGCAAGCGATTCGCTGGCGCGCCGAGTGCGCGCAAGGGGCGCAGAGGTCGTCGAGGTCGTCGAGACACGCCGCTCGGCCCTCCGCCGCCTGCGGTCGGTCCGGATGCGGTACCGCCGGGTGCGGTACCGCCGGCTGAGGCATCTGGCGAGGCGTGGTACCGCCAATCCGGTCCGATATTCGAGGAGTCGTTCTTGGACAGACCAGCGCCGGTTTCGGCCGAGGCACTTGCTGAGGGACCCGGGGACGACGCCAGGGACGAATCTGGCAGCGATCCGTTCCGTCTTCGACCTGGACCTGAGCAGCTTGGCGGTCCACTGCCTGCGTCCGTCCCGATGATCCAGCGGATCGAGCCTGTCGATCCTGTGTCAGGACCATTCGAACCCCCCCCCCCCCTCCCTCCGCACCACGACGATGCCAACGGCACCGACGCCAGCGCTGATGACACCGACGCCGGCGGCGAGGCGACGCTTGCCGAGGACCCGGACGAGGGCGAGCTTGACGCCGCCGAATTCGATGTCGGTGAATCTGACGCAGGTGAGTTTGACGCAGGCGAGCTTGACGCCGCCGAATTCGATGTCGGTGAATCTGACGCAGGTGAGTTTGATGCGGGCGAGCTTGACGCAGGCGAGTTTGACGCGGGTGAGCCTGACGACAGCGATCCGGTGCTCGCCGACGTTCCTGACGGCGAATCTGGCGACGCTTCGGTGGCCGACATCGAGCCTGCTGCGGCGACTGGCCTGCTGCAATCCGACCCGCCGACGATTGTGCCCATCCGCGGCTACTACTTGGCACGGATCCATGACACGTTGCGCAGCGTGGCCGCGCAATTCCTCAATGCACCCGAGCGTTGGTCCGAGCTGCGCTCGCTCAATGCCGCCTATCCGGGCATCGCTCAAGCCGGTCCCGACACCCTGCTTCCCGAAGGCGCGGCCGTGGCGCTGCCGGGCGATCCGCTCCTGTGGGGCAGGCCTGATCCGGTCTACCTGTGGACCTTGGCGGAGACGTTCCTGTTCACCGCATGGGGCCGCGAACCGACACCTGAGGAAGTGGTGCCGTTTTGGCGGGGACTCACTGCCGGAGCGCTGCCCGAGGGTGCCGAGCCACCGGAACTCGGCACCGAGCTGCCGGGGATCGCGGCGCCTGGGATGCGCAGCAGCGTGCCGGGCGAACCCGCAATCCCGCCGCCGTCGGCGCTGGAGATGCCGCCCGTCTTTGCAGATACAGCAGTCGGCGACGCGGCAGTCGATCTTGGTGACGCAGCAGTCGGCGACGCGGCAGTCGATCTTGGTGACGCAGCAGTCGGCGACGCGGCAGTCGATCTTGGTGACGCAGCAGTTGGCGACGCGGCAGTCGATCTTGGTGACGCAGCAGTCGGCGACGCGGCAGTCGATCTTGGTGACGCAGCACCGCCGCAGGCCGTCGTCGATCACGTAGCCGGTGAAGTCGACCAGCAAACCGAATTCATAGAAACTGTCGAAGGCTTCCACGTCGAAGATCTCGAAGTCGGCGATCTCGAAGTCGGCGATCTCGAAGTCGGCGATCTCCAAGTCGAAGATCTCGAAGCTGACGATCTCTTCGTTGAGGATCTCGAAGTCGAGCTTCGCGTCGCCGACCCTGCCTTGGCTGTGGACGAGGCTGTGGACATCGTCGAGGCACCTGTGGACGAACCACTGCCGGCGTATGTCGATAGACCCTCTGGTGCCTGGGCCGAAGATGTGGCCGCGGTGCCCGCTGCAGAAGAGCTGGTCGCGGCGCCAGTGACAGATGCTCCAGCCGCAGAAGAGCTGGTCGCGGCGCCAGTGACAGATGCTCCGGTCGCAGATGAGCCGGCTGCGGTGCCGGCAGCAGATGCTCCGGTCACAGAGGAAGCAGCGTCGGCAGCGCCGGTCGAAGGCCTCGGTCCGCCGCCGCTCTTCGACGACTGGGCGGCAACCCCGGTGCCTCCAAGCGCTGATCCCGCGGCGATCTCCGCTCAGCCAATGGGTTCTGATCAGCTCGGTCCGCCGCCCGAAATGGAGGCACCCCAGGTGCCGCACTTCCTGCCCTCGGTCACTGGTGCAGGACCGATGGGGCATGGCACAGCAGCGAGGGTGAGCCCAATCGGCCGCAGCCTTGCAGGAACGGCCGTCGGCGACGCAATGATGCTCTGGCAGCTCGCTCGCCGCCGCCGCCACAGCCGCCGGGGTGCCGATGCGCTCGGTCCGTTGGAGCTGTCGCTGCAGCAGACCGCCGGCAGCGAGTCGCTCGCGCTCATCGACGCTGCCATGCGGCACCTTCGGGCCGTGACCGTAGGCCAAGGACGGCCCGAGCCGGCTGTGCTGGCAGTCCGTTTCGGCACCTATGGATTCGAGGTGTTGCTGGATCGGCCTGCGGAAACGCCACCCGGTTGGCGTTCCGCGTCAGGCGGCTACGTGCTCGAACTCCCGTCAGGGACCACGGCGCACGATCTTGGGGCTGTCGGCCTCGGGCCACCGCTGTGCCCGGCTCTCGTGCCTGTGGGCAACACCTTCGAGGGACCGTTGCTGCTCAATCTGGACCAGGTCGGCTGCCTGGCGGTCTCAGGACCGGGTACGGCAGCGACGAGCCTGCTCGGCGCCATCGTCGCAACGCTCGGCTCTTCGCCCATGGCTGAGGAACTGCAGATCACTGCTGTGGGCCTCGAGGCCGCCGCAGGGCTTGTCGGATGGGAGCGCGTGCGCTTTGCCCGGTTCGACTCTCCCGAGCTTGAGCAGATGCTGTCGATGGCCTCCGGCAGGGACGGCGATCGGGCCGACATCGTGGTGATCGGGCCAGGCAATGACCTGCTGATCCAGCGCGCTGCGCAGGTCGCGACGGTGCCGGGCTCGCATCTGGCCTTGGTCGGGGCGACGTCGGCGGTAGGGACACGCTGGCCGTGGAGCATTCACGTCGACAGCACGGCCACTGCGGTGGTGCATCCGATCGCTATCACGATGACCGCAGCACAGGCCCTGTCGCCAGACATGCTCGCTGAGATGAGCGGCGCGATGCATGGCGGAATTGATCCGCTTGGCCAGCGATGAACCCGCCGCCCAAGCGCTGCGGCCAAGTACGGAGCGGCGCGGTGCGCATCGGCACGGCGCTGCGACGCGTCGCACTGCTGGGAACGATGGGACTCATGGCGGGCGCTTGCGGCGGCGGAGTAATATCGGACGCACCCGCGGTCGGCGGGGCAGGCGCAGCCACACAGGCGCCTGCGCTCGAGGCGACCTCATTGCGCCCTTGGGACGGCATCGTGGCCGCCGGAGGAAACCCCGCCGCGCTGGGCGGGAGTCAGCCGTGCTCAGCCGAAGACGCCATCACAATCGCATATCTGGGTCCCGATCTCGCCCGGCTCGATGCGATCGGTCTCGAGGAATTGGTCATCGAGGAACCGTCGATCCTGATCGACGCATACGTCGACGCAGTCAACCTCGCAGGGGGTGTCGTGGGACGCTGCGTCCGCGCTTCCGTGCATCTGTGGGATCCGGCCGATCCCGACGCTTCATATGGCCGGATCTGCGCTGAGCTGCCCGAGGCGGAGCCTCTGGTCGTGCTCAACCTCCTCGGCGACATCGAGGGAATCAACTGCCTGACGATCGACGGCGACATACCGACGCTGGGACTGTACGCGTCGGCACCATCGGAGATGGTGGCCTTTGCGAATGGCCGCCTGTTCCTCGACGATGGCACGCACAAGTATCTGCTCGGGAACAGCATTGAGGTGGCGCTGCGAGCCGGCCATCTGTCCGCGGATGCCCGGATCGGATTTCTGCGCGGCGCCGGCTCGGCCAGCGAGGATCAGGCAGCCGTCACGTTGACCTTGATAGGACCCGGCGGTCTGCTGTCGCTGATCGGCAGGTACGGCATCGATGTCAACTCGGTAGCGAGCCTTCCGGCCGCCTTTGGCGAGTACTCCACACTGCTGCCGGAAAAGCAGGCAGGTCTGCTGCATTCAGACCTGAGCGTCACCCAGCGAGCGGCTGCGGATGAGGCTCGCGCTTCAATGTCGCCGGCGACGGCGGAACTGCTCGACCGTATCGAGCAGTTCTATCTCGATGCCGCCATCGACTACCGCGACGCCGACGTGGAGGTCGTGGTTTCGACGGCGTCATGGTTCGAGCTGCGCCGCCTGATGCGCGCTGCGGACCTCATCGACTGGCATCCGTGGTGGATCGCCAGCGACATTCAAGGGGCAACGCTGACGCTGACCGGCGCACCCGCCAGCCAAGTGGAGCGATTCGTGCTTGTCAGCGCTCGACGTGCAGCAGGCGACGAAGTGCCCGACCTGGACCGCGACTGCGTCGTGCTGCGGAATGCGGCCATGTCGGCTGCGCCCTTCTCGCACCGTCATCACACTGATGCCTGGAGCGTCATCACCGCCACCTGCGATCTGCTGGACGTTGCATTCAGTGCACTGACCCGGGCGAGCGACCCGCTCACCCGCGAGACATTCGTTGCAGCACTTCGCCAGACCGACTACCAGGTGGCTCATGGGGGACACATCACCTTCGCGGGCGACGATTCCTCCGGTGCTGACCGCTTCCGGGTGCTCGAAGCCGACCCGGATTGCCTGCTCAACGATTGGGGCTGCATGCGCGCTTTGACCGGGTGGCTCGCACCGCTTGTCGAGGCACGGGATTCTGCGGAGTGATCTGGTCATGAGAGATCTGATCATGAGAACCATCTACAGCGAAGAGCCGCGGCAGACATCACGTCGCAGAACGCTGCGGGCGGCAGCATTGACGATTGCGCTAGTGATCGTCGCAGCAGCTTGCGGGGGCGCTGGCAGCAACAGCGGACCCGAAGCGCAACCGGCCGCGACGGCACCCTCGCAGGACGCGCCGCCGCCCATCCGGCTCGCGTTGCCGAGCGAGCCGCTGTGGCAGTGGCTCGTCGACTCGGGGGAGCTCGCCCAGTGGGAGAAGCAGCACGGCATGCAGATCGAAGCCAGCCACCCCTTCCGACCCTTCACGGCTTTCGTCAGCGGCCACGCGGACGTCATTCTCATTGATGCTCTCGACATCCCCGCATTCGCACAGGGGTTTGAGATTGATCCGGTGATCATCGGGAAGTACGCGGCCGACCGGTCGATCACTGCGACGAAGCGAACCTCGCTGGCAACCGACATGGCGGGCGTAGTCGAGGGCGAGATCGCCGTGGACGGCGATCTCGGCTCCACGCTCCTCTGGGCACTCATCGTCGAGGCGGCTCACGGCTTGGATCTCAGCTACCGCAGCCCTGACTTCGACTTCTTCATAGCAACGTTCGGCATTGCCGACGCCGTCGAGAGCGGCAATGCGGATGCCTGCATCTGCCTGCCCGATGAGAGTGTCGCTGGTCTGAGCAGCGGGACGCTGCGGCCGCTGTACAACGGCGCGTCGGCAGCGCGCCTGTTCGCGGAACTCTCCGGTACCCCCGAGCAGATCCTCCTTGGCCAGATCTTCCTGGTGGACAGGGCATGGCTCGAGGCGAATCCGGAAGCTGTGAGAGCGTTCTTGAACCTGTGGGAACGGGCTGTGCGGCACTGGCACGGAAACTACGCCGAGCTCATCGGCCAGTACCCAGAGCTGTTGTCAGTGCAGTCCGACGAGGAGATCGCCTGGCTCATCGACTACGTGGCTGCGAACAACTGGATCACCCCGTCGGTGTACCCCACCCAAGGTGATGCGGATGCGTACGCCGCAGCGCTGGACCGTCTGCGCAGCAGCGGCCTCATCGAGTCTGACGCTCGAACCCCGTTGGTCTCAACGGAACGTTTGACAATGACGGGAAGGGAGTAGCGATGTCGCTCGATGTCTCGGTCACGCCCGATGCTGTTGCCGAGCTCGGGGCTCGGGAAGTCCGACGCTCGGTCATGGGACGCTGGGGCTTCCGGCTCGGCGTGGTGTTCGGCTGGGTGGCATTCCTGGGCGTCTGGTATGCCGTCTCGCAGTTCGCGCTCGGCACCCAGCAGCTGCCTCCGCCGCATGTCGTGGCGTCCGAGGCTTGGCAGATCGCCACCGGAGAGGGGTTCGGCTCGACCCTGTGGGCGAGCGTCGTGCGAGTCGTCGGCGGCTGCCTGCTGGCGTTGCTGGCAAGCATCGTCTTCGGCATGGTCATCGCTTACAGCAATTGGTGGCGTGCGCTGATTCGGAGCTTGACGCGGTTCTTTGTGAGCATCCCGACGGTTGCGCTCGCAATCTTGGCGCTCATTATCTTCGGCGTGTCGGACATCGGACCGATGCTGACCGCGACGCTGGTTGCGACGCCCCATGTGATGTCGAGCGTTGCACATGGCCTGACCGGGGTCGACCGTCGGCTCATCGTGATGAGCGAGTCCTTTGCACGGACACGAGCCCAGATCATCACTGGGGTGCTGCTGCCGTCGTCGGTCCTGGCGGTCATCGGAGGCGCGCGCCAGGCGTTCGCGCTCGCTTGGCGAATCTCCCTGCTGACCGAGGTGTTCGCCGCCTCCGACGGTGTCGGCTTCCAGATCAGGCGCAGCTTCGAGAGCTATGACGTGCGCGGGATGCTCGCTTGGACAGCGCTGTTCATCGGAGTCATGTTCTTCTTCGAGAATTTCGTCTTCCGTCAGCTTGAGCGGCGAGCCTTCGGCGGTGCGCACGCCGCCGCGCGCACGGAGCCACAGCGATGAGCTTCCTGGGCGACTATCCGGGACTGCCGCCAGACCGGTTTGGGATGGACCGGCCAGCTACGCGGGCCCCATACCGTCCGTCACGATGGACGCGCCGGCCATGGTTCATCAATGCCTTGGCGGTGCTGATCCTGCTGGGCGCCTGGCAGTACTTCGCGGTAACAAACGACCGTGTTCCTGCCCTCGACGAAGTGGCATCGTTCTTGCTCATCGAGATGCGAGGCGAGTCCCACGGGGGCGCCATCAGCGGGGAGTTCTGGGCACCGCTGTCGGTGAGCTTGCAGCGGTACTTGATTGGTCTCGCCATCGGTCTGCCGCTGGGTGCGGTGCTGGGGTTGCTGATCGGTGCCTCACGGCTGATCCGGGCGGTGCTCAACGACACCGTCCTGGTGCTGCTCGTGCTGCCGTCGGTGGTGTGGGCGTTCACCGCATCCCTGTGGTTCGGGTTCGGCGCGACCGCACCGGTCGTTGCGGTCGTGCTCACGGCGGTTCCGTTCATGGCGTTCAACCTGAGGTCGGGCATTGCCGCTCTCGATCCCGGACTCACAGAAATGTCGCGCTCGTTCGGGGTGCCGTCCAGACGACGGCTGGCACACCTGTTGCTGGGGGGCGCCTTGCCGAGTGCGGTAGCCGGCGTTCGTTTCGCATTCATGACGAGCTGGAACAGCCTGCTCATCGTGGAGTGGTTCGGTGCCACCTCCGGAGTGGGGTGGCGTGCACGGTTCTGGTACGACGCGCTGCGCTTCCCCGGTTTTGTTGCGTGGATCCTGCTGTTCGTCGTGTTCATCACGCTGATGGACTGGCTGGTGCTGCGGCGCTGGGAGCAGCGCGTGGCCCGCTGGCAGCATCAGCCGACGCTGACATTCGCCGAAGACGAGGTCGCCTGACCGACTGCCCCTGACTGGCTGCCAAAGGGCGGCAGCAGATTTTGCTGAGCGAGAGAGGACGAGATGGCCACCATCCTGATTGAGAATCTGACCAAGGTGTATCCGCCGACACCGACCTATCCCAACCAGGTGCAGGCACTGGGTGGAGTCTCCATGTCGGTGACGGGCAACGTCTTCGTTGCTGTGCTGGGGCCCTCAGGCAGCGGCAAGACCACGCTGCTCAACATCGTGGCAGGTGTCGAGGAGCCGACCGCCGGCGCAGTGCGCGTCGTACAGGACGGCGTGCCGGCGCAGGTGGGTTACGTGTTCCAGGAGCCGCGCTTGCTGCCGTGGCGCACGGTGCTCAACAACATGCTGTATGTGCAGAACCGCAAGTCGGACCGATCCAAGCGCGAAGCCGAGTTCTATCTCTCGATGGTGGGTCTGAGCGATGTCGCGCACCTGTACCCCGCCCAATTGTCCGCAGGCATGCAACAGCGCGTCGGCATCGCGCGGGCATTCTTGGTGAATCCCGATGTGCTGCTGATGGATGAGCCCTTCAGTCACATGGACGCGTTGACGGGTCGTTCGCTGCGCGACTACCTGCAGAGGATCTGGCTGCACACCCGCAAGACGGCGCTGTTCGTCACTCACGATGTCGGCGAGGCGGTCGAGCTCGCCGACCGGATCCTCATGCTGCGCCCCGGCGGCGTGGTATTCGATGACATCCCGGTGAGCCTGCCGCGTCCGCGGCGAGCCGACGATCCCGCCGTACGGGCGGTGGAGTCAGAGGTGCTGCGCCGCTTCGATTCGATGGAGGCGGCCGTGCGCTTCGGCGACCAGCGCCGCTAGTTCAGCTGTGCCGACGCGATGCCCATTCAGGCGAGCCGCCGCCAAGAGAGGTCGGTGTCGAACTCGTCAGCGCGAATACAAGCTACTGGCACGTTGCGGCTGCTTGTTCGCTGCTGCGGTCCTTCCCGCGTCATGCAGCGGCACTGCGGGTGCTGACGAGCTGGCCCAGCTTGGGGCGCATGAGGCCCCTTTGGGCGAGAGTGCGACTGCTGTGCGGCAGCGGTCCGCGGTCGAAGTTCCCCCGGCTGCGCCCCCAGGGTGGCGGGATCTGCCGATGCTCGACGCCGCTGCTGACCCCCAGACGCAGCTTGGCGAGCTACGAGCCCGCCACCTGCCTGTGTGGACGCCTGAGTTCGACGCGGCGTTCCCCCCGGCCGTCTGCGGCAGCGCGTGGGAACTCGATGCAATCGCCGTGCCCGTCTCCGGTGTCGACGCGTCGCACTATGGCGACCCGCCGACGATGGCAGCACTCGGTGTCATGCGGTACGAACATCAGCTCTCGCGGGCATTGGCAGCACCGTTGCCTGTGGGCCAGCTCTGTGTCGCCGTCGCAGCGGTGGGACCTGCTCGTGCTGATGCGCTGGCGCTTCTTGGGTCCGGTCTCGAGGGCACACCGGCGGCCGGTGCCGAGACGACGCTCGTCGACAAGGTCACGGTCATTGCCTTCGGTCCGTCCGCGGCGCTGGCGGTGGCGTGCGGTCCAGATCGCGTGTCCGCATCTGCGGACGTGCTTGGGCACACTGATGGCAACCCTGGAAGGCTCCGCGCGTATCTGTTGGCGGTTGCGAGCGGTCTCGAAGATCGCGTCGCAGACATCTCCTACCGCGTGGCTCGCGTCGAGGAGCACGACAGCGAAGGCTGCAGCGGAGACGAGACGTGGGAGGCGCGCTGGGACGCCCAAGTGGCGGCGTGGCTGTCCGAAGGGCAGATCTGGACTCGAGTCGAGCGAACGTTCACCACCACGGGCATATGTGAGAACCCTCCGCCGCAGGGACCCCGGGAATGCCCCGCGGAATGGCCGACATGAGCCGGTCGCGTCGCAGCGCCGCCGTCGGGGCGGGCTGGCGTACGTTGCTCTGCGCGATAGTCGCCGTGGGATCGGTGCTGTCGCCGTGGGAATCCGGTCTGCTCCCAGAGCCGCTGCAGCACCTCTTGGGCGCAGACGAAGCACAGGCGCAGACGCCGCCGCCGCCGACGGTGGTGCCTGGGATGCCTGAGGCCTGCCCGACAGCTCCCGCCGACTGGTCGCCCCAGCCCGGCGATGCTGACTATGGAACGCAGTCGGAGTGTGTGCTGGAGCTGCCGGCGTGCCCTGAGAGCTATCTGTATGCCTCTGGCTTCATGCGTCTCTCGGTGCCGCCGACGGATTTTGCGGTTCAGTTTCCCGACCTCGATCCGGGCGATCTCTTGTATACGGACATCGGATTGGAGCGCTACCAGCACTTCTGTGAGGAACGAGTGCTGGACACCGAGGCCGAATACTCGGTTTGCCAGAACGCAACGGGTGTCGCAGTCAAGTCCTACATCGACGGCGGTGTCGATGGCTGCCGCATCCTCACACCGATTCGCTGCCCTGCGGGACTTCAGCAGGTCACGGCTACCACTTGCCGCGGTGTGCAGCGTCGCATGTGGACCTGCGCGATGGCAGGGGACATACCGCGCAACGAGTTCAATAGCTGCTACAGGGACGCAGGCGGATCCGCCCTGAACCACCCAGTCTGCGGCACCGGTGCACCGGTATTCGCAGTCGGGACCTGCGAGGAATACGTGGGCGCGGACTTCGTGGACAGTCCTGCCGACGACTGCCTGGGGGCCTACAGCACCGATACGCCTGTCATCAACTCTGCGGGCGACCTGGTGATCGCAGGCGCTGCCCAGATCACGCTCGCGAACACAGCCAACCCGCACTGGTGCCAGCACGACGCTCAGTTGCTGCGTTCGGTCTGCCATCGCACTGACAGCCGCCGCCTTGCCGACTGCGACCCGCCGGTGTCAGCCTTGTGCCTGCGACGTGCGAGCCAGACTGGTGGCTGCGATGCCGTTGCGCAGGTGATCCGCTGTCGGGCATATGAGGTTGCTTGGCGTCAGGAACCCGACACGATGACGCTGGCCGAAGTGCGCATCAACGGATGCTCGCCGTGTCATGTCAATCCGTTCCAGCGAATGCGCAAGGATGGCAGGCAAGACCCCTTGCGCGTGACAGGCCTGAGAACATGCCCGACAGACATGTATGCGTCACCGCGGCAAGGCTTCAGCAAGGGTGTGCGTATCGACGGAATAGAGCAGTATGACGAGTCCACACAGCACAAAGAGCTGCACCGGCTAAAGGATGATAATGGTGAGTGCGCCGACCCGCCTGCGGGTCGTCTGACATCGTCGCCCACACACCACTCCGGACTCGCCGTTGTCAACAGCGCAGTGCTGGTGCATGTGTCTGATATTCGTTATCGCTGGGAAGCCAGACCGCCTCGGCATTTCCTCGTGTCCACCGATCCGCCTCTGGCGGGCCCCGACTCCTACAACGCCCGTTGGCGCGTGCGCTACCACGACGGCGATGAGGCTGACGTAGCTGTGCGCACATGGAATACAGCGAACGACTCGACACCGTTCGCCACGGTCAGTGAACTTGCCGACAAGAGCGAGTGCGTTCCGCAACATGCGCCGACGTTCAGGCTGGTGGTGCGCGAACTCTGGCCCGATGACGGCCCGACCTACGACGAGGGCAATGCTGACTGCGTGTACTCAGGCACCGTCCCCGTCCCCGACGGCAATGATGCCGAGATGATGCTTGCTCTGTTCGGCTCAGACGCTTTGAGATGGTGGTGCGCCCTGAGCCAAGACCAGCGCAAGAGCCGCACAGCCGCACATGGCCTGACCTGGCTCGATGACCCTCTTGACGATGTCATTCGAGACGCACGGCGCACGGCGCTCACCACAGAGCTGCCATGCGACCATGACTTGAGCGAGGAGAGCCATTACCTCTGGTGTCGATGGCAGCCGAGCAGGCCTGGCTTCTACGTGGTGCATGTCGGCGGCGCTTGGCGGATGCACCAATACGAGCGCCGGCGCAATGACACCTCGGGTCTGCTTACCTACCTCAACGATACAGCCGACGGCCAGATGCGACGCCAGAAGCTGCTCGATGACCTCGCCGATATCAATTCCAGGTACCCGACGTTGAATCGGACCGTTGAGGATCTTGGCCTCAGATTTGCCGACGCGACGCAAGAGGCTGTGGTGATACCAGTGTCGGCGACCGACTTGGATTGGATGTACGACGCATCGATTGCCTCAACCGCGGCATGCCCGCCGGTGGACCTGCGTTTCTGGTGCGTGACGAGCGAGGCCGGCAACTACACCGAGACTGAACCGATCGGCATCATGGTGCACGAAGCGCGTGTCGTGAGCCGGCCGCCGTCAGGTCCGTAAAGCCGCTCGCGCGCGCTTGTTCACTGGCGCCCGCAGTCTGAGTGTTGTCCAAGATCACATAGACCGGCTCGCTGGCGGGCCGGCGGTCGTGGATGGTCCCCAGCGCTGCGAGGGTGTTGGCCGTGGATTTGCGGTGCCGCACGACGCCCCACAGCACGCCGCCAGCGCACACGAGACCCCCACGACTGGCCGCCGCCGCGACGCACGATCTGCTGCAACGCCCGGCCTTGTTCACGGTTCACGGGTCGACCGGCGGACTCGAACACGCTCACTCATACCCCCGACCAAACCACACCCCACCACGCGCACCCCAACCCACGCGCACCTATACGGACACGGCGCTGGGAGACTGCTGATCTATTCGAATTGAGCATATCCGCGACGCTCTGACCTGCGGCTTTGTCGTCGCGATTCGGCGTGACTGGCAATCGCTCAGCAGTCTCCTAGCAGCAGATCGTCGCGGATCAGGGGCCGAGTGCGGTGATCGGGGCGACCTGCACGCCGTCGGGCGCTACGCGAGCTGCAACCCCGGAAGTCCCTCGACCAACCGGTCAACCCGCTCCGTCAGGGTGCGAAAATCAGCCCGAAACTCGTCGATCCGACGGTCGATGCCGTCGATCCGCTTGTCGACCCCATCGATTCGATCTGTCACCGCATCGAATTTCGAGTCCACGGCGTCGAACCGGGAATCGACCGCGTCGAACCGGGAATCGACCGCGTCGAACCGGGCCTCGAATTTCGCATCCACCGCGTCGAACCGGGCCTCGAATTTCGCATCCATCGCGTCGAACCGGGAATCGAATTTCGTATCCATCGCCTCGAATTGGGAGTCGATTGAGTCGAAGCGGAAGTCGAAGCGTTCTGAGATCTCGCTGTGGATCACTCTCACCACAGCCCACATCGCTCCCGCCAAGGCGACGACCGACGCCAGAACGACGGTGAGCAGCGGCGGCACCGACCCCCAGTCCATGAGCCGATCCTACTGCGGGCCGAAAAGCGGGGACTGCGGATTTTCGGCGTTGGCATTCACAACAGGCAGCGCCAACAGGTGCACCCTCAGTTGACACACGACTGGAACCCGATGTTGACCGCGTGCGGCATCAAGGGGGCCGAGCTTGACCTAGCATCGCGGGGCAGTCGGAGACCGCGGTCTGTCGCGGATCGCGCCCGCGGGACGCGACTTCCGGCCGGGACTATCTGGGAGGACCAAATGCTTACACGTACCGCGTCGAAGGACGCACGGAATGGGCGAGAGTGTCGTCGCTTGACGACATTGTTGGCGGCACTCGCCGTGCTTGTCCTGCTGGCTGCAGGCTGCACCGGCGCCGATGAGGTCGACGAAGGACCTCTTCGAATCGCGATCGTGGCGCCGAGCGCCAGCAACGATTTGGCGTTCACGCAAAGCATGGTCGACGCGGTCAACGCAATCGGAGCAACCCGCGAGATCGAGATCGCCGTCACCGATGGCACCTTCATCGTGGAGGAGGCGGCTGCGGCGATCCGTGGTTACGCCGAGGACGGCTACCACTTGGTGATCGCGCACGGCAGCCAGTACGGCGGACCGCTTGGGGAGATCGCTCCGGACTTCCCGGACACTTCCTTCGCGTGGGGTACTGCTGCGGACTACATGGGCCACGACAACGTCTTCGCCTACACGGTCCGCTCCGACGAAGGCGGCTACGTGTCCGGAACTGTTGCAGCGCAGATCACCGCATCCGGCGTGATCGGCGTCATCGGCCCGATCCCGGTCGGCGACGCGAAGCTCTATGTCGACGGCTTCGCCGCCGGCGTCGCAGCAACGGACTCCTCGGTGACGACCAACATCGTGTACACCGACTCATTCAGCGACGTTGCGTTGGCGGCCGAAGCGGCCGAGGCCCACATCTCCAACGATGCCGATGTCCTGACCGGGTCGGCACAGATGGTGGTCGGTGCCACCGGGGTCGCCAAGGAGAAGGGCGTTGCGTGGTTCGGCACGCAGGCCAACCAGACGGCGCTCGGCGAGAGCATCGTGGTCGCCTCGCAGGTGTACCACTGGGAGGTGTTGTTGGCGGACATGGTCGACAAGATCTCAGCCGGCACGCTCGGCGGCGAGGTCATGGTCGCCACGCTCGCCAATGGCGGCATCGTGATCGAGTTCAACGACGGCTACGGCCTCGATGCCTCGATTCTCGAATCGGCCCAGGCCGTTGCTGCCGGCATCGCCGACGGCTCGATCTCCACGGGCATCGAATAGGCCGCTGCTTCGGGCTGCGGAAGTTTGACGAGGTGTACAAACACGTGACATCTGCCTGTCAATGATCCCGTGGCACAGCAGATGAATCAGCACGACGGCACGACGGCCGCCGGGGTTTCGCCATCAAGCGGGGCCCCGGCGGCGCCGATGCTGGAGATGCGCGGCATCACGAAGCGGTTCCCTGGCGTCATCGCCAACGAAGATGTCGATTTGGTCGTGCAGCCCGGGCACGTGCACACGCTGCTCGGCGAGAACGGCGCCGGCAAGAGCACACTCGTCAAGATCCTGTACGGGCTGTACCGGCAGGACGAAGGCACAGTCACCATCCAGGGCGAACAGATTGACGTCACTTCGCCTGCGGACGCCATCCGCCACGGGATCGGCATGATCCACCAGCACTTCATGCTGGTGCCCACGCTCACCGTGGCAGAGAACGTGGCGCTCGGACTGCACGGGCGTCGCGGCCTCGCTGACATGAACCCGGTGCGCCAGCGACTCGCCGAGGTCTCCGAACAGCACGGCCTGGCCATCGATCCCGATGCGTACATCTGGCAGCTTGCGGTCGGGGAGCGCCAGCGAGCCGAGATCCTCAAGGCGCTGTACCGCGACGCCCGGTTGCTCGTGCTCGACGAGCCCACGGCAGTGCTGACCCCGCCGGAGGTCACTGACCTGTTCGCCACGCTGCGTTCGCTGACCTACGAGGGACGCGGTCTCATCTTCATCTCCCACAAGCTGGCGGAGGTGATGGAGATCTCCGACGAGATCACCGTGCTGCGCGACGGCCGCGTCGTGGGCCGCACGACTCCCGCGGAAACGACCCGAGAGGGCTTGGCCTCGATGATGGTGGGCCGGGAAGTACGGCTCGGCCGCGATGTGTCGCCGCAGCCAGCCGGGGACGACCTGCTCGTCGTCGACAGCCTGCGCGTTCAAGGCGACCGGGGCAACGCAGCGCTGGAGGACTTCTCGGTGCGAGTCGCCAGTGGCGAGATCGTCGGCATTGCCGGAGTGTCGGGCAACGGGCAGCGAGAACTGGCCGAGGCGATCTTCGGGCTGCGGCCCGCAGAATCTGGAGCCATCGAGGTCGGCGGCGTGCCGATCGATACGCCATCGCCGAAGCGGGTGCGGCGTCGGGGTGTGGCGTTCGTGCCCGAGGAGCGCATGCGGCACGGCGCCGTGGGGGAGCTGACGGTCTCGGAGAACCTGATGCTCGTCGAATACGAGCAGCGGCCCTACGTGCGCGCCGGACTGCTGCAGTTCCGCGCCATCGCGGAGCGCTGTCGAGACCTCGTGCAGCGCTTCGCTGTCAAGACGCCGTCGATCGCTACCCAGACGTCACATCTGTCAGGCGGCAACATCCAGAAGGTGGTCATCGCCCGGGAGTTCAGCGCTGAGGCCGACGTGCTCATCGTGGCTCAGCCCACTCGTGGCATCGACATCGGCGCCGCCGAGTACGTGCACGAACGGCTGCTCGAGAAGCGGGCCGCCGGTGCGGCGATCCTGCTCATCACCGAGGATCTTGATGAGGCCATGCAGCTTTCCGACCGCGTAGTCGTGCTGTATGAGGGCCGTGCGATGTGCGACCTGCCACGTGCCGAGGCCACCACCGATCGTGTTGGCCTGCTCATGACCGGCGTCAGCGAGAATGAACCTGCTGCTGTCTGAGTCGTGGGTCAGAGTCGTGGCTCAGCGCGGGGTGATCCGGTAGGTGCCGTCATCGCGCACGACGACCTGCACCGGCATACCCAGCCGGAGGTCTTCGGCGTCGATCCCGTCTGCCAGAGCGGTGATGCGCACGCCCCCGTCCAGCTCGGCGATGACTGCTGCGTAGGGAACGTCGTCAGCGAAGCCGGGGTGCAGGGCCCGGTGGGTCACCGTCCAGGTGTAGATGCGGCCGCGACCGTTGGAGCGCTGCCAGGTCCACTGCGTCGAACCGCAGTTGCGGCACCCGTCGCGTGGCATGTGCCTCCATGTTCCGCAGTCCTCACAGCGCTGGAATCGCAGCTCGCCTTGGCCGCAGAAGGCGAAGAACTCGCCCCAGAGGCCCTCGCCCCGCGGCAGCGGTTTGGCGCTGCCGCCGTCGGACTCAGCCAGCGGTTTGGCGCTGTCGCCGTCGGACTCAGCCAGCGGTTTGGTGCTGCCGCCGTCGGATGCAGCCAGCGGTTTGGCGCTGCCGCCGTCGGACTCGGCTGCGTCGCCCATTGCCGAAGTCATCGGCGCAGGATCGCGGCTGAGCCTTCGGCAAAGTTGCCCCAGCCCGTGACCAGACCGACCTCGCAGCGGTCGACCTGCAGGTCGGCCTCGTGGCGCAGCTGCCGGACGGCTTCGACGATGTGGTTGAGGCTCTCCACATGGGCTTCGGAATGCAGCCCGCCGTGGGTGTTGATGGGCAGTTCGCCGTCGATGCGCAACCGACCTCCGCTCACGAAGTCGCCGACCTCGCCCGTGCCGCACAGGCCCAGCGCCTCGAGCTGCAGGAGCACCACGTAGGTGAAGCAGTCATAGATCTGGGCGAAGTCCAGATCCGCAGGGCTCACGTCGGCCATGGCGAAGGCCCGCGGCGCTGCGCGCACCAAGCCGATGTCGGCCAGGTCGGCGCGGCTCTCGAAGTCGTCAGCGGGGAAGGGATGCCCTTCGGCGACGCCGCTGATGTACACGGGCGCATGGGGTCCGTCGGCGGCGCGCCCGGCCGCGGTCACCACCACTGCGCACGCCCCGTCGGTCTCCAAGCAGCAGTCGTACATGCGCAGCGGGGAGGAGATCATCGGCGACGCCATGTAGTCCTCGAACGTCAGCGGTCGCCCGCGCATATACGCCTTGGGGTTCGACTGCGCATTTGCCCGACTCAGCAGTGCGATCTCTGCCGTGTGCTCGGGTGTGATGCCGTAGAGCTGGCTGTGGCGCGTCGCCAGCCAGCTGTAGAACTGCACCGGCCCGAACACCCCCGTCGGGGCATAGGCGTTGGCCACTGCCTGGCTCATGGTGTCGTCGCCGGCAACGGGTTCTGCGCCGGATGCGGCGTCGGTGCCCGGTTGCCCCTCCTCGCGCCGGCTGATCCGCGTCTCGGAGTAGCCGTTCCAGCCGTAGGGCACCAGCACCGCCGTCGCCACCCCGGTGGTGATGGCCATTGCCGCGCTCTGCAGTGCGGCGACGGGGTTGGCCCCGCCGAGGTGGACCGAGGCCATGTAGGTGAGATCGCTCAAGCCCACGGTTGCGGCCAGCGCCTCGCCGAACACCTTGCTGCCCGACAGGACCAGCCCGTCAACCTGGCTGCCGACAAGCCCGGCGTCGGCAATGGCCCGGCTGGAGGCCTCCGCCACCTGGCTCAGCACGGTCCGGCCGGATCCCCGCACGAATGCCGTCTCGCCGACGCCGACGATGCACGACTGGTCTTTCAAGGAGTCTCTCAGGGCGTGCTTCAGGGAGCGCTTCGCGGCGTGCGTCATGGCGTCGATCAGATGATGAACGCCATGTTCGGCAGCGCCGAGGTGGAGTTGACCAGCTCGACCTTCTTGCGGGCGATGCGCAGGCCGTCGGGGGTGCAGCGCAGCCGATGGGTGATGCGGGTGGTCAGCCGGTTGCGGTTGTCGTTGAGGAAGCTCACCCGGGAGCCCGGCTCGTAGTCACCGGCCCCGAACGGCACCCAGTAATGAATGTCGTCGGTGACCAGCTCAACCCACTCTTCATACCGGGACTCGTCTGCGAGCACCGCCTCGTGGTAGAGGAACTCGGAGATCTCGCGCCGCCTGGTCCCATCGCCGCCTCGGACCGCAGGATCACACGCCGATTGATGCCAGGATCCGAGCTCTCCACCAGCAGCGGCGTGTGGAAATGCTCGGTCAGCCCGGGTGCAAGCGGGTCGATCCTGGCAATGTTCATCTCGCCCAGGAACAGGTTCGGGAACACGAACGCCAGCAGCGTCCCGTCGAGGTCGTAGGTCCAGGCGTGGTACGGGCAGCGGAAGTTGCGGCCGTTGCCCTCGGACTCCGGGCACAGGGTGGTGCCCCGGTGCGCGCACCGATTGGCAACCACGCTGATCTCGCCGTCGTGGGTAGGGGCCATGAGCACTCGCTCGGTGCCGAGCCGCCGGGCAACCCAGTCGCCGCCGTCAGGTATCTCGGACTCGTGGTCCACGAACACCCAGCCGTCGGTGAAGATGCGCTTCATCTCGTCGGCGAAGACCGCAGGGTCGGTGTACAGGCTTCCGTGCACTCGCTAGTCCTGCACCAGGTGCGTGTAGTCCCTGCCGGTTCCAACGATCGGAGCGTCGGCGGCTAGCACCATCGCAGCCGAGATTACCCCGCGCTGTCCGACGGCGTCAGAGGCTCAGGCGGAGTCAGCCAACTGTGCAAGACCCGGGGCGAATCAGTCTGGGGGTCCTTGGGTTCGGTGTAGGCGTGATGTTGGATTCATGCTGCCGGTTTGTGTTGGTGTCGAGCTTCGAACTCGATGGGTGTCAGCACGCCAAGCGAGGTGTGGCGTCGCTGCCGGTTGTGCCAGATACTCGAAGATCGCGTTGGCCAGCTCGCTTCTGTGACGGCCAGCTCTTGCATTCACGGGGGGGTTTCGTTCCGCTGACATGCAAAAGGCTCATTATTAGTTGAGTTCAATGCGGCAGCGTCTGAGTGCTGTGCGGCTCGGAGGGGGACCCGTTGGTGAGTCCAGGTGCTCTGGGCGTCGGTTGGTGTTGGTGTGTCCAGCGGTCGACGTAGGCGGCTGACCCAGCGACGGGCCCGGCTCGTTGCGCGGCCCCCTCTGATGCTTGTCGGACTGGCGACCCTCGCCGTTGCGCTGCTGTTCCCTCCGGTGCTGCTCATCCCCAGGGCGGTCCAGGCCCAGAGCACAGTGCCGGCCGCGGGCGCCGACCACACCCGCTACCCCAGCTTCAGCATCTCGGCGGCCGCGGGTCCCTGGAGCATCTGGTCGGACGGCACGACCTTCTGGGTCATCGAGGGCGCTGGCAACTCGAAGATCTACGCATATCACCTGGCGAGCGGGTACGGGACCCGCGACTCGGCCAAGGACATCACAGATTCCCCGTCGGACGAGGTGGAGATGTTCACCGCGGACGATGACTATTTCTACGGCTGCGAGAACTCCTCAGGCGGGGGGGGGATTTTGCGGGGAATGTCGCAGGGGTGTTGGTGTGGAACCGGGCGGACCGGACCCGCGCCCCGTCCAAGGACTTCGGCTATCGCAGCGAGGTACCAGATGCCGATGCCGGAGAGATCGTCCTGTGCTATGGCCTGGTGGTCTACGGGGATTACATCTATCTGGCCAACTCGACGCCCGATCTCCATGCCTTCCACCTCAAGGACGATCCCGTCACACCTGCCGACGAGTACGGCACCCCGGACCCCGATCGGACCATTGAATTGCCCGTCGCTGGCGGCCGGGGGTTCCATCGCGAGGGGGACATCCTGTGGGTCACAGACCGCTCTTAAGACAAGGTCTATGCCATCGACATGTCCGACGGCGCCAGACTGGAGCACCTCGAGTTCGACCTGCGCCCCGAAACCACATCCCCGCACGGCATCTGGTCCAACGGGGTGACCTTTTTCGTTGTCAGCAGTGACAAGAAGGAGGTTCACACCTACCGGATCCGTGACGATGCCAGCGGCGCGATCGCCCTGTCGGACTTTCAGATGTCCAGCGCGGTCCAGGCTCCCTGGGGCATCTGGGGCAACGACGCGACCGTGTGGGTGTCCAGCGACACCTCCAACAGGATCTACGCCTACGACCGCAACAGCGGCTCGCGGGACACAGGCAGGGACTTCGCCACCTTGGCCGGGGCCGGCAACACCGACGCGCGCGGGATCTGTTCGGACGGAACCACCATGTTTGTCGTCGACGACTTCGGCCGGAAGGTCTACGCCTACAAGATGTCGGACCAGTCGCACGACTCGGGCAAGGACATCTCGCTCCACTCGAGCAACTCCGACCCGACCGGTATCTGGTGCGACGCCAGCACCGTGTGGGTGGCCAACGACGCCAGCGCCGCCAACAACAAGATTTTCGCTTACAAGCGCTCGGACGGCTCGCGGGATTCCTCCAAGGACTTCGACACCCTCTACGACTCGACCGCTGCGGGCTCCGACAACGCCACACAGCCCCGCGGCCTGTGGTCCAACGGCACCAGGATGTTCGTGGTCGACGACGAGGACGACAAGGTCCATGCCTACAAGCATTCCGACGAGTCCCGGGACTCCGCCAAGAGCATCACGCTGCGCTCCGCCAACTCCGACGCCCGTGATCTGTGGTTCGACGGACGCGTCCTGTGGGCGCTTGACAACGACCGCAGGCTGTACGCCTACGACCTGCCGGGCGGGCAGGACGCGAACACCCCCGCGACCGGCGCGCCGTCCATCACCGGCGAGCCCCAAAGGGGCGTGGCGCTGACGGCGGACGTCTCGGGCATCAGCGACGCAGACGGCGTCGCCCACGCCCGCTTTCACTACCAGTGGTTCCGCGTCGACGGCACGAACGTGACCGAGCTCGACGGCCAGACCGCCCCGACTTATGTCCCGACCGACGACGACGTGGGCAACAAGCTCAAGGTCCGCGTCGCCTTCGACGACGACGACGCCAACGGTGCGTCTGGCCTGAGATGTGTCGCCAGTCGCGCGCAGCGGCTCATCTTCGGGGCGCGCGCGGCTGCGAAGCGTTGGCTGCGGGGCACTCGGCGCCCAGTTCCTTCGCGTCGTTGGGGCAGTTGAGACATTGGTAGTTCTCATGGTGTTTTGATTGATGTCACACCCCGTTCTTAGGGTTTGGACCGTGACTCGCACACTTGTAGATCGTGGGCCGGAGGCAGGCCCGGTGGCTGCTGCGGCGTCTCTGCCGTTGCCGGACGGTGGGTCGGTGGGGCTGGACGGTGGGCTCTCGCCGATGCCGGACGGTGGGTCGGTGGGGCTGGACGGTGGACTCTCGCCGATGCCGGACGGCGGGTCGGCGCCGGCGGTTGAGCAGGTGGTGGCGGGGTTGGACAGGGCGTGGGAGTTGGTGGCGATGGCGTCACAGGCACCGCTGGCCGGTGCCGACGGCGAGGTGCTGGCACGGGTGGTCGCTGCGGGCGGACGGCTGCGCTCGGCGGTAGAGGCAGTGCTGCTGGCGGCGACGGCGGCGTTGGAGGCCGGCCGGACGGGGTCGGGGCGTGCTGCGCTGCGCGAGAGGGCTCGCTTGAGTGCTCGCGGCGCCGCCCTAAAAGTGGCCGTCAGCGAGCAGCTGTCCCAGATGCCGAACGTGGCGCATGGCTTGGCCTGTGGGGAGCTGACGGCCGAGCACGCCGAGGTCCTCGCCGATGCGGCCCGGCGCACCAGCCCCGGGGCCGTGGATGCTGCGGTCGGCTTGCTCGAGACGGCGGCGCGGGTGCCGCCCGATGTGCTGCGCCGCGATGCTCGCGAGTTTGTGGCCCAGCACGATCCTGCGGCTGCCGAGAGCGAGCTCAGCCGGCAGCGGAAGGATCGCAGTGCGACGCTGTTCACCGACGACGTCACGGGCATGGGTGTGCTCAATGCCCGCTTCGACCCGGTCACCTTTGCGCTGGCCATGCAGGCAATCGAGAACTACAACGACGCCCTGTGGCGTCAGGACGGAGGCCGTGACGGCACCCCTGGCCAAGTGCGAGACAACCGCCAGCGCCTCGCCGACAGCGTCTTCGAGATGCTGACCGGCCGCAACGCGCTCGCTGTCATGGAGCCCTCCGCTGCCGCTGCGGCCGCGGGTGCGGCTGCCCCTACCCCTGCCGACGCCGGCATTCCCCTCGCGAGCCCTGCCGGTGTCGCGGGCGCGGACCCTGCCGGTGTCGCGGGCGCGGACCCTGCCGGTGTCGCGGGCGTCGGCAACCGGAGTGATCTGGAAAGCGAGAGCGGCGAAGCTGGTGACAAGTGCCGTTGCGGCGGTCGTGTCGGTGACGAGGGACGATCAGTCGATCGGTGGGCTCCCGCGCACGCACCGAACCAGCTTGTGATCGTCGCCGACATCGGCGTCATCGACGGCACCAGCCCCGACGGACGCTGCGAGATCCTCGGCGTCGGGCCCGTGCCCCCTTCGATACTCAGCACGCTCTCTCCCGACACTCACATCACGGGAGCCTTGTTCTCAGGATCGGGCCAGCCGCTGTGGCTCGGCCGCAGCCGCCGGCTCGCGACCGCAGCCCAACAGCTAGCAATAGCCATACGCGACCGCGGCTGTGTGCTGTGCTGCGCGCCGATGCACCGCTGCAGATACCACCACATCGACGAATGGAACGCCGACAATGGCACCACCGACATCCCCAACCTCGCGGCGCTGTGCAAGGGCTGCCACGACAGCCTCCACAAGAACGCCCAACGCCTCCACCACGACCCCACAAACGGCACCTGGACCACCGTGCCACGGCCCACAGACCCCTCACACCCGGGCATCCCTGCACAGCCCGGCTCTCCGCACTCGGCTGACGCCACCTATCCCGCACGCCCCGCAGAGCCCACCTCGGGGCGCAGCCCGCCCTAGTTCTGCTGCCGGTGGCCTTGGCGGGCTTTGCGAACTTTGGCGGCGGCACGCAGCCCGCCCTAGTTCTGCTGCCGGTGGCCTTGGCGGGCTTTGCGAACTTTGGCGGCGGCACGCAGCCCGCACGCCCCGCAGAGCCCACCTCGGGGCGCACCCCGCCTTTGCCCGGATCCGGGTTAAGACCCCACGTCAGCCGTACTTTCTGGTGCTCATCAGCACTGGCTGAAACGGCCGTGCTGCTAGATGATGAAGGGCAGGTTTGGCAGGGGCGATGTGGAGTTGACGAGTTCCACCTTCTTGGCCGCCATGCGGAGGCCGTCGGGCGTGCGTCGCAGGCGGTGTGTCGCACGCCCCGCCCACAGGCGCAGGTGCCCGGTTGCCTGGACTGCGTGCTCGTAGAGCACAAAGTTGCTGCCGACCTCGTACTCGTCGCCCTCGGCGCTCAGGATCTCGATGTTGGACACGACCCGGCGCATCGACGACGGGGGATCCTGCGCGTGGTGAACGCCGGTTGCGAGCTGGCGGATGCGGGTGCCGAGGCGTGCCCGGTTGTCGTTGATGTAGCTGACTCGGGTGCCGGGCTCATAGTTGCCGGGACCGAACGGCACCCAGTAGTGGATGTCGTCGGTGACCAGTGCTTCCCACTCGTTATAGCGGGACTCGTCGGCGAGTCGGGCTTCGCGGTAGACGAACGCCTCGATGTCGCGGCGCGTTGGCTCACCGACGGTCGTCATGGCAGTGGCTCAGGCTCCGTTGGCGAGACCGGTCTGGCGAACGCCCCCTGATAACCGGTCGCGGGTCGTCATGGCAGTGGCTCAGGCTCCGTTGGCGGGACCGGTCTGGCGAACGCCCCCTGATAACCGGTCGCGGGTCGTCATGGCGGTGCCTCAGGCTCCGTTGGCGGGACCGGTCTGGCGAACGCCCCCTGATATCCGGTCGCGGGTCGTCATGGCGGGGTCTCAGGCTCCGTTGGCGGGGCTGTCCCCGATGCCATGAGCCATGACGTCGCGGTAATGGTGCCAGAAGCCGCGATTGGTGGTTTCGTCGGTGATGTCGCTCCAGCGCTGCCCGTCCTCTGCATGCTCGCGTTCGAGGCCCCGGCTGAGGTCGACCCATCCGTCGTTGCCGACGACTGCTCCCTCGAAGGCCCGGTGCATGCGCTCGGCGATCACCGCGTCGTCGGTCAGGAAGAACGATGCGGGACCCATCGCCGCTTCTGACTGCAGCACGAGCCGGCGGTTGACGCTCTCATCGGTGCCCTCGACCAGCAGGGGAGTGTGGTGGTGCACCGTCACACCCGGCGCCACGGGCTCGATCCGGGCGATGTTCATCTCGGCCAGGAACAGGTTCGGGAACACCAGCGCGTGCGGCGGTCCGTCCCACATGATCGCCTTGGCCTTCTCGGGTCCGTAGGACTGCTCTAGCGCCTCGCAGTAGTCGGCGACCTTCTCGCGCGTGGTGCCGAGCCAGGCCAGCTCGGCTGTGTAGCCGCGGCGGAAGTCCAGCTCGAGATGACCGCCGTCGTAGGCCCGTGTGACTGAGGCTGAGGCGCCCTCGCCGGTCATCACGATCTCGTCGTAATAGGTGTCCGGGACTGCCCGAGCCATCGATGCGTGGGTGAAGTTGAGGTGATAGCCGTCGTTGTCGCTCTCGGGCCACATCTTCCAGTTCGAATCGATCCGCTGGCCGATCCAGCCCGCGCCCAGTCGAACTCGGCCGGTTGGCGACATGTTCGCCGTGCGGTCGAGCATCTCGGTGCCGCCTGCACCGAGATGCTCGCTCAGCGGCCCAGCGGTGCCGCTGCGGTTGGCGAACACGAAACCCCGATAGTCGTCGATCTGCCCGGGCCGGTCCAGCCCCAGATCGGCGGTGTCCTTGTGGAAGCCCTTCGGCCCGGGAACGCTGAGCAGCGTGCCGTCAAGGTCGTAGGTCCAGCCGTGGTAGGAGCAGCGGAAGTTGCGATCGTTGCCGTCGTTCTGCGGGCACAGGGTGGTGCCGCGGTGCGCGCAGCGGTTGGCAACGACGCTGATGGCGCCGTCACGGTTTCGCACCATGAGCACTGGCTCGGTACCCAGCCGCCGGGAGACCCAGTCGCCGATGTCGGGCACTTCGGACTCGTGGCCCACGAAGACCCAGCCGTCGGTGAAAATGCGCGCCATCTCGTCCGCGAACACGCCCGGATCGGTGTAGAGGCTGCCGTGGATCCGGTCGTCCTGCACGAGGAGCCGGTAGTCGTTCGTTGCCGGCGATCTCTGCACGGTCAGTGCCATCGACGCCCCTCCCGTCGCTGCCACGAGACGCTAGGCGTTCTCGACCGGCCGCTGCCGACGCAGCGGCCGGCTGGGAGAATTCTGTTCCGGCAATACGGGATTGCCGCGGCTCAGCAGGTTCGATCTACTCGGCGGATTCGGGCAAGCCGGTGGGATCTGTCTCCTCGGCGGGGGAGTCGAGGGTGAGGCTGACCCTCACGATGTCGGTCTCGAACCAGTCCAGCGGGGTGCCGGGCCACTGGTAAATCGTGGAGACGGTGGATTGGCGGGGCACCGTCGCGTCCGCGGAACTGAACTGCTGATCCTCGATCATGAGCGTGAAGGACTCCGGTGCTGTCGCGTGGCCGAGAGTTAGCCACAAGGTGTCGCCAACGACTGCCAGGACCCCGATGGTGTGGCCGTTCTCATCGACCCAGAAGCTGGTCGACGACAGCGACCCCAGCGGCGTGCCCGGGTTGAAGACGCTGTACCCCATGAACGCATCCCCGCCGAACTGAGCCGCGCCCACTGTCAAGAGCGCCGACCACGTCGCGGCATCATGCACGTCGGGTTCGGTCGAGTGGGTCAGCCTGACCCACACGCTCGTGCCCGCCGAATTCTGCGCAGCGACCCGGTAGTGGTACTCGGTGTCGGGGATCAGGGAGCTGTGCACAGCTTCGAAGGGACCCTGCTGCACGGCTTCGAAGGTCACCAACTCGGGGTCCACAGTCTGCTGTTCGAGCAGGATCCAATCGGCCCCGTCCGGCGACCACTCGATGTCGTAGCCGGTGACGTTCGCTCCGCCGTTGTCGGAGGGCGCCTCCCACGACAGCGTGATCTGCGTCTGTGTCGCCGCGGCTGACAGGCTCTGGGGCCCACCCGGTGCGCTGGCCCCACTGCTGGCCAAGGCGTACTCAGAACTCGAGCCGGCAGCGTTGACTGCTGCAACCCGGAAGCAGTACACCACAGCTTCAGATGGTGCCTCCTCGCTGTAGGAGGTCGCGGTTGTCTCGGACTCGCTCAGATCCCACTCGACGCAGTTCCGCGAACTCTCGAACTTGTAGCCCGTGATGGCGCCGCCGCCGTTGTCGGCGGGCGGCTTCCAGTTCAGCGTCATCAGGTCGCCGGAGCGTTGCATGGACAGCTCCGAGGGCTTGTCCGGCGGGGTGATCACCGCGGTGCCGTCCTGCAGGATGGCGCTGGCCGGGCCGGTGCCGACCCGATTGATCGCTGAGACGCGGTAATAGCGCAGCGAACGGTCGAGCTGCACATCGTCGAGGTATGTGGTGCTGAACAGCAAGAGCTCGTCCGAGCGGATATTGGGCAGCCGCTCCCAGCTCTCACCGTCCCATGAGCGCTCCACCAGGTAATCGGTCACGTCGGTGCCGCCGTCGTCGGCGGGTGCGTCCCATACCAGGATGTGCGGCTCGTCGTCGGCCTTGGTCAGCTCGACGTTGATCGGCCGATCTGGCACGCGTGCGGGAGTGGTCGCCCCGAACGCGGTCTCCGAGCGTGGACCGAAACCTCCCCCGTTGATCGCCGAGACCGCGTAGTAGTGGCGTGCGCCGGCGCTCAGCTCGCTGTGCGTCCACGTCGTGTCGGCCGTGCCGGTGTCGGGGACCAGAAGGTTCCAGTCGTAGCCGCCGTTCAGGGACAGTTCGATCCGGTAGCCGCTGATCTCTCCACCGCCCGGATCGGCGGGCGCAGACCACTGCAGATCGATGGCCTCGCGGCCCTGCCCTTGTGCGGACAGCCCGGTCGGGGCGCCAGGCACGAGATCGACGTCCAAGGTCACCGTGAAGTCGGCGTTGTCGCTGAACAGCCCGCCGTCAGTGCCTATCCATGACGGCGCCGTCCATGTGAACGTGCCGTCGGACTGCCCGGCATCCTTCAGGAGCAAACGCAGCTCGTCGCTGTTCAGCGTGAGGAAGTCGAACGCGTTCGCCGCAGGCGACGGGCTCACGGTGAGGCTGACCTCGTTCGCCGACACATCCGCTGAGAACCCGGTCACTTCATAGTCCACGCCGTCATAGGCGAACGGTTCCGACAAGGTGAACGACGTGAGATGACTGTTGTCTGAGACCGGCTGGACGGTGCCAGTGCCGCACCACAGAGAATCGCAGCCGCCCTCGATCCGGAACACCGGCGACATCGCGTAGTAATAGAACTCGTTGTCGCGGACATGCTTGCCTTGGTGCCAGAACACCGTTTGAAACCCGAATCCGTCGTGGTAGCCCCGAACATCCTCGAGCGGCCCCCACTGTTGACAGAACCAGGTGCGCTGGCCCCAGTTGGTATTCCAAGCGCAGTCGGGCTCGGTATTGGATGTGCTAGCGCCCGTCTCGACAGCTTGACAATATGGATCCTGGGGAGCCTGATCGAGCTTCTCGCCCAGAGTCAGCCAAGGACACGGATGCGACAGGTGGCCCAGTTCCTCGACGTCCACAGGATCGTCGGGGTCAAAAGGAATGCTGAGTCTCTTGGGTGAGCCGGCGTGTGTGCTGCCCGTGGCGATCTTGTAGTTGCCGAACTCGAACCCGCTCGATTCTCCTCGCTCATTGATCTTGCGGGCGTTGTCCCAGTTGCCGTCGTAGAAGTCGCGGTAGTCGTCGGCGGCGCGAGCACCAGCGTTGCCGAGCCAGTAGATCGGGTGACCCAAGCTGTCCTCGGTCCACTGGGTGCAGGTATTGGAGCGTGCGCTGACCGCCCTGGTGCTGCCGACCACCCGGAAGTCGGACGCATAGGGCTGAATCGCCGTCATGCCGCGTGAGGCGACGTCCCCCACGAAACGGTTGTAGGCGCCGATGTCGGTAGGCACAGCGTTGCGGTGCTCCGAGGTCACGAACAGCAGCCGGAAACGGTCCCCGGCCTCCAGCCCATGGCCCGACGGCACCAGCCCCGAACTCAGCGCGACCTCATGCTCGGGAGCGTCAGAGCAGATGCGTCGCTGGTCCGAAGGCGCCTGTGTCGAGCCGGTTGCCACCACCGAGTGCGGGCCACGCCCCGAGTCGTTGATTGCCGAGACCCGGTACGCGTAGCTCCGACGGCTCTGCAACTCCGTATGGCTCATCATCGTCGTCGGGCCGCCGGTATGGCCCAGCAGTCTCCAAGAGTAGTCCGAGTCGGGGTTCAGGGAAAATTCGACGCGGTAGTCAGTCACGTCGCTGGTGCCGGCATCGAGCGGGGCAGCCCAGATGATGTCGATACGCGACGGCAGCTCGGCACTCGCGACGACACCGGTCGGCACGCTGGGCGCGCCGACAAGCCTCGGCCGCGGCAGGCCGCTGAAGCTGAACGTCGAAGTCCCCGGCATCGAGTAGATCTCGGACCACGCGGAGGCGCCGGCGGAGTTGACAGCCCGAATCTGCACTTGCATGTAGCGCTCAACGTCGAGGCCGTCGAGGATCACGCTGGAACCGGTGAAGACCGCCATGATCCCATCTTCGGGACTCGGCAGCCGCTGCCAGCCGTGTTGGCCGTCGAAGAGCTCGATCTCATAGGAGTCCGCGCCGATCACATCGTCCCAGTCCAGATGCACCATCCCGTGATGCAGAGCCACGCCGGTGATGTTCTGAGGCGCCTCGGGAATGTCACCCGAGGACGCAGCCGCCTGCCCCACCGTCAGCACCCCGACGGCCAGCACGCTGACCAGCACTGTGCCCCGGGCAAACCCACCCGACGCACGCCACAAGCCCGTACAGAACGTCTGGACACGCTGCCGCACGCAGCCTCGATACGTCATCCTCATCAAAAACCTCCCCATCGCTACCCGGACTTGCTGTCATATGGCACAGCTATATATGATTGCAACACATGTGAACGGATCGAGAGCGTACCCCCCCCCCCCCCCCGAAAAAGCAAGCAATCGGCATCCACGCATCGTCCGGTCGGCAGATTGCTGAACGGGAGCAGAAGGGTCGGTTGCCCTCGCCGAAGTGGTTCGCATATATGAACATAACGCACTAATAATTGAACATAGTGCGAGATACTTGGGTCGTGGTGAGGTTGTTGCGATGAGCGTGACGTCCGGGAGCGGCGTGTCCAGATGCTCGGTGCGCTGACACGGCGTGCAACGGGCGGTTCCGGCCGGAGCGTTGGCTGGAACGTGTTCGCCCTGGCAGCGCTGGTAGCGGTGTTGGCTGTCGGGCACTTGACGGTGGGGCAGGCCGCCGCGGCTTCAGACGATGTTCCAGAGGTTCCGCAGAACATCGCTGGTGTGGCATTGCATTACGGCAGGGTGTCGCTGGATTGGGACGATGCTGCGGACGCTGATTCCTACGAGGTCGAGTACTTCGACGGTCAGGGCTGGCTGAGGCTGCCCAGCGCGACACAGGGGATCTTGGCGATATTCAGCGGGTCGAGCGTGATCCTCGACGGGCTGGAGAACGAACGCCGCATCGAGGTGCGGATCCGGGCGGTCAACTCGGCGGGTACTTCGGCGTGGTCCGGTATCTATTCGATGCCAGCGACCGCGACGCTCGATTTCAGCGGTGTGCCGCTGCCCGGGTTCCCGGGCGCGCCGACGATCACGAGCGCTGATTCGTATGAGGTCGACGAGGGCGCGACGTCGATAGCCACGCTTGGCGCCACGGACCACAACACGGCTGAGTCCGATCTGGTCTGGACTGTGGCGGGCGGCGCGGACGCAGCCAGGTTCGTGTTGAGCGAGTCGGGGGTGTTGGCCTTCGACGCGGCCCCCGACTACGAGGAACCCGACGACATCGGCGCCGACGGCATCTATGAGCTGACAGTGCAGGTGAGCGACGGGACGAACGACGTCACCGCGGATGTGTCGGTGACGTTGAGGAATGTCATTGAGCTCGAGGCGGCCCAAGGATCCTCGGAGGTGAGCTTCGCGGAGAACGGCTGGTCGAAGGTGGCGACGTTCACGGCATCGTCGTCGCAGGACCGTGACGGCATCACCTGGACGCTGGGGGGTGACGACGCGGCGCACTTCAGCATCGACGAGCCGTCGGGGGCGCTGCGGTTCGACCTTGACCCGGTGGCGCCGGTGATCGTCGCGAAGCCGCCCGATTTTGAGGTGCCGGTCGACAGCGACAACGACAACGCCTATGTGGTGACGCTTCTGGCTTCGTCAGCTTCGGCGACGGCTGATACGGCGTTGAGTGTCACGGTGACGGTGACCGACGCGGACGAGGACGGTGCGGTGTCGTTGTCGACGAAGCGTCCCCGAACGGGCGTGGCCGTCACCGCGGCGCTGGACGATCCCGACGGTGTGGTCGACGACTCGGCGACGTGGGTGTGGGAACGCAGCGTCGGGTACAACGAGTGGGCCGCGATCGCGGGGGCGGAGGGGTCGAGCTACACGCCGGCGGCGGCCGATGCAGGCAGCTTCTTGCGGGTCGGCGTGTCCTACAGCGACAACCACGGCAGCGATGCGCACGCCCAGGCGACGGCGACCGAGGTTGCGGCGGCGGCTCAGCTCAGCGGCCTGTCGGTGAGCACCGACGACTCGGATTTGGCCATCGGAGCGGACGCCTGGCGGCAGATGCGGCCGGCCTTCGATGCGCAGACGCTGCACTACTCCGTGGGCTGCAACGACACCGACACGATGACGTTGACGATGCACCCCGCTGATGCGACGAGCCGGATCTCGGTGGACGGCACCCAAGTTGCCAATGCAGGCGCGGGCGTCGCGGTGACCGCGACGGTGCCGGTGACAGGCACCAGCTCGGTGCGCGTCGCCCTTTCCAACGCGCAGGGCGCTGTGACCCACTACGTCGTGCACTGTTTCGCTGACGAGGTGCGGCCGATCCTGGTCCACAAGCCGCTGGGCGAGGCGGGCGCGCTCGACGAGCTGATCCTCTTCTCGCAGAGCAATCACTTGATCGTCATGGACCACAACGGGGTTCCCCGCGTGCTTCGCCGCGTCGGCCAGGCGGCCGGCGGGTATTTCCGGTTCTATCCCGACATCAACGGCGAGCCCCGCTACTCCTACCAGCGTCGATTGACCTGGATTCTCGACGAGAACCTGGACGAGCTCGCAGTGGCGAGAACGGTGCCGCCCCTGACACGCCAGGACGGCCATGACTTCCGGCTGCTCGACAACGGGAACTACATGCTGATGGCCTATCAGGGGGCTGAGCGCGACCCGTCCTATCTCACATTCGACGACAGCAGCGGCGCGCCCTTCGGGACTGATGTCTATGTGGAGGACTCGGTCATCCAGATCGTCACCCCGGGCGGCAGCGAGACGTTCAGATGGAACTCGTGGGACCACATGGCTCTCGAGGACTGCGTGCAGCACCGGTTCCCGCCCGTCAAAGGCGACTATGCGCATCTGAACACCATGCAGATGGCCGACGGGCGCATCATCGCGTCGATGCGGGGATGCTCGAGAGTTCTGGCCATCGACGCCGTGACCGGCGATGTCCTCTGGAGGGTGGGGCCCTCGAACCTGAGCGACGCCGAGTGGGCCGAGCGCGACATCGGGCCGCCGCCGCTGGACATCATCGGCGACCCCGAGAAGCAGTTCTGCGGCCAGCACGCGTCGTCGCTGCTGCCCAACGGCAACCTGATCCTCTACGACAATGGCGTGGAGTGCACCAAGAACCCCTGGACGCTTCAGAATCTGCTCCGGGAGAACGACATGTACAGCCGCGGCCTGGAGTACGCCCTCGATCTCGACAACGGCGAGGCGGTGTTCGTGCGCGACCATTCGCTGCACGGCACCAAGAGCGAACTGGGCTATCGGGGCGGGCACATCGAGGGGTTGGGCAACGGCCATTGGCTGATCAGCTGGGGAGGCGCGAATCGAACCGTCCCCTTCGCCGCTACCTCTGACGTGTTCACCCAAGTGGATCCGGACACCGGCAGCGAATGGCTGTCAGTGGGCGGTACCCGCACCAACAAGGCCACGGTCATGGCGCCGGAAGCGTTGGCGCGGGCTCCTGCGCCGCCCGAGGCGCGGGTACTGGCGGGCAGCTACACGTCGGTGGCCCATTCCGGGGTGGGCGATGCCCCGCAGGTGGCGGTGGCGTTCAACCGGCCGGTGGCGGACTTCGCAAAGTCCAGCCCGTCGTTGAGCGTTCAAGGCGCGACGGTCACAACGGTGGTGCCTCATCTGGTGGCGGGCGAGGCGGCGAATGCGTACTTGGTGACGCTGGCTCCAGCGGGTGCGGGCGCCATCTCCGTCGCGTTCGTCGCCGGCGAGGCGTGTGACGATGGCGGTGTCTGCGCAGCCGACGGCATGATGCTGGCGAGCGTGCCCCCGGCTGTGGTAATCGGCCCGCCGGTGACGGTGACGTTCGGTGCCGCCTCGTACAGCGTGGCTGAGGGCGCGACACTGCAGGTGTCGGTGGAGCTGAGCAGAGCTCACGGCGGCGGGTTGGAGATCGAGGTGCCGATCGTCGCGTCGGCCCTCAGCGCCTCGTTCGGCGAGTTCACGGTGGCTTCCGGTGTGAGCTTCGCGGCTGGCGAGACCCGCAAGACGGTGTCGTTCGACGCGGGAGACGATGCCGTGGTGGAAGGTTCCGAGACGGTGGTGCTGAGCTTTGGCGCGTTGGCGTCGGGATTCTCGGCGGGTATGAACGCTGAGACGACGGTCACGATCACCGACACCGACACGGCTGTGATCGGGTTCAGCGCCGCGAGCAACGAGGTCGCTGAGGGGGGCGAGACTGAGCTGACGTTCGCCGTCACCAACGGCGTCACGTTCGCGGCGGACCAGGCCATCGGCATCGCAGCGGCCGGGTCGGCTGACGCCGGGGACGACTTCGTGCTCACGGACTCGGTGAACCGGACGCTTTCGGCGCCCTACTCGGTCACGCTGGCGGCGGGCGCCACATCGGTCACAGCAGGGTTGAGGGCGGTGGACGATTCTGATGCCGAGCTGGCCGAGACTGTCGTGTTGAGCGCCCGGCTGGCGTCGACGGGCGCGCTGATCGGGTCGCGCACCGTCACTGTGCCTGCCAGCGACTTGGGCACGCCCGAGGTGACGATCACCGGAGGCGGGACCGTGACCGAGGGCGACGATGCGGTGTTCACGCTGGCACGCTCCGCCACGCTGGGAACCCCGTTGACCGAGGCGCTCACCGTGAGCGTCGAGGTGACCGCGACCGGCGGGATCCTCAGCGGCGCGTCGGCGTCGACGGTGACGTTCGCAGCCGGCCAGAGCACAGCGGAGGTGCGAGCGGGGACCGTCGACGACTCCGTCGTGGAGGACCCAGCGACGGTGACAGCACTGGTGCGCGCTGATACCGCGAGCCCGGCGAGGTATGTGACCGGCTCGCCCAACCGTGCCACGGTCGCCGTGTGGGACAACGACGTTGTGCGCTTCGGGGTGTCCGTGGGCCTCCCTGCGATTGTCGAGGGCGCCGAGGTGACGGTGACGGTTGACACCGGCGGGGTCACCTTCGCTCAGGCCCAGAGTCTGTCGGTGAGTGTGGCAGGCAGTGCCGCTGTCGGCGATGACTTCGTGCTGACCGATTCCGACGGCACTGAGCTGGTGGCGCCCTATGAGTTGACGCTCGGGGCTGGTGCGGGGTCGACGAGTTTTGGGATCGCGGCGGCCATCGACGAGGTGGAGGACGACGGCGAGGCGGTAGTGCTTGCGGTTCTGCACGACGGTCAGTCCGTCGCGACGGTCACGGTGACGGTGATCGACGAGAACGAGCTGCCGATGGTGATGGGACCGAGCGATGTGCGGTTCGCAGAGAACGGGAATGCGGCAGTGGCCACATTCACCGCGACCGACGCCGAGGGCGATCCGGTCACTTGGTCGCTGGGCGGCGCGGATGCCGCTCGGTTCCGGTTCGACACCGCCGCCGGCGAGTTGGGGTTCCGCTCTCCGCCGGACTTCGAGATGCGAGCCGACGCCGGCGCCGACAACGTCTATGACGTCGCGGTGCAGGCCTCCGACAGCGAGGGCACCACCAGCCATCACGTGACAGTGACGGTCACCGATGTCGACGAGCCGGCCATCATTGCCAGCGTCTCGGGGTCTTTCGAGTTCAGCTACGACGAGAACGACATGGCACCGGTGGCCGCGTTCACCGCGACAGATCCTGAGCGGGCAACCATCAGATGGTCGCTGGGCGCTGTCGACGCTGCCGTGTTCAGGATCAGCAGCGGCGGTGTGGTGAGCTTCGAGCGCCCGCCGGATTTTGAGCATCCCGACGACGACGACAACAACAACGAGTATGTGGTGCAGGTCCAGGCTCGTGCCGGTGCCAGCGATCTCGTCGTGAGAGATGTGCTGGTCACGGTCGACGATGTGGACGAGCCCGGCATGTTGGTGCTGTCGCCGCCGCAACCCCAGGTCGGCACACCTGTGGGGGCCGCGGTCGTCGATCCCGACGGCTTCTTGGCGGCACAGGAGTGGACGTGGCAGCGCCGCCTCGGCGGCGGCCCCTGGGGCGACATCGCGGGAGCGACGACCGGCAGCTACACACCTGTGGCCGCCGACGAGCGCTATCGCCTGCGAGTCGAGGTCTCCTACCTCGACGGCACCGGCACCGGCACTGACACCGTGGCGGCGGAAACTGCCTACCCCGTGCGCGCCGCGCCCATAGCGCTCAACAACGCGCCGGACTTCGGCGACGATCCCGTCGCGCGCTCGGTCGCGGAGAACTCGCCGCCGGGCACCGCTGTGGGTGCGACGGTCACAGCCACCGACAGCGATTCCGGCGATGCCGACAGGCTCATCTACACGCTGTCGGTTCCAGACGACGACCTGTTCACCATTGACGGTTCCACAGGCCAGATCCGTGTCGGCTCAGCCGCGGTGCTGGACCACGAGTCCGCCGGCAGGCCCTACTCCGTCACCGTCACCGCTGCGGACCCCTCAGGCGCCAGCGACGACGTCACCGTCATCATCAGGATCACCGACGTCAACGAGCCGCCCGTCGCCGCAGAGGACACCGCCGTCACCGCTGAGGACAGTCGAGTGGTCATCGCAGTGCTGACCAACGACGCCGACCCCGACGGCGACATCCTCACCGTGGCACTCGGCGACGCGTCTTTGCACGGACGTGTCAGCGTCGAGGCCGACAACACCCTCGCCTACACCCCCACAAGCGACTTCAACGGCAGAGACATCTTCACGTACGTCGTTTCCGACGGCCGTCTGAGCGACGAGACGACGGTGACCGTGACCGTCAACGCGGTCAACGACCAGCCCAAGTTCCCGACAGCGTCCACAACACGCACGATCGCCGAAGGCGCCTCAGCCGCAGCACCAGTGGGCCACCCGGTGACTGCCACCGACGTCGACGCTGAACCGCTCACGTACCGCCTCTTCGAAGTCGATGCGCCGTCGTTCACCATCGACTCTGGCAGCGGCCAGATCGGCGTCGGGCCCGACACGGTGCCGGACCGCCGAACCCAGCCCAGCTACCGACTCAGAGTCCAAGCAACCGACCCCCACGGTGCCAGAGCCAGCACCACCGTCATCGTGACCGTCACCGCCCCACGAACCACGCCGGGAACAGGGCCCCTCAGGGGTGGTGGCGGTGGAGGCGCTGGCGGTGGCGGTGGTGGTGGAGGCGGCGGCGGTTTCGAGCCGAGCACTGCGGTGGTGATCGTGGCCAGTGGATGGAGTCCGTCTGATATCGGTGTCGCGTCAGCGCTGTCGGCACGCACGCCGGACTCTGCGGTGATCTACACCGCAGGCGACCGATTGTCAGTGGCTGCACGCGATTTGCTGGTCGACTATCTGCCTGCGGGCGTGATCGTGGTGGGGGGCGAGACCGCTGTGAGCGCCGCAGCGCTGACCTCGATGCGGCGCGCCTCGGAATCGGACTCGGTTGAGCGGATCACCGGCGCGACACGATCGGACACCGCAGCCAGCGTCGCGCGACGGATCCTGGACGCCTCCGAGGCGGGCGGGGCGACCGTGATCATCGCGAACGGCTGGAGCCCCGCCGACATCGGCGTGGCCGCGGCACTCTCTGCACGCACACCTCGCTCAGCCGTCGCCTACACCACATCGGGCGCTTTGCCCGATGCGACACAGCGACTGCTGCGCGACTACCGACCGGCCCGCGTGCTCATCGTGGGCGGCGAGGCCGCCGTGGAGCCTGCCGCAGTGTCGCAAATGAGCAACGCCGTGCCCGGTGCGATCATTGAGCGCGTCAGCGGCGCCACCAGAACCGCAACAGCCGCAGGGGTGGCCCGGAGGTTCTTGGGCCCGCACCTCGCGGCACCAACCGGTGAGCTGACGATCATCGTGGCCAATGGCTGGAGTCCGCCCGACATCGGCGCCGCAGCCGCGCTCTCGGCGCGCACCGCGGGTTCCGCGGTGCTCTACACCGAAGGTGGGCGACTCTCGGTCGAAGCCGCCGAGATACTGCGCGACTACCGGCCGACCAGAGTGGTGTTCATCGGCGGGCCCGCCGCGATCACCGCAGCAGTGAAGGATCAGACCCGCGCAATCCTGCCCGACGCAACCGTGCTGCGACACAGCGGAGCCACCCGAACCCAGACCGCCGCAGCCATCGCACGCCGAGCGCTCGGACCGTCATAGGGACCCCAACCACACACGGCACCACGCCGAGGGTCGCCGCTACGACGCAATGACTTGTGGTCACCGAGCTAAGAGCCCTAGCGGATAGGCGGCGATGTCGGGCAGCCCCGCGGTTCTCGACTTTGCGCAGAAATGCCGCCACAGACGGCAAATTTGCACAAAGAAGGCGTGAGCAACTTTCCTAGACGTCACCTATCCGCGCCGCCCCTAAATGCCGGGGGTTCGGTATCCGTCGTTGCGCCACAGGATCGGGAAGTGGTTCTCGTCCATCTCGTCGTCGGCGAGGCGGGCGTAGCGGGAGTAGATGGGTCCGTTGCCCTCGCCGAAGCCGTCCCGGTTGAACCGGGCGTCGCTGCTGGCGCAGTGCAGCACCAGGGTTCGCCGGTGACGGTCGGAGCTGTTGGGCCCCGAGCCGTGCCAGGCCCAGCCGTGATGGAATGACCCGCCTCCCGCGGTCACTTCGACCGGCGCGATGTCTAACTCGACGCCCGCGGCTTCAGCGGCTGCCGCGACCGGGGCCCGGTAGTCGTCGGGGGCATGAAACTCCCCGAACAGGTCGCCTGCGGTAGGCCAGCGATGCGAGCCCCGCGCAATCTCCAAGGTGCCTCCGCCCGCCACCGTGTCGTCCAGAGCGATCCAGCACGAGAACATCTCCGTCGGCGTGTACCAGGACAGGTAGGCGTTGTCGCGATGGAATCCCAGCGACCGGGCTCCTGGCGGCTTCCACAGCACATTGTCCTGGACGATGCGAGCACCGGGCCAGCCGGCCAACTTGGCAACGGCCTCACCCAGGCGAGCGTCGAGCACAGTCGACGCAATGAGCCTGTCGGCCTTCCAGCCATTGCAGATCTGGCGCGTCAGCGTCGGATCACTGCGGTCTTCGAGCCAGTTGACTTCGTCTGGAGAGATGCCCGTCTCGAAATCGCCGCGGAACAGCCGCTCGAACCGCTCTTTCAGGGGATCGACCAGAGCCCGGTCGATCAGCGCGTCGACCGTGACGAAGCCGTCGGCGTAGAACGACTCCACATCGCCAACTGCGAGCATCGCGCCAACTTAGTTCCGTGGCCACAAACGTTTGCGTGGTTGAGGCGGGCTGAATGCCTCGCGCCAGCCTCGACAGGATCAGTTCTCTGTGCAGAAATGTTCGCTGAGCGAGTGATTTTGCACAGAGAAGCGCCACACCGGCAAGCGTTTGCTGGCACGGCACCAGCTCATCGGCTGTGTCTGATGTTTCGGATGTGCTAACGCATCCTGAAGTCGGGATCGTGGCGGCGGAGTTCGCGGCGGGCGATGGTCATCTTGTGAACCTCGTCGGGGCCGTCCGCGATCCGCAGCGTGCGCATGTGGGCGTACATCTCGGCCAGCGGGAAGAACTGGGTAACGCCGCCAGCACCGTGCACTTGGATGGCGCGGTCGATCACCTTGAGCGCCATGTTCGGCACGGCCACCTTGATGCCGGAGATCTCCTGAGCCGCAGCCTTGTTGCCGATCGTGTCCATGAGGTGTGCCACGTGCAGCACGTACTCGCGGGCCTGGTCGATCTCGATGCGAGCATCGGCGATCCAGTCCTGGATCAGGCCCTGCTGGGCGACCGACTTGCCGAAGGTCTCGCGTTCGAGCGCGCGAAGGCACATGCATTCCAGCGCACGCTCGGCCACGCCGATTGATCGCATGCAGTGGTGGATACGGCCAGGGCCCAGGCGGGCTTGGCTGATGGCGAAGCCCTCGCCCTCGCCGCCCAGGATGTGGTCCTCGGGCACGCGCACGTTCTCGTAGACCAGCTCAGGGTGACCGCCCCGGTCATGGAAGCCGAACACCCGCGGGTCGCGTTCCACCGAGATGCCCTCGGCATGCCGGGGGACCACGATCATGGACTGCTGGCGGTGACGCGGCCCGTCAGGGTCGTTCTTGCCCATCACGATCAGCACTTGGCACTCGGGCCGCAGCGCATTTGAGGAGAACCACTTGCGGCCGTTCAGCACGTAATCGTCGCCGTCGCGGTCGATCCGCAGGCGGATGTTGGAAGCGTCAGAGCTGGCGACCTCGGGCTCGGTCATCGAGAAGGTGGACCGGATCTCGCCTTCGAGCAGCGGAGCCAGATACTGCTGCTTGACCCGCTCGGAGCCGTACAGATTCAGGATCTCCATGTTGCCGGTGTCGGGCGCGGAGCAGTTCAGCGCCTCGGAGCTGAACGTCACCTTGCCGAGCTGTTCTGAAATCGGCGAGTAGTCCAGGTTGGACAGCTTGGTGCCGGGCGCTTGCGGGTCGAGGTGGGGGATGAACAGGTTCCACAGCCCACGTTCGCGGGCAGCGGCCTTGAGCTTCTCCATGATCGCCGGCGTGGCGTGCACGTCTCCCGCGGCGGCGAGCTCGGCGTACTGCTCGTGGTACTCCTGCTCGTTGGGATAAATGTGGTCGTCCATGAACGACTGCACAGCCTCCTGCGTCTCGAGGCCCTTCTTGGTGTAGGCGTGCGCCATTGTCTCGCTCCAGTCCTGTGCGTGCGGTTCGCGCCCAGAAAGTAGCGGGCGCCCGTGTGCCCTGAAGCTAGCCCGCGGCTGTACGGAGTTTTGGAGCCGCGTTTCTCGGGGTTGGCCGATTCAGATCGCAGCCGGCTCAGACGTGGGTGCCGGCCCCGCCGTCGATCGTCAGGCAGGTGCCGTTGATGTAGTTGGCAGCGCTGCTGGCCAAGAAGACCACGCCCGAAGCAACTTCTTCGGCGGTGCCGTAGCGGCCGAGGGGGACGCCGGTGGAGTTCCGGGCGAAGATCGCCTCGGCGTCAGTGTTGTTCGACTCTGCGATCTCGGCGGCTGCCCGTTCCCACATGTCGGTGCGGATGAGCCCGGGGATGACCGTGTTGGTGAGCACGTTGTCGGCGCCGTACTTACCCGCCAGAGCCTTGGCGGTGGCAACCATGGCTGCCTTGGTGGCGGCATAGTCGATGAGCGCTGCGTTGGGGAAGAAGGCGGCGCCACTGGCGATCATGATGATCCGACCCCATTTCTGCTCGCGCATGTGCGGCAGGCAGAACCGGGTGCAGCGCACTGCCGACATGAGGTTGAGTTGGTGCAGGTCGGTCCAGTCGTCGTCGGACATGTACAGGAAGTTGCGCGACGGCGAGGCGCCGACGTTGTTGACGAGGATGTCGATCGGACCCATCTGATCCGCGGCAACTTCGAGTATCTCCTCCACGGCATCCGTCTCAGACATGTCGCCGAAGTACCCGTGTACTGACCCGGTCCCCGACCGGGGTTGGTAGTTGTCGAGATCGAAGACCGCCTGCGGGCCGCGAGCACAGAAGCCGACCGTCGCACCGTGATCGGCCATCAGTTGCACCGACGCTCTGCCGATGCCCTTCGAGCCGCCGGTCACTAGTGCTACCCGCCCCGAAAGATCCAAGTCCAGCATGGGTTCCTCCCTCAATTTCGATGGTCTGATTGTGCGGTGTTCGATCGTCCGGTGGGCCTGTTGTCGGCCCGATGCCTCAATCGGCAGCGGCCAAGGCAGCCACTCCGGAATCTTCAGCCGCCTCGCTGTGGTCCGATGCCGCATCGAGCTCCGCCACGCCAGCCTTGATCCGCGGGATCAGCTCGCGGCCGAAGTCCACGGCGTCGTTGAAGGGATCGAACCCCCGGATCAGCACGTAACCCACGTCGCTGAGTCCGCCCCCGGGTTGCAGTCCGAGCTTGTAATAGCGCAGGATGGCTTCGGCCACCTGCTCTGGCGTGCCAACGAGGCACGAAGTGTTGCCAGGAGCGCCGGTGGCCTCGGCGATCTTGAGCCAGAGCCGCTCGTCGTGCACGTCGCTCGCAGCGGCATAGGCCAGCATTCGTTCGCCGCCGTGGTCGTAGGGCTTGCCCCGATGACTGCCCGCCACGGTCAGCTTGTCTGTGCCGGCAGCCTCGATGCCGCCCAAGATGCGATGAGCACGGTCCCAAGCCTCGCCTTCGGTGTCACCCAAGATGGGCCGCACGCTGATCGAGAAACGCGGCGCGCGTCCGTAGGCGGCGGCCCGGCGGCGGAAGTCGTCGAAGCGTTCGGCGATGGCGGCGCGGGGCTCGGCGTAGACGGCGTACACATCGCAGCGCTCGGCCCCCATCTCCAGCGCCTCACCGCTGGAACCCCCGAAGAAGATCGGTGGTGAAGGCTGCTGGAGGGGCTGCACGTCTGCGCGCACATTGCTGAATCGGTAATAGGCCCCTTCGTGGTCGAACGGTTCCGTCGCCGTCCACGTCCGGCGCATGACGTCGATGTACTCGCCAGCGCGGGCGTACCGATCGGCCTTCGGCAGGTAGTCGCCGTCGCGCTGATTGTCCTTGTCGCTGGCCCCGGCGATGATGTGCAGGGCGAAGCGGCCGCCGCTGAGCTGGTCGAACGTCGCCGCCTTGCGGGCTGCGAGCGTGGGGGCTACGAAGCCCGGCCGGTGTGCGACGAGGTAGCCGAGACGCTCGGTCACCGAAGCCGCGTGGGTTGCCACCGACCACCCGTCGGCCGACGTCGAGGTGTAGCCCACCAGCACCAGGTCGAAGCCGGCCTCATCGTGTGCTCGGCTGAAGTCCTCGAGGAATTGGCGGGACAGCCCGCCCTCGATGACGTGCACGGTCGAGTCGTCCTTGGGCGGCGACACGCCGATCATCCCGATCACCGACAACGGCACGCCACCAAGGTACGCGTCCCGCCCGGCTCATGCCTCCAGGGCACGGCTGGGCCCAAGCCGCCGAATCGCTCGGCACCGACTAGGAGCGGCGCGGCGCCCTGCTCGACGATCAGATCACGGTCATCCGTGCGCTCTGGGAGCACGACGTCATCGACTACACGAGCGAGTTTCACCGGATCGACCGGGCCGGCATCCGGCCGCGGTCCGCCCGCCGCATCCCGATCTGGTTCGGCGGCTACACGCCTGCCGCTTTGCGACGGGCTGCCCGATGGGGGGGACAGGTTCACGTTCGGCGACTCGGGGCCGGACACGGTGGCGCTGGCGGAGACCTTGCGGGAAATGCTCGCAGCCCAAGGCCGCGACCCGGCTGACTTCGCCCTTGAGGCCGAGGCCAACTACGGCATCGGCCCGGATCGGTGGACAGGGCTGGTCGCCGAGGCCCGTAACGCTGGCTTCACGCACTTCTCCGTCAACTGCCAGAGCACGACGTGCGAGTGGGGTGGCAACCCCGCTGCGAACTGCCAGAGCACCGCAGAGCACATCGAGGCGCTGGAGACCTTCATCACCTCGGTGACCTGAGCGGGCTCGATCTCGGCAACAACCCAGCCGGAACTTCCGGCGCGGTCCCTCGTCGTTGGACCTCGGATGGCGGCAGCATTTGGCTTTCGCACTGCAACACGGTCCTGCGAGCTGTGGACGGGCGTGAGTGCTGTTATGATGTAACATCATGCGTACACAGATCGCCTTGGAACCAGAGCAACATGTGCAGGTGAAACAGAAGGCGGCCTCTTTGGGGATCACGATGGCCGAGTACATCCGGCGCTTGGTCGATCGCGACCTCGGCAGGGTCGATACCAATGCTGATGTTTCAGCCATCGTCGGCATCGGGAGTTCGGGAGGTAGCGACATTGCCGCTGAAGGCACGGTGATGGCTGTGGCAGAGGCGGTAGCGACGCTCCGCAGTCGCGAGTGAGCGTCTTCGTCGATACCTCAGCGTGGTACGCAGCCGCAGACGTCGACGACGCCGGTCATGTGAGGGCAGCACGTCGACTCGAGGAGTTCGCTGGCGTGTTGGTGACCAGCGACCATGTCATCGTCGAGACTTGGTTCCTTGCCACGAGGCGCCTCGGGATCGCCGTCGCGGAGAGACTCGTGAACGGGATCCGCATGGGCATTGCCCGCATCGAGCCGGCGATCGTCGCAGATCTTGAGGCAGCGGCAAGCATCGGCGAGGCGTTTGCTGACCAACGGTTCTCTCTGGTTGATCGCACGAGCTGGGCGATCATGCAGCGGCTGGGCATCCGGGAGGCCGTGGCCCTCGACGCCGACTTCTCGATCTACCGCTTCGGCCTCGGCCGACGGCAGGCATTCGTCGTTCACAGTTAGGAGACTGTCGGTGCGGGCCTTGCGAAATGCTCAACCGACTACCCGCGCTTTGAGCGTGAGGCACCATCGCGGTCCGAGCAGACCATTTCCACTATGACCTGATTGGGGGTTGCATGGAACGCATCACCGTGTACCCGGCGGCCCGGATTCACACGATGGATCCCGGCAGACCTCATGGCAGCGCCGTCGCCGTCGCAGACGGTCGCATCGTGTCGGTGGGGTCAATGGAATCGATGCAACCGTGGCTGCGGCGTTACCCCTTCGATGTCGACGATCGCTACGCCGGCAAGGTGATCCTTCCGGGCTTCATCGACCCGCACACCCACCTGCGCCTCAGCGGCACCTACATGGGCCTGCACTACGTCGGCCCGATCGACTCGGCGTCGCCGACCGGGCTGCGCAAGGGACTGCCGAGCCGTGACGCAGTGCTGCACCAACTGCGGGCACTGGTCGCCGAGCACGCCGATCCCAGCGAGCCGCTGACCGCCTGGGGCTACGACCCCGCCAGCCAGGACGGCCACCTCGACCGCGACATGCTCGACGAGATCAGCGACACCGTGCCGATGTGGGTCTGCGCGTACGCGCCGCACATTGTCTATGTGAACTCCCCGATGCTGGAGCTCATCGGCGTCGACGATGACAGCATCGGCCACGGACTGGGCCGCTATCCCGACGGTCGGCTGAATGGCTGGTTCGTGGAGACCGAGGCAACGGCCCGGGCGACGCGCCCGGTTGCCGCTTCGGTGTACGGACCGGGTACTGGCCGTGCGGCCATCGATCGCATGGGTGCGGTCACCCGGGCAGCCGGTGTCACCACCACGGCAGACCTGATGTGGGGGATGGCGGACGGCTTCGAACCCGAATGGAACGACCATGCAGCGGCCATCGCCGATGGCACGTTCCCGCTGCGCATCTACATGATTCCCTTCGAGCCGAAGCTGGTGCGCAGCTACGGCAGCGACATGCTCGACTTCTTGGCCGCGAAGCGGGCCGAGGGCGACGATCGGCTGAACACCCACGGCGTGAAATACGTGAACGACGGCTCCTACCCGTCCATGACCTTGGTCATGAACGCACCGGGCTACCTCGACCAAGACACTGCCCACACCGGTGAGGTGCCATGGGAGGACATGGTGGAGCGGATGCGGCCGTTCTGGCAGGCAGGCGTTCAGATTCACTCCCACGCCAACGGCGATCGCACGGTCGACATGACGCTGGACACGCTCGCTGCGCTTCAGGCCGAGCACCCTCGCTTCGATCATCGCTTCACGATCGAGCACTACTGCATCTCGACACCAGCGCAGGCGAAGCGGCTCGCGGCATTGGGCGGGCTCGCCAGCGTGAACGTCTATTTCGTGCACTTCCGGGCGCAGCTGCATTCAGATCACGGGTTCGGCCCCGACCGCAGTGAGGCCACGGCCCGACTGGGTTCGCTGGTACGGGCGGGCGCTACGTTTGCGCTGCACAGCGACTTCAATCTGGTCGTGACGCCGCTGTCGCCGCTGCTGGCTGCGTGGTGTGCCGTCAATCGAGTGGGCGCAGACGGCGAAACCGTGATGGCACCGGGGGAGCGGATCTCAGTGGATCGGGCACTGCGCGCCATCACCATCGACGCAGCCCATGTGCTGGCCCGCGACGATCGGTTGGGCTCGATCGAGGCCGGCAAGCTCGCCGACTTCACCGTGCTTGACGACGATCCCTACGAGGTCGATCCGATGGCACTGCGAGACATTGCCGTGCACGACACTGTGCTCGGAGGCGAGCCCACATCGTGAATTGAGGCAAGCGGCAATTCCTGACCGCGGGAGGACGGGTGCCGGTTTTTGGGAGATCGCTGGGGCGGGATCGTTCCCTCGCGAGCACATACGGGAAGTGGGCCGTCGTGGCCGGTGCCTCGGAAGGGCTCGGCGCAGCGTTCGCCACTCAGCTCGCCGTACGCGGCATGAACCTGGTGCTGGTGGCGCGCCGGGGTGACCTGCTGGCCGAACGCGCTGAACAGCTCATCGCCGAACACGGGGTCGAAGTTCGATGCGTGGTTCTGGATCTGGCCGACCCCGCATTCGCCGGGGCGCTCGCCGACGCTGTCGCTGGGCTGGACCTCGGGATCGTCGTCTACAACGCGGCGTTCACACCGGTGGGCCCGTTCCTGGAAGCCCCCGACGAGGAGATCTCCCAGGCGGTGGACGTCAACGTGCGCGGACCGCTGCTGGCCTTGCGCGCGCTGGTGCCGTTCATGTGCAGCAGCGGCAGGGGCGCGGTGGTGCTGATGTCATCGCTATCTGGCCTGCAAGGGACACCTCACATTTCTGTCTATGCGGCCAGCAAGGCGTTCAACCTCATTCTCGCCGAGGGGCTCTGGTACGAACTGCGATCGCACGGCATCGACGTTGTCGCCTGCTGCGCCGGCGCGATGCGCACCCCGGGGTATATGCGATCGTTCGGCCGCGACGTGCCCGGCATGCTGTCTCCCGATGAGGCTGCGCGCCGAACACTCGATGGGCTCGGCCGAGGGCCGCGGCTGGTGCCGGGCTTTGTCAACCGGATCACGGCTGTGCTCATGGGGCGTCTCCTTTCTCGGAAGGCGGCGATCCGGCTTATCGGCAGGAACACGAGACACCTGACGTGACCAACCTCGTGGCGGGTTTCTTTGCGCCTTGGGCTGTTCTTGCTCTCATCGGGGTGCTGCACCTAGCGCTGCCGGCGCGGCGTGCGGCGGGATACGTGCGCGATGAGCACAGCGGTGAGGTGCTGCGCTATCGACTCAACGGTCTACCGGTGCTCGTGGTCACGTTAGGGCTCTGGATCACCGCGTGCTCCTCGGGCGTCATGCCGTGGGATTGGTTCTGGCAGCACCGCTGGGCGGGCGCTGCGGGTGCTCTGATCCTGGGCTTGCTGGCATCGGCTGCGGTGGTGCTGAGTGCGACTTCCAGGGGAGGAGGCCTGCTGGCGGAGCTCTATCTCGGGCGCCGGATCAACCCACAGGCATTTGGCGGCCGCGCCGACACAAAGATGTTCCTGTATCTGGCGGGCGCCGTCCTGCTCGAGCTCAACCTGCTCTCGTTCGCGGCCCACCACTTCATGGCCTACCCCGACGATCCATCGCCAGGAGTCGTGCTCTACGTCGTGCTGTTCACCTGGTTCGTGTGCGACTACCTCGTCTTCGAGCAGGTCCACCTCTACACCTATGACCTCTTCGCGGAACGCGTGGGGTTCAAGCTCGTGTGGGGCTGCCTCTGCTGGTATCCGTTCTTCTACGCAGTGGGCTTGTGGTCGGTGGCAGATCGCCCCAATCCGCACATGCCCGTCTGGCTGATGGTCACGGCGACGCTGGTGTTCTTTGCCGGGTGGACCCTGTCGCGGGGCGCGAACCTGCAGAAGTTCCGTTTCAAGCAGGACCCCGAACGGGCATTTCTGGGTCTGGCTCCCCGAACGCTCACAGACAGTGAGCGCCGTGTGCTGTGCAGCGGCTTCTGGGGTCTGTCACGGCACGTCAACTACCTCGGCGAGATTGCCATGGCGACCGGTTTAGCGCTGGCTCTCGGCTGGCCGCTGGTGCTCGGTCCTTGGCTGTACCCGCTGTACTACGTAGCGCTGCTGGTCCCGCGGGAGCGTGCCGACGATCGACGATGCGCAAGAAAGTACGGCAGTCTCTGGGAGCAGTACCGCGCAAAGGTGCCGTGGCGCATCGTGCCACGGGTCTACTGACGCATCAGACGCGATCATGGTTGTTTGTCCCGGCGATGATGCGGTGATGCCTGGGTACGGAGCGAGGCACCGGACACGCCACTCGAAGTTCAGGAGTGCGAGGCTTCGGGCGATGCAGCGTCAGCTCGGTTCCATGAAGGCCCATTCAAAGGCCTTGGGGGAGTAGCGCGAGGTGCCGTACTTGTTGTATGGCCAGACTCGGTAGACGTACAGCCTGTCGCCAGCGTCTGCGTTGTCGATGAAGACCGTCGAGGTGTCCCCATCGGCCTCGTGGCGAACGACCTCCCAGTCATCACCCAGCAGCGTCCAACCGCGTACAAATGGCGTCGGCGACGGCTTGGGCGAGTATTCGCGGCGCTCAACGCGATACCCCGTGATCCATGGGTCGGGATTGGGCGCCCACGACCGCGGATCTGATGTTGATCCTGGCTGTCTGACCGTGGTTTTGATGGCAAGTCTCCAATCTGGCGAAGGATTCCACTCAAGTTGCCGCGATGCGGCAGTGGATGCCGTGAGTCGCACGTTTGCGACTCTCTCGGGCCTGTTCGACGGCCCGTAGGGCATGATGCCCGATGGGTAGTGGCCGAACCTTCGGCCCTCAGTATCAAGGGCGTACACGGCATAGGAGTACGCGTAACCCGGAACTGGGTAGTCCGTCGAGCAATCCTGATAGGTGGTCACAGTGCTCGACAGACTCTCGAACACGACGGCCGAACTCAGGTACTCGTAATCAGCAGAGGGATCGAGCGGCGCCGTACTTGGGACCGGATAGTCGACGAAGCGGCTGCGGACCACTTGCACGCCAGTGGCTCTGGTTCCTGTTGGTGCCGTCCAGGTCAGGACGGCGCAATCCAACTCGATGGTGACGAGCAGATTGGTGATCTCGTCGGGCTGAGGGCATCGTTCGGTTCGTCCCACGGCGAATGACTCGGGGCCGAATTGACGGTCGTACCTTCCGCCGTCGCCGCGTGCGGCCACTCGAAACTCGTATGCCATGTCGCAGTTGAGGCCCGTGGCTACCGCAATGATCCGGCGATTGTCGGTCCTGCTGGGCAGGTAGTCGAAATCCCCGTTGATCCGGTTCCAGGCGGTCGTGCCGCTCGCTCGCATCTCCAGCGCGTACTCCGCTGCTGTGCGCACTGAGAACCATGCCACGGCGATGCTGTCCTGAGTTGCGCTGTACTGCCAGAACTGCCTCGGGGCTGGCGGGAGGCGTCGACTCGGGGCGTCTTTCTCGGTGGTGGTGACGGTGACGGTCTGGTCGGCCAGCGCGTCGTAGACGGTGTCGTCGTCGCTGGCGATCGCGTGGGTCAGGGTCACGTCGGCGTCGGCGAGGGCGTCGTCGTCGGCCGCGGCGGTCACCTTGATGGTCTGGGCGGTCGCCCAGTTCGCCGTGGTGAACGTCAGCACGCCGCTGGTCAGGGTGTCGCCCGACACCGTGACGTCGGTGCCCGAATCGCCGCTGACGGTGACGGTCACGTCCCCGGCGGGCTCAGAGGTCAGCACGACCGTGTAGTTGGCGCCTGTCGGGTCGCCTTCGGTGACGGTGAGCGTGGCGGGGGCGATGAGCACCCCGGCGGCGTCATCTTCGGTGACGGTCACGGTGACGGTCTGGTCGGCCAGCGCGTCGTAGGCGGTGTCGTCGTCGCTGGCGATGGCGTGGGTCAGGGTCACGTCGGCGTCGGCGAGGGCGTCGTCGTCGGCCGCGGCGGTCACCTTGATGGTCTGGGCGGTCGCCCAGTTCGCCGTGGTGAACGTCAGCACGCCGCTGGTCAGGGTGTCGCCCGACACCGCGACGTCGGTGCCCGAATCGCCGCTGACGGTGACGGTCACGTCGCCCGCGGGCTCAGAGGTCAGCACCACCGTGTAGTTGGCGCCCGCCATGTCGCCTTCGGTGACGGTCAGCGTGGCGGGGGCGATGAGCACCGCGGCGGCGTCTTTCTCGGTGACGGTCACGGTGACGGTCTGGTCCGCCAGCGCGTCGTAGACCGTGTCGTCGTCGCTGGCGATCGCGTGGGCCAAGGCCACGTCGGCGTCGGCGAGGGCGTCGTCGTCGGCCGCGGCGGTCACCTTGATCGTCTGGGCGGTCGCCCAGTTCGCCGTGGTGAACGTCAGCACGCCGCTGGTCAGCGTGTCGCCCGACACCGTGACGTCGGTGCCCGAAGCGCCGCTGACGGTCACCGTCACGTCGCCGGCGGGCTCAGAGGTCAGCACGACCGTGTAGTTGGCGCCCGCCATGTCGCCTTCGGTGACGGTCAGCGTGGCGGGGGCGATGAGCACCGCGGCGGCGTCTTTCTCGGTGACGGTCACGGTGACGGTCTGGTCCGCGAGCGCGTCGTAGACGGTGTCGTCGTCGCTGGCGATCGCGTGGGTCAGGGTCACGTCGGCGTCGGCGAGGGCGTCGTCGTCGGCCGCGGCGGTCACCTTGATGGTCTGGGCGGTCGCCCAGTTCGCCGTGGTGAACGTCAGCACGCCGCTGGTCAGCGTGTCGCCCGACACCGTGACGTCGGTGCCCGAATCGCCGCTGACGCTCACCGTCACGTCCCCCGCGGGCTGGCTGTTCAGCGCCACCGTGTAGCTGACCCCCGTGGCGTCGCCTTCGGTGACCGTCAGGGTCGTGGGCGAGATGGTCACCGCGGCGGCGTCTTTCTCGGTGATGGTCACGGTGACGGTCTGGTCCGCCAGCGCGTCGTAGACCGTGTCGTCGTCGCTGGCGATCGCGTGGGTCAGCGTCACGTCGGCGTCGGCGAGGGCGTCGTCGTCGGCCGCGGCGGTCACCTTGATCGTCTGGGCGGTCGCCCAGTTCGCCGTGGTGAACGTCAGCACGCCGCTGGTCAGCGTGTCGCCCGACACCGTGACGTCGGTGCCCGAAGCGCCGCTGACGGTCACCGTCACGTCGCCGGCGGGCTCAGAGGTCAGCACGACCGTGTAGTTGGCGCCCGCCATGTCGCCTTCGGTGACGGTCAGCGTGGCGGGGGCGATGAGCACCGCGGCGGCGTCTTTCTCGGTGATCGTCACGGTGACGGTCTGGTCCGCGAGCGCGTCGTAGACGGTGTCGTCGGTGCTGGCGATCGCGTGGGTCAGGGTCACGTCGGCGTCGGCGAGGGCGTCGTCGTCGGCCGCGGCGGTCACCTTGATGGTCTGGGCGGTCGCCCAGTTCGCCGTGGTGAACGTCAGCACGCCGCTGGTCAGCGTGTCGCCCGACACCGCGACGTCGGTGCCCGAATCGCCGCTGACGCTCACCGTCACGTCCCCCGCGGGCTGGCTGTTCAGCGCCACCGTGTAGCTGACCCCCGTGGCGTCGCCTTCGGTGACCGTCAGGGTCGTGGGCGAGATGGTCACCGCGGCGGCGTCTTTCTCGGTGATGGTCACGGTGACGGTCTGGTCCGCCAGCGCGTCGTAGACCGTGTCGTCGTCGCTGGCGATCGCGTGGGTCAGCGTCACGTCGGCGTCGGCGAGGGCGTCGTCGTCGGCCGCGGCGGTCACCTTGATCGTCTGGGCGGTCGCCCAGTTCGCCGTGGTGAACGTCAGCACGCCGCTGGTCAGCGTGTCGCCCGACACCGTGACGTCGGTGCCCGAATCGCCGCTGACGGTCACCGTCACGTCGCCGGCGGGCTCAGAGGTCAGCACGACCGTGTAGTTGGCGCCCGCCATGTCGCCCTCGGTGACGGTCAGCGTGGCGGGGGCGATGAGCACCGCGGCGGCGTCGTTCTCGGTGATCGTCACGGTGACGGTCTGGTCGGCCAGCGCGTCGTAGACGGTGTCGTCGTCGCTGGCGATCGCGTGGGCCAAGGCCACGTCGGCGTCGGCGTCGGCGTCGTCGTCGGCCGCGGCGGTCACCTTGATGGTCTGGGCGGTCGCCCAGTTCGCCGTGGTGAACGTCAGCACGCCGCTGGTCAGCGTGTCGCCCGACACCGCGACGTCGGTGCCCGAATCGCCGCTGACGGTGACGGTCACGTCCCCGGCGGGCTGGGAGGTCAGCACCACCGTGTAGTTGGCGCCTGTCGGGTCGCCTTCGGTGACGGTGAGCGTGGCGGGGGCGATGAGCACCCCGGCGGCGTCTTTCTCGGTGATTGTCACGGTGACGGTCTGGTCGGCCAGCGCGCCGTAGGCGGTGTCGTCGTCGCTGGCGATCGCGTGGGCCAGGGTCACGTCGGCGTCGGCGTCGGCGTCGTCGTCGGCCGCGGCGGTCACCTTGATCGTCTGGGCGGTCGCCCAGTTCGCCGTGGTGAACGTCAGCACGCCGCTGGTCAGCGTGTCGCCCGACACCGCGACATCGGTGCCCGAGTCGCCGCTGACGGTGACGGTCACGTCCCCGGCGGGCTGGGAGGTCAGCACCACCGTGTAGTTGGCGCCCGCCATGTCGCCTTCGGTGACGGTGAGCGTGGCGGGGGCGATGAGCACCCCGGCGGCGTCGTTCTCGGTGACGGTCACGGTGACGGTCTGGTCGGCCAGCGCGTCGTAGACCGTGTCGTCGTTGCTGGCGATCGCGTGGGCCAGGGTCACGTCGGCGTCGGCGACGGCGTCGTCGTCGGCCGCGGCGGTCACCTTGATCGTCTGGGCGGTCGCCCAGTTCGCCGTGGTGAACGTCAGCACGTTGCCGGTCAGGGTGTCGCCCGACACCGCGACATCGGTGCCCGAAGCGCCGCTGACGGTCACCGTCACGTCCCCCGCGGGCTCAGAGGTCAGCACCACCGTGTAGTCCCCGCCCGCCGGGTCGCCCTCGGTGACGGTCAGCGTGGCGGGAGCGATGAGCACCCCGGCGGCGTCGTTCTCGGTGACGGTCACGGTGACGGTCTGGTCCGCGAGCGCGTCGTAGACCGTGTCGTCGTTGCTGGCGATGGCGTGGGTCAGGGTGACGTCGGCGTCGGTCACCGCGTCGTCGTCCTCGGCGGCTTTCACCGTCACCGTCTGCGCCGTGCCCCAGTTGGCCGTGGTGAAGGTCAGTTCGTCGTCAGCGCTCAGTCCCGCGCTCGCGATGCTCAGGTCCGTCTCGTCATGGCCGCTGATCGTCACCGTCACGTCCCCCGCGGGCTGGCTGTTCAGCACCACCGTGTAGCTGACTCCCGTGGCGTCGCCCTCGGCGACCGTCAGGGTCGTGGGCGAGATGGTCACCCCCGGGGCGGCCTTGACGGTCACGGTGACGGTCTGGTCCGTCAACGCGTCGTAGGCGGCGTCGTGGGCGCTGGCGATGGCATGGGTCAGCGTCACGTCATCGTCGGCGTTGTAGCGCACGACCACGAAATCGTTAGCGGAATATCCGGCGGCGATGATCTTGCCGTCGGTCTGCAGCGCCACCGCCAGCGCCACGTCGAAGCTGTCGTTCCCGATGTCGGTGGTGGTTGTGCCGGCGGTGCCGAAGCCGGTGTCGAGCGAGCCGTCGGCGTTGTAGCGCACGACCACAAAATCGCCTTCGGATTGTCCGGCGGCGATGATCTTGGCGTCGGTCTGCAGCGCCACCGCCCACGCCCCGTCGGAGCTGTTGTTGTCGATGTCGGTGGTGGTTGTGCCGGCGGTGCCGAAGCCGGTGTCGAGCGAGCCGTCGGCGTTGTAGCGCACGACCACGAAATCGCCTTCGGATTGTCCGGCGGCGATGATCTTGCCGTCGGTCTGCAGCGCCACCGCCCACGCCCTGTCGGAGCTGTTGTTGTCGATGTCGGTGGTGGTTGTGCCGGCGGTGCCGAAGCCGGTGTCGAGCGAGCCGTCGGCGTTGTAGCGCACCAACGCGAAATCGAGACCGGAGTCTCCGGCGGCGATGATCTTGCCGTCGGTCTGCAGCGCCACCGCATGCGCCACGTCCAAGCTGTTGTTGTCGATGTCGGTGGTGGTTGTGCCGGCGGTGCCGAAGCCGGTGTCGAGCGTGCCGTCGGCGTTGTAGCGCGCGACCACGAAAGCGCCTTCGGAGTCTCCGGCGGCGATGATCTTGCCGTCGGGCTGCAGCGCCACCGCATACGCCGCGTCGGTGCTGTTGTTGTCGATGTCGGTGGTGGTTGTGCCGGCGGTGCCGAAGCCGGTATCGAGCGTGCCGTCGGCGTTGTAGCGCACCAACGCGAAATCGGCCCAGGAATGTCCCGCGGCGATGATCTTGCCGTCGGGCTGCAGCACCGCCGCCCACGCCCTGTCGGAGCTGTTGTTGTCGATGTCGGTGGTGGTTGTGCCGGCGGTGCCGAAGCCGGTGTCGAGCGTGCCGTCGGCGTTGTAGCGCACGACCACGAAATCGTTAGCGGATTCTCCGGCGGCGATGATCTTGCCGTCGGTCTGCAGCGCCACCGCCCACGCCGCGTCGGAGCTGTCGTTCCCGATGTCGGTGGTGGTTGTGCCGGCGGTGCCGAAGCCGGTGTCGAGCGTGCCGTCGGCATCGTCGTCTTCCTCCGCGACCACCTTGATCGTCTGGGCGGTCGCCCAGTTCGCCCTGGTGAACGTCAGCACGCCGTCGGTCAGGGTGCTGCCCGACACCGTGACATCGGTGCCGGCGTGGCCGCTGACGGTGACGGTCACGTCCCCGGCGGGCTGGGAGGTCAGCACGACCGTGTAGTCCCCGCCCGCCGGGTCGCCCTCGGTGACGGTCAGCGTGGCGGGGGCGATGAGCACCGCGGCGGTGTCTTTCTCGGTGATGGTCACGGTGACGGTCTGGTCCGCGAGCGCGCCGTAGGCGGTGTCGTCGTTGCTGGCGATCGCGTGGGTCAGGGTCACGTCGGCGTCGGCGAGGGCGTCGTCGTCGGCCGCGGCGGTCACCTTGATGGTCTGGGCGGTCGCCCAGTTCGCCGTGGTGAACGTCAGCACGCCGCTGGTCAGGGTGTCGCCCGACACCGCGACATCGGTGCCCGAGTCGCCGCTGACGGTCACCGTCACGTCGCCGGCGGGCTCAGAGGTCAGCACCACCGTGTAGTTGGCGCCCGCCAGGTCGCCTTCGGTGACGGTGAGCGTGGTGGGGGCGATGAGCACTCCGGCCGCGTCATCTTCGGTGATTGTCACGGTGACGGTCTGGTCCGCGAGCGCGTCGTAGACGGTGTCGTCGTCGCTGGCGATGGCGTGGGTCAGGGTCACGTCGGCGTCGGCGAGGGCGTCGTCGTCGGCCGCGGCGGTCACCTTGATGGTCTGGGCGGTCGCCCAGTTCGCCGTGGTGAACGTCAGCATGTTGCTGGTCAGGGTGTCGCCCGACACCGCGACATCGGTGCCCGAGTCGCCGCTGACGGTCACCGTCACGTCGCCGGCGGGCTCAGAGGTCAGCACCACCGTGTAGTTGGCGCCCGCCAGGTCGCCTTCGGTGACGGTCAGCGTGGTGGGGGCGATGAGCACTCCGGCGGCGTCTTTCTCGGTGATTGTCACGGTGACGGTCTGGTCGGCCAGCGCGTCGTAGACGGTGTCGTCGTCGCTGGCGATGGCGTGGGTCAGGGTCACGTCGGCGTCGGCGAGGGCGTCGTCGTCGGCCGCGGCGGTCACCTTGATGGTCTGGGCGGTCGCCCAGTTCGCCGTGGTGAACGTCAGCACGCCGCTGGTCAGGGTGTCGCCCGACACCGCGACATCGGTGCCCGAATCGCCGCTGACGGTGACGGTCACGTCCCCGGCGGGCTGCGAGGTCAGCACCACCGTGTAATCCGCGCCCGCCATGTCGCCCTCGGCCACGGTCAGCGCCGTGGGAGCAATGAGCACCCCCGGAGGGATGTCGTCGTCCTGCACGATGACGGTCAGCGTCTTGCTCGCGCCTTCGTACTCACCGCCGCTCCCGCGGTGGTCGATGAGCTCCTCTTCGTGCATTGTGTCGACATCAGGCGGCGCCGTGACCTTGACCGTCTTGGCCGTCTCCCACGTCGAGGAGTCGAACGTCAGGACTTCTGGAGTCAGCGCGAGATCGGTACCAACAGCGCCGGTGATGACCACATCCACCTGCTGGGACGGCTCGGTCCCCAACCGCACCTCGTAGACCGCCCCGTCGGGGTCGGCCTCGTCAACGGTCACCTCGGATTCGCTGACGATGATCTCCGGCTCGTCGTCGTCGATCACGGTGACTGCTACCTGCGCCGTCAGGCCCGCGTAGTCGCCGCCACCGGCCGTGTGGGTGAGCACCACCGATTCGTTCACCGCGTCATCGTCGTCCGCCGCGGCAACCGTCACCGTCTGCGCGCTGGCCCAGTTCGACGTCGTGAAGGTCAGTTCGCCGCCGCTCAAGGTGTTCCCTGACAGCGTCACTTCGCTGCCGGCATGGCCGCTGATCGCGACCTTCACCTCCGCTGATGGCTGGACCGCCAACTTCACGCCGTAAGTGGCCGAGGCGTTCTCGACAACGGTCACCGCCCCTGGCACGACGATCCGCGGCCTGTCGTCGTCGATGACCGTCACCGGCACGCCGACCGGTTCGAGGGAGTCGTATCCGCCGCCGCTAGCCGTATGGCTGAGCGTCGCCATGTCGTCGGTCGTGTCGGCATCCTGGCCGGCAGCCACCGTCACCGACTGCGCCTGGTTCCAGTCAGCGGTAGTGAACGTCAACGCATCGGCGGCCAACGTGGTGCCCGTCAGCGTCACGTCGCTGTCACCATGACCGCTAATCGTGACCGTCACGTTCTCCGACGGCGCCGCCGTCAAGTTCACCTCGTAGGTCGCCGAAGCGCCCTCGATCATGCTCAACATCTGCGGGTTCACGGCCAACCCCGGCACGTCGTCGTCTTCGACGATCAGTCGCGTTTGGACTGCCGCCGCCCCGTAGCTCCCGGATGTCACGCGGTGGTTCAATCTCACGTTCTCGTCGGCGAGGTCGGCGTCGTTGCCCGCCGTGACGATGATCGTTTGGGGATCGCTCCAGTCCGTGGTCGTGAACCAAACGGCGTCGACCAGGGAAACGGCCGTGGAGTTGGCCGAGATCGATACCCGCACCAGGCCCGTCGGTGCACTCGCCAGCGAGATCTCGTAGCTCGCCCCGGCGTCGTCGCCTTCGGTGACCCGCACCTCGGTGGGGGTCACCACCAGCCCTGGCGCGTCGTTGTCGACAACCGTCACCGCCACGTCGCTCGCCGTGGCCGTGCCGTAGCCGCCGCCAGCGGCGGTGTTGGTCAATGTGACATCGTCATTCGCGGTGTCGGGGTCCTCGGCGGCGGTGAGCGTCACAACCTGGGCGGCATCCCAGTTCGTGACGGTGAAGGTCAACGCGTTGTCGGTCAACGTCGCCCCCGACAGCGTCACGTCGCTGCCGGCGTGGCCGCTGATGGTGACCGTCACGTCCCCCGTCGGCTGGGCGCCCAACGCCACCGAGTAGGTCTGCCCGCCTGGGTCGCCCTCGTGGATCGAGAGCGAAGCGGGTATCACCAGCACTTCGGCACGGCTCTCAACGTCGGAGATGGTGACTGGCAGTTCCGCCGACTGCCCGTCGTATCCACCGCCCTCGCCGCTGTGGGTGAGCGTCACTATGTCGTCGGCGGTGTCCACGTCGTAGCCGGCTGTCAGCGTCACCGTCTGGGGCTGGTCCCAATCCGACGGCGTGAAGCGAAGAGTTCTCGGATCGACGCGCAGGATCGTCAGGTCGCCCTCGGGGGCTGAGACGGTGACTGTCACATCCGCCGACGGCAGCGACGCCAGCTCCACCGTGTAACTCGAGCTGCTGCCTTCGGCCATCGTGATCGGCGACGGTTTCACCACGATCGCGGCCGAGCTGTCGTCGATGACCGTCACGTCCACGATCGCCGCTTCCGCGGCACCGTACCCGCCCCCGCTTGCGGTGTTCGCCAGCGCCACCTCGTCGTTCACGCCGTCGGCGTCGGACGCCGCGGTGACCGTCACCGTCTGGTCGGTACTCCAATTGTCGCGTGTGAAGGTGAGCTTGGCGGCGGACACGGTGAGATCGCTGCCGGTGTGACCGGTGACAGTGACTGTCACGTCGGCCGACGGCTGGGTGGCCAACCGGACGGTGTAGGTGCTGCTCCCGTTCTCGGCGACCTCCAGCTTGGCGGGGGCCACCACCACCTCGGCCGTGTCGGTCTCGTTGATCGTCACGGCCACGGCCACCGGCGCCGAGGTGTGACTGCCGCTGGTCGCGATGTGGGTGAGCGTCACCGTCGCGTCGTCCACGGCGTCGGCATCCGGGGCGGCATTGATCATCACCGTCTGGTCCGTATTCCAATCCGCCGTGGTGAACGTCAGCGTGTCATCGCTGCCCAGACTCATTCCCGACAGGGACAGATCTGTGCCGGAATGGCCGGCGATCGCCACCGTCACCTCCGCCGCCGGCTGCGATGACAGCCTCACCGCGTAGTTCGCGGTACCGCCTTCCTCGACGGTCACCGCGGAGGGATTCACCACCACTCCCGGCGTTCTGGTGCCCGTCTGGTCGTCGTCCAGGATCACCCCGGTGGCGGCACCGTCGATGATGACGGCATTCACCGGATTGCTCAGCGTGACCGCGACCGTCTCGTCGTCCTCGGCCACCGAGTCGGACACGACCTGCACCCGCAGCTGCGCCGAAGACGACATCGCAGGGATGGTCACTGTGCCGCTCGCCGCGGTGAAGTCCGAGCCGGCTTCGGCGCTGCCGTCGGCCGTAGACCATGCGAAGGTCGCCGGCAGGCTGGTCTGGCCGGCTCTCGTGACGGTGAACACGAGCGGCCCGGCGCCCTCGGTAACGGCTTGTGCGTCGGCGACCGAGAGCGTGGGCGGCGCGTCGTCGTCAACGATGGTGATCACCGCCCGCGTGTCGCTCCCCAGATCGGCACCGTCGGCGCCGCTCAGGTCCACGAAGAAGCTCTCATCGGCCTCGTACATGTCGTCGGCCACGATGGGCACGGCAACGGTCGCGGTAGTCAGCCCGGCGGGAATGGTCACCCCGACCTGGCTCTGCGCCGTGTAGTCCCCGACTGCTATGGCTGTGCCGGCGGCGGTCCCGTAACGAAGCGTGACCTCGCCGTAGGCGGGCCTGCTCAGACGGACCGTGGCCTGTGCCGTTCCGGCGCTCTCGGAGACCGACAGGTCGTCGATGCTGATCGTGGGAGTGTCGTCGTCGAGTATGCGACCCTCGCCGGTGTCGTCGGTGATGACGCTGTTGGTCGCGTTGGCGAGACGCAGCTCGAACGTCTCGGTCGGCTCGTGATCGCCGTCGTCGAGCAACTGCACCGAGACGGTCGCCTCCGTCTCGCCGGCCGCAAACGCGAGCGTGCCGCCGATCCTCTGGTAGTCGAAGTCCTCCGACGCCGGCCAGTCGTCGTCCTCGTCGCTGACCGCCAGCCACTCCACCTCGGTGGGCCGCCCGCTCGGCGCGTCCAGACTGACAGTGAACTCAACTGAGGCACCCGAGCCTTCGGTGGCTTCGGCATCGGAGATCGAGAATCCCGGCAGGGCGTCGTTGTCGGTGACGGTCACCGTCGCCCGTGGCTGCGCTACCGACGCGCCTGTGACGGCTGACAGATCGACAGCGAACGTCTCGCTGTCGGGTTCGTCGAGAGCGTCGTCGGTGATCGTCACCGTGAGGGTTGCGGAGGTCTGGCCGGCCGGAATCTCCGCGGTTCCGCCGGCGGATTCGTAGTCCTGGCCCGCGGTGGCGGCGGAGTCGCCGGTTCCGGTCTCGGTCGCCCACGCAAAGCCGATGGCATCGGCACTCGTTCCGGACAGCGTGACGACCAGATCGACGGTGCCCGCGCCCTCCGAGACCGACGCATCCGCGATGGTCATCACCGGCTCGTCTTCGGACACTGCGACGCTCGCGGATCTGCCGGCCAGCGTGTAGGAGTACCTGCTGCCCGGCTCAGCCGTCCCCGGTCGGAGCGTGGCGACGACCTCGCCGGGGCCGTCACCGACGTTGTCGTCCACTGTCGGGATCGTGATCGTGGCCGTCGTGTCGCCGGCGGCGATGGTGACCGAGGTGGGAAGCACGAACCCGTCGCTGTAGTCGATGAAGCCGGCTGTCTCGGTGATGTCGAAGCTGACCGTCAGCGGGTCCAAGAGATCGGCAGCGGAGGGATTGCGCGTCACGGTGAACACAGCGTCCTCGCCCTCGTCGATGCTTGACGCGTCCGCTGCGACCGCGACCGGTGTGGCGTCGTTGTCGTGGATGCGCACGACCATGGAATAGCCGGACAGCCCGGCGTCGCCGTCGAGATCGGCCGGGAAGAAATCGAGGAAGTGATTCTGGCCGTAACAGGTCGGTGTGTCGGGTGGCGGATCGCCTGCACATTCGTCGGCGTCGTAGTCCTGATCGTCCGGTGCGATGGGTGTCTTGGCGAAACGCACCCCGAACTCCCGTACGGCGTCCACGTCGTTGTTGTCGATGGCGCTGATTCTCACGGTGCTGGTTGCCTGGTGGCGCCTATGATCGCCGAGGTCGACCGTGCCGAAACCGGTGATCTCGACGGTCTCGGTGGCCGATGTCGAACGATCGAGCTGCACGAAGTCGGTCCCGTGGGAGGCGGTGCCGTCTTCGAACTCGAGCTCGACCTCCACGGCGGTGGACGCGGGCGGGACAAATCGAAATCGTGACACGGCCGTGAGTCCGAGTTCCAACACGTCGCCCTCCACGATGTCCATCACGCGAGGCCGATCGACGCGGACATCGAAGCTGCCTTCGTTGTCCACGATCTGAAAGACCGATTCGATCGGAAGGATTCCAACAAACGTCCTTCGCGCAGTGAAGCGCGATCTGTCGACGATCACCCGGAACCGCTCGGGGATCTCCGGCTCGAGATCATCGAAGATCGTCGTGTGTACAGGGATAGTGATGCCGTACTGATCGAGGGGTCGCCCGAAGGGATCCTGTGTGGTGAAGATTTCCCAGTCCTCGGGCTCCACTCCAATTTCGGCAGCAAAGCCCATAATGTCCCCCGGGTGCAGGGAAGGTTGTCTGGTGCTCGTCGTTTCGATGTTTCTTGCGGCAACGAGGAAACCGATGGGATCCGGACGCCTGTCCCGTACTGGCCCGTCGCTACGCAGCGTCACCGTCATCGTGACGCTGGATCGCTGCCCTTCGATAATGTGGCCGCCGGTGCTCGAACTAATTGTGAACAGGTAGTCGTTGTCGTCGGTCAGAAGCGCAACGGCAGAACCCGGCGACCCGACCAGATAGCCCTCGCCCTGCGCCACGATGACGGTGAGCGAGCCGTCCTCGGTCTCCACGTCGGAGTCGTTGTGCAACGGCACCTCGAATTGAACCGTCGCCTGCCCCGCCTCGAACTCCACAGCCGACGGAACCCTCGACGTGTAGACGAAGTACTGCCGTCGTTCGGCCCGCAGCGAGACGGTCAGCGCTCGCGACAGGCTCCCCGTCCGGGACAGCGTGAACCTTGCGCTCTCGTTCTCCGGCACCGGAACGTCACCGCTGTCGGCCGCGACGGTCACGATGCTCATGTTCACTCGGTGTCCGGTGCCGGCGGCCACGGCGCTGTGAGTGAGCGACGCGACGCGGCTGGCGGAGTCGGCGATGGCGCCACCGGAGCCGAGGCTGAGCGAGTCGGCGCCCACGCTCACCCCGTCGCTGTCGAAATCGTCGTCAGTGACCGTGTAACCGAACAGCATCTCGCTGCCGCGGACCGACTCGAAGGCAGCCTCGCGCTCGGTCCCGCCGACGTCAGCGGCGAGAGTGGGGGAGCCCTCGACCTCCACGACAGCAGTGAAGTTCACCGAGAACCGGATCGTTTCCCCGGTCAGGTAGAACAGTGTGTTGGCGGGCGACGAGGAGATCGAGACCGACGAGATCGCCGGGCTGGCCACCTGCGCACTGGCGCTAGTGCCGGCAAACAGTCCTAGGGACCCGCTGAGCAGCGCCGCTGCAGCCAATGCGAGCAGCCGCCGAATCTGCGACCCCCCCCCCCCCGTGGAAGGATCGGCCGACGTCGGGCAATCATCCACGCGGCAACTTGGCTGAGGGAGCCGCGTCGGGCCAACACCGGGAATCGTGGCACCAATTGCGGACAGATGTGGCGCACGCGGCGGAATTGCAGGCCTCTGGTTGGCTGGCGCACATTGACACCAATTCTACTCTGATCTCTATGCGCAACGTTCATGTTTTCGATATGCGCAGAGGTTGAACGGATGCGTGGGCCAGGCACTGCACAGTGGCGAACAGGAGTTTGGGGCCGTCATCGGGGTTGCTGGTCGTGCTGAGGGACATCATCCGATAGAACCCTCGATGGAGGCAGTGTGCGCCCGCAGGCGCGGTCACCGTTATCGACATGAACTATCCCCGCCCCACAGACGCAACGCATGTGCCGCCAGACAACTTCGACACTGCGTGGCAGGCCGCTGTCGGCTCGATCGCAGCGGCACGCCGGCAGTCCGATGACGGCGTTGGGGAAGCCGTCGGCGTCACGGTGCTGACAGGATTCCTCGGCAGCGGCAAGACCACGGTGCTGCGCCGGCTGCTGGCCGCACCCGCCGGCCTGCGAATTGCTGCGGTCGTGAACGACATCGGGCCCGTGAACATCGATGCGGCTGCAATCGACGGGCTGCCGGTGGCGTCACGAACACCCGACCGAGTCGAACTCACCAATGGCTGCGCGTGTTGCGCTTTGGTGGACGACCTCGCTGAAACCCTGGAACGGCTCGCAAACTCCCAGACGAGCGATGCCATCGTGGTGGAGGCCAGCGGGGTCGCCGACCCAGCCACGCTGGCGCTGGCAGTCGAGTCTGCCGCAGGCTGCACGCTGGACGGCGTCGTGGCCGTCACCGATGCACAGCAACTCCCATCCCAACTGGGGGACACGCGCATCGCTCCCGCGGTGCGCCGCCAGATCGACGTATCGCACGTGGTGGTGCTGTCAAAGGTCGACGAGATGGACGGCGACGACGTTGTGAGCCTGACGGGCCGCATCGGCGAGATTGCGCCCGGCCGGATGGTCGTTCCTTCGGTTCATGGGCACATCGACCCCCGGGTGCTGCTCGGCGCTGCACTGCACGGAGCGACGTTCCGCGCTGATGCAGGCGAGCACCTCTTCAACGTGGCGAGCGCGGCCGTGACACCAGCGGGACCGTGGGAGGTGACCGAAGTCGCTCGCTGGTTCGAATCTCCGCCGCTCTCGCTGTTGCGAGCGAAGGGGTGGTTCAACAGTCCCGGCGGTGGCTGCCACGAAGTGCAGGCGGTGGGGCGAAGCTGGCGTATCGAGCCTGCATCCCGGCTGCTTGACCCGGTGATTGTGCTGATCGGCGATTCCCCCGAAGCGGTCGAAAGGGCCGCGGCCTCGCTGCGGAGCCTCGGCTAGCCGGCCGCGTCTGCTGGCCCGGCCGTGCGCCGTCATGAGTACGTCGCATTGCAAGAGAGCCCATTCAGGACGTTTCGCAGCATGCTCAAACCGGTCGGACGTAGCGGGTGCCGCGGCGCTCGCCGCGTCTCACCAGCCAACCAAGGTCAACGAGTGTGTTCAGGTCAGCGAGGGCTCGCCGGCGGTCCGCGCCGAACAGCTCCCGATAATCGGTGTTGGTGACAGCGCCCTTGTCGTCCAGGATCTTGCCGAGGGCGATCATCCGCACACGCAACTGCGCGATCCGGGACTCCTGAGCTTCGGCTTCCCGGCGCAAGTTCCAGTCGTTGTCGCCGTGATCGTCCCTGTCACTCGTGTCGCTCGGTGCCCTGTTAGAGGATCGCTCAGGACTGCTGCGCAGCCGCACGATGTGACTGCCGTGGTCCGAGCAGAATTCAGGCGGCGGCAGGTTCATGCCGTGCATCTCGCGGAACATGCGAGGTACGCCCTCGCCCTCGTCGCGCATGATGCCTGCCGCCGCAAGCACCCGCACGAGGATCGGGTTGCGGCTGGCATGCGCGGGCGCACCGGTGCGGAGCGCTTCGAGTGTGACGGGTGGCACGAGACCGCCGGGGCTGTGCACCTCCATCCGGTCGTCGTAGAACCACACTTCGATGCCTCGCCCGAAGTCGTCGTAGTCGCGGTGGGCGACGGCGTTCACGAGCGCTTCCTGCCATGCGAAATCGGGATATTCGGGCGTGTCCTCGAAGAAGAGATCGCTGAGCTGTTCGGAACGCCGGACCTGCCCTCGAACGGCGTCTCTGAGCGTTCCGATCATCGAGGCGATGGGCAGATCGAGATGGGCGATCTGCTGCACATTCCGATGCCTGCCGTGGTGGCGCTCGGTCCCGTCGACGCGGAAGAGCCGAGCGTCGGCACGGGGATGCCATCGCAAGATCGGCTCGCGGGCGAACAACAGAAGCGCTGCGTTCGTGATGCGCACGCGATCGGGTCCGCCTGGGTGGATCAGGCCATACCGGTGCATGACTTCGGTGACGGGCCGCCCGGCTTCGGCAACGCGCTGAAGAAATCGTTCAGCCAATCCCATGTCCAGGTCGTCGAGTGTTGCGTCCAAGCAGATTCGCTGCTCGTAGCCACGGCGCCGGTAGGCGATCTTGCGATCGTTGATGGCGTCCTGGGATTCACGCACGATGCTCTCGCCGACTCGATACGGGAAGCCATTGCCTTCGACCATGACTGCCTCGGCGCTGGGGGCGACTTCCAGGCGGCCAGCATATGACCGTCATAACTGTCATATATGGCAGGCATATGTTTGGCATCGTCTCTGGCGAGATTCCTGAACTCTCGGATCGCTGCCGGCGATCGCCCACAGAGACGCTGCTGGCACTCAGCGCAGCCTCGACGAGCCGAAACGTCGGCCAAGCAGGCCGGTCCGGCTACTCGGGCGATCCGGCCATGTGCTGGCGCATCTTTGCCGACGGCGGTCCGGCTGTGCCCCAGCGATCGGACAGCTCGGGGGTGCGTGGCCAGGTCCGAGGCACCCAGGTGGCTTCGTCGACCTGCTGCACCTCGGCGGTTACTTCGGGCACCGTGCCCGCAGGGTCCACGAAATAGCCGAATGCGTTGTTGCCCGGCCCGTGGCGGCCCGGCCCCCAGCCGATGGCGTGTCCCGCCCGGGCGAGCCGTCCGAGCGAGGTCATGTAGGCGTCGAGCGAGGCGACCTCGTACGCGACGTGGTTGAGGGATGCCCACTCGGCCTGGTTGAAGGCAATGGAGTGGTGGTCGGCGTTGCAGCGCAGGAACACCATCTGGCGTTCGCTCCAGTCGCTCACCCGGAAACCCAGCACCTCGCACCACCAGTCGCAGAGCGCCTCGATGTCGGCGGTGTTGAGCACGACGTGAGCGATCTTGGTCGGTGTGGCATCGGCTGGCAAAGCTGCCACGGCCTCGGTGCGCGCAGCCATCTCGACGACTCGTCCCTCAGGATCGGCAATGCGGAACCCGTAGCCGGCGCCCGGCCGGTCCAGATTGGCTGGCTCGCTGAGCAGGGTCACGCCGCGGCCCGCCAGAGCGGTCGCTGCTTCGTCGACTGACCGATTGTCGGCAAGGCCGAGGCTGATGTGGTCGATGCCGTTGCGGTCGGCTCGATGCAGTTCCAGCACGTGGTGCTCGGCGCCGGTGGCTCGCAGGACTGCCTTCTGGTCGTCAGAGTCGCCCAGTCGCCGCAGTCCCCACGGGCCGGCGTAGTAGTCGAGGCACTCGTCAAAGGCGCTGCATCCCAGCGCGATGTGGCGCAGGTGGGTGATTGCCCACGTCGGCGGGGCGGGGGTAGTCACGGCGTGTCCTGGGTGGGGGTGCTCATGGCGTGTCGTAGGCGGGGGTGGTCACGGCGTGTCCTGGGTGGGGGTGCTCATGGCGTGTCGTAGGCGGGGGTGGTCACGGCGTGTCCTGGGCGGGGTGGTCACAGTGTGTCCCGGGCGGTATCGAGCGCAGCAAGCACCGTCTCACCGGTCAGGGGCATCGAGGTCACGCGCACTCCGGTCGCATCGGCGACGGCATTCGCGATGGCCGATGCAACCGGCAGCATCGCTCCTTCACCCAAGCCCTTCGATCCGAAGGGACCCGGTCCGTGGCCCTGCTCCTGGGTGATCGAGATGAACTCCGCCGGCAGGTCGCTGGACCGGGGCACGCGGTAGTCGACGAGCCGGCCGTTGGCGAGCACCCCGCCGTCGAAACGCATGGTCTCGAACAGAGCACCGCCGAGCCCCATGATCGCTGCCCCCTCGTCCTGGCCGCGGCAGGCTCCTTCGTGCAGCACGGCCCCGGCGTCGCCGGAGACGACCAGACGGTGCACGGTCACCATTCCGGTATCGGCGTCCACCGAAACCTCCGCAGCCCCCCAGCCGTACTCCCACGACACGCACGGTGATTCCAACGGGGCCCGGCTGTCGCTGGGGGCCTTGAAGAATCCTTCACCGGTGAACTCGTAACCGGTCCCGCCATAGGTACCCATGACGAGCGGGGCAAGCGGTCGGCGGTTCGGCTCGCCGGTGCCGTCCTGGGGTGCGACGAGCACCATGCCGTCGGTGAAGTCGACACGGGCGACCGGCACCCCCAACGCTGTGGCTGAGAACTGCAGGATGCGCAGACGAGCAGCTTCGCTGGCCTTCTGCACCGCCTGACCCATCACCGAGATGGACGAGGAGGCATTGGTGCCCTGGTCGAACGGGGTGTGATCGGTGTCGAGGTCAGACCAATGGACACGCGATCGGGGCACGTCCAGCACACGCGCCGCGACCTCACGCAACGCTGTCTGGGCGCCCTGACCCATCTCGACGGTGCCGCATTGCACCCACGCATCGCCGCTGGTGGCGACCTTGACCCGAGCTTGCGCCGGCTTGTTGACCCCACCGGAGTCCTTGAAGCCCACTGCCACACCCCGGCCCCGGCCAGCAGGGCGCGCCTGGTCCATGCCGATGCGGTCGGCTACGAGCTCGAGACCCTCGGCAAGGTCAGAGTCCATGGCCGATTCACCCGGCACGTAGGCGTCGCCGAGGCCGATGAGGTTGCGGCGGCGCAGCTCGACGGGGTCAAACCCCAGCCGTACCGCGATCATGTCGATCTGGCTCTCGCAGGCGAAGTTGGCCTGGGTGCCGCCGAACCCGCGGAACGGGCCCGCAGGAGTGGTGTTGGTGAGCACCGCATCGGTGACCGAGCGGATGTGCTGCCACCGGTACGGCCCCGCGACCCGGTAGCCCGCCTTCTCCGCGACCAAGGGGCTCGCGTCCGCGTAGGCGCCTGCGTCAAGCAGGACCTCGGCGTCGCGGGCTACGAGCGTGCCGTCGGACATCACGCCGGTCCGCAACCTCAGGCGTGCGTTGTGCTGGCGCATCGTCAAGAAGCCCTCGTCCAACGTGAGGCAGTACCTGACGGGGGCGCCGGCCTTGCGGGCCAGCAATGCGGCGATCGGCTCGGTCTTGCAGCCGTTCTTGGCGCCGAAGCCGCCGCCTAGGTACCTGACCTGCATGCGCACCCGGTGCTCGCCGATGCCCAGCAGGCGAGCCATCTCCTTGCGCACCGGGAACGGGTTCTGGCAGCTCGACCAGAGCTCGAGACGGCTGCTGTCAGCTGTGCTGTCGTCGCCTTCGTCTGTGCTGTCGCCGCTGTCCGCGGCTGGGGCCGACCAGCGGGGTCCGGACCATCGGGCGACCGTCACGAACGGCTCAAGATGCAGGTGCTGCTGCCGGCCGTCGAAGCCGAACACGTCGACGAAGATGTGGTCGCAGCGATCGAAGACCGCTGGGTCGCCGGTCTCGTAGGCAAAGCGGTAGCAGACGTTCGGCTTGGGCCGGGTGCCGCCGCTGGCGCCTTGGCCGTAGATGGGAGCCATGGCCAGCGGCGCTTCGGGGAACAACTCTGGCGCGCCATCGGCCAGAGCGGCATCGAAGTCGGCCACGGTCGGCAGCGGCTCGTAGTCGACTTGTACGAGCGACAGGGCCCGCGCCGCGTCGAGCTCGGTGTCCGCTGCGATCGCGACGACGGCGTCGCCCATGTAGCGCACCCGGTCGAGCGCCAGGATCGGCTGGTCCTTCACGAAGTAGCCGTAGCTGTGCGAGGCCACCAGTGGCCCGGCCACAGGGCGGTGCTGCAGGTCGTCGCCAGCCCAACGTTCTCGAAGCTCAGTGTCGAGCAGGTCCCGCCGTGTCAGGACGGCCCGAACACCGGGGGCCTGCTCGGCCGCGACGGTGTCGATGCGGGTGACGAGCGCATGTGGGTGGGGCGAGCGCAGCACCTTGGCGTGCAGCATACCGCCGAGCGCGACATCGACCGCGTACGAAGCGGTGCCGGACGTCTTCGCCGCGGCGTCTGAGCGCGTCATGGTGCACCGTCTTGCATCGGGCTGCTGGGGGAGCGCAGTGCAGCTGAGGCTGCCTCCACCGCCTCGATGACCATGAGGTAGCCGGTACAACGACACACGTTCGAATCGAGCCAGTCGCAGATGGTTGTGCGGTCGGGGTCCCGATGGCGGGCCAGCAAGGCGCTCGCGGTGAGGATCAGACCTGGCGTGCAGTAGCCGCACTGGAAGGCGCTGAACTCGGCGAAGGCTCGCTGGACCTCGGGCAGCGCGGCCGCAGGGCCGGTCGTCAGGTCGCCTGCCGTTGTCATGTGGCCCGATTCGATCGTGAGCACGTCGCGACCGTCGGATTGCCACGCGAACGTGGAACACGAAGCTGTGGGTTCGCCATCGACGAGCACGGTGCAGGCACCGCAGACGGCCTGATCACATCCGACGCGAGTGCCGCCGAGTCCAGCGCGTGATCGGATGGTGTCAACCAGCATCTCCGACGCCGGGGCGGACGCGCTGAACGGTTCCCCATTGAGCCGCAGCTCGATGTCCACTAAGAGGCCGCGCGGATAGGTGACGTCTCGGAAAGTTGCTGTCACGCCTTCTTTGCGCAATTTTGCCGTCTGTGGCGGCATTTCTGCGCAAAGTCCAGGCCGTCGGGGCTGCCGGGCATCGCCGCCTATCCGCTGAGGCTCTGAGTCGTCCGGCAGGGATGCTGCTGGGGGCCCGGTAGATACGACGGCTTCCCTGCGCGAGGCATCAGGCGGGTACGCGCCATCACTGCCAAGGCCGCCATCATTCATCGCACCTGCTGCATGGAGCTCCAGGCAACGGCCGACGAGCACGTCGATGACACGGCGCCGGTACGCAGTCGAAGCGAAGACGTCATCGGTCGGGTCGGGCAGCGCGCCGAGCAAAGCGCGTGCGGCAGCGGCGTCCGCGGCGCCGCTGGGCAGCACCTCGACCTCGGGATAGGCGCAACCGATCGCTATGTGGTTGTCGCCGACAGCCACAGAAGCGACTGGCTTCAGCGATCGCTCATAGACGACATAGCCGGCAAGCGGCACCTCGCAGCCGACGAGCAGGCGATCGTGTGGCCGGTCCGCCACAGCGCAGCGCCGCCCAGAGCCATCGGGTTCCATGAAGATCAGCTCGGCACCGGCGGCAGCCAGGATCGGCGCTGCGTCGTAGCCAGAGTCGAACGCCATGAGGTTGCCCCCCAGCGTCCCGGCGGATCGGATGCGCACGTTGCCGATAGTCCGCCATGCATCAGCGAGGTCCGGCCGCACCGTCCGTACGAGTCGGTCGGTTTCGATCCGGGCGTGGGTGACAGCCGCGCCGATGAACAGCACGCCGTCTCCCAGCGAGATCTCGTCGAGCACCTCGAGCCCGCTGGGAGAACTTCGTCCGGGCTTGCACAGCGGGACGAGGGCGGGTGCCACTTCGCCATTGCGAAGCCGTTGCGCAACGTCGATACCGCCCGCGTGCGCCCATGCACCGGCGGCGATCATCGAAGCGGCGTCCGCCAGCGAGCCAGGTCGGTACAACGCGAACGGCTCGATGCCCAGGTGGCTTCGGGAGATCAGCCCGTCCGGTGCCGCGTGCTGAGCGGGGTCGGTCTCGACACTCATGTCTGGACGCCGCTCATTTCGGGACTCATGGCCCGGCTGTCGTCGGCATCTCGACGGGCGGGACGAACGGGACCGGCATCGGCCCCAGCGCATCACAGTCCACACGGATCATCTGCGGGCATCCCGCGGCCGTCGCGGTCTCGAATGCGCTGGCGAACTCTGCGGGCGTCGACACATCGAGGAAGCCGAAGTCGAACGCAGATGCTGTCGCGGCCAGATCTGGGGTGACCAGGTCCACTCCGGAGCGACGACCGAGGTGCCGGTCTTGGGTATTGCGCAGCACCCCGTACCCGCCGTCGTCGAAGACCACAACGGTGACGGGCAGCTGCTCTTGGGCCAGCGTGGCCAGTTCGCCGAGCTGAGGGACGAGACCGCCGTCGCCGACCATCACCATGGTCGGTTCATCGGCACGGGCAACGGCGGCACCGATCGACATCCCGACCGCCTGTCCGATGCCGCCTCCCCGGGGGACCACGTTGGTGGATGGGTCGATCACTGGCAGCAGGCGATTGCCCCACGAGCTGTTGGGGATGGTGATGTCGCGCACACGGGGTGAACGGTCGCTGAGCACGCCCGCCATGATGTCGCAGATCGTTGCGTATGGCCCGATATCTCGTCGCAGCTGGGCTCGGCACTGCTCACGGGCGGCAGTGATGCTCTCGTGCCATTCCGGCTGCAGGGCACAGCGGCGATCGGAGAGCCGCTCGACGAGCGAGGCGACCAACGTGCGGGCATCGCCCACGATCCCGACTTCTGCGGGGTAGGCGCGACCGATCGCTGCCGGGTCGATGTCAATCTGGATGTGCGCGGCGGGCAGGGCCAGCCGGTAGCTGCGGGTCTCGTTCGAGCGGAAATGCGTGCCGATCGAGATGAGCACGTCGGCTTGTGCGAGCAACTCGGCACCGGTCGCAGATGCTGCGAAGTTGCCGATGACGCGGTCGTCGGTCTCGGGCACGACACCGCGCCCTGCGTTCGAGGTGATCAAGCCAGCGCCGGTGCAGCGCAACAGATCGTCGATCGCAACGGTGCAGCCGGTGGCACCGCCTCCTGCCCACACCAAGGGTCGTTCCGCTGCGAGGATGAGCTCGGCAGCCCGGTCCAACACAGCATCGTCCGGTTTGGTCGCGACACCAAGGTTCGTCGAGTCATGATGCGCAGCTGCGCCACTGGAGCCGCTGACAAGTGCGGCTGCTTCGATGGGCTCGGGCCCACCGCCGGTGTTGTCCAAGCCAAGACTCGTGGGAGCGTCATCGGGGAGATGGTCCCAGAGGGCTGGCTCGGTGTATTGCAGATCGATCGGCCACTCCAGGCTGACCGGGCCGCGTGGGTGGGTGCCCAGCCTCCGGGCTGCCCGGGAGAAATCGGCCGACGGTGCCGTCGCGACCGTTGCCGCCCAGACCGAGCACGACCGCAGCATCCCCAGCTGGTCGCGGGTCTCGTGAATGACTCCGCGGCCTGCGCCGAGATGCTCGCTGGGAATCTGGCCCGTCACATGCAGCACCGGCGAGCCAGCCGAGAGCGCCTCCACCAGTGCTCCCGCAGCATTCGCTGCGCCGGTACCGGTCGACGTCACCGCGCAGCCGGGTGTGCCGCGCACCCGGGCGTAGCCGTCGGCTGCGTTCACCGAGGCCGCCTCGCTGCGGGTGGGCACCCATCGCAGCTGATGCGTCAGGGCATCGACCAGCGGGAGGTTGTGGACGCTCACCACCCCGAAGGCAGTGTCGATGCCGAGCGATCCCAGCACCTCGACGAGCAGATCGCCACCGTTTCGCGGCAAGGCCCCGTTCATGGCATCACGAAGCCGCCGTCCACCACGATGGTCTGCCCGGTGATGTAGGCGGCCGCGTCACAGAGCAGGAACACCACGGCGCCTGTGACGTCGTCTGGTTGCTGGGGTCGGCTGATCGCTCGGTTCTGGGCGTACAGCGCGTGGCGTTCAGCCGGGATCTCTTCTGCGGACGGTCCTTCGGTTAGCCCCGGCGCCACGGCGTTGACGGTGATGCCGTGGTCGCCCAGCTCGCGTGCCATGGCCCGCGTCAGCGCGATGAGCGCTCCCTTCGAAGCGACGTAGTGCGCCAGCCGGGGCGAGCCGTACAGCGCAGCGTCCGAGGCGATGTTGACGATCCGGCCTTCGCCCGCTGCCAGCAGCTGCGGCGCAAACGCTCGACTCACGAGCCACGGCCCTCGGGCATTGATGGTGTGGATCCGATCCCACTCCTCAGGGGTGATATCCCAAAAGGTCTTGCCTCCCACGGCATCGGCGAGACCGGCGTTGTTCACGAGACCCCAGATGGGTCCCATTACGCCAAGACGTTGGGCCAACTCGCTGACCGACGCCGGGTCGCTCACGTCCACAGGAGAGAACTCGGCCGATCCGCCTGCGTCGGTGATGTTGCTGACGACTTGCTCGCCGCGCTCGGGAAACAACTCTGCTACCACGACGTGCCCCCCGAAGCCGGCGATCGCATGCGCCATCGCCTCGCCGAGCCCGCGCCCGGCGCCCGTGACGACGACGCGGCGGCCGTCCAGGTTCATAACGGAGCCGGTCGTGCGAGCGGCGCCAAGCATGCGCGGACTGGTGAGCCCTCCTGGCGCGCTGCCTGTCGTTTCCCGCTCTTGTTCGCTCCGCTCACGGGCCGCGAGGGCCGCGGCTTCGCCATTCGGCTCAGCCTCAGTCCCGCGTGATTCCCGCCATGGGCGAGTGCGGGGGATAGGTGGGCAACTGAGGCTTCGACGCTCCCAGCATCACCACGAACAGTGCGTCGGTGTCACCGACATTGCGCAACGAGCGCGCGGTGCCGGCTGGGATCTTGATGAGGTCGCGGTAGCCGAGCAGCCGGGTGGCCGACCCGTCGCCATCGTAAATCGTGATCTCGAGTTCGCCTTCGAGCACGAAGAACGCCTCCTCGACGTCGTGGTGAGTGTGCTCGGGGCCTTCAGCTCCCGGCGGCAGCAGCATGTTGGAGAACGTGAAGTGCTCCGCGGCCAGTGCCCGATCGTCGCCCTCGTGATTGCCGGTGCCGCCCGAGCCGATGTAGCGGATCTGGGCACGCCGGTACTGCGGGCCGGCCTTGGTCTGGAACGCGAGAGTGTCCCAGTCCTCCCGCCGGGTGCCGCGCATGGCGCACATGGAGTCGATACGGGCCTCGAGGTCGGCAGCTTCTGCTGTCTCAACCGGGTCGGCAGCGGTCTGGCTCATCGTTGGTGTCCTGTGGTGGTTGACGGTCGACGGGTGCGGCGGTCGGTGGGTGCGAGTCAGTCTGCGAGGGCGATGGGGGTCGGTGACAGCTCAGGTGCGAGCCCGAATCGCTCCCGTTGCGCCTCGAACTCGCTCTCGAACGCCCGACGCAAGTGCACCACAGGCCGGTCCGCTTGCGCCAGATGCTCGTCGCGCCTCGCCTCATCAGTCGTGCGCAGGCTCTCCAGCATCTCCTTGTCCTGGTTGAGCACGTGCAGGTGTGTGCCTCGCAGGCGCAGCCGGTAGAGCGTCCGCCAGATCCGACGTTCACGTCCGGTGACCTCACGGAAACGCGGGAAGTGCACGAGCGTCGCGGCATTGTCGCGTGGCGTCAGGAACCCCAGTATCCGCAGCGGCGGACCGGGCCCGGCGCTGCGAGGCAGCGGGATGTCGAGTCGCACGTATGCCAGCGAGCCCGTGTGGATGTCGATCCAGTCGAAGTTCGTCCCGGCCTGGTCGCGGCGCCGTACCTCGAAGCCGTCGTCGTGATCGTCAACCATGACACGGTCATGGGTGATGCCCTCGTTCAGCGTGATCGAGCTCGCATGCAGGAACGGGGCATGCATGAGGTCCACGAGGTTCTCGAGCGCCAGCATCCAGTTCGCACCCCACTCGACGGTCTCGGGGAACGTCGAATAGCGATCGTCGGTGAATTCGGCCGGCAGGCGGAGCGCCGCCGGCGACGACTCGCCGATCCAGGCCCACAGGTAGCCGGCCTCTTCGGTGACCGGGTAGGTCACGCTTACCTTGGTGCGCTCAGCCAGCGAACATGCTCCGCCCTGAGAGGGCACCGAGGTGCACTGGCCACTCCCGTCGAAGCGCCAATGGTGATAACCGCACCGCAGTTCGTCGCCCACGACATCGCCGATCGAGAGCCTGGCTCCCCGGTGCGGGCACAGGTCAGCCATGAGGTGGGGCGCTCGGGAACCGTCGCGCCACAGCACCAGGTCTTCGCCCAGCAAGCGGGTGGCCACCGGCTCGTCGAGTACCAACTCGGCAGTGCCCAGCAGGTACCAGCGGTCTCGGAGCCCGAGCCGCGGGTCGCCCTTGGGCAGCTCAGCCAGCGGTGGCCATCCGGGCGGGCGCCGGGCGATCTGCCGGTTCCCGATGCCCGTGTGCTGCGCCACACGCGCTCGCACGCGCCCGACCAGCGCTCGAGCCGTGTGCTCCAGCGTCGGACGGGCAGGCATCGGCGCCTCAGTCGCCGCTCAGGTGCGCCACGCGGGGCATGACGTCGTTGGCCAGCAGATCCATCGAACGTCGCCACGCCTCAGGGTTGTCGGCATAGTCGAAGCAGAACAGCAGCAGGTGGCCGAATCCGCCGACGTCGGCGTACACCTTCTCGATCGAGGCTGCGACGGTCTCGGGCGAGCCCACGAACCAGTTGTTGCGGGCGCAGTACTCGACGGTGACCACGCCGTCGGCGGGTGGGTTGCGCTCGTCGATGAGGAACTTGTGGAAGTCGAAGGCGCCGAGCAGGGGGATGAAGTACTCGGTCATCATCCGGCCCATCATCCCGCCGTAGGACAGCTCCCAGGCTTCCTCGTCGGTGGGAGCCACGAACACCTCGCGCACCATGCGCCAGTCGCTGCGGCTGACCTCGCGTCCCGCCCGGCGAGCCCCCGCCTCGTATGAGTCCCAGTGCCCGCTGACGTACTGCGGATTGAGATTCAGGCTCATCGGGATCCAGCCCTTCTCGCCTGCCATCTCCAGCGTCGGCGACGGCGAGTTCAGTCCCGCCACGCCGATCGGCGGGTGCGGCTGCTGCAACGGCCGCAGGTGATGCACGAGGTCCATGTCGGGCATGCCGTGGGGCACTGAGCCCTTCCAGTGCTTGCCCTCGTGGGTCCAGCCGGGTTCCTGGCTCCAGAGGTTCAAGATGAACTCGACCGATTCCTGGGTCATCTCGCGGTTCTCGCCGGCCATGCCGTCAACCCCGAACATCTCCCAGTCACTGGGCAGGCCGCTGGCGGCAACGCCGAAGTTGAGACGGCCCTCGGAGATGTGGTCCAGCAGCGAGATCCGGTTGGCCAGCTCCGCTGGGTGGTAGTAGGGCATCAGGAATCCGCCCGGACCGATGCGAATGTTCTTGGTCCGACGCAGCGCTTCGAGCGTGAGCAGGTCTGGGGCTGGGTGCGGCTCCCACCGAGCGGCGTGATGCTCGCCGATCCACGCCTCGCCGAACCCGAACTCGTCAGCCCACTCGATGACCTGCAAGTCCCACTCCCAGCCCTCGCGCAGGTCGCGCTCGGGCGGATGGCTCGGCATGGTGAACAGTCCCAGTTCCATGGTGATCCCCTGTCGCTCTCGACGGCGCCGCGAACCCCGCGCCTAGATGCCGAAACTTACTGCGGTCGCCATCGGCCGTCACCAGCGTGCATCTAATCTCCATGTCGTGTCCGCATCAGTGTCGAGGAGATGGCTTGGCGCAGCTGTCATTGCGCTGTGTCTGACTGCATCGTGCGCGAGTGACCAACCCGACGCAGGTCCGGCTGGGGTTGCGCCGACCATCGCAGCGTCGACCAGCACGGCCGCGCCCCACGAGAGCACGCCGGTAGCGGCCACGTCGACCACTCAGTCGGACTCGGCAACCACCGACGCCTCCGCACCCGCGCCGAGCACGGCACCCCCCGATTCAGCCGCGAGCGATACCGAAGACGACCCGGCCCACGCCTCAGACCTGGCCACGCTGGTTGATTTCAGGCACGACAACGACGACTCAGACGCCGAGGGACCCGTTGAGTACGTCGTCGGACGAGACATCGCCCCAGGGGTGTGGCAATGGTCTCAACTCTCGGCGGGCAGTTGCATATTCGTCGCCGTGGCGCCGGAGCCATGGTCTTCGGGGCCAGGTGAACCGCAGCGACCCATTTACCAGGATGATGTGGAACGCCTGTGGTGGCTCGATGCGCGCGATCCGGTCGCCCTCGCGAGCGGCGAGGCCGTTATCGGCTACAACTCGTCAGCGAACATTGACGGGATGATCTCCGCGACGTCTCGTCCCGAGTGCTTCCTTGAGCGAACCGGCGACCACAGCGTTCCTGACGAGGAGACCTATGCGCGTCGCCACGATTCGGGCAGCGGCGGCGTGGAGGGTGGCGACGACATCCCGGCAGAGGAGCCGGAGTCTGCGGGCGAATTCGAGGGAGACACGAGCTGGGAGTGCCGGGCGCACAGCGGACCCGAGCCCGTAGATCTGCTCGACTGGAGGGATGAACCCGGTACTCAGCACCCAGAGGTTTCATGCGTCGTCGGAGAGGGGATCCTGGCAGGCTGGTGGCAGTGGCACGAGCTCTCTGCCACCGACTGCATCTTCGTCGTCGTCGACTCTGGGGATGAGGTCGACCGGCACCTGCACCCGAGCCAGTCACGCCGCGACGCGAGAGAGCCGATCCTGCTGCGAGAGGGCGAAATTGTGGAGGGCTACTCCGAGAGCGGCAATACGGGCTCGAGCTTCACAGCTGGCATCAGTCATCCGAGTTGCTTCTTGGAGCACATTGCCCCCGAGGACGAGTTCTCGGCATAGACGATCAGCGCCCCATACATTCGTAGCGACGCTGAGGCGCACTACACGCGGTTCGCGTAGCCGTAGGGTGCGAGGCGATGTCTCTGTGAGGAGATCGGAGCGGAAAGATGCCTATTGATCCGGATCGGGAAACCTGGAAGCCGGGGATGAGCTGGGAGGAGGCGATCGCGGAAATCGCCTACCTCAAGGAGCTCGCCTCAGAGATGGGCGGACCCGAACGCATCGAGCGTCAGCACCAGGGCGGCCGGTACACGGTGCGCGAGCGCATCGCCAAGATGGCCGATCCCGGCTCGTTCGTCGAGATGGGCGGCCTCATGGGCGGTCCGGAATACGACGACGAGGGCAACATCATCGGATTCACCCCCGGCGGCTACGTGATGGGTCTTGCCGAACTGGACGGCCGGCCGGTCGCCATCGGCGGCGACGACTTCACGATCTCAGGCGGCAGCCCCCACAACGTTCACAAGATCCCGCACCAGTTCGCCCAGCCGCTGGCCATCACCTACGGCATCCCGTACGTGCAACTGCGAGAGGGCGTGGGGCACAGCTCGCGGTCCGACGAGGAATCGGGCCAGATGGCATTGCCGGAAGGCGACATGTGGTGGCAAGGCGTCGAGATGCTGAGCAAGGTTCCGGTAGCTGCGGGGATCATGGGATCGGTGGCGGGTTGGCCAGCGGCAGCGGCGCTGATGTCGCACTTCACGGTGATGGTCAAAGGACAGTCGCAGATCTTCCCGTCTGGTCCTCCAGTGGTGCAGCGCGCGACCGGCGAGATGCTGTCGAAGGAGGAGCTCGGCGGCTACCGGATGCACGTGTACCAGAGCGGCCAGGTCGACAACGTGGCAGAGAGCGAGGAAGACGCGTTCGACCAGATCAAGCAGTTCCTGTCGTACCTGCCGAACACGGTCTCGCAGGTGGCGCCACGGGTGGACACCGGCGACTCGCCGGATCGCCGGCCCGAAGAGCTGCTGAACATCATTCCCACGAACCGTCGAGCTGGCTACGACGCCCGGGCGCTCATCGGGCACGTCGTCGACAACGGTGAGTTCTTCGAGATGCGTCGCCACTACGCCGGAGCGATCATCACCGGGTTCGCCCGGCTCGACGGCTACAGCGTCGGCGTGGTCGGCAGCGATCCCATGCGGCTGGCGGGGGCCATGGATGGCGACGGCGCCGATAAGTACGCCCACTTCGTCGACCTGTGCGATGCCTTCAATCTGCCGATGGTGATCTTCTTGGATATGCCCGGCTTCATGCTGGGCTCGGCCGCGGAACGCAAGGCCACCATGCGCCGCGGGGTGCGTGCGTTGATCGCCTCAGCGGAGGCGAGCGTGCCCAAGGTGGAGTTCAACGTCCGCAAGTCCTACGGGGTGGCTGCCGATGCGCCGAACAGCATCGGCCTGCCGCACGCGCTCAACCTCCGATTCGGATGGCCGGCGGGAGAGTGGGGCGGCATTCCCATCGAGGGAGGTGTAGCGGCGGCGTACCGGCGCGAGATCGACGCCGCCCCCGACCCAGAAGCGCACCGGGAAATGATCGAGGAACGGCTGCTGCGGCTCCGATCGCCGTTCAAGGCCGCCATGGCTGGCGACGTCGTGGACCTCATTGATCCGCGCGAGACCCGCAGGTTGGCCTGCACGTTCGTCAAGCTGGCCCAGCCGGCGCTCGCCGAACTCGCACAGCGAACGGGCAAGCGCGCCGTTCGACCTTGAGTCGCACGAACGAATCGTCCTGTGCGACGTTGGCGAGCAACGCCGGAAAATGACCACCGTCCCGCGTTCGTTCGAGGGCACAATCAGTGAGTGGACAGACCTGAACTTGACTGGATTCGATTCGGCGACGCCGTCATCGACTATGAGATCAGGCGCAGCGCGCGTCGGCACAAGACCCTGGAGATCACCGCCGGTCCGAACGGCGTGCGTGTGGCGGTCCCGGCAGCAACGCGCCCCGAAGACATCGCGGCGTTCGTGCGAAGCAAGGCGCGATGGGTCCTGGACCGCCTTGCGACTGAGCCAGCCGAGCAAGCTCCGCCCCAGCTGCCTGGCACGCTTCCATACCACGGACGCAGCCTGAGCTTGACCGTTGGCAGCGACGACATCGTCGACGTTGACGTGCGCTTCAGACCGTGGGAATTGCAGGTGCTATTGCCGGTAGATGTGGATCCTGCCGATGCGGCACCGCAGATCCGCAGTGCTGTCGCCGAGTGGTACTGGCTTCGTGCTTGCGAGCACGTCTCGATCGGCGTTGATCGATGGTGGCCGGAAATGGGCGGAGGTTCCAAGCCTGAAGTGCTCATCGGGGATCAGCGCAGACGATGGGGGAGCTGCGCTGCCGATGGCCCGTTGAGGTTCAACTGGAGGCTCGTGATGCTCGAACCGAGGTTGCTCGATTACGTCGTTGTTCACGAACTGGCCCACCTCACCGAACTCAACCATGGACCCGATTTCTGGGCACTCGTGAGTTCAGTGCTCCCGGATGTCAACGAACGCAAGGCTGCGCTGCGAGCAATCGCCGGAACGCTGCCGCTGTGAAGCCGATCCGTTTGGGCGAGCAGTCACAGGGAGCTCGATTTCGACGAGCACAAACTCAGACATCGGGGACCAGAGCACTAGCGTGACGCGGTGAACGACACTGCGGACGCATCAGGCGCGTTGAGATTCGGATGGCTGTCGCCGTGCATCGGCAACCGGTGGAGCGATCACCGGCCGATCGTGGCCGACCAGGTGGAATGGCTCCTGCCTGAAGTGATCGGGCACTTCGACTCGCTGTGGATCGCAGATCACTTCTACGGATTCGACGCAAAGACCGATCCCTTCCTCGAGGCTTGGACCACCATCACCTGGTGCGCTGCGCGCCTCGACGGCGTGCAGTTGTGCCACCACGTGCTCGGGCACGGCTACCGGCCGCCGGCGCTGACAGCGAAGATGGCGGCGACGCTGCAATACCTGTCGGGCAACCGGTTCATCCTGGGCATCGGGGCCGGGTGGCGAGGTGACGAGTACGGAGCGTACGGATACGAATTCCCGGCACCGAAGGTGCGCTTTGCCCAGCTCGAAGAGGTCATCACGATCTGCCGGTTGATGTGGACCACCGACGACCCGAGCTTTGAGGGCGAGCACTACCGCATCGACGGGGCGGCAGCGCCACCGCTGCCGGAGATCCCGCCGCAGATCTGCGTCGGGGCTTCAGGCGAGCAGATCGGGCTCAAGGTCGCCGCCCGGCATGCCGATATCTGGAACACACCTTGGCGGCGCGACTTGGAGTCGCTGCATCGCAAGTGCGGGATCGTGCTCGACGAGCTTGAGCGCCTCGGGCGCGACCCGTCTGGTTTGGAGATGTCAACCACCGTCGAGCGAGCGCTGCCCACTACTGACAGCGAGTCAGCCTCCTACGCCGAGTTTCTCGCCTCGCTCATCGAGGTTGGCATCCGGCACTTTGTGCTCGACTTCGGCAATCCTGACAGCGCAGAGCCCGCCCATCGATTCGCCGAGCAGGTCATCGCCCCACTGCGGGCCAGCACCGGCTGAGCTTGTGCCGGGAGCGCACTAGCCGCCCCGTTCCGAGCGAGCGCTCAGTCGGCGAACAGTTCGAGTTCGGCGGGGGTGGGTGAGCCCTCGGTCCCCGCCGGCGATCGCAACTCGGCTCGTTCCAAGGTTTCCTCGTAGAGGCTGTGAGCGGACTGGCCATGGGGTACGAACGCCACGACGTCGGTGCCGATGAACTCGACTGCCACGGCATCGCCGCGGCTGACATGTGGATCGGGCCCACAGCGCACTCGCAATTGCGTGCCATCGAGATTCGCCACCACCATCGAGTCGTGCCCGTAGAACTCCACGAGTTCGACTTCGGCTGACGCTCCCGGCGCGAGGCGGAGCTGCTCTGGGCGCAGCATGACGTCCACCGTGCCCGTCACTGGATCTCCGGAATGGATGCCATTGCTGTGGGGAGCATCGGCGCCGCCGAGCGGGAGGCGGCCAAGCGCCGTGTGTGCGACGCCGGCGGATGCCGTACAGCGCAGCCACGACGCTGTGCCCACGAAGTCCGCCACGAACGGATCGGCAGGTCGGCGGTAGAGGCCGTCCGGGGTGTCCACTTGGGCAAGCTGGCCCTCGCGCAACACGCCGACACGGTCGCCGACGACGAAGGCTTCGTCCTGGTCGTGGGTGACGAACACGGCGGTGATGCCGAGTTCGATCAACAGCCGGCGGACCTCGCTGCGGACCTCCTCACGCAGCGAGGCGTCGAGATTCGAAAAGGGCTCGTCCAAGAGCAGCACTCCGGGCCGTGGCGCCAGAGCCCGCGCCAACGCGACGCGCTGTTGCTGACCGCCGGAAAGGGTCGATGGCAGGCGCTCCTCGAAACCGGCAAGACCCACCAAGTCGAGCGCTTCGGCGATTCGGCGGGGCGTTCGCTTGGTCCGTTCGAGCCCGTAGCCGACGTTGCGAGCCACGGTGAGGTGACCGAACAGCGCCCAGTCCTGGAACACCATCCCGATGCGGCGTGACTCGGGTGCCACCCAGGTGCCGCCTCGCCCAGGCGGACCCGAAACGAGCCGGTCGCCGAGACCGATGGTGCCTGCGAGCGGGCGTTCGAGCCCCGCGATCAGGCGGAGCAGGGTGGTCTTGCCGCACCCGCTCGGTCCCAGCAAGGCCACCGACTCGCCGGGGTCGACATGCAGAGACAAGTCGCGGACTGAGTAGCCGTCATGGTTGGGCGAATCACCGTCGAGCGGACGTCGCGCCTGAGCTTGGCCGTAGGAGTGAGAAACGCTCTCGAGCGTGATCGAGCGTGCCGTTGGCCAATGCCGTTCGTGGACCTGAGGGGCAGGTCCATCCAACGCAGCAGAACCAGCGAGTCGCCGATCTCGCTTCGACCGAAATGCCCGGACGGTGCGCACCGAACGCAGTATAAGCAAGGGCGTCGGCCGGTATCCAGATAGGTGAATGCCCGGTGATGGCTATGCCTGTTGGATCTCGATAGGCATGACTAACGGATCCGGCGGGCGAAGCCAGCCCGACCGGTGTCGAAGTAGGTTGACGCCAACACGCCGGCAATGCACTGGGGGAGAGCTGTGGCGCTGACAAATGACGACCGGGTCGAGATCCGGGATCTGATCTCTCGCTACAACAAGGCGATCGACACAGGCGATGCCGACGGCTACGCCAATACCTTCACGCCGGACGGCGAGTTCATCGGGATCGTCGGCACGTTCAACGGCCGGGACGAGCTGCGGGCCTTTGCCGCCGCCTACGCAACCGAGGAGCAGTACGCAGAGTTCGCCTCTGCGCAGCACTGGGTGACCAACATCGTTGCCGATGGCGACGGCGCCGAAGCCACCGTGTTCAGCCACCTCCAGATGGTCAAGCCCCTGCCCGACGGCGGCAGAATCCTGCTCGTGGGGCACTACGACGACGACGTGCGCAAGGTCGACGGCCGGTGGCTGTTCGCGCAGCGAATCGTCGTCTCAGACGCCTGATCACTGGACGCCCGGGCACGATGTCGCACAAGGAACCGACACACGCGTCCTTCGACGTGCGATCAAAGATGGCGTCGGGCCTGCCCCCTTCCGCACCCACCTGGACGCCGATCCCGCGCTACAGCTTCGTCGGCGGAAACAACGATTCGCCAAGCGTGCCGGTGGGCGGTCTGGCCGAAGCGGCCGTCAACGCCATCAACAGGCACGGCCCGGCGCTCGCCACCTACAACCTCGGCGGCAACCCGCAGGGCTACGAGGCACTGCGAGAGTTCATCGCGGCAAGTCTGGCAGCCGACGCTGCATTGCCCATCAACGCCGACGACGTGCTCGTGGTCTCCGGTTCGCTGCAGGCACTGGACCTGGTGATTGCAGCCTTCGTCGAACCAGGAGATGTCGTGGTTGCCGAAGAAGCCACCTACAGCGGGATCATCTCGAAGCTCACCCGGGCGGGAGCGCGCTGTGAGCCGGCCCGACTCGACGATGACGGCATCGTGCCCGAAGCGCTCGATCGGTTGCTCGGTGAGCTGGCCTCGCAAGACCGCCTTCCCAAGCTCATCTACACGATCCCGACCGTGCAGAACCCGACCGGCTCGGTCATGCCGACCGAACGACGGCACCAGTTGCTGGAGGTTGCCCGGCGGTGGGATGTCGTGATCTTCGAAGACGACTGCTACGCCGATCTGCAGTGGGATGGCGAGCGCCCGCCGGCCATCGCTGCGCTGGCACGCGACGGCCGCGATGTCGGCCGGGTTGTGTACTGCGGGTCCTTCTCGAAGTCCATAGCGCCGGCGTTGCGTGTGGGCTTCATCGCTGCGGAAGCACCGGTGATGCGACAGCTCTTGGCGCTCAAGGACGATGCCGGCACGGGCGCTGTCGAGCAGCTGATTCTGGCGGAATATTCGGCGGCGCACTTCGTCGACCACGTGCGCGAACTGCGGGCCACGCTGCGCGAGAAGTGCCGCGTCATGCGTCACGCCGTGGCGACGCACTTCGGCGCGTTGTCGCAGGTGGCGATCAAGCTCGGCGGGCCTGTGCAGGTGACCGATCCCAAGGGCGGCATCTTCGTGTGGCTGACGTTTCCATCCGGCACCGACACCGCCCGCTATCTGGCGCCCGCCGCTGAGCGGGGAATCCAGTTCAACGAGGGCGCGGCCTGGTCAGTCGACCCGCAGTGGGGTGCGCGGCGCATGCGCCTGTGCTTCGGCAGCCTGTCCCACGACGACATCCGCGACGGCGTTGCTGCCCTCGCCGAGGTGATCGCCGCCAACTAAGCGGCTGCGCGGATAGGCGACGTTTCGGAACGCTGCTTTCACGCCTTCTTTGTGCAAATTTGCCGTCTGCGGCGGCATTTCTGCACAAAGTCCGACGCCAAGCAATTCTCTGCGCAAGATTGCCGCCTACAGCGGCATTTCTGCACAAAGTCGGGAAGACGGGGCCTGTCAGCCTCGCCGCTAGCCGCGGCCGTGGCGCAGGAGCTTGCCGGGGGTGGCCCCGGTGCACTCGCCGTCTTGGAAGGTCTCGACGCCGTTCACCAGGATGTGCCGGTAGCCGTGTGCACGCTGGACGCGCCGCCACTCGCCCCCTGGCAGGTCGTAGACCGCCTCGCCGATCCATTCGGGATCGATGGCCAGCTCGTCCATGTCATATACGAGCACGTCGGCCGGGGCGCCTTCTTTGAGCACGCCACGGTCCTTGAAGCCGGCTGCATGGGCTGCGAGCGCCGACATCCGGTAGTGCGCTTCCTCGACGGTCACGCGCTTGTGGTCCCGGACGATCCAGGCCAGGAAATCGGTCGTCCACGCACCGCCGGAGAAGAACTTGGTGTGCGCCCCGCCGTCGGACACGCCAGGGATCGTGTACGGCGAGTCGGTGTACACGGCGGACATGTGGTCCACGTTGAACTCGGGACCCTGGCCCAGGAACTCGGTCCGGAGATCGGTCTCGAGCGAGAGGTCCAGCATCACGTCGATGTAGTGCTTGCCTTCGGTTTCGGCAATCTCGCCGAGCGACCTGCCCACGTAGGACTGCAGGTCTTCGCGCCGGGCCACGCCCTGCACGACGAGCTTGCGGGGAGGCCCGCCGACGGCGCCCTGGGTGTTGGCGAACAGCGTCGCAGCCTCGTCGGTCTCGGCACGCAGCCGTTCGCGGATGGCCGGATCGGACATCTTGCGGATCTTGTCCTCCAGCGAGCCCGTGGTGGCTTCGCGCCACGCAGGGCTCGAGTCGTACAGGTTCCACTCGTCGAGCGAGAAGGCGAAGCCCGTGCGGATCGAGGCACCCTGACCGAAAATGCGCAGCCCGTCGTTGTGCGCCTGTTCGAGCCATTCGAGCCGTTCCTCGTGCACTCGCGGGTTGCGCTGGCTGACCGGTACCACGTTGTCGATGATCGGCCGGCCGCAGACCTCAGCCAGCCGCCGCTTGAAGGAGAGGTCCTCTGGGTTGTTGACATCGGCGCTCGTGGCCTGCGTCAGCTGGATGAAGCCCTCGTCGCGCTCGCGCAATACCTCGGCCAGCATGAAGATGTCGTCGTCGATCATGGTGTCGGTGACCATCGGCGTGCCGTCGAAGTCGGACTGGGTGGAATTGGGGCCGAGGCGCTGGATCGAGAAGCCGCAGAGCCCGGCATCCATGCCCTCGTGCAGCAGACGCTGCATCTCCTTGCGCTCCGCGTTGTTGGCCGGCCGCGACTTCGCAGCCTCCAAGCCCATCACGTAGATCATCAGCGAAGCGGTCGGCATGTACTGCAGGACGTTCACGCCCTTGGGCGCCGCATCCAACGAGTCCAGGTACTCCGGGATGGTTTCCCAGTCCCACTTCGGCAGCATTCCTTCCTGCATCGCTGCGAGCGGGATCGCCTCGGTACGGACCATCGTCAGCATCGACCGCTCGCGGAATTCGGGCTTGCACGGTGCGAATCCGAAACCGCAGTTGCCCAGCACCACCGACGTCACTCCGTGCCAGCTCGAAATGGAGCAGTACGGATCCCATCGGATCTGCGCGTCGTAGTGAGTGTGCAGGTCGATGGTGCCCGGGGCCACGATGCAGCCGCCGGCGTCGATGACCTCTTTGGACGGCTTGTCCGGGCGGCCGCCGACCTGGGCGATGCGACCGTCGGAGATCCACAGGTCTCCCCGGAAGCTCGGCACCCGAGTCCCGTCGACGATGGTGCCGTCGGTGATGTGAACGTCGTATTCCTCCACGATGTCCCCCTCGTGATTCAGCGCCCGGCTCGCTGCGGCACCGAAAGGCGCATCGCTGTGGGACAGCGCGGTCGTTCGGACGGCGCGAGCCGGATCCCCCGCTCACGCAAAATCTAACACAGCTTCGTAAAACGGTTGCCGCGCATGCCGCGGCGCATCAGAAGATGCTGAAGCCGTGCTCGGTTGGCTATGCGCGCAGAATCGACGAGCCGCCGCAGAGCGGCAGGCTCTCCTGATATTGGCTGAGTCTGCCGACAAAGTCCTGCGACAGCGGCAAGTCCCCACCGATCTGCGACCAGGCGTCTCTGATGCGCTCAAGAGTCTGCTGTGCAACGGCCTCGATGCGGCTCGCGGAGCCGCCGACTGATGATGCCAGTTGGCGCAACGACTCGATCCGGACAGATCGTGGATCGCCATCGCCAAACAGGCGAAGGCTCATGCCACGGCCGAGATCGGGGTACACGCACGTCGAAATGAGGTCGTAGGCCGGACTCAGTCTCGGCTGCACTCGGTCCGGATACCACAGAGACCAGTTCTTGAGATGAGCGTCCTCGTTGCCAATGACGATGTAGAAAATCAAGCGTCGAACGAATTCATCAAAATCCTCGGGACCGCAGAGCGCGAACACCAGTAGTCCGAGCCGCTCGAAGCTGATGCTTCGATACTTACGCTCCGGCCACTGTCCCACAATCTGGTTGAAATCCTCCATGTGGGTCATGTGGACGGTCGTCTGTCTCGATTCATCGAGAGCACGGTCGAAACGCTCCACCACGTATGCGTTCGTGTCGGCAAGCGGTTCGAAACCATGTGGAAGCGGCCCAAGATCGGCAATTCGCCTCAGTTCGCATGCCGGGACGACGATTCCCGCGGCACGCGCCCAGCTCATCATCGAGAACTCGTTTTCGGCTAGATCCGAATACTCAGGACTCGCGAACTTGACGATGAAACCGCCTCGATGCCCGCTCGGCGGCATGACGAGGCGAATCCCGTCCTGCATCATCGAGAGCTTGAGCTGCACGCCCGAGATCGAGAAGCGAAACTCGTTGTCGTCATCATCGTCGAGCGTTGCTGAGCTGTCGACAGTTGTCACGTCATCGAAGTACGCGCCTTCAGTGTCAACAGTTATCGCCCCAGGAAGGTCGACGCCCAGTTCCAGCAGGAGCCGGAATTCATTTCGTTCATTGAATCCGTAGTGATCGGCCATGACGCTTCGAAGCCGGCCCTCGGGCAAGAGGTTTGAGAACCACACGGGGAGGCGCCCGCCGCCTTGCCGGAGAAATGACGGATCTTGTTCCTCGAAGCGTTGACCAAGCACCGCTCGGTCGGGGTTGTCCCAGTAGCTCTGCGCGAGTTCGAATGTCGTCGTACCGTGGCTTTGCCAGAGGAGGCCGATGGCCTCGCCATGCAGCAGGATGTGAGCTTCTGTTCGGTCACTCCGCCTCATCGGTGCAGAGGCACCCTGAGCAGGGTCTCGATTGATGGGCGCCGGCCGTGCTGCCACTCGGCTTGAGCATTAACGAATGCGACAACCGCCGCGGCCAGGGCTTCGTGGCGCATCAGCAAGAACTGCTCAACACGACCATCGACGAGGCAGGACACAGCATCGACCGGGATCGCATGACTGCCGAGCACATCGCTAGGTGCGTCGATGGCGGTCGCTGAGGCGACGCGGGAGAGCGCATCGCCGAGTTCTTCGCTGCCGGCTCCTGAAGTGAGGGCTTGCGACGAGACAAAGACGCGGTTCGCAACGGTCTGGCCCAGCACTACTCGACTGTCCGCCGCTCCCTTCGCTCCGCTCGGTGATTCCTGGGGCTCCAACGCGTCGTCGCGTTCGCCTTCATCCCGGGACAAGGCAGATTGGTGAATGCGGAGCAGGGCATTAGTCCCATGCTCTTCGAGCGTCGAGCAGACGTCAATGGGGCAGAGATCGTCGAGATCGACCGGGCTGAGCGCAGCGAGAGCCGCTGCAGCGATGCGCGACTGCGATCTGTTCAGCCCAAATCGACCGTCGATGCCCAAATTTTCGGGGCCTTCGACCGGCACGAGATTGAGAAGTCGTTCCGCCGAGGCTTCAGCGTCATCTCCCTCGACTGCGGCGAGCAGTTGACGCATGAAGCCCGTGTGCCCGCTGCGACCGGGCGGCCCCACGGCCGCGGTTCGCCAGAACCAGCGCCGCAGAGACACGCGCGTGAACGGATGGGGATCGGGATGGAATCCGAAGTAGCGAACTAGGCAGACGAGGAGAAACTGGTAGGGCAACAGGCGATAGTGCGGGATCTTGGCGTCCTCTTGCAGGAATCGGACAGCGTGCCCCAGCGCCGATGCAGCACGCTCGATGTCCTCTGAGCGTTCGGAAGCGGGCCGATCGAGTTCTGCGCGAAAGTTCCGGGTGATGTCCGGTGACCCCATCGCCAGGACGCACTTGAGGAGCGTGTCGGGAGCGATGGTTCCAAAGGAGCGGTCCTCCGCCATGGGGTCAAGGCGCCTCAAGTTCGGCTGATCGCTGGCGTCCAAGAGGTTGGATGTGCTCAAGGCGTGGAAAACCTCGGCCCGCTTCAGACGCTTGCCCGATGTGTTGGTGCGGTCGAAGATCAGGCGAAGATCGGCTTCCTCTTCCGTTTCCACGATGTACGCCGGCACTTCGAAGTTCTGCAACCGGTCACTGAGGTGGGTAATCCGGTCGTATTCGACGTCGCCGACCTCATGCTCCCGAAGCCACTGCACGGTGCCTCGCGTTTCGTGTGCCCCCCTGAGAGGAAACCGCTTGGCGGAAGGCGCGCTGCGCGCCGCCGTCATGAAGTTCTCGGTTGCGACGTCGAAGAGGATCTCCTCCTCCGGCTTGCCGTCGTGGAGCCCAGGCGGCAGGAGAGTCAATGCCAGCGTGCGCAGACGCTGCTGGCCATCGACGACCCAGAGCGTATCCGGAAAGCTGGGAGCCTTGATCCGCAGCGTTCCCAGACGGATGGTTTGCTCGGGCGCAGGGCGACGCCAAAACAGCAACGTGCCGATCGGGTAGCCACGATAGATGCTGTCGAAGAGTTCCAACCGGTTGTTGCGATCCCAGCGCGGAGGTCTTTGGAACTTCGGGATGCGAATCTTGCCTCCGGCCACCAACGCGACGAGCTCGGAGATCTTGAACCGTTCAGCAGTTGTCGACGGAGGGCGTTGGGTCACAAGCTTGAAGCTAGGCGAAGTCGTCTTGAGTCTCCGGCATATCATGAGGATCGCCGCTTGCACGGGGCGTCAGAAGATGCTGAAACCGCCGTCGATCTTGATGACGCCGCCGGTGTACCTGCGGCTGCGTCGCTCATGAGGTACACCGCGATGGTGCCGAAGTCGTCTGGCACGCCCCACCGGCGCATGGGTATGCGCGGCATCACGTTGTTCGCAATGTGATTTCGTGCGGACCGTAGGGCAACCCTTATGTGTTGCCCAGGCGTCGCTATGCGCTGTCTTGACTACCCCGTCGATCGCGGCGCACGACCATGAACTCGTAGCGCCGCCGCATCTCCAGGACACCGTTAACGATCACCCAGAACATGACGGTCCTCACAAGGTGCGCTGGACCTTCGTCCCAGCCCGGCAATCCCAAGAAGACGAACACGAACAGCCCGGAACCGAGCCACCCGCAGGTGCGCTCAAGCCAACCTTCGGGTTCGCGGCGAGGCAACCGAACTGCTGCGCCAAGAATCAGCGCAGCGAGTATGAGTACCAATGTGAAGATCACGGCGACGGACGCTCAGGCTCGTTGGTCATACTGCTGGCCCGTCGATGTGGCCTCCCCAAGGCTGCATGAGTGACCGGTGAGGCTTGTCGGCATTCACGCGCTCGGCGGGCCAGCATAGGTGACCGACTCAGAGGGCGGCATCTTCGCGTGGCTGACCTTCCCGCCCGCCACCAGCCCGCCGTCGCAGCCGCCGTCACGCTGCGCGCACCTAGCGTCGTGGCCATGACACCGACACCACGGCCACAGTCCGCTGCAGCGCTCGTCGCACTGTGGGCCGTCGTCACGCTCGGGCTGATCATGACCGGCTGCACCGGCGGCGGTACCGACGGCAGCGCAGCCCTGGCCCCGACCACCACGAAGGCAGCCCTGACCACCACCACGACAGTTGCCGCGGCGCCACCAGCGACGGACGCGACCCGACTCCGAGAGTGCATGGCGTTCGCTGTGGCCGATGCCGAAATGATGAGGGAGATCGACGGGCTCACCGGGGAGGCCGCGGATGCTGCGGACGTGGGTCGCACGGCAACGGTCAGATCGCTCTACCGGCAGATCACGGCCATCGCTGACGTCGAGGCGGCGACGTGGGCTGCGCTAACCGGAGGCTGTGAAGATCTGCGCAGCTCGATGCCGGAGTTCGCCGCGAACTGGCGCGAAACGTGAGACAGCCGCTCCGAGTTCATCCGATGGATCGAGGGGCTGCGTGCTGGCTGCCGCGACGGCTGGCACGCTGAGATGTCTTTGCCGCGCTCAGAATGCTGATCTCGCCGCCGGCGGCTGCGACAGGTAATGAGCACTCCCCGCTATGCGGACCAGTTACCCGCCACGCTGTCCGCGGCCCAGAGACGAGCGCGGTGCCACCCGGCGACGCTGCCGCATGGACCCATCACGCCCAGGGTCGCAGCCGCTGTCAGTGACCGACTCGCCCCGTCGACTCAGCGCCGCTACGCCGCCCGGTTTGACACGCTCGCTGCCGAGCTGCCGCCGGGCGCTTATCTGGACGACTCCGCACTAGCCGCCACGCTGTCCCGCATCGCAGACACCTCAGTCGCCGGCGACACGCCCGCCGGGCGCCGAGTCGCCGCGCTCATCGCCGTCATGGCCGACGCCATGCTCCGCCTGGCCGAAGCACACGCACTCGACATCGACGACATAGCCCACGCCCCAAACCTCATGCTGTCGGTGGCATTGGCGATGGCGTCAGAAGATGCTGAAACCGCCGTCGATCTTGATGACGTCGCCCGTGTGCCAACGCGCAGCATCGCTCATCAGGTACACGGCGATGGCGCCGAAGTCGTCCGGCACGCCCCACCGGCGCATGGGAATACGTTGCATGACGTTGTCGACGAACTTGTCCCAGGTGAACAGCCGCTGGGTCATGGCAGTGTCGACCCAGCCGGGGATGATGGCATTGGCGTTGATCTTGTAGCGAGCCATCTCGACCGACAGGCTCATCATCATCGCCAGCATCGCACCCTTCGTGGCCGCGTAGGCCTGGCCGCGTGCCGAGCCCTGGATGGCGGTGCCGCTCGAGGTCAGCACCAGCGATCCGCCCTCGCCCTGGGCGATCATCTGGCGAGTTGCGGCGCGCAACGTGAAGAACACGCCGTGCAGGTTCACGTCGAGGACGCTGTACCAGTCCTCGTTGGAGTGCTCGTGGAAGCCCTGCCGGTTCTGCGTGCCGATGCCTGCATTCGGAAAGCAGGCATCGATACGCCCGTAGCGCTCGATCACCGCAGCCATGCAGTTCTCGACCTGCTCCTCGTCGGAGACGTCACAGCGAAGCGCGCTGGCGGACGGGTTGATCTGCTGCAACTCGGCCTCGGCCGCCGAGTTCTTGTCGGGATTCGTGCCCCAGACGCTGACGTCGGCCCCCGCGGCTGCGATGCCGCGGGCGTAGCCGAGTCCGATGCCGCCGTTGCCGCCTGTGATGACCGCGACTTTGCCGGTCAGGTCGAAGCCGTCGTACTGATAGGCCACGGCCGGCTCAACCGCTCTTGATCTGGCGCATGAACGTGCCGTTGTCGAAGTAGTCGCGCCAGAAGGTGATGAGGCCGTCGTTGACTTCGAAGATGCCCATGACAGGCAGCTCGATCTGTCGACCCGAACCAGTGTGAAAGCGGTCGACTCGCTCGTTCATGACGGTGTTTGCGGTGGCGGTCTCGCGGATGACCTCGAACTCGACCGGGCCAGCACCGCCCAGCATCGGCGTCAGGAACTCGCGCATCTTGTCACGGCCGTTCATGTCGCCGATCGGGACGTTGTCATAGTACACATCCGCTGCGACGTGCGACATCGCTCCGTCGAGGTCTTTGGCCTCGATGTCGGCGATGAAGTTGGCGACAACTTCGGTGGGCGAGTCGCCGGAATGGTCGTGTTCTGACATGACTGCGCTGCTCCTAGGGTGGGGCGGCTGACGTACTCAGCCGCCAACGGCCTGTTCCTAGCACGCAGCGTGATCCGGTGCCGCAGCGGCGGTCTGCGAGATTGCGGGAGTGGGGCGGCGGCCGGGCCGAGCTGAGGACTCATGGCCCCGAAGCCTTGGCGCAGCGAACGAGTGGCTGTCGGGAGGGGGCTGCCCATACGCGCTGCGTCTAAGGTCACCGAACTATGGGACCACAGCAGCAGTCCGAAGCTGCAACGGGGGACAACCGACCACTTGCGGGGGTCCGGGTATTCGAAATCAGCATCGCCGTGGCGGCACCGTGCTGCGGCAAGGCAATGGCCCACCATGGGGCGGAGGTCTTCAAAGTTGAGGCCCGCAGCTATCCCGATGTGGCGCGAGCGTTCGGCTCAGCATGGGCCCGCGACCCCGAGCTGGCCGACGTCTTTTGCGACACCGGCCCGTACGTGCCCGAAATGTCTGCCGGCAAGCGCTCGGTGGGCCTCGAGCTGAAGCACCCCGAGGCACTCGAAGCAGCGAAGCGCTTGCTGGCCACCTGTGACGTCTTCCTGACGAATTTTGCGGCACCCGGCATTGCCGAGCTCGGACTCGACTACGCCTCGGTCGTCGAGGTGTCCCCGAACATCATCTATGCGGGCATGACCGGCTTCGGCGTGGACCCGGACAAGCCGTACTACCCGTTCCGTGCCTTCGGGCCGAACCAGGCCCCGCTGGTGGGATGGGATGCGCTCACGGGCTTCCCCCACGAGGAGCCTGCCGGCATTCCCTCGATCGCACCGCCCGACTACATGGGCGGCCTGCACACCATGCTGGCCATCGTCAGCGCCCTGCATGAACGGGACCGCACCGGGGAGGGCCGATTCATCGACATCAGCCAGCTGGAGACCACGGTGTCGTTCTTGGGGCCGTACCTGGTCGGCCAGGACTTGGGCGTGCCTGAACCGTTCCGCAATGGCAACCGGGTGTCGTGGGCAGCGCCCGCTGGCATCTACCCGTGTGCCGGCGACGACCGCTGGGTGGCCGTGGAGGTGCAAAGCGATGACGCATGGCGTTCGCTTGCCGCGCTCGCCGAATGGTCCGCAATCGACGCGCACGACCGCAGCGGGCAGCCGGCTCTGTCGAGGTACCCGCACGACACGCTCGCCGACCGCATCGCCAACCACGACGCCATCGACGCTGAGCTGTCGTTGTGGACCGCCCGCCGCAGCGCGCAGCAGGCCGCCGCCGAACTGCAGGCCATTGGCGTTGCGGCCTATGAAGTGCTCGATCATCGCGGCGTGATGGCCGATCCCCAAGTGCACGACCGCCGCCCGTACTCGGTGGTGCCAAGCCCGAGATTGGGACGGGACCTGTTCGTTCGCAATCCGCTGCGCATGAGCCGAACGCCGCCCTATGTCACGCGAGCGGGTCCGAACATGGGCGGCGACACGGTCGATGTGCTCACCGAGCTCGGCTATTCGGACAGCGAAGCGGCGCAAATGGTTGCCGACGGGGTGGCATTCGCCGATGCCCGGCCCGAAGTCATCCTGGAGCGCCCGTTCGACCGGTGGTACGAATCGGTCGGGATAGCGGACTTCTACGACGCCGATGGCAACGTCACCGGTGGTGCGGCGTGATCGCTGCACCCCAACGGCAGGGCCCGTGGGCCGGCGTGCGGGTACTCGACATGACCGGGCTGTCGGGTGCGTACGGAACCCGGGTGTGGGCGGCGCTCGGTGCCGATGTGATCTGCGTGGAGCCGCCCGACGGAAGTCCGATTCGCAGGATGCCGCCGCTGGCGCCGGGCCATGAGGGTCCCGAAGCGAGCCTGTGGTGGGCCTACTACGGCGCGACCAAGCGCAGCGTCGTGCTCGACCCAACCGATGCCGACGATGCCGCGGCGCTGGTGGCCCTGATCGGGTCGGCCGACGTGGTGCTCGACGACGCGCTGCCCGCCATCCAGGACTCCTATCCGTGGCTGGCAGACAGCGACCAGGGAGGCCTCGGAGTGGCCGGCATCGTCGCGAGGTTCCCGCACGTGACGTGGGTGTCGATCACGCCGTTCGGCATGACGGGGCCGCGTCGCGGCTGGCGCTCGTCGAACCTCATCGGCTGGGCTTCGTGCGGGTTGGCGTCCACCGTGGGATTCCCGCACGGTCCGCCGCTGACACCGGCGGGCGAGATCGGCGTGCTGATGCACGGTGCGTCGCTGCATGCGGTGATCGGCTCGATGATGTCGGTGCGTGCGCGCAACCAAGCCACGGCAGCCGGCGAGCCGGCGCTGGGCCAGACCATCGATCTGTCGCTGCAGGAGGTCGGGCTGTGGCTCTCGCCCGAGACGGGCGTGCCGCTGTACCTCGACGACCAGGTGCCGAGGCCTCGGGCCGGCAACCGCCGGCCGGTCACGAGCCCGATGGGCATGTACCCAGCGTCCGACGGTTATGTCGCCATCATCGCTATCCAGCCGACGCACTGGAATGCAGTGGCACAGTGGGTGAACGAGCTCACCGGCAACGAGGGCATTCTCGACGAGATCTTCGTGGACATCGTGGTGCGCCGCGAGGCCCTTGAGGCAGTGGACGCGTGGGTAGAGGAACTGACAACTCAGTTCACCAAGCAGGAGTTGTTCGTCGAAGGTCAGCGGCGACGCATTCCCATCACGCCGGTCAACACCGTGGGCGATTTGCGCCACGACCCGCACCTCGAAGCGGTCGGCTGGTGGCGCTCCGAGGAGCACCCGGTGCTCGGCACCTTCACGGTTCCAGGTTCGCCGTTCACCACCGATGTCGACTGGTGGGCCTGGCAGCGCGCCCCGATCCTGGGCGAGCACACCGACGAAGTGCTCAGCGAGTTGAGCTGATCTGACCGGCCTCGTGAAGAGCGCTGGGCCGCCCGAGGTCTCAGGGCGCTTCGCTTGCTTCTTCAGTGCTTGGGAGCTTGGCTTGCTGAGCTACGCGGGCACCGGCCGCAGCCGTCGCAGCCTCTGACGGCATGCCGATACCCAGATAACCCTCAATACGTGCAAGACGCTGGCCGTTCTCGACGACAATCGAACGCACTGTGCCGAGCTCGTCGCGTACCCCGGTGAGCTCGTCGCGTACCCCGCCGATCTCGCCACGTAACTCGTCGCGTAACTCGTCGCGTACCCCGATGATCTCGCCGCGTACCCCGCCGATCTCGCCACGTAACTCGTCGCGTAACTCGTCGCGTACCCCGGTGAGCTCGTCGCGTACCCCGCCGATCTCGCCACGTAACTCGTCGCGTAGCTCGTCGCGTACCCCGGTGATCTCGCCGCGTAGCTCGTCGCGTACCCCGGTGATCTGAGCGCTCATGTCGTCACGGAGTTTGTCGTTGGATCTTTGCTGGTGCCACACGATCGCCAATGCCGCCAGCACCATCGTGCCAACTTGCGCGAGCGCGCTCAGGTCCATGTGCCGAACGGTAGCAGCCCTGCAGCGGCGCCTCGTCAGAATTATTGAAATTGACTGAAACTCTGCACCATATGGTTCACGTCACGAGGTCGTCCCGTGAGGCCACGTTGGCGACCAGCCCGGTGCGGCATCGGCGAATCCTGTGCGGCACCCTTGGAACAGTCGCACCGGGCGGCGACGCGGCATTCAAGAAAGCGTCGTGAAGGTGACAATGCCCACCAGATGCCTCGGCCCGTAGATTCCCCCAGAGTTGAATCCACCTGTATGCGTCGGGACGTACCCCTGCGCCTTCGTTTCCTCGGCCGGAATGTAGAACGCGACCTCGGCCGTGTAGGTCGTGTTCGGATTCAAGTCCTGCACCCACATGTCCACGACGGCAGGAGTCGCCTGCTGTCTCGGTGGGCTGACGGAGTGGTCGGCTGGCGGGTAATGGCCCCAGCTCTTGGTGCCGATGCTCACGCTCAGGAGCTTGGCGTATCCGGCGTACCTCACCCAGTTTCTGGCCGGATCGGACAGTTGGTTGCCGTCTACGTCGTTGCCGCTCATGTTGATGCGGAACCCGGCGCCGGTGCGCGAGACACCGATGGTGGTGACGAGGCCGTCTGCGGCGAGCTGGCGGTCGGAGTCGGTGGAGGCCGCTGCGGAGGGGTTGCTGTGGTCGGTGCCGCGTACGGCGACGATCCGGTACAAGAATTGCCTCCATCGGAGGAGTCGCTGGTTGGCGGTGTCGACGACGTCGGGTGTGGTGGTGTCGACCCATGAGGTGGTGCCGGTGTCAGTGATGGTGCGGACGTCCTCATAGGGCAGCATTCGGTCGCGAGCGCTGACGATGCGGCGTTGGATGACGTATTCGGTGACCGATGATGTGTCGGCTGTGGGTGGGTCCCAGTCGAGGTGGATACCGAGGGTGGCGCCGTTGGCGGCGACGTCTTCTTTGGTGGGGATCGAGACCGTGAGGCTCCGGGGTGACTGTGCGTTGGGTTGTGCGGCGTCGTGTTCGCGTTCGATGAAGGCGTCGGGGGAAAGGCGGCTGCCGAAATCGCGGTCGATGACGACGTCGCCTCCGACGGCGGTCCCGTGCGTTGCGTACAGCGCGCGTATTTGGTAGATGTGCCGGCGCGGGCCGACCAGCGCATCGCGGCTCCGGTCGGTGAACCTTGTGACGTGGGCGAAGACGGTGCCGATCAGGTAGGGCTGGCTGTCCGAGAGCAGCTCCACTGTGCCGTTGCGGTAGACGTGCCCGAATGAGGTGCGGTAGATCTCAAAGCCCTGATTCTCGCGCCGGTCGATGCAGGTGTACTTGTAGTAGGCGCCGGTCTCTGTGATCTTCCAGGCCTTGAGGCCGTCGGGACGGATGTAGGAGGTCACAGCCCGGGTGCCGGGCACCCGCTCGATGTCGTACTCGGCGCAGGCGGAAAAGTCCGCGGGCAACTGCCAGCTGACCGTGATGCCGTCATCGATCAGCACCGCGACGACATCGCGAGGAACGAATCTCGAAGGGTCAACGCCGGTCCTCTCCGAAGCGTCATAGGGGGCGACGTGCTCGGCACGGGCGAAAGCGGGGGGAGGGCCGGGATCGAAGCCGAGCGCGTTCGGGTAGCTCGCGGGCAGGCCCGACAGCGTGGAGCGGTCCTGGAACTGTGCCGAGCCGGTGTTCTGCAGCGAGGACCGCGGCACGACGCCCTCGCCGTCGTTGTCGTCGGGCGGGGGCACGAATTGCTTGTTGTCCTGGTTGTTCTGCTGGTAGTTCGCGTCCGACTTGACCGACACCGCCGAACCAGCAACACCACCCTCGCCGTTGTCGGGATCGCCCCCGTCATCGCCGTCGCCGTCGCCGTCGTCGGGATCGCCCCCGTCATCGTTGTCGCCGTCGCCGTCGCCGTTGTTGGGATCGCCCCCGTCATCGTTGTCGCCGTCGCCGTTGTCGGGATCGCCCCCGTCATCGTTGTCGCCGTCGCCGTCGCCGCCATCATCGTTGCCGCTGTCACCGTCGGTGGTGGTGGGGGGTGTGCCGGTGTCGGGGTGACAGCCGGTCTGCGGGTCAGCAGCGACGTAGCTTGCGGGCAGGTCGATGCGTGAGTAGTTGCCCCAGCGGCTGAGCTGGTCGCCGCGGCGCGCTTTGACCCGGTAGGTGTAGGCGGTGCCGGGCTGGTCCGCGCAGCGATCGGTGAACGAGACGTCGCCGGTGGCGGTGTCGTCGGCCACGACGTGGAACGTGCCGACTGCGTCCACCCCGGGGCGGCGACGCAGGATCTGGTAGCCGGTGACTCCCTCGGCGTCGTCGATGGGCGCGTTCCAGCTCAGGGTGACTGTCCCGTCCGCCAGCGAAGTGGACAGGCCCTTGGGATGCAGCGAGCTAGCAGACGCCCCCGCGGCAGGAGACAGCACTGCTGCTGCGAGCGCCATCGCCGCCAATGCTGCGGGCACAGCCCGTCTGCGCCTGGGGGGCCTCATTCCGCGGGGGGGGGGGGGTATGGGATCGCAGTGCGTCAGAGGTCACGGGCTTCACTCCAAGAGGGCTTCAGGGCCTGCTGCAGGCCCACAACAGCTCGTTGCCGCACAGCACCACGCTGGGGCTCGAACTGACATTGACTGGATGACACATGAACGATAACGCATGTAAACATGTACTTGATTCACATATGCAGGCCGCAGATGCCCACCAGAACCAACCGCCAAAGGGCGCGTCCGCACGTGTTCATCAGGCAGAGGTCGCCCAATTCGCTTGAACCGGAGGTCTTCGGCCCTAGAGGTCTTCGGCCCTACAAGAATTCAGGCTCAGGCAGGCCGATACAACGCAGGCTGCTCGGCAGCTCGCTGCCACCGACGGTGACCAGCATCCAGCTAGGCCGGGGATCGATCAGCGGGGAGAATTGCGAATGGGCGTCCCTTGAGCGACTGGACCACGCGGAAGTGTCTTTCGTCCAACGTTGCGATGGAGTCGGTCTCGTAGCGGTGAGCGAGGACGACGAGGGAGGCGTCGGTGAGGCCGAGGGGCAGGTCTCGATACCGCTCGACGACTGCCCGAGTCCGAATGAGGTCGACACGATCGAGGGATGCCAACTCATATGCGCCCGCGGACAGCTCTGACAGCATCGCCAATTCGGCGTCGATACCGACAATCTTCGCAGCCAGATAGTCGACTTCAGCCAGTACGAGTGGCGAGATCACTAGTCGCCGGTTTGACATGAGCAGTCGCTTGCATGGTTCATGCATTCGCTACGAACGAATGTCCGACGGCATTCACACGGCGTTCCAGTCGACCGGGCCGTTCTCTTGGAGATTGCCCGTCGGTGCCTCAGCGTGGCGCGTTGAGCAGTGGGGGGCCGGTCGACGCGACCGTGACTCGATCGCCCACCGACAGCACAGTGCCTTCGGGATCGACGGTGCAGGCGATGCCGAACATGGCGTTGCCCTCCAGCATTCCCCGCATGCCGGGCGAGAATCCTTCGGCGGAGTAGCACCAGCGGTGCTTGCGCAGTACCAAAGCGGGCTCGCGGTGTCGCTCGCCCGTGTCCTGGTCAATCTGTGGGACGGAACAGCGGGGCCACGCGATCCGAGCGACGAGGTCGGCATCGCCGATTGAGAACTCGGTCCAGGTGTCTTCTGACCAGGGATGATCGTTGGTGACGATGAGGTTTGCCCGGAATCGTTCGATCCCGAAGGGCTCGGTCGCCCGGGTTACGAGGTCATCGAGGGAGGCAGTGTTGGCGACGAGCACCGGAGCTGCGTCGGCGAAGCCGGTGAGCCGTCCCCGGAAGAGTCGCACTGGGCGGGACGACTCGGGAGTCAGGGCAGCGAGCCGAGCCGGGAATCCCAAGACCTCGCTGAAGAACTCTGCAGCTTCGTCACCCGCATCTGCGCAGGCGACCTCGTCGCCGATGAGCGCATGCACGGTGACGTCGTTGGCCTCAGGCCGCTTCACGTCGATCGTGCCGGCATCGGGCGCGCTGATGGTCAACCCACCGTCGATGGGAACTGGCGAAACCGTGGCGAGCGCTGCGTTCTGGCGCTGCGTGACCGCCTTACCGAGGGCGCCGTCATGGTCAGGAACCGTCACCACCTGCCATGCGCGATCGCCATCGAGACCTGTTGCTGAGACCACGACCGAGTCGAGTTCGATGCGCCGGCAGCCCTTGATGGGGTGGATGGTGATCCCTGTGAGCGTGCCCTCAGGGTGGCTCTCCGTTGTCATGGTCAGACCCTAGGCTCGCCGCGCGTTGCCGGCGCAGTACCTCGGCGTCAGGCGCCGGCTTCAGCACGCAGGGCAGGCGAGAGCAGTCCGCTATGGCAGAGCAGTCCTTCGAGAGTCGGCACCGGCCCAAGATCGGGATTGCCCGAGCCGAGCCGCCCGAATGGCTGCTGGACCACACGGAGCTGAACATGCACGCGCTCGGCCCCGGCGCGGAGCTGGAAGCCGAATGGCTGACCGCTGGACTGGAGCTTCCTGACCGTCCGGCGATGCGCAAGTACCGGCTGGAACGAGTCCGCGAGCGACTGCGCAGTGCCGATTGCGACGCAGCGCTGCTGTACGACCCAGTCAACATTCGTTACGCCACCGACACCACGAACATGTCGCTGTGGACCATGCACAACGCAGTCCGCTTCGCTGTGGTCAACACCGACGGACCCGTCGTCGTGTTCGAGTTCTCCGATGGCGAGTTCCTGGATGCGCACTCCGAGGCCGTCGACGAGATCCGCCCGGCGCCGTCGTACACGCACTTTCTCGCCGGCCCGCGGGCACCCGAGATCGCCCAGCGCTGGGCCGTCGAGGTCGCCGATCTCGTCAGCGAGCATGCCCGAACCTCGAGCCGTCGATTGGGTGGGCGTCTGGCTGTGGATCGGCTGGATCTGGGCGCCGCACGTGCACTCGAGTCGCACGGCATCGAACTCGTGGCAGGGGAGCCGCTCATGGAGACTGCCCGCACGGTCAAGAGCGCCGATGAGATCCGGGCCATGCGCTGCGCGGTACATGCGTGCGAGGCCGCCATCGGCGAGATGGAAGCGATCTTCGAGCCCGGCGTAAGCGAATTGGACCTCTGGGCGGCTTTGTGGGCGGGCAGTTTGCGTCGTTACGGCGAATGGATCGAGACGCGGCTGCTGTCGTCGGGACCGAGGACAAATCCCTGGTACCAGGAGGCGAGCAGCCGGCGGGTGCAGGCGGGGGAGCTGATGGGCTTCGACACCGACCTGGTAGGTGCCTACGGCATGTGCGTGGACATGTCCCGCACATGGCTGTGCGGCAACGACCGCCCCTCGGCATCGCAGCACGACACTTGGTCGCTGGCAGCAGAGCAGATCCAGCGGAATACCGAGCTCTTCCAAGCTGGGACGCCCTTTCGAGAGCTCACCGAGGCAGCTTGGTATCCCGATCCCGACGAGTACCGCCACTACACCTCGCTGGCACACGGCGTGGGCCTGTGCGACGAGTACCCATCGGTGACGTTCCGGCACAAGTGGGATCGGGTCGGCTATGACGGTGTGCTGGAACCCGGCATGGTCGTGTGTGTGGAGGCCTACGTCGGTCCTCGCAGCGGCGGCGAGGGCGTCAAGCTGGAGGACCAAGTACTGATCACCGCAACCGGCAACGAGGTGCTGACGACCTTGCCGCTCGGGTTATTCGGTCGGTCGGGAGTTGTTGGCTAGCGCCCTCAGTCCGTCCAGGATTTCCTGCGGAAACGTCGTCGGAACGTCGGGGATTATTTGCTCGTCTTCGAATTGGGGCGGGATGCGGCTTCTGTCCATGTCCGGCGGGATCAAGTCTTCGTACATGGCCGGATCGGGCTTGTAGATGCCGAACACGCCGTCGCGGTCGTACGCAACGCCCTCGTCCGCGAGGTACGCCTCGAGATGTGCATTCTTCGCCGCCCGAATCAGGGACCGCTCGACGCTCGCCGTGAACTCGGGGCCCGAGAACCGCAGACGGCCATTGGCATTCAAGCCATTCTGCTGGGCGCATCCATCGCTCGCGATGACAGGATCAGGCAAGGCTGGTGCTCCGTTCGATCATCAGCGGCCGTTCCCCCCGGTTGTCCCAGAACACCCACTCGTCGACGACGGGCGAGTACAGGTGCCAGAAGTTCTCCAAGCCCGCATGGTACGGCCTGCGCACCGTCTCGTCTGGCACGTGATGCCCGCCGAGGGAGACCCTCCGCCGCACGCGAGTGATCGCACGTTCCTCTGACGGCAGCGACAGGAACAGCAGTGTGACGTGGTAGCCGTCGGCACGCCAGCGTCGGATGCGCCGCAAGTAACCCCGCCCCGACAGAGTGGTCTCGAACGCGAAGCTGTGGCCGTCGCTTGCGAGCCGATCCATTTCGGCCAGCATCTGCCGGCCGGCTCGCAGATCTGCGAGGGCGGGTTCACCAGGGGAGAGCCCTGCAGCGATGAGATCGGCATTGAGGTACGTCAGCCCGCGGGCTTCGAGATCCAAGTGATCGCGCGCGAACGTCGTCTTGCCGGTGCCGTTGGGCCCGGCGACGATCAGAATCTCCTTGACGCTCACAGCGGCTCACCGTAGCGACGACGAGGTGCTCGCCCGAAGCGGATTCGTCGCCTCTCCTGCGTGCCTCTTGAGTGACTCTGCCGATCGTTCAGTGCTGGGCGAAGCTGACCAGCACCTGGTTCGCCTCAACGGCATCGCCGGGGGTGCAGCGCACATCGGCGACGGTGCCGGCCCCGTGAGCGCTCAGCGAGTGGAGCATCTTCATGGCTTCCACCACCACGACCGTGTCGCCCATGGCCACGACGTCGCCGGGCACGACGGCCACCTCGACAACGACGGCGGGGAACGGTGCAGCGACGGCGTCAACCGAACCGGTGTCGTCGGTTGCCGTCGGCGCCCAGGCGTCGGACCGATCGGGGACATCGAACGTGACCGTGTGGCCGTCCAAGTTGACTGCCACCGAGCCGGCATCGGTGCTGCTGGCGACTACGGAGTTCGCATCCGCGCCGTTGATCGATGCCGCTGGGACTTCGTGGAGATCACCCGCAGCGTCACTGAGCAGCACTGCTGCCAGTGTTCGGTGATCGGTCAGCCGGAACGGTCCAAGAGCCGCCCAAGGTCCGCTGTCGAGTGAGATTCGCTGTCGTTGCTGGGAGGCCAGCCAAGCCGCCGCGGCAACCCCAGCGGCGTCGCTGCTGGACGGAGGTGCGGGCATTTCGCCCGAGGCGAGCGAGTCGATCACGTTGGTGGTCATCTCCCCATCACGCAGCAGGGGCGTGTTCACCAGCCAGCGCAGGAAGCCGGCGTTGGTCGGAACCGGTCCCAGCACGAGATCATCGAGGGCGTCACTCATCGCGTCGAGCGCCGCTGCCCGCTCGGAACGATTGACCACGAGCTTGCCGATGAGAGGGTCGTAGTAGGGCGTGATCTCGCTGCCGAGTTCCACCGCTGAATCCCAGCGCACACCGGAGGAAACGCTCAGGTGGCGAACCGGACCCGCTCGGGGGCTGAAGCCATCGGCAGGGTCCTCAGCGTTAATGCGGGCTTCGATGCTGTGGCCTGCGAACGTCACCTCGGATTGGGTGATGCCCAGAGGCGCGCCGCTAGCGGCGCGCAGCTGCAGTTCCACGAGATCGAGTCCGGTGATCCCCTCGGTGACCGGATGCTCGACCTGCAGGCGGGTATTCATCTCCAGGAAGAAGAATATTCCTGTGTCGGCGTCGACGATGAACTCCACCGTCCCGGCGTTGTCGTAGAAGATATGGCGGGCAAGGTCCACGGCAGCATCGTGCAGTCCCTCTCGGGTGGCGTCGGGAAGGTTCGGTGCCGGCGCCTCTTCGAGCAGCTTCTGGTAGCGGCGCTGCGAGGAGCAGTCGCGCGTGCCGAGGTGAACGACGTTGCCGTGCTGATCGCCGACCACCTGCACCTCGACATGGCGCGGACGTTCGATGTACCGCTCGACAATGATCCGGTCGTCACCGAAGGATCGCAGCGCCTCTGTGCGTGCCGCTGCCAGCGCAGCCTCAAACTGGTCCGGGGAACGAACGATGCGGATGCCCTTGCCACCGCCGCCGGCCGATGCCTTGACCAGCATCGGATAGCCGATCTGCAAGGCAGCGGCACTCAGGTCTCCGGCTGCGGCGCCGGGAATGATCGGGACACCTGCGGATTCTGCGATTGCTCGCGCTTCCACCTTGGCGCCCATCTGGGCGATGGCATCAGGGTTCGGGCCCACCCAGGTCAGCCCGGCGTCCACGACGGCCTGCGCAAGTCCCGCGTTCTCCGACAGGAAGCCGTACCCAGGGTGGACGGCATCGGCGCCAGTCTCGGCTGCTGCGGTCAGGAGGGCGTTGACGTCCAGGTACGACTGGTCGAGCGCCGCAGGGCCGATGCACCGTGATTCATCCGCCTCACGGACGAACGGCGCATCCCTGTCGGGCTCGGCCCACACCGCGACGGTGCGCCATCCCAAGCGCTGCGCGGTCGCGAAGACCCGGGTCGCGATCTCTCCCCGGTTGGCGACCAGCAGCTTCATGACGTCAGGCTCACAAAAGGGGACGGCCTCCAGCTACATCCGGTACACGAGGCCGCCGCCGGGGGCAGGGGCGTCCTGGCGGGCTGCCAGCGCAAGACACAGCCCGAGGGCATCGCGCGTGTCGACCGGGTCGATGAGACCGTCGTCCCAGAGGCGGGCTGTGGCGTAGTACGGGTCGCTCTGGCGTTCGTACTGGTCGGCCACCTCTGCCCGCATTGCAGCGATCTCTTCGTCGGTGGTCTCGGCGCCTCGCATTCCGGCCAGCCTGATGTCGACGAGCACAGTCTGTGCCGTCTCGGCGGACATGGTGGCGATGCGGCTGTTGGGCCACGCGAACAGGAATCTGGGGTTGAAGCCCCGCCCGCACATGCCGTAGTTCCCTGCCCCGTAGGAGGCGCCAATGAGCACCGTGTAACGCGGCACGGTGGCGTTTGCCACCGCAGACACCATCTTGGCCCCGTGCTTCGCGATGCCCGCTGCCTCGGAATCGCTGCCGACCATGTAGCCGGTCGTGTTCTGCAGGAACAGCAACGGCACCCGGCGCTGCTCGCACAGCTCGATGAAGTGCGTGGCTTTGAGGGCGTCGGAGGAGAAGATAATCCCGTTGTTGGCGATGATGCCGACCTGATGACCCCAGATGCGGGCGAAGCCGCAGGTGATGTCGTTGCCCCATTCCGGCTTGAATTCGCCATAGCGAGAGCCGTCGACGAGCCGGGCGATGATTTCGCGGGCGTCGAAGCCGATGCGGTCATCCGCGGAGATGACGCCATAGATCTCGGCCGGATCGTAGAGAGGCACCTCGGGCTCAGCCCATGACATCCAGCCCTCCCGGTGATCAACCGGACGCTGGTTCACAGCAGCGCATAGTTCGCGCAGCTTGCCGTAGGCGGAGCGCTCGTCCGGGGTCATGTAGTCCGAGACGCCCGAGACGCGAGTGTGCAGAGCGGCACCGCCGAGGTCGTCGGGCTCGATGATCTCGCCCAGTGCTGCTTTGACGATTGGCGGGCCGCCCAGATAGATCCGCCCGATGCCGGCGACCATGATGACTTCGTCGCTCAGCGCCGGCACGTAGGCGCCACCGGCGGTGCAGCCGCCGAGCACCACAGAGATCTGCGGCAGGCCCATCGCGGAGAGCCGAGCCTGCCGGTAGAAGCTGCCGCCGAAGTGGTCCTTGTCGGGGAAGATGTCGTCCTGCAGGGGCAGGAATGCACCGCCGGAGTCAACGAGGTAGATGACGCCGAGGCCGTTCTCGGCGGCGATGTCCTGGGCGCGTACGTGCTTCTTGATGCTGACCGGCAGCAGCGAGCCGCCCTTGACGGTGGCGTCGTTGGCGATGAACATCCACGGCCCCCCGCACACCACGCCGATGCCGGTGACGATCCCCGCTCCGGGGGCGCTGTTGTCATAGAGCTCCCAGCCAGCCAGCGTGGACAGCTCCAAGAACGGCGTGTCGGTGTCACACACCAGATCGATGCGGTCCCGAGGCAGGATCTTGCCCCGAGCGTGGTGCCGCTCGATCGAGCGCTCCCGACCAGCGCCGCCTGAGATGGCGAATTGCTGACGATCTCGCAGCGTGGCGAGCAGTTCGCCGTAGGCAGCGGCGTTCTTCAGATAGTCGTTGCTACGGGTATCGATGCGGCTTGCGAACTGTCTCATCTGCCGGTGCCGTCCATCAGCTCTTTGCCTTCTCAGCCGATGATGGTACGGGTCGCGCCTCGGACGTCCCATCGATCGCAGCGCGAAAGCCTGCTCGCAAGTCAGAAGTTGCGGTCCCCGGAATCCTGACCCAGCAGCACTCGGCCCGCGGTGTCGATCTGGTAGCTGCCCACCATGAAGTGCCCGGCCACCGCTCGAACGTCGTTCAGGAGGCCGCCCAGCGGCGATGCCGTGAAGTTCGCCGTGCTGCCCGCGGCTGTCACGAGGGTTTCGACGGCCTCGATGCAGTTCTGAACACTCCACGAGCACGCCAGGCGGGCCCGGGCGTGTTGCTGCGACGTGACCTCGCCTGCGGCTGATGCCGTCGTCCACAGTTCGTCGAGCTGATCGGCGACGAAGGCCCGGCCGGCACCGAGCAAGGCTTCGGCACGGGCCATCGCAGCATGCGCGTCGGGTCTCCCCGCCAACTTGGAGCTAGCGAAGAGCGGGGTTTTCGTGTCAGCCAGCGCGGCGAACTCGTCGATGGCGCGGCGGGCGATCCCCGACGCCACGCCCGTCTTGGGAAACGGGAACCGCAGTCCGGAGGGCAGCCGGTAGAAGGGATGCTCGTTGGGCTTGGGCAGTGAGTAGTTCTCGACAACCGCTGCGCGATCGGCTGGCACGAAGCAGTCGTCCAGGACGACATCGTGGCTTCCGGTGCCACGCAAGCCCACGGTGTGCCAGGTGTCCTCGATGAATGACGGATCGGCTGGCACGAGTACGTGGCAGACCTTCTTGGGCTGGGTGCCTTCGACGACATTGGCGACCACCCACCAGTCGGCGCCGGTGCATCCGCTGACGAACGTCCAGCGCCCGTTGACGTTCCAGCCGCCGTCGACCTGGCTCACGATGCCGCGCGGCACCCCGGAGCCGGCAATGACGACATCGGTATATTCGGCATAGAAGCTCGCTACGGTCTCGGGCTCGAGGTGGGCTGCAAAGATCTCGGCTTCCTCGTTGCAGGTCATGGCGACCCAGCCGGTGGAGGGATGCTCGTAGGACACCCGGTGGGTGAACTCGATGAACTCCCCAGGGTGGCGGCCCAGTCCGCCGAGTTCTTCGGGTACGAGAATCCGCATCAGTCCCCGGCGCCCCATCTCAGCCAGGATCTCCCGGTCAGGATTTCGTTCGGCGTCGCTGTCGGCGCCGCCGGCCCGGACACGGGCGAGCAGTTCGCCGCTGAGCTCAGGAGGTCCCGCCGTGCGCAGCGGAGACTCAGCGTGGGCCATCCGGGCACGCTAACCGCAGCCAAGCGGTGAGCGCCTGCGTATCGTCGTGGGGCGATGCCCGTCGGCACTTGGCCGGCGACCAGCCCACGGACGGCGCATGAACGCACACGTTGATAGTGCCCCGGTAGCTGCGACGGTTCCGCTGGACGGCTTGAGGGTGCTGGACCTGACCGATCATCGGGGCGAGATCGGGCCGTGGATGCTTTCAGAGCTCGGCGCCGACGTGATCAAGATCGAGCCGCCGGGCGGCACCCCAGCCCGCATGGCATTGCCGTTGAGGGCACCCGATGACGCGGAGCCGGGCATGCGCAGTTGGCAGTTCTGTGCGTACAACTCCAACAAGCGGGCGATCGTGCTCGACCTCGAAGATCCCGCCGATCGCACTGTCTTCGAACGGCTCGTCAGCCATGCCGACTTCATCTACGAGTCCGGCGTGCCCGGCACCCTTGCCGAAGCCGGCTACCGCCATGATGATCTTCGCTCGCTGAACGCACGGATCATTCACGTCCAGGTCACGCCCTTCGGACTGGACGGACCTCGCAGCGCCGATGCTGCTTCGGAGCTGTCCCTGGCGGCGCTCGGTGGCTCCGCGAACATGCAGGGCGTCTACGAGCGGGCCCCGGTGAAGGCGTCAATTGCCCAAGCATGGCGACACGCCGGTGCTGAGGCCGCCGCAGCGGGGCTGATGGCACACGCCCGGATGCGTGTCGACGGCGCCGCGCAGCACGTCGCCGTGGCGGCGCAGGCCGCCATGACGTGGACACTGCTGAACGCCATGGAAACCCATGCCATCTGCGGCCGAGACTTCCAGCGCTCGGGCACCATGGTGAATCTCGCTGCGCCGCTTCAGATGCGCTATCGCACGCAGGACGGCTGGGCGATCGGTGTTGCTCGAGGCGTGGCGACCGGTCGGCTGCTCGAGTGGTACATCGAAGAAGGGCTGGCCGACGAGAGCTGGCATGCCGAGGACTGGGACACCTACGACCTGCGCGCGTCGAAGGGCGAGCCGGTCAGCCGCACGTTCGATGAGCTCTACGAGGCGATGGTGGGACTGTGCAAGCGGCATACCAACGCTGAGCTCTTGCAGCGGTCGGTGGAGCTGGGCGAGACCATCGCTCCGGTTCACACGGTGGCTGATCTGGTCGAATTCGAACACCTGCGGGCGCGGGATTTCTGGCGTCCCGTAGAGCTTGCAGGGACGTCGGAGGTGGAACTCCCCGGCGGACCGGCGACCATCGACGGCGTTCGCATCGGCAGGCGGCGACAGCCGCCGCTGCTCGACGAGCACGGCGCTGAGATCCGGGCGGAAGCTGCCCGGGCTGGCGAGACCACTCGAACTGCTGGCGTGGCCGAGCCGCCGGAGTCGGCGGGGGAACCGGCTGCCTGGAAGGTCGGGAACGACGAGTTGCCCTTCGCCGGGCTGCGGGTCGCGGACTTCAGCTGGATCGGAGTCGGCCCGATCACGGCGAAATCCCTCGCAGATCACGGCGCAACGGTCGTGCGGATCGAATCTGCCGGTCGCATCGACGGTCTGCGTGCGAATCCGCCGTTCAAGGACGGCGTCATCGATGTCGACATGGCGCACTTCTTCGGAACGTTCAACACGTCGAAGCTCAGCATCGACATCGATCTCAAGACGCCTGCCGGCGTCGACATCGCTCGCCGGATGATCGCTTGGGCCGATGTGGTCGTGGAATCGTGGACGCCGGGCACCTTCGATCGCAACATCGCCGACGATGAGCTCATCGCCGAATTGAACCCGAACGCCATCGTGGTGCATACGTCGCTCCTGGCCAGCGGCGGTCCGCTGTCCAAAATGGGCGGCTTCGGATATCACGCTGCGGCCATCGCCGGCTTCTATCCCATCGTGGGATGGCCCGATCTGCCACCGGACGGGCCGTATCTGGCCTACACCGACACCATCTCGCCGCGCATCATCACCGCCACGCTGCTCGCAGCGCTGGATCGCCGGCGCCGCACGGGCGAGGGCTGTGTCATCGAAGCGGCACAACTCGAATGCGGCCTGCAATTCCTGGCACCTGAACTGGCTGACTATGCCGACAGCGGGACGGTGGCGACCCGCAACGGCAACCGGAGTCCCGATGTGGCACCCCAGGGCGTGTACCCGTGCAAGGGCGACGATCGGTGGTGCGCCATCACGATTGCCGACGATGCGCAATGGAAGACGCTCGTGGAGCTGAGCGCTCCGCGCTGGGCGCAGGCGGCCGAGCTGTCGTCGCTGGAGGGCCGTCTCGCAGCCCACGATGGGCTCGACGACGAGATCTCCGCCTGGACGGTCACCCAGGACGCCGTGAAACTGGAACGACTGCTGGCAGGCGCTGGGATTGCGGCGGGCATGGTGCAGCGCAGCAGCGACTTGCTGGCAGATCCGCAGTATGCGCGCTGCGGCTTCCACCGGTGGTTGGAGCACCCCCGGATGGGGACCGTGCCCTACTCCGGTCACCAGTACCAGATCGCCGGTTACGACCACGGACCAAGGTTTGCAGCGCCCATGCTCGGCCAGCACACGTTCGACGTCCTGAGCGCTGAACTGGGGCTCACCGACGAGCAGATTGCTGACGCCGCCGCCGCGGGCGCATTGGGTTGAGAGCTCACCGCCGGAACAAGCACCTCAACCGAGCCATCCGGCGGCGAGAACGAGGCGGAGGGAACTGAACCGGACGAGACTGAAGAATCTGAGGAGATCACTGTAGTAACTGAACCCGTATTACCCAGCCCAGATTGGGTTGCAGTACGTCAGGAAATTATAGTCTTCGCGAGAACTATGGGGAGTAATGAGGGTCTGGCAACCTTGGGAGAAATGATAAGTGCCCATAGAGGTAATAGCGGTATTTATGATACCGATAGAAGTGCATGCCAAGGTTTGACATGGTCAGAGACGAGAGCCCTGATAGCGCTTAGGGGGTGCCCCAGAGGCTGGTCTTTTTCTTATACCAGATCTGGTATAGGGGTCTTGTGCTTCCATCCGTTGCATGAAGACTACCAGCGAAGAAATGCGTATCACGAGCCGAGTGAAGCCCGTGCCAATTACTGGGATCGTCTCCAGCAGACTGCTGAATAGATGCCGAGATCGCCGACTAGCGAACGCAAGACCGCTGGTCGGTGAGTCGACCGGCGGCGAGGTAACCGACTCTTGCAGCATTCTGCTAATCGACGGGGGTGATGGGGCCTGATTCTCGTACCTCCTCCCGAGAAGATTTCCTGAAATTCGGGTGCATATTTGCTTGTGATTGACAGCGTACATATGTATGCTATTGTCATGTTCGCCGACCTGTTGTACCGGCTCGACGCCGACGGCTCGGAGCCTGCCGGTACCGGCTTCGACACTGCCGGTTCGGCGCCGGCGTGGCCGGATCCGGCGGCCATTTGGCGCTTCGACGAGTCGCACCACAACTCGCACCAGGGCCGGGCCGATGCGGCCGATGCGGCTGGGTCGCCGGGTGATGCGGGCGGCATGGCGGGTTCTGTTGCCGGGCGGGACGGTTCGCTGCGGTGCAGTGGTAGCGGTGCGGTGCCCGAGCCCTCGGCCGGCTGCGGCGACACCGCCAAGGCTCGGTCCGGCCTTGATGAGAGCGACAGCTTGGGGTCGTTGGGCTACGGCGATCTGAAAGATCTCGTGGTCGAGCTGGCCGCTGAGCGAGCACGTGCGGAGGGCCGTTACCTGGCAGCGGTAGCCGAGCTCGCATCGCGCAACGGGGCGCAGTCAGCGGCATTTGTGTTGCGTGACCAGACGCGCCTGAACGCGTCGCAGGCACGCACTGAGGCCCGCCTGGCCGAGAGCCTGGTCACCGAGGGCATGACAGCGACGCTGGACGCGATGCGAGCCGGCGAGATCGGCATGTCCCATGCGAAAGTGATCGCCCGAGAGGCGCCCAAGAAGCACCGTCGCAGCGAAGCGGAGTTCATCGAGCAGTGCCGGGCCTATCCCTCCGACACCGTGGCCCGCCACCCGCTCGCCTATCAGAGCCAGCAGGTGTTCGCCGATCTCGAAGCCGAGGCCGCCGCCGAGAATCTCAGCCCGATCGACGCCGAGCTCGCACAGCAGCGCGCGCAGCGTTGGGGGTCGATGAAGCTCGGCGACGACGGCATGTGGCATCTCAACGGCAAGTTCGACTTCCTCGCGGGACGCCAGGTCAACATCGCCCTGCAGGCCATGGTGCGATCTCTGCGACGCCGCGCCGAGAACACCGACAGCGCCGACGACGGCGCCCACAACACCAGCGCGAACGGCAGTGGCACCCTTGCTGGCGAGCTCGACGCGAACAGCGAAACCGACACCGACAGCGGCGCTGGGCGCGTGCCGACGCGTGCGCAGCTCACCGCCGACGCGATCAGCGACCTCATCGCGGGCACAACCAACATCCGCCGGGCCAAGACGAGCCTGGTGATCGTCGCGGATTACGACATCGTCAACAACCGGCTCGTCAACCCCCGCCTCGATGACGGCACGCCTATCTCGGCCAAGATGCTCGCCGAGCACGCCGTCGGCGCCAACGTGCTGCCCGCAGTGTTCACATCAGACTGGTCCAAGCTGGCACTCGGGCGCACCCGCAACGCCAACGACGCCCAGCGGCTCATCCTCGCCATACGCGACCAAGGCTGCATCGGCTGCGCACTCACACCCGAGCACACCGAGGCCCACCACATCGACTATCACGAACACGGCGGCCCCACCGACATGCCGAACCTCGCATCAATGTGCTGGGACTGCCACACCGACCTCCACCAACACCACCGCCAGATCCGCACTCCACCCGACGGACGACCTCGCCTGCAACCGCCCGAACCCGAAGGCACCGGACCGCCCGCCCGAGGACCCGTCGCCTCCCGCAGCCCATGACCACGCCTCAGAGCATCCGCGGATAGGCACAGATGTCATAGCTGTGGAGGCGGCAGGGAACTCTGCGAGGTTGGAACCAATCCCCAACCCTGAGCGATCCGAGCGTGGACGACGCATGTTCAAGAGATACGGACGGGTGCGAATCTGAGTGCTGCTGGATTCCCGGAGCAGAGGGCACTGCCGCCTCCACAGCGGGCACACCTTTTCGAGCGGCCTCTTAGCCTGAGGCTGTGAGTTCTGCGGACGACTCTGTGCAGGCATTGCCGCTGTCGGTGCTGGACTTGGCCACCGTTTCGGAGGGCGGCACGAGCGCGCAGGCGCTCGACGAGACCACGGAGTTGGCGCGTGCGGCTGACCGGCTGGGCTATGAGCGGTTCTGGGTCGCGGAGCACCACAACATCGACACCGTGGCGAGCACTTCGCCCGCTGTGCTGATGGCGCACCTTGCTGCCCACACCGAACGGATCAAGCTGGGATCGGGCGGTGTGATGCTGCCCAATCACAGCCCGGCCGTCGTCGCTGAGCAGTTCGCGATGCTCGAGGCGTTGCATCCCGGGCGCGTCGACCTCGGTGTCGGGCGAGCACCTGGCAGCGATCGCATCACCGCCGCCGCTGTGCGGGGTCCCACCGAAGACGGTGCAGTACCCGACCCCTGGCAAGTGGACGACTTTCCGAGCCACCTCATCGATCTCATGGCATATCTCGGCGATGTGCGGACCACAGAAGGACCCTGGATCGACTTCCGCGCTACCCCGAAGGCCACGTCGGCGCCGCCGGTGCTCCTGCTGGGTTCGAGCGGCTACTCGGCGCAATTGGCCGGGTACCTAGGCCTGCCGTTTGCCTTCGCACATCACTTCGACGGCGACGGTGTGCTCGGGGCCTTGGATCTCTACCGCCAGCGGTTCCAGCCCTCACCGGTACTCGACGAGCCGTTCGTGATCGTGAGCGTCGGACTGGTCACAGCGGCCGACGCTGCCACTGCCCAGTACCACGCTGCGCCGTCGCTGCTGCGGCGGTGGGGCATCCGCACTGGCAGGTTCTGGCCGCTGCTGCCACCGGACGAGGCGATGTCGCATCCAGAGTGGGAGCGTGCAGCCACTATGCCGACCAATGCCATTGTCGGGGATCCCCACGACGCTGCGGCGAGTCTGGCCGAGCTTGCTGTCGCCACCGGAGCGGGCGAGTTGATGATTCACACGTCGACGTTCGGGCTCCCCGAGCGAATCACCAGCCTTGAATTGTTGGCCGAGGCCTGGGAACAGCGAGCGAACACCCGGGATGCGACCCCCCAAGCCGACACTGCGGCGGCATCGGCGTGAGCGCAGCAAGCGATATCCCCACCGCAGGCGTGCGCACGACAGCCATCGGAACGCACTTTGGGTCCTTCCTCGTGGACTCGCGAGACGGCGAAGTGGTAGCCGTACGTGGCCATCCCACCGATCCCGAGCCGTCGCACCTCGGGGAGTCACTGCGCCATTTCGCCGAGAACCGAGTGATGCGACCCGCCGTACGGCAGTCGTGGCTGCGCGACGGACCCGGGGCGGCCACTGAGCTGCGGGGCGACGACCCGTTCGTGGAGGTCGAGTGGGACACAGCACTCGACCTGGTGGCCGCAGAGCTGACCCGGGTGCGCGACGACCACGGCAATGCCTCTGTCTTCGGCGGGTCCTACGGGTGGGGATCCGCGGGCCGCTTCGGTCTTGCCTCAAGCCAACAGCATCGCTTCATGCGCTTCTTCGGCGGTTGCACCGACCAGAAGGGCACGTACTCGTCGGCCGCTGCTGAGGCGATCTTCCCCTACATGGTCGGCACTGGCTACCACGCCGGGCTGGCACGGCAGACCTCGTGGTCGGTGATCTGCGAGCACACGGAGCTATTCGTGTGCTTCGGCGGCATGCGTGCCAGCAACAGCCACGTGACCTATGGCGGTCAGGGCCCACATCATCACAACGACTGGGTTGCCCGAGCAAGCAAGGCGGGCGTGCAGTTCCTCAACGTGGGGCCGTTGCGCGACGACTTGGACAAGTCGGCCGATGCGCGTTGGCTCTCGATACGGCCCGGCACCGATGTGGCCCTTATGGCAGGGATCATTCACACGCTCGTGACCGACGGCCTCGCCGACGAGGAGTTTCTGACGACCTACTGCCACGGCTGGGATCGGCTGCGAGCCCACGTGCTCGGCGGGGGCCTCGCGGCAGCCTGCGGCGACTGGCGCGGTCCCACGCCGTGGGCAAATGCAGTCGACTACGACACGCCGAAGACGGCGCAATGGGCTTCAGAGGTGACCGGCGTCGACGCCAGCGACATCATCGCGCTCGCCCACGAGATGGCTCGCAAGCGCACCCTCGTGAATCTGAGCCTGTCCACCCAGCGAGCTCACCACGGCGAGCAGCCGTACTGGATGGCGCTTGCACTGGCATGCGTGCTCGGCCAAGTCGGTCTGCCCGGCGGCGGATACGCCTTCAGCTTCGGCACCCAGGGCAACACCGGTGCCGGGCAGACGCGTGCCCGCATCCCTGGGCTCCCGGTGCCGATGCGCCAGCCCGGGCCCCCGACGATCGCTGTGTCACGTATCACCGAGATGCTGGAGGGACCGCGCGAACCGTTCGATTTCGACGGGCGCACGGGGCGCTTCCCCGATGTCCGACTCGTCTACTGGTCCGGCGGCAACCCGTTCCACCACCACCAAGACCTCAATCGATTGATGCAGGCGTGGCAGCGACCCGAGACGATCGTCGTCCAGGAGCCGTTCTGGTCGTCCGTGGCACGTCGTGCCGACATCGTGCTGCCGGCAACAACGCCGCTCGAGCGCAACGACATCGGCGGTGCCGAGACCATGTTGATCGCTATGGCCGCGGTGGCAGAGCCGGTGGGGGAGTCACGGGACGACTACTGGATCTTCGCTCGTCTGGCTGAGCGTTTGGGCTTTGGAGAACAGTTCACCGAGGGCCGCACGGCCGATGAGTGGGTGGAAGTCATCTACGAGATTCATCGCGCGGCCGATCCCGAGGCACCGCCGTACGAAGAGTTCCGACGAGAGGGCTACGTCATGGCACCGGGCATGGCGTTGATGGGTGATCCCGAGCAGGTGTTTCTCGAAGCATTCCGCTCCGATCCCGACGGCAAGCCGCTACACACGCCAAGCGGCCGAATCCAGCTGTGGAACGACAAGATCGCTGAGTACGGCTACGACGACTGCCCGCCGCACCCGGCGTGGATGGAGCCTTTCGAGCGCCTCGGCGGTGCCGGCAGTGACCGCTGGCCGCTCCACTTGGTTTCCAATCAGCCTGTGGCGCGACTGCACAGCCAGTTCGACCATGCGGCGCCCAGCCAGGCAACGAAAGTGGCAGGCCGCGAACCGGTGCGCATCCACCCCGAAACCGCAGCCGCCCGCGGCATCTCGGACGGCGACGTGGTGCGGCTGTACAACGATCGAGGCGCCTGCCTGGCCGGTGCCGTGCTCGACGACTCGCTCCTCCCTGAAGCGGTTCAGCTCTCCACCGGCGCTTGGTACGACCCTGCGCCTGATGGCACTTGCCGTGCGGGCAATCCGAACACACTCACTGCGGACGTCGGCACCAGCCGACTGGGCCAGGGACCCTCGGCGCACACGTGCCTCGTCGAGGTGGAGCGATACGAAGACAAGCCGCCGCCGGTCGCGTCCTACACACCGCCGGAAATCTTGCCACTTCGACACAGCAGTGCAACTGCGGGCAATCAGACCCCACACCGATCACACTGACGTGTTCACCCGTACGGCCGATCGGGCACTGCCCCAGCGGACTTGACATACATGACGCTCTAAGCGCCGGAGATCGCCTTCTGAATGGCGGCACCTCTTTCCGCCTGCTGCTGCGCGCTCCTGCCCAGCCTGATCCCGGTATCGACGACAAGATTCTCTCCGGTGGTATGGGGACTTTCGTCGGATGCCAGATACACGGCGGCGTACGCGATGTCTTCGGGCGTACCTGCCCGCTTCAGGGCGTATGTCTCCTCGAAGTAATCGCTCATGCGGCTCAAGGCGCGTTCGGCGTCCTCGTCCGTCATGCCGTGATCCTTGTGCCCGCCGATGACTATGGGCGTCAGGATGCCGCCCGGCGAGATGCAATTCACCCGTACGCCGAATTCCGCAAGCTCTATCGCTGTGCATCGAGTCAGCAGGATGACAGCGGCTTTGCCGATGCTGTAGAGCGTGGGCCCGAACCCGACGCCCATGCCTGCAATGGAGGCATTGCAGATCACCGGCACCTGCTTCGGTGACTGCGACGCCCGAGACCGCATCATCTCGTGGTCATCTCGGGGACCGGCGCTCGACACGGTCTACCAGCGGCTCCCACAGACCCTGTGGGTCAGCGGCCTCGGCCTCTTCTTCGGTGTGATGCTCGCCATCCTCGTCGGTATCTACTCCGCCTACCGCCAGTACTCGCTGTTCGACAATGCCGGCACGCTGGTCTCGATGATCGGCTTGTCGACTCCGGTGTATTTCACCGGCTTGCTGGCCATCGTGATCTTCAGCGTCAAACTCAAATGGTTCCCATCGTTCTACGACACGACCCACGATGTTCAGTTGACGAGTTGGTCGAGCATCTGGATCCAGATAAAACAATTGTTCCTCCCCGTGACGGTGCTGTCGTTCTTGTTCGCCGGGGTGTTCGCCCGGTTCACCCGGGCATCGACCCTCGACAATCTGAACCAGGACTACGTGCGCACCGCCCGCTCAAAGGGGCTGAGCGAGACGATCGTCGTCAACCGACACGTCATGCGCAACAGCCTGATCCCGGTGGTCACCCTGCTTGCGCTGTCGATGCCGAACGTGATCGGTGGTGCGATCATCACCGAAACCGTGTTCCGAATAAACGGTATTGGTCAGCTCCTGATTGTCTCGATCGGAAACGGTGATCTGCCGATGGTGCAGACGATCACCTTCTTCACGGCGTTCCTGACCGTGGTGTTCAACCTGGTCGCCGATGTGATCTACGGCCTTCTCGACCCCCGGATTCGTTATGACTGAGATGCCAGATGAGGCGGTCGGTTCCTCGGCCACTGATCCGCTCGAGCTCAGAACGGACCATCGTCTCGGCAACGGAGCCAGCGGACCCACAGACCCCGCGGACCTGCCCGAATATCGCTCGCTCCGTGCCGATGTGTGGCGTCAGTTTCGGCGTCACCGTGGTGCCGTCATCGGCCTCGTCATCTTGGCCATCGTCCTCGTGGCCGTCTTCATCGGGCCGTTCGTGTACCCCTTGGATCCCTTCGCAATCGATGTGAGCAGTGCCAATCAGGGCCCTTCCTGGGCACACATGATGGGCACCGACAACCTCGGTCGTGATGTGATGGCCCGAGTGCTCGTGGGTGGACGCATCTCACTTCTGATCGGCGTCACCGCCATGTTGGTTGCGGTCTTCGTCGGAACGGCCATCGGTCTTTTCGCCGGATTCTTCCGGTGGATGGACGGTCCGCTCATGCGGCTGACCGATCTGTTCCTGTCGCTTCCGCTGCTGCCCTTGCTGCTCGTGATCCTGGTGCTGTTCCGCGACGACCTCAAGGACCGCTTTGGCCCCAACCTCGGCATCTTCTTGTTGGTCGTCGTCGTCATCGGTGCCACCAACTGGATGCAGACGGCGCGCATCGTGCGCGGCGACGTGCTCGCAATCAAGGAAGAAGAATTCGTCCTGGCGGCCCGCTCGATCGGTACCAAGTCGCGCAAGATCGTGACCCGGCACATCCTTCCCAACGTGCTCAGCCCGGTCACGGTCGCCGCATCGCTCGGCGTTGCCTATGCCATCCTCACCGAGTCGGCGCTGTCGTTCCTGGGCCTCGGCTTCCCGGCCGACTTCCCGACGTGGGGCCGGCTCTTGTTCGACGCCAAGGACTACTTGTCAATCAACATGTGGCGGGTGCTCTGGCCTGGCATCATGATCTCGATCACCGTGATCAGCGTGACGTTCATCGGCGACGGAATGCGCGACGCTCTTGACCCCAAGCTCCGCTCAAAGGGGTAGGCCCGAACATCAACGGTCAGGCTGCTGATCTAGAAATCCAGGTCCAGCGCACCGGCACCGTGGCGACGGAGCCGAGTTAGGGCGAGCGAACAAGCGTGCGCAGCGAACGCGCGTTTGATACGGTTCCAATCCATGGGCTGGAATCGGACAGCCACACCACCCGACACGCCCGGGGTCGCTGACTACCAGACCGACCTGTTCGCCGCGGGATCACCCGTGCTGAACGCCGGCGCCGACTATGAGCGTCATGTGCTGGACGATCGCAGCTGGCTCGATGTCTCATCACACTGGCTCAGCGGGGCCGACGAACTCCTCGTGGAACTGGCCTCACGGCTTCGCTGGACTGCCGCGCAGCGCCCCATGTACGGCCAGATGGTCGATGAGCCTCGACTCGGCGCCCAACTGAAGTACCCGGCTAAGGGGTCACCGGCAATCGTGAATTCGATGGCTGCCGCCCTGGGCGAGCGATACTGCGAGGACCTGAACTCGGTCTGGGTGAACTACTACCGCGACGGCCGCGACTCGGTGGCGTGGCACAGCGACCGCATCGGCCTCGACCCGGCCGATTCGCTGGTCGCCATCGTCTCGCTCGGCGGCCCCCGTCGCTTCCTGCTGCGGCCCAAGGGCGGCGGTCGCAGCCGTGCCTTCACGCTGGCGTCGGGAGATCTGCTGGTGATGGGCGGCGCGTGCCAGCAGTCGTGGGAGCACTCGGTCCCCAAAGCTGCCGTCGCTCCGCCGCGAATGAGCGCCACATTCCGCGCATCCCGGGGCGGTCGTTTGACGCGCGAAGTCCCCGATCAGACTCGTAGAGCCCTCGCAGGTAGCCTCAATTTTGATGAGCAGCGCGACGGATCTCGTGCGCCCGGTCGAGGTGCGAGCGTGTGACGGTTGCCGCATCTGGCTCCGATTCTCTGACGGCGTCAAGGGGGAGGTCGACCTCTCTGATCTTGCGGGCCGCGGTGTATTCGCGGCCTGGTCCGATCGGTCGGTGTTCGAGTCGGTTCGGATTGGCGACGCACGCGCAATCTGTTGGGGCGATGACATCGATGTGTGCCTCGATGCGCTCTATCTGCGGCTCACCGGCATTCCCGCACACGAGTATCTTTCCGGGGCCCACGCTGTCGATGTGAATGCCTGAGCTTTGCCGGTTCTACGGAATCGTCATACGGATGCACTTTGGTGGGTCAGAAGTCGAGTCCCACTGCCCCGCAGAGGAAGGCCATGAGCGGCCGTGTCTCGGAACACCACGCGGTGATCACCGACGAGAATTCGGGTTTGAGTGCCAGGTCGGGGTCGAAGTCACGCACGGTGATGAAGCTCTTGCGCTTGAGATCGGAGATCATGGGGTGATCGATGGACCAGTCCCTCGGCGCACGCTTGAGCCGGTCGCCCTCCATCCGCCAGCCATCGGACTGGCAGGTGTCCCGGGCGGCGATCCACTTCTCAGGGCGCTCGTCGATAGCGACCCGGTAGGCAGCCAGCGCATCCCGGTCGGGCATCCAGCTGCCGGCGCCGAAGAAGCAGCTCTCGGTGGACAGGTGCACGTAGAAGCCGGGAGCGTGAACGTCGTTGGCGCGCCGATGCCGGAACTGGATGCCCACGTTGGTCTTGTAGGGCGTCTTGTCGGCCGAGAAGCGCGTGTCACGGAACACGCGCATGAGCGAGCCACCCACCTTGGTGTCGCGAGCGGTCATGTGCTGGGAGATCTCGGCGAGAAGCGGCCGAACTGCACGGATGAGGTCGAAGGCGGGTTCACGCACCTCCTCCTCGTATCGCTCGCGGTTCTCGTTGAACCACTCTCGGTTGTTGTTGGCCTCGAGTTCTTCCAAGAACTCGTACAGCTCCGGTCCAAAGATGCCCTCGTCATCGCTCATCGCTGTCCCTTCTGCGGTCGGTGCCGCCCGGTCGAGGTGCACCGTAGCGAGCCCATGCCACAGACCCGATGCGGCCGGCTTGGTGTGGCTGGCATGGTGTGATCGCCCGGTGTGGTCGGCCTGGTGTGCTTGGCGTGGTCGCTGGAGCGTCTCGACTTGCCATACGTACGCTGGGGTCATGAGCGACGAGACGGGTTCTGAAGAGCCGGGTACGACAGCACAGCAGTGGCTGGCGGGCTTTGCCGAGGCGATCGGAGCACCTGCGCCCGGCCTCGAAGTCACCGAAGCACTCCTGAACCTCGCTGGTGTCGCAGCGCACGATTCGGAGCGGATCGCTGCACCGATTGCCTGCTGGATGGCGGGCGTGGCCGCTGTCGAGCCTGCTGAGGCGCTCGAACGTGCCCGTCTGTATGCCGCCGGTCGACCTCGCTGAACTGGCCTCGCTCAGCCAAACCGTGGATCGGGCGAACTCACTGGGCTCCGAGCCCGTCGTAGGCTGCGTCCGATGAGCGATCACCAGTTCGGGTTCCGCACACGCGCCCTGCACGCGGGCGGCCGTCCCGATCCAGCCACAGGAGCCCGCGCGGTTCCCGTCTACCAGTCCACGAGCTTTGTGTTCGAGGACACTGCCGACGCTGCAGATCTGTTTGCCCTCCAGAAATACGGCACGATCTACACCCGCATCTCGAACCCCACCGTCAATGCGTTCGAGGAACGGATCGCAAGTCTCGAAGGCGCCATCGGGGCCGTCGCCGCCGCATCGGGAATGTCCGCGGAGTTCCTTACCGCAGCGGCGCTGTGCGAGTCCGGGGACAACCTGGTCACCTCGTCGGCGCTCTACGGCGGCACCCACACGATGTTCGACGTGACGCTGGGACGCTTCGGAATCGAGGCTCGATTCGTCGATGGCGACAGCGTCGATGCGTACGCCGCCGCCATCGATGACCGCACCAAATTCTGTTACACGGAGATCGTCGGCAACCCGTCGGGATCCATTCCTGATCTGGCTGCGATCGCCGGGGTTGCGCACGCCCATGGCCTTCCCCTGGTGGTCGACTCCACGTTTGCCACGCCGTACCTGTGCAGGCCCATGGAGCACGGGGCCGACATCGTGCTGCATTCGGCGACGAAGTTCATCGGCGGGCACGGCAACTCGATCGGCGGAGTGGTGAGCGAATCAGGCCGCTTTGACTGGGGCAGCGGGCGGTTCCCCAACATGACCGAACCGGTGGCGAGCTACAACGATCTGCGCTTCTGGGAGAACTTCGGCGAGTACGCCTTCTGCACGAAGCTGCGGGTCGAGCAGCTTCGTGACATCGGCGCTGCCATGTCACCGCTTAATGCATTCCTGTTGCTGCAGGGTCTCGAGACGCTGCCCCAGCGCATGGACGAGCACGTCGCCAACGCGCAGGCCGTTGCCGAGCACCTCGAAGCCCACCCCGCCGTGAGCTGGATCAGCTACTCGGGCCTGGCGTCCTCCCCCTACTGGGAACTTGCACGCAAGTACATGCCCCAGGGACCCGGCGCCATCTTCACCTTCGGCGTGAAGGGCGGGCGCCAAGCAGGTGCCGACTTCATCGAGGCATTGCAGATGGTCAGCCACCTGGCGAACGTCGGCGATGCACGCACGCTGGTCATCCATCCAGCCTCCACTACACATCAGCAACTGTCCGAAGAAGCACTGGCAGCCGGAGGCGTCGGCGCCGACATGATCCGGCTGTCGATCGGCCTCGAAGACCTCGACGACATCCTCTGGGATCTGGACCAAGCCCTCGCGAAGGCGGTGCCCGCATGACGATTGTCCATGAGCCGGTCGAGGGCTGGACCGAGCCCAGCGCTGCCGAGCGGCTGGCGCTCATCGGGCGCACCGGCACCGTGGCGATGGTCGGCGTTTCGGCGAATCCGGCACGGCCGTCGAACTTCGTCGCGACCTACCTGCTCAGCTCCAGCACCGACTTTGACATGTATTTCGTCAACCCGGTGGCCGATGAGATCTTGGGCAAGCCGTGTTACCCGAGCCTTGCCGACCTGCCGGTGGTGCCCGATCTCGTCGACGTGTTCCGCCGGCCGGCTGATCTGCCAGGTGTGGCGGCCGAGACTGTCGAGATCGGCGCCAAGGCCTTCTGGGTGCAGCTCGGCCTGTGGAGCTCGGAGGCCGCCAAGCTGGCCCATGACGCGGGTCTCGACGTCGTGATGGACCGCTGTCTCAAGATCGAGCACGCCCGGTTTCACGGTGGCCTGCATCGCGCCGGCTTTGACACCGGCGTGGTGGACTCGCGCCGCGCTGTTCGCAGGGCCTAAAGGCGATGCGGGACGCCACCGGAGGCGTCGCTCGCAGGCCCCGCAGCTCACCTCGACACCGCTGGGCCCAACGCAGGTCGGCGCGGCGCTGGACCGCCGCGGCTGTCGCGGCGCTGCTGCTTGCAAGTGCCTGTGCCTCCCAGGAGGCCGGTGAACCAACGACCGCGACGACCGAGGTTGCCGAGAGCAGCACGAGCACTTCTCAGCCGGCAACAGGCACCCCGGGTGAAGAGGCGGATTCGGCAACTGCAGCGACGACAACCACCGAGGCCGGGCCAGTGCCGCTGACGTTCGAGGGAAACGTTGCCGCGCCGGAATTCCCAGCCGGTTACGACTGGTTCAACGTCAGCAGGCCGCTGTCGATGAGCGGCGATTTGCGTGGCAAGATCGTCATCCTCGATTTCTGGACCCAGGGCTGCATCAACTGCATCCACATCATCCCCGACCTCCATCGACTTGAGCGCGAGCACCCCGACGAGATCGTCGTTGTCGCCGTGCACTGGGCGAAGTTCGACACCGAGCGCACGTCCGAGGCTGTGCGCGAGGCATCGATCCGGTACGGCCGCCAGCACCCCATCGTGAACGACAACTTGGAGCTGCTGCGGACTGCCTACGGCGTGAACGCCTGGCCGACCGTGGCAGTCGTCGACCCTACGGGCAAGGTGGTCGGCACGGTCGCCGGCGAAGGGGTCTACGACCGTCTGAAACCGGTCATCGCCACGATGGCCGCCGAGTATGGCCACAACGGGCTGATCGACCCCACTCCGCTCGGCGAACTGCTCAACATCACTCCCGCGTTGCCGACAGTGCTCAGCTTCCCTGGCAAGGTGCTTGCCGATGAAGCGGGTGACCGGCTCTTCATCGCCGACACAGGACGCCACAGGATCCTCGTAGCGAAGCTTGACGGCGAGCTCATCGATGTGATCGGCACAGGGGGAGAAGGCCGAGCCGACGGCGGGTTCGCCGCGGCCACGTTCCGAAGGCCGCAGGGCATGGCCCTGGATGCCGACCGCAGCACGCTCTACATCGCGGACCGTGAGAACCATCTCATCCGGGCTGCCGACTTGGGTACTCGCCAGGTGACCACGGTGGCCGGGACCGGTGAACCCGTCACCGCCTTTGGGCCCGGCCCCGCAACCGCAACGGCCATAGCGTCGCCATGGGACCTGCATCTGCGAGGCGATCTTCTGTACATCGCTGGTGCTGGACGCCACCAGATCTGGTTGCTCAACTTGACGCGGGGCGCACTCGACTTCTTCGCCGGCACCGGGGCTGAAGGTCTCGACGACGGCTACCGGCTGACGGCCACCCTCTCGCAGCCATCAGGGCTGGCTTCGGACGAGGCCTCGCTCTACTTCACCGATCCCGAAGCAAGCGCGGTGAGGGAGGTCTCATTCGGCCCAGAAGGCCAGCTCGACACACTTGTTGGCCGACACCTCTTTGTGTGGGGGGACGAGGTCGGGAGCTTTGAAGAGACGCTCCTGCAGCACGCCATCGGCATCGAGTACGTCGGCGACGCTCCCGGGCAGGGCCTGCTCTATGTCGCAGACACGTACAACCATCGCATCAAGGTGCTGGACCTCGACACGATGACTTCGACAGTCGTCGCGGGCGACGGGACGGCAGGGCTGCGGGACGGCAGCGGGACCCAAACCCAACTGGCCGAGCCGAGCGGTCTCAGCGCTACCTCGGACACGCTGTACGTGGCCGATACCAACAACCACCGCATACGAATGCTCGATCTTGCGACGGGAGAGTTGACCACCTTGGCGCTGTCGAACCTGGAGATCGCCACGGTGACGGCCACCGGCGTGATCGACGACGAGGTAGTGCTGTTGCCACAGCGAGTCGCGCCAGGGCCCATCGAGATCGTGCTCGAACTCACGGTGCCCGAGGGCTACAAGTTCAATGTCGAGGGACTGTTCGAGTTCGAATGGTCACCAGACGACACTGCGTTGGTCCATCCGCAAGGGAGTGCTCGCTACGAGGCCCGGGGTCCGGAGATGCCTGTGCGGCTCGCCGCCACAGTAGAAGCAGACTCGGGTACAGCCGTGCTCAGCGCCACCGCTGTCGTGTTCTACTGCCCGGCTGAGGACGAGACGTTCTGCCTTATCCGCGATGTGAACTTCACCGCACCGATCGACGTGGATCCCGACGGCGCCAGCAGTGTCGAGTTGCCGCATCAGCTGCTGTCGGCCGAGGAGCTGGATCAACGCCTGTCGTCGCAATGACGCGTTGCGGCATCAGCGCGCCGGGCCAACCGCTGCCCGCATCTCGGCGGCAGCCGCCATCACGTTCGGTGCGGGCAGCGCTCGGCCTCGCAGTGCTGGTCAGCGTGGTCAGTTGGCTGACTGCGCCGCCGGGTGCCGCAGCGCAGTCCAGCAGCGATTCCGAATTGCCGCCGCTGGTCACGGTGGCGCCCGAACAGGAGATCCCTGGGTCAGACGGGGCGCCAGCGGCGTCCCGGATCGTGTCAGTGCTGCGGGGACCGGGCGGCGTGGGCTACTGGGTGATCGACGCCGACGGCTCGATCGAGCCCATCGGCACCACCATCCTGCCGATTGTCGGGGATCAGCCCCCGATCCATACCCATGTCGTCGGTGCGCGCCTCGGTGCGCCCGGGGCGCTTGGCGTGTGGTTGCAGCTCGCTGACAACAGCGAGGTAGCGGTCGGCGATCCGGGACCGACCGTGCTCACCGGTGAGGAACGACCGTTGGGTTGGCTCTCGGGTGTCGGGGTTCGCCAGCTGCTCTCGGGGGCGTGGTGGACCGATGTCGATCAATGGTGCACAGCAGAGCTGTCGCTGCCGGTCCGGGTCGGACAGACGATCATGACGGCGCTGGGTGAGCGCTCGCTTGGTTTCGCCGTCGAAGAAGCACGTGACCGTCGCATCGGCGGCATCCTGCTCCAGGGCCCTGTCACCGAGCATGTCTGGCGCCGTATTGCCGAGCTGCAGGACTTCGCTGACCGTATCCCGCTGATCTTCGCCGTCGACGAGGAGGGCGGCCGAGTGCAACGACTCGCCGGCGTAGTGGGTCGGTTGCCCTCAGCGGCTGCGCAGACCGGCAAGTCCCCGGCTGAGGTAACCGACCAGGCGGCCAGTCACGCCCGCAAGATGGCAGCGCTGGGCTTCACCATGAATTTTGCACCGGTCATCGATGTCGGCGCCGGGGAAGGCATCGGGGATCGGTCATTCGGCAACGATCCCGCCACGGTCACCGACTATGGCATGGCCACCGTCGAAGGCCTCAGTGCCGGGGGAGTGGTTCCCGTCGTGAAGCACTTCCCAGGTCACGGCGGGGCGACTGCGGACACTCACGAGGAACTCGCATCCACCGCGCCGCTCTCTGAGCTGCGCCAGCGCGACCTGATTCCCTTCGCAGCCGTCGTCGGGGCAACAGATGCGGCTGTCATGGTGGGACATCTCAACGTCCCCGGACTGACCGGCGGGATGCCGGCGTCCCTGTCGCCAGCGGCGATCAACGGCCTGCTGCGCGACGAGCTGGGTCATAGCGGGCTGGTCGTGACCGACTCGCTGGTCATGGGCGCAATCCGCAGCCAGTGGTCGGTGAGCGAAGCTGCACTGCTGGCGATCACCGCCGGCGCAGATCTTGCGCTTGTCGGCGATCTTGAGGATGCTGCCGCCGCATTTTCCGAGATCGAGGCGGCGGTCGCCGAGGGCCGACTCAGCCTCGAGCGTCTCGATGATGCAGCTACCAACGTGCTGCGTGCAAAGGGCGTTTTTGCATGCACGTTGGTCGGTCGCGACGGTCTTGGCAGGCCGGTGCTGTACGATCCGACACTCGTCGGCCGGTAATCTGTCGACCAAGCGGGTCCCATAATGCGTTGATCCCGTCTCGTGCATATCTAGTATGAGCTAGATGCATGCAGTTGGCGCGAACACGGCGGCACGAGCAGCGACCATTTTCGCTCTCATCGGTGGGCTCGCCGGGCTTGCCTACTGGGGCCTGGGGGCCACGGGATTCCTGGACAGCCATGAGCGCGACGCCATCGTTCGAGCCGGAGCGCCAGCGGAGGCCGGTGGCCCGCAGGCGGCCCTAGGTGGCTCTGTTGGCGAGCCCGCGGCGGTACTGCCAGCAGAACTGCCGGTGCTCGAACCGGTCGATCCCGCAACCGTGCCCGAAGTGCGGGCGAAGTCCGCCGCAGCGCCGCTTGTGACACCCGAAGCGGAACTCGCCGACGAGGTGTTCGCAGCAGCCGAGAAGGATTCGCCGCCGGGGCCACTAGAGCCGGCACCGGGCCAGATGTACACGTGGCAGGACGGTGATCGCACCCTCGAGGTGTGGCTCGATTCGAGCCTTGTCGTCCAATCCGACGGCGATGGCATCACCCGGCAGGACATCGTCGTCGGCACCGGCAGCGGCGTCGAGGGGCGCGGCGAGGCCACCGAATCCGTTGAGCCGAAGGGCGGTCCGGTGTTCTGGTCGTCGTCGGGCGAGCTGATGGCGCTGCCGGGCGGTGTTCTGCTCGCGCTCAATCCGATCTGGGACTACGAGACCGTCGATGCGTTCTTCGAGCGCAACGGGATCGGCTACAGCAGCGTGACCGAATTGGACTACATCGACAATGGCTATTTTGTCGAGACCGAGCCGGGCTTCCCGTCGCTGAATCTGGCCAATTCGCTTGCGACCCAGGACGGCGTGGTGCTGTCGAGCCCGAATTGGTGGACCGAGCTCGTCACCAGGTGATCAGCATCCAGAGACTGGCGCCTCGTTCGGGAGCTGAGCGCCTGGGTCGGTCGGCGCTGGTGGTGTTCCTGCTCGCAGGAACGCTCGCGTTGCCGGTGCTGACGGGCGATGACGCGCTGGCGCAGACGCCGCCCGCCGCACCCACGATCACCGCGGTGGGTCCCGGTGATGAGGCACTCACCGTCGCGTGGAGCGCCCCGGCTGGTGTCACCGGCATCAGTTCCTATGACATCCGCCTTATTGATTCGAGTTCGAGCGCAGCGGACAAAGCCGACGATGCCAACTGGACTGTGCTCGACCCTGCGTGGGAAGCGGGCAGCCTGCGCGTCATCGTGACCGGCCTTGTCAACGACACGTCCTACGACATCCAGGTTCGTGCAGTGACGACCAGCGAAGGCGACTGGTCGAGCACCGAGACAGCAACGCCGACCGATCCGAGTTCGTCCCGTGAGAATGCGACTGCCATCGTGAACGAGTTGCCGGTACGCGGCGTACTCGATTCGAGCAGCGACTACGACTGGTTCCAGTTCTCGATCAGCGATGAGCGGGAGTACTTCATTCTGACCACAGGCGACACCGACACCTACGGGACGCTCTATCGCGGCAGCACCATCGTCCCCATTGCTTTCAACGACGATTCGAACCTCACGAGCGGGCCGCTGAACTTCAAGCTCGACGGCAAGCTGTCCGCCGGTACGTACTACCTCGAGGTCACCGGTGTCGGCGACGCCACCGGCGACTACACGCTGTACCTGCAAACCTTCGCCGATACCACCAGCTTGAGCGATGCGGAAAACATCGAACTCGACAGCGTCTCGGCGGCGGTCATGCACAGTACCGGGGCGACCAGTTTCATCGAGCCGGGCGATGTCGACTTCTTCAAGCTCGAACTGGCAACCGCGACCACGATCACCGCACGTGCAAGCGGCTTTGTCGCCGACACCGTCGGGGCGATCCTCGACGCCGACGGCAACGTCGTCGCTTCCAACGACGACGCATGGCTCGAGCCGAATCGCGGGCAATTCGCACTCAGGGCGGCACTGGCCGCGGGCACGTACTACATCCGCGTCGAGCCGTTTCGGTACGACGCGGCCGGGTTGTACTACCTGTACGTTTACGGGTCGCCCGAGCCCGGCAATTCCAGGTCGACAGCGGCCGAGATCGGCATCAGCACGACTGCCGGCGGGACAGTCGACTCGGCCAGCGACTATTTCACGTTCACGCTCCACAGGTCGACGCGGGTAGCCCTCGTCGGTGCAGGCGAGGCGCCCATGGAGGCCACTGTGCTGAACTCGGCCGGCCAGGCGCTGAGCGTCAACAGCTACCAGGTAGCCCTCGGAGGCTCCTCGGGGACTATCTACACGTTCGCGATCTTCGGCACGCTCGAGGCCGGTACGTACTACCTCGAGGTCGACGGCGACCAGCCGGGCGACACCGGGGAGTACCTGGTGCTGCTGCGCCCCGACGCAGGCTACGAACGACTGGCGGACATCTGCTCGGAGGCTCGCACCTCGACCCCTGCTGACATTGCCGACCCGCTGTATGGGTGCCAGTGGCACCTCGACAACGACGGACAGTTCGGCGGCACGGCGGGCGAAGACATCAACATCGACGATGCCGTGCTCGGCAGCGTCTGGGACATCGCCACGGGCTCGGGGATCAACGTGAAGGTCGTCGACGCAGGCCTCGACTATCTGCACGAGGACTTGCTCGACAACGTCGACACAGACAAGAACCACAGCTACCGATCCATACAAGACGTGTTCGCCGACAAGAGTGGTCATGGCACTGCGGTGGCCGGAGTCATCGCAGCGCGTGACGACAGCGGCGGCGTACGTGGCGTCGCGCCGCGCGCAACGATCTACGGGTATGACCTGCTGGGCGCATACAGCAGGTTCAAAGCGGCCGATGCGGTGGCGCGGGACCGCCAGACCACATCGGTGTCCAACCACAGCTACGGGGTACCGGACAGCCCTCGTGCGAGCCGGGCCACTCGGCTCTGGGAGATGGCGATCGATGCAGGCGTGACCGAGGGGGACGACGGCAAGGGCGTCGTCTACGTGTGGGCCGCGGGCAATGGCGACGACAACGGCGACTACGCCTCGCTGGAGGAGGCTGTCACGTACCACGGCGTGATCGCAGCATGTGCCGTCGATCACCAAGGCGAACGGTCCCGCTATTCCGAGCGGGGTCCGAACCTGTGGGTGTGCGCGCCGTCGGACAGCATTCCCAAGCGCCACCCGGGCATCACGACGACGCGGCCCTACGGCCGTTACCGGGACTCCTTCGGCGGCACCAGCGCCGCAGCGCCGATCGTGTCGGGTGTTGCCGCTTTGGTCCGAGAGGCCAATCGGACGCTGACGTGGCGCGACGTGAAGCTGATTCTCGCTGCGTCAGCCCGCAAGAACGACCCGACCGATTCAGGTTGGGAGGCCGGTGCCCGCAAGTACGGCTCGGCGGCGTCGGATTGCAGCACCGCCGGTGACTGCTACAGCTTCAACCACCAGTACGGCTTCGGCGTGGTGGATGCCTCGGCCGCCGTGACGCTGGCCCAGAACTGGATCAACGTGGCCGACATGCTCACCGCGACCGCCGCCGACGCAACGCGCCGGAGAATTGCCAGCACGAACGGCACCGCTACCGGCACTGTGGATCTCGGCGGCGATGTGGACTTCGTGGAGTTCGTCGAGATCAACATCGATTTCAATGCATCGCGCTTCCGTGACCTGAACATCGATTTGGTGTCGCCGTCGGGCGCGACATCGGTGCTGACGGAGCCGAATTCGGCAGACTGCCAAGGAACGGCGACCTGCTCGCTGACGGGTGCGTTCCGGTTCGGCTCAGCACGGCATTTGGGCGAGGATCCTCGCGGCACATGGACGCTGACTGTGTCCGACCGGGTTCCCGGCGGCTTGGTCAACGTCGTGCGTTCGTGGGACTTGAAGGTGTACGGCCACCGCCAGTCGCCCGGCCCGGTGCCGCTGCGGTACGTGCAGCCCGGGTCGGGTTCGCTCACCGTCGCCTGGGACGAGCCTGACGACACCGGCGCGTCGGACATCGCCAGCTACGACATACGCCATATTCTCAGCGACGCCGCAGACCGTTCCGATGGCAATTGGACGGTCATCACCGGAATGGACAACGCCTCCAGCCGCAGTCACACGATCTCGAACCTGACCGATGGCGTGCGCATCGACGTGCAGGTGCGGGCGGTCGGCGGTCGTGCCGGCGCTTGGTCGGCCACGGCGTCGGGAACGCCCGGCACATCCAACAGCCAGCCGTTCTTCATCGACGGCGAGAGCACTGCTCGCAAGATCGACGAGAACATCGGCTCGGGCGCCGAGGTCGATGCGGCGATCGCGGCTTCCGATGCCGAAAGCGACTCGTCAAGCGAACCGTTGACCTACAGCCTCGGCGGTGCCGACGCGGCCTCGTTCGTGCTCGACAGTTCAACGGGGCAGCTCACGACGGCGTTTGACCCGGATTTCGAGAGCCGCGAGACCTACACCGTCACGGTCTCGGTCACTGACGGCAAGGCTGACGACGGCACGGCGGACATGGCCATCGACGACACCGTCACGGTGACGGTCGAGGTCATCGACACCAACGAGCCGCCCGTCATCGAGGGCCCCGACGCCATCGAGGTTGCCGAGGGCACGCAGACGAACATCGGCAGCTACACGTTGACCGACCCCGAGGGCGTGGACGTCAGATTCGGCCTCGAAGGGCCCGACGAAGGGGAGTTCTTCATCAGCCCAGCGTCGACGTACCTCAATGGGCTTGCGCCGATCGGCTTCCTGCAGGATCCAGACCACGTCAGGCCCGACTTTGAGGATCCTCTCGATGAGGATGGCGACAACGTCTACGAGATCCAGATCGTGGTCTCCGACGGGCTCCACAGGGCCACCTTCGATGTAATGGTGACCGTTACCGATGTGAACGAGCAGCCGACGCTCACCGCTGACAGCGGCGAGATGGCGGCGGTGGATGAGAACGGCATCGCGACTGGCCTGTCGTTCAGTGTGGATGACCCGGAGGGCGACAGCATCGGGTGGACCCTGTCGGGTGCGGACCGGCTCGATTTCGACGTCTTCGGCGGGGTGTTGACGTTCAAGGACCCGCCGGATTTCGAGATGCCGACCGATCGGCGCAGCACTTCGCCATCGGACCGGGGCGGCAACAACATCTACAACGTCAATGTCGAGGCTTCCGACGGCGCCAATTTGGTGTCGCTGCCGGTTGTCGTGGAGGTTCGGGGGGTGAACGAGCCTCCCGTGATCAGCGGGCTGTCGGCCAGGAATTATCCCGAGAACAGCACCGGCGTCGTCGCCGATTACCGCGCGAACGACCCGGAGGAGCACGAACGGGTGTCGTGGTCGTTGTCGGGCGCGGATCGGGGGTTCTTCGAGGTCAGCTCGGGCGGGGTGCTGCGGTTCGCCCAGTCGGCTAGCCCGCCTGATCACGAGGCGGCGCGCGGCTACACGTATCGGGTCACGGTCGAGGCATCGGACGGCAACGACGCCCTGGGCAACCCTGACACGTCGGTCGATGACACGTTCGATGTGACGGTCACGGTCACGAATGTCGACGAACCGCCGGTGATCACCTCGGGTCCTGTCGGTGGGTCCATCTCGGAGGGCGACAGCGGCACATTCATCTATATGGCTGAAGACCCAGAGGGCGACCTCGTGAGCTGGGCGCTGGAGGGCCCTGACGGGGACGATTTTAGGATCGGGTCCACCGCCAGGATCGGGTCCATCCACACCGCAGTCGTGGAGTTCGACCCGCCGCCGGATTTCGAGGCGCCGGTCGATTCGGGGCGGAACAATTCTTATGTGGTGACCGTGGTGGCTACTGCTGGGTCGAAGGAAGCTGAGCGGGACTTGACCGTGTCGGTGACCAACGTGGACGAGCCCGGCGAGCTGGAGCTTGCCGATTCCTCTTCCTCGCGGCCCCAAGTCGGAACTCCACTGTCGGTGCAGTTGACGGATCCCGACGGCGCTGTGAGCGACAGCACGTGGATGTGGGAACGCTCGGAGTCTCGGTCGTTGTGGGCGGTCATCAGCGGCGCTGTTTCCTCGTCGTACACCCCGGTCGTTGCCGATGTGGGGCTCTATTTGCGAGTATCGGTGTCCTATCGCGACCCCGAGGGCCCGCCGGTCGGGCAGAACCCCGATAAGCAGGCGGGTTTCGGGTTCCCCGAAGTCGTGCTCGCTGCCCCGGCCAGCAATGTGGCGCCGGTATTCCCCGACACGGGAACGATCACCCGGGAGGTCCCGGAGAACTCTCCAGCGAGGACCCTCATCGGGGCGCGGGTGGCGGCGACCGATTCCGACGTTGCCGATCAGGGGTACCTGACGTATTCGCTGCGACCTGTCGTCGACGCACGGTTCGACATCGACCCGGGTTCAGGTCAGCTGCTGACCCGAGAAGGCGTGGCGTTGGACCACGAGACGGGGTCGTCGTATGTGGTGGTGGTGACTGTTCGTGACCCTTCGGGCGAGACCGACACCCAGCAAGTGGAGATCTCGGTGACCGACGTGAACGAGGCGCCGGTGATCTCAGGATCCAAGACGCACGGGTATGACGAGGACAGCACCGATGCTGTCGCTACGTACACAGCGGACGACCCCGAAGACGAGGCTGTCACGTGGCGCCTGGAGGGTGAAGATGCGGGCCGCCTCCGGATCGACGAGGACTCTGGTGTGCTGAGTTTCAGGCCGGGCAGTCAGCCGGACTACGAAATGCCGGGTGATGACGACGGGGACCGCGGCTATGAGGTCGTGGTCGTGGCCGAGGACGAGCGGCAGTTGAGCGCCCAATACCGGGTGACGGTGTGGGTGATCGATGTGGACGAGGCGCCGGTGGTCAGTTGCCGAAGCAGTGGGTGCGTCCGCGACATCCAAAGCGGCCAGACGAGCATCTTGTGGCAGGAGGGGCCCGGCGGAGTTGTCGGCGAGTTCTTGGGGGTCGATCCTGAGGGCGTGGCGGTCACGTGGTCGCTGGAAGGAGCGGACAGTGGGGACTTCGACATCGACGATCTCGGCAGACTCCGCTTCGTCGAGCCGCCTGATTATGAGCAGCCTGCCGATTCGAATGGCCGCAACGACTATGCGGTGATCGTGCGAGCGTTCGACGGCGCTAACGACGACCCAGACGACGGCACCTTGGCGGTGACGGTGACGGTCACCGACGTCGATGAGCCCGGGACGCTCTGGCTGTTGGATCGGCTGCCCGTTGTGGGCTCGACGCTGATAGCGGTCCTGTCGGAGCCTGACGGCGGGGAGTCGGGCCATGTATGGAGCTGGTGGCGTTCTATGAACCGGCACGATGAGAACAGTTGGGAGCTCATCGGCGGGGCGACGACGTCGACCTACAGTCCCGTCGCTGCCGATGCGGGCCATTGGCTGCGGGTGCGTGTCGCGTACAAGGACGTCCACAGCTCTGACGACCCGACTCTGGCGCCTGACAAGGTGCTAGAGGAGGTATCGATCAACTCAGTGCCGGTGCCGCCAAGGCTCGCAGGCTCGGGTGATCCCGGCGGTACGAGTGGCAGCGGCGGTGGTTCCGGCTCGGGAGGTGGCAGCAGCGCCTCCGGCGGCAGCAGCGCCTCCGGCAGCAGCGGCGTCGGCGGTGGTGGTGGCGATTTTGATGTGGGTGTTGCGATGTTTGTGGTGGCCAATGGGTGGAGTGCGGCTGATGTGGGGGTGGCGTCGGTGCTCGCGGCGCGTTCTTCTGGCGCGGTGGTGGTCTATACCGCGGGTGACGAGCTGTCCGAACAGACGCGGGTGCTGTTGCGCGAGACGCTGCCTGCCGAAGTGGTCATCGTGGGCGGCAACGCTGCGGTGTCGCGTGATGTCCGCACCCAGATCCGCGCCGCATCACCCGATTCGGACATCTCGCGCGTCTCGGGGGCGGATCGCGCCGACACGGCGGCGGGTACGGCGCGTCGCATTTTGGGCACGCCCACAGCAGCGGGCCGGGTGACACTGGTGGTGGCCAACGGCTGGTCGCCGCCCGACATCGGCGCGGCTGCGGCGCTGGCTGCGCGCAGCGGCCGTTCGGCGGTGATCTACACCGAGGACGCCGCGCTGCCCGAAGCGTCGGCGGCGCTGCTGCGCGACTACCAGGTCGCGCGAGTGATCCTGATCGGGGGCGTCGGGGCGATTGCACCGAGCGTGCACGACGCGATCGCAACAGCGGCCAGCGGCGCCAGCGTGTCGCGTCTGACCGGCGACGACCGCATCGACACTGCCGCGCAGGCCGCACGGCGGGTGCTGGCCAACCCAGCTGCAGCCCCCGACGGGGTGTCTTTGGTGATCGCGAACGGCTGGTCCGCACCCGATGTCGGGGTCGCCGCAGCGTTGGCAGCCGCGACGGAGAATGCTGCGGTTGCCTACACCGAACCGCGGGCGCTGTCCGACGCGACCGCAGCGCTGATCCGCGACTACCGGCCCGGCCGGGTCATCATCGTGGGCGGCCGCGCAGCAGTCGCCGACGACGTGCGGACCGCGATCACCGAGACTGCGCCCGACGGTGCCGACGTGCGGCGCATCACCGGCAGCACCCGCACCGACACCGCCGCCCGCGCCGCACGCCGCATCCTCGCAAGTCTCTGAGCACAGGACTACTGCGCTGACCATGTTCAACCATTCCCTGCGGAGGACTCCTCGCTGATGACTTACAACACGCCTGCCGGCAACACCCACGCCGCGGACATCTACAGGGCACGCAGTGCCGTGCAGCGCAGGCGGCTGCTCATGGTCGGTGTCTCGGCACTGACGCTCGCGTTCACCGCCGCGGCGGCGATTGGCTTGGCAACAGTCGCTTCCGCGCAGTCCACGGGCTGCTCAGGCTCCGCCGCTGTCTCGCACACCACCACCGACACCGGACTCATTGCCGATTGCAATGCCCTGCTCGCTGCGAAGCCGGACCTATTGGGCGACAGCTCAACCACGCTGAACTGGAGCACTTCACTCTCCATGGCAGCCTGGCACGGCGTGGGGCTGAACGACAGCTCTACCCGCGTCGCTGCGCTGTGGCTCGGGGACTACGGCCTGCAAGGTGAGATTCCGACTGAGCTCGGCAACCTCACCAGCCTCACGCAGCTCTACCTGGACAGCAATCAGTTGTCGGGGTCGATCCCGTCCGGGCTCGGCGGCCTCACCAGTCTCACGATTCTCGACCTGCACAGCAACGAGTTGTCGGGTCCGATTCCGTCCGGGCTCGGGAACCTCGCCAGCCTCACCGAGCTCTACCTGGACAGCAATGAGTTGTCGGATCCGATCCCGTCCGGGCTCGGGAACCTCGCCAGCCTCACCGAGCTCTACCTGGACAGCAATCAGTTGTCGGGGTCGATCCCGACTGAGCTGGGCAACCTCGCCAGCCTCACGATCCTCGACTTGCACAGCAACGAGTTGTCGGGTCCGATCCCGACTGAGCTGGGCAACCTCGCCAGCCTCACGATCCTCGACTTGCACAGCAACGAGTTGTCGGGGTCGATCCCGACTGAGCTGGGCAACCTCGCCAGCCTCACGATCCTCGACTTGCACAGCAACGAGTTGTCGGGTCCGATCCCGACTGAGCTGGGCAACCTCGCCGGCCTCACGATCCTCGACCTCTACAACAATGAGTTGTCGGGGTCGATCCCGACTGAGCTGGGCAACCTCGCCAGCCTCACGATCCTCGACTTGCACAGCAATCAGTTGTCCGGCTGCATTCCGCTTCCGTTGACGGATCTGCTGGATGGGCAGGATCTGGGTCTGAGCGCGTGCGACGACACGTCGGTCCCGGTGATCGATCCAGACGGCGGCACCAACGGCGACGAGGGTGACGGTGGTGGTTCCGACTCGGGAGGTGATTCCGGTGGCGGTGCCTCTGGCGGCAGCGGCGGCGGTGGCAGCAGTGGCGGTGGTGGCGGAGGCGGCGGTGATTTTGATGTTGGCGTCGCGACGTTTGTGGTGGCCAACGGGTGGAGTCCTGCTGATGTGGGGGTGGCGTCGGTGCTGGCGGCGCGTTCTGATAGCGCGGTGGTGGTCTACACCGCTGGCGACGGGCTGTCCGAGGAGACGCGGCTGCTGCTGCGGGAGGCGTTGCCTGCTGAGGTGGTCATCGTGGGCGGCAACGCGGCGGTGTCGCGTGAGGTGCGCACCCAGATCCGCGCCGCGTCGTCAGAGTCGGGGATCTCGCGTGTGTCGGGCGAGGACCGCGCCGACACCGCAGCAGGAACCGCACGACGCATCCTGGGCGCACCCGCAGCAGCGGGCCGGATCACGCTGGTCGTGGCCAACGGCTGGTCCCCGCCAGACATCGGCGCGGCGGCGGCGCTGGCTGCGCGCAGCGGCCGCTCGGCGGTGCTCTATACCGAGGCGGGCAGGCTGCCCGCACCATCAGCAGCGGTGCTGGGTGACTATGAGGTCGCGCGAGTGATCCTGCTCGGCGGAACTGGCGCAATCAGCCAGGACACCCAGAACGCCATCGCCGCAGCGGCGGGCGACGATGCGAGCATCTCGCGGCTGACCGGCGACGACCGCATCGACACAGCCGCGCAGGCAGCGCGGCGCGTGCTGGGCAACCCCGCCGCAGCCCCCGACGGCGTCACCTTGGTGATCGCCAACGGCTGGTCCGCGCCCGATGTCGGCGTCGCCGCAGCATTGGCGGCCGCCACCGACAACGCCGCAGTCGCCTACACCGCACAGGGAGCGCTGCCCGACCCGACCGCAGCATTGATCCGCGACTACCGGCCCACCCAGGTCATCATCGTGGGCGGCCGCGCAGCCATCGCCGACGACGTACGAGCCGCGATCACCCAGACCGCCCCCGACAGCGCCGACATCCGGCGCATCACCGGCCACACCCGCACCGACACCGCCGCCCGCGCCGCACGACGCATCCTCGCCAACCTCTGACAATCCGCCGTTGCTTCCAGTTGGCTCCCGCATAGACAGGACCGGGCCGATTCGGGTGCACCGTCACCCCGGTTTCTTGTCATTCGGGTGTGCTCACGACAATCCCTAAGAGGCAGCACGGATAGGTGGCGTCTCGGAAAGTTGCTCACGCCTTCTTTGCGCAATTTTGCCGTCTGTGGCGGCATTTCTGCGCAAAGTCCAGGCCGCCGGGGCTGCCGGGCATCGCCGCCTATCCGCTGAGGCCCTATGCCGACTTCACGATTTCGAATGAATTGATGCAATGGAAGCATTGTGAAGCACCGCAAATGGATGCTTCGCACCGAATCACCGTTACTACCTTGGTGTCTCGGACGGTGGTGGGCTCAAGACCCATCCATGCGGGGGCAACGTTGAGCTGCGTCAGGGGCCAAGAGAGCGAGTCGGCGACACCTGTAGCGTCGTAGTCCCGTGCAGGCAACTACGACTGCAACACCCTTGGTGCGGATTACAGCCGCTGCCATGGCGGTGCTCGCGATCGCCGCTGCTGTGTACTGGCGTTCACAGGTGATGTCCTCGTCGAGCGAGGCCACGACTGAAGTCGTCATAAGCGCCGGCGCGCCACTTCCCAACGACGCTGCTCAAGCAATCCCAGCCGACCTGCCTGCGGCGCCGGCGCGTGCGTACTCGGCTGAACTGCCGCCACTCGAGTCCGTGGCATCCGCCGCAGCGTTCAGCGCGACGGCGGGCCCGAAGGACGACATTGGACCGGCCGAGGTGGAGTCGAGCGGCGCCGGCGCCGGGCCCAAGACGCCCGCACCACAGCTCCCCGATCCCACGCTCGGCGATACCTACACATGGCACGACGGCGATCGCACCCTGCAGGTGCGGCTGGACCCGAATCTCACGGTGCAGTCGGACGGCGACGGCATTTCCCGGGACGACATCGTTGCGGACACCGGTGTCGGTGTGGTTGCGCGAGGTGCTGCCAGCGAGGACGCGCGCTCCAAGGGCGATCCGGTGTTCTGGTCTGAGTCGGGCGAGCTGATGGCGCTGCCGGGCGGTGCGGTGCTGGTGCTCGACCCGAGTTGGGACTATTCGGCGGTCGACGCCTTCTTCGGGCGCAACGGGATCGACACGGGCCGCCTGACCGAACTCGACTTTGTGACGAACGGCTACTTCATCGAGACCGAACCGGGCTTGCCGTCGCTCGACCTGGCCAATTCGCTTGCCGGCCAGGACGGCGTGGAGCTGTCGAGCCCTAATTGGTGGATCGAGCGCGTCACCAAGTGAAGACACCAGCACGGCGCCCCTCTCGTTCAGCGATAGCCCGGCTGGGGCGATCAGCGCTGGTCGTGTGCCTGGGGGCGGGGATGCTCTCATTGCCGGGGCTCGGGCACGGCCTCGCCGCAGCCCAGACGCCCGCAGCGCCTTCGATCACTGCAGTGGCATCCGGCGATCAGGCTCTGACGGTGGCCTGGGGCCACCCCGACGGTGTCACTGTCGCCGACATCACGGCCTATGACCTGCGCTACATCTCCACCAGCGCGAGCGACACCGACAAAGCCGACGACTCCAAGTGGATCGTCCTCGACAATGCATGGTCGACTGGGGCACTGCGTGTCATCGTGAGCCCGCTCACCAATGGCACCTCCTACGACGTGCAGGTGCGCGCTGTGACCTCGAGCGACGGGGCGTGGGCGACGAGCGTGGCAGGGACGCCGGGGGATCCGGGTTCGTCACGCGGGACAGCGACGGCAATCGTGAACGAGCTGCCGGTGCGGGGCGTGCTCGACTCCGCCAGCGACGTGGACTACTTCCGGTTCCCGGTCAGCGGCACTCGTGAGTACTTCATCCTGACGACGGGCACCACCGACACCCACGGCAAGCTGTATCGCAGCAGCGGCAGCCTCATCGACAGCAACGACGACTCGAACCTCTCCAGCGGCCCGGAGAACTTCAAGCTCGACGGCAAGCTGACCGGCGGCACCTACTACATCGAGGTCACCGGTTACGGCGGCGCCACGGGTGCCTACACGCTGCACCTGCAAACCGCCGCCGACACGACCGGCCTGCGCGATGCGACCGACATCGAGCTCGGCAGCGTCACCAGGGCGGTCCTGCACGACACCGGGGCGAGGTCCCTGCTCGACGACGGCGACATCGACTACTTCAAGTTCGAACTGGCAGCCGAGACCACGATCACTGCACGTGCCAGCGGCTTCGTGGCCGACACCTACGGCGCAATTCTGAACGCCGACGGCTCCATCGTCGCGACGAACGACGACGCGTACTTGGAGCCGACTCGCCGCCAATTCGCCCTGCGCGAGACGCTCGCCGCGGGCACCTACTACATCAGGGTCGAGCCGTTCTTCGGCGACGATTACGGCCTGTACTACCTGTTCGTCTACGAATCGCCGGAACCGGGCAGCTCTCGGGCGACAGCACACGAAATCGACATCAGTCAGACCGCCGGCGGCGAGATCAGCCCGGCAGGCGACGCTGACTATTTCGAGTTCACGCTCGACGAGTCCACGCGCATGGCGCTGGTCGGGTCCAGCCGTGACCTCGATATCGAGGTAGCGCTGCAGAACTCATTCGGTGCCGATCTCAATGTGAACAGCTACAGCATCTCGATCGGGTCAATCGACACCTTCGCCATCTACGACACGCTGGCGGCTGGCACCTACTACCTGCAGGTGCAGGCCGACCAGGCGAGCGACACAGGCACCTATCTCGTGCTCCTGCGACCCGACAACGCCTTTGGACGGTTGACGGAAACCTGCCCCGCGGCACCGGCCGGCATTGACGACACGTTCTACGGGTGCCAATGGCACCTGAACAACACCGGACAGTTCGGGGGCACGGCCAACGAGGACATCAACCTCGGCACGGTGTGGAACACCCACAAGGGCACCGGCATCAACGTCGCCGTCGTGGACCAAGGCTTGGACTACTTCCACGAGGATCTGGAGACCAACGTCGACAGGGCCAAGAATCACAGCTATCGCCGCGTCGATGACGTCTTCGGCGAACGGTCGAGCCACGGCACCGCGGTGGCGGGCCTCATCGCAGCGCGCGACAACAGCATCGGCATGCGCGGCGTGGCACCCCGAGCGACCATCTACGCCTACGACCTGCTCAGTGCATTCAGCTCGTTCAACGCTGCCAGGGCTGCGTCGCAGGGACGCGTCACGACGTCGATTTCCAACAACAGCTGGGGACCCACAGAAGGTCCGCGGGCTTCCCGTGCGGGACGGCTGTGGGAACGCGCGATCGACGCCGGCGTGACCGAGGGATCCGGCGGAAATGGCGTCGTCTACGTCTGGTCAGCCGGCAACGGCGACGACGACGGCGACTGGGCCTCGCTGGACGAGGTCGCCAACTACTACGGCGTCACTGCGGTCTGCGCCGTGGACAATGACGGCAAGCGCTCGGACTACTCCGAGCAAGGGCCGAACCTGTGGGTCTGCGCGCCCTCCGACAGCACGGAGAAGGTGTACCCGGGCATCGCGACCACCTGGCGCTACAGCCGCTACACCGACCGCTTCGGCGGCACGAGCTCGGCTGCTCCTATCGTGTCCGGCGTCGCTGCGCTTGTCCGAGAAGTCGATTCCACGCTGTCGTGGCGCGATGTCAAGCTGATCCTGGCGGCATCGGCCCGCACGAACGACGACACCGACACGGGCTGGGGAACAGGCGCATCAAAGTACGGAACGACAGGCACCTACAGCTTCAATCACCAGTACGGCTTCGGCGTGGTGGATGCCTCGGCTGCGGTGGCACTTGCCGGGAGCTGGTCCAAGGTGCCCGCGATGCGCACTGCGACGGCGTCGTACGCCTCAGCGCGCAGCATCCCCGACACCCGCCGCGCCGTCACGAGCACTGTCCGCCTCGAAGGCGGGGTGGACTTCACCGAGTTCGTGGAGGTCAATGTCGACTTCAACGCGCCGAGTTTCCGCAATCTGGAGATCAAGCTGGAATCCCCGTCGGGCGCAACCTCGGTGCTGACGGTCCAGAACTCGACTGACTGCACCTCCAATCGCCCATGCCCGCTCACCGGCGTGTTCAGGTTCGGCTCGGCCAGGCACCTCGGCGAGGACCCCCGCGGCACCTGGACGTTGCGCGTCACCGACAAGGCGCGAGGCGGCGCCAGCAACACCGTGAACTCGTGGGACATGAAGGTGTACGGCCACCGCCAGTCTCCCGATGCCGTATCGCTGAGCTACGTGCAGCCCGGCTCCGGCTCGCTGACGGTGGCGTGGGAGGAGCCCGACTTCACGGGTGCTTCGGCGATCACCGGTTACGAGGTGCGGCACATTCGCAGCGATGCTTCCGACAAGTCGGACGCTCGGTGGTCCTCTGACATGAGTTCATGCACCGCCAGCAGCTGCATACATGTCCTGGACGGCTCGGAGGTGAGCGACGGGATCCGGCGCGACGTGCAGGTCCGAGCGCTGACCGGCGTGGCCGACCGGAAGGGCGACTGGTCGGTGACCGCACGAGGAACGCCAGGCGCAGCCAACAGCGAGCCGTTCTTTGCCGACGGCGAGCGCACCACGCGCTCGATCGCAGAGAACTCCGGTGCGGGTGCAGCGGTCGGCTCAACCGTGCAAGCGCGTGACGCAGAGAACGACACGTTCACCTACACCCTGGGCGGGACCGACGCGGGCTTGTTTGCGATCGACTCGGCGGGGCAGATCACAACCGCGTTCGATCCCGACTACGAGGATCGCTCCACCTACACCGTCACAGTGTCGGTCGCTGACACCAAGACAGACGACGGCACGGTTGACACAGCGGTCGACGACACCATCACCGTGACCGTCGAGGTCATCGATACCGACGAGCCCCCGAAGCTGGTGCACTGCACGGAGCCAGGGGTCTGCGTCGACTTAGCAAGCCCGCACCAGATCGACTACCCCGAGGGCAACTACGCGGTGATCTTCGACTACGACGTCGACGACCCTGACACCGACATCGTCGAACTCGACCTGGTGGGCACCGATGCTGCGGAGTTCGACATGGACAGCCTGGGCAGGCTCTATTTCGACGGTGTCCCCGACTACGAAGCGCCCACCGACAGCGGTCGCAACAACGTGTATGACCTGATCCTCGAAGTGTTCGACGGCACGACCACCGTCGAGTTCGAGATCGAGGTAACGGTCACCGACCAGAACGAGAAGCCGACGCTGACCGGCGACGCCATGGCCGCGGTCGACGAGAACAGCACCTCGACGGGGTTGTTCTTCAGCGCCGACGATCCTGAGAACGACAGCATCACGTGGACGCTTTCGGGCGATGACCGGCTCGACTTCGAGATCGCCGGGGGTTCCTTGAGGTTCAAGGATCCGCCGAACTATGAAATGCCCGACGACCGCGACCGCGACAACAAGTACCAGGTCGATGTCGAGGCCTCCGATGGCGAAAACGCCGACGTCGTCTCGGTGGAGGTCGAGGTGCAGGACGTGAACGAGCGACCGGACATCACCGGTCCATCCACCAGGAATTTCGCTGAGAACACCACAGGAAGCGTTGCGGATTACGAGGCGAACGACCCTGAAGACAGGGAGCGCGTCACCTGGACGCTTTCGGGCAGCGACCATCTCGACTTTGAAATCGACCGCAACGGAGTCCTCAGATTCATGGACCCACCGGATCACGAGGCCCAGAGCGGGTATCGCGTCACTGTGGAAGCTTCCGACGGCAAAGACGCTCAGGGCAATGCTGATGCGGCAGTCGATGACAGGTTCGACGTCTCGGTCACGGTCACCGATGTCGATGAAGCGCCGATGATCACTTTGGGTCCGACCAGCGAGAGCGTTGTCGAAGGTCACGCGGGTCAGGTGACCAGGTTCGAGGCAGAAGATTCCGAAGGCGAGGATGTGATCTGGACGCTGGTTGGAACCGACCGTGAGGATCTGAGCATCGGGCGCTCTACGGGCGTCGTCACCTTCGCAGCCATGCCGGATTTCGAGGCTCCGGTGGATTCGGGGCGCAACAACTCCTATGTGGTGACCGTGCAGGCCTCCGACGGCCGGCTGACAGCAGCCCAGTCGCTGACGGTGAACGTGACCAACGTGGCTGAAGACGGCACCGTGACGTTCTCGACCACCCAGCCTCAGGACGGAACTCGATTCATTGCGACGCTCAGCGATCCCGACGGCGGTATTTCGGGCACCACATGGACCTGGGAACGCCGTCACAAGGACCAGTCGAGTTGGGAGTCGATCACCGGAGCGACGTCGGGAACAACATCGTCCTGGCATATGCCGGCCGTCAGCGACGAGGATTATTTCCTCCGAGCGACAGCGTCGTATACGGATCGCGAAAGCAGAAGGCAGCAAACACAGCAGCAAAGGTCGGCACAAGCCGAATCGGCCAATCCGGTCCGTCTCAACCCCAACACGAATCATCCGCCGGAGTTCCCGGACTCGGGGGTGATCACCCGGGAAGTTCCGGAGAACTCGCTGGCAGGCATCGACATCGGAGCACCGGTGGTGGCCACCGATCCTGACCCCGACGACCGAGCCCATCTGCGGTACTCACTGCGGCCCGCCGATGCAGCACTGTTCGACATCGACTCGGAGACGGGTCAGATGCAAACCAAGGACGGCGTGGCGCTGGATCACGAGCGCAAGTCGTCGTACCAGATGATCGTCACTGCGAGGGATCCTTCGGGCTTGACAGCAACCCAGCGGGTGACCATCGCCGTCGAAGACGTGGACGAGGCGCCGACGGTTACGGGGCCGCTGGTGCCGAGCTATGCCGAGACCCGCACCGACGCGGTCGCGACATACACGGCACGCGACCCCGAGGGCGAGGACGTCACCTGGTCGCTTGGGGGACTCGACCGGACCGATTTCGAGATCGACGAGGATTCGGGCGTGCTGAGCTTCAGGAACCAGCCGGATTTCGATACTGCATTCGACAACGACTACGAGATCACCGTCCGTGCCGACGACGGCACCCAGTCGGAGTTCGGAACGCTCGACGTGACGGTCCGGGTCACCGGCGTGAACGAGCCGCCGGTGGTGAACGGCCAGACGACCGTCACGTGGCAGGAGACCCAGCAAGGGGAGGTCGACCTCTACTCGGCGGTCGATCCGGAGGGTGTGGTGGTCACATGGTCGCTCGCGGGGGCCGACCGTGGCGATTTCGAGATCGACGACTCCGGCGAGTTGAAGTTCGCCTCACCGCCCGACTACGAGCAACCCGCCGATTCGAACCGCCGCAATGACTACGAAGTCACCGTGCGTGCCTTCGATGGCACCCACTACGGCACGCTTGGGGTGACGGTGACGGTCGAGAACGAAGACGAGCTCGGGATGTTGGAGCTCTCGGCGACGTTGCCTGGGGTGGGCTCGACGCTACGAGCGGTCCTGACTGAGCCCGATGTCCCGGTGACCGATCACGAGTGGATGTGGTGGCGTTCCGATGACCGGAACGACCCGAGCAGGTGGGAGCTGATCGACAGCGCCGTGTCGTCGAGCTACCGGCCTGTCGCTGACGATCTGGGCTACTGGCTGAGAGTCCGAGTGAAGTATGCCGACGCATTCAACTCCCAGATTCTCTTTGCCGAATCGATCAACTCAGTGCAGGCAATGGCCGCCCCGACACGACCGGTCGGCCCGACTGGCCCGACTGGCCGGACCGGTCCAACTGGCCCCGGCGGCGGTGGGGGAGGCGGCGGCGGTGATTTTGATGTGGGCGTCGCGACGTTTGTGGTGGCGAATGGGTGGAGTCCTGCTGATGTGGGGGTGGCCTCGGTGATGGCGTCCCGAACCGATGGCGCGGTGGTGGTCTATACCGCGAGCGGCGAGCTACCCGAAGAAACGAGAGTGCTGCTGAGAGAGGCCTCGCCTGCAGAGGTGATCATCGTGGGCGGCACAGCGGCGGTGTCGCGCGATGTTCGCACCCAGATCCGCGCCGCATCACCCGATTCGGACATCTCGCGCGTCTCGGGGGCGGATCGTGCCGATACAGCAGCGGGCACGGCGCGTCGCATCCTGGGGGCGCCTTCGGGTGTTGGCCGGGTCACGCTGGTCGTGGCCAATGGCTGGTCGCCGCCTGATATCGGGGTCGCTGCGGCGCTGGCTGCGCGCAGCGGCCGCTCGGCGGTGATCTACACCGAGCGCGACAGGCTGCCCGAAGCGTCGGCGGCGCTGCTGCGCGACTACCAGGTTGCGCGGGTGATCCTCATCGGGGGCACTGCGGCGATCAGCGAGCAGGTGCACGACGAGATCGTCGCGGTGGCCAGCGGGGCCAGCGTTTCCCGTCTGACTGGCGCTGATCGCATCGACACTGCCGCGCAGGCAGCACGGCGTGTGCTGGGCAACCCCGCCGCGGCCCCCGACGGCGTCACCTTGGTGATCGCCAATGGCTGGTCCCCGCCCGATGTGGGCGTCGCGGCGGCTTTGGCAGCGGCTACTGAGAACTCTGCGGTCGCCTACACCAACCAAGGAACGCTGCCCGAAGCGGCCGCGACGCTGATACGGGACTACCGGCCCGGCCGGGTCATCATCGTGGGCGGTCGCGCAGCAGTCGCCAACGACGTGCGGTCAGCCATCACCGAAGCCGCGCCCAGTGGCGCCGACGTGCGGCGCATCACCGGCCGCACCCGCACCGACACCGCTGCCCGCGCCGCACGCCGCATCCTCGCCGACCTCTGAGACCCGACCGCGCCGCGGGCGACCACCGCCGGTGTCGATCTGGGGTCAGTTGGCGGTATTGGAAGGTGTCGTCGAATGTCCCCAGAGTTCATTGCATGAGTCATCTGCAGGGCTACCCTGCTCATAATGCATGGCGTCAGCCGACACGCGACTGGCGTCGAGGTGTCGAGCCCGGACAGGGCAATCGAGCGCGACACACAGTGAAGGCAGCAAAGTCGCTGTTGAGTCATCTGTCAATGGGGCGGCTGATGCGCGTCGCGCTGGTGGTGTGCGTCGCCGCAGGAACCCTCGCGTTGGGGGTGCTGGCGGGCGATGACGCGCTGGCGCAGACGCCGCCGGCCGTCCCCACGATCACCGCAGTGGCCTCAGGCGACACGGCCCTGACCGTGGCGTGGACTGCCCCGACTGGCGTCACCGGCATCGAGTCCTACGACCTGCGCTGGATCTTGACGAGCGCGAGCGCCGCCGACAAAGCCGACGATGGCAACTGGAACGTGCTCGACCCCGCATGGGAATCGGGGGACCTGCACGTGATCGTGACCGGCCTCAGCAACGGCGCACGCTTCGATCCCGTTTCCTACGACGTGCAGGTTCGGGCGGTCACGACCAGCAACGGCGTGACCACCGAGGGCGCCTGGTCGGCAACCTCGACCGGGACGCCATCCGAACCCGGCTTCAATCGTGCGAGGGCGACTGCCATCGTGGACGGGCTGCCGGCACACGGCGTCATCGGCCCCGACGACGACAGCGATTGGGACTATTTCTCATTCCAAGTCACCGGAACACGTGAGGTCGTCATCTGGACCACGGGTGACACCGACACATCGGGCCAGCTCTTCGACAGCAGCGGCAATATCAACGCCAGCAACAGCGGTGAGGTCATCGCCAGTAACAACAATGTCGACTTCATCGGCGACAACCGCAACTTCCGCCTCAGCGCCAAGCTGCAAAGCGGGACGTACTACATCGAAGTCACGGGCGCCTACCCCAGCACCGCTGGTACGGGTCCCTACACGCTGCATCTGCAGTCAGAGGTTGACAGCACGGGAATCGGGAACGCTGTGCCGACCGGGCTCGACAGCACAACAACGTCGTTCTTCGAGGACTCTCGCGATACCGACTACTTCAAACTTGAACTGACCGCCGAGACGGCGATCACTGCGTATGTCGCCAGCTTCGTCTTGGACACCGTCGGCGCAATTCTGAACTCCGAAGGCACGGTCGTGGCGACAAACGACAACGCATACTTGGATCCGACCCCCCAGTACTTCGCGCTGCGGGAAACACTTCCAGCGGGCGTCCACTACATCAGAGTCAAGTCCTCCGGATTTCCCGACAGCGGCTGGTACCACCTGCGCGTCGCCGAATCCCCCGAACCTGGCAGTGTGAAGACGTCAGCGGCTGAGTTGCGCATGGGCGATGCGGCCGGCGGCACAACCGACCCGGACGGCGACTGGTTCACCTTCACGCTTGACGAGTCGACCCGTGTGGCACTCGTCGGCTCGAGCACCGAAGCGGACATCACCGCCACATTGGAGGACTCCACCGGAACGGTCCTCGATGTGATCGACTACGAGACCGACATCTCAGTCGGCGCCCAAGAGACCGTCTCTGTCTTCGCGATATCCCACACGCTGGCAGCCGGCGCCTATCACCTCAAGATCGAAGCCGATCCACCGACTGACACCGGCGGGTACATCGTGCTCCTGCGATCGGACGATCGCTATGAACGGTTGCTCGGCAAGTGCCCTGCAGCGCCTTCGGGCATTGACGACACGCTGTATGGATGCCAGTGGCATCTCGACAACACCGGTCAATTCGACGGCACGTCCGGCGAGGACATCAACATCAGGGACAGCGTCCTCGGCGATGTGTGGGACATCACCAAGGGCGCCGGGGTCAATGTCGCGGTGGTCGACTCCGGTCTCGACTATCTCCATGAGGACTTGACAGACAATGTGCTGCTGTCCGGCAACCACAGCTACGGCAGCGACCTCGACCTGCGCATCGACCCGGCGGCTCACGGGACCGCGGTAGCCGGGATTATTGCCGCTCGCGACAACAGCGTCGGCATGCGCGGTGTCGCTCCGCGGGCAACGATCTACGCGCACGATTTGCTGAACTCCTTCAGCCTCAACAATGCCGCCGATGCGCTGTCCCGAAACCGCGCTGCGACCTCAGTTTCCAACAACAGCTGGTCACCTGTGCCAGGGCCAAGCGCCAGACCCCAGTCGTCAATGGTGAAGCAGGCGATCGAAGCAGGCTTGAGAGAGGGAGACGGCGGCAAGGGCATCGTCTATGTGTTCGGCACGGGCAACGGGGGGGAACAATTCGACTGGGCCTCCTTGGACGAGAATCTCAACCACTACGGCGTCACCGCGGTGTGCTCGGTCGACGACTACGGCAATCATGTGGATCACTCCGAGAAAGGCCCGAACCTGTGGATCTGCGCGCCCTCGGCTGGCGGCTCGAGCAACAGCGGCATCGCAACGACGTTGCCCTTCAGCCGATACAGGGCGACATTCGGTGGCACCAGCGCCGCCACGCCGATGGTGTCGGGTGTGGTCGCGCTGGTACGTTCGGTCGGCCCGTCGCTGAGCTGGCGCGATGTCAAGCTGATCTTGGCGGCGTCAGCCCGCCGCAACGATGCCGACGACGCCGGTTGGGAGGCCGGCGCGCTGAAATACGGCTCGGCAACCGACAGCTACAGCTACAATCACCAGTACGGGTTCGGCGTGGTGGATGCCTCTGCGGCGGTGGCGCTCGCCGGAAGCTGGGCCAACGTGCCCGAGATGCGCACCGCTGCAGCGTCGGCTGACACGTCGACCGCCATTCCGAGCTCGGGCAGCAGCGTGTCGACGACCGTTGATCTCGACGGAGAGGTCGACTTCGTCGAGTTCGTCGAGGTCAATGTCGACTTCAATGCGCCGCGTTTTCGCGATCTCAAGATCGAGCTCGAATCGCCTTCGGGCAATATTTCGATTCTGACCCCAGCGCTGGTGACGTCGAGCTACGACACCGTCTGCTACTTCCGTGACACTCACATCTGCGGGCTGACGGGCACCTTCCGGTTCGGTTCGGCGCGGCATCTCGGTGAGGATCCGCGGGGGACATGGACGCTGCGGGTTGCCGATGAGGTCTCGGGTGGGTCGTCGAACACGGTGCGGTCGTGGGATCTGAAGGTGTACGGGCATCGTCCGTTGGCGCCTGGGGCGGTGCTGTTGGGGTTTGTGCGGCCGGGGTCGGGTTCGCTCACGGTGGGGTGGGATGAGCCTTTGGCCACCGGGACTTTCGGTGTCGCTGGCTATGAGATCCGTCACATTCGCAGCGATGCGGCGGACAAGTCCGATGGCGAGTGGGAGTTGGTGTCGAGTTCGTGTGTGGCGGGTTCGTGCAGTGCTGCGATCACCGGGCTGACCGATGGGGTGCGTCGTGATGTGCAGGTGCGGGCGGTGAGCACTCCGGCGGGCGTGTGGTCGTTCACGGTGCGCGGGACGCCGGGTGCCGCCAATGGTGAGCCGTTCTTCGTCGACGGGGAGCGCACGACGCGCGGTGTCGACGAGCACGCCGGTTCGGGTGTCGCTGTGGGTCCGGCTGTGGCTGCTCGGGACGCGGAGCCTGATGTGTTCGTCTACAGCTTGGCTGGTGACGACGCTGGGCTGTTCGTGATCGACGCTTCGAGCGGGCAGCTCACGACTGGGGAGGGGTTTGTGTCCGATTTCGAGGGTGCGCGCAACAGCTTTGAGGTGACGGTGTCGGTGAGCGACGGCAAGGCTGACGACGGCACAGCGAGCACGGCGGTCGACGATGTCATCGCGGTGACCGTTGCAGTGGTCAACGTGGACGAGCCGGGCGGGGTGTCGTTGTCGGTGTCGCAGCCGCGGGCGGGCGATCGTGTCAGTGCGTTTCTGAGCGATCCTGATGATCCTGACCGTTTGATTCGGGGCACGAAGTGGCGGTGGGAGCGTTCGGCGCCGGGTTCGATGTTGGGGTGGGCTCGGGTTACCGGTGTGCCGCAGTGGGGGTGGCGTCACTCGACGTACGTTCCCAATGATGACGATGTGGGCCGTTTCTTGCGGGTGACGGCGTCCTATTCAGATCCCCAGGGTCCGGGCAAGTCTGCGGAGGTTGTCTCTGCGCTCCTGGTGCGGGCGGACAATGTGGCACCGGTGTTCCCGGCTGCGGGGACGGTCGCGCGTCGTGTCGATGAGAGCGCCGGCCCGAACACCGAATTCGGTGACCCTGTCGTAGCGAGTGATCCTGACGGCGATGATTTGACTTATTCGCTGGGCGGCCTCGACGGGGCGTCGTTCGGGATCGTCGCGGACAGCGGGCAGCTTGTCACCAAAGCGGCATTGGATTTCGAGACCGAGTTGTTCTATGCGGTGGCGGTGACCGCGACGGATCCGCGGGGGCTGACCGATGCTCAGCAGGTGATCATCTGGGTGAATGATGTGAACGAGGCGCCGGCGTTCCCGACTGGCGTTTCCGACATGGCGACCGTGGTCGAGAACAGCACCGCGACCGGTTTGTCGTTCACCGTGGACGATCCGGAGGGCGACAGCATCGAGTGGTCGCTGTCGGGTGCGGATCGGCTCGTTTTCGATGTGTTCGGCGGCGTGTTGACGTTCAAGGATCCGCCGGATTTCGAGATGCCTGCCGATCAAGGCGGCGACAACACTTACAACATCGATGTCGTGGCCTCTGACAACAGAGGGCGGGCGGGCACTTTGCCGGTGGTGGTGGAGGTCGTCAATGGCGATGATCCCGGCAGGGTGCGGCTCTCGCCGCGGGATCCCGAGGTCGGCGCTGAGTTGAGGGCGACGCTGAGCGATCCCGACGGGAGCGTGAGCGGCGCTGTGTGGATGTGGGAGCGCTCGCAGTCGGGCTCACGGTCGGACTGGGACGTGGTCGGCGGCGCGGTCTCTGATTCCTACACGGTGGTCGATGACGATTTGGGTCGTTTTTTGCAGGTGTCGGTGTCGTATCGGGACCGGCACGGTCCACTCAATCAGCAGGATTCTCTCAAGGGGGCCAGCGTCGTGACTGACAGCGCGGTGGTCGCCGCATCGCCGGTGATGAATGAGGCGCCGGTGTTCCCCGAGGACGAGACCGGCCTGCGGGAGGTGTCTGAGAACACTGCGAGCGGCGAAGCCTTCGGCTTGCCGGTCGCTGCGACCGATCCGGGTGATCTCCTGACTTATACGCTCAGCGGTAGGGACGGCGCGGTGTTCGATGTCGTTCCCGGCAGCGGTCAGCTGCGCACCGAGGCGCCGCTGGACCATGAGAGCCGGTCGTCGTACGTGTTCACGGTGACCGCGACGGATCCCTCAGGGGAATCCGCCACCAAGAGCGTGACGGTCACGGTGACCGATATCGACGAGCCGGGGGGACTGCAACTGGAGCCGACCCAGCCTGTGGCGGGCAAGCCGCTGACGGCGACCCTGGTCGATCCCGACGAGCTGTTGACTGGTCCTGAGTGGACGTGGTGGCGTTCTGGGGACAGCAGCGGACCCGGCGGATGGGTGCAGATCGACGGTGCAGCGTCGTTGAGCTACCAGCCCGCTGCGGGGAACCCCGACGACGGGGACCCTGACGGCGGCGGGCACGAGGGCCTGTGGCTGCAAGTACGTGTCACCTACCGCGACGTCCACAACCCCGCGGACTCTGCGGACCCCAATGTGGCCCCTTTCGCCGTCAAGACCCTCCAAGCCGTGACGGTCAACCCCGTGGCTCCGCCAAACAACAACAACGGCGGCAATGCGGGCAGTAGCTCCGGCTTGGGAGGTGGCAGCAGCGCCTCCGGCGGCAACAGCAGCAGCGGCGGCGGTGGTGGTGGCGGCGATTTCGATGTGGGTGTCGCGTCGTTTGTGGTGGCGAATGGGTGGAGTGCTGCTGATGTGGGGGTGGCGTCGGTGCTGGCGGCGCGTACTTCTGGTGCGGTGGTGGTGTACACCGCAGGCGATGAGCTGTCAGAAGAGACGCGGCTGCTGCTGCGCGAGGCGTTGCCTGCTGAGGTGATCATCGTGGGCGGCAATGCGGCGGTGTCGCGTGATGTTCGCACTCAGATCCGGGCGGCGTCGTCTGAGTCGGGGATCTCGCGTGTGACCGGCGCGGATCGCGCCGACACCGCAGCAGCCACAGCACGACGCATCCTGGGCACGCCCGCAGCAGCAGGCCGGGTGACGCTGGTGGTGGCCAACGGCTGGTCGCCGCCCGACATCGGGGCCGCCGCCGCATTGGCTGCGCGCAGCGGCCGTTCTGCGGTGATCTACACCGAGGCCGCCAGGCTGCCAGAGACTTCGGCGGCACTGCTGCGCGACTACGAAGTGGCGCGGGTGATCCTCGTCGGCGGAACTGCCGCGATCAGCGACGACGTGCGCGACGCGATCTCCGCAGCGGCGGGTGGCGATGCGAGCATCTCGCGGCTCACCGGCGACGAACGCATCGACACAGCCGCGCAGACAGCACGGCGTGTGCTGGGCAGCCCCGCCGCAGCCCCCGACGGCGTCACCCTGGTGATCGCGAACGGCTGGTCCCCGCCCGATGTCGGCGTCGCCGCAGCACTGGCAGCGGCCACCGACAACGCCGCAGTCGCCTACACCGCACAGGGGGCGCTGCCCGAAGCGACCGCAGCATTGATCCGCGACTACCGGCCTGGCCAGGTCATCATCGTGGGCGGCCGAGCAGCGGTCGCCAACGACGTACGAGCCGCGATCACCCAAACCGCCCCCGACAGCGCCGACATCCGACGCATCACCGGCACCACCCGCACCGACACCGCCGCCCGCGCCGCACGCCGCATCCTCGCCAACCCTTGAACGACCCACCGCGGGCGACCACCGCAGGCGTCGATCTGAGGCCAGTTGGCGGTCTTGGAGGTGTCGTCGCGCATCCTCATAGTTCATTACATGAAATAGGCACATGGATATACTGCTCGCAATGCATGGTTCCAGGCGACACACAACTGGCGTGAGGTTGTCGAAGTCAGTCGGCTGACGGAAAGCGGCTTTGTGGCAGACGGCTACTTGATCGAGACCGAGCCGGGAATCCCGTTACCGATTCTGGCCAATTGGCCCGGCGGCCATGATGGCGTCGAGCTGCCGAGCCCGGACTTGGGGATCGAGCGCGACACCCAGTGAAGGCATCAGGGTCACTGTTGGGTCATCTGACAGTGGCGCGACTCAAACGCGCCGCGCTGGTGGTGTTCCTGTTCGCAGGAACGCTCGCGTTGCCGGTGCTGACGGGCGATGACGCGCTGGCGCAGACGCCGCCCGCCGCACCCACGATCACCGCGGTGGGTCCCGGTGATGAGGCACTCACCGTCGCGTGGAGCGCCCCGGCTGGTGTCACCGGCATCAGTTCCTATGACCTGCGCTTCATCGATTCGAGTTCGAGCGCAGCGGACAAAGCCGACGATGCCAACTGGCGCCCGCTCGACCCTGCGTGGGAAGCGGGCAGCCTGCGCGTCATCGTGACCGGGCTGGTCAACGACACGTCCTACGACGTCCAGGTTCGTGCAGTGACGACCAGCGAAGGCGACTGGTCGAGCACCGAGACAGGGACGCCGACCGATCCGGGTTCGTCCCGTGAGAATGCGACCGCCATCGTGGACGAGCTGCCGGTGCGCGGCGTACTCGATTCGAGCGCCGACGACGACTGGTTCTTGTTCTCGATCAGCGATGAGCGGGAGTACGTCATCGTGACCACGGGCGACACCGACACCTACGGGACGCTCTATCGCGGCAGCACCATCGTCCCCATTGCTTTCAACGACGATTCGAACCTCACGAGCGCACCGCTGAACTTCAAGCTCGACGGGAAGCTGTCCGCCGGCACGTACTACCTCAAGGTCACCGGTGCCGACGACGCCACCGGCGACTACACGCTGTGGCTGCAAACCTTCGCCGATACGACGGGCGTGAGCGATGCGACCGGCATAGATCTCGACAGTTCCTCGGTGGCGGTATTCCACGGCACCGGGGCGACCAGTACCAGCCAGCTGAGCGATGTCGACTTCTTCAAGCTCGAACTGGCAACCGCGACCACGATCACCGCACGTGCAAGCGGCTTTGTCGCCGACACCGTCGGAGCGATCCTCGACGCCGACGGCAGCGTCGTCGCCTCCAACGACGACGCATGGCTCGAGCCGAGCCACGAGCAATTCGCACTCAGGACGACACTGGCCGCGGGCACGTACTACATCCGCGTCAAGCCGTTCGAAGGCGACGCGGCCGGGTTGTACTACCTGCACGTCTACGAGTCACCCGACCCCGGCAATTCCAGGCCGACAGCGGCCGAGATCGGCACCAGCACGACTGCCGGCGGGACGATCGATTCGGCCAGCGACTACTTCACGTTCACGCTCGACAGATCGACCCGGATAGTCCTCGTAGGCGTCGGCGAGGCGAACATCGAGGCCACTGTGCAGGACTCGGCCGGCCAAGTGCTGGGCCTCAACTACTACGCGCTGGTCCACAGGTTCTTCTCGGGGAACCTCTATGCGTTCGCGATCTTCGACACGCTCGAGGCCGGTACGTACTACCTCAAGGTCGACGGCGACCAGCCGGGCGACACCGGGGAGTACCTGGTGCTGCTGCGCCCCGACGCAGGCTACGAACGACTGGCGGACATCTGCTCGGAGGCTCGCACCTCGACCCCTGCTGACATTGCCGACCCGCTGTATGGGTGCCAGTGGCACCTCGACAACGACGGGCAGTTCGGCGGCACGGCGGGCGAAGACATCAACATCGACGATGCCGTGCTCGGCAGCGTCTGGGACATCGCCACGGGCTCGGGGATCAACGTGAAGGTCGTCGACTCAGGCCTCGACTACTTGCACGAGGACTTGCTCGACAACGTCGACACAGACAAGAACCACAGCTACCGAAGCGTTCGAGACGTGTTCAGCGATCCGTCGGGTCATGGCACCGCGGTGGCCGGACTCATCGCAGCGGGTGACAACAGCAGCGGCGTACGTGGCGTCGCGCCGCGCGTAACGATCTACGGGTATGACCTGGTGAGCGCCAGCAGCTCGCTCAATGCCGCCGATGCGGTGGCGCGGGACCGCCAGACCACATCGGTGTCCAACCACAGCTACGGGGTGCCGGACAGCCCTCGTGCGAGCCGGGCCACTCGGCTCTGGGAGATGGCGATCGATGCAGGCGTGACCGAGGGGGACGACGGCAAGGGCGTCGTCTACGTGTGGGCCGCGGGCAATGGCGACGACAACGGCGACTACGCCTCGCTGGCGGAGGCTGTCACGTACTACGGCGTGATCGCAGTGTGTGCCGTCGACCACCGGGGCAAGCGGTCCTATTACTCCGAGTGGGGTCCGAACCTGTGGGTGTGCGCGCCCTCCGACAGCACCCCCAAGGACCATCCGCTGGGCATCGTAACCACGCCGGGAATCATGACCACACGGCCCTACAGCACTTACAGGGACACCTTCGGCGGCACCAGCGCCGCAGCGCCGATCGTGTCGGGTGTTGTCGCTCTGGTCCGAGAGGTCAACCCGACGCTGACGTGGCGCGACGTGAAGCTGATTCTCGCTGCGTCAGCCCGCACGAACAACGCGACCATTTCAGGTTGGGAGGCCGGTGCCCGCAAGTACGGCTCGACGGCGTCGGACTGCACCACCCCGAGTGAGTGCTACAGCTTCAATCACCAATACGGCTTCGGCGTGGTGGATGCCTCGGCGGCGGTGGCGCTGGCCCAGAACTGGACCAACGTGGCCGACATGCGCACCGCGACCGCCGCCGACGCAACGCGCCGGAGAATTGCCAGCACGAACGGCACCGCCACCGGCACGGTGGATCTCGGCGGCGATGTGGACTTCGTGGAGTTCGTCGAGATCAACATCGATTTCAATGCACCCTTTTTCCGTGACCTGAACATCGAACTGGTGTCGCCGTCGGGCGCGACATCGGTGCTGACGGAGCGGAACTCTTTCGACTGCCGACGTCCAGCGACGAGTTGTGCGCTGACAGGTGAGTTCAGGTTCGGGTCGGCCCGCCATCTCGGCGAGGATCCCCGCGGCACATGGACGCTGCGCGTGTCCGACCGGGTTGCCGGCGGTACGGCCAACGTCGTGCGTTCGTGGGACTTGAAGGTGTACGGCCATCGCCAGGCGCCCGGCCCGGTGCCGCTGCGGTATGTGCAGCCCGCTTCGGGTTCGCTCATCGTGGCGTGGGATGGACCCGACAGCACGGGCACATCGCCGCTCACCGGGTACGACCTGCGCCATATCCGCAGCGACGCCACCGACAAGTCGGACGCGAACTGGACGGTCATCACTGGCGCCGGTTCTCTCAGCAGCCGCAGCCACACCATCGAGAACCTGACCGACGGCGTCCAGCGGGATGTGCAGGTACGGGCGGTCGGCGATCGAACAGGCGAATGGTCCACGACCGCGCGGGGTACACCCGGCGCCACGAACAGCGAGCCGTTCTTCGTCGACGGCGAGAGCACGATCCGCATGCTTGCCGAGAACGTCGGCTCGGGTGCTGATGTCGGCTCGGCGGTCACGGCGTCGGATGCCGAGAGCGATTCGTTCACTTACAGCCTGAGCGGTGTCGATGCTGCGTCGTTCGAGCTCGACGCCTCGACGGGGCAGATCATGACGGCATTCGATCCGGATTTCGAGAGCCGTGAGAAATACACGGTCACGATCTCGGTCAGCGACAGCAAGGACGCCGCCGGCGACGCCGACTCTGCGGTCGACGACACGATCGCCGTGAGCGTCGTGGTCATCGATCACAATGAGCCGCCCATCGTGGTAGGGCCGCCTGCAATCGATGTTGTCGAGGGCACGCAGACGCCCGTCGGCAGCTACACCGTGACCGACCCGGAGGGCCAAGACATCTCCGGCTTGGACATCGAAGGGCCCGACGCAGCGGAGTTCGATTACAACAGAGCGACATTCCACTTCACTGGTCGCGCTCCGATCAGCTTCCGGCAGGATCCCGACCACGTCAGGCCCGATTTCGAGGATCGCCTCGATGCGAACGGCGACAACGTCTACGAGATCCAGATCGTGACCTCCGACGGGCGCCACACGACCACCTTCGATGTAACGGTGACCGTCACCGACGTGAACGAGGCGCCGACGCTCACCTATGACAGCCGCGATATAGCGACCGTGGATGAGAACGGCATCGCGACTGGTCTGTCGTTCAGCGTGAACGACCCCGAGAACGACAGCATCGAGTGGACCCTGTCGGGCGCGGACGAGCCCGATTTCGACGTCTCCGGCGGGGTCTCCGGCGCGGTGTTGACGTTCAAGGACCCGCCGGATTTCGAGATGCCGACCGATCGGGGCGGCAACAACATCTACAACGTCAATGTCGAGGCTTCTGACGGTGCGAATTTGGTGTCGTTGCCGGTTGTCGTTGTGGTGCGGGGGGTGAACGAGCCTGCTGTGATCAGCGGGTTGTCGGCCAGGAATTTTCCCGAGAACAGCACCGGCGTCGTCGCCGATTACGGCGCGAATGATCCGGAGGAGGGTGAGGGGGTGGCGTGGTCGTTGTCGGGTGCCGATCGGGGGTTCTTCGAGATCAGCTCGGGGGGTGTGCTGCGGTTCGCCCAGTCCGCAGATCCGCCGGATCACGAGGCGGCGCGCGGCGACACGTATCGGGTTACGGTCCAGGCATCGGACGGCAAGGACGATTTGGGCAACCTCGATTCGTCTGTCGATGACCGGTTCGATGTAACGGTGACTGTTACCGATGTGAACGAGAAGCCGGTGTTCCCGACTGGTGTTGCTGATATGGCGACGGTGGTCGAGGGCAGGACTGTGACGGGTTTGTCGTTCAGTGTGGATGATCCGGAGGGTGATCGCATCGTGTGGACGTTGTCGGGTGCGGATCGGCTGGTGTTCGATATTTCGGGTGGGGTGTTGGCGTTCAAGGATCCGCCGGATTTCGAGATGCCGGCCGATCAAGGCGGCAACAACACTTACAACGTCGATGTGGAGGCTTCTGACGGCGCCAACTTGGAGTCGCTGCCGGTTGTCGTTGTGGTGGAGGGCGTGAACGAGCCTCCGGTGATCGGGGGGCCGCCGGCCAGGAATTATCCCGAGAACGGCACCGGTGTGGTTGCTGATTTCAGCGCGAACGATCCGGAGGAGCACGAGCGGGTGGCGTGGTCGTTGTCGGGCGCGGATCGGGGGTTCTTCGAGATCGATTCGGGTGGGGTGCTGCGGTTCGCCGAGTCGGCTGGCCCGCCGGATCACGAGGCGGCGCGGGGCGACACGTATCGGGTCACGGTGGAGGCGTCGGACGGCAAGAACGGACTGGGCAGCCTCGATTCGTCGGTTGATGACCGGTTCGATGTGACGGTCACGGTCACCAATGTCGACGAGGCGCCGGTGATCACCTCGGGTCCTGTGGGCGGGTCGGTGTCGGAGGGCGCCGTGGGCGTGTTCGCTTATGCGGCCCGAGATCCAGAGGGCGACATTGTGTCTTGGACGCTGAGGGGTCCCGATGGGGCGGCGTTGAGGATCGACGAGTTCGGTGTGGTGGGGTTCGATCCGGTGCCGGATTTTGAGGCGCCGGTCGATGCTGGGCGGAACAATTCCTATGCGGTGGTCGTGGTTGCGACTGCTGGGTCGTTGGAGGACACGCGCGGTCTGACGGTGTCGGTCGTCAACGTGGACGAGCTCGGCGGGTTCGGGCCGTTCTCGCGGCCGCAGGCGGGTACGGCATTGACGGCTGTGTTGAGCGATCCTGATGGCGGGGTGGGCGGGGCGGTGTGGTCGTGGGAGCGTTCGCAGGTCGGTTCGCGGTCGGGATGGGCGCTGATCAGCGGCGCGGGTTCGCGTTCCTATGAGCCCGTGGGCGGCGATGTGGGTCGTTATTTGCGGGTGTCGGTGTCGTATCGGGACCGTGAGGGTCCCGGCAAGGGGGTCATGTCCTCGTCTTTGGGGCCGGTGCTCGCGGCGCCGCTCACCAATCAGCCGCCGACGTTCCCATATGCGGTTACGGTCGTCCGGGTGGTCCCGGAGGACTCGCCGGCGGGAACCTCGATCGGGGCGCCGGTGGAGGCGAGCGACCCTGACGCTGCCGATCAGGGGTTCTTGACTTATTCGTTGGGGCCTGTCGGTGCAGCGTTGTTCGATATCGACGCGGCCTCAGGCCGGTTGCTGACTCGGCGCGGGGTGGTGTTGGATCACGAGGCGAGGTCGTCCTATGAGGTGACGGTGACGGTTCGTGATCCGTCGGGCGAGACCGACTTCCAGCAGGTCGCGGTCTCGGTGACCGATGTGAACGAGGCGCCGGTGATCACCGGAGGCGACGTGGAGGTCTATGCCGAGGACCGTGCTGATGCTGTTGGTTCGTTCACGGCGGTCGATCCCGAAGGCGAAGCGGTCACCTGGAGCCTGGCAGGCGCCGACAGCGCGGACTTCGAGATCGACGACTCCGGCAGCCTCAGGTGGGTCGTGCCGCCCGACTACGAACAGCGTGCCGACGCCGACCGGGACAACGACTACGAGGTCGTCGTCGTGGCCGAGGACGAACAGCAGTTGCCCGGCGAATATTCGGTGACGGTGCGGGTGACTGATGTGAATGAGACGCCGACGGTCAGTTGTGTGAGCAGCCGGTGCGCCCACGACGTCCAAAGCGGCCACACGGCCATCTCGTGGCGAGAAGAGCGCGACGGGGTCGTCGGCGTTTTCTCCGGCGCCGATCCCGAGGGCGTGTCGGTCACGTGGTCGCTCGGGGGCCCCGACGGCGAGGACTTCGAGATCGACGACTCCGGCATCCTCAGATGGGTCGCGCCACCCGACTACGAACAGCGTGCCGACGCCGACCGGGGCAACGACTATGCGGTGGTCGTGCAAGCGTCCGACGGCAACACTGACGGCGCCCTCACGGTCACGGTCACGGTCACCGACGTCGAAGAGCCCGGGACACTGAAGCTGGAGCTGTCGGGCTCGCTGCCTGAGGTGGGCAAGCCGCTGAGGGCGGTCTTGGACGACCCCGACAAGCCGTTGACTGCTCACGACTGGACGTGGCGCCGTTCTGGGGACCGCGACGATCCGGCAAGCTGGGAGCTCATCGACGGCGCGACGGCATCGACCTACCGGCCTGTCGCCGCCGATGCGGGCCACTGGCTGCGGGTGGATGTCGCCTACAAGGACGCCCACAGCCCGAACGATCAGAGCGAGGCCCCTGACAAAAGACCCCCAGCAGCGGTAACGATCAACTCTGTGCCGGCCCCCACCAACACCAACAACAACAGCAGCAGCAGCAGCAGCGGCAGCAGCAGCGGCAGCAGCAGAGGCGGCAGCGGAGGCGGAGGCGGAGGCGGCGATTTTGATGTGGGTGTCGCGACTTTCGTGGTGGCCAACGGATGGAGCCCCGCCGACATCGGGGCCGCGTCGGTGCTCGCAGCGCGCACCGCAGACGCAGCGGTGCTCTACACCGCAGGCGACGAACTGTCAGAACAGACCCGGCTGCTGCTGCGCGAAACACTGCCCGCCGAGGTGATCATCGTGGGCGGCAACACAGCAGTGACCCGCAATGTGCGCACCCAGATCCGCGCCGCGTCATCTGAATCGGCCCTCACACGCATCACCGGGCAGGACCGCGCCGACACCGCAGCAGCCACAGCACGACGCATTCTGGGCACACCCGCCACAGCAGGCCGCGTCACGCTCGTCATCGCCAACGGCTGGTCCCCCCCAGACATCGGCGCCGCCGCCGCCCTGGCCGCGCGCAGCAGCCGCTCAGCAGTGCTCTACACCCAGACCGCCAGACTGCCCACGCCATCAGCAGCACTGCTGGCCGACTATGAGGTCGCACGAGTGATCCTCATCGGCGGCACCGCCGCCATCAACGACGATGTGCACGACAAGATCGCCGCCGCCGCAGGCACAGACACGAACATCACACGGCTCACCGGCACCGACCGCACCCACACCGCCGCCGCCACAGCACGACGAGTCCTGGGCAACCCCGCCGCAGCCCCCGACAGCATCACCCTGGTCATCGCCAACGGCTGGTCCCCGCCCGACATCGGCGTCGCAGCAGCACTCGCCGCCGCCACCCCCAACGCCGCAGTCGCCTACACCGCACAAGACACCCTGCCCGACACCACCACAGCATTCATCCACGACTACCGACCCACCCAGATCATCATCATCGGCGGCCGCACCGCAATCGCCAACAACGTACGCACAGCCATCACCCAGACCGCCCCCGACAGTGCCGACATCCGCCGCATCACCGGTGCCACCCGCACCGACACCGCCGCCCGCGCCGCACGCCGCATCCTCGCCAACCTCTGACCAGCCGCTCCGCCACGCTCTAGTTGCCGGGCAGTGTCACCGTCACCTCGGGCTCAAGCGGGGCAGGGCCTGTCTGGAAGTTCCGCACGACCTGACTCCAGGTGAGTTGCCACACCTTCCAGTTGGCACCCACGTATGCAGGGTCGGGCCGGTACGGGTGCACCCTCACCCCGAATTCCTGCCATTCGGGTGTGCTCACGATGTCGCTGCGCGCCGGGCGCGAACCGAACCGATCGCTCACGCCGAATTGGAAGAGAGGTTCGCCCATGGCGTCGATCAGTCGCCCGCCGAGGGATTGGTTCTGCGCTCCGGCGACGACTCCGGCATAGAACCCGATGCGAACGCAGTCATCGGACACCACCGCTATGTCGAGTGCTTCGGGCAGGCCGGGTTGGTACTTGGCATAGACCGACGGCAGCCCCGTGGTGCCCCACGTCATCGGCCGTCGACCACGCAGCGACTCCAGCGTCACAGGATCGGGATCATCCTGGCTGATCGGCCGCGGCGGGGGAGGCTCCCCGCCGGCAAAGCGCTCGAAGGTCGCGATCTCCCAACTCGGCGCAAGCTCGACGCCCCAACGCAGCATCTGGTCGAGAATCTGGGGCCACGGTGTCACCTCGTCACCGCCGCGTTCGGGATACAGCCGCTCGAGTGCAACCAGCAGATACACGCCCATCCGGCTCGTTGCGGCGTCCGGGATCACCGCAGTTCCGGCGTGGGCGGGATCGTGGAGAGCGTCGAGGCCGCGCGGCACCGGTGGCGGCAGGCGTTCAGCGTCGGGCAATTCGTCAATGCGACGCTCGGGCACGACGTAGAACGACGGCAGGTAGTTCAGGCAGGCATCGAGATAGCTGATCGGCGTCAATGCGTGGGCGTCGACAGCGAGGTCTTCGACCAGCGGACCTGGCGCCAACGGCGCATAGGGCTGGGTGAGGCCACTGTCGATGACGTACTGCAGGTCAAGCGTGTCGATGCCCACCACAACATCGGCCACGGGATGGGTACGGCTGCGTTCCAGCAACTCGATGACATCGTCGGGCGTGTCCTCCCGGAACACCACGATCTCGATGCCCGTCTCGGCGGTGAATGCTTCGAGGGCGTCGGCGGGCAGGTGGAAGTCGCGATATGTCAGGACGCGTACCGCAGCAGATCCCCGGTCCGTGTCCGCGCAGCCAGCGGCAAGGACGACCGCTGCGCACGCGAATGCGGCGAAGATCCGAACTCGCCGGGCGCCACTCCCGGCGAGTCGCTCACGGAAGGGGCTTGCCATGTGTCTGTATCGCAAGAACGGTGCCCGCTTGTACTCCGAGGTGGGCCGAGGGTGCAGTGAGTTCGTTGCTCAGTCCGAGCGACGCCGCACTGAGGAGCGGAGCCGATCCGGTCAGGTTCCATCGCAGCCCAGTCGTACGCACGCTGGCGGCTCCGCCCACGGCGAGCAGCGTCAGCAGATTCCCGTCGCCCGACGGCAATGCAATGGTCATGCCGGTGGTTGCAGCGCGTACGACACTCGTGCCGATGTAGGCCACGAGCGGCAGCGCGGCATAGCGAGGCCGTGCGAGCATCGTCACCGAGATCATCATGTGGTCGAGCCTGCCGCCGGCACCGCTCGCCAGCGCGATCTCTGTGGGGTCGAGCCCCCACGCGAAGCTCAGGGCCAAGTCCAGATCGCTGTGCGCCTTATGCCGATGGTGTCGCTGGACTACGAGGTCGGGCCACTCGTCACGCGTGCGCGCCAGCATTCCGGCATCGACCGAATCGAAGTCTCCGACGGCAACGTGGGGTCGCAAGCCCAGCCGCAGCGTGTGGGCCAAGCCACGATCTACGGCAATCACGCAGGTGGGCTCGCCGGGCGGGAGTCGACGAGGCGCGCTGGGACCGCCGTCGATGATCCAGACGCAGTGGGCATCGAGGTGTGCCCCGTCGGCGGACCACTCGCCAGATGCAGCCGGACTCATGGCACCAGTGTGATGGGAAGCGGCCGGCTTGCGGCGCGCCGGGCGCGCGATGTCGGCCCGGTACCTTGCAGTTCAACGTGGACATCGCCCGCCGGCTGGCCCGGCTGCCCCTACTCGCCGTGATGATCGCGCTCTGCGCAGCCGTCGTCACGATCGGCGCCCGCGCCTCCGCGCCCCATGTCGCAAGCACCCTCGACGCCGTCGAACGCGACCGCGATCACATCACGATCGACTTGCGGCCCGGGGCTCAGCGGACCCAGGTATTTGACTCCGACGGCAATCCGATCGGCATCCTGCTCAATGACATCGACCGTGAGATCATCACGCTCGACCAGGTGCCCGACGAAGTCCTTGCCACGATCGTGGCGGTGGAGGACAGCAAGTTCTGGCTCCACAACGGTGTGGATCTGCGGGCGACTGCACGCGCACTGGTGTCGAACGTGTCCGCTGGCGGGATTGCGTCAGGTGGCTCCACGATCACCCAGCAGATCGTCAAGCTCCGTGTGGTGGGCAGCGAGCGCAGCTTCAACCGCAAGATCCGCGAGGCGGTGATTGCGGCCCGGCTCGAGGAAGATTTCTCCAAGGAACAGATCCTCGAGTTCTACGTCAACGAGGTGTATCTCGGAAACGGGGCGTACGGACTGCAAGCCGGGGCCGAGACCTACTTCGGCAAGGACGTTTCGACGCTCGACGTGGGCGATGGGGCATTCTTGGCAAGTCTCATTCGCAGCCCCGGCCTGTTTGACGGGTTCGATCAGAACATCTCCACGATGACCCGACGCCGCAGCAGGTCGCTGCAGCAAGCCGTCGATGCAAGGATCATCACGGAGGCCCAGCGGAACGCATTCGAACGGCGGCCGCTGCCAAGTCGCAACCTGTCGCCGCGTCGCACCGACGTGACGCTTCGACGTGACTACTTCTTGGTCGAAGTGCGGCGGGCCCTGCTGGCCAACCCAGCTCTCGGAGACACCTACCAAGCCCGCTTCAGCCAGGTGTTCGGCGGCGGTCTGAGAGTGTGGACGACGCTGCGTCCCGAGCTGCAAAGGGCTATGCGCACCTCCGTGGCGGAGGTCCTGCCGGAGGGCACGGGCGAATTCGAGGTGTCCATCGTCAGCGTCGATCCATCGACCGGAGCGGTGCTCGCGTTCATCGGCGGCCCTGCCTTCAGCGCTTCGGAATTCAACCTCGCCACCCAAGGCCGGCGCCAACCCGGATCGTCGTTCAAGCCCTACGTCCTCGCGGCCGCGATCGAGCGCGCCGGCCTCTATCCGTTCGACACGATCAGCGGGCAGGGGCCATGCGTGTTCCCCAATCCACCGCTCGAGGACTACAAGGTGAGCAACTTTGCCAACAGTCCAGGTCGGGTGGCCACGCTGGAGGGCCAGGCAACGGCCAGCTCGAACTGCGCGTTCGTGCGACTGGGCCTGGTCACGGGTCTGGATGAGGTCGTCGGGATGGCCAATCGCCTCATCGGCCGGTCGGGCGAGGACAGCTACCTGCCGTATCCGTCCATCTCGCTGGGCGCGCAGGAGATCACGCCGCTCGAACAGGCCTTGGGTTTCGGCACGTTCGTCAACGGCGGAGTTCGGATGGAGCCGTTCTATGTGACCCGCATCGAGAACAACTTCGGGGAGGTGCTCTACGAGCATGCGCCGCACGGACGGCGGGTGGTGTCGTCGGTCACAGCCGATTGGGTGACTTCGGTTCTCGAGGAAAATGTGCGATCTGGCACCGGGACGCGGGCGCAGCTTGCGAGCGGACAGGCCGCCGCCGGCAAGACCGGCACGACGCAGTCTTTTCATGACGCCTGGTTCGTGGGCTTCACGCCGCACATGTCGACCGCAGTGTGGATGGGCCATCCCGACGAGCAGGTCCCGATGGGCGAAATCCAGAGTCGGCGGGCCACCGGGGGCTGGATCCCGGCGCGCATCTGGTCCGCCTACATGGAACGGGCTCTGGGGGACACGCAACTGCGAGGATTCCCGCCCGCGCCGCCCCCGTCTCGAGCCAGCCAGTACCTGTTCCTGTCCGGGGATACCTGCTCGATCGCCGTAGCGGTGACGCCGTCGGAGCCTCCGCTCGAATTCGACCTGCCATGCAGCATGGTTCGCCCAACCGAGGACAACGAATTCGAGCCTCTGCCCGATGCGCTCTGCAAGGTTGCAGTGCCGGCAGCCGATGGCGAGACGAGGTTCGAGTGGATCCGCTGCACCCAGATCGCAACCGAGCTCAGGGCGCGAGCGACCGAACCCGTGGGCGATACTGACGAATCCATCCCGCAGGACAGCACAGATCAAACTGGTGGAGATCCCGGCGGGGACGGAACACAAGACGACCAGGCCTGAGCCCGATGCACGTTCACTCGACCACTGGACACCGATGACCTCAGACGTTTCCGAGCCAGGTGCTCCCACCGATGACCCCGGCGCCTCGTCGAGCGGGCTGGCAGCACTCGGCCAGCTCGCGGACCTCGACGTTCGGCTGGAACAGATCGATCATCACGTCAAGCACCTGCCTGAGCGCGAGACCCGCACCGGTATCGCGGCCGAGCTTGCCGAACTGGTATCTGAGGCAAGGCTGCTTGACGCTCAGATCGGGGACCTGGAACGCCAGCAGCGCCGGCACGAAGATGAGGTCGCACGCATCGAGGCCAAGCGTGCGCACAACTCCGAGCGATTGTACGAGAGCCACCTGACGTCGCCCAAGGAGGCGGAAGCGCTCACTGCAGAGGCAGAGTCGCTCGGACGGCGTCAGATAGAGATCGAGGACCAGATCCTCGAATTGATGGAACAGCTTGAGCCGCTCAGCAGCGCCCGAGCCGATCTGGCAAGGCGCCACGCAGCAGCGACGGAACGCATGGCAGCAACCGACGCTGCAATCGCCGCCGCAGAGAGCGAGGCCAGCACTCAGCACAACGACGTGATCGCCGAGCGGGAGGCGCTCGTCGGCTCAGCCGATCCCGATCTGGTGTCGGTCTATGAGGAGCGCCGGGCGGTTGGCCGGGGCGCTCCTGTCGTGGGTCGGCTCGTCGGCACCACCTGCAGCGCGTGTCACCTCGAAGTCCCCTCGGTCGAGTTCGAGCGCATCGTGCACCTCGAACCCGACGTCTTGGCCGAGTGTCCCCAGTGTGGGGCACTGCTCGTGCGCTGAGCCGGTGGATCCACTGGCCCAGCCACGCAGGGGAACGCGCTGATGTTGCTGTGGTTCGTGGCGACATCTCTGACGGCAATGCGCTGGTTCTTCGGCGATCCCGCCATCGACCATCGCCTCATCGTGGCGGGGGCACTGCTGCCCGACGTCATGCATGCTGCAACTGGCGGAGCGCCCTTCGTTCACTCATTGGCGCTGCCGGCCGGCGGACTCGTGGCGGTGATGCTGGCGACCGTCGGGCGTCGGCGGGCGCGTCGCCGCTGGTTGGCACTGCCGATCGGTTTCTTCTGGCATCAGGCGTTCGAAGGCGCTTGGATCCAGCCCGCGCTGTTCTGGTGGCCCGTGGGAGGCGACACGGCAGGCGCGACGCTGCCGCTGGCCACCCGGAGCGTGTGGCTGATCGGCATCATGGAACTCGTAGGTCTGGCCGGGTGCTGGTGGATCTGGCGCGCCAGCGGCATGGCGCACAGCTCGGCGGCCCGGACTGACTTCTGGCGATCTGGACGCTTGGCCTACCGTGAGGGTCCGCAGTATCGGCGGCGAGGAGGTTGAGCATGCTGATCCTCGTGCGCTACGGGCGCCCATGCTGATCCTCGTGCGCCACGGGTGCCCATGCTGATCCTCGTGCGCCACGGGCGCACGAGTGCCAACGCGGCGGGACTGTTGCAGGGGCGCGTCGACAACGAGCTCGACGAGGTCGGCGTTCAGCAAGCCGATCAGATCGCTGCTGCGCTCTCGCGTGGCGATCAACGGCCCGACAGGATCGTCTCTTCACCGCTGCTGCGAGCGCGCCAGACCGCAGATGCCACCAGTGAGCTGCTGGGGCTCGAGATGTCCATTGACGAGCGTTGGTCAGAGCTGGATTACGGCGAGTGGGACGGAGTCCCGATCTCGGAGGTGCGAGCCGAGATGTGGGGGCAATGGCGTGCCGATCCCGGATTTACCTTGCCAGGAGGCGAGTCGCTGGCAGCTCTCAATGTTCGGGTCGCTGCAGCGTGCGATGTCGTGGCCGCCGAGGCAGCAGAGCTGAACATCGCTGTCTTCACGCACGTCTCACCGATCAAATCGGCGGTTCGGTGGGCCCTCGGCACCGCCGAAGAGATCGGCTGGCGCATGCATGTCGCCCAGGCCCAGATCACTCGGATCGGCTTCCGGTCAGGTGCGCCAGTGCTCAGTGCGTTCAACGACACGTCGCACTTGGAACCCGGCGGGCCTCGTACCAGTAGCTGAGCGTCGTAACTCTCCGCTGGCCAGTGGGGGGCGGTGAGCCGGCCTGTAGGCGGGATTCTGTCCGTCGGCTGCTGCCGCCGGGGTGGCCATCCATCTGAGCGGCCTACCCGGAATCATGGGACGGGCCGTCCGATCCCTGCTTGGCCTTGCTCCGGGAGGGGTTTGCCGATCCGCCGGAGTCGCCCCCGGCGATGGTGCGCTCTTACCGCACCGTTTCACCCTTGCCTGTGACCGGACGGGTAGCCCGGTCCATCGGCGGTCTGCTCTCTGTTGCACTTTCCGTCGCCTCGCGGCGCCTGGTTGCGAGCCAGCTCCCTGCCCTGTGGAGTCCCGACCTTCCTCGGGCCGGCTTCGGGTCAATGACGCGAAGCCGAACCGCGGCCACCCGGCCGACTCACCGCAGCCAACAAGGGTAGTCAGGGCCCGAGCGGCCCGTGAGCGCAGGGAACGAGAGCGGGCAATGGAGCACCATGGGGCCGGTCAGCGCTTACGCGAACGGTGTGACTCCTCTGGATCCAGCAACGAACGTCGACGCTGTCGCACGATGCCGGCGAGCACGCCGCCCAAAGTCGCCAGCGACGCCGCCAGCAGCATCACGAGCGGGAGCCCCAGGGGTGCAACCGTCTCGCCGGAACCGAAGCGACGGATCAGTTGCACCACCACGGCCAGGACCATCACGGGCCCCGAGGTCAGGATCGCCGACAGCAGGTGATTGTCTCGAGCCTTGGCCGCAGCGACAGCACCCCCGGTAATCAGTCCGACGAACAGCAGACCGTTGACGGCGTACGCCGCGGCAGTCCGCTCCGGCACCAGACTCCCGAGGGCGACGCCCACCACAAGCGCGGTACCAACCGAAACGAGCGCGCCAGGCACGACCGCTCGACGCTCGACGCTTTGACCGAAGACTTGCAAGAAACTGCGCATGGTGTGGCTTTCCGCCTGCGGCGTGAGGTATCAGGTTGTCGAGGGCCAAGGGTGTGTCCAAGGGCGTCGGGGATCAGTCTGCGCCCTCAGCGCAAGGCTCACGCATCAGGGTCCTTGAGGGCTACTGAACGCTCGATAAGCCCTTGACAAGACGCAATGCATCGGCAAGATTGCGCGTGATATGCCTTCTGTCACAGCAACAGCCCACGTCAGCCCACGGGCCGCGAGATCACAACCCGCGAGCACGGACCCCATCCGGGTCGTCGTGGATCAGTACGGTGGCCTCGCCACCGACTTGCTCGCATGGCAGCGTGACGCTGCCTGTCGAGGCCTCGAAGCCGAGATCTTCTACCCCTCTGACAACGACGGAACGGGTGACGAAGAGGGTGCCTTCGAGGCGAAAGCGGTCTGCGCGGCGTGCGCGGTATCGGGCGAGTGCCTCGAATACGCGCTTGCAGTTCGGGAGAAGGAGGGCGTCTGGGGCGGGCAGACGGCCGCCGAACGTGTACGCATCATTCGCCGGAGACGCCGCGCCGCGGCGCGCGCTCGCAACGCGCAGGCGGCTGCCAGCTCGAACTGAACGACCTGATCGGGACCGCCGCGCCCGTGCCGCGCGCGGCGAGAGGCGCGACCAGGCGCTTTTGGACACATCGCTAGTCTCCGAACCGTGAACACTGACACCACAGAGACTGACGCCTCGGACATGGATGATCCTGACGGGGTCCCTGCACATCCGCTCGCACACTTCGGCGGCTGGAAGGCCGTCCTCACAGATCTGGTGGCAGGCATAGACCTGAGCCCAGAAGTGGCGCGCGCAGCGCTCGGCAGCATCCTGCGCGAGAGCGCCACCGATGCCCAGTTGGCCGGCTTCATCATCGCTCTGGGAATGAAGGGCGGTTCGGTCCCAGAGCTCACGGGTCTCGTGGACGCCATGCACGATGCGGCAGTCCCGCTGACGGCCCCCGACGGCGCGATCGACATCGTCGGCAGTGGCGGAGCCCCGGGACGGCAGCAACACGCACTCAGCGTCTCCACCATGGCGGCGTTCGTTGCGGCGGCCGCTGGCGCGGTGATCTGCAAGCACGGCTCGGTGGCAGCCACATCGTCGTCGGGTTCGTTCGACACCCTCGAAGCGCTGGGCCTTGCGATCGATCTGGACGGGCCCGCAGTCGAACGGTGTATCTCGGAGATCGGATTGGGATTCGCGTTCGCCAAGAAATTTCATCCGGCAATGCGCTTCGCAGGGCCGGTGCGCACCGAGCTCGGTGTGCCCACCACATTCAACTTCCTAGGACCGCTGGCAAACCCCGCCCGCGTGAAACGTCAGGTGCTCGGGGTCAGCGACCCGGTGATGGCGCCACGCGTCGCCGGGGTGCTCGCGGCCCGGGGTGCGGAACTGGCGCTGATTGTCCATGGCGCAGACCGCCTCGATGAGATCACGTTGACGGACCTCACGCGCATTTACGAAGTACGCGAGGGAGAGATCACCGACGAGTTCCAGTTCGATCCGACGTCGATCGGCCTCGAACGCGTCAATCGAGCCGCTCTGTGGGGCGGCACCCCGCAGCAGAACGCAGACATCCTGCGGGCGATCGTTGCCGGTGAAGAGACCGGACCCAGAGCTCAGATCGTGGAGCTCAACGCTGGTGCGGGTTTGGTCGTCGCGGGACTGGCTGAGAGTTTCGCGGAAGGCTTCGAGTTGGCTCGCGACGCTGTGGTTGACGGGCGTGCAGCTGCAAAGCTCCAAGCGGCGATCGAGCTCACGACGCGGCTGGCGGCAGACGGCACCTAGCGTGGTTGTCGGCCTCTCGCTCCCTTTCGGCGTCGGTGATGTCGTTCGCTTGGCGGAGACAGCCGACGAGCGCCGTTCCTGCTTGGTCGGACGAACGGGCACTGTGGTCGGCGTACGACCGGGGGACCGTCGGGTGATGGCGATCGTCGCATTCGACGGGGGCCCACCGCAGACGGTGTTGGTGTACGGCGTCGACGAGGCGGAGCTCGTCGAGCGCTACCGCCACGGGATGAGCTGAACACAGCGTCCCGCTGTGTCTTGGTGCCTCAGCGGATAGGCGGCGATGCCCGGCAGCCCCGGCGGCCTGGACTTTGCGCAGAAATGCCGCCACAGACGGCAAATTTGCGCAAAGAAGGCGTGACAGCAACTTTCCGAGACGTCACCTCTCCGCGCGGCCTCTTATGCCCGGCTTGTCAGCCGGCGTAGGAGCCCCCGGCGGCGCTCGCCTTCGTGCTGGGGGATTTCCACTGCTGCCAGCGCAGCGGCAAGGTCGGCACCGCTCGCGAAGCGATCCTCGGGCGACTTCGCCATGGCGGTCAGGATGATCTCGCAAAGCGCGGCCGACACGCCACGTTCAGCGGGATCGGGCGGCGGTGTGCGCACGTGTGCGTGCAGAAGGTCGTTCCGCTCGCCGTAGAACGGCGCCGAGCCCACAGCCAGGACATACAGCGTCGACCCGAGACCGTAGATGTCGGTGCGAGCATCCACAGGCTTCGCCAACGCCTGCTCGGGGGAGAGGTACATCGGCGAGCCGTACACCCGGCCCGGTGGCGACGGAGGCCCGTCGAGGTCGTATGCCAGCCCGAAGTCGAAGAGCACCGCACGGTCGCTGCCGTCGGGCCGGGTCTCGAGCATGATGTTCGACGGCTTGACATCGCGATGAACGATCCGGTGCTCGTGGACGTGGTCGAGGGCCGCGCAGATCTGCTGGATCACGGCGATGCCCGCGGTCAGGGTCGGGGGGTGGCGGCTGCCGCAGCGGTCGGCCAGGGTCTCGCCGTCCACAATCTCCATTTCCATGAAGTGAGCGCCGCCGATCACACCGGCACCGTGGACGGCGAGCACGTGCGGATGGTCCAAACGGGCCATCAGCTCGTATTCCTGCTCGAACAGCGACCGGATTTCCGCCCGGGCCTCAGCAAAGGGCGTCAACACCTTGAGACCGACCTCGTCTCCTCGCATCGTCGTTGCCCGGTAGCAGTGCGCCACGGTGCCGCGACCCAGCAACCCGGTGATCTTGTAAGGGCCGTACTGGCGGCCGACCCAGACGTCAATTTGGTCTTCGTACATCGCACCGACGGCGGCTTGAGCGCCGCTTCCAGCATAAGAGAACCGGTCTGAGCCGGGCCGCGACCCTGACCGGCGGCGTACGGCGTGAAGCTCACGGCACACTTGAGAGATGGCTGCAGCCGCCGACCGAACCTTGCTGGCGCGGGTTCAACGGGCTGGCGCCGACGCCGGCCTCGATGCACTCGGCGTGACCGATGTGTCGCCGTTCATCGAGGAGCGGCATGCAATCTCCGAGCGCAAGGCGGCCGGCCTGCATGCAGGCATGTGGTTCACCTACGGACGGCCCGAGCGTTCCACCACGCCGGCGGCCATCTTGGCGGGCGCACGCAGCGTGGTGGTGTGCGCACGCACCTACAGGCCACCCGACGAGCGCGGCGCACCAGATGACGCACCCTGGGCAGGCGTCCGCGGATCGGTGGCTGCTTACGTGGCGACCGATGCCTACGGCGCGCTGCGTGAAGGTCTTGAGCGCGTGAGCGAGGTCCTGCACAGCAGCGGCTTCGAGGCGGTTGCGGTCTACGACGACAACCGCCTGGTGGACAGAGCTGCCGCAGCCCGTGCGGGTCTGGGTTGGCTGGGCCGCAACACGATGCTGCTGTCTCGTGAGCTCGGCTCGTGGACCGTGCTCGGCTCGGTGGTCACGACGGCCGAACTCGCAATCCCGGGTGAAGTCGAGCCCGACGGCTGTGGCACCTGCCGTCGTTGCCAGGTGGCGTGCCCCACCGGTGCGCTGGATACCGCTGGGGTACTCGATGCGAACCGCTGCCTGGCATGGCTGATCCAGGCTCCCGGTGCGTTCCCGACCGAGTTCCGCGTTGCCCTGGGGGACCGCCTGTACGGCTGCGATGACTGCCAGGTTGTCTGCCCGTTCAACGATCCGGCGACGGGTAGATCGGAGTCACGGCGCGTGGCGGTGTCGCTCGGAAGCCCTCGTGCGGCGCGCAGCACCTACGTCGATGTCGTCGAAATGCTCCGGATGACTGACGACACCCTCATGGCAACCTTCGGACACTGGTACATCCCGCGCCGGCGTCCCGAGTACCTGCGACGCAATGCGCTGGTTGTGCTGGGAAACGTAGGCGATCCCGACTCGGCGGCCACCGAAGACGTGCTGTGTCGATCTCTGGCGTCGCCGTCGGCTGTCGTCGCCGGCCATGCGGTGTGGGCAGCCCGCCGGCTCGGGCGGGAGGATCTCGTCGACCGTGCACGAGCTGAGGGCCTCGGCGAGCACGATCCGGACGGGCTGGTGGCTACAGAGCTTGCGTCGGTGGTGCAGCCACGGCTCGTTGGTGGCTGATGCGACCTCATCTGCTGGTCACGAACGACTTTCCGCCCAAGATCGGAGGGATACAGAACTACCTGTGGGAGCTGTGGCGCCGCCTTCCGGCGGACGCCACGACGGTGCTCACGACACCCCACCGCAACGCGGCCCCATTTGACGCCGCCCAGCCCATGCGGATCGTGCGTACCCCCGATCCTGTCCTGCTTCCGCATCCGGGCCTGGGGAGGCGGATCCGTGCTCTGGCCGAAGAGGTCGGCGCCGAGATCGTGCTGCTTGACCCCGCCTTGCCCCTCGGCGCGCTGGGCCCGCGTCTCGGCATGCCCTATGGCGTGGTGCTCCATGGTGCCGAGGTCACAGTGCCGACGCGACTGCCCGGCCTGTCTGGCGTGCTGGCTCGCGTACTGCGATCGGCCTCGATGGTGATTTCAGCCGGCGGATATGGCGCAGCGGAGGCACAGCGATGTGCGTCGCGAGAGCTGCCCGTTACCGAGATTCCCCCCGGAGTCGATACGAACCGGTTCGTGCCGTTCGGGCCCGATGAGCGCCACACCGCTCGCCGCAGCTTCGGTCTGGGCTCGGGGCCACTCGTGGTGGGTCTGAGCAGGTTGGTGCCGCGCAAGGGCTTCGATGGAGTCATCGAAGCGGTGTCAGGCTTGGGCTCGAAGCATCCCGGACTCCAGTTGGCGATTGCGGGCGCAGGGCGAGATCGACCGCGGCTGGAACGGCTCGGGCGCCGTCTCGCTGCTCCGGTCACGTTCCTGGGTCGCATCAGCGCCGATGCCGTGCCGCAGTTCATGGCGATGGGAGACGTCTTTGCTGCGCCGTGCCGCAGCAGGTGGGCAGGACTGGAGCAGGAAGGGTTCGGCATCGTGTTCGTCGAGGCGGCCGCGTGCGGCGTGGCAGCCGTTGCCGGTCGTTCGGGTGGCAGCCACGAGGCGGTCGCTCACGGCCGGACGGGACTCGTCGTTGATCGGCCTGCGAGCATCGACGAGGTGACTGCCGCCATCGACGAGCTGCTGTCGTCTCCCGCTCGCAGAGCGGAAATGGGCGCCACCGCGCGTGCGGAGGCGGAACAGCGCTTCTCCTATGAACGTTTGGCAGCAAAACTCGAGGCGGCCCTGCGGTGAGTGTCGTGCCGCGAGTGTCAGCGGCCACGTCATCCTGCGAGAATGAGCCACAGTCGGGTTGGACCCTGAGACAATGGCCCCCGACAGCGCGCGCGAGACCAGGGACACACAGATGATCGATGAGATGACAATGACCACAGTTGTGGCGGCGTCCCCCGAAGCCTGCTATGCGCTGATCACCGACATCGAGCGCTACCCCGAGTGGGCTACCGACATTTCTTCCGCGACCGTCATCGAGAGCGATCCGGTCGGCCGGATCGCTCAAGCCTCGTTCCGCGTCGAGGCGCTGGGGCGGACGGCCAGGTACACGCTCGCCTACGACCACGGCGGGGCTCCCCACCAGATCTCGTGGAAGCTCGTCGACGGCGATGTCGTCAAGCAGCTCGACGGCAGGTACGAGTTCAACCCCATGACCGAACCCGGTCGGACCGAGGTGCTGTACCAACTCGCCCTGGAGCTGGCGGTTCCCCTGCCCGGCTTCGTCAAGCGTCGTGCGGAGCGCCGTATCGCCCACACCGCGCTGGCTGACTTCGCGGCGCGGCTCGAGACCGGCCCCGTGGCCTAAGGGCCGAAGGTCGTTACACGCACCATGGAGTTTCGCCGCATCGGTGGCCTGCCGCCGTACGTCTTTACGATCATCGACACGCTGAAGATCGAACGTCGGCGCGCAGGTGCCGATGTCATCGACTTGGGCTTCGGCAACCCTGATCTGCCGTCACCCGAGCGCGCCGTCAAGAAGCTGGCAGAGGCCGCGCTCAATCCACGCAATCACCGCTACTCGGCCAGCCGCGGCATTCCCAAGCTGCGCGCTGGCGCTGCCGACATGTACCAGCGCAAGTGGGGAGTCGAACTCGACCCTGACACCGAGGTCATCAACACCATCGGTGCGAAGGAGGGGTTCTCTCACCTCATGTGGACGCTGCTTGCGCCTGGCGACGCCTGCCTGGTACCAGCACCCTCCTACCCGATTCACATCTTCGGGCCGCTCTTCACGGGGGCCAGCGTGCGGGAAGTACCGCTCGACGTCGGCGAGACCTTCTTCGAACGCCTGGTGGAGCGCTTCGAATACTCATGGCCTCGGCCACGGGTGATCGTGCTGTCGTTTCCGCACAATCCAACTACGGCGTGCGTCGATCTCGAGTTCATGCAGCGGATCGTGGACTTCGCTCGTGAGCGCGAGGTGCTGCTCGTGCACGATTTCGCATACGCCGAATTGGGCTTCGATGGCTACGAGCCACCCTCGATCCTGCAGGCCCAAGGCGCGAAGGAGGTCGCAGTCGAGTTCTACAGCTTGACGAAGTCGTTCTCGATGGCCGGCTGGCGAGTGGCGTTCTGCCTGGGAAACGCCGAGATGATCGCTGCGCTCGCCAAGCTCAAGAGCTATCTCGACTACGGCACCTTCCAGCCGATCCAGATTGCCGCCACGGTCGTCATGAACGAGGACCAAGACTTTCCCTCACAGGTCCGCGAGACGTACCGCGAACGGCGAGACGTTCTCGTGCGCGGCCTCGGCCGCATCGGCTGGGACATCGCACCGCCAAAGGGAACAATGTTTGCCTGGGCCAAGATTCCTGAGCCCTATCGCCATCTCGGATCGGTCGATTTCTGCAAGCTGCTGGTAACGGAGGCCAACGTCGCTCTGTCGCCAGGCGTGGGCTTCGGACCGGGGGGCGAGGGCCACGTGCGGTTCGCACTCGTCGAGAATGAGCACCGCATTCGTCAGGCAATCAGCCAGCTACGCGTTGCCTTGGACAAGCTGACTCCCGCCGGCTGAGCACCTCCGGGGACGTTGCGGCCTCCGCCACGTCCCGTGCCGCTTACGAAGATTCCTCGACGGGCGACCAGCGCAATGACCGTCCGACTGCGTGGCGCCACAACCCATGAAGTCTGTCAGCAGCCGCCCGGTCAACCGACGGCTCGAAGCGCTGGTCGAGTCGCCACAGCGATGCAACCTCGTCAGGCGAGGTCCAGACCCCTTCTGCCAGCCCGGCCAGCATCGCCGCCCCCAAGGCGGTGGTCTCGGTCACCACTGGTCGGCTGACGGGGACACCGAGTTGATCGGCTTGGATAGTGCACAACAGATCGTTGGTTGCTGCCCCGCCGTCGATTCTCAGCTCGGCGATGTCTCGGCCGGCGCCCGCGCTCATTGCCTGGACGACGTCTCGGGTCTGCAACGCCATCGACTCGATCGTGGCGCGTGCGATGTGGGCCGGCTTGGCTGCGAACGTGAGGCCCATGATCGCTCCACGTGCGCTCGGATCCCACCAGGGGCTGCCGAGGCCAGCGAAGGCGGGCACCACCACGACCCCGGCGCTGTCGGGCACGCTGCGGGCCAGCGATTCGGCGCCCGCCGGATCGACCGCTCCGGCGAGGATCTCGGTGAGCCAGCCCACAGCGGCTCCGGTAGCGAAAATCGAGCCTTCCAGGGCATACGTGGGACCCTCGCCGAGGTCCCAGGCCACGGTGGTCAGGATCCCCTCGATCGGCTCCGGGCACGCGCCGCCGACGTTCATCAGCACGAACGATCCTGTGCCGTAGGTGTTCTTGGCCATACCGACCTCATGGCAGCCTTGGCCGAAGAGTGCCGCCTGCTGGTCGCCGGCGACGCCGCTCACCGGAATGCCGGGGCCGAGCGGAGTGGTGTCGCCAGTCCGGCAGAACCGACCTACCGATGGGCGCACCTCGGCCAGAGCGGCTGTTGGCACAGACAGCAGTTCGCACATCGGTTGTGACCATCCGTTGGCTGCAATGTCGTACAGCAGGGTGCGCGAGGCATTCGTGACGTCTGTCGTGAACGCAGTTCCGCCGCTCAGCTTCCATATCAGCCAGCTGTCCACGGTGCCCGTGGCCAGGTCACCGCTCGCTGGCAGGCCGCCGTGGCGCAGCAGCCATTCGATCTTGGTGCCGCTGAAATACGGGCTGAGCACGAGACCAGTGAGGCGCCGGACCTCGGCGAGGTGTCCATCAGCCTCCAGCTCGCTGCAGCGCGCCGCGGTGCGGACGTCCTGCCAGACGAGGGCACGGGCGAGCGGCTCGGAGGTTCGACGATCCCATGCAACGACCGTCTCACGCTGGTTGGTGATGCCGATAGCGGCAATTGCGGGCATCTTGGGGTCACCAAGCGCTCGAAGCCGCGTGCACAGCTCATCGAGAGCGGCAACCGTGGCTTCCCAGATCTCATTCGGGTCGTGCTCGACCAGACCCGGCCCGGGATAGTGCTGCGGGAACGACCGGTAGGCGTAGGCCACTTCGTCGCCGGATTCACCTACTGCCATGGAGCGCACACCGGTCGTGCCGGCATCGATCGCTATCACGAGTGCCATGTAGTTCTCCTGCCCGTGATGTCCCCGCTCAAGATGAACGCCCTTCAGCATGCCCCGAAGTAGGGTCGCCACTTGTGAGGATTCTCGTGGTGGGGGCCGGCGAGGTCGGGAGCTACATCGCCGAGCGCCTGAGTCGAGAGGGAAATGACGTCGTCGTCGTCGACCAGCATTCGGGTCCGCTCGACGCGCTCGCATCAGAATTTGACCTGTTCACGGTAAACGGGAGCGGCACGAACCCCAACGTGCTCGCCGAGGCCGGGCTGGACAGAGCCGACGTGGTGGTGGCGGTCACCGATTCCGACGAGGTCAATCTGCTCGCGTGCATGCAGGCGAAACAGCAGGGCGTGCCGGCCACCGTGGCGCGCCTGCAGGACAGCGACCTGCGTGGCGCTGCGGGCCGCGAGCTGCGAAGCGCCATCGGCGTCGATCTGGTGCTCGATCCTGACGAGCAGACCGCGGATGCGATCATGGATTTGCTCGTCTTTCACGGCGCGTCCGACATCAACGAGCTCGCGAACGGCGAGGTGCTGGTGGTCGGTGCTCGCCTCGCCCCCGATGCCCCCCTGGTCGGCAAGACCATCGCCGAGATCGGCGCGTACTACGAACCGGAATGGGACTTCATCTTCGGTGCCTTGGCACGCGACGGCGAGGTCGCCGTGATGAGGCGGGAAACCACGCTGCAGCCGAATGATCTCGTGCGGGTTGTCTGCCGCCGCCAAGGTCGCCGCGAACTCGTGCAGATCATGGGACTGAGCCACTCCGACCTGCGCCGGGTCATGATCCTGGGCGGCGGTCGCACCGCCGGGCTGCTGGCCGGCCGGTTGCTTGAGCGGCACATCGATGTGGTCATCATCGAGATCCTCCATGAACGATGCCTGGAATTGAGCGAGCGCCATGCCGGTGCGCTGGTGCTGCACGGCGACATCACCGACATCGACGTTCTGGCTCGTGAGGACATCGGCAGCTTTGATGCGGTCGTCGCAGCCACCGGCGAGGACGATGCCAATGTGTTGGCCTGTCTCTACGCCAAGTCCGAGGGCGCTGCGGAGACCATCGCCGTGGTGCACCGCCTGTCGCTGCTGCCGTTGCTGGAACAGGTCGGTATCGACGCGGCGCTGTCGCCCCGTACCGCCAGCGCCAACATGGTGCTGCGCATGGTCCGCGGCGACGTGACCGCGGTCGCCACCTTCCTTGAGGGCAACGTGGAGATACTGGAGTTCGAAGTGGGTGCGGGCTCGCGGGCTGACGGTTCGCTGGTGCGCGATCTGCACCTTCCTGGCCAGATGCTGCTGGCGGCCATCCTGCGCGACGGCAAGGCTCGCATTGCCCGCGGCCACAGCGAGCTCAGGGCGCGGGACCATGTGGTCGCCTTCGTGACGCCCGACTGCGTGGACGAGGTCAAGCAGGCCTTTCGGTGACCCCGCGTCCGGCTCGCCGGGCCCCGCAGCGCCAACGAATCCGCCACTTGGTGGTGCGCGCGGTGCGCGCAGCAGACAGCGCGCTGCACTCATGGGCGAGGGGTCCCTACGAATCGACGCTTGCAGTGGCGGCCCTGGTGGTCCTGGCCTCGGCTTTGCCCGTCTTCGCGGCGTGCGCGGCATTCGACTGGTTGGTCGGCGGGTGGGTCGCGGGCAGCGGGGAATCAGGCTCGGACGCAGTGGCACTGCTGATCTCGGGCGGCGTCATCGCGGTGATCGCTGTGGGACTGCTGCGGCTGTGCCGCTTCGAGCGACGCATCACCGAGCGCCAGGCCCTCACGGCGCTGGTATTGGCGTCGTTCGCTGCTGTCGTCGTCGTCGCCGTGGCTCACCTGGCAACGGGCGCTGTCGAGCCCACCGCGCTGGCCACCGCATTCGCCGAGGCGGCAGCCGCGGTGACCGGGACGAACAGCACCACGATCGTCCCCGACGAGCTCGGCGGCGGGATGCTGGCGTTGCGGATGACAGTGCAATGGCTCGGCGGCGCTGCTTTCATCGTCGTGCTGGTGCGTGTGCTGCCGCATCTGGGCGTCGGCGGCCTCGACGCCGACGGGGGAGTGGCGACTCGCGCCGCTCGGCGTCTGGCGCCGCGAAGCGCGGGCACCGTGGGCCGGCTGCTGCTGCTGTACGGGGCACTCACGGCGGCAATAGCGATCGGGTACGCAGCCGCAGGCATGCCATTGCTGGACAGCGGGCTGCATGCGCTGACCACCGCTTCGACTGGGGGCTTCTCCACACACGCCGCCTCGCTTGCGGTCTACGACTCTGCCGCCGTCGAGTGGGTGGCGATCTTGGGCATGGCTGCGGGAGGCGTGAGCCTGCCGCTGATGTTCGTGGCACTCCGGCGTCGTGACCCGGCTCGATTCGTGCGCAGCTACGAGTTCCGCCTGTACGTCACCCTGATCGTCCTCGCGGCCGCCGGCGTTACGCTGTGGACCGGCGGCGACTTCGGACACGACCACCTGCGCAGGTCGCTGTTCTCGGTCACCTCGGCGATCTCCACAACCGGCTTCGAAGTGGTCCCGATGGTCGAGCTGTCGGCTGGCAGCCAGGCGATGCTGGTGATGCTCATGGTGGTGGGCGGCATGAGCGCTTCGATGGCGGGCGGCTTCAAGGTGGTGCGCGTGCTGACGCTTGCGTCCTACATCGGGCGCGAACTGCGCCGCGCGACCCAGCCGTCGCTCGCTCGACGACTGCACCTGGGTCGCTCCTCGATCTCGGAGACCACCATGAGCCGCATCGTGGGGGAGACGCTGCTCACTGCCTTCGTGGTCATCCCCGCCGCGGCCGCATTCGGTGCCAGCGGCCTGGACGTCGTCGATGCGCTGACCTATGCCGTCTCCGCGCTGTCGAACGTCGGCCCCGCTGCGGGGGACGCAGGCTCCATGGAACACCTCGCCGCCATGGGCTGGCTCGGCCACCTCATCGCGGGTCTGCTCATGCTGCTGGGGAGAATGTCGGTCACAGCGGCGCTGGTGGCACTCAGCGTCGCGATCTACCCGGTGGCTTCAGCCGTGCGTCACGGCTACTGGACGCGACGTCACCCCTTGCGGGCCCCGATGCGATGAGCAGCACCTCGGGAGTGTTGGGGGGACGCATCGAGTCCACGCCGGTGCGGGTGAGCGGGGCCGCGCTGGTCTTCGTCGCCATCGGCATGGTGATCTCGGCCGGCGTCGCATTCATCGACGGGGGCGGCGGCACGATGGCGCTGCTGGTCTCCGCCGCGGTCACCGCCGGCGTGGGCGGCGCCATGATGGACAGCGCCACTGAATCGTCGCGAGCGGATTCGCCGCTTGCCTTCGCCTCGGTGGCGTGGGCGTGGCTGGCGATGTCGGTGGCGGGAGCGCTGCCGTACTTGCTCAGCGAGGTGATCCCATGGAGCGAGGCCGACAATGCGCTGTTCGAGTCGATCTCGGGCTTCACCTGCACCGGCGCCACCATCCTGGCCGACATCGACGGCGTAGCACATGGGATCCTGTTCTATCGGAGCATGACCCAGTGGTTCGGCGGCATGGGCCTCATCGTGCTGGCGGTGGGGGTGCTGCCCGCGCTGAAGATCGGCGGCCTGGAGCTGATCGCCAACGAGGCCCCTGGCCCGACGGCCGATCGGTTCACGCCCCGCATCGCAGCCACCGCCCGGCGGCTGTGGATCCTGTATGGGGGGCTCACACTTGCCATTGCGTTGGCGCTTGTGATCGCCGGGATGAGCCTGTTCGATGCCGTCGCTCACGCTTTCACCTCCGTCGCGACGGGCGGCTATTCCACCCATTCGGCCTCCATTGCGCACTTCGACTCGATCTCGGTCGAGCTCGTGCTCTTCGCGGCGATGATCATCGGCGGAGCGAGCTTCTCGTTGCACTGGCACACGATCATGCGAAGCAGATCGATGCTGCGGGGCTATTCGGAGCTGCGCTGGTACCTGGGCCTGATCGTCGGGTCCGCTGTAGTGCTGACCGTGCTCAACATCACGCGGTCCGGCTTCGGAGCCAACGTGCGCGACTCGGTCTTCTACGCCGTGTCGCTGGGGTCGAATACGGGTTACGCCGCCGGCGACTACACCAGCGACGTCCTCTGGGCACCGTCAGCGCAGGTCGTGCTACTGGTGCTGATGGTGGTCGGGGGAATGAGCGGCTCGACCGCCGGCGGCATGAAGGTGCTCCGCTTCCAGATCGTGACCCGCTATGCCGTGCGTGAGGTGATCCGGGCGCGCCACCCCCGAGCGGTGCTGCCGATGCGCATCGGCGACACGGTCGTGGCCGAAGAGGTCGCGGCTCGGGCGCTGGGCTTCGTGCTGCTGTATCTCGGGCTCACCGTGGTCGGCGGGGCGACGATGACGGCCTTAGGCAATGATCTCGAGACGGGGTTCTCCGGCGCACTGTCGGCCATCGGCAACGTCGGCCCTGCCATGGGCGCAGCAGGTCCGACTGATACGGCACTGGAGTTCGAGCGTCACTCGCGGCCCGTGCTGATGGCGCTCATGCTCTTCGGCAGGCTCGAGGTGTTCCCGACGATGCTGATGTTCGTGGCGCTGATGCGCGCGGGAACCCGCTCGCGCTACAGCCGGCTGGCCGCCCATCGTGGACCCCGTCGCCTCAGGGGCCACCGGAGCTGGAAGCCTCGAGTCAAGCCCTCGAGACAGCACGTAGCGGAGTAAGCGGCATCAATTCGCTGAAGTTCTCGACCTGCAGCACACGCGGCAGCTGATCAGGTTGTACCTGGGCGATGGTCCCCGCTCCGTCGGGCAGTGACTGTGGCACGCCGTCGAGGTAGAACAGCACGCCCTGGCTGTCACGTGCCAGCGCGGAAGCGGTGAGCACAAGCTGTGCCACGGCGCGGACTCGCTGTGCGCCTTCCACCTCGAAGAACACCTCATTGAGGTGGATCGACACGACGTTGTTGCGCAGCAGCTGCACGTCCACCACTTCGGTGCCTGCGGGGATTGCGGATTCGAGGCCGTTCTCGGCTTCAGTCGGCGTCGGGCCGGCCAGCAGATTGTTGAGCGGCGCATCGAGGAAGACAGGTGCGGCGAGCGGCCGCTGCAGCTCCACGAGAAGACCGTCGCGCAGGAAATACACCGCATGCAGCGACGTCGTGGGGGTCTGGGCCGCCGCACCAACAACTGACTGGTCATCACGCTCGGGGAAGACACCCGCTGGCACTTCGACACCCCTCGGGGTCTCGTCGGTCGGCAGGCCGCACCCCGCCAGCGCGATGACCCATACCAGGGACACGCCCACGCACTTCAGCGCGCCGTTGCGAAACCTCACCGGTGTCCCGCAATCGGCAGTTCGACGACGAAACGTGCCCCGCGCTGGCCGTCGACGCGGGATTCGACGCGCACCGAACCCCCATGGCGCCGGGTGTGCTCGTACGCCAGCGCCAGCCCGAGACCCGCGCCGGAGCCGGCACCTCGCTTGCGCGCCGCGGCGCCGCGAGCGAAGCGTTCAAAAATCAACTCGCGCTCCGAAGGCGCGACACCCGGACCGTCGTCCTCCACGGCAACCCGAACGGAATAACCGGGCCGGGAGATCTCCACTCTGGTGACACCGCCACCGTGCTTCTCGGCATTGCGCAGCAGGTTGTCGAAGACCTGTGCGAGACCTCGCTTGTCGCCGATCACGACTGCATCTGTTGCGGCGGGGCTGATGACGAGCTCCACCTCCGGGCCGAGCTCGCCGGAACGGTGCTCGCCCGAACGGTGCTCGCCGACACGATGCTGCACCAATTCGGTGACGTTGACGAGCCCTCGTTCGAAGACCGACCCTTCGGCATCGGGCCGGGAGATCTCCAAGAGGTCTTGCACCAGCTGCTGGAACCTGTCAACTTCTGAAGCGAGCAGATTGAGCGCCGTGGCTCCCTGCGCCGACAGCTCGTCGCGATGTCCGTTCAGGTAGTCGATCGAACTTCGCAGCGTCTGCAAGGGTGATCTCAGTTCGTGGCTCACATCGGATGCGAATCGGGCATCACGAGCGATGCGGCGCTCCATGGCATCGGCCATGTCGTTGAACGACTCCACGATCACGGCGAGGTCGGGATCGTCGCTGCGCTCGACGCGTGTGTCGAAACGGCCATGAGCAATCGAATTCGCAGCGTCGGAGACGGTCGCAAGCGGTCGCAGCAAGCGCCCTCCTGCCCATGCCCCGACTGCCACGCCGATCAGAACTACCAGCGCTGCTCCGACACCCAGGATGAGGCGCAGGCTTGCGAGGGTGGCCTCGATCTCCGAGAGCGGGACAACTTCGAAATACAGCGTCTCGCTGAGCTGGGAAACCGCTGAGGGACGCAACCGCAGACCGAGTGCGAGCTGTGGGACGCCGTCGAGGCGATATCGCATCGCATGGGCCTGGTCGGATCGCTCCAGCGCAGCCACTAACTGGTCTGGAAGATCGCTGGGAACGAGCGACGGGGATCGCCAGGTATCGGGTCCGGTGCGGACGATGGAACGGCTGCCGCTGAGACTTGGCAGCGACTCGAGCAACACGGCGAAGTCGGGACTTTCCGCACGCAGCGAACTCTGCACCTGGGTCGCGTTGGCGAAGAACTGGGCCTCAGAGGAATCGTGGCGCAGACCCAGCATCGAACCCCGGGAGAGGCTGTATGTCATCACCACGAGCAAGAACGCCGCCAGCATCGCACCGAGCGTGAAGGCACCGACGACACGGGCGCGAAGCGGCAGCCGGCGCAGCGGGCGCGGCCAGCGAGGCCTCATGGTTCTCGCCTGCGATCGGCTGCCGCCATTGGACACAGCAGCCGGCGCAGCGGGCGCGGCCAGCGAGGCCTCATGTCAGGCTCGCAGCTTGTAGCCCATGCCGCGTGCCGTCGCTACGTAACGGGGGTTGGCCGGGTCATCCTCAATCTTGAGGCGCAACCTGCGCACGTGCACGTCGACGAGACGGCCGTCCCCGAAGTAGTCGTACCCCCAGACTCGCTCGAGCAGCTGCTCGCGGCTCATCACTTTGCCGGGATTGTCCGACAGCTCGCAGAGCAGGCGGAACTCGGTCTTGGTCAGGTGCAACTCTTCACCGCCCTTGCGGACGACACCCTCGTCGGGATAGATCTCGAGATCGCCGACAGTTCGGGGCAATCCGCTGCCGTCCACGGTCCGGCTCCGCCGCAACAGGGCTCTGATACGCGCAGACAGCTCCTTGGGAGCGAAAGGCTTCGTGAGATAGTCGTCCGCGCCCGCCTCGAGCCCGGCCACGACGTCATGGGTGTCATCGCGGGCTGTGACCATGATGATCGGCACATGACTGATCCGTCGGATGGCCCGGCACAGCTCGAACCCGTCGAGACCGGGCAGCATGATGTCGACAAGCACGACGTCAGTGCCGTCGGGCGTAAAGCGCTCCAAGGCCTCCTCGCAGGACTCTGCCTCGCTGACTCGCCAGCCCTCGTCCTCGAGTGCAAGGCGCAGCGCCGTCCGGATCCGCTCGTCGTCTTCGACTGCAAGAACGTTGGTCGTCAATGCCGTACCGCCTTGTCGTGGGACTGCGCGTCGCTTGGACCCCGCCGCGTTCGCGAACCGTGCCGGCGGAGCCTCGCTGAGCTGTGCTGGCGGCGCCGTGCTGGGGCTTGGTCAGCCCATTCGCTCATCGAGCGCAGCACCAGAGCCGCGAGCGCAGCGACGCCTGCTGCGCCAGCCAGAGCACCGATGGCTGCACCGATGGCCGAACCGCCGAGCGTCGGGCCGGTGCACCCCTCAGCGCATTGAAGGATGCTCGTCGCATAGCCCGCGAGGCCTCCGCACACTGCGGCAATGACGATCGCACCGAAGGCGACAGCCCGGGCCAGCACCGACGGCAGAGCAGTCGGCGCCGCAGTGAGCAGAGCATCGTCGGCACCCAATGCGGTGACCGGCGTCTTCGCACGACTGTGCCGCTCGTTGTCGCCCTGCGTGCTCACCCGTGCCATGGTACGGCCACGCACATGATGGGCTGTCACCCCTGAGACGGTCTGCCCCAAGACAACGAACCGCCAGATGCCTCTCCGACCACCCGGCAGTCAACACCTCCGTGGCAGACTTCCTGAGTGCCGACCGATGTGCACCGATGGGCAGTTGCCGGGGGGATCCTCGCGCGCGACGGTGCAGTGCTCATGGTCAATAACCGGCGGCGCAATGGCAGCACCGACTGGAGCACGCCGGGCGGGGTGGTGGATCCGGGCGAGACGGTGCTCGGAGCACTGACGCGTGAGGTCGCAGAAGAAACTGGCTTGCAGGTGTCGGGCTGGGATGGCCCGCTGTACACCGTCGAAGCTGATGGTCGAAATGGACCTGGCTGGTTGCTGAAGGTGGAAGTTCACGAGGCTCAGCAGTGGAGCGGCGAACTGGATGTCGCGGATCCCGACGGCATCGTGTTCGAGGCCCGTTGGGTACGAGTCGGTGAAGTCGAAGACCTGCTCACCGGTCAGTTCGCGTGGATGGCTGAGCCGCTGCTGGCCTACCTGGGCGGAGGTGCTCCACGAGGCCATGAGTTCCGGTACTCCGTGACTGGCGACCACCGGACCGGTCTGGTGGTAACGCCCGCGATGCCCTGAGAGCGGCCGATGAGACTTGGGGATCGATCCCCGAAGGCGGACTCGCCCAGATCAGTCCGATTGGGCAGCCCATGAGTGGAGCACGCCATGACCTCCCCGGCGGGTCGGATTCCGACGAGCTTCCGATCCTGCATGTCGATATGGACGCGTTTTACGTGGAGGTCGAACGCAAGCGTGACCCGGCGCTGAACCGACGCCCGGTGATCGTCGGGGGGTCCGGCAGGCGCGGCGTCGTGGCCTCGGCCAGCTATGAAGCGCGCGCGTTGGGCGTGCACGCTGCTATGCCGACCTCCCAGGCGCGCCGTCTTTGCCCCACCGCCGTCGTAGTCACTTCTGACTTCTCCGGCTACATCGAGGCCTCGTCGGCCATCGCAGAGGTCTTCGAATCGGTCACACCCCACGTGGAACCGATCGCGCTGGACGAGGCCTTTCTGGATGTCTCCGGAGCTCACCGGCTGTTCGGCACATCTCCGGAGATTGCGTGGTTTGTCCGCGATGCGGTACGCGAATCCGTGGGACTCGACTGCTCTGTCGGCGTCGCGTCGAACAAGACCTTGGCGAAGCTTGCCTCGGTTGCGGCGAAACCGACTGTGCGATCGACCGGACCGGAGCCGGGACTCGGCGTTCGAGTGGTCGGTGTTGCCGAACAGCTGGATTTCCTGTGGGCTCACCGTGTGGAGGCGCTCTGGGGCGTGGGCCCGGTGACGCTCAGACGGCTCAACGAGATCGACGTGTTCACGGTCGGCGACTTGGCGGACAAGCCGGAGGAGCAGCTCGTTGCGGCTGTAGGAGCTGCCCACGGCGCGCACCTCGCCGCGCTGGCGCAGGGAATCGACGACCGGCCTGTGCACCCAGGCGGGATCCCGCGTTCAGTCAGTCACGAGGAAACATTCGAGACCGACCTCGACGATCCCGATCTCATACGCGGCGAAACGGTTCGCCTCGCCGATGCCGTCGCATCTCGACTCCGGGCCAACGGGCTGTCGGGGCGGACGGTGACGGTCAAGATCAGGCATCCCGACTTTGCGATGCGAACGCGGGCGCACACGCTCCCAGAGCCGTTCCAGACTGGCCGGACGCTCGCCCACGTGGCGCACCGGCTGGTCGGCACGCTGGACACCAGCAGGGGGATTCGCCTGCTGGGGGTCGCAGTGTCGAATCTGTCCGAGACGGTATCTGCGGTATCGGTGGCCGGGGCGGGACTTCGGGGGGAGAACCGGGCAGAGTCGCCAGAGCCGTTCCAGCTTGCATTCGATTTGGGTCTGCCGCCAGATGCTGAGAGTGGGCCCGGCGGCGATGCGCACCACGGCCCGACTGGCGATTCCGAACTCGACCGCAAGCTGGCCGAAGCTCTCGACGCCATTCGCAGCCGCTTCGGCCGAGCTGTGATCGCTCACGGCTCGGCGGCCCTGGGTGACGGTGTGCCAGGCGAACGCCGCTGGGGCCGCTGAAGATGTCGCTGTGCACTTCGCCCCACGGGCGCAACACAACAGGGGTGCGTGGTAGTAGCACTGAGAGCGGTCCTACACTGGCAGCAACATCGGCAATACAGCATTTGGAGTCTGTGCGTGCCGCTTTCGGACGACGAACAACGCATCCTCCTCGAGATTGAGAAGGACTTCTACGACACCGACCCGGAATTCGCGCGGGAGGTCTCGGAGACAACGCTGACCCGCCATGCCCTGCGCAACATCCGATGGGCAGTGCTCGGCGGAATCTTGGGCTTGATCGGCATCGGCTTGGGTCTGCAAGTCCATTTCGGGTTGTCGTTTGTTGCGTTTCTGGTGGTGTTCGCGAGCGCCGTCGTGATCGAGCGAAACGTTCGCAAGATGGGCAAGCTGGGTCTCGAGAAAGTCTCGGATTCCATCGCAAAGCGCTCGCGACCGAACAGCGCCGACTCATTCGGCGACCGCATGCGGCGCCGCTTCCGCAACGACCCCAGCTAGACCATCTTCGACCAACGCTGCCGCGCTACCACGGAGCGCGGCGTCAGTGGCTGCCCACTTCCGCGCCGTTGAGGTATGCCCGGTCGCGGCGGCGCGAGCGAGGTCCTGCCACCAGGGCGCCAGGACGGCACGCGGTGCCGATGCGATCCCACCTGCTGCGCGCAGAGCGGATACGCATTTCGAGGTGCTGAGCGTTCAGCCTCGCCCCCACGACGGTCTGGGGTGAGGGAGGCTCCGCCGCGTAGGCGGCCTCCTGGGTAGCAATGGCCAGTGAGTACAGCTCGCCTGAATCGATCCGCAGTCGGTGGTCGACACGACCGGCGAATTCGGTATGCGTCTCGGTGGCCCGCTGGTCGATGCCGAGGTTGAAGAGTGTCTCCGCGACGTCGTCCCAGGCAGCGCCGACCGCAGCGCGCGCATCGTGACGTGCGCGGCGATGGTGCAGCGCTCGGCGGATTCGTACAGCCGACGGCACCGTGATGAGCCACAGCACGCCGACCGCCAGCACCGCATAGAAGGGGACAACGAGCCATTCCGACCAGTTCCCGGTAGGCGCTGCCGAGCCTTCGAAGTCGAGCACGTCCACGAAGCCTTCGAGGTCACCCGACAGTCCCTCGAGATCTTCGAGACCCAACGCACCGATGAAACCTGAGCCTTCCTCGCCCGCTGCGTTCGGGTCTCCGGGCACGACTTGCTGGGCAAGCACTCCTGTGTAGACGACGGCTCCAGGGGCGCCCCGCCCTGGCGTCGGCTCGAAGTACACCCAGCGGCCACCAATCCAGATCTCGGGCCACGCGTGGTAATGCTCGCCCCTGACCACGTATTCGCCTTCGACCAATTCCCCTGGGGTGAAGCCCACGGCAACACGCGAAGGCAACCCGATCGCCCGGGCCATCGCCGCGTAGGTGCCGGCGAACTGCTCGCAATAGCCGCGCCGCTCCGAGAACAGGAACTGCTCCATGCGATCGGTGTCATGCCCGCTTGGCACCTTCAACGCATACACGAAGTTCTCGAGGAAGAAATTCTGCAGAACCAGGGCCTTTGCGTAGGGGCCTGTGGCATCCGCCGTGACGTCGGCAGCGAGGTCCGTCACACGTTGGTTGAAGCCTTCCGGCAGGGCCAGGTACTTCTCTGCAATGTCGGGCGGAACGTCGCCTCTTGCAGCCACGAGCCCCCCAACCGATGGAATGTCGACCTTCGAGCTGACGGTGTAGGTCAACCCCGGCTCGAGCACGCTGCTGTGCTCGGTGACCAGGGTGCCGGACTCAGGGTCGTACAGCGCATCGGGACCGTCAAAGGCGACCGGCTCGTATGCAGCGGGCAGCCAGATGCTGTCGAGCGCTCCGATCGTGAACTCTTGGGTGAGCAGCTCCGAAGACGAGCGTCCGTCCAAGTGTTCAGACGCATCGCCATACAGCTGCTCGGATCCCCAAAAGGTTCCGTCGAACTGGCCGAGACCCGAGACTCGCCAGTACGCGGGTGCATCCGCTCGGACACGGAACAACTCAGCGCCCGAAGTGCCCACCAGGCGGCCTTGAGCATTGACGAGCGGGCTGATCGTCACCCTCGATGCGGGTGCGGTTCCGTCGAGGTCCTTCCACGACACGATCGCCCGGGCGTCACTGCCGGGCAGCAACGGTACGAGCAGCGCCGCGCCTACAGCGGCAGCAGTTCCCAAGCGCAGTGCAGTGCGCATGGGCACGGTTGCGCGACGCCGCTCCGGAGCGCCGACCGGCATCCGGTTCCCGGTGTGGTGGATGCCGTGAGCAGCCACGTACGCCACCGCGCACACGATCATCGCCGCAGCACTGCGGACACGCCATGCATCGGTGCCCAATGCCCCGATGAACGCCAGCACGACGAAGGCGGGAAGCAGGGCTTCGCCGGTAGCTTTCGCACGCAACGCCGCTGCGTCCGCGATGAACGCCGTGAGCCAGATTGCCGCGCCGCCGACCAGCAGGAAGCCGGCAGTGGCCGGCGTCGGCGCTTCCACGATGCCGAACGCCTCCCAGGCGGCGGCCACATCGGTCGACGCTTGCCGCAGTGTCTCGGCGCTGGGAAGCAGTCGCAGCCACAACGTGTCGGAGTACAGCGCCAGCCCCTCGACGATGATCAGCATCACCACAGAAGCCGTAGCGGCAGCTGCGAACGGCCAGTGCTGCCGTCTCGTCACCGCCGCTGTCGCATGACCTCCCATTGCCAAGATGAGCCACAAGGGCGCGTAATCCCACGAGTCGAACAGGCGGCGAGCCATCAGCACCGCCAGCAGCGTGAGCAGCCACAGCGAGATCTCGACCTGCCACAGGCTTCGTCGCGTCATGCGCGAATCGTCCCCGACTCTTGGGCCGTCTGGGCCGCAGCCCACTTGGGCGACAGCTCGGCAGCGGTGGCGATGTCGACATAGGCCGAACCGGCCGATGGGAGCACTTCACCGGTTCCGCACACGCGGATGACCGTCAACGATGAGCTGCGCGAGCCCGCCGCTGTGATCGCTTCGATGTCCCGAGTTGCGTCAAAGGCTGTGCCCCCGAGCACCACGACCACTGCACCCACCACGGAGGTTGTCGCCGCTGCCAGCACGCCACGCAGCGAGCCCATGCCTGACGTGGACACCTCGGCGAGGTGATCGAACAGCTGCGCCAGGCCTTCCCCTGAGGTGACGAAACCGGTGTCTGCTCCGGCCACCGTCAACAGCCGCAGCGGATCATGTCGTGAGGCGCTGGCGAGGACGACGCTGGCGGCCGCGGACACTGCGAGTTCGAAGCGCTCGGTATCGAAGGCTGTGCTGCGAGTGTCGAGCACCACCGTTACTCGGCTCCGGCGGGGAACCTCGTCTTCCCGCACCATTGGACGACCCAAGCGCGCCGTCGAAGGCCAGTGGATCCGGCGGACGTCGTCGCCAGCCGTGTAGTCCCGCAGGGCGTAGAAATCCTCGCCAATGCGCTGCAACGTGTGAATGTCAGCCGCAATTCCCAGCGGTTCGGGACCACGGGCCAGTCGAGGCGGCACGATTGTCTGCGTGGCGGGATAGACGACGAGCGTCGTCAGCGGCCCGGCACCGATTGGCGTGCGCGACAACCCGAGCGGATCGACGACCGCGACATCGGCGGGACCGACCCTCAGCCGACCTCGGCGCTCGGTGGGCAGCAAGTACGTGGCGTTGACGCGCTCAGCCCCAAGCAGCGGGCCCACTCCCAAGCGCGCGCCGAGCGTGCCGGTGACGGGGTCGGTCAGCTGAAGTACCGGGGTGGGTCCGCCGAGGTTGGTAACGCCGAGCTCCACCCGCGCTTGCCCGCCGGCGTGAACGCGTACAGGCTGCACCGAACGCTGGATCCGCAGGCGAATCCTGCGCGTACGGGTCCAGATGGTGGCCCCCGAGACCAGCGCGATCCCGGCGACTGCGAGAACGAAGAATTCCCCGATGCCAAAGAAGCGTCCGGCGCCAGCGGCGACGAATGAACCGATCCCGACGGCCCAGCCCCGCCGAGTCAGCATGCGGGCCCTCGGGGCATCGCAGCGAGGGTCCTAGTGCCTAGGCGGATTGGTGAGCCTTCTCGCGCAACACTTGTTATCTCCCGCTCTTGTTCGCTGCGCTCACGGGCCGCTCGGGCCACGGCTTCGCCTCTCAGCCGGTGGCGGTGGGAACCGCGACGGCCTCGAAGACGTCGCGCAGCGCTGATTGCGGGGTCAGTCCCTGCAGTTGCGCGTCGGGGCTCAGTCGGATTCTGTGGCCGAGTACCGGTTCGGCCACAGCCTTCACATCGTCGGGCACCACGTAGTTCCGACCGGCGGCGAGCGCACGCGCCTGTGCCACCCGCTGCAGATCGAGCGTGGCTCGTGGGCTGACACCCAGCGTGATCGTGCCGCGCCGTCGAGACGCATCGGCCACGGCCACGATGTAGCGGCGCAAGACCGGCGCGACGTGTACCTCGGTGACGGTGCGTGCCATTGCCAGCACTTCGCCGGCCGTCGCGACCGCTTCGAGCGTGATTTCCGTTGTGCCGTCGTGAAGGTCGAGCACCTCGACGGCCGAGTCGGCGTCGGGGTAGCCGATGCTGATGCGCATGAGAAAACGGTCGAGTTGCGACTCAGGCAACGGGTAGGTGCCCTCGTGCTCGATCGGGTTCTGCGTAGCAATGACCATGAACGGCTGGCCGAGCGGGCGCGTGGTGCGGTCAGTGGTGACCTGCCGTTCCTGCATTGCCTCGAGCAGCGCCGCCTGTGTCTTGGGCGAGGCCCGGTTGATCTCGTCGACCAGCACGATGCTCGAGAAGAGTGCACCGGGCCGGAAGTCGAATGTGCGCTCGCGCTCGTCCCACACATTCACGCCGATGACGTCTGACGGCAGCACGTCAGGGGTGAACTGGATCCGGCCGAAGGGTGCATCAATCGAAGACGCCAATGATTTCGCGAGGCTCGTCTTGCCGACGCCAGGCACGTCCTCGATGAGCAGGTGCCCATCGCACAGCAAGCACAGCAGCGAGAGGCCGACTGCGTCGGGCTTGCCGCGAATAACGCGTTCCACGTTCGCGGTGATGCGTTCGAATGTGCGGTGGAACGTCTCAGCATCGGCCGGGTACGTCTGTGGGGTTGTGTGATTGCGCACAGCAGCCAACTCTCTGGGTTCCCAGCCTCCCGAACGCTCTGAGGCTACTCAGCGTCTGTTGACCGTCACCGTCGGGGGCACGTTCGCTTCTAGAGTGGCCCGGTGCGCCGACATCGGACACCGCGCCGCCTCCGCTTGTTTGGGGCGCTGTCTGCGGTTGTGGCGCGCCCTCGACTGTGGGTTGCGGCTGCTGGCGCCATGAGACGGCTGGTGCCAATGCGTTGGTGGACCCGGCCGCCGTTCCTGCCGGTTCCTCACCGAGACTACGTGCGATTCCGACTGTTGACTGCCCTCGGTGATGATGGAACTGCATCTGGCGAACCCGAAGATCTGATCCAATGGCTGGAATGGTGCCGACGCTGGCCAGCCGCCGCTGCGGCATCACGGTGACATGACCTCCCCAGGAGCCGTCGCGTATGCGCGGCGATCTGTCGCCGATCCGGTCAACGGACGCGCTGGCGCGAACGGCCACCCGGCTCGTCCCCACGGCAAGGTCTCACGGGTCCGCTCGGTTCTGTCCGAACGGGCACTGGTGCTCAACGTCACCTACCAGCCGTTGTCCATCACCACCGTGCGACGAGCTCTTCTGCTGGTGCTGGCGGGCAAGGCCGACGTCATCCACACCCGGCCTGGGAGCATTCGCTCACCGCGTATGTCGATGTCGGTGCCCTCGATCGTCCGGCTGACATACCACGCGCGGGCGCCGTACCGCCGCCGGGCTCCACTCCACCGGCGAGCAGTCTTTGCACGTGATGCATACCGGTGCCAGTACTGCGGGAGCCGGGCGGAGTGCATCGACCATGTCCACCCGAGAAGCCGTGGCGGGGAGCACACCTGGGAAAACGTGGTGGCCTGCTGCCGGTCCTGCAACGTGGGCAAGGGAGACTCGCTCCTGTCGGCGGGCCGATACCGGCTGCGCAGGACGCCGTACGCTCCCGAGCCGCTCGCCGTCGTGGCCGCCATGCGAGGCGATGCTCCAACGGAGTGGACCGACTACTTGCCCCAATTGCGTCCTCAGCTCGTCTGACCAGCTCGTCTGACCAGCTCGTCTGACCAACTCGTCTGACCAGTCCGGCTGATCAGTCCCGCGCACAGTCCCTGGTGACCAACGTCGCCGGCGGGTCTGCCATCGTGGACCGGTGGGCGAGTGGATCCGCGAGAAATGGCAGGCGAGCGCCGAACTGCTGCACGCCCGCCCAATGCCGCAGGACCGCCGTCGGCGCGTCTCATGGCTCTGCCCGACCAAGCCGGCACTGATCCTGGGATCTGCGACCGTTGACCCCTTCAACGGCACGCGCACCGATGTCGTGCGGCGTCGCAGTGGTGGGGGACTCGTGTGGCTGGATTCCGATGCGTGCACTTGGGTGGATGTGTTCGTGCCGGCTGATGATCAGCTCTGGCGTGCAGACGTCGGCGAAGCCTTCGATTGGCTGGGCCGCCGATTGGCTGCGGCGTTCTCCTCGGTCGGCGTGTTGGCCAACGTGCATCGTGGCCCCTACGAGGCTGGCCCGTCGGGCGGCCTGGTGTGCTTCGCCTCGCTTGGCCCAGGCGAGGTGGCAGTGGGCGGCCGGAAACTGATCGGTATCTCCCAGCGCCGCACCCGCGAGGGCAGCCGTTTCCAGTGCCTCGCCTACGAACGGTTCGATCTCGGCCCGTTGGCGCCTCTGCTGGACGCAGAGACTGCCGCATGGGTCCGCGACCGGGCCGTTGGCTGGGCAGACCTCGGCGTCGACGTCACTCCGTCGGGGATGGCCGAGCTAGTCGTGAGCTTCATTACCGCGCACGACACCTGAGCATTTCACCGGGCCTGCCCGGCAGCCCCGGGGCCGGGGCCGGGACCTGGTTTCCGCGACGGTGTTGGCAGCCGACTTGGATGATCTGACGCACGTGGGGTGGACATTGTGGGTGTTTTACCCATAAAGTGGTGCGAAGTGGTTTGCAGGGGTACCCGTGCCCATACAATCCAGGTTCCCAATCGGACGCTGCGGAGGCCGTGGGGTGGAGAGTCTTTTCGTCGGCCGGCATGAGCACTCGCTCGATGCCAAGGGCCGCATCGTGCTCCCGGCGGGTTTCCGCGGCGCGTTCGAGCCATCGGGTTTCCTCATCAAGCACAGCGAAGGCTGTCTCGCACTGATGACACCAGACCGATTCGGCGAGATCGCAGCACAGATGTCCGAGCGTTCACATTCAGGCGGGCCCTATGGACGTGCCGCCAAGCGCTCATTCGGCGCGGGGGCGGCACGGGTCCTGCCTGACAAGCAGGGTCGGATCGCCATTCCTGAGGAACTGCGACGTTTTGCAGGCCTGCAGCGCGAATGCGTGGTGATCGGTGCCATCGACGAGGTCGAGATCTGGGATGCCGGCCGCTGGCAGGAGATGAACGCCCAAGGCGAATCGCTCCTGGCCGCGCCCGAGAGCGGCGGCACAGCATCGGAGCAGTCGTGAGCGCTGCGGCGGCCACCAGGTCGTTTCACCAACCAGTCATGGTCTCCGAGATCGCCGAGGTGTTCGCGCCGCTTGGCGGCGGATTGTTCGTCGACGCGACCCTGGGAGGCGGCGGCCACGCGGAGATACTCCTGGGGCAGCATCCCGAACGGCGACTGCTCGGCATCGACCGCGATCCCGCGGCGATCGCAGCGGCACAACAACGGCTCGCGCCCTTCGCTGATCGCGTCACCTATTGCTGCGAACCCTTCGATCGTCTGGGCGAACTGGTCGATGCCAGCGAGGAAGGTCCTCTCGTTGGCGCACTGTTCGACTTCGGCGTCAGCAGCCACCAACTGGATGCTCCTGAGCGTGGCTTCGCGCACCGTCACGACGCCCCGCTGGACATGCGCATGGACCCCCGGGCGGGACTCGATGCGGGAACCGTCGTCAACACCTACGGCCTCACCGAGCTGCGCAATCTGTTGCGGCACAACGCCGGAGAGCGTCATGGGAACCGCATCGCTGCAGCGATCGTCGCAGCACGACCGCTGCACACCACTGTGCAACTGGCCGACACGGTCCGGGCAGCCGTGCCCGCAGCGGCTCGTCGTGGCCGGCGCCATCCGGCCATGCGCACATTCGCAGCGATCCGCATCGAAGTGAATGACGAACTCAACCTCATCGAACCCGCAATGCGAGCTGCGCTCGCGCGCCTGCAACCACGTGGGCGCCTTGCAACTCTCGCCTATCACTCAGGAGAAGACAGCATCGTGAAGATCATTCTGCGAGAAGCAGCAGACGGCGTCTGCGAGTGCCCGTCGACGTTGCCGTGCATCTGCGGCGCCGCACCGACGGTTCGGCTGTTGCGTCGCAAGATCGTGCGGCCCAGCGCAAACGAGGTCGAGAGCAACTCCCGCGCCTCCAGCGCCATGATGCGGGCTGCTGAACGGCTCGACCCCGCCAGCCGCTGATCTGCGAGCGGCCCCTGAACCGAACAGCGTTCGATGGCTCTGGCCACTGCTCACCTCACCGTCGCGGATGCGCCGCCAGAATTGGTGCGCATTGGCGGACGTCGCGCCGTGGGCCTGCGGCTCGTGGGCGTCACCGCGCTCCTGGCGGCTGCCACGATCGCCGTGCTTGCGGGATTAGGTGTGTTCCACTCGATGCTGGCTGCAGGCCAGTACCACCTCTCCGAGCTGGAATCGGAGATCGCGGTCGAGCGGGAGCGCCTGATCGATCTTCGCTACGAGCTTCAGACACTTCATGGACCGGCGGAAATCGAGTTGATGGGGATTGGCGCGCTCGGCCTCGTCAACGCGGCGGATCCGATCGACGTGCGGATCGAGCCGCGTCACATCGCTGCGGTGTCGCCCCCGTCACGCACCGCCCACCAGGGCGGAGATTGGCTCTCGATCAAGACGCTGCTGACCGATGCGTCTACAGCGCATGACCGACGTTCTTGACCGAGACGAACGCCGCGTAGCCCCGGCGCCCTGGCACCCATCGATGGGTGCCCCGCCAGGGTTGCGTCCGCCTGTTGCGTCCGCCGATTCCACAACCACTCGGCGATCTCATGGGGCAGCCGAACTGCACTGGCACCCATCGGTCGGCGCGCCTGGATCGGCCCTCGAATCCGGGCGCACGGCTGATGCTGACTCTGCGCCGCCCAAGTCGCACCGACGCAAGGTTCGAACCGGCCCGCCGCGTCGCCGAGCGCTCCTGCTCATCATCGCGACAGCCATTGCCCTGGCCACCCTTGCGGCCCGCCTGGTCCAGGTACAGGTGCTCGACCGCGAGACCTACGCCGCGCTGGGGGAGCGCCAGGGGACCGCTCAGTGGGAGCTCGAATCGGTACGTGGAGCGATCCTGGATCGAAACCTGAACCTTCTCGCAGTGTCCGACAACCTGCCCACAATCTGGGCTGACCCTCGCCTCGTCACCGACCCGTATCAGACTGCGACAGCCTTGGCGTCAGTGTTGGACATTGACATCGGTGTCATCGCCGAAAGGCTGGCGAGCGATCGGCACTTCGTCTACGTGGCGCGCCAGGTCAGTCCATCGGATGGGCTGGCCGTACAGGAGCTGCAGCTCGAAGGTGTCGGTGTGCGCGGTGAATCCTCACGGTTGCGGCCCAACGGGGACGATTTCGCTCGCGGTCTGCTCGGAGCTGTCGACATCGACCAGAACCCGCTGGGAGGTGCCGAGAAGCAGTTCACCGAAATGCTCGACGGAACAGACGGTCTAGAGGTCGCTCGGATCGCTCAGAGCGGGATGCCGCTCCCAACGGGGACCGAGCTCTTTGAGCCGGTCAGCCACGGCGACGACGTGGTCCTCACCTTGCATACCCAGATGCAATGGGTTGCCGAGCGCTCGCTGAGTACCGCAGTCCACACGACCGGAGCGCGCGGCGGCATGGTGGTGGTGATGCAGACCGACACAGGCGATGTGCTTGCACTGGCTGGCGTGGCCCGCGACTCCGAGACTGGACAGATCGGGCCGGTGGCGTACAACCCGGCATACACCGACGCATTCGAGCCAGGCTCGGTCGCGAAGAGCTTCACGGTCGCCGCCGTGCTGGAAGCGGGCGTGACCACGCCCACTGAGAGCCATTCGACACCAGCCGCCTACATGTTCGCCGACAAGGAATTCACCGAGCCGTACTCCGACGTTGACCGCCAGATGACGACGGCGGAAATCCTCATCCACTCGTCAAACATCGGCACGATCAGGCTGGCCGAACGACTCGGCGCAGCCGAGATGCAGCGCTCCTTGCGGGCGTTCGGCTTCGGTCGCCTGACCGGCGCTGAGGGCGCCCCAGCGCTGCCCGGCGAGAGCCGCGGCATCTTGCGTGCCGCGAACCAATGGCGAGGCACGGATTTGGCCACGATTGCGTTCGGTCAGGGCATCGCGGTGACAGCGGTGCAGCTTGCCGCTGCCTACAACACCATTGCCAACGACGGCGTCTATGTCACGCCCAGGCTCGTCCTGGGAAGCGTGGACAGCAACGGAGCGCTGCGGCCGGCTGATCCTGCTGTGACGCGCCGGGTCCTGTCGCCGCATACAGCTGGGGAAATGAAATCGATCCTGGCCGATGTGGTCGCTGAAGGAACGGGCAAGCGGGCCGCCATTGACGGTTACCGGGTAGCCGGCAAGACCGGCACGGCGCAGAAGCCCAGTCCAGACGGCGGCTACAGCTCCGACGCGTACACGAGCTCATTTGCAGGTTTCCTCCCGGCTGATCATCCAGAGCTCACCGTGGTTGTCGTGCTCGATGAACCCGATGAGTACCGGGCCGGCATCGTGGCTGCACCGGTGTTCGCTGAAGTTGCCGAGTACGCGTTGCGCATGCTGCAGGTATCGCCCGATGCGTGAGAAGTGCCCATGAGCTCGCCGCGCTCTGCGATCCCGATGTCGGTGCACCGTCTGGCCTCCGAGATCGGCGGAACCTATGTTGCGCCGTCGGGTCGCCACGCCGACGAGACATACGGTGGAGCCGCGCTCGTGCACGGCATCACCCACGACAGCCGCTCAGTCGCGCCCGGGATGATGTTCTGCTGCGTTGTGGGACGGCACCACGACGGTCACGCGTTTGCGTCTGAGGCGATCACGGCGGGCGCCGTTGCGCTGATGGTCGAGCGCATCCTCGATGTTGGTGTGCCCCAGATCGCCGTGCCCACTGTGCGAGGTGCGCTGGGTCCTGCTTCAGCTGCGGTATGGGGCCAGCCGTGGCGTCGCTGCGCGGTCGTCGGGGTTACCGGAACCTCTGGCAAGACCACGGTGGCGCACGCGATCGGCGCCATAGCACGCGCTTGCGGAACCTCATGCGAGGTGATGGGCACCCTGGTTGGGCGCCACACCACACCGGAAGCGCCAGAGGTGTGCCGACGCCTCAGCGAAGCCGCAGATGCGGGAACTGAGATGGTCGTGCTCGAAGTGTCATCGCACGCCCTCGCACTCGGCAGGGTCGACGGTGCCAGCTTCGCGGCCGGTGTCTTCACCAACCTGAGTCATGAGCATCTCGACTTCCACATCACGATGGAGGACTACTTCGACGCAAAGGCGCGACTCTTCGACGGCCGCTGCGAAATAGCACTGGTGAACGTGGCCGACAGATGGGGTCGCCGGTTGGCAGCCATGGCCGCTGGTACAACCGGCACAGTGGTCGAATGGCAGCCCTCCGACATTGAGGACGTCACCGTGAGCGTCAATGGGCTCAGTGGTCGATGGCGCGGCCGACCGATCCAGTGCGGGCTGCTCGGACGATTCAATGCGGCGAACGTGGCGGCTGCAGCGGCAACAGCGAGCGCGCTCGGATTCGACAACAGCGCCATTGCACCCGCTATCGCCGAGGTGAAACCGGTGCGAGGGCGTTTGTGGCCCGTGAACGGTCCCGGCGATGACATCACCGTCCTCGTCGACTATGCCCACAAGCCCGAAGCACTCGCCGCGGCACTGGCGAGTGCTCGCGAACTGAGTGGTCCCGATGGCCGCCTCTGGGCGGTCTTCGGTGCGGGTGGCGATCGTGATCCATCCAAGAGGGCACCCATGGGCGCCGCAGCAGATCACCATGCGGACATGCTGGTCCTGACCTCCGACAACCCTCGCAGCGAGGATCCCGCCGACATCGCGGCAGAGATCGCCGCTGGTGCCGGCGGGCGACATGACACCAGCGACGGCCTGCATGTCGAGCTCGATCGATCCCTGGCCATCTCGCTTGCCATCGAGGGTGCGCGGGCTGGGGACGTCGTCGTGGTGGCAGGGAAGGGTCACGAGACCACCCAGGTGACCGCAGGCCGTTCAACGCCGTTCGACGACGCAACCGTGGCGGCCGACGCACTGCAGATTCGCAGGAGTGCGAAGCAATGATCGCCCTGCTCATCGCCTCCAGCTCCGCGATGTTCGTATCGCTCATCGGCACGCGCTATCTCGTGCCGTGGCTGCAGGCACGCGGCGTCGGCCAGCCGATTCGCCTCGACGGTCCCCGAGGGCACATCACAAAGGCCGGCACGCCGACAATGGGAGGCGCCGCCGTCGTGGCTGCCGCCGTGGTGGGCTACGTGGTCAGTCACCTGCGCGCCGAGACGGTCATGACGCGCTCGGGCATCGTGCTGCTGGCGGCAGTCAGCGCTGCGGGCCTCGTCGGCTTGGCCGACGACTGGATCAAGGTGAGCCGTGAACGCAATCTGGGGTTGAACAAGCGGGCCAAGCTGATCGGCTTGGTCGCAGTGGGCGTCGGATTCGCGGCTGCGTCGGTGTGGTGGGTAAATCTCGACGCGGCGATTGGCTTCACTCGGCTGAGCGGAAACGCACTGCGAGTCCCCGCCGCTGTGTGGATCCTGTGGGCTGTGCTCATCATTCTGGGCACTTCCAACGCCGTGAACCTGACCGACGGCCTGGACGGCCTTGCCGCAGGCGCCGCTTCAGTGGCTTTCGCCGCGTTCGTGGTCGTCGGCTACTGGGCATTCCGTCACCCGATCTCCTATGACGTCAAGCATCCGCTGGATCTCGCCATCGTCGCTGCTGCCATGGCTGGCGCCTGCGTGGGGTTCCTGTGGTGGAACGCGCCGCCGGCGAGGATCTTCATGGGCGACACGGGCTCGCTGGCCATCGGCACCGCCATGGGCGGGCTGGCGATGCTTCTGCACGTAGATCTGCTGCTGCCCGTCATCGGCGGCCTGTACGTCATCGAGACGGCGTCTGTCATCGTTCAGGTCGGCTCGTTCCGGCTCTTCGGCCGCCGCCTGCTCCGGATGGCCCCCATGCACCATCACCTCGAGTTAGGCGGGTGGCCGGAGACCACCGTGCTCATCCGCCTCTGGGTCGTGAACAGCCTGCTCGTGGCACTCGCGCTCGGCCTTTACTACGCCGACTTCTTGAGTCTCGACCTGGTCGAACTGCCGGCAGGTTCGCTGTGAGCCCCAATCATCCCTCGGATGCCCGCCGCCCGATGCTCGACGCCCTGCGTCCTGACGACGGACCGGTGCTGGTCGTCGGCATGGGCGTGACGGGATGCGCGGTGGCAACGGCGCTGGGGGCTCGAGGCCATGAGATCATCGTGGCTGACGACCGCCCCGAGGGGGCTGCCGCGAGGGTTGCCTCGGTAGGGCTCGCTTCCGTGGAGATCCACGACTCCACCGATCACGGTCTGCTCAGCGCTCTGGTGTCGAATGCTGCCGCTGTGGTCCCCTCTCCAGGAGTCCCGCCACGGCACCCCAGTTACACGTTCGCCGATGCGACCGGAGTGCCGGTAGTGAGCGAGCTGGATCTGGCGGCACAGTGGGACAACCGCCCGCTTGCCGCAATCACGGGTACGAATGGCAAGACCACGGTCACGGTGCTCACCGAACGAATGCTGAACCGGAGCGGGATCAGTGCAGTGGGCGCCGGGAACACCGATGTTGCCTTGGTGGATGCGATCGACCGGGACGTCTCAACCTTCGTCGTGGAGGCCTCGTCGTTCAGGCTCCACCGAGCCCGCAGTTTTGCCCCTGCTGTGGCCGCGTGGCTGAATCTGGCACCCGACCATCTCGACTGGCATGTCGATCTCGGGGACTATGCCGCTTCCAAGGCGCGAATTTGGGCCGCCCAAGGCCCTGACGATGTCGCGGTGGTGCCGTTCGACGATCCCGACGTCGAGCCATGGACGTCGGGGATCCGTTCACGCCGTGTGACATTTGCGACGCCTCAGTCGCTCGATGCAGCCTGCGATGTGCGCTACGAGCACGGCGTCCTGGTAGCGCATCACACAGCGCTCGTGGCGGCTGCAGACCTGCCGCGGCGTCGGCCGCACGACCTGTCGAACGCCGCAGCAGCAGCGGCGATCGCATTGGAGATGGGGGCCTCCGCAGAGGCAGTGACGGCTGAATTGCACTCGTTCGACGGTCTGCCGCACCGCCTCGCGCGCGCAGGGCGAATCGGAGCGGTGAGCTTCCATGACGACAGCAAAGCGACAGCACCTCATGCCACCGTGGCCGCGCTCCGGGGATTCCCCGATGCGGTCCTCATCGCGGGAGGGCGGAACAAGGGTCTCGATCTCGGCGATCTCGCTGCGGTGGCTGCCCATGTACGCGGTGTCGTAGCGATCGGCGAGGCTGCCTCTGATGTGATCGCCTGCTTCAGCCGACCCGTGCATGGTCGGATCGAGCTCTCCGTGGCGGACTCGATGTCGCAGGCCGTGGAAATCGCCTACCGGATGGCCCAACCGGCCGGAGACGTCGTGCTGTCACCCGGATGTGCGTCGTTCGACTGGTACTCGAGCTACCACGAACGGGGCGAGCACTTCATCGCAGCCGTATCGGATCTCGCATCGCGCCTTGACCCCCAGACCTGCTCCGGAGACGTGCAATGAGCCGGCTGGATCTTCGGTGCGCGCAATCGGGACCTTCGGTGCGGTACGCCGCACTCCTGTCCGCGGTCTTCCTGCTGCTCCTCACCGGGGTGGTCCTGGTGCTGTCTGCCACCTCAGCGACCGGGGTCGAGGGGCCCGACCGCCCCCTGCAGTACTTCACACGACATCTGTGGTCGGCGGCCATCGCCGTGGGCGTGCTGCTGGTGACGCTCGGCATCGACTACCGGCGCTGGCGACGCCTGGCGCTGCCTCTTGCAGCCCTCAGCGTGGGTCTGCTGGTCGTCGTGCTGGCGGTGGGCAAACGCGCGGGCGGTGCTCGTCGCTGGATCGAGATCGGGCAACTCAGTGTTCAGCCGTCGGAGATCGCGAAGCTGGCCCTCATCGTTGCTTTGGCCGCGTTCCTGGACGCTCGCAAAGATCAGATCGACCGTCCCGATCGGATCCTGCGCCCGGCGATGCTCCTGCTGACGGCTGGCTGTTCCCTCGTGCTGCTGCAGCCGGACCTCGGGACCACACTGATCTTGGTCGGCATCGGGGTCGGGATGCTGTTCGTCGCAGGCCTGCCGGGCCGGGATCTCGGCAAGATTGCCCTGATGGTCGGAGTTGCAGCGCCCTTGCTGGCGTATGCGGCGCCGTACCGCCGAGCGCGCCTCGCGGGCTTCCTCGATCCGATCTCCGAGCGTGCCTCGAGCGGCTACCAGACGTTCCAGAGCCTGGTCGGCCTGGCACAAGGCGGACTGCGCGGCACCGGCCTCGGAGCAGGTCAGGCTAAGTGGGGATGGGTGCCCAATGCCCCCACAGACTTCATCTTTGTCATCGTGGGCGAAGAAATGGGACTCCTTGGTGCGCTGGGGCTCCTCACGCTGTTGGGCGTCGTCGGCATCGGCGGTTTCCGGACGAGTCAGAAGGCGCCTGACCTGTTCGGCTCGCTGCTGGCCGCTGGCATCTCGATCTGGTTTGTGCTGCAGACGCTGGTGAACGTCGGCGGTGTGGTTGGATTGCTGCCGGTGACCGGTGTGACCCTGCCATTCCTCTCTTTTGGCGGCTCCTCTTTGGTGGTCACCTCAGCGGCCGCCGGGTTGCTGCTGAACGTGACCCGGCGGTCCGACTGAGCCGTGCCCGCACGCGACAGAGCCTCTGCGGCACCAAGCGTGCTGATCGCCGGGGGCGGAACTGCCGGACATCTCATGCCGGGCCTGGCCGTGGCCACCGCACTGACTGAACGCGGGTGGCCCGCCGGCGCGATCCATTTCGTCGGCAGCACCAGAGGAATGGACGCACAAATCGTGCCGGCAGCGGGCTTCGGTCTGACCGCACTTGGTGGCCGAGGCCTCACGGCGAGGCGAATCAACCTGACGAATGCACTGGCGGCAGCGAGCTTGGCCTGGGCAACGTTGCGCGGCGTCGCGCTTGTCGGAAGACGCCGACCTGCCGCTGTGCTGTCGCTGGGCGGTTACGCCGCGCTGCCCGCGACGGTCGGCGCCGTGGTTTGGAGAGTGCCGTTGGTGATCGCAGAGCAGAATGCTGTCGCCTCGGCAACGAACCGACTGCTGGGTCGCTTCGCACGGGCGGCTGCGGTGCCAGTACACGGAACCGGCTTGCAGCGCGAGGTGGTGACGGGCAATCCCGTGCGCCCCGAGGTCACCCAGGCAGCGCTCGAGGCGGCTGATGCCCGCATCCGGCTCGGCTGGCCCACCGATGCGACCGTCATCGTGGTGTTCGGCGGCTCGCTGGGTTCGCTTCGAATCAACACCGCGGTGTGGTCGGCGCTTCCGTCACTGCGCGGCCGCGACGGCGTATTCGTGTATCACGTCGTAGGCAAACGAGATTGGGATGACCGCCCGCCGCACCCGCCGCCGCGCCCCAACGGTTCGGACGTCACCGAGTGGTACCGCGCTGTGCCCTTTGACGAGCAGCTGCCCTTGGCGCTGGCTGCAGCTGACCTGGCGATCTGCCGTGCCGGAGCCTCAACCGTTGCCGAGTTGTCGGTGATCGGCACACCGGCGGTGCTCGTGCCCTTGCCCATCGCAACCGACGACCATCAGCGCCGCAATGCCGAGCACTTGGTGTCGATCGGTCAGGCACGAGTGGTGCCTGATGCCGAACTCGATGCGCAACGGATGCTTGCCGAGATCGACCAGATGTCAGAGCTCAGCGGCGCCAGGGGAGTTGACAGGGGAACGCAAGCTGCCCCCGCTGCGACCTTCGGTCGTCGAGACTCTGCAGAACGCGTCGCACAACTTGTGATCGAGCACAGTTCGGTGATCCCGGGCTCTGTCGTGATGAGGGCGCGCTCGCGCAAGGAATCCACATCGTGACCAGGACCCAGCCCGATCTCGCCGAATCTCGCAGCATCCACCTGGTAGGGGCTGGGGGTGCGGGAATGAATGCGATCGGGCTGGTGCTCGCGGAGATGGGTCATGCCCTCAGCGGCAGTGATCTGAGACCGGGCCCAGGAATGACGCGGCTCGCCGCCCACGGAGCTCGAACAGCGATTGGCCACGACGCCGTCAATGTGGGCTCCGCGGACATCGTGGCGCATTCGAGCGCTGTGCCCTCGAGCAATGTGGAACTCGCCGAAGCCCGGCGCCGGGGGATACCGGTCCTCAGTCGGGCCGAACTGCTCAGCCAGATCTGCCAACGCAAGAGGACACTGGCGGTCGGAGGGACCCATGGCAAGACGACCACGTCGTCGATGCTGGCGCTCTGTCTCGTTGCTGCCGGTGAGCACCCGTCGTTCTTGGTTGGCGGTGAGCTCAACGAGATCGGCTCGGGCGCCGTCTGGGACATGGCGGGGGAGTGGTTCGTTGTCGAAGCCGACGAGTCCGACGGAACCTTCCTCCAACTCGGCGCCGACGCGGTGCTCGTGACAAACATCGAGCCCGATCACCTTGATCACTACGGCAGCTTCGACGCGCTTACCGGGGCATTCGAGCGCTTCTGCAGCAGCGCGAACGGGCCGCGCGTGGTGTGCGCCGATGACCCACAGGCCGCCGAGATGGCGGAGCGCGTCGGCGGCTGCGTGACGTACGGAAGATCTGAGCAGGCGAAGTACCGGATCATTGGCGCACGAAGTTCACGCAGCGGTGCGGAGTTCGAGTTGTTCGCGGGCACCACGTCGATCGGGCGCTGCGAACTGCCGCTGCCTGGGCTGCACAACGTCACGAACGCCGCTGGTGCGCTGGCCGCAGCACTCGAACTCGGCGCCACAGCTTCACCGATGATCGAGGCACTGGGGCGCTTTGCGGGTGTGGCCAGGCGATTCGAACGGCGGGGCGAGCGCGACGGCATCTCGTTCATCGACGACTATGCGCACCTTCCGGCCGAGGTGACGGCCGCAATCTCTGCGGCTCGCAGCGGGGACTGGAATCGCATCGTTGCGGTTTTCCAACCCCATCGCTACTCGCGGATCGCAGCGCTGTGGCAGGACTTCGCGGACTCATTCGGGGGCGCCGACCAGTTGGTCCTCACCGACATCTACCCCGCCGGCGAGGTGCCACGGCCTGGCGTGTCCACAGAACTCGTGCTCGGCGCCGTTCTCGACTCGCATCCCTACGCCTCCGTGGCGTATCTCCCGGGGCGGGCTGAGCTGCGTTCGTACCTGCGTGCGAACCTGCGAGCCGGCGACCTGTGCCTCACCCTGGGAGCGGGAGACCTGACAACGCTCGCAGATGAGCTGCTGCATGCCACCTGAGCGATGGTCCGATCCCGATGCGGTCCGACGAGCCGCAACAGTCTTGGGCGATGACGCTCGCATCGATGCACCGTTGGGCTCGATCACCACGTCGCGAGTCGGAGGGCCTGCAGCGGTCGCGTTCGTGGCCAATGGCCTCGCCGACCTGCAACGGGTGCGAGAAGCCAGCGCAGCCTCCGGGCTGGAAATCCTCGTTGTCGGGCGAGGATCGAACCTGCTGGTCGCGGACCGGGGTTTTGAAGGCATCGCACTGCTGCTTGGAGATGCCTACAGCACCATCGAATTCGATCACGCGAACGCCACGGTCACCGCTGGTGCCGCGGTGGCATTGCCAGTGCTCGCGCGCCAATGCGCCGCGGCAGGGATCGGCGGGCTCGAATGGGCCGTGGGAGTACCGGGTTCTGTCGGCGGGGCCGTGCGCATGAACGCAGGAGGGCATGGAAGCGACATTGCGTCCTGCCTGATCGACGCCGACATTGCCGACCTGGAAGGCTCCTCAGCGCCCCCAACGCAGCAGCCTCGCCCCGTCGATGCTCTCGATCTGGGCTACCGCCGCAGCGGCTTGGCAAACCGCCATGTCGTGGTGAGTGCGCGATTGCAAGGGCATCGCGCACTTCCCTCAAAGGTGACCGACCAGATCGCGGAAATTGTCCGCTGGCGCCGAGAACACCAGCCAGGCGGCCAGAACTTCGGCTCGGTCTTCATGAACCCGCCACAAGAGTCCGCAGGCGCACACATCGATCAGGCAGGTCTGCGCGGCTTGCGCATCGGCACGGCCGAGATCTCGCGCCTGCACGCCAATTTCATCGTCTCGGACCCCGGCGGAACTGCAGCCGATGTCGTCGCGCTGATGGCCGAGGTCCGCCACCGTGTCGCGGATTCGTCGGGCATCGTGCTGCAGCCCGAGATTCGCATGGTGGGGTTCGGTGCCGCACCGGTCCCTACCTGAGCGTGCCTGGCAAACCTGCGGAGGCCACCGCACCGGGAGGGAAAGGCCCCAAGCGTTGGCTGATCGGAGCAGCGCTCACAGCGCTCGTGCTCTCGATCGGCACGATCATTCTCGCCGCAGGCACGTTTGAGGTCGGTCGGATCCACTTCAGCGGTCTGCATCGAGTGAGTTACGACGAGGCGTACCGGGCAGCAGGCATTGGCGCCGGTGACTTCATGGGAACCCTGGACACCGAACATGGAGAGCAATCGCTCGAGGAACTGCCGTGGATAGCCGACGCTCGAATCCGCCGGCGATGGCCCGCGACGGTGGAAGTGGACGTTGTCGAGCGAACAGCGGTGGCGTTGGCACTCGCCGCGCCCCGCTGCTGGGTGCTGACCGATATTGAGGGCCGAATCCTCACATCACCGCTCGCAGCTCCACCCGAACTGCCGCGGCTGTCGGGGATTTCCGCTGCGCCGGAACCAGGCGGCTACCTCGCCAGCGATGCCGCAGCCCTGCTTAGGGTCCTCGACGCAGCGCGCGGCCAGCACGGTTTCACAGTCGTTGCGTTGTGGCGTGACGGGCGCGGGGACGTGAGGGCACGCGTCCGGCAACAGCCGGGCGGTGCCCCCTTCGAGGTGGCGCTGGGAGACGAGTCGGCGATCGGTGCGAAGACGGCCGCAATTGCCGCAGTCATCTCCGATCTCGAGCACTCAGATGACATCCTCGATGTATCGGTTCCGCATCTCCCGGTGGTCCGCGGAGCCAACTGATCGGCCAGATCGTCCCATTCGGCAGGTCTTGCCCATCAACGGAGGCATCGGTACTGTCCTAGATTGCGCTATTTTGCCTAGGAGGTGCCTGCCGACGGCACGATTGATGTCGCGGCCGGCCAGCGAACGCGAGGAGCCCTGTGGCCTCACCACAGAATTACGTGGCAATCATCAAGGTGGTGGGCGTCGGCGGCGGTGGCTCGAACGCCGTCAACAGGATGATCGATGTCGGCCTTGGCGGCGTCGAATTCATTGCCATCAACACCGACGCTCAAGCGCTGCTGCTGAGCGATGCTGATGTCAAGCTGGACATCGGTCGCCAGCTGACGCGCGGACTTGGAGCGGGGAGCGACCCCGAGATCGGCACCCGGGCGGCCGAGGAACACCGGGATGAGATCGCAGAAGCAATGCAGGGCGCGGACATGGTGTTCATCACCGCTGGGGAAGGCGGAGGCACCGGAACCGGTGGTGCACCTATCGTCGCAGAAATCGCCAAGGAAGTCGGTGCACTGACCATCGGCGTGGTCACCCGCCCCTTCGCCTTCGAAGGCAAGCGCCGTCAGATCCAGGCTGAGCAGGGCATCGAACGGCTCAAGGAACGAGTCGACACCTTGATCGTGATCCCGAACGACCGGCTGTTGACGGTGGCGAGCGAGCACACGTCGATCATCGATGCCTTTCGGATGGCCGACGACGTGCTGCGTGAGGGCGTGTCCGGCATTTCGGGCCTCATCACGACTCCTGGCCTCATCAACACCGACTTCGCCGACGTGAAGGCGATTATGTCCAACGCCGGCACGGCCCTGATGGGAATCGGCCGTGCACATGGCGAGAACCGGTCCAAGAACGCTGCTCGCCAAGCGGTGTCGTCATCGCTGCTCGAGGAGTCCATCGATGGAGCCCGCGGCATCTTGCTGAATATTGCCGCCGGACCCGAACTGGGGCTGTTCGAGGTCAACGAGGCGGCGGAAGTGATCCGCGAGGTGGCACACGCCGAGGCCAACATCATCTTCGGCACGGTGATCGACGACTCGCTCGGAGAAGAAATCCGTGTCACCGTCATCGCGGCGGGCTTTGACCGATACGCGCCGTCTCGCTCCGGAGGCACCGCCCTGGGCGACTACGCAGGCTCCGAACAAGCTGACGATTTGGCCGACCCATTCGGCGACCTCGACGAGGACGACGAATCGTTCGACGTACCCAGCTTCCTGCGGTGACGCCCCGGGCGAGGGTGCATCCCCGTCGAACGACGGCACAGCGATGCCGCGCGTTGGCGTGGCCACGCGGCTGCGGAACGGCGTAAGCCGAACGGGTCGGCACTCGCAATGCTGATACTGCGCCGGCGCTGCGGAGCCAGCACGGTGCGCATCGCCGTCACTGAACGCAGCGACGGCGACTGCGCCCCCCTGGTGGGGCTCGGTCCCAGCACGGTCACCGTCCTCAAGCAGACCCACGGCACCCACGTCGTCCGGGTGTTCCATCCTGGGGAGCATCGCGGCACCAACGCCGACGCTGCGTGGACCACGGCGCTTGGAGCGACGCTCGCAGTGCGCACAGCGGACTGTGTGCCGATCGCGCTGTACGGGACAGATGCGAGCGGTCTGAGTGCTGTCGCGACGGTTCACGCGGGATGGCGCGGTCTGCTCGGCGGCGTCGTGGGGGCGACGCTCGCGGAACTCGGACGTCACGGGATCCGCCACATCCGCGCGGTCGTCGGGCCTCACATCTGCCGCCTGCACTACGAATTCGGGACAGATGAACTCGACGCTGCAGTGAGTTCCTTCGGCCCCTCAGTGGCGAGCAGAACTGCGTGGGGAACGCCGGCGCTTGACCTTGGCGAGATTGCCCGCCGGACGCTTCGCAGCGGGGGAGCGATTCTCGACACCGAGCTGGGCCGCTGTACGGCCTGCGATGGTCGCTACTTCTCGCACCGAGCTCGTGCCGAGAAGGGCCGGACTGCGCTGCTGATCTGCCTGGACGCCCACGGAGCAGGAGACGAGTCCGGTGATTGATGCCGGACAGGTCCGCCAACGCGTCGAACGTGTCAAGCACCGGATTGCTGACGCCGGGGGCGACCCAGCTCGGATCGGCATCGTGGCTGTGACGAAAGGATTCGACGCCTCTGCAATCGACGCCGCGGCAGCTGCCGGCTTGGGAATGATCGGCGAGAACTACGCCCAGGAACTCCAAGGAAAATGGGATCAGCTGCTGCCGGAGACCAGGAGCACGATCGACGTCCACTTCATCGGACGGCTGCAGTCCAACAAAGTGCGACAGCTGGCAGACGTCGTGGATCTGTGGCAGAGCGTGGACCGGACACGGCTTGTCGAACAGATTGCACGGCACAGTCCCCGAGCCGCGGTCTTTGTGCAACTCGATGTGAGCGGCACGAACACCCAGGGCGGTTGCCTGCTCGAGGAGGCTCCGTCGCTGGTTGGCGCCGCCCGCCAGTCGGGACTCGATGTTCAGGGCTGTATGGCGATCGGGCCTCAAGGCGCGTCATCGCAGATCGAAGCAGCGTTTGCCGAGGTCGCCCGATTTGCCGATCGCCACGATCTCGAGCACCGCTGCATGGGAATGAGCGCTGACCTCGAGGAAGCAATCCGGGCTGGCTCGACGATGGTGCGTATCGGGACCGCCCTATTCGGCAATCGACCGCCGCGGGTCGCCTCTACACGGGGTGCCTGACCGCATCTTGGCGAGTCGGTACCCTTTGCAACCGAGACAGTCTCCAATCGAGGCTGCTCTTGTTGAGGTACTGCATGGCTTCGTTCATGAAGCAGGCGATGAGCTATCTGGGCCTCGGGCCCGACGACAGCTATGCTCTGCCGGCCGAGCGCGCCCTGCCGGGCGAAATGCCAGCGGCGGATGCTTTCGCCGATCAAACCAGCCAGAGCGGCGTCACGGTGGTCGAACGACCACCGTCGGCAACACCGCACTCGGGGGCGCCCGTACCGACATCGGCTGTGCGCCGGGTGGCGACATCGACAGCACAGCCGTTCGTGCTGATGCCCCGCATGTTCGACGACGCGCAGCAGATCGGCGATCGCTTCAAGCGCGACCAACCGATCATCCTGAACTTGCAAGGACTCGACCGCGACACAGCACGTCGGCTGCTGGATTTCGCCAGCGGCCTGTGTTACGCCCGCGATGGGGAGATGCGAAAGGTTGCGAACGCCGTCTACATGCTCGTGCCGGCAAATGTCGTGGTGAGCGACAGCGAACATCAAACGGTTCCCACAGAGGGCGTCGACCGCTGAAACGCTCCAGCGCGGGCCACCTGGCCGAACGATGAGAGGCCTGCTGTGCACGCTGACGAATTTGTACGTCTTCGCAGTCTTCGCTCGCGTTCTGTTCAGCTGGATCCCGCTGTCCCCGGACAGTCCAGTGATGGTGGTGCGGACCTGGTTGGTGCGGATCACCGAGCCGGTCATGGGGCCGCTTCGGCGGGCACTGCCTTCGATACGACTGGGCCGGGTTGCGCTTGATCTCTCGCCGATCGTGCTGATCATCGGATTGCAGGTGCTCGTGTCCGGCATGCTGCTGCGCTGTTGAGACGCTGGTACATTCCGCGCCATGGCGAGCCCGACACCCCCACCCGTCGAAACCCCCAGCACCGAAGGCGCTGCTGTGCTTGAGCGCCTCGGTGCGCAGATCGCGTCTCTTGCGGCACAGGTCACTGAGATCGACCATCGCATGACCAGCGTGGAATCGGGATCGCCATCGCGTCCGGTGGAGGTTCAGCTCTCGCCCGAGACCGTCGCACAGATCGTCGAGACTCTTGCGGAGCTCCAGGCAGCCGGTACTCAAGCACTGGATGCCGTCTTCAAATCAGCGACTGACGATCTCACCGAGGCGCTGTCGGGTCTCGTGCGGGCCGAGATCTCCAGGTCGCTCTCCGACGCCGGCTACAGCGTTGACGTCATCGAAGCAGTGGAACCCGATATTGCCCTCGAGCCCTTCCCGGCGAGCACCGGAGCGACCGCTGGGACCGTCGAAGTCGAGGCCGACGAGGATGACCAGGCCGAAGAGGACTTGATCGGCCAGGATCTGCCCGATGTCGAACCCGTGGCGGCGTCAGTGCGCTCTGGCCCCGAGCCGGCCGCCATGCCATCCATCGTCACACCGCTCGCCGCCAGTTCCGCTGGAGTTGCTGGCCGGACTGAGGCCGCCCCAGAGTCGATTGACGCAGCGTCGATCCGTGAAGCAAGTTCTGGGTTCGGCGATGATGACGTTGACGACGACGTTGACGATGATGACGTTGACGACCTCGTCGTCGATGCGGACCGGCCGCCGCTCGCGCTCGCGGAACTCGACGATCCCTTCCTGGATGCGCTGATTCGCAAGGAACCCCTGTCGGCCTAGGAGACGGCCGGCGGAGGACCCAGCAGGCCTAGGAGCCAGCAGGCCTAGGAGCCAGCAAGCCTAGGAGCCAGCAGGCCTAGGAGCCAGCAGCCTCTGCAAATACAGCGAGCTCAATCTCGGGCGCGTCCCCGCCGCCGAGCCAGTCGATCTCTTCAGCGAGGACCGCAGCTGTCACCAAGAGCTCGTGACGACGAATGTCGTCCAAGTTCGGTGGAGTCCAGCGGATCTTCAGGCTGATCCGGTCGGTGACATCGAGACCCGCTTCCTTGCGCGTTTGCTGAATATTGCGAATCAGATCGCGCGCGGCGCCCTCGGCTTCGAGTTCGGGTGTGACCGCGGTGTCAAGCACGACGACGAGCTGCTGAGCGTCGAGCACTGAGGCTGTGGCGGGGTCGGCGGGTTGCAGGCTCAACTGGAACTCGCCCTCGCGCAGCTGGTGCCCGCCTGCAACAACGGTGCCATCCGGTTCGGAACGCCAATCACCCGAACGAGCAGCGGCGAATACCTCTTGTGCTGCGCCGCCCAGTCGGGGCCCGAGCGCGGATCCCTCAGGACGCAACACGAGCGTCGCCACCGCGCCTAACTGGTCGCTCAGCACAACTTCTGCGACGTTGATTTCTTCTGCCAGCAAGAAAGCGAACGGTTCAAGCTGCTCGGCCCCCGCTCCGGCCACCGTGACGCGCCGCAACGGCAACCGCACTCGCAAGCCTGCGTCCTCGCGTACCCGCAACGCAGCGGAGGCAGCAGCGCGCACAGCGTCCATGCGCTCGACCAGCTCTGGGTCCCGCGGCAGCGCCACCGGATCCGGCCAGTCGCTCAGATGAACGCTGTCGCCGCCGGTCAGCCCACCGTAGATCTCCTCGGTGATCATCGGCAGCAGCGGGGCTGCCATGGCTGAGAAAATGCGCAGCACCGTGTACAGGGTGTCGAAGGCGTCAAGATCGCCGGTCGATCGGCCGGCGCCTACAGGTGAACCAATGGCGGCTTCGCCCCAGAATCGACCACGGCTGCGGCGGATGTACCAGTTGTTGAGGGCATCGATGAACGCCTGTAACTCGGCGGCCGCGCCAGGGAGGTCGTACGCGTCGAAGCTGGCCGTGACCGACTCCAGCGTGGCCCTCGTCTTGGCCAGCAGGTAGCGATCCAGCACGTTGTCCGAATCGACACGGAACTGCGCCTCGTAGCCGTCCGCGTTCGCATACAGCGTGAAGAACGCGTACGCGTTCCAAATCGGGATCAGTACTTGGCGGGCGACCTCATCGATGCCGGCGTCTGAAATACGCGTGTCACCGCCCCGGACGATATTTGTCGCCATCAAGTACCAACGCAGGGCGTCTGAGCCCTGATTGGCAAAGATGTCGGTGGGCTCGGTGTAGTTCCGCAACCGCTTGGACAGCTTGTTGCCGTCAGCCGCCAGCAAGATCCCATGGCAGATCACGTTCTGGAACGCTGGCTGGGAGAACAGCGCTCCCGCCAGGACATGGAGCGTGTAGAACCAGCCGCGCGTCTGATTGATGTACTCCACGATGAAGTCGGCTGGAAAGTTCTTCTCGAACCATTCAGAGTTCTCGAACGGGTAGTGCACCGCCGCGAAAGGCATCGAACCCGACTCGAACCAGCAGTCGAGAACCTCAGGCACCCGCCGCATCATCGAGCGGCCTGTGGGGTCGTCGGGATTGGGTCGCGTCAGCTCATCGATGAAGGGCCGATGCAGGTCGGTCGGACGCACGTCGAAATCAGCCCCCAGCTCGTCGAGGCTGCCGTAGACGTCAATACGGGGGTATTCGGGATCGTCGCTGACCCAGATCGGGATGGGCGAGCCCCAGAATCGGTTGCGGCTGATCGACCAGTCGCGAGCGCCCGCCAGCCAGTGGCCGAACCGGCCGTCGCGAACGTGGTCGGGCACCCAGTTGATCTGCTGGTTGGTCTGCGCCAAGCGATCCGAGATCGCCGTGACCTTGATGTACCACGAACTGATGGCCTTGTAGATGATCGGCGTGTCGGTGCGCCAGCAGTGCGGGTAGTTGTGTTCGTAGCTGTCGTGTCGCAGCACCCGGTCGCGACTCTTCAGCTCCGTGATGATCTGCGGATTCGCCTCGAAGACGTTCAGGGTCGCCCACGGCGACACTGGCTCGGTGAAGCAACCGCGATCATCCACCGGGACGGCATCGCCGATCTCTATGCCGTTGGCTTCGCAGATGATCTGATCGTCCTCGCCGAAGCCTGGCGCCAAGTGAACAACGCCGGTGCCCTCTGAAGTGTCCACGAAGTCGCCGCTGAGCACCCGGAAGGCTTCGCTGCGATGGTCGAAGAACTCGAACATCGGCGCATAGCGACGCCCCGCCAGCTCAGCGCCGCTCAGCGTTCCGACGACCGTGAACGGCTCAAGGTCTGCGGCATAGTGCTCGAGACAGTCAGATGCCAGCACGTAACGACCAGAACCGAGCGCCGGAGACTCCACAACGGCATAGGCAAGGTCCCCGCCGACGGCGATCGCCAGATTGGAAGGCAGGGTCCATGGCGTCGTCGTCCACGCCAGCAGCCGAAGGGGCCCGGCTGTGTCGCTTGCGCCCGCTGTGTGGCTTGCGCCCGCTGTGTCGCTTGCGCCGGCTGCGCCAGCCGTGTCATCGGCGTCGTCAAGCTCGAACCAGACCGTGATGGCGGGATCCTGGCGTGGCCTTGTGGCGTCGTCGAGCCGGATCTCGAAATTGGACAGTGGGGTCTCGGCGCCCCACGAGTACGGCATGACCCGGAATGCCTGGTAGACGAGGCCCTGATCCCAGAGTCGCTTGAACGCCCACATGACCGATTCCATGTAGGGCAGATCCATCGTCTTGTAGTCGTTGTCGAAGTCCACCCACCGGGCCTGTCGCGTGATGGTCTTGCGCCATTCGGCGGTGTACCGCAGCACCGAGTCGCGGCACTGGGCATTGAAGCGCTCGATGCCGAATTCGGTGATGGCGGCCCGCCCGCTCACGCCGAGTTCACGTTCGGTCTCCATCTCGGCGGGCAGCCCATGGCAGTCCCAGCCGAATCGCCGGTTGACACGGTGGCCGCGCATCGTCTGGTAACGGGGGATTACATCCTTGACGTAGCCGGTCAGCAGGTGACCGTGGTGGGGCAGACCGTTCGCAAAAGGAGGTCCGTCGTAGAAGACGAACTCGGCGTCCGCGGGGCGGTTGGAGATCGACGCCTCGAAGGTTCCCTCGTCCTGCCAGCGCGCAAGGATTCTCTCCTCGATTCGAGGGAAATCAGCTTGGGCAGATACACGTGGGTACAAGGTGTCGGTCGGCTCTCGCATCACCAGGGCCTCCTGCAGGCTGTGTCATCGTCCCAGCGATGGTGCGGGCTGGCCCACGAGATGGTGAGGGTACCCCTGGGACACGGAAATCGACGGAACCCATATCCGCCACCCGCTCCGAGGAGTGGAGACCTAGACTGCCGCTTCGCTGAGCAGGGGAGGGGCCATGGCTACTGCGAAGAAGGCTGCTGCCCGCAAGACTGCCGCGAAGAAGGCTCCGGCACCCAAGAATGCCGCGAACCCTTCCGGCGCCAATGCTGCTGCAAAGAAGACCGACGCCCGCAAGACCGACGCCCGCAAGACCGACGCCGCCTCAAAGACGGCTGCGAAGAAGACCGCACCACACCGCAAACCGGCGAAGCCGCGCTTTGGCGAAGTGTTCCTGGAGAAGCAACGCCAGGCGCTGTTGGCAGAGCGTCGCCGCTACACCGCGCACGCGGAGCGATACGAAGCCGAAGCCGAGCAGCTTGTCAACGAGCGCGAGCCCGGTGATGTGCAATTCGACGAGGAGTCCGGCGAAGGAGATTCCATCGCCGTCGAGCGCGATCGGGCACTGCAGATCTCTGCTCGAGAACGCGAGGAAATCGCCGAGATTGATGCTGCGCTCGCGCGTATCGAAGACGGCACGTACGGCATCTGCATCGTGTCGGGAAAGCCGATCCCCAAGGAACGCTTAGAGGCCATCCCGCACGCATCAATGCGTGTGGAGGTCAAGAGCAGCGGTCCGGCGTGGCGGCGGCCCTAGCTGGGCCCCAGGTGTTCGCGAACCGGCCGGCTGCCTCACGAGATCGCTTGGCGCGCAATTTCAAGGTCGCGATCTCCTCGCTCGTCGTTCTCTGTATTGACCAGATCACGAAAGCCTGGGCCGTCGTTGCACTCGACGATCGGATCATCGATCTGGTGTGGACGCTGCGCCTGCGACTCGTCCACAACACCGGCTTCGCCTTCTCGGCAGGGAGCGGTCTCGGTCCCGTACCGGCGCTGGCCGCCATCGTGATCATCGGCGTGCTGTGGTCGTCACGTCGGCGCGTCCGAGCAGGATGGGCTGCGAGCGGTCTCGGAGGGATCATTGGCGGGGCACTGGGCAATCTCACCGACCGCTTGTTTCGCGGGGCGGGCTGGGGTCGGGGTGCAGTCGTGGATTTTGTCGATCTTGGGTGGTGGCCGATCTTCAACCTGGCGGACGCCTCGATCACCGTCGGGCTCGTCATCGTGCTGTTCCACCTGTATCGCACTGAGAGGCGTTCCCTCCGAACCCCGGAGGGGGCGCCTGAGTGAACGAGCGACGCCGCAGGTTCGAGATCCCCGCCTCCCTGGCAGGGGAACGCCTCGACCGGGCGCTGTCGCTGCTGACAGGACGGTCACGGTCCGAGACGGCGAAGATGGTGGCCGACGGCTGTGTCCTGATCGACGGCGAGGTGTCACCTGTCGGTTCGAGGCGACTCTCGCCTGACGAAGTGGTCGAGGTGTTGCCAGATCGGGCTCCCGATGCCGTTCAAGAGCGGGAGCCTGAGATCGTCCCGTTCGATGTCCTGCATGTCGATGCCGATGTCGTGGTCGTGAACAAGCCCTCCGGCGTGGTCACCCATCCAGGCACCGGCCATTCCAGCGGAACGCTCGCTGACGCGCTCGTCGCGCGGTTCCCCGACATGGCCGAAGTCGGTCAACCTGACAGGCCGGGCATCGTGCACCGGCTGGACCGGGGGACGAGCGGGGCTCTGGTGTGCGCCCGCAGCCCACTGGCATACGAAGGCCTTATCGAACAGCTCTCGCGGCGAGAGGTTCGCCGGATCTACGCAGCCCTGGCACGCGGACACCCGCCCTCGCCCAGGGGCACCATCGATGCCCGCATCGGCCGAGATCCTCACAACCGCACGTTGATGGCGGTGATGGCCACCGGACGCGAGGCTCGCACGCACTACAGCAGCGTTGAGCTCTTCACGCACCCCGTCGAGGCATCCCTGCTTCGCTGCCAGCTCTCCACGGGTCGGACGCATCAGATCCGGGTGCATCTGGCCAGTATCGGGTTGCCCCTGCTCGGGGACCTCGCCTACGGCGTGCCCGATCCCTTCGGCATCAGCCGTCCGCTGTTGCATGCATCGCAGCTGACGTTCCAGCACCCCACCTCGGGTGCCGAGATGAGCGTTGCCGCTCCGATGCCCGCAGACTTCGTCGAAGCACTGCGAGAGTTCGGTTCGGACCCGTCGGCATTCTCGATGAACTGAGCCGGTGAATTGAGCCGGCGAACTCAGTGCCTCAGCGGAGAGGCGGCGATGCCCGGCAGCCCCGACGGCCTGGACTTTGCGCAGAAATGCCGCCACAGACGGCAAAATTGCGCAAAGAAGGCGTGACAGCAACTTTCCGAGACGTCACCTCTCCGCGCGGCCTCTAACTCGCTACGGCGTCTCGAAGGCGATTCCGGGCCACGGCGCGCGGCCGCGGGCCACCTCTGCCACAGCAGCGAGGCTGTAGGAATCGAGTTCGGCACGCATGCGATGCCCGACTGAGTCCCAGATCGCGAGCAGCACGCATTGCCCCTCGTGGTCACAGGCACCGTCCTGATGGGGCTGGCCGAAATCGCCGAGGGCAATCGGGCCGTCGACGGCCCGAACGATCATCCCGATCGTGATCTCGGAAGGGTCGCGTGCCATCACGTACCCACCCCCGACACCGCGCTTGGAGCGGACCAACCCGGCCCCCTTGAGCGCCAGCAAGATCTGTTCTAGATACGGCTGGGGCAGACCGGTGCGCTCCGCGATGTCGCGCACAGAGGTCGGCCTGCCGTTGTCGTTGAGGACCAGGGACAGCAACGCGCGGCTTGCGTAGTCTCCCCGCGTCGAGACTGCCACGCTGGCAGCGTAGCCCCGCCTCCACGGGTGCTCGTAGGGTCAGCGCTATGGACAGTGCCCTCGGCAGCGCCGTCGACAGCGAGCCGCTGGTACTCGAGCGTGTCCTGCCCGCTTATGGCGGTCGATGCATCACTGCGGTAGTTCCAGGGATCCTCGCTGGCGTAGAAACGGAACTCATCGGCGATCCCGTCGCTTCCGCTCCCACCGTGGTCATGCTGGTGGTCGACGGTCTTGGATGGCATCAGTTGCGCCGCAACAGATCACTGGCCCCGGTGCTCGCAGCAGCAAGCGACCGCACGCCACCCATCACCACCGTTGCGCCGAGTACGACTGCGACGGCCCTGACATCTCTCACAACCGGTGCTGCGCCGAGTGAACACGGCCTTGTCGGGTATCGGGTGCCAACGCCGCTGGGACTGCTGAATGCTCTTCGCTGGCGCGCCGGCGGCACCGACGTACGCGCTGCGCTGCCAGCCGACGAACTGCAACCCGTCGTGCCCTTTTGCGGTCAGCCGGCGGCGGTGGTGACGCGGGCGGAGTTTCGCCACAGTGGATTCACCATGGCTCACCTGCGGGGCGGCGCGTTCTGGGGCTGGCGCGACGCGAACGACATTGCCGAATGCGTCTTGAGCGCAGTTGCCGCGGGGTTTCGGCTGGTGTTCGCGTACTACGACACCCTCGACAAGGTCGCTCACGAATTCGGACTGGGCGACCACTATCGAGCTGCACTCGCTGAGGTGGAACGCCTCGCCGTTGAATTGCGTACCGGACTGCCTGGCGACACTCCGCTCATCGTCACGGCCGACCACGGCTTCGTCGAAGTGCTCGAACCGCTCGTCATGATCGACCCTGAGGTGACCGAACTCACCACCGGCTGGTCGGGTGAGGCCAGGATGCTGTGGCTGCACGCTCGCCCAGGTGCGGAACCCCAACTCGCTGGTGCGTGTGAGCGATACGCCGCCCTCGCAGAGATCGCTCCCGTGAGCCAGGTGCTAGACGAACGTTGGCTGGGCAACCATGTCTCGAAGGCGGCCAGGGGCCGTCTCGGCGATGTCGCGCTCGTTCCCCGAGGCCTGCAGGCCTTCACCATGCCCGATGAAGACCAGCCGCATCATGGCCTGATCGGCCGGCACGGAGGCTTGACCTCAGAAGAAATGATGGTGCCCTTCGCACAGCTGTAGCCAGGCTCACAAGCGGCTGCCGATTGGCTGTGATGCGACGTGTGCCCAGTGTCTACGGGGCTTTCTTAAGGCTTCGCCGACGGGGATCGCGCCCTCGCCAGATAGCATTTTGATGGTGGTCGGCGATTCGGTTCAGGACCCAGAACAAGGTGAACTGCTGAATAGCGGACCGCTCACGGAAGATAACGCCGACGATGAGCCCTTCGTTCCTGAACCGGCGAAGCTCATGCGTATCGGCGCCATGATTCGCAAGCTGCTCGAAGAAGTCCGCCATGCGGAACTCGACGAAGCAGGTCGCGACCGCATGCGCGACGTGTACCACTTGTCCGTCGAGGAGCTGGCAACGGCGCTGTCCGAACCGCTCGCTGACGAGCTGAACCGGATTGCGCTGCCATTCGACGAGGAAATCCCCTCTGGCCCTGAGCTTCGTATCGCTCAGGCCCAACTCGTGGGATGGCTCGAGGGATTGTTCCACGGCATCCAGGCAGCAGTGTCGGCGCAGCAGATGATGGCTGAGCGGCAACTGCGCAGCATGCGTGGCAATGCCCTCGAGGCCGGCGGCCAGCCCAGTCCAGCGAGGACAGCAGAGCGTGGCGGTGTCTATCTGTGATCGGGGCGAGATCGGTCGGCGGCAGTCGTTGCATGCCTGGCATCGCTGTGACAGAGGGCGCTTCCGCGCACTGAGCTAGCACTGAAGGATTTGTCTGGCCGGCCATTGGGGTTCGGTCAGCGAGCACCGCAGGGAGCGAGAACCAAAATGGCGCTCGAAGTAGAGACAAGGGACTGCACGGCACTCAGCGATGCCGAGATCTCCGAGATGGCCGAGTTGGTAACGGGTGAGAACGTTCACTTCGACGTCGGACATCTCTCCAAGCAACGGGATGCCTGGGTGCTCATCACCCACGTGCGAGACGGCACCAAGCTCGCCGCATACGGCTATTGCACCCTCGAGCGCGTCGGCGGCGATCCCACCGTGCTGATGGGTGCTGGTGCAACACGGCGCTCGGCCCGTCGTGACAGCGCACTGCGTGCGATGGTGACCGATCAACTTCGCCGCGCCGTGTTGGCGTTCCCCGACGAGGACGTGCTGGTGGCCTGCCAGATGGCCGACGCAGCTGCCTTCACGGCGTTCAAGCCGCTCGATCGGGTGGTGCCACGTCCCGGCTACGGGCCTAACGGCGAGGACCGCGCCTGGGGGCGGCGACTCGCAAAGCGATTCGAGGTTCAGGGCGAGTACAAGGCTCGAGAGTTCAAGGTCTATGGCGACGGTGGGCCCTCGTTCGTGCTGAACCACACCGCACCACGGCCCGAGAAGGTCGATCCGGCGTTGATCGCACTGTTTGACGGCTTCGACACAGCAAATGGTGATGCGCTGATCGCTTTCGGCTGGGCCACCCGGGAAGACCTCGCGAAGCTGCTGTAGCGCTCCCGGCCCATTGGGTCCCGGACGGGCTGAGCACCTGATCCTGTGAGCGGGGATTTCGGCGAACTCGCCCGCCGACGGCGGATGACCCGGCATTTCATGCCGGACCCTGTTGACGATGTGCTCCTGGCGCGGCTCCTCGATGCGGCCCGGCGCGTCCCCTCGGCCGGCAACTCGCAGGGTTTCGACTTCGTCGTGCTCAGCGGGGCCTCCCAGACGGCTCGGTACTGGGACGCGACGCTGCCGGCAGATCGTCGGGACAGCTTTCGTTGGGCCAGCTTGGTCGCCTGCCCGGTCCTGATCACCGTCTGGGCGGACCCAGGGGCGTACGTCGAGCGCTACGCAGAGTCCGATAAAGCACACACGGGGCTCGGCGAAGGCCCTGATGCCTGGTCAACGCCGTTCTGGACGGTGGATGCGAGCTTCGCTGCGATGGCGTTGCAGTACGCCGCGATAGACGCAGGTCTCGGAGTGCTGTTTTTCGGCATGTTCGAACAGGCCGAAGCAGTTGCTGGGGCGCTCGGCGTCCCGCCGTCGCATGAACCCGTCGGTGTGGTTGCTGTGGGATGGCCTGATCGATCAGCTGAGGCTGCGAGCGGACCCGCCGCGAGCCAGGGCAGACCTCGGCGTCCGCTCTTCGCCGAAGCGAACGAACCCGATCCCGAAGCGTTGAACGCGACGGTCGATCGCCCGCTGGTTCATCGGGGCCACTGGCTGGGGCACTGGTAAGTTGCTGCGGGGCGGCCGTGCTGGCGCGAGTCGGCTCGGTGCTGGCATTGCGCCCAGCCCCTGTACTGATCTCGACGTGAGAGGAACGCTGACGTGGGCGAGCAGGCTGAACCCAACCACCGATCTCCCACGACGACACCGACATGATTCCCGAGGAACGCTGACGTGGGCGAACAAGCTGAACCCAACCACCGATCTCCCACGACGACACCGACATGACCCCCGAGGAACGCTGACGTGGGCGAACAAGCTGAACCCAACCAGACTGGGCCGAACCAAATCTCCATGGTCGAGTACTTGCAGCTCGGCGACGACCCCCACTTGGTCGCCAACATCTGCGATGCCTGTGGGGTCACCTATTTCGATCGACGGAACGCGTGCGCCGCGTGCGGGACTCGCGAATTCTCGACGACCCGGCTGGCCAACACGGGCGCGGTGCGGGCGTTCACGATCGTGCACCGCGCTGCGCGGGGCGTGCCGGCGCCGTATGTGTCCGCGGTGGTCGATCTCGACGGAGGCGGGCGCGTGAAGAGCAACATCGTCAATGTCGAACCCACGCCCGAGAACGTGAGCCTCGGGATGCGCGTGCGCCTCGCAACCTACGTGGCCACTACCGACGACGAAGGCAACGAAGCCGTTGCTTTCGGATACGAGCCTTCTGCAGCCTGACGGCGCCAGCAGGGCCGCTGATAGCGACACCGATCTGACCGCATAACGACCGCATAACGACCGTATTCGACACAGACAGCATTCGACACAGACAGCATTCGACACAGACAGCATTCGACACAGACAGCATTCGACACAGACAGCATTCGACACAGACAACCAACAGCACCACCATTCACCACAGGAGAGCAGCCATGAGCAATCAGGACCCCGTCTGGATTCTCGGCACATCCATGACCAAGTTCGGCCGTTACGCCGACAAAGACCTGATCGACCTTGCAGCGCAGGCCTCGCTGGGAGCACTGGACGACGGCGGGGTGACCATGGCCGACATGGATGTCCTGGCGGCGGGCTGCCTCTACGAAGCCAACGGCGGCGTCGGACAGCGCCTCCAGAAGCAGATCGGCCAGACCGGCATTCCCGTCTACAACGTGGCCAACGCCTGCGCTACCGGCGCCACAGCGGTCCGCACGGTGATGATGGCGATCAAATCCGGTGAGGCGCAGATGGGCCTTGTTGTGGGCGTCGAGCAGATGGGCAAGATGGGCATGCTCGGTGGCGATCGGGCCGCCCGCTCCGACAAGAACGTGTTCGAGCGCAAGGGCCGCTTCGGCTCGGTGGTCGGCGTCGAGGGGCGCTTGGGCACCAACATGATGCCGGGCGTGTTTGCCCAGGCCGGCATGGAGTACGCGTATGAGAACGATGGCGTGGGTTTCGAGCAGTTCGCCAAGGTGGCTCAGAAGAACCACGAGCACTCCACGCTGAACCCGCTGGCGCAGTACCGCAAGGCGTTCACGCTGGAAGAGGTCATGGGCTCCGAGGTGATTGCCTACCCGAACACGCTGTTGATGTGCTGCCCCACCGGTGACGGCTCTGCAGCGGTCGTGCTGGTCTCTGACGAGAAACTGAAGACGCTGCCACTTGAGCAGCAACGACGCGCCGTCAAGGTCTCGGCTTCGGTGCTGACCTCAGATCCCTGGACCGAGGGCTGCCAGGTCCAGCCTGATGTCAACACGCTGACCCGCAACGCAGCCGACGCTGCTTACGAGGACTCGGGCGTCGACCCAGCCGATCTCGACCTCGTGGAACTGCATGACTGCTTCGCGACGGCCGAGCTGCGGCACTACGACAACCTGCGCCTGTGCGAACCCGGCGGCGCCGGTGAGTGGATCGACCGGGGTGGTCCGTGGCGTGACGGCGAGATCCCGGTCAACGTGTCGGGTGGCCTGCTGTCCAAGGGGCATCCGATCGGCGCGACCGGCGTGGCCAACCTGTTCGAGGTCGCGACGCACGTTCGTGGCGAGGCGGGCGATCGTCAGGTCCCCGACGCCAAGGTCGGTCTGGCCCACGTCATCGGCCTCGGCTCCAGCTGCGGCGTGCACATCCTGGAGCGCTCAGGCCTCTAGCCCGAACGCAACCATCGGACCCAGGCACTCAGGCCTCTAACCCGAACGCAACCATCAGACATTGGCGCCCGGGCCTCTAGCCCGAACGCAACCATCGGACCCAGGCACTCAGGCCTCTAACCCGAAGGTGACCATCAGACATTGGCGCCCGGGCCTCTAGCCCGAACGCAACCATTAGACCCAGGCACTCAGGCCTCTAGCCCGAATGCGCCCGTCAGCTACCGGCGCTCAAGCCTGCGCGGAATTCACTGGGTTCGGGCACGAGTGCGTCGCTGCGTTCGCGCTAGGGCCAACCTCTCCGGGTGGGAAGCGCCTTTCGGACTCGGCCACCACCCGGCTGAGGCTGGCCTCTTTGGCAAGCGTACTTCGTCGGGCCCGGTAGGGAGTCTCAGTTATTGAATGCTTCGAGCGTGGGCGTCAGTTCGTCGAGGTACTGCAGCGTCTCGTCTGCCGACGGCAGGTCGAAATTCACAGGCGTGAACACGAATTGGCTGACTCCTGCGGTGGCGTAGGCCTCGAGCCGGTCCAGACGCGGCCGTCCCCAGATGTAGAGAGTGATGGGAATGTCGTCGGCGTCGTCGCGCCCTGCCTCGGCGGCGAGCCGGCGGAATCGCTCGATGCCGCCGATCACGTCGGGCTTGCCGGTGACGTTCATCACACCGACATCGATGGGACACCATTCATCCGCGTATTCCGCTGCGTGCCCGATGCCGAGCGGGCCCGCATTGCCGAGCGCGATCGGAACCGAGCCATTCGCCGGCTTGGGGTAGATCCACGACTCGCTGTGGCTGTCCCATCGGCCGTCCAAGGCCGGTACCGGATCGTTCGCCCAGATGGACCGCATGGCAGCCACACGCTCGCGCATGGCGCCGTATCGCTGGCGGAACGGCATGTCGGGCCGATGGTCGGCCAGTTCCTCGGCGTTCCAACCGACGCCGATGCCGAGCACGACGCGACCGTCCGACAGCACATCGGTCGACGCCACGGTCCGGGCGAGATCAATGAGGTCGTGCTGCAGGATGAGGCAGATGCCCGTGCCCAGCTTGATCGTATGAGTCCGCGCAGCCGCAACGCCCATGGAGACAAACGGGTCCATCATGTGCAAGTAGGTCCCCGGCAGCTGCCCGCCATTGGGGTACGGGCTCTGGCGGGATGTTGGGATGTGGGTGTGCTCGGGGTACCAGACCGAGTAGTAGCCCCGTTCTTCGAGCTCTTGGGCCAGATCGCCTGGATCGATGCCGCCGTGATGATTGCCAGTGAGGTACCCGAATTTCATGGCGCGCAGCCTAAGGAGCTGCGCGGGTAGGCGGCCGATGGCGTCGCCAGACTCTGGACGACCGCCGGTTCAAGATGTCCTCCGGCACCTGCTCGCTCGGGTCCTGGGGTGCCATTACCGGAGTGCCATTACCGGGGTGCCATTACCGGGGTGCCATTACTGGAGTGCCATTACCGGAACTTGATGTAGTGGTTGCGGCCGAAGCCGACGGCCCACTCCCCGCGCACATCTTCACTGTTCGATGGAGACGCAGGGGTTTGGTCATGGCGGGTTGCCTCCTCGCTCGCCGCTGGCGAGTTCGCCGCGGGGTCTCGCCGGGCTGGTGTCCTCTGCGGCGCCGTTTGCGCTGTCGGGTTCGCCGCGGGGTCTCGCCGGGCTGGTGTCCTCTGCGGCGCCGTTTGCGCTGTCGGGTTCGCCGCCGGGTCTCGCCGGGCCGGTGTTCTCTGCGGCGCCGTTTGCGCTGTCGGGTTCACCGCGGGGTCTCGCCGGGCCGGTGTTCCTTTTGGCCCCGCCTGTGCTGGTGGGGTCGTCGCGGGGTTCGGTGTCCCAGCGGCCGGTGGTGGGGTGTCGGCGCAGTCGCCGGTTGTATTCGTGCAGGCCGTTGTGGCAGTCGTTGCACAGTGCTGCGAGGTTGGGAGGGTCTGTGGTGCCGCCGTCGGCGTTCCATTCGTCGATGTGGTGGTACTCACAGCGATGCATCGGGGCACGGCACAGAACACAGCCGCGGTCGCGTATGGCGACGGCGAGCTGTTGGGCTGCGGTGGCGAGCCGTCGGCTGCGCCCGAGCCACAGCGGCTGGCCTGCGGTGTCGAACAGTGCGCCGCTGATGCGTGTGTCGGGCGAGAGGTTGTTGAGGATCTCGGCCGGTACGGGCCCGACGCCGAGGGCTTCGCATCGTCCGTGGGGTGTGGTGCCGTCGATGACGCCGATCTCGGCGACGATGACGAGCTGGTTGGGTGCTTGGGCAGGCCGCCAGCACTGGATCGAGCGGCCCGCGGCGCCGACCGGCACGGTGTCGCTGTGTGTGGGGGGTGTCGCATCGCTGTGTGTAGGGGGTGTCGCATCGTTGTGTGTGTGGGGTGTCGCATCGCTGCGTGAAGGGGGTGTCGCATCGTAGCCGTGTTCGTGCTCGCCGCGGCCATCACGGTCGCGCTCGGCATCGCTTGTGCCGCTGCGGTCATGTCGGGCATCACCAGTGCGCCCGGGTTCGGCAACGTCACGGCCCGGGTCGGTGTCGGTGCTGTTGGGGGAGTGGTGCTGTGCCTGTGGCGTTGGGGCCGTGGGGTGGTCGATAGTGACCAAAGCGTTACGGTCGGTGAGCATCTCGAAGACGGCGTCCGCGAGGCGTTGTTTGTTGTCGCGGATCTGGTTGGGTGTGCCGTCGCGTCCGCCGTCTTGTCGCCACAGGGCCTCTTTGTAGTTCTCGACTGCCTGTTGGATCAACGCGAAGCTGATCGGGTCCAAGCGGGCGTTGAGCACTCCCATGCCGCTGGTGTGGTCGACGAACAATGCGGCGCTGCGTTCGCGGCGTTGGCGCGCAAGCACTGATCGCACCGAGTCGGGGTCATAGCGGGCGGCGAAGTCGCGGGCGTCGCGGCGCAGAACCTCGGGCGGCACCGCAGCGGCGGTCTCGAGCAGGTCAGCGGCGGTGTCGACGGCATCGGGGCTGGTCTGTCGGGCCGCGTCCGCGAGCACCTCGGCATGCTCGACGGTGAGATCGCCCACCGCGAGGCCGCGTGCCACATTCGGCATCTGCGCGATCTGTTCGCTGTCTTGTGTGGTGCGCTTGGCGTTGCGGCTGCTCTGCCGTGCCCGCTCGCGCAGCGCCGAGCGGCCCGCTCCTGCCTGTGAGGCTTCCAGCGCGGCGGTGGCGCTCAGCAGCATCGCCTGAGCGGCCGAGAGAGTGTCAGATCCTCTGTGTAAGGGGGTTGGTCTGAGAGTGTCGTGTCGGTGATGGATGCCGAGGCGACAGGAAGGACCGCAATGACTGAGAATTATCGAGAGAGGCTGCCGGCGAGGCCGGCGGCGGACACGACGCCGCTGGTGCCTGAGGGGGCGCTGGACGCGGTGATGGAACGCGTCCGCGCCGAGGGCGCCGAGCTGCTGGGCGCGGACGGGCTTTTGACCCAGCTCACCAAGGCGGTGCTCGAGCGGGCGCTCGCGGAGGAGCTGACCGATCATCTGGGCTATGAGAAGGGCGACCCTGCGGGAGCGGGGTCGGGCAACTCGCGCAACGGCGTCACGCCCAAGCGGGTGCACACCGGCGTCGGCACCGTGGATGTGGACGCTCCCCGGGACCGCAACGGCTCCTTTGAGCCTCGGATCGTGCCCAAGGGAACATCGCGCCTGGAAGGGTTCGACGACAAGATCATCGCCTTGTACGCCAGGGGCATGACCGTGCGCGACGTGGCGGCCCATCTGGCCGAGATCTACGGCGTGGAGGTGTCCCATGACCTGATCAGCCGTGTCACCGACGGGGTGCTCGACGAGCTCGAGGCGTGGCGCAGCCGGCCCCTCGATGCTGTCTATCCGATCATCTTCATCGACGCGCTGAACGTCAAGATCCGCGACGGCCACGTCGCCAACCGGCCCGCCTATCTCGCCGTGGGCGTCGATCTCGACGGCCGCAAGCATGTGCTGGGCATCTGGATCGGCGACAGCGACGGCGAGGGCGCCAAGTACTGGCTGGGGGTGCTCACCGAGCTGCGCAACCGAGGCGTCCAAGACGTGCTGATCGTGTGCTGCGACGGCCTGCGAGGCCTCCCCGACGCGATCGAGGCGACCTGGCCCGCGGCCACCGTGCAGACCTGCGTGGTGCACCTGCTTCGAGCCTCCCACCGCTACGTCACCTGGAACGACCGCAAACAAGTCGCCAAGGAACTGCGGCCCGTGTACGCCGCCGTCGACGCCCAAGCCGCCGAGGCGGCGCTCGACGAGTTCGAAGCCGGCATCGGCGCCAGATACCCCGCCGTGGTCAGCCTGTGGCGGTCGAGCTGGGAACAGTTCATCCCGTTCCTGGACTACCCCCCAGAAGCCCGCCGGGTCATCTACACCACCAACATGATCGAGTCCATCAACCGCCAGCTCAGAAAGGTCACCAAGAACCGAGGGCACTTCCCCAACGAGCAAGCCGCCCTCAAACTGCTCTACCTCGCCGTGAGGAACATCACCACCAACAGAGGAGGACCACAAGGAACAGGAACCATCGGATGGAAACGCTGCTTGAACCAGCTCGCCGTCCGCTACCCAGGACGACTCCCGCTCACCTAAAATGACCAACCGACCGGCCCGCTTACACAGAACATCGGACACTCCCGCGGCCGAGCGCAGCCGTTCAGCCTGCTCGACCACCTGGGCGAGCGTGTCGCTGGGCGCACCCTCGAGCGGGACCAGCGACGCCCGCGCCACTACGTCACGCGCTCCGCGCAGCACCGACAGCACCGACCCCGCCGACAGCGCTGGTTCGGCCACCAGCACCGACCCCGCCGACAACACCGGCCCGGACGCGGGTACCAGAGTTGGTGGCGTCGAATGGGCGGGCGGCACCGTCCCGGCCTCACGCAGCGACGCACCCACCGCCAGCACTGGCTCGACCGACGACGCCGACTCGGCCGGCAACGACCTTCCCGCCGGCACGGCGGCAGCAGACTCGCCCGATGGCGTCGAACCCGGCGCCGATCCGGCCGCCGAATCGCTGCGAACGTCCGTGAACCTCATGACATGGACTGTAAACACACCCTGTTACACGAAAACTCAGCCAAGGCCATCCCCGGCAGTTTCCACCAGACCCAACGAGCTCCGCAGCCGCCACCGACGCCAGACGCTGGGCGACCACCGGTTCGAGGCGCCCTCCCGCACCTACTCGCTCGAGTCCTCAGTGCCACGCTGACAGGTGTGCCACGCTGACAGGTGTGCCACGCTGACAGGTGTGCCCGCTGGCGAAGCGTGTGCCCGCGGCGGAGGCGGCAGGGCCCTCTGCTCCGGGGATCCAGCAGGTCCCAACCTCGCAGAGTTCCCTGCTGCCTCCGCCGCGATTGCGTCTGTGCCTATCCGTTGACGTTCTCAGCCGCGTCCGACCAGGGGCATTCCGTTGGCCATCACCGTCATCGTCAGAACGTTGGTGTCGGCCGGCAGCTCCGCCATGTAGAGGACGGCGCCGGCCACGTCGTCGACATCCATCAGCGGTTCGACCCGGATGCTCCCGTCGGACTGGGGGACGCCGGTGGCCATGGCCGCGGTCAGGGGCGATTCGGCGTTGCCGATGTCGATCTGCCCGACGGTGATGCCATGTTCCCGCCCGTCCAGCGACAGTGCCTTGGTCAGCCCAGTGATGGCGTGTTTCGTCGCTGTATAGGGGGACGAATGCGGGCGGGGGGTCTGCGCTGACACCGACCCGTTGTTGATGATGCGACCGCCGGAGGGCCGCTGGCGTTTCATCTGAGCGAAGGCCGCACGGGCGCACAGCCATGAGCCGGTGAGATTCACCCCGACGGTGGCCATCCAGTCCGCGACTGCCAGTTCATCAACCGGAACGGGACGGGTGCCTATGCCGGCGTTGTTGAACAGCAGGTCGACACGGCCGAACCGGTCTGTGGTCCCTGCGAACAGAGCATCGACCTGGTCCGGTTCCGAGACGTCAGCGGTGACGGCGAGTGCTTCATCCGCGCACAGATCCACCACCTCGTCGAGCAGCTCTCGGCGACGGCCGCAGATGACCACCTTCCAGCCGGCCTCCGAGAGCGCCAGCGCGCAGGCCTTGCCGACACCGGTGCCGCCTCCGGTGATGATTGCCACCCGGTCACGGGTTCCGGCGTTGTTCGAGCCAGCATCGCCAGGAGCAGCGTCATTTGGAGCAGTTCCCGATTCGCCTGCTTGGGGTGCGTTCACGTGGCCTCCTTCTGCGGCTGCTCGCCGCCCTCTGTTGCGCCCTGACTGCCGCCTGTCTCGCCGCCCTGACTGCCGCCCCGTTCGCCGCCGCCCTTGGAGCCCCGCTTGCCGCCCTGCTTGGCGGCTTGGGCCTGACGTTTCTGGATGTTCGCCCACTCGTCTCGCAGCCCGACAGTGCGGTGGAACAGCGAGGCCACGGGGCTGTCCGACACGGGGCTGTCCGACACGGGGCTGTCCGACACGGGGCTGTCCGACACGGGGCTGTCGGCGCAGAAATAGCCGAGTCGCTCGAACTGCACCACGGTGCCAGCAGCAATATCCGCGATTGCCGGCTCTGCAACACCGGCAAGAACCTCCCGGGAGCTCGGATGCAGGTCGTCGAGGGGATCACCGGTGCGGTCACCTGGCAGTTCGGCATCGAAGAGCCGCTCATACAGCGCAGCAGTGATGGGCACGGCGTGCTGTGCGCTGACCCAGTGAATGGTGGCCTTGACCTTCCGGCCGTCCGGCGCCTGGCCGCCTGAGGTCTGCGGGTCATAGGTGCAGTGCACCTCGGCGACATTGCCCTCGTCGTCGGTCACTGCGTCGGTGCAACGCGCGAAGTAGCCCGCCCGCAGCCGGACCTCCCGACCAGGCGTGAGCCGGAAGTACTTCGGCGGGGCCTCCAGCCGGAAGTCGTCCTGCTCGATCCACAGGGTCCCGCTGAAGGGCACCTGCCGGGTGCCCGCGGCCGGGTCCTCAGGATTATTGACCGCCTCCCGATACTCGGTGACGGGCACGCCGTCGTCATCAGCGGGCCAGTTGGTGATGACGAGCTTCAGCGGCCGCAGTACGGCCATACGGCGAGGCGCCACGGCATTCAGCTCCGTCCGCACGAACGATTCCAGCAGTTCGGGAGCATGGCGGCTGTTGGTACGCGCAACCCCGATAGAGGCGCAGAACTCCCGGATGGCTGCAGGGGGATACCCGCGCCGCCGCAGGGCTCGCAGCGTCGGCAGCCTGGGATCGTCCCAGCCGTCGGTATGGCCGCCCTCCACCAGCCGGCGCAGGATCCGCTTGGAGGTGATCGTGTGGTTTAGCTCCAGCCGGGCGAACTCGGTCTGGTAGGGCCGCTCACCGGTATGGCCAAGCTCGCCCAGCGGCAGGTGCTCCAAATACCAGTCATAGAGCGCCCGGTTGTCTCGAAACTCCAGCGTGCACAGCGAATGAGTGACGCCTTCGACGGCATCGCTCTGGCCGTGCGCCCAGTCGTAGGTGGGGTAGATGCACCAGCGATCGCCGCTGCGGTAGTGATGCTCGTGCCGGATGCGGTACATCACGGGGTCGCGCATCTGCATGTTCTCGTGCTGCATGTCGACGCGGGCACGCAGCACCCGGCTGCCCTCGGGATGCCGGCCGGCTGCCATCTCGCGGAACAGGCGCAAGTTCTCGGTGACCGGCCGGTCGCGGTACGGGCTCTCCGTGCCTGCGCTGCCGAAGCCTCCGCGGCCAGCCGAGATGGCGTCCGCGTCCTGATCATCGACGTAGGCAAGGCCTCGCTCGATCAACAGCTCGGCCCATGCGTACAGCTGCTCGAAGTAGTCCGAGGCGTAACGGATCTCATGTGGCTCGAATCCGAGCCACCTCACGTCGTCAACGATGGCATCGACATACTCAGGGCTCTCGGTGGCCGGATTCGTGTCATCGAAGCGGAGGACGCAGTGCCCGCCGAACTCGGAAGCGACGGTGAAGTCGAGACAGATGGCCTTGGCATGCCCGATGTGGAGGTACCCGTTCGGCTCCGGCGGAAAGCGGGTCTGCACTCGGCCCGCGAACCGCGCCGAGGCGAGGTCCGCTACGACAAGATCGCGAATGAAGTCGCGCCCGCTGCCGTCGTCTGGCTCAGGACTGATCTCGGCAGAGCGGGAGGGCACGGCTCCTCAGGCAGCGACGGTGACGTGCGGCGGCGGCCAGATGCCTGCGACGATGCCGGCCTCGACCAGGTAGCCCATGATGCGCTCGAGACGGCCCAAGAGGGCCTCAAGTTCGTCCGCTGGCAGTGCGTCGGCTGCGGCGCAAGACAGCCGGTCCGTGTCGTGCTCGACGGCTCGGCGTGCAGCGTTGCCGTCGGGGGTCTGCTCGCCGTCGGCGGTGATCCAGCCCCGGTCGACGAGCCGCTGGCACGCGGCATCCCACTCGTCTGCGTTCCAGCCGCGGATCTTCTGGATGGTGGCACCGTTGCCGTGGCCGCCCGTGGTCATCATCACGTGGCACTCGACGGGGTCGAGATCGCCGGCGGCGAGCGCGATGTTGTGGCCGTCGAAGCGGAACTCGCGCAGCAGCGTGCAGCCGTGCCAGAGGTCCATGACGTCCCCGCCGCCGGTGCTGTCGCTCGGCCACGGTTCCGATGTCCACCCTGCATAGAGCGGTCGTGCCCCGATGGGCAGATCGCCTGCGAAGCTGCGCAGCGCGGCTGCAGCCGCGGCGATATCGCCCGGATCCGGGTACTCGCCCAAGGCCCGTTGCATCGAGGCGGTCGTGAACTCCAGCTGCCGGGCACGGACGGCGTCTGGCTCCATGATGTCCCAGCAGCCCGGCACCGCTCGCTCCACCATGCGAGGAGCGAAGTTGTAGAACACCGCGGTCACGGTCGCTGCGCTGGGCCTGCCCATCGGCGCCGAGCGATACGCGAAGTACGCATGCCACCAGCCCTTGAAACCGTCGTCGTTGAATCCGTAGATCTCCGGTGAGTAGTAGGCCACCGTGTGGATCGGCTCGACCGTGCGGCCCAAGCGCCGGATCGGGCTTCGACGGTCTTCAGTACGGGGAATCTCGCCCATCGACGCTCCTGTTGTCTGTGCGTTCGTGCACGAACAGCTTCGGTTGGGCCGTTCGCGGTCGCCGCAATGGTATGGCGCAGCGGCCTCGTGCGCGGTGCTCTGCACTGCTCGCAGGCAGGCGCACGGAACTACGGTTTCGACGATGACCGTTCACGGAATGCAGCACGAAGCCACCGTCGAGATCGCCGCCACGCCAGAAGCCGTCTTCGCCATGGTTTCCGACGTGCCGCGCATGGGGGACTGGAGCCCCGAGAACGCCGGAGCCGACTGGACCAGCGGCACGCCAGGAGCCGAGGGTTCCACGTTCGAAGGGCACAACCGCATCGGCGAACAGGAGTGGAGCGTGCCGTGCACCGTCACCGTGGCGCAGCCCGGCGAGTGCTTCGAATGGGTGACCCGGCCAGAGGATCCCGAAGGCCCCTATGTGCGCTGGACCTACCGCATGGCGTCCAACGATGCGGGCGGCACGAGGTTGACCGAAGCCTGGGACGTCCTGTCGCTGCCGCCCACCTTGCAGCCGCTCAGCGCCGAGCAGCTGGCGGCGCGTGCCGATGTAGTCCGTGCCGGTATGGCCACGACCCTCGCTGCCATCAAGGCCGCCGCCGAGGGGTAGCGCTCGGGCTGCCGAGGACTGGCAGCCGCAGAGGTGGAGTGCTCGGGCTGCCGAGGACTGGCAGCCGCAGTGGGGTAGCGCTCGGGCTGCCTAGGACTGGCAGCCGACGCCGTTGCCGTCCCGGTCGAGACGGTACGGGTCCTCGCCGATGACCTTGACCATCACCGGCTTCTGGGCGGCCGTCAAGTCGCCGCAGTTGATCGCATCGCCGGGAAGGTTCGGCAGGCACGGTTCGTAGGCGGGGTGGCAGTCGTTACCGGCACTGGCGTTCTCGGCGGCGTCCGTAGATTCGCCGTCCCCTGGTTCGCCCTCGCCCGCTTCGGCTTCGTCTGCTTCGGCTTGGTCTGCTTCGGCTTCGTCTGCTACGGCTTCGTCTGTTGTGGAGTCTTCGGGTTCCCCCGTCAGTGATGTCGTCGCTGCCGGTTGTGGGGCGCTGAAGTCGAATTCGCCTCCGGTGCACGAGTCGAGTGCGTCATCGAGAACTCGTTGCTCGACGGAGTCAACAGCGAGATCCCAACGAGCCTTCACTGCGACCCAATCTGCTGCGTACTGGCATCGGTAGGCGTCTTCGGGAGGCCACCACTGCGCAGGATCCCGAGCGCTCTTGCTGCGGTTGGACGACGCCGTGACGGCAATGAGCGAGCGGGGATCGCCGAGATCGTTGGCGAATCGGGTCCAGGTGTCGGCGGTCCATCGGTACCCGCCGGATTCCCACGCCTCGGCAAGGGGCACCATGTGGTCGATGTCGAAGTCCGATGCCGAGCTCACGCTGACGTTGTCGTACAGCGACAGCCAAGTGCTATCGGGACGTCGCTCCGCTGCGAGGACTCGGTCTCGGGTGGAGCGTCCGTTGCTGTAGAGCCAGCCGCCAAACACGGCATCGCGGTCGTAGCCCCGACGTTGCTCAGCTTCGACTCGCAACCGCTCGAACAGGCCGATGACGCTCCTGCGCCGCTCGAGGTCAGCGGCTTCGGCTTCAGGATCCCGAATGCTCGCATCAGGAAACGTGACCGGTGGCAGCACTTGTGTGCCGTCGTCGCTGGTAGCTGCACCTTCCTCGCCCGAGTCGGCACCTCCCTCGCCCGAGGCCGCGCCATCCCCGGCCGAGGCCGCGCCATCCCCGGCCGTGGCCGCGCCGCCCTCGCCTGAGGCCGCGCCATCCCCGGCCGTGGCCGCGCCTTCGTCGCCCGTGGCCGCGCCGCCCTCGCCGGCGGCAGAGTCTGAAGGGGCAGTGTCTGAACGGTCTGGTGTAGCAGCGGAGGCAGTGTCTGAAGGGGCAGTGTCTGAAGGGGTTGTCCCGCCTGTGGCTTCCGAGCGCGAGGTGGCGTCCGCAGCAGGCTGCTGCGTGACGATCGGTGAGTCTGAATTTGTCGAGCTGGCCCGGGCAGTCTCGACGTCGGGTTGGCTTCGGGACGTATCGGGGGCCGGGGCGCACGCGGCCAGCGCGAGAACGGCGCCAACGAGGCAGGCTCCGATGGGAGATCGCTGGACCTCAGCAGGGACACGGTTCGATGTGTGCGCCCGCATCGTCGCGCAAGCTAGGCCGCCCCCGGGTGCTCGGGTGGGATACGAACTCCGAGATCGCTGAATCGCCCGGAGTGGGACCGACGAGCGACACCGTGACCTGCGGCTTTGCGTTCTCGGGCCGACGATCCGGGCAATTGCTCAGCGGGCGCCCGAGAAACAGTGTTGCGCCAAACCCGCCGTGTCTCCTCTGGCATGTGTTGACGAAATTCGAGCGCGCGAGTGTTTGCATTTGAGAACGTATGTATGTATACTTGCCTTATGTTGCTGGAGGCCCCGCCAGTTCGCCCCGATGGCGATGCTGCTGTGCTGGTTGCCGCGACTGCCGGTGGGGCCCAGTCCCACAGTGGCAGTGTCGATGACGGTCCCGTCGACGCAGTCGACCTCGGAATGCTGAAGCACGGCGACTTGGTCGATGAGTTGGTGGATCTGGTGGCGGAGCGTGCCCGGTTGGAGGGCCGATATGTCGCTCTGCTCGGCGAGCTGGTGTCCCGGGATGGTGCGCAGTCGGCTGCGTGGCAGCTGCGTGAGTACACGCGGATGAACTCAGCGCAGGCTCGCAGTGAGGCACGGCTGGCCGAAGCTCTTGTCGAGCACGAATTCACCGACACACTCGATGCGCTGTCCGCGGGTGAGATCCAGATATCTCATGCCAAGGTGATTGCTCGGGAGTCGCCGAAGAAGCACCGTCGCGACGAGGAAGAGTTCCTCGAGCTGTGCCGCGCGCATCCCTCCGATGTGGTTGCCCGTCACACGCTGGCCTATGAGAGCTTGCAGGTGTTTGCCGACCTCGAAGCCGCAGCCGCAGCCAACGATCGCACTCCGGTCGATGCCGAGCTGTCGCTGCAGCGCGAGGAGCGTCGCTGCTCGATGCTCCTCGGCGATGACGGGATGTGGCATCTGCGAGCCGATCTGGACTTCATCAGCGGCCGCGAACTCAGTTTGCAGCTTGCTGCGGCTGAGCGGGCGGTGCGGCAACGAGACGATGCCGGTGATCTCACCTATCCGCAGCGCAACGCAGACGCGTTGTGCGAATTGATCCTGGGTCGCCAAAAGCCTCAGGCGAGCTTGGTGATCGTCGCCGACTACGACACGGTGTCGGGCGGTCTCGACAATCCTCGGCTCGACGATGGCACTCCGCTGTCGGCGAGACAGCTTGCCGAGTTTGCCGCTGATGCCAAGGTGCTGCCGGCGATGTTCAAGGCTGACTGGTCCGAGCTTGCCTTGGGGCGTGCCCGAAGCGCCAGCGAGGCGCAGCGCATCGTGCTGGCGATCCGGGACGGCGGCTGCATTGCTTGCGCCACCCATACCGAGCGCTGCCATGCCCACCACATCGAGCACTACGAGGACGACGGGCTCACCGAGATTCCCAACTTGGCGATGCTGTGCGTGCCCTGCCATCTCGACCATCACCAACGCCACTGGGCCATCGACACACCGCCCGACGGCACACCGCGCCGCGCACCTCCCTGCGGATAGGCACGCATCGCTGCGGCGGGCCTGCGTTGCTCAACGACAGCCAGCTTGTGACGTGCCCCCCGCCGAATGGGCACGCATTGCGGGAGCAATCACGCCTGTTGCCGTGGACCGCGACCCGTGTCCGAAGTGCCTTCCGTGGCCGAAATGCGGAGCTCGGATCTGGAGGGGCGCATATGCACTGACCGGCGGGCATGCAGATCTGGAGACATATGCTCCGAACGAGAGCTGAGCTCGGGCTGTCGGGACTCGGGGAGAGTGCACATGGAAGCGATGGACCTGGGAAGCCTGAATTGGTGGGCGATCATCGTTGCGATCGTCTTCAATCAGACGCTGGGCGCCGCCTGGTACAGCATGCTCGCCAAGCCGTGGATGGCCGAAGTCGGCTTGACCGACGAGGACATGGAAGCGATGAAGGGCACCCCGCGCCAGTGGTACCCGTACGTCGTCGCAATCGTGCTGGCCCTGGTGTTCACGCTCGGCCTGGCACTGCTGGCGCAGGGCCTCGACGTCGACACTTTCGGCGAAGGGTTGGGCCTCGGCCTTCTGGTTGCGGTCGGCTTCGTGCTTACCTCGAACGGCATCAACTACACGTTCGAAGGCCGCAGCTTGCGGCTCTTCGCGATCAACGCCGGTTACCCGCTGATCTCGTACTGCGTGATCGGCGTGATGCTGGCTCTGTGGCGCTAGCCGACAGCGCCGATGGGCAGTCTCAGTTCTCGGGATTGACGACGTCGATTCCGCAGCCCTCGAAGTCGCTCACGTTCCTCGTTGCAATCGATGCGCCGACCGAGCGGGCAATGGCAGCTATCTGGCAGTCGGCCTGGCTAATTGGGTGGCCGACGGAACGGCGCGTCGCGGCGATTGCTGCGAACGCCTGAGCTGCGTCGCTGTCGAAGGGCAAGACCCGTTCGGCGAACAGCACTTCGAAAGCATGTGCAGCCGCAGCGGTCAGTCCACGGCGCCGCGTTTCTTCGGGCAATATTGCAATGCCCGTGCGGATCTCTGCTTCCGTCACAGTAGTGACGTAAAGGTCATCAGTGAGCTGGCGGTCGATCCATGCCAGAACCTCAGACCGGGGATGCTCGCGCATGAGCTCGGAGACGACATTGGTGTCGAGAATCAACAACGTCGCGGCCCTCAGTCGAACTGCGGGGGTTCGCGCATGGGCTCCCTAGGTGGGATCTCCAGGTTCTCGACGCCGAAGGGTCTGAAGAGCCGATGGATGGCTGTACCCAGGTTCGTTGACGGCGCCGCATCTTCGTTTAACGCTGCCTTGAGGATGTCGCGAGCTTCTTGCTCCATCGAGCGACCATGCTCTGCTGCGCGTATGCGCAGTCGTCGCTTCAGCCCATCGTCAAGATTGCGCACTGTGATACTGGCCATGAACCCGTCTCCGTATCTCTTGTATGCAGAGTATGCATTGACAGCATTGCAATCAACACGCCCATAGCGCTGTGACAGTTCTGGGATTGGTGTCGTCAGCGAGCGCGCTCGGGCGATGACTGACAACCCCAACGAGTTGCGTTCATTGGCGACTCGCATAAACGACTCATTGGATATCCATCTAATGGATAAGCAATTGGCCCCTTTTGCATGGAGTACTTGCGACGGCATGCAGATGCACGGTTGGCACATCTGCTGTCCATCCATCCCGCTTGTGTGATCGAGGGCATCAGAGGCGTCGGAAAGACCAGCACGGGCGCGCGCGTCGCCGCCTCATTCTGATTGGATCGTTAAGGGCTGCGGTTACCGCCGATATCCATGCCGCATTCGCAGCCGCCGATCACTTCGAGACTGCTGCGGTGCTCGCGGGCGACCGCCGCCGGCTGGGCGTGCTGCTGGTTCGGCGCTACTCGTCGAACAGCTACTCGCTGGCCTGCGCAGCGAGGTGGCGGAATGCCGAATACTTCGGCTGATCGATTGCGACCTGATGGGCCACTGAGGTCCGCAGGTACTCGGCGAGCCCGTCAGCGTCGAGCGCCATGGAGCCGTCCCGCAGCCGATGCACTAGCCGCCAGCGCAGCTCGGTGACTTGCTCGGCAACCTCAGCATCAGCCCCAGCCGAAGCCGCAGCATCATTACCAGCCCCAGCCGAAGCCCGAACTACGCCACCGACCTCCTCAGCAGGAGAGCCCATCAACGAGACCAACCGCTCCAGCTCATAGCGATGCAGCTGCGGGCCGATCAGCCGCTCGCGCAGCGCAATGTCAATCGAGTTCCCCGCCACCAGCGCCAAGAAACTCGTCCGCCCCTCGGTTGCCTGCCGCACCTCGGTGTGCAGGAAATCCCGAACGCTCTCGAGGATCTCGTCGACACGAGGCATGTCCCCAGCCGCAGCGTTCGCCTCCGCGCTCGTCGTACTGCCCCCGAGTGCCGACACTTTCGCCGCCCGGCGCCCGAAATCGGACTCAAGCAGACCCAGCGCATGCACCGCAGGCACGAACTCGACCTGCCCTGGAATGATCAGATGCGCACAGTCCAGCTGGCACTCAGAACTCCGGCGCCCAATGGCCGGACGCTCCACGGTCGCATCAGAGCCCTGTCGGTACCGATCGGCCATCCCCAGGCATCCCACGGCCCACCAGAACGACCCGAACACCTCCCAGTACTGCACCCGCTTGGGATCCACCGGCGCCCCGGCCACATCGGCGTAACCCGCGAACAAGTCCTCATAGCGCCCGAAGCCGCCAACCGGCAGATGCCGCTGCCCGAAGCGCCACGAATTGGTGCACATCCAGCCCAGATCCCGCATCGGGTCGCCGATGTGGGCTGTCTCCCAGTCCAACACCGCGACAAGCCCGGCGTCGGCGTCCACCATCACGTTGCCGTTGCGGAAGTCGTTGTGCACCAGCGTGAGCTCGACCGGATCCTGCCCTTCGAGCTGTTCGGACAACCAGCGGGCGGCATAGTCGATCATCGGCTGTGGCGTCGGCAGCTCCCGGTACCGGTCCCAGGTCTCCGCCAGGTACTCACTCGGCTGCGCACGCCGCAGCGCATCACCCAGGCCGGTCGCGCCCACATCGATCCCATGGATGCGGGCCATCTCCTGCCCGCACTGAAACGCCAGCTTCGAGCGTGCCTCCTCCAGCTCAGGCGACCGAGCGATGCGGGCGCCGAGCGTTACGCCGTCCAGCCACTCCATCAAGAACCCCGCACCGATCCCGTCGGCAGGCGTCAGCACATACAGCACCTCGGGTTCAGGCACGCCCGCCAGACGAGCCGTGCTCATGCACAGAGCTTCAGCTTCGACGCCGGTGACGTTGTCGCCCTCGCGGTCCATGCCGTCAGGCCCCCGACGCAGGCAGATGTCAAGAACACCATCAGGGTCCGAAGCACGGCGACACCGAAGCCGATACGACTCCATGCTCGCCCCTCCGCTGAGCCGCTCGGCCGAGACCAGCCCCTCGCAGTCGTCGATCTCGCGCCGCAGCACAGCGTCCAGAGCCTCAGCGAATTCGGGCAGCGCGTGCTGGCGGTCGTCGCTCATGGCTGCGAAACCCCTCGACAAGAGCGCATCGGGTCCTGCAGCGGCTCAGCCGTCCTTCTGCTGGGAGCCGAAGATCGTCGGCGGGCCTTTGAGTGACCAGTCCGGCGCCCCGTGCATCTGCCGGCCGTCGATGGTGAGCATCTGGGAAGACTCCCCGCCGCAGAGGCGGCCGCCGCTCGAGCCCAGCACGCCGTTCGCACCGACGTGGGAGATGGGGTAGGAGTCGATTGCCGAGTACGTCTGCAGCAGCAGCGGCCTGGGCCGCGGCGAGTCGTTCGGCATCGAGCCATGCACCATGCAGCAGTTGTGAACGGTGACCGAGCCCGCCGGACCTCCCAGGTACACCATGGCGTCAAGGTCGAGCCGGGCAGCGTCGGCGTCGTTCATCGCACCGGCCCAGTTGCCATCGGGCGCGTACAGGTCGTACAGCGGTCCCAGATGGCTGCCTGGCAGCACGCCCATCGGCGACATTTCGGGATCGACATCTTCGAGGTACACCCCGATGGTCAGCGGCGTGAAGTCGGTGTGGGGCCAGAACTGGATGTCCTGGTGCCACTTGACCTCCTCACCGCCTTCGGACCACTTGAAGTTGAGCTTCGAGTGGTGGTAGCGCACCGGGCCGCCGAGCAACGCAGAAGCTAGCTGCGCCGTCGGCCCCTCGAATGTGAACCGGGCGTATGTCGGATGCTGGTCGACCGGCGAGTTCAGGCGCCGCAGTCTCGGCGCGTCAGCCGTGTGCGTGGGTTCCAGATCGAACACCTTGCCCGAGGAGGCTTCCGCCCGGCTGGCCTCAACGAACTCCGCCGTGACGGCCCGCAGCTCATCGAGCCACTCAGCTCCGACAAACCCAGGCAAGCACAGGTAGCCGTTCGCCTCGTAGTCGGAGCGCTGGGCGTCCGTGATGAGTTCGCTTGCTTTCGGGGGAGCTTCTGCGAGCGTCATGGGAGAAACCGTACCGGGTACGGCCGCCGAGATTCTGTGTGCAGAATTACCGCCACAGACAGCAGATTTGCGCAGAGAAGATGCTGTCTGAGTTCTTTGTGCAGAATTGCCGCCACAGACGGCAAAATTGCGCAGAGAAGGCGCGGCGCATCGCCGCCACACACCGTGGTCGTTCCCCTCAGCCATAGGGTGAGGCGATGGCTGCCGATCTGGTGATCTCCGGTGGAAGGCTGGCCGATTCCGCCCATGGCGGTGAACGAGTCGACGTGGTCGTCGAGGACGGACGCATCTCGGCGGTGGTGCCGGTAGGGGAAGCGCCTCAAGCCCGACGGACATTGGATGCGTCGGATGCCTGGGTGATGCCCGGATTCGTCGATATCCAAGTGCATTTCCGCACGCCTGGCGGTACCGACAGCGAGGACATCGCCTCGGGGGCAGCGGGAGCCGCCATGGGCGGTGTGACGGCGTGCGTGATGATGCCGAACACGAATCCGCCCATCGACACTCCTGGCATGGTCCAAGACGTGCTGGCGATGGCCACTGGAGCGCCGTGCGATGTCCGGACCTCGGCTGCCATCACGGTCGGACGAGCGGGGGAGCGGCTCACCGATTTTGCAGCGTTGTATGACACCGGCGTCAGGGTCTTCACCGACGACGGCGACTGCGTGGCCGACGACGCGCTCATGGAAGCGGCGCTGGCGGCCACCGTGAGCCTGCCCGGCGCAGTGGTCAGCCAGCACGCCGAAGACCCCGAGATGGTCGCTGGTGGAGTCATCAATGCCGGGGCTGTGGCGGAACGGATGGGAGTGCAGGGGCGTCCCGCGCTCGCCGAGATCTCGGTGGTGCAGCGTGACATCGGGCTAGCAAGGGGCACCGGTGGCCGCTACCACGTCCTGCACCTCTCGACAGCCGAGGCGATGGAACAGGTCGCTCAGGCAAAGCGAGAAGGCTTCGCCGTCTCCGCCGAGGTGACGCCACAGCACTTGGTGCTCACCGAGGACGATGTCGAGCGGCTCGGCACGACCGGCAAGATGAATCCGCCATTGCGGCTCCGAAGCGACGTGGAAGCGCTGCGCCGCGCCATCGTCGACGGCACTCTCGACGCGGTTGCCACCGATCACGCGCCGCATCACGCCTCGCTCAAGGACACATCGCTGCGTGATGCCGCCCCGGGCATGACCGGTGTCGAGACGATGGCGTCGGTGATCTGGTCAGAGCTGGTGGCGACGGGGGCAATGTCGCCCGCCCGTTTCGTCGAGGTGGTCTCGGCTGCGCCGGCACGCATCGCCGGCATCGCCGAGCACGGTCATCGCGTCGATGTCGGGAGGCCCGCCAATCTCGCTGTGTTCGACCCTGCTCAGCGCTGGACGGTCCGCGCCGACGAGCTGCAATCCCGCAGCCGCAATACGCCATGGGCGGGTCGCGAACTCACCGGCAAGGTGCGTCACACTGTGCTGGCCGGCCGCCCCGTGGTATCGGGCGGTGAGCTCTGCGGCTCAGCGGCCCGCGGATAGGTGATGTGTCGGAAAGGTGCTGTCGCGCATTCTTTGCGCAATTTTGCCGTCTGTGGCGGCATTTCTGCGCAAAGTCCAGGCCGTCGGGGCTGCCGGGCATCGCCGCCCTTCGGCTGAGGCACTGAGCGGAGGGCTCGTCCTCGACGACGCGGCCGCGGCTCAGCTGTGGCTCACACCACTGCCAGGCACCCGCCTCACACCGCTACCAGGCACCCGCCTCACACCGCTACCAGGCACCGGCCTCACACCGCTACCAGGCACCCGCCTCACACCGCTACCAGGCACCGGCCTGACGCCAGTGCTCGAGTTCCTCCCACTCGGCGCCGGCCTCGAGCAGCACCTCCTCGGTGTGCTGTCCGAGCTCGGCCACCTGGTTGCTGAACCGCGTGGGCGTGTCGCTCATGGTGATGGGGCAGCCCACCCAGGTCTGCTCGCCCCATTCGTCATGATCGAGCTTGCCCAGGTAGCCGTTGGCGTATGGCTGGTCACTGGCCACTACGTCGGAATGCGAACGCACCGGGCAGAACCTCTGCTCCTCGGCCTCAAGCCGCTTCGACCATTCCTCGGTGGACCGTGTCTGGAAGACCTCGATGAAGAACGCCCGCATCTCGGCGGCCACTTCCCGGCTCACGAAATAGGCGTTGAACGTGGGATGGTCCACCATGTCGAGACGCTCGATGGCCCTGCACATGCCTGGCCACAGGTGCTCGGGGCAGCCCGCCATGGCGATGTAGCCGTCGGCAGTGGGGAAGATGCCGTAGAGCGCATGCACCAGGGGATGCCCGCCGTTCGAGCGCCCTGCCTCGTTGCCAGTGAGCAGCAGATGGGTGTATTCGACCGCTTGCAGCCAGATCTGCCCGCCCAGCAGGCTGACGTCGACTCGCTGGCCCCGGCCCGTGCGCTCCCGGGCGTACAGCGCCGCAATAACCCCGGTCTGGAGGTTCTGCGAGCCGCAATGGTCGGCCACGAGCGAGCCATAGGTCGACAGCGGCCCGCCGTCATACCCGCTGGAGGCAATCACGCCGCCTGAGGCCTGCCCCGCAATGTCGGCGCCCTCGCGCTGGGCGTCAGGCCCCACAGGGCCCAAGAAGCTGCCCGCCGCCCAGATGATCCTGGGGTTCACTTCGGCCAGTTCGTCGTAGCTCAGGCCCCACTCGTCGAGCGTGCCCGGCTTGAAGTTCGACAGCACCACGTCGGAGGTCTCCACCAGGCGCAGGAATGCCGCACGCCCCGCCTCGACGCGAAGATCCAGCGACACCGATCGCTTGCCCCGGTTGCAGGCAATGAACACTGACGTGTGGCCGAAATCCTCGAGCATGTCCACGTGGCGGCCCACGTCGCCGATGCCCGGCAGCTCGATCTTGATCACCTCGGCGCCGAGGTCGTGCAGCATCTCGGCGGCTTGGGGACCCTGCACCAGCGTGGACAGGTCCAGAACGCGAATTCCGTCAAGTGCACCGGCCATGCTTCCCCCTGAGTCCGTGGATTGCCGATGATGGTAGTGGCGCTTCGCCAACCGCCTGCCAGCGTCCTGGCGGCAGCCCCGAAGCCTGCTGCGCCTGCAACCTGGGTGGTGCCGGGGGGACGGGCTGCGAGAATGGGCCACCGTGACCGGGACCGCTGCAGCGGCAGCTTCAGAGCTCGATGAGGCCAGCGCCCGATCGCTGCGGTTCTCGATTCTGATCTCCGCAATCCGCTGCACGCTCGCCTACGTGATCCTCCCGTTCGTCGCACCGTTCATCGGGCTGGCGCCGGGCGTCGGACCTGCCGTGGGCATTCCCATCTCGCTGGTCGCATTGTGGGCGAACGTCGCCAGCATCAGGCGGCATTGGAACTCCGATCACCGTTGGAAATGGCCCATCAGCGTGCTCAACGCCGGGATCATCGTGCTGCTGGTGATCCTGCTCATTCTCGACATGGGCCAGCTGCTCTAGAGGCCGAGCGGCCCGTGAGCACAGCGGGCAAGAGGGGGAAACACAGGTGTCACCGCGCAGGGCCGCGCGTTTGGCACACTGGCTAGACATGCGGGTACATGTCCCGGCCGCTGCGGCGGCGCTATGACCGCGAGCCCTGTCCCAGCGGTGACGCCGATGCACATTCTCTTTGCCGACAAGATCGATACCGGCCGTCTCGGCCGGCTCGAGGCTTCGGGCCACCACTGCATCGTCAAGCCCGAGCTGACCGCCGAGGAACTTGCCGAGCACATCGAGGGCGTCGAAGTCCTGGTCGTGCGCAGCACCGAGGTGAAGCGGAAGGTGTTCAAGGCTGCCGATCGGCTCGCCATGGTGCTGCGCGCCGGCGCCGGAACCGACACGGTCGACTGCGACGGGGCCGCCAAGTTCGGCGTGTACGTCTGCAATGTGCCAGGGCGCAACGCCGTGGCGGTTGCCGAACTGACGATGGGCTTGCTGCTGGCCATCGACCGCCAGATCCCCGACGCCACCTCGGACCTGCACGAGGGTCGCTGGAACAAGGCCCAGTACATGGGCGCCTCTGGCCTGAAGGGTCGGCGAATGGCCGTCGTGGGCATGGGCGCCATCGGCATCGAGGTAGCCCGCCGTGCCGTCGCGTTCGGCATCGAGGTGTCGGCGCTGTATCGCTCGGATCGCTCGAACGCTTTGCTCGCCGAGATGAAGCGGCACGAGATTGAGGTCGTTCCCGACTGGGACAGCCTGCTGGCCGGGGCCGACATCGTCTCGCTGCACCTGCCTGCCAACCCCGAGACGTCCGGCCTCGTGGATGCAGAGTTTCTGGCGAAGATGCCCGACGGTGCGATCCTGCTCAACACATCCCGCGGCGAGATCGTCGACGAGGGGGCGTTGCTGAGGGCACTCGATGAGCGGGGCATGCGCGCAGGGCTCGACGTCTTCCAGGGGGAGCCCTCTGGAGCCGAGCCGAACTGGCGCTCGCCGCTGGCGTCGCACCCAAGCGTGACCGGCACCCATCACATCGGGGCCTCCACTACCCAAGCCACAGAGGACATTGCCGACGGTGTCGTGGAAGTCCTCGAGGCGTTCTCGACCGGCGAAGTGCTGAACTGCGTGAATCGTGCGGAGCGGCCCCTGGGTCGCAGCACCATCGTGGTGCGACACCGTGATCAGGTGGGTGTGCTCGCAGGCATTCTGATGGCGTTGAGGGCGAGCGGGATCAACGTCTTGCAAATGCGCAACGAGATCTTGGCCGGGCCGAAGCACCATGCAGCCGTTGCCACCATCCGCGTGTCGCGCCAGCCGCCACGCAAAGTGCTCGACGAGCTGCGCGAAATGGAAGCCATCTACGGGCTACGCCTCATCAAATCCTGCTGAACCCGATTCGCCATCGAAACCGTGTCCCGCGTCGGTGACGTGGTGTGGGATCGGCGGGCTGATCAGTAGGAGTGATCGCCTGGGTGACCGGAGCGCCGCACGCATGTCTTTCCGTTGCGTACGCCGACATGGTCGCATCTTGGCTGCGCCACCATGCCTGTTGTGTGCTCTGCTGCCTTCGCTGCGGACAGTTCGTGTAGTTGCTCGGCGATGTCGTGCGCTCCTGCGAGATTGAGTCCCCAAGACTCCTCAAGAAGCTCGCTGCGGTTGTCGACGACGGACAGCACTTCGGGTATCTCAAATACCCGCGCACCGCTTTCGATGTCGCGGCTCTCGGCGATGAGCCCGATGTCGACGAGATGACTCAGACCACGAGCGACGGATCTCCTCGGCCGGTCAGTCTTGTCTGACAGGAAAAGCAGAGTCGCAACCGGAGCTTCCCCCATTGCGTCGATGATCTCCCGAGCCGCCGATCGGTTCCGCAGTCGTGCGACCGCGCAGCGATGCTCCCAGTCATTGATGAATCGTGCTGCTGCTTCGGCGTAGTCGCATGCCACGATCACCGCATCTGCGATGTACTGCGTGGAGGCGTGCATCGCCGCCGCTCGCCCCTCGTCGTCTGGGTCTCCGATGAACGTCGAATAGGGGCGCAGGCTGCGGTAGTACTCGTCGCGGCGCGCATCGATCGCAGCGGAGAGCGGAACGGCTAGCGGCAAGCGCCCCTCGCGTCGCAGCACCAGGTGCATGAGCGCTCGCCCGATGCGACCGTTGCCGTCCGTGAACGGATGAATTGTCTCGAACTGGGTGTGGGTGATGGCCGCCTTGGCCACCGGGGACACCCATACCGCGGAGTCAGATATGTATGCCGCCAGATCCGTCACCAGCGGCGGCACTTCTGTATGCGGAGGCGGCACGAAGTGCGCTCGCTCCGGTGTTCTTTGCCCAGAGCCGATCCAGACCTGCTCGTCTCGCAGCCTGCCGGCGTCGAACTGCTGGTCCGTGTCAGTGAACAAGTCCCGGTGCAGCCTCTCGATGTCTGAGACATCCACTTGGGTAGTGGTGCGGTCCCCGAGATCGAGCGCGTGGCTGTTCATGAGCACACTGCCGTGCGCCTGCCTGTCCCGAGCATCGGTCTCATGGCGGCGCCTGCCTCGCAGCGACTCCAGCAAAGTCAACGACCGTAAAGTGGTAACGATGCCCTCGACGCTGCTCGAGGAGATTCCTTCCGCGCGACCCAGACACCATCTCAGCGACGATGTGGGCGAGACCGCATGGTGCATTTCGGTAAGGCGGCGTTCTGCGTCTCTCACCCGCTCTCTCGTCTCAGGAGAAGGCACGGGTGCCCACCCCTCAAGCGGATGAGGAACGTAAGCTGCATATGGCACTGAGGTGGTCGTGGTTCCCCGCCAGTAGTGGTAGTCCAGGTGCAGCAACCGACCCACGCTCCGCACCCTAGCCAATCAGCACAAATATGGTCGCTACTGGCCGCAAATGACCACATTTGCCGTACGTTGGTCACTCGCGGTTCCCCCGAGCAGCGTGATCCGTCGGCTCACGTGCGCATTCAGCGCACACACGGCCCGTTGACTCTCTGATCAGGCGCCCGAGACGCTGTAGCTGTCCTCGACAACGAGGCGGATGGAGGCGTACAGGGGTCGCTGCTTTGAGCCCTGATGGACCGGCTCATGGGTGTCCGTCATGGGCGCTATGCGCTAACCTCAGACGTTCATGAATAGTTGTCACGCACTGCTGGGCGCCTCGACCGGGACAGCGCGGGGGTCTTCCATCCGGTTCCTTGGCCCCTGGATCGATCGCCGCGCTCGGTACCCCCCCCCCCCCGCACTTATGGACGGTGTCGGCAGGCCGAGGGTAGGTCGTGACCGGCTCGCGGCGCCCGGCGCCGCTGTCCATCCTGCTCATCGCTGCGGCGGTGCTGGCCGCCCTGATCGTCCCGGGAGCAACGGCCCAAGCCCAGGCCCAAAACGAGCGCACGCCACCCTCCAACCTCGTGGCCCGCTTGGTGCAAGGCGGGGTGGAACTCACATGGGACCGGCCCGCCCAAAATGACGAATCCGTGGACGGCTATGAGATCCTGCGCCGCCGACCCAACCGGGGCGAACAGACGCTCACGACACTGATGCCCGACACCGCCACCACCGACACCGCATACTTCGACACCACCGCCACCGAACCCGGAGTGCGCTACAACTACCGCGTCAAGGCAATCAGAAACGGAGTGACCAGCCGCCCCTCCAACACCGCCACAGTGCTGGTACTGCTGTCTGCACCAACCACACGACTCGTCAGCAACACCAGCCAGCCCGAATCGCACACCGCCACCGCAAGCATCACCCAGCAGTACGCGATGGGGTTTCGGCTGGGCAGTCACGGTCAGGGCTACGCAGTCTCTGGTGTGTCGATTGGGTTGGCTGCTGTGCCGTCTGGTTTGAGCGTGTCGTTGTGGGTCGGTGGCGTTGATGGGAATCTTGATGGCAGCGGGGCTCCCCAGCGTGAGCTGTTCGAGTTCGACAACCCGGGCTCCTTCAGGGTCGGCCTGAACAGGTTCGCGGCGCCTGAGGGGGCGTTCGCGTATCCGGGTGTCAGTTATTTCGTGGTGCTGTCGGGTTTCGGGTCGTCGCTGTCGGTCACAGAGACGACATCAGGTGATGAGGATCCCGGCGGCGAGCCGGGTGCTGTCGTGTTGAACGGGGCGCGGGTCCGTGATGTGGGCTCGACGGGGCAGTGGGACAGCTTCTCGGCGCGCAGCGGTGCGCTGCGGATGGTTGTGGAGGGCTCGCGGCGCGGCCGCGGCATCTTGGCCTCGGCGTTGGCACCAGCGGTGTTCGACGATCAGGAGATCATCTCAACGGGCGATGACTGCTGTTTTGAGATGAGGGTCGGGCCGGCGGACCGCTACCTGCTCCGCAATGTCTCTGTGGCGGCGGACTCCGCAGGCACCGGTTACACCACTACTGATCCGGACCTCATTGCTCTGGGCGGTGTCCATACCGGCAAGGACAGCGGGTTCCCCGGCATCCCGTTCAATTTTCAGACCGCGTCTGGCACGACGCTGTTCACCCTGCCCGTTGCGTCTGCCCGGGGAGACCTGACAACTGGCCCGGCTCGCCTGACCGGTCCGCCTGGCATATCTGAATGGTCGTTCCCGCAAGGCGCGACCGTGGCCGGCAACGCGACATACGTCTTCGACATGACCATCGACTCCATAGCCGGCGACGTGCAGGGCTCATCGCGGGGAGGCGTCGTGCTGGGCCGCGTTCTTTGCGCCGCAGCATCCAACTACACCGACGCTCCCTCGGCGCCGGGCGTGACCTTCTCAAGCCACGGCGACGTCATATGCGACACGCCGTCGATGGCTGTGGACGGGGAGCCGCTCGTCGCGATGGTGTCGAACCTCGACCAGGACAACGACAGCTATGCCACCGCCAACTCCACCAATAGTGTGATATCGCAGGGCTTTTCGACCGGACCCGGCACCTACGGGTACCGGTTCCAGGGCATCGGCGTGGACGTCGAGGGCTCCGAGGACTCCAACAGCGACCCGCAGATACCCGACGGGCCGTCGTCGGTGTCAGTCGCCGTGCACGCCGCCAAATCGGACGGCAAACCGGGCGACAAGCTGTTCGACCTGGTCAGCCCCGACCACTACGCAGCCGGCCAGCTCGCGTTCTTCGAAGCACCGCCGGGAACGTACCTGGATCCCGACACGTCCTATGTGATGGTCTGGACCAAGCTCAACGGCGAGGACCACCGGCTCGACCGCACCGCGAGCGACGACCAGGAGAACGACGACCCCAGAAGACTCAAAGGCTTCGCCGTGGCCAACACGTTCCACCTCGGCGGCTCCCTGACCAGCCTCACCGAGTCCACAGACAGCCACGCACTCAAAATCGCCGTCTACGGCGAAGCGGTCGACACTTCATTCTTGGCCGTGCCGCGACTGGAGAGCGACATCGAGATCCCCGACGGGCCGCGGTTGGTAAGCAATGTCGGCCAGTCGGCGTCCGGGGCGATTGTTGCTCAGCAGTACGCGATGGGGTTTCGGCTGGGCAGTCACGGTCAGGGCTACGCAGTCTCTGGTGTGTCGATTGGGTTGGCTGCTGTGCCGTCTGGTTTGAGCGTGTCGTTGTGGGTCGGTGGCGTTGATGGGAATCTTGATGGCAGCGGGGCTCCCCAGCGTGAGCTGTTCGAGTTCGACAACCCGGGCTCCTTCAGGGTCGGCCTGAACAGGTTCGCGGCGCCTGAGGGGGCGTTCGCGTATCCGGGTGTCAGTTATTTCGTGGTGCTGTCGGGTTTCGGGTCGTCGCTGTCGGTCACAGAGACGACATCAGGTGATGAGGATCCCGGCGGCGAGCCGGGTGCTGTCGTGTTGAACGGGGCGCGGGTCCGTGATGTGGGCTCGACGGGGCAGTGGGACAGCTTCTCGGCGCGCAGCGGTGCGCTGCGGATGGTTGTGGAGGGCTCGCGGCGCGGCCGCGGCATCTTGGCCTCGGCGTTGGCACCAGCGGTGTTCGACGATCAGGAGATCATCTCAACGGGCGATGACTGCTGTTTTGAGATGAGGGTCGGGCCGGCGGACCGCTACCTGCTCCGCAATGTCTCTGTGGCGGCGGACTCCGCAGGCACCGGTTACACCACTACTGATCCGGACCTCATTGCTCTGGGCGGTGTCCATACCGGCAAGGACAGCGGGTTCCCCGGCATCCCGTTCAATTTTCAGACCGCGTCTGGCACGACGCTGTTCACCCTGCCCGTTGCGTCTGCCCGGGGAGACCTGACAACTGGCCCGGCTCGCCTGACCGGTCCGCCTGGCATATCTGAATGGTCGTTCCCGCAAGGCGCGACCGTGGCCGGCAACGCGACATACGTCTTCGACATGACCATCGACTCCATAGCCGGCGACGTGCAGGGCTCATCGCGGGGAGGCGTCGTGCTGGGCCGCGTTCTTTGCGCCGCAGCATCCAACTACACCGACGCTCCCTCGGCGCCGGGCGTGACCTTCTCAAGCCACGGCGACGTCATATGCGACACGCCGTCGATGGCTGTGGACGGGGAGCCGCTCGTCGCGATGGTGTCGAACCTCGACCAGGACAACGACAGCTATGCCACCGCCAACTCCACCAATAGTGTGATATCGCAGGGCTTTTCGACCGGACCCGGCACCTACGGGTACCGGTTCCAGGGCATCGGCGTGGACGTCGAGGGCTCCGAGGACTCCAACAGCGACCCGCAGATACCCGACGGGCCGTCGTCGGTGTCAGTCGCCGTGCACGCCGCCAAATCGGACGGCAAACCGGGCGACAAGCTGTTCGACCTGGTCAGCCCCGACCACTACGCAGCCGGCCAGCTCGCGTTCTTCGAAGCACCGCCGGGAACGTACCTGGATCCCGACACGTCCTATGTGATGGTCTGGACCAAGCTCAACGGCGAGGACCACCGGCTCGACCGCACCGCGAGCGACGACCAGGAGAACGACGACCCCAGAAGACTCAAAGGCTTCTCTTTGGCCAACACGTTCCACCTCGGCGGCTCCCTGACCAGCCTCACCGAGTCCACAGACAGCCACGCACTCAAAATCGCCGTCTACGGCGAAGCGGTCGAGGGCAGTTTTGTGGGCAGCGCCCGCTTTGTGAGCAGCGGTTACCAGGTGACCCCGGACTGGCTCCACACACCGCACGACGCCCGTGTCGGGGACCAGTTCAGGGTGGTCTTCGTTACAGGCCACGCAATAGACGCCACGTCTGGGGACATCGCCGACTACGACGCCCTTGTCCAGATGGAAGCCAGAGGCGAGTCCACGCGCCCAGGAGTTGCCGCTGGGTACACCAATGAGGTCATTCAGAACGTCGCTTCGGAGTTCAAGGCGGTGGTCTGCACCGCCGCGATCGACGCGCGGACGCACACCGGGATGACCGACGCCTTAGGCGTGCCGATCCGCTGGCTGGACGGCGGCTGGGAGGATCACCCCACGCTGATCGCCAACTCCTACAACGAGTTCTTCGGCCCCCAGTGGCAAAACGAAGAGTGGGGCGCCTACGTCACCGGGAACTCCGCCTCCTTGTACGAGATCTCCTCGCACGAGGCGAACAAGGGCGACAAGATCCGGACCGGGATCTGGACCGGGTGCAACTCCACAGGAACGGCACATCAGATGTACTTCGTGGGTTCGCCCGATGGGTTGGCCACCTTGGGCACGCCGGGAGATGTGAACACCAGCAATGCTCCGATTGGCCCCTCCGATTCCAGTAAGGGCGCGGTCGCCATTCTATTGAGCAAGTACCGGCCGCTCTACGCGATCTCGCCCGTCTTCACGGTCGTCCCCAAGAGGTGACCCGGCTCGTCAGCCTTGCCGCGCAACCGACCTTGCGAAATCCGCGAGAAACCCTTCCCCAAAGGACGATGTGATGACATCAAAGACTGGTGGACCGGCTCATGGGCACCCGTCATGGGTGCTATGGGCTACCCTCAGATTTTCATGAATAAGCATCACGCAATGTTGGGTGCGTCGACCCAGACAGCGCAGGGGTCCTCCATCGAGTTCTCGGGGCCTGGATCGATCGCCGCGCCCGATACCCCCCCCCCCCCCCCAGATATGGCGAGTGTCCGCAGGCCGAGGGTAGGCCGTGACCGGCTCGCGGCGCCTGGCGCCGCTGTCCATCCTGCTCATCGCTGCGGCGGTGCTGGCCGCTTTGATCGTCCCGGGAGCAACGGCCCAAGCCCAGTCCCAAAACGAGCGCACGCCACCCTCCAACCTTGCGGCCCGCTTGGTGCGAGGCGGGGTGGAACTCACATGGGACCGGCCCGCCCAAAATGACGAATCCGTAGACGGCTATGAGATCCTGCGCCGCCGACCCAACCAGGGCGAACAGACGCTCACGACACTGGTGTCCGACACCGCCACCACCGACACCACGTACTTCGACACCACCGCCACCGAACCCGGAGTCCGCTACAACTACCAGGTCAAGGCAATCAGAAACGGCGTGACCAGCCGCCCGTCCAACACCGCCACAGTGCTGGTGCTGCTGTCCGCACCAACCACACGACTGGTGAGCAATGTCGGCCAGCCGCGCTCGGCCACCGCAAGTATCACCCAGCAGTACGCCTTGGGGTTCAGGCTGGGCACCCACGGCCAGGGCTATGAGATCTCGAGCGTGTCGATCGATTTGGCTGCCGTGCCGTCTGATCTGGCGGTGTCGCTGTGGGTCGGCGGCCCTGACGGGATGACCGTTGTTGACGGCACTTCGGATGTGCAGCGCGAGCTGTTCGAGTTCGACAACCCGGCCTCGTTCAAGGCCGGCCTGAACAAGTTCACCGCTCCTGAGGGAGCGTTCGCGTACCCGAATGTCAACTACTTCATCGTGCTGTCGGGTTTCGGCTCCTCGCTGTCGATCAAGCAGACCGCATCAGACCACGAGGACCCCGGCGTCGAGCCCGGAGCCATCCTGTTCAACAGTGCGGTGGTCCGAGCGCTGGGTTCGACCGGACGCTGGGACAGTCCCGCGACGCGCGGCAGCGTGCTGCGCTTGGCCCTGGAGGGCTCGAAGCGCGACCGCGGCATCCTGGCTGCGAACTTCACGGGCGCCGCGGGCGGCCAGGAGATCATCTCAGTCGGCGATGACTGCTGCTTTGAGATGGCGGTCGGATCAGCGGACCGCTACCTCATCCGGGGTGTCTCTGTGCCGGGGGACGACACAACCGTTAAGGGCGGCTTCTTCGGCATCCCGTTCCAGATGCGGAACAGCAGCTCGGACGACACGCTGTTCACCCTGCCCTATGCATCCGCCCAAGGAAGCCTGGTGGACGGCCCGCTGCGCCTGACTTCCCCGGCAGGCATGTCTGACTGGACGGCGCCCCAAGGCGCAACCGTGGCCGGCAACCAGACATACGTCCTCCACATGAACATCCGCAGCATCGAGGGAGACACCCTGGCTACTACGAGGGGAGGCGTCGTCTTGTCCCGCATAGGTTGCTCCGACATTGTCAGATACACGGACACTCCGTCGGCGCCGGGCGTGACCCTCTCAGATCATGGCGACATCGCCTGCCCCACGCCGCAGATGGCCGTGGACGGGGAACCGCTCCACGCGATGGTGGCGAACCTCCGTCAGGCCGACGACGGCTATGTCACCGCCAAAGCCACCGGTGACGTGGTGGTGTCGCAGGGCTTTTCGACCGGGCCCAGGGCGTACGGCTACCGGTTGCAGGGCATCGGCGTCAACGTCGAAGGCTCCGACGACACGAGCAACAACCCGCAGATACCCGACGGACCGTCGTCGGTGTCGGTAGCCGTGCACGCCGACTCCGGCGGCAAGCCCGGCGCCAAGCTGTTCGACCTCGTCAGCCCCGACGGATACGCGGCGGGCGACATCAGCTTCTTCGAAGCACCGACGGGAACAACGCTGGCGCCGGACACCTCTTACGTGATGGTCTGGACCTACCGCAACGGCGAGGAGCACCGCCTCCAGCGGACCCTGGGCGACGACGAGGACGGACGCGGGACGCTCGACGGCTTCACCATGGCGAACGCCTTCTATCACGGTGCCGATCTGAACAACCTGACCAAATCCTCAGACGACCACGCACTGGAAATCGCCGTCTACGGCGAAGCCATCGACGCTGCGTTCTTGGCCCAGCCGCGGCCGGTCAGCGACATCGAGGTCCCCGACGGACCGCTGCTGGTGAGCAATGTCGGCCAGTCGCGCTCGGCCACCGCAAGCATCACCCAGCAGTACGCCTTGGGGTTCCGGCTGGGCAGCCACGGCCAGGGCTATGAGATCTCTGGTGTGTCGGTCGATTTGGCGGCGGTGCCGTCGTCTGGTCTGACGGTGTCGTTGTGGAGCGGCGGCCCTCCTGGGACGACTATCAACGCTTCGAGGGCGCAACGCAAGCTGTTCGAGTTCGACAACCCGGGCTCCTTCGAGGTCGGCCTGAACAGGTTCACGGCGCCCGCAGGGGCTTTCGCGTACCCAAATGTCAACTACTTCATCGTGCTGTCGGGTTTCGGCTCCTCGCTGTCGATCACAGAGACCGCATCAGACGACGAGGACCCCGGCGGCGAGCCCGACGCCGTGCTGTTCGACAATGCGGTGGTCCGAGCGCTGGGCTCGACCGGACGCTGGGACAGCCCCTCGACGCGCAGCGGCGGCCGTGTGCTGCGCCTGGCCCTCGAGGGCTCGAGGCGGGGCCGCGGCATCCTGGCTGCGAACTTCACGGGCGCCACGGGCACCAACTTTGAACAGGTCTCGGTGGGCGATGACTGCTGCTTCGATATCGCGGTCGGATCAGCGGACCGCTACCTCATTCGCGGCGTTACTGTGGCGGCGGACGACACAACCCCTCTAGGCGGCTTCTTCGGCCTCGAGTTCGAGCTGCAGAACAGCTCGGACGAGACGCTGTTCACCCTGCCCTATGCCTCTGCCCAAGGAGCCTTGGCAGAGGCCCCATTGCACCTGACTGCCCCCCCAGGGCTCAATGATTGGACGGCGCCCCAAGGCGCGACCGTGGCCGGCAGCAAGTCATACACCTTCCACATGAACATCCGGAGCATCACTGGGGACACCGTGGCTCACACGAGGGGAGGCATCACTGTGGGCCGCGTATATTGCTCCGAATTAGCCAACTACACGGACACTCCGTCGGTGCCGGGCGTGACCCTCGCAGCTCATGGCGACCTCGCCTGCACCACGCCGTCGATGGCTGTGGACGGGGAGCCGCTTGTCGCGATGGTGGCGAACCTCGACCAGGACAACGACAGCTACGCCACCGCCACGTCCACCAACGACGTGATATCGCAGGGCTTTGAAACCGGACCCAGCGCGTACGGGTACCGGTTGCAGGGCATCGGCGTCGACGTCGAGGGCTCCGACGACTCCGACAGCGACCCGCAGATACCCGACGGACCCTCGTCGGTGTCGGTGGCCGTGCACGCCGCCAAATCGGACGGCAAGCCCGGCGTCAAGCTGTTCGACCTGGTCAGCCCCGGCCATTACGCAGCCGGCGAGCTGGCGTTCTTCGAAGCACCGCCGGGGACGAGGCTGGACCCCGACACGTCCTATGTGATGGTGTGGACCAAGCTCAACGGCGAGGACCACCGGCTGTGGCGGACCTTGAGCGACGACGAGGAGGACGACCCCAGAAGGCTCAATGGCTTCGCCGTGGCAGACGTGTTCTACCGCGGCAGCTCCCTGACCAGCCTGACCGCGTCCGCCAGCAGCCACGTACTCGAGATCGCCGTCTACGGCGAAGCGGTTGAGGGCAGCTTCGTGGGCAGTGCCCGCTTCGTGGGCGGCGGTTACCAGGTGACCCCGGACTGGCTGCACACACCGCACGACGCCCGTGTCGGGGACCAGTTCAGGGTGGTGTTCGTCACACACCACGCAACGGACGCCAGGTCCGGGGACATAGAGGAATACAACGAACTTGTCCAATTCGAAGCCTCTGGCCGCAGCAAGCGGGATGAGACATTGGGGCCGTTCACCGATCCGGTGATACGCAGCGTCGCTTCGCAGTTCAAGGCGGTGGTGTGCACCGCTGCGGTCGACGCGCGGACCAACACCGGAATGACGGACGCCTTGGGCGTGACGATCCGCTGGCTGGACGGCGGCTGGGAGGATCGCCCCACGCTGATCGCCAACTCTTATGACCAGTTCTACGGCGGCGTGTGGGTCAACAGCGACTCTGGTGCCTACGTCACCGGGAACACCGCCTACTTCGACCCGGGCGACGACCCGGGCGATGACACGAGCCACACGATCTGGACCGGGTGCGACGCCAAAGGCGCCGCGCATCCGGAACTCCCGATGGGCACGAACTCGCCCATGGAGATGGTCGCCGTCGGCACACCGAACGATCCCGAACCCAACAACGCCCCCCTGGGTGCCGTCGACGTGAGTTCCGGATACGTGGCGCGCCCTTACTTCTTCACCATCGCCGGCGTAACGCGGGAGACGCTGCTGTCGCTCTACGCGATCTCGCCCGTCTTCACGATCGTCCCCGAGAGATGAGCTGGATCGCCGGCGTTACCACGCAACCGACCTTGCGAGGTCCTCGAGAAACCCTCCCCCAAAGGACGATGTGATGACATCGAAGATACGCATCAAACGGATCGGCTCAGTCCCCAGGGTTGCGCCTCTCCTTGAACCGTCGACCGGGGCCCTGAGCACTCACCGGGGCGTCGTGGTGGCCCTGCTGGCAATGGCGCTGGCAAGCATGGCCGTCTGGACGACGCCGGCGTCGGCGGACACCGAAGAGGCTGCAGAGCCGGTCTGGTCGGCCGACATGACGGTGGTGGAGTACAGCTCCGTCTCGGTCGGGGCAACCAGCGCCGACCTCTTCTCCAACGTCGGCGGAAGCGGGAACCTACAGATCAAGTCGCTCTGGTCCCACATACCGGGCCGCGATCTGCGCTTGGCATTCCAGGAGGACATTCCCAACGCCGCGGACTACACCCTGCAGGTCGGCGACCTCTCCCTGGAATTTCCTGCGGACAGCTCGGGCGCCAGCAACTTCAAGTGGACTGGCGTGGACGTCGACTGGGAAGACGGGCAACTCATCCGCGTACACATCGTGCTGACGTCCGAAATCGACGCTCCACAAGCACAAGCCAACACCCAGGCCACGGGCGTCCCCACCATCAGCGGCACGGCCCAGGTAGGCGAGACACTGACGGCGGACACCTCAGCCATCGCTGACGAGGACGGACTGGACAGCGTTTCCTACCACTACCAGTGGATACGCAACGACGCCAACATCGCGGAAGCAACCGATTCCACCTACACGCTCACCGACGACGACCAGGACAAGACCATCAAGGTGAAGGTGTCATTCATCGACGACAACGGGAACAGCGAGACACTGACCAGCGCCGCGAGGGCGCAAGTCAGCGAGAGGCCGCAGTTCCTGGTCAGCAACCTGGGCGTCGGAGTCGAAGGCGCCGGCGGGATTCAGCGCACCCTTCACGCGGCTCGATCAGGGTTTGCCCAAGCATTCGTGACGGGCTCGAAGACCAACGGGTACGCACTCGACGCCGTCGACATCGGGGTGTCGCACTTCTACGATGAATCGACCGCGGCGGACCAGTTTCGGGTGACGATCAACGGGGTCACCAGCGAAGGCACGCCGGGCGACGAGCACTGCACCCTGACCAATCCGTGGAGCTTCTCGACACCGGGAGTGATCGCCTTCGAGGCGCCAACGGGTGAAGGCCCCTGCCAGCAACTGGCGGCAGAAACCACCTATTTCGTCGTCGTCGAGTGGCTCGAGCCGGGCGGAACAGGCGCATTCGCAGTCATTCCGCAGACCTATCCCACCGAGAAATCAGCCGCCACCGAAGAGGACCCGGGCGGTGCGCAGGGCTGGTCGATCGCCGACAAGTCCTACTACCTCTCCGTCAGCTCCGACACCCGGACATGGACTGAATACGACGAGACAGCCAGCTTCAAGATCAAAGTGAAAGGCACCGCTGCGGCCGGCGAGCCCGCCGAGGCGACATGGACGGCATTGATGTCAGTGGGCGCCAGCCGGCTGGGCGACGAGGCGTTCCACGGATACAGCATCGTCGGTCCGGTGGGGTCGCTCACATCGACCCAGTTCGCCATAAGCGACACCCTCTACACCACCGTCGGGGTGCTCGCAACCGTCGGCGACACCCTGTGGCTCACGCTCGGTGGTGCACCCCCACAGACATTCACGCTCGAAACCGGCGACCGCCAGTTCAATTCCGCAGACGCGACCGTTCACCGCTACGGTTACCCGACGGTATTCCAGTGGCCCCGCGCCTCGCTGCAGTGGTTCGAAACAGAAATCGTGAGCGTGAGCATCACCTTGCACACCGACACCCACGACGAACCGCTCTAACCGCACACCCCCAAGCTTGCGGCCACCACGGACTGCACAGCCAGCGGAGCGATCTGCACCAAGACAAGCGACCTCAGGAAGCTGTCCAACTCGCTAAGAGCGTGAGCGGATAGGTGGCGACGTCCGGCAGCCCCACGGCCCGGACTTTGCGCAGAAATGCCGCCACAGACGGCAAAATTGCACAAAGAAGGCGTGACAGCAACTTTCCGAGACGTCACCTATCCGCGCGGCCTCTCAGCGTCACCGTCAGCGGGCCGGGCCAGTAGGGGGACCAACTATCGGGTCCCCGTCGGCTGCGTCGAGCAGCGCAATGGAGCTCGGGAGCTTCTACGAGTTGTCGGTGCCGCGTGCGTTCAGCCGCCGAGGACACTGTAGCTGTCATCCACGACCAAGCGGATGGAGGCGTACAGGCCTACCAGCGGGCACAGAACCCAGGGAGCGTTGATGCCCAGGATCAGAGCAGCGAGCTCGCTTCTTCTGATGCTCCGGTGACGCTTCGCGACGAAGAAGCTCATCAGGTAGGCCGAGGTCGCATACGTCCATTGCCAGAACAGCATGATGCCGACGATTCCCGCCGCCATCGGTGGCAAGAATTCCGTCGCAAGAGCTGCGTACAGGATCAACGAAGGGACGGCCGTCACGAAGCCGTTGCCGACGTCGACGTTGAACCCATAGCTACGACGATCCGCGAATGAACCGTCGTAGGTGGAGTACGTCGCCCACACATCAGCCCAAACGGTCGGTGAGAGCGCAGCCTTCAGCGGAACCTTGGTCTTGAGAAACTCGGCCGCCGGGCTCCGGCCGGTTTCCTGCCGTCTCTCACGCCAATAGACGGTGCGAGATTCGACGTAGTCCCGTCGAAAGAAGAGGCAGATCTCCCAGTTGAATCACACCGAGTCTTGTAGAGGCTCGGGTTGTTGAGTCACGGCCGGGGTGGCTGTGACGGTTTGACGGTAGTAGGCGGTTTCGTGGTCGGCGGGTGTGGTGTAGTTGCCGCTGCCGGTGAGCAGGGCGCTGTGGCTTCGTCGGTGGTTGTACCAGTCGACGTATTCGAGGGTGGCGAACTCGACATCGCGCAGTCCTTGCCACGGTCCTCGTGAGTAGATCAGCTCCCATTTGAACAGGCCGTTGAACGACTCGATCATGGCGTTGTCGTAGCTGTCCCCTTTGGTGCCGACCGACGCGACGATGTCGTTGTCCGCGAGGCGCTGGCTGTAGCGAATGGAAAGATATTGCGATCCGCGGTCGCTGTGATGAGTGACCGTGTCGATGCCGTGGCCGTCGCGGCGTCGCCCCGAGATGGCCATCTCCAGGGCGTCGAGCGCCAGCTCGGTGCGCATCGACCGCGAGGCCTGCCAGCCCAGGACCCGGCGCGAATAGGCGTCGATCACGAACGACACGTACACCCAGCCGCTGCGGGTGCGCACATAGGTGAGATCGGCGAGCCACAGCCGGTTCGGGGCCGGCACTGTGAAATCCCGGTTCACCAGGTCCGCGGGCCCGCAGGCGTCGGGGTCGCTGGTGGTGGTGCGCACCGTACGCCCCCGGCGGGTCCCTTCGAGGCTCAGCTGGCGCATCAGCCGCTCCACAGTGCAGCGAGCCACCGTGATGCCCTCGACGCGGTTGAGGTGATCCCACACCTTGGCCGCCCCGTACGCGTCGTAATTGTCCCGGTGCACACGAGCGATCTGCTCGCACAACCAGGCGTCGCGCTGCGCCCGAGCCGACGGCGGCCGGCACCTGGCTGCGTAATAGGTGGACGGGGCGATCCCGACGCCGTGCTCGCACAGCACAGCGCAGATCGGCTCGACCCCGAACCGGCCTCGATGGGCGTCGACGAACGCCACTATCGCTTCGACTGGCGGTCGAGCTCCGCCCCGAAGAAAGCCGACGCCGCCTTCAATATCTCGTTCGCTCGGCGCAGCTCACGGTTCTCGCCTTCGAGCTCTTTGATCCGAGCCCGCTCCGCTGAGGTCACCCCGGCCCGGGTCCCGCCGTCGATCTCAGCGCGGCGCACCCACAGCCGCACCGTCTCCGGGGTCGGGCCCAGCTTGTCGGCGACCGAGCAGATCGCCTCCCACTGCGACCCATAGCAGCGCTCGTTGTCGAGCACCATTCTCACCGCACGCTCACGCAGCTCGGCTGGATATCTCCCATTTCCTGGCATCGCTCCATCCTCTCAAGGAACAGAGCCTCCACCAAACCCGGTGTGATTCAAGTAGCAGATCACGAGGTTGGTCGAGAGGAACAGGGCCAGGACCAGATACGTGAACCCGATGCTGGGGTGCCAATACTGGCGATGTGCAATGCCCAAGGCCGCGAGCAGCGCAATCTTCAGTGCCGCCAACAGTCCCGCCGGCAATGTCAGACACCTCTCGCTCGCTTGCGGTGCGAGGAATTCTTCGCCAAGGCTGCATCGCGCCAGGCGACCGTGTCGGCGATGGCGTTGAAGGTGAACACGTGCAGGCCGGCGACGTCGAGCCGATCTGCGTGGGGCGCGATCTTGTCGACCAGCCCGCTCGGGTCATAGCCGCCGGGGCGCAACAGGCGTGCCACAGCACCAGTGTTCTTGCGCAGGTAACGCAGTGACGCGCCGACCCCCAAGCGACTGCCGATCCGCAGCAGGCGTGAGGGATCAACCGATCCGGGAATGCCGAGGTGTACGGGCAGCGAGAACCCGCTGTCACGCTCGGCGGTCAGCCATTCCACGATGGCCTTCGGGTGAAAGCACATCTGGGTGGATGCATGGCCCTCGATGCCCGCCTCGGCCAACAGCACCTGTTTGACATGCAGCGCTTCGTGCAGCACGGCGTCAGTGATGAGCGCATGCCCTTCCGGGTAAGACGTGACGCCGATGTGGATGAGCGAATGGGTGACCTCGCGCAGCGCTTCCAGCAGCCCGACTGCGCTGTCGAATGGGCCGGCGGGGGAGGTGACATCGCCGCCGACCAGGAAGATCTCGCTGAGGCCCATCGATTCGATCCGGCCCAGCAGCTCTTCGAGGTGATCACGACTGGCGACCATGCGAGCAGCAATGTGGGGCACCGGGCGATGGCCCAGCGAACACAGCTCCGCGGTCAGGTCCAGCGTGTCTTCGAGCGTCTTGGAGGCCGAAGCGGTCACCGACACCGGCGACTGGGGCGGAAGATGTGGGAGCTGTTCGGCGAGGTTCCGCAGCGGGATGAGCTCCCACTGGGCTTCAGCCAGCAGCCTGCGGCGTGCCTCCATTCAGCTCAGGCCGACGATCTCGCCGTCGGCGTCGAGGTCGATGTGACGGGCGGCCGGGTCACGGCCGAGGCCGGGCATGGTGCGCATGTCGCCGCAGATCGGGTACACGAAGCCGGCACCCACCGACGCACGCACCTCGCGCACCGGCAGTGTCCAGCCCGTCGGCGCACCCTTCAGCGACGCATCCGACGAGATCGACAGGTGGGTCTTCGCGATGCACACGGGCAAGTTGCCGAAACCGTTTCGCTCGTAGCTGTCGAGTTCACGATTCGCCCGGGCGGTGTAGCTCACGTCGTCGGCGCCGTACACGTTGGTCGCCACGGCCTTGATCTTGTCCCGCAGCGAAATGTCGTCGGGATAGAGCACCGCAAAGTCCGTCGGTTCCTCTGCGGCTTCGGCCACTGCGCCGGCAAGCTCGGCTGCGCCTGCTCCGCCATTCGCAAAGTGCGTGCACCGGGCCGAGCGGGCGCCGTACTCCGATGCGATCTCGGCGATGGCGTCGAGGTCGACTCCGTGATCGCCGGGGAACTCGTTGATGGCAACCACCGGCGACACCCCGTGCATCCGCACGTTGGAGAGCTGCTTGCGCAGGTTGTCGCCGCCGGCGTGGACCTCGTCGGGGTTGGCTTCGAGCAGGGCCGGGGGCAGGGGCCGCCCCGCAACGATGCGGTGGTTGCCCGAGTGCGCCTTGAGGCCCCGCACGGTTGCGACGATGACGGCCGCGTCGGGGGAGACGCCCGAATAGCGGCACTTGATGTTGAAGAAGCGCTCGGCGCCCATATCGGCGCCGAATCCGGCTTCGGTCAGCAGGAATTCGGACGAGTGGATGCCGATGCGGTCGGCCACGATCGAGGAATTGCCGGTGGCGATGTTGCCGAAGGGCCCCGTGTGCACGAGCGCCGGGGAACCCTCCAAGGTCTGCATCAGGTTCGGCTTGATGGCCTCGCGCAGCAGCACCGCCATCGAGCCGGCTGCGCCGATGTCCTGCGCGGTCACCGGTTCGCCCGAGCGGGTGTAGCCCAGCACGATGCGGCCGAGCCGGGCCCGCAAGTCCTCCATCGAGGTGCACAGCGCCAGGGTCGCCATCACCTCGGACGCAGCGGTGATGTCGAAACCGGATTCGCGGGGAATGCCGTCGAGGCGCCCGCCGAGCCCGAGGGTGATGTTGCGCAACGCCCGGTCGTTGACGTCGAGCACCCGCCGCCAGGTGATGTTGTGGATGTCGAGACCCGATTCGTTGCCGTGGTACAGGTGCGCGTCGAGCATGGCAGCGCAGAGATTGTGTGCAGCCGTCACGGCGTGCATGTCGCCGGTGAGGTGCAGGTTGAACAGGTCCATCGGGACCACCTGGCTGTAGCCGCCGCCGGCTGCACCTCCCTTGATGCCGAAGGTGGGCCCCATCGACGGTTGCCGGATGGCAATCGTGGCGGTGCGGCCGATGTGGGCGAAGGCCTGCCCGAGACCCACGGTCGTCGTTGTCTTGCCCTCGCCGAGAGGCGTCGGCGTGATGGCGGTGACCACCACATAGCGCCCTCGAGGCCGGTCGGCCATTGCTTGGGCTGCCTCCAGCTTGATCTTGGCGACGCCCGTGCCGTACAGCTCGAGGTACTCCGACGGAATGCCCGCCTCGTCTGCAATCTCGGTGAGCGGTCGGATTGTCGCCGCAGAGGCGATCTCCAGGTCGCTCGGAAATTCACTGGCTGCTGTCATGGCGCGCGCCCCCTGTGCCGTGCTGACGGATGCGGCCCCTCAGCCGCTTCACGTTCCCTCAGTGTCGCTCATCAGCGCGTTCCTGAGTTACCCTTCCGCGCTAGTCTGTTCCACTGAGCGGAACTGTTCCATCATACAGAACAGCATTGGCCGGATCGGTCACTCTCGCATGTCGTACTCTGGCGGCGCCCAGGGCCGAATATCGGTTGCATGCTTGTCTGTTGGAGGGGGTTGGCATGAGCGAGTTTCCCGAGAGGGCCGACTGTGTCGTCATCGGCGCAGGAATCGTCGGCAACTGCCTAGTCGGCCATCTCAGCGACCTCGGCTGGACCGACATCGTGCTGCTCGACAAGGGTCCCCTGCCCAATCCGGGGGGCTCGACGGGGCATGCATCGAACTTCATCTTCCCCGTCGACCACTCGAAAGAAATCGTCGACCTCACGGTGGAGAGCCAGCGGCAATACGAGGCCCTCGGATTGCAGAACACCTGCGGAGGGCTCGAGGTGGCCCGCTCACCCGAACGCCTCGAAGAGTTCCGCCGACGCATGACCTCTGCCAAGTGCTGGGGGATCGAGTCCAAGCTGCTCACCGTCGACGAGGTCGTCGAGCTGGTGCCCTTCATCGATCCGAGCGTCATTCTGGGCGGCTTCTACACGCCCAGCGTGTCCGCGGTGGATTCCCTGGAGACGGGCACGCAGATGCGCAAGCGTGCCCAGGATGCCGGGCACCTGTCGGTGCATGCGAACACCGAGGTACTCGACATCGAGACCGCCCCGGGTCCCAACGGTGCGCGGGTGGCGGCCGTCGTGACCGACAAGGGACGCATCGAATGCTCCACGGTTGCGATCGCCTGCGGCGTGTGGAGCCCGAAGCTCGCCGAGATGGCGGGGGCGACGATTCCATTGACGCCTGCCGTGCACCAGATGGTCGACGTCGGCCCCTTCGATATTTTGGTGGAAACCAATCAAGAGTTGGCCTACCCGATCGTCCGTGACATGGACACGTTCTGCTACGAGCGGCAGTCCGCTGGCTCGATGGAGGTGGGCAGCTACGCCCATCGACCGATCCTGCATCGCGTCGAGGACATCCCCTCGAACGAGGAAGCGGCCCTCAGCCCCACGGAGATGCCATTCACACCTGACGATTTTGACGAGCAGCTCGAAGAGGCCATCGAGCTGATGGAGTTCCTGGGCGACGGCGAGATCAAGTACGCCATCAACGGCCTGCTGTCACTCACACCCGACGCAGGCCCACTGCTCGGACCCACCGTCGAAGTAGAGAACTTGTGGTCGGTGGCCGCAGTCTGGGTCAAGGAAGGCCCCGGCGTCGGCCGTCTGGTTGCTGAATGGATGACCTACGGCTACCCGCGGCTGACCGATCCGCACAGTTCGGACGTGACGAGGTTCTACAACCAGGATCGCAACGTCCACCACATCGAAGCCCGGGCCGACGAGCACTTCAACAAGACCTACGGAATCGTGCACCCACGAGAGCAGTGGGCAACTCGACGCAACGTGACGTGCGGCCCTGCGAAGGCCCGCACCGATGAGCTGGGCGCCTTCTACTTCGAGGCCGGCGGCTGGGAGCGACCGCATTGGTACTCCTCGAACGCTGATCTCGTCGAGCACTACGGCATCGGAGGCCGCACTCACGAGTGGGATGCCCGCTGGTGGAGCCCCATCACCGATGCCGAGCATCTGCACCTGCGCGAACACTGCGGTCTGGTGGACATCTCGCCCTTCCAAGTGTTCGAGGTGTCGGGTCCCGATGTCGTGCCCTACATCGAGAGGATGGTCGTCAACAAGTGCGACCTGCCCGTCGGGCGGTCGATCTATACCCCTGTGCTCACACCGGACGGCGGCTTCCGTTCGGACCTCACCATCGTGCGCCTCGCGCAGGACCGGTACCGCATCGCCACCGGTGCGTTCGACGGCGGCCGCGACGAGTACTGGTTCCGGCACAACTTGCCCGCCAGCGGCGTGGCCTTCGAGAATCGCACCGAGGCCCTCGCCACCTATGGCGTGTGGGGTCCCAACTCTGTCGCGCTGCTGGCGACCCTGACCGAGACGGACCTGTCCCAGGAGGCGTTCGGTTACGGGCAGGTGCGCAACGCGCTGCTGGCCGGGATCCCGGCGCAGATGTTCCGTATCTCCTATGTCGGTGATGCCGGCTTCGAGATCTACTGCGCCACCAGCGCCGGTCTCGCTTTGTGGGATGCCATTGCCGAGGCCGGGCAAGACTTCAACCTGCGACCGGTCGGAGCAGGTGTCTACGGCACCACCGGGCGACTCGAGAAGGGTTACCGGCTCATGGGCGCTGAGCTCGAGAACGAGTACAACCCGGTGGAGGCGGGCCTGGCACGGCCCCGCGTGAAGGCCACAGACTTCATCGGCAAAGAGGCTTACCTTGCAGCCCGCGAGGCACCGCCCGTCGCCCGGCTGGCAATGCTGCGCTTCGAGAGTCTGCGCTGCGCCGAGGGCTACGACCGCTTCCCGATGGGAGCCGGCAACGAGCCGGTCCTGACGCCGGCGGGCGAACGGATCACCGATTCGCACGGCAGGGTGAGCCGCGTGACGACCGCTGGCAACGCGCCATCACTCGGCGCTTACCTGGCGATGGCCTACCTGCCCAGCGAGCTGGCGACGGCGGGCACCGAGCTCTCAGTGATGTACCAGAACGAGTTGTATCCGGTGACGGTGGCGGCCACCGGATCGAACCTCGCACTGTTCGATCCCGATGACAGCGCCATGAAGGCCTGAAGGGCACGCCAGTGCGCATCCTGGTTTGTGTGAAGCGAGTTCCGGCGGTGGGCTCGCGCATCAACGTGACCCCCGACAGTAGCCAGGTCGACACAGCGCACCTGGGTTTCACCACCAGCCCCCACGAGGAATGCGCTGTGGAGGAAGCCGCGCAGATCACCGAGCGGCTCGACGGCGACGACCATGCCGTGGTCGTGCTCACCCTGGGACCCGAAGAATCGACCGAGCAGTTGCGCTACGCAGCCAGCGTCGGAGGCACCGCACTAGCGCTGGTGACTGCCCCCGGCGGACTTGACTGGGATCCCCAGCGCACTGCAGTCGCCATCACCGACGCAGTGCGGGTACTCGAGGCGGCCGGCGGGCAATTCGATCTCATCCTGTTCGGCAACGAGTCGGCTGACGGCGGGAACTTCCAGGTCGGCATCCGTGTCGCTCACGCGCTCAACCGCCCGATCGTGAACGGCATCAAGGGCATCGACATCGCAGAGAACGGCTTTGTGGCTCGCCGCGAGACCGACGCCGGCTATGAGGTGTACGAGCTGGACGCTCCCTGCGCCATGGGCGTCAAGGAGGGCATCAACCTGCCCCGCTACCCGACGATGAAGGGACGGTTGGCGTCACGCAAGGCACAGATCCAGTTGCTCGAGGGTGCGCAGGACGCTGCAGCGGGAGGGCAGGCCCGGGTGCGGCTGCACCGACCGCCCGAGCGTGCCAGCACCACGGTCGTGCTTGGCGACAGTGCCGAAGCTGCTCCCGCCGTGGTGGACCTGCTGGACGAACTGGGCGTGCTGTGAGCGGCGTCGCTGTGCTCATCGACCACGACCGTGGTGTGCCCTCCGGCGGTGCCCTTGAGGCCCTCACCGCTGCCCGGGCATTGGCTTGCGATCTCGGTGTAGCCACCGAGGCAGTCGTGTTGGGCGACGTGACGCTGTTCGAGTCCCACGGCGCCGAGCTCACCGCTGCCTGTGCGGCTTACGGCGCAACGACTGTGCACTGCGGACGCCACGAGCTGCTGGCCGACTACGGGCCCGATGCCTGGGGCGCTGCGCTGACGTCGTTCCTCGACGCCTCACAGCCCGCCGCGGTGGTCGCGGCGGGCACCGATCGAGGAGCCGAAGCGATGGCCCAGCTGGCGGCCCGAATCGATCTGCCGCTCGTGGCCAACTGCGTGAGCGTGTCGGCTGGAGGCGAACCGTGGCAGATCACCCGGATCCAGTGGGGCGGATCGCTGCTCGAGGACGTGACGCTGGACACGACTCTGCCGTTGTTGACCTACGCCCAGCACGCCATCGAGGCCGAACAGGTACCCGGCGACGTCGTCGCTTCCGAAGTTGTCGACTTCGAGCCCGAGGTGGGCGCCGAGGCGCGGCGCACCTTGGTTCGTGACCGGGTCACCCTGACCGAGGGCATCACGCTGTCGACCTCGCCGGTCGTGGTGTCTGGCGGCCGCGGCGTCGGCTCCGCGGAGGGATTCGCCCAGCTCGAAGAGCTTGCCGAGCTGCTCGGCGGCCGCGTCGGCTGCTCTCGTGCTGTCACGAACAACGGCTGGCGGAATCACGCCGATCAGGTGGGCCAGACCGGCACCCGCATTGCTCCGCAGATCTACATCGCGTGCGGCATCTCGGGCGCCATCCAGCATTGGGTGGGTGCCATGGGATCGAAGAACATCCTCGCCATCAACATCGACCCTGAAGCCAACATGGTCACCAAGGCGGGGTACGCCGTCATCGCCGATCTGCACGAAGTGGTGCCGGCGATCTCCGACGAGATCCGGCGACGCCGCGACCGCCCCAGCTAGCCCGGCTTCACATCGACAGGGGTGCCCGGCCGGCGAGGTGCTCGGCCAGATTCGATGCCGCCGCGATCAGCATGAGGCCGATGTCGTGGGTGCGGTTCGGATCGGGGAACCGGTAGGCGGGGCCATGCACGTGCAGCGCCGCCACCGCGGTGCCTTCCTCATTCAGCACCGGTGCCGCCGCCGAGTTGATGCCGGCGGCGAACTCCTCGTACACCCAGACATAGCCCGCGCTGGCGATCTGCACCAGCCGGGTCCGCAACGCGTCTGGGTCGACCACGCTGTTCGCGGTCGTCGCCTCGAGGCCGCCTGCGAGGTACTCCTCCAAGGACTCGGGACTGAGATGCGCCAGGTAGACCAGTCCCGAGGGCACCAGGTGCAATGGGCAGTACTCACCGATCCACGAGCGCACCTGCACTTCAGATTCGGGTTCGACCTGGTCGAGGTAATAGACCGTCCGGTCCGCACGAACGCTCACTCCCGCCGTCTCGCCGACCTGGTTGACCAGGCTGTGCAGGTGTGGGCGCGCCGCAGCCAGCAGACCTCGGTCGTCACCAGCAGCACCGATGATGTCGATGAGCCCTTGCCCGATCCGGTAGTCGCCGCCGGTGTCGTCCTGAGCGACCGCACCGACGGCTTCAAGCGATGTCAGCAGTCGCGCCACCGTGCTCTTGGGCAGTCCGACGCTGTCCGCAACGTCGGTGACGCCTTGGGGCCCGACGGCCAGCGCGCGCAGCACCGCAAACGCACGAGAGATGGACTGCACTCTCACCACCGTACCCCGCGTGCGACACAGGCCCGTCTCCTGACCGCCATTTTGTACCGTATTGTGGAACTGTTCTGCTCTGTGGAACAAATCGGGACACAGGTGACGGACGGTGACGTGTCCGCGTCCTACTATCGGGGCCGAGCGCGCGACGGGGTCATCCATTGGGGGGAAGGCTGATGCCACAGCGGATCAACTCACGATTGAGGAACCGCAACCGATCGTTGCCCCGGCTCGACACGCCGCTGGTTCGCGACGGCGGCGTCCTGCGGCCTGTGAGCTGGAACGACGCGCTCGACCGTGCCGCAACGGGCTTGGCGGCGGCCACGCAGCAACACGGAGCCGGTGGCGTCGGCATGTTCTCATGCTCGAAGAGCACGAACGAGATGAACTATGCAGCCCAGAAGTTCATGCGAACGGTGCTGAAGTCCAACAACATCGACTCCTGTAATCGCACCTGACACGCGCCTTCTGTCGTCGGTCTGGCGACGGTGTTCGGTCTCGGAGGCGGGACAAGTTCCTACCAAGAGATCCACGAGGCCGATGTGATCCTGCTGTGGGGATCGAACGCTCGCGCGGCGCACCCGATCTTCTTCCACCATCTGTTGCGAGGCCTCGACAACGGAGCCGAAATGTATGCGGTGGATCCCCGCCGCACCTCCTCGGCCGAGTTTGCGGACGTGTGGCTGGGTCTCGACGTGGGTACCGATATCGCTCTGGCGAACACCATGGCCCGCGAGATCATTGCCGAGGGCCTGCACAACCAGTCCTTCATCGACCATGCGACCACGGGCTTCGATGCCTTCGCGGCATCGGTCGAACCATTCACGCTCGACGAAGGCGAGCGGCTGACTGGCGTGCCGGCTCAGGCCATTGCGGACATGGCATATGCATACGCCACTGCTCCCCGAGCGCAGATCCTGTGGACGCTGGGCATCACCGAACATCACACGGCTGTCGAGAACGTGCTTTCGCTGTGCAACCTGTCGCTGCTCACGGGACATGTCGGACGTCGCGGCTCGGGCCTCGTGCCCCTGCGAGGCCAGAACAACGTTCAGGGCGGCGGTGACATGGGCGCGTTGCCAGACCGTCTGCCTGGATTCCAGCCGCTCGTGGATCCGCAGGCCCGGGCGAAGTTCGAGAGCACGTGGGGCTGCGAGCTGAACCCTGTACCCGGCAAGCATCTCACTTTGATGTTCGAAGCCATGGAAGAGGGTGAGCTTCGAGCCCTGTACGTCATTGGGGAGAACCCAGCCGACTCTGAGGCCAACGTGGCGCACGCCCGCAAGCTGCTCGAGGGGCTCGATCTGCTCATCGTGCAGGACATCTCGCTGACACGCACCGCCCGCATGGCCGACGTGGTCCTGCCTGCGGCAGCGGGCTGGGCATCCAGCGAGGGCACGGTGACGTCCTCGGAACGCCGTGTCCAGCGGGTGCGAGCCGCAGTGCCGCCGCAAGGTGATGCACGCGACGATGTGCGGATCATCAGCGACTTGGCGTTGCACATGGGGGCGCAGTGGCCCACCACCTCGCCGGAAGGACTTTGGGACGAGCTGCGATCGCTGTCGCCGCTGCACGGCGGCATGAGCTGGGAGCGGCTCACCGAAAGCGGCGGCCTGCGGTGGCCGTGTCCCGACGAGGACCATCCGGGCACGGAGTTCCTCCACGAGTGGCTCTGGGAGCCAGATCTGGGGGGTCACGCTCCTGCGCCGTTCTCGGTCGTCACACATCGCCCGCCCGCCGAGGTATTGAGCGAGCAGTTCCCGCTGCGCCTGACCACCGGCCGGGTCCTCGACTCGTACAACACGGGCGCGCAGTCAGCCGGTTATTCCTCGCCGATCCGATCCGGCGACGCGATCGAAGTGAGTCCCGCCGACGCGGCAGATCTCGGGATCGCCGAAGGCGATGCGGTCCGGGTGAGCTCGCCCCGCGGTTCGGTGGACATGGAGGTGCACGTCACCGATCGCCTGCCCACCGGCCTGGTGTTCACGACGTTCCATTTCCCGGATCTGGTCGATTCGAACCTGCTCACCAATGACACCTGGGACGCGCGCAGCGGGACAGCCGAATTCAAGGCTGCAGCGGTACGCATCGACCCGCTGAGATCCGGCCCGAACGCCGCAGGCGGCGCATTGGACCCAGCCGCCGCAGGCGGCGCATTGGACCCGGACGCCGCAGGCGACGCATCAAGCCCAGCTGCTGCGGCAGGTGGCGCTGGTGGCTGACCTGTTCTTCTCCGATGCGGAACCCACCGCATCGGAACGACGAGCGGTAATGGCCGCGCTCAGCGTTACCGATGTCGGCGATGGCGCCGTCGTGGTAGATCACCCCCGTCTCGTACGGGGAGGCACACGCCGCCGCAAGCAGATGCGGCACCTGTTGCTGCCCGCCCTGCATACCCTTCAACGAGAGGCGGGGTGGATCTCGCCAGGCGGTCTGAACTTTGTGGGTCGCACGCTGGGTGTGCCGCCGGCTGAGGCCTACGGGGTGGCCACGTTCTACGAGATGTTCCGCACCGACGCCCCATCTCACGAGCTCAGCGTCCGCCACGTCTGCGTCGACCCAATCTGCGCACTCGCCGGCGCGGCACCGTTGGCAGAGCATCTCCGCTCTCAGGGCCACGCGGTGCACGAAGGGCCGTGCCTTGGGCAATGCGAACGCGCTCCGGCGGTGTTCATCCAAGGTCGCCGTGAACCCGATCGAGTGCCGGCTGACGACGGCGGACCTGACTCACTGCTGGTGAGCGTCACCGCTTCAACCCCTGAGGCGCCCAGCTTGCTGCGACACCTGGTGGGACGCCATTGGGGCCCAGATGAGTTCACCTCGATGGAGGCCTACCAGGACCGCGGTGGGGGCGCAGCGCTCGACGCAGCGCTGCGCCTCGGACCTGACGAGGTGATCTCACAGGTCAGCGCAGCGGGGCTGTCCGGCCGGGGCGGAGCGGCGTTTCCCACCGGCATCAAGTGGCGGGCGGTGGCCGACGGAGACGGCCCCAAGCACGTCGTGGCCAACATCGACGAGTCCGAGCCCGGCACGTTCAAAGATCGCTTGCTGTGCGAGCTGGACCCTTTGGCGATCGTGGAATCCATCACGGTCGCCGGTCTGGTCGTGGGTGCTGAGCAGGGCTGGATCTATATCCGGGGGGAGTACCCGTTGGCCACGCAGCGTCTGCGGCACGCCATCGCACAGGCTCGGTCCGCGGGCTGGCTGGGCGACGATGCGGCGGGATCGGGCCAGCGCTTCGACATCGAGTTGCGCCGAGGTGCCGGTGCCTACATCTGCGGCGAGGAGACCGCTCTGTTCAACTCGCTCGAGGGATTCCGGGGAGAGCCTCGCAACAAGCCGCCATTCCCCACCACGCACGGGCTATTCGGCCGTCCCACGGTCGTGAACAACCCTGAGACGCTGCTCAACGTGAGCGAGATCCTGCGAATCGGTCCCGAGGCGTATCGCAGCATGGGAACCGAGGGTTCGCCGGGGACGAAGCTGTTCTGCCTGTCCGGACACGTCGGCAGACCAGGGCTCTATGAAACTCCCTTCGGGATGACCCTGGGTGAATTGCTGACGCTGGCCGGTGGCGTGCAAGGCACGCTGCAGGCAGTCCTGCTGGGCGGCGCTGCGGGCAGCTTCGTCGGACCCGACGCCACCGATCTTCCGCTCTCGCTGGAGGACACGCGTGCTGCGGGCACGACGCTCGGCTCAGGCCCGGTGATGGTCTTCAACGACACCGCCGAGATGGGCGCCGTGATCGAGCGACTGGCCAAGTTCTTCCGGGACGAGTCGTGCGGGCAGTGCGTGCCGTGCCGGGTGGGTACCGTCCGTCAGCACGAGCTGGTGAGGAAGATCCGCGTGGCTGGCGCGCCGACGGACCCCCAGCGCGAGCTGCTGGGGGACATCGCCACCGCCATGGGCGATGCGTCCATCTGCGGTCTCGGCCACACGGCGGCTTCAGCGGTGCTCTCGGCGATGCGGCTCGGTCTGCTAGGAGACGATCAAGCATGAACGCATCCGGTGAGAACGTTGATGAGACGCCTGTCACGCTGAGCATCGACGGCCGTGAGGTCACGGTGCCCGCGGGTGAGACGATTCTGGCCGCCTGCACCGAAGCCGGAGTGGAGACGCCCACCATCTGCTGGGCCCCCAATCTGACCCCGGTCAACGTCTGCCGTGTCTGCGTCGTAGAACTCGAGGGGTCGCGCACATTGGTGCCCGCCTGCTCACGACCCGCCGAAGACGGCATGGCGATCAGTACGGACTCCGAACGGGTGCGTCACAGCCGGCGCATGGTGCTGGAGTTTCTGGGCTCTGCCAACGACCTCAGCCAAGCCTCCGAAATCAACGCATGGTCACAGCACTACGGCGCCGACCCGGATCGGTACAGCTCGGCGCCCCGAGACGAGGCCACCTCCGAACCCGCCCGTGTCGACGATCCCGTCCGCATCCAGGACGATCTGTACATCCGCGCGTACGACCGCTGCGTGCTGTGTTACAAGTGCGTCGAAGCATGCGGCGATGACGCCCAGCACACCTTCGCCATCGCCGTGGCCGGGCGTGGCTTCGATGCCCGCATCCGTACCGAGTACGACGTCGAATTGCCCGAGAGTGCGTGTGTCTATTGCGGCAACTGCGTTGCGGTGTGCCCGACGGGGGCGCTGCAATTTCGGAGCGAGTTCGATCTGCGCGCAGTGGGGGAGTGGCGCCCCGACGACCAGTCCGTCACCCGCACCGTGTGCTCGTACTGCGGCGTGGGATGCAATCTCGAACTGCATGTACAAGACGAGCAGATCGTCAAGGTGATGTCGCCCGCGGATCACTCGGTGACGAGCGGCCACCTGTGCATCAAGGGTCGATTCGGCTGGCAGTACGTACACGCGCCAGCCTTCGAGCCACCGACGACTGACACAGCGGAGCACTAGCCACAGGTGTCGGCGAACGAGCCGACCCCGGCCGCCGAAGGCGGCGCAATAGGCACAGGCGCCGAAGGCGGCGCATCCGGTACAGGCGCCGAAGACGGCGCTTCGACGACGGTACGGATCAGCCGCCGCGAACGTGCCCTCCACCGCGCACATGAGATGGCAACTGGCTATGTTCCCCAGATCGCCCGCGCAACAGTCGCCGAACCCCACGTGGGCGGCCCGGCTCTCGCTTCACACACCGCCCGCAGCACAGCCCTCTTTGCCGGCATCGCGCTCCTGATGGCCGGCAACGGACTGCAGAACACCTTGCTGGGAGTTCGGGCCACCTCGGAAGACTTCGGTTCGACCGTTGCGGGTCTGGTCATGGCGATGAACTTCGTCGGCTTCCTGGCGGGCTCCGCGTTGGCTCCTCATCTCCTGCGTCAAGTCGGTCACGTACGCGTTTTCGCTGCGGGGGCATCGGCTGGCAGCAGCGTCGTGCTCGTCCAGGCGGTCTTCGTCGACCCACTGACCTGGGGTGCATGTCGCTTTATGTGGGGGGTGTGTTTCGCCGCTTTGATCGTCGTTGCCGAGACGTGGCTGAATGAGCTGGCGACAAACGAGAATCGCGGCCGGATGGTGGCCCGCTACATGGTCATCACGATGGGCGCCATTGCCGCGGGCCAGCTCTTGGTGGTCGTCGCCGACACCAACGGATTCGCCCTGTTCGCCGTGGTTTCCGTGCTGGTCTCGCTGGCGCTGGTGCCGATGTCGCTGTCCGCATCTGCCAACCCGCCGGTGATGGAGCATGAATCAGTCGGCCTGCGGACGCTCATGGGGACCGCACCCACCGGCGTGGTGGTGGCCTTCCTGGTCGGCGCCGCTCTGGGATCCATCTCCGGCATCGGGTCGGTGTACGCCGCATCAAGGGGATTGTCGCCGCTGCAGGTCGCGTTGTTCGTTGCAGCCCCGATGATCGGCAGCTTGTTCGGGCAGATCCCGCTCGGTCGCCTCTCAGATCGCGTGCCTCGGCGCATCGTCATCGTGGCGGCAGCTTCCATTGCCGGCGCCGCCTGCCTGGTCATGCTCGCTCTCGACGAGCGGGGCTTCGCAGGCATCGTCGTCATGGGAGTGATGGGAGCGTTCGCCTACCCGATCTATTCGATGGCTGTGGCACAGACGAACGATTGGCTTCGGGGTTCCCAGCGAGCCGGGGCCAGTGCTGTGCTGGTGCGCATGAACGGGGTCGGCGCCACGGTGGGCCCGATCTGTGCGGCAATCGCTATGTCGGTCACGCTCAACGCGTTCTACTTCGTCATGGCGGCGGCGTATGTCTCGGTCGCAGTGTTCGTCGCTGCCCGCATGCTGCTCGTTGCCGGTCCGACCGTGGCACAGCAGGGCCAGTTCCTCCCGATCCCTGCACGGGCCTCCGCTGCGGTGGCTGCGCTGCTGCGCCGGCGCCGGTGATGGCGCAACGGCCCTAGGCAGGATCGATGGGGGCACTGTTCGGTCTGCTCACCTCAGTGAGCATCGGCACCAGCGACCTGTTCGGACGCCGTGTGGTGATGCGGTGCCACGTCCTCTCGGCGATGATCACGTTTCAGGGCACCGCAGCGATCATCTCGCTCGCAATCGTGCCCTTCGTTCCAGGATCGTTCGCCAGCGACGACTTCCTGCGCGGCCTGGTCTCGGGCGTCGGCTTGGGCACGGGTCTTGCCTGCTACTACACATCGCTGGATCGGGCCGGGTCGGCAGTGGCTGCACCGATCGTCGCCACGCTGTCAGCCGTCATCCCGTTCGCCTACACCACGCTGCGAGGCCACGACCCGCCGCTCATCGCCATCGTCGGCGCGGCGGTGGCTTTCGGAGGCCTTGGACTGGTGACCGCCGGGGGCACCCGCGGCACTCACGTGGCGACCGGAACGGCATGGGCACTGGTGTCGGGTCTCGCGTACGGGGTGGGACTCGGGATCCTGGTGGACCTCTCCGAGAGCTCGGGTGCCTGGCCGGGAGTCGGGCAACGGCTCTCCTCGGTGGCGGCCATGGCTGCGCTGGTTGCGATCCGCCGATTGCCGGCACTGCCTCCGCCCGAGGTGATGGGCTACGCCGTGCTGACGGGAATCGCTAGCGCCGGTGCCACCATCTTCTTCATCGTCGGCATCTGGTTCGACGCGCCGGCAACCGTCGTGGGCGCGTCCATGTTCCCGGTGATGAGCGTCCTCGTCGGCCGGGCCGCCTACAACGATCCCATCAACATGCGCCAAGCCATCGGCATCGCCGCTGCCGTGGTGGGCGTCGCTGCCGTCGTCGCGTCCTGAGCTGTCTCAGCTCGCCGAAAGCGGTCTGTCCGCAGTCGCACGTGACAGCGCGAGGGCCGCCTCGAGCATCGATGCCCAGCGCCCCGCACCAGATTCAGGATTCGACGTGCAGCACCCGTTCGTCTTCGAAAGGAGGCGGGATGAGGTCTTCGTACATCGCTGGGTCGGGCTTGTACACGCCGAACACGCCGTCGCGCGAATAGGCCACGCCCGTGCCTGTCTGGTAGGCGATCAGATGCGCCTGTTTCGCTGCCCGGATGAGTGACCTGGTGACACTCGCAATGAACTCGTCCCCTGAGGGAAGACCGTTGCCGTTGCTGCTCGGGTCGCCGCCAAGTTGACCCGCTGCATTCGCTGTGGCTGCTTCAGTCAATGCGGATGCTCCATTCGAGAACCCGGGGTTCGTCTCTTTGATTGTCAAAGAGTATCCACTCATCAACCATAGCGGAGTACTCGCGCCGGAAATTGTCGAAGCCTGCGCGGAAGCGCCTTTGAATGACATCCTCCGGAACGTTGTGCCCGCCGCGGGAGACGCGCAGCTGAACCCGAGCGATGGCGTCGTCGATTGACGGCAGCGAGAGGAAAACCAGCCTGACCCGGTAGCCGTCGCTGCGCCATCGACGGATCTTGCGGAGATAGCCGCGCCCTGACAGCGTGGTCTCGAAGGCGAAACTGCGGCCCTCCGCCGCAAGCCGGTCGAGTTCGGTCAGCATCAAGCGGCCCGCACGTATATCGGCGTGCCACGGTTCCATCGGTGCCAGGCCTGCGGCGATGAGGTCGGCGTTCACGAAGGCCAGGCCACGTGCCTCGACGTTCAAGAAGTCGAGCGCGAAGGTTGTTTTGCCGGCGCCGTTGGGGCCAGCGACGATGAGAATCTCCTTGCCATCCACTCGCCCGCACCGTACTGATCGCTGGACCGTCGTACACGGTGAATTCGCGGTGCGTACCCAGCAGGCTCACTGTCAATTCCTCTGAGTCCGCAGACGCGCGCGACTGTGGCGGCCGCAGACTTCTTGGGCGTGTGACGTCGACTGGGCGCGAGGAAGGATCAGACGAGGGCGTCGGGCTCGGTGGCCTTGCGGCGGGCGATGTAGTCACGCAGCTCGGCGTCGATGGCGTGGTCGATCGGCGGCGGCTCGTAGTCGGCCAGCATCTGCTTCCACACCGCATTGGCGCGTTGGGCTGCGTCGAGCGAGCCGTCGTCTGACCAACGCTCGAAGCTGTTGTTGTCTGCGATGGAGGACTGGTAGAAGGCCGACTCGAAGTTCTCCAGCGTGTGCGGGTGTCCCAGGAAATGGTTGCCGTGAGGGTTCGTGAGGAACGCTTCGACGGCCTGCCCGTTGGGCGACATGTCGATGCCCTTGGCGTAGACCTCCATCATTCCGAGCTGGTCGGCATCCATGATGAGCTTCTCGTAGCTCAGCGCCAGGCCGCCCTCAAGCCAACCCGCTGCGTGCAGCACGAAGTTCACGCCCGCTGCCATGGTGGGCAGCAGCGTGGATGCCGATTCGTAGGCAGCCTGTGCATCGGGAGCCTTGGACGACGTGAACTGCCCGCCTGAACGGAAGGGCAGTCCGAGGCGCCGGGCGAGCTCGGCCATGACGTAGATGGCCAGACCTGCCTCGGGCGTGCCGAAGGTCGGGGCTCCGGTCGCCATCGACATCGACGAGGCAAACGTTCCGAAGATCACAGGCGCGCCCGGGCGCACCAGCTGGCAGAACGCCATGCCCGACAACGCCTCGGCCAGGCACTGTGCCGCGAGCGCGGCCACCGTCACCGGCGACATGGCCCCGGCCAGGATGAACGGCGAGATCACGCACGCCTGGTTGTGCTGCGCGTAGACCTCCGCGGCACCGAGCATGGTGGCATCCCAGCGCAAGGGCGACGATGCATTGATGAGGCTCGTCAGCACCGCGCGGTCGCCCAGGTCGCCGCCGAACGCAATACGGCACAGCTCGACCGAGTCCTCGGCTCGCTTGGCCGCGGTGACCGAACCCATGAGCGGCTTGTCGCTGTACCGCAGGTGGGAATACACCATGTCGAGATGGCGCTTGTTCACCGGCACGTCCACCGGCTCGCACACGGTGCCGCCGCTGTGGTGCAGGTGGGGGAGCATCCACGTCAGCTTCACCACGTTCTCGAAGTCTTCGAGCGTGGCGTAGCGACGTCCTTTGTCGAGGTCGGTCACGAACGGCGATCCGTAATTCGGGGCAAAGACCGTCGCATCGCCGCCGATCGGCACGGACCGAGCCGGATTGCGGGCGTGCTGAATGTATTCCGAGGGCGCGTTGTCCTGAACGATCTGCCGGCACAGACCGCGTGGAAAGCGGACGAGCTCCCCATCAACATCGGCACCCGCGTCGCGCCACAGCTCTAAGGCGCGAGGGAATTCCTGAAAGGCGATACCAACCTCGGACAGGATCGTCTCGGCATTCGCCTCAATCTGGGCCAGACCTTCGGAGTCCAGCACACTGACCGGGGCCAGCCTGCGGGTCAGGTGGGTGTACGTGACTTCGTCACTGGCCGCCCGCAGAGCCTGCCGGGCCGCCCGCCCGCCTCCTCGCCGTCGTGTTCGTTCAGTCATCGTTGCTTTTGCCTTCCACTGCAGAACCTTCTACTGCAGACCTACCTTCACTCATCGCCGCCGTCGCTGCCGGGAGCGGCGTGGGGATCGATCAGAGCGTGCGCCACCGGAGGCACCGGGGTCCGTTCGTTCCGGCAGCTCAATGACCGTCGAGAGCCTCGGAGAGGGGGCTGTGGCGTGGGGGAGCGCCATGGCTGCCACGAAGAGCTCCTGGAATCGGGGCTCGGTAGCGGTCTCGATCTTGCGGATGTCGCGGACCACCCGTTCCATCTCGGCGCGTTGACTGCCTGACAGCAGCGCTCGAACTGCCCCCGTGCCCGCAGCGTTCCCGACAGAGCACACTGCGTCCGGGTCGCAATCGCCGATGAGGCCGAGCACCATCGCCCGCACCGGATCGATGTGTGCGCCGAACGCTCCAGCGAGCTGCACACGATCGGGTGCTGCGATGCCGGCACGCTCACACAGCAGATCGATGCCGGCGCGCAGTGCTGCCTTTGCCAGCTGGATCGCCCGGACATCGTTCTGGGTGATGGTGATGGTCGGGCCGCCGGTGCCTTCGGGCGGCTCGTACAGCACGAACGACGACGTGCGGCCCACCGAGATCACCCGGGTTGCCCGCTCGCCCTCGCTCGGCGGCGCCGCGATGACCCCATCGGCGCAGAGCACGCCCGCGAGATACATCTCGGCGATGACTTCGATGATCCCGGAGCCGCAGATCCCAGTCACCCCTGCAGCAGCACTGCGAGAACCGGCGGCCACCTGTCGCTCGATCGCCTCGGCGAAGCCGGGTTCGTCGGACCACAGGTCGCAGCCGATGACGCGCACGCGGGGCGTCCACGTCGTCGGATCGATGCGTACCCGTTCGATCGCCCCCGGTGTCGCTCGCTGGCCGCAGCTGATCTGCGCTCCCTCGAACGCGGGACCGGTCGGGCTGGAGGCTGCCCACAGTCCGTTCGAGCTGCCCAGCACGATCTCGGCGTTCGTGCCCACGTCCACCAGGAGCGTGATTGCCTCATCTCGGTGCGGTCCGCCGGCGAGCACCGCTGCTGCGGCATCCGCGCCCACGTGCCCGGCGATTGCCGGCCCGACATAGACCCGAGCCGCTGAGCATGGCAGGTCCAACTCGGATCCGTCGAGCTCGACGGCGGCGTCGGTCGCCAGGGTGAACGGCGCCTGCCCGAGCGGGGTCGGGTCGATGCCGAGCGCTATGTGGATCATGATCGGGTTGCCGACAAGCACGACCTCCAGCACCGAGACCGGCTCCAAGCCGGCGTCTGCGCACAACTCGGCGATCAGCGCTGCGAGGGCGTCGCGAACGAGCGCGGTGAGCTCGGGCGCCCCTCCGGGGTTCATCATCACGTACGACACCCGGCTCATCAGGTCCTCGCCCAGGCGTATCTGGGGATTCATCCGGCCTGCCGAGGCCAGCACTTCGCCGCTGTGAAGGTCGGTCAGATGGCCCGCGACGGTCGTCGAGCCGATGTCGATGGCAACACCGAGTGCTGCGGTCACGACTCCGGGCCAGACCGCTGCCACCATTCCGTTGCGCTCCGACGGTTCTGGCCCGCTCCAACGAACGGCAACCGTGACCAGCCGGTTGCCGGCATCGTCGGGAGTGCCCGCGGCGACCGACGCGTGGAGCCCCGCAAGCGCCCCAGGCAGGATCCCAGCGAGGCGAACGCCCCATTCGGCGGCCACACAGTCGATCACGATCTGAGCGAGACCACGGCGCTCGTCCAATGTCGGCGGCGGCACGGTGACCGCGTGCAATGTCGACAGCGGGTCCAGCGCAATGTCGCCGACATCGATCGATTTGCGCACCACAGGGCCGTGCAGCTGGCTCTCAGGCGGCACGTCGACGACGAGGTCGGCGCACACACGGGCCTGGCAACCGAGTCGGGCATCGGCACCCAGCGGTCGACGGCCCCCGTAGGCAGTCTCAGTTGCGCCCGGCGAGCTGAGAGCGTCGGCACGGGCCGTGATGGCCCACTTCGGGAATGAGCCCATGGAGGGGACGACCTGGCAGCGGCCGCAGATGCCGCGCCCGCCGCACACGCTGTCGAGATCCACTCCGAGGTCGCGAGCTGCGTCGAGCACAGTTGTGCCTGCGCTCACGGTGCCCGCTCGGCCTGAGGGGGTGAACACCACCTTGCAACTCAGGGTCTCAACGCCAGCCTCGTCACACACCGCTTCGCCCACTGCGATTACCCGGTCGGCGTCAATCACCGAACCTGGGCTGAGGTCGGCAGGCGGGAGCGGGCCCGGTGGCATCGGGACCTCGCTAACCGGTGCGAGCGCGACGTCCGCCCTGCCGGCGAGGACGGTCGCCGGCGCCGGCTCGGCCACCGGCAACGTTGTTCGCCCCCATGGCACTGCGATCTCGGTGCTCGGAGATCCACGCCGCGCAGTTCTGATCGTTACCCGCCAGGACATCGCCGGCCATCACGGCTGCCTTCACTTCGGCGTGGAGCGGGTTCATGATGGCTGAGGTCATTCCGGCACCGATCGCCATCGACAGGAACGTGCCGGTGATGAGGTTGCGGTTGGGCAGGCCGAAGCTCACGTTCGACGCGCCGCAGATGGTGTTCACGCCCAGTTCGTTTCGCAGGCGTCGCACAAGCTGGAACACCTGCCGACCCGCGGTCGCCATGGCACCGATGGGCATTACCAACGGATCCACCACCACGTCGTGACGCGGGATGCCGTAGTCGGCCGCTGCGTTCACGATGCGGCGCGCCACCTCGAAACGAACATCGGGATCCTCACTGATGCCGGTCTCATCGTTGGATATCGCGACAACGGCTGCCCCGGCTCGTGCTACGAGCGGGAGGATGCGCTCCATGACCTCGCCTTCACCGGTCACCGAGTTGATGAGCGGCTTGCCGACGTAGGCATCGACGCCGGCTTCGAGCGCCTCGATCACCGAGGAATCGATGCAGAGGGGCACGTCGGTGACGGACTGAACCAGCTTGACCGCAGCGGCGAGCATCGCCGGTTCGTCGGCCAGCGGCACCCCGGCATTCACGTCGAGCATGTGGGCACCCGCAGCAACCTGAGCGAGCGCGTCGGCTTCAACCCGGCTGAAGTCGCCCGTCCGCATTTCCTCTGCGAGCATCTTGCGGCCGGTGGGATTGATGCGTTCGCCGATCATCACGAAGGGGCGATCGAAGCCGATGACGACTTCACGCGTAGCGGAGCTGACGATGGTGTCGGTCACGCGGGCACCTGGGTAATCGCAGAGCGGCCCCTCGGTGCTGCGACGTGGGTGAGCGCGGTCTCAAGGTCGCCGTAGCCGGTCTCGACGATCTCCAGCGGAAGTCCGAGACGCTCCGCTCCCGCACGTGCGAACTCGGTGATGCGGGCCCGATCCGTGCCGTTGGGCGTCTGCGTCAGCAAGACAACCCGCTGGTAGTTGCCGAAGTACAACTCGGCCAGCTCGGGGTGATCGGCGATGCCGAGACCTCGCCACACGAGCAGGTCGAAGTGCCGGGCCAGGTAATCGGTGAGGTAGAAGGTTGCCGGTTCGGCCTCAGACATCTCGGCGAAGCGCTGAGCAGTGGCAAAGAACTCGTAGCAGTGGGCGCCCTCGATACGCGACATCGCAGGAGCATCGCCCGTCGCAGACTTCGCCGTGAACTCTTCGCAGAGATCATCGAGAGCGCCGGAGGTGCCGCAGTCGGCGTAGCCGAGCAGCACCTGGGAATAGGTGCGACCCGCGGCTTGCAGGCGGGCGATGCGCTCGCGCACGGCTCCAGCGATGAGCGAGGGCCGGTTGTGCAGCTTGGCGGGCAGGCACTCCACATCCACGTGGTCAAGGCCGTGGGCGCCGACAATCGCTTGCAATTCGTTGACGAGCGCGCCACAGGCGAGCACGAGGATGCGCTCGGCCGACGCATGCACGTTGCTCGCAGCAGGTGAACTGCTGCTGGGCATCGCCGCGGGCGCGCTGGGGGTGGCCATCTCAGGCCGTGGCCGCCCGCCGGACGCGAATCAGGTCAGTGGCGGTCTCCGACGCAACTGCCGCATCGCGGCAGTAAGCATCTGCACCAACTGCCTCGCCGAATTCCTGGTTCAGCGGGGCGCCGCCGACGATGACGAGATAGTCGTCGCGCAAGCCCTGCTCGATGAGCGTGTCGATGACGACCTTCATGTACGGCATCGTGGTGGTGAGCAGTGCCGACATTCCCAGGATGTCGGGCCGGTGCTCGTCGAGAGCAGCGAGGAATTGATCCACATCGGTATTGATGCCCAGGTCGATGACCTCGAAACCCGCGCCTTCGAGCATCATTCCCACGAGGTTCTTGCCGATGTCGTGGATGTCGCCCTTGACCGTGCCGATGACAATCTTGCCGATGGGTTCGGCACCGGTCTCGGCGAGCAGCGGGCGGAGAATCGCCATGCCGGCCTTCATCGCGTTCGCCGCGAGCAGTACCTCGGGAACGAACAGGATCCCGTCGCGAAAGTCGATGCCGACGATGCGCATGGCCTCGACCAACGCTTCGTTGAGGACCTTGTCGGCTCCCCAACCGCGCCCGAGCAACAGTTCTGTGCCCTCCACGATCTCGGGCCCGAGCCCGTCGTAGAGATCGTCGTGCATCTGGGCGATGAGATCGTCATCGTCAAGGGCTGAGAGATCAATCTCTTCATCAGCATCGTCGGTGTCGACGGTCGCCGCGTCGGCCATGCCCTGCCCCCCTCGCCATCGTCATGACGTGTGCCGGGCACCCCCGTCCCGGTCGCCTGTCTCACATCCAGCGTGGAGTCCTGCGGAAGGGTTGTTCCACCTAGCGTTTGTTCCGCATAGTGGAACTGTGCCGCAGAACGGTACAGCAGTACGGTATCACGTACCTTGCGCAAACGTCGACATACGGCAACATCGCGCCGGGCTCAAACAGAGCCGTCGGCCGGCAGATCTCAGCGGCGATTGGCGCGGATCTTCCCAGCGACTTCGGCACCGGCGACTGCGAGCACTGCCAGTCGCGTGTCACGGGACGAGCGTTCAGTGATCTCCACGTTGCCCTGCGCCAAGCTGCGCGCTCCGATCGTGACGCGGTAGGGGATACCCACGAGCTCGGCATCGGCCAATTTCACGCCGGGCCGCAGCGGCCGGTCGTCGTAGAGACAGTCGACACCGTGGTCGCTCAGCGTCCCGTAGACCTGCTCGCCAGCCTGCGACTGCGCATCATCAGACGGGTCGAGGACGGTCACAACAGCCTCGTACGGGGCGACAGCGACGGGCCAGTACAGGCCCCGCTCGTCGTGGTGCGTCTCGGCCACGGCGGCCATCGCCCGCCCGATCCCAATGCCGTAGCTGCCCATGATGGGAGTCTGGGCGACACCATTCGTATCGAGCACCGACACGCCCATCGCTTCGGAGTACTTTCGGCCGAGCTTGAAGATGTGTCCAGCTTCGATGCAGCGCACAATCTCCAACCGAGCGCCACAGGAGATGCACGGTTCACCTGCCGACACCTCGCGCAGATCGGCCCAACGCGGATCGATGATGTCGCGCTCGGGATCCACGCCACGCAGGTGCCAGTCGTCTTCATTGGCTCCGGTCGTCATGGACCGACGGCCGCGCAACCCTTCATCGGCGTAGATCGGCAGATCGTCGACGCCGACTGCGCCGAGACTTCCGGGGTTGGCACCGAGCTGAGCAAGCGTCTCGGGTGCAGTGGCGGGTCGCACATCGGTGGTGCCGCTGCAATCGGCCAGTTTCTGCAGGTTGAGCTGGTGATCGCCCCGCAGGGCCACGAGGGTGAGCTGATCGTCGAGTACCATCACCATGGTCTTGATCTGCCGGTCAGCCGGCGCGCCGCCGTCGAAGGAGGCGAGCGCATCGATCGTGCGAACCCCTGGAGTGGGAAAGCGTTCGGGTGCGGTGACAAACGGCGGGTCGGTGACGGTCGGCACCGCCGCGAGGGCTCGCTCCACGTTGGCCCGGTACGCGCATGAGCTGCAGCGGGCCACGTCGTCCTCACCTGCGGGCGACGCCACCATGAACTCGACACTGGCATCGCCGCCCATGGCGCCCGAGGAGGCCTGCACGGCCATCACCTCGAGATCGAGACGCTCGAAGATCCGCAAGTAGGCCTCGCGGTGTGCCTCGAACGAGGCGTCCAGACCCGCTTCGTCCATGTCGAAGCTGTAGGAGTCCTTCATCATGAACTCGCGCACGCGCAACAGTCCGCTGCGCGGGCGCGGTTCGTCACGGAACTTGGTCTGGATCTGGTACCAGGTCTGGGGCAGTTCCCGATACGAGCTCATCTCCGCCGCGAGCGTTGCGAAGACTTCCTCGTGTGTCATGCCCAGCACGACATCAGCATCGTTGCGATCGCGCAGGCGGAACATCTCCGAGCCCATGAGTGCCAATCGACCGCTGCGCCGCCAGAGATCGGCGGGATGCATCGCCGGCAGCAAGAACTCCTGCGCGCCGATGGCGTCCATTTCGGCCCGCACGATGTCGGCCACCTTGGTGTGCACTCGCAGACCGAGCGGCAACAGGCTGTAGTGCCCCGAGTGCAGCTGACGGATGAAGCCGGCCCGGATGAGGAGTTGATGGCTCACGGCCTCAGCCTCTGCGGGCGCATCACGCAGCGTCGGGATAAACGAATCGGACCATCGCATCCGACGCAGCGTAAGCGTGCGACCCGTCACATGCTTTGACCACTTCGCAGATTCGGGGCCCTAGGGGCGCTGAGGGTTGCGTTGCGATGCGAAGCGTGTCCAGTACCCTCACCCTGCCTAGCCACGACTGCACATCAATCGTGCAGTCTCGGCAGCGGACCGGGGCCACAGTGCCGACCACGGTGACTGTGCCCGCAGCGGGTCCTGCATCGACAGCTCGGACCAAGCGCGCAGCGCAGTCCGGACGGGCGGCGTAGTGCACCTGTTGGTACCCCTCATGACGCAATGAGCGACGAAGACTCACAGACACTGGTTCCGAACCATGGCGCGCCGGCGCCTGCGGTCCTCACGCGCGCCACAGCGGCTGTCAGCAACGGTGGCGTCATCGTGACGGCAGCCGCAGAACTCCGCAATGGCGCGACGGTCTCTGCCTTGGCGTCGATGCGCTGGGAGCAGATCGCTCGTCTTGTGTGGGCAGAGGCGCATGGCAGCGCCGGGCTGGCAGAGGTCGCCACGCTCGAGACCGATCCGCAGCGCTGGGAACGGGTCCTGCTGGACCTGCTCGACCGAACGGAGGCCTCCCTGTCGGGGGCACGCCGTCTGCCGCGTCCGATTCGGCGGCAGGTGGTACGAGATTTCGAGGCCGACTTCAGTGAGCTTGTCGCCGCCTACGAACGCCTGACAGGTCTCGACGCCACGCATGCACCCGATGACACCCCCTCAGGCACGGCCAGCGACGATGCCCCCGGTGCCGCTGCGGGACCGCTGCGGGAGCCAGCGGCGCTGCAGCTGTCGTGGCAGCCCGGGCGGATCGTGGCGTGGGCTGCGGGGGCTGGCACCGAACCCGACGCCACAGAGCGAGTCATGGACCGTCTCGTCGCTACAGGCGCGCCGGACAGCGTTTGGCGCCCGCATCCGAATATCAAGCTGCCCGAGGGCACCAGCGCCGAGGCAGTCGTGGCCGATGTCAGCGACGTCCTGGGCTGGCTGGTCGGTCTCGACGGATCGGTCACCAGTCCTGGGGCGGCATCTCCGGAAGCGGCCGAGACTTCCTCTGCCGTCATCTCCGAGAACGGTCTGGGGAACGACGACGAATCCTTGCACGGCAACGAGCATCTCAACAGAACTGTCGGCGACCCCAACGACGATCGCCTCCTCAGTGCCAGCGCGCTGTGGATGCGGACCACTGCCCGCATGGCGGTGGAACTGGTGGCGGGCGGACGAACGGTGCCGCGGCTGCACCGGGTTCGAAAGCGTCGCAATCGCAAGCGGCCCGACACGGCGGAATTCTCGGTTCAGTGGCAGCCGGCTTCGGCCGAAGCCGACCGGTTGACAGCGCTCATCGACCGCTTGCCGGGTGCAGTCTCGGCTCCCGAACCGAAAGCAGAGCCGCGCACGACGGTGCAATCGGCCCTGGCCGGCATGGTGGACGCCATCGTGACGAGCGCCGCAAAGCGCCTTGACGTTCCAGCAGCATCTCCGGAGCCCCGCAGCCGGGCGGAGATGGCAGAGGCCTTCTTGGCCTACCTGAATGGCACTCGCTTCGTCGGTTCAGCTACTCAAGGCTCGGATCTGGCCCGGCGTATCGAGCTGTGGGCCAGGCCGGTGACCAATGCCGCGCGCCAGTCGCTCGTGGTGCGGCTCGACGAGCCTGATGACGCCGGAGCCTGGCATATGGAAGTGCTGGCCCTCAGCCCCGAGGGCACGGCCGAGCCCGTCGAGGTGGCGATGGTGAGCGGCGTCAGTTCGCATCGCACCGAAGTACGCGACCAGCTCGCCCGCCTTGAACGGCTGCTGCCGGTGTTGATGCGCCCTGGCGGCAAGCGACGCGGGGAGGTCGTGCTCAGCCAGGACGAGGCGTGGGAACTGATGTCTGTCACCGGCCCGGCGCTGCAGTCCGCGGGCTTCAAGGTGGAAGTCCCGAACCTCTCGCGTGAGCGTCCGGCTCCGTCGCTGCGTCTCACCGCCACCGAGGCCACTGACAGCGCTCTGGGCGCGCAGCAGCTCACCGCAGTGAGCTGGACCGCTGTTTTTGGAGATGTGGAGCTCACAGCGGATCAGATTCACGAGCTGGCCTCACAAGCACGACCACTCGTACGAGACCGGGGCAAATGGATCGCGCTCGATCATGCCGACCTGGCCGAAGCGGCTACTGCGCTTGCCGAACGAGCAGACGTCACCGCACTCACCGGTTCGCAGATGCTGCGCCAGGTACTGGGCCTCGAGGGCCCGACGGTACGTGGCGGCGTTACCATCTCAGGAGGTGGCTGGGCGGCTGACCTGCTGCGTTCCGCAGCTGAGATCTCCGCTGCGCCGCGAACCAGCCCCGAAGGTTTCGTCGGCGAGCTGCGCAACTATCAAGCCGAAGCGGTCGCGTGGCTGGAGTTTCTGGACGGGGCTGGTCTTGGGGGTTGTCTCGCGCTGGACATGGGTCTGGGCAAGACCCCAACAGTGCTCGCTCGCATCGCGGCAGACCAGCGCCAAGCGCCGGCACTCGTCATTGCGCCACCGGCGGTCGTCGGCAACTGGGCGGCTGAAACAGCACGTTTCACACCTGGGCTGTCAGCGATCATCCACCACGGTCCGGCTCGGCGCGAACCCGCAGAGCTGGTACGCGCGCTGCGTGACGGCACCGGTTCAATCGACAATGGGCAGATCGATGTGGTGATCACGACGTACGGCACCGCAGTGCGCGACATCGACGCACTCGAAGAGGTGACGTGGGACCGCATCGTGGTCGACGAGGCACAGGTCATCAAGAACCACACCAGCGAGACTGCCAAGCAGCTTCGGCGGTTGTCTGCTCGCATCCGTGTGGCGTTGACCGGCACCCCGATCGAGAACGGGCTCGGCGACCTGTGGGCGATCATGGACTTCTGCAATCCGGGCTTGGTGGGCTCAAGGACGCCGTTCATCGCTCAGCTGCAGCAGCCCGGTGACGCTCGAGGAGCTGCCGAATCAGCCCTGCATGCACTCAACGGCGTGCTGGTGTTCCGCCGCACGAAGGTGGAGCCCCAGATCGCCGCTGAGCTGCCCGACCGAATCGACGAGCTCGCGCACTGCGCCATGACACCCGAACAGATCGGCTTGTACCAGGCAGTCTTGGACCAGCTGATCGTCGACACCGCGGCGAGCGAGCAGGCAGGCGAAAGGCGCAAGGGGGCCGTCTTGGCGGCCATCACCGCGCTCAAGCAGATCTGCAACCACCCGCTCAACTACCGCCCCGACGACATCAACAGCCAGATCGCCGGACGCAGCGGCAAACTCGACCGCTTGCACGAGATTCTCGAGGCAGTCTTCGCGGCGGGGGAGCGGGCGCTGGTATTCACGCACTTCGCCACCTGGGGCGAACGCCTGGCGACCCACCTGACGCGACGGACCGGACTGCAGATCGACTGCTATCACGGCGGTCTGGGTCGCACAGCCCGCGACCGCATGGTGCACCGATTCCAGACCGGGGACGGACCTGGGGCGATGGTGCTCTCGCTGAAAGCAGGCGGCACGGGCCTGAACCTGACCGCAGCGAGCCATGTGGTGCTCTACGACCGCTGGTGGAACCCCGCGGTGGAGGATCAGGCCCGCGACCGGGCGTGGCGCATCGGCCAGACGCGCACAGTCATCTGCCACCGCCTGGTCTGTCCCGGCACCGTCGACGAACGGGTGGAAGAGGTTGTGGCTGGCAAACGGCGCATCGCCGACATGGTGCTGCCGAAGTCCAGCTCCATCGGCGATCTCGACTCTGAGCAACTCCGGCACGCCCTGGGCATCGATGCCGATGCTCTGCTCGCCGACGACTTCGACGGAATCGATGCCGACACGCCGGAGATCGCCGAGCTGGTGCCTGCCGGTGCCTTAGTTGCAGGTGGGTCATGAGCAGCCGTCGCCGCCGCAAGACCTCGCGCACCCGGCGCCTTGACGGTGCCGAAGTCCAGCAACGGCAGGCTGCTGAGGCGAGCGCAGCCTTCTGGCATGGCACAACCAGAGCTGCGATTTCGCCGGAACACGCTGATGCTGCCGCCAGTTCGGCGGCAACGACGGCCAGCACCGAAGACGCTGCGGTTCCGCACGCCGATATCGGTACCGAGGCGCGCCGCATCTCGGTCACGACCGACCCGACCTCAACGGTGCGCTCGCTCGGCAAACCGCCGCTCGCAGGACGCGAGACGGTTGCGGAGCACTATTTCGAGGCCGTCTATAAGCGCGCCGTAGCCATGGCGGGTGCCCTCGCCGCAGCGGGTGGGCTGCTCGCTCCCGACGGCGAGGGGCGCACGGCGTCCTGACCGTCGTGGTGGGGCACGCCGCGCGTGCCCAGTGGCCCGTAGTAGTGGCCCGTAGTGCGGCTCAGCCGGCGGCCTGGGACTCGAAACCGACTTCCTTGCCGCGATTGATGCTGACCCAGTCGCGCGCTTCGAGGTACGGCTTGAACGTCTCGTAGATGGCGCGCTCGTCATCTTCCATCTTGGGTCGCTGTACCTCGTAGAGGCGCGGGAATTCCAGCCAGCCCACGACGAGGTCCCACATCCGCAGCGCGGCGTCGCCAGTAGGCGGCTCGAGCAGCACCGGTCCGAAGATTGCCTGGTCATCGAAGAACAGCGTCGGCACACCGAATCCGCCGGAATCGACGACACGCTGGTGCTCCGCCTTGATCTCGTCATGGGTTGTCTCGTCGGAGATCGAGACATCCACGATGTCGGGATCGGCGCCAATCTGCTCAAGCAAGTGACGGGCGACGTCAGGGTTGTGGGGGCGGTTGCCGTCGACGTGCAGGGCCCGCCCCGACGTGGCGTACCACTTGTCGAGCAGATCCATGGAATCGCGCCGGAGGATCGCTCCGATGCGCATCATCGACCAGCCATAGCTCCAGTCGCGCTCCCACGGGTGCTTCTTGCCCTCGCGCAAGTTCACCTCTTCGAGGCTGAAGAACTTCCAGTTCACCTGCAACCCCAGCCGGTCGCGGACGTCTCGCATCCACAGCGACGTCTGGTACGCCCACGGGCACATCACATCGAAATGGAAATCCACTTCGGTGGGGCCGGTGTAGTTATCTGCATTGATTGTGCTCATGAGGCTTCCCTTTAACCGCGGCCGTGGCGCAGCAGCTGGCCAGGGGTGGCGCCGGTGCAATCGCCGGAGGTGAACGTGACCTCGCCGTTGACGATGATCTGGTCGTATCCCTTCGCTCGCTGGACGCGGCGCCATTCGTTACCGGGAAGGTCGAACTCGACGTTTCCAATCCAGGGCGGGTCGATCTCGAGCTCTTCCATGTCGTAGACCACGACATCTGCCGCAGCGCCCTCTCGCAGCGTTCCACGGTCCTTGAAACCTGCCGCGTGCGCTGCGAGCGCCGAAAGCCGGTAGTGGGCCTCTTCGAGCGTCACAGTGCCCTCGTCACGCACCAGCCACGCCAGGAAGTCGGTGGTGTAGGAGCCGCCGCTGAAGAACTTGGTGTGCGCGCCACCGTCTGATACGCCGGGGATGGCGTACGGCGATTGCATCATCTCGCCCATGAACTCGGCATTTGAGCCCTTGTCAGGGCCGAGGAACTCCACGTTGAGATCGCCCTGGAGCGACAGGTCCAGCATGACCTCGATGGGGTGCTTGCCCTGTTCTTCGGCGAGGTCGCCGACAGAGCGGCCCACGTACTGCTGCATGTCAGCTTGGCGGTTCACGCCTTGTACGACGAGACCCTTCGGATTGCCGCCCACACCAGCCTGGATGACCTGCAGGCGTCGGTCTGCCTCGGCGGCCTCAGCCACGAGCGCGGCGCGCAGCTCGGGATCGGACATCTTGGCGATCTTGTCCTCCTTGGTGCCCGTGGTGACCGTGCGCCAAGCGGGGGAGGCGTCATAGAGGTTCCAGTGCTCGAGCGTGAAGGCAAAGCCTGCGCGACCGGTCGCGCACTGCGCGTAGATCGGCAGTTCGGCAGACCAGCACCTCTCGATCCAACGCAACGGACGGCGGTGCACTTCAGGATCCTTGCGGGCAGGCGCCACCACGTTGTGCAGGATCGGCCGCCGGGCTGTCGCTGCAAGGACCTCGAGAAACTTGATGTCGGCCCGGATGTCGCCGGTGCCCTGGGTGATCTGGATGAAGCCCTCGTCCCGTTCCGCCAGCACACGCGCCAGGTTCAAGATGTCATCGTCGCACATGATGTCGGTGACCATGGGGGAGCCGTCGTAGTCGGCCTGCACGCTGTCGGGACCGAGTCGCTGGATGGAGAAGCCGCACAGCCCAGCATCCATGCCCTCGTGCAACAGACGCGCCATCTCCTTGCGCTCTGCGGTCGATGCCGGCTCGCCGGCCTTGGCCTTCTCGAGTCCCATCACGTAGGTCATGAGCGAGGCCGTGGGCATGTACTGGATGACGTTGACGCCCTTGGGGGCCCGCTCGAGCGAATCCAGGTATTCCGGGATGGTCTCCCAGTCCCAGTTCATGCCGAGGCGCATGGACTCATACGGGATTGCCTCGGTGCGTGTCATGGTCAGCATGGAGCGGTCGCGGAATTCGGGCTTGACGGGAGCGAATCCGAAACCGCAGTTGCCCAGCACTACCGACGTCACGCCGTGATAGCCCGAGATCGTGCACCACGGATCCCAGCGAATCTGGGCGTCGTAGTGGGTGTGAAGGTCAACGAAACCGGGGGCGACGATCTTTCCCGTGGCGTCGATCACCCGCTCCGCAGTGCCTCGGGGACGACCGCCGAGCTGGGCCACTTTGCCGTCGGAGATCCAGACGTCGCCCTTGTAGCGCGGCACTCGCGTGCCATCAACAATCGTGCCGCCCTTGATGTGAATGTCGTACTCGCTGCTCATTGCGCGCCCCCGCATCATCCGAACTGGCCACGGGCGCGCAAACACCGCGCCAAAGCCGCATATTCAAGGTACTCGCGCGCTGGGGTGCTCGCCGGAGCAATGACAACCAGTTGTCACCTGCGCCCCATAGCCTCCGACCCGTTTGGCAACAGCGGAGTGGTGCATGCGGGGTACTGGGCAAAGGAGACACGTTCCGGCCAATTCCTTGGTGACCTCAGCGGTCGCCTTGGTCGTCCTCGTTGGATTGCTGGCTCTGAGCCTTGGCGCCACCACCCGAGCCGAGGGTTCGCCCGCAGCAGCACATCCCTACACCCAACAGCCGACGCTCCAACCTAGGGCTGATTCCGTCAAGGCCACCAGCAGTGCCCTGACCCAGCCTCCGGTCGTCTTCGACAGCTCCGGGCCCGAGCTTCCCCGCCGATTCGGAGTTCAGGGAGATGCGGTTGGAGAGCACCCAAATCTGCACCCGTCGCCGATCGCCACCGCCCACGTCGTTGTAGAACCCGGAGACCAGTTTCGCCGCACCGTGGCTCCAGGCGTTCCCATCGAATGCGATCGCTACCGATCCTTGGTGGCCGACACCGGGGACTGGGATCCCGATGTCGTCCTCGCTTTGATCTGGCGGGAATCGTTCTGCCATGAACGCGCCGTCTCACCGACCAACGACTGGGGGCTGCTTCAACTCAACGCAACCTGTTGGGCCGGAAAAGGCATCGATGGACTTTCTCGTGTCAGACACCTTCCCGATGGAATCGACCCGCCCGATCTCCAGTGCGATGGCGCCACTGATGCCACTCCCACCGCGCAATGGTGCTTCCACGCCAAAGAGCAAGCCATTGACACCGGCCGCCGACCGCCGTCACCCTGCGATGCCTGGCTCGACCCTGCGACAAACCTCGAAGTCGCATACGAGATCTGGCGCGTCGCAGGATGGCAACCGTGGTGTTTCGACGACACCAGCCGAGCTACGCCTGCGTGCCAAGCCGCAGCTGTTGCTCTCAAGGCTCAACAGACAGCGCACTAGATGATTGGTTCCAAGGGGTCGGGTACTGGGTGGTTCTGATGGTGATGGCTGAGCGATTCTTGGCAGGCAAACGCCCATTGGCCGTGTGATGATCACAACTTCCGCGATGTCCGCATGTGTCCAGCAACGACGCTGAGCGTCGCTGCTTGGACCCCGGAGGACGGTCGGGGGGGTCGCTGGCGACACCCGGGTGGTTGTGGTGTGGCGTGAGGAGGATGGCTGGCATGGCCAACCGGTCGGAAATGTGCATCGCAGCGCCGGCGAGCGTGGCTACCTGACGAAGTTCCTGGGCACACCGCGGCTCTGGCCGAAGGCCCCGAGAAGCGACCGCTACCCCATGGACTTGTTCTCCGACGAGGACATCAAGGCACCGAGGGAGCTGTCCGCGTTCGCGCTGGTGATCGCATCGGGATGCTGTCGCCGGACTCGCCGCGGCCGCGTTGTCTGGCGCTCACGACGACACAATGTCGACATACACTATGTCATCAGGACGCCATCTCTTTGCCGGAAAGGACGGACCCTTCACAATGTCAGCAATCGCTCCTCTGCTCGATCAACTCTGCGACGGCGGCGTCGTGGACACCTCCGACCTTGCTCTCGTCAGCGATTCCAATCCGCGAAGCGTTGCAAGGTGGCGGACAGAAGGGACGGCGCCGCAGCGCGAAGCCGAGGACAGGCTTCTTGAGCTGCGCAGCGTGGTCGACCTCGCCTGCAGAGTCATCCAACGCGACGCTGTGCGACTGTGGCTGCGCGCCCCAAACAGCGAACTCGACTACGAGAAGCCTCTGGAGCTGATAGCCAAAGGCGAGTACAAGCGGGTCGTCGGGCTGCTGCTGGCCCTAGCCGAAGGCGTCACCGCCTGAGATGGCAAGCACCCTCCACAGCTTGGTGGCGCGCGCCCGAGACAACTCGCGAGCGTGGACGGGTTCCGCAATCAAACACCCGGATTCCCCCCAACCAGCGGGAAAGGAGCTCTGCTCAAGGGCGGCCGCTACAACCCGCCCGGGAGCTTCCCCACGGTGTACTTGTGCTCGACACGTGCGTGCACTGTGGCGGAGCTGACCCGAAGCGCGACACAACAAGGTCTGCGCATAGCGGACATGCTGCCCCGCGAGCTGTGGGAAATCTCCACGGTTGAACCCGTCGTGCTTCTCGACCTGACCGACCCCGCAACACTTCGTCATCTCTCACTCACCCACAGCAACCTCGCCCGCGACGACCTCCAAACCACTCAACAGATCGGGCAGGCCGCCTTCGACACTGAATGCCAAGCCATCCGCGGTCCCTCAGCAACCGGCATCGACATCGTCTACGCAGTCTTTCCCGAGAAGCTCCAATCGGCGCTGCAAGCAACACTCATCGAGACCTGGACAGCGCCAGCCCAACTCTGATCCCCGCACACAAGAGCCAAACGGCAGAAGCGGTCTCACCACATACCCGGACCCGCCACCCGCGAAGAACCCTCGGGCATTCGACCGCACGACCTCCACGATGCCTCGGAGTGCTCATGTTGCACATGGCCGCGGGTTCCAGACCAGGCCGCTGCTGTCGTCGAGCTTGGGCGATTTGTCGGGGTCCGCGCACGCCTGGTCGAGCTGGGCTTGGGTCAGGCCTATGGAGCAGATTCCACGCTGTGAAGTCGTCGTTGGTCGTGGATACGCGTGCGAGGTACTTGTCCGCTTTGGCGTCCCATTTCACTATTGCCTTGGCGAAGCGGGGAGACCAGTACCTGTCGCACCTGTCCCAGGTCGATGCCTGGCGCAACATTCTGCCCGTTGGGGCGCCGGGGCCGGCGAAGCACCGACCGGTACCGGACTGCCATAGGGTCAGCATCCCTGACGGTTGCGCATGTTGCAAGAATTCGTGGGACGGTTAGCTTCGCCGCCGCCATTTCCGGTGACAAACCATGCTCGCCTATCCCATGCGGTGGAGGCAACGGCGGTCACCAGGCCGGGAGTGAACCTGGCGACAGTTGCCACGCCGTTGACACACTGGGCATAGGCCGCACAAGTGCGTATGGCCACTGCCACGCCCACTCAAGCCGGGTCGGAGACAACTTTACATAATGTCTATTATCGGCGTTGACACAGCAGCAGCTTGTTGCAGGGCGCTATCTTGGCGGACGCGAATCCAGTCGCGCATCACCGGCTCGGCGAACAGCAGGCGCGCATCCTCGGTGCGCTGCCCTTCGGGCGAGAGATGAACGCCAGTGCCGACGACCTAGACACCGTTGAAACGCCTGAAAATCCTGCCTCTTTGTGTCTGGGACAGAAGATTGAGCGACATCGCGGTGATGTCGTCGAGCCAGCCACTGATGCTGGCGTCATGCTTGATCACTGCCCACTTGCGTGCCTGAGCCGCCTCTTGAGCTGCGTTGAGCACCGCTGTCTTGCCAGCACCCCTGAAGCCGACGATGATCTGCGCGGACGTTTGTTTATGGTTTTTTGTTTCCTATGCAAATCGACCGCGGTCCCGTCACACGACACTGAGGCACGGTCGCAGGTGCCACGAGTGCCGCTGGATAACCCTCGGACTCAGATATCGAGGGCCTGGCCGTAGTTGCGGCTGTGCTCGATGATGAAGTCTCGTCGGGGTGCGACGTCGGCGCCCATCATCACCTTGAACGCCTCTTCGGCTTGTGCCAGGGCCGCTTTGGCGTCGCCCAGGCTGATCTTGCGCAGGACCCTGGTCTGCGGATTGAGCGTCGTTTCGAAGAGCTCGTCGTCGTCCATCTCGCCGAGACCCTTGAACCGAGTGAGCCGGTACCTCCGGTTTGCTGCATCAAGCTCATCGACAAGCGCTGCCCGCTCGGCCTCTGAGTACACGAACTTCTTCTGCGTGCCGATGCTGAACGCGTGTGTCGGCGGCTGCGCCGCGTACACCCGCCCAGCGGCCAGCAACGGCCGCATGTAGTGATAGATGAGCGTCAGGACGAGGCATCGGATGTGGCTGCCGTCCACGTCTGCGTCCGCGAGCAGGATGAGGCGTTCGTAGCGGCACGCATCGAGGTCGAATGCAGCACCCGAGCCCGCACCCATTGCCGTGAACAGCGCCGTGGCCTCTGCGTTGTCCAGAACCGCCTTCAGGGTTCCCTTGCCGGCGTTGACGACTTTGCCTCGCAGCGGCAGCACCGCTTGCCATGCGCTGTCGCGTGACCGCTTTGCCGGGCCGGCGGCGGAATCGCCTTCCACGATCAGCAACTCGCCGGCCGGATGCAGCCGGCAGTCAGCCAGCTTGTCCGGGAGTCCGTTATTGCCGAGTGACGCCGCCTTGCGCTTCTGATCGAGGGCTCGACGCGACTCCACACGGTTCACGACCGCATTGGCGAACTTGTCGATCAGCGCTCGCACATGGACCTTCTTCGAGCCCGCCGCGCTGCCGTCGAACCACGCACGCAATCCTTCGCGCACCACATTGGCCACGATCCGCTGCACCTGTGGAGTCCCCAGCTCGCGCTTGGTCTGGCCCCGGAACTGCGGTTCGGGAAGAGTGGCCCGCACTACGGCGACAAGCCCTTCTTGCACATCCTCTCGCTGTGCACGGGCATCGTCGCGCAGGCGCCGCAGCTTGCGCGGGTCGGCCTCGGCCAGCGCTGCGTTCACCGCTGTCGTGAGTGCTCGTTCGAATCCCGCGATGTGCGTGCCGCCCTCGGGTGTCGGGATCGTGTTCACGAACCCGACAATGCGGCTGTCGTAGGCCTGCGTCCAGCGCAGTGCCACCTCGACATCGCACTGGCGCGTGACGTCGGTGAGCTTGCCGTCCACGGGCACCCGCTCGGTGAATTCCTCCGAGCCGGTCAGGCGGATGAGCCCGGTCACCGATGCGTCATGGCCGCACAGCTTGTCGACGAAGTCTGCCAAGCCGCCCGCTGAGACAACCTGCTCGACGACCGGCGGATCCGCCCGGCGGTCGGCCAGGGTGATCTTGACCTTGGGCACCAGGAAGCACACCTGTTCGATGCGCTCGCGCACCTCGTCGAAATCCACGACAGCCGACGGGTCGAAGATCCCGGTGTCGGGCCAGAACCGCACGCGAGTGCCCGTGCGTCCCGCCGACACCCGTCCGACCCGCTTGAGCTTGTGCCCGGCGCGGAAGCGGCCGGCGCTGTCGGTGTGTCCGGCAATTCGATCCTTGAATTCCAGGCGGTGGGTGACGCCCTTGCGGTTCACATCGACAACGAGGTGGCTCGACAGTGCGTTCACGACCGATGCTCCGACACCGTGCAGACCTCCCGAAGACCCATACGCCCCAGTGCCGAACTTCCCCCCGGCGTGCAACTCGGTGAACACCACTTCGAGAGCGGTGATGTTGTCGTGCTTGACGCCGACGGGGATCCCTCGACCCCGGTCGACGACCTCATAGGAGCCATCATCGTGCAGAGTGATCTCGATGCTGCGACCATGGCCAGCAGCAGCCTCGTCGACGGCATTGTCGATGATCTCCCACAGAAGGTGCACGAGACCTGTCGAGCCGGTGCTGCCGATGTACATCCCCGGCCGCTTGCGCACCGCTTCGAGCCCTTCAAGCACCTCGATGGCGCCGGCGTCGTAGACAGCCGCCGCACTCGAATCGGCAGCGCGTGCGGGGGGCTCGGACCTGGCATCGCGATCAGCTTCGTCTGCCATCTTGCGGGGTGTTCCTTCCGTCGCCGCGCGGGAATCTGTGCCAACCGGTGTGGGGGCCGCGGCCATCAGAATCGGTACTCCCCCAGCGTCACGATCCGGGTCTGCGCCCCTCGGGCTGCACCGTTGCGACGGGTCGACTCCAATTGCGGCCGCACTGGCGTCGGATCGGGCGACGAAATGTCGCCTTGGGGTGCCGTGATCGCCGCAACTTGCCGGTTCACGCCCACCCACGCGTAGGCCACTTGTGTCTCGAACCCTGACAATCGAACCGTCGGCGAGCCTGAGGTACCTCGGCCGCGGGACGGGATGTCGGACATCTCCGTGACTTTCAGTGCCCCCTCATCGGTCACCTCCGCCACCAGCGTGCCAAAGGCGATCGGCGCAGCCGCCAGCACCGTGGCCCCCGGCCGCAGCTTCATGCCCGTGACCCCGGCAGCGTTCGGCCCTCTCACCGTCACAGAATCGGCGGCGAATCGAAGCACGTGGCCCGTCGAGGCCACCATCGCGACTTCCCCTCCGTCCGGTGCCCCGAAGCCAGCCACGACGCGGTCCCCCTCGTTCAGCGAGATCACCGTGTTTCCACTGCGAATAGAGCCGAGCACAGCCGCATCGAGGCGTTTGGCGATGCCCCCTCGGGTGATGATCGCGATCGGTCCGCTGACGTCGCCGAACAGTGCGACGGGTTGCTCGCCACGCGCCAACGAGAACATCTCGCGAACGGGCGCTCCCCTGCTGCCGCGCAGCATCTCAGGCACCGCTCGCACCTCCGTGCGAAGCACACGACCACGGTCGGTGATGAGGTGCACCGCATCGAGATCTGAAGCCGCCGCGGTGGCCACCAAGACGTCGTGGCGACCGGGCTTGGCGCTGAGCGGGTCCTCGGAATGGCGCCGACCAAGCAGGCCCGATGTCGAGAGCGTGATCACGCTCGTTCGCTCGGCCGTTTCGCGCTCTCCGTCGAATTCGAGCGAGCCTGCGGCATCGGCGTGAGGGGATGGCGGCACGAACTCAACGAGGTCGTCACGATGCCGGATCTCTGTGCGACGCGGGACCGCGAACTCCTCCACCAGCTCGTCCAGCTCGCGCTCGACAATCGTCCGGCGTCGTGCGTCTGATTCGAGAATCCTGCGGTACTGGGCAATGGCATCGCGCAACTCCCCCAATTCGTCCCGCAGGCGCTGGGTCTCGAGCGCGGTCAGCCGCCGCAGCTGCATGTCGAGGATGTGATTGGCCTGGATCTCGGTCAGGTCGAGACGGGCCATCAACTCAGTCCGTGCTGCAGCGACATCGGAAGCAGAGCGGATGATGGCGATGACCGTGTCGATGTTGTCGAGCGCGATGAGCAGACCAGCCACGATGTGCTCGCGCTCGAGCGCCCGGTCCAGCCGGTGCTGCGTCCGGCGGATGATGACATCGAGACGGTGCTCGATGTAGTGCTCGCACAACGCCCTCAGCCCGAGCTGGCGAGGCACGCCGCCCACCAGTGCCACGTTGTTGATGCCGAAAGTGTCCTCGAGCGGCGTCAGCGCCCAGAGCTGCGAGAGCACACCCTGGGCGTTGACACCAGGCCTGCATTCGATGACGAGGCGAAGCCCGTGGTTGCGGTCAGAGAGGTCGTTCACCGCTGCGACGCCCTCGATCCGGCCGCCTGCGGCCAATTCGCGGATCTTGGCCTGCACACGTTCGGGACCCACCATGTAGGGCAACTCGGTCACCACGATGCCGTCCCGCCTCGACGTGATCGGTTCGATGTGGGCTTTTGCCCGGATCCGGATCGTGCCCCGGCCCGACTCGTACGCCTCGGCGAGGCCGTCGTCGACGATGACAGTGCCGCCCGAGGGGAAGTCCGGTCCCCGCACCAGGCTCATCAGCTCTGCGGTTGTGGGCTTGGGCCGGCGTTGGCGCAGGACCAGCTTGATCGCCGACGCCACTTCGGCCAAGTTGTGCGGCGCCATATTGGTGGCCATGCCCACGGCGATGCCGCTGGCGCCGTTCACGAGCAGATTCGGCAGCAGCGCCGGCAAGCACGCAGGTTCGGTGCGCTCGCCGTCAAAGTTCGACACGAGGTCGACCGTGCCCTCATCGATGCCGGCAACCATCGTCATTGCCAAGGCGCTCAGGCGGGCCTCGGTGTAGCGGTACGCAGCAGGCGGGTCGTCGAGGCTGCCGAAATTCCCTTTGGGCTCCACCAGCGGAGCGGACATCGCGAAGGCCTGGCCCATGCGGACCATTGCCTCGTAGATCGCGCCGTCGCCGTGGGGGTGGTACTTGCCCATCACCTCCCCCACCACGCCGGCGGACTTGCGAAACGGCGTGCCGGGGCGCAAGCCCAGGTCGTCCATGACGTACAGGATCCGGCGCTGCACGGGCTTGAGACCGTCGCGGACGTCCGGAATCGCGCGGGCTGTGGTGACCGAGAGCGCATAGGGCATGAATGAGTCGCGCATCTCATCAGCGACATCCACCTCGTGGATCTCGCTGGCGATTGACGTTGGAGCAGTCGGACCGGCCATCAGCACCGATTCCTTTCTGTGGCTGGCCTTGCAGCGACTTGGGTGTTCTCGCGCGGCGAGCGCGCAACATCGCGGCCGAGGTGATCTGATTTGTCAGAGGACCATTTCGGCCGGCACTTGCGAGGGTACGACCCCTGCGCGTCTGCGCTGAGTCAATTGCGCTGGATCGGCTCAGTCGAGGCCCGCCCCTCGCTCTCATTGCCGTTGACGAGCCAGCAAGGACTACCCTCCGGCACGTGTCGGTGAGGCCTGCGGCGGGATTCGCTGCCCCCACGCAACGCTGCGTCGTCGGCACGCTGGCCGTGCCATCACCACAGCCGGTGCCCCCGCTGCGCACAGCGCAGGATGCCCGACGTGCGGAGCGACGATGAGCCGACGCATCGAGGTCGAACTGACAAGTCGACGCGACGACGGCTCGTGGACATGGCGCGCTGCGGGAGCCAAGCAGCCCAAAGGAACCCTCAACGGCGAACTGGTGCCGGCGGGTATTGCTGCGGGCGATGTCGTGCGGGTCGATGCCGACTTCGAGATCGACGGGATCACCGTCACTGCGGTGCTGCCGCCCAAGACCCGAAGCGGCAAGCCGGAATCCGAGCGGATCGAATTGCTCGGACCGCCCGGGCGGGGAGGCGGCTCGGGCACGACATCCGGCGTTGGTACGCGCCGAGGCGGCCGCAAGCGCGATGGGGAACGGACCGGTCGACGTGACGGTGATCGCGGACCACGCGCGCGGCGCAAGCCGCGCGGCGAGCGCTCCGATCGTGACGGCGCTCCCGAGGGGGCCACCGCGAAGCGCGCCAGCGCGCCAAAGCAACGCCGCCAGCGTGACGGGGACAACCGAGCGCCCCGGGGCCTCTCCGCGGATCGCGCCAAGAGATCCAAGCGCTCCGCACCGAAGCCCGATACCCCTGATCGCCCGCCTCGTCCAAAAGCTCGCAAGCTGCGTCCTGACCGCAAGCATCGGGATGCGCTGATTGCCTCCCTGCCTGCCGAGCAGCAGGTCGTGGCCGAACAGGTGGCTCGGGGAGGGCTCGCGGCAGTACGTACCGAGATCGAAGCGCAGAATCGAAGAGCTGCAGCCGAAGGAAATCCAGAGGTCGCGGCCGAAGGTTTGATCTCGCTGGCAGAATCCCTCGTCGGCCCACTGCAATCTGCGGAGTGGCGCGACCGCGCTGACGCGGCAATCAGCCAGATCGAGAAGCTCGACCTGCGAGATCTTCGCTCTGTTCTCGTCGCCGCGGAGGACTTCGCCCGAGACGCCGAGGCTCGCGAATTGGCAGACCGAATTCGAGACGGCCTTAACGATCGGCTCGAACGCAGTCAGCGTGAATGGCATGACGACCTGCGCTTGACGCTGACCGAAGGCCGCGTTGTGCGTGCGCTGCGGCTGAGCTCTCGTCCGCCTAAGGCCGGTGCGCCCTTACCGCCCGAGATCGCACAGGAGCTCACGGGCCAGGCCAACGCCGCGCTCGGCTCTGGGGCCTCGCAGCATCGGATCGCCGTGGTGCTCGAAGCAGTTGCTTACTCACCTGTTCGGCCCTACGTCGTGCTCCCGAACATTCCGGACGAACCCGAGGCCGAGCTGCTCGAAGTCGTGCGCAGGATCGCAGACCGGCTGCCCGAAGTCGCCACGGCGCTCGGGATCGACCCCACTGCCGCTCGACGGGGTGGCCGGCCACGCCGCGGCTCCAAGAAGCAGTCAGCCGCCGCTCTGTCCAAGAAGGCCGACGCAGACCGACCCAAGGCCGACACTGCCGACGATCCTGCACCCGAGACGGACACTGCCGAAACGCCGGCCGACGACGCTTCACCGGAGTCAGGCAACGACGCTTCACCAGAGTTGGCCGACGACGCTTCACCAGAGTTGGCCGACGACGCTTCGCCCAAGTCAGGCGACGACGCTTCCCCAGCGTTGGGCGATGCCGCTCCGAAGGAGTCGGACGACGACTCAACCCCTGATGACGTGGCGGTCGAGGAAGTCGCGCATCCCGCCTGAGAGCGGGATCAAGCCGTCGCCGATCTCGTCAAAGCTGACGAAACGCGCAGCTGCGGCGTCATCGCCGGCAATCGGCATCGCGTCAGAACCGCAGCGAACGGCGTAGTCCAGGATCACGAAGTGATTCGTTGCGCTGACGTGCTCAGTGACGCCGACCAGATCACCGCACTCCACCGTCAGTCCCGTTTCTTCTGCCAGCTCTCGTTCCACGGCGGTACGCAGGCGCTCCCCAGCTTCGACTCGACCCCCTGGAAACGCCCACATCCCGACTGCGGGCGGACGGGCTCGTTTGACGAGCAGCACCGAGCGGCCCCGCACTGCGATGCCCCCGACGCAGATCTCTGGTCTTGGGCCCATCACTCCCCCGCGTTCGCGGGCGGTTCACCTTCCAGCTTTCGGTGCAGCACGAGAAGACGGGCGGTGAACCCGAAGGTCTCGAAGAAGTTCTTCGTGGCTCGGTTTCCCGGCAACGCCAACGCATCGATGCCGACGCAATTGTGTTCACCGCACCAGCCAAGAACTTCTGAAATGAGTGCCTCGCCGACTGCGACCTCTCGCGCGCCCGGAGTTACATACAAGTCAAGTACCCGGCCGAGGAGCTCACCGGTTTGCAGCACCTCGATGGCGGCTGTGGCATAGCCAACCGCAGTGCCGTCGATCGTGCCGATCCAGAGCTGCTGATCCGGGTCGCTCAAGGCGGCCTCAAGACTCATCTCGAACGGGCGAGCACGCACTTCCCGGCGCGACCAGACCCAGCCGCCACGTGCATCGACCTGCTCGGCGACGGCATCTGCAGCAAGACCGGCGAGCGCTTCGAGATCTCCCCGACCGGCGAGGCGGGCCGCTATGTCCATGCTGGGGGGCTCATGTGGCGGGGTCCATCAGGCCGGTTCGGCGGAGCGGCGGCGCTCGGTGGCCTCCTCGGCACCGAGACGCCCCAGCACGCCTTGGGACAGATCCACGTGCGACAACATCGCAGCGACGGCGCGATGGCCTGCCATCTCGGCAATCTGGCGATACATCTCGGTCACGATGCGCCGGTAGTCCTCGTGCCCCTGCGGCTGGGATCGCAGCTCGATCATGTGCATCGCCTCGCGAGCGTTGAACTGCATGCTGTAGCGCACCCGGTACGCCATGGCGACTGCGTAGGAGGCCTCCAGCGGTCCTACGGCGTCGGCGAGCGCGTCATACATCTCCGCCGACAGCTCCATGACCTCGTCGTACGCCTCTCCCCCACCAGCGGCATCGACGAGACCGGGAACGACGTAACCGTGACGCGGCCCGAGTGGCTGCCATTCGATCGTCAGCAGGCGATGCCGCTGCAGGTCACGGAAGCTCCCATAGTCGCCGAGCACATCGAACCGGTAGTCGATTCGCTCGAGCGCTCGGCTCGGTCGGTGACGGCGGTTGGTTCGCTCACCGGCATAGCGCTGCACCAAGTCCAAGCGCTGGGCCTCGGTCATCTCTCTCACCCGCGCAGCAATCTGCGACTCGGGCAGGTCGGTGTAGGGGAACAGCATCGCCGCGAGCATCTTTTCCTCGCCGGCGGGGTCCCAATCGGTCAAGACGACCTCGGGCACCGGTTCGGGTGTCTCATCGGCGAACAGTTCGGCCGCAAACTCGTCCATCGCGACGCGGTTGGCCTCCAGGTAGTCCGACCACACGATCCCCCGGTCGGGCTGGTCGACACGCCGCAGGAACGACGGGATGACTTTGCGAAGCTCGGTCAGCATCAACTGGGCATAACTGCGCGCCTCGGGCAGCGGATGGGCCCTCATCCGCAGCAGAAGCGCCTCATAGGCCTGCCCGCTGCCGAAGATGCCGACGTTGGACAAGCTGGCTGCGGGAAGCAGCCCACGGGCCGCGTCGAAAGCCTGAGCTCGAATCGCCCGGCGACGGGCAAGATCACCGCCTTTGGCGGTGACAGATGACACAGTGCCGCCTTTGGCGGTGACAGATGACACAGTGCCGCCTTTGGCGGTCACAGACGACACAGCACCGCCTTTGGCGGCGTCGTGGTGGTCGGTCAGCCATGCGGTCATCCGGCGGACCATGTCGCCGTAGGCGTCGAACATGCGATCGACATCGCCGATGAAGCGTGTTCCGACGGCTGAACTCATGACGCTTGGCGGTCGGTGATACCGGTAACGACCCTGGACACGCTCGTCGTAGGCGAGGTAGCGGGTGGATTGCTCGAGGTACGACATCAGCCGTCCTCGTTCGAGAATCTTGGTGAGCAAGTTGGAGGCCTGCTCACACGCGAGATGCACTGCTCCGAGCTGGGCCACCGAGTCGTCGCCGTATTCCACAAATACGCGCTGGTAGAGCTGTTCGGCACGTTCGACGCCGACGGTGGCGTCGATGGTCTCATCGCCGGAGATGTCGAGATCGTCGACGAACTCGTCAAGCAGGAGCCGTCGGAGAGTCTTGTGCGTCCTGGAGTAGCGAGCGAACAACGCCCCCTTCACCACTTCGGGAAGGTTGACGAGGGCGAATACCGGCTGGCGCAGGTTGGTGACATAGCGCCGCAAGACGTCCCGCTCATCAGGAGTGAACGTCTCGGCGGCGTAGTGGATCACCGGCAGGTCAACTCGAGCGACGACACCGCGCCGATGGTATGGCGCACCGGCCTGTCCTCCGTGGACCTTCGTTCCCGGGCCGCCGCCGGGGCACAGCCCGTTGCGGCAGGCCACAGGTACACCGAGCAAGCGTTCGCGGATCAGAACACGATCAGCGCGGCGTCTGGCTGGATCGTGACAGTCAGCTCAAGGCATCTGCCCACCCGCTCTCCATCGAGCCACAGTCCCAAGGGTTTGCCGAACTGGAATTCCGTACTTGTCACACGCCGCATCGCGATGGCCGGATGCGGCAGGTGGGCTCCCGACCGCAGGCGCTGCCGGGCCAGCACTCGTTGTGCCAAGCTCAGCGCCGGCTGATCGATTCCCGTGGTGAGCACGTGCAGTCGCCCGTCGTTGGGATGGGCAGCGGGCGCGAGACGAAACTCCCCCGCAAGGTCGGCGCTCATTGCCGCCATGGCGGGTCCGCGCCACCACGAGTTGCGTGCAATGGCGTGCACGCACGCCCAGTGGACCACCTCATCGGCCACCACCTCGATGAGGTCGACCGGTGCAGTCCGGGCGATCTCGCAACGCAGGCGTTCCGCTCCGCCCGCTGGTGCGCCCACCACCCGCCACAGGTCACCGCCCGTCACGCCGATCGGCGACGGTGGGCGATCCGCCGCTCGCTGACAGGTGATCAACCTACGCAGTTCCGCGTTGCTGCCAGCGATCGGTGCCCCCTCGGGCAGCGTTGCGGCCGTTCCCCACGGCTGGTTGCGTTGAATCGTCATGGAAGCCTGCGAGTACGGGTCACCACAGGAGCTGGGACGAATCCCTCTCCCGACGCCGTCGCAGCTGGCGTGCCCACGGTTTCGTCGGAGACCCGCGCCGCTGCTGCGACCACTCCGCGGTCGAGCGCCGAGCGTGCGTTAGCCGCTGTGCGTCGTGTGGCGCCGTTCGAAGCAACCTCTGCGATTCTGTCCACCAAGTCGATCAGCTGCCGCATCTGGCGAACGAAGTCACCTCCCGCAGGTGCGTCGCCACCGTAGAGATCGCCCTGCCACAGCTCGACGTAGGTTGCTCCGTCCGCCCAGGCGTGTGCCGTAGCGAAGAACGAGGCATCAGGCGGGCGAGAGGCCACCACGTTGTGCTGGCGTTCGGCGCGGTTGATCTGTGTCGCCAGCTCAAGAATGAGCGCCGCCCGATCCCGACAATCGTTGTCCCGATACCGGGGGGCGGGCGGCGGCCGGCTGCTTCGATGCTCGTAGGTCAGCACCGAGACCAGGCCGGCTAGTCGAGCCGGTGCGACACCGTCGAACACGCCCTCACGCAGACACAGCACCGTCAGCAAGTCCGATTCATGGAACACGGACTTCAAGCACTCACCCGCCGGATTGAGCGACCAGCCGTCCGCGCAACCGAAGATGTTCAGTATCTCGTTGATGGCATCGAGCTGCCGGGCCAGGCCCCCCTTTGCGAGCTTGATCCGGTCCTTCAAGCGGCTGACCCGCGCTCCGGTTCGTTCGGCTTGCCGCTCTGCGTCGACAAGCGCTCGGTCCAGGCGCCGATCGGTGGGTTTGCCGCGTCGATGCCGATGACCAACTCCCGAACCTCCGCGCTGCGGGGCGTGTGCCTCTGGGCGAGCGCGGCCGCCGCCCATCGACCGCAGTCGTGCACGTGCTTCACGCAGCTCCCGGCGCTCGACTTCGAGCGCAGCGGTCCATTCGCCGACCCGCCGATCCGCCCGCCACTGGGCGAACGACCGCTGCAGCATCTCGACTGCCTCGTCGCGCGTTCGGCTGGCGATGAGGTTGGCAACCATGTTGTATGTCGGCCGGAACGAGGACTCAAGTTCGAAGTCGTTGCTCGCAGCCAGGCGAGCCGCCTCGCCGAACGCCGTGTGCGGGTGCCACAGCGTGTAGGCGTAGCCAATCTCGTCGATCCCGCGGCGACCTGCACGGCCGGTGAGCTGGGTGTACTCGCCCGGCGTCAATGCGGCGAAGCCCTCCCCACGGAAGCGGCTGAGCTGTTCGATCACCACTGATCGGGCTGGCATGTTCACTCCAACCGCCAGTGTCTCGGTCGCGAACACCACGGCCAACAGCCCCGCGGCGAAACAGTCTTCGATTGCTTCCTTGAAGGCCGGCACCAGACCTGCGTGGTGGGCTGCGACGCCTGCGGTGAGTCCCTCAAGCCACTCGTGGTAGCCGAGTGCGTCGAGGTCACCTGATTCCAGGGAGGCGGTGTGGGCTGCAGCGATCTGGCGTACCCGGTACTGCTGGGAGGCATCCAGGAAGGCCGCGCCCTCTGCCGCGAGCGCCCGGGCGGCATCGTCGCAACCCTGGCGGGAGAACACAAAGATGATTGCGGGCAGCTTTGCGGTGGTGGCAAGGTGTTCCACGATCTCGGTGCGCCGTGGTCTCGCCGGTCGCACACCTGCGCCACGTTGGCGACGGTGGCCTCCCGAACGGGAACGGGCACGTTCCAGCAACCGTTCGATCTCGGGATTGGGCTGACCATCCCGCAAGGTGGGCAGATCCACCAGACGCCGACTGTGCCGCTCGAACAGCAGGTAACGGTCTTCGAGGGGCACGGGCCGCTGCGTGCACACCACCGCCTCGCACCGGCCGGCGGTGGCTTCGATCCACGATGCGAGTTCGTACGCGTTGCTGACCGTGGCCGACAGGCACACCAAGCGCATGTGTGCAGGAGTGCTGATGATGACCTCTTCCCAGACGGCCCCCCGGTACGGATCCTGCAAGTAGTGCACTTCGTCCAGCACCGCCACGCCGAATTGGGCCACGTGCGGCGACCCGGCGTAGATCATGTTGCGCAGCACTTCGGTGGTCATGACGACGACGTCGGCTTCAGGGCGGACCACGTTGTCACCGGTGAGCAGCCCCACCCGTTCTGATCCCAACCATGAGCGCAGTTCGCGCAGCTTCTGGTTCGACAGGGCTTTGGTTGGCGTCGTGTAGGCCGCACGCTTGCCGGCTTGCAGGGTCGCTGCGATCGCGTACTCGGCCACCAGCGTCTTGCCCGACGACGTCGGTGCGGCCACGAGCACCGAGTTGCCCCGCTCGACCGCTTCGAATGCCTCGATCTGAAAGCCGTCAGGCGAGATTCCCCGCGCTACCAACAGGTCGACGAGCGGTGGCGGCTGCTCTGGCTTGGTGGCTTCGGGACATCGCCCCGCTGGATCCGCTTGACCGTCCGTTGCACTCACGGAGAGGAGTCCGTCACGCTGGCTGCGGGTGTCCGGGATTCCTGCGCTCGACGGCGACCAAATCGCCACCCCGCAGACCCGCTGCGGCGTCGCAAGATCACAAAGCCAACCAGGATCGACAGCTCGTAGAACACGTACAGGGGCACCGACAGTGCAGCGAGTGTCACAGGGTCGCCAGACGGCGTGATGATCGCCGCACCGGCCACGATGCCGACAATGGCATAACGGCGGACCCGGCTCAGCTGCCGCGGCGTCACCATGCCGGCCATCTGGAGAAAAACCAGCACGATCGGGAACTCGAAACCGATGCCGAAGGCCAGCATCATGAAGGTCACCAAGCCGAGGTACGAGCCAGGTCCGAGCAACGGGTCGACGGCGTCACCGCTGACGGCGATCAGGAAGTCCAGCGCCCGCTCGAAGGTGAAGAATGCCAGCAAGGCACCCGCCGCAAAGAGCAGGAATCCCGCTATCACGAACGGCACCACCCAGCGCTTCTCCCGGCGATCAAGTGCAGGCGTGATGAATCGCCACAGGTGCCACAGCAGCACCGGCATGGCCAGCACCACACCGAGATAAACCGACACCTTGATGCGGGTGCGAAAGCCCTCCAGCGGTGTCGTGATCACCAGGCTGCAGGGACGATCGATCTCCTGAGCCTCCAGCACGTTGCAGTACGGCGGCAGGAAGATCTCGGCAAGCAGCCAGTCGTAGAGGAAGAGCCCCACCACCATGCCCCCGCCGACAGCCACGATGCCCCAGATGAGCCGGAAACGCAGCTCCGCGACGTGATCCCAGAAGCCCATCACGGCCGGCCGAGGTCGGCGCCGTCGCCAGAGCCTCACGCAGGGCCGTCGCTGGTCGAGCGATCCGCCGCCGGATCGGCCGCGTCGGACTGGGAGGACTCGCCCTCACCCTGCGCACCAGGGGCCTCGGCCGGGTCTGCAGGCGTCGGCGGATTGGGCGACGATGCAGGTTCCACATTCGGCGGCGACAGCGTGTCATCCATCTCCTGACGAACGGTCGTCGAGAAGTCCCGCACCTGCCGAAAGAAGCGGCCGATGCTGCGGATTGCGCCCGGCAAACGCGTGGGCCCCAGCACAATCAGGGCCACGAACGCGATGATCAGCACCTCGTTGGGCTGCAGGCTCACGGCTCGATGGTAGAACCCCGGCCCTGCGCGGCGGTTCTGCTTTGCTGCCGAGCACACAGGCCCTGGTGGTCCAGACGGCAGCGTTTCAGAACGGCAGCATCCGGCGGGCCGCCCATCGCACCACCATGCCGAGCGCTCTTTCGGCCGTGGCTTCGCGTACCGACGGCAGGTCCAGGCTGTCGATGGCGGCTCGAGCCCGAACGACGTCGGCGCGCACCGAAGCAGTTGTTTCGGTGATGGATGCCAGCCCCTCAGCCGTAGCCCGCAACTCGACGGCCAGCCGCCGGATCATGAGCGTGCTGACAACGACGAGTACGCCGAACGCGACAGTCGGCAGCAGCCAGATCGCCCCCATGAGCCGAACCCTACGGCGCGACAGACGACCGAAACGTCCGTCGTAAACCGCAGTACATCGACCACATCTGGTGAATTCCGCGGCACGCGGTATCCAAATTGGCACGATAGAGCCGTGCCGCCGCAGCCGCTGCCGTCATTGTGCACGCCACCGATCACATTCGCGCATCGGGGCGGGCGTGCTCATGGCCCCGATAACGCGCTTGAGACGTTCGCCTTGGCCTTGGACTTGGGAGCAACGGGCCTCGAGACCGATGTCTGGCTGAGCAGAGATGGTCATCCGATGCTGGACCACGACGGGGTTGTCTGGCACCGGGGCGTTCGCCGTCCCTTCAGCTCATTCACTCGTGAACGCATCGGTCCCGACATCGGAACGCTTGCAGACGTGTATCAGTCCTGCGGTACCGACTTCGAGCTCTCGGTTGACGTGAAAGACCCCGCGGCGGCTGACGCAGTCATCGAGGCCGCCCGATCCGCCGGGGCAGAAGACCGCCTGTGGCTGTGCCACGCGGACTGGGAGCTGCTCGCCGAGTTGCGTAATCGCACCACTGCACACATTGTCGACTCGACCCGCGTACGACGAATGAAGGAAGGTCCGGAACGCCGGGCCGCGGCGATGGCCGACAGCGGCATCGACGCAGTCAACCTCCCCGCCAAGGACTGGACCGGAGGACTCGCGGCGCTCTTCCACCGCTTCGGACGTCTTTGCTTCGGGTGGGATGTCCAGCACATCCGGTTGGCCGCAGCACTGCGCGACATGGGCCTCGACGGCTTGTACGGCGACCACGTCGACCGGCTGATCGCCGGTATCGCTTCACCGAGCGAACCAGCCGAACCGGCACCGGATGGCGACATCTGCGAGGCACAACCAGCCTGAACAGCCGCTCTGCCGGATCGGCCCCCCGCAACCCTGCACAGGCGGTCTTACAGACCACCTAACCGAGTGGGCGGCCAGAAACGCGCGAACGCCCGCCCGACGATTTCGTTCTCGGGGATCGGCCCGAAGAAGCGACTGTCTTGGCTCGAGAGCCGGTTGTCGCCCATGACGAACACGTACCCGGCCGGAATCAGCTGCTGCGTGAAGCTGCTGGTGTACGTATCGGCCGGGAGGTAGTCCTCTGGCACCGGAACGCCGTCAACGATGAGCTGTCCGCCTTCGGCCTCGATCGTCTGACCCCCCACGGCGACGACTCGCTTGACCAGCTCAGAGGTCTGTGGATGCCGCATCGCTTCGGGAGTCCGGAACACCACGATGTCGCCCGGGTCGGGATCACCGATGCGGTAACTGAGCTTGGATACCAACAGCCGGTCACCGATCTCGAGCACCGGTTCCATCGACTCGGACGGGATGTAGAACGCCGCAATGAGAAACGTTCGCATCAGCAATGCGAGCGTCACCGCAGCCAGCAGGACCCACGCCCACGACAGCAGGTTGCGTGTTCGGCGGCTCATGGCCCGCGCGATACGCGGCTGGCGACCTAATGGCCTCCGGCCGTCAGCCGGGTCGCAATCGCCGGCTTCGCCCGCAACGCTCATGGTGACGCCGCCAGCCAGGCTGCCGCTGCCCCCAGCCACTCACACGCTTGCTGGTCGCGTTCCAATGGACGACCCATGGAAGTGACGCTCAGCCCGCTGCGGGCAAGCGCTTCACCGACCGCGGCCGGCTCCATGTGGATCGCCCGCTTTCCCAGAGTCTCAACCCATGCAGCATCACGTTTCGCACGGCGCGCCGGAACCGGCACGACAGTGCGTTCGGGGGCCAGCGCGGCCATGGAGCGGGTGTGATGGCTGACACCGCGGTGTCGTTCTCGCTCATCGTCCGACGATGCGCGCACTGCCAGCGCGGTCGCTGCACCGAGACCGTCCAGCACGGCGGCGTGGCCAACGAGATCCAGCGCCGAGAAGCCCAGGGGGCTCGCGGTGCCGAGGTGTCCAGGTCCAGGCGCGACGACGACACGGTCGATGTTCTGGCGCGCCAATGCTGCGACTCCGGAGGCGGCCGTGACCGACTCGATCGGCGCACCGAAGGCCTGCCCGGTGCTCACAGCTGTCGCGATCGTGCCCCGCTCAAGGCTCACGGCCGCAAGATCGCTCAGAACGAACGGCAGCGCCCCGCCGTCGGTCATGACATAGCCCGGTGCAACGCCGACGGCATCGCGCACCGTGGCGGCCAGCGCCAGTGCATGGCTGTGCAGCACGCACAGCACGACCCGGACGCCAGCCAGTGACGGCAGCACGGACACGTCAAGGTGATCGGAACCAGTGCCCGCAGCCTCCTCGAAAGCATCGACCGGCAACTGCTCGGCGAGATACCGGGCCTTCATGACCCGTCCCGGGACATCATCACCGGCATAGGGCGCGCTCAGATTCGTATGGACGACATGTGCCCCCCCGCTGCCGAGGTCCAGCTCCAGCGCCGAGGCGTTCACGAGCAGTTCATCGCCGACCCCCACCGGTCCGCACAGATCAGTGAGGGCATACGCCTCGCTGCCGTCTGACAGGGTCATTCGCGCCAGCCCGGGCCTCACATCACGCACCTCGGTGGCTCGCAGGCGCGCAAAGCGCGGCATCGGCTGCCCTCAGCCAGTTGCGTGTCGGCGCGGGACTGCGTTGCAGCGCGGATTCTGGCGGGCGACAGCGCTCATCACAGCGATTCGATCAGCTTGTCGACGCGTTCGTCGTGGGAACGGAACGGGTCTTTGCACAAGACGGTTCGCTGAGCCTGGTCGTTGAGCTTCAGGTGCACCCAGTCGACGGTGTAGTCCCGGCGACGGGCCTTGGCCTCGCGGACGAACGCCCCCCTCAGGCGCGCCCTGGTCGTCTGCGGGGCCTCCTCAGTGGCTCGGCGGACGTCGGCGTCATCGAGAACTCGCTCGATGAGTCCCCGTCGCTGCATCAGATAGAAGACGCCGCGCGTCGAATGGACATGGTGGTACTGCAGGTCCAGCAGTGCGATGTGGGGGTCGTCGAAGCCAACTTCGGCGCGGTCGGCGTAGCTGGTGAGCAGTTTGTGCTTGATGACCCAGTCCACCTCGCGGTCGAGCAGCAGCGGATCGTCACCGATCACCGTCATGGCGTGCTCCCACATACCCAACGCCCGCGATTCTTCTGCAGTGAGGTCGTTCGTCTCGGCAAAACGCAGTGCCCGCTCGAGATACTCCGATTGGATGTCGAAGGCGCTCACTTCACGCCCGTTGGCGAGGCGCACCTTGCGACGGCAGGTGATGTCGTGGCTGATCTCGCGGATCGCACGGATCGGGTTCTCGAGCGTCATGTCCCGCAGCACCACCGCCGGGTCTTCGAGCATGCGCAGCATCAGCGCAGCGGCACCGATCTTGAGGAATGACGTGTATTCGCTCATGTTCGAGTCGCCGACAATGACATGCAAGCGTCGAAAGCGCTCGGCGTCGGCGTGCGGCTCGTCACGAGTGTTGATGATCGGGCGGCTGCGCGTGGTCGCGCTCGACACGCTCTCCCAGATGTGCTCGGCGCGCTGGGTGATGCAGTACCGGGCGCCCTTGGCGGTGTTGAGCACCTTGCCCGCACCGGCGTAGATCTGGCGGGTCACGAGGAACGGAATCAGCACCTCGGCGTAGTTCGAGAAGTCATCGGCGCGGCTGGTCAGGTAGTTCTCGTGGCACCCGTAACTGTTCCCGGCCGAGTCGGTGTTGTTCTTGAACAGGAAAATCGTGCCGTTGAAGGCTTCCTCGGCCAGCCGCTCGGTCGCGCTGGCGACGAGCTGTTCGAGGATGCGCTCGCCCGCGCGGTCGTGGCACACCACGTCATAGACGGAGTCGCACTCGGGTGTGGCGTACTCGGGATGGCTGCCGACGTCGAGATACAGGCGCGCCCCGTTCGCGAGGAACACGTTGCTGGATCGCCCCCACGAGACAACCCTGCGAAACAGGTAGCGCGCCACTTCGTCGGGGCTGAGCCGACGCTGCCCTCGCAGCGTGCACGTCACCCCGTACTCGTTCTCGAGACCCATGATGCGCCGCTGCACGGCGCTCACCGTAGTTCCGATCTAGGAATCTTCCTGCTCAGAACCGTCCTGGGGCTGTTCTGCATCGTCGCCGAGGGCAACTTCCACCTCGGCATCGTCCAGGCGCCGGAAGCAACGCCGACGATGGGTGCCATCGGGCACGATCGCCTCAAGCAGTGCCACTTCGAGATCCGCTGCAAACACCTCGCGTTCAGGACCTGCCAGCGCTCCTCGAGCCAACCCGATGGCGGCGTCGGCATCGAGTTCGCGGTCGTAGCCCTCCGCGACCCGCTCGCGAACTGCATCGGCATCGCCTCCGATACAGCAATAGGCCTCCTCGTCCATGACGGTCCCGTCGTACTGGATCCGGTAGAGCTGGTTGGCCTCGTCGCCGATCCCCACTTCGACCACCACGATCTCAACTTCAAGCGGCTTGAGCTCGTGAGTGAAGAACTGCCCCAGCATCTGCGCGTACTGGTTGGCAAGGCTGCGGGCCTCGACGTCCGAGCGCGAGTACTGGTAGCCCTTCAGCTCGGCGTGGCGAACTCCGGCGACGCGCAGCTGATCGAACTCGATGTACCGGCCTACACCGCCGAATGCGATCCGATCATAAATTTCAGACACCTTGCGGAGCGTCGCGCTGGCGTTCTCGGCCACCAGCGCAATGCCACGGTCGTATTCCAGCGTCACTAGCGAGCGACCCCGGGCGATGCCCTTGCGGGCATAATCCGCCCGATCCTGCATGAGCTGTTCGGGGCTGACGTACAGCCCGGGCATGCTCATCGCGGTGCCTCGCCTGGATTGGCGTTTGCCGCTCCCCCGCTTGTGCCACCAGTGAGATCAGCTTGCAGTTCTGCGAAGACCGCCCCTGAGTCGGCATCGCTCAGCTGGCGGAAGCCACTGGGACCGATTGCAGCAAGCACCGGGTAGATGCCGCGCACCGGATCGGGCCCTCCGGTGGCACTGTCGGAATCAGCCGCATGCCACAAGGCCTGAACGCTCAGCGCCAGTGCATCGGGCTCGCTCAAGTCGTCACGGAAGCCGAGCTTCAGCACTGTCCCCGCGTGCAGGCTTCCCGAGCCGGCCGTGGCGTAGTCCTGTTCCTCGTAACGGCCTCCGGTCACGTCGTACTGGAACAGCCTGCCGCGCCCATCGCTGGGGTCGTAGCCGGCGAAGATCGGCACCACTGGGAGGCCGCGCATCGCTTGGGGCAGGTGTGCTCTGAGCATTTCCGCCAGCTGGTTCGCCTTGCCTTCCAGACTCAGCGGCTTGCCTTCGATCTTCTCGTAATACTCCAGCTGCAGCTGGAAGAGGCGGACCATCTGCACCGCCGGGCCCGCAGCGCCGGCAATGGCCACCGCCGAATAGGAATCAGCGGGAAACACCTTGCGCATGTCGCGATGGCTGATGAGATGACCGCTGGTGGCGCGCCGGTCGCCTGCCACCACCACACCGGTGGCGCTGCGCACTGCGAGCACGGTGGTGGCGTGGGACCCCTCGAAGGACCCGAAGCCGCCCTCAGCGGCAGAGACCGGGGCGAACCCGGCGAACGGTTCGCTGCCGGTGCGTCGCAGCAGTTCGAGGAAGCTCGCCCCTGGATCTTCTCCTGGGGCGAAGAACGGCATGGGAGTCACTCGCCGCCCTTCTGCACGTAGTTCTTCACGAATTCCTCGGCGTTGGTCTCGAGCACGTCGTCGATCTCGTCGAGCAGGTCGTCGAGCTCCGCCTTCAGCTCGGTCGCCCCTTCGGCCGATGCGTCCTCGGGCGCGGTGCTCTCAGTCTCCCTCGGAGCCGATCGTCGCATCTGGGAGCGTTCTGCCATCTCGGGCTTCCTCCGGTTTCGATTGCCTGGGTCTCGAATGCGTGGACGTTCCGATTGCCGCCTGCGGATGCGCCGAGTCTGCCTTCTCGGTGGCCGGCTAGTTGCCCAGCCGGCGCAGCAACTCGGCTGCATCGCGGCATTCGTCCAACAAGTTACCCACGTGGTTCCGGGTTCCTCGCAGCGGTTCGAGCATCGGCACTCGACGCAGTGGATCCGTCCCGATGTCGAAGACCATCGAGTCCCAGTTCGCCGCGACGATCTCGTCCCCGAATTTTTCGAGGCAGCGGCCTCGGAAGTATGCACGTGTCGTCGAAGGCGGCACTGAGACTGCTTCATTGACTTCGTCGTCAGTGGTGATCCGTTCAAGACCGACGCGTCGCGCCAGCGACTTGGACGGCCGCAGGTCGTGATATTGCAGGTCCAATGCGGCCAGCTTCGGATCATCCCAATCGAGGTCGTGCCGCTGTGCGAAACCCTGGTACAGACGCAGCTTGGCAACCCAGTCCAACTGTGTCGCAAGGCTCATTGGATCAGACTCGAGTACGCCGAGCACCGATTCCCAACGATCCAGGATGTCGTTGCCGATGTCGTCACCGCCGACTGCCTCCAATCCCTGGCTTTGAGCGTATTTGCGGGCCAGATCCAAGTACTCCCACTGGATCTCGATGGCCCGTATGTGTCGGCCGTCGACAAGTTCGATCAATCCCGACAGGGAGGTGTCGAAGCTCACCTGGCGCAGTGCTGCAACCGGCACGAGAGGCGTCAGCGGCTCGGACATGAAGTCGTCGTCGATCATCGCCAGCACCAGTGATGTCGTGCCCAGCTTGAGGTATGTCTGGACCTCGCTCATGTTGGCGTCGCCGATGATCACGTGCAGGCGTCGGTACTTGCGCGTATCCGCATGGGGCTCGTCGCGGGTGTTGACGATCGGCCGCTTGAGCGTGGTCTCTAGCCCGACTTCCTCCTCGAAGAAGTCAGCACGTTGGCTGATCTGGAATGGCCTGTCCCCAAATGGGGTCGGAGACCGGTCACCCATCGGCACTTCCATGCCCAGCTTGCCGGCCCCGCAGAAAATCTGGCGGGTCACGAAGAAGGGCAAGATGTACGTCACGATGCGGCCGAAGGGAACGTCGCGGTCCAGCAGGTAATTCTCGTGGCAGCCGTAGCTGTTGCCTTTGCCGTCGCTGTTGTTCTTGTGGATTACCAGTTCCTCGCCGTCAGGCAGGAGGTTGTTCGCAGCCTCCATGGAGCGGATCAGGATTTCCTCAGCGGCCCGGTCGTAGATGACGCACTGGCGTGCGTCCGAGCACTCCGGTGTCGACAGTTCCGGGTGCGCGTGGTCGACGTAGTAGCGAGCGCCGTTGGTCAACACAGCGTTGACGAGATGCGTCTCGATCTCGGGCGCGAGGGCATCGAACTCGTTGAAGCCCCTCGCATCGGTGCCCGGCTGCTCGTCCTCGAAGTCCCAGCTGACGCGCTGGCACAGGAATCCGTTGACGTAGGCGTTGATGATCATCGACGACGCCGCTACCGGATTCGAGTCGCCGTTGCAGCGATGGATAATGCCGAACTCGGTCTCGATGCCAACGACCTTGTGAACCGCCACCGCCCCGGACCCTAGCTGTCAGGCCCGCGAACAGGACAAACGGGACTCACCCGCACGGCGCCCGCGGGAGCCTCAGCACTCAGAGGTATTGGCTGGTCTGGACCCGCTCGATCGCCCGGCCGCCCAGTGCATCGCTGTCGTCAGGGTCGACGAGCGTGCGGATGAACACGATCCGCTCGCCCTTCTTGCCAGAGATCTTGGCCCAGTCGTCCGGGTTCGTCGTGTTGGGCAGGTCTTCGTGTTCGCGGAACTCCTGACGGATCGAGCCCATGAGATCGTCGAGACGGATGCCGCTGCTGCCGGTTGCGAGCGACCGCTTGATGGCGTTCTTCTTAGCCCGGCGCACGATGTTTTCGATCATCGCCCCGGATGCGAAGTCCTTGAAGTACATGACTTCCTTGTCGCCGTTCTGGTAGGTGACTTCCAAGAAGCGATTGAAGTCGTCGGGGCGGTACATCTCGTCGACCGTGCGCTCGGTCATGATCCGAACGGCCTTGTGGGGGTCTCCGCCGCCGATATCGGCCACCTCCATCGGGTCGATCGGCAACTTCGGCGTGAGGTAGGTGCTGAAGATGGAGAGCGCCGCCTGCTCGTCAGGTCGGTTGATCTTGATCTTCACGTCGAGGCGACCGGGACGCAGGATCGCCGGATCGATGAGGTCTTCACGGTTCGAGGCGCCGATCACAATGACATTGCGCAGGCCCTCAACGCCATCGATCTCCGCAAGCAACTGCGGGACCACTGTGGACTCCATGTCGGAGCTGATGCCGCTGCCGCGGGTGCGGAACAACGACTCCATCTCGTCGAAGAACACGATCACCGGCCAACCCTCGGAGGCCTTCTCTCTGGCCCGTTCGAAGATGCGCCGGATCTGTCGCTCGGTCTCGCCCACGTACTTGTTCAAAAGCTCGGGGCCCTTGATGTTGATGAAGAAGCTGCGCGCGCCCTGCTGGCCGGAGACCTCGCCGACCTTGGCGGCAAGGGAGTTGGCCACTGCCTTGGCAATCAGGGTCTTCCCGCAGCCGGGCGGGCCATACAACAAGATGCCCTTGGGTGCCGGCAGGTCGTAGGTGCGGAACAAGTCCTGGTGCAAGTACGGCAGTTCGACCGCATCAGTGATCAGCTCGATCTGGGTATCGAGCCCGCCGATGTCGTCATAGGTGACGTCAGGCACCTCCTCGAGCAGCAGATCGTCCACCTCGGGCCGAGGCAGGCGTTCCAGCACGATGTTGGAGCGCACGTCGAGCAGCAGGTTGTCGCCCGACCGCAGCGGCTGACCTCGCAGGTCGCCCGCCAACTCCACGATGCGTTCCTCGTCGGCGCGGCCAGTGACCAGGGCACGGAAACCGTCTTCGAGTACCTCATTCAGCGTGACGACTTCACCGGAGATCTCGGGCCCACGCGCCAGCACGATGTTGTAGGACTCGTTGAGAACGACTTCGCTGCCCTCGACCAGTTCAGTCTCGGCCAGGTCCGGGTGCAGGGCGACTCGCATCTTGCGACCGCTCGCGTGCACGTCCGCCGTGCCGTCGTCGTTGCGGGACAAGAACGTTCCGTACGCCGAGGGCGGTTGGGTCAGCTTGTCGACCTCTTCGCGCAGCGCCGCGATGTGCTCGCGTGCCTCGCGCAGGGTGTAGGTCAGCTTTTCGTTCTGTGAGACCGCCGCCGACAGTTGCCCCTTCGCTTCGAGCAAACGCTCCTCGAGGGTGCTGACGCGCGCAGGCGTGTCGGCCAGTTTGCGTCGGAGCAGAGCGACCTCTTCCTCGAGCGCGCGCAGGCGACTGCGGAGGACCCCCGCATCGGCTGCGCTGCTGCGCTGAGGTTCGGATTCGCTCTGGTCCATGCGCGGCTGACACTACCCGCGCACTACTGTGAAGACGTGACGCGCAGTATGGATGGCCGACGGGCCGCGGCGGGAGCGCTCGCGGGTGCCGTGCGGTACGTGCGCCGACTCGGTAGATTTCATTAGTGGCGCGGGCTCGCCTATCGGGCCGTCGCGGAGGAAGGGTCGCTACACGATGAAGGTCTGGATCGATCAGGATCTGTGCACCGGTGACGGGCTCTGCGAAGAGATCGCACCTGATGTATTCACACTGCTCGACGACGGCTTGGCCTACGTGAAGGAAGGCGACAAGGTCTTCGCCGAACCGGGCGGTGTCGAAGGTCTCGCCGAGTTTTCCGACTCCCAGCTCGACGCCGTGATCGAATCCGCCGAAGAGTGCCCCGGGGAGTGCATCTTCATTGAGGCGTAAGCCGAGATGAAGCAAGAAGCGCAGATTGAGGCGTAAGCCGAGATGAGGAAAACGCCGCAGATCGAGGCGTAAGCCTCATTACCCGCCGCCGCATTCACCGTTGGGGACTTCGCTGAGGTCTCCAGGTCTCGCCCTGATCACAGTGCGGCCAAGGGTGTCCACTCGGGCATCGACCCCCGCCGAGACAAGGAACCCCACCAACTCAGCCCGGCTGAGAGCGAATCCGATCTCCGAGGGGCCTCGCACCGTGCCGAACGCCACACCGACAACGTTTCCCCCCTGATCGACCAACGGAGCGCCGGACTGTCCGGTTCGGATGTCGGCAGCAACCACGTACACGCTTCTAGCAGTTCCGTCACCCCACAGCCCAGTTGCGCTCACGTAGTGCTCGATGCGTGCTGGTGAGGCCACGAGCCCTCCGCCTTCGGGGTATCCGAGCACCACCCCCGATGCGCCCAGCCGTGCCTGATCGATGCCGAGTGGCGGCACCGCGGCGTCGATCAGCAGCAATACCAGGTCTCGTCCCTCCTCGTAGCCCACCACGACCGCTGGGTACGTGCTCGGATCAGTGGCACCGCTCGGGGACCATTCGATCTCGATGGCAGATGCCCCTGCAATCACATGAGCAGCACCCACCAGGACCCCCGGCGCGACGGCGAACGCCGTGCCGTTCGACACTGGCCCGCAGCCTCTCGCCCGCACGGCAACAACTCCTCGAGCCGCCGCGGCGAGCACATCGTCGGCGACCGGCGATGATGCCGGCGGAGCGCCCAGCCACAACGGTCCCTCGCTGCTCTCGATCCGAGCAACCGGTTCGACCAGGGACCCTTCCCGTCCGGCATCGTCCGGTTCTGGAGCGCAGCCTCCCAATGGGGCAGTCAGCAGAGCCGCGCACAGCGTCCGCGTTAGCCACGCTGCGGCGCGTTGGGGTGTTCGTGCCTGGCGCCGGGGTTCGGTTCGTGTGCGGGAGGCGATGGGGCGCGTCACTCCTCGATCAATCGGGCGTGTGTCAAGAAGCCGGTGTGGGCAACCATGCGATGGTCAGGTCGTACCGAGGCCCCCTGCACGTGCCAGCTGCGATGCAGCACCTCGATGGTCTCGACGAACGCCCATGGACCGTCGTCAAGCGTTCGGCGAAGTTGTTGCACCTGGGTCACCGACGGGTTGTAGGCGACGAGGATTCCGCCAAGCCGCAGCCGACCGGGCAGATGCACCGCCACCCGCCAAGGCTCAGGGATGTCCAGGACTGCCCGGTCGTACTGGGCGCTGCCAGAGCCCGGGGCACGAGCTTGGGAACTGGAACCAAGTCGAGGGGGATCGACTGATTCGTAGGCGTCGCGCAGTTGAACGTCGTAGCGGTCGAGCGCCTCTGACCCCTCAGCACTCGCCACATTGACCGCAGCCCGTTCGGCGAAATCGTCCCGCAACTCGTAGCCGGTGACGATTGCACCCGCACGAAGCAGGGTCGCCGACAGCGCACCCGAGCCCACACCGGTTTCGAACACCTGCATGCCCGCTCCAAGATCGGCCAACATCCAGATGGCGCCAAGGTCCTTGGGATAGATGACTTGGGCCCCGCGCGGCATCTTCAACACTCTGTCGGCGAGCGTCGGTCGCATGGCTATGAACCGGGCTCCCGAGCCACTGCGATATTGCGAGCCCTCGGGCGATCCGATGATCTCGTCGTGAGACACCACTCCGGCGTGGGTGTGAAACTCGTCGCCTTCCCTGAGCGACACGAGGTACCGCCGCTGGCGACTATCGATCATGAGCACGGTCTCACCCGGTCGCAGCTCGCCCCCTCGCTGTTCGCCGGCGTCGTCCCGCGCCGTGTGCTCGGGCGCGGCTTGGGAGTGGCTCACATCTGATCCGCCGACGCATTGTCCTCGCCGTAGCTGCGTGTGGTGTGCCGGATCGCGAGTTCTTCACCCGGCGCCAGCTCGCCGCTGAACACCACCTCGCGCTCGCGCCTCGATATTCGCACGAGCAGCCGGAGCCCACTGACGACGATCGCCGCTGCCAGCCACTTGCCGTTGCCCGACCGCGCTCGCCGCCACAGAACATCCATGGTCCGAGCCTTCAGCCCTCCGATGCGTCGCTTCGCTGCCATGTTCACGCCCACCGCATGCCGTGAACCCGGACTACACCCGGACGACTTCGACGATCGTGCTGCGGCGGCGCCCACGACGCCGACCGAACAGGAACGCGGCCAGCACAAGGCCCGTCCCGATCGCGGCGGCCACCGCGACGGCGGCACTCGACACTTGCTCTGCAGCATCGCCGGCCCCACCGATGAGCTGCCGTACGCGGTCGGAAATGTCCTGCGGTGCGATGCGCTGCCCGTCGGTGCTGGATTCGAAAGTTTCCGCCACGTCGTTCTCAGTCTTCTCCGCGTTCGGTTGCCACGTCGCCGAACTGTTCAGTATCCGGCACCAGTCTGGCGGCGTCGCCCTTGGGCCGAATCACCCGCGCCATGGTCACAATTGCGACGATCAGCACGGCGGCACCGGCCAAGTGCGGCACGAAGGACCAGTTAGCACCGAAGACGGTGGTCTCGGTCTGCAGGACGCGCACCAGCGCCAATGCGCCAAGCACGACCGAGAGGCTCACTCCGACCGCGCCGAGCAATCCGAACAACAGGTAGCGGCCGATCCCACGCAGCGGGCCAACCGTTTCCTGAACGACGTAGGCCCGCAACATGGCGGCCAATTCGGAAAGCTCGGCTCGCAGGCCGACGTCTCGTCGTGGCATTACTCGCTCAGGCACCATCCGCTGGGCACAGACTGCGAGAGTGCAGCCTGCTCAGGCACATTGTCCGCCGCTGGACATGAGCGGGCCGCCCAGGCCCGTGTGGCGACGCTACCGGCCGCCCAGCAGTTCTTCCACGCCGTCAAGCACCCCTGCGATCACTTCGACACGATCAGCGGGATCGGGTGCGCTCAGCATGGCGTGGCGATCGAAGGAACCTGCGGGTACGAGTGCCGCCAATTGGAACGACCAGTCCGTCGGCTCCGTCGTGGCCTCCCCAAGCTGCGCGAGGCGGTCGTCGATCGCTGCTGACTCAGCTGCGGTGACTCCCAAGGCACCGATTTCCGAGGCCAATGCTCGCAACCGGCGGAGCCGCGCCACCGTCGCTCTGCGCGTCTGCGAATCCACCTCGGAAGGCTCGTCGGGCCAGATGATCGTCATAGCACGCGGGTAGGGATTGTCCGGCAGCCATTCGGCAATGCGAATCCGCGGGCCACCGGTGGCGAGCATCACCCATCGCCCATCGGGCAGTTCTTGGTGCTGCGCGATGGACGCCAGGCAGCCCACGTCGGAACGGACATCTCCGCCGCCGACTTCGCTCCCACGCTCGATCATGACGACGCCGAACGGTTCATTGTTGCTGGTGCACCGCCGTGCGAGGGCCCGGTAGCGGGGCTCAAAGATGTGGAGCGGCAGCACGGCACCAGGCAGCAGCGGGGAACCAAGTGGGAACATCGCTCGCTCGCGAGCGACATCGGACTCAGCTCGCTCGCGAGCCTCCTGTCGCCCTTGGCTGGGGTCCGGATCTTGTTCAGGCGGGGCCACGCATCAATCCTCGCAGGGCTGCCACATCGCCCACGGGGTACCGCAACAGCTGACCTACTAACGACTCCTGCAGTTCCAGACCCAGTCGGGAATCGACAGGCACACCGTTGAGGATCTGGGCGAACATGACCGTACCGCTGTCGGTATGGACGAACCCTGCCAACGAGTTGACCCCGGTCAGCAAACCGGTCTTGGCATGCAGCCGGCCCGCCACCGGGTGGTCGGCAAATCGATGCGACAACGTCCCGGTGCGCGCTGCGATCGGGAGTCCCGCCGCCACGGCTGAATCAGTGCCGAAGCTGTCGAGCAGAGCTGCCAGCAAGCTGCACGACAACTGGTTCTGACGATCCAGTCCTGAGCCGTCCATCACAACCGGTGGTGACAGTTGAGGCAGCATCTCCGACACGATCCTCGCCGCGGCGGCAGCGCCGGCTGCGGTCGAGCCCTCACCGGCACTTCGCAGACCGATCTCGCGTAGCATGAGCTCCGCAGTCGTGTTGTCACTCTCCCGCAGCATCTGCTGGATGATCTCGATGAGCGGCGGTGACGTCAGCCGCGCTATCTCGATCATGCCGCTCGGCGCGGTTGAGACGTCGATTTCGACATCGACCGAGACGCCACGTACGGTCAACAGGTCCGCCAGCGTGGACACGAACCAACGCGCCGGATGTTCGGCCGCGGTCAAGGCGGTTGTGAAGCCAGTGATGCCGTCATTGAGGCTCAGTGCCGAGAGCGGTCCGCTGTGCAGCTGGGTGACGTAGCGCTGAGGCCATGTCTCGGGAAAGCGGGTCGCGTCATAGCGCGACTCATCGGCGATGAGCTTGCCATGTAACGATCGGATGCCCAGGCCGACGAGTTCGTCTGCCAGATCCTCCATCGGCGTGCGCAATTGCGGCTGGCGACGATGCGAATCCGCGTACGACTGAGTCATGATCAGCGGATCGCCGCCGCCGACGACCCAGACCGTGCCATCGAGTACGCCGTCGACGATCTCTGCATCGGTGAGCACCTGGGTGACCAGTTGCTCAGCAGGGTCAACCACTGCAAGCGCCGCTGCGGCAGTAATGAGCTTTTGAACCGAAGCGGGAATCACCACTTCGACGTCGCTCGAGAACACTTCGGTGCCGTCGATCCAGATCGCGAGGCAGTGCGGCTCGGGCCAGTCCGAGCTGAACGCCGCCATCTCGGTCCCGATGTGGTGTTCCTGCGCCGCCCGCCACAACGCGTCCGGTGCGCGTTCGGCCCGCAGGAGCGGCACTGCCGACGCCAACGCCTCATTCCCGCCAGCGGGATCGTCGAGGTCGTCGGGGTCGAAGGGGTCCGCAGGAGCGAACACCGGAGTGCGAAGCGCAGCGGCGTAGGCGGCTGCTTCATCGGCTGAGGTGTTCATGCGCACGGCCGCCAGAGTGGGCAGCAGGCCGGCTGCTGCCGTCAACAACGCCAGCACGGCTGTGCGCAGTGGTCTCACATCACTCGCGAGGGGCAGTCACGCACGAATCGGACTCCGCACGGGCGCCACCAAGGGCGGCGCTGTCCGCACGGGCGCCACCAAGGGCGGCACCCAGGGCCGCTGAGAGTTCGCCGGCTTGTGAGGGAACCACCTTGGGGCGCGAGGTGTCCGATCGACCAATGAGTATCTCGGTCAGCAGCGCATCCAGCGATCCGGCGAGCAGGTCCCAGTCCTCGCTGAGTCCCCCGCCGATCACCACCATTTCAGGGTCCGTCAGGATGCAGAGATTCGAGATGCCCAGCGCAAGCCAGTATGCGAACTCGTCCAGCACTCCGAGCGCAATGGTGTCGCCCTGCCGGGCAGCCTTGGTCACGTCCGGGCCACGAGCGCCATCGCCGAGACGCTCGCTGGCCATCCGATCCAGTGCGGAACCCGACGCGTAGGCCTCCCAGCAACCGTTCCGCCCGCAGGCGCATTCGCGCCCGCCAGCGGCCACAATCATGTGCCCCGGCTCGCCGGCGTGTCCCACCGCGCCGCGAAGCACCTCGCCGCCGAGCATGAAGGCCCCGCCGATTCCAGTACCGACGGCCACCATGACGCCATGGCGGACGCCTCGCGCCGCCCCGGCCGCCAGTTCCCAACGGGCGGCGCAATTCACTTCGTTGTCCAGCGCGACTGGCATGCCCAGTTCGTCACCGAGCCGAGTTCCGATGTCTGCACCGTCCACGCCGACGAGATTGGGCGAGACTGTCACCCGCCCGGAGTTGGTGATCAGCCCTGCCATGCCGACACCGACCGACGCGGGGCCCTGATCGGGTGCCAGCCCGCCGACCATCTGAACCAGGCACGCCACGAGCGCTTCGGCACCACTGGGTGTGGGCTCGCGCACCGTCCGCTGAAGCGTGCCTGCGCCATCGGTCGCGACGCCGAAGATCTTGGTCCCGCCGACGTCGAAACCGAGATGCAACTTCGATGTCGCAAACGTTGCCGCGCCGACAGATGTCGGCGCGTCGGTTGTCATGAGCGCTGCGACGTCGGCCTGGCGGTGGCGTCGCAGTCCCCCACGCGTCCGGCTGGGATCAGAGCTTTCCCAACATCGACGAGCAGCTCGAGACGTCGATTCCAGCCCCGGGCTCGACCTCGAGCGCCGTCACGGTTCCGTCCTCGATAACCGCTGCGTAGCGGCGCGAGCGAGAGCCCAAGCCGAAGCCGGAGCCGTCCATGACGAGGCCCATGGCCTCGGCGAACTCGCCGTTGCCGTCGGCAGCCATTTCGATGCCCTGCGCACCGTTGGCCTCGGCCCAGGCGTGCATTGTCCAGGCATCATTCACCGAAACGCACACGACCTTGTCAACACCCTTGCCGGCAAGTTCGGAGGCACCTTCGACATAGCCGGGGAGGTGCACGTTGGTGCACCCGGGCGTAAACGCGCCCGGCACTGCGAACAGCACCACCTTGCCGCTGCCCAGCATCTCGCTGGACTGCACGGGCGCGGGCATGCCGCTCTCGTCCAGTACACGCAGTGCCACATCGGGAATCTGGTTGCCGACCTCAATCGCCATTGCTCTGCTCCGTCCCTGTTCTTCTTGCGGGGAAAACGTGGCTCGCAGCGTATCCGCGCCGCTGCTGTCCGGTCCGACCGGAACTGTCCCGGACCCCTCAGTCGCCGCAGTTGCTCTGCTCGGTCGGCACGTGCACACCCTCGATCCAGCGCAGCAGTTCGCCGTAGTCGGATGCCGCTGGCAGGTCCGGATTCGCCTCGGCCACCGCTGCGGGGCATCTGAACAGGCTCGCGACGTCTGCTGCTCGCAGCATCGTCAGGTCGTTGTAGGAATCTCCGACCGCGGTCACGTGATAGTTGAGCTCCCGGTACGCGACGACGGCGCGTTGTTTGGCGTCTTCGACACGGCGGCGCCATCCCAGCAGGCGTCCATCAGCCACGTCGAGCCGGTGGCAAAGCAGATGTGGGTGACCCATCAGCTCCAGGAAGTGGTCGTCGAACTGCTCAAACGTGTCGGACAACAGCACGACGACCCACTGGCGCCGGAGTTCGTCGAGGAACTCACGGGCCCCTTCCAGCAGCGGCAGCTCAGCGATCACCTCCCGGATCTGACTCAGCGTCACTTCATGAGAGTTGAGCACGTCGATCCGGTACGTCATCAGGGCGTCGTAGTCCGGCTCGTCACGGGTCGTGCGTCGCAACTCGGCAATCCCGGTGCGGTCGGCCACCGCGATCCAGATCTCGGGCGTCAGCACGCCCTCCATGTCCAAGGCGATGACCCTCTGCACGAGCGCCGAGTCTCTCATGCCGTGGACGATTGTCCGCGAACCGTTGCCCGGTCGGTGCCAGGACGTGTCCGGTTTGGCGTACCAAACCGTCTGTCGCTGATGGGCACGCGCCACCGGAACTACGTCGACTCCTATGAGGGGCACACGTTTCACACCAGCCGCTGGGACTACCGGTCGCCTCGAAGGCATCGACCTAAGCTGAGCGGAAGGGCGATGCAGAGATATCACAGCCAGCAGAGGTGAAGCGTCGCCCCCGAACACGGACCACTGTGGGGAGACTGGACATGGCAAAGCCGATCAAAATGGCGCACGCCGTCTTTCGCACCGACGACATCGAGCGCCTCCAGTCGTGGTGGTGCACGGTGCTCGACGCCGACGTCGTCCACAACGGTGGATTCATCTCGTTCATCTCCTACGACGACGAGCATCACCGGTTGGCATTCGTGAACCGTGGCCAGCCCGGTCGCTACGACTCTCGCCAGGGGACCCTTGAGCACATCGCCTACTCGATGGGCAGCTTCGGCGACCTCCTCGACCTCTACGAGCGGCTCAAGGCCGCCAGCATCATGCCGGTGCGGACCATCAACCACGGCCCCACCACCTCCATGTACTACGCCGACCCCGACGGCAACGGTGTGGAGTTCCAGATCGAGAACTACGCCACGATGGCCGAGTGCATGGAGTTCATGCGCTCGGAGACCTTCGAGGCAAACCCCATCGGCGTGGACTTCGACGCCGACCTGCTGGTCGAGCGCTTCCGCCGCGGCGACCCGCTCGAAGAACTGGTCAAGCAGGGTTCCGCCCCAGTATCTGTCGGCTGAGCCGGTGAGCACCACAGTCCATCGCAACATCTACCTGAGCGACGAGCTGCAAGCGATCTACGAGCAAACCGTCGCCTTCGTCGCCAACGAGGTCACCCTGGTCGGCGATGCCTGGGAGGAAGCCGGCCAAGTTCCGCGTGAGATCTACAAACAGATGGGCGAGCTGGGGATGTTCTCGCTGCGGGTGCCTGAACGGTGGGGTGGATTGGGCCTCGGTCCGCTCGCCTCGGCCGTATTTTCCGAGGCGCTCGGCACTTCTACGTACGCGGGCTTCGAAGCAAATGTGCTGGTGCACACCGACATGGCGCTGCCCCATCTGCTCAATGCGGGGTCCGACGAACAGCTTGAGCGCTGGCTGGGTTCGATTCAGTCCGGCGACACCATGCTGTCGATCGGGGTGACCGAGCCCGATGCCGGTTCCGACGTGGCAGGGCTGCGCACCACGGCGGTCCGCGACGGTGACGGGTGGCGGCTGAATGGCGCCAAGACATTCATCACCGGAGCCGTGTACGGCGACATGACGGTGCTGGCGGCTCGAACCGACCCCGATGACCGTTACGGGATCTCGATGTTCCTGGTCCCTGCGCACACCGAGGGCTTCGAAGTGGCTCGCAAGCTCGACAAGCACGGCTGGCGCTGCTCGGACACCGCCGAACTCGTGCTACGCGATGTGTGGCTGTCTGACGACCACCTGCTGGGCGAATTGCACCGGGGCTTCTACGCCACCATGGCGAACTTCCAGAACGAGCGGATGGTGATTGTCGGCATGGGCATCGGCGCAGCACAGGTCGCCATCGACCTGACCAACGCGTACACCCAGCAGCGCAAGGCCTTCGACGCCACGCTGTACGACCTGGGTGCAATCCGCCAGCGCATGGCAATGAACCAGGCCAAGGTCGACGCAGTGCGCGCCTCGATGTACCACGCGGCCTGGCTGACCGAACAAGGCATCGACGCCATCAAAGAGATGTCAGGCGTCAAGGCGCTCGGCGCCGAAGTCGTGAATCAGGTCATGTACGACTGCATGCAGTTCCACGGCGGCATCGGCTACATGCGCGAGTCGACCATCGAGCGGATGTGCCGCGATGCGCGCCTGCTGCCCATCGGCGGCGGCGCCACAGAAGTCATGCTCGAAGAGGTTGCGAAGCGCAGCTACATCGATTCCGGCTGAATCGATTCTGAGCATCTGAGACTGAGCCGATAGCCGTTCGTAGCGGTGGTCGCCTCGATGGTGTAGTCCCCGGCGGTGAGGAACACGTCCGCGAGCTGCGCGTCGTCGCCAGTACCGCTGTCGTCGTCGCTTGCCTGGGGGGACCCGCCTGATCCGTGGCCGCCGAGCAGCACCAGGTAGGTATCCAATGCGTTCGTGCCCGTCCCTGTGGCTTCGAGATCGATGCTGACCCATCCCGAGCTGGCGAGGGTGAACGTGTAGCGGCGCGCATAGAACGTCGATCCCGACACGCGATTCGCGGTCGTGCAGCTCATCGTCGACAGCGACACCGACAGCGTGCGCGGCCCGTGAGACAAGCGTCCCCGCGGCGAGGTGCAGTCCGCGTCAGAGCGCGCCACGAACCGAGCCGTCGCGGTGCGGGTCCCATATCCGGTCGCCTCGCACTCCGCTGCGATGTCGAGCCGGCCCGTGTCCGCTGTGGGCCTACCTGCGATGCCCCCACATTCGCGGCGGTGCACGCGACGGCAGTGAGGGCGACGTCGAAAGTGCCCTCCATGGCACCCTTGCCGTCACGGCTGCCCGGCACATAGTTGGTGATCTCGACCGGCGGCACGCACACGACCGAGATCTCGCAGATGTGCTCGACGATGTCCTCAGCGGCGAGCTTGCCGCCGATATGGATGTCGGCGCGCTCTGCGTGAGTCATCGCATTGACCTGGCTGTCGCGGAAGCGGTCGTCGAGCTGGAACATCCCCGCCCCCACATGCCAGTACGCCCGCATCGGCCCGAACACGCCCGCCGCGTCTCGCGAGTAATAGAAGGCATAGCCAAAGTCCTGCCGCGAAAGACCCATAGCCGAGCGCGCCGGATACCGATAGACGAACTCACCCAGAGGGGTGACCCTCGACATGTCCAATTCGTAGATGCCGATCGCTATCAGCAGCGCAGCGATCTGACGAGGCTTCACCGTGAGCCCGTTGCTGCAGGGTCGGGCGTGCAGCCGAACGGCCTCCTTGGAGACATGATCGATCGCCAACAGCGTTCCGACCGTGACCGGGGTTTCCTTGCCCGGGGTGCGCACCTCGACATTCGCCGAAGCATCCACGCACAGGATCCGGTTGTTCGGGCTCAGCTTCTCGCCTGGGCCGCATCTCGAGAACACCCGGAACAGGAATTCGCGAGGACTGTCAACCGTTCGGGTCTGGCGAGCCGTGGGACTGCGCGTGCTTGATCGACCTTGAGTCGCACCTGAACTGCTTCCGCTGCTCACCGCGCCGAGCGACAGCGCTAGCTCGTGCGGCGCGCTTCGGTCCGGCCAGAGCGTGACGCTGCCATATCCGCGTGCTGCGCTGTGCCCGAACCCGAAATAGTCGTACAGAATGTCTGTGCTCAAGCGTTGCGAGCCGAACGAAACCGAGCGGGTCACCGGCCAGTAGTTGAAGTTGACGGTGGTCTGTTGGTCGACGGTGGCGTCGACGGTCTGGGCGAGGCCGCTGATGGGCACGGTGACGGTGAGGGTGTAGTCACCGGTTGCGGTGCTGCCTGATGCTGTGTTGGCGGTGGTCTCGATGGTGTAGGCGCCGGCTTCGAGATACTTGTCGTGGATCTGGGCTGCGGTGGCGATGCCGCTGTTGTCGTCCTGGTGCAGGACCGCACCGGTGTTGGCGTGTCCCGACAGGAGCAGCAGGTACGGGTCGAGGCTGCTGCTGTTGGCTTTGGCGAGGTCGATGTCGATCCATGCGGGGGCGTCGACGGTGAAGGTGTGCCAGCGCGCGGACGGCCGGCTGGTTTGGCTGCCGCGATGGGTCGAGGTGCATCCCTGCACGGCCGCGACGGTCCCGGCGGCGGTGTATCGGCCTGCTGCGAGAGTGCCCAGATCGTCAGTGCATGCCGCGTCCGCGCCCCCGACAGCGACCACGGTGAGGGTGTAGTCGCCGGTGCGGCGGCTGCCGTAGGTGGTCGCCTCGATCGTGTAGTCCCCCGGCGCGAGCTCCACGCCCGACAGCCGCGAGTTGTCATCGCCCGCGGAACGGTCCCGGTCGTCGTTGCCGCCCATCCGCGCCGCCTTGAGGCTCTGCTGACCGCTCAGGATTGCCCAACTGCCGCGGGCGCTATGGCTCTTCAAGGTGGCGGAGTTTGGGGATGCGCGCCGCCGATCCAGATGAGCATGTTGCCGATGTCGTATGGCAGTCCGGGAGATATGTGCCAGAGGAGCCACAGATCGATAATGAACTCGGTCCGGCCGTCCGCATCGGCGGTCGCAATGTGTGGGTAGCTGGAGACGGAAGCCCAGTGGGTCGACCCTTCGCCGTCGACGCTCATGTCGATACTGAATTCGTTGGCGAATACCGGGAGCTGCTCGACTTCGAGCACTCGGCCGTGCTGACCGTCAAACACGACGGTGTAGGCGCGCAGATCCTCGATGTGCACCGCGCCCCAGTAGTCGAACAGGTTTCCTCGCACCAATGTGCGGCCACCCGACAGAGGCTCCAGCACGTAGCGGATAAGCGATGGGTAGAACCAGAAGCCGCCGGTGACGGGGACGCGTTCGATTACGGCGTCTGTGTATCCGAATTGGCGCAGGCTCTCCGCGCTGTGCGTCCTGGCTTGGTGCGGAAAGTCGATGAACCATGCGCGGGAGATGTCGATCTCGGGCGACATCTCGGCGTCGACGGCGAACTCGATCAGTGCCGGGTCAGCCGGGCCGTCCCAGCCGTCGATCTCGAAGGGGGCGGTCTCGCCGGGCTGTACCGACAACGGCCAATGCCACGACTCGCCGTCTGCGGTGACCGTGGCGCCGTATGCGAACAGGCTGCGGGACCAGTTGCGCACCATCCCCCGCAGCACCCCGTCGCGCACCTTGACCGATTCGCGCAGCACACGCACCCCGTCAATGGGCGCTTCAGCAGGGGCGAAACGGATCTCCTTGTAATCGGAATAGTTGAACGCGAAGGTACCCAACGCGTCCACGCCTCCCCACAGCGTGTCCTTCCAGCGTTCCTTCTGGGCCTCCACCGACAGCGCGGACATCTCAAGCGCCTCACGGGCGGTCTCGGCATAGCCCAAGCCTCCAAGAACGCTCACATAGCCGTAGCGGTGCGTGGGCGCGTCGGGATCGGGCGGCGGCCCTTCGCAGCCCATCTGCGGGCGCATGTCCTGGAGGCGGTTGTAGTCCTGCAGGCGTAACAGCCCGCCGGTCTGGTAGGGCACATGCATGATGGCCTCATATGCCTGCCGGTCGTCGCACATGTCGAATGCGCGGCCCCACACCGCCTCGAGCCTCGGATCGGGACGTCTAGGCCGGTGCACCGGACCCAAGACGTCCTCTTCTTGGGCGGGTACTCGCAGGTCGGCAGCCTCCGCGAGACGCCAAGCACGGAAGTCGAAGTACTCGTCCCTGCGGGGCGCGTAGTCTCCCGATGGGCGTACCTGCGCCAAGTGCTCTCTGACGGGTTCGGAAACTGTGGCTTGCGGCTGTGCTGTCTCGGCGGCTGTCGTGGCGACCGGACCCGACTCCGGGGTCGCCGACGCGCTGGACGGCAGCGACGTCGACGTGCTGGCCACTGGGGGCAGCCGCGGCTCCGCAGCGGGATCGTTCCCGGTGCAGCCAGCCGACACCGCCATCAGCACGGCCGCCGCCGCCAGCTGCCGACGCGGCCTGCTTGGGTTCATGGCAGGTACACCGGGTCCTCGCGTGTGCGGTTCGTCAAGTGCGCCGCAGCGAACACGTTCACCAGGCTCTCGCTGTTCACCGGCCACCAGCTGCAGTCGTAGCGGACCGCCGGCGGTGTGCCCTCCGCGCGGCATACCTGAACCTGCAGTTGCCGGCTCTGGGCGATCGAGCCGCTGCCGAAGGTGTAGCTGGTCTGCTGCCACGGATAGTCCGCACCGCGGACACCGTGCCCGTCGGGCACGGCCTTGAACCATGTCGTGGTCGAGCCCGGCAGGAACGCCGCGGGAAACACCGCGAACTTCGTGCCGACTTGGTTCTCTACGTAAGTGAACGACAGGAACGGCGCTGCGAGCGGAGTGCGCGACCGGTACCGCTCCCCGGTGTCGGGGTCGGTTTTCCACAGGTCGGCGTTGTCGGCCTCGGGGTCGTACACCTGCATGGCGCCTTGCCGGTTGCCGGGGTTGAAGAACCAGCAGTCGAACGCGGCGCCCGTGTCGCCCCAGCGGCAGTCCAGGTCGATCGCCCCGCCCGAGGGGCTGTGGTCCCGGACGTAGCCGTCCACCGGGCCCTCGCCCGTATAGCCCTTAGAGGTCACCAGCAGGTCATCGCGCTCGATGTCGTACATCTTCAGATACGTATTGTCCCGGCACGTCTGGGTCTCGGACTCCCCACGGCAGCCGAACCACGGCCCGTACCCCCGAGCAAGCTTCTCAAGGAACTCGGTTGTGTTCGTGGCGTCGACACCGCACAGGGTCTCCAGCAGCCGCTCCGCGACCAGCGTCCCGCCGATGCGGGCATCCGCACGCTCGGCATGATCCAGTTCCAGCACCGGTACGAGGTCGTCGTTGACGGCGAAGGTGTCGTCGATCTGCCACCAGCCCACCCCGGGGTGCCAGAACGCCCGAGCGGGCCCCGAGGTCTGCGAGTTGGCCGAGTACAGCCGGTAGTTCTTCGGCTGGATGCTGCCTCCTTGGCGGACGACGTCCTTGCGGGACAGCGCCATCGGCGAACGCGCCAACAGGCGCGTCGGGTCGCCGTTGGCGTCGAATGCCGGGTTCTCCCAGTACGGGATCGCGAGCATCACCGCCGCGAGACGATTCACGCTTATGTTTTGGCATTCCATGCCTTTGCGCGCGAACGCATCCTTTCCGGCCTGCGCCGCAGCGACCGTGCCTGCCAAGGCCCCCGGAGTCACCCGATACAGCGCACCGCCGTCAAGCGCCGTGCGCGCGTCCTCGCGCGGATTGCTCTGCAACGACGCTGACACACACAGCTGCTCACTGCTCGGGCTCACCACCGAGCCGTGGCCGCACACCGCGTCAACCGAGAACTCATAGCCCGATGTCACTGACACCACAGATGTCGCAGACCGAACCTGCCGAGCGCCTCGAGTCGCCGAACCCCCTGCGCCGCTTGCGCCATTCGAAGCCGCAACAGTGGTTCGCGTCACGCTCAAGCCGTGCGTATCGACCAGCGGCACAGCCAGCGAGAGCGACACCTCGCCTCCAGACGCGGATATGCCGATGTCCAGCAGATCCGCCAGATAATCGATATCGCCCGAACGGGACTGCAACCCGATCCTTACGTCGGTGGGCCAGTAGGTGAAGTTGACGGTGGTCTGCTCATCGACGGTGGCGTCGACGGACTGGGCGAGGCCGCTGACGGGCACGGTGACGGTCAAGGTGTAGTCGCCGGTGCCGGCGACCCCGGTATGCGTCGCAGCGGTGGTCTCGATGGCATAGTCGCCGGCTTGGAGGTAGCGGCCGCGGATCTGGGCCGCGGCGGCGGTGCCGCTGTTGTTGTCCTGTTCGAGCACGGTGCCGGTGTTGGCGTGCCCCGACAGGAGCAGCAGGTACGGGTCGAGGCTGCTGCTGTTGGCTTTGGCGAGGTCGATGTCGATCCATGCGGGGGCGTCGAGGGTGAACGTGTGCCAGCGCGCGGATGGCCGGCTGGTTTGGCTGCCGCGATGGGTCGAGGTGCATCCTTGTACGGCCGCGACGGTCCCGGCGGCGGTGTATCGGCCTGCTGGGAGGGTGCCCAGATGGTCGGTGCATGCCGCGCCGGCGCCCCCAGCAGCGACCACGGTGAGGGTGTAGTCGCCGGTGCGGCGGCTGCCGTAGGTGGTGGCCTCGATGGTGTAGTCGCCCGGCGCGAGCTCAACCCCGGCGAGCCGCGAGTTGTAGCGGTGAGTGCCGTGCCCGGAGCCGACATCGTCGTTGCGGCCCAACACGGCGCCCGTCCCGTCGGCGCTGTGGCCCTCCAGCAGCAACAGATAGGTGTCGAGCCGGCTGGTGTTGGTCGCTGCGGACGCCAGATCGATCTGCACCCGCAACGGGGACGACACCGTGAAGCCATGACGACGCGCGTAATAGCTCCCAGAGGTGCCGCCGTCGCGGCGACGCTGCGGCGACGTGCATCCCGAAACAGCCGCGACCGTCCCGGTGCGCGTCGTGGTGCCCACCCCCAGCGTGCCCATGTGCTCCCCGCAGCTGTCAGCGGCCCGAGCCGTGAACGCCACCGTGGCAGTGCCGTCCGCCCGGCCGGAATGAGTGCACGTCACCGTCACATCTGCTGAGGACCCCACCGCCACCCCCACGCTTGCGGTACGAGCCCCGCCGGTGCCCGCCGTGACCGTGGGCGTGCCGGCGGTCGCGGTCGCGGTGCACGACGCCCCGGCAGGCTCCACGCTGAACCCGTCTGTCACCGTCACGGTGCCCGCGCCCGTGTGTGTCGTGTCGGACAGGCCCGTGATCTGGACCCTGTCCCGGCAATCGGCGCTCACTTGTGTGAGATGACTGGCGGCTGCGGGCAAGCTCACCGTCAGCGTCGCAGTGCCGTTCTGGGTGCACGACAGCGTCACCGTGCCGGTGCGCCGCCAGCTGCCCAGCGACGCCCCCAGCACCACCAGCGGACTCGTACGCTGGGACTGCGAACTGCGCACCCGACTCACACCCCCGCTGGTGGCCCACCCCAGCGACGGCCCGAACGCGGACGCATCCGCAGCGACCGACAACACCAGCGGCGCGTCGGCGGCCATGTCGCAGTCCAACGCCGCGTCCACGCCCGACGGCGCCGCCGCCGCAGCGCACGTCCCTCCCGACGTCGCCGTCACCGTGACCGACGTCACCGCGCCCGCGTGAGCGAACACCACACCGGCGACACCGTCCGCGTAGCCGACACCGGTGCAGGTGACCGTGATCGCCGTCGCGGCGGGCACGGTGAACTCCGCGCTCAGCACCCGAGCGCCCACAACCCCCGATGGCGGGCGCTTATATTCGATTCGAACAAGAAATCGTCGACAACTCTCTCGATGTCCTCCTCGGTATAACTGTCTCCGCCCGACGTGCAACTCACGAGCACCGGCGTGAGCAATAGGCATGACGCCACAGACAAGACAACGAGTCGGACCGATCGAGAGATTCCTCTGGAGCAGTGCATGGCTATCCGATTCTGAATCTTGCTGGCAGGTCCGCAGGGGTTGTGGCTCATTTTCACTGTCTATGCCTCAACCGTAGTGCGGATAATCGATATCGATGAATGGCACCCATTCGAGGGAGATCGCTAAATCGAGTGCGCCATGTATTGTCTCCGCTAACTGACCGGCACGAGGTCCAAAGCCATTCTGCTGAAGCTTGCGGTTCGTCGGCATTGCCCCATAGCAGGCTCTATCCAGAAACGTTGCCTACGCATTCGGCAATGAACTCAGCAGTGCATTCCGGCGAGTCAAGGCGCGGGATGATGACGTCGGGGTTCTTCAACAAGAAGTCCCTGATTTCCTGCCAGTAGTGCTCGTTGCGCAGATTGAGCAGTCGGTCGCGCTCTGCCTCGTCCAGTGTGGGGTAGTGCTGGGCCCAGTTCGCGCAGCCATGCCGTATATCAAAATACTCATCCAAAGTGATTCCAAAGTCCGGTTCTAGCCGGTCGTAGTAGGTCCCGTCAAAACTGATGCCCTCCTCCAATTCGAGTCTGTCATATTCGTCAGGAGGGGGATCAGCCAGCAGCAGGCCACTGTAACCGTGCTCTGCTGCGCACTCTCGCATTGCTTCGTAATAGGACGCTTGAAGTATGCCGCCTTCTCCGAGTTCCGCTGGCAGCGAGTTTTGGGCTTGGCCTATTTGGAGCTGTATGGCGAGCGCGAAGTACCAGCGGTGACGTTCTTCGTCCGTAGCTTCATTCTCGAGCCACTGGCGCTCTTCCTTGTCGTACGCACGCTTGTCGGCATTCGTTCGAAATGTGGCATTGCGATCCCGCCGATACACATTGACTATCTGCTGGACGCCTGCAACTTCGTTGACGTGCTCGCGGAAGGCTGCATCGTCTAGGTTGCGCAGATCGACTTGATTGTCGTCCATCAATAACCAAAATCCGATCAGAACCAACACAGCAATAGGTGCCGCTATTAGTGCAATACGTAACGCTCTATTCTTGTTCATGACATAGCTCTCTTGTCGTGATCCCTCGAACTACATTAGCCGTGCTGCCTCCCGGCAAAGAAGCATGAGAGCACTGATAGAACATCATCGCGGGTCACAGAGTTCCCCAATCATAGGACGAATAGCTGACCGGCACGAGGTCCAATGCGGACCTGATGAAATAGGCAGTTCGTTCGCAGTCAACGAGGCTCTCGCGACTCATAATTCGCCAATCGAATCTGTCGGAGGTCTCGATAGCAGATTCTCGATTTGCATTACATAGGATCTCGAGATCGGCGAGCATTCGGAGGTTGGATTCCGTGGATGATGCCTCCGTCCAAATCGCTGGCTCGGTGGTGTGCTTGTTGAGCCATGACATGCGGTGCAGGTTCTTCCAATTGAAGTCATGACGCATGCACGCATACACGAACGCCACCTCGGCGCTGCCGAAATGCGGATAGTCCCGGAACCACTCAGCCCGAATCAGATCCTCCAACTCCGTCCCGTCGATCTCACCGGTAAATATGCCGCTCCAGTCCCCCCACAGCGCAGCGAACAGCCTGTCGAGCACCGCGTCCCCCGCAGCGACGACGCCTTCGGGGATGCTGCACTTGTCGACGCTGAACGACAGCCACGGATAGTGCGGGCTGTCGGGGTCGAACAGGTCGTCGTTGTTCGTCGGGTTTTCCGAAGACTCGCCGTAGTTCGTCGTCCCGCGGGCATCAAGGAACTCATCGAGCGTCGCACCGGCGCCGTCGAGCCAGATGTTCCCGAGCTGTTGGACGTCTTCGTAGGCCTCACCCACCGAAGGCGTCGTGACGGCAACGACGAATCTGTTCGTCGTGAGCGGCGAAGGCGGACTGCCCGTCGATGTGGCAGGCGGCACCGCTGTTTCGACGACATAGCTGCCCGGCCCGATACCGGCAGCGGACAAGCGCAGCGCGCTGCCGTCTCCGGCGACAGCTGACGATCTTGAGAGGGCCAGCGGAGGCGTCTGCGCGGTCACGCCGTCCGTGCCCAAGGGCCACACGATCACAGAGAGCTCCGGCAGGACAGCACGGGGTCCAGGTCGAAGAGCGATGCCGATCGGATGGGCGTTGGCAGGCAGCATGAAGTCGATCTGCAATCCATAGCTTGATCGAGACGTCTCATCCGCCGGGATGTCGAATCGGAAATAGCCCGCCGTCTTGCCCGTCACCGACACCGAATCGCAGTCCTGCGCATACAGGTCCCGAGTCACGACGTTCCGCCACTGACGGCCGAACGTATCGGTACGCCCCTCAGGCAGTGTCTGGAAGCATGATTCGTCGAGTTCGGGTGTGAGGGGTTGGCAGGTGCCGTCGGGGCTGGCTCGGTAGCCGGTCTGGCAGTAGCTGGTGACGGTGATGGTCTCGGTGCCGGTGTGTCCTGATGCGGTGAACGCCAAGGTGACGGTGGTGGTGAGGGCTTTGTCGGGGGTGAGATCGACCACAGCGGAGCCGTGCAGGGCGGTGACGGCGGCGGTGAGCCCTTGGGGGGACACCGACTGCACAGTGACGGTGGCGTCGTGGGGCCGGTAGTCGAAGCGGTGCTTGGCGGTCAGCCCGACCGTCGCGGTCACAGTGGCGGGCAGGTCGTCTGACTGAGGCGCGAAGTCGGCGGCCACCATCAGTCGGTAGCCGCCGGTGGCTTCGGCTGTGGCGGTGGTGGCCTCGATCGTGTATCGGCCCGACGCGAGGAACACTTCCGACAGGCGGGCGTTGTCGCCGGTGCCGCTGTTGTCGTCGCGGCCCGCGACCTGGCCGCCGGATCCGTGTCCGTCGAGCAGCACCACATAGGTGTCGAGCGCGTTCGTGCCCGTGCCGGTGGCTTCCGCGTCGATGCCGACCCACCCTGAGGTGGCGAGCGTGAACGTGTGCCGGCGCACATAGAACGTGTCCGACGAGTCGGGGTCGCGGCTCGCGGTGGCACAGCTCGCGGTGCTCAAGGTGCCCGACACAGTCCGGGTGGCGTGCGCGAGCGTTCCCAACGGGGAAACACACACCGACGCGGGACGCGCCACGAACGCCGCAGACGCGGCAGCGGTCGCATAGCCGACGTTCTCGCAGGAGACCTGAATGCCGAGCCGGCCGGTATCGGTCGTGGACACGCTCACGGTGCGGCTCACACCGCTGCCCCCCGCAGACGGCGCACCCGAAATGCCCCACGCATTCGAAGCAGAGCAGTCCGCAGTCGCAGGAGCGACGTCGAAGCTGCCCGACATAGCCCCCGCCCCGTCACGGGACCCCGGCACATAGCTCGTGATCTCCACCGGCGGCACACACGTGATCGCCAGCACCGTGGTGTGCTCCACGACCCCATCGATCGACACGGTGAGGGTCACATCGGCGTCGGAAGTGCAGGTCACCCCTCCGGTTCCCTCCCGGGTCCACTGCACCGCCCCGTTGAGCACCGCAGCGCCCAGGTCCCCGTCGGCGCCTTCGAACGTCACCCCCGTCCCCGCGGCCCACCCGAGAGTCATCCGGCTCGACGGGCCCGACGCCTCAACGCCGACCACGAGCGTGTCGCCCCGGGTCATCGTGCACGCGTACTTCTGGTCCACGCCGGCGTCGAGCGTGCCCGTCCAATCAGCACACGTCCCGCCGCTGTCCGCGTCGACCTCCACCGAGCTCACCGGCACCAAAGCCCTCAGCGTCGACGTCGACGTCGCGGCCGTGTAGCCGTCATGGGCGCATTCCACGGTGACGTCGGTGTCGCCCAGCGCAGTGAGGCCCACCGACAGCACACGCCGCCCGTCGTCGTCGACATCAGTGACCGTGCCCGAGCCCGGGGTGCACGACGCGTCCGCGGGGGTGACGGTGAAGTAGTCGCGTGCGGTGCCGGTGCCGATGACCGCGCCGCCGTCGAGGCCTTCGATGAGGACCTCGAGCTGCGCGGTGACCGTCAGGTCGTAGTCGCCGGTGCGGTAGGACCCATAGGCGGTCGCCTCGATCGTGTAGATCCCCGGGGCGAGCTGCTTGCCTGCGATCCGCGAGTCGTAATCGCCGGGCGCGCGGTCGTCGTTGCGGCCCAGCACGGTTCCGGTGCCGTCCTGGGGGGCGCCTTGCTGCAGCAGCACGTAGGTGTCCAGCCGCCGCCGGTTCGACGACGCCGACTCCAAATCGATCGTGACCGTCGCAGGATTGATCAGCTCGAAAGTGTGACGGCGCGCGTAATAGCCCGAAGCGGTGCCCCCATCAGTCCACCGCTGCGGCGACCGGCACCTGGTGCTCGTCGCGATCGTTCCCGAACGCTCGGTCACACCGTCCCCCAGCACACCAAGCGGGCTGTCGCAAGGATCCCCATACGACGCCACAAAGGCCGCCGAAGCCGTCACCGGCGCATGACCCGGCGGCGTGCAGTCCACCGACACCACCGACGACACCTCACTGCCCGCCACCGCGTCGAGGCGCACGCGCGCCGTGCGCGAGCCCTCAGTACCCGCAGTGACACCCGCCCTGCCCGCCGTCGCATCAGCCGTGCACACCGCAGCCGCCGGGCTCACCGTGAACTCGTCGGTCACCGTCACCGTGCCCGTCCCCGAACCCGACGAATCGTCCAGACCCGTGATCGCACCCTGATCCGCGCAGTCGACACTCACCACAGACACATGAGCGACCGCATCATCGCCGGACCCCGCAGTCGCCGTGAGCGTCACCGTGCGCACCGCCGCCGCGGTGCACGACACCGTCACAGCACCCGACCGCGTCCAGCTGCCCTCCACAACAACACCGTCAGGGCCCGCCAGCGGGGCGACCGCGTCCAAAGACCGCGACACCACCGTCACGCCCGTCCCCGCGGACCACCCCAACGAGATATCCCTGCTGGACGCATCCGCGGTCGCGCTCAGCACCAAACGATGCTCATCGGACAACGGGCACCAATAGCCGCTGTGCGCGCCCACCGGCGCCGGCGACACCGAAGAGCAGTGATCCCCGCTCACCCCCACATCCAACGACACGACGGTCCCGCAGACCACGGTGAAGCGGGTGATGTGAGTGTCGGTGTCGGTGCCGGTCCCGGCGGTGACCGTCAGCGTCGCGGTGTGAGCGCCTGCTGCGGTGCATCCCAGCGTCGCGGCCGTGGTGGTATGCCAGTGGCCGTCGAGGCCGGGGGCGTCGTCGTCGGGCACGGTGCCCAAGGTGACGGTCACGTCGTCGCTGGCGGTGGTCCATGCGAGGCTGATCGCGGCGTGGCTGGCAGCTGCGGTGACACTCAGGGCGGCGGTGCCGTCGAGGGCCACCGCGCACTCGAACGCCGCGTCGACGCCGTCGGGGAGGTCCCCCGGCGCGGCGGTGCATGCCTCGCCGCCGGTGACCGTGACCGACCCCACCTCGACGGCTGCGTCCGCGGTGAACAGCGCTTTCTCGACCCCGTCGGTGTTGCCTGTGCTGGTGCAGGTGACCGTCACGGTCGACGACGTGCCCGCGGGCAGGCTGACGGTGAGGGTGCGCTGCGCTCGTTGGGCGCCGGTGCCCTCTGTGACGGTGCCCACCGGCAAAGCAGAGCATCGCGCCGTGTCAGGATCGACAGTGAACGCGTCGACCACCGCAACTGTGCCGCTGCCGGGCTCGGTGGTGTCGGCAAGGCCCTCGATGGCCACCGGGGTGCGGCAGGTGACGGCGAGCCGGGTGAGGCGGGTGTCGACATCGGTGCCTGACCCGGCGGTGACCGTGAGTGTGGCGGTGCCGTCCGCGGTGCACGACAGGTCCGCAGCGGCGGTGGTCTGCCAGTCCCCGTCGGGCCGGCTGGTCGCGGCGGGCACCGCGGCCGCCGTCGCGACGACGTCGCTGCCCGACGTTGTCCATCCCATCGCGATGGCGGCGTGGTTCGCGACCGCGGTCACATCGACCGTGACCGGGCCGCCCTCATCGACGGTGCACCCGAATGCCTGGTCGATGCCGTCAGGGGGGTCCCCCGGCGCAGCAGTGCACGCCCCGCCGCTGGCGAGCGTGACCGATGCCACCTCGGCGGGCTCGGTGACCGCGAACACAGCGGTCGCGGTCCCGTCGGCGTGGCCGTCGGCGCGACAGATGACCGTCACCACCGCAGAGGCGGGAGCGACCATCGGCAGCGTGACGGTGCGCGTCGCCCCTGTGTCGGGCGTGATGGTCGCGGTTCCCACCGTGGAGGCGGCGGTGCACGTGGCGGCGGCGGGTGTGACGGTGAAGGCGCCGCTCACCGCGACGTCGCCGACCAGCGTCGAGGGCTCCGGGCCGTCGATGACGACTTCGCTGTCATAGGCGACGTCGACGGCGAGGGTGTAGGCGCCGGTCGCGCGGACCGCGTAGGTGGTCGCCTCGATCGTGTAGACGCCCTGTGCGAGGTCCACGTCGGACAGGCGGCTGTCGGTGCCGCGTGCGCCGCCGTCGTCGTCGGCGCCGATGCGGGCGCCCGCCGCGGCGTCGTCGCCGGCGATCAGCACCACGAACGTGTCCAGCGTGGCGGTGTCGGAGCGGTCGTCGCCGAGGTCGATCGTGACCGTCGCCGGCCCGGTGAGAGTGAACGTGTGCCGTCGCGTGTAGTAGGCCCAGCCGAGCGCGATGCGGTGCCGACGCGTCGAGATGCACGCCGCGTCGGCCGCGATCACCCCCGACGCCGACGTGATGCCCCCCGCCAGGCTGCCGAGGGGGTCGTTGCACCCATCAACGGGCTCGCCGCTGAACAGCGCAGACTCCGAGTCGCCTGCCAGCGGCGCCTGGGAGCACGACACCGTGACCGTCGCCGTGGTGCCTGACGCGACCGCGGCAGTGACGGTGCGGCGGTTCCCCGTGCCTGTCACCGTGGCGGTGCCCGCTGTCGACGACGCTGAGCACCCAGCGGTGCCGGGGGTCACCTCGAAGGAGTCCGACACCGGCGCCGACGCGTCGCCGCTGTGGTCGGTGTCGTCCAGGCCGGAAATGAGCACCGCTGCGGGCGCGTCGCACGCGACGGTCACCTGCGCGGTGTAGTCGGCCGCGTCGGCCAGGGTGACCGTGACCGTCGCGGTGCCGGTCGCGGTGCAGCCCACCGTCGCGGTCCGCGCCGACTGCCAATACGAGACCGCCCCGTCGGGCGAGCTCACCAGGGCCGCCGGCCGCGACACGCCCCCGACGACGCTGACCCCGCCCGCCGCAGCCCACCCGATCCGCGCCCCGCCGGTGTTCGCGTCCGCCGCGGCCGACACCTCCAGGGAGTCCCCGCGGGTCATCGTGCAGGCATATGCCTTGTCGAACCCCGCGGCGGTCGTCGGGGTGCAGCTGCCCCGAGCGGTCGCGGTCACGCTCACGTTGGACACCGCCGCTGCGGAGCGCGCGCTCAGCTGCACGTTCTGTGTGCCGTCGGCGTAGCCGTCCGCCGAGCACGTCACCGTCTCCGCTGTGGTCGTGCCGACCCTCAGATCGGCGCTGAGCGTCCGGTCGGCGGCCTCGGCGCCTTCGGTGACGACGCCCAGCGGCGAAGAAGAGCACACGGCCGTGGGGGGATCCACCGTGAAGCCCTCGTCGACGGTCACGGTGCCGAACCCCGGCTCGATCCTGCTGCCGAGCCCGGTGATGCGCACCAGCGGCAGGTCCGCGGCGGTGAGCACCGTCAATGTGAACGCACCGGTGTCGCGTGCGGTGCTGGTGGTCACCTCGATCACATAGACCACACCAGCAGCGACCGGGACCTCGGCGAGGCGCGCGTCGCCGGTGTTCGCGCTGCCGCTGTTGTTGTCCGAGCCCAGCACCTGCGCCGCGGCGCCGCTGCCGCGCAACGCGTACAGGTACAGGTCCACCGCCGACGACGACGCGTCCACCGTGATCCTCGACGCCGCGGGGACCCGCAGCGTGTAGCGGCGCGCGTGGTTCGGCGACGACTCGCTGCCGCGCACCCACGACCGGCACCCATCGGTCGCCGACAGAGTCCCGCTGCGCGTCACGGTGCCCGCCTCCAGCAGCCCCAGATCGGTCGAGCAGCCCCCCGTGCGCACGAACTCCGCAGTCGCCGACGCCGAGACGTGCCGCGTCGCGGTGCAGGTGACCGTGACAGTCACCTTCCCCGTCGCCGAGCCCGTCACCGCAACCCTCACCACGCGATCGGCACCGTCGTCGTCGGTGAACGTGACCGTCGCGTCGATGCCCTCGAAGACCCTCCGGCAGCTCGCCGACGCGGGCGACACCCCGAAACCGCCCGACAGATCCGCCGCGGACCCCACAGCGCCCTCGAAACCCGAGATCACCACCACCGCCAGCGCCGCGAACACGACGTCGACCGTGTCGGTGCCGTCGTGGTAGGCAGCCGCCGTGCAGCGCACCTGCACACCCACGGTGCCCGCCACACCCGAGGTCACGCTCAGCAGCCTCAGCGCTGCCTCATCGGAATCCTCGGTGATGACCGCGACGGCGTTCTCGTCGCCCGAGACCACCGTCGGCGTGCAGTGCGCACCGACCGGCATCACCAAGAACCCCTCCGCAGCGGGCGCCACCGTGAACCCCTCGCCCGCAGGAGGAGCCGCGTCGGCGGTCACCTCGCCGCGCAGCCCGACGATCGACACCGCGACGCGCCGCGCCTCGAACGACAAAACGCGCGTGTCGGTCACCGAGGGGTCTTCTGCCAGCGAGCAGCTCACCCTCACCGACACCTCGCCGGTGCGCGGCGTGCCGCCCACGACCGTGTCCACCCCCACAGTGCGCGTCGCGGTGTCCGCCCCCGCCGGGGCGCCCACCGCCGCCGCGATCCCCGACGCGTGCCCAGACGTGCACACAGCGGTCTCGGGCGCCACCGTGAACGACCCCGTCATCGTCCCCGGCCCGTCGCGCGAGCCGCCGACCGGATCGCTGATCGACACGGCCGGCAGCGCCGCGAACACGAAGCTCTCCGTGTCGGTGCCCGCGTAGTACGCGGGCGCGGTGCAGCGCACCTCCACACCCACGGCGCCCACCACATCGGAGCCCACCCTCACCGTCCAATGCCCCACCAGACCCTCGTCCCGATTCGAGGTGTCCGCGATCGCCACATCGGCGTCAGGGTCGCCCGACACCCGCGCAGCGGTGCACGACGCCGTGTCGGGCCGCGCCAGGAACGACTCGACCGCGTCGTTGTCCGCGTCGCCCGACGCGTCGACGAAACCGACGACCTCGACCGCGATGCGCCGCGCCGAGAACAACGCCGTCGCCGTCGCCGTCTCATAGCCCGTCGCGTCGCACGACACCCGCACCCTCAGCGCGCCCGTGCGCGGCGTGCCGTCCACGACCGTGTCCACCGACACAGTGCGCGACGCGGTGGTGCCGGTGGAGGGGTCCACCTCAGCAGTGATGCCCGACCAGTGCTCAGCAGAGCAGCGCGCCCACGACGGCGACACCGTGAACGACCCCGTCATCGCCCCCGGCCCGTCGAGGGTGTCGCCCAACACCGCAGTGATCGACACCGACGGGGCAAGCGCCACGAACGTCGCCCGCCGCGACGCCGTCACATAACCCGGCCGCGAGCACTCCACCTCCACCACCGCCGCATCGCTGTCGATCACCGTCACCGACACCGTGCGCCGCGACCCCGACCCGACCGGGGGACCCACCCACGCCTGGGTGCCGCTGTTCACCTGATCCGACGTGCACACCGCGTCCGACGGCCACACATCGAAACCGTCCGACAGCGTCACCGTCCCAGGACGCAACAACTGACGCGTGTCGCCGTCGAAACCCGTGATCGACACCTCAGGCGGCGGTTCGGGCTCCGCGAAGACGTACCGGGCCGAGTCCTCCCCGTCGTCGTAATGAGTAGCCGAGCACTCCACCGTCACCGTGTAAGTGCCCGCCCCAGCCGCCGACACCGACACGGTGCGACGACTGCCCGAGCCCGTCGCCACCGCCGCCGCCGAGCCCGTCGCCTCCGCGTCGCACGACGCAGTGTCGGGGTCCACGTTGAACCCCTGAGCCACCGCGTCACCGCCCGCCGTGCCTGACTTGTTGCCCACCCCCGTCACCGACACCGCCACCCGCCGGAACGTGAACGTCGCCTCGTCGCTGTCGGGCACGTACCCGTCCTTGGAACACCTCACCGACACCACCGCCGCGCCCGTGCCCACCGCGGCCGAGTCCGCCCGCAGCCTGCGCGACGTCGTCGTGTCGTCGACCCAGTCCAGACCCACATCCAGCCCCGACACCAACGACTCGACACACGACGCCGAGCCCGGCCACACGCTGAAGGGATCCACAGCAGGCCCCGGGCCGTTCCTCGAAGCACCGCCGAACCCCGAGATCGACACCTCCGGGGCGTCCACCTCGAAATCGGCCTCAGCCGACGCTGCCTCATAGCCGGTCGCGTCGCAGCTCACCCGCACCCGCGAGGTGCCCTCCAGCGCCGAGATCTCCACCTCCAGGCGCCGCCCCGACCCGCTGCTGTCCCTCCATCTGCGCTGCGAGCCCACCCCCGACACCCACGAATGCGAGCACGACGCCGACGACGGCGACACCACGAAGTCCTCCAACAACACCACCGGATCGCCATCGGTCCGATCCTCAGAATCGCCGTCGAAACCCGTGATCACCACCGGCGGCGTCACAGGCTCGGCGAACACGTACCGGGCCGACGCCGAGCCGTCGTCGTAATGAGTAGCCGAGCACTCCACCGTCACCGTGTAAGTGCCCGCCCCAGCCGCCGACACCGACACGGTGCGACGACTGCCCGAGCCCGTCGCCACCGCCGCCGCCGAGCCCGTCGCCTCCGCGTCGCACGACGCAGTGTCGGGGTCCACGTTGAACCCCTGAGCCACCGCGTCACCGCCCGCCGTGCCTGACTTGTTGCCCACCCCCGTCACCGACACCGCCACCCGCCGGAACGTGAACGTCGCCTCGTCGCTGTCGGGCACGTACCCGTCCTTGGAACACCTCACCGACACCACCGCCGCGCCCGTGCCCACCGCGGCCGAGTCCGCCCGCAGCCTGCGCGACGTCGTCGTGTCGTCGACCCAGTCCAGACCCACATCCAGCCCCGACACCAACGACTCGACACACGACGCCGAGCCCGGCCACACGCTGAAGGGATCCACAGCAGGCCCCGGGCCGTTCCTCGAAGCACCGCCGAACCCCGAGATCGACACCTCCGGGGCGTCCACCTCGAAATCGGCCTCAGCCGACGCTGCCTCATAGCCGGTCGCGTCGCAGCTCACCCGCACCCGCGAGGTGCCCTCCAGCGCCGAGATCTCCACCTCCAGGCGCCGCCCCGACCCGCTGCTGTCCCTCCATCTGCGCTGCGAGCCCACCCCCGACACCCACGAATGCGAGCACGACGCCGACGACGGCGACACCACGAAGTCCTCCAACAACACCACCGGATCGCCATCGGTCCGATCCTCAGAATCGCCGTCGAAACCCGTGATCGACACCTCAGGCGGCGCCTCGCAGTCGACCGTCAGCTTGACCCTGTCGGTATCGGCGCTGTCCCGAGCCGTCAGAATCGCCGTCCCATCAGACGTGCACGTCAGCGTGGCGGTGTTCTCACGCCAATACCGAGTCGAGAAATCCGGCAGCACATCCACCTGCAACGCACCCTGGGACTCCCGATCAGACACACCACCAGTGCTCGACCACCACAACCGCAACGAGTTCTGATTGCTGGTCGCCGAGCCCACCACCACCAACGAACCGCCCTCCACCAAAGAGCACGAGAACGCATCATCAAACCCCGACGGCGTCGACACATCCGAACACGACCCACCAGACGACACCGACACCGAAATGCCCGACACATTCGCCGACACAGCCGGCGCCCACAGCGCCAACAGCCCCACAAGGGCGCCCGCCACCGCCACAGCAACCCCAAAACGGCGCCAACGGCTCATCGCACACCTCGACAGCACCGGACCCGGCTGACGGCCGGTGCCTCAACAGACGCACAGACTACTCATATATTCATGAGTAGAAATGGATGAGGGCGGATCGTAACCGAAGAACCAAACACCGACCGAACCCAACAGACGACCTCCCCGGGGCCAACCAGCTGTTCGGGTTCTCGACGTGCAACGATGTCAGCGACATCGATCATGTCGCCATCTACGACTGCCTATGCCACTACCGTCACCGCCGCGCCGTGGCCCTCGACGTTCCCGTCTGCTGCCTCAATCCCTAGCGGGATTCGAGCCAGTCGCGCACTGCGCCGGCGAAACGGGCGGCTGGGGCGCCGTCGAAGGCTCGGTGATCCCAGGTCAGCGAGAGGGTGAGCACCGGGCGGGCTGCGGGGTTGCCACCTGACCAGTCGGTCTCAGTGCGGATGCGTCCCACGCCCAAGATGGCGGTGTTCGGTGGGTTGATGACCGGCGTGAATGCGTCCACGCCGAACATGCCAAGTGCGGTGACCGTGAACGTGGCGCCCTGGAAGTCGTCGTAGCCCAACGCTCCCTCGCGTGCGCCGCCGGCAAGGCGCTTCGTCTCTGCTGCGATTTCGCTCAGGCTCAGACGGTCGGCATGACGGATCACCGGCACGAGCAGGCCGTCGTCGAGTGCGACAGCGAGACCAACGTGGATGTCCCCCAACAGCGCAACCGCATCGGCGGTGACCTGGGAATTGATGCGCGGGTGGGCACGCAGCGCAGCGGCAGTTGCGGCCACGACGTAGTCGGTGTAGCCGGGCACTGCAGCATCGGCGGTGCCAACGCCGTTGTCGCTGCGGTCAGCTTCAGCCAGCGCTGCTCGTTCCGCCACCACTGCGCTCATGTCAACATCCATCGTGAGCGTGAGCTGGGCCATTGATCGCAGCGACGCGCTCATCCGATCCGCGATGACACCGCGCATGCCTCGCAAGGGGATCTCCTCCGTGGGCGTCTGGGCAAGTGGTGGTGCCTCGTCCGCTGCGGCGGGCTTCGTCTCGGGAGCCGCACTCGGCGGGGCGGGCCGGGCCGGCTCGACGGGTGGGCTCAGCCGGGCCAGCACTTCGCGTACGTGGACAGCAACGTCTGCGCGCGAGATACGGCCATCGGCAGCGCTGGCTCGAACAATACGTAGGTCTACGCCGAGCAGGTCCGCGAGCTGCCGGGCCGCCAGAGTTGCTGGCGGTGACACTGCCGCGCTGAGGTCCGGCGCAGTTGTCGCCATTGGAGTTGCTTCGCCCAAGGCCGGAGCAGATGATGCGTCCAACGCTGCTCGCACGTCACGCTCGGTGATGCGGCCTTTGGGACCTGTCCCGGCGATGACCGCCAACTCCACGCCGAGTTCCCTCGCCAAACGCTTGGCTGCAGGCGACGCCAGGACACGTTCCCCGGGAACCCGTGTCGGTGCTGCAGACGGCGCAGCGGCGGCTGCCGGCTGCGTGTGCGACAGCGGCGCCGTGGAAGCCTGCGCTGGTGCCTGACGAGGTCCGGTTGCTGCTTCGGGCGGGGACTCCCCCGGTTCCAAGAACCAACCGATCCTCACGCCGCAGGCGTATTCCTCGCCGACATCCCCCGTCTGAGCCAGCACGCCACTGCCGGACGCCTCGATCTCGGTTTCGACCTTGTCGGTCTCGACGATCAACACCGCTTGGCCGCTGCGGACTTCGGCACCGTCGGGTACCAGCCACTGCAAGATCGTGCCTGACTCCATCGTCAGACCCAGCTTCGGCATCGCAAACTCGGTGGCCATCGGCGTCCCCTCGCTCAGCCGCTCGCAACCGCAGGCCCGACGGGGTAGCGCCGTCGCTGTGCCGCCGCAACCGCTGCGCCTACGTCGATCACCTGTGGGCCGTTGGAATTGACGGTGACCTCTGCCCTCTCGCCTCGGGCCAGGACGATCTCGCGCTCTCCGTCCAGCGTCAGCACACCGGGACCTCGCAACGTGACCAGTTGGTCGAATCGCAGCTTCTCGCAATGTTCGATGCTGATGTCGGAATAGCTGCCGGGCATCACTGCTGCCCGGATGTGTCTGCCGTGTTGCACACTGCGCGACGCGCACCCCAAGCGGACATGGACTCCGCCGGCTTCGTGGCGCCCCACCGGGGCGACGGTCGCAGCGATGGCTGACAGTCCCACCGATGCCGGCTCGGCGATGGCAGCGACAATCTCGCTCACCGACGCCGATTCCCACACGGCGCGTGCACCCACAAACGCGCCCCGCACCAGGCACACATCGACGAGCGCGATATCTGAGCCGCCACTCGACTCCATCGTGATGTCAATGATCTTTGCCTGGGCTGCCACCTCTGCCGCAACCCCGAGACCGCTCACCACCGCTCCTGCCGCGAAGCCGGCAACGGTGTGGCCCCTGAGGTGAGCCTTCTTAGGTCCTTGCCGGCCAGCGGGTTAGCAACGATGCCGACCGTCGGGCCAGCAGCCTTGGTCACGAGGCCGCGAGTGCTCGGATTCGCTCGCCGATCATCTCGGCGTTGGGCACCCATTCCTTCTCGAGCACGGGACTGAATGGCACCGGGCTGAACGGCGCGCCGACGCGCTCGATCGGAGCATCGAGATAGTCGAATGCCTCCTCAGCAATCTGCGACGCGATCTCACCGCCGAGGCCGCCGAATCGGACCGCCTCGTGCACCACGGCGACGCGGTTTGTCCTCTGCGCCGATCGGATCACCGTCTCGATATCGAGCGGTTGCAACGTGCGGAGGTCGATCACGTCGCACTCGATCCCCTCTGCCGCGAGCGCATCAGCAGCCGATGTGGCCTCGTGCACCATCCGGCCGTACGTCACCACGGTGATGTCGTCGCCGGGCCGCACGATGCTGGCCGAGCCCAACGGCACTTCGTAGGTGTCGGGGGGAACGTCCCCACGCATGCCCAGCAGGCGCTTGTGCTTCACAAACACCGTCGGGTTGTCGTCACGAATGCACGAGATCAGCAGGCCCTTCGCGTCGTACGGGTTCGACGGCATGACCACCTTGAGGCCCGGGATGTGGCACAACATGGCCTCGAGGCTCTGACTGTGCTGAGCTGCGGCCGACAGCCCTGCTCCGGCACTCGTGGTGATCGTGAGCGGCAGCGTGGCCTTGCCGCCGAACATGTACTTCAGCTTCGCTGCCTGGTTCACGATCTGATCCATGGCAACGAGCATGAAGTCCATGAACATCAGGTCCACGACCGGCCTCAGGCCGCTGACCGCTGCCCCGGTGCCGAGACCCACGATGGCCTGTTCGCTGATCGGCGTGTCCACGACCCGCATATCGCCGAAGCGCTTGTTCAGCCCGCGGAACGAACCGAACACTCCCCCGGCTCGACCGACGTCCTCACCGGCCACGAACACATTCGGGTCGGCCTCCATCATCTGTGCGAGCCCCTCGGCGAAAGCAGCTCCATAGGCGATGCTGCGTCCTGAGGCACCGGCAGTGGCATTGGCAGTGGCGGTCATGATGATGCTCCTGAGTACGCGGCTGCGGTCAAGTTGGCGCCGGTGTAGACGTCGGCCAGCAGATTGTCCGGGTCGGGCAGCGGACTCTCTTCGGCAAATGCGATCGCCGCTTCGATGTCGGCCTCGGCGGCATCATGAACGGCTTGAGCACCGTCGGCATCGAGCACGCCGGCCGCCGCCAGGCGATCTTCGAACAGCTCGATCGGGTCTCGTTGTTTCCATTGTGCGAGCTCGTCGTCGGAGCGGTATTTCATGCCGAGCGTCTGCACCCCGTGGTGGTTGTAGAAGCGGTATGTCTTGGCCTCGATGAACGAGGGCCCTTCACCCCGACGGGCCCGGCTGACGGCCTCGTTGGCTGCCTCCCACACCGCCACCACGTCCATGCCGTCCACGATTGCCCCGGGCATGCCATAGCCGGCAGCTCGGTCCACCACATCGGTGATGGCCATCGTGCGCTCACGCGGCGTGAACTCGCCGTACTCGTTGTTCTCGCACACGAACAGCACCGGCAACGACAATGCCGCCGCCATGTTTGCAGCCTCATGGAACGCCCCGATATTCGAGGCGCCGTCGCCGAAGAACACCACCGAGACCCGGTCGTTGCCCCGGTACTTGTTCGCGAACCCGGCGCCGACAGCGATGGGGACACCGCCGCCGACGATGCCGTTCGCACCGAGCATTCCCAAGTCGAGATCGCAGATGTGCATGGAGCCGCCCTTGCCCCCGCAGTAGCCGGTGGCCTTGCCCATCAGCTCAGCCATCATTTGGCTGTAGTCGCCACCCTTTGCCACCAAGTGCCCGTGGCCCCGGTGGGTCGAGCTGATCTGGTCATCATCATCGAGGTTGGCGCACACTCCTGCAGCAACCGCTTCCTCCCCCACGTACAGGTGCAGGAATCCCGGCAGCCGGTTCTGCTCGGCCAGCCGCCCGGCAGACTCCTCGAAATGACGGATGCGCACCATGCGTCGGTGCATATCCAGCAGTACTTCTGGGCTCGGATCCATGCGTGCCCCCTCAGCGCGGTATCGGCCCGCCACACACTAGTTCCGCGCTTGTGAGCCCACCGTGGTGGCTGCGTCGTGTGCTCCAGCGGGGGTCCGCACGGCTGCTGTGCGACCCGCAGCGAGGCGTAGTGTGGCCCGGTGGCTTCCGAACCAGATTCACACTCATCCTCCGAACCTCGTTCGATCCATCCTGTCGGCGGACCCGACCCCGGCATCGGGCGCGGCGGTCTGCGCTCGGCGGCCTGGTTCGACATCGAGGGCGACCCGCTCATGTCGGCGCTCTACCTCGAGCGCTATGCCAACTTCGGGCTGACACGAGAAGAACTCCAGTCGGGCAAGCCCATCATCGGCATCGCCCAGACCGGCTCTGATTTGTCGCCGTGCAACCGACATCACCTCGAGTTGGCCAAGCGAGTGCGCGAGGGCATCCGCGAAGCCGGCGGAATTGCCTTCGAGTTCGGGGTGCATCCCATCCAGGAGACCGGCAAGCGACCCACCGCATCGCTCGACCGCAACCTGGCCTATCTCGGCCTCGTCGAGGTGCTGCAGGGATACCCCCTCGACGGTGTGGTGCTTACCATCGGTTGCGACAAGACCACACCGGCATGCCTGATGGCGGCCGCGACGGTGAACGTGCCGGCCATCGCGTTGTCTGTCGGGCCGATGCTGAACGGCTGGCACGAGGGCCGCAGGACCGGATCGGGCACCGTCGTGTGGAAGGCCCGTGAGCTCTATGCCGCCGGCGAGATCGACGACACGGGCTTCATCGACCTGGTGGCGTCCTCGGCCCCGTCGGTGGGCTACTGCTCCACGATGGGCACCGCCACCACCATGAACTCGCTCGCCGAGGCGCTGGGCATGCAGCTTCCAGGCTCCGCCGCAATCCCAGCCCCGTACCGCGAGAGGGCGCAAATGGCGTACCGCACCGGGCTGCGCATCGTCGAGATGGTGCGGGAGGATCTGCGTCCGTCCGACATCATGACCCGCGAGGCATTCGAGAACGCCATCGTCGTGAACTCTGCGATCGGCGGATCCACCAATGCCCCGATCCACCTCAACGCGATCGCCGCGCATCTCGGGGTCCCGCTGGACAACGACGACTGGCAGAAGCACGGTTTCGCAGTGCCGCTGCTGGTGAACCTGATGCCCGCCGGGTCCTATCTCGGTGAGGACTATCACCACGCCGGCGGTGTGCCTGCCGTGGTCGGCGAGCTGATACGTGCCGGACTGCTGCCTCATCCCGATGCGCTGACAGCCAATGGCAACAGCATCGGCGACAACTGTGCCGATGCCAAGATCATGGACGCTGACGTGATCCGCAGCGCTGGCGAGCCGTTGTTGGCTGATGCCGGCTTCGTCAATCTGTCAGGGAATCTCTTCGACAGCGCCATCATGAAGACCAGCGTCATCTCCGACGAGTTCCGCCACCGCTACCTGTCCAATCCTGACGATCCCGACGCGTTCGAGGGACGCGCCATCGTCTTCGACGGACCGGAGGAGTACCGGGCGAACATCGACGACCCCGATCTCGACATCGACGAGAACTGCATGCTGTTCGTTCGCGGGGCCGGTCCGATCGGCTACCCCGGCGGTGCCGAGGTCGTCAACATGCAACCGCCGGCAGCACTGCTGGTGCGCGGAGTCCATTCGCTGCCGTGCATCGGCGACGGTCGTCAATCGGGAACGTCGGGCTCGCCGTCGATCCTGAACGCGGCTCCCGAAGCGGCAGTCGGCGGCGGCTTGGCGCTGCTGCACACCGGCGACCGGGTCCGGATCGATCTGCGCCGCGGCAGCGCCGACATGCTGGTCGACGATGACGAACTGGCCCGCCGCCGGGCCGATCTGGACGAGGTCGGTGGTTACCCCGTGCCGCCATCGCATACCCCGTGGCAAGAGATCCAGCGGTCGATTGTCAGCCAATTCGACGAGGGAATGGTGCTTCGCCCGGCCGTCAAGTACCGCGACACCGCTCGCACCCATGGCACCCCGCGTCACAATCACTAGGTCCGCGCCATTGGGATCGAGGTCGTCGCAGCGATGATCCTCGCATTGCTGGCGCTGCTGGCAGGCCTAGTGGTGCTGGTGTGGGCTGGTGATCACTTTGTAACGGGCGCCTCGCAGCTCGCCACCGCGCTGCGCATCCGACCTGCAGTGATCGGGGCGGTAGTGCTGGGCTTCGGCACGTCCGCACCGGAGATGGTCGTGTCCTCGCTGGCGGCGATCAATGGCGAGCCCGCGCTCGGCGTGGGCAACATCGTGGGCTCGAACGTGGCAAACCTCAGCCTGGGCCTCGGAGTGGCAGCCCTGCTCATGCCGATCCCGTTCTCCCGCATGGCGCTGCGTCGCGATGTTCCCTGGTCGGTGGCTGCCGCAGCGATATTCGCTCTGTTGGTCGTGGACGGCACGCTCAGCCGATTTGAGGGCGGCCTGCTGGCCGTTTTGATGGCAATCACCTTGGTGTGGCTGGTGCGCACGTCGCGCGACGAGACCCTTCCGCCCGATAAAGGCACGTCTCCTGTCGCTCAGGACGTCGGTCGGTCGATCACCAATCTGATCCGGGCGCTGCTGGGGCTGTTCGGCGTCATCGTGGGCGCCCAGCTCGCGGTGGAAGGCGCCACCGAACTCGCGGAGCACTGGGGCCTCAGCGACGGCTTCATCGGCTTCTCGGTCGTAGCGGTGGGCACGTCGTTGCCGGAACTCGCAACCGTTGTAGCCGCCGCTCGAAGAGGGCACACCGAGCTGATCGTGGGCAACCTCTTCGGTTCAAACGTCTTCAACAGCCTTGCTGTCGGCGGGGCCATGGGCCTGGTGGGTGCGGGAGCCATCGACGACCCCTCGCTGACCGGCCTCGGAATCGGAGCGATGATGGCCGTGATCGTGCTGGCCTACCTGGGTGCGCTCGTCGGCAAGCGTGCCAGCCGAATCGACGGCGTCGCCCTGCTCGCCATCTACATCGGCGCAATGGTCCTGCTCGGCACCAGTTAAACGAAACGCGGCCACAATTCGCCGTTCAATGGCGAACGCCTCTAGCTCAGGAACGCGTGGGAGTGACACCGCGCTGCCAGATGCCCAGCAGCACGATGCCGAACAGCGAGCATGCGGCCGCCGCGTAGAAGGCGCCGACCGTGGCGCCGACGAGCCACGCCGTGACACCCAGAATCGGCCCGCCGATTCCGGCAGACAGCTCGAAGAACATCGTGAAGGTGCTCATGGCACGGGCGCGCTCGTTGACCGGGACGCCTTCGACAGCGGCGACCATCAGCGCTGGGTAGAGCAGTGAGCCGCCGAGGGCCAGGATCAGCACGCCGACGTACAGCCCCGGTACCGACACAAAGGTACCGATCACCACCATGCCGGCGGCCGCACCGATGAGTGCCAACGTCGCCGTTCGCTTCGTGCCCAGCTTGTCGGGCAGCTTGCGCCCGATGATGCGAAGCACCAGCACCAGCATGCTGTAAACGAAGAAGACCGGACCGAGCCAGCCGAGGCTGTGCTCCTCCGCGAGCTTGGGCAGGTAGCCGTACAGCGCCGGAATGATGATGATCCCCATCGCGAGGATTGTCCCGGGCCACAGAGCTGGCTTGTAGAAAACCCCGCCAGCGTTTGAGGTGGTCGCCGGCGGATGTTCGGGGGTTGCCGGGGGCAGTCGGACTGCGCCTCCCTCTTTCCCGACGAGTTGGAACACCAGTGGACGTGCAGCGCTGGCGAGACGCATCTGCAGTCGCGAAGCGCCATGTTCTGAGGCCCCGTTCACCTGGCCGCCAGCTCCCTCGGCGACGTGATGGACCAGCACGCTCGGCGAGTCCTTCGGAAGAAACCAGCCGATGACAGCCGACAGCGCCATCAGCACTCCCGCGAGGGCGAACGCCGCGTCGAAGCCCCCGAACACGAACGAGGAGTCGCCCCACTCCTCGATCATCGTTCCCAGTCCTGGGCCCAGCCCCATTCCGAAATAGAGGAACACCGAAAACCAGCTGATGGCCTCGCCTCGGCGGTGCTCAGGGGCCAGATCGCTGATCATCGCGGCGCTGCCCACGAAGAACATCCCCTGGAACGCCCCAGTCAGCATGCGCATGGTGAGGATCACCGCATAGGTGTCGGCCCAGATATGAGCAAAAAACGTCGCCGCTGTCGTGAAGCCGCCTAGGACGATCAAGAAGCGGCGGCCACGCTCGTCGCCGAGGCGGCCGATGAGCGGCCGGGCTGCGATGGCCGTGATGGCGAACACCCCGATGGCGAAGCCGACTGCCACGTCACCGCCGCCTGTCTGGTTGGTGACCAGCAATGCCGTGAGCGGCAGCATCGAAGAGAACGAGATAGCCGAGAACAGTGCGCTGATGTTCAGGATCAGGAACGGGCCGCTGAACAGGCGCGACGGCTCGCCAAGAGGCGGCGCGGCGATCGGTGTCGCCGAGAACGTCGACTGTGACATGGGGCGATGGCCTCGTGCACGCTGTGCCCGGAATTCGATGCGGGCGCGCAGGTTCTTGTAAGCCATGCTAGGGGTGATGCCCACGGAGATTCTTGAGGCGGCCGCCGGGAGCGAGCTCCCGATGAGCGATTCCCCAACGATCGTGCGCGGAGCGTGCCACCACGACTGCCCAGACACCTGCGCGTGGGAAGTCACGGTTCGCGACGGCGTCGCCGTGCACCTGCGAGGCGATCCGACTCATCCGTTCACCGACGGCCAGCTCTGTCCGAAGGTGAATCCGTTCCTGGACCGCGTGTACCACCCTGACCGGCTCCTGGGGCCAATGCGGCGAGCCGGGCCCAAGGGCGAAGGTCGGTTCGAGCCGATGGAGTGGGATGCTGCGATCGCTGAGATTGCCGAACGCACGGCCGCGGCCATTGCTCGCCACGGTGGCGAGACCGTGCTGCCCTACTCGCTCGACGGCACACAAGGACTCGTGCAGAAGGGTGTGCTGGCCGACCGGTTCTTCGCTGCACTGGGGGCCACCCGCCTGAACCGTGACATCTGCGGAGTGACTGCGTGGTTGGGCGCGTCCGATGTGCTGGGTGTCCCCCTCGGAGCCGATCCCACCGAGATCGCCGATGCCCGCACCGTGGTGCTGTGGGGCACCAACACGTTGCTGACCAACCGTCACCTGTGGCGATTCATCGAAACGGCTCGCGGCAACGATGCCAGCGTCATCGTCGTCGACCCGGTCGCCACCATGACAGCCCAGCGGGCCGACTGGCACCTCCAGCCGCGTCCGGGCACCGACGTTGCCCTGGTGTTGGGAATCATCGGCGTGCTGGACCGCGAGGGATCGATCGACGAGGCAAGACTCGAGGCCAACGCCGACGGCTGGCCAGAGCTGCGGGCCGAAGCCCGGGCGATGAGCCTCGACGACGCTGCCAGCGTCACTGGCATAGAACCCTCCGACATCGTTGGGCTGGCGCACCGCATCGCCCAATCGGGGCCGACGGTGCTGCGTTCGCTCATCGGCATGGAGCACCGTGAACACGGCCGGGACATCCACCGCTCGATCGCCGTCCTGGCCGCCGTCTCGGGTTCTGTCTACATGCGCTCCACGCAGGTGTACTTCGACACGGCATTCGCCGACGTTGTGCCGCCGCCCGGTCCTGAGCGGGCCGTGAACATGTCGGCACTCGGCGACGTGCTCACCAACAGCGACCTCGAGCCGCCCGTGACGGTGCTGATGAACTATGGCTGCAATCCCGCTGCCATCACGCCCGACCAGAACCGGGTGCTCGCCGGCCTCGAACGCGACGGCCTGTTCACCGTGGTGATCGAGCAGTTCATGACCGACACCGCGAGGTACGCCGACATCGTGCTGCCCACGACCACCCAGATCGAGCACCTCGACCTGATGAACGCGTGGGGCCATCTGTACGTATCGCTGAACCTGCCGGCCATCGAGCCGCTCGGAGAGTGCTTGGCGAACACTGAGATCTTCCGCCGGCTGGCAGATGCGATGAAGCTCGATGCTCCCGGCCTGACCGACAGCGACCAGCAGGTGGCGCGGGATTTGCTCGCGAGCGACCACCCCTGGCTCGACGGCATCACCTACGAGCGGCTCGAACGAGACGGCTGGGCGCGATTGGCCGTGCCGACAGGCTGGTCTGCCCTGGTCGAACGGGAGGTCCCGCTGTCGCCGCCGTCGAGTGCCGACGCTGCCCATAGGGCCCCGCGTCGCCAACTGGGCCCGCTGCAGCTCGGTGCGCTCCGCTACCGACCCGCAGCAGAATCACCCGCAGGCGACGCTGCGCTGGCCGGGCGCTACCCGCTGGCGCTCATGACGCTGAAGCAGCACCTGCGCTTCCTCAACAGCCACTACGGCGGTTTCGAGCACCACCTTCCGGAACCGCCGCGGCCACGCCTCGAGATCAGCGCCGCCGACGCGTCGGTGCGGGGCATCTTCGAAGGTGACCGGGTGCGTGTCTTCAACCACCGCGGCGAGCTGTACACCGACGCCACCATCTCGGACCGCTTGCAGCCCGGGCTGGTGGCAATGCCCTTTGGCTGGTGGGCCCGAAGCGCCGATGCGCGCACCGTCAACGTCCTGACCAACGCTGCGGTCGGCGGTCCCGATCCCGACGTCGGTTCGGCGGCCTTTCACGACACGCTTGTCGAAGTCGAACCGGCCCATCGCGATCCGCGGACACTGGCCAGCTCGTCGCCGTAGCCTGCGATGGCGATGAACGTCGCCGAACTGCTTGAACGCGCCGCGCGCGACGACGCCGTCGTGCTCATCGACCGTTCCGCCTCACCCACCAGACACGTCACCGCTGCTGAGCTGCGAGATCGGGCACTGCGTTGCGGTGCAGGCTTGGCTGCACGCGGTCTCGCGTCATCGGCGCGCGTCGGCCTGCTGGCCGGCAACTGCGGCGAGTTCTACGACGTGTTGTTCGGCGCACCTGCGGCGGGCTTGGTATTCGTGCCGCTGAACACCAAGCTGCCGGCGGAAACCCAAGCGTACATCGCAGACGACGCCGATGTGCAGCTGGTCATTTCCGACCGTGAGCACGCCGCACTCGTCCCGCCCGATGTGCCGAACATTGTGATCGGGTCGCCGCAATGGGATGAGCTGCACTCGCACGAACCGCTCCCAGGCCCCGCAGACATGCACGAGGACGACATCGCTGTGCACATCTACACCTCGGGCTCCACCGGCCGGCCCAAGGGCGTGCTGCTCACTCACAGGAACATCATCTTCACGGTTCTGGAGTACGGCGCGGCGATGCCCGGCGAGGTGATGCTCGTCTCTGCCCCGCTGTACCACAAGAACGCTTCGATGTCCTCGAAGCTGGCGTTCGCCAACGGAGGCACAGTGGTCCTCCTGCCTGGATTTACAGCCGCCGGCTACATCGACGCCATCACAGAGCACAGCGTGACGATGTGCTCGGGCGTGCCGACGATGTTCGCGCTCGTCACGGCCGAGGTCGCTGCCCGCGTCGCGGCCGGCGAGCAGATCCCTGACCTGTCCTCGGTCCAACGTGCCTTCATCGGCTCGGCGCCGTTGACCGAAGCCCTCCACAGCGACGTGCAACGCCTGCTTCCGGGAGCACAGGTATCGAACGGCTACGGCACCACAGAAGCCGTGCTCGAATTCGGGCCCCATCCGCAGGGCAAGCCACGGCCCAAGATCTCCGTCGGCCACGCACATCCCAAGGTGGAGCTGCGACTGGTCGACCCTGCAACCGGGGAAGACTCAGATGCGGGCGAGCTGTGGGTGCGCTCGCCCGGGGTGATGGCCGGCTACCACAACCTGCCCGAAGTCAACGCAGAGCGGCTGACCGACGGCTGGTACCACACAGGTGACCTGATGACCCGTGATGCCGACGGCTGGTATTTCTTCGTCGGTCGGGTCGACGACATGTTCGTCTGCGCAGGCGAGAACATCTATCCAGACGCAGTGGAGCAGCTGCTCGAGAAGCACCCTGCGGTCCACCAGGCAGTCGTGGTTCCGGTGCCCGACGAGCTGAAGGGCCAGTTGCCCGCCGCATTCGTACGCATCGAGCCCGGTCGCACGCTCACCATCGATGCGGTGAAGCAGTACGCACTCGCGATCGGGCCGGCATACGCCCACCCCCGTCACGTGTGGTTCGTCGACGAGATCCCGCTTGCCTCGACAGCAAAGATCGACCGCAACGGCCTCGTCGCGCGGGCTGCCGATCTGGTTCGCACACCCGACTCGGAACCCTCCGCATCCTGAATCGCCTACCAATGCCGGCGGGCCCGCCATCGAGGCTCCGCACCCTGACCCGGGGTGTCGGGCAGATCGCCAACGAGGTCCGCCAAGACTGGGCTGCCAAGCGCATCGCCGGACTCTCCGCTGAGATCGCATTCTTCGCCCTGCTGGGCCTGTTCCCGGCCGTCATCGTGTTCGCGGCGCTCCTCGGCTCACTGGATGTGCTGATCGGCCAGAGCGCGGCAGCCGACACTGAGGCGTGGCTGCTCGAACGCATCAGCGAGACGTTCGGCGATCAGAACACTCTCAATGCCACGGTTGCGGATCTCTTCGACCGCTCCGACGCTCGGGTCATCACCCTCGGCGTGGCAGTGGCTGCCTATGCGTCGTCTCGCGGCTTCATCGCCGTAGTGCGTGCCTTGAACGTGACACGCGGCCATCAGGGCGCTCGCAGTTGGCTGTCGACCCGCCTCGTGGGCTTTGCGCTGACGTTCCTGACACTGGTGGTTGCCGTCGTGGTGGCAACGATGGTGGTCGTCGGGCCGCTGTTCGGCGGCGGTTCCGAGCTGGCGGACCGGCTGGGTGCGGGAAGCTCATTCAGCACGGCGTGGGACTGGCTGCGGTGGCCCGTTGTCTTCGTGGCGGTTGTCGCTTGGGCGGCGACGGTGTACCGGATCGCCCCGCGCCACAAGCTCAGGTGGCGGCGAGAGGTGCCAGGAGCACTGCTGGCAACGGTGTGGTGGCTGGCCGTCTCAGGCGGGTTCGGCGCGTACCTGCAGCTCGCCTCGAATGGCGTCAACGCAGTCTTCGGTCTGCTCGGCGGCGCCCTCAGCCTGCTGCTGTGGCTGTACCTGCTGGCGATGGGGCTGCTCGCCGGCGCCGAGCTGAACAGCCTGCTGGACCGACACCGCCCGACGATCTCGTCGGGCTGAAGGGCTTTGCCTCATAGCGAGTCCATCTGGCCATGCGTGGCTGGCTCGGGCCGAGATCGGCTGCGTGGCGCTCGGGATCCTCTCGTTCAGACAGGAGCTGGTGCTTGGCGTCGGCCCCAGAGGGCGGCGATGGGCACAGCTTCGATGTCCCGGTCGATCCGCCGGCGGTGGCGGCCGGTGTGCAGGATCACACCGCCAGCGAACTGATCGGGCAGCAGGCTGTCTCGCAGCCAGATGAGGTGCCGCGCGTCTTTCGCCGACGGCGCACTGGTGGACTTGATCTCGAATGCGGCCACACGGAACCCGAATTCGGCGATGAGATCGATTTCGTGTTCCCCTCGCTGGCTGCGAAGGTGGTGCAGGTGCACCGGCACGTCTGCTGATTCCGCCTCGACACGCAATTGAGCGGCCACGTAAGTGTCGAGCAAGCGGCCGCGCGCATCGGGATCTCGCCGTGCGCTGTCGAAGTCGACCTGCGCCAGCCAAGCGGCCAGACCGGAATCGCAGAGATACCGCTTGGGCGTCGACGTCAGCCGTCGCAGACGGTTGGAACGCCATGCGGGCGTGTCAACGATCAGGCGTTGGGCGTCGAGAATGTCGTGATACCCCGACGCGGTCTTGCGGTCGAGGTCGGCCGCCTCGATGAGGGCGCTGTCGGGCACAACGCCGGCTGTGTGCAGCGCATACGCCTGCAGATAGCGGCGAAAACGGCTCGGGCTGCGCGGCCGTCCGCGTCCCACGGCGAATTCTTCGAGATCGCGTGTCGCGGTGACGTTGAGGAAGCTGCGCATCCAGCGGTCGCGTTGCCGGTCCTCGGTTGCTGCAAGCGCGCCCGGAAACCCTCCCGACAGCGCAAGTCTCAGGTAGCCCAGCACATCTGGCGGGTCGTCTGGTGCCTCGAACCGGGTAGGCGAGTCCCAGCGGTCGAACAGCGACGGCCCGCTGGCGTCGCCGAACAGCTCGCGGCCGGTGAGCGGCCACATCTGGATGTCCAGAAAGCGGCCCGTGCCCGGCCATGCGCCGGCGATGAGATCGTTGCGCGCCGAGCCTGTGACGATGTAGCGGCCTGGGTGCCGGCTGTCGTCGGCGGCACGCTTCACAGCACCGAGCACCTCTGGCGTGTGCTGCCATTCGTCGAGCAGGAGCGGGAACGGGCCGACTTTGATTGCCGCGTCAGGGTCGTCGTGGACGATGCTGGCGTCCTCAGGCCGGTCCAGACGCAGCACGGCCTCGGCGTGGCGAAGCGCCGTGGTGGTCTTGCCGACTGCCCTCGGCCCGGTGATCATCACCGAAGGCCATGACGCAAGATCGGCTGCGAGCGTTCGGTCTGCGACGCGGACGATATAGCCACCGTGCGCCGGCAAGGCACCTGCCGCTTCATTCATACCGCAGAATGTACTCTGTTCTTCCCCAAATGTGCAACGGCATTATTCCTAGTTTCTGTAGACCCATTTCCCCTCGCAAACGCTTCCCCCGGCGCATATTCAACCGTCTGACGAGCCTGACGTCGTCGCGAGGTGTTCGGCGAGGGTTGTGATCTGTGCGTCGATGTCGGCGGGCGTTCCGGACAGGTCAATCGCGGCGACGTGGAGTCTCGTTCCGGCGTGCTGAACAGTGACCGTTGATTTGGCCAACGAGTCAATCGAGCTCTGCTGCTTGACTGCCTCGCCTTCATTGACGTCGGCGCAGTAGATGAGGGTGCCTTCGCTCAGGCCCAGTGCCGTGGTGTAGGCGAGCAGTTGGTAGTAGTCACCGTGGCGTGCGAGCGGTCCGGCTGCGCCCGCTGTGGTCGTGTCGCTGTCTGTGAGCTTGTACTTGAGATCGGCGACGCCGACGGGCTCGCCGTGGCGGCGCAAAGTGAGATCCGGCCTGATCTGCACACGTCGATCGATGTCGAGGTGGGGACGCAGCTGAGCGGCGACGTCGAGCCGTCCTTGCAGCTTGCGCTGCAGTCGCGACGTGACGAACTGTTCGAACAGTTCGTTCATGTCCACCATGAACGCCGACGCAGCGGCGTCGCCGTGTCGGTCCTGCAGGGTGCAGTTGGCCAGAATCAGTCGTGCCAGCCGGAGTGCGGGTCGGTAGTGCTCGTTCAGCCGGGTGTACTGGATGCGGTCGATACGATCCAGCGCCTCTGACGCTGTCGGCTCGGATACGCCGTCCAGTGCCGCCAGCAGTCGGCGAAGCCGTCGCCGATCGTCGTGAGGCACGTCGGGCACACGCAGCGCCAGCCGGATTGTGGCGGTCAGGCAGCGGTTCTCGTCGACATCGGCGGTGAAGTCGTCCCACGAACACGCCATCGGCACCAGCACGCCGCCCCGACGGAACTGCCGCACGAAGTCGATGCGGCCCCGCAGCGCGAGCAGGTCGTCCTCTTCGTACCGGTAGTGATGGAACAGCCCACGTGCCAGCGTTGTCTCTGCGGTGCGGGCGAAGAACGACACCAGCGCTGACAGCAGCTCGTCGTTGGTGGCGTAGTCAATGGCCTCGGCCTGCCACGCCTCGGGCGGCAATCCCACCTCAAGCAGGAAGAACAGGTTCTCGGGCTTGATCTTCGGCCGCACAATGATGCGCAGATCACCCAGCGTGAACGCACCCACCCACTGCCGCGTCGAAACCCTCCACCACCCAGGCACTCGGTCAGTCGCCACTGAAACCCACGGCGTCTCTCCAAGGCGGCGCGCCGTTCCGTCATCGAGTTGCCAACGCTCGGTGCTCCACTCATGGAGCACGATCCGCTGACCTTCGCCCGTCTCGCAAACCATCTCGGAGACGTCCGGCCTCACCGCACCATCGACGATTGACATCTACTGGTCGCCGTCGCTCTCTGGGCTCTCATCGTGGGCAGACCTGGGCGCAGCTTCCTCACCGGATCCGTCCGACGTTCCCATTCCCGAAGCCGGCGCGGCCGCACTGGGGCCATGGCGCTTCCAGACTTCGCCAAACCGATAGCTGTCGATCACCTCTTGCCGCCCGAAGAACTGGTCTTCGATGAGGGGCTCGATGTTGTACTCCCAGATTCGCCGCAAGCTGTTTTCGTCCAGGTCTTGCTTCATGAAGTGGCTCGGTCCGATCAGCATGTAGTCACCTCCAAGATCACCGCGGAGCCGTTGGTTGACAGCATCGAGCAGGTCAGTCATCCACGCCTGTCCTGGCTCGTTCCGCTCACACCAGCGACGCAGCAGCCCCGCCGTCGGCTCACGATCGGGGAAGAATGGCACAAAGTTGAACCGACGCCGCATCGCAGCGTCGATCAGCGCGATGGAGCGATCTGCTGTGTTCATCGTGCCGATGATCCACAAGTTGGAAGGCAGCGTGAATCCGTCGACCGGCCGATACTGAGTCTGAGTCCACTCGTCGCGATACTCCAGCAAGTACAGCAACTCGCCCAGCACTCGCGGCAAGTTCGCCCGGTTGATCTCGTCGATCACCATGACATGCAATTCGTCCGGGTGATCGGCGGCTCGTTCGGCAAGCCTCACAAGAGGCCCCGGCGTCAGCTCGTAGGTCATCTGACCGTCGTCATCGACCTGCGGCCGGAACCCTTCGAAGAAGTCCTCGTACGAATACGCCGGATGGAACTGCACCAACGAGTACGGCCCGTTTTCCACGTACTCGCCGTCGTCCGGAATGCGCGCAAGCGCCCACGCGAGATGGCGCGCGAAGTACGTCTTGCCCGTCCCTGGAGGCCCGTACAGGACAACCTGCTTCTTGCCATCGAGCAATGCAACGATGTCCCTCAGAAAGCCCACGTCGCACAGCACTTCATCGGACAGTTCCACGAGCTCGGCGTCGCTAATCCACGGATCAGCTGTCTCGCCGTCGCCTGGCTCAGCGTCGTCATCGGCCTCTGGGTCATCGTCGACGGGGAACACCGATCCATTGACTGGCTGGACATCGTCGGCGAGGTCGAACTTCCGCATCAACCAATACAGGAACTGCGACATTCCCCAGGTGTCGACCTCGACATCGTCGGCAAATTGCGGTCGCAGTACCTCCAAGAGCAGATCGTTCGTCCGTATCACGATGATGCCGCCATCGCCAGACTCGTCTCGGTCGTGTGCGATCGCCGTCGCCTCTGCGGAGGCATTCTCATCCAGCAGCGCGAGATTATGGAGGCAACCGACCGCGTCGAGCTTGCCGGGGTACTTGGAGCTGTCGGCAACAATGACGTAGTTCGGGATGATCTGCTCGGGATGGCAGAGCGCCAGCAGTTTTGTAGCGATCAGAAACCTCACACCGGGGAGTTCCCCGATCGCCACATCTATCCTGCTCGAAGCGTCGCTGCCACCGAAGCAGAGCTCGCAGAGATGACTTCGGATTCGAGGCCACTCTGCCTCGGACACGTCGTCGAGAAGTCTGTTCGTATGTATCCAGGCACGGCCAACATTGCCGTAGTTGAATCTGGCATTCTTCCAAACGTCCTTGACCGCTGCACGGTTCTCGTATTCCAAGTCTGGCAGCGAGCGCAGGATCTCTTCGAATTCGGCGCGCGCCCGTTTGTGCTGTCGATCCTCCTCACACGGATAACCCTCGCCGCCGTACCCCTCTTTGCGGAATTCGGTTACGAGCCTCGCCAAGCGCTCCGGCCGCGCTTCCATGAAGAGAACCTGTCTCTTCCACCACCTCCTAGTGTGGCGCGCGTATCCGCCTCGAGTGTCGTCGTTCGCATTCTGTTTGGAGTCCAAGTACGTGCCGAGCGCAGGTTCGTCCGCTTGACCCGGATCGATTCCGTTGTCGCACGCCCATCGAATCCAGCCGGCAACAACCGAACGCACGGTCTTGATCGTGTCGGGCTTCGCACCCTCGCCTTCGTTGCCGCCGGCCCAGCCGCGCCAATGAAGGTATGACTCAAGCCGCGCCATCCACGCGGCTGTCTCGTCAGACTGCTCACCGGTTCTTGCGGGTGACTGAGCGTTCGGCGGAGCATCTCCAGACACCCAACGGCACCACACGCCGAGATTCGATGTGTAGCCGGCCCGTGAACCGTCCGTCAGGATTCGCTGGCGATCAAGCAATTCGTCGACGAGGCCTCTGTCGTAGATGCCAGGGTCGTGCCCGAGCGGCAAGACAAAATCGATCCAGCGCTCCACGATGCTGAGGTACTGGCGCTGCGACGACGCACCCACCTGCCGTTCGCTGCGCAGGTAGTCCGAGAAGGCATCGAGCCGTTGCATCCAACCCTGACGTTCGTACATGGTCGGTGAACCTACTGCCGCGATGCAACACGGCGACCGTGACCGCGCAGCGTGTGCAGTGGGTTTCCAGTCTTTGCTGGTGTGACAACATCGGGCCCGTGGATGAAGAGACCGGTGACGCCCCGCCTCGCACGCCAGCCGTCGTGATGTCGGCACATGAGGCAGCGCTGCTGCGGAACCCCGAGTTGGTGGCACGGACCGAGGCCGATCAAGCGGACCCGTCGCGAGCTGTCCGCTCCGAAGCCAGGCGGCCTCGCATAGCCTGAGATATCTGGCCCCGATCCATGGCGGCGAACACGCAGCAGGGGTGCGATACGACGCCGTAGGGTGACGCGCATGTGGATTCGTCTCCGTCAAATCGCCGTGACCACGGCCGACCTGGCCCAGACCTCGGCGGACATCCAGTGCGTCCTCGGCGTTGAGCCATGCTTCACCGATCCCGGTGTCGGCATCTTCGGCCTCAAGAACGTGCTCTGGCCAGTGGGCACTCAATTCCTCGAGTGCGTCACACCGATTCAAGACAACACTGCCGCCGGCCGGTACCAGCAGCGGCGCGGCGGAGACACCGGCTACATGGTCATCACCCAGGTCAGCGACGTCGCAGCCCGCCGCGCCCACGTCGACGAGATGGGCATCCGGATCGCATTCGAGATGAACTTCCCCGAAGAGGGCCATGTCGGCATGCAGCTGCACCCCGCCGACACTGGCGGCGCGTTCTTCGAGATGGACCAGATGACTGGACCAGCGGGCGATGCCGTGGGCGGCCCCTGGACGCCCGCAGGCAAGTACTGGGAGCCCTATGTCAACACCGCCAAGGTGACCAGCATCGCCGCCGCCGAGCTCCAGAGCCCCGATCCCGGCCGCTTGGCCGAGCGCTGGAGTCAGATCGCGCAGATCGACCTCGGAACCGATGCCGACGGCCACCCCACGATCCAGCTCGACAACGCCACGCTGAGGTTCGTGCCCGAGGCCGATGGCCGCGGCGAGGGCCTCGGCGGCATCGACGTCACCACCATCGACCGTGAAGCTGTGCTGGCTGCGGCTCGCTCGCGGGACTGCTACGTGAACGACAGCCAGGTGGCGCTCGCTGGCCTGCGCGTCAACCTCGTCGACGCCGGCTGAACGGCTGAGCCGCACGGCTGAGCCGAGCGGCCAAGCCGTTCGTCAGGCGCAATTGGTGCAAATTCCTGCGCGCGACTGTTTGTTTTCGAGAACGTCTGTTTGTATACTTGTATCATGTTGCAGGCGATGCCCCGCAGAACGGATCAAGGAGCGTTCCCGTTAGCTGATGCCCCAATGCCGTCGCAGTCCCTGACACTCGTATCGGCACTCAGCACAGCGTCATCGATGATCGGCGCGCCGGCCGTTGAAGGTGTCTCCGCGGACGAAATCGCCGCAGGCTTGGCTGCTGTTTCGAAGCTGCGCTCCGCAGTCGATGCGGTCGAGGCCCGACTGATCGACGAAGCGGAACGTCTTGGCAGCCACTGCATCAATACCGAACATCTGCTGCACAGTCTGGGCCGCTCGGTTCCCGCCGTAAAACGGACGATGCGCCGCGGCCGGATGCTGGGCCAGATGCCGCGCACCGGGGCTGCGCTGGCTGCGGGCGAGATCACCGCCGAGCATGCCGACGCCCTCGTAACAGCAGCCGAGATGGCCGATCCTGCCTCGGCAGACAGCGCCGAACGGCTCTTGGCCGTGGCCTCGTCGTCCAGTCCCGAACGCACCCGGCGTGTCGTCGGCGAATGGGTACGGGAGCGGGGCGAGGGTCTCACGCCCGATGAGCGCTATGACCGCCAGCGTCGCCTGCGCACGATGAGTTTCGGGCGTACCGACGAAGGACTGCTGCGGGCCACGGTGCTGTTGGATGATGTCGGCGGTGCCGCGTTGCGCTCGGTAATCGACGACGCTGCACAACGCTTCTTCGGGGCCGACCGTGCGGATCGACGCCCCGACGCACCCGAGCCGCGCAGCTTCGGTCAGTGCCGAGTGGATGCGCTCGAAGCGCTGCTCGGTACTGATGCGCACCGAGCGACCCAGCGTTGGTACGACGAAGACCCACACCGGCTGTGGGACCGGCTCGATGTGGATTGGAAGGGTCCCCGACCCCGCGATCTGCCCGCTTTGGCGCCGGCCCACCAATGCGCCCTGCCGAGCGGTACAGCGAATGACGTCCTGACCCTGCCTGACGCATACCCGCTGTGCGTCCCGGGTCACGCAATCGCCGATCAGCCGGTCGATCAATCGCCAGGCCTCTCGTGCGAAGGGCTGCGACGGCGCAACCAGGTCCTTGTTGTCGCCGATCTGCGCGCGGCCATCGGAGACGACAACGCCGCCATCGAGATTTCCGACAGCGGACCGCTTCCCCGCCGTGTCCTCGAACGGCTGGCGTGCCACGCCGACATCTACGGCATCGTCTTCGATGGCCCAGGACAGCCCCTCTGGCACGGTCGCCGGGTGCGCACGGTCACCGACGCCCAATGGCGCGCACTGGTCGCCCGCGACCGGCGTTGCGTGCTGTGCGACGCCGGCCCACAGTGGTGCGAAGCTCACCACGTCATTCCGTGGCAGCGGCCTGCGCGCGGTCCCACCGACATTGACAATCTCGTCCTGCTGTGCGGACGCTGCCACGGCCAAGTCCACGACTCTCAAGCACGGCTCCGCCGCGACACCCACAACTGCTGGTGGCTCGACTACTCCCGTCAAAGGGAATAGATCTCGATCCTCCAAGTCACGCAGGTTGCGCCCGCAGCGGGCATGCGAGTCGGCCTACCATCTGCGTCCGCTGCAGATCGTCGCAACGCGACGGGATTGGGAGGTAGGTGCCGATGAGCGAGACCATCGACGATTTCAAGCGAGCGGTCGCCTTGTTCGACTCGGTCGTGGCCGATGTGCCCGCCGATGCTTGGGGCAATACAACGCCGTGCGAGGCGTGGAATGCGACCGAGCTGGTGCGCCACCAGTGCGGCGTGCTCGACGCCCTGGCCGACATCGCCCGCACCGGTGAGGTCAACATGCCCCAGATGGCCGACGAGACCGACGACCCTGCCGCCCGCTGGATCAAGACCCGAGACGGGCTCACCGAGGCCCTCGACGGTGCCGACTTGTCCGCCGAAGGCCAGTACTGGTTCGGTCCCATGAGCTTCGAGGACTTCGTGGGCATGGTGCAGTGGGACCCGCTCACCCACTCGTGGGATCTCAGCCAGTCCGCGGGCATCGCTGTTGAGCTGCCGGAGGACTTGTGCGAGAGCAGCCTCGCTCGGGTCAAGTCGCTCGGTGACATACCTCGCAAGTGGAAGCTCATCTCCGACGAGGTGCCGGTGCCAGGCGGCGCATCCGGGGCGCAGCGTTACCTGGGCTACCTCGGACGCCAGCCGTGAGCGCCGAGCAAAGCGCCGGAAACGCTGAGCGCCCCGAGCCGCTTCGCTGGCAGATCGGCGACGTGAACATCACGTCGATCTCCGAGTCGGCCACGCCCACGTCTCCACGGTTCCTCTTCGACGGGGTGAGCAAGGGCGGCGTGCTGGCCCGGGCCGAAGCGGCGCCGTGGCTTCGCCCGCATTTCGTCAGCGAAGACGGCTACCTGCTCCAGCGAATCCACACCTGCGTGATCTCCGCTGGCGAGCACCGAATTGCCGTCGACACGTGCGTCGGCAACGACAAGCAGCGCTCCAACCCGCTCTGGCACGAGCAGCAGGGCCCGTTCCTCGATGACATGACCGCTGCCGGCTTCCCGCCCGAGAGCATCACTCACGTCGTGTGCACGCACCTCCATGTGGATCATGTCGGCTGGAATACCTGTCTGGGTCCCGGCGGCGACTGGGTGCCGACGTTCCCGAACGCGCAGTACCTGTTCTGCGCCCCCGAGTACGACTACTGGGCAAACCACGAGGACTTGTTCGGCGACGCCGTGTTCGACGACTCGGTCGCGCCGATCGCAGCAGCCGACCGAGCCAACATGGTCGAGGCGACCGACAGCATCTGCTCGGAGGTGTCGTTCCAGTCGACACCGGGCCACACGCCGGGCCACCTGTCCGTTGTGGTCCACAGCGGCGGCAAGCGGGCGATCATCACCGGCGACATGGCGCACACCCCGATGCAGCTCGCCGACCCCGATCTCAGCTCGATGTTCGACACGGACCCCGATGAAGCCCGCCGCACTCGCCACGAAGCATTCGGCGACTGGGCCGACGGCGAGACGCTCGTGATCGGCACCCACTTCGGCGGACCGACCGCGGGCATCATGGCCCCCCACCAAGGCGCCTACCGCCTCGACTGCGACTGACGCTTCCCCCGGCCGCCGCTGCTTCTGCGGCAGTGCTAGTGGCCGCCGCGCAGCAGCTTCGCGATTCCTGACAGCAGGCGGTCCGGACGATCCGAGCGCAGCTCGCGGTGGTCGGCCGCGCCGAGCAGCGCCCGGCTGGCGCGAACACCCAACCAGCGGAGCGGCTCGGGCTCCCAGCGCCGGGAGCTCACCCCCACCCACGGCAGGCTGGTGCGCTCGGTATCGCGCTCGGCGACCAACTCGGCCATGGTGTGGCCGGCCAGGTTGGACGCTGCCACGCCCTCGCCCACGTAGCCGCCCAGCACGCCCTCGCCGGTGCGGGGATCGAAGCGCACGCCCGGCAGCCAGTTCCGCGGGATGCCCAGCACCCCGCCCCAGCGGTGGGTGATGCGAGCATCGGCGACTTGCGGCAGCATCTCGGCCAGCACACGCCAAATCCGCCGATGCATCGGTAGGTGAGCCTCCGCAGCAGGCACGATCCGGGAGCCGAAGCTGTACGGCACTCCGGTGGCGCCGAATGCGATTCGGTTGTCGGCGGTGCGCTGGCCATAGGTGACCATGCGACGATCGTCGGCGAAGCTGGGTCGATTGGCCAGGCCGATGTCATCGAAGAGTTCGTCGGGCAGCGGCTCAGTGGCGATCATCCGCGAATACACAGGCAGGATGTCGCGCCTCCGCCCACGAAGGTCCCGGGTGTAGGCCTCGGTGGCGCGGATGATCACCGGTGACCGCACTTCGCAGCGGGCCCGGCCTATCGGCGAACCGCGAGCGCCTTCGGCGGCAATCTGCACTGCGCCACCGTCGATGCCCGTCGCACGGGTCTGCTCGTAGATCTCCACCCCTGAGGCTTCAACGGCGCACGCCAGCCCGAGTGCCAGCTTCGCGGGATCCACGACGGCAGACGGGCCGAGCAGCACGCCGCTGCGCACCTCGGTGGCGTTGAGCTGCTGGCGGGCCTCGTCGGCGTCCAGCAGGCGTATCTCGTCTTCGGTGAGCCCGAAGCTGCGAGCTTCGGCGATGTCGGCGACCTGTCGCTCAGCCTGCGGATCGGTACGCGCCACCCGGATCGTTCCGCCCTTGGCGTAGTCGCAGTCGATGTCCTCGGCGGCCGCTACTCGGCCGATCTCGTCCACGGCGTCGAAGACTGCTCGCAGCAGGCGCCTGGATTCGCTCGGGTTGGAGCGCCGTGCATAATCGGCGACGGAGCCGGCCAGCTCCCCCACTGCCCAGCCGCCGTTTCGCCCTGAGGCCCCGAAGCCGCAGTGGTGTCGTTCCAGCACTGCCACACGCAGCGCGGGTTCCAGCCGTTTCAGGTAGTACGCGGTCCAAAGCCCGCTGAAGCCGCCGCCGACAACGGCGACATCAACGTCGAGGTCGCCGTCGATTCCTGGACGCGGCACGACGGGCGGCTCTAGACGATCGATCCACAGCGGTGTGGTGGACGCCGTCTCGAGTGACCACACGTCAGAAGCACTGTGAGTTGCCATCTCGCGGAAACTACCGCCGCGACCAGTCGGTTCTTGTCGCGGCAGTAATGTCTCGCACTACAGCGGGGTGCCGCAGGTGCCTGCGGGGGGTCTGCGATGCGTGAGATCGAAGCTGTGTCTGTCGGCGAGCGCTCGGGCTTGCGCTATGCCCGCATCGTTCCGGAGTGGGCCACCGAGCTCGAGGCGCTGGAGCTGGCCTCTCACCCGACCGCCGACCCGCACGACCTGTACGACGCCGACGCGTTCGGTCAGCTGGCGCGCGATTTCTCCGAAGGCTGTTTCGCCGGATTCAACGGCGACGAGCTGGTCGCCATGGGCGTCGGCATCCGCTGCAGTTTCGATCTGGCGAATCCGATACACACGATCGCCGACATCGTGCCCGACGACCACAGCGGCAGCGGTCACATTCGGGAGGGTCGTTGGTACTACGGCACCAGCATCGCCACCAGACTCGAGTACCGGCGCCGCGGCATCGGAGCCGAGCTGTACGAGCTGCGCAAGCAAGTCTGCGTCGATCTTGGGCTGGCGGGGATCGTCGCGGGAGGCGTCATCCCGGGCTACGCCGAGCACAAGGCGAACATGACCGCCGATGAGTACATCACGGAAGTTCGGGCGGGCCGGCTCTATGACCGCACGCTGAGCTTCCAGATCGAGAATGGATTCGAGGCGGTGTGCGGATTGCCGAACTACATCACTGATCCGGCCACTGAGAGCTGGGCGGCGCTGATCGTGTGGCACAACCCAGACTCTCGAGGCGACGCCACATGAGCGACGCTGGCGAGTCGTCGTCGGGCGGTGGCGGACTCATCGCCGGCTCCGGCGCGGAGGCTGTAGGCGATCAGGCGTTCCGGTCCGAAGATCTTCGCGGCCGGTTGCCAGAGATGACCTATGGCGGGGCGTTGTCGTTCCTGCGCCGCCGTTACACACGAGACATCGCCGGGGCCGACGTCGTCGTGTCGGGCATCCCCTTCGATATGGCCACTTCGAACCGGCCCGGCGCCCGGCTGGGGCCCCGAGCTATCCGGGCGGCTTCGGTTGGCCTCGCCGAACTTGACGCCTACCCCTTCGGCTTCGACCCCTTCGAACACCTCGCGGTTGCCGATTACGGGGACTGCTTCATCGACTACGGCCACCCGACCGAAGCCGTGGAGCGCATTGAGAACCACGCGGCAGAGATTCTCGCTCACGACGCTCAGATGGTGACCTTGGGCGGTGATCACTTCGTCACCTACCCCATCCTGCGAGCCCACGCCGCCAAGCACGGCCCGCTGGCACTCATCCACTTCGACGCGCATCCCGACACGTGGCCCGACGACGAGGGCCGGCTCGACCACGGCTCAATGTTCCTTCGAGCCCTGCGTGAGGGCATCATCGACCCGTCGGCCTCGGTGCAAATCGGCATCCGCACCCACAATGACGATCACGGCTTCACGGTGCTCGGCGCGCCCTGGGTGCATCGCAATGGGCCTGACGCTGTCGTCGAGGTCGTGCTCGAACGTGTTGCGGATCGTCAGGCGTATCTCACCTTTGACATCGACTGCATCGACCCGGCCTTCGCCCCTGGCACCGGAACGCCAGTAGCAGGCGGTCTCACCACCGCCCAGGCACTCGAGATCGTGCGTGGCCTGTCGCCGGTCGACATCGTCGGAATGGATGTGGTGGAGGTTGCCCCCGCATACGACGTCTCCGAGATCACCGCTCTGGCAGCAGCGACCATCGCGCACGACTTCATCTGCACGCGCGCGGTGCATGTGGGCGCCTCGCCCAACCCCGTGGGACTCACATGAACACGTCCGCCGACGAGACCCCGGCCAGCACCGGTGCACCGGCTGTGGAGCTGCGCGACATCTCAAAACGGTTCGGCGATGTCATCGCTGTCGACTCGGTCGACCTGAAGATCGCCGACGGCGAGTTCTTCGCGCTGCTCGGACCGTCGGGCTGCGGCAAGACCACGACGCTTCGCATGATCGCCGGCCTCGACGTTCCCAGCGAAGGCAGCCTGCTGATCTACGGCGAAGAAGTCGCATCTTCGCCACCGGACCGACGACCCGTCAACACCGTGTTCCAGGCGTACGCCTTGTTCCCACATATGACGGTGGCCCAGAACATCGCCTTCGGCTTGCACATGCGTGGCATTCGTGGCTCCGAAGCCGATCGGCAGGTTGCCGAGGCAACCTCGCTCGTTCAGCTCGAAGGCATGGAACATCGCCGGCCCTCGCAGCTCTCGGGCGGGCAGCAGCAACGCGTTGCGCTGGCCCGGGCGCTTGTGAACCATCCCAAGGTGCTGCTGCTCGACGAGCCCCTGGGGGCACTGGATCTCAAGCTGCGCCAGGAAATGCAGGTGGAACTCAAGGTCCTCCAGCGTGAGATCGGCATCACGTTCGTGTTCGTGACACACGATCAGGAAGAGGCCTTGGCGATGAGCGACCGGGTCGGCGTCATGTCGCAAGGCCGCCTGTTGCAGGTCGGCACGCCCGCAGAGGTGTACGAGCATCCCGCCAGCCGTTTCGTGGCCGACTTCATCGGGCGGACGAATCTGCTCGAAGGTGTCGTGGAGAGTTCCTCGACGGTGTGCCTGCGTGCTGGGGCAGTCGTTGCCGCTGAGAGCAATCTGGCCGCGGGCACCCCGGCAGCGTTGAGCGTGCGCCCTGAACAAGTGCGGCTGCATCCCCAAGGCGAGGTGCCCCCCGGTGCTCCGTGCCTCGACGGTGTCATCATCGACGTCACCTACCTCGGCCACGCCTTCGTCTACACGGTGTCCATCGGTGCGGCATCCGGCACGAACAACGACGCGGCGACGGTCACCGCCCGAGCCGAGACCGGCGCGGCGGCGCTAGCAGCAGGCGAGCCGGTCAGCGTGAGCTGGGCCCCGGCCTCTACAACCGTCGTGGCGGACTGATGGGCACGCTGCGTCGCCGTTCCAGTCCAGCAGAAGCGCTGCTGACCCCCCAGGAGCAGGCCACGCAGCGCCGGGCTCGGCGCATCGGGACGCTTATCGCTTCTCCCGGCGCGCTGTACCTGGGAATTTTCTTCATGGTCCCGCTGGGCCTCATCACCGTGTACTCGTTCGCCACCCGCACATCTACGGGCCGCACCTCGCTCAGCGGCTGGAACCTCAACTCCTACGAGCGCCTCGCCGACGACGTGATCCTGGGCATCATCGCCCGCTCGGCCTGGCTGGCCTTTCTCACGACCGTGCTGTGCCTGGTGGTCGCCTACCCCTTCGCCTACTACCTGGCCACCCGCTCCCCCAGGGTCAGAGCCCGTCTGCTTGTGCTGGTGATGATCCCGTTCTGGACCAACGGACTCGTGCGGATCTTCGCAATCCGCTTCCTGCTCGGCTCGAACGGCCCGGCCTCAGCGCTCAGCGAGGCCATGGGCTTCGGCACGTTCCGCATCTTGTTCACACCCACTGCCGTCGTGCTGGGAATGGTGTACGGATTCCTGACGTTCATGGTGCTGCCGCTGTATGTGGCCCTCGAGCGCATGGACTGGCGCTTGGTCGAGGCTGCCCGCGATCTCTACGCCAGCGGAGCCAAGGCGTTCTGGCGGGTGACGGTTCCGCTGACCCGCTCGGGCATCGTGGCGGGCTGCGTGCTGGTGTTCGTGCCCAGCTTCGGCTCCTATGTCGTGCCCGAGATTCTGGGCGGAGCCAAGACGCTGCTCATCGGCTCGTATGTGGCGCGCCAGTTCCAGGCTGCTCGCAACTGGCCGCTGGGCGCCTCCCTGAGCGTGCTGGTGATCGTGGCGATGCTCGTTGCAGTGGCGATCAACCAGCGCAACTCGGAGAACGCCGAACGCACCCGAGCAGGTGCGCCATGAGCAGTCTCGATACTGCGGGCACCAAGCGCTCGTCTCGACGGCTGCTGGCCGCGAATGCCTGGCTGGTGTTCACGTTCCTCTATGTGCCGATCGCAGTGTTGGTGGTGTTCTCGTTCAACGATTCCGAGCGGGTCAATGTCTGGCAAGGCCTCTCGGCACGTTGGTACGGCGAGGCCCTTGGCAATACCCACGTCGTCAGCGCGCTGCGTGTGTCACTTGTCGTCGCGTTCACCTCGACGATCGTGTCGACAGTGCTGGGGACAGCAGTGGCGCTCGCTCTCGACCGCTACCGCTTCAAGGGACGGCGAGCGCTCGACGGCACGGTGTACCTGCCCATCGTCATCCCTGACATCACGATGGCCGTCATGCTCTTGGTGTTCTTCGCCGAGGCGTTCAGGCTCATCGACACATTCGGCCCGCGGCTCACCCTGGGTGTCACGACAGTCGCCCTCAGCCACATCGCGTTCAACATCTCGTTCGTCGCGGTGGTGGTGCGCGCCCGCCTGGATCAGTTCGATCGCACGCTCGAAGAGGCCGCACGTGATCTGTATGCCACACCGTGGCGTACGTTCAGGAGGGTGACGCTGCCGCTGATTGCGCCAGGCATTGCGGCGGGTGCCCTGCTGGCGCTGACGCTGTCGCTCGACGACGTCGTCATTTCAGCCTTCACGGCCGGCCCGGGGGCCACGACCCTGCCGGTGTACGTCTTCAGCAGCATCCGCCAAGGCGTCACGCCCGAGTTGAACGCCATCTCCACGCTCATGCTGGCCGCCTCGATCACGCTGGTCGTGGCCTCGCTGGCACTGCAGCGGCCCCGGAGCAGCACGCCGTGAACCGGCACCACTCGATACAACCACGCTCACTCAGAGCGACAAGCACAGCGGCGTTCCGTTGGACGTCCATAAGGGAGGAAACATGACCGATTCAGCGAGCACCGGAGGCCGACTGCGCCGCAGTCGGTGGCTCGCAGTCACCGTTGTGGCTGTGCTGCTGCTGGCCGCATGCGGCGACGGAGACGACGACGATGCCAGCGAGGCTGCCGCCGCCACCACTGCCGCTGCAAGCGATGCGGGAGATGCTGCCGACGGTCCGGCTGCCGACGACGGCTGCGAACCCGGCGAGACCGACGGCGATCTGGTGTTCTACAACTGGGCCGACTACATCGATGAGGAATTGCTGGTCGCTTTCGAGGAGGAGTCAGGCATCAGCATCGACTACTCGGTGTATGAGTCGAACGAGCAGATGCTCACTCAGGTCGAGTCAGGCGCCGCCATCTATGACCTGGTCGTTCCATCTGACTACATGGTGGCGTTGATGATCTCCGAGGATCTGCTGCTGCCCCTGGACTTCGACGCCCTGCCCAATGCCGCAAACATCGACGACGCGTGGGACAACCCGCCGTTCGATCCCGAGCACCGCTTCCACGTGGCCTACCAGTGGGGCACGACAGGCATCGGCATGACCTACGACGTGCTCGATTCGCTCGGCGGCGAAGCCTCCTGGGCGGTCATCTTCGATCCTGAGACGGCGGCGACGGTGCCGGGCGACATCTCCATGCTCGACGACGCGCCCGAGGCCGTGTCGGCTGCGCTGAAGTACTTGGGCTACAGCATCACCGAGACCATCGAGTCCGGCAACGAGGAGGCGATCCGCGAAGCGGGTGCGCTGCTCAAGGCCACCAATGATCGGCTGCTGAAGTACGACTCGGTGACCTTCGGCGACGACCTGGTCAACGGCGAGGTCGATGTGGCGCACGGTTGGAGCGGCGGGTTCGCCCAGGCCTTCTTCGAGACCGATGCGTACGAGACTCACGTGTACACCATCCCGATCGAGGGCGGTGTCCGCTGGGTGGACACGATGGCCATCCCGCACAATGCCGACAATGTGTGCTCGGCCCACGCCATGATCAACTTCCTGCTCGACGCGCAGAACGGCGCTGCGTTGACGAACTACACCTACTACGGCAGCCCGAACACAGCCGCAACGCCCTACATCCTGGACGAGATTCTGGAGGACCCGGGGATCTACCCGCCGCCGGAGGTGTACGCGCGGCTGGAGCTGATCCCGCAGATGGGCGACCTGGGCTTGATCGTGCAGGACATGCTGACCGAGGCCAAGAGCTGAGGACCATCGGCCTCAGCGCCTGATCTCAACTGAACTGGCAGCACACCGGGCTGGGCTTGCGCCCCGCCTGGCCCCTGTCGCGCCCGTGAGCAATCCGTCGGCAGCGACGGTTCTCAGTTACGCGGTACTTCGATCCACGGAATGTCCTTGTCGACCCGTGGCTCGCCCGGGAGCCCCAGGACCTGCTCTCCCAGGATGTTCCGCATGATCTCCGAGGTGCCGCCCTCGATGGAGTTGGCGCGTACCCGCAGGAAACCGTGCTGCACGCCGCCGTCGGACCCGTCTACTGACAAGTCTCCAGGGCGGCGGAACGTGTAGTCGTAGCCGACGAGCCCGTCCGCGCCCATCATGTCCACCGCACAGGTCATGAGCGCCTGGTTCAGCTCGGCAAAGGCCAGCTTGGCGATGGACATCTCGGGTCCGGGATTGCCCTTGCGCCGGCTGGCCCCTGCACGCATATTCGTAAGGCGCATCACCTCCGAGCGCGCCCACAGCTTTGCCAGCCGGTCACGCGTCACGGCGTCGCGGTCAGCCTCGTCGCGCTGCTTCCACAGCTTCACCAGCACCGAGATAGGTCCCGATCCCTGCTTGGGCGGTCCGCCGCTGCCGGTGCCGATGGCATTGCGCTCATTCATCAGTGTGGTCAGCGACACCCGCCAACCGTCACCGACGTCGCCGATGCGACTTGCATCGGGCACACGAACATCGGTCATGTAGACCTCGTTGAATTCGGCCTCGCCGGTGATCTGGCGCAGCGGGCGCACCTCTACTCCCGGCAACTTCATGTCGAGTGCGAAGTAGGTGAGCCCCCGATGCTTGGGCACCTCGGGATTCGTGCGCGTCACGAGCATGCCGAAATCGCCGAGGTGGGCCAGCGTGTTCCACACCTTCTGGCCGTTCACGATCCACTCGTCGCCGTCAGCCACTGCCCGCGTGGCCAAACCGGCGAAGTCGCTGCCCGCACCTGGTTCGCTGAATAGCTGGCACCAGAGCTCCTCGCCGGTGAACATCGGCCGCAGGAAGCGCTGCTTGACCTCTTCGCTGCCGTGCGTGTGAATGGTCGGACCGGCCAGGTGCATGAAGAACGTGACGGGCTTCATGGGCCGGGCGCCGGCCGCCCGCAGCCGCTCCTCGACTCGGCGCTGGAGCCTGGGGCTGACGCCCAAGCCGCCGTGCCCCTCGTCGAAGTGCACCCAAGCCAGACCGGCGTCGAACTGTGCCCCGCGGAACTCCGCATAGCTCAGCTCCTTGGGGTCCTGTGATGCCAGCAGTTCGTCGATGGCGGCATCAACCCGCGCCGCAGCGGCATCGGCAGTCGTCGGAGCTTCGAGCGTGTCGGTCATCGCGTCAGTCTGCCAGCACGGCGCAGCCGCTGGCGCTGTGCTGCAAACAAGTCAGCGCAGCCACTGGCACTGTGCAGCAAACAAGTCAGCGCAGCCGCTGGCACTGCGCAGCAAACAGCGGCTCGCCTATCCCGAGAGGGTCAGTAACGCTCGCCCGGGAACGAAGGATCGGCCTTGGCCAAGAACGCCTCGGCGCCGTGCGACATGTTGCGCGGGATGAGCACCGCTTGGTGACCCATCTCGATATCGAGCTGGTCGGCAAGGTCACGCTGCATGGCGCCATCCACCGCGGAGCGGATCCTCGCCATTGCCGCCGGGGAACTGCGCCGAAGCACGTCGACAACCTCGCCCACCGCAGCGTCGAGGTCGGCGTCGTCGACGGTCTTCCACACCAGGCCCCACTCGGCGGCCTGCTCGGCCGTGACGCGCTCCCCGAGCAACGACATGCCCAACGCCCGTGCCCGACCGACCCTCATGGGCAGCTGCCATGTAGTGCCCAGATCGGGCACGATCCCCAGCCGAGGCCCAAAAGTAGCGACGAAGAAGGCCGACTGGGCAGCGATAGCGACGTCACACGAGAGCGCCAAACCGATGCCGCCGCCTGCGGCAACTCCGTTGATGCGGGCCACTGTCGGTACTGGGCACTCGGCTACCGCCCGGATCGCCGGATGGAACGCGTTGTCCATGGAATCGGTGGTGGCGTCGCCGGCCTCATCAGGATCGAACGCCTCAGCGTCGTCGGCAGCGGCATTCCGCAGGTCTGCGCCTGAGCAGAATCCGCGTCCCGCGCCCGTCAGGATGACCGTTCGGATTGCCTCATCGGCCGCCACCATGGCGAACGCCTCGCTGATGTCGTTCATGAAGTCGTCGTTCATGGAGTTCAGCGTCTCGGGACGGTTGAGCGTGACCGTCGCCACATCGCCGTTGATGCTGAAGCCGACCGTGCCGTTTGACGGCTGCGCCGAACTGCTCATGAGGATTACTTGTAGCGGTAGGTGATGCGGCCGCGGCTGAGGTCGTACGCCGAGACTTCCACCTGCACCCGGTCTCCAGGAAGGATCCGGATGTGGTGCTTGCGCATCTTGCCGCTCAGGTGCCCGAGCACCTCGTGACCGTTGTCGAGCTCGATGCGGAAGTGGCCGCCCTTGAGCGCCTCGACGGTCTTTCCTTCGAGCAAGATGGCGTCGTCTTTGACTTTCGGCACGTGGTATCCCCGGTCGGCTGTACGCCCGAGCGCCTCACCACAGCGGAGCGCGCGAGCCGTTCCATGGTAGCCGAGCCGACTCGGAGCCGCCCGCGGTTGCCGCCGGAAGGCCGCCCTCAGTGACGCTTCACGCCCCCGTACTTCATGCGGGTGTCCGACATCGAGGCGAGCCGCACCTCGTCGTTGTTGATGCCGGCAGAGACGATTTCGCCCATGAATAGCGTGTGAGTGCCCAAGTCCACGCTGTGGCGCACCTCGCAGTCCATCCACGCGGCGGCATCGACGAACACTGGCGCCCCGGTGGCGGCTTCGTACACCGACCAGCCGTTCAAGGTTCCCGTCGCCGGCCCTTCGGCGTCGCTCGCCGTGTCGTGGGCGGCGGGCTCATAGGCAGCAGGCTTGGAGAACTTCACGAACGGCCGGGTGTTCTCTGCATCCCAGAGGTTCACGGTGAACGAGCCCCCGGCGGAGATCAGCCGGTGCGTGACGGCGGCATTCTCGACGCTGACGCCGATGAGCACCGGTTCCATCGACAACTGCGTGATCCAACTGGTCGTCATGGCATTGCGCTCGTCAACGGCTCTCGACCCCACCAGCGCAAGGGCATTGGGGATCTTCCACGTCACCCGGTTGACCAGTTCGTCCGCAAGCTCAGCACCACTCATGGCTGCACCCTATGCACCTGCGTACTCGGCTCGTTTCGGTACTGACCAATCCAAATTGGCTGCGCGTACTCGGGCGTGTCGACGCGCACCTGCTCAGGGACGAGAACGAGGTCGAAGCTCCATCCGGGCTCCGCCTCGACCGCGCAAGCCAGTGTCTCGGCGGACGGATCGTTCTGCAACATGGATCGCGTCTTGGCCTCGACCACGCGTTTGTCGTCCTGCTTGGTTGCGATGAGGTCGGCTCGAACGCCCGGCAAGAATCCCACTGGCGCTTCGATCGCAACCTCGTATCCCTTGCGCCGATGCTCAGACGCAGTGCTCAGCAAGACCGTGTGTTCTGTTGCGTCTCGCTCTCGTTGCATCAGGTAACGCCTCCCAGGACATCTGCACGGTCGACGAGCACATGCAAGAACGACGGGGACCCGTGAGTTGGTCCAGTTGTTATGGGTGTTTGGTTGTAGTCGTTGTCGGTTGGTGGTTGGCAGCGTAGGCGGCGGGAGTTTGTCCGCCGAGTGATCGGTGGGGTCGGTGGTGGTTGTAGTCGTGTCGCCAGTCTTCGAGGACGACGCGGGCTTCGAGCAGGTTGGCGAAGTCCTCGATGTTGAGACATTCGTCTCGGAGGCGGCCGTTGAACGACTCGATCCAGCCGTTCTCCCAGGGGTGCCGGGCGATGCAGGCGGTGTCGGTGCACGTGTGCCGGCACCAGTCCCGCAGCGCGTCGGCGGTGAGCTCGGGACCGTTGTCCATGCGCAGATGGGTCGGTGCGCCCCGTCGGGCGGCGATCTCCGAGACGACTTCGACGGCGCCGTCGGCGTCGATGCTGTGACCGACGTGGATGGCCAGGGCTTCTCGGGTGAACTCGTCGATGATGTTGAGCAGCTTGAGGCGCCGCCGAGCGGCGGTCTCGTCGAACTGGAAATCGAGCGCCCACACGTGATTGGGGTGCTCGGCTCGCAGCTTCGCCGCGGTGCCGTCGCCGAGGCGCTGCCGTTTGTGGCGCCGCTGCGGGGGCCGCTGAACACGATGGGCGCGCCACAGCCGCAAAGTGCGCTTGGGATTGACCGCCAGGCCTTCGCGGGCGGCGACGTCGTGGGCCTTGCGCCATCCCCAGCGCGGATGGGACTGCGCGAAACGGCACAGCCACTCCCCATAGGCCGCGTCCGCGTCAGCGCGAGCTGCTGGGGCCGGCGCTGGGTCGAGCGATGCTGACCCACCACCGCGCACGCCCGCCGCTGCGACACCCCGAACCGTTCCTGGAGCCGCACCACAGCAGCCCGACGGCGGTCCGGGGTCACCATTTTCCCTCCGCGAGGTCCTTGAGCATCGCCTTGACCCGGCTCGGCCTCGGCCAGCAGCGTCTTCAGCCGAGCGTTCTCCACGCGCAGCTCCTTGAGCTCTTTCACATCCGCGGCCTTCATCCCGCCATAGGTGCTGCGCCACCGATTCCACGTCGACTCGGTGATCTCCAGATGCCGCAGCACCAAGCCCAGATCCTCGCCGGCATTCAAGCGCTTCTCGCCCTCGCGCAGCTTGCGGACCGCCTGCTCCGGCGTATGACGCTTCCTCTTCATCGTGGTCATCCTCCCATCCTCAGGGAATCAGACCCACAACTCACGGACCCAAATCAGGGTCCCCTGTCAAGAACTCAGTGTGCATCGCCGCATGCTGCTGCAACAGGGGTGTCTCATTCGGCAAGGCCAGCTTGCCACCAGAACTCCTCTTGTGGCACGCAAGATCGAACACTCGGTCGTCGTGAATCACACCGGGTTTGGTGGAGGCTCTGTTCCTTGAGAGGATGGAGCGATGCCAGGAAATGGGAGATATCCAGCCGAGCTGCGTGAGCGTGCGGTGAGAATGGTGCTCGACAACGAGCGCTGCTATGGGTCGCAGTGGGAGGCGATCTGCTCGGTCGCCGACAAGCTGGGCCCGACCCCGGAGACGGTGCGGCTGTGGGTGCGCCGCGCTGAGATCGACGGCGGGACCCGGGCCGGGGTGACCTCAGCGGAGCGGGCTCGGATCAAAGAGCTCGAAGGCGAGAACCGTGAGCTGCGCCGAGCGAACGAGATATTGAAGGCGGCGTCGGCTTTCTTCGGGGCGGAGCTCGACCGCCAGTCGAAGCGATAGTGGCGTTCGTCGACGCCCATCGAGGCCGGTTCGGGGTCGAGCCGATCTGCGCTGTGCTGTGCGAGCACGGCGTCGGGATCGCCCCGTCCACCTATTACGCAGCCAGGTGCCGGCCGCCGTCGGCTCGGGCGCAGCGCGACGCCTGGTTGTGCGAGCAGATCGCTCGTGTGCACCGGGACAATTACGACGCGTACGGGGCGGCCAAGGTGTGGGATCACCTCAACCGCGTCGAGGGCATCACGGTGGCTCGCTGCACTGTGGAGCGGCTGATGCGCCAGCTGAGCCTCGAAGGGACCCGCCGGGGGCGTACGGTGCGCACCACCACCAGCGACCCCGACGCCTGCGGGCCCGCGGACCTGGTGAACCGGGATTTCACAGTGCCGGCCCCGAACCGGCTGTGGCTCGCCGATCTCACCTATGTGCGCACCCGCAGCGGCTGGGTGTACGTGTCGTTCGTGATCGACGCCTATTCGCGCCGGGTCCTGGGCTGGCAGGCCTCGCGGTCGATGCGCACCGAGCTGGCGCTCGACGCCCTGGAGATGGCCATCTCGGGGCGACGCCGCGACGGCCACGGCATCGACACGGTCACTCATCACAGCGACCGCGGATCGCAATATCTTTCCATTCGCTACAGCCAGCGCCTCGCGGACAACGACATCGTCGCGTCGGTCGGCACCAAAGGGGACAGCTACGACAACGCCATGATCGAGTCGTTCAACGGCCTGTTCAAATGGGAGCTGATCTACTCACGAGGACCGTGGCAAGGACTGCGCGATGTCGAGTTCGCCACCCTCGAATACGTCGACTGGTACAACCACCGACGAAGCCACAGCGCCCTGCTCACCGGCAGCGGCAACTACACCACACCCGCCGACCACGAAACCGCCTACTACCGTCAAACCGTCACAGCCACCCCGGCCGTGACTCAACAACCCGAGCCTCTACAAGACTCGGTGTGATTCATCGTCCGGGTACACCAAGTTATTGAGCGCGTCCAAAATCGGCTTGGGAACATTGTCCACGTCGAGCGAAGCGTCTTCGTAGATGTAGTTGATCGTCACGGCGACAGGACCGTCGATAGGTTGACTACTGTCCCATTCGCTCCTAGCCGCTGAGCGAACCGCATCCCTCCAGTCGCGGCGCCGCGCTTTCTTGTTCGCCTGCTGCGACACGGGCGGGCCTTCGATGCAGAACTCGAACGGCAGCGCCATGTCGGTGACGTTAGACCGACCTGGTGCGGTCGACGTGGGGTATTTTTCTCAAACAGCTAGAGCACGGGGTGTACGACATGGCTTATGACCTGAAGATCACGGGCGGGACGATCATCGACGGGACGGGTTCACCCCGCTTCGTCGGCGACGTGGGCATCTCGGGCGGCACGGTCGTAGCGCTCGGGGCGGCGTCCGCTGAAGCTGCACAGACCATCGACGCCACCGGGCGCATCGTGTGCCCCGGGTTCGTGGACATCCATACTCACTATGACGCGCAGATCATGTGGGACCGGCTAGTCAGCTGCTCGCCCTGGCACGGCGTGACCACGATCGTGATGGGCAACTGCGGCTTCTCGGTGGCGCCCACGCGGCCCGAGCACCGTGATCTCATCATGCGCACGCTCGAGAACGTCGAGGGCATGAGCGTCGATGCGTTGCGAGCCGGCCTCGGCGACTGGGGCTTCGAGACCTTCCCGCAGTACCTCGACGCGCTCGAATCGAACGGCGCTGCGGTCAACATGGCGGCGCTGATCGGGCACACCGCGGCCCGCATGTACGTCATGGGCGAAGAGGCCACCGAACGGGAAGGCACACCCGAAGAGATCGCTGCCCAGCGCGACCTGGTGGCCGAGGCGCTGCGAGCCGGGGCGCTCGGCTTCGCAACCTCCAAGGCACCTACCCATGTCGGCTACGAGGGACGCCCGGTGCCGAGCCGCGCCGCGACCACTGACGAGATCGTTGAGATCGCTCAGGCGCTGGGCGACGTGGGCGGTGTTATGCAAGCCACGGTGGGCCGGGGTTTGAGCCACGACGAATTCGCACGCATCGCCGAGACCACCGGGGCGCACGTGAGCTGGACGGCGCTGCTGGGCTCGGCACGAGGTCCGGGCAGCCACCGTGTCGAATTGGAACGTGCGCGCGAGATCGCCGCGCGTGGCCTGCCAGTCTTTCCGCAGGTTGCCGTGCAGCCCATCCAGTTCGAGATGAGCTGGAAGGCACCGTTCATCTACGAAGCCCTGCGCTGTTTCATGCCGGTGTCCCAGAGCGACCTCCAAGGGCGCAAGCGCTACTACGCCGACGCCGACTGGCGAGCCCAGTTCAAGGAAAAGGCGGGCAACGGCGGCAAGATCGGCGACCGCTGGGCTCGAACCGAAATCAGCTACTTGCCCCACAACCCAGAACTCGAAGGCCGCAACGTGCAGCAGATGGCCGACGATGCCGGCCAAGACCCGGTGGACTGGGTGCTCGACGTGGCGCTCGAAGCCGACCTGGAGATGCGCATCATCCAGGACGTGCTGAATCACGACCCCGACGACATCGACGAGCTGCTGCATGACCCGACGACCGTGATCGGGCTGTCCGATGCCGGGGCGCACGCCAGCCAGCTGTGCGACGCCAAATACTCCACGGAGTTCTTGGCGACCTTCGTGCGCGATCGGGGCAGCTTCGACCTCGAGACCGCCGTCCACATGCTCACCCAGCGCCCCGCCGAGGTGTTCGGCATCTCCGATCGTGGCACGCTCGCGCAAGGCAAGCCCGCCGACGTCGTGGTGTTCGACGCCGACGAGGTCGGCCATCTGGGCAAGCGCCGGGTGTACGACCTGCCCGCCGGCGCCGACCGCCTCATTTCTGATGCGAAGGGCATCGATGCAGTGGTCGTGAACGGCACCATCATCCGCCGCAACGGCGCCGACGCCGTCGATCCGCACGGCCCACTGCCGGGCAAGCTGCTGCGCAACGGCAAGGGCTGAGCCGCTCCTTCATCTGCCGCATCGACGGCGGCACCAGTCGATCCTCAGGGCTCAACGACCGGCAGTCGGCTATGCCGTGGCCAGGGCCGAACGGCTCACACCAAGCATCCCTGCAGGACGCGCCACGGCAATTCACCGGTTGCATACGACGGGCGTCATGGCAGGCTTGCTGCCGTGATTGACCTGCGCTCCGACACTGTTTCTCGCCCGACCGCTGACATGCGGGCCGCCATGGCCGCTGCCGAGGTTGGCGACGACGTCTGGGGTGACGACCCCACCGTCAACGAGTTGGAGCGCTACACCGCCGAACTGCTCGGCACCGCGGCGGCCCTGTATGTGCCGAGCGGTACCCAGTCGAATCTGTGCGGGCTGTTGGCACATTGCGAGCGGGGTGACGAGTACATCGTCGGCCACCACGCCCACACCTACATGTACGAGGGCGGCGGTGCAGCGGTGCTGGGCAGCATCCAGCCCCAGCCGGTGCCCACCGACGACACTGGCATGCTCGATCTCGAAGCGGCCGAGGAGGCAGTGAAGCCCGACAACAGCCATTTCGCCCGTACTCGTCTGCTGTGCCTCGAGAACACGATCGACGGCAAAGTATTGACGCCCCAACAGCATCAGGAAGCCCGTGACTTCGCCGACCGCCACGGCCTCGGGTTGCACCTCGACGGGGCGCGGCTGTGGAACGCGGCCGTGTCGCTGAGCCTGTCCCCCGCCTATGTCGCCGCCCCGTTCGACACCGTGTCGGTGTGCCTGTCCAAGGGCTTGGGAGCGCCTGTCGGTTCAGTGCTGTGCGGCACCGACGAGCTGGTGGGCAAGGCACGCCGCTGGCGCAAGGTGCTGGGGGGCGGTATGCGTCAGGCCGGCATCATCGCCGCAGGCGGGCTGTACGCCCTCCAGCATCACCTCGACCGTCTGACCGATGACCACGCAAATGCACAGCGACTTGCGGCAGGGCTCGAAGCCATCGACGGCATCACGGTCACCGGCTGCAACACCAACATGGTGTTCTCACAGCTCGAACGGAACGATTCCACCCTCGGCAAGCGAGTCGAAGGCCGAGGCGTCCTCGCCGACTGGCGCTTCGGTCGCTCCCGGATGGTGCTGCACCTCGACGTCAACGAGGCCGACGTCGACACCGCGCTGCAAGCCATTGCGGCCGAATTGGCGACGTAAACCCGGCTCGCATGGCGCACCCGGTTGCTACTATCCGCAGATAGAGGGCAGGGCCGTCGCCAGAGCGGACGAACTTTGGGGTTTCGACGGCCCCGCCCCCGTGCCGAACATAGCCATGCGCTCGGGCGTCACGCCGTTGAATTTCGGTTGATGTCACTCAGTCGGCGACCAGCTCCCGGCCAGCCGCCCGGGGCTCGCAGACGTAGTCGTCGAGGTTGGCTTCCTTGGTCATGTCGAAGTAGTCGACGTTGCGCCACGGCGAATTCACGACAATCCGGCCCGCTTCGTTGCGGTAGTAGCTGGTCATGCCTGGGTGCATCCAGACCATGCTCTCGTGCGCTTCGTCGACACGGTCCCGGTAATCGGTGTGCACCTCAGGACGCACCTCTACCGCTCCGAGGCCAGCCGCACACATCTTGCCGATCATGTCCATGATGTATCGGACCTGCATCTCCACGACGAAGATGAGGCTCCCGCCGTGGCCTGGCTGCAGGTTCGGCCCATAGAGGGTGAAGAAGTTCGGGAAGTCAGGCGTCACCGTGCCGAGATAGGCACTCGCGTCGTCGTCGCCCCACGATTCGCGCAGCGTTCTCCCTGAGCGGCCCACTGCCTCATAGGTAGTGATGAACCGCAGCACGTCGAAGCCGGTTGCCAGCACCAACACATCGGCCTCGCGTTCGGAGCCGTCCGAGGTACGGATGGTTTGGCCCGAAATCTCGGCAACCGCATCGTCGACCAACTCGACCTTGGAGTTGCGCAGCATCCGGTACCAGCCGTTGTCCATCAGCATCCGCTTGCCGAACGGCGGGTAGGTGGGCAGCACCTTGTCGAGCAGTTCATCGGCGCGGTCGCCGAGCTCGTCGACGACGTAGCGCGTGAAGTACTTGCGGTGCGCATCGTTCTGGGCATTGAGCGATCGCTCGGGGCGGTCCCAGTCGGGATCGGTCTGCAAGGCCGAGTGGATGCGGTCGTTGAATGTCCAGCCCAATCGCACCCGGTACCACGCTCGGTACAGCGGCACGGCTTCGAACAGCACCCGCATCGCATCGGGGACTTCCTTGCGGAACTGGTCGAACGGCGCCGCCCAGTGGTTGGATCGCTGGTAGATCGTGAGTGACTCCACGTCGTGCTGGATCTCGGGGGCGGTCTGCATGCAGCTTGCCCCATTGCCAACGATCGCCACACGCTTGCCGCTGACATCGGCATCGGCGGGCCAGCGCGCCGTATGCCAGGTCTCGCCGCTCCAGGTCTCGAGGCCGTCGATGTTGGGACGGATCGGCGGGTTGAAGATGCCCGCGGCACTGATGACGACGTTGGCTTCGATGATCTCCGTGGGTCCGTCGACGCCCTGAGCGTGCCCGTTCGCACCGGGCGCCGTGGCCGCGCCGTCATCCCGCCGGCGCAGGCCTGTTTCGTCGGGCGTCGCGCTCAAGCCCAGACTGCCGGTCTCCCAGCGCCCCTCGTTGTCCGCGACGTGGCGCACCTCGGCGCGCCAGACCTGGCGCTCGGCGTCATAGCTGATGCTCTCGACCGAGGTGTTGAAACGAATGCTGCGGCGCACATCGAATTCGTCGGCGACCTTCTCGAGGTAGCCGTGCAGCTCGTCGCGTAGGCAGAAGTACATCTTCCAGTCGTGCGGGGCGAACGAGTACGAGTACAGGTGGTTCGGCGTATCCACGCCCGCCCCCGGGTAGCGGTTCTCCCACCACACCCCGCCGACCGTGCCGTTGCGCTCGACAACTTCGTAGGGCACGCCAGCCTGCTGCAGGTTGATCGCCGCGCACAGCCCTGACGCACCGGCCCCGATCACCAGCACCTTGAAGCCGGGAGGCACGTTGACCGGATCGTGGTCCAGGAACTTGGCGAGGCCGAGCTGGGCGGCAGTGAATGCGCCGTATTCGTCGGGGACGTGCTCTCCCATTGCCGTGCTCAGCATCCGCACGATCAGGCCGTCGTCGGGCTCGGGGATCGCCATCGGGCGGCCGTCGCGCCAGGCACTCATCGCCTCGAACGCCGCCTCGCGCACTTCCTGGCGATGCTCGGGCGTCAAGCCGCCGCTGTCGTTGTCGCCGAGACCGGGCTGCCGCTTGGGGCGGTACGGGTCCTCAAGCCAATGCAGTTCGCCCGTCATCTGAACCAGCACCATCAGCAGCGTCGGGATGTTCGCAACGGCCACTGCTGCCGCGAGTGTCTCGTCGTCCACATCGGGTCGGCCAGCGGCCGTCGGCGCGCCGTAGTCGAGCGCTTGCGCCCCGTTCGTTGCACTGGCCTGGGACACCTGTGACATCACTCCCCCTCCGCCGAAGAGCCAGCGTAGGGCGTGGCGCGTCGCCGATTCCGGTGAAGCGAGTTACGCCGGTGTGCGTTCGGAACTCTCGGAGTCGGTCAGTCCTGCCTGGTGAGTTCGCCTCGCAGGTGATGGACGAGTTCGCCGTAGCCCACGGCGGCCATCCACAGTTCTGAATACAGCCTCATCCCCTCGACCGTGAGCTCGCGCCGCACCGAGGTCACTTCTTTGGCGGTCGGCGTGAGGCCGACCTGCTCGCTGGACAGTTCGATCACGAGGCCGCTGTTACTGGTGCGCACGGTGCCGAGATGGGTTTCGGTGACGCCCGACGGCTGGGCAATCGTCAACTCCAGTTGCCCATCGGGCAGGGCTCGCAGGTAACCCGCCTCGGAGTGCAACGGCTCGCCTGTGACGCGGTTGCGGGTGCGCTGGATCATCGACACGAACGGCTTGCCAACGTGGCTGAACACCAGCTCCTCCACATAGGTGAAGTCGTCGATCGTCGGGTAGTGGCCAACGCCGGTGCCCTGCCAAGTACCCAGCAACGGGGCGAGCGGTTCACACTGCAGATGCAACTCAGCCATCCCCGCAAGCTAGTGGGGATGATCGCGACACTGAGGCGCAGTGCACGTTCTAAGGTCTGCCGCCATGAGCGCAGCCATCGAGGTCGGCTTCAGCGTCAGCGACACACACCGCGTGACCGACGAAATGTCCCCGCCGCATCTGCCCAACAAGGTGCTGTCCACGCCCGACATGGTCCGCCTCATCGAGGGCACGTGCCTGTTCGGCGTGCAGCCGCACCTCGCAGAGAATCAGACCACGGTCGGCATTCACATCTGCGTAAGCCACGAGGCTGCAGTGGCCTCAGGCGAGGACGTCGTGGTCGCCGGCGAGATCAGCGAGATCGACCGCCGCCGCCTCGTGTTCGACATCAAAGTCACCCACGGCGACACGCTGATCTCCAAAGGCACCCACCAGCGGTTCATCGTCGGCGGCTAACCGCCGAACATCAACACAGAGCGGGTAACCGCCGAGCGACGACCGGGTTGGCTCACCGCCGCCGGGTTCCTATCGCTGTCGCTGTCGCTGGACGAAGCGAAGAATCCGCATCGTGTCGAGGGCCGTGATCCGGCCAATGGGGCCCGTCGCGTAACAGGCTTGGGCGACTTTGCCTCCCGGCGCCAGGATGAACCCAGTGGCATGCAGGATGCCCCGCTGAGGCTCGGTAAACGCGCCCGTCAGCCCCGACACTTCGTCGGGATCGGCGCTGTGCAGCATCCGCACGGGGCCCAGCTGCAGATTGTTCGCGAGTTGCTGAGTGGTGTCCTTGTCATCGACAGACAGCGCCACCACGCTCGCACCCAGCATCTTCAGCAGAGAGGCCGCGCCGTTGAAGTCAACCAACTGTTGACGGCAGTACGGTCACCAGTGGCCCCGGTACATGAGCACGACGCCCCAGCCGTCACCGAACACACCGGGGATCGTGACCTGCTGGTCTTCGAGATCGCTCAGCGTCAATGTTGGGAAGGGATCTCCGCTATCGAGTTTCATCTTTCGTGCGCCTCCCTGTTCACGGGCCGACATGGACGGTAGTGCAACGCTCCCACCGCGGCTCGCCGGCCCGCCGGCGGCCGGTAGCGCCCTGCCGTTCGGTCAGTCCATTCCCCGTACCTCCGGTGCGGCAATACTGGCGGTCGGCGCAGGCATGCGCGAGAAGGGGCGTAGATCATGATCGATTGGCTCGGCATCGGGCATCTGTTCGAGTTGTCCGGTGGCCAGGTGGTCCTGGGATTCGGGACGCCGCTGTTCGTCTGCGCTGCTGTCTTCGTGGCACACATGATCTTGCCCGCGCGGCGCGTGACCGGTTACGTCGCCGACCGAAAGACCGGCGAGCCCCGCCGCTACCGGCTCAATGGATTGGCGGTGTTCGTGCTTGCGCACATCGTGTGGTGGTTCGAACTCACCGGAATGCCGCGGGATTGGTTCTACCGGTCCACCATGTACGCAGTGGCCGGCGGACTGGTCATCGGCATCATCGCGACCACCGTTTTGGTGTTCACTCAGCCAGAAGGCGAACAGAAGAACCGCTTCTTGGCTTGGTGGTTTGGGCGTGCGCAAGAACTGCAGTTCTTCAACGGCCGCTTCGACCTCAAGATGTACTTCTACATTGTCGGCGGCACCATGCTGTCACTCAACGCGTGGTCCGGGGCGGTTTGGCACAATGACAACGTTGCCGATGCCAACCCCGGTCTGTTTCTCTACGTCGCTATCAATTCTTTCTACATGTTCGACTATTTTGTCTTCGAGCGGGTGCAGCTCTACACATACGATCTCATCCACGAGAATGTCGGTTTCAAGCTCACTTGGGGCGGGCCGTTCGTGTGGGGCTGGATGTTCGTCCTGCCGCTATGGGGCCTGGCCCCGGTCGCCGATCCGGGTTTCTCGAACGGATGGACGTACTTCTGGTTGATTGGCTCGACAGCGCTTTTCTTCGTGGGCTGGGTGATCTCTCGTGGCGCCAACTTGCAGAAGTACACATTCAAGCGGTGGCCCGAACGCAAGTTTCTTGGCATTATTGAGCCGGAGGTCATCGAGGCCGGCGATCGCAAGATCCTCTGCAGCGGCCTCTGGGGGGCGGCGAGGCACTTTAACTACTTCGGCGAAGGACTCTACGCAGTGTCCATGGGACTTGTCTTCGGACATTTCACCAATCTGTGGGCCTGGACATACGCCATATTCATTGTGTCATTGTTCGTTCCGCGCCAGATCGAAGACGACAAGCGCTGTGCTGAGAAGTATGGCCCTGAAAAGTGGGCCGAGTACAAGGCCCGAGTCCCCTACAGGATCGTTCCCGGGATCTACTAGTACCGGCTTGCTAGTTCATGAGCAATAGGGAGGCTCGCCATGTTTGAGCGGCTCGGTATCGGACACTTGGTCGAGCTGCCTGCATCACAGGCGCTGCTGGGATTTCTCACTCCGCTGTTCGTATTTGCCGCCTTCTTCGTGCTGCAGATGGTCCTGCCTGGACGGCACGTTCCCGGCTACGTCGTCGATCGCGAAACCGGCCTGCCCCGCAGCTACCGCCTCAACGGCCTGCTGGTGTTCGTCGTGGCCCAAGTGCTGTGGTGGTTCGAACTCACGGGCATGCCCAGGGACTGGTTCTACCGGTCGTCCCTGTATGCAGTCGTCGGCGGCACGGTGCTCGCCCTCATCCTGACCCTCATCGCGGTTTTCAGCCAGCCCCCCGGAGAGGTGAAGAACAAGTTCCTGGCGTGCTGGTTCGGGCGCGCTCAGGAGATGCAGTTCTTCAACGACCGCTTCGATCTCAAGATGTACTTCTATGTGGTCGGCGGGACGATGCTGTCGCTCAACGCCTTCTCTGGCGCGGTCTGGCACTACGAAAATGTCGAAGACCTAAATCCGGGCGTCTTCGTTTTCGCGGCGTTCTTCACCTTCTACGTTTTCGACTACTTCGTGTTCGAGCGAGTACAGCTCTATACATACGACGTCATCTACGAGCGTCTGGGCTTCAAGATGTTCTGGGGGGGTCTTATCGTATACGGCTGGATATTCACCATTCCGATGTGGGGCATGGCAGCGCATCCAGATCCGGGGCACGCGGCAGGATGGCGTTATCTCTGGTTGATCGGGACGCCAGCGTTGTTCGCCATCGGATGGTGCATCACCCGTGGTGCCAACATGCAGAAATACACGTTCAAGCGGTGGCCTGAACGCAAGTTCCTCGGGATCTTTGAGCCGGAGGTCATCGAGGCCGGCGAGCGCAAGATTCTCTGCAGCGGCTTCTGGGGCGTCGCCCGTCATTTCAACTATATGGGCGAAGGGTTCTTCGGACTGTCGATCGCCTTGGTCTGGGGCCACTTCGGCAGCCTCTGGGCGTGGATATATTTCGCCTACGTCGTTGCGTTGTTCACCTACCGCCAGATCGACGACGACAAGCGCTGCGCTGAGAAATACGGCCCTGGCAAGTGGGCGGAGTACCAGGAGCGGGTCCGGTATCGGATCATTCCCGGCATCTACTGAGCGGGCCCATCGCGGCGCTGGGGTGGGCGCTGCAGGACTCGAACCTGCGACCCCCTCCTTGTAAGGGAGGTGCTCTCGCCAGCTGAGCTAAGCGCCCCCGTCGGCCGGGTCTCGCAGGCTACCGCCGGTCTCGACAGCGGCAGGCGTCGAATCAGGCGCCGACGAGCCTGGCTGCCAGTCGGGGGGTGCTCGCGGCGATGGGCCCGAGGCGTCGGCTGTGCTCGAGATGGAACAGCTCCCTGCCCTCCGCTTCGCCGGTCCATGCCCCCGCCTCGGCACAGATCAGCACACCGGCGGCGTAGTCCCACACACCGTGATTGGAGTTGAGGTCGAGGTACGCATCGAGACGCCCGCAGGCCACGGCGCATAGGTCCAGCGCCGCCGAACCGAGAACACGCACCTGCCATACCGGCAGTTCGGGGCCAGGGCGTCCCGAGACACCGATCACCGCGCGTGCGCCGTGCTCGCAACCGCTCGGCGAGATTGACCGCCCATCGAGAGTGGCTCCCCCGCCAGCGCTCGCAGTGAACTCCTCGCCGGAGACCAGGTGGCGCACGAGACCAGCCACCGGCGTGAGACCTTCGACGACGCAGAGGCTGATGCAGTAGTGCGGGATGCGACGTGAGGCATTGGTGGAGCCATCGACAGGATCCACGATGACGGTCTCGTTGCCGACCCCACGGCGCAGACCTGATTCCTCGCTGAGCACGCTCACGCCTGCCGCGACGAGCACGTCCAGCGCTGCAGTATCGGCAACCTGGTCGAGCGCGTACTGATCAGGGCGGTCGCCGCCGTCATTCCAACGGTCAAATCCGGCGAGAGCAGCCTCAACTGCATCAGCGGTTCGCTGCAGCAGGCCCAGCCAGTCGTCGCTTTCTGGTTTCACTCGTCGAATGCTGCCACCTCAGCCCTATAGCCTCCGCGCATTGTCCCGGCGCCACGTGGGGAGCGTCCCGATGGCAGCGATCGACATCACGGGCTACGTCGCAAGCCTCAAGGACCATGCGCACGCGCACGGCTTCCACATTCACGACGAGCGGCAGTTCATCGAGACCTACAGCCTGCGCCAGACCTGGGAAGTCGATCTGCATCCGGCCGAGGCGTGCGGCGGCCCGCTCGACTTGCACCTCACACTGGAAGCTGACCCGCGCACGCTCCTGTCGTTCGAAGAAGTCCTGTGGGCAATGCCCGAAGACGATCTTCCGCCCGATGAATTCTGGTTGCCGCTGCTCTTCACCTGGGCGCTCCCGCCGCTGGATCACAGCCCGGACATGCTCGTGCTGGCCACCGATCTGGCGGGTCTGGGAGGCACGGCCCTGCCCGTGGAGGTATCCGCAATCGATTCCCTGATATCGGTGACCGACCCGACCAAGCGGACGCTCATGATCGTGGCCCGCAGAGAATTGTCGCTCCAAGCACTGCTGCAAGGCGAGGACGACATGTGCGCGCCGTTCGACCTGTGCGCCAAGATCTGCGACTACCTGCTGCACCACGCGAACGACTGGTACGACGAGGTGCCTGAGTAGCAGCTGTTCTATTCCGCCGCGCATGTGCTGCGAGACCAAACCCGGATGAATGCGCCCCAAGCACGCTCGGAAGCCCGGCTGGCCGAGAGCCTGGCCACCCATGAGCTGACCGACACGCTGGAGGCGCTCAGCGCCGGGGACATCCAGATGTCTCATGCGCGGGTGATCGCCCGCGAGGCACCCAAGAAGCACCGCCGCAGCGAAACGGAGTTCATCGAGCTGTGCCGCGCCTATCCCTCCGACACCGTTGCGCGTCACCCGTTCGCGTATGTCAGCCAGCAGGTGTACGCCGACATCGAGGCCGAAGCCGCCCACAAGGGCCTCGGCCCCATCGACGCGGAGCACGAGCTGCAACGCGCCGAGCGCTCGGGATCGATGCGGTTGGGCACAGACGGCATGTGGCATCTGTGGGCCAAGCTCGACTTCATCGCCGGTGTCGCCAAGGCACGGCGGGCACACACAGGCCTGTTGATCATTGCGGACTATGACGTCGTGAACGAGCGGCTCGTGAACCCCCGTCTTGATGACGGCACTCCCCTGTCAGCCCAAATGCTCGCCGAGCACGCCATCGACGCCAAAGTGCTACCCGCGGTGTTCAAAGCCGACTGTCCGAGCTGGCCCTGGGGCGAGCCCGCAACGCCAGCGACGCCCAACGGCTCATCCTGGCCGCACGCGACGGCGGCTGCATCGGCTGCGAACTCACCTCAGAGCACACCCAAGCCCACCACATCGACTACTACAAACACGGTGGTCTCACCGAAGTGCCGAATCTGGCCTCGATGTGCTGGGACTGCCACACCGACCTCCACCTACATGACCGCAAGATCCACGCCCCACCCGACTGGCACCCCCGCAGACCAAGGCCCGGCACCGCCCAGCCGAAACCCCAGCCCGGACCCCGCCCGAGCCCCAGCCCGCAGCCCATGACCCGACCCCAGGACCACACCGGGCTCACCGGTCCCCCATGCAGGACACACCACCACTGGCAGCCGCAGCCCCCAACCCGACCCGAAGCGAACAGTGGGCCAGGCTGGCCGCGGCCACACCCGCCCGGTGCCGGGAAGTGGTTCGAGTCGCTGACTTCGAGTCGACGGTGGGGCTGTCGGCGAGAGTCAGGCGGTCTGGATCACGACACCGGTCTCGCTGACACGGCCTGAGGCGATGTTGCGTTCGAGTGCCTCGGCTGCCTCGTCGGTGCCGACTGGGTAGAAGCAGCGGTACTCGTGGACGCCCGGCGCTGGCGTATCGCCGGCGTCGTGGTCGCCGGCTTGGTCGCCGAGAACCGCCCGGGACGAGGAGGCGCTGGCAGGGGCGGGAATGAGAGCCGGCTCCTCAGCGACACACAGATCCTGCGCGTATTTGCAGCGAGGGGCGAACTTGCAGCCCGGTCCCAAGCGGGTCATCTCGGGCGGCTGACCGCCGATGATCTCCAAGCGGGCGTGGCTGTCGTCGGTGACCTTGGGGATGGACCGGAACAGCGCTTCGGTATAGGGCATCTTCATGTTGCGGAACAGCGTCGTGGTGGGAGCGCGTTCCACAATCCGGCCCGCGTACATCACGACGACCTCGTCGGTGCGGCCCGCCACGATTCCCAAGTCGTGAGTGATGAGCACCAGCGACATGTCACGCTCAGCTCGCTGGGTCTCCAGCAGGTCCAGGATCTGGGCCTGCACTGTCACGTCGAGCGCAGTCGTGGGCTCGTCGGCAATGAGCAGCCGGGGACTGCATGCCAGCGCGATGGCGATCACGATGCGCTGGCGCATGCCACCCGAGAGCTGGTGCGGGTACTCGTCGATTCGGCGCTGGGGCTCGGGAATGCCCACCTCTTCAAGCAACTCGAGCGCAGCCCTGCGTGCGGCGCGTGCCGATAGATCCCGGTGAACCCGGAGGCCCTCGCCCACCTGCCGGCCGATCTTCATCACCGGATTCAGCGAGCCCAGCGGATCCTGGAACACCATCGCCAGCTGCGGGCCCCACATGTCGAGCAGCTGACGGCGACCCAGCGACATCATGTCGATCCCGTCGAAGGTGACCCTCCCCGTCGACATCACTCTCGACTTCGGCAGCAGCCGCATAACCGAGCGCGACATGACCGACTTGCCCGAACCTGACTCCCCCACCACACCAAGTCGGGCGCCCTCGGCCAGCGACCAGTCGACGCCGTCCACCGCCACCAGCGGGCCTGCAACGGTGTCAAAGGTGGTCCGCAGGTCCGCTACCTCAAGGAGCGTTGGCGCACTCAGCGACGCATGGTCACTCACGATGCCCCCTGGCGAGCCGAGCTCATCTGGACCCGCACCGGCGGCGCGTGTTCGCCGAACAGCGGCGTGTGGCAGGCGACGAATCGCCCCGGTGCGATCTCTCGCATCTCGGGCTCCTCGGCGGCGCAGCGCTGCGCTGCCAGGGGGCAGCGGGTGCGGAAACGGCAGCCCGACGGGGGCGCCATCGGCGACGGCAACTCCCCACCGATGCGACCGGCGCCAAGATCGGCCTCAGGGTCGGGATGCGGGATCGCCGCCAGCAGCAGCTCGGTGTACGGGTGGGCCGGCGCTTCGAACATCGCATCGGGTTCGCTGACCTCGCACAGCTTGCCGAGATACATCACGGCCACCCGATCGCTCACGTTCTTGACGACTGCCAGGTCGTGTGCGATGAACACCAGCGTCAGACCCATGAGGTTCTTGAGGTCCTCGAGCAGGTTCAGGATCTGAGCCTGCACCGAGACGTCCAGCGAGGACACCGGTTCATCGCAGATAATCACCTGCGGCACGCTGACGAGCGCTCGGGCGATGGAGAGCCGCTGCGCCTGACCGCCGGAGAACTCCCACGGGCGGCGATCCAGGGCGTCCTCGGGGTTGATCCCGACATAGGTCAGCACCTCGCGCACCCGAGGTTCGGCGCGCTCCCACAGGACCTGACGGTTGGCCCGGTAGCGGCGCAGCACCCACCAGAACAGAAACCAGTCCACGGCACCGGAGACGACCAAGACAACCAGCTTCGCCGTGTCGTCGAGACCTGCGATGTAGAACACCTGCAGTACCACCATGGCGCTTAGCGTTGTAGCCACGGCGCTGGCGCCTGCACGTTCGGGCTTCGCGAGCGACGCCACCAGCCACACGATGAGCACTGCGGTGAACAGGCTCAGCCCACCCGAGTTGAGCCACTGCGCCCAGCCTCCGAAGCTCGACCACGTGCGCCAGGCCAAGAAGGCGCTGGCAGCTGTGGTGACGAACACCCCGGCAAGGCCGACGGCCGCCGACACTTCCCCGAATTGGCGGGACATCAGGCTGAAGGGCAGCATCAGCGCGAGCATCACCCACGTCACGCCCAGCACGAGAGTGACCGCAGCCATCAGAAGCGCTACAGCCAGTGCCGGGAAGCCGATGACCGCAGCGGGAACCTGCGTCCAACCCAGTAATCCCTCCGCGGCCCGCTCCTCGACGGCCTCGGACACGATCCACAGCACAAACGCCACACACAACGCCAGGCCCACAATGCGCAGCAGTGTCGCGGCACGCCGCAACAGGCTCCCCAGCAGGCCGCCCATGCGCTCCTGCCACAATGCCATGGCAGTTCGCTTCGTCGCGTTGTCCCATGCGATGAACAACGGCTCGGCCACGATGTCGCGCACCGTGCGCCGTGGATTCAGCGAGGAGATCGGGTCTTGGTAGATCATTTGCAGCCGCGGCCGCACCTGCCGCATCGCTTCGTCGTCAAGAGCAGTCAGCTCTCGGCCAGTGAGCTGCACTGAACCCGAATTGGGCCGCGGCAGCTGCAGAATCGCCCGTCCCGTCGTGCTCTTGCCGCAGCCAGACTCGCCGACGAGCCCCAATGTCTCGCCTTCGAGCAGGTCGAGCGACACGCCCGACACTGCGTGGACCGTGCGGCCGCCCGCTGCTGGGAACTCCACGAACATATCCCGCGCACTCAGGATCGTTCCGGAGCGCAGGTGGGCGTTGCCGCTGCCTGCCACTACCGAACTCCCCCAGCGGGAACCATCACAAGACCGTGTCGACGAGTGCTGTGAGTCACAGCACCGACTCCCGCGGCTCGAAGTACTGCTGCAGCTTGTCGCCCACGAAGTTCAACGCCAACACGGTCACGAACATGATGATCGCGGGCATCAAGCTGATGTGCGCAGCGACGTCGAGGTTCGTCCTGCCTTTGTTGATCATGTCGCCCCACGTCGGCGTAGGCGGCGGGACACTCAGGCCCAAGAATGCCGCAGACCCCTCCACCACGATAAGCCCAGCCATGATGATCAGCGAGTAGCTGACGAGCGATGGCGCCACATTCGGCAGCACCTCGCGGAACAGAACCCTGCCGTCTCGAGCTCCGAGCGTTCGGGCTGCGAGCACGAAGTCCTGCCCGGCCCACGACAGAGTGGCAGCGCGCACCACCCGGGCTATCGGGGCGATCGCCAGCAGCACGAACGTGAAGATCAAGATGAAGATGCGGCGTCGGGCCTCGGAGTCCAAGAACAGGATCAACGCCAGGAACAGGATCAGTGGCGGGATCACGAGGGAGGCATTCAGCGTGGCGGTCAGCCAGCGGTCGACCCGCCCGCCGTAGTACCCCGAGACCATGCCTAAGAGACCGCCGATCGCCAGCGCCAGCAGGGTGCCGACCGTCGAGATCACCAAGCTCACCTGCGCCCCGTAGATCACCCGGCTGAACACGTCGCGGCCCACACCGTCGTTGCCAAACCAGTGCGACAGGCTGGGACCGTTCTTGGACGTGCCGGCAAACGTCTGGGTGGGATCCTTGATGGGCAGGACATCGGCAAATATGGCGGCGAGCCCAAGCACGACCAGGTAGACCACGGCCAGCCAGAAGAAGAATCCGAGCCGCTTATGCACGGGCGCCGACCTCCCTGCCACGCAGCCGCGGATCGAGCGCCAAGTAGAGGAAGTCGGACATGGTGAGCACGATGATGTACAGCGTCGAGATCACCAGTACCCCGCCCTGCACAGCGATGAAGTCGCGCTGCGTCACGCCCAGGAAGATGTAAGCGCCCACGCCCGGGATCGTGAAGATGAACTCGACGATCAGTGCGCCGCCAATCAGCAGGCCCATCGTCAGCCCGACCACGGTCAGCAGGGTGAAGCTCGACGGCCGCAGCGCATGCCGCCACAAGATCCGCCTGGTCGGCAGCCCCTTGCTTCGGGCCAGATCGATGAACGGCAGACGCAGCGTGCCGATCATGTCTGAGCGCAGCAACCGCATGAAGACCGCAGCCTGTCCCATCGCCAGCGACAACGAGGGCAACAGCATGTGCTTGAAGTGCAGCACGACGTTGTCGCCCAACGGTACGTAACGCGCCGCGGGCAGGGCGTGGAACCCGATCTCGTTGCCGAGCACACTGAGCCCGCCGATTGCCAAGAACAGCACGAGCAGAACCGCGAGCACGTAATTCGGCGTGGCCAGGAATCCCAGCATCACGTTGTTGATCGCACGATCCGAGGCTGAGCCCTGTCGGTACCCCGCCCAGACGCCGAGCGGCAGCGCCACTGCGAGCGAGATGACCACCGAGTAGGCCATCACCTGCAACGTCGGTGTCATGGATCGTGAGATGCCGTCAGCGATGTCCTCGCGCAGCACGATCGAGCTCCCCAAGTCGCCGAGCACCACACCGCCGAGCCAGTTGCCGTACCGGCTGAAGAAGGGCTCGTCCAAGCCCAACTCGGTACGGACGATCTCGATCTGGTCGGGCGTCGCGGCGGGCCCCAAGATGTTGATCGCCGGATCGCCGGGCAGGCTCGCCATGAGCGCGAACACCACGAACGAGACCCCGACCAGGATCGGTATCACGCTCACGATCCGACGGAGCGCATAGCGCCCGTCAGCGATTACCGCGCCCGCCGTGCCGATCGCCACGAGCACGCCGAACGTCCAGCTGAACGGGGGTCGAAAGAACCACGCCCAAGCGACCGTGGCGATCAAAGCGACGGTGACGATGCGCCCGAGTTGGTCGCGGGCGAGTTGCTTCATCCGCTCACTCCGGTGGTCCAGGCAACGCTCAGAGTCATGCTCAACCCTGACAGTCGCCGTCGCTCCCACCGCAGGCAACGGCAATCAGCGCAAACGCCGCTGCAGTTGCTACAGACCGCGCCCGTGCCAATTGCCGTCCCCCGTGCCGTCCTGGTGGGAGCTCAGCCTTGACAATTGCCCTCTGTGCACCAGATCTGTGTCAGATGGTGCTTGCCCGAGATGACCGGGAAGGCATTCTCCGCGTTGTCGGGAATGGGCAGGTCTGTGATGTTCTGCACCCGCGGGTTGGCGATGATGCCCCACAGTGTCCAGTAGGTCCACAGGTTCCAGACATTGCGTCCGAACGCCCGGTTGACCTCCTCGGCAGCAGCCTGCCGGGCAGCAGGGTCGGGGTTGTGGCGGATGACCTGGTACGCAGCGTCGATTGCGGGATCCTGGAAACGCCCGAAGTTCAGCGCCAGCTCGGGCACGGAAGGATCGATCGGGCTCGCCGTCGCGGAACTCCACCAGTACCACTGCTCGGACGGATCCACGCCGCCGTGGTTGCGCCATCCCTGCATCTGGAAGATCCCGACCAGCGCCAGGTTGATGTACTGGCCCTGCTCGATGGGCTGGATCGACACGGCCAGCTCGTCGCCGAAGGCGTCCGTCCACATCGACACGACGAGTTCGTTCGATTCGACGTTGAACGCGTCGTTGGTGGTGTTGAACGAGAACGCCACCGGATTCTGACCGCTGTCGGTCTTGCACTGCTCAAATTCCGCTGCAGCGGCCTCGAGGTCGTAGGACGGATAGCCCGAGTCCTCGAGGTGTCCGACGCTGCCGGGCGGGAACGGGCCGTTCGCCACCTGCACCAAGCCTTGGTGCCGCTCATTGGCGAAGCGGTCGCCGTCAAAGGCGTGGGCGAGCGCCTTGCGGCAGCTCAGATGCACCAGCGGGTTGGGTTGATCACCGAGTTGGAGCCCCAGCGGATCCATCGCGATCGGCTCAGCAGCGCCACGCACGAACGCCAGCACCGGATTCACACCCGCGGCCACGTTGACGAGCATGTGGCTGGTCTCGCCGTAGTCGTTGGCCTGCAGCAGCACGAAGTCCTCGCCTTCGTACTTGGAGATCTCATCGGCGTTGGCCGTGTGGATGATGTCGAACTGACCAGCTTTGAGACCATTCGAGCGACCCTGGATGTCCACGGCGACCACAAACTCGATCTCGTCGAGGTACGGCAGGTTCTCACCGGTGATGCCGTTTTCGCCTCGCCAGTAATCCGGGTTGCGCTCGGCGATGAAGCTGTTGCCGTTGCCGGGGGTGTAGCTCACGAACTTGAAGGCGCCCAGCCCGACCGGGGCGGAGGGATCGCCGGTGGCTTCTTCTCGCAACGCTTCGCGCATCTCCTGGGGCAGCGGCGATGCCGGTGACACATACAACGGGTTGTTCGGCAGTGTGTGCAACCACGCCTGGCTGAACATCTGGCCGCACGTTTCGGCCCGCCCTGCGGGGCCGAGGCCGGCTGCGAGCGGCTGTCCGGGACTGGCGGTGACCGTGACCGTCTGGCCCTCGCCGGTGACGTCGGCAATGCCCAGGAACGCCGGCCCCGTCAGCTGGCTCAGGCGGCACAGATTGATGTTGTAGGCCACGGCCTCGCCCGTCAGCGGCGTCCCGTCATGGAACTTGACGCCGTCGCGGATCGTCATCGTCCACACCATGTAGTCGTCGCTGTGCGACTCGGATTCCACGAGGTACGGCACGATCTCGCCGTCGCTGTCGGTGACATACAGCGAGTCGGTAATGGACCGGAAGATCATCCGGCAGCTGATCGCGCACGACGATGCGTAGTGCACGAACGGATTGGCCGTATCGGCCTCGATGCCGTAGACGAGCCTGCCACCGTAGGTAGGACCGCTCTCCGCCTCGCGAATGTCTTCGCCGGTGGCCTCGCCAGCCTCACGGGCTTCCACTACCTCTTCTTGCGCCTCATCGGGGGTGGTCTCGGGCGCAGCCTCAACGGCTTCGGTTGTCTCGGGCTGCTCGCTCGGGCCTTCACCTGTTTCGTCATCGCCGCCGCCGCCGCATGCAACTGCGATCAGCGCGAATGCCGCAACGATGACCCCGATCCGCCAGCCGAGCGGCCGCCGGGAAAGAGACTTGCGTCGCTCACTCGTGAGTTTCTCGGCGTCGCGCCGCGCTTCCCCTGTATGCATCGTGGACATTCCTCCCTCACGGCGCCGCCGCGGCGCTCTGCGCGCAAACTACTAGCCCCTGAGCACACCACTGACCTATCCCCAGATCGGCGCTTGGGCCCGGTACCGTGCTGCCGGGCCGGTAGCTCAGTGGTCAGAGCAGGCGACTCATAATCGCTGGGTCGTGGGTTCGATCCCCACCCGGCCCACTTGCCGTCGGCGTGCCCAGCCGACCGCGCCGTCAGCAGCGCAAGACAACTCAGTATCGTTGCGCCGCACGTTCGGGAAGGAATCGACCCGTTCGGTCCGGGGTAGCTCAGTTGGCAGAGCAGCGGACTGTTAATCCGTTTGTCGTGGGTTCGAGCCCCACCCCCGGAGCACCCCGTGGCGCTCAGGCCGCTCAGATCACATCATCAGCCCTGGGAATCCTCAGCCCCCAGCCAGCAGACCCCCGCTGGGTTGACGGCAAGGCGTTCGGCGGCTTCCAAGACAACTAGTCGCCGGGCTCGAAGACGAGTTCAGGCACTACGACTTCCCATTCGTCGCACTTCAGCTCCTGCCGGTATTCGGCGTCGGAATACTCAGCGCGCCACTTCGCAACGGCTGAGACCCGGGCCTCGACACAGTGCGTGTCGCTCGGTGCTTCGAAGCTGCTGGCCAGCGTCCCGACCTGCACGCCGTTGCCGTCGAGCAGTTGCCACCTCTCTTGGTGGTGTCGCACCTCGAGACGGTCCCCCGGCGACAGAGCCGCGATGCTGCGATGCACACGATCATCCGCGGGCATACGACCGGTGAAGCTGAGATACACGTCCTTCAGCGTCAGGCTGCGATATCGGCGTGCCATCGCGGGCGTCGGCGGCGGCAGGGCTACCGGCGAGCGCCACACCACGGATGACTTGGGTTCGAGCGCATCGTGGTACCCGTGCTGGCCGCGTAGGCGGCACAGCGTCAGCGTCTGCTTGGCTCGGGTCATGGCCACGTAGTACAGGCGCCGCGGTGCGTCGATGTCTTCATCGCGGCTGCGTCGGGCCCACCCGCCGTCGAGCACCACGACGTGATCGAACTCCAGCCCTTTGGCTCGATGCGCCGTCAGCAGCAGAAGCCCTCGCTGTCGGCGCCGCGTATCCCGACACCACTCCGCCAGCCACTCAATGAACGACACCGCAGGCACTTCGGCACCGCCGGTCTCAATTGCGTGCTCCTGCACTGCTTCTCTCAGCAGGTCGATCCACGGCCCGCCCCGCTGGCTGGCGATCCATCGGCGAAGTTCGCCGTTTCCCAGCAGATCTCGACGCTGTCGAAGCGCCCGCACCAGAGCTTGGGTCTCACGCAGATGCCACAGGCTCACGTCGCCCTCGTTGGCGAGCTGCACCGGGATGCCCGCCTGCTCGCAGATGCTCCGAACCGGCTCGAGGTGGCTCCACTCGCGGGCGACAACGGCGCAGCGCGCCCAGTCCCAACTCGGCACAAGACCCGCCAGCCGCCTCAGCTCAACCATCGCGGCCTGTGCCTGGGTGACCGAGTCTTCACTCGGGTGAAGTACCTGCACCTTGCCCTTCGCGATCGGGTCGAGCGTTTCCCACTCGCCACCGAGCGGGTTTCCCCGACGTGCCCGGTTGATGCGGATCGCCTGGCTGGCCTTCATCCTCGTAGTCGCCGGTGCGATGACTGCGTTGGAGGCGTCAATGATGTGGCCGCTGGATCGGTAGTTGTCCAGCAAGTACTCGGTCCTGGCGCTGTAGTCCTCCTCGAAACGCCGGATGAATTCAGGTGAGGTTCCGTTGAACGCGTAGATGTTCTGGTCGTCATCGCCCACGGCAAACAGGGTCAGACGGGTGTCGGCGTCGGGAGCCGTTCGTCCGGCCAGTGCCGCGATCAGCTCGTATTCGTCGACGCCGATGTCCTGGTACTCGTCGACGAGGATCCACCGGAAACCAGCCAGCAGACGCACCCGAGAGTCCTCCGCCTCTTCGGGCTCGAGCTCGTCGCCTCGCAACAGCGCGATGGCCTTGCCCATCACCTCGCCCAGAAGCTCGTCGAAGCTCTTGTTGCTGGACTGCGCTGCGGCACCCGAGAAGCTGGCGCCGACCAGCCGCATGGCCAGGGCGTGGCATGTCAGCACCATCACGCCGTTGGCATCGTCACCGATCAGCTCACGCAGGCGCCGACGGATGTCCGCCGCGGCATGCCGGTTGTAGGCAAGCGCCAAGATGCCTCGCGGGTTCTGGCGTTTCGCACGAACCAGGTACGCGATGCGATGCACCAGCACCCTCGTCTTGCCCGAGCCGGGACCGGCGAGCACCAGCACGTTCGTGGCCTCGCGGTTGTCTGCCACGAGCCCCCGCTGGCGGGGATTGGACAGGCTCTCCACAATCGCCTGCCACGAATCGGGAGTCGTTTCCCGGTCGATCTCGGCACGCCGACCAGACAGCCAGCGGCGTACGAATTCGTCGTCCCCGAAGGTGAAGTAGTCGAGCGCGAGGCGCACTGCGTCAGCCATGCGGTCAAGGCCTTGCTCGGCGTAGGTGGCCATCACATGGATCTGGCGGACGGTCCTGCCGTAGTGGTGCTCCAGCTCAGCGAAGTCCGTCTGGCGGAACCCGCGTGACTCGCGTTCGAGAGTGATGGTCATCGCCGAGCGGAACACCGTCAGGCCCCGGTTGAGCCTGATGACCTCCTGCTCGTGCAGCCACAGCAATGCCCGCTCCATGAGCTTGCGTTCGGCGTCGGGGGTACCGACGCGCAGGCTGGGGTCGGCTTCGAGTGCTGCGTCGACGGCGCGTTGCAGCTTGCCCAGCGTCGTCTCTACGAGCAGATCGTTGCCTCGGCTCCCGGTGGGCAATTCCTCGAGGAGATGGCTCAGCAGCGTCCCGGCTGCCTTACGGCGACGCTCGGCCATGGCCACCAACCGGTCCCAGCTTCGCCTGAGCGTCACCGACACGGTCTCGGCCCCGTGCTTTCTCAGCGCGACGCTGCCGCCTGACCCTCCGGGGCCGATCCCGTCTCGGGCGAATCCTTGCAGTGTGCGGGTCACGTGCTCGGGCCGTGCGTCGGTGAGCCCGGCATCTTGGAGGAGTTGGGCGGCTATGCGCAGATTCAGCGGCGCCGAATCGCCGACGTCCATGTCGGGAGCCGACTCCCGCATCTGGTCGATGAGTAGCTGCTCCATGTCGGCGGCCTCGGTGAGACGGCTGCGGGAGGTTCGACGCACCCCGACATGGACATATGCGGTGACCACAGTGTCGTTGGTCGCCAGACCGACCCGTTCGAGGTTGTGGAGCGCGGCTGACACCTGATCGGGACCGAGCCCAGAAGTCGCCATCAGCATGTCGGTGGAGATGCCCTCGTCGGGGTCTGCGTCGATCAGCCTTCCCACGACCGACAAGAGCGCACGCCGGTAGACAGGATCGAGATTCGCTCCGGCGAGCTTCTTCTCGGCCTCTTGGGTCGTGCTCACGCGCAGCGACGATGGGAACACCATCACGCGGTTCTCTTCGCGGGTTAGCAATTCCGCTTCCTCGAGCCATGCGACCGCTGTGCGGACGCGCGTGTCGTCAGTCGCCGAGTCGCGCTGGAAGTCGTCCGCTTCGTCCTCGGTGAGAATCTCGCCTGGTGTGGCCACCACCTCGCCGCGCCTGCTGCCGCGCCGGTCCAAGGTGCGCAGCGCCCGCAGCACACCGTGGATCTCCCGCCGGGTGAGCCGGGACCTCGCCGACAAACCGAATTGGCGCTCGACATCCTCCTTGGTGTAGAGCAGCACGCAGTGCGCCTGTTGCTGATCCCGGCCGGCACGGCCCGCTTCCTGCAGGTAATTCTCCAGCGAAGACGGGATGTCCGCGTGGATCACCAATCGCACGTCGGGCTTGTCGATGCCCATCCCGAACGCGTTGGTGGCAGCGATGACCCGCAGATCGCCTTCGATGAAGCGCTGCTGGACGGTCTTCTTCTCTTCCGGCGGCAGTCCGGCGTGGAAGCGATCTGCGGCGATTCCCTGTTCTTGTAGGAAGTCAGCGATCTCCTCGGTTCGTCTGCGTGTCGCGCAGTACACAATCGCACCGCCTGCCGCGCCCGACGGGAGGTGATGATGCAGCGTCGCCAAGACGTCCTGCTGCTTGGCAGGAGCTGATGTCGGCATCACGACAAATTCGAGATTCGTGCGACGGCTGCCGCCGTCGAACACCCTCATGTCGACGCCCAGATGCTCAGCGAAGTACTCGCAGATCTCGGTCTTGACCTCCGGCTTCGCGGTCGCGGTCAAACACAGCACAGGAGGTGTGCGCTCGTTCTCGGCGCGCTCGCGAATGAAGCGGCCCACATAGCGGTAATCGGGCCGAAAGTCGTGCCCCCACTTCGACAGGCAATGCGCCTCATCGAGCACCCACGCACCAATCTCGCGTTGAGCCAGAGCGCCGCGCACCGACACACTTCGCAGCTGCTCGGGAGAAATCAGCAAGATCGCTGCGTCACCGAGACGCACCCGCTCAAGCGCTTCCGCCCGCTCGGGCAGCGACAGCAACCCGTTGACCGTCACACACGAGGTAATCCCCAACTTCTGCAGGCCCGCCACCTGGTCTGCCATGAGCGCCACCAGCGGGGAGAGCACCACGGTGAGCGCACCCGTCTTGTCGTACCGGGACAGTGCCGGAAGCTGGTAGCACAGCGACTTCCCGGTACCGGTCGGCAGGATCGCCAACGCGTCCTCGCTCCTCATGGCGGCCTGGACAATCGCTTGCTGCATAGGCTGATCTGTCTCGGGAAGCGTGGGCTCGGCTCGGAACGCCTCGAAGCCGAACAGGCGCTTGAGCTCGTCGGTGGCGTCATGGCGGCTGCGACACCACGAGCAGCGGTCGTCGTGACAGGCCTCGTCGCGTAGGCGTCTCACGAGCCGCCCCGCCTCGGGGAATTGATGGCGCACCCACGGCGGCATCACCGAATTCCCACCCGACACCCAGATCCACGCCATCGCGTACGCGAGCGTCCAGCCGTGCTCGGCGGCATCTCCAATCGCCCGATGCAGATGGGTCCGACATGCGCGGTTCTCCAGATGGTTCCGGATCGCCTCTCGAGCTTTGGCGACCTCGGGGCGCGGTGATCCCCGCAACGCAGCAAAAAAGCGGTCAAACCCGGTCAACCCTTCCCCGCCGGTGGTCAGCCAATGCCACGCCGTCAGCAGATCTGCAGGTGCCTCCGCCAGCGCCGACTGCTGCTCAGACAGGAGTTGCAGCGTCAGTTGCGCGTCCAAGTAGGGATCGCTGAGATCGGTTCGGACGAGCCGCGCGTCCTTGTAGTGCTTGACAAGACGGTGATACGGATTGCGCGGGAACGCCAGCGGATTGAGCCACAGCGTGTCCACCGCCGGAAGGCCCAGCAGCCGCAACTCGGGAACTGCGGCCCGCAGGCGAGGCAGGTCGAAGTGGATCAGGTTGTGACCCACGACGAAATCCGCTCCCTGGGCCAGGTGGTCGAGTTCGGCGCGTGCCTGATTCGCTGATGTTGCCGTTCTAGTCCCGATGATTTTGTCGCCCTCATAGGCAACGACGTGCTCATTGGGCTGGTCGGCGATTCGGCTCTTCTTGGCCCACACGACACTGTGGCCCGTGTCTGCTCGCACCCCTGCGAGGGCGTAGATGCGGTCGCCATGGCGAGAGACTTCAAGGTCCAACGCCAGACAGCGCGACAGCTCATCATCAGCGGAGGGCATGACTAGGACTTCATCCCCGATCCCGTCGGCAAATGACTGCAAGGGGTGAATGGTGCTCGATCAGTCATGCGACTGGACACGCATAGCGGCTGAGACTGCGCTCGACACCAGTCAAGTAGTACCGACCCGGTGGGCCGTGACCGAATAGGGGCGCCGGGAACATCGATACTCGCCGATCCCCCTACCGCTCAAGTGGACCGGGAATTCATGCGTCTGGCGACACCTCGGTCGGGCCCGTTGCCGCTGCCTCGAATCCCCCTCGGATCCACTTCGCGACGACTGGTGCTGCGCCAACCTGCTGCCGAGCGTCGCGCAACTCGATTTCGCGTTCGCGGAGCCAGCGAAGCCAACCGCGGCGGTGGTGATACCGCTCAGTATCTGACACATCCGGTGCGAGCTCGGCGAAAGGAACATCGGCGCCTGCACCGATTTGACGAATTGTGTCGGCGACAAAGTGGCGCAGCTCGTCGGCCACACGCCCTAGCGCCACCGCCGATGACAACTTCTCCCCGCCGGCTGCGGCTGCCTCCAAGAGAGTGCGCACGCTGTCATCGGGATCATCAGGCGATTCGGGCGCGCCGTCCACCACCACCAGGGCGTCGGATATCGCCGCTCGCTTGTCGGAACTCTGATCGTCAGCGATGCGTGAGAACGCCGCCCGTGCAGCGTCGCTTACGAACAACTCCGGACTGATGAGGGATATCGCGTCACCTTCAGGGGCCATTGCGGCTTCTAGCAACTGCCGTTCCCGCTGTGCCCGATATCGGTTCACTTGATCGATTCGCACTTGTACTCGGCGAGCAAGTGGTGATGCCGCGTTCTCGGCGCTGGATTCGTGCGTCGACTCCCAGTCTTCCCCGTACGTGTCTTCGAAGTAGTCATCACCAGGATCGGGCGGCGGCGGAACCTCGACAAGGTCGGGGCGGGCGAACTCCGGACGATCGGCAAAGCGACTACGAGCCTCCGTGATGCGTCGGCGCAGACTCTCAACGGCCATGGGAATGCGGCTGGCAATAGGTTCAAGGTCGGTCTCACGAAGTACGTCGTCTGGATACACGGCCAGCACCTCTGCCGCCTCATCAGCGGCTCGGTCGCGCCCGCCGGGACTGTCGAGTTCGGCGCGGTGCAGGATGCGCTCTGCCCGGAATGCGTGCAGCGGCTGTGCCTCGCTCAAGGCCTTGCGCAACGCGGGCGGGTTGCTTGCTGCGAGGTCTCCCGGATCAGCGCCCGATGGGAATGCTGCAACGAACACGTCGAGTCCGTACTTGCGCTCCCATTGGTGCACCCGCTCGGTCGCCGCCTGGCCTGCGGCGTCGGCGTCGAAGGCCAGCACGATGCGCTTGGCCGAGCGCGAGAGCAGTTCAGCGTGCTGCTCGGTCAGCGCCGTGCCGCAGGTGGCGACCGCCTCAGAGATGCCCGACAGGTCGCAGCCGATGACATCGGTATGGCCCTCGCACACCACGATGCGCTCCGCCGTGCGTGCCGCCTGTTTGGCCAGATGCAGCCCGTACAGCACCTTGCTCTTGTCATAGACCGCTGTGCCGGCGGTGTTCTTGTACTTCGGTCCCCTCGGCGGCGGCTCGCCGGACCGGGGAAGGATGCGACCGGCGAAGCTGACCACCCTGCCGCTCGCGTCGCAGATCGGGAACATGACGCGGTCCCGGAAGAAATCCGATGCCTGGATCTCCTCACCAGGATTGTCTTGGTCGGCCTCATTGATCGTGGTTGACTCGCCGGCCTGGTCGGCCTCGCCAGCCTGGTCGGGCTTGGCGGCCTGGTCGGTCGCGTTGGTCTCATGGACGCGATCGGCCCTGCCTGCTCCGTCGTTCGTTGAGATGCTGTTACTGCGACTCGCACGGCTCGCGCGCCGTGAGTCCGCATACGCCAGCCCGGCCGCCACCAACTGGGGCGCAGGGGCACCCAGGTGCTGGCACAGCGCATCCCACAACGGCGGTGCGTATCCCAGGCGCCACTTCACCACCGTGTCCCGGTCATACCCCCGCCGCCGCAGGTACGCGCGCGCCGCGCCAGCATCGGCACCGCTTAGCAGGCGCTCGTGATAGAAGCGAGCTGCTGCCTCCAACAGGCCCATGAGCTCTTTGCGGCGTTGGCTCGCGCGTTGCGCGCCGGGCGCGTCGTAGGTGAGCGTGATGTTCGCTGCCGCCGCCAGTTGCTCAACAGCGTCGGAGAAGTCCAGGTGCTCGGTCTCGCGCACGAACGTGATGGCATCGCCGGAGGCTTTGCAGCCAAAGCAGTGATAGAAGCCCTTGACCGGGTCGACGCTGAGCGACGGCGTCTTCTCAGGATGAAAGGGACACAGCCCTACGTGGCGGCTGCCGACTCGCTTGAGACCTACCCTGCGGCCGATGAGCGCGACGAGATCGGTGGCCTCGCGCACGCGCTGCACATCGGAATCCCGAATACTCATCTGCCGCCGACGTTAGTAACTGCCTGCGACACGCCCCATCGAATGGACGACGCGTTCAGACACAGCCGATCTCTGGCTTCCTGTGTCAACCAGCCCGAGGAATCGGTACGCCGGGGCCTCAGGTGTGACTGCGACAAGCGCCTCGACTAGAACCTGACGATTCCGAACAGGCACCGTCAGTTCATTCAACGCTCCTGGCCCACCGTAGGGAGGCTTACGAACAAGGGCTGTGCGCCGATCTCTTCGAACGAGAACGCGCCAAACCCGTACTTGGTCACGCCGACGGAGTACGCGGATTCTCTGTCGCTGTAGACACCGACTACGTCGCCGTCGTGCAGGAGGGCGATCTCGCCGAGGTGCTCGGCCTCCATCTGCTCACGGTGGAGGCGCTTGTAAGCATGGTGATTCGACAATGCTTGAGAAGGCATGGGCAACTCCTCGGAAGGCACCGGCCGACATGCCCACCTTGGCACAAGCGTGAGTCTGGCGCGCGACATTTTTCGGCGCCCTCGGCATGAAGCCATACGCGGGGATTGTCGTCACTGATTTGGCCGTCTAGACGGGCGCTGCCAGAAGGGCCTGAGCAGCGGCGAGCCGTGCGACAGGCACTCGGTATGGCGAGCACGACACGTAGTCCAGCCCGGCTTGCACCGCGAAGCTGATGCTGGCCGGGTCGCCGCCGTGTTCCCCGCAGATGCCGACGCGCAGCTGCGGATTGGCAGCCCGGCCGCGCTGCAATGCCCCGTGCACAAGCGCCCCGACGCCGGCGCGGTCGAGCGAGGCAAAGGGATCTGCGTCGAGCAGGCCTTCGGAAACGTAGGGCCCGATGACTCGCGTCGCTGTGTCGTCCCGGCTGAAGCCGAACACCATCTGGGTGAGGTCGTTGGTGCCAAAACTCGCGAATGCCACTTCAGCGGCCAGTTCTCCTGCAATGAGGCACGCACGAGGCGTCTCGATCATGGTCCCGATAGGCGGCACTGGGCCGGCTTGTTGCCCATCCCACGCCGAGCGCACCGCACGCACCGCAGCCGCCAATTCACCTGCAGCGGACACGAGCGGCACCATGATCTCGACGCGCGGATCGCCGCCCGCAGCGCGATGGTCTGCCACTGCTGCGGCGAGCGCTCGGACCTGTGTTGCGTACAGCTCGGGGCGAAGCAGGCCCAGTCGCACGCCGCGCACGCCGAGCATCGGGTTGTGCTCGTGCCACTCGGCGGCCGCCGCCTGATCCGCACCGGCCAGGAATTCGTGCATCGGCGCATCAAGCAGCCGCACCGCGACAGGGAGTCCGTCCATGGCCGCGAGCAATTCAAGAAAATCTGCGCGCTGCGCTGCGGCGAGGTCGTCGAGGTGTTCCTCGGCGTCCTCCAGGATTACCCGCTGCACAATCTCCAGCCGGTCGGCTTCCAGGAACATGTGCTCGGTGCGGCACAGCCCGATCCCCCGGGCGCCGAGCGTCCGCGCAGCAGCAGCGTCGGCGCCGGCATCGGCGTTGGCGAGCACGGCGAACCGGCCGGCCATGATGCGATCGGCCCAGTCGAGCACCTCGGCGAAGGGGGCCGGCAGGATCGGGCCTGCCCAGGACCGGGAGATCTCACGGTCTCCGAGCGTCACCTCCCCGGTCGACCCGTCGATGGAGATCGGCGTGCCGTTGGCGATGCGTCGCCCACCGACGACGAACGCACTGTCTTGCACCGAGATCGCTCGGGCGTCGCACACGGCCGGAATCCCCCAGCCGCGGGCGACAACCGCAGCGTGGCTCGCAAGGCCGCCTCGTGCGGTGAGAATCCCCGCAGACAAACCCATGGCTGCGACATCGGCAGGCGTCGTCTCGGTGGCGACCAAGATGACCGTGCTGCCTGCGGACACGAGATCCAGCGCGGCCTGCGATCCGACAGCCACGAGTCCTGTAGCTGCGCCCGGCGACGCAGCCAAGCCCGTTGTGAGCAGCATCGGGGCATCGTCGGCAAACGACGGGTGCAAGACAGCCGTCAGATCGTCGACGCTGAGCTCGGCGACGGCCTGCTGCTGGCGACTGCTCAGTTCCGCCCCAGAATCTGCCACTGCCACCCCCGAGAGCACACGCTCGCCGCGGTCCCGTGCCGCTAGAGATCCAAGCGGCCCATGAGATGGTCTACTAGCGAATCGATCGGCACCCGGTCCTGGCTCATCGTGTCGCGGTCACGCACAGTCACGCATCGATCGTCGATGGACTCGAAGTCGACGGTGACGCAAAACGGGGTGCCGATCTCATCTTGGCGGCGATAGCGACGGCCGATGGCCTGGGTCTCGTCGTAATCGCACATCCAATGCGGCTGGCAGAGCGCAAGCACATCCGCCGCGAGAGCCGTCAGCGGCTCCTTGCGCGACAGCGGCAGAACCGCCACCTTGTAGGGCGCCAGTCGCGGGTGCAGTCCCAGCACCGTTCGCAGATCGTCGTTGACGGTCTCTTCCCGGTACGCAGCCAGCAGGAACGCCATCAGCGCACGCGTCGCCCCGGCTGCGGGCTCGATGACATGCGGGATGTAGCGCTCGCCGCTGGCTTGATCGAAGTACTCCAGCTTCTGGCCAGAGTGCTCAGCGTGCTGGCGCAGGTCATAATCGCCGCGGTTCGCCACGCCCTCGAGTTCGCCCCAGCCCCACGGGAACAGGTATTCGACGTCGCTGGTGCCGCTCGAGTAGTGGCTGAGCTCATCTGCATCATGGGGGCGAAGGCGCAGTTGGCTTGCCGGTATCCCCATATCCAAGTACCACTCGAGTCGCGCGGAGAGCCAGTACTCGTACCACTGCTGAGCATCCGCGGGCGGGACAAAGAACTCCAGTTCCATCTGCTCGAACTCGCGGGTGCGGAACACGAAGTTGCCCGGTGTGATCTCGTTGCGGAACGACTTCCCTACCTGCGCGATGCCGAACGGGGGCCGTTTGCGGCTGGTCTCGAGGATGTTCTTGAAGTTCACGAACGTGCCTTGGGCCGTCTCGGGCCGCAGATACACCTCGGTGCCCGCACCTTCGACTGGCCCCGCCTGGGTGCGGAACATCAGATTGAACGCACGCGCCTCGGTGAAGGTGTCGCGCTCGCCGCAGTTGGGGCACTGGTGCGGATCGGCCAGCTGGTCTTCGCGGTGGCGGGTCTTGCAGCTCGTGCAGTCGACCAGGGGATCCGTGAAGTTCGTCAGGTGGCCCGAGGCCTCCCACACCGCAGGGGGACCCAGGATCGAGGCGTCGAGACCCACGACGTCGGTGCGCAACTGCACCATTACGCGCCACCACGCGTCCTTGACGTTGCGCAGCAGCTGGGCGCCGATGGGGCCGTAGTCGTAGGCGCTGCGGAATCCGCCGTAGATCTCCGCTGAGCCGAAGACGATGCCCCGGCGCTTGGCGAGATTGACGATCTTGTCGAACAGCGCAGGATCGGGAGCCGGCCCAGGATCAGGATCGGTGTCTGGCGTCTGGGTCACGGGCGGCAAGGGTACCGATGGGCTCGGCGAGCTTCGGGAGAATTTCGGGGTTCCGGGAGTTTCAGTGTTCTCAGATACGGCTTGGCCCTCATTAGGCTCGACGCCATGCGGCTGCGCGACACCACCGTGGTCTTCTTGTGCGGATTCCTCGGCGTGGTGGCGTTGCTCATGCCGATGCCCGTATTCGGTGGTCCCTACGAGGGCATCCGTGAAGGCGAAGTCGAGTGGACCTGCTCGATGCCGCTTGCGAGTCTGGCTCCACCCGACGTGAACCTCGATGAGGTGCGTGAGGCCGTAGCGGACGCGCACGTGACCGCACGCACGACCGGCCAGCGATACATCGCTCCGCAGAGCCAGCATCCGCTGTGCGGTGCGCTGGCCCGCACACAGGTTGTCCTGGGGTTGCTCGCCCTGGCCGGAGCGGTGTGGCGCGGCAGGACCTGGTGGCGCACCACCGCCGACACTCGGGCCGAGAAGCGCTTCAAGCGTCTCCACGAGAGCGCCGAGAACCCCCAGGGCGGCAACCGCATCTTCCGCTAGCGCGCGGTCAACGGCCCAACAGGTCAGCGCTCCTGAGCCGTCTATCCATGTGGTACTCCCACATGCTCGTGACGACCGCTGCGGCCTCCTGGGTGTCCGCCGAGCGCGGCGCATCGAGCACCGAGTTCACCTGTCCGGCGATGATCGACCGCAACAAACCGAGCGCCCCTGGCCCCAGGGGGCGCCCACGCCGGTGGGTCTCGCATGTGACACCGCCCTGCGCCGGGTCGAACGCGACGATGGCCGCGTCGTCGCAACCGCCTCCCACGACGCATTCGTCGAGCAGCGGCGCCGTGCCCTCGTGGGCCAGCAGGCGCAGCAGGAATGCCGGCAGCAGCATCTCGGAACTCACAAGATCCAAGCGGCGCAGCGCCCCCACCAGCATCTGGTACGGCACCGGATCATCGCCCCGGTCATGAACTGACTGGTCCACTGCCTCGGCGAGGGTCATAGCGGTGCCCAACCGGTCGAGATCCTCGCGAAGCCCGGGCCACCGGTCCAGGGTTTCGGCGCCGGTGACGATGTCGAGTTCGCCCCGGCCCCGATACAGCTGCAGGTCGACGTGGCGCAGCGGCTCGACATGCCCTGCAAGGCGGCTGCGGGTTCGCCGAGCACCCTTCGCCACAGCGCGCACCTTGCCGTGCCCCGAGGTGATGATCGTGATGATCCGATCGGCCTCGCCGAGCTTGATGGTGCGGAGCACCACTCCCCGGTCCCGGTACTGCATCTGCGGGGACATCCCCCTCGCTGTCTCGGCTGAGTACTGCTGCGGCGTCTGCGCAGCATCCCCTCAGTGTGGCTCGGGCCCAGTGTTGTTCTGACTCGGTGTGGCTCTAGCGGTTCAGGCCGCCGAACCGCCGATCCCGCGCTTGGTAGACGCAGATGGCATCGAACAGGTCATCCCGGCGGAAGTCCGGCCAGAGAGTGTCAGTGAACACCAGCTCGCTGTATGCCATCTGCCACAACAAGAAGTTCGACACGCGGTTCTCGCCCGAGGTTCGGATCATGAGGTCCACGTCGGGCATCTGCGCGTCGTAGAGGTGCTTCGCCAGCGACGCTTCGTCCACGTCATCTGCACCCACGCCGGCGCGCACGAGGGCCGCGGCAGCGTCGGCGATCTCGGCGCGCCCTCCGTAGTTGAACGCGACCGTGAACGTGAGACCGGTGTTTGCCGCCGTGAGCTCGACGGCCTCCTCAATACGAGCCTGCACACGCTTGGGCACGCGGGTGTCGCGCCGGCCGACGAAGCGGATCCGTACGTTCCGCTCGTGCAGCTCCTGGCTGCGCCGTACCAGCAGCGACTCGTTGAAGCCCATGAGAAAGCGCACCTCTGATGGCGGGCGACGCCAGTTCTCCGTGCTGAACGCATACACGGTGAGCCACTTCAAACCGATGTCGGCCGCGCCCTCGACCGTGTCGATCAGGGCCTCTTCACCCGCTGAATGACCTTCAGTTCGCGGCAGCCCACGCGCTTGCGCCCAGCGTCCGTTGCCGTCCATCACACAGGCCACGTGAGTCGGCAGGCGCGACAGATCAATTCCCGCACCTCGGTTCACACTGCGCAGGGTAGAACCCCGGTCGCCGCGGATCACCACGCCCATCGGGAAATGCCTCGCATCGAAGAACCGGTCGTCTCGTACCGTTACCGCAACCGACTGACGGGAGGCCGATGTCCGACGAGCCACGGGACCTCGATCCTGTAGCCGACGCCTACGACGCCGCTGCGGCCCTCGACGATGCGATCTCGGCACTCGGCCACGACGGCGAGCAGCGTCCGGGCCAAGCCGAGATGGCGGCTGCGGTAGTAACGGCCATCAACGATGGGGGCACGCTGTTGTGCCAGGCGGGCACCGGCGTGGGCAAGTCGCTCGCCTACCTCGTGCCGGCAGCGCTCGCGGCTGCCAGCGGCCGTCGCGTCGTCATCGCCACAGCCACGCTGGCACTGCAGGACCAGTTGGTCACCAAGGATCTTCCGCTCGTCGCGGCGGGACTGGCGCAGCGACTCGGACGCCCGGTTCGTTGGGAGCTGCTGAAGGGACGCAACAACTACCTGTGCCGCCACCGCTGGGAGGAACACGCGCAGCAGCAGCTCGACATTGATGGTGGCCCGGTCTCTGCCGCCGATATAGGCCGCGGTCAACAGCTCGCCGAGATCGGCCGGTGGGTCCGCCTGACGCGCACCGGCGACCGGTCCGAACTGGCAGTGGCGCCAGATGGTCGCGTGTGGTCATCAGTGTCGGTGAACAGCACCGAGTGCGTCGGCGCCGAGCGTTGCCCGCAGGGCCATCGCTGCTTCGCAGAAGAAGCACGAGCCCGATCCGCCCGAGCAGACATTGTGGTGACCAACCAGCACCTGTATTGCATCGATCTGTTCGGCGACGGGTACCTGTTCGGTCCCCACGACGCCGTCGTGTTTGACGAAGCACACCAGCTCGAGACAGTGGTCACCCAGGTTGCCGGCCTGGAGATCACGCCCGCAGGCTTCGCTCGGCTGGCGTCCGAGGCGCGCAGCGTGGGAGCAGGCGGCGCGGCGGCAGATGCCGTGGCGGACATGGCGACACGCCTGACGAGCGAACTCGAGCCGCTGCGTGATACCCGGCTGGGAGCAATCACGGGCGATCTGGCGAGCTTGCTCGAAGTCGCGGACGGAAGGGTTGAGCAATTGGCTGCCGAGTTGCGGTCTGCCAACAGTGCCGACAGTGCCGACAGTGCCGATCTCGAGCGGCTGCGTGTCGCTCGGCTGGCGGCTGAATCCCTCACGGCATTGCGCGTCGCCGCTGACCCTCCCGCGGGCACTGTCATCCTGGTGGAAGGGCGGGGACGGCTTCGGCTCGCCCCGCTCGATGTCGGCGACCTGCTCGCGAGCCGGCTGTGGGGTCGACAGGCGTGTGTACTCACCAGCGCGACGCTCGGCCCGCACTTTGTCCAGCGACTCGGCGTGCCAGCCGCCGACCACACCTACCTCGCAGTGCAAAGCCCGTTCGACTACCGGTCCAATGCACTGCTGTACTGCGCCAAGCACCTGCCCGCACCGACCCAGGAGGCTCACCGGGCCGCTGCAACTGAGGAATTAGCCGCGCTGATCTCAGCGGTCGGAGGGCGCACGCTTGCGCTGTTCACGAGCTGGCGCGCACTCAACGACACTGCGGACGCGCTCGGGGAGGTGTTGAGCGACATCCGAATACTGCGACAGGGAGGCGACCTGTCCAACACCGCCCTTCTGGAGGCACTGGGCAACGACTCTGCAACCGTCGTGTGCGGCACGATGAGCTTTTGGCAGGGTGTGGACGTCGCCGGGCCGGCCCTGTCGCTGCTGGCCATCGATCGTCTCCCGTTCACTCGTCCCAACGAACCGCTCGCGGCGGCCCGGCGCGAAGCGGCAGGCAGCGACGCATTCATGACCGTCGACGTGCCCAATGCCGCGGATCTGCTGGCCCAGGGCGCGGGCCGGCTCATCCGCACAACCGTCGATCGCGGCGTTGTGGCGGTGCTGGACTCCCGACTCGCGACTGCCGGCTACCGGGCGCGGCTGCTCGACCCCCTGCCGCCGATGCGCCGCAGCATCGACCGAGCCGAAACGCTCGCTTTCCTGAACACCATCAGGGAACGCCACGACCGCTGAGCCGGCCTTGAGAGCCGGCGCTTCTCAGGGGTGCGGACTCGAAGGCGCCTCTGGCGCGAGCATGCGTGCGACCGCATCGGGAGTGCGCTGCCAGTCCGACTCGACGCGTACCCGCAGTTCGAGGTAAACCCCGTCGAGACCGAGTTCGCGGCGTGCCGCCGTGCCCACCTCTCGCAGCATCCGTCCGCCCCGTCCGATGACGATGCCCTTCTGCGAGGACCGTTCCACGGCGATGTCGCAGCGGATGCGGTCGGGCTCCCACTCCGTGACGCGGACCGCGATGCTGTACGGCAGCTCGTCCGCCAAGCGTGCCAACAGCTGCTCGCGCACGGCCTCGGAAATGCGCCATGCGTCGGGCAGATCGGTGATGCTCTCAGGAGGGAAATAGGCCGGGCCCTCCCCTAAGCCGGCCGCAAAGTGCTCAAGCAACGCGTCGGTGCCCTCGCCCGTCCTTCCCGACACTGGGAAGTAGGCGCCGGCATCGAGCTCCGCGGCCGCAGCCAGCTGCGCTGCCACCTGGGCCCTTGATGCCCGGTCGCACTTGGTGACAGCAATGACGGTGGAGGCGTCCGCGGGCACCGAATCCCAGATCAATCGGTCGCCGCGACCCAAGGGCGCTGTGGCGTCGAGGACCATGCAGATCACATCGGGTGGCTCGAGGTCGGCTACCGCAGTCCGTGCGGTCTCGTTCAGCTTCTCGCCGAGCGGCGTGACCGGCTTACCGATGCCAGGCGTGTCGACGAACACGATCTGGGCCTCTGGCAGATGCCGCACGCCCATGACGCGCAGTCGCGTGGTCTGTGGCTTGGCGGAGGTGATGCTGACCTTGGCACCGACGAGGCAGTTCAGCAAGGTGGACTTGCCCGCATTGGGACGACCCACCAGTGTCACGAACCCTGAACGCATCGCTGGCCCCGGAACTACCCAGAACCCGTAGAGTCAGCGCCCCGCCGAGCCCCGACGAGGTTGATGCGTCTGCCTTCCACCTCAAGGGCGGACAGGCACCAGCCGTCGAGTTCGGTGGTCTCACCCGTCTCGGGCACGTGACCCATGCGGTCGAGCACAAGGCCGCCGACCGTGTCCCAGTCGCCCTCAGGCAGGCGCAGTTCCAACACCTCGGCCAGTTGCGACGCCGGCAGCCGCCCGGAGAACAAGAACGCATCATCGCCGAGCACTTGAACCAGAGCCTCGTCGGCGTCGAATTCGTCGGCGATTTCCCCGACCAGCTCTTCGATGATGTCCTCGAGCGTGACCAGTCCCGCCACGCCGCCGTACTCATCGACCGCGATGGCCAGGTGCGACTTGGACTCTTGCATCTCGCGCATCAGGTCGCTGACCCGCTTCGTCTCAGGCACGAAGGTGGCGGGGCGCAGCACCTGTGCGCATGTCACCACTCCGTCGGAGCCGATTCCGTGCAGGTGGGCAGCGACGAGATCCTTCGCCAGCACGATGCCTTGGAGATCGTCGACGCTGACACCGGTCACGGGCAGCCGGGTAAAGCCAGAGGCGATGACCTTCTCCAGAGCATCGGCGACGCTGTCGCCGATGCTCACGGTGATCATGTCGGGTCGGGGCACCATCACCTCCCGCACGATCGTGTCCCCGAGTCCCATGATCTGCCCGATCAGCTCGGCCTCGCTGTCTTCGATCAGCCTGGCTTGGGCTGCTGCCGACGCCAGGGCGACCAACTCGTCCTCGGTGACCTCACCGCTGTCGCCGTGCGTCGCTGCAGGTCCGAGCGCTTTCGCGGGCACTGCCAGCAGTCGGGCCAGCCACACGAGCGGCCCGGTGCGGCTCAGTACGCGTGCGACCGGCGCGAGCACCCGCGCCATGCGATCGTTCGCCTCGACTCCCCAACGGCGGGGCACCGCCTCGGTGACCACGAACAGCGCGGCTGAGGTCACGGCGATCGCGGCGATGATGCCCGCTGCACCCGTCCGGCTTGCGGCGATCCAGGTGACACCTCCCACAAGCGTCACCTGCGCCAGTACTCGCAGCAGCGAGACAGGCCCCAGCACTACCTCGCGGTCTTCCACCAGCTGTTCCAACGACGCCTTCGGAGGGGCGCTCGAGTGGCCATTGTCGCGGTCGCCATTGTGTCGTTCGCTGTTTCCGTCCGCCTCATCCAGACCTGAGGCACGGGCGCGCCCCAGACGAATGAAGGTCGCCTCGATCAATCGCAGGAACATGGCCGCCGCTAGCAGGACTGCTGCCGCGACCGCGCCGAGCACCCAGTTCATGAACGGCTCCACAACCTGCGAAGGTGCTCGGTCTCACGGGCGCGCATGACCGCAGCCGCGGCAGGCTCGACGTGGTCCATGCCGAGCAAGTGCAGCACGCCGTGCACGACCAGGAGATCGATTTCTGCTGTGACGCTGCCATCATGCCCCGGACGGGACCCAACCCCTGCCGCAGCATTCGATGCGGCGACCGCCGGGCACACAACCACATCGCCGACCAGAACATCGCCGACCAGAACATCACCCGCATCTGGAGCGCTCGACGCGTGTGCGCCGGCCACAAGATCCATCGGGAACGCCAGCACATCCGTCGGTCCGGTGTGACCCATGTGAGCTTTGTTCAGCTGTGCCATTTCTTCAGAACCGACAAATGTCACAGCGGTTTCCGAACCCGGCGGCACGCCCTCGGCATCGAGCACATCGCGCACCAACGCTCGATAGCGCTGCGAGTCGAGTCGGATATCGCTCTGGCGATCTGCAATCAGCACACCGCCCTCGCCGGGTGAGCCCGCACAGGCACCGACCGGCTCGGCGCAACTCGCAGCAGTGCGCTGCGACCCGGCTCGCTCACTCGCTGCCGTTGCGTTTCGCGTCACGTCGGTCATAGGCCTCCACGATGTCGCCGACGATGCGATGCCGGGTGATGTCGCGCCGGCCGAGGAGAGCAAAGGCAAGTCCGGGAATCCCGTCCAGCGCTTGCTCCACGTCAATCAGGCCACTCTTGCCGCCTGGAACGTCGATCTGGGTCCGATCGCCCGTCACGACCACTTTGGAGCCGAAGCCGATGCGGGTCAGGAACATCTTCATTTGCTCAGGCGTGGTGTTCTGCGCCTCGTCCAAGATGATGAAACTGTCGTTGAGGGTCCGACCGCGCATGAACGCCAGCGGCGCAACGTCGATGGTCTTGCGCTCGAGAAGCTTGGCGGCGGCTTCCACATCAAGCATGTCGTAGAGCGAGTCGTACAAGGGCGCCAGGTACGGGTCGATCTTGGCCATCAGATCGCCGGGCAGGAAACCGAGTCGCTCACCCGCCTCCACCGCGGGCCGGGTGAGCACGATGCGCCGCACTGCTTTGGACATCAGCGCGTCGACGGCCAGCGCCACGGCCAGCCACGTCTTGCCCGTGCCGGCGGGTCCGACGGCGAACGTCACGATGTTCGACCGAATCATTTCCACGTAGCGTTTCTGGCCAGCGCTCTTGGCGCGAACCACCCTGCCGTTGGGAGCGCGCAAGATCGGAGCAGAGAGCACATCGCTCGGGCTCTCGTCGGCTTCGACCATGTCGATGACGCGGTCAAGCACTTCAGGCTCGATTTGTTGGCCGGCCTCGAGGACGTGAACCATCTCTTCGAATACCTGCCCGACGAGCGCTGCGCTCGGGCCCGCCACGGTGATCTCGTTGCCGCGCACATGGATGTCGGCATCTGCGAAGTGGTCCGCGACGAGCCGCAAGTGCTCGTCGCGCTGGCCCAGCACGCCGACCATGAGGTGGTTGCCCGGAACGTGAATCCGAACCTGGGTGTCGGTCACAGGGCTTAAGCGCCTGCGCTCATCGGCCCAGCGTTCATGGACACGGGGCGCCAAGACGGCAATCGGGGGTGCCGACGGATGGTGCGGTCACGATATCGCCAAGGTTAGTCCGCGGCCGAGAACGCACATCGGCCACTTGTGCGGTTCAGGACCGCAGACCCGCATATATCTCCTTGCACGCCGGGCACACCGGGTAGCGCTCGCCATCGCGGTTGGGCACCCACTTCTTGCCGCACAGTGCCACAACCTCTCGACCGCTGACGGCCGAGCGCGTCAGCGCCACCTTGCTGACGTAATGCGAGAAGCGGTCATGGTCGCCTTCGGTCTCGCGGGTGTCCGGACGCTCAATGACGTCGGGACTGCTCGCGACATTGACGGCGACGTTCAGGATGGCCACTTCGCTGCTCCGGGTCCGCTCCGGGGTTTGCCTCTGCCGGTGCCTACGGTACGGCAGTAACGTGCCCAATCGCGCCGTAACCGCACCGGCGGTGCATCCGTGCGTCGAAGGGCCGCCCACACCCAGCATGGCTAGGACTTCCTCTCCGGTCGCCGAAGACGGCGTGAAGGGCACAGAACTTCAGGCGTCGCGATGAGCACTGATGCCCAAGGTGCTCGGCTCGACTCGGCTGCGGGGTGGGTAGTCGCACTGTCGGCTGCGCTCGCAACGTTCGCTGTATTCGGCGTGGCCTACAGCTTTGGCGCCTTCTTCGCTGAAGTTCGGGCCGAGTTCGGCGTGGACCGCAGCCAGACGGCACTGCTCTTCTCCCTGACGACGTTTGCGTACTTCACGCTGGGGATCTTCACGGGCAGGCTCGCCGACCGCTTTGGGCCGCGCCGGGTATTGCTCACCGGCGCGTTCGCGATGTTGGGTGGGCTGTGGCTGACCTCGATGACGAACAACATCTGGCTCGCGTACCTCACCTACGGGGTCGGTGTCGGGATCGGCGTTGCCTGCGCCTACGTACCAATGGTGGCGGTCGTCGGCGGGTGGTTCGAGCGCAGGCGAGTTGCTGCGCTGGGTGTGGCCGTTGCCGGCATCGGCGTGGGCACGCTCGTGGGATCGCCAACCGCCGAGGCCCTTGTCGAGGCTTACGGATGGCGATCCAGTTACCGGATCTTGGCGGTCGCAGCTACTGCGCTCATGCTGGTGGCGGCAATCGGGGCACGCCGCCCCCCGATGCACGCCGACACTGCAGAGCTGCCGCGTCTCTCCGCACTGATGCGGGGCCGGGTGCTCATGTTCACATTCCTGTACGCGTCGGTGCTCGTCCTGAGCGCGAGCCTCTTTATGCCCTTCGTGTACCTGCCCGACTACGTGTCGGGCCTCGGCAGGACTGGCGGCGCGACCCTGGTGGGCATCATCGGCGGCGCGTCGGTAGTGGGCCGGCTCGGTTTGGGGGCGCTCGGGGCCGTTGTCCCTCTGATGCGTCTGTATCAGCTCTCGTTCTTCACGATGGCGCTCAGCTATCTGCTGTGGCTGGGCTCCGAGGCGAACCCGTGGATGCTGCTCACGTTCGCCATCGTCATGGGCCTCAGCTACGGCGGCTTCATCGCATTGTCCCCGGCAGTGGCCGCGATGTTATTCGGCCCAGTCGGGCTCGGCGGCGTGCTCGGAGCGCTGTACACCGCCGCTGGAGTCGGGGCGTTGATCGGCCCACCGGTACTCGGCCTGCTGATCGATGCCAGCGGCTACAACGCCACGATTACCATTGCGATGCTCGTGGGCTTCGCTGCCGTACCGCTGCTGATTGCAGCTGAACGGCTCGCACGCTCGCGCCCCGCGGCATTTGGTCCACAAGCGGCAACGCAGCACCCGCCACCCATATCAACGGCAGCCGCTCATCCCCCCTCAGGCGAACCCGTACACGTTCCCGCGTACGGAACGCTCGGCCCCGCTGCCATCGATTCGGTCCTGCTGCTGTCATTCGGCGGACCTGAAGGCCCCGACGACGTCATGCCGTTCCTTCAGAACGTGACTCGGGGGCGCGAGGTGCCGCCGGAACGTCTTGCCAAGGTGGAGATGCAGTACCTCCGCCACGGCGGCGTCAGCCCCATCAATGAGCAGAACCGCTCGCTGTTGGCGGACGTGTCGACAGAGCTGGCTCGACGAGGCAGCCCGCTGGCGTGCTACTGGGGCAACCGCAACTGGCATCCCTACCTGCGGGACACAGTCGGCCAGATGGTCTCCGAGGGTCGCCGTCACGCAGCGGTGATGGTGACGTCCGCATTCAGCTCGTACTCAGGCTGCCGCCAATACCACGAGGATCTTGCGCAAGCCGCAAGCGACGTGCCCAACGCGCCGCAGCTGTCCCGGTTTCGGGTCTACGGCAATCATCCCGGGTTCGCTGGAGCTGTCGCCGAACGCATTCGCGAGGCGCTTGACGGAGCGCATCTGCGAAGCGACGTGCACACCCTGTTCAGCGCGCACAGCCTGCCGAGCCGGATGGCGGCGTCCTGCAACTACGAGGCCGAGCTTCGCGACGTCGCCGAGACCGTTGCCGATTTGGCAGGCCTCGCTGGCGAGATCGAGATCGTGTACCAGTCCCGCAGTGGCCCCCCGCAGGTTCCGTGGCTGGAACCCGATGTCAATGACCGTCTCACCCAGCTCGGCTCGCAGGGATGCCGCGCCGTGCTCGTCGTGCCGCTCGGATTCGTGTCAGACCACATGGAGGTGCTAGTCGACCTCGACACCAAGGCACGTGCAACAGCCGCTCGCGCAGGCATCACGATGGTGCGTGCCCGCTCGGTCGGCACTCATCCGCTGTTCGTCGAGGCGCTCGTCGATCTCGTCGAAGAGACCGCTGGGCTCCGAACCGACAGGCCCGCGGTCGGTCGCCTCGGTCCACGACCTGACACCTGCGCGTCAGGTTGCTGTGCCCTAGAGCCGGTCGGCTAGCCGTCAGCCGCAGCCGCTGGTCGCTCCGCAGGAACGGCAAGCGAAGCATGACCCGACGCGCACCATGCGATCGCCGCAGGTCATGCACAGCGGCGCGTCCCGGTATCCACGCGTCTCGGAGCGTTCCGACGGAGGATCCGGAGCCGGCTCGGCACCGATTGCGCTCTCGACTGAAGCACTCTCGAGCCCGGGCAATGGCGGATCGGTGCGCTCGTCGACGCTGAGCACCCCCAGTTCGCTGCGCTCGTCGAACGACAGGTACTCGAGCGCCAAGCGGCGGAAGATGTAGTCGACGATGCTGGTGGCGATCCGAAGTTCAGGATCGTCGGTGAGCCCAGCCGGTTCGAACCGCATGTTGGTGAATGCCTCGACATAGGAGCGCAGCGGCACCCCGTACTGCAGTCCATGGCTCACCGAGATGGCGAATGCGTCCATGATCCCGGCCAGCGTGGAGCCCTGCTTCGCCACGATGAGGAAGATTTCCCCTGGCCGTCCGTCGTCGTATTCTCCGACCGTCATATAACCGTGACAGTCAGTGACGCGGAAGGAGAACGTGCGCGATTGGCGACTGCGCGGCAACCGGTTGCGCGGCGGTGCCAGCGCTCCCCGCAACGCCCCTGCAGCGTTGGCTGCGTGGGCCTCGGCGGCTGTGTGCGCGGGCCCTACGGACAATGGCTGGCTTACCTTGCAGTTATCGCGATAGATCGCCACCGCTTTGAGGCCGAGCCGCCACGACTCGAGCAAGAGTGCCTCGATGTCGCCCACGGTGGCCGATTCCGGAAGGTTCACGGTCTTGGAGATCGCACCCGACACGAACGGCTGGCAGGCGGCCATCATCGCGACATGGCCTTGCGGCGAGATCACGTTGTCCCCGATCGAGCAGGCGAACACGGCGCGGTCTGCGTCCGACAGATGCGGCGCACCGGCGATGTGCCCGGTTTCGAGGATGTGCGCCTCGATATCGGCAATCTCCGGCAGCGAGTATCCCAGCCTCCCAAGAGCGACGGGCACTGTCGAGTTCACGATGCGCAAGTCGCCGCCACCGACCAGCTTCTTGTGCTTCACCAAGCCCAGGTCGGGCTCGATCCCGGTGGTGTCGCAGTCCATCATGAACGAGATCGTGCCCGTGGGCGCGATGACGGTGGCCTGAGAGTTCCTGACGCCGTGAGCCTCGCAACCATCTACTGCACGGTCCCATCGCTCGAGTGCAGCCGAGCGCACCTCGGCTACCAGAGCAGGCAGTCCGTTCTCTGAGGGAACGCTGCCGGCGGCCTCGGTGTGGTCTGGGCAGGACTCGATGGATTCGAGCGCGTCGCGATGCCGGTGTAGCACACCACTCATCGCCTCTGCGTTGGGTGCGTAGCCGCCGAACGCTCCGAGTCGTTCAGCCAGATCGGCGGAGGTGGCGTAGGCCTCCCCGCACATGAGCGCCGTGATCGACGCTGCGAGCGACCTCGCTTGCGGCGAGTCGTACGGGACGCCCGCTGCCATCAGCAGCGCCCCCAAATTCGTGAAGCCCAGACCGAGCTGGCGGAAGCGGCGGGACGTCTCGCCGATGAGCTCGGTCGGGTAGTCGGCGTGGCTGACCAGCACGTCCTGAGCAATGAACGTGATTCGCACTGCTTGGCGAAAGCCCTCGATGTCGAAGTCGCAGCCAGGTGCGGCGCCCGCGTGATCCCCGAAGAAGGGCAGCAGGTTGACGCTGGCCAAATTGCAGGCCGAATTGTCGAGGTGGACATACTCACTGCACGGATTGCTGGCGCTGATCGGACCGTCAGCCGGTGCGGTGTGCCAGCTGTTGATCGTGGTCGAGAACTGCACGCCGGGATCTGCACACTCCCAGGCCGCCTGGGCAATCTGGCGAAGCAAGTCCCGCGCCCCCAGCACCGAAGTCGCCTCGCCGTTCGTGCGGGCGCGCAGCTCCCAGGAGGCATCGGCCTCCACCGCTGCCATGAATTCGTCGGACAGCCGGACCGAGTTGTTTGCGTTCTGGTACTGCACCGAGAACGAATCGACGCCGTCGAGATCCATGTCGAAGCCTGCGGCGGACAACGCTCGCGCCTTGCGCTCTTCGCGTGCCTTACACCACACGAACGCCTCAATGTCAGGGTGGTCGGCGTCGAGCAGCACCATCTTGGCTGCGCGACGGGTCTTGCCGCCGCTGCGAATCGTCCCCGCTGACGCGTCGGCGCCCCGCATGAAGCTGACCGGGCCGCTTGCAGTCCCACCGCCCGACAGGGGCTCGCACGAGGCCCGTAGTGCCGACAGATTCACGCCGGCTCCCGAACCGCCCTTGAAGATGCGGCCCTCAGTGACGTACCACTCCAGGATCGACTCCATCTCGTCGTCGACGGCGAGGATGAAGCACGCCGACGCCTGCTGGGGCACGCCCCGCACGCCGATGTTGAACCACACCGGGCTGTTGAAGGCCACTCGCTGATGCAGCAACAGCCACGCCAGCTCCGCCTCGAAGGTGGTGGCCTCTTCAGGCGATTCGAAATAGCCATCGCTGGCTGCCCAGCGGGTGATCGTGCCCGCAACTCGGTCGATGACCTGGCGCAGCGAATGCTCTCGCTCTGGGGTGCCGAGGGTGCCCCGGAAGTACTTCTGGGCAACGATGTTGACCGCGGTGGGACTCCAATCGGCAGGAAATTCGACGTCGGGCTGCGAGAACGCCACCGACCCGTCGACCGCGTTGGTGATGGAGGCGTTGAGGCGTTCCCACCGCATGGTGTTGTAAGGGTGGGTGCCGGCAACGGTGAAATGCCGACGCAACCGCATCGGCGCGCCCCCAGGGCGGCGGCCAGGGTCTGCCCCCTGCACTCGCTGCGCCTCGGTCATCGCCACGTGCCGTCAACCCCCTGCACAAGTGTCGCGAGCCGGTATCGATTCGCGGGTACATGGCTGCCGAACCTTCCGGCCACCACAGACAGGCGCACCCTACGGCCGCCTGCCTGTGGAATGGAAGTGGGCAACATCGGGGCTTTCATGGGGATATTCCTGTGCACAACTGGCGAGCGGTGTGGACAACCACCCACGGAGGTGCCTGCATCAAACGCCACGCAGGAATTGCGTGACAGCCCCGTGAGCAGGGGATAGTGCTGGCCTCCCGGTCGGGCCACCACAGACATCTTCCTCCCGATCTGGCGCTTCTGACAACAAGTTTTCCACAGCCCCTGTGGATGAGTGCCGAAGCCCGGGACGATCGGTGGACCCAACGGTGGCAGACTCGCCGCGTGCAACGGCTGTACCCGCTGCCTCCGGGACCCGTCGACGCGGAGCAAGCCGCCGGTCCGCGGCGCTCACCGCACGCCGACCGTCCGTGGCTGATGCTCAACATGGTTGCGAGCATCGACGGTGCCGCCGCGGTCGACGGTCTGTCGCGGGGACTCTCGAGCGAGGCCGACAAGGCGTTGTTCGTCGCCCTGCGCGCGCAAGCCGACATCGTGCTGGTCGGTGCTCGCACAGCGAACGCCGAGCGATATGGCCCCGCGCGGCGATCTGGAGCCCGCATTGCAGTGGTCAGCGGCTCACTGAGCGTCGACCCGGACTTGCCGCTGTTCCGGTCGCCGTCCGATCCGGCGACCGCACCGTTGCCACTGGTGGTGACAACTGCAAACGCTGACCCTGATGCCGCAGCGCGGCTCGCAGATCGCGCCGACGTCGTGCCCGCTGGCACCGAGTCAGTGGATTTGCATGCGGCGTTGAGGCACCTCGCCTCGCTGGGAGCCCGCGTCGTGCTGTGCGAAGGTGGGCCAGCCCTCAACGCCAGCTTGCTGGCAGCCGATCTCGTAGACGAAGTGAATCTGACGCACGCCCCGCTGGCCGTGGGAGACGAGGCCCCACGCATCGCCACCGCGCCAGTGGGCGGCTCAACGCCCCCAGGACCACGCGAGTACGCGCTGGAGCACGTCATCACCCAAGACGGTGTGCTCTTCGTGCGCTGGATCCGCTTCCGGCGCTGAAGTCCCGAACAAATGCGCGCCATATCGAACATTCGTTGCTAGTGTAGTGCTTGGAACGAGAGTTCCGGCTCGACGGACGATGGTGAGCCAACTCGGCGGCTTCGCCAAGCGGATTCGCCCGACACTGCTCACCGAGACGTACTTCCCCAGGAGGATCACCATGAAGACAGCTAGTGCTGCGGACCAACGGGTCGCGCATCTCGGAGAGCGCCAGCGCGCCATGCTCGAGTTCATAGACGAGACACAGCGCGAGCGCGGTTACCCGCCGTCGGTGCGTGAGATCGGCGAGGCAGTCAACCTCAGCTCGCCTGCAACCGTCCACCGCCATTTGCGAACGCTTGAGGCAGACGGATGGCTCCGGCGCGACCCGTCACGGCCCAGAGCGCTCATCGTCAACTTCGACTGGCAGACGGGCGTGAAGGGAGAGCGACGGCCGACCCGTCATGTGCCCCTCATTGGCGACGTCGCCGCCGGTACCGACGTGCTCGCCCAGCAGAACGTCGAAGAACTGCTGCCATTGCCCGCCGATTTCACTGGCAGCGGTGAATTGTTCATGCTGCGAGTGCGGGGCGACTCGATGATTGATGCTGGCATCTGGGACCGCGACTATGTCGTAGCCCGCCACCAACCCGATGCCGAATCGGGCGACATCGTTGTCGCCGGCATCGATGGCGAGGAGGGCACTGTCAAGCGGTACCGGCGCGCCGACGATCAAGTTGTTCTTGAACCGGCCAATTCCGATCACCGCCCGATCGTCCGCCCCGCCGCCGAGGTCACGATCTACGGCAAGGTGGTGACGGTGATCCGGCGCCTGTAGAGAATGAGCCGATAGGCACAGATGTCATAGCTGCGGAGGCGGCAGGGAACTCTGCGAGGTTGGAACCGGTGCCTGACCGTAAGTTGGCGGAGCCCCGATGTCGGGCCCCAAGAAATGCGGGCGGGTGCGAATCTTTTGCCTGCTGGATTCCCGGAGCAGAGGGCCCTGCCGCCTCCGCAGCGGGCACACCTATCCGCGCGGCCTCGTAGCACGGCGCTTCGGCACGCCGTGTGCTCAACTTGGCTGGTGTTCACGGTCCTGACGCAGCCGCCTGAAGATCTCGATAACACGTCCCGGGTGTGGATCCCGATCCGATCCGGCACAGTCTTCACCGATCCCACAGGCGGCTTGGCCAGCGACTCGACGGCACCAGTCGGCGACGGATCGCCTCGCGCCTCATTCCTGGGAGTGCTCGACGGGCAGGGCGTGTGGGCAGTCGACATGGATCCCGCTGACGGACCGCCGCTGGACGAGGGTGATCTCGAGCCCGTTCCGCTGCGAAAGCTCTACGGCCGCATCCCCGACGAGCACTGGCAGATCGCCGGCCGCGCAACCCAGATCGTGGAGTTCGAACGAACCCACCGCTATTGCGGACGTTGCGGGAGCCCGACGAACACCAATGCCGCCGACCGGGCGAAGGTCTGCGGCGAGTGCGGGCATATGGCGTTTCCGAGGCTCAGCCCGGCCATGATCGTGCTCGTCGAGCGTGGCCCCGAGGTACTCCTTGCATGGGGCCGGCAATTCCCCGGACGCTTCTACAGCGCACTTGCGGGCTTCGTCGAACCCGGTGAGAGCCTCGAGGATGCCGTGTTCCGGGAGGTACGCGAAGAAGTCGCTATCTCGGTGAACGACGTGCGCTATTTCGGAAGCCAGCCGTGGCCCTTCCCGCACTCATTGATGTGCGGCTTCACTTGCCAATGGCAAGCAGGAGAGATCGAGATTGATCCTGAAGAGATCGTCGAAGCCGGTTGGTACACCGCTGACAATCTGCCTCCCTGCCCGCGTGGAGGCATGTCGATCGCAGGCTGGCTGATCGACGACTGGCTCAATCGCACAGGCGGCGCCTAGGCGCCGCTCGGCTCACCTGGGCAAACTCAGCGCCTAGCTGCGGTGCCAGCTCGCGCCGTCAGGGCCATCGGACACCACGATGCCCGCAGCGGCCAAGTCGGTGCGAATGCGGTCGGCGGTGTCGAAGTCGCGAGCTGCGCGCGCCGCTGCCCGATCTGCAAGCAATGCCTCGATCTCGGCGTCGGAAGGCTCGACATCGGTGCGAACGCGGTCGCCGTCGTGTCCGCAGGTGAGACCGAGGACGCTGAGCAGATGCAGCGCCGTACGAGCCCAGCGCGCAGCCTCTCGAGGCTGTTCGGCATCGAGAGAGGCGTTCGCGCGGCGCACCAGCCGGAAGATCACATCGAGCGCGGTCGGCGTGGAGAAATCGTCGTCCATCGCCGCTGCAAACGCCGCGGCCGCTTCGACATCTAGATCGGGTGCTGCGCCGGCCTCGATTTCGGGCCGTCGCAATGTGGCCCCTACCTCCTGGGCGATGCCTGCAGCCGCGACTCGGCGCGCGAACGCATCGAGGCGGCCAACGGCGCTGCGCGCCGCCGCAAGCGCATCGGACCCCATCTCCATCGCTCGCCGGTAGTGGGTCTGCAGCACCAACAAGCGGACGGCGCGAGCCCCCGCAGCGTCTATGGCGTCAGCGAGCTGGGTGTAGTTGCCGAGTGATTTCGCCATCTTCTGGCTGCCGACGTTCACCATTGCGCTGTGTACCCAGTAACGAGCGAACGACTCGCCAACAGCAGTCACCTGCGCCCATTCGTTCTGGTGATGCGGGAAGACCAGGTCGTCTCCTCCGCCGTGAATGTCGAAGCCGGGCCCGAGCGCGCTGAGCGACATCGCCACGCACTCGGTATGCCAGCCGGGCCGGCCCTCTCCCCACGGAGTCGCCCAGCGCGGCTCCCCCGGTCGGGCGGCCTTCCAGAGCGCAAAGTCGAGCGGCGAGCGCTTATCGGGATCGACTTCGATACGCGCGCCGGCGTCAGCAGCGAGTTGCTCGGAGGTCCGGCCGGCCAGCTGGCCATACCCGGAGACTGAATCCACGGCGAAGTACACGCCCTTGCCGGGAATGTCATACGCAGCCCCGAGCGACCGGAGCGCGGCGATCACGTCGATCATCTGGGAGATGAAGTGCGTGGCATGAGGCCTCGAATGCGGCCGGAGCACACCGAGACGATCCATCTGCTCGTCATATGCCGCCGTGAACTGCGTTGCGACATCGGCCTCTGAGCGATTCTCACGCTGAGCGCGCTCCACAATTCTGTCGTCGATATCGGTGACATTCGATGCGACCGTGACATCGAACCCGGCCCACGACAGGTAGCGCCGCATCATGTCGTAGGTCAGCGCTGTGCGGCCATGGCCAAGGTGTGGCACGTCATAGACCGTCGGACCGCAGACATACATCGAGACCTCGTCCGGCGTACGCGGGACAAAGGCGGTCTTGCGCCGCGTCATCGTGTCGAAGATCTGCAAACTCACTGCTGCCGGGGTCCCGATCGGGGTGCAAGGGTACCGATGAGCTCTACGGCGAACCCCTGGAAATTCCCCATGAGTCCTCACAGTGCCGTCCTGTGCCACACAACGGCGAGCAAATCCTGACACGGCATGCGCTCAGGCCTCGCCATACTGGCTGTTGTGCCCACGCTCCTCTACAAGCTCGGTCGGGCGTGTGCCATCCATCGACTCCGGACCGTCGCAGTCTGGGTCGTCTTAGCCGTCTCGCTGCTGGTTGCCAACCATGTCTACGGCGGCGAGTTCGGTCGGGGCATCGAATTGCCCGGTTCGGACAGCGAGCGCGCCCACGAGTTGCTGCGTTCAGAGTTCGGAACCGATTCCGGCACCACTGCACTGGTAGTCGTGCAAGCACCTGCAGGATCGACGCTGGCAGATCCGCCGCAGACCGTGGCCATCGCGATGCTGCGCGCAACCCTCGCCGAGAATCCGGACGTTGCCTTTGTGGACGGGCCGCACCCGGGCGACCTGGCGCGCCTGGTCGGGGGCACGAGCAATGACGGCTCCCGCATCATGCGCAAGCAGCCCGCTGTCAGCCCCGACGGCACCATTGGACTGATTTCGGTCAGGCTGCGCCCTGACGTCGAGACCTCATCGCATGTCACGGCACGATTGGAGGCAACGGGCGACGCTGCCATCGCAAACTTTGGTGCCGGGACCTTGCGGGTGACCTACGGCGGCGATCTCTACCGGGAGATCCGAGAACCCGAGACCGGCTTGGGCGAGGCAGTCGGACTCCTTGCCGCAGTCGTCATCCTGCTGGTGGCATTCGGCAGCATCGTCGCGATGGGCTTGCCGATCGGCTTGGCCCTGTTCGGCATCGGCATCGGGGTCTTCGGCCTCATGGGTTTGCTGGCATTGGGCCTTCCCGTTCCCGACTGGGCGCCGAACATGGCCATGATGATCGGCCTCGGCGTCGGCATCGACTACGCCTTGTTCATCGTCACGCGTTTCCGCGAGGGTTTGGCCGACGGCCTCACCGTTCCCGATGCCGCCGGTCGCGCGAATGCCACTGCGGGCTTGGCGGTGATTGTCGCCGGCGGCACCGTCGTCATCGCCATCTTGGGCCTGATCATGTCCTGGGTGCCGTTCATGACAGCTGCCGCGGTGTCGGTCTCGGTGGTCGTGTCTTTGATGGTGGCGGCATCAATCACGGTGCTCCCCGCTCTGCTGGGGTGGGTAGGGCCACGCCTCGGCGCCCGCCGCCGGCGCAGCCGCGGACTCGGCTCGGAACGCTTCGCCAGGATTCGGAGGAGGTTGCAGTCGTGGCGTGGGGGGACCGGGGACATTCATCCCGTCTGGCACCGTTGGGGAGCGCACGTGTCGGCCCACGCCCGCGCGTACTTCGTGGGCACGCTGTCCCTGCTCATCGTGCTGTCCGCACCGGTCATATGGCTCCGGCTGGGTTTTCCCGACCAAGGCAACGACGACCCCAACAGCACGACGCGGCAGGCATACGACCTGCTCGCGGAGGGGTTCGGGCCGGGCTTCAACGGCCCGCTGATCATCGCGGCCGACACCACACGCACAACACCCGCCGAGCTGTCACAGCTGACCGCCGCTGTGGGGGCCGATCCTGGCATCGCTGCTGTAACGCCGCCGCTGTACTCGCAGGTCGGTGATGCAGCCGCCCTCACCGCATTCCCCACGACGGCACCGCAGGACGAGGCAACGGTCGAGACCCTCGAACGGCTGCGAAGCGAGCTCCTTCCGATGGTGCTGAGGGACCCTGACGCTGCCCACATTGGCGGCGCCACGGCCACCCTCGCTGATGTGTCGAAGCGTGTCACCGACCGACTGCCCTACTTCATTTCCGCAGTCGTCGTGCTGAGCTTCTTGATGCTGATCCTGGTGTTCCGGTCGCTGCTGGTCCCGCTCAAGGCAGCGATCTTGAACCTGCTGTCGATTGGCGCCGCCTACGGCGTGATGGTGGCCGTGTTCCAGTGGGGCTGGGGCCTGCGCCTGGTGGGGCTGGCCGAGCCGGTGCCAATCGTCTCATTCCTGCCGATGTTCACCTTCGCGGTGCTGTTCGGCCTGTCGATGGACTACGAGGTCTTCTTGCTGAGCCGCATCCGGGAGAACTATCTCTCCAGCGGCGACAACGCCCACAGCGTCGTCAGCGGCATCGCGAACACGGCTCGGGTCATCACGTCGGCTGCGCTGATCATGATCTCCGTGTTCATCGGCTTTGTGAGCAACGCAGATCCCGTGCTCAAGATGATGGGGCTCAGCCTCGCGACTGCCATCGCCGTCGACGCCACCGTCATCCGCATGGTGCTTGTGCCAGCGTCGATGAAGCTGCTGGGGGATGCGAATTGGTGGTTCCCACGATGGCTGGCAAGGCTGCCCAGCCTCCACATCGACGGCGAACGGCGCTTGCCGCCGCGTGAGTACGCCCAAGCAGCTACGGAAGCGCTGACTGGCTGAGGGAGCTGGTCACGCCCCAGACCGCCAGGTTGTGGAATGCGTGCAGGGCCAGGCCCGCCCACCACCCATAGCGCACTCGCGCGATGGTGAACATGAGGCCCAGCCACATCTGCGGGCTCACCACGAGCGGCGCCACGATGATCGCGGCGACGGAGAGATTCACGTCGTAGTTGCTGAGGTGTACGAAGCCGAACGCTGCTATCGAGCACCACACCGGCCAACCCGGGTGAGATGACCACCACCCAGCGGCGCTGTCGCGCCAGGTCGGGGGGGTCGGGGCACTCTGGTTCTCAGCGGCGTCTCGCGTCACCCCGACGATGAGCGACTGGATCCACAACACGCCGGATGCGACCACGATGATCCCGAACACCGCAGCGACGGCGATGACCGGCCCGTCGCCTCCTGCGAAGTTCAGGACTCCGATCGCTCCCGTGGCCGCGAGCACCCCCAAGCGCAGGCGGCCGGCAAGCGGGAGCCGGAACACAAGCTCCTCGACAACCGGCGCCAGCAGCGCCACGAGCACGAATTGCTCGACGAGGGGTCGCTCGAGGAGTTCGGACTCCAGGGTGTTGTCGTAGCCCACCATTGACGCAATCAGCGAGACTGCGAGCAAGGTGATCGAGCCGCCGAGACCGATCACGAAGAGGAGGGCAAGGCCTCCCGGCCAGCGGCCCCGAACCGCCGCGCTGCGCCAGTCTGGGCGGACGCCGAAGCGCGGGCTGATCGTGCTCCACACGCCCCCTGGCGCACCGGCGTCAGCGGGTGGAACTTCCTCGCCGCTCAAGCGTCGTCGGCCGTCTCGGGTACTTCGTCGAGGTCGGACAGGCGCGCTTCGGGATAGAGGTGCTCGAGACTTCCCGGCTCAACCCTGCATTGCTCCACGAAACTGTCCACATCGGAGAGTCGCAACCGGATGACACGGCCGAACCGGTACGCCGGCAGGTCGCCCCGATCAATGAAGCGATACAGCGTCCGAGTGGTGATGCCCATGCGGTTTGCAGCCTTCAGCGTGGACAGCCAGACGATTTCGTCATAGGAGGCCTGGCGCTGTTCCGGGCTCGTTGCGCCATCGTCGCCTGCCCTCGTCGGCTCCTCGGGCATCATCGCACCTCGCTGTCGCTCGGCCGTTGGCGTCGTAGGGCAACCGCCAAGTTCCTCGAAAACCACGCTAGTGCGCTCGCCTCCGGGCAAAGTGCATTTCGACATCGATGATTGATATCGCGCGCTATATCGCCATATTTATTCCACATATTTGGTAAATAACGTGACGTTTCCATAATTTTCTTGTTGTTTCATAGCAGTTTGGCTAGGTTCTCGCCGTGCCCACCGATTCGCTGCTGCCGACCGGTCGCGAGGCCGTCCCCGCGGCCTCTCGCGCCAGCCGCCGCGCCGCACCGGCACACACTTCGATTCGGCCGCGAGTCATCGCGGGCTGCATCCTGTGCGGCGCCGCAGCACTGGGGTTGTGGTGGGCATTCGAGCAGTCGGCAGCGGCACCCGAGACCAGCTACTTCGTCGCACGGAGCCGACTTGCGCCGGGCAGCGTCATCGAGCCAACCGACGTTGCCCTCGTGCCGATCCAACTGCCGCCTGAGGTCTCCGCCACCGTCTTCGGTGACGGAGATGACGTGGTCGGCAACCTCGTTGTCGGGGCCGTGCACGCCGGGCAATTGCTGACGCGTGGCGACGTCGGCTCGCTTGGGTTCGCAAGCGACCGACGCGAGGGTTATGCCGTCTCGGTCGAGCTCGATCGTTCCCGGGCGCTCAACGGCCTGCTCACCGCGGGCGAGCAAGTTGACGTCGTCGCCACCGATCGCGTCCCCCCGAACGGAGCAGTCGTCGTGGCGACCGGTGCCCTCGTGCTCGACGTCGACGGCCTCTCGGGCACGGAGCATCTCTCGAACACGATCACCGTCACGCTGCAGGTGCCCGAACGCGCCGCTGCCGTCTCGGTCGCTGCCGCCGCAGATGCAGGCGCTATCACCCTGATCCGGGCCTGGGGTGCCTCGAATCCCGTCGGGTCATGATCGATCCAGAATCGCTCGCCGAGATTGAACGAGCGGTGTCGGAACGGGCTCGCCACGGCGGACTGGATCCTCGCGCGCCGGGTGCAGATCTCGCCATCATGGCTCTCGCCCACGAAGAAATGCGGCGCTGGAATATCGACTTCAAGCGCGGCGTACGCAGCCATGCAGTCACCGACGCTGATCCAGTGGCGGACCGGATTCAGCGCGACCTGCTGGGCTACGGACCGCTCGAGGCGCTGCTCGCCGATGCCGACGTATGGGAGATCATGGTCAATGCCCCGCGTGAGATTTTCGTCAAGCGTCACCGCGGCCCGAGCGGCCGTCACGACGAGGTCTTCCACGACAGCGAGCACGTCCGGCGCACGCTGACGAGAATCATCGACGACGCGACTGCGTCCCATCGCAAGCTGGATCCGAGCGAGGGACTGCAGGACGCGCAGCTGGATGATGGTGCCCGGCTTCACATTGTCCATCCCGACATCGGCCGCGGCGGCCACCTGATCTTCAACATCCGGAAGTTCACCGGAATCGCTTTCTCGAGCCTGAACGACTTGACAGCGATCGGGACGCTGACCCGCGAGATCGCCGACTTCCTGCGCACTGCTGTGCGTGCCCGGCTGTCGATCCTGTTTGCCGGCGCTCCGGGCACCGGCAAGACGACGCTGCTGGGGTGCTGCGCCGCCGAGCTCGATCCACAGCTTCGTGTCGCGACCGCCGAAGAGGTCTTCGAACTCGACATACCGCTGCCCAACGTCGCCGGTATGCAGACCCGGCCTGGGCGGACCGAGCGCGCACCTGTCGACTTGCGGCGCTTGGTTGCCGGCTTCCTGCGCATGGCGCCCGACGTGGCGATCGTGGGTGAGGTCCGCGACCGCGAGGCAGTTCCCCTGTTGCTGACGCTGTCCAGCGGGGTGACTGGCTACGCCACCATCCACGCCGGATCTGCACGCCAGGCCCTCGGACGGCTCCGGCTCATGTGCCAACTCGCGCCTGACGTGCGTGACATGCCCGTCGCAGCGATCACCCAATTGGTGGCCGAATCGATCGACATCGTGGTGTACCTGCGCCGGAACCCTTCCGGGGTGCAGGTCACCGAGATCGTGGGGGTGGAAGATCCTGCCGGCAGCGGTGACAGCCTCTCGTTCGAGACGACGGTGCTGTACGCAATTGACCGCACCGGCCAGACGCCTGCGAGCACAGGAAACGTGCCACGGCGGGTGGCGTCGCACATCGAATCCGCGGGATTTGAGATGCCAGGCCCTCGCGCACCCGCGGACGCAGCTCAGTGACCGGTCTCGTGTTTACGATCGCCGGCGCGCTGGGCGTCGGGCTGCTGGCGATCAAGAAGGGCGACGTACCGCTCGCCCCACGATGGTTACCCAAGATGGTGCGCCCGACGGGATTGGCATCTCGAAGATCATCAGATCACCTGCTCCGCAGCGTGCTGGGTGCGGTCGCGGCAGCCGTTGCCGGATGGACGGGTGCCTGGATCCTCTTCGGCGGGCTCGTCGCACCTGCACTTGTCGCAGCATTCGGTGCTGCCATCCCCCCGAGTGCAGCTTCGCGACGGCGCCTACACCGTGTCGCTAACGCCCGGCAGGCTTGGCCTCGACTCTTGGCAGAGATTCGCGTCCTCGTAGCCAACCGGGGATTGTCGATCCCTTCCGCGTTGTTCGCTGCGGGAGCTCAAGCCCCCACAGAAATGCGAACGGCGTTCTCCGAAGCAGCACGCACATGGGCGTTGAGCACCGATTTCGAAGCCTCGTTGCGTGTGCTCAAGACATGGCTGGCGGACCCGACAGCGGACGCCATCTGCGAGACATTGCTGGCCGCGCACCAGGTCGGCGGAGTACGGCTCGACACCCGCCTGCGCGCACTGGCCGAGGCTGCACATTCCGAGGCTGCTGCCCGCGAGGACGCTCGCGCCAAACAGGCCGGAGCGCGGTTTGCCCGCAGCTTCGTCGCAGTGGTGCCGGCATTCATGGCCGTGATCGGCTTGAGCATCGGACGCGGTCGACAGGCCTACGAGGCGTCGGACGGCCAATTGCTCGTGGCACTCAGTGTGCTCGCCGTAGTCGGCTGCTGGTTGTGGGCGGGGCGGATCATGGCAGTCCCGTTGCGGAAACGGGTATTTGGCCAATGAGCCTCCAATGAGCAGCGCCGCGAGATCCGGAGGGCGCATCGCGACGCTGCTGGACTCCGATACCGAACTCCGCGCCCGGCTTTCTCAGGCCGGCATTGCCCAATCCCCGTCTGAGTTTCGTACACGGCAGTACGTGATCTGCGGTGCCGTGCTCATTGCATCAGTGGCTGCACTCAGCACCATCGGCGCGAGGCCGTTGCTGGGATTCGCCGGGGCGCTAGCCGCGGCCGCTGCGACATATGGCACGTTTGAGCACCACCTCGGGAGATCGGTTGCCCACCGGCGCACACAGATCATCGAGGAGCTGCCGGTCGTCGCCGAGCAGATCGGCATGCTGCTTGCCAGCGGCATGTCGCTGACCAGCGCCCTCGAAGCAGCGGCACGGCGCGGGCAGGGGATCTGCGCCGCGGGACTGGAACGCGTCAGCACCCACGTCTCGGGAGGAATCGCGGTTGAGGTGGCACTGGCCGAGTGGGCCGACGACGCTGGCTCGGCGGAGATTCGAAGATTCGTCGGCGTGCTCACCCTGCACGAGGAAACGACCGACATCGCGGCGCTGGTATCCGACGAGGCCCGCTCAGCCCGCATGGAGGCCCACCGGCGCCTCATCGCCCACATCGAACGTCGCAACGAGCAGGTGTGGATTCCCGTCACCGTCGCCGCGCTGGTGCCGGGATCTGTCCTGCTGGCGATCCCGTTCAGCGACGCCCTCAGCAGCTTTGCGGCGCTATGAGCCGCCGGTCAGCGCCAGCGAAGCCGGGCGAACCCTCCCAAGGACATGACCGGCATTTATCGAAAGGACAACCCCGTGTACCTCAACACCTTGACCGCTATGTTCGAAACCGCCCTCGCAGTGACGTTCGATGCCTCCGTCGCTGCGCTCAGCGCGGTTTGCGCCAGTGCTGGCATCGTGACACTGGACCGATGGCAGAACCCGGCGATGTTCTGGGCCGCACGCGGCTCCTCCGGGCGAAACGAATGTGGCGAAGGAGTCATTTCAGCGGCCATCGCCGTGCTGATCATCGCCTCGCTCGGCGCCCTCATGTGGGTTGGCTTCAAGGCACTGTGGGAAAACGCGGAGGAGACAACGAATTCTGAAATCGCAAAGATCGGCAAGTGACGCGTGCTCACGATGAAGAAGGCGTCGGTCTCGTCGCATTGCCGTGGGGTGTGCTGGCGTACCTGACGTTTCTCATGCTCGCAGTCCAGGTTGCCGTGCACTTCTACAGCACCTCGATTGTCACCGCTGTCGGCTACGACGCAACGCGCCGGGCTGCGCTCGCGGGCGCTGACCCCGCCTCGATCGTCGATGCCGAGCGCTGGTTGCGCTCGAACATCGGTCCAGGACTGGACATCGTGACGCTGCGTTGGAGCACGACCTCCGAAATCGTCGCCTTGGATCTGGTGGCAAAGCCGCCGAACGTTCTCATCGACGCTTCGGCACTGATCGGATTGCGGAGCATCGAGCGTCGGTTCGAGATGCGACGCGAACTGGCACGCTTCGAGGGCTCCCCGTGATCCGCAGAGGGCGTGATTCCTCAGGCGTCGTGGGGGCAGAAGTGCTGCCGTTTGTGGTGCTCGTCTTCATCGGGGGTGCCTTGGTGCTCGCCCAAGCCTGGGCGGCACTGGATGCGAAGATCGCCGTGATCGCTGGTGCCCGGGAGGCCACGCGGACCTTCGTCGAGCACTCTGGACCTCGCCCCGCACATGCCGTGGAGGCGGCGGTCTCCGCAGGTACGCAGGCGATTTCCGGCTACCGGCTCCACGGTGAGGCCTCCGTTGCGCCGGTCGGTGCAGCCCGGTTGCATCGCTGCGATCGGGTGATGTTCGAAGCGACGCAGGAAGTCCCTCGTATCGCTCTGTTGGGCGGCGGCTGGTCGCCCCTCACGGTCCGGGCTCGCGCCAGCGAGATCACCGATCCCTTCCGGCACGGTCTGGACGGACGGGCACCCTGTGGACAGTGACCCCGTCCGACCAGTGGTCGCTGCACGCCACGAGCCCTCGCCGAAGGTTCCCGGTGACGGCGAGCGGGGCACGGTGCTGCTGCTCGTGCCTACCGGCGTGCTGATCGTGGCACTGCTGGCCAGCATCGCCGTCGACAGCGCCGCTGCGTTCTTGGCGCAGCGTGAGGCCCAAGCAGCAGCGTCCTCGCTCGCGAACGATCTGGTCTCGCTTGGCATCGACGAGGCCGCGCTTCGCCGTCACGGGTCCTACCGGCTCGATGCCTCACGCCTTCGGCATTTGAGTCATTGGGGCCAGCGGATGGCCACCGAGCGGCTGTCCTCAGTTTTCGAACCCGGCTCTGTCTCGGTAGCGGTCAGCGCGGCAGGTTCGAGGGCCGTGCGGGTGTCGGTCTCGGGTTCGGCACGACGTGTCATCGGCTTGATCGGCAACGTGAATGGACAGTCCAACTGGAACGTCTCTGCCGAGGCCATTGGACGCGTACGCCTCTCGGGGTGAACTTACGAGCTGAGCCCCTTACTTCAGGGCAATTCATTTGAATAAGTTTTCTATTCTTTTATAACTTCTGAATGTGCTGAGAAGTCCGACCGTTCGCGACGATGGTTCGGGCAGCGCAATCCTGGTCAAGCACGCCATCGGCGCTGAGCGGCCGCGTTTGCGCCACGAGGCCGGAGTGCTCAACGCCGCTCGCATCGAGGGAGTGGTCGAGTCCGTCGGGTTTGACGAAGTCGATGAGCGATGCGAGCTGCGGCTGCGTTACCTCGAAGCCGCGACGCTTGCCGAGCAGCCGCCCCTGGGTCTGGTCGATCTTCTGGATGTCCTCATCGATCTCGGCACGACACTCGCCGAACTGCATGCTCGAGGCATCCGCCACGGTGCACTCAGGGGCGAGCACGTTCTCGTGGCGCGACCGCGCCGGCCGGTGATCTGTGGCTTCGGGGAAGCGACGGGCCCTGCCGACGACCGTCAGCATCTGCCGGGCACCGATCTCGCTGCGCTCGCTGTTCTCGGGCAGGTAGAACTCGCGCGCACGGATCGTTCGGCGTCGGATCCGACAGAGCGCCAGTTCTGCGGTGATGCGCTTATTGCCTGCGGGGACCTCGCTGCTGTGGCGTCGGCGAGTCCCCACGACAGTGAGGCGTTGATGACGTGGCTCACCCGGCTGCGTCACGTTCGCGACGCAGCCGGACAGGAACATCCGGTGACCACCGATGGCTTCGGATCCCCCCAGGCACGTGTTGCGACGTTCGGACACGAACCAGATGGCCTGCGCGAACGATTACGAGCAGATGTCGCAGCCTCGAATCCGTCAGACGATGTCGCTCGCTTGCCCCATCGTGCGGAGCTTCGAGACCCAACGACGTGGGACCGGCGGCGTGTCGGCGCTTATGCGGCGGCCGCTGCGGCCTTGGCGGTCGCAGCGTTCATCGGATGGCGAGCGCTCGCGGGTGGCGAACCGGATTTGGAGTCTCCTGGCACGGCACCACTCATCGGCTCCCGAAGCAGCCCCGTGAGCTCTGCTGCTACATCCGGTGCCCCCTCGCTTGAGCTCGCTGGCGTCTCGGCAGCTGCCGATGACCACGGCCAAGGCTCGACCGCACTGCCCGATGCCACGATCACCTCCGAGAAGCCCGCGTCCACGGGAGCGACCTTGCTCTACAGCACGGCAACGGCGTATTGCCCCGAGTGGACCGGCGCCGATCTCGATGTTGGCGAGGGCAGAGACGGCTCAGCTGAGCCCAGCGAGCCCCCCAGCACACCACCGCAGAGTGAGGAGGCGAGTGCCCATGCGACGGTCGTGCTATATCACGCCGACGTCCGCGGGGATGGCTGCCCGGTACCCGTCCGCATCGAGATGCCCGCCGCACATCGTCGGTCGGCGGCCGTGCGCACTCCGCACGGTGAATGGACGCTCGGTGCCGATGGTGACCTCGTCGCGGTCGGCGATTGGGACTGCGACGGCCGTTCGACGTTGGCGGTTGTGAAGCCCAGTTCGGGCATCGTCGGCTTCTACGGTTCGTGGCCCCCGCCGGAACGCCACGTCGTTCCAGCTCGCATTGCTGTTGTGCCTCAGCACGCCGACGCTGTGTCGAGGTCGTCGTCGTCGTTCGGCACGGCGCACGATCTTTCTTGCGATGCGCTGGTTGTGCACTATGGCGATCTGCACCTGACGTTGTCCCAACGCGAGCCCGCGGCGGATGCTGCGCTGGTACTGAGCGCGCAGTCGCGCTAGCGCCGCGACGGCAGCTCCAGACGGATTGCCACCTCGTTTGCGACGAGGCGTCCACGAGCGGTCAGCTTGAGACGACCCTGGCTGGCGGGCGTGAGCAGGTGCGCGACGTCGTCGGGAACCGCATCGGCGGGGACACCGGCGGAAGTGCGCAGCGCAAGCTGCAGCGCCTCGATGCGGCTGTCGTCGGAGTCCAGCTCCTCGCTGCCGGCGGTGACCGAAGTTCCCGTCGAGATCGCTGCGATGAACCGCTCGGGTGTGCGAACGCTCCAGTAGCGGCGGCGGTCACGGTGGCTGTGCGCGGCGCAGCCGATGCCCGCGTAGGAGCCCTGTTGCCAATACAGCAGGTTGTGCCGGCATTGCGCGCCGGGCCGAGCCCAGTTGGAAATCTCATAGATCTCGTAGCCCGCCTGATCCAGCAGCTCGTCGGTAAGCAGGTACTTGTCGGCCATGTCGTCGTCGTCGGGATGTCGGGAAGGATCGTCTCCGAGTGCTGTGCCGGGTTCGGGGGTCAGCCCGTACACGCTCAGGTGATCTGGCTCGAGCGCAATGGCCTCGACCAGCGTGCGCTTCCAGTCGGACACCGATTCGGTGAGCGAACCGAAGATCAGGTCCAGATTGAACTGGTCGATGCGCGCATGCCTGACCGCGTCAATCGATGCAGGCACCATCTGCGGATCATGACGTCGGCCCAGCGCCTCGAGCACATGGGGAACCATCGACTGCACTCCGAGGCTGACACGGTTCACGCCCATGCCCGCGTACGCCTGCATTTGGTCCGCCGTGACCAAGTCCGGATTGCACTCGACTGTTACCTCCGCGTCCTCGGTCAGCGGTAACTCCTCCAGCACGTCGGCAAGCAGCGAAGGCTCCACCAGATTCGGCGTGCCGCCGCCAAAGAACACCGATGTCACCGGCGGAAGCTCCCCCGCCAGTTCGTGGGCCTGGCGACGGCAGCTCGCCATGTAGTCGACGATGAGATGGCTGCGATCCGTCCACGTCGCAAATGCGCAGTAATCGCAGCGGTGCGTGCAAAACGGAATATGGCAGTACACGCCGAACTCGGGCGACGTCTCCTGTACTGCGGGAGCCCTGGATCCCCCAGTGTCCCTCACAGGTCCCTCACAGCACGGCCTCAGGGGGAAAGTTGGACGATGCGGGGGTCCGAGCCTCGCTGGGTGTGCGAGGCGGCTCGCGGCCACCAGACACCGGCAGCTCCTGCGGCAACAGGGCAGCGGGGTGTACGCCGTAGATCTCGGCCAGTCGCAGGAGGCGATGCACTCGCAGACCCCGCTGACCGCGCTCGTATGCCCCCAGGATTGATGTCCGGAACTCGCCGCCAGACACCGCCTCCACATCAGCCAGGGATAGCCGCCGCTGGCGACGCATGGCACGCAGCCGCTCTCCTACCAGTGCATCCAACTCCGCTGAGCGGCGCCGGCGGGCAGATCGGACGTCGACTTCGGAGATTCCGGCGTCTGGCTCCATACCGGGAGATCTCAGTGCTTGTGGCGCCGCTTGCGCCGGCCAGCCGGCCGACGGTCGCCGTCGGGTTGGGTCTCGCTCGCCCCCGCAAGTACAGGGTCGGCGTTGCCGTCCACGGGTTCACCGCGCTCGGCAGCGACCTCTTTCAGCTTCACCGCCTCGGACTTCGAGAGCTTCTTCGGGATGTCCACCCGCACCACCACGTGCAGGTCGCCCCGTCCGCGCCCGTTCGCTCGGGGCACGCCGAGTCCGCTCAACCGGATGGTGTCGTTCGGCTGCGTGCCCGCCGCTACAGCAAGTTCCTGCGGCCCGTCCAGCGTGTCGAACGACAGCGTCGTACCCAGCGCTGCCTGCAGCATCGTCACCGGCAGCTCCGCCACCAGGCTGTCGCCCTGGCGCACGAAGACATCAGACTCCAAGACACGGAGATGCACATACAGGTCGCCCGCGGGTCCCCCGCGAGGCCCGACGGACCCGCGGCCGCTCAGTCGAAGCGTGGCGCCAGAATCGACGCCGGGCGGCACACGCACAACGAGCGAGACGTGTTCTGCACGGCGCCCTTCGGCCCGGCACGATCGGCACGGCTCGGCAATCTCCTCACCGATCCCACGGCATCGAGCACAGGGCGCAGTGGTCACCATCTGGCCCAGGAAACTCTGGCGTACCTGGCGCACCTGGCCAATGCCTTCGCAGATGCTGCAGACGGTCGGCGACGTGCCCTCTGCGGCGCCCGAGCCACCGCAATCGTCACACGGAACCAGTGTCCGTACCTCGATCGGCCGGTCGGTACCGAAGACGGCCTCGGCGAAGTCGAGGTCGACGACCGTCTCATGGTCGTCGCCGCGAGGTGGACCTGCCGGGCGGCGCGATCGGCCGCTGCGGAACGGGTTCCCTCCGAAGAAGGACTCGAAGATGTCGCTGAGGTCGAAATCGAACGCGGGTCCGCCCATCCCGCCCCGCAAGCCCTCATGTCCGAAGCGGTCGTATCGGGCCCGCGCCTCCGGATCCGACAGCACGGCGTAGGCCTCGCTGATCTCCTTGAAACGGGCCTCAGCCCCATCGTCGCCGGGATTCGCATCAGGGTGGTGCTCACGGGCTTTGCCCCGGTATGCACGCTTGAGATCGTTCTCGGTAACGTCGCGGCTCACACCGAGCAACTCGTAATAGTCCGCAGGCATCTGTGATGGGTCTATTCCTGGGCCGATCGCGACAAGCCCGCCGGCATATGTGCGCCGTCGCCATCTCCAAGCGAATCCGACAGCCTCCGGCTCACCGTATGCACCGCTGCAAGCGCCTTCGAGTAGTCCATCCGTGTCGGGCCGAGCAGGCCGACGCTGCCGACTGTTCGGCCATCTACCTCGTAGGGCGCAACCACCACCGAGCATTCCGCCAGTGGCTTCATGCCGGTCTCGGATCCGATGGCCACACTGAGACCGCGATCCACCAGGCTTCGCAGCAGCGTCACGACCATCAGCTGCTCTTCCAGCACCGACAAGACTGAACGCAGCGATGACACTGCTTCGAACTGCTCAGTGATCTTGGCCGTGCCACCCACGTAGAGCTCGCTCGGATGCGGTTCGTCGGCAGCCAGGGCGGAGAGGGCCGCGGCCGCCAGTGCATCGGTTGGGGCATCTCCGGTCTCGCGAACCAGCGGCGGCTGCGTACGAGTCCTTCCCACAAGCGCTGCGGCCAAGACCGCAGAGGCTGCACCTGCAGCAGGCCCCTGGGCCGCCGCCTCCAAGTCCGGGTTGCTGTACACGTCGACGTAGGTCCGCTCCACGACGCCCGACGACATCACTAACACCACAAGCAATCGACCGCCGCCGAGGTCCACCAGCTGGGCCGATCGGATGCTGTCGCGGTCGTGGCTCGGCGCGACGACCATCGCTGCATACTCGGTCAGGTCAGACAAGAGGCGGCTGGTGTCGGCGAGCAGCTCCTCGATCTGTCCTTGTGCATGGGCGAAGAACGCACCTACCTGCCGGACGCCTGTGCTGTCCAGGGAACCGGGTCCGAGGCCGTCCACGAAGTACCGGTAGCCCGCCTCAGTCGGCACACGGCCGGCACTGGTGTGCGGCTGCATCAGGTAGCCGCCAGATTCGAGCGCGGCGAGGTCGTTTCGCACGGTCGCGGGTGACACATCGAGACGAGTCATCTCGAGCACCGCTGCGGAGCCGACTGGCTGCGCGCTCTCGATGAAGTTCTCGACCACCGCTCGCAGCACCGTGGCTCTGCGCTCGTCCATCACTCCTCCGCGGCCCGAGCCGCAAGCCTGTCACCATGGGATGACGGCGATGATGTCGATGCTACCGACACCGATTCCGGCCAACAGGGGGACTAGCTGCGCGGGCACGACCGCTCACGTGTCGAGGCGAAGGGCGGACACGAAGGCCTCGTTGGGCACCTCGACACGCCCAATGGCCTTCATCCGCTTCTTGCCCTCCTTCTGCCGCTCGAGCAGCTTGCGCTTGCGGGTGATGTCGCCGCCGTAGCACTTCGACAGCACGTCCTTGCGCTTCGCCTTGACCGTCTCGCGGGCGATGATCCGCCCGCCTATGGCGGCTTGGATCGGAACGTCGAACAGCTGACGCGGGATGAGTTCGGCGAGCTTCGCGGTAATGGCCTTGCCGTAGGGATACGCGCCATCACGGTGACGGATGGCAGAGAATGCATCCACTGGTTCGCCGTTGAGCAGGATGTCAACGCGCACGAGGCGCTCAGACCGGTAACCCGCGTGGTCGTAATCGAGGCTCGCGTACCCCTGGGTACGGCTCTTGAGCTGGTCGAAGAAGTCAGTCACGACCTCCGCCAGCGGCAGCTCGTAGCGCAGCTCGACGCGTTCGGGCGACAGGTAGTCCATGGAGGTCATCGAGCCCCGACGCGACTGGCACAGGTCCATGACCGCGCCCGTGTAGGCAGTCGGCGTCAGCACGGACACGTTCAGCATGGGCTCGGCGATTTCGGCAATCTGAGCCGCGGATGGCAGGTCGGAAGGATTGTCGACCTCCAGCTCGCGATCGTCGTCGGTGTGCACCCGGTAGGCCACCGACGGTGCTGTGGCGATGAGAGACAGTCCGAACTCGCGCTCGAGCCGCTCGCGGACAATCTCCATGTGCAGCAGACCCAAGAAGCCGCAGCGGAACCCGAATCCCAGCGCACCTGAAGTCTCGGGCTCGAAAGTCACGGAGGCGTCATTGAGCCTCAGCTTCGCCAGCGCCTCTCCCAGATCGGTGTACTCGTCGCCGTCGACGGGGTACAGCCCGCAGAACACCATCGGCTTCGGGTCGTCGTAGCCGGCCAGCGGTGCATCAGCCGGCGCCGTGGCCGACGTGACGGTCTCGCCGGAGCGGGCCTCAGCCACGTCCTTGATGCCCGCGATGAGGTACCCGACCTCGCCGGGTCCCAATTCGTCTGTCGGTGTCACCGCGGGCAGGCGCAGTCCGATTTCCTCGCACAGGTGCAGCCCACCGGCATGCATGAACCGCAGCCGATCGCCAGTGCACAGCCGACCATTCATCACGCGCAGCGAGGACACCACGCCTCGGTACTGGTCGAAGTGGGAATCGAAGATCAGCGCCTGAAGCGGAGCTTGCGGATCGCCGCCGGGCGGGGGGATGCGCTCCACAATTGCGTCGAGCAGCGCTGCGACGCCCTCGCCGGTCTTGGCCGAGATCGCCAGCACCTCGCTCGCGTCAATGCCCAGCACGCGTTCGATTTCCGACGCGTACAGATCCGGATCGGCCGCGGGGAGGTCGATCTTGTTGAGCACCGGCACGATGGTGAGATCTGACTCGAGAGCCAGGTAGCAGTTCGCCAACGTCTGCGCCTCGATGCCCTGTGCGGCATCGACAAGCAGCACCACGCCTTCACAGGCCGCCAGCGAGCGGCTCACTTCGTACCCGAAGTCCACATGCCCAGGTGTGTCGATGAGGTGCAGCGTGTGCCCTTGCCAGCTCACCCGCACGTTCTGGGCCTTGATGGTGATGCCGCGCTCCCGTTCGAGCTCCATGGAATCGAGGTACTGGGCGCGCATCGAGCGCTCCTCCACAGCGTCGGTCAATTCCAGGATCCGGTCCGACAGCGTGGACTTCCCGTGGTCGATGTGGGCGATGATCGAGAAGTTGCGGATCGAACCGGGCCCGACACGGTCAGACCCACGGTCAGACCCCTGGGCAGACCCATCAGCAGACGCAGGAGGCACGTGGGGCATCGCAGGCCGCACGGTACCCTGCGAGGCCGGTTTCGGGACAATCCGTGGCTACTCGCCTCAGGACCCGAATACACCCAACCGACTCCCAGCGGGCACGCCTTCGTGGCCGCCACCGAGACAGAGAGCACGCCTTCGTGGCCAACATCAAGAGCCAGATCAAGCGCAACCGCCAGAACGAGACGCGCCGGGTGCGGAATCGAGCCATTCGCTCAGAATTGCGGACGCGCGAGAAGGCAGTCATCGCTGCTGCGGAAGCCGGTGAACCCACCGATGAGCTGATGCGTGCCGTCCAGAAGCGTCTCGACATGGCGGCCGCCAAGGGCGTTATCCACCCCAATGAGGCAGGTCGGCGCAAGTCCCGTCTCGTGGCCCGTTCAACGCAGACCAACGAGGCCTAGACCGCCGCGCTAGCGATCAACGGGCACCGGCCGCGAGCCGCGCGCAGAGAATCTCGGCAACACATCGGGGATCGAGTCCGGACCGTCCGCGCAAGTCCACGTCAGCCGCCGCCAGAAGTTCGACAGCCCTCGCGATCCCCCCGCTGCCGCGCCGCCGGCCGGCGTCAAGCGCCTTGCGGGCCGGAAACGTGGAGCCGCGTAGGCCCAGCACACGAGCCGCCTCCTTCTCGTTCGCAGCATCGGCGCCATCGAGGCGGGCCACGCGGGTGATATGTCCAGCCACGGCTGCCGTGACAGCCAGCGGGTGTCGACCAGCGCCCCACATGCGCCCCAGCACGGCGAGTGCGCCGCCCACATCACCTCGATCGATCGCGTCGGTCAGCTCCCATGGCGGGACGTCACCCTCTGCACCGAGGTACGGCAGCACGTCATCGGGCCCCAAGCGGGCACCTGCGCCGTAGATGGCCTCCAGCGTTTCGATCACGGCTCCGAGGCGGCTGAGTTCCTCCCCGAGATGCTCGGCGATGCATGCTCCAGCACGGGCATCGAACTGGACTGAAGCCTCCGCGAGACGCTCGGTGAGCCAGGTCCGGCGATTGCGCGCCCCGCCGGGCACGTCGGACGCGATCCGCTGGCCACCGGCGGCTTCGGCAGCTTCGACGAGCGCTCGAGGCACACGGGCTGTGTCCCACTCGAGAACGAGATCGGTCGTGGGACACGGATCATCAAGCCAGTCGATGAGCGGGGCGAGCTCCGTGGCACTGAAGCGGCTGAGGCGGCGGCCGACAACGACCCGGTGTGTAGCGAGCATCGGCGGGGTCGATGCCGAGATGACCAGATCGGCTAGCGCGTACTCATCGTCGGAGTACTCGTCAATCACGTCTGCCCGGTTGGCATCGCCGACCAATTCAGAGACCGCCGCACGCACTGCGGTGGCGGTGAGGATCTCGTCCGCGCCGCTGACGAGTCGCACACTTCCACCGGGCATTAGCGACCTGCTCCCCGATGGGTGGCCTGCCCGTGCATCGCCGGGTTCACGGGTCTTGCGCCCACGTATTTGACGCTACTTCGGTCGAGACGCGCAGGCGCTGCGCTGCGGGCTCGACCACGAGGCCGCCGACGGCGACGGGTTCGGTCACTGAGTTGTACGGGACACGGCCTCCGAGGCCCGCCGGTGCGAGAAGATTCGCGATCTCGTGCCGGGCGTCCAATGCCCGCACCGCTTCTCGCCCTGCCCGGCTGGCCGAGCGGGCCACCAGCACGTCGATGTCGTCGACTCCAGCCGTGGCGAGCTGGTCGAGGGCCCGCGCTGCATCTGGACGATCCACGACGACGACGGTGGGGTCGACGCGGTGCACGGACAGATGCACACCCGAGGGAAGCGGCGGCCGGTGGACGCCGGCCACGACCCAGATCCCGATCCCAGCAGCGACAATCGCAAGGCTACGCGGCACGACGCCGTAGGCGCGCAGCAGGTACGCAGCGGCTGCGCAGAGCCCGATGACGGCGACGGCTGCGGCGATCTCCGACGGCTCGATGTGCGGCCAGCCCAGCGCCGCTCCCCATCGGGCCACACCGGCGACCCAACCCATCATGAACCTGGTCGGGATGTGCAGAACCGATGCGACGGCGTCGCCCGCCACGCCCCCCGCCAGACCGCCGATGAGGCCCCAGACCATGGCCGGTCCTGCAATCGGGCCGGCCAAGACGTTGGCGGGGATGCTCACGAGCGGCAGCGAGCCGAACACGGCAAGCTGGACGGGCAGCACTCCCACCTGGGCGCTCAGCGTCGCTGCGAGGGCCAAGCGCAGCCACGACGGGCCCCACAGGAGCCTGGAGATGGGGCGAGCGCCGACCACGATGGCGGCCGTCGCTGCAACCGAGAGCTGAAAACCGACCGAGCGCACCAGCAGCGGATCGACAAGCAGCAGCACGATGATCGCAAGCGCCAGCAGGCGCGGAGCGGATGCCCGCCTGCCGACGGCATGTGCTCCGACTGCCAACGTGGCAAGCACGCACGCCCGCAGCACCGAGGGCTCACCCCTGGTCAGCACAGCGAACTGAGCGAGCAGAACCCCGACAGCGCCAAGCCGGACCCCTGGCCGCAGCCGGACCAGCAGCGGTGCGAACAGCAACAGAACGAACGCCACGTTCGAACCGGACACGGCCAGCAAGTGGGTGAGCGACGTCGCCCGGAAGTCGTGCACGACTTCGGGAAGCTGTCCTCGATCGTCGCCGTAGACGAAGCCGGCAAGCAGCGCTGCATCCCGTTGCGACAACGAATCACTCGACGCCTCGATCAGGCTGCGCATGGAGTTTGCGAGACGGAACGGCGCACTGCCGCCGTCTTGGCGCCAGGCCGTGTGGATCTGGGCGTTCCCCGCAAGATGCCGCGGCCACACGAAGTGCCGGTCGGCGGGCTCTGCGGGTGTCGCGGTTACGCTCAAGAGCCAGCGCTCCCCCAGCGCAGCATCTTCCAGCTTCCACGCAGCGGGGCCGCGTGCGCGGCCTTCCCACCGGAACTGCTCTTGGCCGATGACCTCGCTGAAGGGGACGACCAAGGCGCCCGAGCGCCATCGGGGATCGCCGACCAGGACCGCTTCGCCCTCGAAGTCCCCTCCCACCGCTGCGCTCAACTGGGCGATCTGTTGCCCCATGGCTGCAGCCCCCAGTACCAGCAGGCCGACCGGAACGAGCACACGGGTACGGGTTCGCAGGCCCGCGCCCACGAAGGCTGCCCCCCACCACCACGACACCGAAGGCGCCCACAGTGCACCGGCTGCTGTCGCGACCGCTCCGGTGATCAGCCACCGATCGCCGACAGCGCTGAGGCCCCCGAAGCGCCGGGGCGCCGCTCGCGGCGGACTCGGCGAACTCGGCGGTCTCGGCGGTCTAGACCGTTGCACGGGGCCGGAGCTGGGAGAGCTTGGATGGCCCGATCCCGGGCACCTGTTCCAATGCGTCGAGCGTCGCGAACGGCCCGTGCTCAGCGCGGTACGCAACGATGGCTGCCGCCAGCGAAGGGCCGATGCCAGGCAGTCCCTCAAGCTGCGCCGCCGTTGCTGTGTTCACATCCAGTGGTCCGGACGCATCGGGGCCTGCGATCGAGGCGGCGGGCTGCTCCCCCACGAAGGGCACGTAGACCTGTTGGCCGTCACGCATCCGCTCCGCGAGATTGACCGCCGCTGTATCTGCATCAGCGGTCGGTCCGCCCGCGGCGTCAACCAGGTCGCCCACACGGAAACTCGCCGGCACCTCGTAGAGCCCGGGTTTGGCGACAGCCCCGGCGAGATGGACTCGCAGCATCGAGGGTTGGGTGGTAGCGATGGGCGGCGGCGCTCCCGCTGCTGCCAGCGGCAGGTCGACCGGCTCGGGCGCACCGTGCCGCACACCGGCCAGGAAACCTGCCGCAACAACCGCCCCGATGGCACCGAGCAGCACCAGCACGGGCACCATGCCGACCCGCCGGGCGAATCCGGCGGCCTCGGCCGCTACCGAACGCCAGTCCGTAGAGCGCTCAGCGCCCGGCGCCCGCATGAGTGCGACCCTAGTGAGACAGCGTGATTCCCTTTGGTGGAATTTTCACTGCTTTCAATCTCAGCATGACGATGCCCGAGAGCACCAGGCAGACAACGCCCCAGACACCGAAGAGCCAGCGTGGGCCAAACTGGCCGTACAATGACGGGCCTGCGAAAGCAGCGACGGCAGCCATCGCGAGACCGATTGCCTCGAGCACACCGGTGCCCATCGCCGCCTGTTCGACGCCGGTTGCCTCCAGCACCAGGACCTGTGCACCCATCTCGCTGTAAGACTCCGTGATCGCTTCGGCCACTCCGATTGCGATGAAGGTCCACAAGCCCCCGACCCAGCCGTACAGCACCACCGCGGGCGCGAACAGCACGAGGGCGGGCACGGCGACCCGACCCCCACCGAGACGTTCAGCCAGGGCGCCGGCGTGCGGGGGCAGCAGCATGAACGGGATGCCGAGAATGAGGAGCCCGATTGCGAACTCAGTCGAGGAGAGCCCGAGATCGGTCAGGTACCGATCGACCGTCGCGTCAAACATCCCCACCAGACCCCAGACACCGACGTGCACCAAGATTGCCGCCTGCACACGGGGCCGCCGCAGCAAGATGAGCAGGTCCGAGTAGTCCACGGCGGTGCCGGCGATCGGCGAGTTCGAGATCAGGATTGCGGCGAACGGTCCGAGCAGCGCCATCACGGTGCCGGTGACCAGAAACGGCGCCTCGAAGGAGACGCCGCTGAGCGCCGCGCCGATAAACGGACCGCTGACGAAGCCGGCGACGCCGAATGACAGCAAACCGCCCACCTTGGAGCCGCTGCCGCTGATGTCGTGCCCGATGAGCGCCTTGCGGGCCACCAGACCGAAGAGGCCGAAGCTGACGCCCGCCAAGGCCCGACTGGTCACCAGGGACCATGTCGAATCCGCTAATACGAATCCAAAGGCGCCTGCCACCGCGGAGAGCACCGAAACCCACACCACCGCGCGGTGGTGACCGCGATCCACCAGCGGCGACAGCAGCAGCTGTGACACCAACCCTGCGATGAAACCGACCGCCGCGATGGTGCCCAGTTCGAGGTTGGTGAGGTCGTAGCGATCTTGAAGATCCGCGAGATAGGCGAAGATGACGCCCAGGGAGGCCGTGAGCAAAAACTGCGTCGCATAGACCGTTACGAACAGCACCGGCGAAGCGTATTGGGGCTGGTGCTTGGCTGGACCATTCCCGACTGCCGCCGACACGCCCGCGCTCGCCGCTGGCGGGGCATCGCCCGACCGCCGAGGCCATGATGGAGCGCGACGGGCTTCGACCACGGGAGGGAACGATGGCGTCAGCTGCAGTCGACCCTGCCGGCGATCCGGTTGCGGGAATCGATCCGGTGCCGGTCACGAACTGGCTGGCCGAACGAGCGACGGTCGCGCCGCCGTTGCAGTTCGAGCTCATCACCGGAGGTCATTCGAACCTGACCTACCGCGTCACCGACGCACAGGGCCGGCGTTGGGCGCTCCGACGGCCACCGCTGGCCCACTTGCTGGCCGGCGCACACGACATGGTGCGGGAGCACCGGCTGCTTTCGAGCCTGGCCGATACCGACGTGCCCACCCCGCCGGTCGTCGGTCTGTGCACCGATGCCTCGGTGAATGGTGCCGACTTCTACGTGACCGACTTCGTCGAAGGCAGCGTGCTGCGTTCCCACTCAGAAGCAGATGAACTCAGCCCCGAAGCGCGTAGTGCGCTGTCCGCCCGGCTGGTGGAGTGTCTCGTAGCGATCCACGCCACGGATCTCGACGCCACAGGGCTCGCCGACCTTGGCCGCTCGGCGGACTACGTCGCCCGGCAACTGCACGTATGGCAACGCCAGTTCAACGCCATGACCTCACGTGACCTGCCGATCATCGAACACGTCCACGACAGATTGGTGGCGTCGATACCGCCCCAGACTGATGCCGCGCTGGTCCATGGCGACTACCGCCTCGACAACTGCCTGGTGACCGCGGATGGCGATGTGGCGGCGGTTCTGGACTGGGAGATCGCCACGCTGGGAGACCCGACGGCCGATCTGGGATTCCTGCTGGGTTACTGGGTGGAGCCCGATGACGGTTTCAGCCCCCTGGGCCACAACGCCACTACTGCGGAGGGATTCTGGACCCGTCACCAGCTCGCGAATGCCTACGCAGAGGCAACCGGCCGAGACCTCGGGGCAATCGACTGGCACTTTGCCTTCGCCAGCTGGCGTCTCGCTTGCATCCTCGAAGGCGTCCACGCCCGGTACGTGGGCGGTGCCATCCCAGAAATACCTGCCGAGGTCCACCAGTTCCCGCAGAGCATTGTTGCGCTGGCCGAGCGTGCCGAAGCCGTGCTCGCCGACTGCTGAGCCAACTCGAAGCCTGAGCCAATTCCAACGCGGGCCACTAATGTCCCCGCCATGAAGGTAGACGGCGGCGTCGGAGTCAGCAGCGGATTCGACGACATCATGGAGTCGAGCCGGGAACAAGAAGCGTTGGGTTACGACGGTCTGTGGGTGCCAGAGACCAGCCACGACCCCTTCACCATGCTCCCGCTCATGGCGCATGCCACCTCCACGGTGGAGCTGGGCACCAGCATCGTGGTGGGATTCGCCCGGAACCCGATGTCGCTGGCGTACAGCGCCAACGACATTCAGACGCTTTCCGAGGGCAGGTTCATCTTGGGCCTCGGCAGCCAGATCCGGCCTCACATCACGCGACGATTCTCGATGGAGTGGTCCAAGCCAGCCGCTCGCATGCGCGAGATGATCCTGGCGATCAAGGCAATCTGGAACTGCTGGAACAACGGCGAGAAGCTGAACTTCCGCGGTGACTTCTACGAGCACACACTGATGACGCCGTTCTTCGACCCCGGTGAGAACCCCTACGGCCCGCCACGCCTGGCGCTGGCCGGCGTCGGCCCGCTCATGACCGAGGTGGCCGGCGAGACCTGCGACATGTTCCTCTGCCACGGCTTCACCACCGAGAAATACCTGCGTGAGGAGACCATCCCGGCACTCGAACGAGGCGCCGCGCGGGCTGGCCGCGACCCCAGCGAGATCACGATCTCCGGGCCATCGTTCATCGTCACTGGCAGCACCGAAGAGGACATGACCAAGGCCAAGGAGGCCACCAAGCAGCAGGTGGCGTTCTACGGATCCACGCCGGCGTACCGGCCCGTCCTCGACTGCCACGGCTGGGGCGACATGCAAACCGAGCTGAACGCCATGTCGAAAGAGGGCCGCTGGGTCGAGATGGCCAACCTCGTCGATGACGACATCCTCGACGCCTTCGCTGTGGTTGCCGAGCCAGAGCGCGTGGCCGCTGAACTGAAGCGCCGCTTCGACGACGTTGTGGACCGTGTGAGCTTCTACGCCCCCTACAAGGGCGACCGCTCCCGCTGGGAGACGATCTTCAACGACCTGAAGAGCTAGCGCCAGCGCGCTCGTACGGTCGCTGAAGCACTAGACACAGCAACGAGCTGAAGAGCTAGCGCCAGATAGCTCGAAGCGTCGGTGACGCAGTGCGGTTGCGTTCTTGTCAGGTGCCGGTGGCGCTCAGCGGGGCGCAGTCCGACTCGCAACCCGTGTCGCTGGCCGGTGTGGCCGGCGTCGCAGGCCGGTGCAGCACCCCAGAGCTCGGCCGGAGCTCCAGTTCGAGGCCATCGGTGCCTTCGATGGTCCGGGCGACGGCGTCCACGATCATCGAGTAGCCGCCCGGCTCATACGGCGGCCACAGCACCGAGATGTTCGGTCGGTCGGCCACGTTGGCGGCTGCGGACCGGCTGGCGCCGCAGCGCAGCACGTCACCGTCGAGGCGCATCGCCAGGTGAGCGATGTGCGGTGTGGCGTCGTCACGCACGGTCAACACGTACGCAGCTATGCCGAAACGCTCCATCTGATTGCCGATGTCGGCCGGCTCCACGGGGATGCTCATGGGTCCGACGTTACGCCCGCAGCGGCTCGTCGCGCACCTCGCCGTCTCCCTCGAATTTCGCCGGCGCGCTGGTATCGTCGTGGAACCTCGGGGCTATAGCTCAGTTGGTAGAGCGCTTCCATGGCATGGAAGAGGTCAGGGGTTCAATTCCCCTTAGCTCCACCCGAGAGACTTGCCAAGAATTCCCAGAAGTTCCCAAAACTACAGGTCAGAGGATATTTCTGGCAAATTGCTTGCTTCGGCAGTTCCCATGCAATAGCGTCAGTTCCCTAGAAAAAGGGAACCAGAAAAGGGAACTCGTGCGACGCTCCAGGCGGCTCACCGCCAAGACAGTCCAACACGCAACGCCGGGCAAGCACGCGGACGGGGATGGGCTCACGCTCGTTGTCAAGACGAGCGGCACCCGGTCGTGGGTCGTGCGCTTGACCGTCGACGGCAAGCAACGCGACGTTGGCATCGGCGGCTACCCCGCAGTCAGCCTCGCCGATGCCCGACTTCGGGCCGCGGACATGCGCGCTGACGCCGCCGAGGGAGGCGATCCACTCGGCCCTCATCAAGCCGACCGTGTGCCGACGTTCGCCACCGCAGCGAAGACGGTCCACGAGATGAACCGGCCGCGCTGGCGCAACAAGCAAGCTGCCAACGAGTGGCTCTCGAGCCTCGAGCGCTATGCGTTTGCCCGCATCGGAAATGCCTCGCTGCACCGCATCGAGCGCAGCGACATCATCGCTGTCCTCTCACCGATCTGGACCACCAAGCCTGAGACGGCGCGGCGTGTGCGCCAGCGCATTCGGAAGGTGATGCAGTATGGGATGGCACACGGATGGGTGGATACCAATCCCGCCGGCGAAGCAATCGACGGTGCACTCCCATCGATGCCCAAGGTCAAGAACCACCAGCGAGCACTCCCCTACTCAGAGGTGGCCGCAGCACTGGACAAGATCACCCAATCCCAGGCGAGCGAAGCGTCGAGGTTGTGCCTGCGCTTCTTGGTTCTGACAGCCGTTCGATCCGGCGAGGCACGAGGGGCTCGCTGGTCCGAAATCGATGTCGAGAGCACCACGTGGACGATTCCCGCTGAACGCATGAAGGCCAACGGTGAGCACCGGGTGCCTCTCAGTAGTCAAGCCCTCGACGTTCTGGAAAAGGCCAAGCCACTCGACGACGGCAGTGGCCTCGTATTCCCCAGCCCACTTCGCCGAGGTGAGCCGCTGAGCTGGCAAGCACTGCTCAAGCTGTTGCGCACCTACGAACTCGACACGACGGTTCACGGCTTCCGATCCGCCTTCAAGACCTGGTGCATCGAACAAACCGCCACCCCCTGGGCCGTCGGTGAAGCCGCCTTGGCGCACGTCGTCGGCAACAGTGTCGAAGCCGCCTACGTCCGTTCAGACCTGTTGGACCAGCGTCGCCAGCTCATGCAGGACTGGGCGGAATTCGTCATACCTTGACGCGCAGTCCATCTCGTTCGGCCGACCGCAGCCAACTGCAGAAACCATCGACGCCTTCCAGACAGCGCTCGACCACCCAGATCCCATCGACATCTGTGCCCGCGCCCGTACCGCGGTCGCCGTCCCACAAGATCACGCGCACACAACCTCACACCGACCGATAACTAGCAGTTCACCGCAGCGCGCTGCCGCTAGCAATCCGCCAGCGAAACGACGCCCCCTCAACTCGGGCTGCGATGACGTCTCCATAGCGACACCGTGGCTCGCTCAGCTGACAGGGACGGACCGTGCGCTGAACCACCGAGCGCCAACGGCCGCCCGGCCGCTGGACTGTCCTTGGCGAGATCCGCTCGAGGTCCTTGTCAGCGTCAATATCCGTACAGTCGGCGGACATTCGCGCGCTCAATGGAGGTCATGATTCCCCGGACGCGATCGTGAGCACCGAAGCGGGTGCGGGCGAAGCGACTGTCGTGCTGCCGCGACGGCTCGCGCTGGACGCGCGCGTCGGCGCCAACAAGCTCCGCCAGCTTGAGGTGGCTGCAGCGCATCACGTGGTAAGGATCTCGCCGGCTCTCCATGCTGGTCGGGTCCCGGTCCTGCAGCTCGAATCGGAGGCCGCCGGTCGCATCCTGATCTGCCCGCGGCGGATCACCCCACCTACCGGGGTTGCTGGGGTTATTCTGAGCGATGGGACCGAGGCTGACCCGCTGAGCTACCTTGAGTATCAGGACTCCTGGCGGTGGCTCGCGCCAAAGCCTCCACGCCCGCAGGATGCACGGAACCTGCCGCAAGTGTGCGAGAGCGTCATAGCGAGCTGGGAAGGCGCCTTCACATTCCGCGAGGCCTCACACTCGAGCGCAGGTCTCCGAACACCTCAGCTCGGCGCGCTTCACGCGCTGGTGGGGTACTGGACAGCGCGCGACGACGTCGCCACCATCGTCATGCCAACAGGTACCGGCAAGACGGACACGATGATCGCGGCCCTCGTACGAGAGCGCCTCACGCCCCTACTCGTCGCCGTCCCTAGCCGCGCTCTTCGGACTCAGCTCGCGGACAAGTTCCTGTCCCTGGGGCTCCTCAAGGACGTCGGTTGCATCTCGTCGTCCGCTGACTATCCGGTGGTCGGCGTCATCGATCGCCGGATCGCGAATGCCGCAGAGGCTCGTGAGCTCTTGGGCAGCTGCAACGTTCTGGTCGCGACTATGCAGGCGCTGACCCAGGCGGTGCCCGAAGTCCAGGCGACCTTGGCCGAGGAAGCGAGCCACCTGTTCATCGATGAGGCTCACCACATCGGAGCGCGGACCTGGGCGGAGTTTCGACAGCTGTTCGCCGATCGGCCAGTAGTGCAGTTCACGGCGACGCCCTATCGCGGCGATGGCCGCCACGTCTCCGGGCGGTCGATTTATGAGTACCCCCTGCGCCTAGCCCAGGCAGCGGGGTACTTCCGACCCATCTCTTTTCACCCGGTGTATGAGTTCGATCCCGGTGCTGCCGACGAACGGATCGCCCAGGCTGCACTCGGGATCCTCGACGAAGACGTGGGGAGTGGCCGCGACCATCTCCTCATGGCGCGCTGCAAGAGCATCACGCGGGCGGAGCATGTGCACGCCCTCTACCAGTCGCTCGGCCGAACTGACGCAGTGCTCGTTCACAGCCAACAGACCCAGTCAGAACAACAAGAAGCGTTCGACGCGATGAACAATCGCCGGTCCCGCATCATCATCTGCGTCGACATGTTTGGCGAGGGGTTCGACCTGCCCGAGCTCAAGGTGGCTGCGCTGCACGATCATCACCGAGGCCTCGCTATCACGCTCCAGTTCATCGGGCGCTTCACGCGTACCACGCCCGACCTCGGTGACGCGAGCGTCGTGGCCAACATCACCGATCCCCGCGTGGAGTCGGCGATCGCCGACCTCTATGCCCAAGACTCTGACTGGAACGGCTTGCTCTCCGAGATCAGCGAGGGGGCGCTCGGTCGACATGCGAGAAGGGCCGAGTTCCTCGACGGCTTCGGAGAAAGCGCTGACGAACTGCCCTTGCAGACCATCTACCCGAAGATGAGCACGGTCGTCTACGAGGTCGACGCGGCGCGGTGGCACCCGGAGCGAATCGGGGAAGCGTTTGATGAGTCGAAGCTGTTCGCCGAACCGGCGATCAACCTCCGAAGCAACGTGGCGGTCGTCATTGCGTTCGACGACGAGAATGTGCCTTGGGGAAACGTGCGTTGGCTTCGAAACACTACCTGGCACCTGTATCTCATCCACTACAACGAGGATCAGCGACTTCTCTTCATCCACAGCTCGGACAACCGTGGTGTCCATAAGGAGCTTGCGGAGGCTGTCGCTGGCGCGGGCGTCAGCCTTGTTGGCGGAGACCGTGTGTTCCGCGTGCTCGGTGGGATCCAACGCCTGGTCGTTGCCAACCTCGGGCTGAAAGCAGCGCTGAACCGTGCGGTGCGTTTCACCATGTACGCGGGACCCGACGTCCGACAGGGCATCAGCGACGCACAGCTTCAGAATCGCGTGGCATCAAACCTATTTGGATTCGGCTACGAAGCCGGCAGCCGCGCAAGTGTTGGCTGCTCCCAGAAGGGACGAATCTGGTCATACCGAGTCGCCGAGGACATCAGCGAGTGGACGCGGTGGTGCGCGGAGATCGGCGACAAGCTGGCCGACAACTAAATCAGGCTCGACGAGCTACTCGCCAACACGTTGATGCCAGAAACCGTCGACAAGCGACCGCCGCTGGTGCCGCTCCATGCCGAGTGGAGCGATCAGATCTGGATTCGCCCTGAGCACACCACTCACATCCTGCAGGGGACAGCGGAGGCAACGCTTCTCGACGTCGAACTCGAGGTCCAGCCACGAGAGGAGACCGGGCCTCTTCTCCTGCAGGTCATCGGAGCTGCCGAGTCGACCTTCGCCATCGACTTCGGCCCGGACGGCGCCTCTTACCGACACGTTGACGGCCCAACCGTGTCAATCCGACGCGGCCCTAGGTGGGTCCCGATCGACGAGTGGTTCCTGCAGGAGCCACCGATCATCCGCTTCCACACGGGCGCGTTCCTAGCCGGCGATCAACTCTTCACTCCGGCGTCCCCCTCGGCGGGATACGACCCAGACAAGATCCAGGCGTGGGACTGGACCCCGACCAACATCAGAAGGGAGTCTCAGGGCGTCGAGCGCGACGCGAGCACGATCCAGCACCGCGTGCTGCAACAACTCGATCGCGACCCGATGTGGGACGTCATCGTGGACGACGACGGCACGGGCGAGGCAGCTGACATCGTCGCGATCGCCGCCGACCTCGAGGCGGAGCGGCTGCGGATTCACCTCTATCACTGCAAGTACTCAGCAGGACCCGGTCCCGGAGCGCGGGTCGAGGACCTCTACGAGGTCTGCGGCCAGGCGCAGAAGTCCGTCCACTGGAAACAGGACCGCCACCACCTCATCGAACACCTGAAACGACGCGACGCATCACGAAGCGCACGGCACAACGTGAGCCGGTTCGAACGAGGGTCACAGGAGGTCCTCAACCGGGTGGCCCACCAACTCCCCTACCTCGTACCCGAGTTCGAGGTCTTCATCGTCCAGCCCGGCCTCTCAAAGTCAAGCGTGAGCCAGGCACAGCTCGACCTCCTCGCCACCACAGAGCTCTATCTCTCCGAGACCTACGCCGTCCCTTTGACCGTCATCGGCAGCGAATAGCAGACGACGTCCCGGGGACCCATGCACCACTTGGAGAACGCTGGAAAGTTCCGTGCTGACGCCAAGACTCATGGTTCACAACGCCCCCACCAGCAGTGCAATCGGAGCACCGGGTGGGTGATGCTCCTATGGTTCGTCAAGCGGCGGTTTGGTGGGTGTTGAGCCAGTTTCGGTAGGCGGGCAGGAGCCGGTGGTGGGGTGCTTTGCCGCGTTCGATGGCGCTGATGGTGGCGGGCCAGGTGTTGAGCTGGTCGGCGACGTGGGCGAGGCTGTGTCCGGTGGCGTGTCGTCGTGCTCGCAGGTCGGCGACGACGGGGGCGGGTTGGGGTTTGGTGAGCAGCGCGAAGACTTCTCGGGCGATGTAGCGCTTGAGGCAGCGGATGATCTCGCGTCGGCTTTTGCCCTCGGTCTGTCGGCGGGCGGCGTAGGCGCGGGTGCGTTCGCAGGTGGCGAGGCGGACCATGGCGATGCGCCACAGGGCATGGTTGGCCTGGCGGTTGCCTCCTTGGTTGAGGCGGTGCCGTGTGGTCTTGCCCGAGGACGCCTCGACGGGGCTGGCGCCGCACAGGGCGGCGAATGCTGCTTCGCTTGTGAGCCGGTCGGGGTTGTCGCCGGCTGTGGTGAGCAGGATCGACGCGACGTCGGGGCCGATGCCTTTGGCGGCTCGCAGCGCTGGGCCCGCAGCGGCGGTGAGCCGGTCGAGGTGTTCTCGCAGCTCGCCGAGATCAGCGGCGAGGGACTCGTATTGGCGGGCCAGGGTGCGCAATGCGAGCTTGGCGGCCTGGGCAGGGTCGGCGACGTCGCCGGGGCGGAACCTGGCGCAGCGCTGGGCTCTTTGGGCTGCGGTGAGCGGCTCGAGCTCGCTGCGCAGCTGCTCGGGAGCGGTCACGATCAGATCCCGGACCTGGTTGGAGATGCGGGTGAGATGATCCCGCGTCGAGCACAACGCGACCCGGATCTGGCGGATCGACTCCACCGTGCCGTCGCCGCCCTTGGGCGCAGATGTCCGCTCGTCGCTCAAAGCCGCCAGCGCAGCAGCCTCAGCGTCCACGGTGTCGGACTTGCCGCGGCGACGCCGCATCTGACGGTCCGGCCGGGTCACCTCGACCACCTCGACACCCGCGGCCCACAGGTGCCGGCACAGGCCCGCCCCATAGGAGCCGGTGCCCTCGATGCCGACCCGCACCAGCGGCCCGAATGACTCCAGCCACCCCCGCAGACCTCGATACCCGTCAAGATCCGCCGCGAACGACGCCGCTGCGAGCACCCGGCCTGCCTGGTCGGCCGCCGCAGCGACATGAACGTCTTTGTGAGTGTCGACGCCCCCATAGACGCCGACCGGACCATCAGCCATGATGAACCCCTGCCCTTCTCCCGAATCGGGTGAGCGAGGCACCACCGGCCGGGACGGCGGACAGGACAGCCACGGTGCATAGCCAAGGCTCCTGACTTGTTTGAGTGGGGCCAGCATCCCGGTCCTGACGGGGACGTAGGGTGCGAGGTCGGTGACCGGTTGGGCTCTCACGCTCCTTGCCCACTTCGGTGTGGCTCTCTCATAGCGTGTCCGGCCGGTCGCCGCCCGCTGCGGCGTGGCTCAATAGAGGCGTGATCGTTTCCTGAATTCAGGTTGCCCGCCGTAGACGCCAGTTGTCCGGCAACCGAAGGAGCGACAAATGACGGTGGTCATTGGTATCGACCCGCACAAGGCTTCCCACACGGCGACCGCGATCGGTCCCGGGTCCGTCGAGGCCGCCACGATCAGGCTGCGAGCGGCCCGCTCGACACCGCAGGAGTTGTTGAGCTGGGCGGCCCGGTGGCCCGAGCGTCGCTGGGCGATTGAAGGCGCCCGCGGCCTGGGCCAGTTGCTGGCCCAGCAACTCGTCGCCGCCGGTGAGCATGTTGTCGATGTGCCCGCGACGCTCTCGGCGCGGGTGCGGACCCTCGACACGGGCCACGGCCGCAAGACCGACCGCATCGACGCCGCCGCGGTAGCGCTCGTCGCCACCCAGCGCCCCGATCTGCCCCGCGTCGCCGCGGACGATCACCACTGCGTGCTGCGGCTGCTGTCGGATCGGCGCGACGATCTGACCAGGGAACGGCGCCGCACGATCAACCGGCTGCACCGACACCTGCGCGACCTGATCGCCGGCGGCGCGCCAACCCAGCTCAGCGCCAAGACCGCCGCAGGACTACTCGCCAAAGTGCGCCCCGGAGACGGCGTCGAAGCCGAACGCAAGCAGATGGCCCGAGACCTCCTCGCCGACGTGCGGCGCCTCGACGGTGCCCTCGCGGAGAACCGGCGCCGCTGCGTAGCCGCCGTCGCCGCCAGCGGCACCACCCTGACCCAGCTCGCCGGGATCAGCGACGTGCTCGCCGCCAAGATCTCCGGCCACATCGGCGACATCGGCCGGTTCCCCAGCGCCGACCACCTCGCCAGCTACGCGGGCACCGCACCCATCGAAGCCAGCAGCGGCGACGTCATCCGTCACCGACTCTCCCGACGCGGCAACCGCCAACTCAACAACGCCATCTACCTCGCCGCCCACACCCAGACCATCCGCCCCGGACCCGGCCGCGACTACTACCAGCGCCGACGCGACGCCGGCAACAGCCGCAACGAAGCCCTCCGAGCGCTCAAACGACAACTCACCAGAACCATCTACCGCACCCTCACCGCCGACGCCGCCCGCGCCCACCACAACGCCGCGACTTGACATAGAGGCGCTATCAAGTCACGTCCGCCCGACCGGCCGGTGCGCGCCAGCGAACGGGACACCGAGCCGACAGATCACCGACAAGGCACAAAGCCCGTCACACCCCGAGTCAAACCCAGGCCCGAACGCCAGCCTGAACCTCACCGGCTATTGCGCAGGCTCCGACCCTTGAGAGGATGGGGCCATGTCAGAGCAGAGACGTCGGGGGAAGTATCCGGACGAGTTGCGTGAGCGTGCGGTGCGGATGGTCTTGGAGGCCCAGCGGGATTGCGGGTCGCAGTGGGAGGCGATCTCGTCGGTGGCCGACAAGCTGGGGCCGACGCCTGAGACGGTGCGCAAGTGGGTGCGCCGCTGTGAGGTCGACGAGGGGCGCCGGCCGGGGCTCACGAGCGATGAGCGTGAGCGGCTCAAGCGTGTGGAGCGCGAGAACCGGGAGTTGCGCCGCGCGAATGAGATCTTGAAGTCTGCGTCGGTTTTCTTCGCGGCCGAGCTCGACGGCCGGACACGATGATGGCCTTCATTGACGCCAACCGGGAACGGTTCGGGGTCGAGCCGATCTGCAGAGCCTTGCAGTTCGCCCCGTCCACGTATTGGTCCGCCAAGCGCCGCCCGCCCTCGGCGCGTTCGGTGCGCGACTCCGGGCTCAAGGCTGAGATCGCTCGGGTGCATGCGGAGAACTTCGGGGTCTATGGGGCGCCGAAAGTGTGGGCGCAGCTCAACCGCGAGGGGCATCGGGTGGCTCGCTGCACCGTGGAGCGGCTGATGCGCGACCTGGGACTGCGCGGCGCCACCAGAGGGCAGCCGAGGCGCACCACCGTCGCCGACGCCGCAGCTGAGCGTCCGGGGGACCTCGTCGAGCGCCGCTTCAGCGCTGCGGCGCCGAACCGGCTGTGGGTAGCGGACATCACCTATGTGCGCACCTGGTCGGGGTTCGTCTACGTGGCCTTCGTCACCGACGCCTTCAGCCGCCGCATCGTGGGCTGGCAGGCGTCGAGATCGCTGCGCAGCGACCTCGCGATCAACGCGCTCGAACAGGCCCTATGGGAACGCAGCCGAGCCGGCGCCGGCCTCGACGGTCTGGTCCACCACTCCGACCGCGGCACCCAGGCCGGATTCAAGTGGTCGTCGCAACACCTCGATGATGGAGGTGTCAGGTGGGGACCATGCGGGAAAGGCAGCGGGAGGTTCAGCTGTATCGAGGCCAGGTGCCGTCGCCAGGGCGGCCGACGGTTGCGTGGCGGCAGGACCGGGTGAGGTTCTGGGCGGCGATCGCTCGTGGGGACAAGACCGGCGTCGCGGCGGCTGTCGCGGGGGTGTCATCGCCGGTTGGGTTCCGGTGGTTCCGCCACGCTGGCGGTGTGAACCCATGCCTTGCCCCGACGGTGTCGGGCCGATATCTGTCATTCGGCGAGCGCGAAGAGATTGCGCTGTATCGGGCCCAGGGTGTCGGCGTGCGCGAGATCGCCCGCCGGCTGGGCCGGAGCCCGTCGACGATCTCGCGGGAGCTGCGTCGGAACGCGTCGACGAGGACCTGGCGTGTCGAGTACAAAGCGACGATCGCCCAGTGGCATGCCGAGCGCCGCGCTCGGCGGCCCAAGGCGGCCAAGCTCGCCTCCAACGACCGGCTCCGCAGCTATGTCCAGGACCGCCTGTCGGGGCGGGTCAGGGCATCCGATGGCCGGGTGCTGGGCCCCGAGGGTCCGCAGTGGAACGGCAAGAACAAGCCGCATCGTGGCGACCGCGGCTGGGTGCAAGCCTGGAGCCCAGAGCAGATCTCGAACCGTCTGCGGGTCGATTTCCCCGATGATGAGTCCATGCGGATCTCCCATGAAGCGATCTACCAGGCCCTCTATGTGCAAGGCCGCGGAGCGCTGCAGCGCGAGCTGGTCGCCTGCCTGCGCAGCGGGCGCGCCTTGCGGGTGCCGCGGGCCCGGGCCCGCCAGACCGCGTGGGCTCACGTCACACCCGAGGTGATGATCAGCCAACGGCCCCCAGAAGTCGAGGACCGAGCCGTCCCCGGACACTGGGAAGGCGACCTGATCATCGGACTGAAACGCTCAGCGGTCGGCACCCTCGTCGAGCGCACTACCCGGTTCACGATGCTGATCCACCTGCCACGCGCCGAGGGCTACGGCGTCATCCCCCGCACCAAGAACGGGCCGGCCCTCGCCGGCTACGGCGCCCTCACCATGAAGGACGCGCTCGCAGCGTCGATGACCACGCTGCCCGAACAGCTGCGCCGGTCACTGACCTGGGACCGCGGCAAGGAGCTCTCAGCCCACGCCGCGTTCACCGTCGAGACCAACATCGCGGTCTACTTCGCCGACCCCAAGAGCCCCTGGCAGCGAGGAACCAACGAGAACACCAACGGACTGTTGCGCCACTACTTCCCCAAAGGCACCGACCTGTCCCGATGGACCGCACAAGAGATCAACGCCGTCGCCCACACGCTCAACACCCGGCCACGCAAGACCCTCGGCTGGCGCACACCCGCCGAAGCCCTCGACGAACACCTACGATCCCTCCAACAACCCGGTGTTGCGACGACCGGTTGAATCCGGCCAGTACCTGTCCATCCGCTACACCGAACGGCTCGCCGCCAACGACATCGCCGCGTCGGTGGGATCGGTCGGAGACAGCTACGACAACGCCTTGGCCGAGTCCACGATCGGGCTCTACAAGACCGAGCTAGTCCGCAACCGCGGACCCTGGCGCGGCCTCGACGACCTCGAGCTGGCCACTCTGGAATGGGTCGACTGGTTCAACAACCGGCGCCTGCACCACCACAACACCGGCCGCGTCCCGCCCGCCGAAGCCGAAGACCTCCACTACCGTCAACAACACTCAACCCGCCAAAGCGAGACTCACAACAAACAGCCTGCGTGAAACCCGGTGAGGTTCACTCAGGGCCGATTTGAGCTTGACAAGGGCCTCAGCTTCCGGTTTGTGTGAGTAACGCGATCAGCTTCCCCACCGACCTTCGATTCCTAACAGCGATCGTCCTCGCGCCGTCCAGAAATGACATCACGATTAATCATGATCTGGATTGCGCAACGTATCGTCGGGCTCCCAGCCGCTGAAGCACCAGCCAATCTCGCGGCACGCCTGGGCTGGCCTGCTGCGAGGCGCTCGACGTAACTGGTCTCGGAGCGCTCGCTCGAGGTCGGCTACAGGCGGCGGATGATCTCGCCACGTCAAACTGTCGTAGTCGTCCGGCGGCTCTGGTGCGCTCTGCCCGGCGGGCAGGTAGCCGTAGAGATCGAATGATCTGCGCTGCAATGCGGCGAGGACATGGGCATGGCGCTTAACGTCGGTCAGCTTCGCCAAGAACGCTGGGGTCACGCAGATATTCCAGAGGGCCGTGTAGATCGCCGGGTCGGCCGAATACATGTCGGACTCAGTGGCGACCGTGAATAGGTGATTGAACTGCACGTCTGGTCCCCGGCGCTGTTGGGCCGCCCACACGAAGGCATCCGTCGGGCTGCGGTTGTCGTCCAGCATCACCCGACCGCCGTATGGCCGTTCGATGATGCGGCCCCGTCGAGCCATGTCCTTTGTGCGTGTCACGGGAAACAGCGCTTCGCCGTGCGCTTGCGCGACAGTCTCGGGGTGCAGGAACACCGTGTGTTCGGCCACCGCCTCGATCAGCGTCCGATAACCGGCGCGCACCAACACAGCTTCTAGGGACTTGACGCCGTCGAGAATCTGCTCGTTTTCCAAGACCGGCACCACCTTTGGCCCGCGTTACCGATGGAAGCGACTCCAACCCGGCACCAGCCGACGCAGCGTGCCGAATCTTGACCCCGAACGTGGCACGCTACTGATGTGGAGTTCCGGCGAGCACTGGACCGGCGCAGCCACAGTCCTACCGACATATCGACATCTGACTATGACCACCCAAACATTCACCCTGATCGTTGAAGGCACCGATCTTCAATCAGACGAACTCGTCGATGACTTGTTCGAGGCCGGCTGCGACGATGCTCTGATCAGCCGGGCCAGCGGCATCCAGTTCGCCGACTTTGACCGCGATGCCGACTCTCTTCACGAAGCTGTTCTGTCCGCCATCGCCGAACTCAAGTCCATTGCTGGCATCACTGAGGTACGCCTCGCCGACCCCGGTTGGGAGTCCATGGCCGAGACCGTCGATGCCCTGCATCAGGCCCAGAATCTCGACGAACTGACTGAGTACTCCGACGTCGACGAACTCAAGGCGACGCTGTAGCTCGCAGCGATCCTGCGTGCGACGAACCGCATGCCCGTCATCGGGCCCACGTAGGGTCGTCTGCATGGATCTGTTGCGGCCACCTCAGGCTGTCGAGGTTGAAGCGCGGCAGCCGTTCAGGTTGTGGATCAGATTCGACGACGGCGTGAGCGGCATCGTCAATCTGGCCGAGTGGTCGACCCGAGGGGTCTTCACAGCTTGGTCGGACGCGACCTTCTTCAAGACTGCGCATGTGCGGCCGTACGGGGCAATTGCCTGGGGCAAGGGCGATGCGCTCGAACTCGACCAAACGGCCATGTACTTAGACCTCACTGGTAAGAGCTTCGAAGACTTGCACCCGAAACCGTGGCCCGACCTGGTGAACTGAGATCAACGCAATCTCGTCAGTGGCTGATAGACCCGGCCTGACATGAGTTCGTCGGCCAAGTTCGTGTTGATGGCGCAGCCCTCGGCGCCGGCGATCCCGCACCATGAGGTGCTGGAGCAATGGGCGGCCGAGCTCCGGGTCGAGTTCGAGGGACTCGCGGTCGTCATCGCTGCGACCGAAGAGGAGATTCTCGAACAGCTCAACGACGCCGACGCGGCGTACGGCGTGCTGCCGCAGGGCTGGCATGCGCCAAAGCTGCGCTGGCTGCAGGCCCCGATGGCCAATCCCCCGCTCGGCTACTTCACGCCCGAGCTCGCCGCCCACCCGGTCGTCGTCACCAACATGCGCGGCGTCTACAACGACCACATCGCCACCCACGTGATGGCGTTCCTGCTCGCCTTCGCCCGTGGGTTGCCGCACTACGCCATCAGCCAGCGCAACCGGGAGTACCGGGGCGGGCTTGCGCCGGTCCTGCACCTCGCCGATGCGACCGTGCTGTTCATCGGCGCCGGCGGCGTGGCTCACCAGGCCGCTCGTTACCTGAAGCCGTGGGGACCGAGAGTCGTGGCCGTCGACGCCCGACCCGAGTCCACCGCCGGCGGCGCCATCGATGCCGTGTTCGGCGCAGACGAGCTCAAGGCGCAGCTGCCGCTGGCCGACGCGGTCGTGATGACCGTTCCCCACACTGCCGAGTCCGAGGGAATGCTCCGCCGGGCGCAGTTCGCGCTGATGAAACCCACGGCAGTGTTCATCAACATCGGGCGCGGCATGACCGTCGTGCTCGACGACCTCGTCGACGCACTCGAAGCCGGCGAGCTGGCGGGCGCCGGCCTCGACGTCTTCGACCAGGAGCCGCTGCCGCCCGACCACCGGATCTGGACGCTGCCCAACGTGCTCATCACGCCGCACGTGGCGATGGTCGGCCCCGACATCGACCAGCGTCGCTTCGAGCTCGTCGCCGACAACTGCCGCCGGCTGCTCGCCGGCGAACCGCTGCGCTACGTCGTCGCCGACAAGATTCTCGGCTTCTGACCTCGGTGGCACTGCAACCCATGACGGTGAGCGAAGCACCCCCCAAGGAGCTGCAGGCCGCTTCGGAGGCCGCCCTTGAGTGGACCAATGCAACACAGGGGTCGCACTACGAGATCACCGGCATCATCGATGCCGAAGACACTGTGGCACAAGCGCGCAATGGGTCCTTCGAGCTGGGCTTGGTGCTGTGCGACGGCGACGTCTGTGCCCGCGAGCAGGTGCTGGTCGAGCAATCGGCCGAGGGCTTTCGAGTGTCGGCCGCCGACGTTGACGACCCACTGATCCCGCCGCTGCTCGATCCCCCGATCGGGGTTCGCACCGGGTGGCTCAACACCCAACTCGACAAGCACAAGTTTGTCGTCTTGGTGTTCTACCGCGGCCTGTGGTGACCTCCCTGCCGTCGCGAGTTGCGCGGCTTCGAAAAGTCGGGGGTCGTCGAGGAGATCCGGGCTGCGGGAGGCGAGATCTTCGCCGTCTCCAGTGAGCCCCAGAGTCTCGCGAGCGAAGCACAGGACACATGGGAACTGAGCTATCAGGCGGTAGGCGACCCCCACCACGAGATCCTCGGCGACTGCCGCGAGGCTGGCCGGTTCGATCTCTACATCGGCGACGGCGCAATATTGGAGCGACACTGGTCGTCACACCCGAACGGCATCTTCCAGGCCGGGATCCTGGCCCTCGCCGAGGACCGACGAGTGCTGTACCGGTGGCACTGTCGCCCCACTCATCAGAACCGCGGTGGCGCCTCCGGCCGAGTCACCGCCTCGCATATGTGGTCTCGCATCCAAGACGGACTCGCCATCGACACCGACGCGCCATGGGACACCGATCCCCCACTGGACGCCCCGGAGGCCTTCTGGCCGTACTTCGTCGCTCAGCTGTTCGCCCACGGCTGGTTCATCAAGCCGAAGCGATTCCCACTCGGCCGACCAGACGACAAGCCGTCTGCGCGTGTGTCCGCGATGAAACCACGACTCATCGGATTCGCTGCTGCATGGGCCATCTGCTTCGTGCTCCTGCCAGCTCGCCGAGTCCTCCTCGCCCTGATCGGCTACGCCGCGGCTATCACACCGGCCGTCCGCAGAATGAACCGCGAGTTCCAGCACGTTCCCGCCGGCGGCACGCCCGAGCCCGGCAGGCGAACCCTCGGCACCGAGCCTCCGCAACCCCACCCTTGACAGCCGAGCCACTGAGGCGACCTCAAACCGAGGAGTAAGTCACGATGTTGAAACAGACTGAGGCGAACGATCTGGCAGGCCGGTACCTCGCCGAACTCGACGCTCGGGCACAGCATCGTTCATTCGCCGATCTCGCCACCGACCAGTCACTCGACGCGGCCTACGCGGTCCAGGACGCCTTTCACCGGCTGCTGGGCGAGCGGGGCCGCAAGATCGCCGGATACAAAGTTGCCCTCACTTCTCGGGCGATGCAGGAGTTCGTCGGCGTCGACGAGCCGCTCGCCGGTGCGGTGTTCGACCACGTGGTGCACGCCTCGCCCGCCGCTGTGCGGCTCAACGATCACCGCCACCTGGGTGTCGAGTTCGAGGTCGCCGTGCGCATGGGAGCCGATCTCACCGCTGATGCGGGCCCCCATACCCGCGAGAGCGTCGCGGACGCCGTCGGTGCCTGCCATGCGTCATTCGAGCTGGTTGAGGACCGCAACGCCGACTACAGCAGTCTGAACGTGTTCGATCTGGTCGCTGAGAACGCCTGGAACGCCGCAGTTGTCCTCGCTGATGCCGTCACCGAATGGCGCTCAGTCGACCTGGTCGACGCAGCCACCCGCCTGACGCTCAACGGCGAGCCGGCGGGCGAAGGCCGCACGGGAGATGCGCTCGGTCATCCGCTCGAGGCCGTGGCTTTTCTGGCCAACAACCTCAACTCCCGGGGCCAGAGCTTGCGCGCAGGCCAGTTCGTGATGACCGGCAGCAGCATCGTCACCCAGTTCCCGTCTGCGGGCGACGAGCTGGTGTTCACGATCGAAGGCCTCGGCGAGGTCAGCCTGAGCTGTCACTAGTTCAGGAAGCGAGCAGGCGACGGGCGGCTTCGACGACCACGCCCACTGCCTGCTCCTCGGTGGCAGCGATGCGGTCCTCGTCGACGACGGCCTCCGAGGTGGTGCGCTGGGCGATCACCCCGGCGACGCACCCAGCCCGCCAGCCGTTGGCCGCGCACATCGTGAACAGCGTGGCCGACTCCATCTCGTAGTTGAGCACCCCGATACGACGCCACTCGGCCAGGCTGCCCCGCAGCCACGGCACGACGTCACCGGCGACCGTGTCGTAGCGCTCCTGGCCGGGATAGAAGGTGTCGCACGATGCCGTGATGCCGACCTGATGAGGGGCATGGAGGGCGACCGCTGCATCGACCAAGGCCCGGGTGCACTCGAACGACGAGGCGGCCGGGTACTCCAGCGGTGCGAAGTGCCGGCTCGCCCCGTCCAGGCGAACCGCTGCCTGGGTGATGACCAGGTGACCGATCAGCAGATCGGGCTGAATCGAACCGGTGGTGCCGACCCGTAGGAATGTCCTCACACCGAGCTGGCCCAGCTCCTCGACAGCAACCGACGTCGACGGCCCGCCGACGCCGGTCGAGCACACCACCACCGGCGCGCCGTCGATCGACGCCCGGTAGGTCGTGAACTCCCGGTTCGAGGCCAAATGGGCCGGCTCGGCCATCGTCTCGGCGATCCGCTCCACCCGGGCCGGGTCTCCCGGCACGATCGCCAACGAGGCCCCGCCCAGATCGGCGGCACTCACACCGAGGTGCATCACGTTCCCGTCGCTCATCACCCGACCCTATTTCTCCGATTGGCGGCCACCCGAGCGATGAATGCGGCGATCTCGTCGATCACCTCGTCTCGATTCGTCTCGTTCACGAGCTCATGACGGGCGCCTTCGTACAGTCGGATCGTCTTGTCGTGGGCCGGCATCGCCTGGACCGCCGCCAATGAGGTGCGGTAGTCGACAAAGGGATCGTCGGTGCCGTGGCAGAACAGGACCGGCATCGTGAGCAGATCGATATTGGCTCCAAAGAGGTCTAACGCGACCATCTCAGCTTCGAGCAACGGCCGCTTGTACCGCTCCCGGTAGATGAGCGGGTCGGTGGAGTAGGCCTCGACCGCCGCTTCGTCGCGGGACATTCCCGAGAAGTCGGTCGTGGCCGGCGGCAGCTCCGGTCGCGCCAAGGCCTCGCGAGCCCAGTTCCAGTCCCCGATCACCGCGCCCAGCAAGACGATGCCTGCGACCTCGTTCGGGTACTGCTGGGCGAACCGTGATGTGAGCAATCCACCCATCGAGTGTCCGATCATTACGACGGGCAGCCCTGGGTGATCAGCCAGAGCGATATCCACCAGCGTCCGCAAATCGGCGACCACATGGGAGAAATCAGTGAGCAGCGCCCGCTCGCCTTCGCTGTGGCCGTGCCCGATGTGATCTGGTCCGTAGACCACTGCGCCGTCCGCAGTGAGCCGCTCGGCGACATGGCGGTACCGAGCTGCGTACTCGGCGTAGCCATGCACGACCATCACGATGCGGCGCGGAGCGCCCTCGGGCGCCCATCGCTCGTAGTGAATCGAACCTTCTGACCCAGCGAACACCGACACGGGCGCGGTTCTAGCAGCCCCGGCCACCGGCATTTCGGGCCTCCGCCGGCAACGCGAGTGAGCCGGCACAACTCATCCGATTTTCGGGGCACGGGTAGCCTCGCCACTCAGGTTCATCGGACGACGAGCACAGGAGCGCGCCGCGCCATGCCACTGACCCAGTACCGCATCGACCGCGACGGCGCCGACCGTCTCCTCTTCCTCATGCACGGCTACACCGCCGAGCAGCACCACCTTGCGTCGTACGTGCCGTTGGTGGATCCAGACGAGCGCTTCACCGCGATCGCGCCGCGGGGACCGATCGACATGCCCGACGGCGACGGCGCAGGCTGGTGGTCTATCGACCTCGAGACATTCGAAATGGATCTCTCACAGTTCGTGCCGTCGCTCGAGATGCTCGAGTCGTTCATCGCGGACGAGGCCGGCAAGACAGGCGTACCACTCGAGCGGTGCATCGTGGGCGGCTTCAGCCAAGGCGGCTACCTGTCGCTGGCGCTGGTCGGCAGGCCCGGCGCGCCCCGCTACGCCGGCGTGTGGGCCATCTGCTGCGGCCTTCCCAGCGCACCAGGTCTCGACCTCGACCTGTCGGGCGGCGACGGCCGACCGGCGCTGTTCCAGTGGGGAACCCGCGACATCTTCATCGGCCAAGACCAGCCCAAGGAAGTGATCGCAGCCCTAGGCGACGGCAGGTGGGACTTGCGGCACCACGCCTACGACATGGCGCACAGCCAGACCATCGAAATGATGGTCGACGCCCGCGACTGGCTCGCCGGCGTCCTCTGAGGCCACCGGCGAATTGCGCACGAAGGGAGCACTCCATGTCACTCGGCATCCCGACGTGTTCGGCCGACGACGACCCCGACGCCATGTACGCCAAGCTCGATGCCGCCGGCTGCGTGGTCGTCCATGACGTTGCGCGCCCTGACCAGGTAGCTGCCGCCCGGACTGAGCTGGTCGACCACATGGCCAGCGCCAGGGTGGCCGACGACAAGCCGACCGCGTTCTACCCCGGCCTCACCCGCCGGGTGGTGGCGCTCATGCACCGCTCGCCGACGGTGCGCGAGCTGATGATGCACCCGGTCACCGAAGCGCTCGGCGACCGTCACCTCGGGCAGAACTGCTCGAAATGGACGCTGAACGTGACTGCAGCGCTGGAGGTCGGGCCCGGCGCCCGCGACCAGATCCTCCATCGGGAGGAAGACCTCTACCCGTACTTCCCGCTCCCCCGCCCGAACCTGATCCTGGCATCGATGTGGGCCATGTCGGACTTCACCGCCGACAACGGCGGCACCCAGCTCGTGCCCGGCAGCCACCGCTGGGACGCCGACCGCTCTGCGGCACCCGACGAAGTCGTCCGGGCCGAGATGCCGGCGGGCTCAGTCCTGTACTGGCTGGGCGGCACGCTGCACGGCGCCGGCGCCAACTCCACGCCTGAGGACTGGCGCTACGGGATCATCCTCACCTACAACCTCGGCTGGCTCCGCCAGGAAGAAAACCAGCACGTGTCGATCCCCCTCGCCGACGTGCTCGCACTGCCGGATGCCATGCGCAGCCGCCTCGGCTTCGACATGGACTACGAGAACTCCCTCGGATTCTACGACCGCTCAGTGCTCGCACCCCACCCCGCCGAGGTGAGCGCATCGTCGTCGTGATCAGGCGCTCAAGCCGCCGCCGCTATCAATCGACTAGTCGGTACCCGGTGCCGATGCCGCATCGAAGGCCTCCTGGAGGTGGGGCCTCACTGCATCGACAAGACAACGAGCAGAATCTGCCAACGCCCGCAAGCCCTCTTCGTTCGGTTCGGCCCGTCGTCCGATGTTTACCGACGGCGCAACGACCTTTGTGCGCCTCGTCTGCGATGCGCTGTTTTCCAAGCCGCGCCAATCCAACTCGGCACCGTAAGCGCCCTCGATCTGCAACCGCCGCTGCTTGAGCGCGCACAGGAGCGAGTCGTTGAACTGGGGGTCGTCGTCGTCGAATTGGACTTCCGCATAAGCGGACGAGGCCGTGACCAACATCAGGAGCGCAGCAGGAATTCCGGGAGTGATGCTCCGCTTGACCCACACCGCCTTCGGTCCCCTGGCTGGAAGCTTGATTTCGGTCAGAACCTCCCGCCCGATCGGCAGCCAAGTGTCCCAGAACTGGCGCGCCTGCTCCCGCGCCTCCGCATTCGCGGACGACCGCTTGCCGGAGGCCCGTGAACCGATCGCATCGGGCCGAAGCCAAGTGCGACCCAGCAGCCTGCCCTCGAAGGGTTGAAACAGGACTGCGTTTACGGGAACGTCAAACGACTCATTCAAGAAGTCGATCATGCGCTCAGTCGAGTCGTCGAGGTGCGCCGCGACCACAATCATCCGCGGCACATCACCAATCGAGCCCAGTTCTTCGTCGAAGTGCTCCTCGAAGGCCGCTGCGAGGTCTGATCCTTCGTCTCCAATCGATGCCCGATACTTCGCGTAGAGGTCATCCACCTCGCCAAAGTCAAGCTTCGCGACCCAGGCTGCGTAATCAATGGTCTGTGCGAGAACTTCTCGTGGGGTCTTGTCTCGCTTGTTCTCGATAACGACAAGTTGTCCCTCGCTGTGGAGCGCAAGCAAGTCGAGCGGACCGGATGGCGTCTGCGTCTGGCGCCCGATGATCAGGACATCAATGCCCAGCAGCTTTGGATCGGATTCGATCGCTGCCTCAATCTGACCTTCGGTCGCGAGTGGCTTCTCGTCGATCGGTACAGCTTTACCGTCGTCGTTGAGCTGCCAAAGTGACATCCTCGTCGCCATCGCTCGTTACCCCCTCGTAGAACGTGGTGCCGACTGACGCTAACGGCATCTCGGTTCACCTGACTTTGGGCCACTACCTCACTCCCCGTGGCTAGCTGCTGTCTGACGAAAGCCTCGACGTGTTCGAGAAGGCTGCCGGTATTGCGAAGGCTGTCTGTGCCACAGTTACGACTGTTCTCGTAACCGGTCGCGACCACGTGGTCAGACCCGACAACCCAACAACAACGCGCAACTAGCCGACGCGGACGGTGAACTCGAGTCCTCCGGCGAAGGGCAGGGTCATGGTGCGGAGCTTGTTGGCGGGGTCATTGAGGAACTCGAAGTAGGGCTGGTAGCCCTCGGCGGAGGAGACGGTGTTGTCGGTGACGACGACCGCGCCGGGGCGCAGGGCGGGGGCGACCAGCTCGAGCGCGTCGAGGGCGACATGCCAGATGTCGACGAGCAGGAAATCGACCGGTCCCCCGCAGTCGACCAGCGTCTCGCGCAGATCTCCCTCGCGAAGCTCGATCCAGCTCGCCAGACCTGCCTCTTCGAAGTTGGCCCAGGCAATCGCTGCTTTCTCCGGTTCGTACTCGGTGGCGATCACCACGCCGTCGTCATGACCGTTGTCCCGCACGGCAGCGGCCAGGTATAGCGTGGATACCCCGTGGGACGTCCCGGCCTCGACCACGCGGCGAGCGCTCAGAGCACGGCAGACCTGATAGCAGAACGTGGCCTTGTCGCGATCGAGCGCGACGAGCTTGTCGGCGAGGTACCGGCGCATGTCGTCGTCGAACCCGCGCTGGGTTCGATCCCGGCCGCTCTCCCGCCGCGCCTCGGTGAAGAACGCCGACGTCTCGCTGGCCTGCGCGTCGCTCTCGGCGTGCAGCCGATCGAGCAGTGCCTCGAGCACAGGATCTTGCAGGGGCGACGTCATGCGTGACCCGGCCTCCTCGGCTCGAGGCCGAGTGCGACGGCGGCGCGCTCAGTTTGGACGTCAGTGTCGCCGTGGCTGAGGCAGAACGCCCTGGCGCGTCTGGTGTAGAGCTGCAGGTCGTACTCGGTCGTGTAGCCGATCGCACCGTGAACGGTGTGGGCGGCATGGATCATGTCGACCATCACCTCGTTTGCGAAGACCTTGGTCCCGGCAACTTCGAGGGTCGCATCGCGCCCTTGGTCCAGCATCCAGGCAGTCTCTGCGACCAAGAGCCGGCAGGCGTCGGTGTTGATGCGCATGTCGGCCAACCGGTGGGATACCGCCTGGTAGCTGCCGATCACCTTCCCGAACTGCTGACGGCTCGATGCGTGCTCCGACGCGAGCCGGATCATCCCTTCGCAGCAGCCGACGGCTTCAGCGGTGGCGAGGACGGTGGCCGCATCCAATCCTGCGTCGATGGCCCGCTCCGCCGCACGGCCGCGAGCCAGGACGCTGTCAGCGGGCACCCCCACGTTGTCGAACTCGACGTGGAACAGCGGATCCCCGCCCGTGGCGCCGTGGCGAGTCCATCTGACGCCTGGAGTGTCGCGGTGCACGGCGACAACCGCCGATTCGCCGTCCGGCGTCGTCAGCGACACGAGCAGCACCTGCGCCGCCGACGCGTACGGCACCATCGCCTTCGCGCCCGAGATCGTGGCGCCAGCGTCGGTCTCGGACAGGACGCTCGACGAGGCAGATCGTTCGTCGCGCCCGACCGCGTCGATCAGTGCGGGCGTGATCACTGCACCACTGGCCGCGAGCGTGCTCAACATGTCGCGGGTCGCTGTCGTCGGCTCGGCGGCGGCGAGGAAGGTCGCCGCGAAGCCAGCCGTGCCGACGAGAGGCGTCGAGGCGGCAGCCCGTCCGAGCTCCTCGGCGAGCACGCAGAGGTCGGCGAGTCCTGCACCACCCCCGCCGATGTCGGTGGGGAGCGCAAGCGCGGTCCAGCCGAGCTCGGCCATCTGAGCCCAGATCTCGGCGTTGACGCCGTCGGCACTTGCCTCGACCTCTCGCACCGTGTCGGCGTCGAGCGAGTCGGCCAGAAAGCGCCGGGCGCCGTCCCGAATCATCTCTTGCGTGTCGTTGAGCATCAGGTCCATGGCAGTCGCTCCTACCGGGGGAGGCCGAGGCCGCGCTGGCTGATGATGTTCCGCTGGATCTCGTTCGTGCCCATGGCGATCGGCTGCGGGATGCTGTGGACCCAGTGATCGTTCATGAGCCCGTCGAGCGGGGCGAGGCCGTCGCCGGTGCGGAGCTGTCCCCTGGCGCCCACAATGTCGAGACCGATATTGCCGATCAGGATGTTGAGCTCGGACGAGAACACCTTGCTCACTGCGGGGTCGACGTCGTTGGCGTCGCCCGCCGCCATGGCCGACACGACGCGGTAGCACAACAGCCGTGCTGCTCGGTACCGGGCCTGCAGCCGCACCAACCCAGCCCGCACCGACGGGCGCATGGCCAGCGGCCGGCCATTCTCGTCCTTCGTGGTGGTCGCGTATTCGATCAATGCGTCGAGCAGCACCTTCACCCGGGCATGGAGCGCAGCCCCGACCCGCTCATGGGCCAGCGTCGACATCGCGACCCGCCAACCGTCGCCTCGCGGACCCAGCAGGCAGTCGTAGGGCACCTCGACGTCGTCGAAGAAAACCTCGTTGAACTCCTGGGGGCCGCCCATCGAGTCGATCGGCCGGACCGTGATGCCCGGAGTGTTCATGTCGACCAGCAGCATCGACAAGCCCTGGTGCTTCCGCTCGCCCGGATCGGTTCGGCACAGCAACAAGCACCAGTCCGCAGCAGTCGCGTAGCTGGTCCAGATCTTCTGACCGTTCACCAGGAAGCACCCGTCGGCGTCGGTTGCCCTCGTGGACAGCGCCGCGAGATCGGAGCCCGCCTCGGGTTCGGAGAACCCCTGGCACCACATGACCTCACCCGCCGCCATCGGCTTCAGGAACCGCTCCTGCTGGTCGGCGGTTCCGAACTCCATGAGCATCGGGCCGATGTAGTTGAGGCTCATGTACTGCGGGCCGCGGGGCTCACCGGCCGCCCACATCTCCTCGCGCACCACCATCTGGCTCCACACGTCGGCGTCGACGCCTCCATGGGAGACCGGCCACGACATCGTCAGCCAATCCCGCTCCGCCAGCTTCATGCAGAACTCTCGGGTGAACGGATAGATGCGGTCGTCGTCGTGAAACAGGCCTTTCCACCAGTCAGGCAGCTCGGCGTCCATAAACGCGCGCAGCTCTTTCCGAAACTGCTCCGCCTCGGCCGGGAATTCGAACTCCATTCACTGTCTCCTCGGTACCGTCCCGCCTCGGCTAGAAGGTGTCGTAGTACTCGCGCTGTTCCCAGTCGGTCACGGTTCCGCTGAACCGTGACCACTCGGACCGCTTGAGGGTGACGAGGTAGTCGACGATCTCGTCGCCGAGCGCGTTGCGGTAGAAGGCGCTGCGATCGAACGCGTCGATGGCATCGCCGAGGGTGCGCGGCAACAGGGGCCCGGCCTCGGCCTCGTAGGGCATCTCGCTGGGCGGCGGCACCTCGATCCTCGAGTCGATGCCGTCGAGTCCCGAGAGGATCTGGGATGCGAGGTAGAGGTAGGGGTTCGCCGCAGGGTCGCCTGCGCGGTTCTCGATCCTGGTCGCGGGGCCCGGGGGCTCGTCGATGACTCGCAGCATGGCACCGCGGTGCTGGCGGCTCCACACGATCCGGTCGGGAGCAACCTTGTGCGGCCGGTAGCGCTTGTAGCCGGTGATGGTCGGCGTGGTGAGCAGGCAGGACTCCTCGGCGTGGGCGAGGAGCCCGCCGAGGTAGTGCCTCGCCATCTCCGAGAGCGTCTCGCCGGGCACCGTCGGCGCGAACAGGTTGCGGCCGTCGTCGACAGCGGCGACCGACTGATGGAGGTGCCAGCCGCTCGGGAATGCATCGTCATGTTCCGGTCTGCACATGAACGTCGCATGGAGGCCGTGCCGCCTGGCGATCTGCTTCACCGCGGCGCGGATCAGGACCGCCTGATCTGCCAGCTCGACGCCGTCGGCGGGTGCGAAGGTGAGCTCGACTTGGCTGGGCCCGAGCTCAGTCTCGATGGTGCGCGGCGGCAGGCCCAGCGCCGTGAGGTGGCGTTGGATCGGCTCGAGCAGCGGTTCGATCTGATCGGAATAGTCCTCAGCCAGAAGGTCCCACCCCTGGTGAATGCGCCGGTGTTCACCGGAGTGCTCGTCGAGGCGGTAGAGATGGAACTCGATCTCCAGTCCGGCGCGCAGCCGCATCCCGCGCTCGGTCAGCTTGCGGTGCGCTTCGGTACAGATCCGGCGCGTCGACAGCACGATCGGAGCACCCTCGACGCTGTAGAGGTCACTCAGCAGCCACCCGGTCCCGTCGAGCCACGGCAGCACGCGGAACGTGGTGGGGTCCGGGACCATGACCATGTCGCGCGCCCCCATGGCTGAGGCGAGCGTCGGGCCGCCGTCGGGCTCCCAGATGCGGAACGCGTACTGACCGCCGGTGTCCTTGGTGAGCAGCGAACCCGGAAACGCGACACCGTTGCGCAGCGCCTGCGGGACGTGCGCCGCGTCAAGAACCTTGCCGTGCAACAGCCCATGCTGATCGGCGAACGACACCCGAACGCTTCGCAGCCCCTTGTCGCGGACCTGATCCTCGACTGCCGCCGCGGCGTCGGCCCAGTCCGCATCCCAGCGGTCTTCGGGCTTCGTGGTGTCGGGCATCGGTCAGTCCGCCAGCGCGGGGGCCCACCCTGAGGCCTCGCGTCGTTTGGTCTCGAGATCGCGCCACGCGGCGTCGAAGTCGTCGCCGGTGGTGACGCCGTCGATGGCGCCGGGTCCGCGGAGCGCACCTGGATCGGCCGTACCGATGAGCGTGTCCGCATCGGGCTGGCGCAGAGCAGCCAAGAACATGCGGCGATGGGTACGGATGCCGGCGTCGGTCGGGCTGAGGTGCTCGGTGGTGCGGTCGAAGATCGGGCCGGGCGACTCGACAGCCCACTGATCGTGGACATTGATGTCGGCGCCCATGCCGGTGTAGGTCCGCTCGCGCTGCTCGACCGGATCGAACCCCCAGTTGTTCGACTGGTCGGCGATCGGGCGGTACTCAGGCAGGGTGACCTGGCTGATGCGCTGGGCTCGCATCACCTCGGCGTCGACGGGTTCGCCGTAGCTGACGAACATCGAATACCAGTAGCAGTGGTGATCGTCGATGGGCACGTGCCACTGGAAGATGCTCATCTCCCGGCTCATCGCGATCGTGATCGCGTTGGGGAAGATGCAGTTCGAGATCCGGACGTGGGTGAACTCGTCCCGGTAACGGCGCAGCGTCCGGAACCGGAACCCGAACGGGGTGGGCTCGATGGTGATGTCCGGCGCAGAGGCCTCCCTCATCAGCTCAGCGACGGTCACGTCGGTGTCCGCGATGGTGTCGCGGAACTGCAGCCCGTACGTGCCGTCCTCAGCGCCAAGGAAGCGATGCAGGAACGCCGCGTGCGCCGGGTCTATCCCGACCTCGTGGGCCTGCAGCCAGTTGCACCCCCACATGCCCTTGAACGCGAACACCTGCGGGCCCGGCGCCACGAAGCAATCCAACCCCGGAAGCTTCGGCGGATCGCCCTCGCCCAGGTACGCCCACATGATGCCGTTGCGCTCGGTGACCGGGTAGTGGACCTGACACACCCTGGTGTGGAACGTCGACGTCGGCGGCTCTGCCGGTGTCTCGAGACACGCCCCGGTCACATCGAAGAGCCAGCCGTGGAACGGGCACCGCAGGCCGCCGTCCTCGACCCGGCCATAGGACAGATCGACGCCGCGGTGTGGGCATCGGCGCCCGATCATGCCCAGCCGGCCTCGGTCGTCGCGAAACAGCACGAGGTCCTCGCCGAGCAAGCGAACCGGGACCACCGGCCGGTCGCCGCCGAGTTCCTCCGTGAGGGCCGCCGGCTGCCAGTACCGGCGAAGCACGTCACCGCCCGGAGTCCCCGGTCCGCTCTCGGTCAAGAGTCGGTTCTCATCGGCACTGACCATGCGAACCTCCCCCCGGTCGTGCAATACGAGGACTCACGGTCGTCTAGCAGGCGATGCTAGAGGTGAGTCCAGACCCGAGTAGTAGTTTCAGCGACGAGCCAGACCGGCCAGCCACGGCAGGCAAAGAGAAGGATGCAATGCCGAAGCACCTGACCGCCGCCCAAGTCGACCACTACCGCGACCGCGGCTACATCGCGCCGGTCGATCTTCTGACCGAGAGCGAGGCGGCCGAGGCGCGGGCGAAGCTCGAGGCCTTCGAGGCCCGCAACGGCGGCCCGCTCGGCGGCGCTCAGCGTGCCGGCGGCCATCTGTTGTGGCCATGGATCGACGAACTTATGCGCCACGAGACCCTGCTCGACGCAGTCGAGGACCTGATCGGCCCCGACATCTTGTGCTGGAACTCGATCTTCTGGATCAAGGAGCCGGGTTCGCCGAGCTACGTCGGTTGGCACCAAGACCTCGAGTACTGGGGACTCGACAACGACGAGCTCGTCAGCGCATGGATCGCACTCTCGCCCGCTTCCGAGGCAGCCGGCGCAATGTCGGTTCTCCCCGGAAGCCACCGGGAACTCCTCTCCCACGACGAGACCTACCACGCAGACAACATGCTGACTCGGGGCCAGGAGCTCAAGATCGAGGTCTCCGAGCGAGAGGTCGCCTCGATGGCACTCGAGCCCGGCCAGATGTCCATGCACAACGTGCGGCTCGCGCACGGATCGGGACCGAACACCACCGACGACCGCCGCATCGGTCTGTCGCTGCAGTACATACCGACCCGAACCAAGCAGCGCCTCGTCGACTGGGACTTCGCCACCCTCGTCCGCGGAACCGACACATACGGTCACTTCGAGCTGACCCCGCGACCACAAAGAGACTTCGATCCCGTCGCAGTCGAGTTCCACCAGCGAGCCGGCGTGGCACTCCGCGAACTCCTCTACCAGGGTGCCGAGCGCCCGGCCGAACGAGCCCCGACGCTATAGCTGCGCCCTGTTCCTGGTGTCGGAGGGGCGAGTTTAACCCTAAGTACACGCGGCCCCTGGACCGCCGAACTGATCGCTGCGTGACGCGAAGTCGCTAGTCAGAGACTCACGACGGGGTTTTTGGCACCCACACCTACCGCTCTCTCGGACAATTGCCCCCCGCTGGGCAACCAACAATCAACCGCGGCCGCTTCCCAGCCGCGGCTACGCGTCGTCAGATCCACCCGCTGCGACGGACTCATCAACGAATACCGAAACGCCGCCTGACCAGCCACGACCGAGTATCGGGCACCTTCGTGTGTCCTGAAGGGAAGTGATGACGATGTAGAAGGTCGCCAGCACGGACCGTGCTGTGCCAGTGATGGAGGTAGGTCCTCTGGGGTCGCCGTGCAGGCGGAGATCCCAAACCACCGCAAGCTGCGTCGGTCAAGAGCCGGCAGACCGCGTGACCCAACCCGACCCCACGGGGCCCAAGGGGAGCGTGCGTGACGGATCGAACTGAGCACCGCTTCGAGGGCGTCTTGTACGAGCTCCCGTCCAACTACCCGCACATCATGAACGTCGCGATGGACGTGCCCAAACGGGTGTCCGACGCGTTCGCGGCGCGGGGCCAAGCATCGATGATCGTCGCCGTCGGCCTGAGCCGCGTCTACCTCGGTGCCCACTGGCCGACCGATGTCATCGGCGGCGCAATCGTCGGCGCTGGGCTGATCCTCGTCGCCGAACGCGTCATGGTCCACGAACGCACGCACGGCGGCTGCCGATGCGCGCTCGCCATGTGACGGCGCCGCGACGAGGACGCAGCGGCCCACGCTGGGGTACCCCGGGAAGCAGATCGGCATCGAGATCGCCCTGCCGGAAGGCGAGGAAGACCAGTGGTCCTATGATGGTGAAGACCTCGGCGTGTACGAATCCGGCCAGGCTGGTGATGTCCTCGATGCCGAACAGCGACTTCATGGTCTCGGGCATGGCCTCGACGTAGTCGGCGAGCTCGGTCTCGACGCTCGGGTAGAGGGCCATGACCCAGACGATCATCAGCCCGAGGCCGATGCCGTAGCCGATCACCCCGCGTCGGCAATCCTGGAGACCTCGGGCCACGACCGCCGCCGTCATCGGCTCTCTCCGGCTGGTGGGGTGTCGCTGCGGTAGTAGTCGAGGAAGATGTCTTCGAGGTCGGCCTCCCGGACATGGAGGTCGACGATCTCGTGGTCGGCGGCGACCTTCATCAACTGGATGAGAGGCCCTTCCACCTCGACCCTGGCGGCTCGCCCGTCGATGTCGACTTTGCGCACACCATCGACTCTCTCCAAGCGCGTCGGCTCGATCGGCACCGCGAACTCGAAGTCGACGCGGCGCACCGCCATCTGCTTCAGCTGGCTCACTTCGGCCACCTCGACAAGCGAGCCGTCGCGAATGATCCCGACCCGGTCAGCCACCCGCTCCACCTCGGAGAGGGTGTGTGAGGAAAGAAACAGTGTTCGGCCCTCGTCACGGATCTCGCGGGCCAGGTTCTGGAACTCGCGTTGTAGCAGCGGGTCGAGACCAAGTGTCGGTTCGTCGAGGATCATGAGCTCCGGTTCGTGCATGAGGGCCTGTACCAGCGCGAGCTTCTGCCGGTTGCCCATGGACAGGTCCCGGATCGGTCGACCCAGCTCGACAGCGAACCGATCGACCAGATCCGCCAATGGCCGCAGTGATATCCCGCCTCGTAGCTTTGCGAGGTAGTCGAACATCTCGGCCCCAGTCAGCCGCTCATAGAAGGCGAACTCCCCGGGCAGGAACGCGCCGCTGGACCGCGTCGCGCTCGCGCCAGCAGTCGAGGCCGAGCACCCTCCCGCAGCCTGATGTCGGGCGGATTTGCCCTACCAGCAAATGGATGGTCGTCGACTTCCCCGCGCCGTTCGGTCCGAGAAAGCCGAACACCTCACCTGACCGCACATCGAGATCCACGTCCTCGACTCCGCGTTGGCGGCGGTAGTACTTGGTCAACCGCGTCGAGTCGATGGCCAGGTCGACGCCGGTCATGGCTCAGAGCCTGGGGCTGCTGGATGGTGACACGGCAGGCGCATAGTAGGTCTCCTCGGCGAGGACGGCCCGTTCATCCTGGCGAGCGTCACCAGCTCGAGCCGGTCACCCGCCTGTACCTCGACAACCGCCCGGCCACATTCGCAGCCGAGCTCGAGCAGGCGAGACCCCGGTCGCACCGCCACCGCCCGTGTGACGCCTGCCGGCGAGGGGGCGGGCAGGCCGATTACCACGAACAGACCGCCAGACCACGACGAGACCGATGCATATCGAGGTGACCGACACTGTCGAAGCACTGGAGGTCGTGGCCGGCGACGAGGACGCACGAGAGGCCGTCGCGCAGGACGATCTCGTCGAAGCGGAGCTCCTCGTCGAGGAAATCTCCATCGACGGCATGTGCGGGGTGTACTGAGCCATCTCCGCTCAGCCCGATTCCCCGGAAGGCTTCGACCCTGAGGCCCCGTATCGCCTCAGTTCCAAGGTCGCATTGCGGGCCGAGCCGTTCGGCGCTGGCCTACCACTTCGACTCCCGTCGGCTCGTCTTCGTGAAGGCCACCGGCCTCGTCGAGGTCGTCCGATCACTCGAACACCACGACAGCGTCGAGCTCGCCCTCGACGCGGCCATCGAGGCTGGACTGATCGACGAGCGCCAGCGCGCCAGCTACGCGTCGGGGCTCGAAGCGCTGGCGGGGTCGGAAATCATCGAGGCTCGACCCGTGGCCGAGGTACCGGCATGACGGCAGCAAAACGCCGCCGCTCACTGCGCAGCTCGAGCGGCGGCTCGACGCTCCTATAGGCCTGACGTGAACTGGCCCTGGGTGCCGTGATCGCTGTGGATCAGGGTCTCGTCAGGCTCCCGGCTCTCGATAGCCATCCCGATCAGGCTGACGAAGAGGGGTCACGGAAGCTCGAACGGCGCCTGGTCGAGGAATCGCCGCACGACGTTGGTAGTGATCTGGGCTATGTCGTTGTCCCAGCCGTCTCGGGCCAGCGCGCCAAACCACGAGATCGAACCGACCGAGAACACCGCGCCCCCGTTCGGGGTCTCGAAGAACGTCATGTCGGCCCGGACGTATGGGTCGGGCGTTGGGAAGGTCACGGCGGCCTCGAACTCCTCCTTGGTGCGGATCATGTCCGGCCCGAAGTCAGTGGCAGATGCCAGGACAATGGCGTGCTCGGGCGATCCGAGGCGAGTGTCGTAGCGGTCGACCTCCTGGCCAGCAGCCCCGCCGCCCAGTCCCGAAGTCCCGATCCGCTCTCCGTGTACCCCGTCGAAGATCCATGCGGCCCGTGAGGTATAGCTCGCCTCAGTCCGCTCGTAGTAGCTGGCGCGGTCGAATCCCTGGGCGGCGAAGCCGATCCCCACGAGCTCGTTCGGTGCTCGGCCGAGTCGCCGCCACAGCCCGCCGTACTCGCCGCCGAAGGCGTGGTAGCTCTCGCCCGGCTCGCACTGCCAATTCCGCACCCCATCCTCGGCGCGACGCAGCTCGATCGCACCGGGCCAACTGTCGCTGAATGCGACCCGCCAGTAGAACCCGTTGCCCCCCGCGTAGATCAGCCTTCCACCGCCGCGCTGCCACTGCTCGAGCCCGTCGAGCATCACCGTGGACCAGTACTCGGGATGCGACCCGCTGACGATCACCCGGTCCGGAGCGAGCGCGTCGACGCCCTCGGCATGTAGGTCTTCGTCGGTGACGATGTCATGCCCGACGGCAAGGTGATCGAGGAAGGCATTGATCACTGTGTCAGGCGTGAAGTTCCAGCCGTCTGCCCCAGGACGCAGCTGGAGCACCGGGCGACGTCTCGAGCTGAACATGACGCCGCTGCCGTCGGAGTGCTTCTCGTAGGTCGAAAGACCGAGCTCGGGATGGTCCCTCACGTACTCGTGCTCGGGGCGGAGCCGCGTCCTTGATTCGACGAAATCGGTCCCCTCGAAGAGCATCCGGTGGTTCGCGTAGGCCATGTACGTGCAAGAGGGCATCAGCAGCGCGATGTCAGCGGTCGGCGCACCGATCGCCGGGCGCACGAAGAACGGGATTCGGTCGTCGCCGGCGTCGCCGCGCAGACGGAACGCGTAGATCCCGCTGGCCAGATCGGCAGGCAGATCCAACGACGCAGTCTCCTGCCATCCGGCGTCGTACAGGTCGTCGCTGTGGAAATGGATCGCGTCGTAGTGAGTCGGCTCGTCGCACCAACGATGCACGGTGCCGTTCCAGGCGGGGCCGGTTACGGCGCGGGCGGGGAGCTGGTGGAGCTCGAGTGGGCGATCGACGCCGCCCAGATCCGCGATGGTCCGATCGCCGATGTCCGAGCTGAAGTCCCAGCTGAGCTCCAGACCATCGACGCCGAGTCGCGGCGACGAGATGCGCCCGTCGAAGCGACCACCGCTTGGCGATGCAGCCAGCAACATCGTCTGGAGATCGACTGGGCCGGTTGAGCCGTCGCCGATGGTCGGCTCGGGATCGACCTCGAGGAGGTCACGGCCCGGTGAGACTGTTGGCGCTGTCGTAGCCAGAGCGGTGATAGCTCCTGTTTCGAGGTCGACGTCGAGCTCGATGCGGTACCACCTCCGTCCGGCAATAGGTCGAGAACGAAGGCGCAGCTCAGCTACGCTCGATCGGGCGATCAGGTGGCCACTGTCGAGGGCGATTTCGACCACTGTGCCCGTGGTTCCCTCCAGCACGACGACCGGCTGCGACTCGGACGGCCTGGTCGCCATGAGCGCGAACTCGAGCTGCAATGTTTGAGCGGCGGTGAGCCCCTTGAGATCGACGCTCGCAAAGGACCCCGGTATCAGGGCCGCTTCGGAGAGATCGACCCGGTCGGGTAGGCTGCTGTCGATTTCGGTCTCGGAGAATCCCGGCCCATAGCGAGTGCGGTCACCGCAGCTGATCCGGACGATGTCAAGGGTCGCAGGACCGGGGCTGTGGCTCGAAGCCTTCAGGCTGATGTGGTCACCGGCGCGGAGTGAGAGCGGCTCGCAGTACCCAGTGATCTGCTTCGGCCTATCGTCCATCGAACGTGTCTAGCGCGGCCCGATCGAGCGTGTTGCTGACCGAAGAGGTCCGAGGGCGCGAGTCTCACCGGCCCCGGCATCGAAAGCGCCGGCGCCCCCGAGAACCCCGCTCACAGCAGCCGGGGCCGGGGACGCTGACCACCCGCTCGGTACTGCGGGAACGGAGCGGTCCACTGGCACTCAGCCAGTACTGATGGAGCCCAGCCAGGCGGTGACGTCGTCGATCCAGCCATAGCGCCCACCCCGGCTCTCGACGAGTTCGGGAGTCCAGTCTTTGATCGCTTCGAGGAGTCGTGCGGCGAGGTCAGGGAGCCTTGTCAGCGCCGCCGATGGTGCGAGCTGGACGCGGATCGTGAACAGGATGGCCCCTGTAGCGGGCAATCGTCGCAGTGTCTGACGCTCGCTGCGGAGCCAAAGGTGGTCGGGGTGAAAGGCATCGGGCTGACGAAGCGCGCTCTGGTCGGGAGCGAACAGGAGGGGGTGGGCGCTGAAGCCCCAGTTGCGGCGTGAGACGATCCGGTCCGGGGAGAGCCGGTCGAAGAACCGCGACACCCGGGTGGCAAGATCATGCTCATAATGGGGGACGGGTCCGTGGACGTCCTCCTGGAGTCGGCCGAGCTTGTCGCCGAGTCGCCCAGTAGGTCGGGAAGCCCACCAACCCCGCGGTCAAACGCCAGCCACCGTCGGCTTGCTCCATGACGCACAGGTCCTCCTGTATGGCGAGGCCGGCTCTGGCCAGCGGTGGGGCGATCGTGTCGTCCCACTCCGACAGCGCTTCAGGCAAGTGGCGGGCCAGCCAGTCGTGGACGAGCCCGCTTGCTTCGGCGCAAGAGCCCTCGCTCCCGGGGAGCGCAGCGAACACCTCCCCATGGGCCTCGTCGTGGAGTCTGCGCTTGAGGGCGAGCTCGCTGGCGCGAAGCTCGTCGGCGCGCAGCCAGTCCGCCTCCTCGATGCCCCGCGTGCCCATGCGTTGATACGGAACGCCGGCATGCACGCTGACCCGGTCGAGCTCATCGAGCCAGCGCAGGTCGGCGTTGCGGTACCGCTCGATGTCGATCGGGTAGGCGTGCGGGTCGACCGGGATCATGGCGAACCCACGCGGGCTCGCCAATCATGGCGGATCCAGACCCGGTCCAGCTCGCCGGTCACTGCGCGATCGTCGCACACGTTCCGGCAAAACGCCCCCGCGAACATCACCAGAATGCGTCACGGACCAGCACGCATCTGGCCGGCACGAGCGGGGCTCGAGGTCGAGCCGAGCAGATCGGCTCGAGTTTGCTGGCCAGCGCTCGGTTGCCTGATCGTTGCCAGGTCGTGGCATCGCTGTGAGCGGAGAGCGTCGCTGACGAAGGGCGGGGTCGTGGCGCCGTCACAGGATAGATCCGCCTGTCCGAGGAGTACCGATGCGACCCTATGGCGCCTTCATTCTTTTCACCGCAGCCCTGGTCGCGCTGCGCCGAGCAGCGTTGCCGATCTCGGTCGGCGGAAGCATCGCCCTGACGCTCCTGGTCACTTCCATTGTGCGGACGCTCACATCACGCAGAGCTTGAGACCCACGACGCGCCGCCAGCAACGACGCGCAAGGACAGTGTCCGGAAGGCTGCTCTGGTCTCCCGGGTAGGCCAGTCGATGCCTCGGCACCGCGGCGAACGGCCCGGGTTGCTGCAGGATGTGTTCGCTCCTCGCGAACACCCGACATTGCGCAGGCGTCAGTGCACACGGCCTACCGTCGCTGGCAACTCCGGCCGCGCGAGTCTGATTGGAGACACACCATGCTCGATCTCGACCTCAGCGGGCACACGGCCATCGTCACGGGAGCGAGCCTCGGTATCGGCGCCGCTGCTGTGCGCCAGCTCGCCGACCACGGCGCCCGGGTGGCGTTCTGCGCTCGCCACGACGACGGTGTCGCCGCGCTGAGTCAGTATGCACCCGAGTCGGCCAGCGGAGCCGTTCACGGCTATGTCGCCGACATGGCCGATCCGGACTCCGTGGCAACCTTCCTCGCGTCGGTCGGCGCCGACATCGGGCCGGCCGACATCGTCGTGAACAACGTGGGCGCTTCGCCCTCGCGCAACTTCCTGTACATGTCCGATGACGACTGGGAGGACCTGTTCCAGCTCAACTTGATGTCGGCCGTTCGGTGCACCCGGCATTGTCTTCCGGCAATGCGCGCCCAGAAGTGGGATCGGATCGTCATGGTGGCCAGCGGCGCAGCGCTCTATCCCGGGGCGGCTCTCATCGACTATGCGGCCACCAAGGCCGCGATGGTGGCGACCGGCAAGGCGCTGGCCGGCAAGTACGGGCCGGACAATGTCCTCGTCAACTCTGTTCTGCCCGGCCTGATCCATACCGCCATGTGGGATCGGGCCGCTGACGAGGTCGCCGAGGCCACTGGCGGCACTCGCCAAGGGGTCCTCGACGGCAACGCAGCTCGTGTTCCACTGGGCCGGTACGGAACAGCCGATGAGGTCGCGGCCGTCATTGTCTTCCTCTGCTCGGACGCAGCGTCGTATATGAACGGTGCGACGATCGTGGTCGACGGGGGTGAGGGGGGCCACATCTGACTCGACCCCGGGTTGGACTCGGCGCTGATGCGTATAGTCAGGGCATGACAAGTGCAGCCGATCGTGACATCGCCGACCTGGCAGCTTCGTATGGGCTGAGCTTCGCTGGCGATGACGACCTGGCCTCGTTCGTCGAGGCCGTGCGGGGGTCCGTCGAGGGGGCCGAGAGCATCGCCGACCTGCCCGACGAGCCCGTGGAAGTGAAGTACCCGCGGTCGGAGTGGGCGTATCCCGACCCGGCCGAGAACGAGCTGGGCGCCTGGTATGTCCGGACCGACATCGAGGGAGCGAGCAGCGGCAAGCTGAGCGGTCGGACCGTGGCGATCAAGGACAACATCTTCGTCGCCGACGTGCCGATGATGGACGGCACGCACATCCTCGAGGGCTATGTGCCTCCCGTCGACGCAACCGTCGTGACGAGGCTCCTCGACGCGGGAGCGACCATCGCCGGCAAGTCCGTCTGTGAGGCGTACTGCTTCTCGGCGGGCAGCCACATCAGCGAGTCCGGCCCTGTCCTGAACCCGCTCAACCATGAGCGGTCGGCCGGCGGATCGTCGTCGGGCAGCGCCGCCCTCGTGGCGGCCGGCGAGGTCGATCTGGCCATGGGTGGCGACCAGGGCGGATCGATTCGCATCCCGTCCTCCTATTGCGGCATCTACGGCCTGAAGCCGACGCACGGCCTGGTGCCCTATACCGGCATACTCGGGATGGACCCCAGCATCGACCACACGGGTCCGATGACGGGATCGGTCGGCGACAACGCTCTGATGCTCGAGGTGATCGCCGGGCCGGACGGGCTCGACGAGCGCCAGCCTGACCAGGAGGCTCAGGCCTATACCGAGGCCCTCGGCGGGGGCGTTACGGGCTTGAAGATCGGTGTGTTGACCGAGGGTTTCGGCTACGACGACTCGGATCCCGACGTCGACGCCAAGGTCAGAGCGGCGGCCGAGCGCTTCGCCAAGCTGGGCGCCCAGGTCGGCGACATCTCGGTGTCGATGCACCGGGACGCAGCGATCATCTCGGCCGCGTTCATCCCGGCGATCATCGACATCATGTACACCAACGACGGCCTGCCGCTGGGACGCAACGAGCCCCTCGTCGAGAGCTTCTATGAGGTCCAGAACACCTGGCGTCAGCGACCGAACGATCTGCCTGAGGGGGTCAAGGTCTTCCTGATCGCTGCGGCGCTCCTCAAGCGCGAGAGCGGTATGAGGTACGTCGCCAAGGCCATCAACCAGACCAGGCGGCTGAAGGCCAGATACGACGCGGCCCTGCAGGAGGTCGATCTGCTGTTGTTGCCGACGACACCCATGAAGGCGTCGGTGCTGCCCGGGCCGGACGCCTCTCGCGAGGAGATCATGACCCGGTCCTATGAGTCGCTCACCAACACGTGGCCGTTCAACCTCACCCACCATCCGGCGCTGTCGTTGCCGTGTGGGCTGAGCGATGGGCTACCGGTAGGGCTCATGCTCGTCGGTCGCCATTTCGACGAGACGACCATCTACCGGGCGGCCGCCGCCTTCGAGCAGCACGACGACTGGCGGACGCTGTAGCAGGCGCTCCCCCAGCAGCTCAGACGAAGGGGGCGGCCTCGATCTTCTGGGCCTCCGGCAGCACCTCCTCACCGAACCGGGTCACCAGATCGAACAGCTCGTCGATCGTGTTCGACCGAACGTCGAAGATCAGCGTCACGTGCCCGTACCCCTCGTTGGCGTACCGCTCGAGCTCCTCGAGGAGGTCTTCGGCCGTTCCGGTCATCGTCGGCCGGTTGGCCCCACGGAGGATGGGATCGTCGGAGTCACAGAGCAGCGCCGAGCAGATCGTGCCGTACCAGAATCCCGACATGTCCTTGCCGATTCGCTCGCCTTCGGCAATCGCGGCGTGCTTCGCAGCGGCGTAGAAGTCGACCGGGCAATGGGGCTCGGCGTGAACGGTGTAGAGCCCGTCGCATTGTCGGGCAGCGCGTCGTGCTCCGATCGGCGTCGTTGCGCCGTAGACGATCGGCGGCCGGGGCTGCTGGTATGGCTTCGGGTCCATCGAGACACCATGGATCGTGAAGTGCTTCCCGTCGTGGTCGATCCAGTCGTCGGACCACGCCTTCTTGTAGATCTCGATGCACTCCTCGGTGACCTCACCGCGGTTCTCGAAGTCGGCGCCGAGGGCGCGAAACTCGTCCTCCTCCCACCCGATCCCGACGCCCATGATCACCCGGCCCTCGGAGAGCTGGTCGGCGGTCGCGAACTGATGTGCCGACGCGAGGGGATGCCGGTAGGGCGCGATATGGACCGAGGGAGCGAATCTGATCCGTTCGGTCGCGTGAGCGAGGCCCCCCAACAGCACGGCGACATCGAGCATCATCGGCCTCTCCGGATAGGCCCTCGTCCGCGACGAGGTCACCGGGTAGTCCATCGAGAGGTCGCCCCCCATCACGACATGATCCGAGAGCCAGATCGAGTGGTAGGAAAGGCGTTCTGCGAGCTGGGCGAACTCGAAGGGACGGACGTCAGCCGGCTGAATCGGCTGGAGGTAGAAGTCCGTCTCGTCTCGGGTCAACAGACCGTGGTTGGGTATCTTGACGCCGATGTCCATGCCGGCACGCCTCCTCGAGGAAGAGGACCACGATGACTGATGGTGGGTCCTTCACCCGTGACACCGTCGAGTTCACGAGCGCTGGAGATACTATCGAAGCCTACTTCTACCTGCCCGATGGCGTCGAGCGGCCACCGGTTGTCGTGCTCGCGGGGGGATGGTGCTACGTCAAGGAGCTCGTGCAGCCGCTCTATGCCGAGGCATTCGCGGCCATCGGGCTGGCGGCTCTGTTGATCGACTATCGCCGGCTCGGCACCTCGGGGGGTGAGCCCCGCCAGCACCTCGACCCTCACGACCAGATCGAGGACTACCGCAATGCGATCTCCTATTTGGAGACGCGCCCGGACGTCGATGCGGCGCGGGTCGGTGCCTGGGGGATCTCCTATTCAGGGGGCCACGTGCTCATCCTCGGCGCCACCGACCCCCGCGTGAGATGCGTCGTGTCGATCGTTCCCGTCGTCGACGGGCTCCGCACGCTGCGCCGAGCACACGGGACGCTCGGCATGCGCCGACTGGAAGAGGCCATTGCCGCCGCCCGGAGGAAGCTCTTCGTGACCGGCGAGCACTCGCACATCCCTCACGGCACGCGGACCCCCGAGACCGAGGTCTCGACATGGCCGTTCCCCGCGTCGCGTGACACCTTCGAGTGGCTCCAACAGAACAGGGCCCCCAACTACCAGAACAGGGCGACGGTCGCATCGACGGAGATGCTGCTCGCCTACAGCGTCTACCCGTTCGTCGAGCGCCTCGTGGACGTCCCGACCATGATGGTGGTGGCCGAAGGCGATGACCACACGATGTGGGACCTCGAGATCGAGGCCTACGGCGCCATCCCGACACCCAAGAAGCACCTCGAGGTCGTGCCCCGCTCCGGGCATCTCGGCCTGTACCGCGACGAGGCCAAGGTGCGGGAGGTGGCCGGCGCATGCGGCGAGTGGTTCCGCCGGTGGCTGTGAGAGCCCGGACTTCGACCCCACGGGGACCCATAGACTCCGTCTCACGAGAGATGAAGGAGCGGCCATGGACTCCCGGGAGATCGTCATCGCCAAGCTCTCCGAGTGGGGCATCGAACCCAGCGAAGAGGATCTCGAGGAGCTCATTCCCGCCTATGAAGCCCTGATCGGGTGGCAGCGGGTCCTGGAGGACATGCTCCGGACCCGATCGATGGGCAACGACATGGAGTTCCCGCTGAGCGAGCCGATCGTGGTTCACGACCTGGAGAGGTACCGGTAGCCATGGCGAGCACGGGACAGGAATTGGCGTTCGCCTCGATGGAGTCCCTGTCGGAGCGGATCCGGCAGCGGCAGGTGTCACCCGTCGAGGTGACAGAACTCATGCTCACCCGCATCGAGGAGCTGAACCCGATCATCCACGCCTACTACACGGTCTTCGACGAGCAGGTCATGGACGACGCGAAGCGGGCCGAGCAGGAGATCGCCCGAGGCGACTACCGCGGTCCCCTCCACGGGATACCGATGGGTATCAAGGACATCTACGAGATGGGGCGCACGACCTGGGGCTCCCAGCCCCTGCAGGACTATGTGGCCGAGGAGGACTGTGTCGCCGTCAAGAAGCTCAAGGACGCGGGCGCCCTGATCCTGGGCAAGACGGCGACCTATGAGTTCGCCTATGGCGTCCAGAGCCTGGAATCGCCTGTCGAGCCGGTGCGCAGTGCGTGGGATCTGTCCCTGGAGGCGGGCGGCTCGAGCAGTGGCTCGGCTGGAGCGGTCGCTGCGGGCATGGCCTACTCGGCGATGGGCTCGTGCACGGGCGGCTCGATCCGTTGGCCGGCCCAGTGTCTGCTGCACGTCGGGCTCAAGGCCACCTATGGCCGGGTGAGCAGGAGGGGGATACTCCCGCTCGCGTGGAGCCTCGACCACCCGGGGCCCCTAGCGAGGACGGTGAAGGACTCGGCGCTCGTGCTCCAGGGGCTGGCCGGCTACGACGAGCTCGACCCGGGCTCGGCGAACGCCCCGGTACCCGATTTCACGGCGAAGCTCGGACGGGACATCGGTGGCATGCGCATCGGCCTGCTGACCGACCTCTACGAGGCGACGTGTGATCCGAAGGTGCTCGAGGTCTACGAGCAGGCGGTCGACAGATACCGCAGCCTCGGCGCAGAGATCGTCAGGGTGTCGAGCATCGGTCTCGCCGAGCTCGAAGCCATCCAGTGGCCGACGCTGTGGGCCGACGCAGCCGCGATCCACCTTCGCAATGTGCGCAACCGTGGACACGAGTTCAATCCGAACACCCGCCAGTTTCTCCAGTGGGGGATGCTGGTCAGCAGCACGTACTACCTGCTGGCGTCACGGTGCCGAGCCCAGGTCCGCGACGATCTCTGCGCCGCTCTCACCAGCCAGTGTGACGTTCTCATGTTGCCGACGGCCGGCTTCCAGGGGCCCGGGCCGGTGCCCGAGGAGTCGCCCGGACTGAACTTCATCGGCTCGGCGTTCGAGATCTATACGCCCATCTTCAACTTCACCGGGCTCCCGGCTATCCAGGTTCCCTGTGGCTTCGACGCCGATGGCTTCCCCACCGGGTTCCAGATCGCCGCCAAGCCCTTCGACGAGGTGACGATGTTCCAGGTGGCACGGGCCTACGAGCAATCCGAGAAGTGGTACACGATGCACCCCGACATCTGAGCCGGTCAGGCCGACGATCAGCTCGCGGGCGCCATGCCACCATCGATGGTGTAGCTCTGCCCAGTGATCCACCGGCCCTGATCGCTGCACAGATAGACAACCTGGTGAGCGACGTCCTCACCCGTTCCAGCCCGCTCCATTGCGATCCGACTGTCGATGTAGTCGGTCCATTCCTCCCGCCGGCCCCAGTCGTCGTGGCGGAACGTGTCGATCAGCCCGGGGTTGATCGCATTGGCGGTGATGCCGTGGCGACCGAGCTCCTGGGCCAGGAACGCCGTCAAGGTCTCCACCGCAGCCTTGCTGGTCGCGTAGGCGGCGCTATTCGGCGCCAGGATGCGCGGCGAGACCGAGCAGATGTTCACGAACGAGCCCCCTTCGCTGTGCTCGATCATGTGTCGCGCGAAGTACTTCGACATCAGGAACGTGCCCGTGAGATTCACGTTCATGACCGTGTTCCACGCAGCCAATTCGAGGTCGACGATGGGGACACGATCGGCGCCCTTGGCGGCGCCAGCGTTGTTCACGACGATGTGGACCGGCCCGAGCTCGTCGACGATCTGAGCGAGCAGCGACTGGACGGCGTCGGGATCGGCCACGTCGCTCACGACGGGCAGGGCACTGCGACCCTCGCCACGTATCTCATCGGCGACGGAGTCGATGTCGCGCCAGCCGGCCTCTTGCTCGTCCTCGGGGTAGTCGGCGGGTGCTCGTCCGGTGCCGGTGATCACGACGTCACACCCGGCGCGGGCGAGAGCGACCGCGATCGGGCGGCCGATCGACCTCATACGTCCTGCGCCGGTGACCACCGCCACTCGATCCTGGAGACCAGTCAGCTCGTAGGACATGGGGAGCTTTTACACCGAACGAGACTGCTCGGCGACGAAAGCACCGAGGCGCCGGGCCATGAGCTCTGGTGTCAGAACCTCGGTCAGGGCCGCGACGCCGGCTGCCATGCTCACGGTGTTGTTGTTGTTGAACGTGCCGCCCTGGGTCAGCCCGCCACCGGCCGCCGGGTCGAAGGCAGCCATCAGCTCACGACGACCACCGAAGGCACCGATCGTCAGACCGCCGGCGATGTACTTGCCGAGCGTCGTCATGTCGGGGGTGATGCCGAGCACCTCCTGGGCACCGCCTGGCGAGAGCCGCGACGTCATCACCTCGTCGAAGATCAGCTGAGCTCCGTAGGCATCGCACTGGGCACTCAGCTCGGCGAGGAAGTCGGGCTCGCCGGGGATACAGCCGCTGGCGCCGATCATCGGCTCGACGAGAGCGCAGCCGATGTCGTCGGGATGAGCGGCGAAGGCACGACGAACGGACTCGGTGTCGTTGTAGTCGGCGAAGACCCACTTGTGGGGAACGTTCAGGGGCCTGCCGGTCGGCCCGAAGTACAGGACGCCACCGTGGTAGCCACCATGGAACACCAAAACGCCCGGTCGCCCCGTGGCGTGAAGCGAAGTCGCGATGGCGTAGAGGTTCGCTTCTGTCCCCGAGTTGGTGAACCGGACCTGATCGATCGACGGAAACCTCTCGCACACCAGCCTGGCGAGCTCGAGCTCGGCCGGGTGCGTGGCGCCGATCGACAGCCCGGCGTCCAGGGCCGTGATCACCGCCCGCCGGACCGCCTCGGGACGATGCCCGAGGAGGCCGGCCGTGTAGTTGCCCAGCAGATCGACATAGGTGTGACCGTCGACGTCGGTCAGCAGTCCCCCCTCGGCCGACACGACACGGAACGGGAACGGCTCGAAGTCGAGCACGGAGCGGGTGTTCCCCCCGGGCAGGAACTCGCGAGCGGCCGCTGCGAGGCGCGCGCTCTCGGGCCGACGGTCGGCGTACCGGCGACGAGCGGCCTCGACAGCCACGTCGAGATCGGTGCCCGGTGGCATCGCTGCCTCCTGTCGTCTGGTTGTGTCAGTAGTCGACTGGCGTGATGTAGGCCGGGTCGCTGTGGGCCGCCCAGTAGAGGTCCCGTACACGGGTCGTGACCGGCCCGGGCTTCCCGTCGCCGATCGTCTCACCATCCAGCACCGTGACCGGCATGACCCCGCCGGCCGTACTGGTCACGAACAGCTCGTCGGCCGCTCTCACGTCGTCGACCGGCAGCGGTGCCACCACGGTGTCGATACCGACCGAGGAGGCGAGCTCGATGACCGTTCGACGGGTGACACCTTCGAGGACGCCCCGATCGGGCGTATAGAGCCGCTCGCCGGCGACGGCGAAGACGTTGAAGCCGTTGCCCTCGGTCACATTGCCGGCGGCATCGGGCAGCACGACGAGATCGCCGCCCCGGTCGAAGGCCTCGAACATCCCTTGCATGAGGTCGCCCCAGTGATGGTTCTTCACCGTCGGGTCGACGGCTTCGGGCGGGATGCGGATCGTGTTCTCGGCGATCACCAGATGCGAGCCCGTCTCCTGACGTTCGGCGGGGACGATCCAGACGTACGGGATCGCATAGGCGTAGAACCGGTTCACGAAGGTCCGCGGATCGGCGGTACGAGAGTGGGGGATGCCCCGGGTGACCAGCATGTCGACGAACGCTTCGCGGAGACTGGAGCGGCGCACACACTCGAAGAGGATCTCCCTCATCTCCGATCGAGTGACCGGTGGGTTCATACAGATCGTCTGCCAGCTCTTCTCGAACCGGTCGAGGTGGTCGTCGAGCCGGAAGAACGCGCCCCCCCATACGCCGACCACGTCGTAGGTGAGATCGGCGTGCTGGAAGCCGGTGTCGGCGATGGGCACCGTGGCGGCCTCATAAGGGACGAACTCGCCGTCGACCCAAGCGCACCCGGAGCTGTAGTCGGTCATCGGCGCCAACCCGGCCGGCTCAGGCGGCGGATGCGAGGGCGGGCACCTGTAACGGCGGCGCGTCCCACGACTTGAGCTCGGGCAGGACCTTGTCGGCGAAGAGACGGACGCTCCGCTCGACCTCGCTGTAGGGCATGCCGCCGTAGCTGAATCCGGGCATGAAGCCGGCTGCGTTGATCGTGTTCTTGATGAACTCGAACTTCTCGATGACCTGCTCGGGTGTCCCCCACGGCATGAGCTTCACGAAGTCGTCGGCGGCTCCCTCGGCACCATGGCGGGAGATGTTCTTCGTGATGTTCGTGTAGAACTCGTACCCCTTGACGCCGCGGTGAGGGTCATCGCCGAACTCGTAGTGCTGCATGATCGACGCGTAGTAGGCCCCCATGTACCGGTGCGCCATCTCCTCGGCCCGATCGGCCGACTCGTCGACGAAGCAGCTCCCACCCGACAGCGGCGGTGGAGCGGCGCAGCCGTTCTCCTGTTCGTAGATCTCGTTGTAGACAGCGAAGTCTTGCTCGACGATGTCCCATGGTTTCTGAGGGATGACGAGCAGGCCGACACCGAGCTTGGCCATGATCGGCATCGACTCGGGCGAGACGGCAGCCGCGTAGGTCCGCCCCCGAAACGAATGCTCGGGTCTGGGCCTGATGTCGCGTCTGGGTTGTTGGACGAACTCACCGTCGTGCTCGAGATAGCCCCGTTCGAGCCCTTCGATGATCATCTCGGCGTACTCGATGAACCTCTCGCGACTGGTGTTCATGTCGACCCGGAAGCCGTCGTACTCGACGCGCGCGATACCGCGGCCGAGACCGAGGATCAGACGTCCACCCGAGAGATTGTCGAGCATGGTGATCTGCTCGGCGATCCGCATGGGGTCGTGCCAGGGCAACACGATGACACCCGTGCCGAGCAGGATTCTCTCCGTGCGGCCGGCGTGGTACGTGAGGAACTGCACCGGGTCGGGGCACATGATGTAGTCGGTGAAGTGATGCTCGACCGTCCAGAGTGACTCGAAACCGAGACTCTCCAGCTCGTCGATCAACTCGAGCTCACTACCCCAGACTTCACTGTCGGGAAGGGCATCAGCCGGGTTCTGAAAGTTCGCCGAATAGCCAACGTGCATGGTGAACCTCCGACGTCACCGACAGCCTATAGACGATCGCGAGTCAGCAACTCGGCCACCAGCTGAGGGGCCTGGACTCGGGTGGGGGCAGGGAACGGCTGGCCAGGCTGTTCAGGTCCTCGGCCAGGATCATGCGAGTCTCGGCCGGATCGATGATCTCGTCGACTCTCATCGTGCCGGCCGCCTCGTACGGCGACGTCGCCTCGGCCACCTCGGTCACCAACCGGGCCCGCTCGGCCTCGCGCTCGTCCTCGTCGGCGATCTGGGCCAGCTTGGTCCCGTAGGCGACGTTCACCCCGACCTCGGGGTCCATGAAGCCGATCTCCGCTCCGGGCCACGCATAGACGCCGTGGGCCGGCATCTGGGACCCGTTCATCGCCTGCCACGCCAGCCCGAACGCCTTGCGCACACACACGGTGAGGGTTGGCGTCGATGCGAGCTGCAGGGCCTGCATCATGCGCATACCCCAGTGGAGCATCCGGTCGTGCTCGACCCGGCGTCCGACCATGAAGCCGGGTACGTCGACGATGAAGATGACGGGGAGGTTGAACGCATCGCACACGGTCATCAAGCGGATGATCTTGTGACATGACTCCGGGTCGAGCACCCCGGCGTTGAACATCGGGTTGTTGGCGACCACGCCAACTGAGAAGCCGTCGATGCGGGCCAGCGCGCTCACGACGCTGCGGGCATAGCGGGGCTGGAGCTCGAAGACGGAGCCCTCGTCGCAGAGCCGGGTGACGACCCTACGCATGTCGTAGCCCCTGGTTCGCTGGGTCGGGACGAGTCCAACGAGCCCGGGGTCGGGCTCGATCTCGCCCGGAGGCTCGCCCCGCGGAGGCGGCTGGTGAGCGTTCGACGGGAGATAGCTCAGCCAGCGGCGGATCGCCGCCCACGCTTCTTCATCGGCCTCGACCCCGAGATCGATCTGGCCGGTCGTCTCGGCGTGGACGGCGACGCCGCCGACCTCCTCGAAGCTGATGATCTCGCCGGTCGCGATCTCGAACACGCGCGGGGATGTCACGGCCAGACACGAGCCCTCGGTCATGACGACGAAGTCCGACATCGCGGACAGAAACGACGAGCCGCCGAAGGACTGTCCCACGATCGCTGTCGCCATCGGGACCTGGTGGTGGCGGGCGGCCATCGTGAAGAGGTCGCCGGGCTCGGAGATCCCCTCTGCCCCCATCGTGTCGGGAATGCGCGCCCCTCCCGTTTGGCCGAAGTGCACGATCGGAACGCCCATGGCCAGGGCTCGTTCGAAGAGGCGGTACTCCTTGCGGGTCCCCACGATCGAGCTCGAGCCCCGGAGGACGGTTATGTCGTCGCCGAAGACGGCGACCGGTCGGCCCTCGACGGTTCCGTGCCCACCGATCTTGCCGTCGCCGGGGGTTCGGTCCCTGTCCTCCAGGCGCATCGAGCGGCTGAACGTCCCGATCTCCCGGAAGCTCCCCCCATCGAGGAACCCCTCGATATGGTCCCGGACGGTCGGCGTGCCCTCCGTCCGCATCCGCTCGACCTTCTCGGCTCCGCCCATCTCGTCGCGGACGGTCACCGCCTTCTCCCGAAGCTCACGGACCGCTTCGTGCTGATCGGCCTCAGCCAAGGCGACCGGCCCGGAGCTCGGAGGTCGCGGCCCGGTCGACCTCGAGTGTCTCGAAGCGATCCGGGTCGCCGGTGATGACGACGCCGTAGGCGTCGCGGGCTCGGCCGAGCGTGACGTACCGCTCACGCACGTCGGTCAGCACGAGGTCGGGATCGCGCTCGAGGGGGCTGCCGTACCCACCACCACCCGCTGACCGGGACAGGATCCTCTCGCCGGGCTGGAGGTCGACGGCCGCCACCGCCTCGGGCCGTTCGGTCACCCCACCGGCGGGACCGACGACGGCCGCCGAGCACACGGTCGGCCCGTCGCCACCGCGGACACCCCGGGCGGGATGGACGATTCCCTCCATCTGGTAGTGAACGCGCATCTCGTCGAGGAGGGGCCCGTATTCGCAGAGGTTCCCGGGCGCGCCTCGCGTGCGACCGGCCCCTTCGGAGTCGGGTCGGATCTGCGATTGGGTGATGATGAGCGGGTACTTGGCCTCGTCCACCTCGATCGAGTCGCGATAGAGCAGACCGTTGCAGTTGATCGCGACCAGGGAGAGCCAGCCGTCGGACTCGGCCGTTGCGGGCCCTCCGGCCGTACCGTTGAACAGCTGGGCGATGTAGTCGCCTCCCTTGCGGGGGTCATAGCCGGACACGACGCCGAAGCAGGGCGGGTGCCCGTAGCACGGCTCAGCGGCTCCCCACCCCTCGACGAGCTCGGCGAAGGCGTAGAAGACCAGCGGGAAGAGCCGCTCGGAGATCGTCGTCGTCGCCATCGAGCACGATCGAGGGAATCTCGGGATCCCGACACAGCAGTTCTCGCGGATCTTCACGTCGAAGCACCGGAACGATCCCGCGTTGAACTCGACCCGGGGGGTCCGGCTCTCTCGCTGCGAGTTCACGACGTACAGCGTCCCGGCGATGACCCCGTTCACCGCGGTCGCCTCGCTCAGGTTCAACCCGACCGGCAGGCAATCGGCATTGCCGCGCAGATCGATCGTGACCGTGCCCGTCGTGTTGTCGACGTCGATGTCGGCCATCAGTGGCAGCCCGTCGGGTAGCCCGGGGAACGGGTCGAGGTGGCTGCGCGCCTCGATGTGGCCGGCCGGCAGCTCGCGAATGGCCTCCTGGCACCTGATCTCGGAGTAGTCGAACCAGGCTTCGAGGAAGGCGACGACCTTCTCACGTCCGTACCTCGAGCAGAACTCATTCAGCGAGCGCTCGGCGACGCGGCACGCCGCGACCTGGGCGAGATAGTCGCCGTACCAGATCTCGGGGACCCGGATCCGCCGCTGGCACATCCGGATGATGTCGGCGACGTCCTCGTAGCTCTCCTGGATCTTCACCGAGGGGAAGAGCAGGGCGCCTTCCTCGTAGACATCGCGCGCGTGGGGCATATAGGTCGTGGGGATCGAGTTGCCGATGTCGGCCTGATGGCCCTTGGCGATCGCGGTGAACATGTGCTCACCGTCGATGAAGACGGGGACGATGAGCGAGTAGTCGGCCGCGTGGGTGCCGCCGGTATAGGGGTCGTTGTGCAGGAAGGCGTCGCCCTCCTGGACAACGGGATGGGCCTCGAGCATCGCCTGGTTGAGGAGCGAAGCGCCGTACACGTGGACCGGCAGCCCCTCGCCGACAGCGATCAGGTCACCGTCCGCCGTGGCAAGCGAACACGAGAAGTCGCGGGAGATCGCCAACGTCGTCGACCGGGCCGCCCGAAGGAGGGTGTTCTCCATCTGGCGCACGATCCCCTCGAAGCGGCTCGACATCACCGCCAGCTCGACCGCATCGACCTCTGTCGCCGTCGAAGCCATCACTCACCTCCAGGCGTCGCTATGTATGCGGCTGCGGTGACCTCGATCGTCGACCCCGGGGGTGCCACGATCGTCGTGGTCTCCTCCTCGATGATGGCCGGCCCCTCGATGATCTCGCCGTCCCTCAGGCCCCCGGCCCGGAAGATCTCGGTCTCGATCGACCGCCCTTCGAAGTAGGCAACCCTGTGCTCCTCGACCCTCAGGGACTCGTCGGTTGGCAGGGTGGGAAGCTTCGGTCGGGCGCTCGCTGTCCGGGTCTCACCGCGCCAGGCGATCACCTCGATGGGCGCGCCCGGCTCGTTCACGGCGAACACGGCCTGATGTATGTCGTCGAAGCGAGCCTGGAGGTCAGCGACATCGTCGGGGCCGTCGAAGCCTCGCCGATCGCCCAGCGGGACATCGATCTCCCAGAGCTGATTGGCGTAACGCGCTTCGGCCGTGAAGGCGCGGCTCCGCTTGCCCTCCCCCCCGACGCGGGTGTCGGCCTCGTCCATCGCCTTGTGCATCGTCGCGAAGGCGGCGTTGACCCGGTCGTAGTCGAAGCTGTCCGACGAGGTGGCAACGCTCTGGGAGAACACCGAGGTGATGTCGGAGTACTGGCCACCGACCGCGCTCAGGCCGGCTGCCAGCTTCGGGATGAACACGCCGAGCACACCCAGCTCCCGCGCTATGGAGACGATTCCCAGGCCCGAGGACCCGCCGCCGGCCACGATGATGCAGTCCTTGGGGTTGATCCCCTGGGCCACGGTGAGCTCGGTGACGAAGGACCTCATGTTCTCGTTCGAGACGGTCAGGATCGCGCTGGCCGCCTCCTCGACGCTCATTCCCAGCCGGGACGCGACATGGTCGTCGATGGCCCGGCGGGCCAGGTCGACGTCGAGACGCATCCGCCCACCCAGGAAGAAGGCCGGGTCGATGTACCCCACCGCAACAGCCGCATCGGTGACGGTGGGACGATCGCCGCCGTAGCCGTAGCACGCTGGGCCCGGGTGCGCTCCCGCCGACTGGGGGCCGACGGTGAGGAGCCCACCGCGGTCGACCTGGGCGATGGAGCCACCGCCCGCGCCGATCGACCGGGTGTCGACAGCGGGGAGACCCGTCATGTGGCCATACCACTTCTCGCCGAGCCACTTCTCACGGGTGTAGACGATGTGACCGTCTCGCAGGGGGCCGACGTCGAAGGATGTCCCGCCCGCATCGACGACGAGCACGTCGCGGGAGATCTCCGAGGCCCCTCCTGCATCGGCGTACACCTGGCCGGCCACGGGCGCCAGCGCCGGCCCCGAGTCGACACTGTGCAGTGGCTTGGTCGTCATCTCGTCCATCCTCATGACACCCCCGGAGATGTGCGTCACCATCAGGGGGTCGCTCTGGAAGCCGAGCTCCCGGAGACGGTGGTCGATGTCCTCGAGGTGAGCACGCATGAGGGGCTTGAGCGACGCATCGATGACCGTGGCCGAGGCTCGCCGGTACTCCCTGGCGAGGGGATTGAGCTCGTGGCTCAGGGTGTACTCGACCCCGGGAAGCATCTCGTCGATGAGCTCGCCGACGCGCACCTCGTGGGAGGGATTGACGATCGACCACAGCAGACACACGCCGACGGCTTCGACCTCGAGCTCGCCCAGCCGGGCGAGCACTCGTCGGCACGCCTCCTCGTCCAGGGGGATGTGGACGGTCCCGTCGTGCAGGACCCGCTCGTCGAGCTCGAAGGTGAGCGAGCGGGGCACATAGGGCTCGGGGTAGGGCATCGCGAGGTTCAGGGAGTTGTCACGGCCACCCTCCCGGTAGACGAGGATGTCGGGGTGGCCACGGGTGGTCACGAAGGCGGTGCGAGCCGTCGTACCGACGATGATCGCGTTGGTGGCGTGGGTCGTGGAGTACACGAAGGTCCGGGTGTCCCCGAGTAGCTCGGCGACGGTCTGACCCTGGTCCTCGGCGGCCAGCTCGAGGGCGACCTGGATTCCCTCGAATACGTCCTCGGGCGTCGTGGCCCCCTTGTACAGACCGAGCACCTCGTGCTCGTCCGCGAGCACGAGATCGCTGAACGTGCCGCCGGTGTCAACGGTGATCGTGTAGCTCATACAACCCCGGATCTGCGTCGTGCGAGCGCGGAGCGACCCTAGGCGCTCCTGGGCTCGCTCACCCGGTGCTCCTGGAGACGTCGATCTCGAAGACGAGATCGAAGCTCTCCTCGTAATCGACCTGCTGGGTCAGCTTCAGGTCCTTCTCGTCAGTCGACGCCAGCTCGTCGGTCGTCGCCTGGTCGGAGATGGCGACGAACGACGAGTGGCCGGGCCGGATGGGCAGACGATCGAGGGAGTGCCACGTGCCCGCGTTGAGCAGGTAGCCGGCCGAGCCGTCGATGAGGAACGCCCGCACGTCGTCGGGGTCGGGAATCGACGCCTCCTGGCGCTCGGTGGGGGGAGCGACGGCCAGGACGGCCGGCACACCTTCGAGGGGGATGAACGTCTGGGCCACCTGGAAGTGGCGCTCGAGCTTGCTGACGCGCAGCCCGAAGTACTCGGTTCTCAACAGGACGACCTGGGGTCTGCTCCCACAGTGGAAGTCGGCGAACCATCCGACCGAGCCGAGGCCGTGGAAGTCGGGCTCCCGGGAGGCGTTCGGATCGAGGACCTGCCCGAACCCCCGGAAGCTCGCCTCGGTCAGCGCCTCGGCGGTGATGGTCTTGGTCGCCATCAGCCGGACGGGAACTCGGACAGCCAGAACCGGGCGATCTCGTCTCGCCGGGCGAACCAGACGTCACCGGTGCCCTGGGCGTAGTCGATCAGCCTGGCCAGGGCGTCAGCGCGTGCGGGCCGGCCGAACAGACGTGGATGGGTGCCGACCGACAGCATCCGGGCGACGCCGCTCCGTTCCGCCTCGTGACGGAGCCGGTCGACGGCCGCCTTACCGTCGGAGAAGAAATCCTCGCCGGAGGAGTACCCCTGTGGCATGACGAAGCGGACGTCGTTCAGGTCGAGCGCGTAGGGCACGACCAGATGTGACGTGCCTCCGACATCGACGTAGTACGGCAGCTCGTCGTTGTACGAGTCGCCGTCGTAGAGGAAGCCGCCTTCCTCGACGACCAGCTCCCGCGTATGAACACTCGGCCCGTAGCGGCAATACCACCCGACCGGTCGCTCACCGCAAGTCTTCTCGAAGGACTCGACGGCGAGGCGGATCGACTCCCGCTCTTCGTCTCTGGTCATCGCATAGTGCTCGACCCAGCGATACCCGTGGCTGCAGATCTCGTGACCCTCTTCGATCAGCCTGCGACCGACCTCGGGATTTCGCTCGATGGCGACGGCGCAGGCGAAGAACGTGCAGTTGATGCCGGCCTCGGCGAAGATCCCCATCTCCCGCCAGACTCCGACGCGCGAGCCGTACTCGTACATCGACTCCATGGCGAGATCGCGAATAGACGGGTCGAGCGGGCGGTTCACCTCGCCGAGCATGTCGTTGCGCCCGTCACCCATCGGCAGCGAGTACTCCGACCCCTCCTCGTAGTTGACGACGATGTTCATCGCCACCGATGCGCCGCCTGGCCACGAGAACTCGGGTGGGTGCTCGCCGTAGCCGACGTAGTCGCGGCTCGGCCCCGACCCGAAGTCGTCCTGGTTGTTGAGGAACTGGGGCGCCATCAGTACGCCATGTGGCCGCCGTCTACGAGCAGGTTGATGCCCGACACGTAGCTGGCGTCGTCCGAGGCCAGGTACAGGGCAGCACCGGCGATGTCCGCCGGCCGTCCGAGGCGTCGGAAGGGCGTGCGCTTGAACGACTCGGCGACCGACGGATGGTCGTCGTCTTCGACGTCACCGTGGGTCCCGGTGAGGATCCGCCCCGGGGCGATGGCGTTCACCATGATGCCGTGGCGTCCGTAGTCGACGGCGAGCTGGTGCGTCATGTTGATGATCGCGCCCTTGCTGACCGCATAGGCGAAGAAGTCGGGCGGTCCGATCATCCCGTGCTGGGACGAGAAGTTGATGACCTTCCCCCGGACCTCGTTGATCTCGGGCTGGTCGATCATCTCGGCGATCGCCCGCTTGCAGCACAGGAAGACGCCCCGCACGTTCACGTTCATGAGGACGTCGAACATCTCCTCGGTCGTGTCGAGGATGTTCGTCGCCTCGAAGACAGCCGCCGCGTTCACCATCACGTCGAGTCGGCCGTAGCTGTCGACCGCCGTGCTGACCACATTGTCGACGTCGTCCCAGCGGCTGACGTCGGTCTGGACGAACATGGCGCTGCCGCCCTGTTCGGTGATCATGTCAGCGGTTGGCTGCCCACCGCCGATCGGGTCCTTCTGGATGTCGCCGACGACGACGTTGGCACCCTCCTCGGCAAATCGGAGGGCGACGGCCCGGGCGAGGCCGGAGCCGCCCCCGGTGATGACCGCAGTGCGTCCTTCTAAGCGCATGGTGGGCCTCCCTTTCTCTGCATGACGAGCCAGATCACCTCGAGAGGATCAGAGCTCGTTGATCGTGGGTGTGTCCCACGTCATGAACTGGCCCCCGTCCGGGGTGACCAGCACATTGTCGGTGACGCCGACAAAGCCGAGCTTGTCTCCGTCGGCGGGGTCGGCGAAATCGACCCAGCAATGGACGTTGACGATCTCGTTCTCTTGGCAAGCTCGATCGTTCCCCGGCACCCAGACACCCTCGATGGCGTCGTGGCCGATGCCGTGGAGGTTGTATGTGTGGTGCTGTTCGTCGGGATTCGTCTCGACCGGCCAGCCGCCAGCCGCCATACCTTCACCGGTGGTCTTCACGAAGTCGCTCGCCATCGCGCCCGGCTTCAGCGCGGCGATACCAGCGGTCACCGACTCGACGTGGAGGTCCCAGAAGTCCTGTGTCTCCGAGGACAGTGGTCCGAGCCGGTACAGCTGACGCGCTTCCAACCACGCACCCGACGGGCCCGGTCCCTCGATCCACACCATCACGAGACCGTCCTTGGCGATCTCCCTCATGGTGCCGAAGGCAGGCGCACCGAACGGCGGCGACCCGACGAGCACCATCGACGAGCGACAGCCGTACTCCCGCGAGATCTGGTGGGCCTCGGCGACGAGGTCGATCTCGGTGACGCCCGGTCGAATGGACGGCTCGAGGTCCTTGAACATCTGAGCGAAGATCGCCGATGTCTCACGATGATTCGCCAGTTCCTCGTCGCTCTTCACCTGGCGAACGGCGTCGAACTGTCGAGTGAGATCCCGGAGGTTGGCGTCGGGGATCGTCTCGGTCATCTCCAGATAGTGAGCATGGGACAGGGCATCGGCCATCCCCACCACGCCGACCTCGCCGGCGGCGTGTCCGAGATCGCGAAGAATCAGCGCGGTCTCCTCCCCGGGCTGGCCGGCCGTTCGGAAGTCGCTCGGCCAGTCGGACTGCTCGGCCTGGGCGGTCCCGAGAACCGGATGCCCGACGAAGATCGGGTTGCCTTTCATGGGCACGATGACGAAGGCGTCCGAGAGGAGCTGCCAGTAATCGGAGACGTAGGCGGTACGACCCCGATAGCGGATGTCGTCGCGCCCCACGACCACCATCGCGTCGACACCCTCGTCCTGCATCATGTCGCGCAGTCTCCCGTAGCGCGACTCCCGCTCTTCGGGGGAGCTCATCCTGAGAAGGGGATTCTGGAAATGTCGGTCAGTGCCGACTGATGAGCGGGTCATCGGGACCTCCTTCGGGTCACCCGCGTTTTCGCGCGATCCGCCGGGATTATTTCCAGTATAGTCTCTTGACTGGGAACGAGCAAGACTTCTTCCTGCAGCGGAGCACGGACCCTTCACCTGAGGAGTCCCATGGCCAAGGTTCAAGCCCACCGAATCATCACCGACCCCGACCCCTTCGCCCGGTTCAATCTGGCCGCTGGCTACCGGGTCGGCGACCTCGTCTATCTCTCCGGGCTCCCGGGCGTCACCCCCGACGGGGCCGAGCCCGTGAGCGTCGATGACTTCGACGCCCAGGCGGAGCAGGCGTTCAAGAACATCGAGTGGGTTCTCAGCAGCGCTGGGTCGAGCCTCGATCAGATCATCAAGGTGACCATCTATCTGACGGACATGGGCTACTACGACAAGATCCTGGAGCTCCGTGAGCGGTGGTTCACGCCCCCTTACCCGGCCGACACGATCGTCGAGGTAAGTGCGCTGGCGATGCCCGAGCTGATGATCGAGATCGACGTGATCGCCATGGTCGACGGTGAGATCGTGGGCTAGCAGGGGAGGGCAAGATGCAGATCGGTCTCTACGGGCACACGCACGGCTTGGGCTATCGGGACGAGATCAACCTGTTCGCGCGGAGCATGCCAGCAACGTTGCTGGATCCCACGAGCGTCGCCCAGGACGCAGAACGGGCCGGCTTCCACTCGATGTGGTTTCCCGATCACGTCTGTATGCCGATGGCGAGCGAGAGCGCGCACGTCGCCAACGAGTCTCGAGAGCGAGCGTACGAGCCCCGTCACGAGATGCTCGACGCAGCGGTGGTCATGGGTGCAGTGGCCACGGTGACGACCCGACTGAGGCTCGGCACGAGTGTGCTGATCGCCCCGTACAGGAACCCGCTGAGCGACGCCCGGCAGTTCGCGACGGTGGACATCCTGTCCAACGGCCGCCTGATCCTCGGTGTCGGGGCGGGCTGGATGGCCGAGGAGTACGACGCGCTGGGTATCGACTTCGCAGAACGTGGCCGTCGCACGATCGAGTCCATCGAGATCTACAAGCGCAGCTGGACGGACGACGTCGTGGCCTTCGAAGGTGAGCACTTCAGGTTCGAGAACCTCTCGATGGATCCCAAACCGGTACAGCAGCCCCGACCACCCATCCTGTACGGCGGGGTGGCCGCCACGGGCGCCCGGCGGGCAGCGCGCCATTGTGATGGCTTCTATCCACTGTTCCTCGATCCGTACTCCGAGCCGAACAGATACGACGCCCTGAACGACGTCATCCGGGACGAGCTCGACCAGGTCGGCCGGGCCCACGAGACGTTCACGATGGCCGCTGCCACGACGATGCACGTGACCGATGCCAGCGACGCTCTCGCCACCGCCAGCCCCAGGATGATCTGCACGGGCTCGGCCGAGCAGGTCCTCGAGGACCTCGAAGGCTTCGCCAAGGCCGGGTACTCACTGGCCGTCTGTTTGATGGACGTCCCATCGGGTGAGCTCTCCGAGCTCCGGGAGCAGATCGATCGAGTCGGACGCGAGGTCCTGCCCCAGGCTTCCGATCTGGTCGCCGCTGGTGACTGGCAGCCGGCCTTGTGACCACTTCTGGCATGAGAGGGAGAGGAGCATCATGAGTTCGAGTGACATCGAAGCGAGGCTGCAACGGCTCGAGGACATCGAGGCCATCAAGCAACTGAAAGCACGCTATTGCGCCTACTGCGATGACGACTACGACGCCGACGGAATCGCCGGCCTCTACACCGAGGACGGCACCTGGGACGGCAGCCCGTCGTTCCCGAGCCTGAACGGCCGGGAAGAGATCCGGGAGTTCTTCAAGGGAGCGGCCGAGATCATGACCCTCGCCCGTCACCAGGTCATGAACCCCATCATCGAGGTCGAGGGCGACGAGGCGAACGGGCAGTGGCTGCTCTTCCAGCCATGCACCGACGCCAACGCGGGGGCGGTCTGGCTCGCGGCGACCTACCTGGACGGGTATCGGCGGGTCGGCGACGACTGGAAGATCGCCGCGACACGGATCGAGGTCTCCTTCTTCTCGCCCTACGAGAAGGGCTGGGAAGCAGAGCGCTTCGTCGGAGAGTCCTAGGCCATTTGCAGCGGCGTCGCGATGGCCATCACGAGCTGGTCCTGGATGAGGAAGTCGGGCTCGTCGTCTCGGACCCGGGCCAGCTCCGGTGAGCCGACGTTTGCTCTCATGGCGTCAGGTCGTCGAACCAGGTCTGGGCGACCCCGTCGTGGCGACGTGCCCGGGAGGCTCTTCACGAACGCCAGCTGACGCCATGGGCCGGTATCTCGCCGTCGACCACCACATGGTCGGTGGTCAGGATCAGGGTCCGAGTCGCACCTCGGCGACACCGTCGTAGGTCGGCTCGTGTTTACGGTAGCCCGAGTCGAGCGTCGGGTACTGCCAGTACTCCTGCACGCCCGGCAAGGCGCAGAGCACTTCCCTATGGGTCGTCTGCCAGTGGATGCGGAAGGCCTCGAGGTCGAGGTCGGGCCGCCGCTTGAACGCCACGAATGCGTGGATTATGGCGCCCAGTCCACCACCTCTGGCCGGGTCAGATCTCGGTGCCGTCGGGCCGGTAGGTGTGCCACGAGCCGGTGGGGTCTCGCCACGTGTTGTAGCCGTGTTGTTTGAGTCGGTTCTGTCGCCCACACAGGGGTGCCCCGTTGCCGGGGCACGTACACCCGCCGACAGCGGCCGGTTTGGTGTGATCGGCCTGGCACCGAGTCGCCGGACATGACAGCTCGGCCAGATGCACTCGTCGCTCTGCAACAGCACCGCCAGGCGGGCCGACCAGTGAACAGTCGCTGTTTGCGCCCCAGGTCGATGACAACGCCGTCAGAGCCGACGACGACCCTCCGCACGTGACCCTGGATGCCTGCGATGGTCGCTTCGGTTGTGTCGATGGGGGTGCCGTTGCGCGTCTGGCACCGGTAGCTGTCGTCGTTGGGGTCACGGCGGCCCACGTGCCCGCCGGCCAGCTTGGCGAGCTCCCGCTGGAAGGTCTCGTGGTCCATCACCACGTCGGTGACGACCCCGCTGCCACCGTTGGTTGCGTCCGGCAGGGCGGTGGCGGCGGCCTGGAAGATCGCCCACAGGGCATCGAGGGCCGCCGGCACTTCCCGAATGGGTCGATCCAGAGTCCGCACGGGGGTTCTTCACCGAGAGTTGTCAGGCACAGGGCGCAGCCATGTTCTCGAGTATGAGGGCCGCAGATATGCCCCTCTGGCACTCGAGAGTTGTCTGGCCCGATCCCCTCGGTCACTGATCGTGGGTTCTCGACCCGCTCGACTCTGCCGGTTGAGGGCCAGCACCCTCGTTACTCGTTAGATCCCGCCCCCGTCCAGGAGGCGTCCGAGGCGCTCGATCCCGGCTACGACCCCATCGGTCGGGATGCCGGCAAAGCACAGCCGCATGAATCCCGGTTCGCCGATGTGGCAGTCGGCGCCCGGGGTGAGGTTGACGTTCGCTTCCTCGAGGAGCCGGGTCCACAAGCCCGCTTCGGCCTCCCACGTCACGGTGTCCATGAAAGGGCGCAGGTCACAGAGGAGGAAGAAGCCTCCTTGGGCTGGGAAGTAGGGAATGCATGCGGTGTCGAGTGCCTCGACGGTCCGGCGGTACGCCTCTCTGAGGCGTCGCTCGTTCTCGGCAACAAAGCCCGCCACCCATCCTCGATCGGAGATGAGCTGTTCCAGCAGGTACTGCGTATCGCCGGAGACCGCCGACCAATACGCCAGCCCGCCGACCGCGCCCAGGACGCCGGCGTTCTCCGAAACCAGCACGCCGCACCGCAATCCGCTGACGGCGAAGTCCTTGCTGAAGGCCCACACGAGGTGGATCAGCTCTCCGAGGGCCGGGCGCAGCGCCGCCCCGCTGACGAACTCCCGATCACCATGAACCGAGAAGGCGTACAGCTCATCGAGCACGACATGGATCTGGCGCCGTTCGGCCCAGGTGAGGATGTCGTTGATCTGATCAGCCTCATACACACGCCCCTGCGGATTGTCTGGCGAGGTGAAGAGCAGTGCCTTGACCGGCACAGCGGCCGCGTCTAGCGCCTCGTCGAGGACATCGGCAGTGAGCTGGAACGACGTGGCGCTGGTGGTGTGCACTGGCACGACCTGAAGCTCATCGCGCGTCTCGAGGTCGGGCCAGAACCCCGTGTAGCTCGGGGTGGGGACGAGGATGCCGTCGCCCGGGTTGGCGATGGCATAAAACAACGTCTCGAGCACGCTTCCCGAACCCGCCAGCGCGATGACGTGCTCGGGCTCGATCGACCTGCCGAACAGCCGGTCTCCGAGGAACTGTGCCAACGCCTCGCGAAATGACAGCGCCCCGACCATCGCGTCATAGCCGATGACCCGGCCTGGAACATCACGGCTGGCCGCCATCTTCGGTTCGAGGAGATCCCACACCAACTTGTTTTCAGCAAGACACATCGACACGTACCCGTCAGGGTTGGTCACAAGATCCCAGGCGTCCTCCGCCCGGGCGAAATGCTCGTCGATGAACGGGGGCAGCGGGCGGTTGGCGACCAGCGCCTCACCGCGGCTGGAGAGCTGATGTCTGGCGATGTCGGTCAAGAGGGCCTCGATCGTGGTCCCGACCCCAAGCATTGCATCCACCGGCCATCAGCTCTGAGCGCTCGATGACTCAGCCCGAGCTCGGGTCGGCCAACTGCGACCTGGTCGGCACAACCAGCGCACACCACCCCCGACCCTTCAACCCGCTCTCACCCGGGTCGTTCCGATCGACTCGAGCGGGCCGATCGGCCGTAGCCTGCAGGTTCAGTTTGCTGCCCACAACGGTCGCAATGAAGAAGTCCACCTGCTAGAGCATGAGGGCTGCCTCAACATCAGGTCGATCGATTGAGAAGCTCGGCCCCTGAGACTGAGACGGTCTGCGCGCGGAGGGATCTGGTCAGCTTGTCGTGCCGACCGGTGACCGCGCTCCACATCATTGGAGCCGACAGCCCCCTTGAATAGGTCGAACAGGCCGCTCGCCTCGCCGCAAACGCACTGGGCTAATCGCTCCACGGGACCTCCTAATGGGGGCTCACGTGCCGATCGTGCACACCGAACACGCGGTCATAGAGGTGGGCTGCCGCACAGATCGGCGCCTCGGCATGAGAGCGAGCCGGCGCCCGGAACCGGCGGGGCGGCCCGGCTTCAGCTCGCTTCCAGGTGGTGTCTGAGTGCCTAGCGGATCACTGCTGACACGGGCACTCCTTCGTCCTCAGGAAGGCGCACGACGTCTTTTCAGGTCACGGTCGAGGCGAAGCGACCGGGCTTGCCTCGGCTAGCGAGGAACTCGTCGGCGTCGTAGCTGCGTTCGGCTTCATCCGCGAGATGTTCGATGAGCTCCTCGGTGATCGGCCTACCCGACTTCGTGTCACCGTAGATCTGCTCGGCGCTCAACGTTCCAGCAGCATCTGTGGGTGGCACGCAGCGACATCGGATGAATGATCATCTCTGTGCCCTCCGCGGTCAGCGACACGTCGACTTCGAGCAAGTTGGCGGAGAAATCCGGCCCGATGACCAGCTATCGATCTGGGAACTCGGGGAGATCTTCGGAGTACTGGCCTCACCACCCGAGCCGGGGCGCGATCTCCCGATAGCCCTGCCCGTCGGGGACGATCGCAGTCACGTCCACACTGTGGAGAAGCGCCACGAGATCGGCTCGCGGCTCGAGGGGGAGGAGCAGGGCGAGCCGCGGGTCGCCGTCGGTGAAGCGTCGGCAATCGAGCAGCTGGCCGATGCCAGCTCGTATGGCCTCCCGCGAGGTCGTGCCCTTCGCCACGACAAGCAGCCCCTGGTCGGGGTCGTACACATCCGCGATGACGCGACCGACCTCCCCCGGCGGATGACTCCTGAGGCGAATCGGCTGACCTCCCTGCCGTCTGACGAAGCTCGCGTAGGTGTGCACGAGATCGCTGGCAATGTTCTCGGACGTGGGTCGAGGACGACCGGCCCACTGAGCTTCGGACTCCGTGCTGCGATCGTGAACCGGCACCTGCTCGACGACCAGGTGGTCCGGGGCCGCCGCCGACGCAGCCATTGGATCGGGCTCGAGTGCGTCGATGCCCTCCAGCCGGAAGACGATCACGGTGCGCAACTCTGCTGCCGTGGCGTCGGGCGCATCGGCTTCGTAGCTGTCGACGAACCGGAACGTCCCCTGGAAGCGCCACAGTTCCCGCCCTCGATCGAATAATTCGAGACTTATGCCCTCGGCCACATGATGATTAATTGCTAGATTTCCCCGGACCATACGTTGATCACCGTGGGGTCCTTCGCCGACAAAGTGGAAGAACAGTTCGTTGTTATCACTCCGCTTCCACCCGTCCATATATTTCCGAAATGGCTCGGCATCCGTGTCGCTAAACAAGAGAATTGCTGGCGTAGTTGCCGAAGGGCTAACCGAACCCAGGGGTTGGCTGCCGAAGGCCTCATGAATCTCTGGGCGACTGATCAGGTCTCCAGGATCGAGGGCATAATCGCCGTAACGCACCGGGTGCCATACTAGAGCGAAGCCGGTCGGGAATGTGCTAACCTCCTCCTCTCCGAGCGGAGGGGGGCGCCATGTCAGAGTCACTGACGGCCAACAACAACTTCGTCCCGCCGACGGCTGATGAGGTGCGCGAGATCGCCGCCGCCTACGGGATAACACTCACGGCAGATCAAGCCGAGTCGCACGCGGGAGTCATCGCGGGGGCCGTGCCCGCCTACTCTCGCTTGAGAGAGCTACCGGAGGTAAGGCCAGATGTGAAGTACCCCCGCACGCCTGGCTATAGACCGCCACCCGAGGAGAACCCGTACAACGCCTGGTACTGGCGGTGCTCGGTCAAGGGCGCTCCGGAGGGAATCCTCGCTGGCAAGACCGTCGCCATAAAAGACGCCGTCTGCGTGGCGGGCGTTCCCATGATGAACGGCTCGGCCCTGCTCGATGGCTTCGTTCCCGATATCGACGCCACCGTGGTGACACGGATCCTCGACGCGGGGGGCGAGATCGTCGGCAAGGCGGTGTGCGAGAACCTCTGTGTCACTGGTGGCTCGAACTCAGCGGCGACCGGGCCGGTGCTGAACCCGCACAACCCCGAGTACGCGACCGCCGGTTCGTCGAGTGGGTGTGCCGCCCTCCTCGTGAACGGTGATTGCGACATGGCCATCGGTGGTGACCAGGGGGGCTCGATACGAATGCCTTCGTCCTGGAGCGGCTGCTACGGGCTGAAGCCGACTTATGGGCTCGTCCCCTATACGGGCGCCTTCGGCATCGAGATGACCGTCGACCATCTCGGACCCATGGCCCGGTCGACACACGACGTCGCGCTCTTGCTCGAGGCGATCGCCGGCCGCGACCCGATGGACCCGCGGCAACGGGACGATGTCGTGGTCCAGCCCTACACCGAGGCCTTGATCGGCGACATCAGCGATCTCACGATCGGCGTGATGAGCGAGGGCTTCGGGTGGGAGGGAGGCTCGCAGGACGTCGACGAGGTCGTCAGATCGGCGATCTCGAACTTCGACAGCCTCGGCGCCAACATGATCGATATCTCGGTGCCATCTCACCTCGACGGCTTCCCGGTCTTCCTCGGTATGTTCGCCGAGGGCACGTTCATCCAGATGTTCCTGTGCAACGGGTTCGGTACGGGCTGGAATGGCTACTACCCGATGGCCGCCATGGAGCACTTCGGGCGGGGCTTCAAGACCAAGGCCCACTGTCTCTCGGCGACCGCCCAGTACCTGCTCATCCACGGCCACTACATGATGGACCGGTACAACGGGCAGTTCTACGCGATGGCGCAGAACCAGCGGCCCGCTCTCAGGGCCGCGTACGACAGAGCTCTCGAAGAGGTCGACTTGCTCGTCATGCCCACGTGCGCGCCGGAGGGCGTCGCCATGAAGCACATCGCGGACCCGACGATCGAGGAGCTCTTCGCTACCGGCTGGACGATGGGCAACAACACGTCTCCGTTCGATCTCACGGGTCATCCGGCAATCAGTGTTCCGTGCGGAAAGCACGACGGGCTCCCGGTCGGATTGATGCTCGTCGGGAAGCACTTCGACGAAGCGACAGTGCTGCGCGCTGCCCACGCCTTCGAGTCAACGGGCATCTACGAAATGTGATCGGTCGGTTCTAGCGGAACAAGAGAGAAGGGAATCCATCGTGGCGACTCTTGAAGAGCGTGTCGACGTACTGGAAAACATTGAGGCGATTCGCCGCCTCAAGATCGAGTACGCCCAGGCATGTGATGATGGCTACGACCAGGATCGTATTGCCGAGTGCTACACGGAAGACGGGGTCTTCGACACCGGTGAGTTCGGTCGGCATGAAGGTCGGGAGACGATCCGAGAGCTCTTCACCGGACAAGAAGACGTCTTCCAGTTTGCCCTTCATAATGTGCTGGGGCACACCGTCAACGTCGAACCGTTTGCCGATACGGCAACGGGAAGTGTCTACCTCTTCCAGCCGTGCACGGTCGAAGGTGAAGCCCGCTGGTTTGCTGCGACCTACGACGAGGAATACCGCAAAGAAGACGGGAAGTGGCGCTTCTCGCTGAGCAAGCTGAACGTCGCGTTCAACACACCGTACGACAAGGGCTGGGTCGAGCAGCGCATGGCGTAGCCGCTCGTAGGAGCCAGCCTCTCGTCAAGACGCGGAGCCGGGGTCCGTGACCGGCCTCATGATGAGGCCGGGCGCGGGAGCAACTCGGTCGCTCTTCAGGATCCGCTCGGTCCATTCGTGGTGCTCAACGATGGCATCACCCTCGTGGACATCGAGGTTCCACTGTCGCTCGAAGAGGACGTCGGGCTCGGTGGGCTCCTTGTTCAAGGTGAGCTGGTCTCGACGGAACGTCACCTCGTATTCCGGGGTGACCCTGGTGAGCAGACCGAGTCGGTGGAGCTCGGGCGCGAGCGTGGCGATCGTCTGCTTGTACTCGTCCCACGAGCTGGGTGTCGGCGATGGCCCGTGCACGAGCTCGTCGCGACGCCGACGGGCCGCTTCTATCGGCTCGGCTGACTCCGCCCAGGCGTCGAGCACGGCCACGAGCTTGACGTAAGCCATCGAGGCGAGGGTCGCGTCGTAGCCCTCGTGGTGCAGCACGGCAGCTCCGCCGTGTTTCATCGGGATCCACCACGCCTCAGCGATCGCAGCCTCCCGGACAGCGTGCTCCCACTGAGCAGTGACATCTGGCACGCGATCAATCTAGTGGCCTGCCTCTGGCGTGAGTGGTCCTCGGAACCGAGGCTGCTCATTGATGCCAGACTCCGAGTCAGGGAGCCCGCGCGGCAACGAGGGGGATGAGGAAATGGCGATCGACGTAGGGCAGTACGACGCATTGGCTCTGGCCGACCTTGTCAGGCGCAAGGAGATCAAGCCGATCGAGCTGGTAGACGCGGCGATTGAGAGGATCGAGCGCGTCAACCCCGAGCTCAACTGCGTGATGTTCAAGAACTACGACGCAGCCCGGGAGTCAGCCAGTGGCCCGCTGCCGGACGGGCCCTTTATCGGCGTGCCCCTGCTGCTCAAGGATCTGGGCATCAGCTACGAAGGACTGCCTCTGACGGGCGGCTGCCGTTACCTCCAGGATGTCGTCGCCGAAGAAGACAGCGTGATCGCCGAGCGCATCGCCGAGGGTGGCTTCATCCGGCTCGCCAAGACAGTGACGCCTGAGCTCGGTTACTGCGCCGCGTCCGAGCCGCCCATCTATCCGCCGGCGCGCAATCCATGGAATCGCGACCACACGCCAGGTGGCTCCAGCGGCGGCTCGGGTGCTGCCGTAGCCGCCCGCGTCGTGCCCCTGGCCACCGCCAGCGACGGCGGCGGCTCGACCCGCATCCCGGCCTCCAACAACGGCCTGGTCGGACTCAAGCAATCGCGTGGTGGCACGACGTTGGCCCCGCTCCAAGCGGCGCCGTGGTACGGCTGCGTCGTCGACGGCTGTGTGTCGTTGAGTGTGCGAGACCAGGCGGCCTATCACGACCTGACCCAGTATTCGACGCCTGGCGATGTGTACTCACTGCCGCGGCCCGAGCTTCCGTTCCTGGACGAGGTCGGCAGAGATCCCGGGCGGCTCAGAATCGCGATCATCACGAAGGCCGCAAACGGTAAGCCCGTCCATCCTGATTGCGTCGAAGGCGCCCACAACGCGGCAGAGCTGTGCAGCTCGCTCGGCCACGACGTCGAGGAGGCGGAATACAGCTTCGACTTCGACTCCCTCAGCGAGGTCTTCTCGCGCATGGCCTGCGCGGCGACGGCCGGCCTCCTCCGTGATACAACGAGGAGAGTCGGGCGTGCGCCACGGCAGGACGAGCTCGGCAATGTGATTCAAGAGATGGTCGAGCGCGGCGAGCAGATGAGCGCAGCAGCGCTCGTCGACGACATCGAGGCGATGCACGCCTTCGGCTGGACCATCGCCAAGGACTGCCTGCCCTATGACGTGGTGATCACGCCGACAATGCCCAACCCGCCGCACAGGGTCGGCTACTACGACATGACCCTGAGCTTCGATCACTATCAGTTCGAGCTACTGATTCCGGAGATTGTCTTCACGCTCCCGCACAATGTCAGCGGTCTGCCCGCCATGTCACTGCCGCTTCATTGGAGCACCGAGGGCTTGCCCTGCGGCGTGCAGTTCATCGCCAAGCACGCCAACGATTCCCTGCTGTTCCGGCTGGCAGCGCAGATCGAACGGGCCCAGCCATGGAGCGACAAGGTGCCGCCCATCCACGCCTGACGGGTCGGGCGAGCTCTTGGACCGGACGCTCGCCCCGTCAGCGGCCCTCGAAGCGAGCTGGTCGCTTCTCGACGAACGCGGTGATGCCCTCTCGGGCGTCGTTGGTCGCCAGCGCGCGGTGAATGGTCTCGGTCTCGAGCTCGAGCGCTCGCTCGAGCTCGTCCTGCTGCATCTGGTCCATGAGGCGCTTCGAGAGCTGCACGGCCAGCGGCGCCCGGCTGGCAATCCGCCCGGCCATCTCGTTGGCGGTGTCGAGGAGCGAGCCCGAGTCGACGACCCGGTTCACGAGACCGATGCGGTGTGCCTCGGCGGCGTCGATCACGTCGCCCAGCAGGACGATCTCCCGTGCATTGCCCTCGCCGACGACTCGAGCGAGGAGGGAGGCCGCGCCATTGGTCATCGTCACGCCGATGCTCACCTCGGGGCATCCGAAGCTGGAGCGGTGCGATGCAATGCGGAGGTCGCATGCGCAGATCATCTCGACTCCGCCGCCGATCGCATACCCGTCGATGGCGGCGATGACGGGCGTCCCGATGTGCCTCAGGGTGCGCGTGATGGCCTGAAAGGCGTCGATCGCGTCGCTGAGCCGTGACTCGTCGAGCGACACCGCCTCGTGGAGATCCCAGCCACCGGTGAACGCGTTGCCGCTGCCAGCGAGGACGACGGCCCGCACGTCGGCGTCGTGGTCAGCAGCAGCGAGGGCTTCGTTGAGCCCAGTGAGCGCCTCGAGGCTCAGGGCATTCAGCACCTCGGGACGATGCAACGTGATCGTCACGATTTGACCTGACTTCTCCGTGAGCACGATGTCTGGCACGTGGCCAACCTCCTGCCGTCACACGGAGCCGGCGCGAAGCATCTCCTCGGCCCGGCGACAGGCGACCGGGCGGGTGCTCGAGTTGACAGAGATCTCGAGGAGTTGCGGCTCCCACCCCGAGCACTCCATCTCTGCTGCCGGGCAGCGGGAGAACAGGGGGCAGCCGATCGGGAGGTTGATGGGGCTCGGGATCTCGCCGCTCAGCTCGTAGGTCGGCGCGGCCGCGTTTGGGTCCGGGTACAGCACGGCGCCCAGCAGCGAGCGGGTGTACGGATGGAGCGGACGGGCGAACAGGGCGTCGGTCTCCTCGACCTCGACGATGCGCCCGAGGTACATCACGGCGATGCGCTTGCTCACGCTCCGGACGGCGGTCAGGTCGTGGGAGATGAAGAGATAAGAGACGTCGAGCCGATCCTGGAGCTCGTGAAGCAGCCCGAGGATCTCGCCGCGACCGACGACGTCGAGGTTGGAGACGGGCTCGTCGAGCACGATCAGGTCGGGCTCCATCATGAGCGCTCGTGCGACCGCGAACCGCTGCTGTTGGCTCGTCGTGAGCGCTTCGGGGTGTGCATCGACGAGCCCGGGCGGCACCCGTACGATCTCCAGGACCTCGTCGACGCGGCGCGCTCGGTCGGCGCGCGAGAGCTTCATCGCGTGGAGCGCGTCCCTCAGCATGTTGCGCATGGTCATACGCGGGTTGAGCGACAGGAACGGATCCTGAAAGACCATCTGGAGCTTGGGCCGTAAGCGCCGGAACTCCTTCTCCTTGAGGTCGCTGATCCGCTCTCCGTTGTAGAGCACCTCGCCCGCGGTCGGCTCGGTCAGGCGGAGAATGAGACGGCCGATCGTGGTCTTCCCGGACCCGGACTCCCCGACCAGCCCCAGCGTCTCGCCCTTGGCGATGGAGAGGTTGACGTCGTCGACGGCGACGAGCGTGCCCTGGTGAGGGATGTGGAAGTGCTTGACCAGACCTCGCATCTCGATGAGCGGCGTCTCACTCTCCGGACCCATTGCCGCCTCCCTTGTCACCAGCCGCTCGCGCCCGGTCAAGCTCTGTCACCTCGAGCAGGCGCTTGCTGTACTCGTGCTCTGGATTCTCGAAGAACGTCTTCACGTCGGCATTCTCGGTCAGCCGCCCTCCGCTCAGCACGGCCACACGGTCACAGTACTGAGCGACGATACCCAGATCTCCGGTCGCGATCAGCAGCCCGAGTCCAGAATCTTCGATCAGCGAGTTGAAGTCGTCGAGCACCTGACGGGCCACGGTGACGTCGAGGCCGGTCGTCGGGTCGTCGGTGACCAGGAACCTAGGCCGGTTCACGAGCGACATCGCGATGACCACGCGCTGACACATACCGCCGCTGAGCTCATGAGGGTAGCTCTGCGCCCGGATCTCGGGATCGGGGATGCCGACGCGCCGGATGAGCTCGACAGCCCTGTCGTAGGCGTCCTTCCTGTCGAGCGACTCGTCGTGGTCGAGGGCAACCCTCGCGATCTGATTGCCAACCCGCTCGAGGGGGTTCAGCCGGGAGCGGCCGCCGCCCATGAGAATGGCCAGCTCGCGGCCGAGGATCTTGCGGCGCTCGTCGAGCTCCATCGCCAGCAGGTCGCGCCCGTCGAGGCGTATCGCTCCCTCGGCGACGATGGGATGATCGACCAGCCCACCGATCGTCTGCACGAGCAGCGACTTCCCCGTCCCGGTCTCACCGACCAGACCGACGGCCTGACCGGCCTCGACCGTCAGCTCGATGTCGGTGAGGATCGGTTCGACGCCTCGACCGCCATCGCTGATGCCGATGTTCAGATGGCTCAGCTCGAGCACCTTCAGAGCTCCGTCCCGGGCTGGATTCCGACCGCTGTGCCCCGCTTCACGGCCCGGATCCTCAAGCCGACGTCCTGGGCCGCGAAGGCGAACGACAGGACGATGAGGCCCAAGGCGATGCCGGGGAACAGCGCCGGCCACCATTGGCCGGTGACCATATTGGTCGCCCCGATGGCGACCATCGATCCGAGCTCGGGTGTCGGACGAGGCACGCCCGCGCCGACGAAGCTCAGGCTGGCCGTGAACAGGATCACGAAGCCCATGACCACCGGTATCGTGGCGACGCTCGTTTGAATCGAGTTCCGCATGAGATGGCGGAACACGATGCGCGGACCCGAATGGCCGAGCACGCGCGCCGCGTCGGCGTAGGGCAGCTCTCGCACGGTGAGCATCTCGGCGCGCCCGAGGCGCACGAACGGGGGGATGTTGACGAACGCCATGGCGACGATCACGTTCGTGGTCGACGGACCTCGAACGGCGACGAGGGCCAAGGCGAAGATGAAGACGGGAAAGGCCTGGAGCACATCCATAGACCGCATGATGAACTCGCTGCTCGCCGCCTCCACACGACCGACACCGGCTATGTGGCCGGCCAGCGCGCCGATCGGGAAACCGATGACGATGGAGATGATCACTGCGGTGATGGCGATGAACAGGTTCACACGCGGCGCAGCCAGGATGCGCGAGAAGATGTCCATCCCCGACCGATCAGTGCCGAGCCAGTGCTCTGAGCCGGGCCGCTGCAGGATCGAGTCGCTGTCGATCTCTTCGGGGCCGTACGGGCCGATGCTCGGGCCGATGAACATCAGAATGATCCAGATCGCGACCGCGATATAGGTGATGGTCGCCGCCGGGCCGAGGGTACGGAAGGGGTTCCAGCGCCGACGGGCGGGCTCGGTCGATGGTGTGTTCATAGTCGAACCCTCGGATCGGACCAGGCGTGGAGGATGTCCACGACGAGGTACACGAACATGATGAAGAGGGCCGATACGAGCAGGAACCCCTGGACGGCGGCGTAGTCGGCTTCAAGGACCGCCTTCACGCCATAGTTACCGAACCCGTTGATGCTGAACACGTTTTCGACGAGCACGGCCCCTCCGAGCAGGAAGCCGTACATGACGCCGATGGTCGTGATGATCGGTGGGAGTGCATTCCTCAGCGCGTATCGGTTGAGAGTCTTGCGTTGCAAGCCCATGACGCGGGCGTTCTGGAGGTAGGGGCTGTCCTCGATCTCGGTCATCTTGACGTAGGTGATCTTGAGAATCGGACCGCCGTACACGAACATCAGCACCAGGACGGGGCCGACGAGGTGACCGAGGTAGTTCCGCAGCACGCCCCATTCGCCGGCGATTATGGAGTCGATGATCAAGAAGTTGGTCACCGATTCAGGGCGCATCTGGTCGACGTCTAACGCGCCGAGCGGTGTTGGCGCGATGTTCCACGTCGTGAAGAACACGTAGATGAAGATCAGGGCGAGCCAGAAGTCGGCCAACGACCCAGCCAGCAGGCCATAGATCCGGATGAACTGGGCAAGAATCTTGTCGATGAGGCGTCCCTTTGGTCGAGCCGCTCGCACCCCTAGCGGGATCATGATCAGGACCGACAGACCCATCGAGATGCCCATGAGCTCGATCGTCCCAGGCAGGCGTTCGGCGATGTCTGTGCGGACCGGCTGTGAGGTGAACCATGAGTCGCCGAGATCGCCTCTTAGCGTGAGCTTCACATAGGTAAAGAATTGCTCGGGCAGTGAGTCGTTCAAGCCGAGCTTGGTCTCCGTGCGTTCGATCAATTCCGGTGGAGCCTGAGGCCCGAGCATCTGGATAGCCGGATTGCCGGGCACCAGCCGGATCATGATGAACGAAATGAGCATCACCGCCACGATCTGCGGTATCAGGAAAAGCAAGCGACGCTGGATGAAGCCACCCCTGCGGAACCACCGAACGGGCCGCAGCAGCGCGTTGACGATCTTCATCTGGGCGGCAGCCTCCTAACCGCTGACCCCAGTCAGGTCGTCGCTATGGTGTTCCGCTCGTCACTGAACGGTGTCCTCGTCCCAGCGTCACGACGTCCAGCTCAGCCGCGAGTAGTCGGTGGCGTTCTCGATCCGATACTCCCAGCCAGTCAGCCTGGGGTCATGGATGGATGTCGGGTCGAACCACAGGTAGAAGCTCTGCGGAGAGCCGTCGGCGACCGCCCGCAGCGACTGCTCCCAGCCGGCCGTGGCCGCCGGTGAATCCCAGTCACCGCTCTCCAGCGCGTTTCTGAGGCCCTCCTCGTAGAGCAGGATCTGCTCCTCGGTGAAATCGTCGAATACCAACTCACACGAGGCACCACCGATCACTGAGTCGGGGGTGCAGAACCTCGCTCCGAAGGGCGGAAGGAGAGCTACCTGGTAGAAGATGTCCGGGACGATGATCTGATCCTTGAACAGGTTCGCAGGCGCGCCAGCGCCACCCACAGTCAATGGGTCGATCCTCGCCTCCTGTATCGCCGCCGTCGTCTTGCCCACGATGCTGAGGTCCCAACCGCCCTCAGCCGCGGTGTCGCGGATGAGCACGCACATCTCCTCCTGGTCGGGAATCGTCTCGTTGTACCAGAGCTCCGAGGAAACCCCGTCGGGGAAGCCGGCCTCCTCCAGCAGACGCCGCGACTCGTCGGGGTCGGTCCGGTAGTAGCGCTCGAAGAGCTCGGTATGAGCGTAGGGCACGCCGCCCGGCTCCCAGACGGGACCGAACTCCCGCCGTGCCTTGCCCTGATAGACGATGTCGATGATGTCGTCGTAAGGGATCACATGTGTGTACGCACGCCGGACCAGCGGATGGCTCCACGGAGGCACGTCGAGCGGGTACCACGTCCACTGGCTGAACGACGAGACCGCGTTCGGCAGGCTGAGACCGGCCTGCTGGGCCTGGACCTGCTCGCGCACGAGCATCGCGTTGGCGACGTGCACGTCGCCGCTCTCGATCAGCGACAGTCGGGTGGCCGACACGGGCACGACCCGCCAGATCACCCGCTTGATCGGCACGTCGTACAGGACGTAATTCGGATTGGCGACCCAGATCGCCTCGGTGCCCTGTGTGAAGTCCTCGAGCATGTACGGACCGAAGCCCTCGGTGTTGTTCTTCTTCCACTCCTCTGACCACGGGTCGTCGTTGGTGGAGTTCTCCCGCATCGTCTCCGAGTCGTGGATGTTGCCGGTGAACGGCAGCGCGAAGTGGTGCAAGAACGTCGGGAACGGCCGCTCGAGCGTGATCTGCACCGTGTAGTCATCGAGCGCTTTGACCTGCTCGGCGTCGGTGATCTGGGACGCAATCGAGTGCAGGAATCCGTCCAGGCCGAAGCTCCTGTCCGCCGCGACCCCTCGCGCATAGCTGTACACGACGTCCTCGGAGGTCATCTCGTTGCCGTGATGGCTGAGGACACCCTGCTTCAGGGTGATCGTGTACTGCGTCTTGTCTGCGTTGATCTCGAGGCCCTCGGCCAGCTCGCCGACGAGCGTGTTCTCGAGATCGGTGATGATCGGGTTCACACCGTCGTAGTCATAGACGAACAGCCGACCGCCGAGGTTGGCCGTCGATTCCTGGCTCGTTCTGTCGAAGAGGTGATCGAGGCTCGTCCACAGATCGGGCTGGGCGACGATCAGATCACGGTCGATGGCCGCCGGCTCCCCGGGCGCCGTCGTTCCCGGCGCCGCGGTCGTTGCCGGAGCACCATCGCCGTCGCTGTCGCTGTCGCCGCAGGCGGCGAGAGCGGCCGTGGCGGCTGCCCCACCCACGGCCACGCCTCCGTACTTGAGAAAATCGCGCCGGCTCAGCGTCGACTGGTCTTCAGATTCGCGGCTGTGTGTAGTGCGCATGACGAATCCCCCCTAGGTAAGTCCCGGCCGAACATTAGCACAGATCACCCTGGGGCAGAGCCATGTGTCCGGCCTCCTCGTCGGCCTTGGAGCTGTGACCGACGCCTTCGACGAGCTGGACGTAGGGGATGCCGTACTGGATGGCCAGGGGTTGGGTGAAGTCGTGGGGATACTTGTGCACGTTGTGCGGGCTCCCCCCCGAGATCGTGAAGTCGTCACCCCCGATGGCCACCGGCCGCCCGTCGATCTCGGCCAGCCCCATGACGTAGCCACCGGGGACGAAGTCGCGGAGGTTGCCGTCCTCGTCGTACTCGGCCGCGCCGACCATCGGGCCCGCCTCGATGAACGTCCCGGGGTCGACCATCTTGTCGATCCGCTCCCGGATCGTGTAGCGGCCACCGCGGTGCTGGCGCTCGATGCGCTCGGGTCCGCCCAGCTCTGCGGCTAGGGCTCGGACATACTCGATGTCTTCGATCGCCTTCTCCCAGCCCATCCCGGGCTTCCAGCTCTCGCGGGTCCTATCCACAGGCATGACACACTTGTAATCGACTGGTAAACAGGGTGACGTGTTGTCGCCCTATCGTGTGCTCGACCTCACCGACGACAGGGGCCATCACGCCGGATTGGTCCTCGCCCAGTTGGGTGCTGATGTCATCGCTGTCGAGCCGCCCGGTGGCCACCGCTCCCGCCGCCAAGCTCCCTTCGTGGACGATCGCATCGGACCGGAGAGCTCACTGACCCACAGTGCCTATAGCCGCGGGAAGCGGTCGGTCGTCATCGACGACCCTGGCCAACTCGAGCAGCTGGCACGGGGTGCAGACATCCTGATCGAGTCGGGGGCGATTGCGGTCGATCTCCAGGCGTTGAGGGACGACAACCCGGCGCTCGTGACGGTCTCGATCACGCCTTTCGGGTGCGACGGGCCGAAGGCCCATTGGGCGGCGACCGACCTCACGATCAACGCCTCGTCGGGAACCATGAGCCTCACCGGCGACGCCGACCGTCCACCGGTGAGGATCACCTTCCCGGAGACCTGGCACTTCGCTGCGCTCGACGCCTGCTGTGCTGCGCTCATCGCGCTGTGGGAGCGCAATCGCTCCGGCCTCGGGCAGCACACCGACGTATCGGCTCAGGCCTCGTACATCAGCACGAACATGTTCCAGATGATGTACCCGTTCTGTGGCCAGTCCAGCAGCGAGCGCATCGCGGGCGGCCTGAAGTTCGGGCCCCTCACCCTTCAAGTCGTGTATCCGTGCCGCGACGGCGCCGTTTCCTTTCTGTTGCTCTTCGGCCCGATGTTCGGTCCCTACACTGCCCGATTCTTCGAGTGGCTCCACGAGGAGGGCCGCTGTGGTCGCGAATGGGTCGACAAGGATTGGGTCGGCTTCGGTCTCGCCCTCACCGACGACCCCGAGGTCATCAAGCAGCTCGACGAGGCAACCAGGATGGTTGTCGAGTTCTGCGATACCAAGACCAAAGCCGAGCTCTTCGAGGAATCCGTGACGCGCGGCCTGTTGTTCGCACCCTGCACGACGACTCGTGACGTCCTCCAGCTCGAGCACTTCATCGCCCGGGAGTACTGGGACGACGTCGACGGCTTTCGCTACCCGGGGCCCTTCGCCAAGGCGACCGTTCCGCTGAAGCGGCTCGGTCGAGCCCCGAAGCTCGGTGAGCACACCGCCGAGGTTCTCGACGAGGCCCGCACGCCGTCGGTCCCTGCCAGCGCGGGGCGCGCCGGGTCGGGTGACCTCCCTCTGAGCGGGGTCCATGTGCTCGACTTCTGCTGGGCCCTGGCCGGGCCCGGCGCGACGCGGATCCTGGCCGATCACGGAGCGACCGTGGTTCGCGTCGAGTCCCAGACCAAGGTCGATGTCATGAGGGGTATGGCGCCCTTTCTCCACGCCGACGGTGGGCCCGAGGATGCGCTGCACTGGCACTCCGCCAACGCGAGCAAACTCGGCTTCACGATCGATCTCACCGCCCCGGGCTCCCGACCGGTCATGCTCGACCTCGTCCGCTGGGCCGATGTCGTGACCGACTCCTTCGCGCCGGGCAAGCTCGCCGCGCTCGGGTACGGCTACGACGACCTCCGCGAGGTGAACCCCGGGATCATCGCCCTGTCGAGCTCGATGATGGGCCAGACCGGACCTCAGCGGCACTACGCCGGCATGGGGACGATGGGCGGGGCAATAGCCGGCTTCTACGAGCTGACCGGGTGGCCCGACCGGACCCCATGCGGTCCGTGGGGTGCCTACTCGGACTACCCGTCGATTCGCTACACCGTTGCTGTATTGATGGCGGCTCTCGAATGGCACCGGCGGACGGGCGAGGGCCAGTACATCGACTTCAGCCACATCGAGGGTGCCGTCCACCTGCTCGCTCCCGGCCTCCTCGACGACGAGGTCAACGGGCGCACTCCCGTCCGGCGGGGCAACGAGGATCCGCACATGGCCCCCCACGGGGTCTATCCGGTCAGGGGACTCGACCGTTGGATCGCGATCGCGTGTGAGGCAGACGAAGACTGGCACGCGCTCGCCAGACTGCTCGGCGCCGCCGAGCTCGCCGGACTCGATACGGCACAGCGATTCGATCGACGCGCCGAGCTCGACGAGCTCATCTCGGCGTGGACCGAGGGAAGGGACGGTGCCGAGCTCGAAACGGAGCTACAGGCGGCCGGGGTGCCGGCTCATCGTGTCCAGAAGGCCGAGGAGGTCATCGTCGACGAGCAGCTCGCGCACTGGGGCTACTTCAACGAGGCCGCCCACCCGATCCATGGGACGACCTATGTCGAGGCCCCTGCCTTCCGCCTGCACCGGACGCCGGGACGCATCGCGTGGGCGGGACCGACATTCGGACAGCACCTCTGGGAGGTGCTCACCGAGATCCTCGCCTACGACGAGGACAAGGCCGCCGACCTCATCGCGACCGGGATCTTCGAGTGAAGCTCCGGGTGGAGAGGGAAACCCTCTCCACCCGATTCCTGGTCGAGCCGGCTCCGCCGGCGCTCACGCTCCTGGGCGGCAGAGCCCCCTGCGGGCGCCTTCTTGGGGGGCAGCGCCCCCCACACCCCCACGCTGGCTGGGGCTCTCTGCCCGGCGTGCTAACGAAGCAGCTCCGCCACCTGCCGGGTGGCCTCGGGCTGGTGCTTGGACGTATAGAGGGTCGAGACGGTCAGGGTGACACCGGCGTCCTGCCACGCCTCGATCTTCTCCCGCATCTGCGACCTCGTGCCGACGATCCCTATGTCGGCGGCCATACGGTCGGAGATCGCCGCCTCGACGCCCACCTGGTTGCCGTCCTTGACGGCGGCGACGGCCCGCTTCACCTCGTCGCCGTAGCCGGCGTCGGTGAACAACGCCGTGTAGTTCGGGAGGTTCATGTGGGCGCCAATGAAGCGCCGCAAGAACGCGAGGCCCTCGTGCCGGTCTTCGTCGATCCAGATCGGAGCAGCGTTGGCGAAGACGAAGGTGTCGCCTTTGGACTCCGGTATCACCTCGAGGAGCTCGGGGACATAGGAGAGCGGCAGGTTCGCGTTGATCGCACCGTCGGCGATCTCGGCTGCGAGCCGGGTCATCCGTCGCCGCAGCGCGGCGATGTGGATCGGAGGGAGAGGCTGGTTCGGCGCGGCAGCGCGGAGCTGCTCGATGTATCGCCGCATGTGGCTCAACGGCTTCTCGGGCTCGATCCCGAAGCGCCTCAAGATGTCGTCGTGGCTCGTCCCGAGACCGAGGATGAAGCGTCCGCCGCTGATCTCGTGATTGAACGACGCCGCGGCGGCGAGGTCCGCCGGGTGTCGGGTATAGGTCAGGGTGATGGCCGTGCCCACCTCCAGGTCGGTCGTGGCCTGGAGGATGGCCGTGCACAGGCTCATACTGTCGTAGATCTCCGAGATGCCGGAGATCCAGTCGCCCTCGGGCACGGCGTAGTCGTAGGGACACAGGACCCGCGGGAAGCCGAGACGCTCGAGCTCCTGGGCAACCTCGACCGCGGCCTTGCGATCGCCGGGCTCGGCCGAGACCAACACCCCCGGTTTGGCCATGGCTGACGACCCTATCACTTTGTCTGGGAGGATGACCGGCGATGATCACCGAGCTCAGGCCGACCGAGTTCCCTTGGATGGATCCCTCTCGCTACACGTTCTCGCTGGGTGTCCAAGGTGGAGGCGCGCTGTGGCTGGCGGGCGAGACGGGCGCCTCCTATGGCCCCGACGGCGCCACGCTGCCCGCCGGCATCGGTGACCAGGCGAGGGTTGCGTGGGACAAGATCCAGGCCGTCCTGGGTGTCGCCGACAGCGACACGTCGGCGTGCACCGAGATCGTCGAGTACGTGACGACCGCTGGCCTGGGCGAGCTCGCGGACATCGCCCGCGCTCGCCCCGGGGCTGCGGGACCAGGGTCGATCATGGTCATCGAATCACTGGTTCGGCCCGAGCCCCAGGTCGAGGTCGAGGTGGTGGCCGGCGGACCGAGCGGTCAGGTCCGCCTCCCCCAGATCCTGCCCGTCGACGAGGAGGGTGGGGTCGTCGCCCGGGGGGACCTGGTCGCCCAGGCGGCCTATGTGCTCGATCGGGCCGGACAGCTCCTCGCCGATCACGGCCTCGACCACTCCCACATCGTGCGAATCGTCCAGCAGACGACACCGGAGACGCGCCGGGAGTACCGATCGACCGAGGACGCCCGGCGGCGACTCCTCGGTCCCCTGTTCCCAGCATCGACCGGCGTTCTCGTGCCCGCTCTGCCCGTCGACGGCGCCCTTGTGGCGCTCGACGTCTGGGCATCGGAGCATCCCAAGCGCGTGATCAACCCGGGCTGGTCGGCTTTCGACGATCTGACCTTCAGCCCTGCGGTGCGAGCGGGCGACATCCTCTACATCTCGGGTACCACCGCGTGGGACCCCGACACGAATACGACCGTCGCGCCGGGCGAGATCGCCGCCCAGGCGAGGTTCGTCTATGAGCAGATCGAAGCGATCTGTCAGGCGGCGGGCGGCTCGATCGGTGATGTCGTGAAGACGATCGAGTACGTGGCGCCCGCCGGCTTCGACGGGTACCGGTCCGTCGCCGGCCTCCGCAGGGAGCTGCTGGACCGGCCGTTCCCGGCTGCAACCGGTGTGGTCGTGTCCGGGCTCCTCGGCCGACAGTGGCTCATCGAGGTGGAGGCGGTGGCCGTGCTCGCCTGAGTGCCCGTCAGATGTGGCCCCCGATGCCGCCGTCGATGTCGATCGCAGACCCGTTCACATAGGACGCCGCGTTCGAGCAGAGGAACACGATCAGCGCGGCGGCCTCCTCCGGTGACCCATAGCGACCGACCGGCACGGCCTCGGCCTCGCGAGCGATGACCTCTTCTCTCGTCTCCCCTGTGACTTCGCCCACCTCGTCGGCGCCCCGCTCCTGCATCTCGGTCCTCACGTAGCCGGGCAGAACCGAGTTCACCAGGACCCCGTCACGGCCGTACTTGGTGGCGAGCGCCTTTGGCGTCGCGACCATTTCCCGCCTTGAAGGCTCCATAGTCGACGAGGAACAGGATCGGATAGGTCGCAGTCGAGCTCGCAACCATCACGATGCGGCCCCAACGCTGTGCCCTCATCGCCGGCAGGCATCGGCGGGTGCACCGGACCGCGACATCAGGATCAGCTGGAAGGGGCTCTCCCAGTCGTCGTCGCTCATATAGAGGAAGTTCCTCGTGGGTGACGCGCCCACGTTGTTCACGAGGATCTCCGCCGGGCCAGCGTCGTGCTCGGCTGCGTCGAGAAACGTATCGACCGAGCCAGGATCGGCCATGTCGGCGACGTAGCCGCGGACCGAGCCCTCACCCGTCGCGGGCTGATAGCCGTCGAGGTCTGCGACCCGGCGCTCGTCTCTGGAGCAGAACGCGACCCTCGCACCATGGTCTGCCAGGAGACGCACGGTCACGGCCCCGATGCCAACGCTCGCCCCGGTCACGATGGCCCGCCGACCCGAGAGGTCGAGATCGAGCACCGGTTTGTCGCGTCAGGTCCCGGCGAGGCGGGCGAGGACCGGCGCGAAGTCGTCCGCTGAGTCGAGCGGGATGTGCACGTAGCTGATGCCGAGGAGCTCCCGCCGTTCCTCGAGCTGATCGACGACCTCGTCGACGCTCCCGATGAGCAGTTGCGGGGACGCGGCCGCTTCGTCGGGTGTGATGTCGAAGATCGGAGCCGTCTCCTCGAGCACGCCCTCGCGGTCATCGGTGATCATCGCGATGTAGTTCTGGCAGTGCAGCTCGATGTCGTCGAACCGGCGCCCGGCGGCCTCCCTGACCCACTCGGCCTTCAACAGGAATCGGTCCCGGGTCGTGTCAGCACCCCAGGCGTCACCTTCGGGTCGACCGCTCGACAGGTTCACGTTGATCCCGACGATGTCAGCCCGCCGAGCCGCCAGGCCCAGCATCCGTCGTCCGCCTCCCGCGAGCATCAGGGGTGGGCGGGGTCGCTGGACGGGCTTGGGCAACCCATCGAGCCCACCGATGCGATAGTGCTCGCCCTCGTAGGTGAAGGGACCATCGGCGAAGAGGCCGTCGAGAACGTCGATCGCCTCGTCCAGCCGCTCGATCCGGGTACCGGGACCGTCCTGGGCTATCCCGGACTGCTCGTAGTCGGCGGTCATCCAGCCCGCTCCGAGCCCGAGCTCGAAGCGTCCCTCGCTGAGCACATCGAGCGTCGCCGCCTCTTTGGCGAGAACGACCGGGTGGCGGTAGTCGTTGGCGTACACGAGGGTGCCGATACGCAACGTCGTCGTGACGCCCGCCACCGCGGCGAGAGCGGGAGCGGCGGCGAGCTGACCGTCGAAGTGGTCCGGCAACGTCAGCGTGCTGAAGCCCAGATCCTCCGCCTTGCGGGCGAGCTCGGTCAGTTCGCCGATCGAGGTACCGCCGAGAGTGAAGGACCCGAACCGAAAGGGGCGCGCCATGACCGTAACACTAGTCCGGCTACACCGACGCCCACGTCGCCTACTCGACGATGCCGAGCCAGGAAGGTCGTATCGGCGCCGTCGTCGAGCCGCGCGGCCAGGCGATCCGGCGGGTGAGGCAGACCACCGAGATCGCTCTCACCGCCCAGCTCGAGGGCTTTCCCGACAACAGCCGGGCAGTGGTCCTCGACCACAAGGACGCCGCCCAGGCGATCGTGGAGTACGCGCGTGACGTCGGCGCGGGCCTCATCGCGATGGCCACCCACTCCCGGCGCCCCATCGCCGAGCTCTTCACGGGCAGTATCACCGAAGCCGTCGTCCGGAGCGGCGTGGCGCCCGTCGTGGTCGAGCACCCGGCGGGCTGAGGCGCGGTCGTCAGTCGGGCGGCTCGTCAGCGATCGCTCCCGACGCGGCGAGCTCGACGATCTCGCCCGAGCTGTAGCCGAGCTCGGCCAGCACCTCGTCGTTGTCAGCGCCCAGGCCGGGAGCCGGCCGCAGGCCCACAGACGTGTTGTCGAACACGATCGGGAAGCCGGGGAACGTCTGGGGACCGCAGTCCTGCTGGTCGAGGTCGACGAAGAAGTGTCGGGCCTCAAGCTGGGAATCGGTGACGAGGTCGACGTTCGTCATGACGACCGACGCGGCCAGACCGTGACCCTGAAGCGTTGCCATGACGTCGTGCTTGGACCGGCGGCGCGTCCATCGCGAGATGATCTCGTCGATCCGGTCGTGATCGGCGAGCCGGGCCTCGACATCGGACCATCTCTCGTCGTCGAGCTCGTCGATGACGCCGACCAGGCGTCGCCAGTCGCTCTCCGAGCGCACCGAGAGGACGGCCCAGTCGTCCTCGCCGGCGCACCGATAGACGCCCGACGGGGCACGAAAGCGTGAGCGTGCCCCGTTGCGCCGGGGCTGCTCGCCAGTGTCGGAGATCTCCAGGAGCTGGTCGCCTGCGAGGACCAGGAGGGTCTCGAGCTGGGAGAGGTCGACGTGCACGGGCTCACCGGTGATCCATCGTTGCCAGAGCGCGGCGAGAACGGCGGTCGTGCCGTGCAGTCCTCCGGACACGTCTGGGAAAGCGAGGCCCTGCTTGTAGGGACCCGAGTCGGCGTATCCGGTGGTCGAGGCGAGGCCGCTGCTCGCGTCGAGGATGGGCCCCCAGGACACCTTGTCGGCATCAGGTCCGGTGCTGCCGTATCCGGAGAGGTCGACGGTGACGAGATCGGGCTTGATCAGCCGGAGCGTCTCGTGATCGATCTCTAGCGACCGGACACCACGGGGGCTGTAGTTGTTGAACACCACATCGGCGGTGGCGACGAGGCGTTCGAGCACCTCGCGACCACCGTGCGCCTTGACGTCGAGGCAGAGGCTCCTCTTTCCCCTGTTCATCTTGTTCCAGAACCCGAGGCGGTTCCACCACCTGGTGCCTGCCTCGTTGTCCGGGAAGACCCCGTTGCGCAACGACGCACTCGGCAGCTCGCCCCAGGTCCACGACGCGGACTCGGCGGCCATCAGGCTCGGATCGGGCATGGCGAGCCCACGGGCCGTCGGATGCTCGACCTTCACGACGTCGGCCCCGAGATCGGCCAGGAACCGACCGACGAGAGGCCCGGCCCACGCGATCGAGAACTCGACGACCTTCACCCCCGAGAGAGGCCGGACCTTCTCCAGATCGAGGGCCCGGGCTGGCTCGCCGGGCTCGGGCTCCCGGGGAGCGGCCCGAAACGCTGGTGTCGTGCCCGGTATCTCGAAGGGGACGCCCGGCATCCTGAGACCGGGCCGCCCGGGAACCCAGTATTCCTGGTGATTCAGCTGAGGATCGGCGAGCGTGTCCATCAGGTTCGTGACCGGACCGGCCGGGCCCTGATTCGCCTGCACCGCGGCGACCACCTCCGCCACCGTGTGCTGGCTCGTCCACCCGTTGATCAGGACGTCAAGCTCGTCGGCCCGATCGAACCGCACGGCGGGCGTATAGAGATCGTCGTCGGCGAGCAACTCGACGTGGTCCATCGCGACACAGAGGCCCTCCCACTGATGCCGGGCGACACAACCGAGACAGACCCACCCGTCCGCGCACGGATGCAACGAGAGGGGATGGTGCTGCTCGCCCTGCCGGTTGCCCCACCGCTCCTTCAGAACCCCGTTGTGCGTGTAGAGAACGATCGTCCACTGGTGGCACGAGGCGAGCGCCTGCATGGCGCCGACGTCCACCACATCACCGACGCCGTCCACCCGGCTGTTCACCACAGCGGCCTGGGCGCCGATAGCAGCCGTCGCGCCCACGAGCCGGCTGACCCACGGCCCGCCGCCCGGGATCGGCTCGCGGTCACGCTCTCCGTTGAGGGCCATATGGCCCCCCATGGCCCAATGCTCCAGCGGTCCGGCCCGCCAGCCCGAAGCGGGCCCGGTCAGACCGAAGCCGGTGATCGCCACGACGACGACGCGGGGATGGGCGTCCCTCAGAGCGGCCACGCGATGGGCAAGGTCGGGATGGGGGATCTCATCGGACAGCACGACGACATCGAACCCGTCCACGAGCTCGGCGTCGGGCGTCCCCGGCTCGACGCGGATCAGCGCCTTGTAGGCCTGCAGATACTCCCAGACCGCAGACGACCCATCGCTCAGCAGTGGGGGCTCACCTCTCAGTGGGTGCCCGTCAGGGGACTCGGCCACCACGACGTCCGCCCCCACACAAGCGAGCAGGCGCGTGCAATAAGCGCCCGGTTGATCTGTGCTCAGATCGAGTACCCGAATCCCCCGCACGGTGCCTTGCCTCGGTCGCGGCGTCGCGCAGCCTAGTCACCCACGGTGAGAGGCTGTGGAGGTCCTATGAAGCGCTGTCGGCGGAGTCGTCCTTGCCAGCGGACGATCCCGGGCTGGCTTCGGAGAGTCCGGTCTTGAACTCCTGCTGGGCCCGGCCCAACGAGCGGGCCAGCTTCGGGAGCTTCGCCCCGCCAAAGACGAGCAGCAAGATCACGAGGATGATGAGCAGCTCGGGGGCACCGATGTTCACGCCGGGAGGCTACCTGTTGAACAGGAGACCTGCCCAGGGTGCTCCGAGCCGCGAGCCAATAACATCGCGTGCGTGTTCAACATCTCGGGACTCGAGCTGTTGGTCATACTCGTGGTCGCCTTGTTGGTGCTCGGTCCGACGCGGCTTCCCCAGGCGGCCCGATCCATCGGCAGCCTGATGAGGGAGCTCCGGAAGATGTCTACCGGGGTCACCGATGAGATCAAACAGGCCATCGACATTCCGGGCATGGAGCCCGAGACCACGACCCCGTCGTCGCCGAAGCCCAACCGGGCCTACCGCCCCGCCGCCGACCCTCGACCCGACGAGCGTGACGGTGGCTCTGATCGGGGCTCCGAGGCCGGGGACCAAGCGTCGGGCGCAGCCGACTGACCGGGCAGCCTTCCCCGAGCTCAGACCCGGTCCGCAGCCCGCGCCTCGGCCCAGGTCAGGCCCGACTCGACGTGGAAGTCGCGAGGGAGCCCGAGGACCCGTTCGGCGACGATATTGCGCTGCACCTCCGCCGTCCCACCGCCGATCGTGAGCGCGGACGAGAACAGGAAGCCGTAGTGCCACTCGTCCATCCTGACGTCGACGATCGATGGACTGGCGCCGTCGGCCGAGGTGTTGCCGGTCGCCTTGGCGCCGGCGTGGACCCACACGTCGGTCGCCGAGGTGCCCACCGGGCCGGCATCGGTCAACATGCCGCTCGCGCCGCTCAGGTCCTTGGCCAGGCGCATGACGTTCTGGCCGTGGTCGTCGGCGAGGGCCTTGCGGACTGACGCTTCGGGACCCGGTTCGGCGCCCTTCAAGCGAGCCGCCACCGTCCGGAGCCGAATCAGCCTCAGCACCTCGCCCTCGATGAAGACCCTGGCGAGCCGCGCCCGAAGCACGGGATCGTCCACACCGCCGCTCTCCCTGACGAGATCGACGAGGTCAGTAGCGGTCGGCCCATTGCCCCACAGGCAGCCCTCGCCTGACAGTGAGACGCGTTCGTTGCCGAGGGTCACCCTGGCCAGACGCCAGCCATCGCCCTCTCCGCCGATGCGGTTGGCGACCGGAATCTCGACGTCGGTGAAGAAGATCTGGTTGAACGAGTGCGCTGTCGTCATGTCGATGATCGGCCGGAGCTCGATGCCGGGCGCGTCCATCGGACAGATGAAATAGGAGATGCCCTGATGCTTCGCAACGTCGGGGTCGGTCCTGGCGATCAGGATGCCGAACTTCGACTGATGGGCACCGGACGACCAGATCTTGGTGCCGTTGACGATGTAGTGGTCGCCATCGCGGACGGCCCGCGTGGCAAGCCGGGCGAGGTCGGAGCCGGCATCCGGCTCGCTGAAGAGTTGGCACCAGATCTCCTCGCCGGTGAGCATCGGAGGAAGGTAGCGCTCCTTCTGGGCCGCGCTGCCCGCGTGAATGATCGTCGGTCCGGCCCAACCGATGGCGATGCCGTTGTGGGGCATCTCGATGCCGGCCGCCGCGAACTCGTCGTCGATGAGGAGCTGGTCCATCGGGTCGGCGTCGAGACCCCACGGCCGGGGCCAGTGGGGAGCCACCCACCCGGCCTCGGCCAGCTGCCGGGGGGTCGGCTCGGGGTTCGCCTCGATCCAGGCTCGAACCCTGGCCCGCCTGGGGTCCTCGTCCGAGAAGTCCACGCCCGCAGCCTCGGGGGCGACCGGCCAGTGGACTAGCTCGTTGCTCCCTTGGGCACCGCGGGATCGAACAGAGGGACCTTCGCCTTGGCGTAGGTCAGCTTGTGGGTGACGTGGTCGTCGTCGTCCCAGTAGATCAGGTCGAGTCCATGCCACGACGTGGGATGACCATGGACGTCGAGCGTGCACAGCCAGCTCGCCATGACCTTGCCCGTGTCGGCATCGATGAAGAGATCTTCGTCGAGGAACTTCATGTCACCGAAGGCCCCTGCGAACTGTGGCTCGAAGGCGGCCCGCACCTCCGTGTGACCGGCGTTGCGGTGTCCGTTGAACTCCTCATAGACACCGTCTTCGGAGAAGAACTCCATGGCGGCCTCGAGGTCGAAGCGATTGAACGCGTCGAGGAACTCGTGTGTCAGCTGAGCGAGACGGGTACGCCGATCGGTCATGGACCCCGATAGTAGCCCACCGCGCTGGGACAAGCGCTGGCTTCGTCAGGCGACATGGCCCGGTGTTGCTACCGAGCCTTGGCAGATGAGCGAGAACGTGCGCTATGAGGTCGCCGATCACGTCGCCCGTATCACCATCGATCGGCCCGAGAAGATGAACGCAATGACCGACGAGATGTACGGCGCCATGAGCGACGCTATCCGGGCTGCCGACACTGACTCGAACGTACGGTGCGTCATCGTCACCGGGGCCGGCGATCGAGCGTTCTCGGCCGGCCACGACCTCCTCGAGTTCGCCGGAGGAGGCGAGTGGAGGCCGTGGCGGCCGGATCGGTTCGACGTCGGCCTGGAGTGCAGCAAGGCGACGATCGCTGCGGTGAACGGCTACTGCCTGGCCGGGGCACTGGAGCTGGCGTTGTTCTGCGACATTCGCCTCGCATCGGAGACCGCCCAGTTCGGCTGCCCCGAGGTCAAGTGGGCGATCCTGCACGGCTATGGGGCGTTGCGGCTTCCGGCGATGATCGGCATGTCCGATGCGATGCGGCTCCTGCTCAGCGGCGAGTTCATCGACGCTGCGGAAGCACTGCGCATCGGGCTGGTCAGCGAGTGGCCGCGCCAAGGGAGCTCCTGTCGACCGCCTACGAGCTCGCCGAACGCATCGCCGCCAACGGCCCGATGGCGATCCGCCTGACAAAGGAGCTGGCGTACCGAGGTCGCGACATGTCGCTGAGCGACGGCCTGAGGCTCTACCACGAGTATTCGGCGCTCGCGTTTCGCTCCGAGGACGCGCGTGAGGGCACGGTTGCCTTCGCGGAGCTTCGGGAGCTGGTCCGGTATCGCCACAAGCTCCGCCAACTCCAAGCGGGCCTCAAGGCCCAGGTGCACGCGGTGCTGGGCAAACAAGGTCTGATCCAGCCCGTCGGGTTGTGGGGACAGGGCGGCGCCAGATGGCTCGACGGCACCCAGATGGCGCCCGCCTTCGAGCAGCGCCTCGAGTCACTGCGAGACCTCATCGAGGTCTATGACACCCAGATCGACGCCCTCGATGCGACCATCGCCCGCCGCGTAGCGAACGACGACGGGTATCGGGCCATTCAGGCCATCCACGGCGTCGGCCCCGTCACCGGCGCAGTGTTCGTAGCCGAGATCGGTGACATAGACCGGTTCGCGAACCGCGCCGGCTGTGCAGCTGGGCGGGGCTGGTTCCCCGCCACCGGGAATCGGACACCAAAGTGGTGCGCGGTCGGATCACCAAACAAGGTCCCGTCCTGGTGCGCTGGGCAGCCGTCGAGGCCATCTCCAAGAACCACGGCGGACCACACCTCCAAGCCTTCTACCGGCAAGTCGCCGAGCGGCGCGGCGTCAACAAAGCACGCGTTGCTGCCGCTCGCAAGGTCCTCACCTTGGTGTTCTGGGGGCTACGAGACGGCCACATCCGCTGTCTCGACCACCCCGACGCTGCGTGAGGGACGGGCGCGGTCAGCCCAGCGAGCTCGTTATCGGCATGACCCACCAACAGGTGCTGCGAAATCGCGAGGCTTGCACCTTGGCTCTGTCGAACACCAGTTCGAGTGTCGGAGGGGGGACTGTGTTTCCGCAGGTCAGAGGCGGGGTTGAGTCTGAAGTTCCCCCTAGCTCCACTTGAGGATCCTGCGGCCTCGCCGGTGGGTTCTCGGAGTTGCTCTTCTACATCGGTTCGTTTGGGTGGGCGAAGCGCGGGACTGGCCAGCGGTCCTGGGCGCTGGACGATGGCTGAGCGTTCAGGGCACCCGACTGGGTCTCGGTCGGCTCGTCAGGACCGTCGTCCTCGTCGATCTCTTCCGCGGCCGTGTGCCCTTCGCTCGACGATGTGTCCTCGTAGCTGTCGCTCTCACCCACGCTTGCGATTTCGTAGCCCCGCGATGCGTGGATGAAGACGTTGTCTTTGATCTCATCGCCGATCGGCGTGTTGCGGCGAATGATGTCAGCCAGTGTCGTGGCGTCCACTTCCGCGAGCACATCGGGGTTGGCGGCGAACCACGTGTCGTTCTGGTACCAGAAACGGTCACCGTCACGCAGACGGCGGAACTGGTCGGCGATGATCGTCTGGAATGTCTCGCCGACCATGGCCCCCTCCACATGGTCCTCGGCGAGCCCGCCCGTCCAGAGGTCGACCTGCTCGACTTCACCGTAGGCCTGGCGCAGCTTCGCCTGTACTTGGGGGTCAGATGAGATGTCGCCGAAGCTCATTGCCGCTGGCAGTCCATACGCCTGGCGGGCCGCGTTGTAGGACGCCAGTCCGTGGTCGCGGCTCCGCTGGATGTTGAGCGCGGCCAGGTCGCGTCCGGGGCTGCCGGGCGGGCCGAACAGCATGTTTCGGACCGGGTCGACCAGTTGAGTATCGACCTGCTGGGCCAGCTGTGTTGCGAGGCCGCGCAGCAAGCCCGAGATGCCCTCGTCGGTCACCCGTGACGGCGCGAAGAACGCGTCGGCCAGCGAGAGCGTCCTCTCGATGCCGTTCTCGTCAACCATGAGGAGATCGGGCGAAAGCATGGTGTGCCCCACCCGGTAGGCCGCCGCGGAGAACTCATTCGCTATGGACGCGTCGACTGCTGAGTCGTAGCCGTCGTAGGAGCCGACCGAATCGGGGCCCAGCAGTATCGGCAGGAATTCGTTGTAAGTGATGACCTGCATCTCAGCGCCAACGATCTTGCGAGCCATTTCGAAGATCTCTTGCCCGGACAAGCTGGGATGGGCGGCCGCGATCAGGTCGGCGAGGCGATTGTGCTCACGGACGAACAATATGTGCATTGCGGAAAGCCCCACCTGCTCATTCGCCCGAACATCACCTGCCGCGAACAGATCAATGCGAGAACTTCCGGCGCCTCGCCCGCCGCTGTCATTGTCGAGTCCGAACTCATTGAATGGCAAGAATCGGCCGTCGCCCGATGTGCGGAGCTTCACCGTGCCGTCGTTGGTTCGCAGCGCCTGCGTTCGACCCAATGACGATCCGTAGACATTCGAGGCGTCGATGAACGACGTAACCACGTTGAGCTGCTGCCGGGTACCGCCCGCAGCAGTGCCGTGAGCCGACCGGTTGAAGGCAATCGTGCGAGTCCCAGCAGATGTGGGATCGAAGACAGCGTCCCCGGTCGGAACCGGGATCGGCAACGGCTCTGCGGGGCTGTGCTCGGGCGTCAGGCTGATGTCGTGGTCCAAGAACTGTCCCCACTGCCACACCATGTCGGTGGCTTGGGCGGCGTTGGTGATTGACCTGGCCTGAGCTGCCACGATGTTGCTGACAGCCCTCGGCCCAGGAAGGTCAACAGGCACACCTGAGAGCCCGACGTAGTTCGCGGCTGCCAGCCGGAGCAGCTGAGCGCCAGCCGAGCCGAACTCGGGATTCTCGACATTGTTGCCCCAACCGTCGAGCGAGCGCACACCAAACGACACGGGGTATTCGCGCAGGGCAACCGGGACGATGTCGCCAACACGCAGCCGGACCCGCACGCCGGTCCACGTCAGGACTTCCCCATCGGACCGCGCGTCGGCCAGGTTCAGCCACACCTGCCGCAGCCGCAGCACCAGCCTGTCGGTCCTACCGTCGATGGCAGGGGTGACGGCGAAGCGCACCCCACACTCGCTGTTGTGCTCGGAACATGCGACAGTGAACTCGGTCACCGAGTGACTGGTGCCCCCGATGGTGACTTGGTCCTTCGACACAGCACCGAGTTGGGAGCTGGCGACGAATCCGATCGCACCGGTGCTCTGCTGCTCCACACTCAGCGATGCCGACCACAGCTCAGAGGTGGCAGCGGTCGACAACGCAGGACTGGTTTGGTCGTCCTCCTCAGCTGCTGCTGCGGGCGCCGCCGTGCCCACCGCCACAAGGACCGAGGCCAGCACGGCCAGCGCAGTGCAAACGGCGATCTGCGGCCGCCCGCTCCGCCGCGTGCGTGGAGGATCTGCGCGCTCAAATGGGCCGCCCACCGGGCCCGAGAGGCGTGTCGCATCGTCTTCGCCGCCCGCCGCCCGCCGCCCAAAGGTGAGCCCTGAGAGCCGGGGCGATCCGATGGCACCCGGTGGCGATCCCGATGCTGGACAAAACACCGGCCGAGACTACAGAGAGATGACGCACTGTTCATGGATGCCTGTGTCTATTTCATGTGAAGCACTTGCCCAGCGAGGATCTCGCCGTACGCGAGCAGTCTTCGGCGGCACATGACCCTGCTGTCGCCGTATCGAGTACTCGACCTCACAGACGACCGCTGGCATGGCGCTCAGCGACGGAAGCGAGACAATCGAGGAGTTCGAGCTAATCAAGGAATGCGTCGCCGCGTTCACGGCCTCCCGAACGAAACAGGAGCTGTTCGCCCTCGCCAACAAGCATCGCCTGCTGCTCGCACCGGTCGCCACAACCGCCGACGTCGCAGCATCGGAGCAATTGGCCGCTCGCAGCTACTGGGACGACATTGACGGGCAGCGCTATCCGGGGCATTGGATGAAGCCCGAACCCACCGACGGCTCGGCCGATCGGGTGCCGGCCATCGGCGAGCACACGGCCGCTGTCCTGGCCTCGCAGCGGACACCTGCAGTGTTCGCCCCGGAGGCGCCGACCAGATGTGAGCGCCCGCTCGAAGGCTTGAAGGTGCTCGACTTCATGTGGGCAGTGGCCGGTCCCACGTTCTCCCGGATCCTCGCCGATGCAGGGGCGACCGTGATCCGGGTCGAGTCATCAGTCCGCCTCGACGCGTGCCGTACGTTCCTGCCGTTCATCAACAACGACCCTGGGCCCGAGAACAGCGCCCTGTTCAACAACATGAATGCGGGCAAGCTCGGCATCACGCTGAATCCGGGCACGCCAGCCGGCCTCGAAGTCGCGCACGACCTGATCCAATGGGCCGACGTGGTGTGCGAGGCCTACACGCCCAGAGCCATGCGTTCATGGGGTCTCGACTACGACAACGTGCGCGAGATCAACCCAACGGTCGTCATGCTGTCGACCTGCCTGTTCGGCCAGAGCGGGCCTCTTGCCAACTTTGCGGGGTACGGCAACCTGTCGGGTGCGATGACCTGGCGACGCTGTCGGTCGGCGACCGACTCGAACGACGGGCAGAGCTCGAGGCCGCCCTCGCCGCCTGGACGAGCAAACTCGATGAAGCAGAGGTGGAACGGCAGTGCCAGGACGCCGGCGTGGCTGCGCACCGTGTGCAGAACAGTCCCGAGCTGGCAGTCGACCCCCAGATCACCCATCGGCGTCACTGGGTTGAGGTTCCCCACTCGACGCATGGCTCGACGATCATCGAGGCGCCCCGGTTCACCATGTCGCGCAGCCGAGTGTGGCCAGAGGTCGCCGCTCCCGCTCTCGGAGAACACCTCTACGAGGTCCTGACCGAGCATCTCGGTTACGACGCCGATCGCGTTGCCGAGCTGGCCGCCGCCGAGGCATTCGACTAGCCCAGCGACAGTGCGAGCTTTCTCTGTGCAGAAATGCTGACTGAGCGCGCGTTTCTGCACAGACTTGATGCAGGCGGCAATCTGTGCGCAAATTTGCCGCCTGAGGCGGCATTTCTGCGCAGAGTCCGCGCCGGTCGGCCTGATCTGGCGGTTTTGCCGTCTCTCCGCACAGCCTCTAACGTGCGCGCATGGCAGCAATCGATCACATCGTCGTCGCAGCACCCGACCTTGAGGCGGGCACCGCGGCCGTGGAAGCACTCGTCGGCATGCGTGCGGCGCCCGGCGGGCCCCATCCGGGCGTCGGCACCCGCAACACGCTCCTGTCGCTCGGCGACGACGTCTATCTGGAGATCATCGCGCCCGATCCAGAACAGCCCGCCCCGGCCAATCCACGGCCGTTCGGGATCGACAGCCTGAGCGGGCCGAAGCTCGTGACGTTCGCCGTGCATGCGTCGGACGGTGAGACCATCGACGACGTGGTGGCGGCAATGCGCGTCTGCGGCGAGGACCCCGGCGAGATCATCTCGATGAGCCGCGTCAAGCCCGACGGCGAGGAGCTCCACTGGTCGCTCACCCTGTCCCCCGCCGGTCTTGCCGAGGGGGCCGGCCTGGCCCCGTTCGTCATCGAATGGGGCGACACCACCCATCCCGCCACCGTGACGCCGACCGGTTGCACCCTGGTCTCGCTGGCCGGAACGCACCCCGACACCGATCACATCCGAGCCCTGCACGCCGCGATCGGCATCGACATCGACGTGAACGCAGGCGACAGCGTCAGCCTCGAAGCGACGCTCGACACGCCGAACGGCCGCGTCACGCTCCGCTGATTCCGGCCGGGCAAGAGGCTCGGCCACACACGCGATTCAGCCCCCAATGTGCCAGTCGACGGGTTCTCGGCCCGCGTCGGCCAGGGCCGCGTTGGCGCGACTGAACGGGCGGCTGCCGAAGAACCCGTTGTGAGCGCTGAGCGGCGACGGGTGGGCGGATTCGATGACCACGTGCCGGGTCAGGTCCACGAGCGATTTCTTCCGGCGGGCGAACGCACCCCACAGGATGAACACGACACGCTCGGGCTTTGCGCTGACAGCCCGGATCACCTCGTCGGTGAACGTCTCCCAGCCAGCCGACCGATGCGAAGCCGCCTGGCGGGCACGCACCGTGAGAAACGCGTTGAGCAGCAGCACACCCTGGCGCGCCCACCCCTCCAAATTGCCGTGCGACGGCGGCTCGATGCCGAGGTCGTCGCGCAACTCGACGAAGATGTTCTGCAACGACGGCGGTTGCGGTATCCCCCGGGGAACCGAGAAGCACAATCCGTGGGCTTGGCCGGGGCCGTGGTAGGGGTCCTGGCCCAGGATCAGGACCTTCACCTCGGCGAATGGCGTTAGGTGAAGCGCAGCAAAGACCTGATCGTAGGGCGGATACACGGCGCTCTGGGAACGCTCGTCGGCTACGTATTGCTGCAGGATCGGCCAGTAGGGCTTACCGAACTCGCCCCGGAGAATCGGGTTCCAGTCAGTGCGTGGCATAGCCCGCTAGCTGAGATCCACAGCGTCAGGAGATCGCTGCTGCCGCCGCAGCGGACATTTCGATACCGCGCTCGATTCGGGCACGGTAGAGATCCAAGTCGACATCGTCAGCGGGCTTCTGGCCCCGCATGTAGCGGGCGTACACGCCGTGGATGATGCACGCCGATTTCCAGTGGTTGAAGCTGACGTAGTACGCCAACTGCGAAAGATGCGCTCCCGTGCGTTCCTGGTAACGCTCGATGAGGTCGGCACGGCCGACGAATCCGTCCACCAGCGTCGGCGGATCCGAGCCCTCCAGGATGTCGTCGCTCGGCTCGGTCCAGCTGTTCAGCGCGTACGCGAGGTCCGCGAGCGGGTCGCCGAGCGTGGAGATCTCCCAGTCCAACACCGCCTGCAGTTCGCCGCTGGGATTGAACAGGCAGTTGTGGAGGCCGTAGTCGCCGTGCACGACGCGCGCCGGACCCTGCTCTGGCTTGCGTTCGGAGAGGAAGTCGTGCAGTTCGTGGACAACGGGAGTGTCGTACCTTGCCGCTTCCGCCGAGGCTGTCCACGACCGGTACCAGGTGCGAATCTGGCGCCCGATGTAGTCCTCCTTCTTGCCGAGACCGCCCAGGCCGACATCGTCGGGATCCACCGAGTGCAACGCTGAGAGCACGTCCATGAACGACATGCCGACATGTGCCCTGCCTTCGGCGCTCAAGTGCTCGCGGGCGTCGGCAGATTCAAACAGGGGCCTGCCTTCGACATAACTCATCACGTAGAAGTGAGCGCCGGTCACATCGGGGCTCTCGCAGTAGCCGTAGGCGATGGCGACCGGCACGTCTGTCGGCCCCAAACCGCTGATGATCGTGAATTCGCGCCCCATGTCATGCGCCTTAGGCAGCAGCTCCCCCATCGGCGGGCGGCGCACGACCGCCGTGGTGCCGTCGGCGGCAGTCAGCTTGTAGGTGAGGTTGCTGTGGCCGCCCTCCAGCTGAGTCCACGTGAACGGCGGCTCGAGCCCGTCGACGTTCTCGCTGATCCACGCTTCGACGGCGGGCACTTCGTACCCGACGACAGCGCCTGCCGCTGAATCGCCTGCCGCCTCGTCGGCCATCTCGTCTCCCCCTTGCACCCGGCGAGCGCCCGCCGATGTGCTGGCTGGCGCAGTTCGCACACACTATGGCAACCGGTGGCGCCCGCTGCGGGCTGTGCACATCCGCGCCCAGGGCTGCACCGGCACCGCGAATCCGCTACGAATCGCTGCGGCGACGACCGGTAGCGTCGGCGCCATGGACCCGAGCGTGCCTGACCCGCCAGAGATGCTGACGTCGCCGCCCCCGCACATGACGCCCGACGAGTTCAGGCAGCATGGCCGAGCGGTCATCGACTGGATTGCCGACTACTGGGAACGCGTCGAGTCGCTGCCGGTGGCGTCGACCGTCGCGCCGGGTGACATTCGGGCGATGCTGCCCGACGCCGCCCCTGAGGAGGCCGAGCCGTTCGAGCACCTGCTCGCAGATCTGGACCGCGTGGTGCTTCCGGGCGTCACGCACTGGCAGCATCCGGGCTGGTTCGCCTATTTCCCGGCAAACAACTCCCCGCCATCGGTGCTGGCCGACACGGTGTCGGCGGGACTCGGGCTGATCGGCCTGCTGTGGTCGGCCTCGCCGGCGATGACCGAGATCGAGAGCCACGTGCTCGACTGGCTGGTGGATCTGTTGAGCCTGCCGGGCCACTGGAAGACCACGTCGACCGGAGGCGGCGTGCTGCAGGGCAGCGCGTCGGACGCGACTCATGTCGCCCTGGTCGCGGCCCGCCACCGCGCTAGCGCTCGCAGCGGCCTGCCCGCGACCCAGATGGTGGCCTACACCTCGGCCCAGGCGCACAGCTCGGTGGAGAAGGGCGCCAACATTGCGGGCTTCGGCGTGGTGCGCCTCATCGAGACCGACGAGCACAGGGCAATGCGACCTGACGCCTTGCGTGCCGCAATTGAGGCCGACGCGGCCGCAGGTCTTGTGCCGGCGTTCGTCGGCTCGACCGTCGGCACTACCGGCACCACCGCGGTCGACCCGGTCCGGGCCATTTGCGCCATCGCCCGCGAGCACGAGCTATGGCATCACGTCGACGCTGCGTATGCGGGCACGGCCATGATCTGCCCCGAGTTCCGTCGCCACCAGGATGGCATCGAGCTGGTGGACAGCTACGTGTTCAACCCTCACAAGTGGATGATGGTCAACTTCGACTGCTCGGCCTTCTACCTGGCGGAGCGGGAGGCGCTCACCGAGGCGCTGTCGATTGAACCGCCGTACCTGCGCAACGCCCAGAGCGACGCCGGCAACGTGATCGACTACCGCAACTGGCAGGTGCCGCTGGGTCGCCGCTTCCGAGCGCTCAAGCTGTGGTGGGTTCTGCGCAGCTACGGTGCCGCGGCGCTGCGACAGATGGTGCGCCACCACGTCGCCATGGCCCGGGAATTGGCGCAACGACTCGACGACGACCCTCGCTTCGAGATCGTGGCGCCGCACCCGTTCTCGCTGGTGTGCTTCCGCTGCAGTCCCGCCGACGAGTCCCAGACTTCACAAGAAGCCGCGGACCGCGCCACCGATGCGGTTGCTGCGGAGGTGAACGACAGCGGCGTCGCCTACCTGACCCCCTCCAAGCTGGACGGCCACAGCATCATCCGTGTGGCGATCGGTCAGTCCCGCACCGATCGCGAGCACCTGGATCGGCTGTGGAAGACGATCAGCGAGGCCGCCGTCTAGCCGGCAGGTCCGAACGTGCCCAAGGCGGCCAGCAATCGGTCGTTCTGTTCCGGCGTGCCCAGGCTGATCCGCACGCCTTCGCCCTCGAACGGGCGGGTCACCAAACCCTGCTTCTCCAGCCGGACGAACAGGTCCATGGCCCCAGCTCTCACCGGCAGGTAGACGAAGTTGGCTTGGCTCGGCACGACAGGCCAGCCCTGTTCATCCATCGCAGCACTCACTCGCTCGCGCTCCGCCAAGATGCCTGCCACTCGTTCGCCCAGCTCCGCTGCGGCCTGTGGCTCCAGCGATGCCAGTGCCGCGACCTGAGCGATCCCGCTGACGATGAACGGAAGCGCCACCTTGTCGAGCGCGCCGATGAGGCCCGGGTGGCCGACGCCATAGCCGACACGCAGGTTGGCAAGGCCGTACGCCTTGGAGAACGTGCGCAGCACCAGCGCATTCGGGTGTCCAGGAACAACAGCCTCGATGGGATCGGCCACCGCAGGGTCGGTGACGAACTCCCGGTATGCCTCATCGACCACGACGATGATGTCGTCGGGCACGGCTGCGAGCAGGCGCTGCAGTTCCGCAGTCGAACAGACGGTGCCGGTCGGGTTGTTGGGGGTCGAGAGGATCACGATCTTCGTGGAGTCGGTCACCGCTGCGGCGACGGCGTGCAGGTCGAAGGCATGGTCGACGAGCGGAACCGTCACAGCCCGAGCCGCCGACACTGCGCAGAACACCGGATGGACCTCGAATGAGCGCCACGGATACACGACCTCATCGCCGGGATCGACGTACGAGGCAAACAGCTGCTGGAGCACGCCCACCGATCCCGAGCCGACAGTGACCTGATCGAGTCCGACGCCGTGCCTGTCGGCCAGTGCTTCCCGTACCTCCATGCAGCGATGATCGGGATAGCGATTCATGACCGACGCGGCCTCGGCGACCGCTTTGGCCACCGAGGGCAGCGGGTCGTTGGCGTTCTCGTTGGAGGCCAGCTTGACCGCCTCGGCCAGGTTGTGCTCAGCGGCAGCCTGAGCCGCTGAACGGCCCGGCTTGTATTCGGGCAGGCTCGCCACGGCCGCTCTCGGTCGTCCGATCATGCGCTGGCACTCCTGAGTTCTTGACGCGGCCGCTTCATTGTCGCCATTCCCGGCGGCAAGCTAGCGGGTGGAACTGTTTACAAGCAGCGGTTCGCCTGATCGCCTGGCGTGGCGGCCGCCCGGAAATCGCCAGCAACAGCCGCCATGGTGGTGAACGTCACGCCAGGTCGGGATGCCATGTGTTCGATGAGCCGCTCAAGCATCAGCATGCGGCTGCCCCGTCCGATGCACTGGGGATGCATCGTGAGCACGAACACCCCGCTGCCGACCCGGTCGCAGAGGTAGTCGAACTCAGCGGACCACACGTCATAGACGTGGTCGGCCGTGCGCAGCCCTTGCACCGTGGGCCCGTCGTAGCTGAAGTAAGGCCAGTCGTCGAGGATCCAGTCGAACGGCAGTTGAACAAGGTCCACCTCATCGCCGAATTGGTGCGGACCGTCGGTAGTGGGCATGTCGCCCAACCGGCACCACGTGGGCGCGTAGTCGTTGCGGGCCATGGAGGAGTCGTAGGAGAAGCCGTGCTCGAGGAGCAGGCTGATCCAGCGGTCCCCGCAGTTGCCGCCCGGCACCCGGTGCCCAACTGGCGGACTGCCCGAGAGCCGTTCGAGGCAGTCCATCGAGCGTGTCAGGATGGCCCGCTCGTCGGCTTCGTCACGTTTCGACGAGGGGGCCTCGTGGCAGTAGCCGTGATAGCCCACCTCGTGCCCGTCCGAAACCACCCGGGCGCACACGTCGCCGAAGGTGTCGATGGTGTGGCCGGGGATGAACCACGTGGAGGGAAGGCCGCGGTCATCGAGCAGGTCAAGCAGCCGGTGCGCGCCGATCGTGGAGAATTCCCCGCGGGCGGTCAGGTTCGGAGATCTTGAACCTCGTGGCCCCGTCCAGATCGAGATCGCATCGAAGTCGAAGCTGAGGCAGACCGTTACACGGGAATTCTGGGCATCGGGTGGTCGTTCGGGGCTCATCTGCGGACCCTACTGAACCTCCATCAGCGCCTGCCACGTCCGCAAGCGTCGCTTCCTCCGCCGGCGGGCCCCATGTGGCCAAGCTGCCGGGCGATACCGTGACCCGATGCCAGAACGGACTGAATCTGGTCCCACTGAGGGGCCACCGCTCGCCGGCATGAAGGTGCTGGAGGTGGCCACTGGCATCGCCGGGCCGTTCGCTGGACGGTTGCTTGCGGGCGCCGGCGCGACGGTGCTCAAGGTCGAGCCGCCGGACGGCGATCCTGCCCGGCGCCAGCCGGTCGACGATGTCCCGCTGCATAACGGCGAGCTGAGTCCCCTGTTCGTTCACCTCAACGCAGCGAAGCTGAACTGCGTAGCGGACGACCTCGACCCGTCGTGGCCCGACGTGGTGATTGCGAGTGACACCCTGGCGGGGCTCGCCGGCACTCCGTGGGACCCGCAGCGATTGGCTGCCCGCGTCGCTGCGGGCGACCCGGCACCCAAGCTTGTGACGGTCACAGCCTGGGGTGCAGACGCAGACGACCCGGGCGTCATCGCCGACGAGCTGCTGGTGCAGACCGCCACGGGCTTCTTGGGCTTCAACGGCGACGAGGGGGCCGAGCCGCTTCGACTGCCTGGCTGGCAGGCCCAGTACTGCGCTGGCGGCCTCGCTGCGTGGGCCGCGCATCTGGTCCTGCGTCGGCCCGAGACCCACATGGATGTGTCGTGGCTGGGGGCGCTGCTGACGGCGGTCGAGCTGTGCTACTGCGATTCGCTGCACTGCGAGCGGCCGAGGCCGCTGGTGGGACCGCACCCGCCCACCGCATACCCGTCGGGTGCGATCCGCTGCGCCGACGGTTACGTGTGCCCAGGATCGATCCGCCGTGACGACTGGGAGATGCAGTGCCTGCACCTCGGCGTGCCCGAGTGGATCGACGATCCCGAGCTCAGCCACCGGCATCGCCGGATCCGCCACATCGAGGTAATCCGCGAGGTCATCGAACCGTGGTACCAGGCGCGCACCAAGCGGGAACTCTTCCAGTTCGCACTCGAAACGCCGTGGGCCGTCGGCATGGTGATGACCCCGCTGGACGCGCTCAGCGACGAGCACCTCGTTGCTCGCGGCTTCCTCGGCAGCATCGAGACACCGGCCGGCTCTGCGGTTGGACCGATCCGACCGTTCACCGCGGTCGGCCTGCCGGTGCCGAATCAGCGAGTCAACGACCGAGGCACCGACTCGCTTCCGGCTCTGACGAACGGCTCCCGCAGTGACGCGGCTCCTGCGCTACGCCCAGCCCGCCAGCTACGCGTCATCGAGATGACCATCGCTTGGGCGGGCCCCTATGTCGGCAACCTGCTCACGCCGCTCGGCATCGACGTCATCAAGATCGAAGCGCAGAACCCCTTCGACGGCTTTCGCACACAGCGCCCCTACGACCACGGCATGGCACCGGGTCTTGAACACCTCGTGGCCGACAACCGCTTCTACGAGGCGGGCGGGCATTTCAACGCTGTCAACAAGGGCAAGCGCGACTGTGTGGTGACGCTTGCCACGCCCGAGGGCCGGGACGCGTTCATGGAGCTGGTGCACAACTGCGATGCGCTTGTCGCCAACTTCTCGGCCCACGTGTTGCCACAGCTTGGACTCGACTTCGAGACGCTCGCAGAGGTCAACCCCCGCATCGTGCTGGTTCGCATGCCTGCGTTCGGCATCGACGGTCCATACGCGAACGCCGTGGGCTATGGCTCGATCATCGAGGCGATGGGAGGGCTCGGCCACCGGCAGGGTTACGAGCACGAAGGCGCCCGCATCTCCAACATCTACTTCCCGGACCCCATCGCCGGCATCGCCGCGGGATTCGCCCTGCTGAGCGGCCTGCACCTCGCCGAGCGCACCGGCAAAGGTGTCGAAGTCGACGTCTCCCAGCAGGAAGGCACCTGGCAGCACAGCGGCGAAGCCCTCGTGCTGGCCTCGACAGCCGGGCGCGACATCGGCCGCATGGGCAACCGCGAACCCGGCACGGCATGGAGTGGCTTCATAGAAGGCACAGACGGCTGGCTCGCGGTCATCGCCGATGCCCCCGCTGACGGCCCTGCTGCCGGACATGACGCTGCCGGGGCCGATGGGCCATCGGAAGATCCGGCAGCCGAGTGCTATGCCGTCAGCGTCATCCGGGGATTGCTCGATGAGGTGAGAGCGAACAGCGGACGGCCCGTGCAGACCCGAGCCGAACTTCAGGCAGCACTGCGTCTCGCCGGTGCCCGCACTGAGTTCTGTTGGGATCCGTGGACGGCGCCGGACTATCGCCGGCTGGCCGACCACCTCGATGTCGTCGAGCATCCAGTCACCGGCCACAGGCGCCACATTGCGTCCCCGTTCACCCTCGACGGCACCCGCCCAACCCCCGCAGGCCCCGCCCCCCTGTTCGACCAGCACACGAACGAAGTCTTCACCGAAGTGGCCGGCCTCCCAGCCGACAAGATCGCCGACCTCCGAGCCAGCGGCCACATAGGAGGCGAGTTGCCCCCACCCGCAGAGCTCGGTTTCGTCTACGACTGACAACAAGAGCGAGACATCACCTGCGGGCTACCGTGCGCCCCATGCGCATCGAACCGTTCCAGATCGCCGTCCCGGACGAACAACTCGACGACCTTCGCGACCGCCTGATCCGCACCCGCTGGCCCGAGCCCGAACCCGTCGATGACTGGTCCCAAGGCATCCCGCTCGCCTACGTCCAGGACGTGTGCGACTACTGGGCCAAGACCTATGACTGGCGCGCACGCGAAGCCGCACTCAACCGCTTCGACCAGTACATGGCCGACGTCGGCGGCATGGACGTGCACTTCATTCACGTCCGCTCGCCCGAGCCCGATGCGATGCCGATCGTGATCACCCATGGCTGGCCGGGTTCGGTAGTCGAATTCCACAAGGTCATCGAGCCCCTGGCCGACCCCGTCGCCCACGGCGGGAACGCAGCCGACGCATTCCACGTGATCTGCCCGTCGCTTCCGGGGTACGGCTTCAGCGGCAAGCCGTCCGAGCCGGGATGGGGCGTCGAGAAGATCGCCGATTGCTGGGCCGGGCTCATGGCCGGCTTGGGCTACAACCGATTCGGTGCCCAGGGCGGCGACTGGGGCTCAGCCGTCACGAGCGCGCTCGGCAATCGCCATGCCGATACCTGCATCGGCATCCACCTGAACATGGTGATGCGCGGCAGCCGCCCGAAAGATCGTGAGCCCAACGACGAGGAGCTGTCAGCCCTCGCAGCGGCGAAGCACTACAACGACTGGGACTCGGGCTACTCCAAGCAGCAGTCCACCCGTCCCCAGACCCTGGGCTACGGGCTCACGGATTCTCCCGCTGGACAGGCCGCATGGATCCTGGAGAAGTTCTGGGCCTGGACAGACTGCGATGGCCATCCTGAGAACGCGCTCAACCGCGACGAGATGCTCGACAACATCATGCTGTACTGGCTCAACGCCACCGCGGCCTCGTCGGGACGTCTCTACTGGGAGAGCTTCCGCCAGATGCCCCGTATGACGGTGGACGTGCCCACCGGCGTGGCCAAGTTCCCCAAGGAAATCATCCCTCCCGTGCGTGCCTGGTCCGAGCCGATCTATTCCGATATCCGGCACTGGACCGAGATGCCGGCCGGCGGCCACTTTGCGGCATTTGAGCAGCCCGAACTCTTCGTCGACGACGTGCGTGCCTTCTTCCGCCTGCTGCGATGAGACAAGGCGTACACACGGCGCCTCGAAGGTACCCCCGATGATGACTGGTCTTTCCGAGCCGACCATGATCGGCGACACCATGGATCGGCCGCTGCTGGTGTCGACCCTCATTTCCTCTGCATCCCGCAGCCATGCCGACACCGACGTCGTGGCCGTCGACTCAGCGGGCATCACCACGCGCAGCACATGGGGCGAGGTCGGCGAGCGAGCGCGACGGATGTCCGCTGCGCTGGTTGCCGACGGGATTCACCCCGGAGACCGGGTGGCCACCATCGCCTGGAACGATCACCGCCACCTCGAGGCCTACTACGGCATCTGTGGCATCGGCGCCGTCTTGCACACCGTCAACCCACGGCTTCATGACGACCAGCTGGCGTACATTCTCAACGACGCCGCCGACAGCGTCGTGCTGGTGGACCCCTCCTTTGCCGAGATCGCTGCGCGTCTCGCCCCCCGCGCACCCAGCGTCCGCCGCTGGGTGGTGCTCGGACACCTTCATTCGCCCGCGAGCCTGCCAGGCGAGATCGGCTATGAGGACTGGCTGGGTGCCGTGCCGGGCCCGGCAACGTGGCCCGAATTCGACGAGCGTGCGGCGGCAACGCTCTGCTACACCTCCGGCACCACGGGCAATCCCAAGGGCGTCCTGCAAAGTCACCGGTCGATCGTGCTGCAGACGTGGGCGTGCTGCACCGGCGACGGCCACGACATTCACTCGGGTCATGCAGTGCTGGGTGCGGTCCCGATGTTCCACGTCAACGGCTGGGCGCTGCCATTCGCAACGGCGATGAGCGGCGCAAAGCTCGTGCTGCCCGGACCGGACCTGAGCCCCGAAGCGCTCGTCAATCTCATCGAGGCCGAGGACATCACCTTCTCAGCAGGCGTTCCCACCATCTGGCTTGGTGTCGTGCAATACCTGCAAGCCACAGGTCGCACCGTGCCCTCGCTGGAAAAGGTCGCAGTCGGCGGATCTGCAGCGCCCCGCGTGCTCATCGACATGCTCGAGGACGACTATGGCGTCACGGTCAGCCATGTCTGGGGCATGACCGAAATGACCCAAGGAACCTCGGGACGCTTTACACACCGGGTCGAGCGACTCGACCGCGACGCTCAGCGAGCCCGCCAGGCCAAGGCCGGCCGCGAGCTGTACGGCATTGAGCTTCGCGTGGTCGATGACCAGGGCACCGTCCTGGCGCGCGATGGCCGCAGTGTCGGCGAGATCCAGGCACGCGGCCCTTGGATGTCCGGCTCGTACTACCGCGGCGCCCTCGCCGATGCCGAGACCTTTGCAGACTCGCACCTCGGAGAAGTCGAAGGCGGCTGGCTGCGCACCGGCGACGTCGGCGCCCTCGACTCCGAGGGTTATCTCACCCTCACGGACCGGTCCAAGGACGTCATCAAGAGCGGCGGCGAGTGGATCAGCTCGATCGAGCTGGAGAACGCCGCCCTTGGGGCCCCGGGGGTTGCGGCCGCCGCCGTCATCGGCCTGCCGCACGAACGCTGGGGTGAGCGGCCGCTGCTCATCATCGAACTTTGCGAAGGTGCCACTCTCGATCACGCGGCGGTGCTCGATGCCATCGGGCCACGGGTCGCTTCATGGTGGCTGCCCGACGACATCGTCGTCATCGACGCGGTCCCCCTGACCGGCACCGGCAAGATCGACAAGAAGACGCTGCGCACCTACTACTCGGAGCACGTCTGGCCGCAGCGCTAGCTCGGGTCCGCGCCGACCTGCGCCATGACCCCGCCGGTAACATGTGAAGCGGACGCGCGGACCGCGTTGCCGAGTCCGTGCTCCGGCCGCTTTTGCGGCCGCCGGCACTGCTGCGCCGAGCGAGGTCACAAGCCGCTTGGCGCCGGGGTTCGCCCCGCGTGCCGTTTCCCTACAGCCCGTATCCCGACAGCAAGGTGTGAGTCATGGCTGCTGGTCGCACGACCTTCGAGAAACTGCAGAGGGACCGGGCCAAGAAGGCGAAGGCCGAGGCAAAACGGGCCAAGCGCATGGGCAAGGTCCCCCAGAGCGGCCCACTGGTCGCGGCCGATCCCGAACCTGACGGCACTGGCGCCGTACTCGACGGCAACCTCGACGAGGAGCTGTCTGCGGCCGATCTGATTCGTCTCGTCGAACAGGTGCAGACCCAGTTCGACAACGACGAGATCAGCTTTGACGAGTACGAGGAGCGCAAGATCGAGCTCCTCGCCCGCCTTCCCACCGACTGAGAGCCCTCGACGCGGCCCACGAGCCGTCGAGGTAGTCGCCTGCTTGGGGATCGGCGCTGCGCTGGCCGCCATCGCACTCTCGCTGGTGGTCCTCATCGCCATGCGAGGACTTCAGGGGATCGGCGCGGCGATGATGGCCACGGCATCGCCACCTATCGGCTTAGCCTCTGAGCCCCGCACTCACGCTGTCGGGGCATTCGAGCCTTGCCTTTTGGTACGTTGATCCCATGAAGCGCAAGAGTTTTGAGCACATGGTGTGCCCCATCGCTCAGTCGCTCGAACTCGTCGGCGAGTGGTGGACCCCGCTGATCCTGCGTGACACCGTCCTCGTCGGGCTCACCCGTTTCGACGACATTCAGACCAATCTCGGCATCGCACCGACAGTGCTCACCAGCCGACTCCATCGCCTCGTCGAGAGCGGCTTGCTCGAACGCCGCCAGTACACCGACCGCCCGCCGCGGTTCGAATACATCCCGACCCCCGCCGCCGAGGACTTCAGGCCGGTACTGGAAGCGCTCGCAGAGTGGGGACAGAAGTGGACTTCCAACCCGCCGGCTGATGTCCTCCGCTGACTAGCGCCCTGCGCAGTGCATCGGCTCGGTCGCGGGAGCCCTCTTGCCCGCTCAGTTGAACAGCGCTGCTTTCAACGGTCGATGGCAGCTGCATCAACCCGGTGCACGGACACGGCGTAGTCACCCCCGTCGAACGGGGCGCCCTCCCACGTTGAGTAACGGGAATCGAGCGCAAGCCCATTGCGTTGCGCCAGCGCGTCGTAAACGTGCAGTTGCAGGTACGCGTCGCTGAGTTGGAAGCCTGCCACGAGCACTCCGCCGGGCCGCAGATGCGCTGCCAGATTGGCCACCACGGCGGCCTCAGTGCCGCGCTCGAGGAAGATCATGACGTTGCCGGCGGCCACCACGGCGTCGAAGAGGCGCTGGTGACCGGCGGAGTCAGTGACAACGCTGTTCGCGAGATCACCTTGCAGCCATGCCAGTTCGGGTGCTTTCTCGCGGGCGAGATCGAGCATCGCCGAGTCCAGGTCGACACCGACGACCTCATAGCCGCGATGCGCGAGCTCGATGGCCACGCGGCCCGTGCCGCAGCCCGCATCGAGTACAGCCGCTCCCGGCGGCGCCAGCCTCGTGACCAGGTCCACTTCGCCGTGCACAGACTCGCCGCGCTCGGCCATCTGGGCCCAGCGATCGTCGTAGGCGGCCCCTCGCGGGATGTCGCCTCGATCTTCCCAGCGGCTCAGTGGTCCTCCCAATTCGGATCACGCCGCTCGGCGAAGGCGGAAGCACCCTCGATGGCATCTGCCGATCCGAAGACCTCCTCGAGCGTCGGCTGCTGGTACGCCCAGAAGTCATCCTCGGACACGCCGAGCACGTCACGGATGAGCCGCTTGGAGGCACGAACTCCCATGGGCGCATTGCGGGCAATGCGCTCGCCGAGCTCTACGGCCACGTTCACCGCCTCACCCTTCGGACAGACCCGGTTGACCATGCCGTGCTGGTGCGCGACTTCAGCCGTGATCGGCTCTGCTGTCAAGGCCATCTCCATGGCCAGGCTGTAGGGAAGCTGGCGCGGCAGGCGCAACAGCGCACCGGCGCCTGCGAACAGGCCCACGCCAACTTCCGGGATGCCCAGAACTGTGCCTTCAGACGCCACGATGAGGTCGCACGACAGCGCCACCTCCAGTCCCCCCGCCAGGGCGAAGCGCTCCACGGCGGCGATGAGCGGCTTTGCGGCACTGCGCTCGGCGATACCGGCGAAGCCGCGGCCGGGCGGGTTCGGCATGGCATCGATGCCGCCGCCGCTGACGAATGCCTTGAGATCCATGCCAGCGCTGAAGCCACGACCCGCCCCGGTCAGCACGCCGACCCGCACGTCAGGATTCGCATCGAGGTTGTCGAGCGCTTCGCCGAGCGCCTCTGAAAGCGCCATGTTGAAAGCGTTCATGGCATCAGGACGGTTCAAGGTCAGGATCTGCACGTAGCCGCGCTGTTCGGTCAGCACAAGCGGTTCATCGCTCACGAGGTCTCCTCCATCGGTGAAGCGGTCGTCGGTCTGTCGGGGGTTCGATGCCTTCGGCAGCGCCGACGGCGTCGACAGTAGCCTCGCCGCGCGGCGCGAACCCGGGGTCAGCCGCGGACTTGGGGTTGGCATGAACGGCGACGGCTCACCCGCAGCGAGCGAAGGAACAGGCGGCGACGAGGTCCGCGACTTGCTCGCTCGCATCGAGATGGCCGAATCGACCGAGGCCCCGATGCTGGTGCAGCTCCTGGCTCGGACTCCCGAGCTCCAGCAGGCTCAAGGGGCGACCGCCCTGCGAGCGGCCCGTGCGCTCAGCGTCCACGGCGGGCCGCAGCTTCTGTCGATCGCCGGGGAGCTTGCCGCACGAGCACACCGCGACGGCCAAGCCGGTGCCGGGGTCATCTTCGCCGAGTGCGCCGACAAGATGAGCCTGCTCGGCGGTCGGCCCCAGCAATTCGGCACGGTAGTCACGCGACACCTCGGCGATCTGGTGCTCGCACCGATCGACGGCACGGTCGACGACGAGTCCCGCGCACGCATGGGCCTGCCCACCTTGACGCATCGCCTCACCGAGATCGATCGGAGAAACCGGGAACTTGCCCGAGAGCGAGCCGCTGAGGGAGGTCTCCCGCCGGGTCAGCGCGTATGCCGGGTCTGGCGCGACCCCAGTCCCGAATTCCTGGCTGCCCAACTTGACGCCGACCCGGCTGGCTGCTGGAACGATGGCGACGAGCTCACCTTGGTCTGCCGCAGCGACGCCGCCGGCGTACTGCCCGGCCCCGTCATCGAATTGCCCATGTGGCAGGTCGGCAACGGCGACGACAGCGACCTGTGGGCGCTCAGCGTGCGCATCGAACGTCTTCCAGAAGCAGTGATCGGCTACGGCTTCTGGCCCCTTGACGACGCCGGAAGTCTGCTGGGCGGTCAGCGCGGCCCGGTGCCGCACCGCTTCCGCGGACCCGAGGCTCCCGCCGAAGTGCCATCACACCGCGACGACGAACTGCAAGGCACGACGCAGGTGCACACGGTGGACAGCACCTCACTGCGCACGAGGCGGAAGGCCACCGTGTACTTGCCGCCCCAGCACACGGCCTCGGAACGTCTGCCAGTGCTCTATGCCACAGACGGCAGCATGATCGGCCCCTACATCCGGCGCCTTGACGCCGGAATCACGAACGGGACCGTGCCCCGCTTCGTGCTGGTCGCGGCCCACGCTGCGCCAATGGGTGGCTATGGCAATGAGCGGGCCAACGAGTACCTGCCTGGCTTCGACAACGATCGCTTCGACCGCCATCAGCGCTTCTTTGTGGAGGAGCTGACGGCGTGGGCCGAGCAGTCTCTTGGCGTCTCCGATGACCGAAGCCAGCGCGGCGTGTTCGGCGCATCCGATGGCGGCGGGCACGCGCTCGCCGTCGGGCACACGCACCGCGACAAGTTCGGCCACGTCATGGCCTATTCCACTGGAATGCCGCCGAACGAGCGCATGGACTGGAACTCCGCCGAGGCCCCGTTCGTTCACCTGTGCGCCGGAACGTTGGAAGGCGGATTCCACCAAGCCACCGAGGCGTGGGCAGCGTGGCTGCACTTCGCGAAATCGCCCCATGAATGGACCGAGCGGATCTGCGGGCACGACCTCATCCAGTGGATCGAGGAACTGCCCCGCGCGGTCACCCGCGCTTGGGGCTGAGCGCTGAGACCATGAGCGGATAGGCACAGACGTCATAGCTGCGGAGGCGGCAGGGAACTCTGCGAGGTTGGAACCTGCCGGATTCCCGGAGCAGAGGGCTCTGCCGCCTCCGCAGCGGACACACCTCTCCGCGCGGCCTCTCAGTCGCGGAGTAGGTAGCGCTTGATCTTGCCGGTCGCTGTCTGGGGCAACTCGTCGACGACGCTGACCCAGCGCGGGTACTTGTAGGGCGCGAGACGCTCACGCACGTGAGCCTGGACCGCTTCGGGAAGGCTGCCCGTGGCCGCGCCGGGTGCGGGCACGACGAAGGCGCTCGGCTTCGTGAGACCCGCGTCGTCGAGAGCGCCCACCACCGCGACGCTCAGCACACTCTCCATCTCCAAGATGCAGGCCTCGACCTCGGCGGGTGACACCCAGATGCCGCTGACCTTCATCATGTCATCGGTGCGGCCCAGGCAGGAGTAGGTGCCATCGGGATTGCATACGTAGGTGTCGCCAGTCGCAAGGAACCGGCCGTGCAGCGCCTTGCGGTTCTGCTCGGTGCGATTCCAGTAGCCCGCCATGACCGACTCGAAGGCGATGTGCAATGCACCCGGCTCCCCGTCGGGCGCCTCGTTGCCATCTTCGTCGCGGAGCGACACTTCGCAGCCCTCAATCGGCGTCCCGCTCGTGCCCGGCACCGAAGCGCCCGGCCGGTTGGTGATGACGATGTGGGCGATCTCTGTGGTTCCCAAGCCGTCGAGGATCTCCACGCCGAAACGTTCGTGGAATCTCCGACCGATGTCTGCGGGAAGAGGTTCACCAGCAGAGACGGCCTGGCGGACTGACGCGAACGTGTCGACCGGCAGATCTGCCGCAAGCAGTTGCGCGTACGAGGTCGGGACGCCGAAGTACAGCGTCGGCTGGTACCGGGTCACATGTGCGGCGATGTCGTCAGGCGTCGGGCGGGCCGGGTTGAGCACAACCTTGGCTCCAGTGGCGGGAGGGAAATAGCCGGCATTGCCCAAGCCGTAGGCGAAGAACAGCTTTGCGACCGAATAGACCGTGTCGCTGGGCCCCATGCCCAAGATGTCGACTGCGTACCCGTCGGTGACAGCGCTCATGTCGGTGTGCCGATGCATGGCGCCCTTGGGATGGCCGGTCGTGCCAGACGTGTACAGCCAGAACGCGACGTCATCGTCGATGGCCTCGAACGGATCGCCGACGGTCCCAGGGTCACCAAGACCGGAGTCATCGGTGTCGTCAAGCGTCCATCCCAGAAACGGCTGGTCATCGGCAGCCGGCAAGATCTCGGCGGCGAAGGGCGGCGAGTACACCAGGCCCACAGCGCGGCTGTCCCTCAACAAGAACCGGTAATCGGCAGTACGAAACAGCGTCGAGACCGGAACCGGCACCGCGCCAATCCACATGGCTCCCCAGAACCACCACAGGAACGCCGGGGTGTCGGCGCAACACAGCATCACTCGCTGCTCGCGCTGTAGGCCGCGTTCAGCCAGCGCCGCAGCGGCAGAGCGCACGCGCTGCGCCAGTTCGGCCCGAGTCAGCTGGCTGCCGCTCGGGGCGTCGACCACCGCTACTTCGTCGGGCGCGGCCGACGCTGGCTCAATGACGAAACGGTAGACAGCGTTCGCGTTCACGCCTGGCCTCCGGGGTGATGCCGGTGTCGTTGCGAACACTAACGATGTGCCGACACTCGGCCATTCGCTGCGACTCATGCGGGACTCAAGTTGTGCGGGTGACGGCCGGGCTGCACACTCGTCGCGTGAGCACCGAACACGACGTGTACCTCGACTTCTTCGGCGATCACCGTCCGTGGCGGCATTGGGCCCTTCGGGTGGACGGTCCGGTCGCCACGCTCTCCATGGGTGTGCAGCCCGACGGCAGCATCTTCACCGGCTGCGAGCTGAAGCTGAACAGCTACGACATGGGCGTCGAGCTGGAGTTCGCCGACGCCATCCGCCGTATCCGCTTCGAGCACCCGAGCGTCGGATGCGTCGTGATCGACAGCGGCTACGACGGCGTCTTCTGTGCCGGCGCCAACATCCGTGCGCTGGCAGCCGCCACACATGCTCACAAGGTGAACCTCTGCAAGTTCACCAATGAGACCCGGCTGGAGCTCGAAGAGGCCTCGGTCCTCAGCGGGTTGCGATTCCTCGCGGCGGTGGGTGGTGCGTGCTCGGGCGGCGGTTACGAGCTGGCGCTTGCCACCGACCACATCCTGCTCGTGGACGATCGCAACACTGCAGTGTCACTGCCCGAAGTACCGCTGCTCGGTGTCCTGCCCGGCACCGGCGGGCTGACCCGGCTGACCGACAAGCGCCACGTTCGCCGCGACCGGGCCGATGTGTTCGCCACCAAGGCCGAGGGATTGCGGGGACAGGTGGCGCTCGAGTGGGGTCTGGTCGACGAGTTGGCGCCGCGAACGACGTTGGCTGAGGCCGTGAGCGCGCGGGCGGCTGAATTGGCCGCGAACAGCCGCTGCAGCGGCCCCTATGCCAACAGCGAACCGGTGGCGCTCGAGCCGCTCGGCTTGTGGCCCACCGATGACGGCAACATGATCGGCGAGTTCGTGGCGATGGCACCGGATCGTGAACGGGCGTGCGCCGAAGTGCTGATCACAGCGAGCCCCGATCCCGCATGGCCGTTGCGAGCCGCCCGGGAGCTGGATGCGCTGCTGTGCCACCTGCGCTTCAACGAGACCGATCTGGGCACCATCGTGCTGCTCACCGACGGCAGCCACGCAGACGTGACAGACCACGACCGTGCGCTGTGCCAACCCGCCAGCCATGCCGAGCGCGAGACCGCACTGCTGTGGCGCCGGACACTGTCTCGCCTCGACCTCACGGCTCGCACGCTCATCGCGGCAATCGAGCCTGGTTCGTGCTTTGCCGGCGTCCTTGCCGAGCTGGCACTGGCTGCCGACCGCACGTACATCCTCGACGGCGAATTCGTGGACGTCCGTCCCAGCGACGCCGTGGGGGCGCGCGTGCGTGCCCTGCGAGGCGAGGTGATCGGAGCTCATGAGCCCGCCGCCCTGCTGTGCTCCGAGCTCAGCTTGGGAACGATGCCCATGGCCAACGGCCTCACACGGCTGCAGTCGCGGCTATGGGGCGACGAAGCGGCCATTGCCACAGCCGCCCGCACCATCGGCACCCCGCTCGACGCGCTGGCCGCTGCTGAGGCTGGCTTGGCGACCGCGACGCCCGACGACCTCGACTGGGATGACGATCTGCGGTTGACGATCGAAGAGCGCGCCGCCTTCTCGCCCGATGCGCTGACGGCCATGGAGGCCAACCACCGGTTCTGTGGCCCCGAGACCATGGCGACGAAGATCTTCGGGCGGTTGTCGGCCTGGCAGAACTGGATCTTCATTCGTCCGAACGCAACCGGACCACAGGGCGCATTGACCCGCTACGGCACCGGGACTCGCCCGATCTACGCCCCAGACCGCGTCTAACCTCCCGCATCTAACCTCGCCGTACGGCAGCGACGCCCGAGGCGCAAGCACACCCCGCTGGAACGCACATGACCAGGGTCGACTACAGCGAGCGCATCCCCAACAACGTGGAGCTCTCCGAGGATCGGCGGCTGCAGCGTGCGCTGGAGGGCTGGCAGCCCAAGTTCGCCCGCTGGTGGGACGAGTTGGGCCCCGCCGACTTCTCGGGAAACGACGTCTACCTGCGCACCGCAACCGACACGAGTGCCGAGGGTTGGGCCCACTTCGACTACGTGAAGATGCCCGATTACCGCTGGGGCATCTTTCTCTCGGCGCCGAAACCCGACCGCCGCATCGGCTTCGGCGAGTCGATGGGCGAGCCGGTATGGCCGGAGGTGCCGGGCGAGTTCCGCAGCGAGCTGCGCCGGCTGATCGTGGTCCAGGGCGACACCGAACCAGCCTCTGTGGAGCAGCAGCGACACCTCGGCCACACCGCCCCGTCGCTGTATGACCTGCGCAACCTCTTCCAGATCAACGTGGAGGAGGGGCGCCACCTGTGGGCGATGGTGTACCTGCTCCACGCGCACTTCGGCCGCGACGGCCGCGACGAGGCCGAGGCCCTGCTTGAGCGGCACTCGGGCGATCCCGACAATCCCCGCATCTTGAACGCCTTCAACGAGAAGACCTCTGACTGGCTCTCATTCCTGGCGTTCACCTATTTCACTGACCGCGACGGCAAGTACCAGCTCGGCGCCCTGGCCGAGTCGGCGTTCGATCCGCTCGCCAGGACGTGCGAATTCATGCTGCGCGAGGAAGCGCATCACATGTTCGTCGGCGCTACCGGCCTCGGCCGGATTGTGCAGCGCACCTGCGAAGTGATGGTCTCCCACGACACCGACGACGTTCGCCCCTTCGGCGCCATCGACCTGGTGACCCTGCAGAAGTACATCAATTTCCACTACGCGGTCTCGCTTGATCTGTTCGGCGCCGAGGCGTCCACCAACGGCGCGAACTTCTACACCGCCGGACTCAAAGGCCGTTTTGATGAGTCCAGTTACGATGACGACCATGTGCTCACGTCGTCCACGTTCGCCTGCACTGAGGTGGTCGACGGCGCCATGGCCACCGTGGAGCGGCCGTCACTGCAGGTAGTGAACCTGCAGCTGCGCGACTCGTACTCCGAGGACTGCCTGAAGGGGCTGCGGCGCTGGAACCGGCTGATCGGCGAGGCCGGCATTGAGGCTGAGTTGACGCTCCCGCACCCTGGCTTCAACCGCGCTGTGGGCGTGTTCGCGCCCTATGACATCACGCCTGAGGGCCGCGTCGTCGCCAGAGCTGAATGGGAGGATTCGTGCGAGGACTGGCTGCCCACTGACGCCGACCGCGACTACATCAACTCGCTCATGTCGCCCGTCTATGAGCCGGGGCGCATGGCCGCTTGGATCGCTCCCCCGGGTCGAGGCATCAACACTCGGCCCGTCGCCTACGAATACGTGCGCCTGTAGCCAGAATGGACGTCGAAGACGGTCGCATCCAGGTCGACACGGTCGGCATCGCGTACCGCCGGCTCACTCCCGAATGCTCCGAAGCTGGGCACCCCAACAGCGACGGCAGTCCCACGATCGTGATGCTGCACGAGGGGCTCGGCAGCATCACCCAATGGCGTGACCTTCCCGAGGTGCTGGCACGCCAGTGCGGACTCGAAGTCGTCGCCTACGACCGAGGCGGCTACGGACGATCCGATCCGCTGCCGGCAAACTACAGCGACGGCTTCATGGAACGCGAGGCAACCAACGTGTTGCCGGCGGTGCTCGAGGGGCTCGCGGTGCGCCGACCCATCCTGATCGGCCACAGCGACGGAGCGTCGATCGCACTGATCGCTGCCGCACTGGGTTCCGTGACGCCACTCGGTGTGGCCGTCATCGCACCGCACACGTTCATCGAAGAGATCTGCATTGAGGGCATCCGCGCCCTTGACACCGAGCGCGACAAGGTCATTTCCGGACTCGCCCGCCATCACGACGATCCACGGCTCGCATTCGAGCGCTGGCGCGATGTCTGGCTGACCGATGAGTTCCGCCACTGGGACATTCGGCCGCTGCTCGAGCGCATCGCTTGCGAGGTGCTGGTCCTGCAAGGAGACGGCGATCAGTACGGCACGGAGGCCCAGGTATGGACCATCACCCAGCAGATGAACAGTGCAAACGGGCACATTCTCGATGACTGCGGCCATGTCGCCCACCGCGACCAGCCCGAAAAGATCGCCGGTTACTTGATCGAGTTCGTTTCGGACTGCCTGTCAACCCGAGGTTGACCGAGCACGGTCGCAAGCGCATCGGCCGCGACGACATCGGGTGCTTCGAAGGGCCCGAAATGGCCCAGGCCCGAATAGGTGATCAGGCGCGAATTTGCCAGCACCTCATGGGCAGGGACGCCGATGTCTTCGAAGGTCATTTCCAGCCCCTTGCCGATGACAACGTCCGTTTCACTGCCCGCCAGACGCGTTGTCGTCGACGTCCATTCGCCGTCGTAGGTCGCCGCCTCGTCGGCCGCACGGCAGCGCAGCCGCACGGTCCCATCCGGCAGGTCTTCGAATCCGTTTGTGATGTAGCTGTGCAGTGCGTCGGCCCGCACCCCGCCGAATGGTGGCCGGGAGGCGAACCGCTCGAAGGCCTCGCCACGTGAGGAAAAGACTTCCCGGCGATTTGTGGTGACCGCGATCAAGGGGTTCTCGCCGGGCCCGAACACTTCGGGGGCACGCCACACCACAGGCTCGTAGCCATACATGCGCCGGATGGTGCCGGGTCGCTGGGCGTCAGCCAGCAGCAGTGTTGCCGCGCCGATGGAGTGTCCGACACAGTCCAGTTCGCCCGGAGCGATACCGAGATGGTCGATGATTGACAGGAGGTCACGCGCCAGCGTGGTCCACAGGAAGTCCCTGCCCGCGGGCGGCGGGCTCCAGCCGTGCGCTCGAAGGTCGGGCGCCCACACCGTGAAGTGCTCGGCCAGCCGGTCCGTGAACGGACCATAAGAACAGCCGTTGAAACCAGTCGCATGCACGAATAGCAGCGGCGGTCCGGCTCCGCCGAGGCAGTGCAGCGCAAGCTCGACACCGTCGGCCACACCGACCATGTCGGGTGCCGGGATGCCGCCGTCGGGTCCACTCATGTCTGCGAGACGTGTGTGCTAGCCATGCGCGCATGAGTACTACAGACGCCGCCCTGGCTGCCGAGCAATCCCCCGATCTTGAGTTCTTCTGGGATCCGGTCTGCCCGTTCGCCTGGATCACCTCGCGCTGGGTGGAGAAGGTAATCGCTCAGACCGGCTACTCCGTGGACTGGCGCTTCATCTCGTTGCGCGTCCTGAATCAGCACCGCGATTACGCCACTGAGTTCCCGCCGGGGTACGAGCAGGGACATACCGCAGGTCTGCGGATGCTGCGAGTGGCCGCCAAGGTGCGAGCAGAGCTGGGCCGCGATCAGATGGGTCCGCTGTATGACGCGATGGGCCAGCATTACTGGGAGATGCCCAAGGGCTCGGGCCTGCGGGATCGCATCGGCACCGCGGAGCACACCGCGGAGACACTGGCAACCGCCGGGCTGCCCACGGAATACGCGTTTGCGGTCGACGATGACTCCTGGGACGCCGAGATCTCCACCGAGACCGAGCTGGCGCTCAGTCGCACCGGCCGCGATGTCGGCACGCCGATCATCACCTTTGAACCACCCGACGGTTTGTCGTTCTTCGGCCCGGTGATCTCGCGAGTTCCCTCCGACGAACAGGCAGTGCCGCTGTGGAATGCCGTCATCGAGCTGGCCCGCTTCCCGGGCTTTGCCGAGCTGAAACGGTCACTGCGTGAAGCCCCGCAGCTGAACGTCCTCGGCACCCTCACCGACACACCAGAAATGGAGGATTGGGAAGCGGGTTCTCGTAAGGCCCACAAGCCGAGCTGAGCACACTCCCCGACTCTGCCCCTCGTCTTGGCTCAGGCGTCGAAGCGGTAGGCCTCAGCGCGCGGCTTGAGTGGGCGTGACAGCCACAGCGGGCGGCGGAGCCCTCCCGGACCGGGGGCCGGTCGTGTCATTGCGAGCCACTCTTCGTAGGCGGCCCGGGCGCGAGCCGTGTCAACCACGACATCGCCGTAGCGATCATCGGCTTCGGCCGGTCCCACATGCACCCGCTGGTGCCAGCACTGCATGCCCGAGATGGGGTCGGGCTGCACCGAGAACGTCAGGTTCTGGTGCACTCCCGTGTCGTTCCACCACACCCGCTCGGTGTCGGGATCGGAGGAGGCAAACGGCGCCATCGAACCCGTGCGGCGCATCCGCCATACGGTGCCCTGCCGGTCAATCTCTGCAGGGCCACCGGCCCACGACCTCGGTCTCGCGCCATCACCATTGGTGCCCGAGCCACCAGAGCCAGCGGCAGGATCGAGCCGCCAGCGACCCATGTGGTGCGATGCTGCTACCACGCCGGGGCGGATCCCCTCGGTCCGCCACGCCGAGATGACGAAATGGCCGATGCGGGTGGTGATCCGCACGAGCCCACCGACTTCGATTCCCAGGGCTTCGGCATCCGAGGGGTGGATCCACAGCGGATGTCGATGACTGATTTCTGACAGCCACTTGGAGTTCGCAGACCGGGTGTGTATGAGCGTCGGGATGCGGAAGGTCGGCAACAGAATCCGCTCAGTGCCTGCCAGATCCAGCTGCTGCCAGTGGACATGACTGGGAATCCAGCCGGGTGTCGCATGCTCGGGCCAGCCCCAATCGGCCAGGGTCGTCGAGTACAGCTCGAGCTTTCGAGAGGGCGTCGGGAATCCGTGACGGGCCGCTCCCGCAACCTGCACCGCCACTGAGCCATCCCCGAGCGGGGGCAGCGAGGTGTTCACATCACGGATTGTGTCGTGCTGGGGCCGGTAGACGGCATCGTCACCGAGCACGGTGCCAGCGAGCTGCGAGGGCTGAACGATGCGCTCATGGTGACCATAGGGATCACCTCGAACGGCGTAGGCGCCCCGGTCCCGCATGAACTCAAGCGGGCTCTGTCCCGCGGCAGCGGCGTCGTCGGCCAAGCCCGGCACCTCGTCGGTGAAGATTGCCTCGTAGTACTCGTCGATGCTGATGGGCTCGCCCGGCCGGGACGGGCTCTCGAACCACCGGCGGATGCCGAGCGAGCCGTCCGGATCGATCCGCCACGACAGGTCAATCCAGAACTCGTTCTCCTCCCAGACCTCGCCTGGGTTGAACTCGTGCGTTCGGCTGTCGGGGCCGACGTCTTTGCCCCGCAGTTCGGCATACCGGCGCATGACCGGCTGGCGAAAGCCCAGCCACTGGCCCGCGTGGGTCTCGAATGACGCCAGATCGTGGCGCTCCGAGCCGACACCCATCGGCAGCACGTAGTCGGCGAACCACGCTGTTTCCGACCAGGTCGGCGTGAGCGAGACGTGGCAGCCCACGCGCTCAGGATCACTCAAGGCTTCCAGCCAGCTGAACCCGTCAGGGTTCGTCCACACCGGGTTGTAGACGCGGGTGAAGTACGTGTCGAGCCGGCCCCTGCCCTCGCGCAGGAAGTGCGGCAGCAGGATCGACATCTCGTGATGGCTGAGCGGGTACTCAGGCGGCCAGGACAGCTCGTTCCAGTGCCCGACCGGCGGCGGCCGCAGCGGCGGTGCCGGCTTCATCTTGTGCCAGCCCGCCCCAGTAGTGCCCCCCACGGTGCCGACTGATCCGGTGAGCACGTTGAGCAAGAACAGGCAGCGCGCCGTCTGCCATCCGCCGAGGTTGCCCGCCCCGGCGGCCCGCCAGTTGTAAGACGCGAAGCGACCGAACGCCCCTCCGATCGCCGCGGCGATCTCGCGCAGTTCGCCGGCGTCCACCCCGCACAGGTGTGCCGCGCGCTCCGGGGTGTAACGGGCATAGGCGTCGCGCAGGGCCACCTCGACCGACTCGAATGTCGGCGGAAGATCGGGTCGAGTCTTGGCCAGGTAGGTCTGCCAGTTCGTCCAGCGGTGGACAAACGCACGGTCCCATGTGCCAGCCTCCAGCAGGAGGTGGGCCAGGCTCAGCAGCAGAACCGGTTCAGTACCAGGCCACGCCGGCAGCCAGTGATTGGCCTTGGCTCCGGTGTTCGACAGCCTCGGATCGACACAGATGACCGTGGCACCCCGCTGCTGGGCCTCGATGATGCGCTGGGCATGCGGATTGAAGTAGTGCCCGGCCTCGAGATGGCTCGAGATGAGGAAGATGACCTCGGCATTGGCAAAGTCCGATGAGGGGCGGTCATGCCCCATCCAGGTCGTATAGCCAACGCGGGCGCTGGAGGAGCACACGTTGGTGTGGCTGTTGTGGCCGTCGATGCCCCATGCAGTCAGCACCCGCTCGGTGTAGCCGTCCTCGCCGGGTCGGCCGACGTGATACATGATCTCGTCCCGTCGGTCCTCGACGATGGCTGTGCGGATGCGCGCCGCAATCTCGGTCAAGGCCTCCTCCCAGCTGACGCGTTCCCAGCCTCCCCCGCCGCGCTCGCCGGTTCGACGCAGCGGGTACAGGATCCGCTCGGTGTCGTGGACCTGGTTGATCGTGGCTGGCCCCTTGGCGCAATTGCGTCCCCGCGATGCGGGGTGTTCGGGGTTCCCTTCGAATCGAACGACCTCGTCGGTGTCCCGGTCGATATAGGCGACCAGCCCGCACGCTGCCTCGCAGTTGAAGCAGGTGGTGGGCACCAGCGTGTAGTTGCGCTCGATGCGCTCGGGCCAGGAGGCTGCGTCGAGCTCGGTCCAGTGATGCCATTGCTCGTGCGGCGGCGCCGGGCTGAGCCCGATGCCTTCGGGACCGCTGCGGGGGGACCCGGCGGTGTCGGCGGCGGGGCGATCCGTCATGACAGCGGCGCTGTCTGTGCGGCACGCAGGTACTCACGGTCGTGTCGCCACAGCCACGCCAGCAGCGCGGCGGCGATGACCGGGGTCCATGCGAATGCGACGACGTTGGCTCGCAGGGCGAGGTAGGAACCCCAGACTGCACCGCCGCCCAGCACGGCTTCGCCGGTCAGTCGAGCGATGAGCACCAGCACTGGCCGGTCCGCCCACATCGGACGGCCGCGGCATTGATGCAGCAACAACGCGGTGTAGGCAGCGGTCAGCAGCGAGCACACCGCTGTCGGGCCGATCAGCACGACGAACCAGGTCGAGTCGCCCCACAAGCCCGCGACGCCCCACAGCGTCACCAACGCTGCATCGGCCATGATCACCCACGCACCCGCCGTGATCCAGCTGCGAAGCCGTCCCTTGGCGAACAGGTACCAGAAGCGCTCTGGCCGCTTCAGGTCGGCGATCAGCAGCACGCCGGTCACCGCCAGCGCGACGAGCGCTATCGCGGCTGGCCCCGTGGCGACGGCCGCTCGGTCGTCCCAGCCCAGCAGCGCAGCAGCGGCGGCCCAGAGCATCACGCCTGCTGCCACACCCTTGGTGACCAAGTAACCAGCGACCTTGGCCCCCCACGGCTCAGCGTGAGGCACCGTGTACGCCGTCCGTGTCGCCGGGCTCGATGCCGGGCTCGATGCTGATTTCGATGGCCAGGTTGCGCTGCCGGTCCAATCCGACCAGATCAGCCCGTCTTCGGCCACGGGGCGTGCCAGTGGATCGAGGGCTTCGGGCACCGTGCCCGCGTAATGCACCTTCGGCAACGTTCGGCGCTCGGGAGCGCGGACCGGCAAGTGTTCCCGGCGAATTCGCTCTGCGGTGGGGTCAGCGGGATCGTCGTGATCCACAACCGTGATGGCGCGCGTCGGACAGACCGACACGCATGAAGGCTCTAGCCCGACCTCGAGCCGATGCTGGCAGAAATTGCACTTGTGCGCCGTACCCGTCTCGGGCGAGATGTACAGCGCGTCATAGGGGCACGCATTCATACAGCCCTTGCATCCGATGCAGCGGGAGTCGTCGAAGTCCACCACGCCGTTCGATGCCCGGAACAGGGCACCGGTCGGGCAGATCGAGATGCAGGGGGCATCGTCGCAGTGATTGCAGCGCATCACGGCGAAATGCCGCTGTGTGTGGGGGAACTCGCCGGTCTCGACGTAGTTGACCCACGTCCGGTTGACACCGAGCGGCACGTCGTGCTCGCTCTTGCACGCCACCGTGCACGCATGGCAGCCAATGCACGCTCCGCTGTCCAACAGGAACCCAAGGCGCGTCACGGTCATAGGTTCGCACAGCCTCACCCGAAGAGCGAACTCCCACCAGTGCCGCGAGCACGCCGACCCGGTGCCCCACAGGCATTGGTTCGCACAGGTCACCTCCTTCGACGGACATGAGGGGGCAGCTGCGCTCCGCCCACCCCTTCCAGCCAGACGCGCGCGGATTGCCTACCAGTACCCGCGGCGCGCCTAACGTGTCACCCGATACAGCAGGAGGAACCTATGAGCGACGACGCAGCCAACGGCTCCGTTGCGGACGACGAGATCATCCGCCTGAACGAGGTGTACAAGATCTTCGGGCCGCAGCCGAGAGGCCGCGCGTTCGAGTTGGCCCGTTCTGGCGTTCCCAAGAACGATGTGCAACGGCTCTCGGGCCATGTCGTCGGGCTCACCGACGTGAGCTTCTCGATCAACCGTGGCGAGATATTCGTAGTGATGGGTCTGTCCGGTTCAGGCAAGTCGACCGCCATCCGGACGGTGAACAAGCTCCACGACGTCACTCATGGCGAGGTGATCGTCGACGGCACCGACGTGCAAAAGCTCGACGGAACCGACCTGCAGGAGTTCCGGCGGGAAAAAATGGGCATGGTTTTTCAGCACTTCGCCCTCTTTCCGCACCGCAGCGTGATCGACAACGTCGGCTACGGCCTCAAGGTGCAGAAGGTCGACCGATCCGAGCGGAACGATGCCGCTATGCGCGCATTGTCGCTGGTGGGCCTCGCTGCGTTCGCCGAACACCGGCCCGCCCAGCTGTCAGGCGGCATGCAGCAGCGTGTGGGCCTCGCACGGGCGCTGGCCTCAGACCCGGACATCCTGCTCATGGACGAGGCGTTCAGCGCTCTCGACCCGCTCATCCGGCGCCAAATGCAGGACGAGATGATGGAGATCCAGGACGAGGTCCACAAGACGATCCTGTTCATCACCCACGACCTCAACGAGGCACTGCGCATCGGTGACCGGGTCTGCATCATGAAGGACGGGGCGGTCGTGCAGATCGGCACGCCCGAGGAAATCCTCACCGAGCCCGCCACCGGTTACGTAGCCGAGTTCGTTCAGGACGTCGACCAAGGGCGTGTCATCAAGGCACATGAGGTGATGTCCGAGCCACGGCCGATACCGGCAGACATGTCGCTCAGCGATGCGCTCACACTCTGCAGTGACATCGCGGGCCGCTTCTGTTGCGACTCGTCCGGCAAACCGACTTCGCTGCTGACGGCAGCCGACGGTCTGCGTGCCCGCGGCATGGGCAGCAACGATCTCGCCAAGGCGCTGCGGTCCGATTTCGACCAGTGCAACCCTGACGCCACGCTCAATGAGCTCTATGCATCAGCGGGCCGCGGTCTCTCCATTGCCGTCGTCGACGAAGACGGCAAGCTCGTCGGCAATCTGGATCCCCGCCTGATCATGGAGGAGATGGGCAGAGTCGAGCAGCTCATAGAAGGCTTCGAGCGGGAGGTGTTCATGTGAGCGCCGCTGCACTGTTCGCGCAGGCCGACGACGAGAGCGGCCACTTCGTCGACGGCTTCATCGACGTCGTCACCAGTCCCGAAGCGGGCGATCGGCTTGCCGATTGGCTCACGACGGGCATCGAGTGGGCGATCCTGCTGGCGGTCTTCATCATCCCCGCGCTGCTGCTGTTCGGGGGCGCTATCGGGCGTCGCTACGGACTGGCAGCGGGAGGTCTTGTCGGCCTAGTCGCCGTGGGGTGGTACCGCCTGCGCTCCGAGGCAATTGTTAGCTCAGGCACCCACCCGTACACCGTCGACGGCCAGAGAATCAAGTTACGCGACGCCATTGTCGACAGCGAAGGGGAACTCGTCAATCAAACGTCGGGAGTCGTCGCGCAGATCCGGCAGAACACCGTGCTCGACAATTGGGGTATCCCCGTCGGCGACTGGGTCGAGCAAGTGGTGTTCTGGGTGGACAACAACATGAAGGCCACCCTCGAAGCAATCGAATGGCCCTTCGCCAAGCTCTTGCACATCATCGTCGACGAATGGCTGCTGCAGATGTCGTGGCTGACGGTGTGCATCGCAGTGTTCCTGCTCGGATGGCTCGTGCGGAATTTCCAGGTCGGACTCCTGTCATTCCTGGGCTTGATGATCTGTGGCCTGCTCGGCGAGCAGCTCTGGCGAGAGACGGCCTTGACGATCGGCTTCATCGGCGTCGCCGTGCTGCTCTGCGTGGTCATCGGGATACCCGTCGGCGTTCTCTGCGGTCGGGTCGATGGTGCCTGGAAGGTGGTGCGACCCGTCCTCGACGCGATGCAAGTCGTCCACTCGTTCGTCTACATGCTGCCGTTCATCTTCTTCTTCGGCGTCGGATTCGTCTCCGCGACGATGGTCACGATGACGTTCGCTTTGCCGCCGTTGATCCGGCTGACGAACCTCGGCATCAGGCAGGTGCCCGAGGACGTGGTGGAAGCGTCCCGCGCCTACGGCGCGCCGGAGTGGCGCGTCCTGGCCGATGTGCAGCTGCCGTTGGCGCGTCCGGCGATCATGACGGGTCTCAACCAGACGCTGCTGCTGGCCATCTCGATGCTCGGCATCGCCGCGATCATGGGTGCGGGCGGTCTCGGCCGTTGCCTCTTCCAGGCCATCTCCAACCTCGATCTGGCGCAGGCCGGCTCGTGTGGTCTTGCGTTCTTCCTCGTTGCGGTCGTGCTCGACCGGCTGAGCCAGCCTGAGGCGGGCGAATCCGGAAACCTGCTCAGCCGCATCACACACGCATGGAGGAATCGCAGGACTCCCGAGAAGCTGCTGATTGAAGCAGAAGCGGCCAGTTCGACCGGCGCCAGGCCCGAACCTGAACCCGAGACGCCGGACGAAGCCTTCGTGGATGCGAGCGGCGGCGAGCGGACCGCCGTGATGGTCACTGCACTTGGCGCTGTCGCCGCACTCGTCGCACTCCTGCTGCCGTGGAACGTCGATGCCGGCTTGGTGTCTGCCTATGCCCGCACCTCCGATGTCGATCTGCGAACAGAGCAGTGCTCCGGCAACTGGATCGAATTGCGAGCCCTTGACCCGCTGGCGCCCAGCGGGAGCGACCTGATCTGCGATGGCAGCACCTCGTTCGCGTCCAACAGCTTCAACGGTGTCTCGGCCTCCGGCGGCTCGTGGTTTGGCATCTTCATTGCGTTGATGATGATTGCGGCGCTGTTCGGGGCCCTCAACACGCTCGTGCGGCCGGGCCGGGGATCTCGCTGGTTGTCCGCTCACGGTGCCGTGGTGTTCTCGCTGGCATCGCTCGTCGTATCGGCCGCGTACATGCTGGCGCGCCCTCCAGACAATGTGCAGGAACTCGGCATCTACAGCGCTGGCGCCGGCGTCTACCTCTGTGTCATCGGCGCGCTCGTTGCGAGCATCGGCGCATGCGCCTGGGTGTGGCGTGCGCCGATGAGTGCCCGTCGACCCTTGCCCGCCAACGTGAGCTGGGGCCGCTTGCTCGGCGGCTCGTTCGCCGTGGTGCTGCTGGTGATGGGCGGCTACTCAGGTTGGAGCTTCGACACCCGAACCGAATCCGTCATCGACGACGAATTGCAGGCGGAAATCGACGCTATCAAGGCCTTTGGCACAGATGCTGCCCAGCGGGCGGCCGCGGCTCGGGTGGCTGGAGACGAAGCCGCTGCGGCGGGCGACGTCGAGCTCGAACGCGAGTGGCGCAAGAAAGAGAGCGACGCCCGCAAGGACGAGACTGCGGCGTCGGCCGATATTGCCAGCACGATCGCCACGGCGAAGCGCACTGGCGACGTCATTCACGATGGCTTCGAGTCCGAAGGCGCCGGCTTCGGCATCTGGATGTTGATCGCGGGTGTGGCTGCGCTCGTGCTGTCGGTTCCCGCCATAGGGCTGCTCGGCATCGACGAGTCATTCCGCTATCGATGGAGCACGCTCGTAGCCGGCACCGGTCTCGGCATCGCAGTGGTGACGCTGGCATGGATCGTGACGATTGTGCGCGTTGCCGACACCAACTTCGTTTCCGGCGTCGGCTCGGTGTTCGTCCTGACAGCGGGCGTAACCATCTTCGCCACGACCCGGGGAACCCTGTCAGAGTTCGAGCGGAACAAGATCTACGGCGATATCCCCGCCAACACCGGCTAATTGCTGAGCCGAAACGTGCAACGTAATCCGAACATGTATGCGCGGTCTAGGGTTTAGGGCGCGCCAGCACCCCGACTACGCTGCCATTCAAGGAGCCCTCGTCGAGCCGGGCGAACGGCACCGCACATGCGTGGTCGCAACACGGTGCGCCGCGTGACGCAATCTGTCGCAGATCAGGGAGGATCTCCGAAATGAAAACGAAACGATTGACCAAGCTGCTGTTGCTACTAGCAGCATTCGCGCTATTCGCTGCCGCGTGCGGCAGTGATGACGACGGTGATGGCACTGCCACTGCAGAGACAGAGGCACCCGCCGCACCCGCCGACGACGACATGGCCGACGACGACATGGCCGACGACGACATGGCCGACGACGACATGGCCGACGACGACATGGCCGACGACGACATGGCCGACGACGACATGGCCGACGACGACATGGCCGACGACGACATGGCCGACGAGATGTCGATGACGCCTGGTGAGGGTGTCAGCGTCACCATGGGCCGGGCCAACTGGAGCACCGGTTACTTCCAGGCTGAGCTCTACCGGCAACTGCTGCAGGAACTCGGCTACACGGTGTCCGATCCGGCCGATCTCGAGCTCGGGCCGAACAACGGCTACATCGCCATGGCCGAGGACCAGATGGACTTCTGGGCCAACAGCTGGTACCCGGGCCACCTCGCGTGGCTGGCCGGCGAATTGCCTGACGGCTCGCTCGTCGGTGATCACCTGAGCATCGTCGGCGAAGAGATGATCGCAGGCGGCCTGCAAGGCTTCCTGGTCACCAAGTCGTTCGCGGACGAGTTCGGCGTCTACACCATGGATCAGCTGAACGAGAACGCCGATGCGCTCGCCGCATTCGACGCGACCGACCCGGTGCCGGGCAACGGCATTGCCGACATCTTCGGCTGCCCCGAGTCGTGGACCTGCGACAACATCATCACAGCGCAGATCGCCTTCTCTGGCTGGGACAACCTCAACCAGACGATCGCCGGGTATGACGCCATGTTCGCCCAGGCTGTCGATGCGGCCAATGAGGGCGTCCCGATGGTGGCCTACACCTGGACCCCCTCCGCGTACATCACCCAGCTGCGGCCGGGCGACAACGTCTACTGGATGGGCGTCAACGAGATCCTGGACGACTCCAACCCGACCGGTACTGAGGGCGGCGAGGAGTACGACCAACGTGGCACCGGCGAAGGCGGTTATGCGGCCATCGGTCCCGACCAGTGCCCGTCGGCAGCGGATCAGGAGACCGGCCAGTGCAAGATCGGCTGGATCGCCGCTGACATCCTCGTCACTGCTAACAACGACTTCCTCGCCGCCAACCCGGCGGCGGCAGCGCTGCTCGAAGCAGTGCAGCTGTCGGTGATCGAGGTGTCGCTGGCCAACGTGGAGCAGGGCGAAGGTGCCGCTCCGGCCGATCTGGCTACTGACTGGATCGCCAACAATCGGGGCACGGTCGATGCCTGGCTCGACGCAGCACGCGCCGCTGCGTAGACAACTGAACGCAGCCGTCGCCCGTCAGGGCTGACGGCGCAGGCGCACAACAGAGGGTGCCGGACTCCGGTTCGGCACCCTCTGCGCGTATGGGTGCCTGTCAGTCTTCGAGTTCGGGCAGCGCCGGCGGAGCGTTCGTTGCGGTCACCCGGGCCAGACCACCGTCCACCACGAGCGTCTCGCCGGTGACGTAACGGGAAGCATCGGACGCGAAGAACAGCACGACGTCCGCGATGTCGCCGCCGAAGCCCCAGCGCTTGAGCGCTACCTGGCCGGCAAGGTCCTCGACGAGGCCCGGCACGTTGTTGCGTGCCTCTTCCCAGATGGCCGTGGCGATCAGACCAGGTGCAATCGAGTTCACCCGGATGCCGTCAGGGCCCCAATCGGCGGCGAGGGCCCGAGTCATGGCGTCGACGGCGCCCTTGGTGCCGGCATAGGCAACACGGCCGAGCGGACCGTGCACGCCGGCCACCGAGCTGATGTTGATGACCGAACCGCCGCCACGAGCGATCATCGACGGTGCCAGGCCGGTGCTCAGCATCACCAAGGACCGCACGTTGATCGAGAACACCAGGTCGAAATCGGCTTCGGTGAGCTGTGCGGGCGTGCGCCGCATGGGAATGCCCGCATTGTTGACAAGCACATCCACGCCGTCGACCTCGTTGAGGATGCGACGAGCCAAGTCGGTGCCAGCGCCTGCCGGCGCGAGATCGGCGGTCAGGGTGACCGGGTCATGGCGCAGCACGGCCGCCACGCGGTCGAGATCCGTAGTGGTCCGCCCGGTCAGCACCACCCGGGCACCGGCGGCGTCCAGCGCTCGGGCGCTGGCTTCGCCAATGCCACGGCTCGCCCCGGTGACCACCGCCACCTTGCCGTCAAGCCGGTGATCGGTGCTGGGAGAGCTTTCTGTGTTGGCTGCGGGAGTCATGCGCGCAAGCTAACGCGCTGCGACCGCTGCGGAGGAGGCAGTGCCTATCCGCTCATGCTCTCGGTCCGCTCAGGGAGTGTGGTCGGCCAGGAATGCGGCGAATTGCTTCATCGCAGCAGCCCGCCCGCTTCCTTCCATCCAGTCCTCGATCAGTGTCGAGTTCGGCGCGACATCGTGAACGATCCGCGACGACGACTCCGGGTGATACAGGTCGTTGCCGAGCAGCACCAGAAGCGGCGTCTGCGCGGTGGCCACGAAGTCCCGGTCCACGTTGAACAGGAAGTTGTCGCCGTCGTACATGTTCGACCGGAACTGGTTCCAAGCCGCCTCGTCAACGTCGGGATGCGCATCGCGGATGGCAGCTGCCCAGTCGTCGAACATGTCATAGAAGGCGTGGCGGTTCTCGTCGAGCCCGATGGTCTGGAACAGCGTGGCGCTGGCAACCCGTTCAGGCGCTGCTCCGATCAGCCCCATGATGTAGGGGCCGCCGATGCACATTCCTGCCAGGTGGCACTGCTCGCAGCCGAGGTGATCCATGAGCGCCAGCTGGTCTTCGGTGTAGGTCGCCCAACCGTCTTCCGCCGAGATCGGGGCAGTCGAACGGCCGGCATTTCGTTGATCCATTGCGATGACCCGGTACTGGTCGGCCAGCTGAGTGATCGGATTCCAAGGGGTCGATTCCCAGAACGAAGCTGCCGAACGCATCCCGCCTGGGGCTATGAGCAACAGCGGGAAGCCGGAGCCGTACTCGTCGTAGTGGATGTCCACGGAGCCGCGTGTGAAGTTCGCCATGACGAAAGTATGCCTGCAGCACAGCGACGCTGGCAGCGGCAACGGCTACCCGATCGTTGAGACAATCCACAGCCAGGCCAGTAATGTGCCCCGGCGATGCTGCGGCTGACCACCTCCGACGGCGAGCATGCCGTGCTGCACGACCTCGGCGGGCACGGGGTACCGCTGCTGATGACTCATGGCAATGGCCTCAACGCCGGCATGTGGGCGACGGTGGTGCCACATCTGCGCGACACGTTCCACTGCTGGGGACTTGACTTCCGCGGCCACGGCGCTTCGCGGCCGCAGCATGACGCCATGTCGGTCAAGCGACCGCGCTTCGTCGACGAGGTACTGGCCGCAGTCAACGCCTTGGGCGGCGAGCCGATGCTGGCAGTGGGTCACTCCTTGGGGGCAGCCAGTCTCCTGCTCGCCGAGCTGCGCCAGCCGGGCACTTACCGGGGGCTGTATCTCTACGAACCGGTGCTCGTGTCCGAGGGCTTTCCGATGCCTGATTCCGATCACGAGCTTGTGGTGGCGTCACGGCGACGCCGCATTCGCTTCGCGACCGTCGACGAGGCGTACGAGCGCTTCGTCTCGAAACCCCCGTTCTCGCGCTGCGAGCCCGAGGCGGTGCGGGCATACGTCGAGATCGGCACGTACCCCTCAGGCGACGATGCCGTCCGGCTGTCGTGCTCAGGTGATACCGAGGCACGCATCTACGAGGCGGGCGTGCCCATCGACTACAGCGATTTCGCCACAGTGACATGCCCGACGGTGGTGGCTCGTGGCGATTCGGTTGCCCAGTGGAACCAGATCCCGCCCCAAGTGGCACAGCCCATCGCCGAAGCTCTCGGCAATGGGCGCCTCGAGGCGTTCGCCGAGCTCAGCCACTTCGGCCCCATGGAAGACGGCGAACGGGTGGCAGAGGCCATCCGCGCTCACCTCGAACCGCTCGTCGCGGCGTAGCCGCGAGCAACAAGCACAGGCGGCGCAGCCGCGAGCAACAAGCACAGGCGGCGCAGCCGCGAGCAGCTCAGGCTCAGGCAGCTGCGGGGAGAGCGTCTGGATCGAGCCCGTAGAGCTCGATGACGTTGCTCCAGACCATCTGTTCGGTTTCGTCGTCGGGAACGCCCGAGAGAATCTCGTCGAGGATTGGCCGCGAATTCGGCCAGATCGAGTCGTGGTGGGGGTAGTCGTTGCCCCACAGCAGGTTGCTGACGCCGATCGAGTGCCGGGTGGCGATGCCTTCGACGTCGTCTTCGAAGGTGACCCAGAAGTTCCGGTCGAAGTACTCCGACGGCTTCATGGTGAGCTCGTCGGACACCTCCCACGGGGTGCGGTACGCAGCGTGGTCGAGACGCTGCTTGAAGTGGCCCACCCAGCCGGTCTCGTACTCGGCGCATACGAAGCGCAGTTCGGGGAATCGCTCGACGACGCCACCGCAGATGAGGTCGATCATCGTGTTGGCGATGGTCGTGTGGGCCAGCGTGTAGCCCTTCAGGTGGCCGCCTGGTGTGCCCCAGTGCTCGGGCATCCCGCCCTCGAGGTTTGACCCCGTGAAGATGTGCATGGTGAGCGGCACGCCAAACTCCTGGGTGCGGGCCCAGAAGGGGTCGAAGTCGGGATGGCAGTAGGGCTTGGCTGGGTCGATGTGAGCGGGGATGGCAAACCCGCGCACGCCGAGCTCGGCCGAGCGATCGATCTCTGCGATTGCCCGTTCCACGTCTGGCAACGGCAGGCAGCCGACGCCAATGAGGCGGTTGCGATCCACCGAGCAATAGTTGAGCACCCAGTCGTTGTGGTTCCGGAACGCGGCGTCTCGCACCTCGTCGTCAGGGATTGCGAACGTGAACATCGACAGGCTGGGGTACATGACCTCGCCCACGATCCCGTCCTGAGCCTGTTCGTCGAGGCGCGCCGTCGGATCCATCACGCCGGGGTTGAAGCCGTCGTAGCCCAGCTCGATGCGGGCATGGGTTGCCGGATCGGACAGGCTCGCGCCCGCTATGCCGAGCCGGCCCACCGGCACCGGACGGATGCCGCCCGGCAGAACCAACCAGGTGCCCGGCTTGTCGTTGTAGCCCTTGCTGATGAACGGTGCCCGGTCGCCGAACCGATCGGTCAGCCCTGCGTAGATCTCGGCCGCCTCGACCACGTGCGAGTCACACGAGTAGTACCGCATCGCTCTCCCCCATCGGCGCTGCCGCGCCTGGTCGCCAATTCGAGGCCAACAGTACCAGCGGCCCGCGATCTGCTCCTGAGAGGCGGCGCAGGCGCTCGTTGTGCAATCGTGTCGCCATGCGTGCATTGGAAGTGCAGTCCCTGACCGGCCCCGCCGGCGTCGCTGTTGTCGACGCTCCTGAACCGGAGGCCGATCCCGACGGCGCGTCGGTGATCGTCGACATCGTCTGCGGCGGGGTGTCATTCCCCGACCTGCTGCAGAGCCAAGGGCTCTACCAGTACCGGCCTGATCCGCCCTTCCGGCCAGGAATCGAGGCGTCAGGCGTAGTGCGTTCAACGCCCGCCGGGTCGGGCTTTGCCGCCGGTGATCGAGTCTGCGTGTGGTCGAACGGCTGCCTCGCCGAAGTCGTGGCCTCCCGGCCCCGTGACCTGTTCGCGCTGCCTTCGGAGCTGTCATTCGCGCAAGGCGCCGCGCTGGTCATGAACTACCAGACGGCAGTGTTCTGCATGATCGACCGGGCCGGCCTGCGCGAGGGCGAATCCGTGCTGGTGCTGGGCGCCTCTGGCGGCGTCGGCACTTCGGGCATCCAGGTGGCCAAGGCGGTCGGCGCAGGGCCGGTCATCGGTCTGGTCTCGACTGAAGCGAAGGGCGAGATCGCCACGGCCGCTGGCGCCGACCACATCGTGCTCATCAGCGACACCTGGAAGGACGAAGTGCGTGAGCTCACCGGCGGACGTGGCGTTGACATGACCTACGATCCCGTCGGAGGCGACCGCTTCCTGGACGGGATCCGGGCCTTGGCGCGCTTCGGCCGGCTGGTCGTGGTGGGCTTCGCAGCCGGCGAGATCCCGACCGTCAAGGTGAACCGGCTGCTGTTGCGCAACGTGAGCCTGATCGGCGCCGCCTGGGGCGAAGCCGTGGCCGCTGACCCCACAATCCCGGCCCGCATCCATGAACGTCTTCTCGACATGATCGCCACGGGCGCCGTGCGGCCGCCGATCGGGCAGGTACTGCCGTTCGAGCAGGCTGCAGAGGCGTACCGGCTGCTGGATGAACGAGAAGCCGTCGGCAAGGTGCTCGTGCGCATGCGCCCCGACCCGGCCTAGAGGCCGCGCCAATCAGTCCCCGTCGGCTGCGACGTTGCGGTCGAGCAGGGCCATCGTGACAGCCACGTAGGCCGCGTCCTCGCCCACGTTGTGGCCTCCGGGGCCTTCGCTGCGCTCGAGGGCTTGTTCGATGTTCTCGACCGTGACGAGGCCGAAGCCGACCGGGATGCCCGTATCGAGCTGAACTGCCATGACGCCCTGCGCGGCACCTTCGCTGACGAGTTCGTAGTGCGTGGTCTCACCGCGGATGACCGCACCGATAGTGACGATCGCGTCGACTTGGCCGGCCTCAGCGAGCAGCTTCGCCGCCAGCGGGATTTCGAAACACCCAGGCACGGTCACTTGGGTTACCTCGGTTATCCCCAGCTCATCGAGGCCCCGCCCGACGCCGTCCGACAGCCGATCGACGATGTCGGGATTCCAGGTTGCTCGCACGATGCCGACACGGAGTCCGGCACCGGCTCCTGGGGGCGGCCTGCCGGCCCGCTGGTCGCCACTCGCCACACCTGCACGGTACCCCGCAGCTACTAGCGGCGACCGAATGCGGCTCGCCTACGCTGGGTCGATGGCAGGCGCACGCGTGCGGCTCGCAGCCGACATCGGCGGGACCTTCACCGACATCGCGCTGGAGGTCGACGGTGGCGCAGGCGCGCATCCAGCGCTGCACACGGTGAAGGTACTGACCACGCCAGAGTCGCCCGCCGATGCCGTGCTCACCGGTGTCGAGGCCGTCCTGAGCGAGGCGGGTGTCACACCCGCGGAGGTGGGCGTGTTCATCCACGGCACCACGCTCGCCACCAACGCACTCATCGAGCGCCGCGGCGCACGCACGGCGCTGCTGACGACCCAAGGCATTCGCGACTCGGTCGAGATGGCTCACGAGAACCGGTTCGAGCAATACGACCTATACATGCGCCGGCCCGAACCGCTCGTGCCGCGGCACCGGCGTATCGGCATCCCCGAACGACTGGCTGCCGACGGGAGCGTGCTGCTGGCGTTGGACGAGAATGCTGTCCGGGCCGCTGCCGAATCGCTGGCAGCCGATGGCGTCACCAGCGTGGCGGTCGGCTACCTGCATTCGTATCTCGACTCCCGCCACGAGGAACGCACCGCGGAGATCCTGGCGGAGTGCTGGCCAGAGGTGAGCGTCACCCTGTCCAGCGAGGTCTGCCCCGAGATCCGCGAGTACGAACGCTTCTCCACAGCGTGCGCCAACGCCTACATCGCGCCGCTCATGCGGCGCTACCTGACCGACCTGGATGAGCGGCTGGCAGCGCTGGGCCTGGGCTGCGAGCTCTGCCTGATGACCTCCGGCGGCGGGCTGGGAACGCTCGCCGAGGCGCTGCGCCTCCCGGTCCGGCTCATCGAGAGCGGACCGGCAGGCGGCGCGATCCTCGCGTCGGAAATAGCCCGGGGCCTCGACTGCGAGCGGGCGCTCAGCTTCGATATGGGCGGCACCACGGCAAAGCTGTGCATCGTCGAGTCCGGCCATCCCCGCACGAACCGCGAATTCGAGATCGGCCGCGAGTACCGGTTCCTGGCGGGCAGCGGATTGCCGTTGCGCCTGCCGGTGATCGAGATGGTCGAGATCGGCGCCGGGGGCGGCTCGATCGCAAGCCTGGACGCACTCGGCCGCATCACCGTCGGCCCAGCCAGTGCCGGATCAGAACCGGGGCCGGCGGCCTACGGACGCGGCGGGACCGAACCCACCGTGACCGACGCTGACGCCGTGCTGGGCAGGCTGCTGGGCGAACGCTTCGCCGGCGGCACGCTCAGGTTCGACCCTGACGCTTCTGCCAAGGCGCTCACTGCTGTGTTGGCTGAACCGGCTGGACTGCAGACGACGTTCGCTGCGATCGGCATCACCGAAGTCGTCGACGAGAACATGTCGAATGCCGGCCGCGTTCACGCTGCCGATCAGGGCTGCGACATCAGCAGCGGCACGCTGATCGCCTTCGGCGGTGCGGCCCCACTGCACGCTGCCCGGGTGGCCGCCAAGCTCGGCATCGACGACATCGTGGTGCCGGCCGGGGCCGGCGTGGGCTCGGCCATCGGCTTCCTGCGGGCACCGGTGGCCCACGAATCGGTCCGCACGCGCCATGCCCGCGTCAGCGAGCTGACTGCGACGAGCCTGGCAGAACTGCTGGGCGACATGGCCGACGAAGCCAACGCGATCGTGCGGGCTGCTGCGCCCGACGCCGAGACCACCACGCACGTGCGCGCCCTCATGCGTTACCGGGGCCAAGGCCACGAGATCACGGTCGAGGTCGACGCCGCCGCGCTGCTGTTCGAGGACGTGGCCAACCCCAGTGACGCCGAACTGCGCAGCCAGCTGCGGACGGCCTTCACCAAGGCCTACCAGCAGCTCTACACCCGCCACATCGGCAACCTCGAAATCGAGGTGCTCAGCTGGCTGCTGGAAGTTCGCACGCCACAAGCCGAGGCCGCATCGCTGCACCCCGAGGTCGCTGCTGAACCGGTCGCTTCGCCAACAACCACGCTCGTCACCGACACCAACACTGGTCGAGCCGTCGCCCATGGCGTCTACGAGCGGGATGTGCTGCGAGAAGGCGACTGGCTGTTCGGTCCTGCACTGATCACCGAGGACCAGACCACCACGGTGGTGCCGGAGGGATTCGTGTCGACGGTCACTTCGGGTGGACATCTGCGGATCACAATCGGTTCAGCATCGAATGGCACTCGCCGGCTGGGCGAAGCTGCGACAACTTCTGAGGGCACGAGCCGAGCCGCCGGAGCAGCCGCTCTCGACGCTGTGCGGCTGGCAGTGCAGTGGAACCGCCTCATCTCGGTTACCGAGGAACAGGCGCGAGCGCTGGTCCGTGCTGCCTTCAGCACGTCAACTCGCGAAGCAGGCGACCTGTCTGCAGGGATCTTCGACCCGCAGGGCCGGATGCTCGCGCAGTCGGTCACCGGCACACCGGGCCACGTCAACTCCATGGCGTACTCGGTCCTGCACTTCCTGGACCGCTTTCCCGCTTCGGAGATGCGCCCGGGCGACATCTTCCTCACGAACGATCCCTGGAAGGGCACCGGCCACCTCTTCGACATCGTGGTGGTCACGCCGGCGTTCCGCAACGGCGAGCTGGTGGCGCTGTTCGCCTGCACCAGCCACGTCGTGGACATCGGCGGGGCCGGCTTCACCACCGATTCGAAAGAGGTGTACCACGAGGGCCTGTACCTGCCGATCCTGAAGTTCGCCACCGACGGCGTCTTCGATCCCACCGTGGTGGCGATCATCGAGGCCAATGTGCGCGATCCCGTACAGGTCATCGGCGACATCCACTCGCTGGCCGCCTGCAACGAGACCGGTGCGGCCCGTTTGATCTCGATGATGAATGAGTACGGCATGGCCGACCTTGACGAACTGGCCGAACACGTCATCTCGTCGTCGAACCGGGCAATGCTCGACGCCATCGGCGAGCTGCCGGGAGGCACTTGGAATTCGACCATGCGGGTCGACGGCATGGAGGAACCCATTGACATCGTGTGCTCCCTGACCGTCACCGATGACGGCATCGAGGTGGACTTCGCCGGTACAGGACCCCAGTCCAGCTGGGGCATCAACGTGCCGATGGCCTACACCGACGCCTACACGTCGTTCGGCGTGCGATGCATCATCGGATCCGACATCCCGAACAACACAGGGTCACTGGATGCGGTTCGGGTCCGAGCGCCTGAGGGTTGCATTCTCAATGCACCCCATCCGGCGGCAGTGAACGTGCGCCACGTCATGGGTCAACTGCTTCCCGACGCCGTGTTCGGCTGCCTGAGCCAGGTTGTGCCCGAACGGGTGCCCGCCGAGGGCACGTCGTCGCTGTGGAACCTGCTCGGCACCGGCATGTGGCAGCCCGACACCGGAGTCGGCGCAACGAATCGCTCCCAGACGACGGTCGGACAATCCGGCGACGAGTCCAATCGGCGCAAGCTGGAGCGGTACATCCTCATGAGCTTCCATTCCGGCGGCGCCGGGGCACGCCCGAAAGCGGACGGCTTGTCGGCCACGGCATTCCCCAGCGGAGTGCGCAACATGCCCGTCGAGGTGAACGAGATCGGCTCGCCGCTGGTGTTCTGGCGCAAAGAGTTCCGCACCGATTCGGGCGGGTCGGGCAAGTACCGGGGCGGGCTGGGCCAGATCATCGAGCTTGAGAACCGCCAGGGGCGGGATTTCGCGATCAGCGCCACGTACGAGCGGACGGTGTATCCAGCCCGTGGCCGCCATGGCGGTGGGCCAGGTGCGCTGGGCCGACTGTCGCTCGACGACGGCACTGAGGTGCGTGCCAAGGGCCGCTCGGTGATCCCCGGCGACCGCCGCCTGCTTGTGGAATTCCCCGGCGGCGGCGGGTTCGGCGACCCCGAGGATCGCAGCCCGGAGGCCACCGCACGCGACCTGCAGCTGGAATTCATTTCCTCGCAGCCGGATGCGCCGCGATAATTCCCGCTGGTGACGGCATGACATGCCCGAAACCGACGATCACGCTGTGAGGCAGCTCTTCATGAACCCATCAACGGAAACCGCCACAGCCGACCCGGTTGCCCACAACGACGAGGCTCGCCATCGCAGCACCGGGGAGCTGGAAGCAGCGCTACCGCACATTCGCGAGGCGCCCTCTGGTGCCGGCACGATCCAGCTCATCGTCCGCCGCCCCGGCGAAGATGCCCGCGAGGTGCTGAGCGAGGCCCGCATCAATGCTGACGAGGGCATCGAGGGTGACACCTGGAACCAGCGCGGGACCTCGCTGTCGGCCGACGGGGGTCCGCACCCCAACATGCAGATCACCATCATGAATTCCCGCGTCGCGGCAGCGATCATTGGTCCGATCGAACGCTGGCCGCTGGCGGGCGACCAGATCTACGCAGACCTCGACATCAGCCACGAAGCGCTTCCGGCAGGCACGCAGCTTTCTGTCGGCGATGCAGTGCTTGAGGTGGCTGTTGAGCCGCACGCCGGGTGCGCCAAGTACGCAGCACGCTTCGGTCGCGAGGCCTTGCGGTTCGTGAACACCGGCGAGGGACCTGATCTGCGCCTGCGTGGCGTCAACTGCCGAGTCATCCAACCCGGCACGGTTCGCATAGGCGACTCAGTCAGCCAGATCTGGCGAGGTCGCGGCGCCGCCTAGAAGGCTCGAATTCCCGACACAGACCTGCGAGCGGAGTCACTGACTCCTGGTTCTTCCACCCAGATCGTCCTGACCCATCAGCATGCGAACCAACTCTGGCCACACCGCACTCTTCATGAGTTCGCTGCGGTCACCCTGACTGATCTGGCGCACGAATCGGCGTATCGCGGAATCAAGCAACCGCGAATCTGCAGTGGCCGGAATTCTCGCCGCGATTCCTGAAGTTTGCCGAAATTGGTGCGCGCGAACGTTCGCATTTGGTGGCATACGAGTGTATGCTTTCCCTATGTTCATCGACCCGCCTGCGCATCGCAGTTACGGCAACGGATCAGCTGCACACGCATCCGGTTCAGCCGAGGCCGCTGCCGACGCTAGGTGTGGAGCCGGCGAGGCCACGATTGCGCCCGACGGCGTTGCCGATGTCGATCTGGCGGTGCTGAGCAATCTCGATCTGAAGGACCGTGTGGTGCGTTTGGTCGCGGAGCGTGCTCGCGTCGAGGCTGAGTATCTGGCTGCATTGGGGGAGCTGACGTCTCGCAATGGGGCTCAGGGCGCTGCGCATGTGCTGCGTGAGCTGACCCGGATGAACTCACCGCAGGCTCGCTCAGAAGCCCGGTTGGCAGAGAGCCTCGTCGAGCACGACATGACCGACACACTCGACGCGTTGGCAGAGGGTGAGATCCAGCTGTCTCATGCACGAGTAATCGCCCGCGAGACCCCGAAGAAGCATCGTCGCAGCGAGGCGGATTTCTTGGAGCTGTGCCGGGCGTATCCCTCTGACACGGTTGCTCGTCACCCGTTCGCTTATGTGAGCCAGCAGGTGTACGCGGATCTCGAGGCCGAGGCCGCAGCGAAGGGTCTCGGCCCGATCGACGCCGAGCTGGAGTTGCAGCGCGCCGAGCGCTCGGGATCGATGCGGCTGGGCACTGACGGCATGTGGCATCTGTGGGTCACGTTCGATTTCATCACCGGCCGGCACGTCAACGCGACGATCCAAGCCATGGTGCGATCGCTGCGGCGCCGCGCCCAAGATGACGCCAGCGGCACCGGCGGTGTCGGCATCGACGCCGACGGCAGCCTCAGCAGCGACACCGAGCCGACGCGGCGGCAGCTCACCGCCGATGCGATCAGCGACCTCATCGCCGGCACGGCCAAGGTGCGGCGGGCGAACACGAGCTTGGTGATCATCGCCGATTACGACACTGTGAACGACCGGCTCGCCAACCCCCGTCTCGATGACGGCACGCCGCTGTCAGCGCGGATGCTCGCTGAGCACGGCGTCGACGCGAAGGTGCTGCCCGCGATGTTCAAAGCAGACTGGTCCGACCTGGCCCTGGGCCGCGCTCGCAACGCCAGCGACGCCCAACGGCTCATCCTGGCCGTGCGCGATGGGGGCTGCATCGGCTGCGAGCTGACCAGCGAGCACACCCAAGCTCACCACATCGACTACTACGAAAACGGCGGCCTCACCGAAGTGCCGAACCTGGCATCGATGTGCTGGGACTGCCACACAGACCTCCACCAACACGACCGCCACATCCACACCCCACCCGACGGCCGACCCCGCCTGCTGCCACCCGAGCACGACAACTCTGGGCCGCCTGCCCGAGCACCAGCCACCGCCCGCAGCCCATAGCAACATTCCGGGCAAGCGCAACCCCGGCCTGCCCGAGCATCCGGCACAACCCGCTGCCCCGAACAACACTCAGTGGGCCAACATCGGGCCGAACACCAGTACACCACTGCACCCGCATCATCCACCGTGGGAACGGCCACAGCCCGTAGCCGATGGCTACGCCCCGCCGGTTCACACCTGACCGCCGGATCCAAATTCAGGGCATGACCGTGACATCCCTTGCGTAGTGTGGCGTGCCATGAAGTTCATTCACACAGCCGACTGGCAGCTCGGGATGACGCGCCATTTTCTTAGCGGAGAGGCGCAGCCGCGGTTCAGCGGAGCGCGGCTCGATGCGGTGCGGCGTATCGGCGAACTCGCAGCCGAAGAGGGTTGCGGGTTTGTCCTGGTGTGCGGCGACGTGTTCGAATCCAACCAGATCGACCGGCAGGTACTCGTTCGGGCACTGGACGCAATGGCCTCCACTCCGCAGGTGACCTTCTACCTCCTGCCAGGCAATCACGATCCGCTCGACGCCGCGTCGATCTACCGATCACGCAGGTTCCGTGAGCACCAACCGGCAAACGTCGTCGTATTGGAGAGCCCGCAGCCCGTCCCAGTGGGCGAAGGCGTCGAGTTGGTGGCCGCTCCGTTGACTTCCAAGCGTCCGCTCCGCGATCTGGTGGATCAGGCGTGCACGCTGCAAGAGCCGACCGAAGCGTTGCGAATCATTGCCGGCCACGGTGCCCTCGACTCTCGTTCACCGGACGCTGACAACCCGGCGCTCATCACGCTCGCCCGTCTGGAAGAGCGCATTGAGGCCGGAGAGATCCACTATGTCGCGCTCGGCGACCGCCACTCCACAACGGACGAAGGCACCAGCAGCCGCGTCTGGTACTCCGGCGCACCGGAACCCACTGACTACGACGAGATCGACCCCGGCAACGTGCTCGTCGTAGAACTCGAACCGGGCCACATCGAGGTGAGGCCGCATCGAGTCGGTACCTGGACCTTCGAGCGGCACGAGTCTCACTTGGCGTCAGATGCTGACATCGACGCATTGGAGGAATGGCTCGCCTCCCTCGAGGACAAAGAACGCACAATCGTGAAGCTGTCTGCGGTCGGGCAGGTTTCGGTCGCTCAGAGAGCCCGCCTCGATCGACTACTCGAGTTGCAAACCGACTTGCTCGCCGCCTTCGAGCCTTGGGAGCGGCGCACGGACCTTGTCGTCCTACCTGATGATGCCGACTTCGAGGTCCTCGGTCTCTCAGGATTCGCGCACGAAGGGCTGTGCGATCTGCGAGATCTTGCGAGTTCCGGTGACGATCAGGAAGCGCTCGCGGCCCGGGACGGGTTGGCGTTGCTGCATCGCCTCTCAGGAACGGCCCAATGAGAGTTCATCGAATTCGGCTCCACAACTATCGCGGCATCGGCGACTGCGAGCTGGAGTTCGCAGATGACGGCGTGACGATCGTCGAAGGTGACAATGAGATCGGCAAGACCAGCATTTTCGAAGCCCTCGACCTACTCCTCAGCGAGCTGGATTCGTCCAACAAGGCCCGTATTCGGTCGATCCAACCCGTTGGCAGAGATGTCGGCCCAGAGGCCGAAGCGGAGCTGTCATCTGGCGACTACCGCTTCGTCTATCGCAAACGCTGGAGGCGACGTCCTGAGACAACCCTCGCTGTCACCGAACCCCGGTCCGAGTCGCTCACGGGACGTGAAGCCCATGAGCGGGTACGCCAAATGCTCGACGAGACGCTCGATTGGAGTCTGTGGGAGGCCCTGAGAGTGCACCAAGGCACCGAGTTGCGCCTGCCGTCGCTCGACGTTCGCTCCCTCGGCACCGCACTCGACCATGCTGCAGGCGGCGACGGCCCGACGGGTGACGACGATGCCCTGTGGGACCGCATCGAAACCGAGCGTGGTCGCTACTGGACCGCAACGGGTCGGGTGTCCAAGGAACGTGCGGACTTGGAGGGCAGGGTCCGCGCCGCACGGGATCGGGTCGGGGAACTCGAAGCGGCCCTGAACCAGATCCAAGCTGACGCCGACACGCTCTCCGGTCTCGTCGAGCGTCATAGACAGCTCGAGGACGAACATCAGTCAGCCCAAGAGTTCGAGATTGAACTGGCCGAGCGTTGGAGACACGTCGAGCAATTGGCGCATGCGGCGCAACAGCGGGAGGCGGCACATGGCGCGGCGTTGAGCGAACGCAACCAGCGACAGGCCGAGGCCGCTCGTCGCACCGAATTGGTCTCCGATCTCGATCGCCAGAAGGAGGCGCTAGCGGCACTGGACGTCAAGCTCGAAGAGACAGCTCCCGCATTGAACGCCGCGGACCAGCGGGTCACCGACGCCGAGGGCAGCCGCGACGCGGCCCAAGAGGCCCTGGATCAAGCAATCGCCGCGCACAAACAGGCATGTGACGACCGTGACCATCACCGCCGAGTGATCGAAGTCGCTCAATTCGGTGAACGCCTCGGACGCATCGACGATGCTCAAGTCCGTCTGGCAGGCGCCGAATCCGTCCTTGAGAACATCTGTGTCGACGGCGATCTCGTCGAGAGCATCGATCAAGCCCACATCGCTGTAGTACGAGCCGAAGCGTCGGCCAATAACGCCGCCGCCGGGGTCACGACCACCGCGTTGCGCGCCGTCGCCGTACAGGTGGACGGGACGGGACATGACCTTGCTGCGGGCCAGCAGCTTGCAGTCTCCGTCAGCGATGCAGCCGAGCTGAGAATCGACGACAGTGCGACGGTGCTCGTGCTGGCCGGCAAGGGGTCTGCAGAAACCGCCCGGGAACTCGATGCGGCTCGGCGAGAGCTCCAACGGCTCTGCGACGAAGGCAATGTTCCCGATCTGGCATCGGCACGCGCCGCCAATGACAGGAAGGAATCCGCGCTGCGGGATCGCGACGATGCCCGCGAGACCATCACGGAGAACCTGCGCGACCTGACTGCGGAAGAGCTCAAGCGCATGGCGAATCGGCATTCGGGGCGCATCGAGGAATTCAACGCAAGCAGGCAGTCGCAGCCTCCGCTTCCCGCGGGCCTACGGGAAGCGGCAGCCTTGGTCGCCAAACTCGAGACCGCTGTCGAGGATCGCAGTGCAGAACTCGAGTCCTGCACCGAGGCAGCCACGAGCGCAAGCGCGGCACTCACTCGAGCTCAGCTGGACGCAGCAGAGCTGGCCGGCAAGCTGCAGTCGGGACGAGAGGGGCGCGATCAGGCTGGCGAACGCCTCACCACAGCCCGGTCACAAGTCAGCGACGAAGACCTTGCGGTGGCGCTCGCACAAGCCGACGAAGCCGTCGCAGAAACCGAGGAAGCAGCACGATCCGTTCAGACGAGATTGCAGGCAGAGGACCCCGACTCCATCGAGGCCCAACTCACTAATGCCGGTAACGCCGTGCGGCGCATGGCCACCGAACTCGCCGAGAACAGCAGTCGGCAGCACGAACTGCGCGGCGGGCTGGAGGCTCGAGGCGAGATGGGTCTGTACACCCAGCACGACAACGCCATGACCGAGCTGCGATTTCTCGAGCGTGACCACGAGAGCCTCGAACGAAGGGCACTCGCTGCCGAACTCCTCTACGAGACGTTTGGCAACCGACGACAGGAAGCCCGGCAGCGGTATGTCGCTCCATTCAAGGAGCGCATCGAGAAATTCGGGCGAATCGTTTTCGACTCGACGTTCGAGGTGGAACTCGACGAGCAACTGGGTATTGCTCGGCGCACGCTTGATGGCATCGCCCTCGATGTCGATCAGCTCAGCACCGGCACTCGGGAACAGTTGGGGATACTCGCCCGATTGGCGTGCGCAGCGATCGTGAGCCCGGACGGAGACGGCGCACCGGTCGTCATCGACGATGCGCTGGGATGGAGTGACCCGTCCCGGCTGCAGCGCATGGGGGCAGCCATAGCCACAGCCGGAGAGCACTGCCAAGTAATCGTCCTCACATGCACACCGGGGCGCTATGCGCACGTCGGAACCGCAACGGTGGTGAACCTGCCGAACTCGCCACGGTGAGTGCAATTCGGAATCCGGCTGATTAGCTAAGTCAGTGGACTAAGCTAATCGAGCGCCGCACCGAGAGAAGGAACCCGATGTCTGAACCCGTCAACGTCCATGAAGCCAAGACCCACCTCTCCAAACTGCTCAACCGGGTAGAAGCAGGCGAGGAGATCATCCTTGCGCGAGCCGGCAAGCCATGTGCGCGCCTTGTGCCGCTCGAACCGGAACAAACAGGGCGTCGAATTGGCCTGCTCCGCGGCCTCGACGTGCCGCCCGAGTTCTTCGATCCCCTCCCCGACGACGAACTCGCTGCGTGGGAGGGAGAGTGAACGAACTCCTGCTCGACACCCATGCCCTGCTGTGGTGCCTAGCAGACGACCCGGCGCTCTCTGCGACGGCCCGGACTGCTGTTTTGGACCCTGAGGCGAGGATTGTCGTGAGCGCCGCGAGCGCCTGGGAGATTTCGACCAAGCATCGCCTCGGCCGGCTTGACGGGCTTGGAGCAATCGCGTCGCGACTCGATCAGCTGATCTTGGCAGCCGACTACAACCACCTGCACATCACGTTCGCGCACGCCCAGCGCGCCGGTGCCTACGCATCAGCGCACAAGGATCCCTTCGACCGGATGCTTGCGGCGCAGGCTGAGATCGAATCGTTGACGCTGGTGACCGCCGACCGGTCATTTGCGGAATTCCCCGTAGCCACCCTGTGGTGAGCCACAGGGGTCGGCGACGTCAAGCCCCTATCCGCTAGGGGCCTAGGAGGGTGATCGGGACGACTTGAACGCCGTCGGAGCGGCGATAGGCGGCGCCGACGGTAGTCATCACCACGAGGCCGGCCATGTCGCCGAGGCGGTGTGAGGCGATCTTGTCCCGCAGTCGCAACAGCGACGTGGCCGCTCGGTCTACGACCTCCGCAGAAGGGCTCAGCTTCACCTCTACAGCGATCCAAGCGCCGTCGTCACGTTCGACGATCGCATCGATCTCGAGTCCAGTGTCATCGCGGTAGTGGAACACCTCGCTGCCCTCGGGCGCGCCGAACACCCGCAGATCTCGAACCACCATCGACTCAAAGAGCAACCCGAGCGTCTGCGCATCAGCCAGCAGTCGCTCTGGTGAGGCGCGCAGCAGCGATACGGCCAGCGACGGATCGACGAAGTGCCGCTTGGCCTGCTTGCGCAGCGACGCCCGGGATCGCAGCCTCACCGACCATGCCGGCTGATCCTCCACAACGAAGATGCGCCGCAGTGCATCCAAGTACGCCCCGACGGTATTGCGGCCGGGCATCTCGCCGTCCATGTCCGCTGCCAGCTTCGCTTCGGCGGCCTCAGTCGCCACGTTGCGAGCCAGCGAGCGCAACAGTCGGCGCACCGCCACCGGATTGTGCCGCACCCCGCTGGCCCGAGAGACGTCCACTCGGACGATCTCATTGATGTAGTCCCCCACGGCGAGGCGAGCCTGCTCGTCGTCCAGCGTGAGACTGCCAGGCCACCCGCCCGTGGCCAGGTGACCCACTACATCGATCAGCCGTACCTCGGCATTGGGCAACGACGATTTCGCCTCGTCCTCGAACAGCTCACGCAGCGAGATCGCACCAGTGGAGACCCCCAACTCGTACAGCGACATGGTCCTCATCAAGACCCGGCCGACTCGGCCCGTACCGGTATGCCGAGTCAGATCATCGGCGGGGTTCGCCGATCCAGTCAGTATGAACTGCCCCGGCTGCGCACGGTCATCGCACTCGCGCCTGACCGGATGCCAGATGTCCGGAGCGTTCTGCCACTCATCCAGCAGACGCGGTACCCCTCCGCCGAGCACCGCTGACGGATCGGCTGCTGCAAGCAGGCGCATGACCTCATCGTCAAACCGGGCTTCGCTGCGAGCATGGTTGCGGCCGGCCCACGTCTTGCCGCAGCCACGGGCGCCCTCTATCAGAACCGCCCCGCGTCGCCGGAGAGTGCCGTCGATCTGCCGGTCGGCCACACGGGGCCGGTAGCCCGGCATCGTGAGCCTCGTAGCATTGTCAGACACAGTATCGTGACCTTCGTAGTGCACTTCGGGTATATTCTATAGCGCACTTTGTGAGCTAATTATAATACGTCTCGGGAATAATCTATAGCGCGATCTGGGACTCGCATGTTGTGGCCTTCAATGAGGCTCAGTTGCTCGTCGCGGAAACATGCGCGATAGCCACGGCGGAGCCAGCGGGGCAATCTCAACGGGGCAGCGGGGCGGTGGCGGGAACCGTTGAAGGGCGGCTGAAGACCTCGTCAAGCAAGGGCCGGAACTCCTCGATCGGCAGGTTGGGGTAGTTCGGGTCGAAGCAGTTCTGGTCGTAGTTCTCGCAGAAGTCCAGACAGGCCTCGTAGTGCGGCGAGCCCCGGTACTGCTCGCGAGCATCACGGTTGCCGCCGAAATGGTGGAAGTAGTGGTAGCCCTGAAACAGGCCGTGGTGGGCCACCACCCAGTGGGTTCGCTCGTCGACGTAGGGCTGTAGGACTGCCGCCGCCGCCGCACTGTGGTTTTCCGGCGCGAATGAATCACCGATGTCGTGCAACAGGGCCGCCACCGCCAAGTCAGTCGACTCGCCATTGCGCAACACCCTCGTTGCCGATTGGAGACTGTGGTCGTAGCGGTCGATCTGATACCCCAGTGTGGGGCCGCGCAGGCACTGCAGGATGTCGAGCAGGTTGTCGACCAGCCCTGAGCGGGTGTGTGCATAGTGCCACGGCATCAACTGCTCGTAGTCCTCGGCCGTGCCATCTTCCATGGCGGTCCAGGACACTATGCGGCCACTCTCGTCAGCGGCGCTGTGATCAGACATTGCGCCTCCGCTGCCAAGCGATTCGGCCCCGTCACCGTCATGTTCGCGCACCCGCGCCCGGCCATCGGCCACCGTGCCTGAATTGAAAGGCGGCTGCTTCAGCCCTTCACGGGCGTGCGCCAGCCGAACGGATCCGGCGCTGCGCCGATCTGGATGTCAACCAATGCCTGACGTAACCGCATCGTGTTGCGTCCCGGCTCCCGGTCACCCACAGTGAGCGTCTTGCCCTCATACAGGATGGTCCCCACCGGGGCCAAGATCGCGGCGGTACCAGACAGGAATGCTTCACCGCGCTCGGCCCATTCGACCAATTCGTCGGGGTCGATGAATCGCTCCTCGATCTGGTAGCCCAGCGAGGCTGCGAGCTCAATCACCGACACCCGCGTCACGCCGTGCAGAAACGACTCGTCGAGGTGCCGCGTCACGACTCGCTCGTCATCGGCCAAGAAGAAGTTGGAGGCCCCCGTCTCGGTTATGTCGCCTCCGGTGGCGAACAGCATCTGGTCGATGGCCTCGTTTCCTGCCATGGCGTCAAGCGTGGGAGCGAGCGCCATGGCGTAGTTGCCGCCGCACTTCACCATGCCGAACTGCGGCACGGTGCGCGGCGTCGACGTTTCCACCAACAGCGTCAGCGGTCGCATACCGCCAGTGAAATAGTCGCCTACCGGGCAATTGACGACATAGAGCAGCGCGCTTCGCGTCGGGCGGGCAGCAGCGCCGATGTCGGGTTCGGTACCGATGAGCGTCGGTCGGATGTAGAGCGAGCCGGGCGGGTCCGGCACCTCGCTGGCATTGGCTTCGACCGCGTCGATGATCATCTGGCGCAACGTCACGCCGTCGATCTCGGGCAGGCGCAGCCGAGCCGCGCTGGACACCATGCGGTTCACATGGCGGTCCAGCTGGAAGATCGCCAGCGACCCGTCCACTTGCCGATGTGCCTTCAGGCCTTCGAAGATGGCGCTCCCGTAGTGGAGCACGTGCGCCGCGGGGCTGATCGTGAAGTCGCCGAACGGTTCTGCGGCACCGCCATACACGTACGGCCCGTCGTCGGCTCGCGCCGTCGTCATCCAGTCACAGAAGATGGTCCCGAATGGGACCGTGAACGGGTCGGGCTTGGTGGTCACCAGAACTCCATTCGGTATGGCTCGAGCGGGACAGGCGCTCCCGACATTCGAAGCGTATCGCCAGGCCGAGATCGCACAGGGGCGAATTCTGCGAGGCGGACGCCTGTGGCTCGAAACTGCCGGGCCGTCGTTGCGTACGCTGCGGCCCATGACACAGCAGGACCAGAGTCAAACTGCCGAGGGCCAGATCACCGAGTCGGTCCGACTCGAGCGCCGCGACGACGTGGCGTTGCTCATCGTCAACAACCCGCCGGTCAATGTGCTGAGCTACCACGTGCGCCAAGGCCTCATCGACGGCATGGCCGCTGCCGAGTCCAGCGACGCCTCGGCCATCGTGCTCATCTGCGACGGGCGGACCTTCATAGCCGGCGCGGACATCACCGAGTTCTCCCAGCCGCCCAAGCCGCCCGCTCTCGTACCCGGCCAGGAGGCCATGGAGAATTGCAGCAAGCCCGTCGTGGCTGCGATTCATGGCACCTCGCTCGGCGGCGGGCTCGAAGTGGCGCTGTGCGCTCACTTTCGGGTGGCGATCAGCTCGGCCCAGTTCGGCCTGCCCGAGGTGAAGCTGGGCTTGCTGCCTGGGGGCGGCGGCACGCAACGCTTGCCTCGCATCACCGGCCCGCAACGGGCGCTCGAGATGATGGTCAGCGGCGACCCCATCGGCGCTTCCGAGGCGCTTGAGTGCGGCCTGATCAACGAGATCGTGGGCGACTCGCTGGCCGATCTCGAAGCCGGTGCCGTGGCGTTCGCTCGGCGTGCCGCCGCAGAGAACATGCCCCGGCCTCGCATCCGTGACCGCAACGAACGCCTCGAAGGCTTCGGCACCGAGCAGTTCGCCGCGTTCCGGGCCTCGATCGCCCGCAGGACACGCGGCTTCGAAGCGCCCGAGCGGATCATCCGCTGCGTCGAAGCAGCGGTCTCCACGGCTGCCAGTGGCGACTTCGAGGCTGGCCTGGCGGCGGAGGCGCGCATTTTCGGCGAGTTGATGGGCAGCTCGCAGGCCAATGCGCAGCAGTACTACTTCTTCGCCGAGCGTGCGGCACAGAAGGTGCCCGACGTGCCGCGTGACACATCCCAGGTCGACATCGCCCGTGTCGGCATTCTCGGAGCTGGGACGATGGGCGGCGGCATCGCCATGAACTTCGCCAACATCGGTATCCCAGTCACCCTCGTCGAACGCGACGAGGCGAGCCTGGAGCGTGGCCTCGCTGTGGTCCGGCGCAACTACGAGCGGACCGCTGCCCGTGGGGGCATTTCCTCCGACGACGTGCAGACCCGGATGGACCTACTGCGGGGCTCCACCGACATGGGCGACTTCGCCGATTGCGACCTCATGATCGAGGCCGTGTTCGAGAACATGTCACTCAAGAAGGACGTGTTCGCCCAGCTCGACGACATCTGCAAGCCCGGGGCCGTGCTCGCCACCAACACCTCGGCGCTCAACGTCAACGAGATCGCCTCGGCCACGTCGCGGCCCCAAGACGTCGTCGGCATGCACTTCTTCTCTCCCGCCAACGTCATGCGGATGCTCGAAGTCGTGCGGGGCGATGCCACCTCGCGCACGGCGATCGCCACTGCCATGTCGATCGGCAAGCGCATCGGCAAGACGCCGGTGCTGTGCGGCGTGTGCCATGGCTTCATCGGCAACCGGATGCTGTTCATGCGCGGCGTCGAGGCCGACCAGATGCTGCTCGAAGGCGCAACGCCCGCCCAGGTCGACAAGGTCGTCTACGACTTCGGTTTCCCGATGGGTCCGTTCGCCATGCGCGACCTGGCCGGTCTCGACGTGGGCTGGAACCCCGACACCTCGTCGAGCTCGACTGTGCGCGAGGTCCTGTGCGAATCGGGCCGGCGGGGCCAGAAGAACGGCCGGGGCTATTACATCTACGACCCCGACACCCGGGCATCGACCCCCGACCCAGAGGTCACCCAGATGATCCGCGACTTCGCCTCCGAACGGGGAGTGACGCTGCGTGAGGTGACCGACGCCGAGATCGGGGAGCGGTGTCTGTATCCGATCGTCAACGAGGGCGCCAAGATTCTCGACGAGGGCATTGCCTTGCGGGGCAGCGACGTCGACGTCACCTGGATCAACGGCTACGGCTGGCCGATGTACACCGGCGGCCCCATGTATTGGGCCGACGAGATCGGCCTCGGCGAGGTGCTGGATCGCATCCGCCACTACGACCAGACGCTGGGAGGCGACCACTGGACGCCGAGCCCGCTGTTGGAGCGGCTGGCGGCCGAGGGCGGCTCGCTGGCCCGCTACGAGAGCTGAGCCAATGCTGACGATTGAGCCGATCCATCCCGATTTCGGCGCCACGGTCACCGGCATCGACCTGAGCGCGGACTTCGACGACGAGGCGACCGCCGCGCTGCGCGAAGCCATCGACACGCACTCGCTCTTGCATTTCCCAGAACAAGAGATGACCGACGAGGCGCAATTCGCGCTCACCCGGTGCCTCGGCGAGCCCGAGCCCAATCACGTCGTCTTCGGCAAGACCGGTGAGGTCGTCTACTTCGGCACGATCGGCAACGTGGTCGACGCTGAGACGAAGCGAGACGAGTCAGATCCGCTGACCCGGAACCAGAAGGGCAACAACCTCTGGCACTCGGACTCGTCGTTCCGGCTCGTGCCGTCGTATGTGTCGATCCTGCATGCCTATGAAGTGCCCGGCGAGGGCGGCGAGACCGAGTACGCCAGCCAGCGGGCGGCGTACGCCCGTCTGGACCCGTCACTCCAAGCCGAGATCGACGAACTCCAGGTGCTGCACGACTACGTCTTCAGCCGCACCCAGGTGGCCCCGGTCGACCCCAATCACGCCGCATCGCTGCCGCCGATCCCCCAGCGGCTCGTGCGGACCAATCCGAGCAACGGCGCCAAGAACTACTACGTCGGGTCTCACGCCCGATCCATCGTCGGATGGTCGGGAATCGACAGCCGCCGGCTGATCGACGAACTGAACGCGGGTGCAACCCGACCCGAAGGCGTGTACTCGCATCGCTGGAGCTCGGGCGACACGGTCATCTACGACAACCGCTGCATGCTGCACCGAGGTGTCGGCTACGACGCCGACCGTTGGCGCCGCTACATGCGTCAGACCCGAGTGCAGGGCCAGGGCCCCACCCTCGACGAGTAGTGAGCCGCGGCTCGAAACCGGCTGCGCTCAGTTGCCGCTGGCAGCGGCGATCGTCGCCTTGGGCACGCCAGCTGCGCGAGCACCCCCGCAGATGCTCTCCCACGTCTCAGCGGGCAGCGTGATGCCGTTGGACTTGCGGTGCAGACGCCGTTCGTGCTCGACGTCGCCGGGCAGCTTCACCGGCTGATCGGTGTTGATCGCCGCGGCCTCACCGAACCAGTCGAGATAGTCGGCCGCGATGCCGTTGTAGCCGTCGTCGGTCTCGCCGACAGCAGCATCGATCTGAGCCGGGTCGACATACACCGAGAGCATGCCGTTGGCGAACCTGACGCGGCGGGGCCCTGCGGTGCCTGTTCCGGTCAGAGCGCCCGCCAGCAACTCGCACATGACCGAGATGCCCGAGCCCTTGTGCTCCCCCATCGCCCGCAGCGCCCCGGGACCGTCCATCGAATTGGGGCGCTGGCCGTCGGCGAAGCTGTAGAGCACCCGTGGGTCACCGGTGATCTCGCCTTCGGCAGACACCAACGCGTTCTCCGGCACCGCAGGACCGCCGTGCAGCGCGACCATGGCCTTGCCCTCGGCCACGACCGAGGTGGCGAAGTCGTGGATGACTGGTCGCCTGCCAGCCACCGGGGCGCCGTAGGCGCATGGGTTGGTGCCCATGCGGCGCTCTTTGGCGCCGAACGGGGCAACCAGGCGGCTGTTGGCCACGTTGACGAAGTGCACCGACACGAGGCCCTCGGCTGCGGCCATCTCGGCGTACTCGCCGATGCGTCCGAGATGCCCGGCGTTGCGCAGCCCCACGATGGCCGTGCCCAACTCCTTGCAACGCTCGATGCCGAGCGCTACAGCTGCCGGCCCGACGGTCTGGCCCATGCCGTACTGACCGTCCACCAGCAGCAGCGAACCCGAGTCGATCAGCACCTTGATCTGCTGGTCGGCGAGCTGGACGCCGTTGGCCAGCAGCTCGACGTAGAGCGCTGAGCGGATGACCCCGTGGCTGTCGTGGCCGGCAAGGTTCGCGCCCACGAGGCTGCGGCCGATGCGCTCGGCTTCGGCGTCCGAGCACGTGGTATGCCGGAAGATCTCAGCGATGAATCCAGCCAGGCGTTCATGGTTGATCACGACGGGCTGATCGGCGGTAACGTCGGCGGTCGCAGCGTCACTGGTTGTGCGGGTTTCGCTCATCGCGGCAGCGTAGGTCGCCAGCAACTCAGAGGCGCCGACTGGTGGTCACGACCTCAATCCTGTACCTGCAGCTCCATCGCGATGTCGCGCCGCGCATCGAGCAGCCTCCACGCACGCACGTGGTCCTGTTGATCGACGTAGAAAATCAAGTAGGCGAATCTTTCAAGCGGCCAATGCCGTACCTCAGGCAATCCGAGTTCGTACGACCACCTGAGCGACCCCGCCTGTGGATTGTCGCCGATGTAGTCGAGCGCATCCTCGACGGCCGTCAGGAATTCATCGGCGACAGCGTCCCCGCCATGGGGCAGGTAGTAGTCGGCGGCGCTCTCGATGTCGCTGAGGCAGCGTCGCCCAACGTCAACCGGTTTGGGCACTACTCCACGTGCCTACGCGATTCGGTTGCCGATTGCGCTTGTTCATCTCCCCCATCAGCCACTTCACCGATGCCGAATCGCTGTCGCATATCGGCGAAGAACTGCTTGTCGGCTCGGGCTGCAATCGGCGATCGGGCACCCTCGAGCAGCATCTCCCGAAGGTTCTCGCGGGCCTGGTCGTGGCGGATGAGCTCTCGCAGGTACTCGCTATTCGAGCCGTATCTGCCACAACTCGTCCGCTCATCGACGTACTGCTTCAGCTCGGCAGGCAGGGACACGTTCATCGTTGCCACGAACGCAACGTAGCATCGCGATGACAGAGTTTGCCATCGGCGTGTGCCGTCCGAAGCGGCATCTGTGCACAGAGTCGAGATCGGTGGGACCTGGCGGGGACCATCGCGGCTCCGCTAGCGCACATAGGCTCGCCCGACGTGAGTCAGTCAGATGCCGCGCCGACGCCCGAGCACCCGCAGCACTTCGACGTCGTGGTGGTCGGGGCCGGCAATGCCGCCATGTGCGCCGCGCTTGGGGCACACGAGGGAGGTGCCAGGGTGCTGGTGCTCGAACGGGCGCCCGAGGCCGAAGCTGGCGGCAACAGCCGCTTCACTGCCGGTGCGATCCGCTTCGCCTACGACGGCATCGCCGACCTGCGCGCACTGATGCCCGACCTCACCGATGCCGAAGTCGAGATGACCGACTTCGGCACCTACACCGAAGACGAGTTCTACGCCGATCTGGGCCGCATCACCGACTACCGATGCGATCCCGACCTGGCGCACACGCTGGTCACCCGCAGCAAGGAGACCCTGTTGTGGATGGCGAGCCACGGCGTGAGGTTCGCGCCGATCTGGGGACGTCAGGCCTTCAAGGTGGACGGGCGCTTCAAGTTCTGGGGTGGCCTCACGGTCGAGTCGGTGGGCGGCGGCGAGGGACTCGTCGAGTCGCTGCGTGCGGCGCTGTATCGCAACGGCATCGACCTGTGGCACGAGGCAGCGGGGCGGTCACTGGTGCTCGACGAAGGCGGCGCCGTGCGCGGCCTGCGAATCCGGCGACAGGGCCGCATGGTCGAGGTCGCGTGCAGTGCCGTTGTGCTCGCTGCAGGCGGGTTCCAGGCCAACGCTGAGTGGCGCACCCGCTATCTCGGACCGGGGTGGGATCTCGCCAAGGTGCGCGGTACCCGCTTCAACACCGGCGACGGCATCGCGATGGCGCTCGACGCGGGCGCCATGCCGTACGGCAACTGGAGTGGCGCCCACGCGGTGGCGTGGGATTACAACGCCCCCGAATTCGGAGACCTGGCCGTCGGTGACGGATTCCAGAAGCACAGCTACCCGTTCGGGATCGTTCTGAACCAGCACGGCAAGCGCTTCGTGGACGAGGGCGCCGACTTCCGCAACTACACCTACGCCCGCTACGGCCGGGAAATCCTGGCCCAGCCCGGGCATTCGGCGTGGCAGGTCTTCGACGCCAGCACCGATCACCTGTTGCACGACGAGTACCGCATCCGGCAGGTCACCAAGGTCACCGCCGGCAGTATCACGGAGCTCTGCGAGCGCATGGAAGACGTCGACACCGAATCGGCCATGGCCACCATCGCTGAGTTCAATGCAGCCGTCGACCGCAGCGTCCCGTTCGACCCCAACGTGCTCGACGGCCGTCGCACGACGGGCCTCAGTCCGGACAAGACGAACTGGGCGATGCCGCTGGAAACGCCGCCCTTTACGGCTTTCCGGGTGACCTGCGGGTTGACGTTCACCTTCGGCGGCCTGCGTATCGACGGCACCGGCTGCGTGCTGGATACCGACCTGCACCCCATTAGCGGCCTCTATGCCGCTGGCGAGCTGGTCGGCGGCCTCTTCTACGGCAACTATCCCGGCGGCTCGGGGCTGTCGGCCGGTGCTGTGTTTGGTCGCTTGGCAGGAAGCTCCGCCGCTGCGCACGCAGCCGGCTGAGCTGCTCGTACCCTCCGGGCACTGGGCTGATCTCGCCCTCCGGGCGAGGGGTCAGAGGCGGGCGGTAGCGTCGCATCGCTATGTCGATGTCCACCTCACCGCAGAACTCAACATCGAAGATCGTTTACACCCACACAGACGAGGCGCCGGCGCTGGCCACGTATTCGCTGCTGCCGATCATCAAGGTCTTCACCGATGCCGCCGGTGTCGATGTCGAGACGCGCGACATCTCGCTCGCTGGCCGGATCATTGCCGTCTTCGGGGACATCCTTGAGCCTCACCAACGAATCAGTGATGCGCTTGCCGAACTCGGCGGGTGGACCCAGCATCGCGACGCCAACATCATCAAGCTGCCGAACATCTCCGCCTCGGTCCCCCAGCTGAAGGCCGCAATCGCCGAGCTGCAATCGGCGGGCTACGCGGTGCCCGACTTTCCCGATGACCCCGCGGACGCCCCCGAGCGCGAGATCCGAAAGCGCTATGACCGCATCAAGGGCTCGGCGGTGAACCCGGTGCTGCGAGAGGGCAACTCGGACCGCCGCGCACCCCGGGCCGTCAAGGAATACGCCCGGCAGTACCCGCACTCGATGGGCGACTGGTCACCCAGCAGTCGGACTCACGTCTCAACGATGTCGAGCGGCGACTTCCGCTCCAACGAGCAGTCGGTGACGGTCTCCGGTGCCGGCTCGCTGAGCATCGAGCACGTCGATGGCGATGGCAACGTGCGGCTGATGCGCAAGGTTCCCGTGGATGCGGGCGAGGTTGCCGACTCCACTTTCATGTCCGTCACCGCTCTGCGCGAATTCCTGGATGTCCAGATCGCCGAAGCCGGCGCCGCGGGGGTGCTGTTCTCGCTGCACCTCAAGGCCACGATGATGAAGGTCTCGGACCCCATTGTCTTCGGCCACGCCGTGCGCGCGTTCTTCGCGCCGGTGTTCGAGCGGCACGGCGACACGCTGGCCGCGGCGGGTGCCGACCCCGACGACGGCTGGGCCAACGTGCTGGCCGCCGTGGAATCGCTGCCTGCGGCACAGCGCGAGGCAATCGGGGCCGACATCGCCGCTGTGTTCGACGAGCGCCCCGGCCTGGCGATGGTCGACTCAGACCGCGGCATCACCAACCTGCACGTGCCCAGCGACGTGATTGTCGACGCCTCCATGCCGGCGATGATCCGGGCGTCGGGCCAGATGTGGAACGCCGAGGGCAACCAGCAGGACACCAAGGCAGTCATTCCCGACTCGAGCTACGCAGGCGTGTACCAAGCAGTCATCGACGACTGCCGCACCCACGGCGCGTACGACCCCACGACGATGGGCTCGGTGCCAAATGTCGGCCTCATGGCCCAGAAGGCCGAAGAATACGGCAGCCACGACAAGACCTACGAAGTCGACGCCCCCGGCACCATGCGCGTCGTGTCCGAGTCCGGCGAGGTGCTCATGAGCCACACCGTGGCGCAAGGCGACATCTGGCGCATGTGCACCACCAAGGACGCGGCAATAGCGAACTGGGTGGACTTGGCTATCGAGCGGGGGCAGCTCAGTGGGGCTGCCGTGGTGTTCTGGCTGGACGCCGAACGACCACACGATGCGCAGCTCCTAGCCAAGGTCAATGCCCGCATGGCGCAGCGACAGGCTGCCGATGCGTCAATCGGCGAGCTCGACATCCACACGCTGGCACCGGCCGACGCCTGCCGTTTCTCGCTGGAGCGCATCCGTCGCGGCACCGACACCATCTCGGTCACCGGCAACGTCCTGCGCGACTACAACACCGACCTGTTCCCGATCCTGGAATTAGGCACCTCGGCCAAGATGCTGTCGGTCGTTCCGCTCATGGCCGGCGGCGGCCTGTTCGAAACCGGCGCCGGGGGCTCGGCACCCAAGCACGTGCAACAGATGGTTGCCGAGAACCACTTGCGCTGGGACAGCCTGGGCGAATTCCTGGCATTGGCGGTGTCGCTCGAGCACCTCGCCCGTGTCGCCGGGAACGCCGCCGCGCAGCTGATTGCCGACACGCTCGATGCGGCAATCGGCACTTGGCTCGCTGAGGGCCGGGCGCCCAGCCGCCGGGTGAACGAGCCCGACAACCGCGCCAGCCACTTCCACCTGGCCAAGCACTGGGCAGACGAGATGGCCCGCCAAGGCACCGACGCTGCGCTGGCCGAGCAGTTCGCCCCCCTCGCTGCGGCTCTCGCTGCCAACGAGGGCTCGATCATCGCCGAGCTCGTCGACTGCCAGGGCACCCCGGTCGACCTCGGCGGCTGTTACCTGCCAGACCCCGCGTCGGCCGAGGCCGCCATGCGACCCAGCGCGACCTTCAACGAGATTCTCGACAGCTTCCGCTCCGGCTCATCAGGCTGACGCGCACGGGCGCCGCAGCGCTCAGGAGTCGAGTTCGGCCAGACCGCCAGGTCCGAGCCGGCCCGACTCCCGGTAGGCGGCGAGCTTTGCACGGCTGTCGGCAATGTCCAGGTTCGCCATCGTGAGCTGCCCGATGCGGTCCGCAGGTCCGAACGCAGCATCTTCGACGCGCTCCATCGAGAGCCGGTCGGGTTCGTAGGTCAGCGCGGGCCCGGTGGTGTCGAGCACCGAGTAGTCGTCGCCGCGGCGCAGCCTCAGTGTGACTTCACCGGTTACACCCGAGCCCACCCAGCGCAGCAGCGAGTCGCGCAGCATGAGCGCCTGGGGGTCGAACCAGCGCCCCTCATAGAGCAGCCGTCCCAGTCGACGCCCCATCGTTCGGTAGTTCTCCAGCGTGGCTTCGTTGTGAATCGCGGACAGCAGGCGCTCATAGGCAATGTGCAGCAGCGCCATGCCCGGGGCTTCGTAGATGCCCCGCGACTTGGCTTCGATCACACGGTTCTCGATCTGATCGCTCATGCCGAGGCCGTGACGCCCGCCTACGGCGTTGGCTTCGAGCACCAGGGCAACGTGGTCGCTGCCGGGGGCACCCCCCGCAGCGAAGGTCCGCCCGCCGATTACCACCGGCCAGCCGGCCTCGAACCGGACGGTCACGTCTTCAGGCTCGATGTCGGTCGCGGGGTCCCAATGGGCCACGCCCATGATCGGCGAGACGATCTCCATCGAGGTGGCCAGGTCCTCCAGGCGCTTCGCCTCGTGGGTGGCGCCCCAGATGTTCGCATCGGTGGAGTACGCCTTCTCGGTGGGATCCCGGTACGGCAGGCCGCGCGACACCAGGAACTCGCTCATGCCGGCACGGCCGCCAAGCTCGTCCACGAACGCCGAGTCCAGCCACGGCTTGTAGATGCGCAACCCGGCATTGACGAGCAGGCCGTAGCGGTAGAAGCGCTCGATGTCGTTGCCCTTGTACGTCGAGCCGTCGCCCCAGATGTCCACGCCGTCTTCGGCCATGGCAGCCACCAGCATCGTGCCGGTCACCGCACGCCCCAGCGGCGTCGTGTTGAAATACGTGCGGCCCGCCGTGGAGATATGGAACGCGCCGCATTGCAGCGCCATCAGACCCTCTCGCACGAGCTCGGCCCGGCAGTCCACCAAGCGCGCCGCATGCGCGCCGTAGTCGAGCGCCCGCTGCGGCACGCCCGACAGGTCTGGCTCGTCGTACTGGCCGAGGTCGGCCGTGTAGGCGCACAGGAGCGCGCCGCGCTCGGCCATCCACGCCACCGCCGCAGAGGTGTCGAGCCCCCCAGAGAAGGCGATGCCCACCCGTTCGCCGGTCGGCAGCTCTGCCAGCACACGCGCACCGCTGGCGGCTGGCGCGCCCGCAGGCGGCGAGGCGTCGTCGCCTGAGCCAGTCGAGGCAGGACTGTTCGACATGGGCCCTAACGGTACGGCTTTGGTCCCCCGATTCGCCCCGCAATAAACCTCCACGGGAAGGCCGGGTTCGCTGCGCCGCGATTGCGCTGCGCGTACGCTCCGCCACGAAGGGGTGACTCATGAACGACGGCACGGCGACAGGCACCACTGGCGGCACAGCAACGGGCCAGTCGATGGCGGAGCTGCTGAGCGAGATGGTGCGCATCCCTAGCGTCAACCCGATGCATCACGGTCCGCGCTCGGGCACCGTCGCAGAAGCCGACATGGCCAACTGGGTGGCGCAACGAGCCGAGGCCCTCGGCGCAGAGGTCGAGCTGGACGAGATCGAGCCGGGACGGCCCAACGTGTACGCCCGCTTCACCGGCCGCACCGAGCGGATGCTCGCCGTCGACGTGCACCTCGACACTGTCGGCGTCGAGCACTCCGAAGGCGACCCCTTCGACGGCCGCATCACCGAGGGACGCGTCTGGGGCCGAGGCGCCGTCGATACCAAGGCGACCATGGCCGTCGTGCTCGCCGTGATGGGCGAGATGACCGCCGCCGGAGTGCAGCCGATGTCCACCGTCGAGCTGGTCGGCACCATCTCCGAGGAAGGCGGCGGTCTGGCCGGCGCGTCCGCCTACCGCGACCGGCTGCTCGAACGCGGTGAACGCCGCGAGCAGATCGTGGTCGCCGAGCCGACAATGTGCGCACCGGTGTACGGCCACAAGGGCGGTCTCGGCCTCGAAGTCGAGGTGGAGGGCCGTGCAGCGCACTCGTCCAAGCCCCACCTCGGCATCAACGCACTCTCGGCTGGCGCACGCATCGTGGCCGCGATCGATGCTGAACAGGAACGGCTGGCGAACCAGCGCGAGGTCGGCGCACTGGGTGCCGGCACCGCGTCGGTCAACGAGATGAGCGGGGGTCGGGCACGCAACATCGTGCCCGACCACTGTGAGCTGTACGTCGGGCGGCGGATCGCCGACAGGGAGGACTACGAGGAGGAATCCACCCGTCTCACGGAGCTGATACGTGCCGCAGCGCTACCGGCCCGTGTCAAAGTGCACTTGGCGAACGGGTTCGGCAGCAACGCGTTCTTCCAGGCCCCAGGGAGCGACCTGGTGACGGCGCTCGCCGAGATGTCAGGACATGGGCCGGCTGTCGCGGACTTCGGCACGAATGCACTGCGATACGGCGAGGTGGCCGATCAGATCGTGGTGTTCGGTCCAGGCTCCATCGACCAGGCTCACCAGGCCGTCGAGTGGGTCGAGATCGCCGAGCTCGAACGCGCTGCCGCCGTCTACCGCCAGCTGCTGAAGCGCTAGAGCGCCAGCACCCCCAGATCTGGCCGGCCCCGGCGGACAGGCGGGTCAATCGCGCGCTGCGGTGATGAAGACGGGAATCTCGCGATCGGTCTTGGCCTGGTACTCGGCGTAGGGCGCGAAGGCGGCCACACACCGCTCCCACCAGGCATCTCGCTCGGCGCCAGAGATGAGCCGGACCGTCGTCTCGAACGGCTCAGGACCATCCTGGATGAGCACCGCGGGTTCGGCCATCAGGTTGTGGTACCAACCCGGATGCGCCCGTGCGCCGCCCTTGGAACCGACGATCGCGTACTCGCCTTCGTGCTCGACTCGCATCAGCGGAACCTTGCGTACCAAGCCGGTTTTGTGCCCGACGGTCGTCATCACGATGATCGGCAAGCCTGTGTCGCGCAACGTGTTCGCCTCGGTGCCCGCCGATGACTCGTACGCCGCTGCCTGGTCCGCCACCCAGTCCCACGTGCTCGGTGCATAGGTGCCGTCGAATCTTGCGCTGTGTGCCATGGGGCGCAATCTACGGCGGCGCATCGAGCGCAGCCCGCGTCAGGCCTTCACGAGATTGTGCCAGTGCGCGCATTGTGCGTTCGCGTCCCGGCCGTGCGGCACGCCTACGATCCTGAACGTGCAGATCATGTCCGCGCTGTTCATCGAGCACTTCGACATGCGCCAGGCGGCGGGCGGTGCCGCACGCATCGATCTCGCCGGCGTTCACTTCTCGATGGCCGCCCCGAGCCCGTTCCCGGTCACCATCACCCCGCACATGCTCGTGCTCGTGCGCTGCCCCGCTGCCCACGCCGGGCTGGCGGCGCTCGAAGTGCGGTTCCTGCGCGGCGGCGAGCAGATAGCGCGCAACGTGCAACCGCTCAGCGTCGAGCCCGGCAAGTTCGGCTACAACCTCGTCCAGGCCGATCTCACCTTCGACGAGCCATCCACCATCGAGGCCCATTGCCGCATTGACCAAGGCGAAGTGGTCGTGGTGCCCTTGACGATGAACCCGCCGGCAGACGATGCCTCGGCCTCCAGCGAGGCACCGCCCGCCGCAGGCGGCTGGACCGGCACGCCTGCAGAGCAAAGCGGCTAGGCGGCCCGGACAGCAATGCCGTTCACTGTCGGGCTGTCGCAGCACTCCGATCCCGGCGTGGCGACCGGTGAGATCGTCGGCCGCGTACTCGAATCGCTCGGTGTGCAGCCCGATGTAGCGCTGCTGTTCACCTCGGGTGAACACATGGCGAACACCGACGAGATTGCTGCGGCGGTCGGAGAGCTGCTCAGCCCTGGTGCGTTCATCGGCACCACCGCCTGCTCGGTGGCCGCAGGTGAGCGCGAGATCGAGGAAGAGACCGCCGCGGTGCTGTGGGTCGGCAGCCTGGGTTCGGGCGAGGGACCACGAGCTCGTGCGGTCTGGCTGAGCGGGGTGCCCGATCCGACCGCCGACGATGAGGCGCTCGCAGCCGCACTGGACTCGGTGCACGCCACCGGCGATCCCTCAATGATCGTCCTGGCCGACCCGTACTCGTACCCCGTCGATGCGGCGCTCGCTCACTGGGCGCAGCGCTGGCCGCACGTGAGCGTGCTCGGCGGATTGTCCTCGGGGGCACCCATGCCGGGCGGCAACCGCATCGTTGCCGATGGCGGTGTTCACCGCTCTGGCGCCGCAGCGCTGATCGTGGGCGGCAGCGCCACAGTCACACACCTGGTCTCTCAGGGCTGCCGGCCCATCGGTCAGCCGTACATCATCACCGAGGCCGAAGGAAACGTCGTCCGGTCGCTCGGCGGCCTGCCCCCCTTCGAGCGACTCCAGCAGATGTTCTCGAAGCTTGACCCGACCGACCAGCGGCTGGTGCAGCGGGGCCTGCATGTCGGTCGAGTCACCGACGAGCGCAAGGTCGAGTTCGGCTCCGGCGACTTCTTGATCCGCGGCGTGCTCGGAGCGGACCGCGAAAGCGGCGCCATCGCCATCGGCGACGAGGCGCCGATCGGAGCGACCGTGCAGTTCCACGTTCGCGACGCACGCACTGCCGACGAAGACCTGCGCGCAGCGCTCGAGCATTCGCCACAGACGCAGAGCGCACTGCTGTTCACCTGCAACGGGCGCGGCACCCATCTGTTCGAGACTCCGCATCATGACGCGTCTGTCCTCGCCGAGCACACGTCCGCCGAAGTTGCCGGCATGTTCTGCGCAGGCGAGATCGGCCCCGTCGGCGCACGCTCGTACGTGCATGGATTCACGGCCTCGATGGCGCTGTTTGCCGACAGCGACGATACGTCAAGCCATCGGGCAACCACATGAACAGGGTGAGCATCAGATCGTGAGCGCATCGTCATGAATGCAGCATTGGAAGCCCGGCAGATCAACACCATCCGAGCGCTGGCGATGGACGCTGTGATGCGTGCCCGCAGCGGTCACACGGGCACGGCCATGGCGCTGGCGCCGCTGGCCCATGTGCTGTTCAGCCGCATCCTGCGCTACGACGCCTCCGAACCCGACTGGCCCGACCGCGACCGGTTCATCCTGTCGGCGGGCCACGCCTCGATGCTCGTCTACGCCATGGCTCACCTGGTGGGCTACGGCGTCACGCTGGAGGACATCCGCGACTTCCGACAACTGGGCTCGATCACGCCCGGGCACCCCGAGCGTGGACTCACTCCCGGTGTGGAGGTCACCACTGGGCCATTGGGTCAGGGATTCGCCAATGCCGTCGGGATGGCGCTGGCCGAGCGCGGCCTCCGCTCCCGGCTGGGTGCAGACCTGGTGGACCACCGCACCTTCGTCATCGTCAGCGACGGCGACCTGATGGAGGGCATCAGCCATGAGGCGGCATCGCTGGCGGGTCACCAACAGCTCGGACGCCTCGTAGCGGTGTACGACGACAATCACATCACCATCGACGGCAGCACCGATCTGGCTCTCAGCGACGCCGCCGCCCGCCGCTTCGAGGCGTACGGCTGGCACGTGAACGACCTCAAAGAGGCGGCCGAGGATGTGGACGGGCTCGAGCGGGCGCTGCGCGAGGCAATGCTGGTCAGCGACCGGCCATCGATGGTCATCGTCCGAAGCCACATCGGCTACCCGATGCCCACCGCATCGGACACGTCGGCTGCGCATGGCGCTATTACCGACGCCGACGAGATTGCCGCCGCCAAGCAGGCCATGGATATGGATCCCGAAGCCGCTTTCGTAGTGGACGACGACGTGACGCAGGCCTACCTGGCCGCCGGTGCGCGGGGCGCCGCTGAGCGTCTCGAATGGGAAGCCCGGCTCGCGGCGAGCGGGCACGACCGCGACTGGCTCGACGCGCTGTGGTCGGCCGGGGCCCTGGGCGGCCGCCTGTCCGAGCTTCCGACCTTCGAGGCCGGCACGCAGATGGCGACCCGGGTCGCTGCCAACCGTGTCTTCGACGCGTCCATGGACACTGTGCCCTCCCTCATCAGCGGCGGGGCCGATCTGACCGGCAACACCGGCACCGACGTGACCGCCGAGGTGCTGTCGGCTGCGAATCCAGGCGGACGCAAGCTCTATTTCGGCGTCCGCGAGCACGCCATGGGCGCAGTCGCCAACGGCATGGCACTGCACGGAGGCGTGTTGCCGGTCGTCGGCACCTTCCTGGTCTTCAGCGACTACATGCGGCCGGCTGTGCGGCTGGCGGCACTGAGCGGCGCCAAGACGGTCTTCGTCTGGACACACGATTCGATCGGTCTGGGCGAGGACGGACCCACCCACCAGCCCATCGAGCACCTCGCGTCCCTACGTGCCATTCCGGGTCTGTGCGTGATCAGGCCCGCCGACGCCAACGAGACCTCCCAGGCATGGCAGATCGCAGTTGAGCGAGACGGCCCGACTGCGCTGGTGCTGACCCGCCAGAACGTCGGGGTGCTCGACGGCACCGAGCGCGCTTCGCAGGTCGCCCGAGGCGCCTATGTCCTCATCGACACCCCGGCCCCTGCGGTCATCCTGGCCGGCACCGGCAGCGAGGTGCAGTGCTGCACCGAGGCTGCGGCGCTGCTCGCCGCGGATGGCATCGCCAGCTCGGTGGTGTCGATGCCCAGCTGGGATCTCTTCGAGGCTCAAGACACCCAGTACCGCGCGTCAGTGTTCTCTCACGGCGTCCCGGTGTTGGGTGTCGAGGCCGGGTCTCCCATGGGCTGGGACCGCTACGCCGATGCCACCGTGTCAATGAATCGCTTCGGTGCCAGCGCGCCGGGCAGCGACTTGATGGCCCACTTCGGCTTCACGGCACCGTCCATCGCCGACGCGGCCCGCAAGCTGCTGTAGACACAACAGAAGGAATGTTCACAGAAGGATCCCCATGACCGAAGGCGGCAACGGCAGTACTACCGACGGGCGGCTCTCGGGGCTGTACTCCGAATGCGGGCAAAGCCCCTGGCTCGACAATCTCCGCCGCGGATGGATCACCGGCGGCGAGCTCGAAGCCTGGGTGGAACGGGGCATCCGCGGCCTGACGTCGAATCCGTCGATCTTCCAGAAGGCCATCGAGTCATCGGACGACTACGACGAGCAGTTCGGTGACCTCGTGTGCGGAGGGACCTCGGTGGACGATGCCTACTGGCAGCTGGTGACCAGCGACATTCGCGGCGCGCTGCGGGCACTTGAACCGGTGCATGCGGCCTCGGGCGGCACGGATGGCTTCGTGTCGGTCGAGGTGAATCCATCGCTCGCGCACGACACGGAGGCCACCACCAAGGCCGCTCGGGAACTGCACCAAGGCATCGCTTGGCCGAACCTGATGGTGAAGATCCCCGGAACCGTGGAGGGCCTCCCCTCTATCCGCCAGATGATCGCCGAGGGCTACAGCATCAACGTGACGCTGATCTTCTCCGTGGCCCGGTACGAGCAGGTGGCCGAGGCGTACGTGGCTGGCCTCGAAGACCGTGTCGCTGCCGGCCTCACCGACCTCTCGGGAGTGGCCAGCGTGGCCTCGTTCTTCGTGAGCCGGACCGACACCGAGGTCGATCGTCTCCTCGATGCGGTCGGGACTACCAGCGCGCTCGGGCTGCGCGGCCGCACTGCAGTCGCACAGGCGCAGGCCGCGTACGGTCGCTTCGGCGAAATCTTCAGTGGACCACGTTGGGAACGGCTCGCGGCGCTCGGAGCACAAGTCCAGCGTCCGCTGTGGGCCTCGACGAGCACGAAGAATCCGGCGTATCCCGACACGCTGTATGTCGACGAGCTCATCGGCCCGAACACGGTCAACACCATGCCCGATGCCACGTTGGATGCCTTCTGCGATCACGGGAAGCTCCGTCGCACTATCGACGCCGACCAATCCGCAGCCCGCTACGTGCTCGAGGCCGTGACATCGAATGGCGTCGACCTCGACGGCGTCGCCGACACGCTTGAGGCACAAGGCGTCGCGGCGTTCACCAAGAGCTTCGACGAACTGCTGGTGTCGCTCGTGGCCAAAGCAGACTCGCTCGCCTGACGGCTCGCCGGGCAGACTCGCTCGCCTGATACAAGCCAGTCAGTTGCAAACCGAAACTGACTGCCGTAGTGTGCGCGGCCGTGACAGCGCTCCCGTCGGGCCAACCCGCCTGCTCCATCCAGGCAACCCTTGACATCGTGGGCGATCGATGGACGCTGCTCATCCTTCGTGACCTGTTCCGCGGCGTGCGCCGCTTCAGCGCCATGCAGCATGACCTGGGCATCGCCCGCAACATGCTGGCGGACCGGCTGAGCCGCCTCACCGATGCCGGCGTTGTCGCCAAGGTGCCCTACCAGCACCGTCCGGTTCGCTACGACTACGTCCTGACGCCCAAAGGGCTCGACCTGTCGAACAGCCTGCTCGCTCTCATGGCATGGGGTGACCGGTGGTGTCAGGACGGGGACGCCCCCACGGTGCTCGTGCATGCCGACTGCGGCACCGCACTCGAAATCGCCACCCGGTGCCCTGCGTGCGACGAGCCGGTCAACCCGACGCGCATTCGCAGCCGTGCCCATCTCGGTGACGAATCTCACGGCGAGCAGCACTCCGATGCACCGCGCGCCCGAGCCATCGAACTCCAGCCCACGAACGGAGGGTCCCTGTGACCATCATCGATCCATCGCACGGTGTCGACGACGCAGCGACCAATGGGGTCGTTGCGCCGCCGCAGCCGACGGCGGCATCGCTGGCACTGGCAGAACTGCCGCTCGCTGAGCTGGCGGAGCGCGCTGGCGAGGTGCGTGACCGTACGTTCGGCACACGGGTCACCTACAGCCCGAAGGTGTTCATCCCGCTGACGATGCTGTGCCGCGACAAGTGCGGCTACTGCACGTTCGCCCAGCCCCCAGCGCGGCTCGACTCGCCGTACCTCACACCGGAACAGGTGCTGGAAATAGCCGCCAGCGGCGCCCGGGCAGGCTGCCACGAGGCGCTGTTCACCCTCGGCGAACGTCCCGAGCTGCGCTACCCCGCAGCGGCGGACTGGCTGGCCTCCCACGGCTGGGACTCCACCGTCCACTACCTGGTCGAGATGTGCCGGCTCGTCCGTGACGAGACCGGTCTGCTCCCCCATGCCAATCCCGGGGCGATGACGGCGAACGAGCTGGCGGCGCTGCGCGAGGTCGCGCCCAGCCAGGGGATGATGCTGGAGTCGCTGAACCCGCACCTCGACTGCCACCGGGGCTCGCCCGACAAGGAGCCTGCCCGGCGCTTGGCCACACTCGAAGCAGCCGGCGAACTGGCCATCCCCTACACCACCGGGATTCTCGTCGGCATCGGCGAATCGCTGGCCGACCGGCTGGCGGCACTCGAGGCCATCGCTGCGAGCCACGCCCGCTGGGGCCACATCCAGGAAGTGATCGTCCAGAACTTCCTGCCCAAGGCGGGAACCTCCATGCACAACATGCCCGCGTGCCCGCCCGACGAGTACGCGCAGGCCATCGCTTTGGCACGGCTGATCCTGCCTGCTGACGTTCACCTGCAGGCCCCGCCGAACCTGTCCGACGACTTCGGGGGCCTGCTGGAGGTCGGCATCGACGACTGGGGCGGCGTCTCGCCGATCACCGCCGACCACGTAAACCCCGAGCGGCCCTGGCCAGCGCTTGACCGCCTGGGGGAGGTCACCGAGGCTCGGCGTTTCACGCTCGCTCCCCGGCTCACGATCTATCCGGAGTTCGCACTGCAACCCGGGCGCTGGCTGTCCGACGGCAACCGATTCGGAGTCATGGACCGTTCCGACGCAGAGGGCCTTGGCCGCGACGATCCAGGCAGCCAGATGCCCGAGCGGACGATGGAGAACCTTAACGCCGGTTCCGGTGCCGATGTGCTGGCGGCCGACGAGAACTCCACCCAGTGGTACTCCGGCGGCGCCAGCCACCTGCCCACGACCATCATGGACGGCCCGTCGTATGCCCGCGGTGCCGTGCGCGAGGTGCTCGACGGTGTGATGGCCGGCCAGCAGGTCGGTCACGAAGAGATCGTCACGCTGTTCGGGGCACGCGGCCCCGAGGTTGTCGCCGTCGGCGAGGTCGCTGACGAGTTGCGCCGCGAGGCCGTGGGCGACATCGTCACCTGGGTGCACAACCGCAACATCAACTACACGAACGTCTGCACGTTCAAGTGCAAGTTCTGCGGCTTCTCCAAGGGCCCCCTCTCGCTGAATCTGCGGGGCACGCCCTACATGCTGACGCTGGCCGACATCCAGGAGCGCGTGATCGAGGCGGCCGAGCTGGGCGCCACCGAGGTGACCCTGCAGGGCGGCATTCACCCGAGCTTCGACGGCGACTACTACATCGACGTCTGCCGAGCCATTCACGATGTCGTGCCCGACATGCACCTGCACGGCTTCACCGCCCTCGAGGTCATCGAAGGGGCCAAGCGGCTCGGCGAGTCGCTCGTGGACTACCTCATGCGGCTGAAAGAAGCGGGGCTGAAGTCATTGCCGGGCACCGCGGCCGAGATCCTCGACGATTCGGTGCGAGCAGTGCTGTGCCCCGACAAGATCAACACCGCCGAGTGGCTCGAGTGCCACGAGGCGGCGCACGCAGTGGGCCTGCACTCGAACATCACCATCATGTTCGGGTCAATCGAGCAGCCCGAGCACTGGGCGAACCACATCGTGGCCACACGCGAGCTGCAAAAGCGCACCGGCGGCTTCACCGAGTGGGTCCCGCTGCCCTTCGTGCACATGGCCAGCCCCATCTACCTGCGCAAGGGTGCCCGCCGCGGCCCGACGTTCCGGGAGACCTTGCTGATGCACGCCGTGCCACGCATCGCCTACCGGGGACTCATCGACAACATCCAGGTGTCGTGGGTGAAGATCGGTCCACCTGGGGCCCAGCAGATCTTGCGGGCGGGTGCCAATGACATGGGCGGGACGCTGATGGACGAGAACATCTCGCGAGCCGCGGGAGCCCAACACGGCCAAGGCCTCACCGAGCAGGACTTCCGCAACATTGCAGAGCCTCTCGGACGCCGCACCCGCCAGCGCCTCACCGGCTACGAGAACGCCGACGGCGCACCCGTGGTGCACAGCCGCGTGCTCCGGCCCACCGACAACGCCACCGACCGCAAACTCATCCCGCTCGAATCGCTCGGCAGTCGCGTCTAGCGACTGCGTAGTCAGCGCAGCAGTCGCGTCTAGCGACTGCGCGAGGTTGTGGATGAGATCGTCTCCAACCCGCTGACGCCGCTGCCGGGGCGAGGCGTACGCTGCGCCTTGGTATGAAGTCCTCAATTGGGCGCTACCTCGCGCTCGGCATCCTGCTCGCCGGAGTCGCGCTGATCGTCTGGGCCGCGATCGGCGACCCCGACACCACACCCGAGCTAACCGAGACCGCCAGCACCCCAACCGTCCCACCCGCGACCACCGCAGGGGACGCGCAGGTCGCTGCACCGCCGACCAGCACGGGCGGCGATGCGCCAGAGGTGCCCGCAAGCACGGCGATCCCCACGACAACGGTGCTCCCTGAGCCGATCCCGGTGCTGGGCACCGCCTTCACCCTCAGCAAGTTGGATGGCTGGCTCAACACCGACGCCACCTCGCTGGAGGAGATCCGCGAGCAGAATTCCATCACGGTGGTGCAGTTCTGGACGTTTGGTTGCCGGAACTGCAAGAAGACGCTGGACGCGCTGGGACAGCTCCATGCCGACTTCCGGGATCGTGGCGTCGAAGTCGTGGGGGTTCACTCCCCCGAGTTCGCCTATGAGGCCAACGTCGACAACATCATCGAGGCTGCCGCCGAGCTCGGTGTGGTCTGGCCGATCGCGCTCGACACTCGCAAGTACAACTTTCACGTTTGGCAGGAAGGGCCCACTGCTTACTGGCCGCGCGTCTACGTGATCGACAGCGACAACCAGATCCGTTTCGACCGCCGGGGCGACGGCGCACACACCTACCGCGAGCTGTACGAGACGGTCGAGCGGCTCCTCGCCGAGACCTGATCGGCGGGCCGACCGCCGTGGGCACGCTTATCGAGACCCTCACCGAGGGCATCGGGGTGATCACTTGGGCGTGCACGCTGACCGTTCTCGCGCCAGGGGTGGCCCTGGTGCTGGTCGCCCGGCAAGCCCGGCTCACGGTGGCGCTGTACTACGTGGTGGGCGCCGCGCTGCTGGCATGGGCCCCGGCGGCTGGCCACTGGTCCGTCTCGGCGCGTGGCGCTGCTGTCGTGATCGCGGGGCTGCTCGCCGCAGGCACCTACGTAGCGGCGTGGCGGGCGCAGAGTCACTCCTCGCCGTACGCGACCGGCGCAGGCATCGTCGGCGGGGCGCTGGCTGGCTGGCTGTGGCGTCCCTGCGTCGGGGCACGTCTCGGAGACATCCTCAACAACGCCGCCACCTCGGGCGCACGCACCTTCGGGTTGATGCTGGTGTACATGGTCGGGGCGCTGCTGCCGGTGCTGCTCATCGCGATCGCACCGTACGGCGTGCCCGCGATCGGCAGAGCGCTGGATCGGCGACCGGTCGCCATTGCGGGCGCCATTGTCGGCGCTGCCTACGCCGTGACCCTGGCCATCGGCCGCTATGACGACCTCATCGGCGAGCTGTATCGCATCTCGGGCGGAATCTGAACGCAGGGCTCCGCGAGCGGCTGCTATTCGTCGAAGGAATCCGATGCGCCCGTGGATTCACGCAGAATCGATGCTGCCTTGATCGTGGCCCGGCGGGCGCGGGTGACGCTGCGCTCGAGCCGGGAACGCGCCTCGGAGGTGTCGGCATCTGCAAGGGCACCCTGCAGTAGCTCGATGGACAGCTCGGCGAGCCGTTCAGCGGTGTCGTCGAGGCGATCTGCGAGCTCCGTGATCTCGTCGTTCATGCCCGCGTACCCGTGTTCACAGCGAGGTGCTCGGCCACGATCTCGAGCGGGTGGCGAACAACGAGGCCCGCAGCACGCAGGTGCAGGGTGCATCCCGGATTGGCGCTGGCAACCTCGGCTGCCCCAGTGCGCCCGATGGCAGCCACCTTGCGCTGACGGACAGCAGCGGCAATGTCAGGGTGCTGCTGTGAGTACGCCCCGCCAGCGCCGCAGCACAGGCCGTCGTCGTCGAGCTCGGCAATCTCCACGTAGCGGCCGAGCACGGTGCGCACCGGCAGGTGCGCCTGCTGCACATGCCGCAGGTGACAGGGGTCCTGCACTGCGACACGCGTTGTGCCGCGCGCATCCTGCGGCCTCTCCGAACCGGCTGGCAGCTCGTCGATGCGCGAGGCCAGCCACTCGTGAACGTCGAAGACACGCGCAGCGAAGTGTCGGGCTTCGGGGGTGCCCAGCAGGTGCCCGTACTCCTTCATGGCAGCTCCGCAGCCCGCCGAGTCGACCAGGATCGGGGCCTCTCCGGGCATCGCCGCCATCACCCGCCGCGCGAGGCGGCGAGCCTCGGTGCGCAGTCCTGCATGGGTGTGCAGCGCCCCGCAGCACGCGGCTCCGGCCGGCGGCAGCGCAACTCCAGCACCAGTTGCCTCGATGACTGCCTGGGCAGCCCGGTGCGTGTCACGCATCCATGCGTCCATGACGCAGCCGGTGAGCAGCCAGACGTCATCGCCGCTCGCTCGGAGCGGTCGCTGGTGCAACGGCACTGTCGGCAGCGCGTTAACTGCTGTCGCGAGCGATCGAAGCGCCCCGATCCGGCCGAGCCCACGCGCCGCAGCACGGCTGCGGCCGAGCAGTTTCACCAGCCGCAGCAGGCCGAGCCGCTGAGCGAGCGCCAGCAGTCGGGAACCCGCCGTGAGCAGGCGTGGCATGCCCAGTACCCGGTAGGCAGCCCGTCGCAGCCGTGGCTGGTAGCGAGTCTGGGACGCGAGCGCTTCGCGGGTGACCTCCATCATGTGGCCGTAGTGCACGCCTGCGGGGCAGGCCGTCTCGCAGCCGCGGCACTGGATACAGGCGTCCATGAACTCCACGAAGGCAGCGTCGGCTTCGCCCCGCTCGACGACATCACGCATCAGGGCAATGCGTCCACGCGGCGATGCCGACTCCTCCCCCGTCACCCGGTAGGTCGGGCAGTGCGGCAGGCACATGCCGCAGGCAACGCACGAGGCAAGCGTGTCGCTGTCGATATCGAGCTGCAGCGCAAATCTGTTCACTGGGCTCACCAGGCACTCCGGCCGGGATTGAGCCGGCCCGCAGGGTCCAGCTTCCGCTTCAGCTCAGTCATCAGCGCTGCGTTGGTCGGCACTACCGTTCCTGCAGCAACCGACTCGGGTCGGTGCACCAGCCCCACGCCGACCTCGGCGATCCACCCTCCCGGAGTGCCGGCGAGCGCACGCAGTTCCGACGGTTTCATCGACTCGCGCCCCGTTCCGGGAATCGACGGCCCCCCATCTGCGGGGCCGAAGCCCAGCGGCTCGACCTTGGCGGTCTCGGCGGCGATGTCGCTCGGGTCGCCCTCCAGCAAGATCCAGGTACGCGTGCTGTCCCACAGGACACTGCTGGGCCGGTACAGCAGGTCGAACGCCGCGAACGGATCGCCGGCGCCCACCAGCCATTGCGCCGCGGGCGGTACCGGCAAGGTGCGCAGGATCACCTCGGCCAAGCAGCCAAGCGTTCCCAGCGATCCCACCAACAGGCGGGGCAGGTCGTAGCCGGAGACGTTCTTCACCGTGGGCCCGCCGGCGGTGACGACCTTGCCGGCGGCATCGACGTGGCGTGTCTGCAGCACCAGATCCCGGACGTGCCCGTAGCGCAGCCGCCGGTGGCCGCTGAACCCGCAGGCCAGCACGCCGCCGACGGTTGCTGCATCGTCGGCGGGGTCGAGCGGGACCATCTGGCCGCGGTGTGCGAGGTGCGCAGCCAGCTCGCCAACGGGTGTGCCGGCACCGCAGCGCACCGTCATTTCAGACGGCTCGTGCTCCCAGACGCCCGCTGGCGCCCGCACCTCACGCGTGCCGGCTGCCGATTCACCGCCGACTCGGGTATGCGTGCGGGCACCCACCACCGTGACCGGATCGCTGTCGCCGACCTCGCGGGCGAATGCTGTGACTTCGGGCGCGATGTTCGCCGCGAGGCTGGCACCAACCTCAGCCGGGCGGGTGCTCGATCCTGTTGTCGGCGACGCACCGGCGATGGAGCTCTGCGCGCTCACACCCAGGCACCTTCTGGCACGTGCTGGCGGAACGAATCGCTGCAGCGCGAGCCTGTCGGTATCACCTTCAGCGGATTGGCGAAGCCGTCGGGGTCGAACGTCTCACGCACCAGGTCCTGGGTGTACATGTCGTGGGCGCTGAACAGCATCCCCATGTAGTCCCGCTTCTCCAGACCAATACCATGCTCGCCGCTGAGCACCCCGCCCGCGGCTATGGATGCCGCGATGATGTCCCGCCCTGCGGCCTTCACACGCTCGGCGACGCCGGGCTGGCGCCGGTCGAAGGCCAGGATCGGGTGCAGGTTCCCGTCGCCGGCATGGAATACGTTGACCGCAATCAGGTCGTACGCGTCGGCGATCCGGTACACCTGCTCGAGCACCTCGGTGAGCCGGGAGCGGGGTACCACGGTGTCGTGCAGGTAGTAGTCGGGCTTGATCCGCGCAACGGCGCCGAAGGCGTTCTTGCGACCCTTCCACAGCAACGCCCGCTCCGTGTCGTCGGCCGCAACACGCACATGGCCGGCGTGGTGCCGCTGGGCCACCTCGCGAATGATCTCCACGCCCGCCTCGACACCGCCCGGCAAACCGTCCAGCTCGACCAGCAGGACAGCCGCGGCCTCGGTCGGGTACCCGGCGTGAGCGAATGCCTCGACGATCTCGATGGCTCGCTGGTCCATCATCTCCAGCGCGGAGGGCACGAGCCCTGCGGCGATGATCGCACTGACAGCTGCCGAGCCCTCGCTGACGTCCTCGAAGTCGAGGAGCAGCGTGCGCACCGACGGCGCGTTCGGCGTGAGTCGCACCGCCGCCCTGGTTGCGATGCCCATGGTGCCCTCCGAGCCCACGAAGAGCCCGCGCAGGTCGAGTCCGGTCGGCTCCGCGTCCACCCCGCCGAAGGTGGTGGTCTCGCCCGAGGGCAGCACCACCTCGAGGGCGGCGATGTGGGCCGTCGTCACCCCGTACGCCAGGCAGTGCGGCCCGCCCGAGTTGTTGGCGATGTTCCCGCCGATCGAGCAGACCTGCTGACTGGACGGATCAGGAGCGAAATGGAATCCCAGCGGCGCCAGGGCGCGGGACAGATCGAGGTTCAACACCCCCGGCTCTACCCAGGCGACACGGTTGTCGGTGTCGACCTCGACGATGCGATCCATCTTGGTGGTGGCGATCACCACCGGGCTGCCCACGGGCACCGCTCCCCCGGCCAGACCGGTTCCCGAGCCGCGAGCCAGAAAGGCCCGCTCGTGATGCCGGCAGATGCGCACGATCTCTGCGACCTCTGCGGCGCTGTCCGGCAGGCAGACGATGGCTGGGGGGCTGCCTTCGATCGAGCCGTCGCGCCGGTACAGGCCGCGCTCGAAGTCGTTGTCGCGTGCCCGGTCGCCGAGCACACCGCGCAGGTCGGCCAGCAGGGCCGCGTCCGCCGCCTCATCGTCCGCTGGAGCCACGGCGTGACCGTACCCGAAAGGCAGAGCGGGCCGAGTGGGCATATCGGCCCGCCCTTGCTTCCCGCTCTTGTTCGCTGCGCTCACGGGCCGCTCGGGCCAAGGCCTCGCTCCCCGCTCGGCCTCATAGGCTCGCCGCCGATGGCTTCCGAAATCGCCAACGCCGATATCGGACCGGGCCCGAACAGCGGGAGCCCCAGCGGCGACGCGCGAGAGTGGCTCTCGCTGGAGGATCCGCACGAGCACCGCACGTGGCTGTTCGACGTGACCTTCCTCGCCAGCACCTGGACGTGCATCTACGGCGCTGGCTGCCCGGGCATCGACCCCGAACCGGCCCCAGAGCTCGCCCTGGGCTGCTGCACCCATGGCGCGTATGTGACCAGTGATGATGACCTCGCGCACGTCCGCTCGATGATCGCCGAGCTGGACGCCGAGATCTGGCAGCTTCACTGCGATCCCGGCGAAGCTCTCTGGCAGGACGGCGAGGGCTGGTGGCGTACCCGCGTGGTGGACGGGGCGTGCGTGTTCGCCAACCGGGCCGGCTATCCCGCCGGCACCGGCTGCGCATTCCACCTGCTGGCGCAGCGGACCGGTCGGCGGCCGATGGACACCAAGCCCGAGATCTGTTGGCAGGCCCCGCTCCGCCGCGAGGACCACGAGACCGTCACCGGCCACGTCTACACGATGGTGCGGGAATGGGAGCTACGGGACTGGGGCGGGCCCGACACCGACGTGTCGTGGTGGTGCACATCGCAAGCACAGGCCCATGTCGGCAGCCGGCCTGTGTACCAAGTCCTACGCGACGAGCTGACGGCCATCTGCGGGGACGTCATCTACTCCGAGCTGTGCTCCGATCTAGACGAGCGCGTCGATTCCGCCCAGCTGCTTCCCCATCCGGCCGTTCGTCAACGCAGCTGAACCAGTCCGCGATGCGTGCCGCCCCGAAGGCACCGCTGGCGACGAGATACGGCAGCGGCGCTGTATTTCAGGCGTTCTCGCGCTGCGGAGCTTCTTCGTCGTCGCTGGAATCGAAGTCGGCGTACTTGGCTTCGAGGTCCGAATAGTCGTCGTACTTGTCGGCGAGATGGCCGTACTGGTCATCGGGAGCCGAATCCTCATCATCGAACTCCACGCCGAAACGGTCCGAGTTATCGAAGTCGTAGTCCTCGACGGTGAAACGCTCCGCTGTGGCCCGCTGGAATTTGCGAGCCTCCTCATAGCGGCGATGTCGACCCTTCTTCACCGGCTGGCTCCTCGTGCTCGACTGCGAGGCCTCGCTTGCCTGCTTCGACTGCTTCGGCATGTGCCTACATCCGCGCCGGATGAGGCACCTGTGTTCTACGAAGTGCCCTGTCACCCTACCGTCCAAGGCACCTCACTGCGTGGCATACCCAGTGCTCAGGCACCTCCGCCCCGCCGAGGTTCGAGCTGCAGACCCGCCGACGGATCGAAGGCCAACGCGGCCTCTCCAGCCAGCAATGACCGGATCCCATCGCCCACCGCTTCGGTCCGCCAGCCAGTCCCGAGGCGGGACGCTGGGTCGCCCGCGAGCAACGCAGCGATATCGGAGCGAGTGGCCAGCAAACTGCGGTCGATGCCACGAGAGCGTGCAACCTCGTCCACCCAGGCGGCAACCAAGGGAACCGCTGGCTGCAGTGCAGCATCCACGTTTGGTCCCCCGCCCAGCGCACTGGCGGGGATGTCGCCCGGTGCTATGTCCAGACCGCGCTTCACCTCGGCGATGATCCGATCACCGGCCGCCCCACGGAGCTGGTTGCCGTCCACGCCGCGCAGTCCTTGCAGCTCACGAACGCTCGCAGGTGACCGTTGCGCAATGGACAGCAGTGCCATGTCCGACAAAACGAAGCGCACCGGAAGGTCGCGATCGCTGGCGGTTCGCTCCCGCCACGCAGCCAGCCGGTACGCCACCGCACGCTGAGAGCCGCGGAGCTGGCGTGCGCCCTTGATGCGGGTCCACGCCTGTTCGGGGTCCGGGGGCCGAGCGGGCGGGCGGCGCCACATCTCGCACTCGTCAAGCGCCCACTGCCACCGACCTCGCTCCGTCAGGCGGGAGTGAAGCTCGTCATGAAGCCGTGCTAGGTAAGCCACGTCGTCGGCCGCGTAGCGTCGCTGCGCCGTTCGCAGCGGTCGTTGGAACCAGTCGGCCAGGCGGTCGCCCTTGGTCAATCGCACTCCGAGGAGGCGTTCAGTCAGCGCAGCCAGCGACGGGGTGCTCATGCCCAGGAATCCTGCGGCAACCTGGGTATCGAAGAGCCTCGCCGGAATGGCACCGCACTCTTGGGACAGCACCTCGATGTCCTGTGCGCAGGAGTGCATCACGATCACCGCATCGGAAGCCAGCACGGAACCCAAGGCCGCAATATCGATCGCTGTGGGATCGACAAGGGCGACCTGGTCATCAAATGCGACCTGTACCAGAGCAAGCTGGGGCCGGTAGCTGCGCTCGCGATGAAACTCGGTGTCCACGCCGATGCGCTCAGTCGCCAGAAGGTCGGCAATCAGCGCCTCGAACGCAGCCTGGGAGTCCACCCATACGTGACTGCTCATGATGCTTGGGACCCGGTCGCCGATCGAGCGGCCAGGATCGCCTCGGCGGTGGCGAGATCTGCAAGTGTGTTCACGTTCAACACGTCGGCCGCTGCGACCGGCACGGTTGGCACGCTCGTGCTGTCGAGGACGGCCTTGGGTCCGCGGGCACCGGCCCTCAGGCCCGCCCGCAGTGCCGGAAGCGACTCGCGGGCGTAGTGGCCGATCAGCGGCTCGAGCCGGTCGCTCCGCGCCAGAACAACCGGCGCGCCCGTCTGGAGAGCGAGCTCGACAAGAGCGACCAGCAGGTCGGGCGGCACCGTCGGCACGTCGGTCGGGCACACAAGAACATCGCCGTGGCGTTCGAGCGAATCGACGAGACCCCCAAGCGGGCCCGCTCCCGGCATGCTGTCGGCTTCGGCCACCAGCGGCGGCGGCGGATTGCCGCCCTGTGCAACGACTGGGTGCGCGCCGGCAGCTCGCAGTGCCTGCGCAACCCACAGGGCGAGCGGTCGGCCCGCCACCTCAAGAGTGGACTTGTCGCTGCCCATGCGCGTAGAGGCTCCGCCGCACAGCACAACGCCGGCAGGGCTCACGCCTGCGGCCACTCACCTATGGGCGGCTCACCACCGGGGTCAAGCTGGACCAGGAACCCGGCACATCTGTCGGCCTCATCTCGTTCGCCGATGGCAGCGGCGGAGCGACCCAGGCCCAGCAACGACCACAGGAAGCCACGATTGGCGGGCTCCGCCCAGCGCACATAGCCACTGCCCCGCCACCCAGCTGCCCGCAGCGCGTCCAAGCCGCGGTGATACCCCACCCGGCAATAGGCATACGCCTCGACATGGCGGCCCTCGCTCGCAGCGCAACGGCCCAGCTCCGCCCAGGCCTCCAGCAGCCGCGGCCAGCGGGCCGCAACCGTTGCGAGGGCGGCACCCCGCTCGGCCAATGGCTGTCCCATGGCTGCTTCCCACGCCGCCGCAGCCGCCGGCGGAGCTGGGTCCAGAACCGTCTCGGGCAGACCGCCGGGGCGCAGGTCGATGGGGGTGGCAGCCATGGCGCGATCCTCGCGAGCGTCAACGAACTCAGTTGGACTCTACTGAGCGCCCTGAGACTGGTCCGGGACTGCGTCGGGACTGAGTCAAGATTGGGTCGGAAGCGGTCCCCGTGCGCCGTGGGAAGGCTGCGTACTCTCTGTTTGGGTGCTGCCCGAATGGCTCGATGCCGACCGTCTGAGCATCGCGCTCGCCGGCGGCATCGCCTCGCTGGTGGTCGGAGCAATCGTGGCTCTGCGGTTGATTCGGCGGTTTGTGCTGGCCGTGCTCATCTCGGTGGTGCTCGTCGGCGCCGCTGCAGTGCTGGCCGTGCAGTGGTCGGGGTTGCGGGACTGTCAAGAAACCTGCTCGTGCGACGTCTTCGGACGAACGGTGCAGATTCCACAGAATCCGCTGTGCGGGCCGGACCGCATCAAACTGGACCCGATCGATTCGGGCCGTGTCGACCTCGACATCGACCTCGGCTTCGTGTAGCCCGTCGTCGCCGACCTTCTTGTCTTCCGCTCTTGTTCGCTTCGCTCACGGGCCGCTCGGGCCCGGGGCTCAGCCTCAGGGCACGCGCATGGCGCGCAGGTTGTCAGTGGCGTGAGACTCAGGGCTCGTACCCGAGACCACCACCACCATGTCGCCGCTGCGCACCATCCCGGTTCGTACCGCTGCGTGCACAGCTTCGAGCGCCGATTCGGCCGGCGTCAGGCGTTCGCCGAAAACTAGCGGCCGGGTCCCCCATGACAGCGAGAGCTGCATCGCCGTTCGGGGTTCGGGCGTAAGCCCCAGCAGCGGCATCGAAGGGCGGAATCTGGCCATGCTGCGTGCGGTGAAACCCGACCGGCTCAGGCAGATGATCGCCTGGGCGCCCAGCTCGGTCGCGAGTCTCGACGCCGCCTGGGTGATGCCGTCAGTCACGCGCATGTAGTCGGCGGCGCGATCGTCGCGCCGGCGCACCGACAGCAGCCGGTTCCACCAAGCCTCATAGTCAAAGCGCTCGTCGGCTCGCTCGGTGATGCGCGCCATGGTCCGCACGGCGTTCACCGGATCGTGACCGATCGCTGTCTCGCCGCTCAGCATCACCGCAGACGTTCCGTCGAACACCGCGTTGGCGATGTCGGAGGCCTCGGCACGGGTCGGCACAGGCGAGTGCAGCAGCGACTCCAGCATCTGCGTTGCCGTGATGGCCGGTCGGCCGTGCGCGACGCAGGCCTCGATGATCCGCTTCTGCAGATGCGGCAATTCCTCGATGTTGCACTCCGCGCCCAGATCGCCGCGGGCCACCATGACCGCCGAGGACGCCTCGATGATCCCATCGAGGTTCTCCACGGCTGCGTTGGTCTCGATCTTGGCCACCAGCAGCGGGCCGCGCGGGTGCGGTTCGACGCCCAGGCGCCGCATGTCGTAAGCGGAGCGGACGAACGACAGTGCGACCATGTCGGTGCCCAAGTCGACGAACGTGTCGGACAGCATCAGATCGTGCGGGGTCGGCGTGCTCATGCGCAATTTGGACGAGTCGACGTGCAAGCCCGGCCGGCCTTCGAGATGGCCGCCGTGCAGAACGCGGGTCTTGAGAGCGTTGGAAGCACGATCCTCGACCATCAGCACGACGTTGCCGTCGCCGAAGGACAACTGATCGCCTGGGCCCACGTCGGTCAGCAGGCCCTCGTAGTCGACGACCAGCCGGTCAGCAGTGCTGGCGTCGCCTTCGATGCCCAGAGACAGCACGGCGTCCTGGGCGACCTCGCAGCCGCCCTCAGGGAACGGCATGCAGCGGACCTTGGGGCCCGGAAGATCCACCAGGATCCCGATGTACCGTCCGGATTCCTGCGAGACCTTACGCAGCCGCTGGAACGTCGCGACTTGCTCGTCGAGCGTGCCGTGGGCCAAGCTGAGACGCCATACATCGACGCCCGCCTCGATCAGGGCCTGCATGGTCGCCTCGTCGCTGCAGGCTGGTCCGACGCTGGCGATGATCTTGGTCCGTCTTGCCATGTGACACCACGGTACCGCTCCGGCCAAGCCGCCCTGCAACGGGACTCCCCGCGGCCCAATAGGGTCACCCGCCGTGGAACTCGTCTTCGTCCGCCACGGCCAGCCGGAACGTGTCGTGCGCCACGACGGGCGGCCCGCAGATCCGCCGCTGTCGCAAGTCGGCCGGCAGCAGGCTGGCGCCGTCGCTGGGTGGCTGGCGGAGATGGGGATCGATGCCCTGTACAGCAGCCCAATGCTCCGAGCGCTGGAGACTGCCGAGGCCATCGGCGCCGCCACCGGTCTGATGCCGGCGGTACGCGACGGCCTGAGCGAGTTCGACCGCGACTCCCCCGCATATGTCCCGATGGAAGTGCTGAAGGAGACCGACCGTGCGAGGTGGAACGAGCTGGTGAGCGGCTCGTTCGGCGATGCGGAACGGTCGGCCCTCTTCGTAGCGACGGTCAACGGCGCCGTCGACGAGATCGTCGCTGATCATCGCAGCCAGCGTGTGGCCGTGGCCTGCCACGGTGGCGTCGTGAACGCTTACCTTGCCCGCTGCCTCGGCTTGCGCACCGAGACGTTCCTGCGCTTCGACGTCGACTACACGTCGGTGACACGGGTCTTCGCCTCGAGCCGCGGCCATCGCAGCGTGCTCTCGGTCAACGAGCGCACCCACCTTCGAGGCCGCCCCGACCTGGCCATCGGCTTGTAGCCGCCTTTCTTGGCGCTCACGTCAACTCAGCGCGCCGCGCCATCGCTGCCCCTAATTCAGCTGGGCCCAGAGGCGCACTGCCGCGTTGTTGAGGTGTTCGGCATCGCTTCCGCCGAATCGCTGCGCTGCTGCTTCCAGGGTCCGGGCACCCTCGTCGGGCCGTCCCAGCGTTGCCAGCGCTTGGCCCAGCCGCATGAACTCGTCGAGCGGGCACCCGGGCAGCCGCGTCAGGAGTTCCAGCACAGCCACAAGTGACGGCGCATCGGGTTGACGAATATGCAGCGTCCGCAGGTTGTTCAGCATTCGCAGCAAGATCTCCCCCGGCGGTGTCAGCTGGAGGAACGAAGTGTCGAACGGCTGCCGTGGCTCGAAGCGGGTGAAGATCTCCGCGGCACCAGCGTGGTCGATGAAGCGGCCGTCGAACGCGTCGATGAATACCTCCGGATCCGGGGTGCCGACCAGGAAATGGCCTGGCATGCCGACACCGTGCAGCACGACACCGGCGCGGCGGGCCACCTCGATGGTGACCACGGCCAGTGTGATCGGTATCCCGAGCCTCCGCGAGACCACGAGGTCGAGGTAGCTGTTCGCCGGATCTGCGAAGCGGCCCCGATTCGGGCCGAACCCTTCCTCGTCGAAGAGCAGATCGACGACGGCGTCAGGCGTGGGCTCGCGTACCGCGGCGCCGAGACGGTCCAACTCGGCCAATGCCGCAGCTTCGTCGACCCCTTCTGTGCGGCAATGGGCAGCAATGCTCAGCGCGGCCCGGTCGAGCGGCACCGGTTCGCTGGCTGCCCACGTGGCGAAGGCATCTGCCGGCGACACATGATCGCCTGACTGATTCTGGGCCCCAGTCTCGCCGTCAGACATCGGCATGACGGTACCGGCGGCATTGCACTGCCCATGTACCAACAAGCCGAGAAGCGATACTTGCGCTGTGACGTCGCATCATCCGTACCTGGATGAACCGGGTCCGGTGCCTATCGCCCACCGCGGCGGCAGTGCCGTGTGGCCGCAGAACACTATGGCCGCATTCGAGGGCGCAGTCGGGCTCGGGTACCGCTACCTCGAGACCGATGTGCAGGCGACGTCCGACGGAGTGCTCGCGGTCTTTCACGACGATGTGCTCTCGCTGACCTCGGACCGTGACGGACGCATCTCGGAGATGCCCTGGAGCGAGGTGTCACAGGCCCGTGTCGGCGGCGAACCGATCCCCAGACTCGAGGAGCTGCTCGACGCATTCGATGATGTGCGCATCAGCATCGATCCCAAGGCCGATGCCGCTGTCGAACCGCTGATCGAAGCTCTGCGACGGCCCGGCGTGCTGGACCGGGTGTGTGTGGGCTCGTTCTCCGACGCCAGGCTGGCCCGTCTGAACCAAGCCTTCGGTGACGCGGTGTGCTTGAGCTTCAGTCCCCGTGAGATCGCACGCCTCGCGGCGCTCAGCGCAGTAGGCATTCAGACCCGATCCAGGCCGCGGCTCGGGTCGCGGAACCGCCTGCTGGACAGCCGGCCGTTCCGTGGCCGCATCGCTTCGATCCCGCTGCGGCAGGGCCCCATCCCGCTCGCGACCCGCCGCCTAGTCGACTATGCGCACCGGGCCGGACTGACCGTGCACGTGTGGACCATCGACGATCCCGCCGAGATGGACCGCCTGCTCGACATCGGTGTCGACGGCATCATGACCGACGAGCCGAGGGTGCTGCTCGAGGTCATGGCAGAGCGACGAAACCGGCCCGAGAGCGGCGGCGGGACTGGGCCATGAGCGCCGGTTCATGAGGTTCGAGTCATGAGCTTCGGAGCATGAGCACCGTCGCGATCGACCCGGCTGTCGTTGACGAACTCACGGGGATCGTGGGCAGGGCGCACGTCCTGAGCGACCCGGAGATCACCGCGAGTTATTCCATCGACTGGACTCGCCGTTTCGCCGGCTCGACGCCGCTGGTGGTGCGTCCCGCTGACACCGCCGAAACGGCCGCCGCAATGGGAGTCTTGGCAGCTGCCCGCATCGCCGTGGTGCCCCAGGGCGGTAACACCGGACTCGTGGGCGGCAGCGTGCCGCTCGCAGGCGAAGCCGTGCTCTCGATGCGGCGTCTTGACGTCTGCGAGGCAGTGGACGAGCTCGCGTCCCAGGTGACCGTGGGCGCCGGAGTGACCCTGGCCGATGCCCAAATCCATGCGGCAGCGGCCGGACTCAGCGTCGGCGTGGACCTCGCTGCGCGCGAGTCGGCGACGATCGGCGGCATGGTTGCCACCAACGCCGGAGGCATCAACGTGCTGCGTTATGGGGCCATGCGTGCCCAGGTTGTCGGCATCGAAGCAGTGCTCGCCGACGGCACGATCGTGAGCCATCTGGCAGGCCTGGAAAAGGACAACACCGGCTACGACCTCGGAAGCCTGCTGGCGGGCAGTGAGGGCACGTTGGGCGTCATCACGAGAGTGCGGCTGCGATTGCATCCCCTGCAGCCCGAGCGTGCGACCGCCCTGCTGGCCTTCGAGACCGCCCAGGACGCTGTCGCCGCCGCCGCAGCGCTGCGCCGTAGCGTCGGTTCGCTGCACGCGCTGGAAGCCGTTTTCGACTCGGCAATGGCGCTCGTGTCGGCCCACCTAGGCGTGGATCCTCCTGTCGGCAGCCTTTCCAGCGGCAGCAGAAACGCCAGCGGCGCGGCGTGGCTGATCGCCGAGGCCGCGGCGCGCACCGATCCCAGCGACGAGCTCGGCACTGCCGTGGATGAGATCGCCGATCTGCTCATCGATGCGGCCGTGGCGCTCGACCCTCCTGCACGCCAGCGGCTGTGGGCATTCCGCGAGAACGTCACCGAAGCGATCTCGGCGGCCGGCATCCCTCACAAGCTGGACGTGACGCTGCCGGCGGCTCGTCTCGCCGAGTTCGTGGACGGCGTCGCCGACGTCGTCCGGATGGCCGACTCCGACGCTCAGCCGCTGCTGTTCGGCCACCTCGGGGACGGCAACGTACACGTCAACGTGCTCGGCCCCGGCGGGGCTGAACCTGCCGAGGAGGTGGACGATGCAGTGCTGCGCTATGTCGCCGAACTCGGCGGGAGCATCTCGGCCGAGCACGGCATCGGCACCGCCAAGCTCGGACAACTGCACCTCAACCGCACCGAGGCCGAGCTGGCGGCGTTCAGCGCCATCAAGCGAGCGCTCGACCCAGAGGGCCTGCTGAACCCCCATGTACTGCTGCCCTGACAGACCCGCAGCGAAGACCAGTCAGTTCGGACGCATGTGTCGCTGGGTGGGTCTACCGTTCGATCCATGAGCCGCTCCCGACCGCAGGTTCCCTTCGCCACCCGCTACGCCCGCAGCGGCATGGTGTGCAGCGTCGACCACCTCGCGAGCGAAGCCGGAGTATCGCTGCTGCGTGCCGGAGGCTCAGCGGCCGACGCTGCGGTGGCCGCCTCCGCCGTGCTCGCGGTCACCACGCAGCACATGTGCGGCATGGGCGGCGACCTGTGGGCGCTGGTCCACCACACCCACGGCGAGGCGCCGGCAGCGCTCAATGCAAGCGGTCGAGCCGGGAGCGGTGCCGATCCAGATGCGCTTCGGGCGCAGGGGCGCACGCGGATGCGCTTTAGCTCCGACATCCGAAGTGTCCCCATTCCCGGGTGCGTCGACGGGTGGGTCAGCCTGCACGAACGGTTCGGGGAAGCGCCCTTGGGCGATGTGCTGGCTCCTGCCGTCGACCTCGCGAGTGACGGCTTTCCCCTCTCGCCTCATGGCGCGGACGCCGCCACATTGCTCGACGGCGTCGCGAACTCCGAGGACTACCTGCCCCAGAGCCAGCCAGGGGAACTCATCACCCGGCCCGGAGTCGCGAGGGCGCTGAGTGGGATCACCGAAGGCGGCCGGGAGGCCTACTACGAAGGTGACTTCGGTCGGGATCTCATCGAACTGGGCTGTGGCGAGTACACCGCAGCGGACTTGGCCCGCTCGCAAGCCGACTGGGTGACGCCGCTCGGCGCGGATGCCTGGGAGCACAGCATCTGGACCGTGCCGCCCAACTCGCAGGGCTACCTCACGCTCGCGGGCGCGTGGATCGCCTCGGGACTGAACCTCCCCCCTGACCCCGACGATCCGCTGTTCGCCCATCTGCTGGCCGAGGCAGCCAAGCAGGCGGGCTGGGATCGGCCCGCGGTGCTCTCAGACACCGCTGACGGGGCCGCATTGATTGCGCCCGACCGGCTCGCACCGCGCCGTGCAGCGATCTCGCCCGACACTGTGGCGCCACTCGGCGCCGGGACCGGGACCGGCGACACGATGTACCTCGCGGCCGTGGATGCCGACCGCATGGGCGTCTCGCTGATCCAGTCGAATGCGGGGGGCTGGGGTGTGGGGCTGTGGACGCCGACACACCGGATCAGCCTGCACAACCGGGGTATCGGATTCAATCTCACCGAGGGCCATCCCGCCGAGTACCGACCTGGGCGCCGTCCCCCTCACACCCTCGCCCCAGCCGTCGTCCAGCGCGCCGACGGTTCTCTGCGCTCGGTCGTGGGGACGATGGGTGGCGACGCCCAGCCGCAGGTGCTGCTGCAGGTACTGGCCCGCTCGCTGTGTCTCGGTTCCGAACCTGCGGCCTCGATCGGTTCAGGGCGCTGGCGCTGGGGAGCGGCCGCAGGAACAGGCTTCGACACGTGGGCCGAACCCGGCAACCTCGAATTGCGCATCGAGGGGCACGCAGCCTGGGCGAGTGCCAACGGGCTCACCGACTTGCGACAGCGTGGCCACCACGTCGGCACCGACGGCCCTCACGACAACTCCTTCGGGCACGCGCATCTCATCGAGGTGCACGACGGTGTGCTCGCCGGCGCTGCCGACCCTCGGGCGCTCACCGGTTCGGTTGCGGGCTACTGATCTTCCTCTGCTGTGGGCACCGCTTCGCGCGTCCAGCGACCGCATTCGTCGGTCTCGAAGTACTGGCCGTCAGCCAGCTCGACCCTGCGGCCGAAGGCGTCACCGAAGTACGTCGTGACTACCGATCGCAGCGATCCGCTCAGGTCCGAGGTGACGGCGAAATAGCAGGCAGCGCCAGTGCCACGCGTCACGTACCGACCCGGTGCCAGATCAGAGCCCACGAGATACATGCCGTCGCGCCGCACGAATGTCGACGGTGCGGTCGCGTCCGACGTCGCAAGATCAGGAGGCTCATCGGCGGCGGCCCCTGCGACGACAGTCTCGGTGGAAGCCGTCTGGGTGCGTTGCAACCACACCGCCGTCGCCGTGACACCCAGCAGCACGCCAACTCCGAACACCGTCAGCATTCGCAACACACGGTTGCGGTCGTGCACGCCATCCGAGGCTACGCGGCCCTCGCAGCGACAGCGGCACCTGGCCGGGTAGTCAGCCACTGCAACCCCGTTGGGCATCATGTCGGTGAGGCATTGACGACATGGCGATCGCTGCACCACACGGATTGGGGCACTGAGGGATCTCATGGGAATGTCGCGCACGCCAAAGGTCACGAATTCCGTCAACACCAGCGACCGCCCGCGATTCTCCGTCAGACGTCACTGTTGGGTCGTGGCTGGTGTCGCCGCACTCGCTGCGCTGCTCGCGATTTCGCCCACTGCAACTGCCGCCGGCGGGCAGCCATCGCCTGAAGCGCAAGACGGCTCTGCCAACTTGGTACGTGTCGATTTTGCTCAAGCGACGCTCGACATCGGTGTCGCCTACTTCTTCACGCACGACCGGGTCGAGCCGAACCTGAATGGCATCTCGATTTCCGAGGTGCCTCCCAAGCCGACGAGCGACCATCGGTGGGTGTCGCGGCTCGTTGCGCACGCCAGCCGCCGCGATCTCCCGACAGTGGATGCGTTCGAGGGCCACCTCGCCGGGATGCTGGACGACAACGTCCCCTGCATCGTCGGCGGATTCGCACCGGAGGCGCTCTCCTGCCCCGCGGCAACGTCACTCCAGCTGCCCTCACTCGGTCCGGCGCCCTATGGCGCGCTGGAACTCGAGGCATTCGCACGGACCGAGGGAACGCCCATCACTGCGTTCGATCTGCTGACTGCCGCGTTCGAGACCGCCCAATGGCGACCAGCAGGCATCCATCCCAGGACTGCTGCCGCGGCGCGCCTAGCTGCCGCACAGATGCGCCACCGCACGAGCCAATCGACTCGACCCTGCCACGTAACTGCCCTGTGGGTCGCTGCGGCCATCGTTGCCGACGCACCGGACATCCGGTTGGCGACCGCTGGGTTCTGGCTCGACGGCGACACCGTGGTGCATCTGGGGTCTTTGGCCCGGCACGCCGCGCGGCGAGGATGCCTAGCCGCTGCGGCCACTTCGAGGAATGCCCGCGGCGCGCAGCCTGCGAGCCTCGTCTTCTGGGATCCAGCCTCCGCACTGGCGGTCAGCGCACGTGCAGGCAGCGGCATCGCCCGCACGCTCGGCGACATGACGGTGGGAAACCTCCGGCCTCAAGCCTTGCAGCTGTCGCTTCACGGCGGCATCGGTGACGCCAGCTCGGTGGATGAGCCATTCCGGGCGTGCGATGCGGTCACCGAAGTGGCGTCGTCGGACGAGATCGTGTTCGTTCGCGGAATCGAAGTACATACGTGCCTCGCCGGCTCGCTACGTGAGCTGCTCACCGCAGCACGACGCGACGGCATCATCTTGCGCGGATGGGGCTGGCGCTCCACGGCCGTGCAGATCGGCTTGCGCCGGGAACATTGCCCGCTGCCGGCTCGCAGTGCCGCCGACTACTGGTTGCAGCTGTCGCTCTTGCCCTCGTTCTCGTGCAACCCGCCCGTGGCGCGGCCGACAACCTCAGCGCACGAGTTCGGATTGGCCGTGGACTTCACCTGCGCGACGGCGGGCGCCGCCATCACACGCACTAGTCGCTGTTTCAAGTGGCTCGCGGCAAATGCGCATCGTTACGGCTTGTACAACCTGGCGTCAGAGCCGTGGCATTGGTCCACGACGGGCCGCTGAGCGGTGTTCGGGCACCATGGGCTACCGGCGCAGTGATTCGGCCACCTCAAGCCGGGAGGGGCCGAGAGATCGGGCAACGAACAGCGCCGCGTAGGCGCGATCGCGCAGGTCTGCGGCTTCCAGCGCGTGCGTGGGATAACTCGCCACGCCCATCGAGAGCGTGATGCCGGTGTGGTACGAGCGAGCCGCTACCTCGCGTCGAACCCGGTCGGCAGCCCAGACCGCTCCACCGTGAGGAGTGTCATCAAGGACGGCAGCCAGGATCCCCCCGGTGCAGTGGCAGACACTGTCTGACTCACGCAGCGTGCCCCGTACCAAGCGGGCAGCGAGCCGTTGGGCCACCCGGGCCTGCGTGTCGCTGAGCTGTTCGAAGCCGTCCACTTCGAAGAACACCACCGAGAGCGGCTGGAGAGCCCGCCGAGCCAGCGCCAGCTTCCGGTCGAGCAACACGGCGAAGACGCGCACATCTGGGAGTCCCGTGACGGGATCCAGCACAGAGTCGAGTACGCCGGGGGCCGAGCCCCCGGCGCCATGGCGAGCCATGGATCGCCAGAGTGCCACTGTCGAGCGTCTTGCACAATGCCGAGCGCCAGCGCTGCATCCGACAGGCGCCCCGCAACAGTGTCGGCATTGCATCCAACATGCGCCCCCGCGTTAGCGTCGGCGCATGCGAATTGCACGACATCTTGTGGATGGCCAGCCAAGGCTGGCCATCGTGACCGAGGACGGATTGGCGACGCTGCAGACCGAGCACACCGATCTGCCGTCACTGCTCGACGCATCGGGTGGCGATCTGGTGGGAGCGGTGGGAGTACTGGCCACAGGAGGGGTGACGCCGCTCGACGACGCAGATCTCCTGTCCCCGGTAGGGCATCCGCCCGCAATCCTCGCGGTCGGTCTCAACTACAGAGCGCACGCCGCCGAGAGTGGCTGGGAGCCTCCGTCAGTGCCCATCATCTTCAACAAGCACTACAAGTGCATCGTCGGCCCAGGTGACCCCATCCACCTCCCGGCAGCGGCGCCGAACATGGTCGACTACGAGGGCGAGCTCGCTATGGTCATTGGCCGCACCGCACGGGCTGTTTCGGCGGCCGATGCGCCCGATTACATCGCCGGCTACACGATCATGAACGACGTCAGCGTGCGGGACTGGCAGCGCGCGAGCCCGACGATGATGATGGGCAAGTCGTGGGATACCCACGGACCGTGTGGCCCGTGGTTGGTGACCAGCGACTCGATCGACCCTCACTCGTGTCGCCTGGTCACCGAGGTAAGCGGCGAAGTCCGCCAGGACGCCAAGACCGACGATCTCATCTTCGACTGCTACCAAATCGTCGAGCATCTGTCGACGGCATTCACGCTCGACCCGGGCACGATCATCGCCACCGGAACCCCAGCCGGTGTCGGCCTCTTCTTCGATCCGCTGCGCATGCTGAAGCCCGGCGACGAGGTGTCGATCACGATCGAGGGCATCGGCACGTTGACAAACCCCGTGATTGCGGAGCCCATCGCCTAGAACAAGGTTGTGATGCGGTCTGGCGCCAGCACTGCTGCTGCAGGAGCTCTTCGGGCGCCTGACCTCAAGAAGCGCTTCGAGTTCGACTTCGAATTGGACATCGGCAAGGCGCTCGGGCGCGTCGGCGGCAAGGGCGCACTGGGGCCGGTGCTGTACGACGGGCCCGACATCTGGCGCGCGCAGGACACACCTGAAGGCGAAGCCACACTGCGCATCACTCGTTCGGAACGTGCTGTGGACGTGGCCGGGTGGGGTCCGGGAGCCAACGCCGCCTCGTCGGGCGTGCCGGCGCTGCTCGGCGCCCTCGACGACCCTGCAGCGCTCGTTCCTGCGGACAGCATCGTGGCTGGCTGGGTTCGCCGCTGGCCCCTGCGACGGCTCACGGCTACCGGCACGGTCTGGGAACACGTAGTCCCGACGGTCTGCGGCCAAAAGGTGCCCGGGCTCAATGCCCGCAACTCGTGGCAGGGCATCCTGCGCCGCTGGGGGCGGCGCCCTCCCGGGCCGGCCCCTGAGACGCTGCGATTGCCGCCGACTCCAGAACTGGTGGCATCACTCGCGTACCACGAGTTCCATCGCTTTGACATCGAGCGCCGCCGCGCCGAGGCGATTATCGCGTTCGCTCGCAAAGCCAGGGCGCTCGAAAGAGCGACCCAGCTCGCCCCGGATGCGGCCCGAGATCGGTTGCAGACCGTTCGCGGCATCGGTCCGTGGACGGCGTCCATCGTGGTGCTGCTCTGCCATGGCGACCCCGACTCGGTGATCATCGGCGACTACCAGATTCCCAGCTACGTCACCTGGCACATTGCCGGCGAACGGCGCGGCGGCGACGACCGGATGCTGGAGTTGCTCGAGCCCTACAGCGGTCAGCGCGCCCGTGTGCAGGGACTGGCCAAGTCTGCCGGAGCACCCCCACGCCACGGCCCGCGTCTGTCCTTACAGGACCTTCAAGGCCATTAGGCACGGCTGACGGGCCCTGCTACGGCGTCAACGGCCTAAACCAGCAGCGCTTCAGGAATGTCGACGATCTTGGCGCGCAGGTACTCCCCGAGCGCCTTGGCTTGGGGATCCTGCCGGGTCGAGGCGGCCACCCCTTCTTCCAGCAGTCCGTGGAAGATGAAGTTGAGGCTCCAGATGTTGGGCAGGTCGTAGCGATCCACCCGGTGCTCGGCGGCCTCACCCATGAGTTCCGCGAGTCGCTCGACGGTCAGGAAATCCGAGAGCCACCAGTAGGCCTCCGCCGAGCGGGCAAAGATGCCCAAGTTCGCATTTGGCCCCTTGTCGCCGGACCGGGTGCCGTACAGCGTGCCGAGCGGCAGCGGCCGTGTCGGCCCGCCTGGAGGCTCGACGCGCACGACGGGTGCCACCTCGTCACCGGTGAACCGGACATCGGGCGGGGTGCTGTCCACCACGGTTCGGCGGCCGTCCACCACCACCTCCATGGGAACCAACTCCGCGTCGATGAGCGCGGGCCAGTACACCCCGAATGGCTGGCCCGGCCCTGGGCCGCCTCCGGTGCCGAACATCCCGGGAATGGAACACAGACCGATCTCGGTGCCCGCATTCGAGAATGCCCGGCCGACCTTGCGTTCGTCAGGGTCCTTCACGATGATCTTGTAGACGGCGACGGCTTCCTCGTTGGTGCTGGGGTCTGCCTTGTGCGTCGGCAGGAACTTGCGCACCACGGTCTCGTAGTCGTCGGGGCTGTAGGGGCAGGCATGCCAAAACTGCCGCTCGATGAGCCCTGCCTTTTCCTCGATGTCCAGGCCAGTCAGCCCGATCGAGATCTGGTTGCGATAGCCGCCCTGGTAGTTCATCGCCACTTTGAGCGTCGGCGGCGCGGGCTCACCGCGGACGCCGCTGATGCGCACCCGGTCTCGCCCAAGCTGAGCCAGCTCGATCGTGTCGAAACGGCTCACCACATCGGGATTGAGGTACCGTTCGCTCTGGATCTCGTAGAGCAGCTGCGAGGTGATCGTGCCGACGGAGACCTCCCCGCCAGTGCCTGCGTGCTTGCCGATCACACTGGAGCCGTCCGCTGCCACTTCGACCCACGGGAACCCCGGGTAAGTCATGTCGGCGATTTCGGTGAAGAAGCTGTAGTTGCCGCCGGTGGCTTGCCCGCCGCACTCGATGACGTGCCCCGCAACGATGGCACCGGCCAACGCGTCCCAGTCGTCACGAGTCCATCCGTGGTGCCACGCGGCCGGTCCTGCCACCACAGCTGCGTCAGTAGCGCGGCCCGTAACGACGATGTCTGCCCCTTGGTTGAGCGCCTCGACGATGCCCCAGCAGCCGATGTACGCATTCGCGGTCACGATCCGGGACGCCAGTTCGCCGAGTGGCTGACCTGTGTCGAGGTGGGCGAAGTCGTTGCCCGCCTCAATGAGCTCGGCGAGCCGGTGGGTGAGGTCATCGCCATCCACGTAGGCGATTGACGGGTTGAGGCCCAGCCGGTCCGCAACCTCGGCCACTGCGTCGGCGCAGCCCGAGGGATTCAGGCCACCGGCATTGGACACCACCTTGATGCCACGATCCAGGCACGTGCCCATGACCTCCTCCATCTGGGTGACGAAGGTGCGGGCGTAGCCGCTGCCGGGTCGCTTGGCTGCGATGCGCGACAGGATCAGCATGGTCAACTCGGCCAGCCAGTCACCCGTCAGGGCATCGATGGGGCCATCGGAGACCATTTCGCGCGCAGCGGCGAGTCGGTCTCCGAAGAAGCCGCTGCAGTTGGCGATCCGGATGGGCGGTGCGGTGGTGGTGCTCATATGTCCTCGGACGATAAACGCAGTTCTGGCAGACTTCTCGCCATGGCGAACCCCGTGCTCCTGCTCCACGGCTTCACGGGCTCGGTTGCGAGCACCTGGCAGCCGACCGGCATCATGGATCTGCTGCACGAGGGCGGTCGCGAAGTGATCGCGTGGGACCTGCCAGGCCACGGCTCGGCACCCAAACACCACGACCCGGCCGGGTATGCCGACATGGAGGCCAAGCTGGTCGAACGACTCGCCGACGAGGTCGGCGGTCAAGCTGTCGATGGCGTGGGCTTCTCGATGGGATCACGCACGCTGCTCGCCATGGCGGCGATGGCAGCTGAACGCTTCGGCCGCCTTGTCGTCTCGGGAGTCGGCCGGAACCTGTTCTCCCAAGACCTCGAGCAGGCCGAACGCATTGCACGGGGTGTTGCCGGCGAAGCCGAAGCCGATGACGTTCACGCACAGACCTTCGCCCGCTATGCCGCCGAACCCGATCAGGACGGCCAGGCGCTGGCAGCGTTCATGCGCCGCAAGCACGCACCGCTCGGACCCGAACAGTTCGCACGGATCACCCATCCGGTGCGGGTGGTCCTCGGCAGCGAAGACTTCGCTGGACCCGCAGATCCGCTGCTCGGAGCGTTGTCGGACGCCTCATACACCGAGTTGCGTGGCTGCGACCATTTCGCGACGCCGAAGAACTTCGGATTCATCGACGCCGTGATGGAACACCTCGAAGTGTTCTGACGGCGTCAAGCGCTGTCAATGACCCGTCGCGGTCCTCGCTGACGCAGTCCCGCTGCACGCAGGCGTGAAACCAATTCGCGACTGCTCACGGCAACGGCGCCAGCTCGTAACGCCACTTCCCGTTCGGCTTCGTCGACGTCGTAGTGGTCGCCCTGAAATGCGGCGCGACGCTTGCCGATGAGTGCAGCGAACTGATGCAGTTCTTCGTAGCTCTTGTCGGAAACGAGGTGGGCCCATCGCCGGCCTCGCCACGGCCAACGGGCCTCGTCGACGAGGATCGTCATCGGTCTAGCCCTGCTCGCGAACGGTCCGTCGGCATGGGCCACACGGGCGAAATAGGCTTGGTTCTTTCCCGGGGCGCCTGCTGGGGGGAGGCGCAGCGTGAGTCAGCCGCTGCAGCGCGTACGTCGATCGCACATGCCGATGAGACGCGCAGCAGCAGCTGTCGTGCTCGCGTTTGGCGGGTTCGCCCTCGCTGGCGGCCCGGCTGCCCACGCGACGGACGTTCCCGTCGAGGGGCCGCCGGTCAACCTGCACCTGAACGCATGCTTTCCCGAACCAGCTCTCCCGACGCCTCCTTACTTGGGGCCCGCCATCGAAGGCGCACTCATCTACGACGACTGGATCGCCACCATCATCACCGCGACGCAGGGCTGCGAGCCGCTCCGGATCCCGGTCTTCGGCGAATTGCGCATGCCGCTTGCGGACCCGGTCGTGACTTCGGAATTCGGCCGTCGCTACCATCCGGTACGCAGACGCTGGCTGCCCCATACCGGGGTCGATCTCGTCGACCGGGAGCGGCGCTGGCGGGTCTCGGTCCTGGCTGCGGGCATGGGGACCGTCATGGCGGCGGGGAACTACGCCGCGTACGGGCGCACAGTCATCATCGATCACGGAGCGCGGGTCGCGACGGTGTACACGCACCTGAGCGGCATCCACGTACGTGAGGGCGACTACGTGGAAGCTGGCGACAGAGTGGGACGACTTGGTTCGACCGGTGCAGTCACCGGCCCGCACCTGCACTTCGAGATGCGGCTGGGCGGTGCTGCAGTCGATCCATTGGACTACGTGGCGCCTTGGCCGCAGCCGCCCCCGGGACACATCTGAGCGAGTCACGCCCGGCGCGCTCACCTCAGCCGGCGGCGGGCGAGTCGGACCCAGTGGACGCTCCGGCGTTTCCTGCTGTGTTGCCGGCACCGTCAGCCGTTTCCGGACCGTTCGCGCCGGTGGGTTCATCAGCCTCGTCGGACTCGTCCGGCTCATCGTCGTGCGTCTCGAACAACTCTGATTCGATGAGTTCATGTCGCTTGATGTAGGTCGACACGAAGGCCTGGATCGTCGCGGCCGCCGGCACCGCCAGCAGCGCGCCGACCGAGCCCAGCAAAGCAGCGCCCGCCAGGACTGAACCGAAGGCCACCGCAGGATGAATGTTCATCGTGTGGGCGGTGACTCGGGGCGCCAACAGGTAGTTCTCGATCTGCTGGTACGCAAGCACCACGATCGCGACCCACAGAGCGGTGATCGGATCATCGAGCAGCGCGATAAGCAAGGGAAGCAGACCCGCCAAGTAAGTGCCGACGACCGGCACGAACTGCGACAGCACGCCCACCCACATGGCCAGCGGCGCCGGGAACGGCACACCGATGATGGCGAAAGCGCCCCAGTGGAGCAGGAAAGCTGCGACGGCGAGCAGGGTGCGCGAATAGATGTACCCGCCCGTCTTGTCGATGGCAAGCTCCCAGCCACGCAGGACCATCGCCTGTCGCACCGGGTCCAGCGCCGAGCACAGAAGGCGGCGCAGCCGCGGCCCATCGGCCACCAAGTAGAAGGTGAACAGGACGATGGTGAGCAGCTGCACCGCGACGTTCACCAATGCCGAACCGACCGACACGAGGTTGCCGGCCACATCGCCGAGCAGGGATGCAGCGCTTCCGCCTTCAGTGAACTCAGCCGCGAGCTCGTCGGTGTTGATCTGGATGCCGAATTGCTCGTCCGCCCAGTTCTCAATTTGGGACAGGTAGCCGGGAGCGGCGTCGATGAGCGTGGTGATCTGATCGGCCAGCACCGACGCCATCGCTGCGGTGAAGCCGGCAACCGCCAGCACGAACACCAAGAAGACGGCCGCTGTGCCGAACCCCCGGCGCCAGCCTCGACGTGCCAGCCAGTTCACCGCCGGCTCCATCGCAAACGACAGGAACATCGACACGAGCAGGACCACCAACAGGGTTTGCAGCTTCTCGAGCAGCCACGCTGCTGTGGCCAATCCCACGACAGCGGCCATCATCAAGCCGATTGCACGTGGCACCCAGCGCGGCATGCGATCGCGCTCGGGCAGTTGAAGCTCCCTTCGACGCCGGGCATCATTCGCCATGAGCACTCCCGTGGTGGGCCTCCATGGCAGCCACGACGGTTGCGTGCAGCAGCCCGTTGGTGGCGATCCCGTTGCGGTTGCGATACTCGGGCCGACCTTCGACATCGGTGAAGATCCCGCCCGCCTCGGACATGATCACCGGCATCGGCGCCAGATCCCAAGTCTCGCACACCGGGTCAATCATGGCCTCAGCCTGTCCGGTCGCGACCAGGAAGTAGCCGTAGGCGTCGCCCCATGTGCGCATCATCGCGCCCCCGGCGCGCAATGCCTCGAATTGGGAAGGCTCGAAGGTCTCGTAGCTGGAGGTGTTGATCATGGCACCTCGCAGCACCGGGTGATCGCTCACCACGCAGCGATGATCGTCGAGCCAGCAACCAGTGCCGCGGCCAGCGGCAAGCGTCGACCCCATCGCGGGAAGGTCGATCACACCGACCAGCGGGCCGTAGGGGTCCACCAGCGCCACAAGCGTCGCGTACAGCGGAACGCCTCGCACGAAGCCACGGGTTCCGTCGATGGGGTCGACGATCCAGGTCCGCCCATCGGGTCGGATTGCACCGCCTTGCTCCTCGCCGAAGATCGCATCACCGGGGAACTGCTGGGCGATCCGCTCCCGGACGAGACGTTCGGCCGCCTGGTCGGCTTCGGTCACCTCCGTCCCGTCCCGTTTCCAGGAGACTCCGAGGTCGCGCTGGCCGAACCAGCGCAGCGTGAGTGCTCCCGCAGCAGCAGCGATGTCGCGCACCACCCCCACGAGCGACTCGCTGGCGTTGGGAGGATCTCCGCGCGGTGGAGCGTCGGCCCCCTGGCTCATTCGCTTCGCCCCGGGCTCTGCCACGGCAGCCGTCGAGGTCGCGGCGGCTCGTCGGATTCAGGCAGATTCAGCGGAAAGGTCAACACCGGCACAGACATCTGGCGGGCGATCCGCTCGGAAGGCAGGAGCACCAGGCGCGAGGCGCCCGCCGGTGGTCGCGGAGTGAACAGTACGACAAGATCTGCATGATGCTGGCTGCGTGAACGCACCACTGCGCCCGTGAAGCTCTCGTTGCGCAGCGAACGGAATTCGAAGTCGACATCGCTGCTGCCGCATCGCTCCCCGATCTTGGCTGCGTGCGGCTCGTCACGCTCTCCCGGCATCAGCACGACCAGCGACGAACGCCATCGAGCCGCCTGGTCGATCAGCCACTCGGGCAACTCCACCGGTACAGGTGCAGCGACCAAGACGCGGGCTGGCAGCTCGAACTGCTCTGGAACGGACCCGTTCTCGTCTTCTTCGGACGACCAGCCACGCAAGTCGCGGGCAACTAGCAGTGGTCCGACCAGTTCGAACAACACGACGGCGCCCAGCACCACCGTCGCGGCCTCTGCGCCCGGGGCGCCGAGACGCTCGGATGCAATGACTGCCAAGCCCACCGCAACACCCGCCTGAGGTGTCAGGTTGACACCCAGCCGCAGCGACCTGCGCCAGCCGAGGCCGCCCACCAAGCCACCAGTCAAACCGCCGACGATCTTCGCTGCCACGCGCACGACGACGTATGCGATGCCGACAACGCCAACCTTGGGCACATCGGCGAGGTGGATGGAGGCACCCGCGAGAGCGAAGAACAGCAGGTACAGCGGCTGTTCGACGGTCTTGATGGTCCGGAACAACCTCACTGAGAACGACTGCGGCGACACCGTTGCTGCGGTCGCTCCCGCAACCAGTGCCGCCAGCGGCAACGAGATGTCCAGCCAGCCCGCGATGGTCCACCCGATGACGACGTGCACCAGCACAAACAGCAGCAGCTCGCCGGAAGTCTCGATCTGGAATCCGAGCCGCGAGATGAACCAGCCGAGAATGAGGCCCAGCACGGCACCGCCGATACCGAGCTGCACGAAGTTGATGAGAGCGCTGCCGATGTCGGCGGCTTCGTCGGAAAGCAGCAGCGCAATCGGGAGAACTGCGGCAAATGTGGTCGTCGCCAGCGCATCGGACACCGCGTGCGTTCCGACGATGCCGGTGGGATAGCTGCCCCGCGCCCGTACGGAACTCACGATGTGCGCGATGGTCATCGGCGCGCCAGCACCGGCGAGCGCACCGAGCACCAGCGCCACCGAACGGTCTGCTCCGAGCCTGCTTGTCACCCAGTACACCGCTATTGCGCTCAAGGCGAACTGTATGACACCGGTCGTGAGCGTCCACCGCGCAGCCCGCAGCGCACGCACCGACACGCGCTCGCCGATCACGAACATGAGGACCGCCAGCGCCACCTCCGTGACCGGACGCAGCGCGATCAACGACGGCTCGTCGATCAGACGGATAAACGGCGGACCCGAGGGGCCGAGCAGGGCGCCGACGATGAGAAACGCGACCAGCTCAGGCAGATTGTGGCGTGCCAGCAAGCGGCTGGCCAGGTACGCCAGCCACGCCAGGACAGCGAATGCGACCAGCGTGTCGTTCATGGCCGCCTCACGGCGTTCGCCTAGCTGTCGGCGACGACTGGCTCGAAGTTCGGATCGCGCTGCTCGACGAAGCTCTGGACGCCTTCCTTGAAGTCGGTGCGTCGGAGCGATTCGCGCATGAGGGCGTTCGACTCCTCGAGCGCCTCGTTACTTGCCTGGTCAAGCTGGCCCCACACCTGACGCTTGATCTGCGCCATCGACCACGGCGCGCTGTAACGACCGAGATCGCGGGCATAGCTGACAGCCGTTGACAACAGGTCCGCCGCAGGCACCACCTTGCTGACAACGCCCATCTCCTTGGCTTCGGGGGCAAGGAAGACCCGACCGGACATGAGGATGTCCAGCGCATGGGACGGACCGACCACCCGCGGCAGCATCCACGCCACACCGTGCTCGGCAATGAGGCCTCGACGGGCGAACGCACTGGTGAACTTGGCTCCCTCGGCGGCGAAGCGAACATCGCACATCATGGCGTGGACGAAGCCCAGCCCAGCGCATGCTCCATTGATCGCCGCCACAACCGGCTTGGGAATAGTCAGGGCATAGTCGTGACGCTCGGCACGCAAGCGCGGCGCGTCCCCACCGCCGGTGCCTTCTCCTTGGCCGCTGCTGATTCCCTGCAGGCTGTCCATGTCGGCCCCGGCGCAGAAACCTCGGCCTGCGCCCGTGACCACGACTGCGCGCACATCGGAATCGGCTGCCGCCCGGTCCAGAGCGTCGAAGTAGCCGGTGCCTAGCTCACCCGTCCAGGCATTCAGGCGTTCGGGACGGTTCAGCGTGACGATTGCCACGCCGTCGTCAACCTCGTACAGCACTGTGTCATTCGTTTGGTTGCCGCTCATCTGAATCCTCCTCGCAGACGCCGCTGCGACCACGCTACTCACGAGCGAGGCAGTGCCTCCACCGTCACGGTGTCCATCGTGTCGCCCACGGCGATGCCCAGCGCAACGTCCATGCCCTCGGTCACATAGCCGAAGAGGTTGTAGGCGGGCTGCAGCTTGGCGCGGCAGTCGTCGATGCAGATGAAGAACTGGCTGCCGTTCGTGTCAGGACCGGAATTGGCCATTGCCACCGCACCCAGCGTGTAGTCGCCCTTCACCGGTTCGTCGGCGAAGCGGTATCCCGGGCCCCCGCGCCCGGACCCCTCGGGGCAGCCGCCCTGGATGACGAAGTCTGGAACGACGCGATGGAACGTCAGCCCGGTGTAGTAGCCGTCCTGGGCCAGGTTGACGAAGTTGTTCACCGTGGCCGGCGCCAGCTGCGGGTCGAGATCCATGACGATGCGACCCTTGGACGTGTCAAGGGTGACACGCCAGATCGCATCGGTGTTGATGTTCATTGGAGGTGCAGATGCCATGAGGCTGCGACGCTATCCAAGCGCGCCCGGCAAGCCTCGAGGCCCGAGCGCTTGCCGTCAGTCGGTGGAGCGGAGCGTGCGTCCGGCGAGCGCACCGGTGTGCTCGCCGTCGCGCATGAACATCTGGCCGTTCACGAGTGTGGCCTCATAGCCGGCTCCGCGCTGGATGTACCGACCCGCACCGCCCGGGAAGTCGTAGACGTACTGGGGTCCTGACAACGACAGCCGATCGAGGTCGATGATGTTGACGTCGGCGAACCGGCCGGATTCGAGCCGACCCCGGTCGGCCAGCCCGAACAGGTCCGCAGTGTCCGAGGTGATCCGGCGCACTCCTTCGGGAAGGGAAAAGAACCCGTTGTCGCGCACCCAGTGGCTCAGGAAGAACGTGGGCTGGCTGGAGTCCATGATCTGACCGACATGGGCTCCCGCATCCGCGAGACCCATGACGATGGAGGGGTGGCTCAGCAGCCGCTCGATCGCGTCGAAGTCCTGGTTCAGCACCGGCAGGCTCAGCATCACAGTGCCGTCGGAGCGATCCGTCGCATCCAGGAACAACTCCACCGGGGACACCCCTGCGGCGGCAGCCTGAGCGTCGAGCGTGTCATCGGGTCCGATCCGGTAATTCGGATTGACGGCATCGAGCAGGTAGAGGCGGCTCAGGTCCACCAGCGAGTTCGCCATACCGGTGGAGTTCTCGTCCGACGAGTTTGCCTCGGCAACCAGTGCTGCACGCGTGGCGGGGTCACGGATTGCCGCGAGTCGCTCGGCGACGCTGAGGTGGCGCAACGAACGCCAGGTGTCACCGGCGCGGTCCCACGGCGTGCGGTGCGCGATTCCCAAGACGACGCCGATGGCGCGGCAGGTGGTCTGCGGCCGCAGGTTCGCGCCCGCCGCGTTCTGGTCGGCGACGTAGCCGAGCACCAGATCGCTCATCTCGGGTTTGCGGGCGGAGTACACCAGGCCGAAGGTGCACGGCTGACCGCTGCGCCGGGTGATCTCGCCGAGCACCTCGATCTCATGGCGACCGCCGGCAAAGTCCGGGCCGGCGGCCTCGAAGCGGGGAGCTGATTCGAACACGCCCCGGCCGTGGCGGCCCAAGACATCGCCGAACGCGTACAACTCGTTGTCGTCAGCGAACGTACCCGGGATCGGACGACCGTCGGGCGTGCGATGCAGCAACGTGCGCGACGTCGAGAACCCCAGGGCGCCCGAGCCCATCGCCTCGTCCACCAGCTCGCACATCGCGGCGACCTGCGACTGCGAAGCAGGATGCTCTTCGAGGCTGTCAGGGCCCATCGTGTGCCAGCGGACCGCGACGTGACCGACCATGCCGCCCACATTGATGCCCTTTCCGATGCCGTCCAGGAAGGAGAGGTACTCGCCGTAAGAGCGCCAGTCCCAGGGCAAACCCTGCATGATCGACTGCTTCGGGATGTCCTCGACCGACTCCATGACCTCGGCGATGTATTCGATGTCGGAGGTCTTCACCGGAGCGAACGTGACCCCGCAATTGCCCATCACCACCGAGGTAACGCCGTGCCAGCACGAGCTCGAGCCAATGGGGTCCCACGCCAGCTGGGCGTCGAGGTGAGTGTGAATGTCCACGAATCCGGGCGTGACGACCTTGCCGGCAGCATCGATCTCGGTGCGCCCGGAATCGGGCACCTCACCGACCGCTGTGATCCGTTCGCCGTCGATAGCAACGTCGGCAACCTTGGCGTCGGCGCCAGTCCCGTCCACCACCAAGCCGCCGCGAATGACTGTGTCGTGCGACATCGCGCGCTCCCCTTGTCGTACCTGTTCCCGGTCGCTGAGCTTAGGCCCGCCCCTGCCGGCCCGCAGTTGTCTCCGCGCCCCTGTCTTGGCTTCGGTACTCTCGACTAGATGCCGAATCTTCTGCGAAGGGCGACTGCCGTGCACCAACTCGACTCCCGCTTCGGAGGCAACACCGTTCGCTGGCGTGCGCTCGCCGCAGCCCTGGCTGCTGCGCTGCTGGTCAGCGCCTGCGGTTTGCTCAGCGACGACAGCACCGATGCGACCACGACTACTGCAGCTGACGACGGGTCTATGCCCGACACAGGGACCGATACCACCACGGTCATCACCGCCGCGCCGACCACCACCGCTGCTGATGACGACATGGCCGAAGAGGAACCGTCAGGTCCCAGCGTGACCGCCGAGTCGAAGCTCTCGACAGCAGGACTGGGACCCGTACAGTTCGGCCACACCCTCGACGACGCCCGTGAAGCCTCCGGCGCGCTGATGATTGCAGTGCCGGGCGGCAGCGATGCCTGTCGCTACTACACCGTCCAGAACGGTCCCGAGGGTGTCCGGTTCCTCGCCGTCAACTCCGAGATCGTGCGGGTCGACATCGGGTCCGGACCGATCACGACCATCTCGGGCTACGGCATCGGCTCCACCCGGAGCGAGATCGTCGAGGCCTTCGGCGACCGGATCGAAGACGGGCCCGGGCTCTCGGCGATCCAGTACGTGCCGGTCGACGCTCCCGACATCGACAAGCGAGTCGTGTGGGAGGTCAACGAGGAAGGCGTGGTCATCTCACTGCGAGCCGGCCGCCTGCCGCACATCGAGCCCCGGGTGGCCTGCACGGGCTGAGCGCACCTGCGCTCCGGCAACCCGAGCCAGCGGATCGTCTCAACTGGCGACGGCGTCGCCCAGATTCTTGACAACGTCGATCCACAGCTGCGTCGTGAGCGCCAGCGAGTCGATGTCGACGCGCTCGTCGTTGCCATGGAAGCGCAGCATGAAGTCGTTGGAGTTCACACGGTCGCTGAACAAGCCCGCCCCATAGGCCACGGCGCCCTTGTGGCGGAAGAAACGGGCATCGGTTGCACCGACAATCAATGAGGGGATGAGGGGCGCACCCGGATGTGCCTTGGCCATGAGCTCGCCGAGCAACTGCCACATGGGCGTGTTCGTCGGCGAGAAACTTGCTGGATCGTCGTGCAGGTGCTCGATCTCGACTTCGTCGAACAGATCGCCGAGCGCCGCCCGCAGGTGCTCGTCAACCGAGGTGGGATCGCCCGGAGCCGTGCGGATGTCGATCTCCATTTCGACCCGGTCGGGGATGATGTTCGTCTTGTTGCCGCCGGCCACGACGTTGGGGCTGAACGTCGTATGGCTGCATGCATGCAGGTGGCGCGCCAGCCCCGGCGACGACATTCCGGCAACGGCGTCGTAGACACGGGCCGGGTCACCGAGTGCCTCTCGAGTCTCGTCGTCGACGGTCAGTGTCGAAACATGGTGCTGCCACATCTCGGTGAGGCGCGGCGCCGGCCGGTACTCCCCGATGCGGCGGACAATCTCGGCTGCCTTGAGCAGCGCATTGTCGGTGCCGAGAGGCATCGAGCCGTGCCCCGGCGTGCCGCGTACCGTCAGCCGTCGCCATCCCAGGCCCTTCTCGCCTGCCGCGAGCGTGAGCTTGGTCCCCTGAGGCGTGTGGGTGGGCATGCCGCCGAATTCGGTGAGCACGTAGTCGCAGGCGATGGCATCCCAGTGGTGCTCGGCCATCCACTTTGCGCCGTAGGTGCCACCGGCCTCCTCGTCGGCCACCCCGAAGTAGATCAGGTCGCCCTTCGGACGGAAGCCGCTCTCGGCAATGTGGCGGAAGGCCACCGCCATCGATGAGGTGAGATTCAGCATGTCGACGGCTCCACGTCCCCACACTTCGCCGTCCACCAGTTCGCCGCCGAAGGGATCCCGGCTCCAGCCGTCGGGATTGACGGGCACCACGTCGGTGTGTCCCATCAGGCAGAGCTTCGGTGCTGCCGGGTCCGTGCCCTCGATGCGAGCGACCATCGAACGACGCCCCGGCTCCGACTCGAAGCGCTCGACCTGGACACCCGGGCCTTCGAGGTAGGTCTGCAAGAGGTCGCTGTTGCGCACTTCGGAACCGGAAGCGACGGTGCCGTCGTTGACGCAAGCGTTCCGGATCATCTGCTGGAGCAGATCGACCGTCTGGTTCGTCAGTGCGGGGTCAGTGTGGCTCAGGTCACCCATGGGGGCGATGTTAGGACCGCGGTGGCACCTCACGGCTACCGTGACGTCAATGGAGACCGGATCTGAGGAAATGGGGACCGAGACGAGTCTCGACGCCTTCCGCGCTGGGGCCGTGCAGTTCCTGAGCGAGGCCGTTGACGCCGGTGAAGCCTGCCCTGCCTACGGAGCCATCCTCGTGCCAGCACTGCACGAACGCGCACGCCGCTGGCAGAGGTATTGCTATGACGGCGGCTGGGCCGGGCTGCACTGGCCCGCTGCCTGTGGCGGCCGCGGGCTGAGCCGAGACCACACCGGCGTATGGAGGGAGGAATGCGAGCGTGCGGCCGTCGCGCCGTACTTGAATCTGCAAGGAATCGTGCTGGCCGGCGAGGCCATCATGCGCACCGGTACCGACCGCCAACGCGAGCAATTCCTGCGTCCCACCTTGACCGGCGAGATGCTGTGGTGCCAGCTGTTCAGCGAGCCCGGCGCCGGATCTGACCTCGGCGGGCTCGGGACCTCCGCGGTGCCCGACGGCAACCGGTTCGTGCTGAATGGGCAGAAGGTGTGGTCGTCGAATGCGCAATTCGCCGAGTACGGCATCTTGATGGCGCGCACTGAGCCAGATGCCCCCAAGCACCGCGGCATCAGCTTCTTCCTGCTCGACATGAAGTTGCCCGGCGTCGAGGTGCGACCGATCCAGCAGATGACCGGTGACCGCGAATTCTGCGAGGTGTTCTTCGACGACGTCTCGATGCCTGCCGACGCATTGCTCGGCGAACGCGGCGGCGGCTGGGGCGTCGCGATGGCGGTGCTCGAAGACGAGCGGGGCGGTGCGGGCGCCTCGGGTGTCATCAGCCTCCGCAAGCGCCTCTCGAAGATGATCACCGCTGCCGGCGAAACTGGACCACTGGGGAGGCAGTCGCTTGCCGATCTGCTCGCCCGCGGGAGCGCCTTGGCCGCGCTCATGGAACTGCACGGCGCTGATCCGCGCATGGCTCCAGTGGCAAAGCTGGCGAACAGCGAACTCGGCTACGACGAAGTGGAGATAGGTGCCGGCCTGCGTGGTGCCGACGCCATGCTCGCTGGGACCGAGACCGAAGCATTCTTGTACGCGCCGGGGATGCGCATCGCGGGTGGCACCAGCGAGATCCAGCGGAACATCATCGGTGAGCGGGTGCTCGGCCTTCCGCGCGAACCTTCCCCGTAAGGTTTGCGGATTGTGCCAGCGCGGTGAGCCATCACCGCGAACGGAGGTAACCCCACATGACCGTGAAGTTCTGCTGGTTCAACTTGATGCCCTGGCCCGACCTGCCCGACGACTTCAAGACCGAGCACCGGTCTGTGTGGGTCGACATCGACGGGTCGCTGTTCGATCCTGAGCGGGCCAACGGCGTCTATCACGAGTACATGGACCAGCTCGAGTTCGCCGACGAGCTCGGCTTCGACGGCATCGGCGTCAACGAGCATCACCAGAACGCCTACGGCATCATGCCGAGCCCCAACATCATCGCTGCAGGCTTGGCGCGACGGACGTCACAGGCCGCCATATGCGTGATCGGCAACTCGATCGCGCTGTACAACCCGCCGCACCGGGTGGCCGAAGAGTTCGCGATGCTCGACTGCCTCAGCGGCGGCCGGCTGGTGGCGGGTTTCCCGGTGGGCACCCCGATGGACACCAACTTCACCTATGGCCAGATCCCCGCGCTGACCCGAGAGAAGTACTACGAGGCACACGACCTCATCATGGAGGCGTGGACCAACCCGGACGTGTTCGCCTTCGACGGCAAGTACACCCAGTTGCGCTACGTGAACTGCTGGCCCAAGCCGATCCAGCAGCCGCATCCGCCGATCTACATCCCCGGCGGCGGTTCGATCGAGACGTGGGACTTCTGCCTTGAGCACGACTACAACTACTCGTACCTGAGTTTCAACGGTTACCTGGCGGGCCAGACCCTCATGGACGGGTACTGGAACCGGGTTTCGGAGATGGACAAGAGCGAGACGCCCGGTCGGGCCGGCTTTGCCCAGATCATCTGCACGGCGGCCACCGACGCCGAGGCCGAGGAGCTCTACAGCGAGCACATGCTGTACTTCTTCAACCGCTGCCTCCATGTGTTCCCCGGTTTTGCCGACCCGCCCGGCTACCGGACGGTCAAGACCATCCAGGCCGGCAAGCTCGACCAGTTCCGCAAGGAGAACCAGGCGCTGTTCAAGCGGCTGACCTGGAAGGACCTGGTTGAGGGCGGCTATGTGATTGCAGGCTCGCCCGACACGGTGCGCGAGCGCATGGAGGACATGATCAAGCGGCTGCGCGTCGGCACCGTGTTCTGCCTGCTGCACATGGGGAACATGCCCGACTGGAAGACCCGCTACTCGAGCCAGCTGTTCGCCGAGAAGGTGATGGGTGGGCTGCGGGACATCTGGGGCGACGAGTTCGCCGATGCCGAGGACTGGTGGTGCAAGCCCATGGCCGAGCGGGTGCGTCCCGAGGACACCATGGCCGACGCCCGGCGCTACCCCGAGATGCCCAACGGCCCTGTGGCATGAGCACCACCGTGACGGCAACTGCATCGACCTTTGACGAGGTCGTGGTGACGACACGGCGTTCGGTGACCGCTCCTGTGCGCATCTACGAACCGGCCAGCGACGACGCTGCGAACGGAAGCACGTCTGCGACGGCGACCGTGCTGGCGCTGCACGGTGCCGGTGGCTGGCTGCAGGGCGAGCCCGTGCTCGACGGCTTGGCGGCGGCTGGGCTACGAGTAGTGGCGCCGGTGTGGCCCGCCTGGAGCGAGCACGGCGACGAGGACCGCCTGTCGGACATGGCCGATTTCGCGCTGCACGGCTGGGACGTGGCCACCGAGATGGGCCTGCTCTCCGCGGGCGCAGCCAGCGGCCTGCACCTGATGGGCCACTCGATGGGCGGCATGATCGCTGCGGAGATGGCAGCGCTGGCACCCCAGTCGGTGGGGCGCATGGCCCTGCTGTGCCCCGCGGGGATGTGGCTGGGCGACCACCCGATCCCCGACATCTTCGCGATGCTCCCCTACCAGCTCGCCGAAGTGCTCTTCGCCGACCCCAATGTGGGCGAGGAAGTGCTGACGGGCGGCGCCGACTTCTCCGACAACGCCACGCTGACGCGGTTCATGGTGGCCCGGGCCCGCCAGCAGGGCATGGCCGGCAAGATCCTGTTCCCTATTCCCAACCGCAGGTTTTCAGAACGGGCCTACCGGGTGACGGTCCCGACCTTGCTGGTGTGGGGACGTCAGGATCGGCTGATCCCACCGGCATACGCCGACGCGTGGCAAGGGGCATTGCCTGACGCCAGTGTCGAGCTCGTTGACGGCGCCGGACACATGCTCCCCTACGAGCAGCCGGCGGCCGTCGTGGCGGCGGTTGCCGCCCATCTACAGGGCTGAACGTCGCTCCCTGACGTATCGACGGCTCATCAGAACGCAGTTCATTGAGGCGACGTTCAGTAGGGCAGGTTCGTGGCAAGGCAGCGATAGAAGCTTGCTCTTATAGAAGATGTTTCTTATACTCATTGGCGTGTGGGAAGTCGAATACGCCGATGAGTTTGAACATTGGTGGCTCGGGCTGACCGAAGCGCAACAGGAAGCGCTCGACGATCGCGTCATGTTGCTGGCCGAGGTTGGGCCGGGTCTCAAGCGCCCGGTCGTTGGTGAGATCAAGGCCTCCCGCCACGCCAACATGAAAGAGCTGCGTGCATCGCGAGGCGGCGCTCTTCGAGTGTTGTTCGCTTTCGATCCCCGTCGTCACGCCATCTTGTTGCTCGGAGGCGACAAGAGCGGACTCTGGAAGGACTGGTACCGAACGGCGATCCCCGCAGCCGACGACCTCTACGACCGCCACCTCACGGCACTGGCCGAACAAGGCCCCATCGACGATGACAGTTGAAACCAGAAAGGATCCAAGCCATGCCGTCGACTACTAGCTACCGCATGCTCCACGACCAGATCGCGTCGCGCCCCGGTGCGGTCGAGCGCCTCGCAGCGCTGCGCGACGAGACGCTCAACGAGATCGGACTCTACGAGCTTCGCCGGGCGCTTGATCGGTCGCAAACCGACCTCGGAGCTGCTCTTGGGATCTCTCAGTCCGCGGTCTCCCAGCTCGAGCGAGGTGATGACATCAGGGTCTCGACTCTGCGAAGCTACATCGCCCGCCTCGGCGGCAAGCTCCGGATCGTCGCAGTGTTCGACGACGGGAACGAGCAGACCGAGCTCCCGATCGAGATCGGCGCCAGCCGCTGATCACCGGTCGCGACATGACACGGCTCGGCGGTGCTGCTTGCTGGGTGACCGCGCAGCTCGTGGGACGACGCGCCAGCGGAGACACCACCGCAGGAACCAGCACCGCAACCGAGACATCCCCACCCGACGACACCCCCGGCAACATTCACCGCGGTGTCTGCCGGTCTTGACGATTCGCACCTCAGCTTCGACGGCTACCGGGCGTCGCCGCCAGGAAGGCGGCAGCTTCCGCGAGCGCTTGGTCGGCTTCTGGCAGCGCGTGGTAGTGCCAGGTGTGCCACATGCCCTCCCAGAGATCGAGAGTGATGTCGACACCGGCAATGGCGGCCCGGTGCAGCAGTTCGCGGGCTTGGGCTGCGAGCGGCTCGTCGGCCGCCGCTTGAATGAGCACGGGCGGCAGCCCACCGAGCTCGGCACGCAGCGGCGACAGGCGAGGATCGGCAGGGTCGGCGTCGCCGGTGTAGTAATCGATGAGGCGGCGTCCCTCGTCGTCGGCAAGCGGGCTGCCGGGCACAGAAACGTGGTCCAGCAGGGGGCTGAACAGAGCGATCGCTGCGGGCCGCAGGCCTCGAGCGGCCGCCGTCACCGCAGCGCTGAGCGCGAGCGCTCCCCCGGATGAGTCGCCAGCGAGCGCCACCGGGGTGTCACCGGCGGCGAGCGCGAGATATACGGCCAGGACGTCGTCCAGCGCTGCGGGGAACGAGCACTCGGGCGGCTGGCGGTAGTCGACCGAGACGACACGCAGGGTCCGGGCCAAGCGGGCGGTGATCGTTATGGCGACGGACGCGCTGCCCAGCACGTAGCCGCCGCCGTGTGCATAGACCACGATCGGCGCGCCCGCGCGGGGCGGTGGACCGGCGACCAGGCATGCGATGCCGCCGATGACCTCTCGCCGGTGAGGCACCGCAGGATCGTCGTCTTCGCCCCACAGCGCATTGGTCGCAGCCCGCCAGTTCGCGACCGCAGCATGGTCGGTCAGATCGGGCATCTGGATCGGCACCGACGGCTTGCGCCGGGCCTTGTACGCCGCGGCTTCGGGCGACATCTGGTGCCTGCGGACAAAGCTGCCAGCAGCAGGTGTGGAGCTCATCGACATTGCTCGCTCTGTTGCGCGATCGGGCCGCGCTCTGGTCCCCGCCTAGATCTCGCGGACATCGGCGGTGACCGACTCCACCGCTGCAGCGCTGTACGCCATCGGGACCAGCTCGCAGTTGAGCCACGCTTGGCGCTGGTCGAGGTCGTGGCCGCTGCCGCGCACGCCCGACACGCCATGGGGGACCACCCAACCAGAGTTGTCCCAGTCATCGAGATCGAATGCATACCGTGCGACCGAGCCATGAATGGCCCGCTCCCCTGTCTCGGGTGCCGTCCCGCCCTGACGCACGGTGTCGCCGTCACCCGCACAGCCGTCGATCGGCGGGTGCAGATCCCGCGCAGCAGCGAGTGCTGATGCGAGCGGGTGCGACGAGGCCATGCGGTGAACCCGTTCCCATTTCCACGACTGCGGGTCGTCGCCGAGCCGCTGGGTCAGCTCGGCGGCGGTCTCGTCCACACAAGCGCTGAACGCCATCCGCAACGAGATGGGGTTGTCCAGCCCGGGCACCACGTCGAGGTTCCGCTCGCAGAGCATGCGAATCGCGGCGCCCGCGGCCATGCGACTGGCCTCGGCGGCAGGAGGCCACCCGCCGGCACCCAGCTCGGCCCCGGCGATGCCGAGCCGCTCGGCGATGGCTTCGATCAGCCGGCGCTTGACGACCGCATAGATGGTTGCGGGAGCCGAGTCAGCAGTCACGCGCTGATCCCACTCGGCCAGCATGTCGAGCAGCGTGTGTGAGAGCTCGTGGCCGCACTCGACCGCGTACTCGGTGATCAGGCCGAGCACTCTAGGGGCCACAAGCGACGTCACATCGGCGTGGATGGCGCTCATGTCAGCGACGGTGACGCCGGTCATGGGCGCCAGCAGTTCGCAGATGCGGTCGTGCCGGCTCGGGCCGGCGAAGTCCAGCGAGATGTACGGGCCGCCATCGGCCGTCCGGTTGTTGGCGGTCACCAGGTAGCCCCGCTCAGGATCGATCCACTGCGGCAGGTCCTCAAATGGCACCGGTGCCAGGCCGTCCCACGCGAACTCGTCGGTGCCGGGTACGGGCGTCCAGCGGCTCGCCGGCGGGCGCTCGATGACACGACCGCGAATCTTGAAAGCGACCGCGCCACAGCGGTCGGCCGCCAGCAGGTTGTTGACGGGCAGCACCCACAGCCGGACGGCCTCGATCAGCTCAGCCGTCGAGCCTGCAACGAGCATCGGCCACAGGGCATCCAGCGTCGTGTCAGGGCCGAACATGCCGGTCCACTGCAATGACAGCGCGATGCCATCGGCGGGGTCGCCGAGCACCACCGGCCCCCTGGGCGTGGAACCGCAGAGAACCTCGACGGTGCCCTCGCCACGGATGTGGAGCTCCTCGGTGCGCCACGGCTCCCCCAGCGAGGAGCCTGCGGCAAAGCGCTCCACGAACACATCGGTGTCGTCGCACATGCCATGCGTGATGCCCCAGGCCACCTCCGCGTTGTGCCCAAAGTGCGGGAAGCCGGGTACGCCTGGGAAGCCCATGCCAATCGCATCAAACTCGTCGCAGCGCAGGTGACACTGGTGGTACACATTCGGGAATTCGATGCCGCGGTGCGGATCGCCGGCGAGCAGCGGCTTGCCGCTCGCAGTGCGCTCGCCGCTGAGCGCCCACGAATTGGACGCCCCGTCCGAATCCATGGCCGCCGCAAGCGCCGCCATGTCGGCTGCGCTCGCGTCGAGCACCCTCGCTGCATCCTCAAGCAGATCGGGACGAAGCCCGTCGCCGGGAACCATTGCCGAGTCAGCCTCGATGTCCCCCACCGTGGCGATCACGGCCTCAGGGCCCGCCTGAGCCATGATCCGCCCCCGCCATAGCTTGCGAGTCAGCGTTCCCATGAAGATGTGGCGCAGCTTGTACACCGCTACGCAATGCCACGGTTCCCACGGCTCTGGCGGCGCTGGGTGGTGCTCGAACTCGGCTGGAAGCGCATCTGCATGGTCGACGAGCCAACGGTTCACGCCCTCGGTGTAGGCCTCGCACATCGCTCGGGTGCGGGATTCAAGCGCGGCGTAGTCGGATTGCGCGATCGCGGCGAGCCCGAGCCGGCGGAAGAAGGCGTCCTCGCGCGCTCCGGCCATGCCGACGACCTCGGACCAGCGCCCCATCGCCCGGCGCCGGTCCCATTCCATCTGCCAGATCCGGTCGTCGGCCGCCACCCAGCCCTGTGCCGCGAATGCCTCATCGGCCGTCGAGGCCTCGGCGTGAGCGATGCCCCACCTGTCACGCCGGATAGTCACGCCGAGCACGCCCGCTGAGACACCGCCGTCCGAGCCACTGCCTTGGGTCATGGCGGCCACGCTAGGACGCCGGAGTTCGCTCGGCAGCTTGTTTGTCGCGGCTAGAGCGCCTCCGCGAGTGCGCCGGCCAGTTCGGGATGCTCGAAGCGGAATCCGTCCTCGGTGAGAGCGTCGGGGAGCACTCGGGTCGAGTCGAGCAGCAGTGCTTGACCCATCTCCCCCAGCGCAGCCCGGATGGCGAACGGCGGCGCGGGCATGAACGAAGGGCGGCGCAGGGCCGAGCTCAGCGCCCGCTGGAAGCCCTGCTGGCGGACCGGGTTGGGTGCTGTCAGGTTGAATGCACCGCTCACGTCGCTGTCGATGAGATGCCGGATGGCGCGGACCTCGTCGTCGAGGCTGATCCAGCTCCACCACTGGCGACCGGTGCCCAGCGGCCCTCCGGCACAGAGTCGGGTGATGCGCGCCATGCGTTCAATCGCCGGCGCTCCGCGCCCCACGACGAGACCTGTGCGAATGCGAACGAGTCGCACCCCGGCGTCACCGATCGGCACCGCGGCGCGTTCCCAGCGCTTGCAGACTTCGGTCAGGAAGCCGTTACCGGGCAGCGACCACTCGGTCAGCTCCTCCTCGCCCCGGTTCCCGTAGAACCCGACAGCAGAGCCGCAGACGAACACCGACGGCTTGGCATCGAGCTTGCCGACGGTGTCTGCCAGCAGCTTGGTGGACTCGACGCGGCTCGACATGATGTCGGCCTTGCGTTTGTCGGTCCACCGCCCGCCGATGCTCTCCCCCGCCAGGTGGACAATGGCGTCGAGCCCTTCGAGCGCGGCCGCGTCGATGGTTTCTTCGGCCACGTTCCAGACGACCGTTTGCCCGGCGGCTTCGTTCTCGCTGCCTTCGACGGGCGCTGGACCGGGACTTCGGGACACCCCGACGACCTCGTGGCCGTCAGCCCGCAGGCTCGCTGCAAGCGCTCCGCCGATCAGCCCACGAATGCCCGTGATCGCGACTCGCATGTCATTCATCATGGCGCGCCCAGCAACCCCCGCTGGATCTCAAGGCGCGATGAGGCGCCGTCGGGAGCTCTAGCGGCCCTGGAAGTTGCCGAGGCGGCGCTCGGAGACGGCCGCCATGCCTTCGCGGGCGTCTTGTGTGCCCGAGAGGCGCAGTTGCTCCGCGGCCTCGCGCTGTGTGATCTCGCGGACGCGGTCGCCGAGGCCGAGTCGCAGCGTGGCCTTGATGGCCCGTACGGCCAGCGGGGCGTTCGCAGCAATCTCGCCAGCGATTTCGATGGCGCGGTCGCGTACCTGATCAGCAGGCACGCACTCGTCGGCGAGACCTAGCTCGACTGCCTCATCGCCCTTGTACCGCTTGGCGCCCAGCAGCACCTTGGCAGCGCGTTCAGGGCCCAGCAGGGCCGGCATCGTCACGCTCATGCCGAAGCCCTGGTGGATGCCGAGCGATGCAAAGTTGGCGCAAAACCGAGCCTCGGGGCAGGTGATGCGGATGTCGGGCACCATCGCCAGTCCCAGACCGCCTCCGATGGCGGGACCGTGGATCGCCCCAACGATGGGCAGCGTCACGTCGAACAGCCGCCCCGAGCCTTGGTACAGCTGCAGCGTTGCATTGCCGCCGACCTTCTCTTCGGCACCACCGCCGACGCCCTCGCCGCCCAGGTCGGCACCTGCGCAGAACGAGCGACCCTCGGCGGCCAGCACCGCGCAGCCGATGCCCATGTCGTCTTCCAGCTCGACCAGCGCATCGGCGATGTCGTGCACCTGGCGGTAGCTCAGGAAGTTATGGGGCGGGCGATCCATGATCACCAGCCCGACGCGCCCATCCCGCTCGACCCTCAGTCCCTCTGCCATGTCGCGAATGCTCCTTCGCATCGACGGGTAGTCGCCCGCTCCGATCCGGCCCGCCAGCGGTGAGCCGGCGCGCCACGCTAGTACCGCTGCTCTCGCCGATTCCGGAGTCGGCCCCCAGAGTGGTGCCCCGGCCTGTACACGTGCATGCTGAACTTCTCACACTGACGTGTTAGCTTTCTTGCATGCGCACGACCGTCGAATTCGATGAGGACGCGGCGCAAGCACTTGCCCGATTGCGCCGGGAAACCGGCATGGGGGTGTCCGAGGCCGTCAACCATCTCGTTCGCCGAGGGTTAGCGGCTGAATCGGCGAGCGAGCCCTTCGTCCAGAAGACCCACCCGCTCGGCATCCGTATCGACGTGAGCAACGTGGCCGAGGCCATCGACCTGCTCGAAGGTCCCCATACCAGGTAGCTGCCGGTGCTCGTCGATGCCAACGTCCTGCTCTATGCAGTCGACGAGCACAGTCCCTTCCACGAAGTAGCGAGACCGTGGCTCGAAGAGGCGCTGAACGGACCGCGTCGTGTCGGGCTTCCGTGGCAGTCTCTAACCGGGTTTCTGAGGATCGTCACCAATCCCCGAGCGGTAGCCAATCCGCTCTCGCCCACAGCGGCATGGGCCTTTGTCGAAGCCTGGCTGGACGCACCAAGCGCATGGATTCCTGATCCCGGCCAAGGGCATCGCGACATCCTCGGGCGGCTCGTACGCGAGTTGCACCTCAGCGCAAACCTCATTCCCGACGCGGCGCTCGCTGCACTGTGCATCGAACATGGCTTGGCAATCGTCTCAGCAGATTCCGACTTCGCGAGATTTGCCGAACTGAGCTGGATCAACCCGATCACCAACGCTTGACGCTGCGAGCCATGGCTGCCCCGGCCGCAGAGCCAGCGCTGACGGCGGCTCACGCTCGTGGTCGCCGAACTAGCGTGACCTTGCGAATCCGGCTGGCCTGAGAATCGGGAAGCAACAGGCCAGCCATACCTGAGGGGGCAGCCGTGACCCAGACCGATGTGGCCGACGCAACGACCGAAACCGCAGCGCACGTGCGTACCGAGTCGATCGACTGGGACGATTTGCTTGCACGCCTGCAGGCTGTGCTGCGGCTGCGCACCACTCCGATCGGCATGAAGCTCTTCGAGACCACGGCCGATATGGAGGCCGTGCCGCGGGTGCGCCGCCCGAACGCCATCCACACCACCGACCAGATCGTGGGCATGGCCTGCCGGCTCAACTGGACGGTCGGCGTGACCATGGACGACCTCGTCGGCGCCCAGTGCGGCGCCGTCATCGGGCTGCATCCCCAAGACGACAAATGGCTGTCGGGCGACCGCATGGCCGGCGTGTGGTTCGAGACGCTGGAGGATGCCTCCGAGCACCAGCACGCCATGGACTGCGTGCCCTATGGCACCTACGAGGCGATGGTGGTTGCACCGCTGTCGTCGAAACGACTCAACCCGCCCGACGTCTGCATGATCTATGCCACGCCCGCCCAGATGATCATCCTCATCAACGGCCTGCAGTGGCGTGGCTACAAGAAGATGGAATGGGGCTGCGTCGGCGAGTCAGCGTGCGCTGACTCGTGGGGCCGGGCGCTGCACACAGGAGAGCCGAGCGTGTCGATTCCCTGCTTCGCCGAGCGCCGCTACGGCGGTGTGATGGAGGACGAGCTCTTGATTGCTCTCACACCGGAAGATCTCGTCGTTGCGGTCGAAGGCATGGAGGCGCTGTCCCGCAACGGGCTGCGTTACCCAATCCCGACGTACGGCATCCAGACCGACGCTCGTGCCGGCCTCGGCGTCAGTTACGACTGAGGACACGAGACCGGCCCGCACGCCAGAGAACCGCCAACTACACCCGCCAAACCAGGCAGAAAGACAAGGGGCAACGTGGCACTGCAACCGACCAAGGAAGGCTTCGACCTCGGCATCGTCACCAGCAACGGCGACGAGATGCTCGCGTTCTATCGCGATGTGCTCGGGCTCGAGTTCGAGCAGACGCTGAACATGGAGAAGGTGGGCATCGCCCAGATGCACCGACTGTGGGCGAACAAGAGCATGCTGAAACTTGTGGTGCCCGTCGCTGACGTGCCTGCCGGTGCCACGGGCGGCATCACCGGCGCCACCGGCCTGCGCTATTTCACCTTCAACGTCGGCAACTTCGAAGAAGTGATGACCGCTTGCGAGGAGGCCGGGGCCAACATCATCTGGCGCCGGCTCGAAGCGCGGCCCGGCGTGGTGGTCGGGATGGTCGAAGATCCCGACGGAAACTGGGTCGAGTTCATCGACAGCCCCTGAACCTGAAGGGATGCGCGAATAGGTGGGCCTTCTCGCCGCGGCGCCTGTTGCTTCCCGCTCTTGTTCGCAACGCTGGGGGGCCGCTCGGGCCACGGCTTCGCCTATCGGCCTAGCCTCTTAGGCTTGCGGGGCACGGCGGCGTTGGGAGCGTTGAACTGTGCCTGAACCACAGCGCAAGACGGTCCACGACCTGCTCGCGGAGGCACGCGCCGGGCTGGACCGGGTCTCGCCTGATGAGCTTGCCGTGCTGCTGGAGGCTGGGGCTTCCGTCGGCACCGGCCGGCTGCGCGTCATTGACATCCGATCGCGGGACCAGCGCGAGGCCAACGGCATCATCGAGGGCTCCGAGCCCATCGACCCCTTGGTGCTCGAGTGGCGCATCGACGGCGCATCAGGTTTCGCCGAGGGCACAGCAGCCGACTTCGACGACCGCTTGGTCATCGTGTGCAATGAGGGTTACAGCTCCAGCCTCGCCGCCGCTCGCCTGCAGGACCTGGGATTCGGCAACGCCACGGACCTCGATGGGGGCATGGCCGGCTGGAAATCCCACGGTTTCCCGGTAATCCCGCCGCCCACGGCGGGCGCCGGGTCCGACGGCTGACGAATCGGGGCCTCCGTCGCCGCGGAAACCTGCGAGGCAACCTCAGTTCGTGCCAGGGGCAGGCCGCTCGCGCAGGCGCCCGATGACGTCGGCCATGAAATCGTCGTCCTGCGCTCCTGGAATGACGAGCCGCCCGTCAAACAGCCAGCTGGGCGTCGCGCTGATACCCCACTCGTTCGCACGAGCCATCGACGCCCGCAGGGCAGGCAATAGCTCGTCGTTGGTGACAACGCGCCGCAGCACGTCAGGGTCGATAGCCACATCGGCCGCCAAGGTGACCAGCACTTCAGGGTCGGTGACGTCGAGTTCGTCCTCCCAGTAGGCGGCGTAGAGCCGATCGTGGTAACGCTCGGCAGCGTCGGGGTCTGCGTGCTCGACCGCCAGCGCGGCCTGGTGCGCGTTGGCACTGTTGCGCAGGCGCTTGGGTGACACGAAGCGGATGCCCTCAGCCTCGGCAAGCGCGGCCACCCGGTCGAACCCTGAACGGAGCTCGATGCCCTCCGCCGGCACCTCGGGATGGATCTCGTAGGCCAGCCAGGTGATTTCGAGGTCGTGACGTTCAGCCAGTCGAGCCGCCCGGGCCCGTGCCAGATGGCACCACGGTCACAGGTAGTCCGACCACACCAGAACCGACATCGTCATTGTTCTGTCGATTCCCCGTCGCGCTCGTCGGGTTCGGGAACCTTGACTTCGCTGACCCGGAAACCAGCGCGCTCTCCCTCGAGATAGGCCTCTGCCTCCCTCAGGCCGTCCATGATCTTCTCGAATGCGGAACTCATCTCGGCCTCCCGAGTCCCATCCTCGCACACGGCCCGGCGGGGTTCGCGGGTGGCCGGTAGCTTGCCGCGCATGGACTTCACGATCCCTGCAGACATCGCGCAGCTGCTCGACGACCTGGACACGTTCATCACCGACGTCATCAAGCCCATCGAGAACGAAGACGACAACATCCGCTTCTTCGACCACCGCCGGGAGGACTCGCGCACCGACTGGGAACGCGACGGCCTGCCGAACGCGGAGTGGGAGGGCCTGCTGGTCCGCATGCGCAAGAAGGCCGACAAGGCAGGCTTCTTGCGCTGGCACCTGCCCGAGCGCTTCGGCGGCAGCGACGGGACCAACTTGGGCATGGCGATCATCCGGGAGCACCTGGCCCGCCGCGGTCTCGGTCTGCACAACGACCTGCAGAACGAGAGCTCGATCATCGGCAACTTCCCGACCGTGCTGATGATGGAGCGCTACGGGTCACCCCAGCAGCAGGACTACTGGATTCCCAAGATGCTCGAGGGTCAAGCCCGCATCGGCTTCGGCCTGACCGAGCCGCTGCATGGCTCAGATGCCACTTGGATGGAGACCACCGCGGAGCGCGACGGCGACGAGTGGGTCATCAACGGCGAGAAATACTGGAACACCGGGCTGCACCACGCCACCCACGACTACATCTTCGCCCGCACGTCGGGGAATCCCGGCGAGGGGCACGGCATCACCTGCTTCATCGTCCCGGTCGACACGCCGGGCTTCGGGGTCGAGAAGTTCATGTGGACCTTCAACATGCCCACCGACCACGCCCACGTGCGCCTGACCGACGTGCGGGTCCACAACGACGACATCCTGGGGTCAGAGGGCCGCGGCCTGCAGACAGCGCAGCTGTTCGTGCACGAGAACCGGATCCGCCAGGCGGCCTCGTCAGTGGGCGCTGGCCTGCACTGCATCGACGTGGCAGTCGACTATGTGAAGAACCGCACCACGTTCGGCAAGCCGCTGGCGCAGAACCAGGCCATCCAGTTCCCGCTGGCCGAGCTGTACACCGAGGCCGAGATGGTCCGGGCGCTCATCTGGAAGACTGCCTGGGAGATGGACGAAGGCGTCGACCACATGGAGATCACCGACAAGGTGGCTATGTGCAACTACCGCGGCAACCGGTTCTGCTGCGACGCAGCTGACCGGTCCATGCAGAGCTGCGGCGGCAACGGCTACGGGCGCCACATGCCCTTCGAGCACATCTACCGGCACCACCGCCGGTACCGGATCACCGAGGGATCAGAAGAGATCCAGATCCGCAAGGTCGCCGGCAAGCTGTTCGGCTTCGCCGGAAGGGCGAAGGGCTAGCACAGCGCCCAGCGGGCGAAGAGCTAGCACAGCGTCCATCCAGCACGAACTCAGCACCGGCTGCCAGCACCGAAACTCAACCCCAGCGCCTGACACTCGCCGTGCCGACGCTCGCGCTGCCGCTCGATGGCCCGGGAATGGTGAGGGTGACGTCATGGGACAACGGCGTTCCATCTGCCGTGCATGCCTGGGTGTAGCTCTTCCCAGTCTTGGTGCAGTCCGTCGCGGCCGGCAGGGTGAGTGTCACGTCGGCAGTGGAGTTCGGCCTGATGTGGATCTCCCACAGGTCGCTGCGCCCGTCCACCCGCTTGAACTTGCGAACCGCGCCGTTGGTTACTGCGAGCAAATTGTCTCGCAGCGTCTTGTAGCTCACCCGGATCGCCTCGCTGAATTGAATCCTCACCGTGAATTTCCCGCTGCCGGTGTGTGCCCTCGGCACCGTATCCGCAACGAACTCAGCCGTCAGCGGCTGTTCTTCGTCCGGGTCTGCATCGGGGTCCGGATTCGGATCGGAGCCCGAATCGGGATCGGGATCCGGAGTCGAGTCAGGATTCGGGGCCACATCCTCAGACGGTGACGAATCTGGCACCGGGTCGTCCCCCGTTCGCAGGAATGCCGGATTCAGGTACAGACTCACGCTCTGCCTCGACATGACCGGCGGTGGCAGATCGCACGACGCAAAGGCAGCGATGGGCTCTGGGGTTCCGGCGCTGGCATAGGGGGTCGCACTCGAGGACTGCTCATACTCGAGGAAGGGCGTGCTCCAGTCTCCCCAACTGCTCTTCGCTCGAACCAGGACATCGTACGAATGGCCGTTGTCCAAACCGGTGATGATGTAGCTCATCCGCTCTGAGGCATGGCACTCATCGGGACTCGAGATGAACCCGCTCGTGGGCCAAGCCCATGTCCGGTACTTCAATGGGGTGTCGGTCCTGGTCCAGTAGACCTCATAGCCGACGTAGTCGATGTCGTCCGAATCCGGCAGCTGAGCCCACGAAACGACCAGCGACCCGTCGCCGACCGTCAGCGACGGCTGGTAGATCGGCGACGGGCGTGTCCGGGCACCCTCGATGAGCGAATCACTCCACGGGCTGACGCCGGCAACGCTGCCCGCTCGAATCTGGTACCGGTACACGACTTCGAACTCCAAGCCGGTGACTTCGTGCTGCCAGTCCGTCTCGGCCCTCACGACCGTCCAGTTCTCGTCTGACTTGTCCTCCACATCCTCTCGGATGTACCGAACCTCGGCATAGGTGATCTCATTGCCGTGCTTGTCGTGAGAAGAGGCGTTCACCCAAGTCAGCCAGATCCACGTGTCACCCCACATGTACATGCAGCAGGTGGGCGCACCCGTCACGTAATCGGTTTCCTCTTCCGTCAAGGGATCGGACTGAGCGTGGACCTGCGTCGGTGTCGCCACGACAAGTGTCGCAACGCACAGCACCACAACGCACAGCACCGCTGTCACCCGCATGCGAGTGGCCTTGTGCCCGACCATGGACGGTTCGGTCAGATCGTCCGGAGCTGTTCTGCTTCGCCGCTTCATGATGACGACCCTCCTACGTGCATGCCGAAGAATGAGAGATGTACATACATATGCGACAATAGCTGCAGGTCGCCGGCAAGCTGTTCGGCTTCGCCGGAAGGGCGAAGGGCTAGCCCGGCGAGTGCGTTGCTACGCCTGCGGCTCGGGCGGCATCCGCTAGCCGCTCGTCGTAGGTGACGAACTCGTCGAGGTCGTCGGCAAGATCGAGCGCAGTGGCAAGGTGAATCGCATCCGCGCTGCGCAAGAGCAGAGGGTCAAGAAACGCAGCTCGCTCACAGATCTCCGGGGTGACAGCCACGAACGTGACCTGGGCCAAGACTTGACGAGCTTCGACCAAGCGGTCAATTTGTACACGCCGGATGGCGCGCAGCACCTCGGTAATCGTGATGTCGCTCGTGACGCCGGGCCAGTGTGCGTCGGCGAGCCATGTCCGCAGAGCATCCGACTCTGCCTCCACGACGACGAGCTTGACCAATGCCGATGAGTCGAAGTAGTGGGGCAACTGCTCAGTACCGCTCGTCGGCTCGCATTCGCAAGATCTCCGCTGAGAGGCTGGGTCCTGGCTGGGGCGGAGGCAAGTCGGCGAGATTCCCCTTGCCCGGCCGGGCGCTACCCGCGGCGATCATCTCCCCGAGGCGCGACCCGCGGATCGGAATGATCTTTGCCACCGGCAGGCCACGGTTCGTCACGGTGATCTCTTCGCCTGCGGCTACCCGCGCCACGACCTCGGAGGCATTCTGCTTGAGCGCCCGGATGCCGACTTCAGCCATGTTCTACATTGTAGCACAATGAGGTCGCAGGCGCGATCTGCCCGCGCCGGACTTGATCAGTCGTCGAGGCGGGCGGTGGCCTGGCCGGTGAGAACGGGACGATCGTCCTGATTGGTTGTGGTGATGGTGAGGTCGACCATTTTCTGGCCGTCCTCGTCACGAATCTCAGTCACCTCCGCCGTGGCGGTGAGCGAGTCACCGGGCCACACCTGGCTGGTGAACCGCACGCCGTAGTAGGTGAGGCGGCCGTCGCCCACGAAGTTGGTGACCATGCGGCCGGTCATGCCCATGGTGAGCATGCCGTGGGCGAACACCGTCGGGTAGCCGGCCACCTCGGTGACGAACTTCTCGTCGGTGTGGACAGGGTTGTAGTCGCCGGACGCTCCCGCGTACTGGACGATCTGGGTGCGAGTGAGGTCATCGACGAGCTGCTCGGAGTAGCTGTCGCCGACGTTGAGCTGCGATGCGCTGAGTGCCATGTCTGTGGGCCTTTCTGGGTAGTGGGTTCCAGCGAACCGCTAGTTGTCGATCCGCGTTTGATGGGTCATCTCCGACCTAGCCGTCGATGACCTTCTCGGTGACGACGCCGACGCCCTTGGCCGTGATGACCAGCTCGTCGTCCTCGTCGCGGTACTCGGTGACGGCCTCGGAGAACTTGAGAATGCCAGCCCGCTTGGACTGCTTCTCCCACTTCTCGCCCTCGTAGTTGACCGTGTGCAGCACGTCACCCGGCCGCAGGTGCCGGTGGTAGGTGAAGTGCTGCTCTGCATGCAGGCCGCCCGCAGCCGCACCCGACTGCTTGTCGTCCTCACGCTCGTCGGCGACGTCGGTGCCATCTGCCTCAGACAAGTCGCGCACGAGCGTGCCCGAGGCCGTGCGGCCGCTGCCGAACCACTTCTTGTCGGGCTTGGGGCGCAAGAAATAGTCGGGATCGAACTGCGCACTGGACTGCGCGAAAGTAGGCGGCGCGATTATCGAGCCGACCTCGGTGCCAGCCGCGTACTCGGGGTCGCTATAGATCGGATTCGTGTCGCCGATCGACCTCGCGAACATCAGGATGTGCGAGGCCTCCACGGGAAATCGCTCGACTGCCATGTCTGGCTCCTCTCGCGGCTGCTCGATTCGGGATGCCGCCGCAACATGATGGCAGCCGCGCGCGGAGCGCGCACGACCGACACAGCCCAGAACGCGCACGACCGAGCTGGTTAGGTGAGTGCTGCGGCGAGGGCCGCGCGGACCGCGGCGGGGTCCTCGTTCATCATCATGTGGCCGGCGCCAGCGAGGTGGACGACGTCGACGTTCTCGAAGTCGGCAATCAGGGGGGCGGCTGCCCGAGGCGGGGTCATCTTGTCCTCGCTGCCGACGATGACGGTCACCGGGCAGGTCACTCGTGCGGCAGCGTCTCCGGCCTCATATGCGGCACACGCTGACAGGTCGGCATGGATCACGCCGTCATCGGCCCGCTGCAGCAACGCAACCCCGCCGCCGACCATCCACAGTCCAGGCGTGGGGTTGGTGGCGACGTGCGCCCGGTTGCCGTGTCCCCATGCGGTCATGAGCTCGGGCGCCAAGAGCTCGTTCTTCTCAGCGGCACCCAGCAGCGCCGGATGCACCGGCATTGCCGCTGCGGTGCCCATCAGGACCAGCCGGGCAATGCTGTCCTGATCCGCCGCAGCGGCTTCGGTGCAGATGAGCGAGCCCATCGAATGGCCCACCAGCCGGACCTCCTTGCAACTGAACTGCTCGCACACAACGGTGACGGCGTCCCCGAGCCAGCCGGCCATCTCTGCGACCGAGCCCAGCGGTTCGCCGTCGCTGTCGCCGTGACCTGGGAGGTCGATGGCCAGCGGCGTGTAGCCGTGATGGGCCAGCCAGCGAGTCTGCAGCTGCCACACAGTGCGGTTCATGCCGGCGCCGTGCACGAGCAGCACCACGGGCGCCTCAGTCGCCGACGCCGCATCTGGGATCACTCCCCCAGTGGCCACGCCGACGGAGTTTCCCCGAACCGCGAACTCAAACATAAGGAGCTCCCTTTGGCTTGAGTTCCTAACCCGAACCTCCAAAGCAGCATGACGCTACAGCGCATTGAGTTCTTGTTCTCGCGTTGCCAATCCGGAGCAAGCTTCGGCCCTATGGGGCTCGCTGGTTCGTCTAGGTGGCGTGACCTTTCGTCGTTGGGCCTCGGGTGAGATAGTTCGTAGTCTTTGACGTGAGCGACAGCGGGACGGGGCGCCGTTCTCGATGTAGGCGCTGTCGACACGCGAGCGACGGCAGAGTCCACTTCGGCCGGGACTGTGAACGCAAGGATTTCTGGCTGGGTCTCGAACTATTCGGGAGTCTCGGCCGTGCGAACGACTTTGAGTCGCTCACGACGACAGCGCGTTCGTGCTCCCGTGAGAATCGGAGCCCCAGCAGGCCAGAGTCATGTCGATGCGCACAGCACACGAATGCGCACCACCCGCCGATACAGCCGTGAACAAACCCGATGGCACGTCGGCCTGCCCAAAGTGATTGGACCCCCAGCAAATCACCTTCTCGTCGACGCGCAGCCCGCACGAATGCGAGTATCCGGCCGACACCGCCACGAACGATGTCGTTGGCTCCGCAGCTTGGCTGCCCCCCCAGCCCACCTGTGGCAACGGCGATGGTGGTGCTTGGCGAGGTCTCGGGCGACGCCCCAAGGTCTACGGCTTCGTCTGTCGAACAGCTGCCTGCGAGAAATAGCAGCAGCAGCGAGATGCGCAGTCGTCGTTCCGTCACATATGACCTTCTGGCCAGGACTGGCCGAGGGATGACGCTATCCCCTGATGGCGCCGATGCTGGCGCTACATTCATAAACCCATGGTGCCAAGCCATGGTGTCGGCAACGTGTTAAGGGCTCGCCATGCGTGTCTTGCCAGATTTCAACCCGACGCCCGAGCAGCGGAAGATCGTGGCTGACAATAGGCCCGGATTCAGAATCATCCGGGGTGCAGCGGGTAGCGGCAAGACATCCACAGCACTGCTCCAACTCCGTCTTCAGACGGAGGCGCGGCTCCGCCGTCGGCGACGGGAGAGTGCCGAAGAACCAGTTCGAGTGCTCGTGCTGACCTTCAATCGCACGCTTCGGGGATACATCGAAGAGCTCGCCCGGAAGGCCGACAACGGCGACGATGCGCTCCAACTAGAGATCTCCACGTTCGGTGCCTGGTCGTGGGAACTCGCGGGACGAGTGTCCGTGCTCGAACGCGCGGAGGTTCGAGAGATGCTGAGCCTCGGCCTCGACGATCTGGGCATCAGCGCCCAACACGACTTCTTTATTGACGAAATCGAATACGTGCTCGGCAGATTCCCGCCTGGCCAGCTGAATGACTATCTGGACGCACGGCGCGTTGGCCGAGGTAGGGCTCCCAGAGTTGACAGGCCTCGCCGACAGGCCTTGCTTGACGGACCTATCGCCTCATATGACGCAGCTAAGAAAAGACAGAGTCTCGTCGACTGGAACGATCTCGCCCTGCTCACTGCATCTGTACTCCCGAAGCATCGCTACGACATCGTCATTGTCGATGAGGCACAAGATTTCTCCAACAACCAAGTACGGGCGATCTTGCACCACCTGAGTGACGACCACAGCACCACGTTTGTCCTTGATGCGATACAACGCATCTACCCGCGCTATCTCGCTTGGCCGGAGGTCGGCATCGACGCGCGAGGTATCTCTCACAAGCTCACGCGCAATTACCGCAATACCGCAGCAATTGCTCGTTTCGCGCTGCCGCTAGTCGCGGATCTGGATGTTGAGGACGACGGAGCGCTACCAGATTTCGCCGCCTGCACCGTCGAGGGTGCCAAACCACTAGTGACTGTCGGCACGTACAACGCCCAGTTCTCCTTCATGCTGGACCGGTTGCTACACAACGCTGACCTCCGTACCGAGACAACAGCAGTGCTCAAGGCTCGCGGCGGTGGATGGTTTGACGAAGCACGGCGGGTACTCACGGCGCGCGGTATCGCCTACTGCGAGCTGACGCGAGAATCAGAGTGGCCGACTGGCCACGAGAACGTCGCACTGTGCACGATGCACTCAGCAAAGGGTCTCGAATTCGACCACGTGCTGATTCCGGGTCTCAGCCAACGGGTGACGCCCCACGGCCCAGAGGACGGTGACGGCGATTTAGAGCAGTTGCGGCGGATGTTGGCGATGGCTGTCGGCAGGGCCCGCAAGTCGGTCATGCTCGGATACAAGCCAGGCGAAGAGTCCACCTTGATTCGATTGCTCGACCCAGCGACCTACGAGCGGGTGGAGTTGTGAGCGGCAGCGAGTGGGCACCGGAGGACCGTCCACAAACGGCATCGGAAGTACAGCAGGCGGCATGCTTCCCGGCCGTCGTCGATGAGGCGCTGGACCGGGATATTGCTGACATCGTCCACTTCACGCGCTACTCGGGGCTCGTCGGCATCCTGACAACGATGGACGTAAAGGGCCGTAGCTACCTGTCTGCCGAAGAATTGGTTGAATTCGTATATCAGCCCAACGCCGCGGACCGCAGTCGCGACGCGTCATGGCATGACTACATCAATCTCTCCGTGACTGGCATCAATACACGCCTGTTTAGGAAGGCCTCAGAAGAGTGGCATCCAAACGAGGACTGGGTCATTCTCAGCTTCGAGCCGAAGGTGCTCGGTGACCCAGGCGTCGTATTCACCACGACAAACAATGCATACCCCAATGTTCACCGCGCCACCGGACTACGAGGCTTCAGACAAATGTTCGCCGCCAGCGTCCCCTGGGGGTACTACGGCGATGTCCACCATCGCCATGGGCACGCGTCCGCTGTGCCGACCGATCCACAGGCTGAGGTGTTGTATCCCCACTCGCTGGCTCTCGACGGCCTCCAAACGGTCATCGTTCCTGACGATGATGTCGGCGATCGCGTTCACGCCGCCCTGAGCCTGGGGCCGCTGAGCCCTAGCATCAGGTGTGACCCGGGAGCGTTCCGATGAGCACGACTGAATGCACACCGTCGTTGCCGCTCGGGGAAGAAGGTCCTGCAGCCTCGACCGAGTCTCGAAGCCCAACAGGCACACTCGACTTGGGCCCGCGAGAAGATGAGCGCTCTCGCAGAACGCGCAACTCAATGCTGTGGGCGGCGTATGGAGATGCACTGGGCTTCATCAGCGAATTGGCCGATGAGCGCTTGTTGCGGCGCCGGACTCGCGGTGAAACGCTGGACAGGCTGATGCCGTGGTCCCGACGCGTCGGGGGCAGAAGCGGCGTGGAGGTGCAGCTCCCGGCTGGGTGCTGGTCGGACGACACACAGTTACGGCTGGCAGTCTGCCGCTCGCTCAGCGACCGTGGCTTTGACACCGAGACGTTCGCCAATGTGGAGCTGCCCACATGGCCCTCGTATGCCCTCGGAGGTGGACGCGCGTCCAAAGCGGCGTCAAAGAACCTCGCGAACCCTCGCGTGCATTGGTACACCAACACCTTCAAGGGCTGGACTGATGCCGGTGGCAACGGTGCCGCCATGCGCATACAACCGCATGTATGGGCTTCGGAGCGGTTGATCGAACGCGACTACTTGGTCCCAGTCATCGAGGACAGCGTTTGCACGCATGGCCACCCGCGGGCACTCGTGGGCGCGTGCTTCCATGCCGTCTTGCTGGCTCACTGCCTTATGACTGGAGATGCGCCAAGCCTCGACACAGCTCAAGACATCGCCACGAGCCTCGAAGGCTCAGCGCAGACGATCGAGAGACACGAGTTCCTCGGCGTGTTTTGGGTTGACCAGTGGGAGGCCACGTCTGGTCAGACTCTTTGCCAAGGCTGGGATGCCGCTGTTCGTGAGATCGTGGATGCCATCAGCACGTCGCGCTCGGCAGTACGAGACGCAGATAATGCTCACGATGCCTACGAGCGGGTCTGTCGAGATCTCGGTCTGAGGGAGAAGCAGCGAGCAGGTAGCGGAGTTCTGACGACCGTCGCGGCGGCTGCTCTCGCGGCGATTGCAGATGACGCGTTTAACGGGAGCGTCATTGCCGCCAACGCGCTGGGAACCGATACTGACACCATCGCATCGATGGCCGGTGCGCTGCTCGGTGCGGGTGACAGGGCACTAGAGCCGCCGCAAGCGCCACTAGATTCCGGTCTTCTGATCGACGAGGCAGCCCGCTTGCGTGCACTGGCCGCAGGCCAACCCCGACCAGGACACACCTACCCCGACCTATTGCGATGGTCGGCACCGTCCACGCAAGCGGACGCGCTGGTGCGTAACGAGCATGGCCTTGCCATCGAAGGACTCGGTCCTGTCAGCGAGATTGACGGCGACCCCTACTGGTCATCTCGCCGCGATTTTGCATGGCGTTGGGTTAAGACTTGCTTCAACCAAACATTGCTCGTCAAGTCTCGCCCGACACCGCCGAAGCAGGCAGCAGGGAATTGCATCGTGGACCGCAGGAATGAGGCTCGTGCCGAAAGGATTCCTCCCAAGGCGCGCGACGCTACCGAGGAAAGATCGCTTCAGAGTCGATCTTCGGACGAAGTCTCGCGGCAGCGCAAGGCGTTCGGCGATGTGCAGTCGTCTGTCGCGAATCGTTCTCCGCGCGCCATGCCCGAGTCAACCGATCGCGATCGCGATATTCGCCCATCCCGCTCCGGTCCACGCGCGCAGTCCACGGGAATGACCACCGAGCAATTGACCAAGTATGCGGAGCACGCCCGGCGCGTTGTCAAGGACGACAGAACGCTGGTGGACATGCTGCGGCAGGTGGCCCGCAACGGAACGCCAGCCGACTTGGCCTACGTCGCCACCAACCTCTACGACGACTTACGGCTCTAGACGCGTCGTCGACCGTACGCGTTCAGCCCTTCTGCGAGGCCCGCAGGGCGCGGGACAGGTCCGAGATGATGTCGCCGGGGTGCTCCAGGCCGATCGACAGGCGCACCAGGTCCTCGCCGACCCCGGCAGCGGCAAGGTCTTCGGCGCTCATCTGCTGGTGGGTGGTGCTCGCGGGATGGATCACGAGCGTCTTGGCATCTCCGACGTTGGCGAGGTGTGACGCCAGTCGCACTGCCTCAATGAACCTTCGGCCCGCTTCGCGCCCGCCTTCGATGCCGAAGCTCAGGATCGCTCCTGCCCCCTTGGGCAACAGGCGCTTGGCGAGTTCGTAGTCGGGATGTGTCGGCACCGACGGGTGGCTCACCCAGCTGACTGCGTCGTGAGAGACCAGAAATTCGACCACCGCTTCGGTGTTGGCAACGTGACGGTCCATCCGGATCGGCAGCGTCTCTACCCCCTGCAGGAGGTAAAACGCCGTGGCCGGGCTCATCGCGGCACCGAAGTCGCGCAGGCCTTCGGCCCGGGCCCGCATCGAGAGCGCCTGAGGCCCGTATTCGTCGGTGAACGCGATGCCGTGATAGCCCGCGTACGGCTCGCTGAGGGTCGGGAACTTTCCCGAAGCGGCCCAGTCGAAGCGCCCGCCGTCGACCACGACGCCGCCGATGGCAACGCCGTGCCCGCCGAGGAACTTCGTGGCGCTGTGCATCACGATGTCGGCACCCAGTTCAATGGGCCGCATCAGGTGCGGCGTCGTGAATGTCGCGTCGAGCATCAGCGGCAGAGCTGCCTCATGGGCTGCTTCGGCTACGGCCGACACGTCGAGCACCTCGATGTTGGGATTGCCCAGCGTCTCAGCGAACAGCACCTTGGTGTTGGGCTGGATAGCTGCACGCCACGCGTCAAGGTCGCGCGGATCCACGAACGTCGTGGTGATGCCGAAGCGGGGCAGCGTCAGGCTCAGGATGTTGTGCGTGCCGCCGTAGATGTTGCGGCTGGCCACGATGTGGTCGCCCGCCGAGGCGATGGTGGCGCACGCAAGGTGGAACGCCGCCATGCCGCTGGCCGTGCAGACGGCGCCGACTCCCCCTTCGAGGGCTGCGATCCGCTCCTCCAGCACCGCCACCGTGGGGTTGGAGATGCGGCTGTAGATGTGACCGGGGATCTCGAGGTTGAACAGGCTGGCGGCCTGGGTGGTGTCGGTGAAGCTGTACGAGGTCGTCTGGTAGATCGGCACGGCTCGAGCACCGGTGGTCGGGTCGGGCCGCTGGCCGGCGTGCAGCGCCAGCGTGTCAAAGTGCAGGAAGTCCGGCTCGACCATGGGTGCCTCCGGGGCGGTGTGCGGAAACTCAAGTATTCAGCACGCGAACGTCGGCGCCACCCGACGCCTGAGACTGGGCACCAGACGGTCAGCCTGCGGAGGCCTCGGCTGCGTTGACGGCCTCCCAGACGCGCTGGGGTGTGACCGGGATATCGATGTGCGTCACGCCGAGGTGGGCAAGCGCGTCAATGACCGCGTTCTGCACGGCCGGCGGGGCGGCGATGGCACCGTTCTCGCCGATGCCGCGGGTGCCGAGCTCGTTGCGGTCGGTCGGTATGGCGAGCCGGGCTGTGTCAATGGGTGGCACGTCTGGGGCGGCCGGGATGAGGTAGTCCATCAGCGTGGTGGTGCGCGGCGTGCCGTCGGCATCCCATTGGCCGGCTTCCATGAGCGCCTGCGAGATGCCCGCAACGGCTCCCCCGTGCTGCTGGCCTTCCACCGAGGCCTCGTGCAGCATGCGGCCGCAGTCATCGACCGCTGCGAACGCCAGCAACGTGACACGACCGGTCTCGGCGTCGACTTCAACAGCAGCAGCGTGGGTGCCATATGGATGCGTCGGGCCGCTTCGCTGCTCATCGGCGGTGGCACTGATGCCCTCCGGAGCGGCTGCTGCGATGTCGGTCCAGCTGGTCAGCCGGGACGGGACTCCGGCGACGTGCGCTCCGTCGGGTGTGAGGCTGATGTCGTCAGGGCTGGCTTCGAGCAGTTCGCCTGCAACCTCGCAGATGCGAGAGCGAAGCTCGGTCGCGGCGTCAGCAATCTGGCTGCCCAGCACGGACGCGGTCCGCGAGCCGCCGGTGACTCCGCCGAACGATGTCGCCGAGTCGGCATCGTTGACACGCACCGCACCAGGGGCGATCCCGACCCTTGCGCTCGTGATCTGCGCCCACAGGCTGTGATGACCCTGGCCGTGACCGTGGCTTCCGCAGGTGACCAGCACGCTGCCGTCGGCACCAAGCTCCAGCGAGGCGTAGTCGGGGTCATCGCCGCTGCCAGCGGTCTGGCTGTAGCAGCCGTAGCCGACGCCGATGAGCGCCGAGCGATCCCCGGCGATCCGGCGCTCGGCGGCGAGTGCCTGCCAGCGGGATGCGTCAATGAGCTGCTGCGCCGTGTCGAATGACCGGTGAGGGTCGCCGCTGTCGATGGTGATGCCGGTTCCGGTGTCATAGGGCAGCTCATCGGCGCGCAGCAGGTTTCCACGGCGCACCTCGGCGGGATCGAGGCCGAGCTTGCGGGCACCGGCGTCGATGGCTCGCTCGAGAGCTGCGTTGACTTCCGGCTGGCCGGCGCCGCGGTACGCCCCGGTCGGAGGGGCATTGGTCACCGCCGAGCCGTAGCGGTAGCGCAGCCGCGGCACCCGGTACAGGCCCGTGCTCTGGCGGTAGCTGGCCTCGGTCAGCATCGGTGCCATGTGCGGGTACGCGCCGGCGTCGCACCACATGATCACGTCGATCCCGATGATCCGTCCGTCGGCGTCGAAGCCCATCCGGATGCGATGACGCTGGCCGCGGCCGTACGGCATCGAGACGAATTGCTCCTGCCGGCTCTGCACCCAGCGCACGGGGAGTTCCAGCTGCTGTGCAGCCCGCGCCACCACGAAGAACTCCGGCATGGGATCGCCGCGGCCGCCGAATCCGCCGCCGACATCAGGCTCCCGAACCCGTACCGCCGACACGGGCACTCCGAGCAGGCGGCGGTACAAGTACGGCGCGCTGTGCACGCCCTGACCTGTGCTCCAGATGTCGAGCTCGCAGTCGGGCGACGCGCCCTGCGCCAGCGGTGTTCCCCGGATCAGGTCGAACGGCGTTGCCATGATCGCGCACGGCTCGATAGGCAGCGAGGTGACCCGGTCGTTCTCGCAGGTGAGCTCCACCACGCAGTGAGCACCGGCGCAGGGGTCTTCGCCGGGCTCAGCCGCCGGGGCCGCTGGATCGTCGAGCTCGCTGGGTGCGCTCAGGAACCCGCCGCCGTCGGGAGGATCCAGCGGGCGCACCACGTTGGTGCCTGCATCGGGATACAGCAGGACTTGGTCTGCTGCCGCCTGCTCGACATCGATGACTGCTGGCAGCTCGTCAATCTCGACGGCGACCAGCTCGGCGGCATCGAGAGCATGGGCCGGCGTATCGGCCAGCACCACCGCAACCGGCTCGCCGACAAGACGCACTCGGTCCTGGGCCAGCAGCGGCCGGGCCATCTGCCCGCCCATAGTGGTGGCCCGGTAGTACTCGAGCGGGGCGAGCCCCAGCGCCGGGGCATCCAATACCGCTAACACTCCGGGTGCTCGTTCGGCTTCGCTCAGGTCCACGCTGCGCAGCTCGCCGTGGGCCACGTTTGAACGCACGAACACGGCGTGGAGGCAGCCGTCGGGAATCGGCAGGTCGGCGGTGAAGGTCGCCGTCCCACGCAGCATCGGGAGATCCTCTGAGGCGAGTCGCGCGGTGCTCATGGCGTCACCGTAGCGACGCTGGTTCTGGACTTCGAGCCTTGCCAAGAGCCTGTCAGTCGACCGGTGCAGGCTGGGCGCCGCCGGTCCGCCGTGACGTGAGCTCGTCGTGGATCTCGGCACGGTGCTCGTCGAGGAATGGGGCGCGGCCCATCGGCACGTCGATGCCGCCGATGAGCGAGCCGACCTGGGTCATGGGTCCCCATTCGGTTTCGGGGAGATCGACTACGTGGCCGTTAGCGAACGCGACCTCAGACCCCACAAAGCCCCGTCGCTCTGCGGGCAAATCGCTCGTGCCCTCGGGCGTCGCCTCGTGCCAGACCCACCCGGGCCCGTCGGCGTCCGGCACTTCCACGTAGGTGCGGTCGGGGCCGGCGCCCCGGTAGTCCATACCGCCCAGCTCGGTCTCGGGGCGTCCGTCATAGGACACGAACTCGGCAGCTTGGGCCGCCATGACGGTCTGGGTGAGCGACGTGCGCACCGTCCGGCCCTCGCCGTCGGCCAATCGCCGGTACAGCGAGCACAGCACGCCGAACGCGGCGATCATCGGCGTGGCGGCGTCGTGCACTGGGACAGTCAGGAAGACCGGTTCATCGGTGCCCCCCTGCGCGGCCATGATCCCGCCCAGCGCCTGCAGCAGCGGGTCGAACGCCGCCACCTCTGCCATTGACTCGTCCCGGCCGTAGCCCGGGCTCTTGACCAGCACGGCATCGGGACGGATCCGGCGCAGCTGTTCGTCGGAGCATCCGAGCCGTTCGGCCACACCGGGACGGAAGTTCTCGACGATGACGTCGGCATCGGCGACGAGCTGTGCCATGACGGCGTTGTCGGCAGCGTCTTTGAGGTTGAGGCAGACCGAGCGCTTGGACTGGTTCCAGCCGTTGAAGTACGGGCCGAGAATGCGGAACGGGTCGCCGCCGGGCTGCTCGATCTTGGTGACTTCCGCGCCCAGCATCGCAAGATGGCGGGTGATGACAGGTCCCGCGATGAACGAACTGAGATCGACGGCCTTCACGCCCGCCAACGGCGCGTCGCTCGTTGCCGATAGGTCGGGACCCGGTTGGGCGGCCCATGCGCCAGCTTCGACCTCGGCTTGAACCTCGCCGGTGTGCTCGGCCAGGCGTGGGGCCGGCTGCAATTCGACAGCGTCGCACCTGTCGATCCACATCGGCTGCGGCGGGGTTCGCACTGTCCCCAGATCGGGGTGCTCCACGGTGGTCGCAAGTCCGTTGGCAGCCGCCAGCGGGGACGCCATGAATTCCTCACGGGTCTGCGTCGGCTGACACGGCACGTCGTACGCACCGAAGATCTCCAGCCACTCGTCGAGCGGGCGTGCGGCGAACGCGTCCTCGAGAATCGGCGTGATCTCCGCCAGCGGCTCAAGGTCGAGCAAACCCCACGGCGGGTTGGGGAATCGCTCGTCTCCCAGCAGGTCTTCCCGGCCGATGGCTCGCAGCATCGCCACGTAGAAGGGCAGTGTTCCGCACGCAACGAACATCCACCGATTGTCGGCGGCGCGGAACAGCCGGTAGACGGGCAGCCGTCCCGCTGAGCCGAGCGGGCACGAGCCGTCGCGATCCAAGCCGGCCATCTCCGGCATCTCGAAGTCGCCGATCTGCATGCCACCTGAGCCGGACACCTCCGACACGGTGTAGGTGGGCGCCGCCCCGTGGGCTCGCCTGGCGTACAGGCCTGCGGCAGCGGCCATCGCGCCCAGCATTCCGGCCCCATAGGAAGCGAGCGGCACCACCAGCTCGACGGGTCCTTCGGAGTAGCTGATCTGGTTCCAGCCGATGCCTGTGACCGCAGCTACCTGGGATGGGGTGCCGGCGCGGGTCGCATAGGGCCCGCTGTCGCCCCACGTCGGACATGAGATGATCACTGCTCCCGCTGCGACGTTGCGGGCGGCGGCCGCGGTAGGCCCGTCGGGAGCGAAGACCACATCGGCGCCACCCAGCAGTTCGCTGAGCATTGGCGCAGCGAGAGATGCAGCTGTCGGCCGCAGGATGCCGGGCAGCGACGCCGGCGGTCCGCTGATGCAGCCCGTCAGAGCTGCGCGCTCCCATTCGACGCCCTGAGGAACCACCGAGCGCTTGTTGCGGCTCACGGCGTGAAAGCCCGGGTCGCTGCGGTAAGGGTCCCCGCTCGGCGGTTCCACCTTCACCACATCGGCGCTCTGATCGGCGAGAAGGCGCGCTGCGTACGGACCGGCGATGCCCGTGGTCAGCTCGACAACACGGACCCCATCGAGGCATCGAACCGGCGAATCACTGCTTCGGGCACCGTCGGCGCTGTTCATCGGGATGACTGTAGGTGGCCCGGTCCTCAGGTCGCCGGGAACTGCGCGCTCTACGATTTCCCCTGTGACTACGACAACTTGCGACACCGCCGCGAACCCCTTCACGGAGATTCCGATCCCCCAAGCGCCGACGTTCGACACGGTCGAGGCCGAGCGGCAACACCGCAAGGAGCGGTTGGCGTCGGTGTATCGGGCGTTCTCGCTGTTCGGCTTCGAAGAGGGCGTGGCCGGGCACGTGACCGCCCGAGACCCCGAACTGACCGACCACTTCTGGGTGAATCCCTTCGGCGTGGGGTTCGGCCAGATCAAGGTGTCGGATCTGCTGCTCGTCGACCACGACGGCAACATCGTGGAGGGGCGCTACCCGCTGAACCAGGCGGCATTCGCCATTCACAGCGAAGTGCACAAGGCGCGGCCCGACGTGATCGCGGCGGCCCATACCCACTCGCTCTACGGCAAGACGTGGTCCAGCCTGGGCCGTCTGCTCGACCCGCTCACCCAGGACGCGTGCGCGTTCTACGAAGACCACACCCTGTTCGACGACTTCACCGGCGTGGTGCTCGACACGTCAGAAGGCAAGCGCATTGGTCGGGCGCTCGGCAGCTGCAAGGCAGTCATCCTGCAGAACCACGGGCTGCTCACGGTCGGTCACACGGTCGAGGAGGCGGCGTGGTGGTTCATCACCATGGAGCGCACCTGCCAGAGCCAGCTTCTGGCCGAGGCTGCGGGCACGCCGATCTCGATCCCCCACGAATCGGCCAAGCTCACCGCCACGCAGGTCGGCAGCCCACTGGGTGGCTGGTTCAGCTACCAGCCGATCTACGACAAGGTCCTCGAGCGCGACCCCAGCTTCCTGGACTGAGACTCCCGCGCCGCGCACTAGGCGCGGTTAATCGCGGCTACCACTCGGCGGCGATGTACTGGGTTTCGCAGAACTCGTAAATGCCCTCGCTGGCGCCTTCGCGGCCGAGGCCTGACTGCTTCATGCCGCCGAAGGGCGCTGCAGGGTCGGAAACGGCGCCGCGGTTCAGGCCGATCATGCCGGCCTCGATGCGCTCGCTGACCGCCAGACCCTTGGCCAGGTCCTGGGTGTAGACGTAGCCGATGAGGCCCATCTCGGTGTCGTTTGCGGCGGCGATCATCTGGTCGGTGTCGGTGAAGCTGGAGATGGGCGCGACCGGTCCGAAAATCTCCTCCCGGGTGATAGGCGCGGCGGGGTCGACGCCGCCGAGCACGGTCGGCTCGTAGAAGAAACCCGGGCCGTCAATCGCCCGGCCGCCGGTGACCGCTTGCGCTCCTCCGTCGATCGCCGCGCGCACGAGCCGATCGATGTTGTCCACTGACGCGGCATTGATCATCGGCCCGCAGCCCACACCGGGGTCACGGCCGTTGCCAACCTTCACATCGCCCATGGCTGTCGCCAGTCGCTCGACGAACTCATCATGCACCGACGCTTCGACAAAGAACCGGTTCGCGGCGGTGCAGGTCTCGGCCGAGTGGCGCATCTTCGCGACCATGGCGCCAGCGGTGGCAGCTTCGAGATCGGCATCAGCGAACACGACAAACGGCGCGTTGCCGCCGAGCTCCATCACCACCTTGAGCACCCGGTCGGCGCAGCGCTTCAGCAATACCCGGCCGACCTCGGTTGAGCCGGTGAACGAGAGCATTCGCACGGCGCGGTGGTCGACGACGGCATCGAGCCAGGCACCGGAGTTCGACGTCGGCACCAAGTTGACGACACCAGGCGGCACGCCGGCCTCGGCCAGCAGCTCGGCAACTCGCAGCGAGGTCAGCGGGGCTTCGCGCGGCGGCTTGATGACCACGGTGTTGCCGGCCGCCAGCGCCGGGGCCAGCTTGCGGGTGATCATCGCCGCCGGGAAGTTCCACGGCGTGATCATCGCCACGACGCCGACCGGTGGGTGCCGGGTGATGATCCGGTTGGCACCGGAGGGGGCGACGCTGATCGAGCCGTGAATGCGGACCGCCTCTTCGGCGTTCCAGCGGAAGAACTCCGCGGCGTAGGCCACCTCGCCCGCTGCGTCGGCGCGGGGCTTGCCGTTCTCGAGCGTGATCAGATCGGCCAGCTCGTCGGTGTGCTCAACGAGGATGCGGTGGGATTCCCGCAGGATCTCCGAGCGGACCCGCGGCGGCTCAGCGGCCCAACCCGGCTGCGCAGCGGCTGCCGCATCGCATGCGGCTGCTGCGTCTGCTGGCGTTCCCGCCGCAACGCTTGCCGCGACGTCACCCGTGGCGGGGTCGAGCACGTCAAACCGGCTTGCTGAGTCTCCAGCCAGCCAGCTGCCTCCGATGAGCATTTGCGTCTGCATCGTGCCAGCATCGCAAATCCGCCGTTGATTCCGCGCCACCGTCAGGCCACGGCCACGGCCCGATGACCCAAACGGCGACCTGGCCGGGGACCGAGTGGAGGGGTGATCAGTCGCCGTAGTGGTGCAGGCCGCGCTCGCGGGCGCGCATCTCGTCCATCGCTCGCTGCGCGTCGCCGATCGCGTGCTCCAGCTCAGCAATGACGATGTCGGGGTCGGAGGTGAATTCCAGCCCCTCAACGAGGCGAGCCAAGCGCCCCTGCGTCCGCCACGCAGCGAACTTGGCCCACTCGGTCCAGAGCACTTCGTGGTCGTCGACGTCAATGAGGTTGGAGGTGCGGCTCTGCTCGTCGACAGTGGCGTCGAGCGACACGTAACCGTTCACCATCGAGACGCGCTCGCACATCTCGGAGAGCGGCCCTGCCCGGTGCACAACCATGTCACCGTGCAGCGCGACGGCGTATCCGGGCCCCGGGAATTCGGGAGCGACGGTGCGGTTTGCCGGTATCTGTTGGCCTGCGCCGGCAAGTTCCGCAGCCTCGTGCTTGGTGCCCCGGAACCACTCCAAGCGGCCGCCGGCGACCTCGGCGGGGTCGGTCACTGCGAGTACGTAGTCGAGGGGCAGCGTGTCGTGATGCCACTTATCGATGGGACTGTCGATCTGTGACGGCTCGTAGTTGAGGTGGCCGAGATGAACCGGCATCGGGTGCGGGGCAATCTCGATGCCGTAGATCGCTTCGAGATGCGCTGTCACCTCGGGGCTGAGGCACAGGTCGCGCAGCCAGCGTGAGCGGTAGCAGCCGCCGCGCACCGTCCGCTCGATCCGTTCCCCTGCCGGTCGGGCGAAGCACCGCAGGCGCCGGGCCGTGTCCAGCATGACGGCCGCGCCCTCGTCGCTCAGCATCCGGAACGGCGACGACAGCGCCACCGGTGTGGCCTTCGTGGCAATCTCAGCGTCGCCGTAGCCGAGGTCAGCCAGCATGAGCACCTCGGCGGGCGTTTCGAGCTGCAGATGCCGGTCGGGATCGAACGCCGGCTCATCATCGAGCCATTCGTAGCCCCGTGGCAGCGTCTCCGGAAATGGAATCGCGATACCCATGGACCACAAATCTATGGGTCGCTCAGTTCACAGGGTGCTCTTGCAGTCGGCGCAGGATCCAACTAAGGGCACTCCGCCGCGTTGATCTTCGCGGCCACCGCAGCCAGGTGGTCCTCGTCAGCCTGCCGATTCATGATCTTGGTGGTGATGTAGCCGGGGTACGCCTCGAAGAATTGATCTCCCCGGGCGGTCATCTCGTCGCCGGGGTCAGGCCGCCGGCCCGCTGTCTCGTGCATCGGTATGACCTTGGCATGGAGGTGGTCGATCATCATTCCCTCGATCACTACGGCGCAGCGGTCGACATCGTCGTAGGCACGAGCGATCTTGGCAACCACGAGGCGCGCTGCCTTCATCAGCTCGGAGACCACCTCAGCATCCGCTCTCGCGACGTCGCTCGGGTGATGCTCCTTCGTGATCAAGACGCTGAAACCCTCGGTGTTCGGAAAGATGTCCAAGAACCCGAGATGACTCTCGTCCTCAAAGACCACGTGGCTCGGCTCGGCACTGGCCGCGATCTTGCAGAAGATGCAATCGTCCACGAGCGGCATTCTGCTCGCCGCGATCGCGCATCAGTGTCGCTATTCGAACTCGGCGGCTTGGGCGTTGAGGTTTTGGGCGTTCTCACTCACGGTTCTGCGGGTTGAGTCGTCATAGCCGTCGGCGTTTTCTGCTCGGACTTCCAGCGCAAGTTCAAGGTTGGGGCCCAGGTGGGCGGCGACGTGGTCAAGGATGTCACTGAGCTGCTTGATGCCGCGGACTGCATCTAGCTGAAAGTGCGCGTAGAACTGCGCCGGCGCCAACTCCAGGTCTGCAGGCGGTTGGTGATCAGGTGGATCGCCCTCAGGCGGTGGCTCGGGTTCAGGTGGATCGCCGCCGTTCCTCTCGCCGGTGACAGGCAGGGTCGGCTCCGGTAACGGCACATGGTTGGGATGGATGAGCAGGCCACCGACTGTCGGATCAACGTGCTCAGCGGTGCGGAGATCGACCCAGCTATTGCCGTCGTGTGCCTCGGCATACGCGAACGTTTCTTGCTGCCAGTTGAGATTGGCGGCACCGTCGCTGACGGCGTGCTCGAGGACGTCCCGAGACTTTAGGCGGGGCATGTACGGGAAGCGCGCATAGGCGTCCCACAGTTCCCCGACAGCGATGTCGCCTCGCTCAGACCACAAGTTGGAACGGTCGATATCCATGCGGATGCGCACACCGGCGTAGCGGGCAATCAGCTTCTCCTCGCTGGCCAGCTTGCGGCTGACCCGCTCGCCAAGGTCACCGGCGGTGGATGCCTTCGTTGTCTGCCAGACGATGTCAGCCGTACCCGGTGCGCGGGACGGAACGAGCACCTGGGTGAATGTCTCGGCAATCAGGCTGTCGACCTGTTTGGAGACATCTGCGAGCTTGCTGTCGGCTTGGCGCTTCTGCTGCGCTGTGAGATCCAGCGATTCGTGACCGTCGACGATCGACTGCCACGCCAAGAACGAGCGGGCAGCAACACGCACCTCAGCCAGCCGGTTCGCCGCGGCCGCGACGAACACCAGCAGGTTCTGGTTCAGTCTCGGACCTGCGTCGCGCTGGGCAAGAATGCGCGCCGCCAGCTTCACTGCCGACGAGTTCTCATCGCCCGCGGAGTGAGTCGCTTCGGGTGCCAGTACGACCAGGTGCGTACCGTCGTCGTTGTCGGGCACGTCGCCCGGTCCCGCTGCGAACGGATGCATTGCAACGAAGTCCCCCCGGTCACGCTGGCCGGCAATCCGGGTCCGCACCTCGTCGTCAGCGTCGAGGTCGCTGAAGTTCGAGGCCGCTCGATCCCCTGCGATGCGTGTGACGTTGGGGACCAGCGAGTACCAGTACTGCGAGCCGTCGAGGTAGAGGTGCGTGGCCCGGTCCGACAGGCGCCGCAGCGCGTCGGCGAACTGCGCCACGGGCTCGCCCGGCTGCACGCACCCCAGAACGACGGACTTGACGTCCACGCCCTTCTTGCCCTCGGGACGGGGGGCTGAGCCCATGTACACGGTGCGGGCCGCACGGCGGGTCGCAGACAGCCGGCCGAAGTGGGGGAAGTCGCTGTCGATGCGAAGCGGCAACGCGTTGGGGCCGTCCACGTCGGATTTGATGACCGGATCCCAGCCCTCCTCGAGGTACTTCTTCAGCTCGCTGGCCACCGTGCCTGAGTCCATGGGCAGGTTGCCGGGCATGATCAGCAGCGATTGGTCGCCGCGCTGCCACAGCTGAGAGATGGCGGTGGCCATGAGCCGCAGCACGCCACGGGTGCGCTGGAACTTGTCCAGCGCCGACCAGTCCTCGAAGAGCCGGTCGAACAGCTCGGGGTGAATCGGGTACGACAGCTCCATCCGCCGCCGGTAATCAGCCTCTCCAGTGCCAGAGGGGAAGTCGCCGGCCGCATCGCGGTACATCTCGCAGAAGGCGCGGATGACGCCATCGCGCACTCGTGCTTTATCGGGAGCGATGGGGTCGAAGAGCCGCCGTCGCACGATCTCGAACGACTCATCTGCCGTAGCCGGCTGCCACTGGGTCGCGGTGCGGGCAACGACGTTCTTCAGCCGTTCCAGCGCCGTGAGTCCTCGCGGCCCGCCGGTCTCGATGTCAGATGCCGGGATCGTGATGAGCACCACGACGTTGTTCGCAGCCGCCGCTGCCTCGGTAAGAGCTTGGGCGAAGGTGAACTGCGTGTCGAAGTCGCCCGCCGCAACCCTCCGACCCTCGGGCCCGGCGTCGGGCAGCTGACGTGCATACGCCACCCACTCATCGATGAGCACGACCGCGGGGCCATAGCGCCGAAACAGCTCGCGCAGCGACTCGCCCGGGTTGGTGCCGGCCTCGTCATCAGTGCGGACCAGTTCGTAGCCCTCCTGCCCTCCCAGCTGGTAGGCGAGGTGTCCCCACATGGTGTTCAACGCCGTTCCAGGGCTGACCTGCTTGGGCTGGGACACCGACATGACCTGTCCCACGAGCACGGCCCGGTTGACCTCCGCAGGCAGCTCGAGCTCGGCTTCGGCCAGCATCTCCGAGACGCCCGGCAGACTCGTCGCAGCAATACCGGAAGCGAGGTGGTACAGCGCGATCATGCTGTGGGTCTTGCCGCCGCCGAAATTGGTCTGCAGCTCGATGACCGGATCGCCATCGCCGCCGGAGAGTCGACGGGTCGCCCCGACCAGCAAGTCCCGCAGCCCAGCGGTGAGGTACGTCCGGGCGAAGAAGTCCTCGGGGTCTTGGTACTCGTCGTCGGCGCGTCCCTGGGAGACCTCGTACAGGTCGGCAGCAAACTCCGCCTGATTGAAACGACCTGTCGCCACATCGGCGTGAGGCGTGATGATCTCTCGCCATGGCGTCAGGCCGGCCAACGGCTGACCCTCGGTGGGCTTTGCTGCTGTGCGGCGCCGCTCGGCGCGTGATTCCTCGTCGAACATCTGCCGCATGAGGTCGCGACGCAGCCCGCGAATCTTCTGCCGCTCGTCGCTATTTCCGAATGCCTCAAGCAATCGCTCCATGGAGTCGAGGGCCCGCGCCGTGTCGTCAGTGGTGAATTGCTGCCTGTGCGCCCAGTTGTTGCGAGCATCGGCAACCTCGAACACCAGCGACCGGATCGACGGAGAGAAGCCATGTCCGAAGATCTCGTTCCACGTGGCCTTCATGCCGCGCAGCACGAACGCCACATCCGCGGTGGACGCATCACCGCGGCGTTCGTCCATGTGGCGTCTGAGAACTTCGAGCCAGTCGTCGCCGTAAAAGCCTCGCCAGGTCTGCTCGCACTCGGGGCGAAGACCGTCGCCCAGCAGGTCGAGCGCCTTCGATACCCGTTCAGCGTTCGCCATCACCATCGGTTGCGCTCCTCCTGACGACCGGCACTCACCTGCCGCCACATCATTCCACTGCAATGTCGGGCTGTGCGGCGCCCGCAGGCAGCACCTCGTGTCTGTCGCGTCTGCGGCTCGGCCAGAAACGTCATTCATGCGCGCTACGACACCTGATACGGCCCAAGGTGTGTGCAGGGCAAAACCGCTTGGCTCTGTTGAGGCAGACACCTACGAATTGGGCGTCAGATACGATGTGGACACGGACTCGGTGGTTATATTCCACGCAATGCTGGTTCGCCCACGGTTTCTGAGGTAGCTCAATGGACAAGACCCTCCAGCAGATGTCAGTCGAAGAAATGGTCGCCAACTGCGAGGAAATCGCCGATTACTTCGAATCGGTGGACCTGTCGCAGTATCCGGTGTATCCCGCCGCCGACTATTGGCTGATGTGCGCGGCGCAGCGCGCCGCGGCCACGGGGAACCCCGATCACGACCGGATCCGCACGCTGGTCGCCGACGCACGAAGCGTCGGATCATCCTGGGGCCGCATCGGCGAACTGCTTGACATGACGGCGGAAGCCGCCGAGGCAAGATTCGGCTGAATTCGGCCGGTTCTCCTCAACCGGCTGCGCCAGCACCAACTCTGAGGCACCCAAGAGATCCGATGGCTTGGAGCCGCATCATCCGCAGGGACGAACGGGCTGCAGCCAAATTTGGTTCGAGCCACTCTTCGCTGCTGTGGTGGCGCTGCGCGACAAAGCGCAACCAGCGCGGAAACGCCGACTCGACCGTGGAGAACCACTCTTCGTAAGGCGGGTGTTCATGCGTCTCTTGGCACTCGTCGCACATCCAGCCATGCGAAGGCAGCCACAGTGCCACGAACGTCTCGACTCTCAGCGGCGTCCAGTGGTACATATCGCGGTCCCTGCACACCTGCGAGAAAGTTGCCATGGAACTCATGAGGTCGCTGAGTTCTTGTACGTGCTCGCCCAATGCAAGCGGCTGAGCTACGAATTCGACGATGCCCAAGATGTCGAGGTCGGCATCAGCACCGCCGACATCACCGTCTTGCGCGCCGGCCGGCAGCAGTTGCATCCGCTGGCCGACAAGCGAGCGCATTTCGGCATCGTCCCAGTCGGCATCGTCCCAGTCGCCATCCCATCCTTCGCTCGCCGCTAGATCGCGCAGCGCCTGGTCGAACTGCTCAAGTCCGGGTTCGAGAATCGTCCGCGCGTGCGCCAAGGTGAGCTCCTCCAGCGAATGACCTGGTTCAAGATTCCGGTCCTTGTCCGCGATCGCCGGCTGCAACGAGAAGCCAAAGAGCACACCGAGGCAGAACGGGTGCACGCCGAACGACAGCTCATGGCGCGATCCGTCGGGCCGGGCGTACTCGATGAACAACTGCCAGTGCTCGTCCCATTCATCTCGGATCTTCACGGCACGCACCGGTTCAGCCATACCCAGCTTCGTTGCCCACTCAGGCACCGCGACCCCGTCGGCGACATGGCGATCGAGCACGCCACGAGCCTTGTCCCGAATGCCGTGCGGCCCGTAGGAGGCGAGCGCCGCCGCGATGACTGCGCCAGCTGGGCCTGGGTTGGATCTCGCATGCGTCATTGCGGCCCCGGCGCTGACGCCATCGCGATTCCAGTCCGTGGCGATGCCACAGCCGATCAAGCGAGACACATGCACATCGGCCTCGTCGATGTCGCTCAACTCCTCGGAGAAACGCAGAGCGTCTTCGCCGAGCATGCGCAGATGAAGTTGCGTCTCGGATTCGATCTGCCGAAGCCGCGGCACATCCTGGGGGCGGGTGCCCTTGGGGGTGACTCGGCTGCGGGGGCTTCGCCGCTTTCGAGCCATCAGTCACACTCCCCGATGAGTGCGAGCGATGCCGTCGCTGGCACCGAACGTGTTTGGCGGCGGTCCATCCTTGTCTCCCTTTTCGAGGCCCGGCATGGGCTCGCGTGCATGGCGTCGCAACGTTGTGATGCGAATGCCGGTGCGTTCGCGGACTCCCGCCGTGATCGTCGTCCGGCAGGCTGCTCTCGTGTAGCACGCGTGGGGCTGCCGCAGGCGGCAATTCTCATGGGGCTCACGTCGGATCGGTGGCGGTCGGCAGGTGCGGGCCGATGTATCCGATGTGGATCTTGCCGGTCTCACCTCGTGTGTCGTCGAGAAAATGCAGCCGTGGCGCCGTCGGCCCTTGGTCAATCTTGACGTGAGCCGGCATCAGCCGTGCACCAGACGGATCGAGCACTTGGTCGACCGGGAGCTGCCGAGACCTGCAGAATCTCTCCCCGTTGGTCACGGACTCTGATTCGCCCATCGCCACACGGTTCGCGCTGCATGCGTGCTCATGGCCACGGCGCTCACACCAGTGCTTGAAGTCGCCCTCACGATGGGCGTCAAGCGCGTACGCGTGAAGGGCGAGCAACACGCGCATCACCGCCTTGCCTCGGGCGGCGCGACGCCCTGACTGGTCGAGCGTGCTGCCAGCATTCTCGGCTACGGCTTGGGGAATGCTGAGCGTCGGCAGGTGTTGTTGGGCGGCTTCGATAGCCGCGGCGACACTGCGGACCCGGTTGCCATCGGGAGTGCTGCGCACAAGTTGCAGAGCCTCCACTGTGCGCCGTTCGGCATTTGCGACACGCATTCGCAGCTCGGCAGCATCACCGGTCTCGGCCGTGTGACTCGGCTTCAGGTCCTCGCTGCCCGCAGTGCCGATGTCGTGACCTTCCGAGACGGTCGCAATTGCCTCTGCGCGCAACCGGCGGTTCTCGGCGACCAGTTCATCTCGTTCGCGTCGGACCGATGTGAGTGCGTAGACAGCGATCCCGCGGTTCTGTTCGGCTGAGTCGGCCGCAGTGTTCGAGGCCGCAAGCAAGGCGCCCATTCGGCGGCACTCGTGGTGCTGCTCGACAACTCGGCCGCGCAGCCGCCTGATACGGTTGACAAGCTGATCGTTCGCCCGCATGGCTTCGTCGAGGTCGCGCTTGCACGAGGCCAGTTTGCTGCGGGTCTCGATCAGCGCTGCCCACGTCTGTGCTGCCTCCAGCTCGCTCTCGGCAAGTTCGTCACGGGACGCCACGCTCAGGTCCGCATGGACATCGGTAGCTTCGCATCGGCGACCTACCCGCGGCGCGATCGCGAAGCAGATCGGGCCGGCTGCCTGCGGTCCGGTGCGTCGGCGGCTCATATCGTCTCCTGGTTCCGAGATCGGGTGCTTGCGAGCGCGATCTCAGCAGGGGGGTGTGACAAGCATCAGCCCGGAAGGCGAGCGGCAACGTACGGCGACCGGCGCTCTGGTAGCCGCAGTTGAATCACATTGTCAGGAACGATTTGCAGTTCGCCTCCATCCGGATCGTCGAGGACTTCGGAACCGTCCTCGACGAATACGACGTACGTCGGCTCGTGACTCCCGCCCAGCCACCGAGCGATGCTGATGACCAGGTACAAGAGGCAGCCACCGATGAGGGCCAGCAAGAGGAAGGCAACTGCAGCAGCCACGGTCAGCCCCCCAATCCCTGAAGTCCGCTACCTGCGGTGGTTCGCGATCGGTTCATGGTGATCCCCCTCTGCGGCTGGAGACTTCGTCATGGGAATCTCACCAGAGCGGTGTCACGTGAATGCCAATGGTGATGAGATGCTTGCCCACGACAGGCCATACGACGCAGCCTGCGACGACATCGACCGGCTCGCAAACCGGCACGCTCACCTCGGCCCGGCACCGGCTCTGGCAGCGATCAGAGCAACTGCTGCTGAGACGGCCCTGCGGAGCGGGCTGCCGCCGCGAGGGCGCCCTTGCGCAGGCTGGGCCACGCGGCGATGAGGCTGTTGCAGGCGTTGGCCTCGGCAGCCGAGCCCTTGTCGTCGGCCTTCTGGTAGAGCAAGTAGGCGAGCTGGCGAGCCCGGTCGCCGTTGCCGCCGAAAGTGTGGAGCAAGTCCGCGGCCTCGAACTCGGAGGGACACAGGGCGCCAACGAGGTACAGCAGCGCCTCCCAGACCGTGAACCGGTCGTCGCGCACCGAAGGTTCCCCTCACCGGAGACCCTGACTGCCAGCAACCTCTGCGGGTCGCAGGCTTAACATCGTCGCATGCCTTCGCTGGCAGCGCTTCTGGAATTGACCGATGACGAGGCACGTGGGCAGTGGGGACGCATCTTGCAGCGGGTCCATCGATCGCCGCAGGAACCGTACAACTCGGTTGAGGTTGTCCTGTGCTGCGCCTTGTTCCGCATCGTCGATCCCCATCGCTTCGGCGGGCGCAACATTCACCTGATTCCAAAGGAAGTCGCGTACCTAGCGGAATTGTTCAATCGATCGACGCGATCAATCAACATCAAGATGCTGAATCTCGACAACTCACGTCCGAACGGTGCCGCTAGCGACGTGCCGTTCTACGACGCGATGGCTGCGGACCCGGTCCACTTCACCGCGCTTTACGAGTGCGTAGTGCGGGCAGCCAGACAGATGGGCATTGGCCCCGATCGTCTGCCCGACTTCGTCGATCGCGACACGGCAGGTACCGCCTTGATGCTCTGCCAGGACAACTTGCCGCATGGTCCTCTGATGGAGGCGGTGGAAACTGTTGCCGCCCAGATCAGAGCGAGGCAGTTGGCAACAGATGACGCACAGACTTTCCGTGTTGCAGAGCAGAAGATCCGACTCGGACAGCATCGATTCGCAAGGAATGTGCTCGAGAACTACGGACACCAGTGCGCATTTTGCGATTTCGCACCCCGCTCGCTGCCGCGTCAAAAGCTCCTGATCGCATCCCACATCAAGCCGTGGGCGGTTTCTAACAACGCTGAGCGGCTGGACGCTGCAAACGGAATCGCCTCGTGCCCGATGCACGATGCTGCGTTCGATGTCGGCCTGATCACGGTCAACGGCGGCCTGCGAGTGCATCGAGCAGGGCCTTTGCAGCGCAGCTTGGCACTCGATGCTGGCGTTGACCACAACTTCGGCAATGCGCTGCGGTCGAAGCTACGGTCACCCAGCCGTGCCGCGCCCAACAGCACCTATCTGGCCTGGCACCAAGAAAACGTCTACGCCGACACGCTATGACTCGCGTTCCGCTCCCGATTCGTCGTTGTCGCCGAAACCCCTCGGCAGAGACACACCGCATCAAACTGTGACGCTCGGCTCAATTGGCCGGAAAGAGTCCTCGAATCGAATCCGGCCTACGACCGCGCTCTTCGCCGCAGCCACTCTGACTGGTCAGTCCCGATGCGTGTGGCGGCCGAGCCAAGAGTGTGGACCACCTGAGCCGCTAGGTCGGATCTCAAGCGAGTGACCACGCGATAGCGAATGCCGTCCTCGTCGGTGAAGTGCCAGTTCGGCGGACTGCCCTGAGCGACTACCGCTTCAGCGATGTTCGGCGCGAATCGCACTTGTTCCAGCTGATGCAGATGCGTGACGAACGAGATGCCAGTAGGCGCGCCATCAGGAGGGCAGATCATCGCCTTGGGTGTGTCGGCGTCCACGAGGACTGGAACAAGCGGGAACGCTCGCGGCTCCCGCAACCGCACGCTGTCGCATACGGGCTGAACGCACAGCCACATGTGCTGGCCGGCATCGTGACCAGCCTGCTGAAGTTCCTCTGCCGTTGGCTCACGTCTGAGAACAACGCCAAGCTCAAGCCGGGGCGGCGCGCCGCCAAAACCGTTCGAGTCGATGAGAACTGCAAGTTTCTCGTTGGACGGCCCGGCGTCAGTCATCGCCGCCGCCAAGTCGGCAGATGCCTCCGTGACCGCCGAATCGCCAAGCCCAGTCCCGGCGAGTCCCTGCGAGATCGCCTGGCGAACCAGTTCGTCGTCATTGAGCTTCTGGAGACCAACGGCAACTCTCGGCGAACGTCGCAGCTTCGCTGCCAGCGGCCCTGCGTCGCCAGATGCGGTCGCTCTCGCAAGCGGATCCGACGAAGCATCGATATCCCAGATGCTGGACATCTCTGCATCGCGCAGCGCAAGCTCCATGTCACCGCTCAACAAGCGAATGAACTGCGCCGCTGCTTCGTCGGGGTCCGGCAGAAGCGCGCGATGGATCAAGGCACCCGCGTCCAGTTCTGAGTTGAAGGTTGCAAGGATCCGCGGTGCCGATTCGCGCAGAGCGTTGATGCCGCTGAATGCGAACTCAGGCATGAGCCCCTTGAAGACCAACTCAAGGTCGTCGCGGATCATTCTCGGCAGCCGCTCGTAGTCGACGTCGGGCTGCCGTCGGTCCTCCCCGCCAGTCAGTTGCGGACCTGGCTTGCCGAAGACGAGTACGACCGTGTGTTCCCGCCGGACTATGCAGTCATCCACGCTTTCGAATTCGGCTGCATCGATGAGACGCTGAACGACACCGCTGAGGCTGTGCGCTCCGGTGAACACCACGATGACGGTGAGACGTTCGGGATACTGCGTGGCTACCGCGTCAATGGCTTCGACGGTCGCCGAGTCGTCGCCATCGATGAGCCAGTCGAGTATCAGCAGGTCCGCTATCTGCGCGCCTTGCAGAACCTGCTGCACCAGCACCGTCTCGCTGTCGGCGGCTTCGAGCACACTGCACACCACACCGGATGCAAGGAACGCGCGAACCAGTTGCGCTGGTTGAACCGGTGTCTCGTCTTCCTCAGGTGGCGCAACGAGGCCCAGTGCCGGGTCCCTGCCCGTGTCTTCGACGAATCGGTTCTGAAGTCGCTCGAGCGGCCCGTAGTCGGCGGCCACGCGGTCGTCGATCAGCAGCGCAGTTCGGAAGTAGTCACTGATGGCGGTCATCGCGGAGGCTGTCGGGGGCCTATCAGGAACTCAGCACCATTGCGGCAATCGCCGAGACTGATCAACCAGCCCGCCCGGTCGAGCACTTGGCTAGCGATGGCAAGACCGAGGCCGCTGCCGCCCGGTCGTGTGGTGAAGCCGAAGTCGAACACACGGTCGGCAATGTCGTCGGCGATGCCTGGGCCGCTATCTCGATAGATAACCGTGTCGCCCTCGCATTCGAGTTCGATCACGCCGGACACACCTGGCGCGGCTTGCTCGATCCAATACAGGCTGTTGTCCACGAGATTGACGAACACGGGATAGAACGTCGATGCGTACCCCTCGATCTTGAGGGCCTGAAAACCACGGCTGGGCGCGAGGGTGACCTCGGCGACGCGCATTCGCTCGTAGAACAGCTCGCCGAGGAATCGTGAAATGTCGCTGCCCTTGATGGTCGTCTTGGTGCGTCTAATTCGTCGCTGCATCGGAGTCAGCAGAGTGAGGTAGCTGTCGAGATGGTCGAAGTCGCGCCGCAGGTCCTCGTAGAGACCGCCGAGCTGCGGGTTCTTCTTGGCCCACGAGCCCACCCGCCGCACATCTCTGCGGATGCTGGCCACCGTCTGGCTGAACTCGTGGTCCACCACAGCCAGCGCCTTGCCCAGCTGCACGAATTCCAATTGCGCATCTGCTTGTTCTCGAAGCTCCACGATCTCAGCATCCGCCGCAGCAGCGAGCTCGGTCGGCGTCGGCGTGCCAACGTCGAACACAGCCCCGCTGGAGCGAACAAGATTCGCGACCCTCATGAATGCCCTGCTCGCATCGGCCCCCAGCAAGTCGAGCTCTCGCTCGAATTCGGCCTGCTCCTCGATCCAGCCTCGACCGTCCGATGCGCTCGGCTCGGCCAAGGCCCGCAATCGCTGTTCGAAGTCGGTCCGCAGACCGTCGAGAACAGACCTCACACTGCTGCTGATTGCAGCCAGGGCACTCGTCCCTTCGCTCTCCGCCTCACGCACGCGGCTTTGCACGGAGCCAATGCGCTCCCGGACAAATTCCCTGCGCTCGCGTTCGTCCAACTCCTTGGCCGCGAGCCGGGCCTCGGCCGCCGCAGCTAGTTCGTCGACGGTTCGCAGTGCAGGCTGGATGTGTGACTTTTCAACATCGGAGATCACGCGCTCAACCTGAGCCATGTCTCGACGCATCGCGTCCGTCGGGGCGAACCCCTCGGGCTCGTCGAAAGCCAGCGGTTCGACAAGCCGCTGGAGCGCCCGCTTGGCATCATTCACTTGTCTCGTCGCTGGTTGCAGGCGTTCCGCAGCATCGAGGCCGGCACGCAGGGCATCCACGATGCCCGCAGCCTCGTCGCCGATGTCCGTAGCGTCGAAGTGCCGTTCCGCGGCAACAAGCTGGCCCCTGAGCCTCCGTCGGCCGGCACCGGCCAGCCTGTCGCGTTCTTTGCGCAACCGGTCTTCTCTCACGAGACGCTCCCGGCCGCGCTCGTAGGCGCCGACTTCGGGTGCATTGGAGCGGAAGTACCGGGCGGCGAGTTCCACGAGGAGGTTCACAAGCAGCCGCCGGTAGTCGGAGTAGGCGCGGCCGCCGGCGAAACCCTCCCTGCCTGCTTTCTCGCGCAATCCGGGATTTCGCTGGCTGGAGAGGCAGATGGCCCCGAACATCCGCCGATAGGAGAAGAAGTAGTAGCCAGCCCCGAGTGATCGTCGCTCTTCGATCTCGAGGTAGTCCACGTCAGGCCTGCCGTACGGCTGCACCCGAATCCCGTCCTTGTAGACGTACAAGCCGCCAAGCTTGCGCAACTTGGCGTTCATGACCCGGAACGCTTCGGGATCGAGCATCGACTCGCTGGCCATGCCTTGCACGACCCCGACCTCAAATGTGAACGGCCCGCATCGCGGTGGCGAGGCATCGGGGCAAGGGATCTCGAATCCGGTTGCGTCTTCACCGAAGACCCTGATGGTGCCTGCGAAGTTGCCGGCCTTATCGAATTCGCCCCGTATGTGGTGATCCGCCCGGCCGAAGTCAGGCGATTCAAAGAAATCACCGGGATCGAGCCGACTCTCGCTGTCACCCCCGCCGCGATGTTCCACGAAATCAACTGAGAACTCGGGTGTCGTCGGGCTTCCGAGCCAGTCATCGGTGAAGCCGTGCAGCGTCCGGTCGAACAAGGAGGCCTCGTTCGATCCCTGGGACTCGAATTCGGCCGAGAGCTCGTCCGATACGGGCGAGATAACAAAAGTCGTGCCGTTCGCACCGAGTATGTCCAAGCCTGGAATGTCTCGGCGTGGATCGTCAGGCAGCGCGTCAATCGTCGAACGAATGTCGTCAAGCTGTCGTTGCCAAGTCCCCGAGCCGTCCTTGCCCCGAAAACGCTCCACCGCCTCGCACAGGGGGGCCTTGAGGCGACGAACGTCAGCGTCGGTGAACTCATCCGCATCTAGCTCGATCAGGCCCACTGGCACTTCGTCGAGGTCGATGCCCGGCAGCTCGAACATCTGCCAATTCACAAACGCGGCGATCGCCGGGTAGCCGCTCCGCTTCGATGCCACTAGCACTTGACTGCCTAGCGCCCCGATGGCGAAACGGCCGATGCCCTTCTCGCCGAGTTGCACTCTCGGCTGCATACCCGGTGGCTTGGCCATGTGCGAGCGCTCCAGCTTGGACTCCGTGGCGATCGTCAGCCACGACCCCTGAAACGTCGCAAGGTCCATGCCTACGCCGTCATCGCTCACCACGAGCGTGTCGAGCTTGCGGTGGTAGTCGGCGATGACGTATGTGGCGTACGCGTCGTGCGCGTTCTTGAATAACTCGCTCAACGCAGTCGGCAGGTTGGCGATCTGCTGCCTGCCAAGCATGTCGACCGCTCGCGCACTGGCTCGGAACCCAGTCATGCCGCGTTCCTTGCCGCAACATCATCACCGCAGAGCCGTGCCTCGGATGGCTCGATCGGGATGCTGCTGCCTGACCCGCGCGCCTTGTCAACATGGCTGGCGGAGTGCTCTCCGATCTGGCGCGCCTCCGACTCGACCTCATGGGGTCCGAGATGCCGGATGTCACGCTGGACGGTCTTCACGTCGGGAGAGTTCAGTTTGAATGTCTGGACAGCTTCCTCGTCCCAGTCCGTGGCGAACGCAGGTCGCACCCCGGCATCGGCGAAGCCTCGCGCGGTCCCCCCGCAACCCGAGAAGAAGTCTGCAAGGACGATCTCGCTGCTCATGCGACTTGCCCCATCTCGATCAGCTCCGCCACACCCGGCTACCGAACGGCTTGGCCGGCCAAGCTACTTCGGGCGCAGCCAACACTGAGGCGGTTCGGCTCCGACGGAGCTTTGAGACACCGTGCGCCTGCGTTGCAGCATCTGAAGCAATGCTCGACGGACTAGGCCACGCGTGCTGAAGGATGCCCGCACTCATGCGCTTACCCAACCACGACGGTGTGACATCGGCACAGGGCACCCAGGGCACCACCACTCGCCTGCTGGCGCGCCGCCATCAGTGCAGACGCATCCGCGATCACAGCAGCTCCTGCTGGGCAGGAGCGATGGCGCGAGCGGCGGCTGCGAGGGCACCCTCCCGCAAGCTGGGCCAGGCAGTGATGAGGCTGTTGTAGGCGTTGGCCTCGGCGGCCCAGCCGTTGTCGTTGGCCTTCTGGTACAGCAGGTAGGCGAGCTGGCGTGCTCGGTCGCCGTTGCCGCCGAGCGTGTGGAGCAGGTCCGCGGTCTCGGACTCGGAGCGCTCCAAGGCAGCAACCAAGTACTGCAGGGCCTCCCAGATGGTGAAGCGGTCGTCCTCGGCAGGTGACCATGACTGCTCGAGTTCGTCACGCCGGTAGAGCCGAAACTTGCCACCGTGCGCCTCTCCGATGCCCGACTCGTCAAGCCCCTGAAGCGACGTGTTCTTGGCCTTGGCCACGCTCTCCGCATCGCCAGAGGACCCCGGTTCGTACTGGTGCTCGGCGAACCAGGTCAGTGCGAACCGCGTGTCGCGGTCCAATTCGGCTTCTTCGCCGTCCAGCACCTCACCCAGCACATCGTTGATGATCGACAGCGCCGCCGACACACGCATCGCCGTCCCGTCAGCCTCAACCACCTTGGCGTACCGGGAGAACACCTTGATCCCCGGTCCGATCGTGGACTGCGCCATGTCGACTGGGGCGATGTTGCCGGACTGCAGGATGCGCACGGCTTCGGGCAACTCGGTCCGCAGCGCCGCGATGAACTCCCCACGCGTCGCCATTGGCGCGTGAGCCGGTAGAGATCGACACGTCAAAACGATCGACGACGACAACGCATTGGTGCCCGACGCGACAAGGCGATTGGCAAGTTCGGTTCGCATCGGCCATGTCGCCGTGACCTGCAAGCCGGCGTCGATGATCGCCTGCAGGAAGGTATCCCAGCCGGTACTGCGTACCTCGCCGTCGGCCGACTCGGTGGCCTTATAGGCGTAGTACACAGTCGCCGGCACATCACCATTCGTCTTGGCAGCCAGCGCTGCCATGAAAGCCGCCATACCCGACTCAAAATGCTCGGCGGCCTGTTCTTTCGATCCGGCCCGGTGGCGGTTCGCTATCAACTCATCCGCTTTCGGTGTCAGCAGCGTCGAGCACTCGTCCGGCCACACATCCGCCAGATTCTTGCGAAGCCAGACATAGAAAAAGTCAGACAAGTTGGCGTAGCCGACATTGTCGTAGTACGGAGGATCAGTCGAGACGGCTACGCCCGCCAGCTCTCCGACGCGAGTGCGGGCATCCCGCTGTACCGCTACCTCCTTCCATTCGCCTGACGGGTCCTGGCCTGCAATATTCACGCCATGCGGCCACTCTGTGGCGATTCCGTTTGCTCCGCTGTTCGTTGCAGGGAGGTGTGAGATCGCCTTGACTATCCAGTTGACCATCCCCATCCAGTTTCCCGTGGATGACGAAAACGGGTTGCCTTCCGCAAAATCCCACGTCATCTGAATCGCTTGCCGCCCGAAGGTGTTGCGCATCTTCTCGCCACTGTTGTGCCAAGTGCAGATCGTCGACCAGTAATCAGCGCACTTGTCGATCACAAACGCCAAGTAGGTCACGACGGCATCGGCGTATGCAATCGCTCCTCGGCCGCCATCCCGCAGCCGAGTCTCGTCGTCGGCCATAACAGCAGCGATTGCATCGGCCAGCACTTTGGCAGCGACGTCACACAGCAGGTCCGAAAAAGTAGTTAACGCCGTGAGCTGACGAGGTGTAAACAGCTTCCACCACTCGTCGAGGCCGTACAGATCGATCGAAATACTGCGCGGATACGGGTCCAACCCACTCCTTGGAACAGCATCGGGCAGTGGGACTTGTGCAGCTGCAGCTTGCTTCTCCGAAGTAGGGCAATACAACCTTCCAGCTGGGCCTTCCACGACTACGGCTATCAACTGGGCGCCCAGCAAGCCATGACGTCCTGCTGATCGAATGCGCTCCACAGGTATCGCAGCTCCAGTAGCGAGGCATATTCCGTTGCCTCGGTTCACGGTGCGTTCTTGACTCGGCTCACTACCTTCGCGGATGCCGTAGCTGATTGTCTGTCTCTCTCGGTCGATGAACGGCTCGATCCAGACGGTCGGTTTGCCCTTCTTTTTGGAGAGTGTCCACGACGCCACAAGCGGCACATGGCCCGACCAGCTCGGATCGGGCGATTCCACCGTCCGCGCCCAGATCCACGCAATTGGTGTCAGCTTCTCGCCGTCGGGGCCGATGGCATCCGGGTAGAGGTGCCCAATTCGCCGTTCAGCCTCGTCGCGCATCCAGCGTCCGTACGCTTCCACGTCCGCCGCCAGCCCCTGTGCCCGCTCCCAGGTGGTCAGGCTCTTGTCAACATCGAGATGTACCGGCGGCAGGCCGGCGAATCGAGGCGGGATTTCGATCATCGCCTTGTTGATGAGCACCGCAACCGGGTTCAGGTCCCCCGCCAGAGCCGTCAACCCAAGCCGCTGAGCCTCCAGCGGAATCGCCCCGCCACCAGCAAAAGGATCCAAGATCGGCGGAGGTCCCTCTGGGAACGCCCGGTCGATCTCGGCTCGGGCAACCGCAAGCACATCGGCGTCGTTGGAGTTCTCCCATTTGACCAGCCGTTCCAAGATCCGAAACAGCCGCTGCCGCTCAGCCTCCTGTGCATCCGCGGTCAGCAGCAAGTTGCCACCCGGGTCCCGGTACCCCTCGGCCGACGGATCATCCACCAGCGATGCCCAGATCACCGCTCGAGCCGCAGCCAGCGGCCGTCGCGCCCACCACAGGTGCAGCGTCGACGGGTGCCCATGCCGAATCGACTTCTCCCGAGCAGCCTCAGCGTTGATCGCCGCCAGCGGCAGCGCCACCTCAATCAGCTTCGGCTTGTATGCGGCGCCTGTCACGGACCGTCACGGTAGCCAGTGACGCCACCGGTCAGAGTTGCCAGCAGATGCCACGATCCGGCACCCACGCCGTATATGCAATTTCATTATCTTTCATATTTCCTGGAGTGCAGTCGAATCGAGAAGCCGTGAAGGCAGCAGCGACGCTTTGTCACCCCCGTACCGCAACCGATACCCACGGCAGTTGGAGCAAGAGCTGGAGGCGGCGCGCCAAGCCGGCGTTGTCCTGGTCGAGGTTCCCGGCTCTGCCTTCACGGCCCTAGCAGCTGCAGGAGTCCGCATGATCTTCGTCGTCTTGACCGATGGCAGGCTCGTAGCGGCGCCTCGTCGACAGCACGGCGAGAACATCTCGCACGCCGTGCTCGCCAATGGAGGTCCTGTACTTGCGGCCGGCGAGTTCAGCGTGGAGTTCCACGGGTCCGAGATCGTTGTTTCGGCGCTCAATGACATGAGCGGCCACTACCGGCCGGGAGCGGACGGCCTCGCGATAGCTCAGGAAACGTTCGAGACAGCCGAAATCAGCGTTCGGTCTGAGGCTGTCACCTCTTACGATTGGGAGGCATCATGAGCGCCATCGACATCGTCGTCGAACCCCCGGATGACTCGGCGCGCTCAGGACTCAAGGCTGCGCTGGCAGGTATCGCGCAGGCGACAACCTTCTACGACTTCGAGAACGCTTGGATAACGGGGCTTCGAATAGTTTCGGCCTCCGACGGTGACGATGCTCGCGACCGCGTCCTGGCGGCTGCCGGCGCGCGGCTGAGCGCGTTCGGAGAACTGCAGGACGACGTCGCACGGCGAAGCTGGCTTGATCAGATTGCCGAGGAGGTGAGACTTCGAAGCGACGGTGAGCTCAGCAGCGAACTGGAGAGGGTGACCGCAGCTGAACTGCGGGAGGCGTTTGCTCACGTCGTGGACGACCTGTCGGAGCTTCGAAATTCGCTCGCATCGGGTGAGAGCCTCAACGAATTCGCTGCCCGACGCCCCCGTCCGGCCAATCGAGTCCGTGATCTCGGGCGAATAGCGGAGTCACTTCGCGGAAGCGAGTTGCTCTCGCTTTGCTCCGAAGAGGACTGCGGGCTCGCGCGCGACTTGGCGCGAGCGATGAAGCCTCCCGTCCATCTCGTACCGACCGTGCCGGAATCGTTGAGGGTGAGTCGGGATGACCTGATCCAATGGGCGAAGTCCGGAAGCGCGGAAAAGGAGTTCCCGCGGCTGGTTCGCAGCCTCATCGCCGAGACCGAGCCGTCAGCCGAGTGGATCGACATGCCTGCGGGTACTGGGGTGGCGCTGTCTGGCTTAGACGGGGTCGTGAGATGCGCCCGCGGAAACCGCTTCGTTCCAGTCGGCAAATCGGTGTGGGAGCTCACGACGCAACAGGACGGCCTCAAGAAGAAAGCCAGTGACGACTACGAGAAGCGAGTCAAGAGCTCGACAACCGGCCAACGCGCCGAGATTGCATACGTGGCGGCCGCGTGCGCCCCGTGGACCAAGCGGCGGTCATTCGAGTCTGAGCGCACGGGCGACGATGACTTCGACCGAGTCAGAGGCCTGAACGTCGACAACCTCGAAGACTGGCTCTCGTGCGCCGTAGTGACGACCGTTTGGATGAGGGAACAGATCGGCAAGCCGACTGCTGGCATCAGTTTGCTCTCGGGATGGTGGCGAGACTGGCTCGAATCGACGACGGTTCCACTGGATTCGGCCATCGTGCTCGCAGGGCGCTACAAGTCGGCGGAAGTCTTGCGCGAGCGGTGTCAGCGCGGATGCGGGATCATCACCGTCGGTGGGCAGGTGCACCGTAACGAGATTCTTGCCTTCGTGGCCGCCGCACTGCTCAACGGCGAGCCTACGGATACATGCGGCGACATGCTGTTCGTCGACAGCGACGATGCTGCACGCCAGCTGTTCGCCGCCGAATCCCTTGATGCGTCAGCCGGCGTCGGGCCAGAACAGCCCAAGGCGGCGATGGTTGTTCCATCGAGCGACTTCGCTCAGCGTCTGCCTGCGGACAGTCGGCATTTGATGGTGGTGCCGCTGCCGGGCAGCTCACAGGCCGAGATTGTTCTCGAACCGGTCGACGGCGAAGTCGTTACCAAACACCTCGAGGCAGCCGAAGGAACAGGCTCGGACGCCTACCAACTCGGTGCCATGGCTCGGATGAGCCTGATGGCACTGCGTCGGCATCTGGCGAAGCAATCCGGGCTGCATGCGCCGAGGTGGGCGAGCGACGGTCCGGATGCGTCACTGCGCCGGTGCCTGCTGCTGGGCGGCTGGAACGAGGCCCGCGAGGGCGACCATCGGGCGGTGGAACAAGTCGTAGGCATTCCCTACGAAGAAGTCATTGAAGCGTTGACTCGGTTGGACACGGGCGATGCTCCCATGCTGCGCACTGGCGATCTGTGGCACACGGTCTCGCCCGGCGACTCGTGGACACTGGTGCGCGATCATCTCGCCCCCGCCGACCTCGCTGCGTTCACCCAGACCGCGCAGAAGGTTCTGACGGCAGCCGATCCGCTACGGCAAATGTCCGACACCGAAGCGTTCAACGCCCGGATCGAAGGCGTCACAGCCGAGTACTCGTCTCAGATCAAGCGAGGGATCGCAACAGCACTAGCGCTGGCGTGCAGCAGGCCGTCCGACGTACCGATGAGCAGCGCTGCGGCGACCGAATGGGCCGAGAGCGTGGTCTGGCAAACGCTGAGGGCGGCCAACGAGGACACGACACCGAACACGTGGTCTGCCGTCGCGGAGGTGCTGCCGTTGTTTGCCGAAGCTGCGCCCGTTGCGGTGCTGGAATTGCTGCGCTCCTGTCTTGCCAAGTCGCATGCCTTCGCAGCGGCGATGTTCGCCGACAGCGACGACGACATGTTCAGCAGCAAGCCGGCGTCGCCGCACTTGACGATCTTGCGCGCCTTGGAGATCGTCGCCTGGTCGCCCGACCACCTCCTCTCCGCGATGGACGTTCTGGCCCGCCTGGCCGAGATCGACCCCGGTGGCAGCTACATGAACCGACCCGCCAACAGCCTCGCTTCCATCATGTGCCCGTGGATGCCACACACGTCGGCCGAACCTGAGATGCGGCTCGATGCGATTCGGATGCTGGTGCGATCACACAACTCGGTCGCTTGGAAACTCATGCTGTCGATGTTGCCCCGCAGCCACGACACACAGTTCGACGGTCCGCACCCCCGGTTCCGCGATTGGCGCTCGCCGCGCTCTGCTATGTCGAGGCGCGAGCGCTGGGACACGGTTGAGGCAGTCGCGGATTTGCTCGTAGACAACGCAGGCACCGATGCCAGTCGCTGGATCGACCTTCTCTCAAAGCTCAGCGGCCTTCCAACAGCGGCTCGAGCCAATGCTTCGACGACGCTGGGCCCGATCGCGGCAGAAGACCCGACCGAGCAGTTCAAATCCGGCGTGTGGCCGGTGCTTCGCGAGACTCTCGTACGCCACCGTCAATTCCACGACACCTGGTGGGCTCTCTCGGAGACGGAGCTGGAACCCTTCGACCGAGTGCTGGAGCATCTGAGGCCTGAGGATCCTGGGGCTGCGTACGGGTATCTGTTCGATACCTGGCCGAGGCACATCGACGGCACGGCCGCGGACGCCGGGCACGAGGCCATCGAGGAAGCGGCACGGCCTCTACAAGAGGCTGCCGTTCGCGCCGTGCTGTTGGCCAGCGGTCCGAGCGGGGTGCTCGAGTTCGCCGAAGCAATGAAGCATCCGTACCAAGTCGGCAAGACCCTCGCGGTGTGCAATCCCGCACTCGACACAGAAGTGCTCACGTCGATGGAAAACTCGCCTGATGCAATGACTCGGGCAGCCTTCGGCTACTTCAACACCCGCTTTAGCGCCCTTGGGTGGGACGGCATCGATCGACTGGTCACCGACGTGCAGCCGTCGCCGCGAGTTGTGGCAGACCTGCTGAGGTCACCGCCGCGCACAGCGCAAGCATGGAAGCGCATCGACCGGTTCGGGCCCGATGTCGCCGCCGAGTACTGGTCGCGCGTCACCTCCTTCGAACTCGACTGGCCGGATGATCTCGACGAACTGTTGGAGCTGTCGCGCCGGTTGCGAACCGCTGGCCGCTTCGACTTGGCGGGCGATCTCCTGCATAGGCCCTCGCTTGACCACACAGCCGAGCCAGCGTTTGCCGAAGAGGTCGCCGAATTCCTGTCGCTGCGGGTCAAGCACTCAGACGCTGACGACACGTACAACGTCATGGAGCTCTGGGAATTGACCAAGCTGCTCAAGGTGATCGACAAGCACCGCGAACAGCTCGGTGCCAGCCGGGTTGCACTCTTGGAATGGCAGTACTACCCGCTGCTGCAGGACGAACCGGGCTTCACCGCTTCGAACCTGTACCGAGGGATGGCGAGCGACCCCGAGTTATTCATTCAGCTCGTCGAGTGGGCGTTCAAGCCTGCCAGCACTTCGGCAGGCGACGAAACCCTGCCGGACGAGGAGGAACAGCGTCTCGCCCTCAACGCGTGGCATGTGCTGCGCGAATGGCCTGAAGGCCACTTCCTTCCGAACTTGACTGACACCGATGACATCAGTGCCACCGCGGATGCAGCCACCGGCAGTGCCGGGTGCACCACAGAGGCGGCGCTCGAGGGGATTATGGACGCAGCATCTCTCAAACTGTGGGTCGAGCGTGCCCGAGCGCGCCTTGCCGAGATCGACCGGTTGGACATCGGCGACCAACAAATCGGCACAGCCCTTACGTCGAGCCCCGGCGATCCGAATGGCGACTGGCCGTCCAGGGCAGTGCGCGATCTAGTCGAACGCTTGGAATCCGATGACATCGACAGCGGCATCTCGATGGCGATCTACAACCGGCGCGGCGTCACAACCCGCGGCATCACCGACGGCGGCGCACAAGAGCGCGAACTGGTCGACAGCTATCGGGCACAGAGTCGCAAGTACCAGGAATGGCCCCGCACGAAAGCAATCTTCGAGGGTTTGGCCCGCGACTACGAGCGCCAGGCAGGCATTGCCGACCGCCAAGCCGAGGCCCGCCGCCGAGGTCTACCGCTGTAGGAGCCGAGATGAGTTCCGTGTATCCCGACTTCGAGAACCGGTTTGACGAGGAATTGGGAACGCGCGCTGATGAGGTGTGCGCCTACGTCCACTCGCTGGAGCTCAGCGAGTGGACGTCCGGAGCGGAGTACCGACTGTGGCTCGGCACGCCACACACGCTGCGTGTCGAAGGAACGGCCGATGAGCGCCTGCACCCCTTCGGCGCAGAGGCGCGAGAGAACGGCAGCACCTGGGATCGTGCTGGGAAAATGCTCGGAACCTCTGCCACGGCCCGCCAGTCGCCAATTGGCCGCAGGTACAGCCAGCCGTCGTCCGTATAGCGAACATGCCCGATGACCGAGCACGCAGCAGCGTCGTCAACCGGAAGCGTCGCTACGTTGCAGATCGCATTCGGGCGAACTCGGCAGCGGCGCTGCACATCTGATCGGCGTACTCAAGCTTGTCGCGCCAGCGCTTGGGAATGGCGTCGACGCCGTGCTGAACCCCGAGCAGGCCGCCCGCGATGGCGCCGGTCGTGTCGGCATCATCGCCTCGGTTGACAAGGCTGACGAGCACCGATTCCAGCGATTGAGACTGCTGGATCGCCCACACTGCACAAGCCAAGCTGTCGATTACGTACCCGCCCGTACCAAGCTGCTCAACGTCCGAGGTCGCAGGAATATCGAGAGCCCGACGGACTTCCACATCGAGATCGAGTTCATGGGCGGCGCCGATGGCATCAACCGCGGTGCACCCGTCCAAGAGTGCTGCCGCGATCTCGTTGTACGCCACACAGCTGTCTACACATCGCCTGTGAGCGTGGGTGACCGCGGAGATCTGAGCGCTCTCGGCCTGGCGAACCGTGGAATCGCTGCGCACCAGAGCCGTCGGAAGTGCCCGCATCAGCGACCCATTGCCGCAGGAACGCTCCGACGTGAGGCCGCTGATCGCCGGATCGCCGTCGTGGCGCAGTTGCAGCAGCGCTTGGCGGGTGGTGTTGCCTACATCAGGTGGATCGGAGTCGAACCACTTCAGAAACTCCTGTGCGATCGCCTCGAGGCTGTCCGAGCCGCCTGTTTTGAGATAGCCCGCGACGACGGCCCAGGTGAGATCTGTGTCGTCGGTTCCCTGGCCTGGACGCCAGCCGAATGCCCCACCACCCACGATGTCCCGATGAACACCGTGTCGCCGCTGGATTTCGGCCGCTGACATGAATTCGACTGTGGCGCCGAGCGCATCACCGGCCGCCACGCCGAGGAGGCCTCCGGCGATGAAGTCGGTGAGCGATGTGGCCGGCACCTGCGAGAGCCTAGGGAAGGCAGCGGCCGGCAAGTCCGCTTGCCGGCCAGACAGCTTGTGACACCCTGTACCTACCTTGGTGGCATGTCACAGGACGGATTGAGTTTGTTCAGCAGAGCCCTGTGGGGGCCGGGCGGTCCGTCGGAGGATGCGGCCACGCGGCGTGATTGGAACGATGTGGCGCCCATCCGGCAACCGGTGCCGATACCGCCCCCGCAGATGCTGCTGTCGGGCGCCGAGATGCAGACGATCGCCATGGGCTATGTCCCGGTGGACATAAATGCCAGGTGGTTCGCCTCCATGGAAGGCGACTGCCTCTACCTGCATCGCGGCTGGACAGGCCTGGGCATCTACGAGGTCACCTTTGCAGCGAAGGAGACCTGGTTCATGATCACCTCGGCTCGGATCGAGTGCGACCCTGACGTCTACAACCGTGATTCCGACCTGGGCGAGCGCGAGCGGCTCCGCAATCTCATCGCACACGTTTCCGGTGAGCCCATGCCGCCGTTGCTGCCGGTCCCGATCCAGAGCAAGCCCCTGCTCGAAGCGGTGCTCGGGGACATCACGGCCGAGCGCGTCGACGCCATCGTCAATCCAGCCAGCGCAAACCTGCTCGGCGGGGGTGGTGTCGATGCCGCCACCCATAGAGCAGCAGGTCCTGAGCTGCGGGCGTATTGCCAAACGGTCGGCGGATGCGAGTTGGGTCGCGCCAAGATCTCGCCGGGCTTTCGACTGGCCTCGCAGTGGGCCATTCACACCGTGGGTCCCCAATGGCGAGGCGGATCGTACGGCGAGGCGGTGCTGCTCGAGTCGTGCTACCGGGAGTCACTTGCCCGCGCCGACGAAGTCGGCGCCGAGAGGGTCGCCATTCCTGCAATCGCGACGGGTGCCCACGGATACCCGAGGACTTCCGCTGCCGAGATCGCTGTCAAAACCGTGCGCTCGACACCGACCAAGGTCCGTGAGATTCACTTCGTCTGCTTCGACGCTCTCACCCTGCAGGCGTACGAAGAGTCCCTCAATCGGTCCGGGTAGACGAATTCCCCACCGAGTTGAGGATCTCGAACGATGAGGAGAGACAAGGGATCCGCATCGACCATGAAATGCCTGCACAGGTCCGATACGTGCACAGGCTGACATGGCGATAGAACAGCCCGACTTCGCGAACTGGACTGAGGAAGGCTTCGCGACGCGCGCTGACGAGATCTGCGAGTACTTCCACTCGTTCGACTGGCTGGGCCGCCTGCCCGGTCCCCGCCATGAGACGTACCTCGAACTCGCAGTGCGAGCCGAACGCACCATCGAGAAGCCGACCGAGGCCAGCCGCAACCAGATCGCCGAAGCCGTCTGCTGGGCGCGAGACGAAGGCACCTCATGGGAGCGCATCGCGGAATTGCTCGGCACCTCCGCCGCCGAAGCCCAGCAGCGCTACGAGAGCCCAGACGTGCTATCCCACGCGTCGTCCACAACCGACGCCACGAGAATGCTCTCCGACACGCCGGACCGAACCGTCGCGACGTAGCCACACGCCATGCCGCTCGACATCCGGGGCGTATGCGCTGGCCAACCGCTGCTAGCAGTCGGCGAGTGCCGCGAGCGCGTCGCAGACTTCGATGCGCCGCCATCCGATGGCACCGATTCGCTCGGTGAGGAACGAACGTCGGATCGGCTGCAGGTTGTCGAACGACGCCGCGCACTCGAACGCCATCCCCTCGTCGGGGCCGAGCCGGAGCTCAGTCGGAATCGAGCGCACCGTGCGCGTGACCGGGGCGACGACGATCCACGTCAGCACCGGTACAGCGTCGCTGCGAGTAACGACCAACACCGGGCGGCGCTTGTCGTTGGCCTCGGCCCACCACACCTCGCCCTGAGCGGGCATCACCACGGCTCTTCAGCGATCATCGCTGCCGTGGCCGCGTCTGCCCACCCCACGTCCTGCTCGCTTTGAGGATGACGCCGGTAGCCCTCCACGATGGCATCGCCGATGCGCTTGCGCCGATGCACGTCGATGAGGGCCGTGAGGCCGCGCCGGACCGCGTCTGAGCGAGATTCGACCGCTCCCGCTGCCACCAGTTCGTCGATCTGGCCGGCAACCGCATCGTCGATGCGAGTCACGAACTGTGCCATGCAATCAGCATAGCGATATGCATTGCGCGCCCGCTGGGCCAATCTTCGGCGCCGGCCCCGTTTCGTCGCAGCTCAGGCCGAGCGAGGCAACCACAGCTCGGGCGCGCCGATCTGAGTCCTTTCGTATTCACGAACCGCTATTCGCCAGTCCTCGAACCCTTCGGCAGCTGCGTGCAGATTCTCTTCTAGGTTTTCGTTGCTCGGCTCGCAATGCTCGGCGGCGAATCGCAGCCAGCGCGGGAACGCCGATTCGACAGTGGACATGAAGACTCGGTCGAAAACTTCGGGGCGCGACTCGTCAAACTCCGGACGCACCGGAACGTCTGCAGGGCTGTAGTCCGCAACGAAGCCCTCCATGAAGGCATCGACCCTGCATGGGTTCCAGTGCAGGACATCGCCGTCGCGGCACAGCGAAGCGAACACCTGCAACCCTGAGATCAGGGCCGAAAATTCGTCATCGCCTTCGCCTGCGGGGCGGGCTGCACGCCTGAATTCTTCCAGCGCAGCGCTGCGGTCGGGAGGCTCTGCGGGGAAGAGCGCAGCGTCGGTGCCACCTTCGGGCAGCAGGTCGAGCCGATGGTCGGCGACAAAACTCAAGTGCATCCCCTCGAAGTCGAGCCCGTCTTCGAGCATCTCCAACTCGTCGCTGGAAATGAGGGATGTGTAGATGTCCAGCGCCCGCATGCACAGCGCTCGGGCGTCGGCCAAGCTCACCGGCTCTACCGCTGAACTGCCACGCTCATCCGGCTCCAAGTCGGCACGCCAGATCACGAGGTCACGCTCGGACACGAGATCGAAGCCGCGTGCCGCCCCGCACATGAACCAATTGATGTCGACAAGCAATCCGTGGAGGCTGCCGTCCGGGCGCCGAAAGTGGATCGTGATCTCGCATTCCTCTCCCCATTCGTCTCGCCGCAGGAAAGCTTCAATCGGGGTTGCACATCCGATCTCGGCAGCCCACGGCGGCACATCGCCCGACGACTTCATCTGATCCAGCTGCCGACGGGCCGCCGTCCGCGACCGCGCCGGTCCGTAGGCGGCAAGCGCAGACGTCAAGGCAGCGCCAGCCGCTCCTCCGGCCTCTCGGGCGTGGGCGAGCAGCAGCGCAGGCTGGAGACCTTCCGGCGATCTCGGAAAGGCGACAAAATCCTGCACGACGGAGGCCCAAGCGTCGGCCTCGTCGGCTTCGGAACAACGACGGGCGAGACCGGCTGCGCTGGCCTCCAACAGTTCGAGCCCGTAGCGGGTCTCTGCATCGAGCCGGGGTTTGCCGCCGCGCGGGTTCGGGCGAGTGCCCTTGAGCGTCACGCGCCCGCCATGTCGGGACTTGGGTCGAGCCATCGCCCGAGCGTAAGCCTGCCACCGGCGACCACTGCGGATATCGCATGCGGCCCACACCTTGAGGTGGGCCTCCGAGCGGTCGGCTGCGTTGCGCGCTGTGCGGTACCAGTTGCGAACCTCCACATCGCTTCGCTGCACGAACGCCAGCGCCGCACAGCGATCGGCGTCGGTCGCATGCTGGAAGCAAGGAAAAGGGTGGAAAATCAGTTGAGTGGCGGCGACCCGAATCGTACGGTCCCGCCCAGATGGATTCGCCAAGCCCCCGCGTGAGTGTCACCGAGGCGGCGCGCCGTCACCGGATCGACGACGAGGACATCCTGCACGCCTACCGCAACGCCATGACCATCGAGCATCAAGACGACGGATTCATCATGATCACCGGTGCCAAACGTGACGGCGAACTGCTCGAAGTAGGCTTTCGCTACGATCCTGACTCCGATACCAACTTCATCCTGCACGCCATGTTCGCTCGACAGCAGTACTTGAGGCCGTTATGACGAAGCCGGACTTCACCGCATGGGCACAGGACGACAATGGCGAGTACGCAGATGAGATCTGCGAGTACTTCCACTCCATCGACTGGCTGGGCGAACTGGGAGGCCTCCGACATGAGGTCTACTTGGACCTCGCCGTGCGAGCCGAGCGGATCATTGAGGCGCCCACTGATGTCAGTCGGCAACAGATCGCCGAAGCCGTCTGCTGGGCTCGCGACGAAGGCACCTCATGGGAGCGAATCGGCGAGATACTCGGCACTACCGCCGCTGAAGCCGAAGAACGCTACGGCCGCGTGGCCGCTCGGCCAAGCACATAGGCAGTAGCAGCCGCCGAGCGGTCTCGCGAATCATGGTGATGCTCGGAACGCTGTGTTCCAGCGCATCTGCTCGTTGATGCCCATCTGGTGCCAACCGCTTCGGCGGCGGTGCCGGGTCTTTCTTTTTCTCGACCGAGAGCGGCCGTTCCGATCAGCGGGGTGGACCGGCGTCTGCGAGGAGCGCCGCTACTTTCAGCGCCACTTTCGTCATAGCGGATGGCATGTTCGCGTCGGCGAAGGGCCTGACCAGGTAGTGGACCTGGGGCTCGGCATTCGAGTCGTCGGGCACCGAGACCACTGCGAGCCGCCAACGGTCCGGGTCGTTCTGGGCTTGGCGTACTTGGCGGGCGCTGACGTGAATCTCGTCCGTGCGGGGTAGGTGACCCTTCACTTCGATGAAGTAGTGGTCGCCGGTGTCCGGGTCGACTGACATCACGTCGAAACCTGGGTTCGCATGCTCCTGCTCGGTCGGGAGGCGGCCCAGTGCTCGCTCTGCAGCCATGACCGCAGCCACCGCACGCCGGTCGGTCTCGGCCTTGTCAGCTGCGGCAGCCGGGTCTGGCGGCACCCCCGCAAGCTGGTCCAGCAGTCCTTGCGGTACAACCACCGCTGCGGCGACGACGGTGGGAGGGCTGCTGTGCAAGTCGGCTTCTGAGTCGAGCTCGGCACGTCGGCGCAGCAGTCGCGATGCCAGCTCGTCGGCCCGTGCTCGCGCTCGCCCCGAATTCAGCCTTGGCTTGCCGCCCGCTATCTCCTGTGCCTTGATTTCGTTCGTGCGTCGATCCCAGTAGCGAATCTCGGACTCCAGACGCACCCGCACCGCCTCGCTCACGCGGTCGACTCGGTCTTGTACCACAGCCGCCACCGACTGAAAATGTGGCCCGGCGAGGTGCTCGATCGCCCAATCACGCGCCACCGATTCGGCCGCTTGGCCCGCCCATGCGGTGTCCAAGTCGCCGGCAAGCTGTGCTTTCTGTTCAGCGGTCAGCGACTCGTAGCCCAGGTAGGGCTCAGCGCCGGGGTCGCGGGCCGCGCCTTCCCGGTCGACTTCCACGTATTGGAACCGGCGTGACACCACCTGACGGGCGCCGTTCACCATCCGACCATCGGTGACCACATGGTCCAAGTAGACGAGCAGTCTTGGCTCGATCGAGGGGTCGCCGGTGTCCACCAGGACGGTGCCGCGGTGCATCGCGTCACCGTGGTCGTCGAGCACCTTGGAAGCCACTGCCGACAGCAGCGCGCTGCCCGGTGAGATCAGTTCGGCTCGGTCGCCAGAGCCACCCGCCTTACGGGCGGACTCGGCGTCGGGCTGCATGCAGTCCTTGTCGAAGGTCACCCGGGCGTAGCGGTCGTGGACGGGGCCCAGCGATGGATCGGCTTGTGCCCTCACCGAGGCCGGCACCCGCGTGATCTCGTACCGACCGCGCTCGCGGCCAGAGATCCGCCCCCCGTACAGCTGCAACGCCTGAGTGAAGAAGTCGTGCACGAACCACGGCTGCAGCTTGCGGGCGCGGGCCTCTTCCATGCGGCGGCGTACCTCGTCGTTCGCCCCGGCATCGGCCATGCCGGCGACGAGCGCTCGCTCTTCCAGCACTTCACGGAGCTGCTCGCCGATCTCGCCGTCGATGATGGTGTTCATCCACTCTGCATAGGCTGGGTCGGTGTCGGCCTGGATGGCCTTCATCAGCAATTCCCGAAGCGACACGTTGATCTGAGCGTCGCCCAGCACGTCGTACACCTGATCGCCGTATACCTCGCGCTGCTGCTCGATCTTGGCGAAGAGCCGCTGGAAAACCTGGCCCTCACGTGTCTCGTGCGCCACCAGATTCCACAAATGACACGGCCGGCGCTGGCCGATCCGGTGGATGCGCCCGAAGCGCTGCTCGATGCGGTTCGGGTTCCACGGCAGGTCGTAGTTGACCATCATGTTGGCGACCTGCAAATTGACGCCTTCACCTGCGGCATCGGTAGCGACAAGCACTGACACCGTCGGATCGACGCGGAAGCGGTCCTGAGTGACTCGACGGTCCTGGCGCTTCAGGCCGCCATGGATGGTGACCACCGCCTCCGGCCTGCCGAGTTCGGCCGCAATGCGGCCGGACACATAGTCGAGCGTGTCCCGATGCTCGGAGAACACAATCAGCTTGCGAGCGTCAACCTCGCCGTCATCTGCCGTGCTGGACGTTCCGGCACCGAATTGCTCGGCACGCAGCAGATCCCGCAAGCGAGTCCACTTCGCATCAACACCGCTATTCCGAACACCGTCAGCCAAGTCCACCAGCCGATCCAAGGTTCGCACTTCGGCTTCGAGTTCGTCGGCAGTGGCTGCTGCCGTTGCGGCGTCGACGGTCAGATTCTCCAACTCGGCAAGCTCGGCCTCGTCGAAGTCATCGAAGTCGAAGTCCTCAAGATCAGCAATACGGACTCCCTTGGGAAGCTCGGGCACCGGAATTGGTGCCCCGGTGGCAGCGAGCTGTCGAAGTTCCGCTGCTTGGTTGGCGAGGCGATCGCGCCGGCGCCGCAGCGAGTGGTAGATGGCCGCAGGCGAGGACGCGAGTCGGCGCTGTAGGCCTGCGAGCGCAAAGCCGACGATCACACCGCGCTGAGCGTCGCCTTCGGCCGTCATGCGCGCGGCCCGATTCATCTCCTCACGGACGTAGGAGGTGACCGCTTCGTACAGCTCGCTCTCGGGCCCGGACAACTCGAATTGCAGACTCTGGGCATACCGCTTCGGGAAGAGCGGCTTGCCCTCGAAGGTCCGCAGGTTCTCCTTCACCAGCCGACGCATCACGTCGCTGACGTCGGGCACCTCGCTGGGTGCCCCGCTGCCGTCCGTGGCCCGCAGGCGCCCCTCGAACCTCTCGGGATCGATCAGCGTCATGAACGCGAGGAAGTCCTCATTCTTACCGTTGTGGGGCGTAGCGGTCAGCAGCAAGAAGTGACGTGTGCACTCGCGCAGCACCTCGCCGACCTCGAAGCGCTTGGTGCGGCGCAGCACGTCGCCGTAGCGGTGCGCAGACATCTTGTGGGCCTCGTCGACGATCACGAGATCCCATTCGGACGCCTTCAAGCGATCCCTCAACTCGTCAGAGCGAGCCACTTGGTCGACACGGGCGATGAGCAGGTTCCGCTCGACGAACGGGTTGCCGGTGCGCGACGCCTCGACGCTCTCGCGAGACATCAGATCGAAGCTGAGGCCGAACTTGTCCCACAGTTCGTCCTGCCACTGCTCGACCAAGCTTCCCGGCGCAACGATGAGGCACCGGGTCACGTCCCCGCGCAACATCAGCTCGCGGATGAGCAGCCCCGACATGATCGTCTTGCCGGCGCCTGGGTCGTCGGCCAGCAAGAAGCGCAACGGCTTGAGGGCGAGCAGCCGGTTGTAGACGGCATCGATCTGGTGCGGGTACGGGTCGATGTTGGAGGTGTCCACGGCCGCGAACGGGTCGGCGAGATGGGCCATCTGCATGCGACGGGCTTCTGAGGCCAGCTTGAACATCACCCCGTCCGCATCAAACGACCAATGGCTCTCGGCCGCCTCGCGAATGTCGACCAGATCGGCCGCTGTGACAAGCCGTTCCCCGAGAAGGCCGTCCGCGGTGCGGTAGGTCAACGTGGCTGACACCGTTCCGTGCATCTGAACGGCCACGACGGTGACGTCGCTATTGGCCACGACACCCGTAAGTCGCGCCCCCGTCTCGATGTCACTGAGATCCATCACCCTGCCTTCGCCCGACGGCTATGTCTCATTCGTTCTGTTGTGCCAAAGCTGCACGGTGGTCCTTGAGTGAAGGCACGCTGTAACAAACGATACGGGCGGTATCGACATGAGTCAGCGTGAACCCGAGTACTCCCACGGCGGTCCCTGCCGCAGCCCGCATGGGATATCCGTATCGGCCCGTGGCTACAGCGGGAGTAGCCACGACTGACGCCCCGACTTCATCGGCGCGAGCGAGTGACTCCCGGTAGCACGAGGCCAGCACATGCGCCTCGTTGTGAGCCCCTCCGCGCCAACGTGGCCCGACTGTGTGAATTATCCACGGCACCGCCATGTCGAAACCGGGAGTTGCAATCGCCTGGCCAGGCTCGCAACCTTCAAGCTCTTTCAGATACTCCCGCAGTCGGGGACCAGCTGCCCGGTGAATCGCCCGCGACGCTCCTCCGCTTCCAGACAATGCGGGACTGGTCGGGCAGATCACCGCATCGGCCCTCTCGTCAGCGATGTCCCCGAAGGTCACCTCTACCTTGGCCAGCTGCCATACCTCAGGGTCGGCCTCGGTCGGCTCCCGAGACGGCCGTGCGTCGGCAGTCCCGCTCGTCCACAGATCTGGCCACCTACCGGGCTGCTCAAGCAACCAGTTGTCGATGAGGAATTCGAGCATTTGGGACTCGGTCACATTGTCGTAGCGGGAATAACGCTCCGGGTCTCCTTCGACTGCGGCGCCAACGATCACCGCTCCGCCCTCACTTGGTTCGAACCTGGCCTCGTAGATGCCGTAGCCAGTCCAGCTGCGGTGGAACCGCAAACGATCCCCGTCCACGAGTGCGTGCCATTTCTCCTCCATCATCGAGGCCATGTAGCCGCAGGCGATACGAGCCAGTTCAGCGCTCGCCCACACACGGTCCGGCGGCGGAATTGGCATTGGCTTGCTGAGGGGCTGTAAGTCCCAGTTGTGGCGTTCGAAGTCGCTCGCTGTCAGCACTCTCGTAGGTCGATCGGCGTCGTCCGGCGCACCGTCGACTGCTGTTTTCCACATCTGAGCGATTGCGTATTCCTGCTGAAGTGACGAGAGTCCTCCGAACTGACTGGATTCCCGAGAAACGGTCGACTCGGGTTCTCTACCGTCGTCGTTCATTTCGTGGCCTCCTGCAGATGCGTTCCGCATCCAACGTAGGCGCATGGTGTGACAGCTTCGAGAGTCGCTCATCACACTGGCGGCGTGGCCTGATACGAGAACCAGTACCGACCACAACTCGTCAACGCAGCACAGAACCGGGACCCTGCTGCGATTGCCAACGACCTGGTCGCCGTGCATTCCTTGGACACGGTGACGGTGTCCTTGGCAATGTGCGCACGGCAAGAGCGACGGACGTTGTCGCGGTAGCGTGCGGCGCTATGGCGAGCGGCACCGGTTCGGAACAAGGAACGCTGGCGGTCACGGGTGATGTCGAGGCTGATCAGCTGGTGCTGGACGACCCGTTCTCGCTGCTGCTGGCGATGATGCTCGACCAGCAGATCCCCATGGAATGGGCCTTCAAAGGCCCCGCCCGGCTGGCCGAGCGTCTCGGTGATCGCTACTCGGTCGCGGCCATTGCCGCCATGGAACCTGACGAACTGGAAGCCGCTTTCAAGCAAAAGCCCGCGCTGCACCGCTTCCCGGGATCGATGGCCCGCCGCTGCGGCGATCTGGCTCGTCACATCGTCGAGCACCACGACGGCGATGCCCGTGCCGTCTGGGCCGACGTGCGCAGCGGCAAAGCGCTGTTCGACCGCTTGCGGGCCCTTCCCGGCTACGGAGATGAGAAGGCCAAGATTTTCGTGGCGATTCTGGCGAAGCGCTTCGGTGTGGCGCCCCGCGGGTGGAAGGCCGTGGCCGGCCCATTCGCAGACCGTCAGCCGCGTTCGGTCGCCGACATCGACGGTCCTGACGCCCTCGCCGAGGTCCGCGCCTGGAAGAAAAACAAGAAGGCCGCCGGCAAATCCAAACAGGACTGAGCCGCGCGGAGTTTCTCCCCGGAGTCGCCAGATTCCGTCACAACGCAAGAGACTCGCTCGGCGCGACTGCGCGCCCTCAAACGCTGTGTATTGATGCGCTTGTGTGTCAGCCGGCTGTCACAAATTGCGTTCCGGTGACAAGACCGTTGCTCATCTGAAATTGACGGAACGCAGTCCCCCACACCGGCGTCGGGTCACCAAGTCGCACTTCCAGCGGCAGTGCTGCAGGGCGAATGCGGCTGAAGGCATCCGACACAAGGGGGACAGAATGTTGAAGACCCGCACACCGAAACGCACTTGCCGCAGTGCCGGCAAAGCCGCTTGGCGGATTGCTGTCGCATTGGCAGCGCTGTGCTTGCTGGCGGCGGCCTGCACGGCTAGCGACGACGCAGGTGACGCAACCGCCGACGAAGCTCAGACTGATTCTGACTATCGCGCCACACCCGTGACGGCAAGTTCATCTAGCAGAGCGGATGAACAAATGGACGAGGCTGACGACGAGGAAGAGCAGTCTTCGCTCGGCGGTGCTGCTTCGGAAGACGTCATCGAGGCGGCTGTGGCCGGCGGGTCCGACGACACCTCGTCGAGTCAGTCCTCAAGCGGAGGCCGCACTCAGAACGAGTCCTCGCAGTCAGCCGAGCCGGAGCACGAGCCGTATCAGCCAACGCAACGGCGACGCGCCGAACCCGACACGTTCGTCGATTACGGCATCAACCCGTTTGTCGACACCGCCGACGACCCGTTCTCGACGTTTGCGCTCGACGTGGACACCGCCTCGTACACAATCGCCCGCAACTTCCTCGACGGCGGCCAGCTGCCGCCGTTCGAAGCAGTCCGGGTCGAGGAGTTCGTCAACTACTTCGACGGCGGCTACGACGACGAGATCGACGAGTTCACGATCAGCGTGGACGCCGCGCCATCGCCGTTCGCGGACAGCGGCGATCTGCTGCTGCGGGTGGGCGTTCAGGCACCGCACGTGGTGTCGGATGCCCTGCGACCCGACAGCATCATCCTGGTTCTGGACAGCTCGGGCTCGATGAACCAAGAGATCGGCACCAGCAACGACAGGACCCGGCGCATCGAGCTGGTCTACGACGCCGTCGACCTGCTGCTGGGAGGGCTGGAGCCCGAGACCCGGGTGGGTGTTGTGGCCTATGCGAACCATGCCCGCATCGTCGCCCGACCCGGCGCAGTCGGCAGGAGCTACGACGACCTGATCCGCCGCATCCAGCGAGACGTGCGCCCCAACGGCAGCACCAACGTTGCGGCCGGACTCTCGACCGGCTATCGGATGGCAGACAGCGAAGCCGCCGCGGGGCGAAACGTGCTGGTGCTGCTGTTCTCCGACGGTGTCGCCAATGTCGGCGCGACCGAGACCGACCGGATCCTCCGGCAACTGGGCGAGCGCTCCGACATCGGCCTGTCCACGATCGGCGTCGGCCTCGGCCCGTTCAACGACGAGCTGATGGAGCAGCTGGCGAACCGTGCCGATGGTTCGTATCACTACATCGACGACCACGACGAAGCGTGGCGCCTGCTCGGCGGGGACGTGACGTCGTTCGTCTCGACTGCCGCACGCGACGCCAAGGTCCAGGTGATCTTCAACCCCGACACGGTGGTCGCCTACCGGCTGCTGGGCTTCGAGAACCGCGACGTGGCCGATCGAGACTTCCGCAACGACGCTGTTGACGCCGGCGAGGTCGCCATCTCTCAGAGCGCCACGGCGCTGTATGAGCTGACGCTGGTCGATCCCGAGAGCAGGAGCCGGCGCAGCAATGAGACACTCGTCAAAGTCACACTGCGATACGAACGCCCCGCCAGCGAAGCGATCACAGAAGTGTCCGAGACGATCAGGACAAACGACGCACACCGCAGCTTCGACGACACTGACCGGCATTTCAGGCTGGCCGCCGTGGCTGCCGAGTTCGCAGAGGTCCTGCGCCAGAGCTGGTTCACCGACGACCCGTCCATACGCACCCTGCGCAGGGAAGCAGAATCCCTGACCCGCGACTTTCGAGGCGACGCCGACGTGGCAGAACTGGCCCGCCTCATCACCGCAGCCCAGCGCCTGCAATAGCAAGCGGCCAAACCGTCGCTACGGCGACGAACCGTCCCGCACGACGGCACGAGTTGCGGACGGCGGCACGAGTTGCGGACGGCGGCACGAGTTGCGGACGGCGGAGAAGAACTCTGCGAGGTTGGGACCAGCTGGATCCCCGGAGCAGAGGGCTTCTCCGCCGTCCGCAACGGGCGCGAGATACTGCTGCGCCAGGCCCGGGCTGCTGTCGAGCTAGGTGCCGAGGCGCTCGGCAGCTTCTTCCCGCAGCTCGTTCTTGAGCACCTTGTTCGATGGGTTCAGCGGCAGCGCCTCGACGTTCCAGAAGTAGCGGGGCACCCTGTAGTTGGCCATCTGCGCACGACACCACGCACGCAGCGCATCTGCTTCTGGCACACCGGCGGGTGACGGCACCACGAACGCCGCTCCGACCTCGCCAAGGCGTTCGTCGGGCACGCCGACAACCGCCACCTGGCCGATCTGCGGATGCTCGGCCATCACTTTCTCGATCTCGGCGGGATACACGTTGAAGCCGCCACTGATGAACATGTCCTTCTTGCGGTCGGTGACGTCGATATAGCCCTGCTCGTTCATCACGCAGATGTCGCCGGTGTGCAGCCAGCCGTCTTCGTCGATCGCTTCGGCGGTGGCGACGGGATCATCGAGATAGCCCTGCATGACGTTGTACCCGCGCACCAGGATCTCTCCCGGCTGCCCGATGGGCAGATCCCGACCCTCGTCGTCGATGATCCGCAGCTCGACGCCGTCAAGCGCCCGGCCGCTGGTGGTGGCCACCAATTCGGGCGGATCGTCCGAAGCGCAGATCGCCGCCAGTCCATGGGTCTCGGTCATGCCGTAGCCCGTCAGCACGGTCTCGAAGCCGAGCCGCTCACGCATCGCCACCACCGTCTCCACGGGGATGGCTGCGGCGCCGGTGAGCGACGAACGCAGGCTGGAAGTGTCGTACTCGTCGAGACCCGCGAAGTTGATGAGCGACTGGAGGATGGCGGGCGGCCCCGGCAGGATCGTGATCCGCTCGTCCTGGACGCGCTGCAGCACCGATTCGACGTCGAAGACGGGATGGGGGTGGATGGTGGCGCCGCGCATGATGCACGGCGTGATCCCCGCCGAGAAGCCGAACGCGTGGAAAAACGGGTTCACCACCAGCATCCGGTCGCCTTGGCGCATGCCGAGCTCGGCCGCGTACTGGGCGAAGTTCCGCAGCACCGGTGCCTGATGCACCAGCACGCCCTTGGGCAGGCCGGTGGTGCCGGAGGTGAACATCACCAATCCGAGGTCCTCGCCCGAGGCCGCCGCGCATCGGCATGCCACCTCGTCTGCGGCCTCTGCCGTGGCTCGTGACGCAAATTCCGCGTACGAGATCGTGCCCGTCGGTGCGTCACCGCGCAGCACGACAACGTCTGCCAGCGACGGGACCGTGTGACCCCCGTCGGCCGCCTCGTGGAGATCCTTCACGTAGTCGTAGCCGAGGAATCCGGCCACGGTGAACAGCACCTTGATCTTGGACTTGCTCAGCACGAAGGCGGCTTCGCGTCCCTTGAAGCGGGTGTTCACGGGCACGAGCACACCGCCGGCGCGCAGCGTCCCCATCGAAGCGATCACCCATTCCCAGGCGTTCGGCGCCCAGATGCCCACCGTGTCGCCGGGCTCGAGAGCCGATGCCACCAGCGCTGCTGCGCATTCGTCGGACAGCCGCTTGATGTCTGCGAAGCTCAGCGACATGTCGCCGTCCCGTACTGCTTCGGACTCGCCGAACAGTTCCGCTGCCCGGTCGACGAGATCGGGATAGTTGTCGGGAATGGCGTCAGGCATGGCGGACAGTCTCGCGGCTAGCCCGCGCCTCTTCATTGCTGGCGCAAACGGGACTGCTGCGATGGAGGCTGCTCAGTGATCGTGTGCTGCGGCGAAGCGCTCGTCGATGTCCTCGACGGAGATGACGCCCGTTCCGTGCCGGGCGGGGGGCCCATGAACGCAGCGATAGCGGCAGCTCGTCTGGGGGCGCCGAGTGCGTTCGTGGGCCGGGTGTCCACCGATGCATCGGGCGAGCACATCTGGAATCACCTGAAGAGCAACGGCGTCGACCTGCGTGGCTGCGAGCGCGGCCCCGAACCGACGGCGAGGGCGATCATCAGCCTTGCAGCGGGCCCGTCATTCCGTTTCGAAGGCGAGAACACTGCCGACACGGCGCTCGAAGCTGCGGACTTGGCTGTGCTGGGTGCTGGTCCGCACATCCTGCACGGAGGCACGCTGGGCATGTTCCGAGGCCGCACCGCTGAGGTGCTTGCCTCGCTCGCCGAGCGTCACGACGGCCTCGTCTCGCTCGATCCCAATGTCCGGCCCGCCATCATCGGTGACCGGGGCCGCTGGGATCACTTTCACCAACGGTGGCTGAGCGTCACTGATCTCTACCGCTCCTCGGACGAGGACTTGGAGTGGATCTGGCCCAGGCGTGCAGCTGACGATTGCGCCGCAGAGTTGCTCGCTGGGCGAGTCGCAACGGTGATCGTGACCCGCGGCCGCCACGGCGTCACCGTGTACACGGCTGAAGGCAAGCTCGACATGTCGGCCCCGCCCGTTGAAGTTGTCGACACGGTCGGCGCCGGCGACTCATTCGTGGGCTCGGTGCTGGTCTCTCTCTGGAACCTGCTCAGGGCCGACCGGACCGCGTTCGCCTCTCTTGAATTGCGGAAATGGCAAGCCATAGCGGAACGTGCCGCCGCAGCTGCCGCCATCACGTGCACCCGCCCGGGTGCCGACCCGCCCTACGCGCAGGAACTGGACCCCGACGCCTGATTCGGGGAGCAGATGGCGTCGCAATCAGCTGACCTGAGCCAGCACCTCGCAGTGAATGAAGTGGAAGTAGCCGTCGGGATCGTCCGCCCACGTTCGCCAGCCGGCGGCGATCTGTTCCATCTCGTCGGACGTCGCATAGCCGTATTCGACGGCCTGGCGGGCAAAGCTCGTGCGCAGGCAGCGATCGGCCCACGAATAGCCCCAGTTCTGGCGAGTCTCGGGGGTCCAGAACTGCCACACCGATGCCGACATCTGCACGTTCGCCAAGCCTGCGGCACGGAACCACGAGAACAGGTGACGGCCTGCGTCGGGCTCAGCCCCGTTATGGCGGCAAACTTTCCGGTACACCTCCCGCCAGCGTGTGATCTCGGTGCTGGACGGGTAGCCCCGCATCGTGGAGTAGTCGGAGTCGCGCACTGCCACCCAGCCGCCGGGGCGCACCACCCGAGCCATCTCCGACAGCGCGGCGACGGGGTCCGACAGGTGCTGCATCACCTGATGCGCATAGGCCACGTCGAACGTGCCATCGGCATACGGCAGCTCGTACACCGACGCTTCGGTCAGCGTCACATTGCCGATGCCGGCGTCGGTGACCGATTCGGCAGCAGTAGCCAGAATCTCCTCGCCTACCTCGACGCCGGTGACGTGACCATGCGCTGCCCAGCGGGCAAGACCGACGGTGATCGAGGCCGGACCGCAGCCCACGTCCAGAACCTGCGAGTCTGCATGGATGACGTGGCGTGCGAACGCCGCGCAGTCCTCCGCGGTCCTCCGTGCATGCTGGGCCACGACAGTGGGCTGGTGGCCGTGGGTGTACACGTCGCCGCTGGTCACCGCGGCAGCGTAACGAGCTAGAGATCCCGGCCGGGCTTGCGAGGTCGTGGCTAGCCTCGCCGCCCATGGCTGGATCGATCCTGGGCAACGAAGTTCGACGAACCGAAGACCCTGAGCTGCTCACGGTCGGCGGGCGCTACGTCTATGACCACACGGCCAACGGCATGTGCCATGCGGTATTCGTCCGCTCCCCCGTCGCACACGCGCACATCGGCGACATCGATGCAAGCGAGTCTGAAACCGCCCCAGGGGTCGTTGCAGTGTTTACCGAAGCGGAGCTGGGCGTTGCCCCCCACCACGGCTTCGTGAAGGTTGCCGACGAGTTCGCCCGCCCCCCGCTGGCGACCGGCAAGGTGCGCTTCGTGGGCGAAGCGGTGGCCGTCGTCGTGGCCGAGTCCCTCGCCGAAGCCACCGATGCCGCCGAGCTCGTTGCGGTCGACTACGAGCCGCTGCCCGCAGCCGCAGACGCCGAGGCTGCGCTTGCTCCCGGCGCTCCGGCGCTCTTCGACGAGCGGCCGAACAACGTCGCCACCGAGATCACCGACCCGCCTGGCATCGATCCGCTCGACGGGGCATCCCACGTTGTCCGGGGCCGCTACGTGAACCAGAAACTGGCCGCGGTTCCGTTGGAGCCGAACTCGTGCGCCGCCGTGCCGGGCGATGACGGTCGCATGACCGTGTACTGCGCGACTCAGATGCCTCACCTCACCAAGATGCAGCTTGCCGGCGCGCTCGGATGGGAGCCGCAGCGGCTGCGCGTCATCGCCCCCCATGTCGGCGGCGGCTTCGGCGCCAAGGCCGGCCTCTACCACGAGCACACGGTGGTGGCAGCGCTGGCGGATCGGCTGGGCCGCCCGGTCACCTGGACGCCGGGACGCAGCGAAGACATGACCACGCTGGCGCACAGCCGTGCTCAGGTGCAGTACGCCGAGTTGGGCGTGCGGGACGACGGCACATTCACCGGGCTACGGGTCCGGCTGGTGGGCGACACCGGCGCTTACCCGAACATCGGCACGATGCTGCCAGCGGGCACCAGGCGGATGTCCAACGGCACCTACGCATTTCCGGCCATCCGCTTCGATGTCGCGACGGCAGTGACGAATACGACCCCGACCGGCGCGTACCGGGGCGCCGGACGGCCCGAAGCGGCCGCCCTGCTCGAGCGGCTCGTCGATCAGGCCGCCATCGAGACCGGCATCGATCCCATCGAGATCCGCCTGCGGAACTTCATCTCGCCCGACGCCTTCCCGTTCGACACGCTCACCGGCGTCACCTACGACAGCGGCAACTACGCCTTGCCGTTGCGACGAGCCGTCGAGCTAGCCGGCTACGACGAGTTGCGGGCCGAGCAGGCACGGCGTCGTGAGCGCGGCGACGTGCGCCAGCTCGGCGTCGGCATCGCCAGCTTCGTGGAGATCACTGCCGGTGGGCTGACCAGCGAATTCGCTGCAGTGCGCATCGAGCCCGATGGCGGGGCCACGATCCGCGTCGGCACCAGCGCCCACGGCCAGGGTCATCAAACGACGTTCGCCCAGATCGTCTCCGCCCGTACCGGCATCGATCTTGAGCGCATCGGGTTCGTCCAGTCCGACACCGACTTGGTGCCCCGCGGCGGCGGCACCGGCGGATCGCGTTCGGTTCAGGTCGGCGGTTCGGCGGTGTCCAACGCCACCGATGTGCTCGTCGAACGGGCGCAGCGACTGGCAGCACATCTGCTCGAGGCCAGCGTCGACGACGTCGTGCTCGACAGCGAGGAGGGCACCTTCAGCGTGGCGGGCGTCCCGGCACGCTCCGTGGACTGGTCAGCGCTCGCCGTTGCGGTGGACAGCGCACCCGACGGCCTGCTGGGCGAACCCACCGCGGCCGAGACCACGGCGGCCGAACGGGGCGAGCCCGTCGACCCGGGGCTCGCCGCACAGCTCGACTTCGACCAGGGCGAAGCCAGCTTCCCCTTCGGGGCTCACATAGCCGTCGTGGAGGTGGACACCGATACCGGCGAGGTCCACTACCTGCGCCACATTGCCGTCGACGACGCGGGCACCGTCATCAATCCGCTGCTGTTTGCGGGCCAGCAGCACGGCGGCATCGCCCAGGGCGCTGCGCAGACGCTGTACGAGGAAGTCATCTACGACACCGATGGGAACCCCCAGACAGGCACCCTCATGACGTACCTGTTCCCGTCCGCTGCGGAGTATCCGAGCTTCGAAGTCCACAACACGGTGACGCCCTCGCCGCTCAACCCGCTGGGCGCCAAGGGCATCGGCGAGGCCAGCACCATCGGCTCCACACCGGCGCTGCAGAACGCCGTCATCGACGCAGTGGCGCACTTCGGGGTGCGACACATCGACATGCCGATGAGCCCCCAGCGCGTGTGGGACGCGATTGCCGCGGCCAGGGCGGGCAACCCGGCAGATCCGTGGCGGGAGCCTCCAGCGATCTTCGCAGCGATGGCCGCCGGCCAAGAGGTCGATCCCGAAGGGCTCGCAGCGGCCGAAGGGATCTGAACCCTGTGCGACAATCTGCGGAATAACGAAGCTGCGACGCGCTCGCAGAAAGGCTGCTGTTCATGCCTGACGTCTTCATTACGTGCGCCGTCACTGGCGCCGCCGACACCGTCGACAAATCCGACAAGGTGCCGTACAAACCCGCCGATATAGCCCAGAACGTCATCGATGCCGCCCGGGCGGGTGCGGCAATCTGCCACATCCACGTGCGAGATCCCATCACGGGCGCCGCCGGGCGCGACGTGGACTGCTACCGCGAAGTCGTGGAGCGTGTGCGTGCATCGAGCACCGACGTCGTGCTGAACCTCACGGCGGGCATGGGCGGCGACTTCGTAATCGGCTCAGTGGAGCAGCCGCTGCCTCCCGATCCGATGCGATCCGACATGGCTGGCGCCACCGAGCGGCTGGCTCACGTGCGCGAGCTGCTGCCGGAGATCTGCACGCTGGACTGCGGAACGATGAACTTCGGCGAGGGCAACTACGTGGCCACCAACACCCACGACACGCTCATGGAGATGGCCCGCCAGATCCAGGCGCTGGGCGTGCGGCCCGAGATCGAGGCCTTTGACACAGGTCAGCTCTGGGAGGCCAGGTCGCTCGTTGAGGCTGGGGTCATCGAGGCCCCGGTCATGGTGCAGCTGTGCATGGGCATTCGGTGGGGCGCCCCGCCGGACCTGAACACGTTCATGGCGATGGTCAACAACGTGCCGGATGACTGGACCTTCTCGGCGTTTGCGTTGGGACGCGACCAGCTGCCATACGTTGCGCTTGCGGCCGTTGCCGGGGGCAACGCGCGTGTCGGCCTCGAAGACAACCTGTACCTCGACCGCGGCCGGCTCGCCACGAACGCCGACCTGACCGCGCGGGCGAAGCAGATCCTCGAAGCGATGAACTACCGGGTGATCGGTCCCGAAGAGGTCCGCGACAATCTCGAGCTGAAGCGCCACTGACCGACGCCGGCCTGGCTGCGCTGGCCCAGCGGTCGGCGTCGAGCCGCCAGCGGCGATCCGAGGGCGCTATTCCTCAATGATGACGGCGTACTCAGGGCAATTCGCAGCGGCCAGCCGGGCCTTGTCCTCGAGGCCTGCAGGTACTTCGCCATCACCAGCTGCGGTGGCATAGCCGTAGTCGTCCACGTCGAACAGCTCCGGTGCCAGCGAGTAGCAGCGGTTGTGGCCCTGACACTTGTCGGCATCCACGCTGATCCGCACGAGCAATCCTCCCTGCGAGCCTCTGAGGCTGGCTGTCAATGAGGCCGGTTAGGTCAACCCAGCAGGCCCGAAGTTAGCGGGCCGCCGGCCACGCCCCGGTTGCGGTGGGCGCGCGAGTCGGTTCCGGCAGCGGCAACACCGGTCCCGTAGCCTTGCGATGTCCACGCCTCCGCACCTCGAGGGGATGCCATGTCCGATGCCCAGGCCCGTCTTGCAGCGCTTCGCGCCAGCCGCGCCGGCAAGGATGCTCCAGCCTCGACAGCGACCGCCCCCAAAGCAAAGTCCAACGGCGCAGAGGACCCCACCAAGGTCTGGCACAAGACCGCTTGCATCCTGTGCTCGAACAATTGCGGCATCGAGGTTCGTCTCGACGGCCGCAAGATCACACGCGTTCGCGGAGACAAGGAACATCCCGCTTCGAAGGGCTACACCTGCGAGAAGGCCCTGCGCATCGACTACTACCAGAATGGCCGCGATCGTCTCACCACTCCGCTGCGCCGGCGGGACGACGGCACGTTCGAGGAAGTCTCGTGGGACGTCGCCATCGCCGAGGTGGCCGAGCGGCTCACCGGCATCCGCGACTCGGTCGGCGGCGACAAGATCCTCTACTACGGCGGCGGTGGGCAGGGCAACCACTTCCCCGGTGCCTATGCGCGGGGCGTGCTGCAGACCCTGGGCGTGAAGTACCGCTCGAATGCGCTCGCTCAAGAAAAAACCGGCATGTTCTGGGCACAGGGCAAGATGTTCGGCAAGCAGAACCTCGGCGCCATGGGCGACTTCGAGCACGCCGACTGCGCGGTGTTCATCGGCAAGAACCCTTGGCAGAGCCACGGTTTCCCCGAGTCGCGTAACGAGCTGAACAAGATCCGCAACGACGACGTCCGCAAGCTCATCGTGATGGATCCGCGGGTTTCTGAGACGGCGGCGATGGCCGACCACCACCTGCGAGTCCGTCCCGGCACCGATGCGTGGGCATTGGCGGCACTGCTGGCGATCATGGTCGAAGAGGGCCTCACCGACGAGAAGTTCCTGGCAGAGCACTGCACCGGCTGGGATGAGCTGCGCGATCTGATCTTGGGCACCGACATTGCCGACTGCGCTCGCAAGTGCGGCATCGACGAGGCGGACCTGCGTGCCGCAGCCCGCACGATGGGCAACGCCCAATCGCTGTCGACCGAGGAGGACCTCGGTATCGAGATGGCTCCCCATTCGACGCTGAACAGCTGGCTGCAACGCCTGCTCTACCTGGTGACCGGCAACTTCGCGAAGCCCGGCGGCATGAACCTTCCGCTGCGCCTTGCTCCTATCTGCGGCCATTCGGGCGAGGGCGAAACCGATCCCGTCACCGGCAGCCCCATGCTGTCGGGCCTCATGGCCTGCGCCGCCATTCCCGACGCCATCGACACCGACCACCCGAACCGCTTCCGCGCCATATTCGTGGAGTCGGCCAACCCGCTCCACACGCTGCCGGACTCGAAGCGATTCCGGGAGGCCTTCGCCAAGCTGGAATGCCTCGTGGTCATCGACGTGGCCATGACCGAGACCGCCCGCGCCGCCGACTACGTGCTGCCCGCCGCCTCGCAGTACGAGAAGCCAGAGGCCACATTCTTTGCCGGCGAGATGCCTGCGAACTATTTCCAGGTGCGCCACCCCATCTTGGAACCGTTGGGCGACTCGCTGCCCGAGGCCGAGATTCACAGCCGGCTCGTGGCGGCCATGGGCGGCAAGCCGGACGCCACCACCGATCTCGCGGATGCTGCGCAGCAAGGCCGTGAGGCGTTCATCGCCGCTCTCGGCGAGGCGTCGGCAACCGATCCCGACGTCGGTGCGAAGCTGCCAGTGGTGCTGTACGACGCTCTGGGGCCGACACTGGGCAACATGGCGCCAGCCGCGATCATGTTCGGTGCAGCCATGCAAGCCTCGATGCGCTATCCCGACGAGGTCCGGGCTGCGGGCATCTCCGGCGAAGGCTTGGAGTTGGCAAACAATCTGTTCGACAAGCTGGTCGACTCGCCCTCGGGGATGATCTACAGCGTCAGCGAGTACGAACAGACTTGGGATCGCATCGCGCATACTGACGGCAAGATCCATCTCTTCATCGAGGAGCTCGCCGACGAGTACCGATCACTGGGCGACGAGGAGCCTGCCCGCGGCGGCGACCGGTTCCCGTTCGTGCTCTCAGCAGGCGAGCGCCGTTCGTCGAACGCCAACGACGTGATCCGGGATCCAGAGTGGCGCAAGAAGGACAAGGCCGGCTCGCTGCGGATCAACCCCGACGACGCCACGGCACTTGGCGTGGTCGATGGCGACCGCATCAAGATTGTCTCCAAGCGGGGCGAGGCCGAGGCCCCTGCCGAGGTCACTGACACCGTGATGTCCGGGCATGTCACGCTCCCTCACGGCTTCGGCACCGAGTACCCCGACGAGACCGGCGAGCACAAGATTCACGGCGTGGCGGTGAACGAGCTCACCGACATCGAAGACCGCGACTGGCTGTCGCACACCCCGCATCACAAACACGTCCGAGTGGCCCTCGAACCCGTCACCGGCTAAGTCCCGGTGGGCGCCGATTGGTGACAACTGGCTTGTCACAACTTGTTTGCTTCGATACTGCGCATCAGGAGCAGCGACGCTTCGAAGAACCGCTGCCGCAGGCTCTAGGTCATCCGACAACGCGTGCCGCGCACTCGCCGTGTCTGGCGGTCAGTGAGCGTCACACGCCCGGAGCCTCGAAGATCGGCTCGACATCGCTCTCCCATGCAAGACCGGCCAACTCCGTCATGCGCTGCATGCGCTTGAGCTTGTTCGCAGTAGATGCATGCACCCAGAGGAACCAATCTGGGAATCCTTCGACTGAGCGGTAGTCGCGCTTGCCGACGTCGGCCTGCAAGCGAGAATTGCCATTCCGCATTGCCCGAGGCCACTTTGCGTTCTGAGGCCCGGAGGCGGCCTAGGCGTCGAGGAAGCCGGGGTTGCGCTGCTCATGTACCGACGCGAGCAGTGTCATCGCTTCCCGGCCACTGTTCGCCTCATGTGTTTGACCGTGGATGCGGGAGCCACGCAGATTGCCCAGAACTGAGGTCGATCCGCGCGGCTGAGTCGGCTTCGGTTTCGGCTCAACTTCGAGTGCGGGAGCAGATCCATCCGATGAGTTCCAGCAGGTGCCGATGCTCACGGGCGAGGTCCCACCGGTGGATGGGTTCGTGGTGCGCAATCCGGTTCCGCAGCGCGTGAAGGCGCCGCATACGGCGAGCCACATCGGCGCGAACTTGTCGGGCATCGTCGCTGGACGGATGCCCGGGAAACACAGCGGCAAGGCATGGAACCCAAATCGACGTGTGGTACGAGCCGAGCCGATCACGTGTGAGGCGATCCGCGAGAACGGTGGCATCTGGCGTTGACATGAGAGTCGGGGAGCGCATAGTTATCCCTGAAGACCCCGGAACCGTCCCTGCTACGGCAAACGGCCGGGGTTACGCCTTTCTCCGATAGTGCCTCCCCCGCCCCAGCAGCCTGATCGTCCTGAGAGGGGCATCGCTTCCCAGCAGACTTCCAGCAGGACCGGCGCCGAACCCCATCAGAACCACTCGAGGCAGTCAATCAACGCCTCCACGATGTCCTGCCTGCTTCGGCCGCCGGGCTGGAGGCGCAGGAGCTTCACCAATTGCTGACGCTCCACCATTCGATGACTTCCGCCATCTCTGTATCCGTCAACCGCTCCAGCTCTTCTCGGGCGTAGTCAGTTCTGGGCAGGTCTTCCGGGAACAATGCGCCGTAGCTGTACGGTCGTTCCATTGCGCCAGTCGGTTCGTCGGCCCGAAGGGCATCGCCTTCGAGCACGGCGTCCCGGCCGAGGAACGTCCGGAGTTCCAATTCCGCCTCCTCGAGACCGACGGACTCGGTCAAGACCAAACGCAGAAATCGACGCTCGGCCGACGATCCTGGGGCTCTGCGGAGGTAGAAGTCCCACGTCTCGCCGTCGGTCAGCAGCAGGATCGGCACTTCTCGATGCCTTGCGTAACGAAACAACTGCCGCACGGCCTTGTCATGGCGAGCCCTGTCCTGCAGATGACCCTTTCTCTTGGCCTCGATGAACACCACAGGGCCGCCGAATTCGCCGAGGAGTGCCTCGTCAACCTTTCGCTTCCCGATCCTGAATTCAGCTCGCATGTGCGATGAATCGGCGTCATCCCATCCCAAGCTGCGCAGGATGGGGCGCACAACCTTGACTTGGACGTTCGTCTCGAGCCTCAAGTTCCCCGATGACAGTTCCTTGTGCACCTTGGCGAGCCGTTCCTCCAGTTCCACGTCAACCTCCCATCACGGCGAAGATCGCCCGGTGCCGGGAGGGATCGTAGATCAGGTCCGGTCTGGGTAAGTCGAGTCGGGCGGGTTCGCTCGCGTTGGTGGCCGCGGGCGAGTATGCGTCTGGCAGGTGAGATCCGCCGCAGATGGTTGTCACACCCCTCTCGTACGGTTGTTCTCATGGACAACGGCGGCAACAGCCCGGAAGCCACGAACGCCACGGCGGCGCACGCTGCTGCTGCGCAGCCGTCGTTGTCACACCCCCCTCATACGGTTGTTCTCATGAAGGGCGGCAGCGATTCGGCTTCCGGTGGCAGTGCAGCAAGCACGCATACATCGGGCGGCGTGCGTTTGGATGCGGTGGATGTCGTTGGGCTGTGCGGGGAGGGCCTGCGCGCACGGTTGGGTGAGATCGCTCGGGCCGAATCACGGCTGGCGGCGATGAATGCGGACACGTTGGGCGAGCTCGCTCGCCGCAATGGCGACGGTGCCGCCGCGCACGCCGCCACGGACGCTCTGGCGGTGTCGGGCCGCAAGGCGCGCGGCGAAGTCAGGGACGCCGTGAGGCTCGGCGGTCTGGACGCGACGCGGGAGGGGCTCTCGGAGGGCTCGGTTCCGGTGGGCCACGCGCAGCTGATCACCCGTGCCGCTGGCGACGCCCCGATCGACGACCGATACCTGGCCGAACGGGCGCAACACGAGGGCTATGACGAGTTCCGTCGCACCGTCGCCCGCCACGTGGCCGATGTCAGCCGAGACGACGGCGCATCATTGCTGGAGCGGCAGCGTCAGGCGCGCACCGCCAAGATCCTGACCCGTAGCAGCGACGGCATGACGGTGCTCAACCTCGTCGTCGACCCCGTCACCGGGGCCCGGCTGGGCACGGTGATCGCCGCCACCGCGCGGCGCCTGTTCCAGAACGAAGATCCCGCTGCGCGGCGCACGCCCCTTCAGCGGACCGCCGACGCGATCTGCCAGCTCATCCTCGAACCCGACACCAAGCGCCCCGCAGGCGCGTCACTGATCGTCGTGGCCGACTACGACATGGTGAACCACCAGCTCATCAACGGGCGTCTCGCCGATGGCACCCCGATCCCGATCGGCGAAATCGCCAAGATCGCCGTCGATGCTGAACTGCTCCCGGCAATCTTCGAGGCCGCCACCGGCGACCTGCGCATGGGGCGCAACCGCCGCACCGCCACCGACCTCCAACGCGCCGCGCTGGCGTTGCGCGACAGGGGCTGCGTCGGGTGCGGTATCTCTCCCGAGCGCTGCCAGCACCACCACATCGCAGAGTGGCAGGACGGCGGTCACACCGACTATCAGAACCTCGTCACCGTCTGCCCGGACTGTCACAACGACAAGATCCACCAACAGGGCTTCACCGTCGAACGGGACCCCAACGGCGGCCGGTACCGGCTCCAACCACCGACCACGCCCCCAAACGACATCCATGGCCAAACCGGGTCACGAGCACCCCCACGCTGAACCCCCGGGGGCACCCTCCCCAGCCGCCAGGGCGCACGGCACTCGGTGATCTACCCATCCCAACCTCTGCGAGAGAACTGGGAGGGAGTAGCGCTGCCTGTGAAGATCCCGGAACCGTCCCTGCTACGGCAAACGGCCGGGGTTGCGCCGTTTCTCGTTGCCGGCTGACGGCTCGCCGGTGACGACGCGGGCTGAGGGGCCGCGCTGATGGAGTGCAGCGCTCTCGGTGTATTTCATTCCCGACGCCTCGAGTGCCAGCAAAGCCGCTGGTCAAGGTGCCGTGGACTCAATGGGTAAGGGGAGCGCTTCCGCAGGTCAGCGCCCATCCGCTGACGCTCCTAGTTGGCTGATGTGAGGGCAGCGTGGTGCTCGCGCACCTGAGCTGGACGGTGGGCGCGCACATATTCCGGCTTCTGCGAAAGTGCCAAGTCGAGCAGTTCGAGCCGGTCCGGCGTCTGCAGCCAGGGCACCGGCACGTACAGCGGCAAACCGAATTGTCGCAACTGCCCCAGGCCGCTGTAGATGGCCTGCTGATAGACGGCTCGTTCGGGCCAGTCCATGTCGTGCGGACCGAACCCGACGCCGCAGTCGAGCAGCAGATCTTGCGCGATCCCGGCCCGCCTGAGACGCCCGATGTGCTCCCCGAACCACTCCACCATCACGGCGACCGGGTCACCGCTCACATCGCGCACGCTGCGAAAATCCCGCCCCAGCATGAACGGCAGCACCACCGTCACCTCACGCTCGACAGCAAGCTCCACCATCTCAGGCGTCTGCAGTGCGTCGCCGGCATTCAGCACAGCGGCGCCAGCATCGAGCGCCTGGCGAGCCACCTCGGGCTTTCGGGTATCGATCGCCACATCAGCGCCCAGCGACAGCAGCCCGCGCAGCGGCCCAGAGACCCGCCGCCATTCCTCCGCTGCGCTCACCTCGTCGCTGCCGAGCGTGGAGCCTTCACCGCCGAGGTCGAAGTAGTCGGCGCCTTCGGCCATCAGCGTTGTGCCACGCGCGACTGCCTCATCACAGTCGTGCACGACCGAGAAGTCGGCCTTCGAGTCGGGAGAGGCGTTGACCACGCCGAAGATCTCCACGGCCGCAACATAGTCAGGGCATGCCGACTGCGGCCGGGGACCGGTTCGATACCCGGTCGAGCTGACCGTGTCGAAGCGTCAGACGAGGTCTGGATGCCGCAAGGCCTCGTCCGAGGGCGGGATGGCAATCAAGCGGCCCACCTGCGGCGGTATTGGCAGCTCCCGGTGCACCGCCCAGATCTCACCGAGCCGCTCATAGGGCTCGTCGGCCATCGGTGCCACACGGCGCGTCGGCCCGTCGATGTTCAGCGACATCACCTCGCAGATGGCCGCCACGTAGTCATCTCGCGTCTGGGTCATCACCTGGAACGCATGCACGCGCTTGCGGTCGAAACCCAACAGCTGGACGGAGATCACGTACGGCTCGTCGGGACCAATCTCACGCACATACGCGATGTGGTTCTGCGCAGAGAACGTCGTAATGTCCCGCACTGCCCGGTGCGCCGTTCCGAGGCCGATGAAGTCCATCCAAGGTGCAATGGCGTCATCGAAGGCCACCAGGTAGTAGCCGGCGTTGAGGTGGCCGTTGTAGTCGATCCACTCCTGCTGGACCGTTCCCCGCAGCACCTCGACGGGCGCCGGCAGGACGCCATCGGTCGGCTGCGGGCTCAGCGAATCGTCGCTCACGCCAGATTCCTCCTCAGGGTTCGACGGGTCGAATTCGCACTGCGCAAGTGAACCAGCGATCGAGTTCAGTTGCTGCGGGCCAAGTCCGCCACGGTGACTGGCACGGCCGCGCCGTTGCGATCATCGACGCTGTCGGCAAGGACCGGCCAGAACACCTTTGGCGGTGCTCCTCGCAACGCTTCTGACTGTGGTCGGCTCATTTCGGCCGCGAGCCGTTCGGGGCGCTCCCCGTTGGACGCCGCGCCAACAACCTGTGCGGGCATCTCGACTGCATGCGAGGGTGCGAGCGGACCGGGCCGCGATGGCGCAGGCGGCGCGCCGGGTGGGCCCACATACGTCGGCAGAGGAATCGGGTGGCGTGTCATCGGCAGAAGAACCACAACGCCCACCGCTGCGATCACGCCTGAGATGGCGATCGACAAACCGATGCCGCCAGTCGCATCGGCGGTGAAGCCCATCAATGGCGGACCGATCAACGCGCCAGTACCGGAGGTGAAGAACAGCATGCCCATGACCGCTCCGATACCCACCAAGCCGAACAAGTGAGCGGTGACCTCACCGAGCAGCGCCACGAAGCCGCCGTAGGAGACTCCGAGGATCGACGCGAAGACAATCAGCAGGACGAACTTCGCCTCCAGACTGCTCACTCGGGTCGTCGTGTACCAGACCGCATACGCGACGGGCAGCCCGAAGAACGCGATCTTGAGCAGCCGGACCGAGCCCAGCGGACGGGCCAGGCTCGTGAGCGCCATGCGCCCCACGATGCTTGTGAAGCCGATGATCGTGAACAACGCCACCGCTGCTCGTGGTGGAACGCCGTCGTCCTGGGCAAACGTGACCACCGAACCCAATGACCCGATGACGGCCACCGTGAAGAACACACCCGCGGCTGCCATCTGCCAGAAGGGAGCGGTACGCACGACCAGAGAGACGTGACGCTTCGCGTCGCCCATGTCCATCTTCGGCGGCCGCTTGATCATGAAGAGCGCTACAGCAAAGATTCCCGCTGCCACCACTGCGAGCGCCTTCATGCCGCCACGCCATCCATAGACCTCGAGCAGCCATTGGGCCAGCGGCGCGAACAGCATCGTTCCCAGCCCTGAGCCGGTCGCCACGATGCCTTGAGCCACGGCGCGATGACGAACGAACCACATGGCCGTGAGTGCGAACAACGGTGCGTTGAACAGGCCTCCACCGAAACCCAGGCCGACACCGAACAGCACATATCCGTGCCACAACACTGATATTTGCGACATGGCGAAGAGACCGCCGCAGAACATCGCTCCTCCGACGATGAGCAGCGGAGCGATGCCGAACCGGTCGTACAGGCGGCCCGAGACCAGAGCACTGCCGAAGAACAGAAACACTGTGATCCCGAACACGAGGCTGATCGGTCCGTGGCCGGTCCCGAACTCGTCCGCCATGCTCTTCGCGAACGCGTTGAAGCTGTAGATCGTCCCGAACGCCGCCATGACGCTGAGGGCCGCGCCGCAGGCCGTGACCCAGCCGCGTGCCGAGTCGAGGTGCGTCGAGCCGCTGGCCATCACCGTTGCGAGGCTACGGCGGCAGCGCCGGCTCTGCGGAAGGATGCCTCAAGCCTGCCGCGGGCGACCGCAGGGCTCTGCGGGGTTGTCAGCCCAGACCCGAGACGTCGCGGACCGCACCCTTGTCGGCGCTCACGGCCATGGCGGCATAGGCCCGCAGTGCTGTGCTCACCTGGCGTGGACGAGGCTTCGCTGGCTGCCAGCCAGCTGCATCCTGCTCTCCACGCCGCCGCTCCAGCTCGGCATCGTCGACAGCGAGGTTGATCGTGCGATTCGGGATGTCGATCTCGATGGTGTCGCCGTCGTTCACGAGACCGATGAGCCCACCGGAGGCCGCCTCGGGCGAGACATGGCCGATCGACAAGCCCGAGGTTCCACCGGAGAAACGCCCGTCGGTCACCAGCGCGCACGCCTTGCCGAGCCCCTTGGACTTCAGGTACGAGGTCGGGTACAGCATTTCCTGCATGCCGGGGCCGCCCCGGGGGCCCTCATAACGCACCACCACGACATCGCCGGCAACGACCTTGCCGTCCAGGATGTGCTCGACCGCCTCGTCCTGGCTCTCGACGACGTGAGCGGGGCCAGAGAACACCCAGATCGACTCGTCCACCCCGGCGGTCTTCACCACGCAGCCGTCGGGCGCGAGGTTTCCGTACAGAATGGCCAACCCGCCGTCGGCCGAATAGGCAAAGTCGACCGAGCGGATGCAGCCCCGCTCGCGGTCGACGTCGAGCGTCCGGTAACGCTCGGATTGGCTGAACGCGACCTGCGTCGGGATGCCCGCCGGACCCGCCCGGAAGAACTCAGCCAGCGATGGATCGTCGTTGGTGGCGACATCCCAGCGGGAGATGGCCTCGAACATCGTCGGCGAGTGCACTGTGGGCACCTGGTTGGCAATGAGACCGGCCCGGTTCAGCTCGGCCAATATGCCCATCACGCCCCCGGCACGATGCACGTCCTCGACGTGGAAGAATTCCGATGCCGGCGCCACCTTGCAGATGTTCGGCACCTTGTGCGACAGCCGGTCGATATCGGCCATCGCGAAGTCCAGACCGGCTTCCTGCGCTGCTGCCAGCAAGTGCAGGATCGTGTTGGTGGAACCGCCCATCGCGATGTCGAGCGTCATCGCATTCTCGAAGGCCTCGAAGCTGCCGATCGCCCGAGGCAGTACCGATTCATCGTCTTGCTGGTAGTAGCGCCTGCACAGCTCGACCACCAAGCGCCCCGCCTTCAGGAACAGTTCGCGCCGATCCGAGTGGGTCGCCACCACCGTTCCGTTGCCAGGCAACGACAGTCCCAGCGCCTCGGTCAGACAGTTCATCGAGTTGGCGGTGAACATGCCCGAGCATGAGCCGCACGTGGGGCAGCCAGACCGTTCCATCTCGGCCACGTCCTCGTCGCTCACCGACTCGTCGGCCGCCACGACCATGACGTTGATGAGGTCCACCTTCTGGGTGGCCAGCTTGGTCTTGCCGGCCTCCATGGGCCCGCCCGACACGAACACCGTCGGAACGTTCAGGCGCATCGCTGCCATGAGCATGCCGGGGGTGATCTTGTCGCAGTTGCTGATGCACACCAGAGCGTCGGCGCAGTGCGCATTCACCATGTACTCCACCGAGTCAGCGATGAGATCTCGTGACGGCAGGCTGTAGAGCATCCCGTCGTGACCCATAGCGATGCCGTCGTCGACGGCGATGGTGTTGAACTCCTTGGCAACGCCGCCAGCGGCCTCGATTTCACGGGCAACAAGCTGGCCCATGTCCTTCAGATGCACGTGGCCGGGCACGAACTGGGTGAACGAATTCGAGATGGCGATGATCGGCTTGCCGAAGTCCTCGTCGGTCATGCCGGTGGCCCGCCACAACGCGCGAGCCCCGGCCTGATTCCGGCCAGCGGTGGAGGTGACGGATCGGTAGCGCGGCATGGGATCAGCCTACGCCTGGGCTGCCCAATCTGACGGCCCAATAGCCTGCCCGACCTGATGGCCCTCGATGCCGCGGCCGGGCTGGGCATTGCATTCAACGCCAAACCGGTGCTGGCCGATGCAGCCGACACCACCGTGAACGTGCCCTATCTGGACGCGATCCTGTTCATGCTCGGCGTGACTCGGGAGGAGGTCGAGGCTGCCGATGCCTCGGCAACTCGGTCCAGATAGCTTCGCGTACATGGCTGACGTGACCATCTTTCACAACCCCCACTGAAACTCTTCGCGCAATGCCTTGGCGGTCGCCGAGGAAGCTGGAGTCGAAGCCGACATCGTCCTGTACATGAAGACGCCGCCTGACCGCGAAACGCTTGAGCATCTCGTGTCGATTCTCGAAGATCCCGTCGAAGACTTGGTGCGCAAGGACTCACAGTTCAAGAAACTGGGCCTGAATGCCGATGACTATGTCGGCAATCCGATGGCGGTCGTCGAGTTGCTGAGCCAGCGCAAAGCGCTGATGCAGCGCCCCGTCGTGGTGCGAGGCGACCGGGCCATCGTCGGACGCCCGAAGGATCGCATCGCCGCGCTCCTGGCGGACTGAGACCCATCGGTTGATGACAGACGCGAGCGGCACTAGCGCTGGCGAGGCTGGTGCAGATCCAGATACCGGCGGCATCCGCACACCGCTGTTCGATCTGCACTCCGAGCTTGGTGGCCGGATGGCCAACTTCGGCGGCTACGCGCTGCCGATGCGATTCGAGGGCACCATCGCCGAGCACCGTGCAACCCGCACTGCAGCGGGATTGTTCGACGTGAGCCACATGGGCATCATCGAACTGCACCCCAACCGCAGCGACGAGGTTGCCGACGTCGCGGCGTGGCTGGAACGTTGTATTCCCGGCTCTGTCGTCAACCTGGCCCCGGGGCGCATGCGCTACACGCTGTTCACCACGTCCGCTGGCGGCGTGCTCGATGATCTCATCGTGTCCAACTACGGAAACCGGCTGAGCGCTGTGGTCAACGCCGTGCGCGCCGACGCCGATCTCGCGATGCTGCGCGGCGTCAACGGTGGCAGCGACGACGGCGACGTACGCATCGCAGTGCGCCATGACTTGGCACTGCTGGCACTTCAGGGGCCCGCCGCGGTTGAAGTGCTCGCACGCTGGGCGCCGCCTGCAGCCGAGCTCGCGTTCATGTCGACGGCCGTCATATCGATCGACGGAGTCGAGTGCGAGGTGTCGCGCTGCGGGTATACCGGCGAAGACGGCTTTGAGATAGCCGTGCCTTCCACCGAAGCGGTGCATCTCGCGCAGCTGCTGCTGAGCAGCGACGAAGTTTCTCCGGCAGGACTCGGCGCCCGCGACACGCTGCGGCTCGAAGCGGGCCTTCCCTTGGTGGGCCACGAGCTCACCGAGGCGACGACACCTGCCGAGGCCGGTCTCGGTTGGTCTATTCCGAAACGGAGGCGCGCCGAAGGCGGCTTTCCCGGTTCCGAGACCATCACAGCCCAGCTGTGCGAGGGACCGCCGAGGCACCGGGTCGGCGTCGCGGCGCAGGGCCGCCGGCCCATCCGCGATGGCGCTGTGCTGGCGGACGCCGACGGCGCGCATGTCGGCATCGTCACCAGCGGCGGCTTCGGACCCACCGTCGACGCGCCGATCGCCATGGCTTATGTGGCCGCCGAACACGCTTGTGACGGCACCGAGTTATTCGCCGAGGGCCGCAAGGGTCCCGAGCCATGCCGGGTCGCCCCGCTGCCCTTTGTGGAGCATCGCTTCTGGCGACCGTCATGAACAGCTCGCCGAACGCAAACAGGGTCCCAAGATATGAGTGACACGTATGAGTGATTCCCAAGAGCACCTCGCAGCACCTGGGGAGTTCGCAACGCGGCACATCGGTCTGCGGCCCGACGACACCACCGCCATGCTCAAGCGTCTCGGGTTCAGCTCGCTTGAGGAACTCGTCGATGCCGCGGTCCCTGCCGAGATCCGGCTGGACGAGCCACTCGCGCTCGCTGGCCTGCAACGGCCGATGAGCGAGACCGAGGCACTTGCAGCAATCAGGCAGCTGGCCGCAGCCAACACGCCGATGCGCTCGCTCATCGGGCTCGGTTACTACGGCACGCTCACCCCGGCGGTCATCCGGCGGGGCGTGCTCGAGGATCCGTCGTGGTACACCGCGTACACGCCGTACCAGCCCGAGATCTCCCAAGGCCGGCTCGAGGCATTGTTGAACTACCAGACGATGATCTGCGACCTGATGGGCATGGAGATCGCCAACTCGTCGCTGCTGTGCGAGGGCACCGCCGCCGCTGAGGCGATGGCTATGGCGCGGCGGATAGCGCGCAGCGGGCCGGACCGCTTCTTCGTCGACGCCGATTGCCACCCGCAGGTGATTGATGTGGTTGTCACGCGTGCTGCGCCGCTCGGGATTGACATCTGCATCGGCGATCCCAGCACCGACCTGCAGCCAGCGGAGGTCTACGGAGCACTGCTGTCCTATCCCGGCAGCAGCGGTGCCGTCCGCAACCTTGAACCTGTGATTGAAGCACTGCACGGCACGGGCGCCGTTGCGACGGTCAGCGCCGACCTGCTGGCGTGCTGCGCGCTGCGGCCACCCGGCGAGCAGGGGGCCGACATCGTCGTGGGCAGCTCGCAGCGATTCGGCATTCCGCTGGGATTCGGCGGACCGCACGCGGCATTCCTTGCAACCAGCGAGAAGCATCGGCGCTCGATGCCCGGGAGGCTCGTCGGCGTCTCGCGCGATGCCGCCGGCCGGCCCGCGTACCGGCTGGCGCTGCAGACCCGTGAGCAGCACATCCGGCGTGAGAAGGCCACCAGCAACATCTGCACCGCACAGGTGCTGCTTGCCGTCATGGCTTCGATGTACGCCGTTTGGCATGGCCCCGAAGGTCTTGTCGCTATCGCAGAGCGGGTACACGGGTTGACTGCCGGGCTCGCTGCGGGCCTTCGCAGCAGCGGCCTGCACGTGCGCAACACATCGTTCTTCGACACGCTGACCGTGGAAGTCCCCCACGGAGCCGAACGGGTGCTGGCCGCCGCCGCGGACGCGGGCATCAACCTTCGGCGCGTCGACGACGACACGGTGGGCGTGTCGCTCGACGAGACCTGCGGCGACACCACGGTGGCTGAGGTGCTCGCAGCGTTCGGCGTCACTTGGGCGACCGAAGCCCGCAGCGGTGCGTTCGTCGCTGCACCAGCAGCGACGGCCCCTTCGGGCATCGCATCGGAGCTCAAGCGCACGACCGAGTTCCTCACACATCCCACATTCGGCGCGTACCGCTCCGAAACCGAGATGATGCGCTACCTGCGGCGTCTGGCCTCCTATGACGTAGCCCTCGATCGTTCGATGATCCCACTGGGCAGCTGCACCATGAAGCTCAACGCCGCGGCCGAAATGACACCGGTGACCTGGCCGGAGTTCGCGGAGATCCACCCGTTTGCACCGGCAGACCAGTCCGCCGGTTACCGACGGCTCATCGCCGATCTTGAAGCGTGGCTGGCAGAGATCACCGGCTATGACGCGGTGTCGCTGCAACCCAACGCCGGCTCGCAGGGCGAGCTGGCAGGTCTGCTGGCGATCCGCCGCTACCACGACGACCGGGGCCATGCAAACCGGACCGTGTGCCTCATTCCCTCATCGGCGCACGGCACGAACGCTGCCTCCGCCGTGATGGCGGGCATGCGCGTGGTCGTGGTGGGCTGCTCCGACGACGGCGACGTGGATCTTGAAGACCTCGACGCCAAGATCGCCGAGCACGGCGAGCAGCTGGCGGCCTTCATGGTCACCTACCCGTCCACGCACGGCGTGTACGAGGACGGCATCCGCCAGGTTTGCCTCAAGGTGCACGCAGCGGGTGGGCAGGTGTATGTCGACGGCGCCAACCTCAACGCGCTCGTCGGCTTGGCGGCTCCCGGCACGTTCGGTGCCGACGTCAGCCACTTGAACCTGCACAAGACGTTCTGCATTCCCCACGGTGGCGGGGGTCCAGGCATCGGACCGGTCGCGGCCCGACTGCACTTGGCGAAGTACCTGCCGAATCACCCGCTGGAGCCGGATGCCGGCCCTGATACCGGTCCTGGTGCGATCTCGTCTGCCCCGTGGGGATCGGCGGGCATCCTGCCGATCCCGTGGATGTACATCGCGATGATGGGAGTCGAGGGACTGACCCGAGCCACCCAGACCGCGATCCTGTCTGCCAATTACTTGGCGTCCCGCCTCGGCGAGCACTTCCCGATCCTGTACCAAGGCCGGTACGGCCTGGTCGCCCATGAGTGCATCGTGGATCTGCGGCCGTTCTCCGCGTGGGCCAGCGTCGACGACGTGGCCAAGCGGCTCATCGACTTCGGCTTCCACGCTCCGACGATGTCGTTCCCGGTCGCCGGGACCTTCATGATCGAGCCGACCGAGAGCGAGTCGCTGGCGGAGATCGACCGGTTCTGCGACGCCATGGCGACGATCCGGGCCGAGATTGACAAGATCGCCTCGGGCGAATGGCCAGCCGACGACAACCCGCTCGCGAATGCACCGCACACAGCGATCGATGTGCTGGGCGACGAATGGGACCATCCGTACTCCCGCACGGAGGCTGTCTATCCGGCGGGCACCAACGTGGCGTCGCTGGTCGCAGACAAGTACTGGCCGCCGGTCAGCCGTGTCGACGGCGCTTACGGGGACCGCAACCTCATGTGCGCCTGCCCCGATCCACGCGCCTTCGAGGCTGGTTAGCTCGAAACCGCAGAGACCCCATCCGTGCCGGCAGCTCGGCTCGACGGTAGGCAGACAACTAGCGTTCGCGCATGGCGCGAGTTGACCCTGCAGTGCTGGAGATGCCGGCCGATGCTGCCGCCGGCACGATGCCGTACTTCACCCACATCGACACCTGGCTGCGAGCCGAGATCGGCGGTCTCAGCGACGAACAGCTCGACTTTGACGACCAGTCTCCGGATCGGGAATGGATGTGGTGGTCGATCCGGCGCCAGATCTCACACATCGCCTGGGTGTCGCTGATCTTCTCGAAACGCCGCTGCGGATCTCTGCTGTGGCCTCACGGCGACATCCCAGAACCCATCGTGTGGTCCGAGCATCACCAGGGACGTAACAACAAGCACGGTCTGCGCCTCGACCCTGCGCTGTTCTGGGATGTGCCCGACCTGGCAGACAAGCTGGACCTCGGTCTGAGCTGGATGCGCCATGTCGTCGCCTCCCATCCGATCGAGACGTTCCGTGAGATGGTCGAATCACGTCACAGCACGCTCTTCTGGGACGATGCCATCACGGTGCTGCCGCGGGGCGCCTGGCACGACCCTGACGACGAGCGTCTCATTGTGAACACGCTCGAGTGCGCAATCTGGATGCTCTTCTACGAGATGGCCTCCCATATCCGCACCATCGGTCGCCTCAAGGAGATCCAGGGACTGCCGACCGCGATCGAGCTGACGCGCTTCGGCTACCTGCGCCTCCCTCACTATTGGGGTGAGACCGAGGCGCCCGCCCCGAGCATCACCAAGCTCTAGCCCCGAGTTGTCGATATGGGTGAGTTATCGATATGACAGGGCCGAAGATCATTCTCGACTGCGATCCCGGCCACGACGACGCCGTGGCCATCCTGCTGGCGGCTCGCCACTGCGAGATTCTGGCAATCACCACCGTGTCAGGGAATGCGCCGCTGCACATGACCACGGCGAACGCTTTGCTCATGTGCCAGATCGCCGGTCTCGACGTCCCGGTGCATGCCGGTGCCGACCGGCCGCTGCTGGTGCCCGCCGCGCACGCGCCGCGCGCCCATGGGCACAGCGGGCTCGACGGGCCGCCACGGCCCGAGGTGCATCGCACCGTGAACGGCAATGACGCGGTCGGCTGCATCATCGAGACCATCAGAACTCACGATGACGTGTGGCTTGTCCCAGTCGGTCCGCTCACAAACGTGGCGCTGGCCATGCGGCAGGCTCCCGACATCGTCGAACGGCTGGCAGGAATCTCGCTCATGGGCGGTGCCATCGGGCCTGGCAACGTCACGCCCACGGCTGAGTTCAACATCTGGGCTGACCCCCACGCTGCTCAGATCGTCTTCGCCAGCGGCGCGCCGCTGATGCGCATGGCAGGTCTCAACCTGACCCACCAGCTCTGTGTCGGCCCCGACGTCATCGCTTCGCTGCGAGCCAGCGGCGGCACTGTGCCGGAGTTCGTAGCCGGGTTGTTCGACTTCTACCTGGCCGGCTATCGCGAACGGGCCGATCTCGACGCGGCGCCGCTGCACGATCCCTGCGCAGTGCTGGCAGTCACACTGCCCGCCCTGTTCGAATTCGGCGCTCGTCACGTCGAGGTCGAGACCGCCGGTGAACTGACTCGTGGCATGACGGTTGCGGATGAGCGACCGGGCACCGACGCCGACCCCAACTGCGAGATCGCCTACAGGATCGATGCTGACGCGGCCATGGAGCTCATCGTCGACGCAGTCTGCAGCTACGACTGACGGCCGCTCGGGCCGCATCCACCGCTCTGGTTCGCTGCGCTCACCGGCCGCTCGGGCCGCATCCACCGCTCTGGTTCGCTGCGCTCACCGGCCGCTCGGGCCGGGGGCCTCGGTACCGTTGCCGCTGTGCCGGCGAACAGCTCAGCGAACAGCTCAGCGTTCCGGCTGAGCCAGTACAGCCACGGTGCGGGCTGAGCGTGCAAGCTCGGACCTTCCGAGCTGGCGCAGGTGCTGCGCCATCTGACTCCCCCGACTCACCCCGACCTCGTGGTCGGCTCCGACTCCAGCGACGACGCCGCCGTGTGGCGGCTCGCCGACGGCCAGTTGCTGGTGACCTCAGCCGACTTCTTTGCGCCGATCATCGATGACGCCCGCACGTGGGGTCGCATCGCTGCCGCCAATGCCGCCAGCGACATCTACGCCATGGGCGCCAAGCCGCTATTCGCGCTCAACTTGGCCGCCTGGCCCCGTGATGTACTGCCGCTGGATCTGCTGGGCGAGGTGCTCGCAGGCGGTGCCGACGCTGCATCGGACGGCAACTGGATCGTGGCAGGCGGTCATACGATCGACGCACCCGAGCCGCTTTATGGCATGTCGGTGACCGGCATCTTCTCGGCTGGCTCCGGCATGGCAGACCTGCTCACCAATGCCGGCGGGCAGCCGGGTCAAGCGCTCGTGCTCACCAAGCCGCTCGGCACCGGCCTGCTGGCAACAGCGCTCAAGCGCTCAGAACCCGAGGAGGTCGCCCCGGGCGGCGATCTCCACGCTGCCTACACCGCCGGCGTCGCCGAGATGAGCCGTCTCAATGCAATCGCAGCGAGCATCGCTGCCGACTCGGACGCCACAGCCGCCACCGACGTCACCGGATTCGGTCTGCTGGGGCACCTTGCCGAGCTGACGGCCGCCAGCGGGGTGAGTGCCGTCCTGGACGCTGGCGCAATGCCATTGCTGCCTGACGTGTTGCGGCTCGCAACTGACGGTTTCGTGCCGGGCGGCACACGACGGAATCTCGACCATCTCGAGGGACGGCTGCAAGGCGGAGACTCGCTCACGCGCACCGTGCTGGGCGATCCGCAGACGTCGGGCGGCCTGCTGTTCAGCTGCGGTTCCGCTCGGGCCGACGAAGCTGTCCGCGAGCTGCGCGGCAGCGGTCACCAAGCTGCAGTGATCGGCGAGCTCTCCGAGGAAGACCCCGGCACGATCACTACCACTGGAAACATCGGCCCGAGCGCCGACTGAGGCTGTCCATGGTCGCTTCGCACGATCCGGCCAGCGATCCCGCAGCGGCACCGCATGCTGCCGCATCCTCGGCGTCGGGGGCAGGCGACGCGTTGCGCCGCGGCGTGTTCCCTGGCTCGTTCAACCCACCGACCAGAGCCCACGTCGCCATCAGCGAGGCGGCTCGGGACCAGCATTGCCTCGATGAGCTCGTGTGGTCGGTGAGCCGTGTGGCGCTCGCCAAGGAGGACGTACAGCGCCCGAGCCTGGAAGATCGTGTCGACGTGCTCAACGAGGTTGGGTCGCGACTCGACTGGCTGGAGATCGTCGTCACCGACGTGCAGCTGCTGTCCGACATCGCGGCCGGCTTCGACGTGATCGTGATGGGGGCCGACAAGTGGCATCAGATTCACGACCCGGTCTTCTACGGCAATGATCCGGCCAGCCGCGACGCATCGATCGCATCACTGCCGGAGGTGGCGATCGCAGCCCGTCCGCCACAGGACTGTCCCGCCCACCTGTTGCTCGACCTGCCGGACTGGGTGGGCCAAGCGTCAAGCACGCTGGCCCGCACGACCGATCCGGGCATGATGGTCCCCGAGGCCGCTCGCTTCGACGCGGAGACTGGCGCCTGGACCGACCCGGCGCGCTACGAGCAATGGCGAGCAAACCAGCAGCGGCACTGAGGAGCGCAATGGACGAGATCCTCGATGTGGACTTGCTCGCATTCGAGCGAGGCTCAGCGACGCAGCGACGAGCCGTCACCGACGGCGTCATGGCGAGCCTGCGAACCGGCTTCGTCTACACGGCCCACGACCTGTCCGGCGGCTTGCTCGACGACGCTTACGGCGTACTCGGGAGATTCTTCGCGCTCGAAGCTGACGCCAAGGCGCGCTATGTCGACACTGAGTCATTTGGGGCCCGCGGCTACACCGGACCGCTCACCGAGACCGCCGCCGTCTCCGATCTGCCCGACTGGAAGGAGATGTTCAACTGGAGCGACCTGCCGCCGGCCGGCCATCCGCTCACGGTCAAGTACGCGCGCTGGTACCGACCGTCCGTCTTCCCGGACGCCGACATTGCCGGCGCAGGCGAAGTCCTCACCGAATTCCACTGCAGGCTCGTGGACTTGCAACGGCGATTCCTGCGGGTCATCGCCGAGGGCATCGGTGCCCACGAGACCTATTTCGACACGATGACCACCTACGGCACCCACCTCAGCCGAGCCATCCACTACCCGCCGATGTCGAGTGCTCCAGGCGGCGGCGCTGAGGGTCACATCTGGGCAGACGAGCACACCGACATCAATCTCATCACTGCCCTGCCCCGCGCGAGCGAGCGAGGCCTGCAAGTGCGCATCGACGGCGAGTGGGTGGACGCGGCGCCGCCGTCCGACCACGTCATCGTGAACTCGGGCATCATGCTGGAGCACGCCACCAACGGCCTGATCGGAGCCGGCTGGCACCGGGTGAAAGCCGACCCCGACCAGCGCTCCGGCCGGCTCAGCGTCGTGCAGTTCTGCCACCCCCGGCCGTCGGTCATCCTCACGCCGGCGCCGTCGACGGTCACCGCTGAGCGGCCGTGCCGTTATGAGGCCGTCTCAGCCGAGGACCGGCTGGAAGAAGTGATCTGGGAGATCAATCTGATTCCCGACGCCCGCCGGGTCGAGTAGCCCCGCCCGCTGCTGTACATCCTAAATCTGACACTCATGGGTCGAGGGATTGCGCGAAACTGCGTGCCTTGTGGCTGAAGGGACAGGCCGATGATTGAGGAGCAGTTTCGGGCGCGTCTGTTTGCCGTGTCGGGGTTGAGACAGGAGGCGGAGCAGGAGGTCCGGGCGACTTCGGCGCTGCTGTCGGTTCTGCAAGTCGTGCGCCCGCTCTCAAAACGCCTGCTCGGTCCGTTGGGCGCGAGCCTGTCTGAGTCGGCCGAGGTGCTGGCGTGGACTGAGGTGCCTTTTGAGACTGCCGACGGGGAGGGGTTGCGGCCTGACGGGATTGTGACTGTGAGGAGTCGGGGGCGTTCGTTCACAGCGCTGATTGAGGTGAAGACCGGGACGAGCAGGCTTGGCTGCTTGCTGAACTGATTCGCTACTTGCACCACGGAAGGTCTGGGGTTGCTCAGTCGCGTGACATGGGCAAGGGGTGGACGACGGTTTGGCAAGGTACTCGAGACGGTCTGCTGTCGCGGCCTACGGCGGAAGTGCACGACATCTGCAAACGCTGGGATCAACTGCTGCATTCGTGCGCTTTGGACCTTGCCGCTGCGCTTCGTTCCGATGTGTCCGAGCCCATTCCCCGCGCTCACAGGAGCGACCCTGCGTTGAGGGAAAAGGAAATGGCCGAGCAGTTGTGCGATGAGGGGAAGTTGACAGGTCAGCTCCGCATCCCTGGAGCCATCTCGGACCTGTCCGTGACTGCGGACCTGAGGTCAGGGCGGATCATGCTGCAAGCCGACTTCGGCGCACCGACCAACAAGGGTGCCAAAGGCCGGGTGAGCTGGCTCCTGCGAGAGCTGCGGGAGGCGCCCGGCGAGCTTGTCATCGAGGCGTTTGCGGAACGATCCTCCAATCCGGAGCTGGCAACGCTCGATGAGCTGAGAAGGACCCTGCGAGGGCCTTCACGAGCACTCAGCGCCCGCCTGCGAGGTTCCGGGTGACTCAGCTCTCCGAGATGGGCCGCTCGCGCTCCGCTACAGCAAAGAACAGTTTTGCGGTTTCTGTGGCTCAGGCCGTGGACGGCTTCTACCGCACGACGGTCCAGCACATTCGGCACGTGCCCCCGCCAGCTCCCAAGACGCTCAAGGAGCCTGCCCCAGCGCCAGCAGAACCCGTCAGGAATGACAGCGACGAGCCAGGCACGCTGAGCGGCGATCCGGGACTCCCTGAGGGGCTTGGGGCACCGAGCCCGACAAACCGGGGGCGCCAGAGCGTCCCGAGGCCGTCGGAGGAAGGAGAGAGTCCCGATGCGAACTGACCGCAAGCGCGCCATGCGCAAGTCCCCGACTCCCAGGACTGCCAAGGCGCTCACTCTGGCGGAGCTGAAGGAGCTTGCAGCGTCCGCTCCCCGCGATTGCTCCGACGACTACAAGCCCGGTCCTGCCATCGGCACTGCTGCGCCTGAGGCTGTCTGAGGCTCTTTCGCCTGACGCCCGCCGGGTCGAGTAGCCCCGTCGGCTACAGCTCGAGCAACGCGTTCTCGATGACCTCGGTCAAGGCAGGGTGGATGTAGAACTGGTCGTGCGCCATCTGGTCGACGGTCTGGCCGAATGTCATGCCCGAGATGAGCTGCTGGATCAGCGTGGAGGCCTGCGGGCCGATGATGTGGGCACCGAGCAGCTCGCGGGTCTCGGCATGCGCGATCAGCTTGGCGAAGCTGGCGTGGTCTTCCATGGCCCAGCCGTAGGCGGTGTGGCCGAATGGCTTGTTCGCTACCGAGATCGGCAGACCGGCCGCTCGGGCGTCCCGCTCGGTCAAGCCGACAGACGCGACCTGCGGGTGAGAGAACACCGCATGGGGTACCAGCCGTTCCGGCACCGAGCGCATGGGGCCGTCTGCGGCGCCCTCGGCCACGAGCAGGTTGTGCCGGAGCGCGCGCACCTGGGCGTTGGCGAGATGCTTGAGCTGGATCTCGCTGGCAAGGTCGCCGAAGGACCACACTCCCGGCGCGCTCGCCCGGAAATGCTCGTCGACCAGCACGCGGCCGCCGTCGTGGGCCACCCCGGCCGCGTCGAGATTCAGCAGGTCGCCATTGGGAACCCGTCCGGTGGCCACCAGCAGGACATCGGCACTCACCCGCTGGCGCTCCCCACCGGCGCTCAGCTCCATCGAGACGCCGCCGCTCGGCTCAGGACTCACCTGGGTGATCGTCGCGCCCAGCCGCAGATCGAAGTGCCGCTGCGCTGCGCTGGTGTATGCCTGCGACACATCGTCGTCCTCAGCCCGCAGCAACCGCTCGCTGCGGTTGATCATGGTCACCTCGGTGCCCAGAGCCGAGAACACGTAGCCCAGTTCGGCAGCGATGTAGCCGCCGCCCAGCACGATCATCCGCTTCGGCAGCTCGTCGAGCCGCATGACGGTGTCCGACGTGTGGTACGGCGTGCGATCGAGGCCAGGGAACGGCGGTATGAACGGTCGCGCACCGGCGCCCAGCACAACGTGGCGACCGCGGATGCGAGTCGTGCCCCCATCGTTCAGCTGGACTTCAAGCTCACGGTCGCCGATGAAGTGTCCCAAGCCCAAGAACACGTCGATATTCGGGCATGCGGTCCCGCAGCGGAACACCTTGCCCCCCTCCGCGATCGGGTCGATGCGGCCGAAGACGCGATCGCGGATGGCGGGCCAGTCAGCACCGTCGAACGAGGCGGAGATGCCGTACGTGGCGGCTGTGTGGATCGTGTCGGCCACATCGGCCGCGTACACGAACATCTTCGACGGAATGCACCCGACATTCAGGCAGGTGCCCCCGAACGTGCTGCGCTCGACGAGTGCGATCGACCAGTCGTCGAACTCCGGGCCCGGGATCGAGTTCGCCGAACCGCTGCCCACGATGACGAGATCGAAAGTGCTCGGATCAGCGGCATTCGGCATCACACGAGTGCCTGGTAGACGAGCGCCTTCAGCTCAGGCCGGATGGGATGGGTGCTCGAGGGCAGCAGCTGCGTCAGGAAGACGACGGTGATGTCCTCGACCGGGTCCACCCAGAAGGCCGTCGATGCGGCGCCTCCCCAAGCGAACTCACCCTTGCTGGACACGACCTTGGCCTTCGCAGGGTCAAGCACGACCGAGAAGCCCAGCCCGAAGCCCACGCCGTCGAACGCCGCCTCGGAGAACAAGGCCCGGCCGCACTCGGTGAGGTCAGTCCCGCCCGGAAGGTGATTGCTGGCCATGAATTCGAGGGTGCGCCGCCCGATGATGCGGGCCCCGTCCAGCTCACCGCCATTTCGCAGCATCTTGGTGAACCGGTGGTAATCCCCCATGGTCGACACCAGGCCGCCGCCGCCCGAGAGGATCTTGGGCGGCGCCAAGTAGGCAGACGTGCACGGATCGTCCAGGAGGGAGCGTCGCAGGCCCGGGTCGTCGAGGCGGTACGCCGGCATCGCTGGGCCCGTGTTGCCCGCAAAGTTGCGCGCTGCCAGGACGGCTGTCGTGTAGTTGGCCGCGAAGCGCTCAACGTCGGCACGGGGCACTTCGAAGCCCGTGTCGGCCATGCCCAGCGGTCCGGTCACATGCTCGACCAGGTACTCGTCGAGGGATTGGCCAGAGACAAGCTCGACAACCCGGCCCAGCACGTCGGTGGAGTAGCTGTAGTTCCACTCGGTACCCGGATCGAACAGCAGCGGGAGCGATGCGAGGGCTTCGCAGGTTTCTTCGAGATTGCCGGGAGCCCCCCAGTTGAAACCGTTTGCCCGGTAGAGCGCATCGACCTCGTTCGCGAAGTGAAAGTCGTACGTCAGGCCCGAGGTGTGGGTCAACAGGCTGTGGATCGTGACCTCGCTGGCCGGTTCGGTTGTCTGGTACTGCATCACGTTGCCGCCCGCGAAGACGCGCGCGTTCGCGAACGACGGAATCCAGCGTGACACCGGGTCCGTGAGCTGGAAGAGGCCCTGTTCGTACAGTTGCATCGCTGCGATCGACACGATCGGCTTGGACATCGAGTAGATGCGATAGATCGTGTCGGACGTGACCGGCAGGGACCGCTCGCAATCCCGATCGCCATAGCGATGGGTGTACGCGATCTTGCCGCCGCGCGTCACGAGTGCCGAGACGCCGGGCAGGCGGCCATCGTCGACGTAGCGATTCAGGTGCGTTGTGATGCGTCCCAGCCGGGCAGGGTCGAACCCCACCTCGGTCGGCTCGACTTCCGCCTCAATCGATCCCATCACTGCCTCCGACGGTTCTGCGCTGCGGTTTCGCAGGTTACGGCGCAGGTGCGCGCAGGGCGCGTCGCCAGGGGTTGAGCGAGCACTCGCTCCGTCGCACAGGTGATTCGAGCGTCGGGGTGAGCGCTTTATATCGACATTGATCGAGACAACACAGCCATCGAAGAAATAGATCGAAGATAATGCACTTGACAGCAACCGAGTCGGCACGGCTAAAGTGCGCACGCTCGCCGGGCACATTGCCATCCGGCCTGAGGTCCCGGCATCAATTGTGGGAACGGAAGGCGGAGTGGTCGTGACGAGAACCTATGAATTCAGTGTGTATGCGGAAGGTGCCGACCTCACCGTTGCTTCGACGGTCGAACAACTGGAACGAGCTGGCTATACCCATCCCGCAGCTGCGGCAAGCGTTGGCATTCAAGCGCTCGTGTTCTCCCGGCCCGCAGAACGCCTCGCCGATGCTGCCGAATCAGCAGCGGCGGAGGCAGAGTGCATCGCTGAAGTGTGGATTGCCCGCAACGTCCGAAGCGGTGCCGTGGCGGTGTTCGACCCCGTCACGATGGAACCCATGGACCTTGATGCCGATGCGACGCCGACCGATCCGACTGCTGCAATGCCGGCGCGGCCCCAGCGGAGAATCGGTCGCTCCCAGCACATCGGTTCACCTCTCCCGTTGCGCTAGCCAGCGCAGGAGGGGACTGGTCTCGCGAGGCCGGTCCTAGAGTTCTCCGGTGTGGATGTCGGCAGCAGGCGAAATGGCTGACGAGCAGTTGCTCTCGCGGCTGCTGATTGTGCGGCACGGTGAATCAGTGGCAATGGCTGAGGGAATCGTCGGCGGACCCAAGGGATGCCGCGGCCTCACCGACCGCGGTCATGCTCAGGCTGCAGCACTCCGTGACAGATTCGCGGCCGGGCGCGAACCTGAGGTGCACTTCGTGTACACGTCGCCGTTGCCCCGAGCTGTGCAGACGACTGACATCGTGCTGCCGGCACTGGGCGGGGGCGAGCGGGGCAACCTCGACATTCGCATCCATGACGACCTCGAGGAAATGCGTCTTGGTCCCATCGACGGCATGACGTGGGAGGCCGCACGTCAGCAATTCGCTTTCGTCCGCTCTGACGGGCAGCCCTACGCACCGGTTGTACCCGGTGGGGAGAGCCGAGCCGGGTTCCGTCACAGAGTTGCGCAAGTGCTGAATGACATTGCAGCATCGCATCCGGGCGCCACGGTATTCGTGGGGTGCCATGGCGGAATCGTGTCCGCAGCAATGGCGATGGCATTCGGCATCCCGCCCGCCCAGCCGGGCGTCGGCGTGGTCACTGCGGTGACCTCGATCACCGAGCTCGAGCTGCTTGACGGCGACAACGGGCTGCTCGACGGCGACAAAGGGCGACGCTGGCAAGTGCGTCGCTTCAACGACGCTGCCCATCTCACCGCTGTCGAAGCGGCCTGAACCGATAGCTCCCGCTTCGCAGAACACACAGGCTCTGCGACCTTCTAGCTTGGCGTTGTCGGGAGACTGGAGGACCGGATGCTGGTCGAACGAATCGAAGCGAAATGGATTGACGCCTTCTCGTCAGTCTTCGAGATGTGCGGCGTCGAGTCGCCGCAAACTGCCGCAATCCTGTCGGAGAGCCAGAGCAGGGTCGTCAACGTGAACCTCGCTGAACTGGCGCTGGATCGCCTCGGCACACCACCTATCCACGTCATCGTGCCCACGCCGCGCCAATCGGCGCCGGTACCCGTGAGGTCAACGGGAGCGTCGGATGCGATCGCCGGCTCGACGGCGGTCATTGCAGCCCTCGGCGCTGTGGACTTTGTCGTCGACTGCACGGTGGAGGGACTGCTGCACGCACCGGAGCTCCCGAAGATCCTCGGCGAGGGCACCCGGATTCTGATGGTCTCCAACGAGCACCCAGAGGCCTTGGAGCGACTCCTGCCGGCGCCTGACCTCGAGCCGAAGGTGAAGGTCGGCATCAAGAAACTGATCGGGGCTCGCGAGATGGCTGTGACCTCGGCCGCAGGCACCGACCTGGTCGTCGACGTGAGCGAGGCCCCGTGCGGGGGCGGCTGGGGCTACACCTCGCGGCCGGGAACGATCAGCCATTGGCCCGGCGGTCTGTGCCTCGCATTCCCCAAGGCCGGAACCGTGAACGGCACCATCGTGATGGACCGCGGCGACATGAACCTCACGTTCAAGCGCTATATCGAGTCACCGGTCACGCTGCACATCAGCGACGACTACGTCGTCGAAGTGGAAGGCACCGGCACTGACGCTGCGCTGTTCCGCAGCTACACCGACGCCTGGGGCGACCGGGAGGCATACGCGACCAGCCACGTGGGATGGGGCATGAACCCGGGCGCGCGTTGGGACACCATGTCGATGTACGACCGAAGCCAGACCAACGGCACCGAACAACGGGCCTTCGCCGGCAACTTCCTGTACTCCACGGGGGCGAACGAGCACGCCGGCCGCCACACGCTCGGGCACTTCGACTTGCCGATGCGGAATCACAGCGTGCTGCTCGATGGCGAGGCGGTCGTGATCTCCGGTGTGCTGCAAGGCGATCTGGCCTGAGCACAAGCGCCAGCGACCTGCCAACCGATCCCTACCAGCCAGCACTGTGAGCGACCCCCGCCCGCTGGCTACCGGAGCTGACCTTGCAGCCCGCGTCGAGCGCTGGGCCGACCACTGCCCGGACGCGACCGCTCTCGTATTCGAAGGGGTCGAGCACACCTATGGCTCCTTCGCCGACCAGATCGCCGCTGCTGCCGGCTGGCTGGCGGCTGCGGGCATCGGCGAGGGCGACCGCGTGGCGTGGCTCGGTCCGAATCGGCCAGCCGCACTGAGGTTGATGCTCAGCTGTTCCTGGCTGGGCGCCATCTACCTCCCCCTGAACTCGCGCCTGGCACCGCCCGAGCACCGGTGGATCCTCGACCACGCCGGACCGAGCCTGCTGGCCGTCGACACTGAATTCGAAGAGCACGCGGCATTGATCGGCACGCAATGCGACACCCTCGTCGTGCCTGATGAGCCCCACGGCTTCAGCGCCCCGAAAGGGGCACCTGCGCGCCGGGGCACGTCGGCACACCCGGTGCTGCTGGCATACACCTCAGGTACCACCGGACACCCCAAGGGCGCACTGCTGGACCAAGCGGCCATGGCAGCCAATGCCGTCAACTCCACGCACGCACACGACCTCACCAGCGCTGATCGGGTGCTGACGGCCATTCCGTTGTTCCACGTCGGCGGGCTGAACATCCAGACACTCCCTGCAGTACTGGGCGGAGCGGCGGTGCTGATCCATCGCGCCTTCGATCCCGGCCTGTTTCTTTCCGACGTCGAGCGGTGGCAGCCCACCTGGACGGTGCTGGTTCCAGCAGCGCTCGCCGCCGTTGCCGCTCACCCGCGCTTCGCGAGCGCCGATCTCGGCTCGCTTCGCGGGATCATGACGGGATCGTCACCTGTGCCCAGTGCCGTCACCGGGCCGTACTTCGAGCGGGGCCTGCCGGTCGGGCAGATCTACGGTTCGACCGAAACGGCCCCGATTGCCGTACACCTGCGCTGCGACGAAGCGGCCGGCCATCCGGGTTCGTGCGGAAAGCCTTCGACGATGTGCGAGGTGCGCATCGTCACCGACACAGGCAACGATGCGCTGCCTGGCGAGCACGGCGAGCTCTGGGTACGCGGGCAAAGCGTTCTGCGAGAGTACTGGCGGGACCCGCTGGGAACCGCAGAGGCAATCACCGACGGCTGGTTCCGGACTGGCGACGTCGGTCATGCTGACGCCGGCGGATGGATCTTCATCGACGACCGGCGCAAGGACATGATCATCTCCGGTGGCGAGAACATCTACCCGGCAGAACTCGAAGAGGTGCTCGCCCGCAGCGACCTCGTCGCGGAAACCACCGTCGTGGGAGTACCCGATGAACGTTGGGGCGAGGTTCCGGTGATCGTGGCGGTGCGTGCAGCACCGTCTGCAGACACGCTCGGCCACAAAGCCGGGTCCGACGATGCTGAGTCCGACGATGCCACCGCAGCAGCCCTGCTGCGCCTGTTCGACGGGCAGCTCGCGCGCTTCAAGCAGCCCAAGGCCGTCATCTGGCTCGACGAGCTGCCTCGCACCGCCTTGGGCAAAGTACGTAAGCACGAGGTGAAGGCGATGCTGGCGGAGCGCCGCACGGCAACACCCGACCACCGGAGGACCGCAAGATGAGCCAAGACTCCCCCGACCACGCCACGCAGTCCACGCCAGAGCCCACCGACGTCGCATTCATCGGGCTCGGCGTGATGGGCTACCCGATGGCCGGCCATCTCGCCGCGGCGGGCCACCGTGTCACGGTGTTCAATCGCACCACGAGCGTCGCGCAGCGGTGGTCCGACGAACACCCCGGAACAATCGCTACGACGCCCTCGAACGCCACCGACGCGGCGGAGATCGTGTTCATGTGCGTGGGCGCCGACAACGACGTGCGAGCCGTCGCCTACGGCGATGACGGGGCTTTGGCGGCAATGAGCGAGGGCTCGATCCTCGTCGATCACACCACCGCCTCGGCCGCCCTTGCACGAGAGCTGTCTGATGAGGGCGCTGCGCGTGGGGTGGGCTTCGTCGACGCACCGGTGTCAGGCGGCGAAGCGGGCGCTCGCAACGGCGTCCTGACCGTCATGTGCGGTGGCGCCGCCGAGCACTTCGAACGGGCTCGCCCGATCATGGACGCCTACGCACGAGCGGTGACGCTCATCGGGCCCGCGGGCTCGGGGCAGCTCACCAAGATGGTGAACCAGATCTGCATTGCCGGGCTGGTCCAAGCACTGTCCGAAGGCCTGGAGTTCGGTCGCCGGGCAGGACTCGATCTCGACGCCGTACTGGACACAATTTCGCAGGGCGCTGCCGGCTCTTGGCAGATGTCCAACCGCGGCACGACGATGATGGCTGACGAGTTCGACTTCGGCTTCGCTGTCGACTGGATGCGCAAGGACCTCGGCATCGTGCTGTCTGAGGCACAGCGCAACGGCGCTCGGTTGCCGGTCACCGCGCTGGTTGACCAGTTCTACAAACGCATCGGGGAACTTGGCGGCGGCCGCTGGGACACGTCCAGCCTCATTGCCCTGCTGCGCCCACCTGATCACCGGTCCTAAGCCGTCGTTTGAACTGATCCAGCTCGGTGCGCGCACACTGCGGACACCCCGTCCTCAACCGCTGATTGCCGCTGCATTTCATATCCGGCTCTCTACTCCGAGTCATCTCGGCTGCTGATCGCGCGGTCGGGGTCTTGATCACGCGACTGGTGGGACCCGCCATGCAGACTTCGGGCTCGCGCGGCGCGGCTTCAACGCGCCGTCAACGCTCGAGACTGGCGTTCGCGGCGTTCGTGTTGGCATTTGCAGGAGTTGTAGCGCCGGTTTGAGCGGCACGATCCCAACCGAACTGGGCAGCTTGAGCGGCCTCACCACGATCTCCATGGCCTCGAACGACCTCAGCGGAAGCATCCCGGCATCGATCGGCAATCTCACCAATCTCCGCCATCTGGATCTCTCCGGCACCGACCTGCTCGACCACATTCCTTCACAGCTGGGAAATCTCTCCAACCTCAAGGTGCTGTACCTCACGGGCGACATCCCCATCAAGCTCGAGAAGCTGGTGTAGCTGGAAGAACTCAGACTCGCCGACAACAATTTGACTGGTTGCGTGCCCGGATCGTTGTCGTATGTCGCGAAACACGACATCGCCAAGCTCGGGCTCCCGTACTGCCGAGCCAAGCCGATCTTCCGGACCTCGGAATCCGGACTGCGCAACGTCTTAGAAGGCGCGACCGTGGGAACCTCCGTGGGCAGGCCCGTGGCTGCGGTGGATCGCGACGGCGATCCGCTGACGTACTCGCTCGGGGGCACCGACGCGGGCAATTTCCAGATCGATGCATCGTCGGGACAGCTGCGTGTTAATGCAACCCTCGATCGGGAATCCCAAGAGACTCACTCCCTCACGGTCTCGGTGCACGACGGCACTGACCGCGACGGGGAACCGGACACGTCGACCGACACGACGATCGACGTGACCGTCACGATCCTCGACGTGGACGAGGAGCCCACGGTGACCGGTCCGGCCACCGCAACAACAACCGAGAACGTCGACACCGTCCTGGGTTACTACTCCGCCGTCGATCCTGAAGGCGACGAGATCACCTGGTCGGTGGCAGGGACCGACAGACAGGCATTCGAAATCCACAGCCACGGCGCGCTGCGTTTCGCCGTGCCACCCGACTACGAGTCGCCGACAGACCAAGGCAGGGACAACAGCTACGACCTGCTGGTCCAGGCATCCGACGGATCAAACACAGTCTCGCTCGCGATCGCCGTGTCGGTCACAGGCATCGACGAAGCACCGGTGCTGCTGGGTCCCCGTGCATTCAGCCTGTCGGAGAACATCTCTGGCGAACTGGGCCGATACCGGGCGATCGATCCTGAAGATGCCACGGTGACCCTGACACTCGGCGGCGGTGACTCCGGATCGCTGAGCCTGGGTGACGACGGTGTGTTGAGCCTCGACAGCGCCCCGGACTTCGAACAGCCCGGCGACGTTGACCGCGACGGCGTGTACGAGGTCAGCATCGAGGCGTCCGATGGCGCGCTGACCACCTCGCGGGCGGTGCGCATCGGAGTGCGGGACGTGAACGAGGCACCGACCGTGAGCGGCGACACCTCGATCGAGCGAGATGAGCTGTACACCGATGACACCTCGATCATCGGTCGGTACTCCGTCGACGATCCTGAGTCCGGGGATGTCGAGTGGAGTGTCGCGGGGAGCGACGGCGCTGATTTTGTGATCGACGCGTTCGGCCAGCTGAAATTTGCCAAGACGCCGGATTTCGAGTCGGCCGCCGACGCGAATCGGGACAACGTCTTCGGGATCACCGTCGAAGCGTTCGACGGCGACCACACCGGTTCGCTCGCCGTAACCGTCAAGGTCTCGAATATCGACGAGAGTCCGGAACTGCGCCCCTTCGGGCTGTACCCGCAAGTAGGCAACTCGGTGCATCTGAGCTTCGGCGATCCCGACGGCAGCGTGACAGGCACGCAGCGGAGTTGGCAACGCTCGTCGAACCGTGTCAGCTGGTCGACGATCAGCGACGCCACGTCAAGTTCGTACTACCCGACATCGGGCGACCAGGGCCGATACCTACGCGTCAACGTCAGCTACAACGACGGTGAGGGCGACAACAAGACGGAGCGGTTCACATGGAACAGCGCGGTACGTGCGGAGCCCTCCAGCAACACGGCCCCCAACTTCGACTCGACTGCGGCAGTGCAACGATCGGTACCAGAGACCGATCCAGCCGGCTACGCCGTCGGGCCCCCCGTCAGCGCCGATGACGACGGTGACGATCCCCTCGTCTACTCCCTGAGCGGCGTGGGCAACGGCTCTTTCAGGATCGACGCGACAACAGGTCAGATCGGCACACATGCGCCGCTCGAGGGATATCCGGGCCAAGCGTTTTAGCTCACGGTCAACGCTGTGGACCCGTCGGATGCGAGGGCTCAACGACCCGTCACCATCACTGTTCAAGACCAGCCGCAAGCACCCGTGCTGACCGGCCCCCGCGTCGTGCATATCGACGAACGCAACACCGAGGTCGCTTTGTTCGGCGCATACGATCCTGACCGCGGCGCGCTCAGCTGGAGCCTCGGCGGGCCCGACGAAGATGATCTTCAGATCAGCACGCGCGGCAAGCTGAGGTTCCAGCAGTTCCCGGACGCCAATGCGCCGGCCGATGCGAATCTCGATAACACCTATGAGGTCGACGTCCGCGTTTCCGATGGCAGCTTCACGGCCACGCAGCGTGTCCGGGTCACTGTCGCTGACCTCAATGAATTCGGAAGCGTGTCACTGTCGGAATCGCAGCCGACGCCGGGAACTGCGGTGACGGCGACATCGCCAATCTGAGGTGGGAGTGGCAACGCAAGCGCTCCAGCGGGGAATGGACGACGCTGTTTGTTGCCAATGGCTGGAGTCCAGCGGACGTCGGAGTTGCTGCGGCCTTCGCAGCCCGCACAACAGGCGCCGCGGTCGTCTACACCGAAGGTGACCGCCTTCCGGCTGCAGTCCGGGCGCTCCTCGACGTCCGAACCGTTCACCTCATTGCGATCATCGGCGGTGAGACCGCCGTGTCCGAGGCAGTGCGCCAGTCGCTGGCCGCCTCCGAGCCGTTTGCGGACATCAAGCGCATCACGGGAGCGACGCGTGTCGAGACGTCAGTCCGAGCCGCCCGCTTGGCCCTCGACGGCACGCGTGCGGGGAACGCAGTGCTGATCGTCGCCAATGGATGGAGGCCGCCCGACATCGGCATTGCCGCAACGTTGGCGGCGCGCCTGCCCTACTCGGCTGTCGTCTACACGGCGCCCGGCATGCTGCCGGCCGAAACAGAAGAACTTCTCAGACTCGTCCAGCCGGGGTTGGTTCGCATCATTGGCGGGACCAACGCGATTTCCACCACCGTTCAGAACGAGATCGCGGCTCTCTTGCCGTCGCACGGCAGGACGCAACGCACCAGCGGCCAGTCCCGGATTCACACATCCGTCAACGTTGCCCGCGGAATCCTGCCGAGGGACTAGGGGCCCGTAGTCCGTCCCGGTGTCGTCACGGCTCCCCCGCTCGAGCGGTACCGTGCGGGCCCGTGACCCATAGCGACCGCATCCTGATGGGGCCGGGGCCGTCCAACCCCTATCCCGAAGTCATCGAAGCCTTCACCCGACCGGTGCTCGGCCACCTCGATCCCGAGTTCATTGCTCTGCTGGACGAGATCAACGCGCGCCTTCGAGCCGTCTGGCAGACCCAGAACCTGCTGACGTTCCCCGTGAGCGCCACCGGTTCGGCGGGCATGGAGGCCGCCTTCTGCAACTTCGTGGAGCCCGCCGACACCGTCGTCATCGGTGTCAACGGCGTCTTCGGCACCCGTATGTGTGACGTCGCTTCACGATGCGGTGCAAATGTTGTCGCCGTCGAGGAGCCGTGGGGCCGCGCTATCGACCCCCAGCGGCTCATCGACGCGCACCCCTCACCCAAGATCATCGCGGTTGTGCATGCGGAGACCTCCACGGGTGTGCGCAACGACATCGCTCCGCTCGGTGAGGCGAAGGGTGATGCACTGTTGCTTGTCGACTGCGTCACGTCGTTGGGCGGGATCCCGGTCGACATCGACGGATGGGGCACCGACATCGCTTACAGCGGCACCCAGAAGTGTCTCGGGGTGCCACCGGGCCTTGCCCCCCTCACTGTCAGCGACCGCGCTCTCGAATCACTCGTGGCCAAGCCCCAGAGCTGGTACCTCGACCTCAACATGATCCGGGCCTATGTCGTCGGGGAGGGCGCTCGCGCCTACCACCACACGGCCCCGATCTCGATGCTCTACGCGCTGCACGCCGGCCTCGGAGCGGTGCTCGATGAGGGGCTCCACAACGCTTGGGCACGCCATCAGGCCTGCGGCGATGAGCTGCACGCCCGCCTGCCGGAACTGGGCTTCGAGCTGTGGGCCCAAGAGGGTCACCGGCTGCCCGAGCTGACCACCGTCACGCTGCCAGCGAGACTCGACGACGTCGCCGGGCGGCGTACCCTGCTCGAGCGCTACGGCATCGAGGTGGGCGGCGGGCTGGGTCCCGTGGCAGGAAAGGTGTGGCGCATCGGCTGTATGGGCCACACAGCCCGGATGCGCAACGTCAGGATGCTGCTCGGCGCGCTCGAAGAGCTGGTGGCAGCCTGAGCTGCGGTCCGTGCCTCGTCCGAGGCCCGATCAGGGCGTCGGGTGCAACGGCAACAGTTCTTTGCCGAGCGCCGCTCGGTAGGTGTTGTGGAAGTGATGCAATGCCGGCTCGTTGCGTCCGAACACGACGTGCTCAAGCGCCCCACTGCTGGCTGAGCGCTGCTGGCTGGCGCTCATCGCGTAGTCCTCATCGCGGATGATGTTCCCGAAACCACGAGCGACCTCCTCGGCGAAGTGAGCGGCGTCTGCATCTGATGCAGCGTCAGACGCTGTGTCGAGCGAAACGTGAGGTCGCAAGTAGAACGAGATGCGGCTGATGTGCCGCCCCGGGTACCGGGCGTCGGGATAGGCACGGACCACGTACACAACACTGCCTGACGGGATGAACTGAACATTCGGGAACAGCCAGTACACCGGCAGTGTGGCGGTGCACAGATCCCAGTCGTCGGGCGACAGCTTGCGCACGTCGTCGATCTCGCGTCGGCACAGCAGCATCCGGTGATTCCGGCCGAAGGTGTCATAGCACTGCACGTTGCCGTAGAAGGCCCCATACAGCGTGTCGGCATGCAGCACCGGAAAGTGGTAGGTCTCGCCGAAGGTGTCCATGGCGAGCTTCCAGTTGCACGCCACGTCGTACCGGTCGCCGCCGAGCCACCTCAGCTCGCCGAGTTCCCAATCGGCGAGGTCGGCTGCCAATTCGGCACCCAACAGCTCGTCGGGATCGATGACGCCGCCGGGCACCGGATGCACCCACAGCAGGCCGTGCTTCTCGACCGCAGGCAACGGGACCAGGCCGAGCTCTGAGCGGTCCAGCTCCCCGAATTGGTCGGATTTCGGCAATCCCACCAATGTCCCGTCGCCGTCGTAGGTCCAGTTGTGGAACGGGCAGGCAAAACGCCGCTTGGTGCCGCGCTCTGCTGTTTCGACGACGACGCCACGGTGCCGGCAGACATTCACGAACGCCTTGAAGTCCCCCGATGCTGAGCGCGTGAGCAGAACCGGCGTGCTCAGTTCGTCGAAGGTCATGAACGAACCCGGCCCGGGGAGGTCACCCGACAGCCCGACGATCTGGGGGTATCGATCGAAGAACTCCCGCTGCTCGAGCGCTGCGAGTTCGGGATCGGCATACGCCGACGTGGGGTTGTAACGCACACCGCCGGCATCGACGTTGGTGCCAGAGTCGAGGCGCGCGAGCAGCGTCTTGATCTGATCGATTTGTTCGGCGCGCTTCACGGCCGGAATTCCGGCTCAGCGGGTGTTGAACGACTGCGCCAGGACGGAGAAACCCTCGGTGTTCTCAAGACGCATGCCGACGATTTCCTGGTACTCAGGCGAGTTGTACCAAGCCTTGGCGGCTTCGGTATCAGGGAACTCCAAGACAATGGTCTGGGGCCCTGGCGGGGTGCCCTCCATCACCTCGGAGGCCGCGTCGAACGCAACCAGCTTGGCCCCTGCGGCTTGCACCGTGGGCGCTGCCGCCTTCTGGTACTGCCGATATGCATCGGCGTCCTTCACGACGTACTGAGCAATGAAATATGCAGCCATGCGCGGCAGTATGCCACCTGACCGCGACTCTCACTGAGGAGGGTGGGACCGAGGGTCGCCGCGGGAGACTCGTCGAGGCTCTTCGTGGCTCAGCGGAGCCAGTCGTTGAACTCGGGCTGCCGCTTGGCCAGGAATGCCGAGACGCCCTCTGCTGCATCGGGCAGGTGATCGGTGATTGCGGTCTTCGAAGCGATCTCGTCGAGAGATTGCTCCCACGTCATCTCCGCCGCCAGCAGGATCGACCGCTTGAGCATGCGCATCGCCACCTGGGGGCCCTCGGCCAGCTCGGCTGCGAGCTCGGCCGTGGCTGCGGGCAACTGGTCGTCGTCGACCACCTCATGGACCAGGCCCAGCTCACGCGCCACCGATGCATCGACGATCCGCTTGCGCATCATGAAGTCCGTCGCGCGGGCCACGCCGAGATGCTGTACCAGCAGCCACTGGCCGCCCTCGTCGGGCAGCAGGCCGAAGCGAAGCGTTGCAGAACCCATGCGAGCCGAGCGTGCCGCAATGCGGAAGTCGCAGGCCAAGGCGAAGCTGAAGCCGGTCTGGATGGCGAAGCCATTGATCGCGGCGACGGTCAGCTTGTCCAGATGGCGGACCGCTGTGTTGACGGCCTGCGAGATCGTCCGCAGTCCGTTGTAGGTGCCCGGCGCGTTGTGGTGGCCGCCGAAGATCGGCGCCGTGGAGCCCGGATGGGCTTCCTCGTAGCCGCGCAGGTCGTCGCCCGCCCAGAAGGCCCGACCCTGGCCCGTGAACACGAGCACGCGTACGTCGTCGTCCATCTGTGCCTGGGTCAGCAGTTCGACCAAGTCCCGTTTCATCGGCGCGTTCGAGGCGTTCATCGTCTCGGGTCGATTGAACGTGACGGTCAGGACACCGCTGTCCGCCAACGAGGTCTCAAATCCGAAGTACTCGGTGTCGCCTATTCCCGATTGACGCTGTGCCATTGCAACTCCCCTGTGGTCTCGCAGGTCGGTGGCCCCGAACCTAATGAATCTGCGGCGGCTGGATACGCTGCGCGCCGTGCCAGACCAGCCGCACGTCTCCCGAGCACCGTTCGCCCCCTTTGACGGTGTGCTCATGCTGCGGCTCGATACCGAGACGCCCGCTGGTGACCGGACGTACTACGTCACGCCCTTCGTGACCGATGGCGAGCGGATGTTTGTCTTCGACGAACCCGGCGATCGCAGTGATGCGCTCGAGGCACTGCTCATCGGCAACCGCACGGCGATCAGCTCTGCGACAACGGGCGGCCTGAGCATCGGCGCCATTGGGTGCAACCCGACTCCGGCCGAGGAAGCATGGGCGCGTGATGCGTGCTCGGCGCGCTTCTTCTACGACCAGGCCTTGCAAGACCTCGCCCAGCTCGGCGGCCTCGTGACCCTGCACCCCGCCTGAGCAGCCATCTCTGCTGACTGCCGTTGTTCAGTCTCGGGCCGTCGACCGATGGAGACGGTCATGGGTGGGAGCTTCGATGCGGATGCGGCCGGGCGACCGGGCGTGTTTCCAGTCGAGTCACCGGCCGATCTCGAGAGTTCGGGCGGGATTGTTGGGCCTGCGGGGCGCGCTTTGCTGCGGGGATCAACCGGCTGGACGACTTCGGCGACGGCTGCGAGGCGGTGCTTCGGCGTTTGTCTGGCTGCTCAGGGGCGGCGGCGAAGCGTGCTGCTGGGCGCGCTTCCGCGCTGGCAGAAATGCCCAATGTCGCAGCCCCGCTGGGTGAGGGCCGCAAATGAGTGGATGCGCGAACACCGCAAGGGCCTCACCAAGGCCACTACTCTCATGGATCCCGCCACCGGCGCCGCGTTCAAGGCGATCATCGACGATATGGCTCAGCGGTTCGCCCAAGCCGAGCGGAACGACTGGACGCCGCCGCAATCAGCTGCTGATCGTCGCCGACACCCAATGGCGTGCCCTCGTTGCACGCGATCGAGGTTGCGTGATCTGTCAAGCGGCACCCGGTTGGTGTGAGGCCCATCACATCGTCCCGTGGAAGGCTCCCGCGAGGGGGCGGACCGACATCGACAATCTCACGCTGTTGTGTTTCCGCTGTCACCACCAGCTCCACGACAGCCGTGGCTGTCTGCGGCGAACCTCGCCCACCAGCTTCGTCATGGACTACAACCGCCGACGCGAATAGGTCGCTCTCGCCGAAATCTTCAGCGAGCGCCTGGCCTGGGAGTCGCGCAAATGCCTCGGCCACCAACACAGACAGCCCCCCCTTGGTCGGACCTTATTGATCGAACAGCCCATCTAGGGTGCGCTGATGCGCACAGCCATTGGATTCGGGGGGCCGGCGTCGGGCAAGCGCCGTGATTGGGACGAACAGGTCGAGTTCCTGCGCGAGGCCGAGCGTCTTGGCGTGGACATCTTGTGGTCGGCCGAGGCGTGGGGCATGGACGGCGTCAGCACGCTGGCGTACCTCGCCGCAGTCACCGAACGGGTGAAGCTCGGCACCGGCATCCTGCAGATATCGGCCCGCGCCCCAGCGATGACCGCCATGACTGCGCTGTCAATGGCTGCGATGACGGGCGACCGCTTCATCTTGGGACTCGGCGTCAGTGGGCCTCAAGTCGTCGAGGGCCTCCACGGGGTGCCGTTCGCCGACCCGCTGGGGCGGCTGCGCGAGACCGTCGACATCTGCCGCCAGGCGTTCGCCGGCGAGCGGATCTCCCACGAAGGCCGCCACCATGTCCTCCCACTGCCGGGCGGTCAGGGCAAGTCTCTGCGTCTCGCGCAACCCGCCAATGACACCATCGAGATCTGGCTCGCGACCCTTGGGCCCAAGTCATTGCGCTACACCGGTGAGGCTGCCGACGGCTGGGTGGGTGTGTGCTTCGTGCCGAGCTGTCCCGAGGTCACCTGGGGTCAGGTGCTTGAGGGGGCCGCGGCGGCCGGGCGTGCGCCAGGTTCGGTGGCCTGCCAGGCCGGGGGCGCCGTCGAATTCGGTGATGATCTTGAAGCGCTGATCGAACCGCGGCGTCCCGGCGTCGCCTTCACGCTGGGCGCGATGGGATCGGCCACGGCCAACTTCTACAACGACGCCTACCGCCGGGCGGGCTTCGAGGAGGAGTGCCGTGAGGTGCAGCGCCTGTGGCTCGACGGCGATCGCGCCGCCGCCACCACAGCGGTTCCGGATCGGCTGATCACCGAGACGAATTTCTTGGGGACCCACGAACAGGTCACCGATCAGGTGCGCGCGTATCGACACGCCGGCGTGGACGTCTTGCGCCTGCAGCCCGAGGGGCCCACTGCCATCGATCGCTTGGACACGCTCGCCCAGATGATCGACATCGTGCGAAACGTCAGTGCTGAACCCGCCAGCACAGGGCCCGTCGGCACTGGGCCCGCCGACACGTCGTCGTAGCTGGACCCTCCAAGCAGTCCGATGGCGACCTGCCGACGGTCAGCAACGTCACTACCGTGGTGTCCATGACCGAGGACCCTGTCACGTTCAGCGAATCCGAGCTGCGGGAGCGGCTCACGCCGATGCAGTACCACGTCACCCAGGAGGCAGGCACCGAGCGGCCGTTCACGGGCGAGACGTGGGACAACCATGACGAAGGCGGGTACCACTGCGTGGTGTGCGGCGCCGAGTTGTTCAGCTCAGAAACGAAGTTCGAGAGTGGTTCTGGTTGGCCGAGCTTCACTCAGCCCGTCTCGGGCGATGCGGTGGACACCGAGGCCGATCGCGCGTACGGCATGGTCCGTACCGAGGTGATGTGCAAGGCCTGCGGGGCGCACCTCGGTCACGTCTTTCCCGACGGACCGCGACCGACAGGCGACCGCTTCTGCATGAATTCGGCGTCGTTGCAGTTCGTATCGACGGACGAGCCCGACTGAAGAGGGCCGACTGAACACCGGCCCGGGACGTTTGCGGGGCGTCAGCTGGTGCTGTCAGCGTCGGCTTCGTCCCCGATGTCGAAGCTGAGCTGCACGGCAATGGGCTCGTCGGGGAACAGCTTCACCACATCCGCATCCAGCTCTCGGCGAACGCCTGCCACCGACAGCACATTGAGCATCGCCGCCTGACCCTGGCGCAGGAGGCTGAGCACCTGGTCGTCGTCGACCATCAGCACGTCGCTGCCGCTGATGACGATGGTCGCTGAGGCGACTTCACCCCCGAGCTGGTTGCGCAGGTAGTCGAACGCCCGGGCGATTGACTTCAGGTCGATGCCCTGATCGCGCATCTTCTTGGCGATCTTCAGTTCCACGAGGTCGTTGTAGGAATAGCGGCGGCGCGATCCGCTGCCTGCTGCCTCCGCGACCGACGGCCTCACCAGCCCTTTGCGGGCCCAGTGGTCGAGCTGGCGGTAGCTGATCCCGACAAGTTCCGCAGTCTGCGGCCCAAAGAATCCCTCAGAGAATTCACCCGGTTCGTCAGCGACGGCTGTGGGAGGGACGGCTGTCGGAGGCACGATCGCGCCTACTGATCCGGCGGAAGGCTCGGGCTGCGGCCTCGGTAGGTCATCGCTCTTGGAGGTATCGGGCTCGGGCAAGGAATCTCGCTGCTGGTTGGCCATCGGTGTCTCCTTCCCCGTCCAGGTAAGGCTTTGCAAATCACACCCGGCGAACTACCGAGTTGTGATCTGTGCTCCAACAGAGCGTACGGGAGCGCGTCACCGCAGCGCAAGGGGCCACGCTGATGGAATGTCCGGCGCCCCCGAGATGGCCTGGGTGTCTGCGGGGTCGCCCTCGATCACGATGTCGACGCCCTCGGCACGCAGCACACCGGCGGTGCGCTGCCACGAGCGCTCCAGCACGCCTCGCCGGTTGGGCCCGAGATCGCCTGCGAGTTCGTCGGCAACATCGACGATTGTGTAGTGCGGCCGATCCACCCACGTAGGAGTCGCGCCGAGTGCAGCTACCTCGATGCGACCCGCGGGCGTCTCGGCGAGCACCACCTCCACGAGGACACCGTCGACTGTGGCTGCCGGACACGATCTGCACGACAGCGGCGACTGGTTCGTGAGGAAATTGCCGAGCCCGAAGATCACGAACTTGTCTCCCACTTTGCCGATGGGTTGGGGCACATGGGCGTGCGAACCAACGATGAGGTCGATATCGCTGTCTGCCAGCAGATTGCTGGCGAGTCTGCGTTGGCTGGCGTTGGGCACACTCGTGTATTCGGGGCCCCACTGAATGCTCAGGATGACGAACTCAGCTCCTGCAGCCACTGCAGCCTGAGCCTCGGCCTCGATGGCATCGCGGTCAATGACGTCCACGGCCCAATCTCTGTCGGGAGGCAACGGAATGTCGTTGAGCCCATAGGTGTAGGACAGGTGGCCGATGACGATGCCGTTCACGACGTAGATCGAAGGCATCGCAGCCTCAGCAGGGGTTCGAGCCATGCCGGCATGGCCCAGCCCGTGACGCTCCAGCACCTCCAGCGTTGCTGTGATGCCGTCGATGCCTCGATCCAGAGAGTGATTCGAGGCCACCGAACAGCCGTCGTATCCGGCGTCGGCGAGCCCGACTGCGAGGTCGCCTGGTGCATTGAACAGCGGGTAGCCGCTCAAGTCGCTGTTGTCGGCAGACAGCGGAGACTCGAGATGGCAGATCGCCAGGTCCGCGCTGGCAATGCTGTCGCGCACCTGGGCGAACATCGGTCGGTAGTCGTATCGAAGGTCACTCGAGCCGTTTGCGAGTGCTCGGCGGGTCACCGGGCCATGCGACAGAACATCACCGGTGAAGACCAACCGTGCTCGACGGGGGGTGGGATCCGGCGGCACCGAGACCTGCACCGGAGCGGCTGGCGGCACCGTTGGGGTCACCGCAGATAGAGGTTCCGTCGATTTGGCAGGCATATCGGTGCCAGCCGCATCGCTCTCGGCTCGAGACGCTGAAGACGCACTGGAGGCCGACTCACTCGGCGCCGGGACTCCACTGGGAGCGCTGCAGGCCCCGAGTGAGGCAAACACCGCTGCGCTCAGCACAGCGAGAAGCCCAGCAACTCGGGGGTGCATGCGACCGGTGGCTGATCGGGCCGCGGCACCGGTCCGGTCACCGCGTCTCACTCTTGGTCGCTTGCCTCCGCCGCGGGCCCGAAGTCGTCGGGCTGCACGTCATCAAGAAATTGCTTGAACTCGTCGAGGAGCTCGTCGGGGTCGACATCGGCGGGAGGATCCGGAGGCAGGTCGATGATCTGCCCCGCCTCGTCAAGCACGGACTCGCTGGCGAAGATGGGAGTATCGGCCCGCACCGCCAGCGCCACTGCGTCACTTGGCCGGGCGGAGATCGTATGGGTGGCCGAGCCGATGGTGACCTCCATCTCGGCAAAGAATGTGCGGTCGCGCAGGTCGGTGACAGTGACCTTGACGAGGGTCGCTCCCAGAACGTCCAAGATGGCCGCCATCAGGTCGTGCGTGAGCGGTCTCGGCACGCGAATCTGCTCAATGCCGCGGTAGATCGCTTGGGCTTCAGGCGTGTCAATCACGACCGGCAGCACCCGCTGGGAGCCACCGGTTTCACGCAGCAGCAGCAGCGGGCTCTGCGAGGGCATCTCCACCTGCACGCCAAGAAGTTCCATCTCGACCATGCAACGAACACTACTTCGGCCCCTACGAGCCATGAGCCGGGGCTACGGGCCCGTATCGCGCCAATAGCGGCGCAGTGCCTCCCCCATCACCTGGGATCGCAAGCGCTCGCACAGCGCCACCAGGCGCCCGAGGGAGCGTTGCGCGTCGAGGGCAGCAGATGCGCCGCCGGCATGGAGGACCGGCTGTATGCCCTGCTCGAACATGGCGGCATCGCGCGCCGCGGCATTGCGTATGACACGCAGGTGGCGGGCCTGCAGGCCGTACGTGGAGAACTCACGTGAGATGCGGGCGACGAGCAACGCGCCGCTGCCATAGCGGGGTTCGGGCGGTTCAAGCCCGAGGGATGCCTGCACAGCCGCTCCCCCGGGCGGCAGGGACCCCGCAGCATCGGCTTCGTCGAGGGGCACGAGCAGCCTGAATTCGGTCAGCTCGGCAACCTCGGCCAGAGTCAGCCCGCTCTCGGCGCTCAGCTCTGCCGCGTTGAACGTGCGGAGGTCGTCCGGAGCAGTCCACGGCGGCTGTGTTCCGACGCCAGTCGCCTGTACCTCGGTCGGTCTGGAGCTCTCGGCTGCATCGCCGTCAGCTGCATCGCTGTCAGCTGGCGTCGCCGTTGCAGCCTCTTCCATTGGCTCGTGGGCCGCCGCTGGCTCGGGTTCGCCAGCAGCAGATGAGGTTGGCGATTCGCCGGCACCGTGGGCTCCGATGCCCCAGATGTCCACGAGGTGCTCGCCTCGATCGATGCGTTCCCCGATGATGCCCAGCGGCAGGTATTGGTCGCGCTGGCGAGTCAGGATCCAGCGCAGCACCTCGATGTCGTGGGGCCCGAAGCTGCGGTAACCCCCCGACGTGCGAGCCGGCGAAATGAGCTTGCGATCCTCGAGGAATCGGATCTTGGAATCGGTCAGATCGCCGAACTCGGGCCGCAGCAAAGACACGACCTCGCCGATCGACAGCCGCCCTCTCTTGGATTCAGGCTCGGACCGGGCGCTCACAGCCCGACCGAGGAGACCAGGTACAGCAGCTTGAACTTGCCGACCTGCAACTCGTCGCCGCCTCGCAGGGTCACTTCGCCGTCAGTGCGATTGCCGTTGACATACGTGCCGTTCAGCGAGCCCACGTCGCGCAGGATGTGACCGGCGGGGACCAGTTCGAGAATCACGTGGCGCCGCGACACGGTGATGTCGTCGAGGAATACGTCGCTGTCGGGATGGCGCCCCACGGTGACCCGGTCGCCGGCAAGTTCGAATCGTGTCCCCGACCGGTGCCCTGAAGTAACCACGAGCTCCGCCGCGCCGCTGTAGGGCGGGATCTCGGTGGCACCCACCGGCGACAGCACCTCCGTGGGCGCATCGGCGGTTGGGTCCAGGCGCTTCCCGCAGCCGGAACAGAAGCGGGCATCGTCAGCGCTTGACTTGCCGCACGAACCGCAGGCGACAGCCATGACGATCAGACGTCCTCGGCGATCAACGCGGCATAGCCGTCGGCGTCAAGCAGCGCCTCCATCTCCCCAGACGCCTGCGCAGCGTCATCAGACGGGGCGATCACGCACATCCATCCATCGCCATAGGGGGATTCGTTGACGAGCTGCGGCTCGTCCTCGAGCGCCACGTTCACCTCGACAACCTCCCCCGACACCGGGGCGAAGATGTCCGAGACTGACTTGGTCGACTCGATCTCGCACATTGCCTCGTCAGCGGTGACCTGCGCACCGATCTCTGGTAACTCCACATACACGACATCGCCGAGCGCATCCTGTGCGAAATCGGTGATGCCGACCTGCAATCCCCCCTGTGTGGGGCGCACCCATTCGTGATCGCTCGAGTAGCGAAGCTCGGCGGGAATCTCCATGCTCGCGAACCTACCGGATCGCTGTCACACCAATAACTCGTGGCACCCAGCCCCTCATCAGCAACCTCACGGCGTTCAGGGGCTTCGCCGGGCGGTGCGTCCCTCCCGAACAGCGGTGATCGCCTGGGGTACATAGCCGAATGCAGACCAATAGTGAATGGGCAGTCCGACTGCCACAAACACCCAGGCCAGCACACGAAACACGTCCGCTGCGGCGATGTCGCTGACACCTGCCAGGAAACACGGCACGGCGAACATCATCAGGAATGTCCCCGTCTTGCCCCACCAGGTCACGTCGATCTTGCGGGCGCCGGCCGCTGCCAACACCACTGCTGCCACGGCCACCCCGCCCTCTCGCACGAGAGCCAGCACCGCAATCCAGATCGGCAGCGAGCCGTCGACGATCATCGCCACGAGCGCCACCAGCAGCAGCAGCCGATCCGCCGTCGGATCGAGAATTTTGCCGAGTTCGGACACTTGGTTGAAGCGGCGAGCCACCCAGCCGTCGACCCAGTCGCTCGCGCCCAGCGCTCCCAGCAGCAGCGCGGCGGCCCAGCGGTCCTCCGCGCCGAACACGAGCCACACGAACCACGGCAGGCAGCACAGTCGAGCCAAGCTGATCAGGTTCGGCACAGTGAAGGGCCGCCACCCAGGACTCTCGGTCAACGACGCATCCGCAGCCCCGCTCATCGGGCTCACAGTACCGACGCCACGCGGGGCAGACCGGCGCCTCCTTAGGCTGCGCGTGATGAGTTCAGTGTTCACGCGGATCATCGAAGGCGAGCTTCCCGGGACGTTTGTGTGGCGGGACGAGCACTGCGTCGGATTCCTGTCCGTCAACCCGCTCTCGCCGGGCCACACGCTTGTCGTGCCGATCGCAGAGATCGACCACTGGCTGGATGTCCCGCTCGAACTGCAGGCACACCTGTTCGACGTCTCCCGCCGCATCGGCGAGGCGCAGATGCGGGCGTTTCGGCCCGAGCGGATCGGTCTCGTCATCGCCGGCTTCGAGGTGCCCCACTGTCACATCCACGTGTGCCCGGTGAACTCCATGGCGGACATGAACTTCGCCCGTGCCCTGCCGATGGCGGATCCCACCGATCTCGCCGGGCCGGCCGAGGCCATTCGAGCTGCGTTGGCCGATTGAGCGCATGCGTCGCTAGCGCTGTGGATCCGATGGCACTGAAGCGGCGCTAGAACAGCTGATCCGACTCGGTCGGCTCGATGAGGCTGGCATCGCGGTTGCGGACGTTGCCCACTGCGCGGCCCACCTGGTGCGAGCGCAGGATCCCCTCAGCTGCGGGCATGAGCATGGCCGACAATTCGTCTACGTCGTCGTTGGATGGGTCGAGCCAGGCATCCCACGCAGAACGCTCCAGCAGCACCGGCATGCGGTCATGAATCGGCGCCATGAAGCCGTTGGCTGCGGTCGTCAGCACCGTCGCCGAGTGCAGCGCTGATCGAGCCACCTCAGCTCCGTCGCCGCCGGAGTTGCCATCATCACCGGGGGCGCCATCGGGTGGCAACCATCGTTCCCACAGGCCAGCCATGGCGAGCATGCCGCCGTCGGCGCGGGTGATGTAGTGCGGCAGCGGGCGGTCGTCGCTGCTCGTGCGGGTCGGCGCCTTTGGCCACTCGTAGAAGCCGTCGGCGGGAACGATGCATCGGCGGCGCTTGAACGGACCGCGGAAGGAGTTCTTTGTCACCGCCGTCTCGGATCGCGCGTTGAACAGCGGCGGACCCCTGCTGGGATCTTTTGACCACGGCGGCACCAGGCCCCACCGGAACGTTTCGAGCCGGCGGGAATCGGGACCGCCCACAACGGCCACGATGTCGCTGGTCGGGCTCACGTTGTAGCTGCGAGGCGCATCGAAGCCAGGCAATGGAGTGTCGAAGTACTCCGCCACCGCCTCCAGATCCGCCGCTGAGACGAAGCGCCCGCACATGTGCTGAGCGTAGAGCCGCCGTCCGAATCCGACCCTACGGGCCATCGGGCGGGCCAAGGCAGGATCGTGACCCGGGCACCTCGCTTGACACATCACCGCCTCAACACACTTGGGCGAGGCAGGCCTCTGTACGGGCGCCGAGGCGATCAAGCAGCAAGGTGACGCGGGGGGAGGAGGCGAGGTCGCCCGGCAACAGCGCTGCTTCAGCGGCGAAGGCGTCAAGCACAGCAGCGGCAATGTCGCAGATGCGAACGAGGAGCGGGTCGGCGGGCAAGTCGACATCAGCGGCAAAGCGGGTCCAGCACAGCACCGCCTCGTTTGGAGCGACCGCGTGGCTGCCGCCGACGGCGAACGCATGCATGGGCGTCTCTTCGGGATCCAGGTAGGGCAGCACAGTGCACACGTCGTACATCGGCGCCAAGCGCACCTCAGCGCCGTCCAGCAGAAGACTGAAGTTCTTGGCATGGCCGTCGGGGGCACCGATGACCCAGTTGTAGACCAACGCATCAATCAGGTCGGCGATGTCGTCGGCAGGCAATGTGGAGTGCCTACGCAGCAGTCGCACGATCCGGGCCTGCGACGGCCCGCCCTGCTGCTCATAGCGCAGCGTCGAGGCCAGGCCCAAGACCTGGCACATGTCCTCTTGGTGCAGCCGCAGCACGCGGCCGCCGACGTGCCGACGGTCATAGCGCTCCACGATGACCGTGTCGCAGCCGTCGTAGACGGCCACCTCCGTGCCCGCTGCGGGCAGCCCCAAGCGTCTCGCCGCGGCCATGCTCAGGTGCTCGATGACGGCTTGGTGCTGTGTCAGGAAAACAGCAGGCTTGAGAATGTGCGTGGTGGCGGCAGTGCCGTGCGGCTGATGCCACGCGCCCTGGTGACGATGGAGCGCGATCTTGGCCTGCGCTCCCGCGAGGCTGAAGTAGCCGGGCACAGAGACATCTCTCGCGAGGTGCGTTCGGTGCCGGATGGACGTGAGGCGCCGCGCCACCTCCGCCTCGCTCAGCGGTTCATAGCTCCCGCCGCGGGACAGTGCAGTGTCGGCTTCCGCGGCGGGACAAACCTGCACCGCGCCGGCGCAGTCGAGGCCCATCGCGGTGGCGAGCAGATCGAATGGATCCACCGAGGCTGTACCGGTTCCCTGCTGCCAGTACCGGAGCAGTTCGGCGTTGTCGGGGAGCAGGCCCTGCAGCCATGTCTTGATCGCACCCCCGGGGTGCCGCCGTCGCGTCAGCGGCATGCTGAGCGACAGGGGGACAGAATCGGGGCCGCCGTCGAGGTAATCGTCGTCGTAGACGAATGAGGTGCCATCGGCATCGTCGTGGACCATGCCGGCCATCCTGCCGTTCAGCAGGATTGCGAGCTGCCTCGTCATCGTCACGAGTCGTACTCGTTGCCTGCAGCGACTCGGCAGGACTCCGGTTGGTGCTGCCCACTGCGGGTGGCGACGGCGGGCGAAGGTGAGTCCTCGTCGGCGCTCCCGATCGGGGCCACGCAGCCGGCGGGGGGGCGGGCGAGGGGGCCGCGGCGCATGCTGTTCTTCAGATCGTCGAGCACCGAGGGCTTGGTATCGATGTCTGCCAGCACGATGCGGTAGCCCAACGCATGGATGCACGCCAGTGCCGTATCGAGCTGTCCGCCGCGCAGGTTGCCACGCTCCAGATCGGACACCCACGGGCGCGATGCGCCGACCATCTCACCGAACTGGGTCTGCGTGAGCCCGGTCTCACGACGCAGCCGGGCAAGCGCGGCACCCATGCCTTCCACCGTGTAGACGTCAATAGAGCGTCGATGCTTGGCACCGGCAGGCCGGACCTGCGGCGGGCCTGTGCTCGTCGGACGTGTGTTTGCGTCATCGGTCATCGCTGCGGGCCGTCCTGGATGAGTGCTTGCATTGTATCCGATTCATTATACTGCGAATGCTTCGATGCAGCCTTTTAGATGCATAGGACCGCGTTGTGCGGAATGCAGCGTATCGAATGCGCCCGCTGACATCAGACGATGTGCATTACTTCGAATGCGCGCAATCAGTCCCGACCTTGTGCGTCGTTACACGTAAGTGGAGCCCTTCATGGCTCCTCGATCCTGGCGGATCTCGACGTTCACCAGCGCCGGGAGACCCGAGTCGAACGCGCGCGCCAGTGCCGGTGCGATCTCGGCGGGTTCGGTGACATGGGAGCCGTGGCCGCCCATGGCCTCGACCACCTTGTCGTAGCGGGTGTAGTTCAGCTCGGTGGCGACGACCCGATCCTGGCCGTACAAGCTGGCCTGCGGGCGCAGCATCTGGCCCCACGCCGCGTCGTTGCCGACGACGCCCACAATGGGCAGGCCGAAGCGCACTGCCGTGTCGTACTCGAAGCCGTTCAGGCCGAACGAACCGTCGCCGTACACGATCAGCACCCGTTTGTCAGGGTGAGCCTTCTGCGCAGCGAGCGCGAACGGCATTCCCACGCCCAAGGTCCCGAGCGGGCCGGGGTCCATCCAGGTGCCGCGGCGCGGCACGCGGATGACCTTGGATGCCTGGGCCACGATGTCGCCCCCGTCGCCGATCACGATCATGTCATCGGTGACGGCATCGGCAATCTCGCGGCACAGCCGCAGCGGGTCGATCGGCACTTCGTCGCTGTTCAGCTCGGCATTGCGAGCCTCGTCGAGCTCGGACTCGCGTGCAGCGAGTGCAGCCAGGTGCGCCGAGGCGTCCACCGAGACGCCGGTCGACTTGAACAATTCCATGAGCGCCTCGAAGTTGGCACCCAGGTTGCCGACCAGCCCGACTTCGGCGGCACGGTTCTGCCCGATGAGCGTCTCGTCCAAGTCGAGCTGCACAATGCGGGCGTCGGCAGGGATGGCGCGGCCGAACTTCATCCGGAAGTCGAGCGGCGTTCCGGCAAGGATCACCACGTCAGCCCCCGCAAGCGCCTGGGCCCGCGTCAGCGACAGGAACGACGGATGGTCCCAATTGACCTCGCCGCGGGCCATGCCGTTCACGTAGCACGGGATGGCCGTGGCATCCAGGAACGCAGCCAGCGCGGCACCGCCCTCGCTCCACTTCAGCGACGTGCCCGCCATCACGACGGGCGTTCGGGCCCCGGCGATGATCTCGGCGGCCTGAGCAAGCACATCGGCGGGTGCCGCCGACGCGACTCGGTAGTCGCGAAACGGCGGTATGGCCACCGCGTCGAGATCCACCTTTCCGTGCAGCACATCCATGGGGATTTCCAAGAACGAAGGCCCGGGCACACCGCTCAGCGCTGTGCGTACCGCCAGCTCGATGTATTCGGCGATTCGGCGGGTTTCGAGGCACGCGCCCGACCACTTCGACACGGGCCGCATGAGCGACACATGGTCCATTTCCTGCAGCGAGCCCCGTCCGGCGTGACGAAACGGCCCCTGACCTCCGAAGACCAGGATCGGCGAGTTGGCCCGCCAAGCGTTCGCAACACCGGTCACGCCGTCGGTCACGCCCGGGCCTGCGGTGAGAATTGCCACGCCAACCTTGCCCGGGTGCAGGCGCGCCCACGCATCGGCAGCGTGCACGGCCGCTTGTTCGTGGCGTACGTCCACGATGTCGATTCCCTCGTCGAGGCAGCCGTCGTAGATCCCCATGACGTGACCGCCGGACAGAGTGAAGACGCATTCGGTGCCGGCTGCCTTCAGCGCCCGCGCTGCGAGCTTGCCGCCGTGAGTCTCGGCAGCCGTGACGGCCAGCGCGCGCTTTTCCTTGCCGCTCATGTTGATCCCCCAGCGGGTGTTCGATGCTGCTGGCTCACGCCAGACGTGCCTATTGCTGCTGGCTTACGCCAACACGATGTTCACCAGCTTGCCCGGTACGGTCACGACTCGCCGGATGTCGGTGCCGGCGGTGAGCTGGAAGATGCGTTCGTCGGCCAGCGCAGCGGCCTCCAGATCGGCGGTCGAGATGGCGGCGTCGACCGTGATGCGGCTGCGCAGCTTGCCATTTACCTGGACCGGCACCTCGATGACTTCGGCGGCCAGCAATGCCGGATCGGCCACCGGGAACGGGGCATAGACGACCGTGGTCGTATTGCCAAGCTTTGACCACAGTTCTTCTGCGAGGTGCGGCACCAGCGGCGCCAGCAGCCGCACCAGCACGTCGGCGACCGGCCGGGGAGTCGGGCCGCCACGGCGGGTCAACCCGTTGTTCAGCTCGGTAATGCGTGCGATGGCCGAGTTGAAGCGCAGATCCGACATGGCATCGGTGACCGCAGCGATGGTGCGGTGCACCCAGCGCTCCAGATCCGCATCAGGCTCGACATCTGACACTGTCAGCGCGCCGGTCTCTTCGTCGACCAGGTTCCGCCACACACGCTGCAGCAATCGGTGCGAGCCGATCACCGAATGGGTCTCCCAGGGCCGACCTTGATCCAGCGGCCCCATGAACATCTCATAGGTCCGCAGCGTGTCTGCGCCGTACGCGCCGTAGATGTCGTCCGGCGTCACAGCGTTGCGCAGCGATTTGCCCATCTTTCCGAAGTGGCGTCTCACCTCGACATCACCGTGAAAGAATTTCCCGTCGCGCTCGTCCACTTCGGACGCTTCGACGTACACGCCACGCTGGTCCTGGTACGCGGCGGCCTGGATGTAGCCCTGGTTGTAGAGCCGACCGAACGGCTCCGGCCCGCCGACGTGCCCCAGGTCGTACAGCACCTTGTGCCAGAAGCGGGCATAGAGCAGGTGCAACACGGCGTGCTCCACGCCACCGACATACAGGTCGACGCCACCGACTCCGCCTGCAGCGTCGGTCATCCAGTACCGCTCCACGTCGGGATCCACAAGGACCTCGTCATTGGTCGGGTCGAGGTAGCGCAGGTAGTACCAGCACGACCCAGCCCACTGGGGCATCGTGCTGAGTTCGCGACGGTAGGTGCGCTCGCCGTCGCCGAGGTCGTAGGTGGCGGTCACCCACTCAGTGGCCCGGCCGAGCGGCGGCTCGGGATCCGAGGACTCGTCAAGGGATCTCGGCGCCCAGTCGATGAGCTCTGGCAACACCACCGGAAGTTCGCTCTCGGGCACGGCCAGTGGCAAGCCCGTCTCGTCGAACACGATCGGGAAGGGCTCGCCCCAGTAGCGCTGCCGGCTGAAGAGCCAGTCCCGCAGCTTGTAGGTGACCGTGCGGCTTCCGTGGCCGTTGGCCTCCAGCCAGTCGCAGATGGCGGCCTTCGCCTCGGCTGAGCCCATCCCGTTCAGGAAACTGCTGTTGATGGCCGGGCCCTCGCCGACGTAGGCCTTCGGTTCGTAGTCGGGTGGCGGCTGCACCGTGCGAACAATCGCCAGCCCGAACTGCTCGGAGAAGTCCCAGTCGCGCTGGTCCTCACCGGGAACCGACATCACCGCTCCTGTGCCGTAGTCGATGAGCACGTAGTCGGCCACGAAGACCGGAACGGGCTCACCGGTGGTGGGCACGATGCAGTTGACGCCCAGCCAGACGCCTGTCTTGTCGCGGTGTTCTTGCCGCTGCAGATCGCTCATCGCCGCGGCGTGGACCCGGTAGGCCTCCAGCGCCTCACGAGGCGTCGCTGCGCCGCCGGTCCGGCGCGGATCGGTGCCCGACGGCCACCGGTCGGCGACGAGCTTGTCGGCCAATGGGTGCTCAGGCGCCACCAGCATGGCCGTGGTGCCATAGATCGTGTCGGGGCGTGTGGTGAACACCTCAACGTCTGGGCCCGCGTCGGTGGCGAAGCTGATCAGCGCTCCCTCGCTGCGCCCGATCCAGTTGCGCTGCATGATCTTGACGCTCTCGGGCCAGTCCAGCCGGTCCAGGTCAGCCAGCAGGCGGTCGGCGTAGGCCGTGATGCGCATCATCCACTGCTTCAACGGCCGTCGGAACACAGGGTGATTGCCCCGCTCGGACCGACCCTCGGCGGTGACCTCTTCGTTCGCCAGCACCGTGCCCAGGGCTGGGCACCAATTGACGGGTGCTTCTCCCAGGTATGCCAAGCGGTAGCGGTCCAACTCGAGCCGTCGCTCGGTCTCGCTCATGAGTGCCCACGCAGTGCCGTCGGCGGTGGCCCGCTGACCGGCTTCGAACAGCTCGATCAGCTCGGCGATCGGGCGGGCACAGTCCGTCTCGGTGTCGTACCAAGAATTGAAGATCTGCAGGAAGATCCACTGCGTCCAGCGGTAGTACTCGACGTCGGTTGTGGCCAATGATCGCCGGTCGTCGTGACCGAGGCCCAGCCGGGAGAGCTGGCGCGACATCGTGGCGATGTTCTGCTCAGTGTTGATGCGGGGATGCTCACCGGTCTGGCGGGCGTGCTCCTCGGCGGGCAGGCCGAACGCGTCATAGCCCATCGGGTGCAGCACCACGTATCCGCTCATGCGCTTGAAGCGCGCATACACGTCGGTGCCGATGTAGCCCAGCGGGTGCCCGACGTGCAGTCCCGAACCCGACGGGTACGGAAACATGTCCATAATGAAGAGCTTGAGGGCATCCGGGTTCTGGGGGCCTGCGAGCGGGCCGCTGGGGTTCGGCGTGTGGTAGGTGCCGTCCGCGCGCCACCGCGCCTGCCAGCGCAGCTCGATCTCGTTCGCCATTTGGGCGTTGTAGCGATAGGGCGGCAACTCGTCCGCACCGGAGGGCGAGAACTCAGTTTCGGCGGCTGTTCCCGCGCCTGAGCTTGCGGCCGATGCGGGGGCATTCATGCGGGCAAGGATGCCACGGTTGCCCGCAAATCCCTTCGGCTACCAGCACATTCCTGCTCAAGGAGCGACGGCTACCCTGCGGACCGTGCCCGCTCCTGAGACTGTGCCTTCCCAGCCCGGCTCGCTGTTTGCAGATCCAGGTTTCGCTGACGTCACCGAAGTCGACTGGGAAGCCGCGGCGCAAGGGGCACTGCGCGGTCAGCCACTGTCATCGCTGCAGACAATGCTGATCGACGGCATCGAGACTGCGCCGCTGTATTCGCCTCAACGACATGGCACCGAAGGGACCCTCGCCGGAATTCCAGGCGACACGCCGTACGTTCGGGGCGCTACCGCAGCGAGCGGTGGACAGGGCTGGGAAGTTCGCCAGATCCACGACGTTCGTCGGCCTGGCACGCCCGACGCAGTCGCCGTCGACACAACGTCGGGAGTGGACGCCGTCACGGTGGCCCGCGGCTGGAGCGCCGAAGACGACGCGGATGCGCTGGCGTCTTGCATCGGCGATGCCGCCGCTGCGGGTGTCACGATCCACCTGCAGGCCGGCGCCTCGCCCGCGCACGCCGGGGCGTTGCTGGAGGTCTTGCGCCGTCAGCGCTGCGAACCCGGGCACAATCGGTCGTGGCTGGGGCTGGATCCGATCGCAGCTGCAGCCTGCGGCTGGTCCGCGGACACCGACTCTGGCGACGACAATGCGCTTGAGGCCGCTGTGGAGCGTGCCGCGCACAGCGCTGCCGACCTCGCCGAGCGCTGGCCGCAAGCGGTGCCCCTGGAGGCCGACGGCTCGGTATTCGCCGATGCCGGTGCGGCTGACGCTTCAGAACTTGCAGCGACGCTGGCCACCGGCGTGGCCTGGCTGCGCGCGGCCTGCGATGGGCCCGCAGGCCCCGGCCTTGATCCCGCAGCCGCTGCCCGACTGGTTGGCTTCACCATCTCAGCCGGACCCGATCCCTTCGTGGTGACAGCCAAGTGCCGGGCGCTGCGCATGTGCTGGGCTCGCGTTCTGAGCGCATGCGGCGTCGACATCGTCGGAGGTACAGGACTGCCCATGCGTCTGCACGCCGTGACCTCGACGGCAATGCTGAGCGAACTCGATCCATGGGTGAACATGCTGCGGGCCACAACGGCCACCTTCGGCGCTGCGAACGGGGGTGTCGACGCCATAACGGTCCGCCCGTTCGACACGGTCAGCGCCGCGGCAGCACCTAGCGCTTTGGGATGGCGGGTCGCGGCCAATACGCAGCTGATCCTGCGCCACGAGAGCCGTATCGGCTCGGTCATCGATCCCGCTGGGGGCAGCTGGTTCCTCGAAGACCTCACGCAGTCCATGGCGAGCGCTTCCTGGGATCGTTTTGGCAACATCGAAGCCGCCGGGGGCATCTGCGCAGTCATGGCCAGCGGCGAACTCGAAGCATCGCTGGCTGTCGAACGGAAACACCGCGACGAACAGATCGCAGCGGGCGAGCGAGTGCTCGTCGGAGTCACCGAGTTCGTCGACCCCACTGAGATCGGCGCGACGTCTGAGTCCCACCGCAGCAAGCTCGACGCAGGTCTGGGCGTGCATCGCTGGGCTGCTCCTTACGAGGCCGGAGCGTTGGAGTCATGAGCGCCATCGGAGATTTCTCGCAGCTCGATCTCGTCGACAGTGCCGGTGATGAGCCGGGATCGAACGGCGCGAGCCTCTCGGCATGGGAGACTCGGTTCGCGGAGGTGACCGGTCGCTTGCCCGCTGCAAGCGCCACGCCCGAGGGCATCGATGTGGCGCCGTTGTACGTCGCGGCGGACACCGCCGACCTCTACGCCGGCAGCGGAAACCCCGACCAGCGCACCTACCTCGACGGGTTCCCCGGCTTCGCCCCGTACCTGCGCGGTCCGTACCCGACGATGTACACCAACCAGCCTTGGACGATCCGCCAGTACGCAGGCTTCTCCACCGCCGAGGACTCCAACGCGTTCTACCGGCGGAACCTTGCGGCCGGCCAACGTGGCCTATCGGTGGCATTCGACCTCGCAACCCACCGGGGGTACGACTCTGACCACCCCAGAGTGGCTTCAGACGTGGGCATGGCCGGCGTGGCCATCGACTCGATGCTCGACATGCGCACGCTGTTCGACGGCATCCCGCTTGACCGCATGAGCGTGTCGATGACGATGAACGGCGCTGTGCTGCCCATCCTGGCGCTGTACGTCGTGGCAGCCGAGGAACAGGGCGTTGCCCCCGCCCAGCTCACCGGGACCATTCAGAACGACATTCTCAAGGAGTTCATGGTCCGCAACACGTACATCTACCCGCCCCAGCCATCCATGCGGATCATCAGTGACATCTTCGAGTTCACGTCAGCCGAGATGCCGCGCTTCAACTCGATCTCGATCTCCGGCTACCACATGGGTGAAGCCGGGGCGACGGCCGATCTCGAGCTCGGCTACACGCTGGCGGACGGCCTCGAATACCTGCGATGCGGCATCGGCGCAGGCATGGGCATCGACGACTTCGCGCCACGCCTCAGCTTCTTCTGGGGCATCGGCATGGACTTCTTCATGGAAGTCGCCAAGCTGCGGGCCGCCCGGCTGCTGTGGGCCAAGCTGGTGTCTGCCTTTGAGCCGGAGAACCCGCGGTCGACCTCGCTGCGAACCCACTGCCAGACCTCGGGCTGGTCGCTCACGGCGCAGGATCCGTACAACAACGTGGTGCGGACGTGTATCGAGGCCATGGCCGCTGTCGACGGCCACACCCAGAGCCTGCACACGAATGCCTTCGACGAAGCCCTGGCCCTGCCGAGCGACTTCAGCGCCCGCATTGCCCGCAACACGCAACTGTTCCTGCAGCACGAGGCCGGCGCGACCCGGGTGATCGACCCATGGGGGGGCAGCTACTACGTGGAGCGTCTCACCGCCGAGCTGGCGCGACGGGCGGCAACCCACATTGCCGAGGTGGAGCAGCTCGGCGGCATGGCCCGCGCCATCGAAGCCGGGATTCCCAAGATGCGCATTGAGGAGGCCGCCGCCCGGACGCAGGCACGCATCGAGGCGGGCCAGCGGACGGTCGTCGGGGTGAACCGCTACCGGTCCAACCTGGACTCCGAGGTTGACATCCTGCGCGTCGACAACGCCGAGGTGCGCGCCGCTCAGCTGGCAAAGCTGGACCGTCTGCGCGCAGGGCGCGATCGGGACGCTGTGCGGCGCTCGCTGGACGCGCTGCGCGAGGTGGCACATACGGGCGAGGGGAACCTGCTGGCGGCATCCGTCGACGCTGCGCGCTGCCATGCCACCGTGGGAGAGATCAGCGCGGCAATGGAAGACGCGTTCGGCAGGCACACTGCGCAGATCCGCACGATCAGCGGCGTGTACGGGAGCGAGATGGCTGGCGACGATTCTGGTCCCGAAGGCGGCACGAACCCGATGGCAGCCACGGTTGACGCGGTGCGTAACCGGGTCGCCGTCTTCGGCGAGCGGACGGGACGCCGGCCGCGCATCCTGATCGCCAAGATGGGCCAGGACGGGCACGACCGGGGGCAAAAGGTGGTGGCCACCGCGTACGCCGACCTCGGTTTCGACGTCGACATCGGCCCGCTGTTCAGCACACCGGCAGAGACAGCGCGCCAAGCCGTCGAGAACGATGTGCACATGGTTGGAGCCTCCTCGCTGGCGGCAGGGCATCTCACGCTGGTCCCCGAACTCAAAGACGCGCTCGCCGAACTGGGTCGGCCCGACATCCTGGTTGTCGTCGGCGGCGTCATCCCGCCTCAAGACTTCGATGCGTTGCGAGCCGCCGGCGCCGCAGCGATCTACCCGCCGGGCACCGTCATCGCCCACGCTGCGGCGGAAGTGCTCGACCTGCTCGAGCCCGCCGACTAGCTGGTCCGACCCTTCGCCGATTCATCGGCGCGAACTCACGCAGCGCAGCTCAGCGGTGACGGCCGCCGACGTTGCGGATCTTCTTCTTGGCCCGGGCACCCCGGTAGGCCGTGCTGGATGCTGAGCGGAGGCCGCGCGGTGCAGCTGCGAGCCGCGTATCCGCCTCATCGAGGTGGCTGTGGTAACGGCGGTGTACCCACAGCTTCTCCGAGCCGACGACGATCTGACCCCACCCCGATCCGCGGACATTGAATGGCTCGATGCGTTCGATGCGTTCGAGCAGTTCCACGGGCTTGGCCGGACGCAGGGCCCGGGTGCGCATGACCACGATGTCCGCATCGGTCAAGGCCAAGAGCCGGTAGCGCGACATGCTGAGCACCGCAACGGTGGCGAACACTGTCGTCGAGATCAGGCTGACTTGCACCCACGGCAAGTTCACCGTCAGCACGATGCCCGCCAACGCCGCCACGCCGATCAAGAGCAGCGTGAACGGGTGCAAGCCTCCCTGCGCGGGCACGAGCGCGTGCACGTGATCGCCCTGATCCAGGAACTGATCCGCAGGATGGGAACGGTCGCCGGTGCGGATGCGATTGAACAAACCCACAGCGACATTCTGCCCGAATGGGAACCTAGCCCGAGCGGCGGATCAGTTCGAACGATGCATCGGCTACAACAGTGAAGCAACCTCGGCACCCTGCGCCCCGATACCTTGCACGCAGTGGCCGCCACCGCAGCTCTTGGGGAACTTGCCTCCGGAGTGCGCGCCTGCGACCGCGCCGCCATCGGCCAGGCGATCACGCTCGTCGAGTCCCAGCTGCCCGGTGACGCTCAGCCGGCGCAGGATCTGCTCCAGGAATTGCTACCCCACAGCGGCGGTGCGCACCGCGTGGGCATTACCGGTGTGCCCGGAGTTGGCAAGAGCACGCTCATCGAGAGGCTCGGCACCTCGCTTACCCGACAGGGCCACCGTGTGGCCGTCCTCGCCGTCGACCCGACCTCAGCGCTCCACGGCGGTTCCATCCTCGGTGACAAGACCCGAATGACTGCGCTTGCGAACGATCCGGCAGCCTTCGTTCGACCGTCGCCGACTGCGGGCCAACTGGGCGGCGTGACACGCGTCACCCGCGAGACCGTCCTCGTGCTGGAGGCCGCAGGTTTCGACGTCGTGCTTGTCGAGACGGTGGGCGTCGGCCAATCAGAGACTGCCGTGGCCGACATGGTCGACTTCTTTGTCGTGCTCATGCTGGCGGGTGCCGGCGACGACCTCCAGGGGATCAAGAAGGGCATTCTCGAGATCGCCGATCTCATTGCGGTCAACAAAGCCGACGGGGACAACGTCGAGCGCGCCAGCGCGGCAGCGCGTGACTACGAGTTGGCGCTGCACATGACCCAGCCGGCCTCGCCCACATGGACTCCCCCGGTGATCACGTGCTCAGGATTGGCTGGCGACGGCCTGGACACCCTGTGGGAACACGTGCTCGAACATCGCCGGCTGATGTCGGATTCCGGCGAGCTGGCAGCGCGCCGCGCCGACCAGCGAGTGCGCTGGATGCGGGCGATGCTGACCGAGCGCATGCGCGCTCAACTCGCAGCCAGCGTGCACGACCTGCTGGCCGACCTCGAAGCACAGGTGCGCTCCGATCGGCTGGCGCCCGCCGCCGCGGTGGATCAGCTGATGGCGGCCTTCAACGCCTCGAAAGGGGCGTAGCTCAGAAATTCTCGTCGAAGGCGAGCTCTACTCAGAAGTCCTCGTCGAAGGCGACTTCGCCTTCGACGCCGATTTGGTAGCTGGCGACGGTGCGCTCGAAGAAGTTCGTCAGCTCTTGTACGTCCTGCAGCTCCATGAACGAGAAGGGGTTCTTCGAGCCGTACTGCTTGGCAAGGCCGAGCTGGGCGAGGCGCTGGTCGGCGACGAATTCCAGGTACGCGCGGGTGTCGGTCACAGACATGCCTGCCACGCCGCCGGACAGCACGTCGTGCGCGAATTGCGTTTCGACGTCGACTGCCTCCGTGACCATCTGCTGGATTCGCTCAGCTAAGTCCACGTCGAACAATTCGGGTTCTTCGGCGCGGATCGTGCGCACGACCTCGAAAGCGAAGTTCATGTGCGCCGACTCGTCCCGGAACACCCAGTTGGTGCCGGCCGCCAATCCATTCAGCAGTCCCTTCGACCGAAGGAAATAGACATACGCAAAGGCGGCGAAGAAGAACAACCCTTCGATGCAGGCTGCGAAGCAGATGAGGTTGAGCACGAACGCCTTGCGGTGCTCGACCGTCGTGAGTCGATCGACCGACCAGACGCTGTTCATCCAGCGAAAGCAGAACTCGGCCTTCGCGGCGATCGAGGGAATGTTCTCGATGGCCGCAAATGCCGCCGCCCGCTCGGAGATGTCAGGGATGTAGTGGTCCAGCAGCGTCAGGTAGAACTGCACGTGCAGCGCTTCCTCGTACAGCTGGCGGCTCAGGTACATCCGAGCCTCAGGGCTGTTGATGTGCTGGTACAGGTTCAGCACCAGATTGTTCGCGACGATCGAGTCGCCGGTTGCGAAGAACGCCACGAGCCGGTTGATGAGATGCCGCTCGGCCGGAGCCAGCTTCCGGTTGAGATCGACGATGTCGTCGGAGAAGTCGATCTCCTCAACCGTCCAGGTGTTGCGGATCGCATCGCGGTACATGTCGAAGAACTGCGGGTACCGCATCGGACGCAGCGTCAACTCGAAACCGGGGTCCAAGATGTTGCCCTGCCGCGGTACAGGCTCAGCGGCAGGCTGCGGTTCGGCTTCGGGGCTCGGCTGGGGGGTGAATTCGGGCTCTGGCTGGACGAGTGCCATCAGGGTCCTCCGTCTTTCTTACGTGGGCCTCTTGGTGGTCGCGACGGCTCAGTCGCAGGCTTCGCAGGTCTCGGGGTCTTCCAGCGAGCACGCCATGGCCTCGGCCGCGGCTGCCGCGTCGGGCATGGCGGAAATCGAGGCCGATGTCTCAGGCTGCGACGCGGTGTCGGTAGTGGTCTGATTGATGCGGGTGGCCGGCCGCGAGCGCAGGTAGTAGGTGGTCTTGAGGCCCGACTTCCACGCATGCATGTACATCGACGAGAGCTTGCCGATGTTCGGGCTCTCCATGAACAGGTTCAACGACTGGCTCTGGTCGACGAAGGCGCCGCGTGCTGCAGCCATGTCGACGAGCGATCGTTGGGGCAGCTCCCATGCGGTCCGGTACACCGAACGCACCTCGGCGGGGATCTCCGCGATGTCGGCCACCGAGCCCTCGGCCATCTTGATCCGGTTCGCCATGGCCTCGTTCCACAGGCCGAGTGCCTGCAGTTCGCGCACGAGGTAGCGGTTGATCTGCATGAACTCGCCCGAGAGCGTCTCGCGTTTGAACAGGTTCGACACCTGCGGCTCGATGCACTCGTAACTGCCGGAGATGGCGGCAATGGTGGCCGTCGGTGCAATGGCCATGAGCAGCGAGTTGCGCAGGCCGTGCTGGCCGATGCGCTCGCGCAGCTCGGCCCAGCGCGGCGGGTCTGCTGGTTCGACGCCCCACAGGTCGAACTGCAGCTCCCCTGCAGCGGCCCGGGTCTCGCTGAAGGCCGCATGCGGACCGTGCTGACGGGCCAGCTCGCAACTTGACCAGACCGCCCAGTAGTAGATCTCCTCGGCAATACGGGCCGACACCTCGGAGGCCTCCGGCGAGTCGAAGGCGAGGTTGAGCTGGAAGAACACATCCTGGAGGCCCATGACGCCGAGCCCGACCGGGCGCCAACGCTCGTTGGAACGGGCTGCTTCAGGCGTCGGGTAGTAGTTGATGTCGATGACACGGTCCAGGAACGGCACCGCAGTGCGCACGACCTCGCCCAGTGCGGGGTAGTCGACGGCTCCGTCGCGTACGAACTTGGCGAGGTTGACCGAGCCCAGGTTGCAGACTGCCGTCTCGGCGCTGCTGGTGACCTCGAGAATCTCCGTACACAGATTCGACAGGTGGATGACGTTGCCCGCCTGGCCGGTCTGGTTGGACTTGGCGTTCGAGGCGTCCTTGAAGGTCATCCAGCCATTGCCGGTCTGGGCCAGCGTGCGCATCATGCGGCTGTAGAGCTGCCTGGCAGACACCTGCTCCTCGTAGAGACCCTCGGCTTCGGCTTCCCGGTACGCCTCGGTGAACTCGTCGCCGTAGAGGTCGGTGAGGTGCGGGACGCGCTTGGGGTCGAACAGTGACCACTGCCAGTCGTTCTCGACCCGGCGCATGAACTCGTCGGGCACCCAGTTCGCAAGATTGAGGTTGTGGGCGCGCCGGGCGTGGTCCCCGGTGGAGTCCTTCAGTTCCAGGAACTCCTCGATGTCGGCATGCCACGACTCCAGATAGACGCATGCGGCGCCCTTGCGCCGGCCGCCCTGATTCACCGCCGCCACTGACGAGTCGAGCGTCTTGAGCCACGGCACGATGCCGTTGGACAGGCCGTTGGTCCCGCTGATCAGCGAGCCGCGCGAACGCACCCGGTGCCAGCCGACCCCGATCCCGCCAGCGAACTTGGACAGCTTGGCGATGTCGGTGTAGCGACCGTAGATGCCCTCGAGGGAGTCCTCGGGGCTGTCGAGCAGGTAGCACGACGACATCTGCGGGTGGGCAGTACCGGAGTTGAACAGCGTGGGCGAGGACGGCAGGTAACGCAGGCTGGAGATCAGCTCGTAGAACGAGATAGCCTCCTCCGCGGTCCGGGACAGGCCGCAGGCGACCCGCAGCAGGAAGTACTGCGGCGTCTCGATGACGGACCGCCGCTGCGGATGGCGGAGCAGGTAGCGGTCATAGACGGTGCGCAAGCCGAAGAATTCGAAGCCGTTGCTGCGCTCGGCCAGGATGGCGTCGTTGAGCTTGCGAGCGTTCGTGCCCACGAACGCCACGACGTCGGGGTGTATGAGCCCGCACTCGCCGCCGAGATCGATCGACTGGCTGAACGAGTAGATGTTCTGGTTCTGGACTTCCTTGTCGATGAAGGTCGCCAGCAGTCGGGCTGCGAGCTTCGAGTAGTTCGGCTCTTCGGAAATCAGCGCCGAAGCAGTCCGAATCGACAGCTCGTCTAGCTCGGTCGTGGTAGCACCGTCATGGAGACCCGAGATCGTCCGGGTGGCGACGCGCATCGGATCGACACCGGGCAGCTCGGTGGCACAACGTTGTACCGCGCGGACGATCTTGTTGACATCGACGGCCTGCATCGAACCGTCGCGCTTCTGCACGCGCATTCCGGGCGAATCTGCGGCCTGCTGCTGTGTCTCAGTCGCCGATGCCTCGGTGACGCTCATGTTGCCCAGCCCCTTCGCAGGCCGTCACTCGGATATGCCGAGCGGACCGCCTAGACCTCGATCTCCTCACTTCCCGCAACCGCAGCTCGGCGTGTTCCAACGGAGTGTCGCTCGGTTGAATCACATGGCTGTAGTTACAGAGATGTAAGTGATATTTATAGCGCACGAGCCAAGCGGCGTCTCCTTCGTCGTCGAACTCCTAGTTCCAGGGCCGCAAATGCGGGCACAGCGCTGACGCGATCGCGCGAGATGCCACACTTCCCGTGTGTCACCTGGTTCGAACCGGCCGGAACGCATCGTGGTCGTGGGCGCGTCCCTCGCAGGTGCTCGGGCTGCGCACAGCATTCGGGCCGCCGGACATGACGGTGCGCTGACGCTCATCGGCGCCGAATCGCATCTGCCCTACGACCGGCCTCCCCTGTCGAAGGAGTTCCTGACCGGCGAGCGGGAGGCTCTCGAGCTCATGCTGGACGCCGACGGCGCCTACGACGAGCTCGGCGTGGAGGTGATGGTTGGCACCGCAGCAGTGGGGCTCGACCTCGAGAATCGGACCGTTGCGGTCGCGCCGGCTGTCAACGGATCGGCGGGCGGCGACAGCCGCGACACGGTGCCTTTCGATGCACTCGTGATCGCCACGGGCGCAGCAGCCCGTCCGTTGCCCGGAACCGAGGGCATCGAAGGGGTTCACACGCTGCGCACTCTCGACGACTCGACAGCCATCCGGGAGGGTCTCGTCGCCGGCGCACGCGTCGCCGTGGTGGGAGGCGGCTTCATCGGATCGGAGGTTGCCGCTTCGGCGAAGGCTCGCGGATGCGAAGTGACGGTCATCGAAGCAGCCTCCGCACCGCTTGTGCGCGGGCTGGGTGCCGAGATGGGCACGCGGGTGGGTGCGCTGCACGACCAGAACGGTGTGGAACTCCGACTCGGCGTCGGAGTCGAGGGCGTGCTGGGCACCGACCGGGTCGAGGCGGTCGCTATGGCCGACGACAGCCGCATCGAAGCCGATCTCGTGGTCGTCGGCATCGGGGTCGTCCCGAACACGGCATGGCTGGAGAGCTCAGGACTGCGGATCGACAATGGCGTCGTGTGCGACGCCACGCTGTGCTGCGGCCCCCCGGGTGTCTACGCCGTGGGTGACGTGGCCCGGGCCCCCAATCGGTGGCTCAGCCCGTGGCATGGCGAGGCGCCCATCCGGGTCGAGCACTGGACAGCGGCGGTCGAGCACGGCATGGCAGTCGGGCGCAACCTGATGGCACCCGATGAGGCACAGCCTTACGACTCGGTGCCCTTTGTGTGGTCCGACCAATACGACGCCCGTATCCAGGTCGCAGGACATCCCGACGCCGACGATGACGTCGAGGTGCTCGTCGGGTCAGCGTCGGACCGCTCGTTCCTGGCTGGCTACCGGCGCGACGGGCGTTTGAGCGCCGTGATGGCGCTCGATTCGATCAGGCCGTTCGTGCGATTCCGCCGCCTGCTCGCCGGCCACCCCACTTGGGATGAGGCGCTGGAGTTGGCCGCCACGCTGAGGTGAGCGGCGCGGGGATCGGGACTCAGGAAATGTCCTGGGACACTTCGTCGCGCTCGGCGTAGAAGCTCATCAGGCCGGCGATCCCGGCCATCTCAGGGATCGGATCGGGATAGGACCACACGACATCGCCATAACTCTGACCGTTGACTGCTACTGACCAGTAGCTGGCATCGCCCTTCCACGGTCAATGAGTCGATGTGACGGTCGAGCGGAACAGGTCCATCTGCACGTCCGAAGCGGGCAGGTAGTGGCGCGGCGGCAGCCGTCCCTCGGTGAGCACCACAGCCGAGGTCGATTCCGCCACGACCACGCCGTCCACCCGAACGGTGACTCGGCCCGGCTCGGGCTCGACCGCTATCTCGGGCTTCCGATGCTCTGTCGCTACATCGCTCATCTGCGTTCCTCCCTGAGCTTTCCTGTCGCTCATCATTGCACCGCCCCGGCCACGCATCCACTCAACGGACCCGTTTGCTCCGTTGGCGCCGGCGAACCGGTGAGGCGTCCCTCTACCACCGAGGCACTTCCCCACGCTTATGACGTCGCACCTATCCCATCGCAGGAAGCGCCGACAGCTAGCCATGCTGAGATCTCCTCGTCGTGCGACGAGGCGATCACCTTGACGCAGCCGGGTTCGTTGACCCAGATTCCACCCGCCCACACGACCCATTCACCACGACCGGAGCCACAAGGCCCAACACTCAGGTGCTCGGTGGGCTCGACCACACATTCGGGACCATCGGTGTCACAAGGACCAACAGTCACAGCACGTTCGGGTGCGAATGATGCGCTCCACCCGAATTGAAGGACTGCATCGTCGGGGGCGCTCACGACCTCGAGCGATACTTGCCGGAAGCGGCGCACGATCAGCCCGAACTTTGCGAACCGATAGTCCTCATGGCCGGAGCCTTCCGGCGCCCATCGCCCGAGATGCACCGCCGACGCGGGCAGCGCAATGAACCCGCCGTCAGAGCCGTGTGCGGTGTAGCCCGCTCCAGGCTCTTCGAGCACGTTGATGGCTTCTCGGCACTCGACATCGGGGTGCGAGAGCTGGTCCTCGATCTCCGCATTCTCGACTGCACCTCCGCTGCAGCTCGCGACGACCCCAACAACCAATGCGGCAACGACAATCCGCGCCGGTCGAAGGCACATCACTGCCAGTCTCGCCAGCTTCAACTGCACACCGCAGGCTCTATGCGGCATCACAGCGTTGACGGTCAGCTGATGATCTTGAGGCCGAGCAGGTCGCATAGATAGGGATGCTGACTGCGCAGGCGGTCCTCGGTAGCGCCGATCTTCACGTCGTCGTTGAGCGCTTGGAGCAGCAGGAGCTCGAAAGCCGGAAGCTCCAGACTGCCTCCTACCCGCTTGAGAAACCCGATCACTGCGCTCGCACCGGTGCGTTCACGGAAGTGTCGCAACGCCTTGTCGTCGGTGCCCATGATCTCGCACGAGCTGAAGTAGATGATCCGGCCGCCGGCCCGGCCGTCAATGACCTCGGCCAGCTCGTTCAGGGTCACCTTGGTCGAACCGCTCAGCCACAGCTCGCCGGGCTTGCCGTGGAACCCGAAATGCCCGACCTGATAGTCCCGGTAGCGCTGCTGGGTCCACTTGCGCACGTAGTAGTAGAGCTCGCCTGCTGTTCCGATGTCGCGGCGGATGAACTTAAGCCCGCTGAGCTCGCGCACGGTATACAGCAGCGAAGCCACGCCGAACTGCTGACGGAGATCGACGTCGGAGTCGTCGCCCTCGAACGCGAACACGCCGGTGGCCAATCGCCGCGTCGCCCCCGCAGTGGGAGTGACCGCCGTTGCTGCAGCATCCTTCGCCATGAACGACCCAGGTCAGTCTCAGTGTGGTCGGGCTGAGAGGATTTGAACCTCCGACCCCTGGTCCCCCAGACCAGTGCGCTAACCAGACTGCGCCACAGCCCGTGTAGGCGAGCACGATACCGCCTCGTTCGCGCTGCGAGCCGCTGACGGATTCTCCGATTCGTCGGGCTCGAACGCTCAGCCGATCGCGCCACTGATCCACCCGATGAGCCACACGATGCCCTCGATGGCCCGCCAGCCCAGATACACCGTTGCCATGACGACGACGAGCCAGAAATGCCACGGAGCGCCGCTGCGCCGCTGCGCTCGACGGTCGTCGCTGCCGTGAGGCCGTCGCTCCGGGTGGGCCACATCGGCCGCCTGCGGGCGACGGTTCAGCCGTGGCGCGCTGGGTGGCGCACGGCGCTTCACCGCCGTCGCACCCGCAGCCGCAGAGGTGTCTTGGCCAGGCCCAGCGCCTCCCTCAAGCGACGCTCGAGATAGCGCAGGTAAGTCGCTGGCAGTTCCCGGTTGGCGAAGAGTGTGAACGTCGGTGGCTGCGTGGCGACCTGTGTGGCATACAGCACCCGTGCCCCGCCGGGGGCTGGCTGAGCGGATTGCGCCAGCTGGATGATCTCGTTCACCTTGGCCGTCGGCGCTCTCGATTCATACGCCTCCATGGCAGCCTCGATTGCCGGCACCAGCCGGTGCACGCCCCGGCCCGACAGCGCGCTGATGCGCAGCACTGGCGCTTCACCCACGAAGTGCAGGCGACGCGCCAATTCCCCCAGCACGCCTTCACGGTGCTCGGCGTCCAGCGTCTCCCACTTGTTGAGCAGCACAACGATCGGGCAACCGGCGCCGTCGATGCGCTCAGCCAGCCGCTGGTCCTGCGCCGTCACGCCTTCAGTGGCGTCAATGACCAGCAATGTCACGTCGCAGCCGTCGATGGCCCGCAACGCCCGCAGGTTGGCGTAGTACTCGGTGTCCGCGTCGACCCGGGCCTTGCGCCTCATGCCCGCTGTGTCCACGAACCGCACGGGCCCTGCCTCGGTTTCCACGAGGGTGTCGACGGTGTCGCGGGTCGTGCCGGGCCGGTCGTGCACCACAGACCGTTCGTCGCCGATGAGCCGGTTGAACAAGGTCGACTTGCCCACATTGGGGCGGCCCACGATCGCCACCGCTGGCACCTTGTCTTGGGCGTTTTGGTCATCTTGGGCGGACTCATCTTGGGCGGACGGGTCTTCGTCATGCGATGCCTCATTGCTGCGGTTGAGCAACTGGCCGTCGTCGTGGTCGAGGCTTGCATCGGCTTCATCCACGTCGAGCAGTTCCAGCAGCCGATCGAGCAGGTCGCCGACGTTGCGGCCGTGCAACGCGGACGTCGCCCACGCCTCGCCGAGACCCAAGCGGTTGAATTCCCATCGCCCGTCGTCACGGGTGCCGCTGTCGGCCTTGTTGGCCACGACCAGGGTCGGCCGACCGCTGCGGCGCAGCATGGCTGCGATGCGGGCATCGGGTTCGGTGATGCCGACGGTCACGTCGACCAACAGCAGCAGCACGTCGGCGTCGGCCATCGCTCGCTCGCTCTGCGCCGACACCTTGTCGTCGAGTGTGTTGCCGGCAGCGGACCAACCACCGGTGTCCACCACCAGGAACTTGTGCCCGCGCCAGGCGGCGGGAGCCATCTTGCGATCGCGGGTCACGCCCGGCTCGGGCGCCACCACGGCCTCGCGTCGCCCGACCAGCCGGTTGAACAGGGTGGACTTGCCCACGTTGGGCCGCCCCACGATCCCCACGACGGGCAGGCCCGTGTTCATCGGGCAGCTCCCGCTGGGTGAGGCGCAGCCTCGTTGCCCGACGCCCGTGCAGGCTCGGACCGCACCGCAGCATCGAGCAGCTGCCGCAGGGCGGTGCCGCTCGTCGGGACGATCTCGACGGGTTGGGGCAGCTCTGCCGGCGTGCTGCCATCGAGGAACTTGCCGCCCGACAAGCACACGTCTGCCAAGACGTAACGATGTCCCTGCGGTTCGCCGGCCAGCGTGGTCGCGACGTCGACACCAGCGAGGAGGCCTGTCACGCCGATGTTGCCGCCGAAGAACCGGTTGGAGACTTCGATGACGCGCACGTCTGGCACGACGGACCCCTCGCGGGCAGCCGCATCCGTGCGCCACGCTGCCACCAGCGGTTCGAGCACAGCAGCACCGTAGGTGCCGGTCAGGACGCCGATCGGCCGGTCGACGTCGGGCCGGGCTCGCCGCGGCCGCCGTGACACCGGCACACTCACCGGCACCGAGCCGAGGCTGAGCGGCAAACCTTCGGCGTCCACCTCGCCGCTGCGGTTGGCGCCGTGCCCGGGCACCCGGACCGCCCGGTAGCCCTCCGCCGGCGCTCCGTCGACCCATGAGAAGAAGCCAGCAGCTGGCGCTCGGGGCTGGGGCGCCCCGTTGCCAGGGTCGGGTGCACCCGGTGCTGCGGCCCAGAACTCCTGCTCGAAGGCTCGCGCCATACCGATCCCGTCCTCGTGCATCGGGAATTCGCCATAGGTCGATGCGTCCGGGAAGGGCCGGCCGGCGAGCAGGTAGTACTCATCGGCGGCGAACACCAAGCGACGCCCCAGCACGTCTCCGAATCGCCGCTGCCACCCTTCGCACAGATCGATCACTGCCGCGGCCTCGGCATCGGTGTGCGGCCGCATCGCTGGCTCCCGCTGGTGGGAGCTCACACCCAACGGAACTACCGCCAGTGTTGCGAGCGATGAGAATCGGTCCAGAACGCCCAGCAGCGTGTCCGCCAGCACTGCCCCGTCGTTCACACCCGGGCACACCACCACCTGGCCGTGCACTTCGATGCCGCCGTCCAGCAAGGCGCCCAGCCATCGCAGGCTCGTAGCTCCGCGCGGGTTTCGCAGCATCCGAGACCGCACGTCGCGGTCGGTGGCGTGGATGGACACGTACAGCGGCGACAGTCGCTCGTCGGTCACCCGCTCGAGATCCAGCTCGGTGAAGCGAGTCAGCGTCGTGAAGTTCCCGTACAGAAACGACAGCCGGTAGTCGTCGTCCTTGAGATAGAGGCTTCGGCGCAGCCCCGGCGGCAACTGATAGATGAAGCAGAACTCGCAATGGTTGTCGCACGTCTGGACCCGGTCGAAGATCGCGGCGTTCACCTCGGCGCCCAACCGAGCCCCGGCGTCCTTGCTGACGTCGAGTCGGACCGCGCTGCCGGCTCGCACGACTTCGAGGCAGGGATCGGCTTCGTCAAGCAACAGCTGCCAGGCGATCACATCGGTCGGCACGACGCCGTCGATCGACACCACCTCGTCGCCCACAGCCAATCCGGCAACCTCGGCCGCCGAGCCGGGCTCCACCGCCACAACAACCGGCCGGGACATGGGTTCAGGATAGGAAGCTGTCGCCGTTCGCCCTGCTGGTTCGGCCCAGTTGCCACACTGTGTAGCTGCACTGGATTTCTGCGCTGGGTCGGTAGCGTCGTCGCCGTGGCAGTCGACCGGGTGCTTCTGGCCGCGCCACGCGGCTTCTGCGCCGGCGTGGAGATGGCCATCAAGGCGCTCGCCTGGATGGTGCGAACGTTCGCACCGCCCGTGTACTGCTACCACGAGATAGTGCACAACCGCTTAGTGGTCGATCGCTTCGAACGGCTCGGGGTGGTGTTCGTCGATGACATGGCCGAAGTGCCGGCTGGCCGGCCGCTGATGCTGTCGGCTCACGGCTCGGCGCCGGAGGTCGTCGACGAGGCTCGCCAGCGGGGCGGCTACGTGGTCGATGCCATCTGCCCGCTGGTCACCAAGGTGCACCACGAGGTGCGCGTGCGTGCTGGGAAGGGCTACCGAGTCGTGTACGTGGGTCACGAGGGTCACGACGAGGCAGTGGGGACCATGGCGGTGGCGCCCGCCTCGATATCACTGGTGTCCGAGCCGGCCGACGTGGACGCTCTTGACGACTTCGACGGACCTGTGGCCGTGCTGGCGCAGACGACGCTCAGCCACCGTGATTGGTCAGACGTGGCCGAAGCGGCACAGGCGCGATTCGGTGAAGTGTGGATGCCGGGACGCTCGGACCTCTGCTTCGCCACCACCAACCGGCAGGGCGCCTTGGCGAAGATCGCCCCCGACTGCGATGCCGTTGTCGTCATCGGCTCGGCTAACTCGTCCAACACCATGGCGCTCGCCAAGGTGGCCGCCGAGTCGGGCTGCGAACGTGTGCTGCGGGTGAACGCCGCCGCCGAGCTGCCCGACGACCTGTTCGGCACGGTGGGAGTCACTGCGGGGGCGTCCGCACCGGAGGAGCTTGTGGATGCAGTGATCTGCCGACTCGCACCAACAGCGGGAACCATAGAGGTGACCATCACCGATGAGGACGAGTACTTCCCCCCGCCAAGAGAGTTGCGAGACCTGCTGGGCGCCATGGAAACCGCCGTGCATGCCAGCCTCGCCGTCACGCCCGCGGCACGAGTGAGTGCAGCCGATAGGACGACAGCGGCGAGCGACGTGCTTGCCGCACTCGCCGCAACGACGGGCTGAAGCGATCCGGAGACCTCAGTACACGTTGGGCGTGCCGACGTCGGCTTGAGCCCGGTCGAAGAGCTCCTGTATGCGCTCGCGCAGCTCTTGGGTGACCTCTCGCACCGAACGGCGTGAAACCCGCCCGCTGGTGCTCAGCGGCGGAGGATCCATGGGCTCGCCGATGATCATCTTGATCCGGCGGGGATGCATGAACTTGGCACCGCGAGGCATGGCAGCGGCAGTTCCGCCGATCCCGACCGGCACGATCGGCACCTGCGCCCGGGCGGCCAGGTACGCCGGCCCGTTCATGAGCGGCAGCACCCGCGGGCCGTCCTTACGCTCGCCTTCGCCGAACATCACCACTGGGCAATTGCCGTAGCGCAGCGCATCAAGCGCAATCCGCAGCGCCGCCCGGTCAGGACCGTCGCGGTTGACGGGGAAACAACCGAACGTAGTGAACAGCCAGGCAGCCGGGCGGTATTTCCACATCGATTCCTTGCCCATCACCCGCATCTGCGCCGGAATCGCGGCGTGGATCGGCGTGTCGATGTAGCTGCGATGGTTGGGCACCCACACGCACGGGCCATCAGGCATGTTGTCCAGCCCCTCGACCGACATTCGGTTCCAGGTCCGGAAGATGCCCCACAGCAGGTACTTCGCCGTCTTGTAAACCGCTATGTTGAACCGTCTGTCGCGCAGGTCGACCTCGGGGCCGTCGGGTTCAGACATTGTTCGCCGTCCCGGCCGGCAGTCGAAAGTCGGTTGCTGACGCGTAGAGCTCAGCGATCTGCGCCACGGCCTCATCCTGAGTCATCTCGCTGGTGTCCACGATGACCGCTCCGAATGCCACTCGCAGTGGCGAGTCGGCCCGTCCAGAGTCAAGCTGATCCCGCTCGCTCAGCTCAGCAGCCAACGCTGCGATCGCCCCATCATCAGGACTCGCCTGATCGGAGTTACCGCTTGATGCAGCCTGCTGTGCTAGGCGGCGACGGGCCCGTTCGGTTGGGGTGGCTGTCAGGAACACCTTCAGCACGGCGTCGGGGAACACGACACTGCCGATATCACGGCCTTCCATGACTCCCCCGCCCAGCTGATTGGCCCACTGGCGTTGGCGCTCGGTGAGCACTCGCCGCACTGCGGGGTTGGCCGCGACGATGCTGACACTGCGGTCCACTTCGCCGCTGCGGATCGCCGCCGTGGCATTGGCGCCGTCCACCGTAACGCGCTGCGCGTCGCACACGCTGGAGATCTCGATCTTGGCGGTGCGGGCAATCTCTGCGACACCTTCGACGTCGTGCGGGTCGACACGTGACTGCACTGCCGCCCATGCCACCGCCCGGTACATCGCGCCGGTGTCTAGGTAGTCCATCTCGAGTTCGGCTGCCACGGCGCGGGCCACGCTGGACTTGCCTGAAGCGGCAGGGCCGTCAATCGCGATCACCGGCGAAATCGGCTCCCGAGCCCCCTCCGGCGGGGATCGCAGCGACTGGAGCGACTTGAAGAACTCCGGGAATGTCTTGGCTACGCAGTCCGGGTCGTCGATTTCGATGCCCGCAACACGCAGGCCGATCAACGACATCGCCATCGCCATGCGGTGATCGCCGTGGCAGTCGACCCGGCCCGCTCGCAGCCCGAACGGATTCGCACGAATCCTGATGCCGTCGGGCTCAGCAACGGCGGGGACGCCACGCTTCGCGAGCTCGGACACGGTGTCGCCGATGCGATCGGTCTCCTTGCGGCGGATGAAACCAATGCCGCTGATGCGTGTCGTGCCCTCGGCGAACGCGGCCACTGCCGCCAGCGTCTGGGCCGTGTCGGAGCAGTCGCGCAGGTCGAATGTGCCCCCCTGCAGCGCTCCGTCCGCCGGCGCACCGACAACGACGGCATTGTGGCTGATCGCGACCTCAGCTCCCATCTCACCGAGGATCTGAGCGAAGCGGACGTCGCCCTGAATGCTGCTGTTCCCCAGGCCCTCGACACGCACACTGCCGCCGCAGAGCGCCGCCGCTGCCCAGAAATAGCTTGCGGCAGAGGCATCCGGTTCGATCGCATATCCTCCAGCTCGGTAGCCGCCTGGCGCCACGACATAGCGGTCTGGGCTTGGCGTGTCGATGGTTGCGCCGAACGCTGTCATCACTGCAACCGTCATGTCGATGTACGGCCGGCTCACGGCGTCTAGCGCCGAGTGGATCTGCAGGTCGATGCCACCGAGCAGCGGACCCGCCAACAGCAGACCGCTGGCGAACTGGCTGCTCACGTCTCCCCGGATCCGAACCTGGCGCGGTTCAGCGAGCGAGTCGACACCGTTTGCCGAGACCACCTCAAGCGGCAGGTGGCCGGGCTCGCCCAGCTCGCGTACCTCCGCACCGAGTGAACGCACAGCTGCAATGAGGTCCCCGAAGGGACGTGTACGCAGCTGCGGATCACCGTCAAGCAGCCACCGACCGCCGATCGCTGCGAGCACAGGCAAACAGAAGCGTGCCGTCGTGCCCGACGATCTCGCATGCACCCGCGCAACACCGACTCCCGCAGCTTGCTCGGTGGCGCTGCCGGCACCGATGCCGTCAACGACCAGCTGGGAGTTCGTGCGATCGATGCGCACCGACGCCCCCATCGCCGCAGCGGCGTCGATCATCGCCTCGGTGTCATCGGCGAGCAGCGTTCCGTCGAGCGTGCTGAGCCCGCCGGCCAGTGCCGCGCACAGCATCGCCCGGTTGGTGATGCTCTTGGAGCCTGGCACCGAGGCTGTGCCTGAGACCCCGTTCGTGAAGGGGGCGATGACCCGCCCTTCGCTCATGCCAGATCGCGCGTCGTGGGGTGGTAGCCCTGGCCGGCCAGGGCGGCAAGGAAGCGCTGGGCCTCGTTGCGCGCCACCACGAGCACGAGCACGCCCTCGGTTCCCTCGGGCGAGTGCGCCACCTCGATGTCGGCCACGTTCACGTCGCAGTCCGCAGCCAGCATGGTGATGGCGGCAATCTGGCCCTTGCGGTCCGGGATGGGCACCCGCACCTCGAGGAGTTCCTGGGGCCGCACGTAGCGAGACGGCAGGTTGGTGCGCGCTCGACGTGCTTGGGTGAGTACGGCGCGTAAGCCCTCGCGATCTGCTCCCGCTACCACTTCGCGCATCTGTGTCAAGCGCTCGGACAGCTCATCGAGCACGTCGACGATGGCGTCTCGGTTCTCGCCGCAGATGTCGAGCCAGATTCCCGGATGTCCCGCGGCGATTCGAGTCATGTCCCGAAAACCGCCCGCCGCGAGGCGCAGCAGCGGCGCATCGTCGAGGGCTCGTTCGTCTGCGAGGCACATCAGCGATGCTGCAGCGAGGTGCGGTACATGGCTCACCACGGCCACAAGTGCGTCGTGTCGTTCGGGCGTCATCGTCACGACATCGGACCCGAAGTCGGTCAGCACCGTCTGGCACGAACGCAAGGCGTTGTCGTCGGTGGTCTCGGTTGGCGTCAGCGTCCACACGGCGCCGACGAACATGTCCGGGTTTGCTCCCTCGACGCCCTCCTGTTCCGAACCGGCCATCGGATGGCCCGGCACGTAGCGAGGATCTGTGATGGTCCGAGCAACCGGTGTCTTGACGCTGCCCGTGTCGGTAACCACGGCACCCCCCGCTGCGGTGTCTGCGAGTGCTCTCGTGACTTCACCGGCAAGGAATGCAGCAGGCACGGCCACCACGCAGAACATCGCCTCGGGATCGGTGCCGATGGCATCCAGGCAGCCAAGCTCGAGCGCTCGCTGAGCGTGACCGCCGACAGCGTCCCGCCCGGTCACATGCCAACCCGACTTGCGCAACGCAGAAGCGACCGACCCGCCGATCAGGCCCGTGCCGACGACTTGGGCGCGCCACACCTCCCCGGTGCCAAACGACGGCACTTGGGTGGGCTCGGAGGGATCAGTCGCCACGTACCGAAGGGTACCGATGCCTCCCGACCCTCCCCGTGTGCAGGCTCTGGTTGCCGATCTGCCTGATCGACCCTCAGTGAGTGAGCTCGCTGACACGTTCGTCGAGTTCAGCCCGGAACGTCTCGACCGTGGCCATCTTGATGTCCTCGTAGCCGCGGACCAGCTCCGGCAACCTGGCGATGGCAACTGCCTGCTCGTATCGAGCGGCGCCGGCGTCTCGCTCGAGTGCTTCGACAGCGGCATCGAGGGCGGCGAGGTACTCGTGTACCAGCGCCCGCTCGGTCCGGCGGACCTCGGTGTGGCCGAAAGGATCGAACCAGCGGCCTCGCAAGCACTTGCCCCGCGCCAGCAGCGCGAACACCGGTCGCCACGCCAGCGAGAACCGGACCTTGCCCGTGCGCCCAAGCGCCCGCAGTACCGGCGGATGCAAGTTCCACGACACGGTGCCCCCATCCGAAGCCGCCAAGGCGCGTGCCGCCGCGTTCGCAGCGGTGTCTCCCATGAGGCGGGCAACCTCGTACTCGTCCTTGTATGCCATGAGCTTGAACAGCCCGGCCGCTGCCGAATCGGTCAATCTGGCCGAGCCGTCCCCCGCAGTCCGATCCGCACGCGCCACTCGTTCGACGGCCGTCAGGAAATCGGCCGCCAAGCGTTCGGACTGGTAGGCGCAGAGCTCTGACACGTAGGTACCGAGGCTGGATCGCAGCTCCGCTGAATCGTGCGCCGCTTCCACTCCACCCAGGCCGTCCACCATCTCGTCGATGCGAGCCGCCAGGCGTCCCGGCAACGAGAATTCGCGTGCGCCGACATCGCTGGAGTCTCGATCCGCAGCGGGCGTCGACGCTGCCGCTGCCATTGCGGCTGCCCTGGTGCCGTCTGGGTCAGCAACCATCGCACGGCCCCAGCCGAAGGCCGCGATGTTCTGGGCCACGGCAACGCCGTTCAACTCAATCGCCGCCTCCACACTCGAGGGTGCTATGGGCAGTGCCCCAGACTGGATGGCCATTCCCACCACAAACACGTTCGCCGTGACCGCCGAGCCGCACAATGCGGTCACCAGCTCGCCGACGTCCGCCCAGTGCCGCTGCCCGTCAACAGTGACGGCCGCCACCCGCTCGAGCAGCTCGTCGGTCGCGGGCATCTCGATGTTCGGATCGGCGACCATCGCGCCGGTCGGCGTCACCGACGTGGAGCCGACGACCATGGTCCGTTGCGGGTCGGCCACATCGAGTCCCGCGCCAGACGCAGCCACGAGCAGGTCGAAAGCCAGGATCACGTCGGCCTGGCCGCTGCCAAGGCGCGCCGTAGCCGGTCGCCCGAGGCGCCGCAGCCGCAGATCGCCCACGACGGTGCCCGCTTTCTGCGAGAGACCGATCTGATCGAGCCCTCGAACCTCGAAGCCGTCGAACATCGCCGCAGTGCCGAGCACCTGGTTGACCGTCACCACGCCGGTGCCGCCGATCCCGCACATGCGCACCGACACCTCATCGGGACCGGTGAACCGAACAGGTTCGGGCAGTTCGGTCGGCGGCGCGGGCCCGACGCCCATTCCTTCTCCGGTCCGGGGCGCACGCCGCAGCGGCGCAAGCATTTGCAGCACTGCGGTGCGAAACGGTCCGCGCTGGCTCACGGTCATGAACGACGGGCAATCACCGTCGAGGCACGAATAGTCGAGGTTGCAGGAAGTCTGGTCGATGTGGGTCTTGCGGCCGAAGAACGTGTCGATCGGTTGCACCGACAGGCAGTTGCTCTTGCGCCCGCAGTCGCCGCAGCCTTCGCAGATCCGCTCGTTGATCAGCACCCGCTGGGTCGGCGTCGGCTGCGTTCCCCGCTTTCGGGCCCGGCGTGCCTCTGCCGCGCACTGCTGATCGTGAATCAGCACGGTGACGCCCTCGATGCCCGCGAGGAGTTTCTGAGCTTCAGTGAGGCGGTCGCGATGCCAGACCTCCACGCCCGCAGGCAACGAGCGGCTGCGGTAGGCGGCGGGTTCGTGAGTGGTGATCAGCACCTTGGCTACCCCGTCTGCCAGCAGACCCGCGGCCACCTTGGGCACCTCCAACTGGCCGGCGGGATCCTGCCCGCCGGTCATGGCAACGGCCCGGTTCCACAGGAGCTTGTAGGTGATATTCGTGCCGGACGCCACCGCGCCGGCGATCGCCAGCTGTCCACTGTGGAAGTACGTTCCGTCGCCCAGATTCTGGAAGATGTGGGCTGTCTCCACGAAGGGCGACATGCCAATCCACTGAGTGCCCTCCTGGCCCATGCACGTCACGCTCACGATGTCGCCGACGCGTTCGGGATTCATGAACAGCGCCATCGTGTGGCAACCAATGCCGGCGCCCACCAGCGCGCCGTCGGGCACCTCGGTGGATCGATTGTGCGGGCAGCCCGAGCAGAAGTACGGCGAACGGCTCTGTTCGGGCGGCAGTGCCAGCGGCAGCTCGATGCGCACACGCTCGGGGCGGGCCCCCACGAGCCGGTCGCCGATGCGAGCCTCGAGGCGACTGCGTAGTGGCTTGATGAGGTCATCGGCGGTCAGCGCACCGTATGAGTTCAGCAGCATCGCGTCGTTCTCGTCGGTCTTGCCGACGATGCGGGGATGGTGCGACTGGTTGTAGAGGGCGTCTTTCAGCAGCGACTCGATGTTGGGGCTCTTCTCCTCGATCACGAAGATCTCCGTGACCCCGCGGGCGAATTGCCGGGCTCGCTCGGCGCTGAACGGGATCGGCATTCCCATCCGCACGAGCCGGATGCCGGCGCCTCGCACCGACTCGTCGCTGTCAAGGCCCAGCCGCCGCAATGCCTCGCGCACCTCGCGGTATGTGATGCCCGAGGCCACGACGGCAATCCAGGCGTCGGGAGGGTCGACCGTGGCGTCGTTCAGGTGGTTGGCTGCCGCGTACGCGATGGCCAGCTCGTAGCGGATTTCGACGATCTCGCGCTCGATGTCGACCGTGTGCGGCGTCAGCAGGTAGCCGTCGGGCCTGTGGCGGTAGGGCTCGCCGTCGACGAGCGGGATGACCGGGTCGAACCGGTCTGGATCCAGCAGGACCGTTGCGGCGCCGTCTGCCACGTCGGCCACGATCTTCAGGCCCGTCCACAGGCCCGTCGTGCGGGACATCGCGATGGCGTGGCGGCCCAGATCGAGCGCCTCGGCGGGCGTGCCCGGATACAGCACCGGGATGTGCAGGTCGGCCATGGTCCCAGCGGAACTCGACGGGATCGTGGAACTCTTGGCAGCCGGGTCGTCGCCGGCGATGGCGACCGCGCCACCGCGAGGATCGGTGCCGGCGAACACCGCGTGTCGAAGGGCATCAGTTGCGCGGTCGACGCCGGGCGCCTTCCCGTACCACAGGCCGACCACGCCGTCATAGACGGCGTCGGGCCGGGTGGTGGCCAGTTGACTGCCCATGATGGCGGTCGCTGCCTGGTCCTCATTGACAGCGGGCGAATGCACGACTGGCAAGTCGGTTGTGGCACGGGCGGCCTCGACGGCGGCGTCATAGCCGCCGAGCGGCGAGCCGGGGTACCCCGAGATGAAGGCCGCCGTGCGCAGTCCAGCCCGCCGATCGGCCCGCAGCTGCTCGATCGGCAGGCGCGCCAACGCTTGCAGCCCAGTCATGAACGTGGTGCCGCGGTCGTCCGTGTAGCGCCCCGACAGCCGGTATGTCTCAGCGAGACTCATCTGCTTGCTCCGGTGTGCATGCGCAGGCTCTCGGGCAATTCATCAGGGTATTCTGCCTGCGCTACATCCATTGTGGTCGCTCGCTGTGACATTGACGGGCCGCCTAACTGCACGCGTCTGCGGCTGCCGGGCAGCAGTTCGCACCGCGGCCCGTGTCAATCTCCGCGCCGTGCGGTCTGTGTCAATCCCCGCGCCTTGCGGCCCGGTGCAGCCTTCGGATCTCGTCGGCACTGAGCGATCGGTGCTCGCCAGGGCGCAGTGCTGGATCGGTAAGCGGGCCGATGCGTGTGCGCACCAACCGCAGCACCGGATGGCCCACGGCCACGCACATTCGGCGGATCTGGCGGTTTCGACCCTCCCCAATCGTGATGCGCAGCATTGACGGCTGCGGCATGGACACCAACGCTGGCGCAGTCTTCCCATCTTCCAGCTCGATGCCACCGCGCAGCCGGGTCAACGATCCCCGAGACGGCACCCCCTCCACATGCGCCAGGTACTCCTTGTCGACACCCCACGACGGATGTGTCAGCCGGTGAGTCAGCTCGCCGTCGTTGGTCACGATGATGAGCCCTTCGCTGTCGGCGTCCAGCCGACCGACTGGGAAGACACGCACTGCCGCAGGCACCAGGTCGGTCACACAGCGTCTTCCCCGGTCATCCGATGCTGCGCTGAGCACCCCACGCGGCTTGTTCACCAAGTAGTGGACCAGCTCCGGGTCCCAGGTGACGACCGCTCCATCGACTTCGATCCGATCTGCCGGTCCCGCCCGATCGCCGATCCGGGCTGTTGCGCCGTTGACCGTGACGCGTCCCGCAATGATCAGCTCCTCGCATGCGCGCCGGCTGGCTACGCCGGCACGCGCCATGACTTTGTGCAGTCGCTCGATACCGCTTTCTGGCCCGTCAGCGGGTGCCACGTCGCCTAGCCGGTACGGCTGGCTGCAAGGCGGTCCATGGCCTCCACCGCGTCGGGGTCCACGCTCAGCTCCGCCAGCGACGGCAGGTCCTCGAGGCAGTCCAGGCCCAGTCGTTCGAGAAAGAGCGCTGTCGTCCCCAGCAGGGAAGCGCTGCCCGGGCCCGGATCGCGCGCGACCTCAGCGATGTAGCCCTGATCTGCGAGCGTGCGCACCACACCGTCGGCATTCACGCCCCGGATGGCACTGATCTGCGCACGCGAAATGGGTTGCTTGTACGCCACCACGGACAGGGTTTCCATCGCCGCGGCAGAGAGCTTCCCGGATCGGCGACCGCCGACAAACCGTTCGACATACTCCGATACGGCCGGGGCGGATTGCAGCTGGTAGCCGCCAGCAATCCGCACGAGCGTGAAACCGCGCTCGGCCGTCGCGTATTCGCGAGCGAGTTCGTCGCAGACCACGTGAACGGACGCGATGGGCGCCGCCGTCACCGACGCCAGCACCTCGGCCGGCACAGGCTCGGTTGCAACCATCAGCACGGCCTCGATGGCTGCGTACGGCTCGTTGTCGTCGAGCGCTCGTAGCCCGTCGAGCGTCATCTCGCCGGCGAGGATCTCCGCAGCGATGCCGTCGGCCCCGGCACCGGTATCCGCCACGCCATTTTCGGCGTGCCCATTCTGGTCCGGCATCGACGGGTGAGGTGGGGGCTGTGGCGGCGACTCTGCCGGTGAGATCGGCGGCGTGGGCGGTTCAGCGACCGTGCGACCCTCATCGCTGACGAGGCGCAAGCCGTTGGTCGAGCTGTGCGGCAGACGCTTGCTGCTCACGCAGCGTCCTCCCCGTAACCGAGCGCCGCCGCCGGCAGCGATGCGTCGTCGCCCCCGATCCACTCCACGCCGATATCGCCGAAGTGCTCGGCTTGGGCCAATTCCACGAGCCCCGATCCGAACAGCTCGAGCACGGCCAGGAAGTACACGACGACGACGATGCGCTCGGTGAGATGCTCGGTGAGCTCGCGGAAAGAGGCCGCACCGTCCACCATCAGCCGTTCGGCAATCTGGTTCAGCGCCTCGTCCACCGTGATCCCCGCAGCGCGCAGGTGACCGATGTCGACATGTGGCACGGGCCTTGGGGCCAGCACGCGCTCGAGCGCTGCGGTCAAGTCGTCACGGGACGCGCCTTCGAGCAAGTCAGGCGCAAAGGCAACGAACCGCTCCTCGGGACCGGCGTTTCTGGGCCATTGCAACGATGCGGCCAGCCACCGCTCTCGCAGCAGCCGGGCCGCGACGCCGAACGTTCGGCCCTCGACCAGTCGTGCAAATGCCGCGTCCCGCAACCCGTATGCCGCCAGCTCTTCTTCCAGATCCAGCTCGACAGGCGGGGCGGGCAGCAGGCGACGCGACTTCAGCTCGATCAGCGTTGCAGCCAGCAGCGTGAACTCACTCGCAACATCGAGGTCGATCCTGGCCGCGCCATTGCTGTCAACGTCGGTTTCGCCGTCGGTGCCAAGCGTGAGGTCCGCAGCCACCATCACGGCGACGAAGTCGTCAACGAGGCGCGTCAACGACACCTCCCAGATGTCGACCTCCTGGGCGACGACCAGCTTCACCAGCACATCCAGCGGGCCCGCGTAGGCCTCGGTGCGAACCTCGTGGGTCACGCGGCCCGAAGGTACCGCGGCCTATGGGCATGGCTCGGGATATTTGGTGAGTATCGAAAATGGCCGCGCCGGGTGGCCTGCAGCCCAATGCGGCTTTCGCTGCGGCCCGCGCACACCGGCCCGGTACCGTCAGGCGCCATGACACGAGTGCTCTCGGGCATCCAGCCCACCGGCGATGTTCACCTCGGCAACTATCTCGGGGCGCTGCATCAGTGGGCAATCGATCAGCACAATGCCGACGCCTTTTATTGCGCCGTCGACCTGCATGCCGTCACCATCCAGCAGGATCCGGAACAGTTGCGCTCCGCGACGCTGGGCACGATGGCCACGCTCATCTCGGTCGGCCTGGACCCTGAGGTCTGCACGCTTTTCGTCCAGAGCCATGTTCCCCAGCACACGGAGCTCTCGTGGCTGCTCGAGTGCACGGTGTCGCTCGGCGAGCTGCGACGGATGACCCAGTTCAAGGACAAGTCGGCTCGCTCAGAGGGGGGCGGGCAGAGCAGCGACCATGTCTCTGCCGGCCTGTTCACGTACCCGGCGCTGATGGCCGCCGACATCTTGATTTACGACGCCGACCGGGTACCCGTCGGCGACGACCAGCGTCAGCACCTCGAGCTGACCCGCGATGTGGCGCAGCGGTTCAACAGCCGCTACGGCGACACGTTCGTGATCCCCGACGCTGCTATTCCCGCGGTGGGCGCCCGCGTCATGGACCTGCAGAGTCCCACTGCGAAGATGTCCAAGTCGGCCGAGAGCCCGCAGGGGTCGATCGGCATCTTCGACGATCCTGCCGACATTTCCCGCAAATTCGCCCGGGCGGTGACCGACTCCGAGTCCGAGGTGCGGTACGACCCCGACGCCAAGCCAGGCGTCTCGAACCTGCTGTCGATCCTGGGCGCCGCCACCGGTCGCAGTCCAGCCGATTCCGCGGCGGGCTACAGCCAGTACGGGGCGCTCAAGTCCGACACCGCCGATGCGGTCATCGCGATGCTCGAGCCCATCGCTGCCAAGAAGGCCGAACTCGATGCGGACCCCGCCGAGCTCACTCGAATCATCGCTGCCGGTGCCGACAAGGCCGAAGCGGTGGCATCAGGCACCCTGGCTCGCGCCAAGACGTCAATGGGCTTCCTGCCCAAGTAGCGGCCCACACCTACTCTCGTTCGGCATCGATGGTTGCGCAGTTCTTGGTCAGCGAGCGGGCGGCATCGTCCACGCGTGTCGCACCCAGCTTGACTTCTACTGGAAGCCAGCTACCGTCTCGGCGCTCGATCACCGCATCGAGTTCATCGCCGTAGCTGGTTCGCCAGTGAAACACCTCCGCCTGGTTAGCCGCTGCGTAGACGCGAAGGTCGCGGATCACCAGAGATTCGAACAGCAGGCCCAAGGTCTCGAGGTCATCGAGCAACCGGTTCGGCGTCGCGGCCAGCACAGCCGCGGCCAGCGAGGGATCGGCGAAATGGCGCTTGGGCGACTGCTGCAGGGTCGCTCGCGAACGGAGCCGTGCCGGGTGCCCGAGGCCGCTGGCAGATCCACGCGGGCTAGATCGTCCAGATAGCTCTCCAACAGTTCCTGTGCCACCGGCGCCGGCCGGCCCAAGTTGCGGGGCCATCCGCCTCGACACAGGATCTCTGCCAGCTCAGGGACGGTCACCGGCGGCGCAGCGGCGTAGCAATTTTCAGGCAATTTGTGTATCAACTTCTTGGCACGCAGTGCTCTAATTTTCTGGCCCAACATGTTGCAACTTTGGGCAGCACGGCCCACAACCGCTAGTAGCGGGCGCGGGGGTGCGCTTGGCGGTACACCTCGGTCAATCGTTCCTGGGAGACTGCGGTGTAGCGCTGCGTGCTCGATATGGAGGCGTGGCCCAACAGCTCCTGCACGCTGCGGATGTCTGCGCCGCCATCGAGCATGTGGGTGGCGCACGAGTGGCGCAGCACGTGAGTGGTCAACTGGTCAGGACCGAGACCGACGCGTTCACCATGGCGGCGCACGATCAGCCACACCCCTTGGCGGGTGATCCGCCGACCCCGGGCGTTGAGGAACAGCGCCGCGGCATCGTCGCGGGACCTCCATTGGTCGGGCTCCAAGGCTGCGCGACCCGCGCCGCTCAGCCAGTCCCCGACCGCATCGGCGGCATGGCGCCCCACCGGCACGATCCGCTCCTTGCCTCCTTTGCCCCAGACCCGCATGAGCCGCTCGTCGAGGTCGACGTCACCCAGAGACAGCGCGACCAGCTCGCTGGCCCGCAGGCCCATGCCGTAGAGCACTTCGAGCATTGCCCGGTCGCGCCGGGCCAGCGGGCTGTCGGAGAACGGGGAGGCCAGCAGCTGTTCGATCTGGTCACGCCGCAGCGCTCGGGGCAAGCCGGCCGGCGTGCGGGGCACGTCCAACGCCCCTGCCGGATCGTTCGACGCCAGGTCCTCGGCCACCAGGAACCGGTAGAGACCACGAAGGCTGACAGCGGCCCGGGCCACCGTCGAGGGGGCCCGCCCGAGGTCGTCGCGCAGGTACGCCAGGTAGGCGGCGATATCGGAGGTGCTGGCGTCGAGCAGTCCGCCGCCTCGGGATTCCAGCCAAGCAGCGAAGGCGTCGAGGTCTGCCCGGTATGACGCCACGGTGCGCGGCGCTCGACCCCGCTCGTTTGACAGCCAGCCCAGGTAGTCCTCGGCCTCGACTGCCAGGGCAGCGGACACCGTCAGCTCAGCGGCTCTGAGCCCGGCGGTCCGATTCCAGAAGATGCTGGCAGCAGCTGCGGGTTGCGTCCCTCGGCTCGGGCGAGCGCAGCACCCACCAGGCCGCAGAACAGCGGTGCGGGCCGGTTGGGCCGGCTCTTGAATTCCGGGTGCGCCTGGGTACCCACCCAGAACGCGTGGCCGTCCAGCTCGATGAATTCCGCCAACCGGCCGTCGGGTGAAAGCCCGCTGCACTGCAGGCCGCCCTCTTCCATTCGCTGGCGGTAGGCGCTGTTCACCTCGTAGCGATGCCGGTGACGCTCGTTGACCAGCGTGTCGCCATACATCGCTGCGACACGGCTGCCAGGAGCCAGCCTGGCCACATATGCGCCGAGCCTCATCGTGCCGCCCTTGTCCTGGACGTTGCGCTGCGCATGCATGAGGTCGATGACCGGGTGCAACGTATTGGGGTCGAACTCGGTCGAGTTGGCGCCCAGCAAGCCCAGCTCGTTGCGGCAGAACTCGACCACCATGACCTGTAGTCCCAAGCACAGGCCCAAGCACGGGATGTCGTGCTCGCGGGAGTACGCGGCTGCGGCAATCTTGCCCTCGATGCCGCGCGAGCCGAACCCTCCCGGTATCACCATGCCGTCGAGATGCCGCAATCGCCCTGCGGCGAGCAGGCCCTCGATCTCCTCAGAGTGGATCCACTCGATTTCGACGTCGACACCGTGGTAGGAGGCTGCGTGGCGGAGCGACTCCACGACCGACAGATAGGCATCGGGAAGGGTCACGTACTTGCCGATGATGCCGACGCGCACTGTCGCCTGCGGGGCCTTGATGCGAGCCAACATCGCTTCCCACTCGGCGAGGTCGGGTTCGACGTCATCGAACCCCAGGATCCCGCACAGGAAGCTGTCGAGGCCTTCTGCCCGCAACACCATCGGGATCTCGTAGAGGACCGACGAATCGGGGGCGTTCACGACGCCGGCGAGTTCGACGTCGCTGAGGTTGGAAATCTTGTTGCGCAGGCCGTCTTCGATGGGACCCTGGCTGCGCAGCACGATGGCGTCAGGCTGTACGCCGCGGCTGCGCAGCTCGGTCACCGAGTGCTGCGTGGGCTTGGTCTTCTGCTCGCCTGAGGGGCCGATGAACGGCACCAGCGTGACGTGCACGTAGCAGATGTTCTGCCGGCCGACTTCGAGGCGCATCTGACGGATAGCTTCGAGGAAGGGCAATATCTCGATGTCGCCGACCGTGCCGCCCACCTCGGTGATGACCACGTCCACGTCGCTGGTGGCCAGCTTGCGAATGCGTTCCTTGATCTCGTCGGTGATGTGCGGGATGACCTGCACCGTCCGCCCGAGGTATTCGCCCCGGCGTTCGTCGGCCAGCACCTTCTGGTAGATCGAGCCCGTCGTCGCGTTCGAGTCGCGGGTCAGCGACACGTCGATGAACCGCTCGTAGTGGCCAAGATCGAGGTCGGTCTCGCCGCCGTCGTCGGTGACGAACACCTCGCCGTGCTCGTATGGGTTGAGTGTGCCGGGGTCGACGTTGATGTAGGGGTCCAGCTTCTGCATGGTGACCCGCAGACCTCGGGCCGCCAGAAGGCGCCCGAGCGACGCCGCAGTGAGTCCCTTGCCGAGGGAGCTGGCCACTCCACCGGTGACGAAAATGTGCTTAGCCACGCGGCTCCCCCCGTGGCCTAACGGCCCGTGAGTGAAGAGAACAAGAGCGGAGGCCACGGGGTCCGTCAGCGAGAGGGCTCACCCTCGGCGCCTTCACTCCTCGTGGGCTCCCTTGCATGTGTTCTCAAGCTACCGTCGCTTCGGTCCGCGATGGCTGACCCCGCCGCTGCCTCTTGAATCCGTCGGGCGGCCGCCGCCCGATGTTTCTGTTCGCGATGCCCACCCGCTGAAGGGGGAAACCATGAACGACATCACCGGTCACGCACACGACGATGCGCCTGCAGACCTGCTCGTGCACGGTGCGGAGCTCGTGGCGACGTGTGACCCGCAGCGCCGTGAGATCCCCGGTGGGTGGGTTGCCATCACGGACGGTCTCATCAGCGCGGTCGGCGGTGCCAGCGAGACGCCTCCGCCGGCGCTGCGGCACATCGACGCGGGCGGCTGCCTGGTGACGCCGGGGCTCATCAACACCCACCACCACATGTACCAAAACCTCACTCGGTCGTATGCACCGGCGCTTCGCGGCGGACTATTTGACTGGTTGACCACGCTGTACCCGTTGTGGGCACGGCTCGACGAACAAGGCGCGTACCTGTCCGCATGGGTAGGCCTTGCGGAGCTGGCACTGGGCGGCTGTACCACGAGCACCGATCACCTGTATGTGCACCCCCGGGGTGCCGGCGACCTGATCACCGCCGAGATCACTGCTGCTGCCGAGCTGGGCATGCGCTTTCATCCCACGCGCGGTTCGATGTCGCTCGGGCGTTCGGCGGGTGGACTGCCGCCCGACGAGGTATGCCAATCACCCGACGAGATCTTGGCGGAATCGGAGCGGCTTGTCGCCGTGCACCATGACCGCGCACCGAACTCGATGGTGTGCATAGCGCTCGCACCCTGCTCGCCGTTCTCGGTCTCGACCGATCTGATGACCGCCACCGCTGAGTTGGCCTCCCAGCTTGACGTGCGCCTGCACACGCATCTCGCTGAAGACCCCGGCGAAGACGGCTTCTGCATGGAGATGTTCGGAATGCGGCCGGTGGAGTACTTCGAGCACTGCGGCTGGGGTTCGGATCGTTCGTGGATCGCACATGGGGTCCAGCCCAATGCCGCCGAGATTGAACGGCTCGGCTCCTGGGGTACCGGAGTGGCGCATTGTCCGAGCTCGAACCTGTTGCTCGGTGTCGGACTGGCCCCGGTGCGCGAACTGCGGGCCGCCGGTGTGCCCGTGGGCCTTGGCGTCGACGGTTCGGCCAGTACCGATTCGGCATCCATGTGGACAGAGGCGCGCAATGCCCTGCTGGTAGCACGGCTGCGAGACGGGCAGCGACACCTGAGCGCTGAGCAGGGCCTGGACAGCGGCAGGACGGGCGACGGCGCGACCGGCGACAGGGCCGACGACGCCGGAATCGCCGATCTGGTGTATTTCTCCGCCCGAAACGTTCTCGACCTTGCAACTCGTGGCAGTGCGGGCTGTCTCGGCCGGGTGGGCGAGATCGGCGAGCTGTCTCGAGGGGCGTGCGGCGACCTCGTCGTTTGGCAGCTCGACGGTCCGGCGTTCGCCGGAGCACTGTCAGATCCGATCGAGGCGTGGCTGCGCTGCGGGCCGCTGTCCGCCCGGGACACCATCGTGGCCGGTCGCCCCGTCGTCGCCGACGGTCAGATCGTCCACCCCAGCCTCGACGCCCGCCTGGCGGAACATCGGCTGTGCGCCGCTGCCATGCAGCGGGCATAGGACACAGCGCCGCTGCCATACGACGCGGATTGAACCCGTCAGCGCTTCTGTGTGCAATTTTGCCGTCTACAGCGGCATTTCTGCGCAGAGTCTGGGCTGGCAGCGTTCTGTGTGCAGTTTTGCCGTCTACAGCGGCATTTCTGCGCAGAGTCTGGCGAGCAGGGTCTGGCTGCTCTCGTACACCGGGCCCTTGTGGTCAGCGGTACGGCGAGCCGAGCCGGTCCAGCCATCGCAACGGCGGCGCCGCGTCGATCATCCGGCTGAACGACCAGCGCTCGCTCGCCAGGTTGAGCGCCACGAGTGCCGCAAGCAGCACCCACTCGACTGTCGCGGACGCCATCGCTACAGTGGCGAGTCCCAGCACCGCACCCGTCGCATTCACGCCGACATCGCCTTGCATGTGTCGCTCGTGCAACTCGCTACGCAGCAATCCCACCGATGCTCCGACCGCGCCAGCGGCCCACAAGGCCGGGGTACGCCACACCAACCAGGCCGAATCGGCAATCGGGAAACTGAACCCTTGCGGCCAGGCCGGATCAGCCAGGGCGACCGGCACCAGTCCACATAGCCACCACACCAGCGCAACCTTCGTGGCCCGACCCGGTGCTCGATCGAACAGATTCAGCACGTTGGCGCCGAGCGCCACGATCAGCGCCCCGCGCAGCAACGGCACCAGCTCCCAGCGGTCATGAGACCCGATGAAGATGTCTTCCAGCGATCCGATGACAGCAAAGCCGTCGGCCCAACCGTGGCCGCTCCAGAGGCTGCTGACGTTTCCGAAGAGGGCGATTTGGGTACACACGAGCGCGGCTACTCCTCCGCCGAGCGCTTTCTGAACTCCTGTGGTGAGCCGACGCTGCCGCCAGCTGCGGCCAAAATGCGCAACGAAGCCGCCAGCGCCGACGTCGCCGCGAGTGTCGTCGCGGAATCCCAGCACTCCAAATGCCAGCAGGGCAAGCACCGCCGCCACTGCACCTGTGGCAGTGGCCATCGAGGGACTTCGGATCGCGTCCACCGGCAGCAGGTCCAGGGAACCAGCCTCCTCGAGTGCTGCGAACCGTTCTTGATCAACCAACGACGACGAGTAGGCAAACCATCCCGAGCTGCGGTACGCCAGGAATGCGACTGCAGCCGCGCCAACCGCCCCCACGGCGACGACGAGCGAGCCCGAGACCGCCACGATCCGTTCGCCGCGGTAGTTGGGACGCACCCATCGGTCACGATTCATGCGGGTACCCAGCCAGCGCCACAGCAGCGCCGCAATAGTTAACGAGCAGGCGAAGGCCGCAAGGAGCAGCACTGCAGTTCGCAGCCGAACATCAAAGCCGGAGCCGACGAGTGCGAGGGTCATATCCGTCAGTGAGGGCCTCGGGCGCGACGCTGAGAACTCACGACTCGCTCGAGGTCTGGCGTCGCCGTGGCGAACGCCAGGACCGCAGTCGCTGAGACAACCGCGGGCGCCACCGGGACCACGTGCGCTGCAGCGATCCCAAATCCACGGCTGACCGCACCCTCTGCAACGACGGCACACCCAATCTCGACCACGGGCGCTGCCACCACAGCTTTCCCCGCAGCGCCTTGGCTGCAGGACGGTGTCGCTGTGGAAACGCTGGCCGAAGCGGCGACAGCGCCCGGCTAACGAGCGATGCGATCAGGAGATAGATCGTCTTCGGACCCCCGATGCGGGAGGCCGCGGCGCGGTACACGTGCCGGCCGATTCTTGCCCGGTGAGCAAAGCCGCTGAGGCCACGCCCGGACGGCCGATGGGAGAAACCGACCTCGATCTCGCTGATGGAAGCCCCGCGTAAGGCCGCATCGAGCGTCAGGCCGATCTCGAGACCGAATCCATCGGCGAGCTCCAGCGAGCGCAGCAGCGGACCCCGCAGGGCGCGCTGGCCCGACAACGGCTCTGCCAGCGACAGCCCAGTCTCGGCACGCAGGACGCGCGCCGCAAAGCCCTTGACGAATCCGAACCCGCCCCCGCCAGGGGGGGAATCGAACGCGGCAATCGTCATGTCAGCCGTTCCCAGCGCAACCGGCCGCAGCAGTTCGCCTGCCAGGGCGGCGGTGCGGCCCAGGTCGGCATCGATGAGCAGGTACGCGTCAGGGGCACCTGACGCCGCAACGCCCACAGCCATGGCGGCCCCCTTGCCGCGATTGCGTGCGAGCTCGATAACGCGCGCTCCTGCGGCGGCCGCAACCGCGGCCGTGCGATCGGACGACCCGTCGTCGACCACGATGACATCGAGCACATCAGACACGGTCCGCAGCGCCGTCACCGTGGCTCCCACCGTGTCGGCCCGGTCGTATGCAGGCACGATCGCCACGGCGTGTGTCATGACGGGCCCAATCCGTGCTCGGGATCGGCCAAGGAGAAGTGGCGGATCTCGGGCAGATCCTCGAGCGCCACGAGCAGCGCCAGATCGCCCGAGAAGGTGTCCACGCCGTCGACGCTCGAGAACGAGGCGGCGAGCAGTGGGTCTAACCGAACCCGTTCGAGCACAGCGCCGTATCCGATGCCTGCGGCGTCGAGGGCGGGCACCTCGACAATGACGCCGCTGCCCGGGTATCCGTCGTCAGCGATGACCGTCAACAGGTCAAACACAAAGTCCTCGTTCAGCCCTGCTGCAGCTGCATCGGTCACCACCACAAGGCGCAGTCCCTCCCCACCGAGCAGGTGCAACGCGACCGCGCCGGTGCCGTCGTGGGTGACCAAGCCCAAGTCGCGAAGCAGTGTGAGCGCCGTGCGCGTCCGAGGGGCCAACAAGAAGCCGCGCGAGAAGCCGTCGAGCGCACCGGCGTCGCTGATCGCGTTGACGTCGGCATCGAGTGCTCGGCTCGAACCGGCCTCCGATGGCCGCAGGAGCGCCTGGGGCACCAAGAAGCGCAACGCCCTGCGCACCGCATTGCGGCTGTCGCCCGCGAGCGAGAACGCTTCAGCAATTCGCTGGCGCACTTCGGGGTCATAGAGGCGCAGATCGTCGCTGAGCCACAGCACACCGCCGAGTTGTGTATCGGTTGCTGCCAAGCGGGCTCTGATGGCCACGACCGCGCCGGTGTCGATGCTCTCGGGTGCAACGATCAGCGTCGTCGTGTCGCTCAGGCGCCCTTGCGGAAGGTATGGGCGGACGAGATCCTCGACCTCGAACCGTTCGGACCGCGCGGCGTCGACGCTCGCGAGCGCCTCGTCACGCGCCGCCTCAGCCTCGTCACGCGCTGCCTCGGCGTCGGCACGCCTGTCGATCGCTTCCTCAGTGTCGGCTTGAAGCTGGTCCACCCGGGATTCCAGATTGCTCACCAACACCGAGTCCACAAACGTCGAGCCCAGCGCCAGGCCGATTGCCAGGGCCAGGAAGACGGCCGCGATGGACACGATGTGGTAGCGGAGGTTGACCATTCAGAGGCCCATGTTGATCCACAGCGTGCGCAGCAGAAGCCGGCCTGGCTCGGTCACTGCGGCAATGACGCCGATAGTGATCAGCGCCGAGACGATCAGCATTGCCATGTCGCGCTTGCGCACCTGGGTGCGGTACAGACGGCTCACACCCTTTGCATCCACGAGTGCCGAGGACACCTGCATCCGGGTGAGGAAGGTGGATGCCATGCCGCGGCGGCCCTTGTCGAAGAAATCGACCATCGAGGTGTGGGACCCGACCTCCACAATCTGCTCGGCTCGCTGCTCGAATGCCAGTCGCAATGCGAGGTCCTCGCTGGTACCGGGCGCAGCAATGACGTCATAGCTCAGGCCTGCATCGTCGAGGCGTCTAGCACCCGGCGCGCCCCCTTCGGGATAGCCCTGCACGATGAGCTGCGCACCGCAGTCCAGCGCCCGCGGCGAGACTGAGTCGAAGTCGCCGATGATGATGTGCGGCACGAGACCGGCTTCGAGGAGCGCATCCGCCCCGCCGTCCACACCGATGAGCACCGGCCGCATGTCCGACATATAGCCCGAGCGTCGAAGTGCCGCGAGATCTTCGCGGTAGTCGATGCCGCGCACGACCACCAGCACATGACGGCGGCGCAGCTCGTGTCGCAGCGGAGGGATGTCCAATTCCTCGGTGAGGATCTGCGGCTCCTTTTCGAGGTACTCGAGCGTGTTGCGGGCGAAGCTCCCCAATTCGCTACGCACCGCAATGCGCGCCGATTCGAGCACATGCTCGAAGTACTCGGCGTCGCGGCGGTAACCGGTCCCGATCACCTCGCCGTCGCGCACTATCTCGGCGCCGGCAACTGCGATCTCGTCGCCCTCTCCCAACGCCTTGAATGCAGCCTCGCCGATGTCCTCGAGCACGGGCACGCCGGCCTGAGCGAGCGTGAGGCCGCCCAGCGCCGGGTACCGGCCGCTCATCGTCGGCACAGCGTTGACCACGGCCGCCGCCCCGGCTGCGATGAGCCCATCGGCGGCGACCCGATCGAGATCTGCGTGGTGGATGACTGCTATCTCGCCTCGTTCCAAGCGCCGGAGCAGGTTCTTGGTGCGGCGGTCCACGCGGCACCGGCCCGCCAATTCAGCGTTGGCCCCGTTTCGGCGGCGCCGCACACGCCAGCGGCGAGCCGTCTCTGCGTCACGGGACAAGCTCACGGGACTGCGCCGCTGCGCGCTGGCTCAGCAACCACCGCTGCGTCCCCCTCGTCGGCGAGCTCAGCCGTCGCTGCGTCGATGTCCGGCTGCGTTCCATCGAGCACCGGTCGCTTCGCAGCGGCATTGTCGAGCAGTTCGCTTGCGTGCTGGCGGCCGCTTGCCCAGTGGGGCTGACCCGCAAGCATCCGCGCCAACTCGCTCACACGTTCGATGCCGGTGACCGCGACCAGGTCCGACGCCACCGTTGCGCCGTCGTCAGTCTTGCGCACGGCCACGTGCTTATGCGCAAATGCCGCGACCTGCGGGAGATGGGTCACGACCAGCACCTGGTGGTTCTTGGTCAGCGAGGCCAGCGCCTGACCGACGGCCAGAGCCGTCTCACCGCCGATGCCGGCGTCGACCTCGTCGAACACCAGTGTCGGCGGACCAGCAGTCAGGACCAGCCGCAAGGCCAGCATCACCCGTGCCAGCTCGCCGCCGGAGGCCACCTTGGACAGCGGGCCGGGCGGAGTACCCCGGTTCGCGCAAAAGCGCAGCTCGACGCCGTCGCTCGGCGGGTCGCCCGATACGCCGACTTCCAGCGTGCCGCCCGGCAGCGCCAGCGACGCTAGGTGCTCGGTTACGGCGGCAGCCAGCCCCGGAGCAGCCGCTCGGCGAGCTGCAGCGACGGCCTGTGCCTCGCTGTCCACGTGGCGCTGCGCTGCGATGATGCCCGACTCCAGTTCGATCGCCAGCTCTTCGTGGCGCTCCAGCTGTGAGAGGCGCTCGGCAGCACGGGCGCCGAACGACATCACCTCAGTGAGTGTGTCGCCGTACTTGCGCGTCAACTCGCGCAGCAGTTGGTGCCGTGCGCGGACATCGGCCAACGCACCGGGATCGTCTTCGATCGTCTCGAGCACGCTCCGAAGTTGCGCCACGATGTCGTCCAGCTCCGCGGCCACGGCTCCGAGTCGCTCGCTCAGGGGGGCAAACGCCTTCCGGCCACCCAGCGCGGCCAAAGCGCTGCCCAGCTTGTCGATGACGCCGTCGTCACCGGCGAGCGCGTGGCGGGCCGCGTGACCCTCCGCGAGATGAGACGCCGCATCTGCCAGCAGGTCTTCGCGCTCCGCGATCCGTTCCAGCTCGTCGAGGTCCTCCAGCTGCGCGGCGGTAATCTCGTCCACCTGGTACCGCAGGAGATCGATTTCCTGTGCCCTGGCACGTGCATCGCCGCCGAGCGCTGCCAGATTCTCAGCCAGCGCCCGCAGCTCCGCGCGTGCTGCCGCCAATGGATGCAGGTCCACGCCGCCCCAGCGGTCCAGCGCCTCACGCTGGGTGCGCGGCCGCAGCAACGACTGGTGCTGGTGCTGCCCGTGCAGGTCGATGAGCCCGGCTCCCAGCTCGGCGAGCTCCGGTGCCGAAGCCATGGTGCCGTCCATGTAGGCACGGCTGCGGCCTGCGGCTGGAATCACGCGACGCAGTACGAGTTCGCTGCCATCGGGGTTCACGAACCTGCCTTCGACCACTGCTTCGGTGGCGCCTGCCCGCACCATCGCAGGATCAGCTCGCCCGCCCACGAGCAATTGGACCGCCTGCACGACGAGCGTCTTGCCGGCTCCCGTCTCGCCGGTCAATGCCGTCATTCCCGCGCCGAGCACCAGGCTGGCTCTCTCGATCACCCCGAGATTGCGCACCGCCAGCTCTGCAAGCATCAGCAGCTCCTGCCGCCTTCCGGCCGACCGCAGGGGCCCGGTGGCTGCCGCTGGCAGGGCATTCGTCGCTCGCTCATCGACGCAAGCTCAGCGATCCTTGAGGCCGAACTTGTGCTTCAGCACGCGATGGAAGCTGTCGCCGCCGGCGGTGACGAACTGTGCCTCGTATGGGGCGCGCGTCACCACGAGCTCATCACCTGTCTGCAGCATTGTGGCCGAACGCCCATCCACTGCGGCCAGCGCCGGCCGTTCGCTGACCACCCGGATGCCGATCTCGGTGTCGGGTGGCAGCAGCAGCGATCGATCGAACAGCATGTGCGGCGCGACCGGCGTGACCTGCAGGGACGAATGCGTCGGCGCAACGACGGCCCCTCCCGCAGAGAGGCTGTACGCGGTGGAACCGGTTGGTGTGGACACGATGAGACCGTCTGCCGCATAGGTCGCGAACATGTCGCCGTCGAGCCAGACCTCCAGCCTGACCGTGTGGCCCGGATCGCGCTTTTCGAGGACGACTTCGTTCAAACCGGTCCACGTATCTGCGTCGTGGGGGTCGGGGTCGTCGGGATCTTCGCCAGGTCGCCGGCGCACGGTGGCGCTGACCATCATCCGTACCGATATGCCCAACGCCCCCTCGAGCGCCGCGGCAACCGTCTCGGTGAGCTGTGCAGGCTCGAATTCGGTCAAGTAGCCGAGGTGGCCGACGTTGACACCGAGAACCGGCACTCCTGCGGCCGCCACCAGATCGAACGAGCGCAGCATGGTGCCATCGCCGCCGACGCTCACGGCGAGATCCGGCATGGTGCCGATCGGCTCGTCGGCTGCGAGTTCGCTGCGACCGATGGCCGATGCCTCCACACGTCCCAGCTCGACGGTGTGACCCTCGCTCTCGAGCCAGTCCACCAGCCGCTTCGATGCCGACACTGCCTCGGCGCGCTCGGCATGAGCGACGATCAGCACCGCGCTCATCGAGCTGCTCCCCCGTCGTCGCGGGTGCGGTCGACACGCTGGACTGCCCCGTCGATCGCGGCATCGAGGTCGAACACGGCGGCGGTTCGGGAGGCGCCGGCGACGTGGCTCGGTTGGTCCGCAGCGCGACGGCAGTACAGGAAGAACTCGACATTGCCCGCCGCACCTCGCAGCAGCGACACGTCGACGCCTGCCGGCACCAGGCCGCATTTGGACGCGCTCGCTGCCACCTCGCGGAGCACCCGCCGCCACACGTCGGGGTCGCGGATCACGCCCTTGCCCCGTGAGGCCTCCCGCCGGCCGGCTTCGAACTGCGGTTTGGCCAGCAGCACCGCATCCCCACCGGGTGCGGTACACGCCGCCAGGTTCGCCATCACCGTTCGCAGCGAGATGAACGACAGGTCAGCGGTCACGATGTCTGCCGCACCGCCGATGTCAGCAGCCTCCACATGACGCACGTTGCAGCGCTCTCGCACCGTGACCCGGGTATCGGTGCGCAGACGTGCATCGAGCTGGCCCCAGCCGACGTCGGCCGCCACCACCTGAACTGCGCCTCGCTGCAGCAGGCAGTCCACAAACCCGCCTGTCGAAGAGCCGGCGTCGAATGCGCGCCGCCCTTCGACCTCGACCCGAAAGGCGTCCAGCGCTGCATCGAGTTTGTCGCCGCCGCGTGACACGAACCGCGCAGGTTCACCGCTGAGCTGGACCGGCTCCGCGGCCGCCACCATCCGTGAGGGCTTCTGCGCGACGGCGCCGCTGACGAGCACCCGACCACCGGAGATGAGTGCCTGCGCGGCCGCCCGCGACGGCGCCATGGCTCGGCGCACCAACTCGTTGTCGAGGCGTCGTCGCACGGTATTCATGCAGCCGAAAGTACCAGCGTGCCCATCGGGCGCAGCAGCGAATTCTCAGACACGGCCACGGCGGTCGTGCCGCCGCGAGCCTCGGGACGCGAGGTGGATCTCAGACGTACCAAGTACCGCGTGAACGCAGCAACTGTCCGATGTCCGCGGGGCCCTGCTTTTCCTGGGCTGCGGCCAGCTGTCGCGTGGAAGCCATTGCGTACTCACTACGCCGCACGGCACGGAATACGCCGATCGGAGTCGGCTCAAAGGGTCCGCGTGCAAGACGGGCCAGCATGAACGCCGTCGACGGATCGTGCTTGGTCTCGTCGTGGGTGAGCAGCTCGTCAGGACTCACATCGGCTGAGTGGATGACCCGGGCGCAGCCAGACTCGTCAATGACGCCGAACTCGCCATCGGCCCCGAACCGGATGGGTTCGCCATGCGTCAGCGGGATCAGGTTGGCGTCGCGATTCTGCTTCTTCGTGACGCCTTCGAAGGCGCCGTCGTTGAAGACGTTGCAGTTCTGGAACACCTCTACGAACGCAGCGCCGTCGTGTTCGTGCGCCCGCCGGAAGGTTTCCATCATGTGCTGGCGGTCCATGTCGTGGGTCCGGGCCACAAACGAGGCCTCAGCTCCGAGCGCCACGGCCAGCGGGTTGAACGGGGCGTCCAGCGAACCCATCGGCGAGCTCTTGGTGACCTTTCCGATCTCGCTGGTGGGGCTGAACTGGCCCTTGGTGAGGCCATAGATCTGGTTGTTGAACAGCAGCACCTTGATCTTGACGTTACGACGCAACGCATGAATCAGGTGATTGCCGCCGATCGACAGCATGTCGCCGTCACCGCCGATGACCCACACGTCGAGATCGGGCCGCGCCATTGCCAGACCGGTGGCGATCGCAGGTGCTCGGCCGTGGATGCCGTGCACGCCGTAGGAATTCATGTAGTACGGGAAGCGGGCGGCACACCCGATGCCCGAGACGAACACCGTGTTGTGCGGGTCGGTGCGCAGGCTCGGCATCAGCATCCGCATCGCCGTGAGGATGGAGTAGTCGCCGCAGCCCGGGCACCAGCGGACCTCCTGGTCGGTGGCCCAGTCTGCGGGCTGTGTAGTCGGCGTGAAAGAGGTGTCGGTCATCGTGCGGTTTACCTCTGTGGGTGCTCTGAGTGCTCGTTGGGAGATTGTTCCGGCTTGTGCCAGTTGCGATTCGTGCGTGGTATGTCGTGTGTGTGGACTTGCGTCGTCGGCTTCTATACGGCTGCCAACTCCTCGAGGCGCTTGCGTACCCCGGCGGTCACTTCTCCCGTGGTGAAGGGCACGCCGTCGATCTTGCCGATGTGTTCGACATCGATCAGGTACTTCGCTCGCACGAGATCGCAGAGCTGGCCTTTGTTCATCTCGGGGCACACCACGGCCCGGTAGCGCCGCAGCACGTCGCCGAGATTCGCCGGCAGCGGATTGAGGTGTCGCAGATGAACGTGTGCGACCCTGAAGCCAGCCTCTCGCAGCCGTCCGGCGGTGGCGTCGATGGCCCCCCACGTGGACCCCCAGCCCAGCACGACGAGATCAGCATCGACGTCGCCGGCGATTTCGACATCGGGCACGTCGACACCGTCGATCTTGGCCTGCCGCAGGTCCACCATCAGCTGGTGATTCTCGGGCTCGTAGGAGATGTTGCCGGTGCCGTCCTCCTTTTCGATGCCACCGATGCGATGCATCAAGCCGGGCGTGCCGGGGATGGCCCACGGTCGGGCCAGGGTCTGCGGATCTCGCAGGTACGGCAGGAAGATGCCGTCACCGTCCTCGTTGGTGCCGTTGAACTCGGTGGCGAAGTCGACCCCGATGTCCGGCAGCGTGCCGACATCTGGGAGCAGCCACGGCTCGGAGCTGTTGGCCAGGAAGCCATCGGACAGCACGATCACCGGCGTCCGGTACTTCAAGGCGATGCGCGACGCCTCGATCGCGATGTCGAAACAATCGGCCGGGCTGCGCGGCGCCACCACGGGCAGCGGCGACTCAGAGTGGCGCCCGTACATGGCCATCATCAAGTCGGCCTGCTCGGGCTTGGTCGGCAGTCCCGTGGACGGACCGCCGCGCTGGATGTCGAGCACCACCAACGGGAGCTCCAGGCTCACCGCGAGGCTGAGCGTCTCGCCCTTGAGGGCCAGGCCTGGCCCCGACGTGGCGGTGAACGCCAGCGCTCCGCCGAAGGCCGCCCCCACAGCGGACGCTGCAGCGGCGATCTCGTCTTCGGCCTGGAAGGTCCGCACACCGAAGTTCTTCTTCAGCGACATCTCGTGCAGGATGTCCGAAGCCGGGGTGATCGGATATGAGCCCAGGAACACCGGCAGGCGCGCCAGCTGACCCGCCACGACGCAGCCCCACGCCAGCGCCGTGTTGCCGTTGACGTTGGTGTACTCGCCAGGTGCCAGCGGGGCCGGCTTGACCTCGTAGTGCGCCTCGAAGATCTCAGCGGTTTCGCCGAAGTTGTAGCCGGCCTTGAAGGCGGAGGTGTTGGCGTCAATGACCTGAGTGCGACCCCGGAACTTGGTGTTGATGAATTCGATGGTCGGCTCGGTCGGCCGGGTGTACATCCATGAGATCAACCCGAGCGCGAAGAAATTCTTGGACCGTTCCGCATCGCGCTGCTTGACGCCGTGCTCGACCACCGCGTCACGGGTGATCTGGCTCATCGGCACCGGGTATGCCCGGTAGTCGTCAAGCGTGCCGTCTTCGAGCGGGTTGGAGGAGTAGCCGGCCTTCTCGAGGTTGCGGTCGGTGAAGGCATCGGTGTTGACGATCAGCGCGCCGCCCTGGGTGAGATGGTGCAGCTGAGCCTTCAGCGCAGCGGGGTTCATGGCTACCAGCACCGTCGGAGCGTCGCCCGGCGTGGTGATGTCGAAGTCCGAAATGCGTACCTGGAAGGCCGAGACGCCCGCCAGTGTCCCCTGCGGGGCACGGATCTCGGCGGGGAAGTCCGGCAGGGTCGACAGGTCGTTTCCGAGTGCTGCGGAGATGCTCGTGAACTGGTCTCCGGTCAGCTGCATGCCGTCGCCGGAGTCGCCGGCGAATCGGATGATGACCTCGTCGATCTCCTGCAGCGGCAGTTCGCGCGCTGCGGTGTCGGTCACAGTACCTCCTGGGGGGGATGGCTCCTGGGGGAAGACGGCTCCTGGGGGATTTCAGCCGCTCCAGGCGACCACGCTAGCCGCGGCCGCACCGATGCAGCCGGGTTGGGGTCACCTGTCAGGCGATGGTCACCGCTGGGTCCAAATACACGTCCTGTATGGCGCCGAGCAGCTCGACGCCCTCGACCATTGGCCTTTGGAAGGCCTTGCGTCCCGAGATCAGCCCGATGCCACCCGCTCGCTTGTTGACGACCGCAGTGGTGACGGCCTCGGCCAAGTCGGTGGCGCCCGAACTGGCTCCTCCCGAGTTGATCAGCCCCACCCGTCCCATGTAGCAATTGGCCACCTGCCAGCGGCACAGGTCCACTGGATGATCCGATGTCAGCCGGTCGTAGACGGCAGCGTGGGTCTTGCCAAAACCCGAGACCGAGACGAAGGCACCGTTGTTCTCGGGCAGCTTCTGCTTGATGATGTCGGCCTCGATCGTCACGCCGATGTGGTTGGCCTGCCCGGTGGCGTCGGCAGACACATGGTGGTCAGCGCCGCCTGCTTCGTTGGACAGGTTGATGGCCGGGTTGCGGAGGTAGCACCACAGCACGGTGAACATGCCGAGCCGGTGTGCTTCCTCGAACGCAGCGGCCACCTCAGTGATCTGCCGTCCGCTCTCAGCCGAGCCAAAATAGATGGTGGCTCCGACGCCGGCGGCGCCGAGCTCATGCGCCCGGGCGACCGAACCGAACATGATCTGGTCGTACTTCGCGGGGTAGGTCAGCAGCTCGTTGTGGTTGAGCTTGACGATGAATGGGATGCGATGCGCGTAGCGGCGGGATACCGCTCCCAGCACGCCGAATGTGGTCGCCACGGCATTGCAGCCGCCCTCGACCGCCAACTCCACAATGGAAGCTGGATCGAAGTAGATCGGGTTGGGGGCGAACGAAGCAGCCCCGGAGTGCTCGATTCCCTGGTCCACCGGCAAGATCGAGACATAGCCGGTGTCGGCGAGGCGGCCGTGGTCGAACAGCGACTGGAGGCTCCGCATGACCTGCGGTGAACGGTCGGTGTCGGCTACGATGTCGGTCACGAAGTCCGGCCCGGGCAGGGTGAGCAGATCCCGCCCGATGCCTTCACACTTGTGGTCCAGCAAGTAGGAGGCCTGCTCGCCCAGCAGGCGCTCGATGTCGGTAGTCATGTTGGTCGCTTGCCTCGCGCGATCAGGCGGCGCCGGTACTGAGGGCCGGTACTGGGGGCGGCGCTCGCCGAATGACGGGATCATTCTATCCGCGCGCTCGCGGCGGAAGGCTGATCCTGCAGGGATTTCTTGAAGTTGTGCGCTGTCGCTAGGCGTCGTGCGTGCCGAGCGCTGCCAGCCGGTCCTGCACATCAACGAATTCGGGCTCGACATCGGCAATCCGGGCAAAGCCGCGCCGGGCCCGCTGCAAGTCCCCGACCCGGTCGTACAGATCTGCGAGCGCGTACCACAGCCTGAGGTGGTGCTCCTGAGGGCGCCTAGGGCGCAGCGGACCCGCCTCAAGCAAACGAATGGCGTCGCGCGGGCGGCCTTCGTCCGTCAGCGCACCCGCAGCCACGATGCGCCCCTCGGTGATCGTCTCAGCGTCAGGATCGGCGTGTCTCAGGCGGTCCCAGACGTCATGCACGTCGTTGAGCCGGCCCAGTGCCCGGTAACAGTCAGCGAGCACTGGCAGCTGGTCGATGGCCCTGGTAAGCGCCTCATATTGCTCGAGCCGGTGTGACGCCGCAGTCCAGCGACCGAGGCGGTAGAGCGTGAGGCCGTAGAGCTCCTGCACCTCCGCGACGGCCGCATATCTCGACGCCAGCGGTCGCAGCGTGCTGACCGCGTCGCCGAACCGTTCCGCCAGAAAGTCCTCTCCTGCATCGCGCAGGCGATGAGCGAGTCGCTCTCGTTCGGATGCCGGCACATCTCGCACCGATGCTGGGTCCAGCTGGGGCACATCCAGCCGTACTCTGGGCCGACGCCGTGTCTGTGTCTTCGTCGTCTTCGTCGCTGCACGCTGGACGGGCTCCGGGTCCTGAGGCACCGAAGGTCGCGGATCTTGGCGGACCGGCACCCCAGCGGCATACGCGTCCCCCCGGTCGGCCCCCGGGATCGGCCGCAGCACAGAAGCACCCTTGCGTGCAACCCCGCCCCAATCGGTCCGCCGAGCCGCTCGCTCTGCCACCTCGTCGACAGGCTTGTCACCTCGACGAGGAGGTCCAGACCGACGCTGCTCGCGTTGGCCGACAGGGCGGCGATCTCTCCCAGATCGGTCATTTCGACCGCGACCGGACTCGCCTCGACGACCGGGACCCTGCCGTCGATCGCGGTCGCGATCAGGGCGTCGCTGCGGGCCTCTGCGAGGCGGGCGCCGGTTCTGCGTCACTCCTCGAGACTAGGCCCCGAACGCGAAGAACCCCCGCCGCTAACACGACGGGGGTTCAGGGTTCCGGCAGCGACCTACTCTCCCAGGGGAATTGCCCCCAAGTACCATCGGCGCTGGCAGGCTTAACTTCCGTGTTCGGAATGGGAACGGGTGTGGCCCTGCCGCCATAACCACCGGAGATCCAGTGCGTACGGTCGTGCCGTATGCACAGTTCCAGTTCGCGTGCGAGATAACTCGCACGGCGACTCCTGCAAAGCGATGCACGCTCAGCACACTGCGTGGTGCGCTTCCTCGAGGCTGAGTATCGATACCAAGCCCTCGGCCGATTAGTACCGGTCTGCTGAACACATTGCTGTGCTTACACATCCGGCCTATCAACGTGGTTATCTTCCACGGGCCTTACCTGGTTGTACCAGTGGGAGATCTCATCTTGGAACAGGCTTCGCGCTTAGATGCTTTCAGCGCTTATCCCTTCCGCAGGTCGCCAACCAGCCGTGCTCCTGGCGGAACAACTGGCACACGAGAGCTGCGTCCATCCGGGTCCTCTCGTACTACGGACAGCTTTCCTCAAATCTCCTACGGCCACAGAGGATAGGGACCGAACTGTCTCACGACGTTCTAAACCCAGCTCGCGTACCGCTTTAATGGGCGAACAGCCCAACCCTTGGGACCTGCTTCAGCCCCAGGATGCGATGAGCCGACATCGAGGTGCCAAACCTTCCCGTCGATATGGACTCTTGGGGAAGATGAGCCTGTTATCCCCGGGGTACCTTTTATCCGTTGAGCAACGACGCTTCCACACGCAATCGCTGGATCACTATGCCCTGCTTTCGCACCTGCTCGACCTGTATGTCTCACAGTCAAGCTCCCTTGTGCCATTGCACTCGACGACTGATTGCCAACCAGTCTGAGGGAACCTTTGGGCGCCTCCGTTACCATTTGGGAGGCGACCGCCCCAGTCAAACTACCCGCCTGGCACTGTTCCCGAACCCGTTGAGGGTCCTAGGTTAGAGTTCCGACATGAGCAGGGTCGTATTTCAAGGTTGACTCCACGCACGCTGGCGCGTACGCTTCCTCGTCTCCGACCTATCCTACACAACACGTGCCACAACCCAATACCAGGTTATAGTAAAGGTCCACGGGGTCTTTCCGTCCTTCTGTAGCTAACGAGCATCTTTACTCGTACTTCAATTTCGCCGGGTCTGTGGTTGAGACAGTGGGAAAGTCGTTACGCCATTCGTGCAGGTCGGAACTTACCCGACAAGGAATTTCGCTACCTTAGGACCGTTATAGTTACGGCCGCCGTTTACCGGGGCTTAGGTTCACAGCTTCGCTCCGAAGAGCTAACCGTTCCCCGTAACCTTCCGGCACCGGGCAGGCGTCACAGCGTATACATGGTCTTACGACTTCGCACGCTGCTGTGTTTTTAGTAAACAGTCGCTTTCCCCTATTTTGTGACACCCCTTCCGGCTCAGGCAGCTAGTGCCGTCACCATCATGGGGTCATCCTTCTCCCGAAGTTACGGATGTAATTTGCCGAGTTCCTTAACCACAGTTCTCCCGTTCGCCTGAGTATGCTCTACCTGCCTACCTGTGTCGGTTTAGGTACGGGCACCGCGTGAACTCGCTAGAGGCTTTTCTAGACAGCATGGAATCAGTGACTTCGCCTGTAGCGGCTCGGCATCGCGTCTCAGACTTCATGGGGCCCGGATTTACCTAGTCCCCGTCCTACACGCTTACCCCAGGTCTACCATCGCCTGGGTTCACCTATCCTCCTGCGTCCCCTCATTGCTGTCCTCGGTGCGGTGGGTCGGTTCGTCTTTCC